>NZ_CM128809.1:0-20000 GCF_052934785.1 Lacinutrix undariae
ATGAATTTAACTGCGCAATCGGTTTGGAATAATTGTCTCCTGTTTATAAAAGACAATATACAACCCCAAGCATATAAAACTTGGTTTGAACCTATATTAGCAGTTAAGCTTACTGATAATGCATTAAGCATTCAGGTACCTAGTAAATTCTTTTATGAATGGCTAGAAGAGCATTATGTTAAAATATTAAAAGTTGCTTTAACAAAACAGCTAGGTCCAGCGGCAAAATTGGTATATGTTATTAAAATGGAAAACACTTATGGAAATAAGCAACCATTTACAGAAAAGATTCCAAGTTCTAATCGCTCTGCTGTAAAATCTCAGAATGTTGATATTCCAATGAATAATAAAAACTCGGAACTTAAAAATCCGTTTATTATTCCTGGAATTAGAAATGTAAAAATTGAATCTCAATTAAACCCTAGTTATAACTTTGAAAACTTCTTAGAAGGAGATTCAAACAGATTAGCAAGAAATGCAGGTTTAGCTGTGGCTAGTAAGCCCGGAGGAACTTCATTTAACCCTTTATTAATTTTTGGAGGTGTTGGTCTTGGTAAAACGCATCTAGCACACGCTATTGGTATTGATATTAAGGATAAATATCCTGAAAAAACAGTACTATATATCTCTGCTGAAAAATTTACGCAACAATATATTGATTCGGTAAAGAAAAACAACAGAAATGATTTTATACATTTTTATCAAATTATTGATGTATTAATTATTGATGATGTACAATTCTTATCTGGTAAAACTGGTACCCAAGATGTATTCTTCCATATCTTTAATCATTTACACCAAAACGGAAAACAAGTTATCTTAACAAGTGACAAGGCTCCGGTAGATATGCAAGATATCGAGCAACGTTTATTATCTCGTTTTAAATGGGGATTATCTGCAGAATTGCAAACACCAAATTTTGAAACACGTGTATCAATCTTAAAAAACAAATTATATCGTGATGGTGTTGAAATGCCAGATGATATTATTGAATATGTTGCAAAACACATAAAATCTAACGTTAGAGAACTTGAAGGCGCTATTATTTCATTAATTGCACAATCATCTTTTAACAAAAAAGAAATTACAATTAGCCTAGCTAGAGAAGTTGTAGAGAAATTTGTTAAGAATACTAAACGTGAAGTTTCTATTGATTATATACAGAAAGTAGTCTCTGATTATTTCCAAATGGATGTAAGCACATTACAATCTAAAACTAGAAAACGTCACATTGTACAAGCTAGACAATTGGCTATGTTTTTTGCTAAAAAATATACCAAAGCTTCTCTTGCAAGTATTGGTTCTCAAATAGGTAAACGTGATCACGCTACCGTATTACACGCTTGTAAAACTGTTGATAATTTATCATCTACAGATAAGCAGTTTAAAAAATATGTAGAAGATCTTTCAAAGAAATTATCTATATAAACACAAACGCATAGAATGACCAAAATACTCATGGTTTGCTTAGGCAATATTTGTCGCTCACCGCTTGCCCATGGTATTTTGGAATCTAAGCTAAATTCCAACTCCTATTTTATTGATTCTGCAGGAACTGCAAATTACCATGTAGGTAAACAAGCAGATTCAAGATCTATTGCTGTAGCTAAAGCTCACGGTATTAACATTACAGCACAAAGAAGCAGACAGTTTGAAGTTACTGATTTTGAAGAATTTGACTACATTTTCGCTATGGATTCTTCTAATTATCAAAACATTATCGCTTTAGCTAGAAACGAAAAGGATATTAAAAAAGTAGATCTCATTTTAAATTTAGATCCTACAATTCTTAACAAAGACGTACCCGACCCCTACTACGACAGTGATTCGGGATTTAAAAACGTATACAACTTACTAGAAGGCGTTTGTGAAAAATTAGCACAAAAACTTATTTTAGATTAAATATCTTATCCGCGTTTTATTTTTTTGTAATTTACAAAGGTAACTTCCTTAAAATTAACAAAATGAAACACTTTTTAGTATTTATCGTATGTTTGTTTTTCACCTTTAGTAACGCTCAAAGTATAGATCTCGAAATTTTTGCCACAGGCTTTAGTAATCCTGTAAATATAAAACATGCAGATGACAGTAATTTATATGTTGTAGAAAGAGCTGGAGTTATAAAAAAAGTTTTAGCTAACGGAGAAGTAGCCTCCTCCCCTCTTTTAAATATTTCACAAAACGTAAATAGCAATACTCAAGAACAAGGTTTGCTTGGTCTTGCCTTTCATCCACAATATATTGAAAATGGTTTTTTTTACGTAAACTATATAAATGATGATGGTAACACCGTAATTTCTAGATTTACAAAAGCCTCAGAAATTTCAGCAAACCCTTTAACTGAACTCATATTACTTACCGTTACACAACCTTATGCTAATCATAATGGTGGCGATTTAGCTTTTGGACCAAACGGTTATTTGCATATCGCAATTGGCGACGGTGGATCGGGTGGAGATCCAGATAATAATGCTCAAGATTTAACAACGCATTTAGGAAAACTACTTCGTATAGATATTGATAATACAAGTCATGGTAAAAACTACGCTATTCCTGAGACTAACCCTTTTCCTTCTACACAAAACCCAAATGCACTTCCAGAAATTTGGGCATACGGTTTAAGAAACCCTTGGAAATTTTCATTCGATTTTACAACTAACGAGTTATGGATTGCAGATGTAGGCCAAAGTAGCAAAGAAGAGATTAATAAAGTATCGACAAACACAGCTGGTATTAATTACGGTTGGCGTTGTTATGAAGGAAGTAGCAGCTATAACGCATTGCAATGTCCAGAGCAAAATAGTATTACTTTTCCTATAGGAGAATATAATTATGGTGGTAATCCTTATCGTTGTTCAATTACTGGTGGTTATCGTTATCGAGGCACGTCGTTTTCTGATTTTATAGGTCTTTATTTTTTTGCTGATTATTGCAGTAATGAAATTGGAGTACTTTCTGAAACAGACAACACATGGAGTTTAAATTTTGTTAAACGTCAAGTAGGAAACGGTTGGAGTTGTTTTGGAGAAGATAGCAGCGGCGAACTTTATATTGGCGGATTAGCCTCTGGAATTATCTATAAATTGCAGTCGCCAAGTTTACAGACAAATGATAATTTTATTTCTAAAATTAAAATGTATCCTAATCCTACAACAGATCAATTTACTTTAGAATTTAGCGCAAATTATACTGAAATAAATTCTGTAGAAATTTTCAATATTCATGGTAAACTTATAAAATCTATTACTAATTTTGAGTCTCAGCTTAAAGTGGTAAATACAAAGACGTTTTCTAGCGGAATGTATCTTATTTCCATAAAAAATAAAAGCGGTAATAAAACGATTAAAAAACTCATTATAGGTTAATTATGAACGATCATACAGGAACATTATATCTTATACCAACATTACTTGGAGATAATCCTACTTTAGAAGTCTTACCCGTTTCAGTAAAAAAAATAATTGAACTTGTTGATGATTTTATTGTAGAGAATGACAAAACAGCAAGACGTTTTATAAAACAAATTTGTCCTGAGAAATCGCAACCAGATTTAAATCTTAATTTACTTAACAAATATACAGAGCAAGCAGATCTAGAACGTTTTTTGGATGCCTGTAAAAGCGGAAAACCTACAGGCTTACTTTCTGAGGCTGGTTGTCCTGGTATTGCTGATCCAGGAGCAGATGTTGTAAAATTAGCACACGAAAATAACATAAAAGTAGTTCCACTAGTTGGGCCTTCTTCAATATTACTCGCCTTAATGGGATCTGGAATGAACGGACAGAGTTTTGCTTTTAACGGCTACTTACCTATTGATAAACAAGAAAAAAAGAGCACATTAAAACGTTTGGAGCGATTATCGTTTGATCATAATCAAACACAAGCTTTCATTGAAACGCCTTACCGTAATAATAAGATTCTAGAAGATATGTGTAACATATTACAACCGCAAACACGATTATGTATTGCTTGTGATATCACATTACCTACCGAGTATATCTTAACTCAAACAGTAAAAGAATGGAAACATACAAAGGTAGATTTGCACAAACGCCCAGCTATCTTTATTATTCATAAAGATTAAGTATACGATTTATAAAATTGCTTTGGCTCTTTTATTTGGCATAATCGCCGAAGTATCGTACCCAGAAAACTTTTTCATATAAGTACGAACAGAAGTTCCGTAAGCGTCTTGAAAATTATTTGAACCATAACTTCTTAGAAATTTCTTTACGCTTCCAGGACCTGCTAAGTGAGCTGCAGCTAAAATTCCTGATTCAGTAACATTAACACCGTTAATAGTTTTACCTACATAACGTTTAATGTCTTTACGTAAAATCCATTTGTTACGTTCTGCATTTGCTAAAAATGCTTTTTCTTGAAGTTCTGGATTGTATAAAAATTGATTAGGATTATAAATTCCTATCAATTTTAATGTTTCAGCACCAAATTGATATTTCCCTAAATATCCTAAAGAATTTACTCTAAAGTAATTTCCCCCAGATTCTTTAAATCCTAAAGCTTCTTTAAACCCTACAAACGATTTTCCTAACTTAGGAAACACGGTTTGATTAGTTGTAAAAACCTTAGCATCGGCTGTTCCATTGGCTAACAATGCAATATCTTCAGATACTGTAAAGTTTAATTTTAATCCTTCTGTTGAATAGGCTTTCTTGTCTAAAACAGGATTAGAATACAATGCAACAAATAATAAAGCGCACATACATAGAGGGATGGCGATATAATTAATTTTACTTTTTTTACTCATAATAGCTAATTTAAAAGATTCCTATAATTAAGGAATCAAGCATAAATTTTCAGCGTGCAAATATACACAAATTTTTTAAATACTGAAAATTAACTATTTATGTGTTTTAAAAGTAAAAATTATGCCACTTAATGTTCCCCTTTCCAGTGAGTTCAAGGGCTGGGAAAGGAATCTTAATCATGTTAAAAAGACTAAAAAGTGTCTTCAAAAAATGTGAGTTTGTTTCAATTTTCGTCAAATCGACGTCTAAACTCAGATAAAACTGACGTTTTCGGTTTTGAGAAATGCCTAATTCTTCTAGATAATTATCATGTCCGCTTAACATTCCATCGGCGCCATAACCAAAAGCTACATTTGCCCATTTAGGTATTTTACTGGTTTTAAAAAAGGAATGCACATTTACACTCAACCAATACGTTTGACCGTTATAATCTTTTAAAGCTTCTTCTAGAATTCCTGCTCCCAATTTATCGGGACGTTGCGAAGCGTATTTTGTTTGATGAAACGAATACTTTAAAGTCATACGTTGTTCGTTCCATAGTAATTCTTGACCTACATATAAACCCGTTCCGGTGGCATTTGCAGCCATATCTCCCCAAGAAAAACCCCATTCTTGAGAAAAACCGTCAAAAACTTCAACTGCAGTTAAAAATGTAAATCCTAAAGTTGCACCATATATTAATTGTGATTCTTGGTCTGCACCACTCCATTGTAAAACATCTGCCCCAATTTTTCCTAATTGATACGACGAAAACACATGGCCAAATTTATCCATCTGTAACCATTCGCCATTATCATTTAAAGTATGAAAATTAGAACGTTCATAATCGGCATACCATAGTTGATTTAAACCCACCAAAGCTGTAGTTCCTAAAGCGGCTTCAGTAATAATAACTGCTTTTTTTCGAGATGTATTTAAACTATCACTTGGTTTTAAAAAGGTATCTAATTTAGATTGTGCCACCAATGATGTTATTGAAAACATCACACAAATAATAGCTATAATAATTGGTTTCAATCTTATCTATTTATGCCTTGTGAAGATAAATAACGTCGGTATTCATTTGCGTTAACATTATGCTGACTTAATGTTTTTGCAAATTTATGATATCCAAATTTCTTAGCATTAGCTGCAAAATATAAGTAGCTATGTTTTTCGTAATTTAAAACGGCATCAATAGCTGAAATATCAGGCATTGCAATAAGTCCTGGAGGTAACCCTTTATTTTTATAAGTATTATAAGGTGATACAATATCCATATGCTTATTTAATACACGTTTAATTACTGTGTTTTTATATTCTGGCAATTGGTAAGCGGCAAATTTTAAAGTAGGATCTGCTTGTAATGGCATACCAATACGTAATCTATTCATGTACACACCTGCAATACGTGGTTGCTCGCTAGCTTGTTTTGATTCTTCATATACAATTGATGCTAGAGTCATCACTTTGTCTCTTGTTAAATTTAACGCCTTAACTTTGGCGTTTCTACTATCATTCCAAAAACGATTGTATTCTTTTAACATTCTATCTCTAAATTGTTCTGCTGAAGTGTTCCAGAAAAACTCATAACTATTAGGGATATACATCCCTAAAGCTGTTTTAGTTGAAAAACCTGCTTCATCTAAAAAGTCTTTCGATGTCATTGCGTTTAAAATCGATATACTATCTGCTTCAATTTGACTTGCCACTCTACCTGCAAGTTTAGGTAAATTCTCTTGGTTATTAAATGATATTTTAATGGCTAAGTTTTTACTTCTAATAGAATTTATAATATCGTTATTATTCATTCCTTTAGTAATTTTATAACGTCCTGCTCTTATGTGTGTATTGTATTGTTTACGTTCGGCAAGTGCATCAAATTTTTCAATATCTAATAATAAAGGTTCTAATTCTGAACGCACATCATTATAAGTTGATCCTGTTGGAATAAAAATATAAGCACTTTCATTATTAAATGCGGTGTTACTTTTAAACATTGCACTATACACGTAATAAGCAAAAAATGCTGCAATCACGATACCAATTAGGGACATAGCCCAAAGAATTTTTTTAATATACATTTATATAGAAATACGTTGAAATAAATACTCGTTTTTATAAGAACCGTTATAGAAGTTCCAATCTTTTTTTAATCCTACTTTTTTAAAGTCGTAACTTTCAAAAAGGGTAATACTTGCTAAATTATCTTCTGAAATATTACAGTATAATTGATGCAAATCTAAATGTTTTTCGCAATAATTAATCAATAAATTTAACGCATCACTGGCGTAACCTTTTTGTCGGTTAATTTTATCGTTAATAAGAATCCCTACACCTGCTCTTTTATTTTTAAAATCGAAATCAAACAAATCAATCAATCCTAAAACCACATCTTTATAATTACAAATAACAAGACGTAATTGTTTGGCTTCAAAAATATCTTTGTGAGAATTTTCTAAATACTGTTTAATTAAAAACATTGAGTATGGTGTAATGGTATTACTAATTTCCCAAATAGATTCGTCGTTTTCAATATGATGAATAAACGCTAAATCTTCGGGCTCAAGTGCACGTAAATAAACTTGTTTACCTTTGAGTGTTATCATAATATTTCGCCTTTAAAAACTAATGTTGCTGGTCCTATTAACCATACATTTTTATACACACCATCAACACAATCAAAACTCACTTGTAAAGTGCCGCCTTCTGTTTGTAAAGTCACCAAATCACTGGTTGTTTTCCCTGTTTTATGCATGGCAATTGCTACCGCGGTAACACCTGTTCCACAAGATAAGGTTTCGTCTTCTACGCCACGCTCATAAGTACGTACAGCAAAAGTAGTATCGTTTATAGCATTTATAAAATTAATATTACTTCCAACTTCACCGTATAATTCGCTATATCTAATTTTTGCACCTTGAGAAGTAACATCAAAAGTTTTTAAATTGTTAACCAATTGTACGTGATGTGGTGATCCTGTATTTAAAAATACATGATTTTCATGGTTTTCAATAGTTTCAACATCTTGCATTTGTAATTTTACAATATGGTCTTCTATAACCACGTGGTGTAAACCATCAATTGCTTCAAAAGTTCCAATTTCATCAATAACACCTAGTTGTTTAGCAAAAGCCGAAAGACACCTCCCACCGTTTCCACACATTGTGCTTTCATTTCCATCGGCATTATAGTACACCATTTTAAAGTCGTAAACAGGATGATTTTCTAAAAGAATTAAACCATCTGCTCCTACTCCAAAACGTCTGTCGCATAAAAATGCCACCATTTTGGTATCTGCTTTATCAAACGTTTCCTGACGATTATCAATCATCACAAAATCATTTCCTGTTCCTTGGTATTTGTAAAAAGTAAGTTTCATAAGTGCTGCAAATATAGAAAATAATAGACAAAATATGCTAGTGTTAACACACGTTAAAGTTGACGTTAAAAATCGTTAAAACATAAAAAGCAATTCAATAAAAAAGTAATTTTAGTTGTTATTAAAAAAACAATTAACCTTAAAACCTAGTCTACATATGAAAAAAATTTCAACATTAGTTTTAGTTTCAGTATTAGGTGGAGTGATTACATTATCCGCCTACAAACTATTTTTAGAACCGGATACACAGGTTGCAGCAGTGCAAAATTCCGAAACATCGTATTTTCCAACATCAAATGAAACAGTAAATGTAAATGCTGTTACAGATATGCCCAACTTTATTGATGCAGCAGACAAAACCGTACACGCTGTAGTGCATGTGAAAAATACAGCAATTGTAACTAGCAGAAATTCTTTTGAAAGTTTATTCTACGGAAAACAATCACAACGTGCTCAGGTAGGTACCGGAAGTGGTGTTATTATTTCTCCAGATGGTTATATTGTGACCAATAATCACGTAATTAATGGCGCAAGAGATCTTTCAATTACTTTAAATGATAATAAAATTTATAAAGCCAAATTAATTGGTACAGATGAAAAAACAGACATTGCTTTATTAAAAATTGATGCCGATGAAGATTTGCCATACATTGCTTTTGGAAATTCTGATAATGCAAAAATTGGAGAATGGGTATTGGCCGTTGGAAATCCTTTTAACCTAACATCAACCGTTACGGCGGGTATTATTAGTGCAAAAGCTAGAGATTTATCAGGATCTAATTTACAATCGTTTATACAAACTGACGCGGCTGTAAATCCTGGAAATTCGGGTGGTGCTTTGGTGAATAAAAATGGGGATTTAATAGGAATTAACACCGCAATATCTTCGCAAACGGGTTCTTATATTGGGTATTCATTTGCAGTACCAAGTAATATTGCACGAAAAGTGGTTGAAGATATTATGGAATATGGTGATGTGCAAAACGGAATTTTAGGTGTAAGTGGATTATCTTTAAATAGTATTACTGCAGAACGTTTTGAAGTAAACGATACTCAAGGTTTTTATATAAGTGAAGTAGAAGCTGATACTGGAGCCGCTAAAGCTGGAATTGTTACTGGTGATATCATCAAAAAATTAGATAATATTGAAATTTCAAAATTTGCCGATTTAAAAGGGTATTTAAGTACCAAACGCCCTAATGATGTAATTAATGTAACGCTTATTAGAGATAACGATTTAAAAGTTATTCCGGTAACCTTGGTGAAAAATTCAATAGCACAATTACCAATTATAGGTAGAATTAAAAATGCAAATCCTGAAGATTTAAAGAAATTTAATATCGAGAACGGTGTTAAAATTTCAGATTTAGATGCAACTTACGAACGTTATTGGAGAAAAAACGGCATTGAAGAAGGTAGTATTATCACTGCTATAAATGACGAAAAAATAAAGGATATTGATACTGCTCTTGAAATTATAAAAAACAAAACAGCAAACGAACCTTTAAAATTTGAAATTATAAATAAGAATGGTCAAAAAGAAAATTTCTTTTGGAGATAAGTCCTTTTCATAGTTTTTAGGACTCCTAACCTGCTTTTATTTATGATAGAATAAAAGCAGGTTTTTTTTTATTTAAAAAATCTACGAAAACGTTTGAAATATGCTATTTTTGCAAAAAATTAAACACACAACACTCTAAACTTTAAAAAAATGGGTCTTAACAGAACGTACGAAAACGAATTATCTTTTCAGGCAGACAGAAGACGAGCAACTGTAGAATTTATTAAAATTGTAAGCGATCTTTGGTATGACAAGTCAATAGAATTGGTGCTTTTTAGAAATCAATTAATTGATAAAAATGTAAGCAACATTTTAAGCCTTCATGAATATGCTGAAGCTTTTGTTGGGAAACCAATTTCAATTTTTGATTCTGTAGAAATAGCACAAGCTATAAAAACACTCGACCTTCCTCCAGCAAAATTGGATATTGGAAAACTAACTTACGAATTTCAATTAGAAGATCAAAAATATAATAATGCAACTGCTTTTGTGGCAAGCAAACTTAAAGACGCACACAAAAACGAAAGTATTAAACCAAAAGACGTTGTGCTTTATGGTTTTGGTAGAATTGGTCGTTTGGTAGCTAGAGAATTAATGACTAAAACCGGAAAAGGAAGTCAATTAAGATTAAGAGCTATTGTAACTCGTGGCGCAATAAACGCTACTGTTTTAGAAAAAAGAGCAGCCTTATTACGTAACGATTCTGTACACGGTGATTTTTCAGGAACTGTAATTGCAGATCCAGCAAATAACGCATTATTAATAAACGGAACAACAGTAAATATTATTTCGGCCAATGCCCCAGAAGATATTGATTATACAACTTATGGTATTAATAATGCTATGGTAATTGATAATACAGGTGCTTTTAGAGATGACGAAGCTTTAAAAAGACATTTAGCATCAAAAGGTGTAGATAAAGTTTTATTAACAGCTCCAGGAAAAGGAATTCCTAATATAGTATATGGTGTAAATCATTTAGAAAACAATCCTGATAAAGTTGATATCTTTTCGGCAGCATCTTGTACCACAAACGCCATTACTCCTATCTTAAAAGTTATGGAAGATACTTTTGGAGTAATTAGTGGTCACCTAGAAACCATTCATGCCTATACAAATGATCAGAATTTAGTTGATAATTTTCACGGAAAATACCGTAGAGGTCGTGCAGCAGCATTAAATATGGTAATTACCGAAACTGGAGCTGGTAAAGCCGTTTCAAAAGCACTACCATCTTTTGAAGGAAAATTAACATCTAATGCTATTAGAGTTCCTGTACCAAACGGATCTTTAGCCATTCTTAATTTAGAATTAGAAAAAGAAACTTCTGTTGAAGACATCAATGCCATCATGAAAACTTATGCATTAGAAGGTGATCTTGTTGAACAAATTAAATATGAATTAAGCGATGAGTTAGTTTCTAGTGATATTGTAGGAAGTTCGGCTCCTTCAATTTATGATAGTAAAGCAACTATTGTAAGAGCAGACGGAAAAAATGCTATCCTATATATATGGTATGATAATGAATATGGATATAGCCACCAAGTTATTAGATTAGCAAAATACATAGCAAAAGTAAGACGTTATACATATTATTAGTAAAGTAAACGTCCATAATAAGATGTAGCACGTATATAAATAGCCTCGCAAAAATGCGAGGCTATTTGCGTAAAAGGAAGTAAACATCAATAGAAATTCTTATCTTGCTCGCCAATTAAACCCTATTGAAAAATAAGTGCACAAAATGAATATTTTAAAAACCGTATTATTTACAACATTAACTCTTTTTTGTTTAACAAATTTAAAAGCTCAAGACACTAGTATAGAAGAAGATGATAAACTTTCTTTAAACGAAGGAAGCATCAATAATCAATTTGATTATGTCATTACAAAGTCAAATAACTACCAAGACTATAAGGTTGTAAAGAAAACATGGTTGAGTACTTTAAAAAGTCATACGCTAGATTCGCTTAAAGCCATTCATAAAACTTTAGATGATACTCAAATTATTGTAGATACTCAAGCAAAAGAGATTTTAGAACTTAAAAAAAATCTTGCGAATACAAAATCTACCTTAAACGAAACTAACATTGAAAAAGATAATATTTTACTCTTCGGAATGCAAATGAGTAAAGGCAGTTACAATGTTTTATTATGGAGTATTATTGGTGGTTTATTTGTATTATTATTACTATTCATTTATAAATTTAAAAATAGCAATTCAATAACTAAACAGGCTAATAAAACATTATCTGAAACAGAAGAAGAATTTGAAGAACACCGCAGAAATGCTCTTGAACGCGAACAAAAAGTAAGACGTCAATTACAAGACGAAATAAACAAACATAAAAACAACTAAATACCATTTGTTTTTTACATTATACTAACCTGTAAGTTCGCTTACAGGTTTTCTATTTTACAATACTAAACTAATTTTATATTAGATATAATCTTCGCATATTTGCAGGATATAAATTACACTCATGAGAATTGATATTATTACTGCCGTACCAGACTTATTAAAAAGTCCGTTTGAAGCTTCTATATTAAAACGCGCTATTGAAGCAGGTTTAGCAGAAGTACACTTTCATAACATAAGAGATTTTGCAACTGGTAATTACAAATCAATTGACGACACCCAATTTGGAGGTGGCGCAGGTATGGTAATGATGATTGAACCTATTGATAAATGTATTAGTAGTTTACTTGCTGAGCGTAACTATGACGAGGTTATTTATATGACTCCCGATGGAGAAACACTTAAACAAGGTATCGCCAACCATTTATCAATGAAAGAAAATATTATTATTTTATGCGGCCATTATAAAGGTGTTGATCAACGTGTGAGAGATAAATTTATAACACGAGAAATTTCAATAGGAGATTACGTGCTTTCTGGAGGTGAATTAGGAGCTGCAGTACTTTGCGACTCAATTATTAGATTAATCCCAGGCGTATTAGGAGACGAAACATCTGCATTAACAGATTCTTTTCAAGATAATTTATTAGCACCACCCATTTATACAAAGCCAAGAGAATATGACGGAATGAAAGTTCCTGAAGTACTTTTCAGCGGAAATTTCCCAGAAATAGAAAAATGGAGAGAAGAACAAGCGTATCAAAGAACTAAAGAAAGACGTCCAGATTTATTAGAAGACTAATTCTTATAGATTTTCACAATAAAAAAAGTTTCTAATTTCAATTTATTCATTATATTTGCAGCCAATTTCAATTTAACCTCTGGCGAGATCCGTGAATGTTGGGTTGGATAAAAATTATAAAAATATATTAAGATGAGTTCTTTAGTAAAATTTGTACAAGACGAGTTTGTAACAAAAAAAGATTTTCCTCAATTTGGTGCTGGTGATACAATCACAGTATACTACGAAATTAGAGAAGGTGAAAAAGTACGTACGCAGTTCTTTAGAGGTGTAGTATTACAACGTAAAGGAGCTGGTACTTCTGAAACATTTACAATCAGAAAAATGTCTGGTATCGTTGGTGTTGAACGTATTTTCCCTGTAAACTTACCTGCACTTCAAAAAGTTGAAGTTAACAAAAGAGGTAAAGTTAGACGTGCTAGAATATACTACTTTAGAGGTCTTACTGGTAAAAAAGCAAGAATTAAAGAAGTTAGAAAATAATCTCTTTATTACTTATAATAAAAAAGCCTTGAAATTATTCAAGGCTTTTTTTATGCATAAATTTTAATGTATTAAATATCTCAACTCCCTAGATACTAGCTATGTATTTTGTTTATCAAATAAAAAACACTATATTTAGTATATAATAAATGTTATTCCTGTTTCAATACCATTTTGTTTACCATGATTAAAACCATATCAATGTAATTAATACATTGATATGGTTTTTTCGTTTATAACAAGGCTTTTTATACCTTTATAAAAAATAATACCGTTGCATGAACCTTCCGTTAATAGAACAGCAAGACTTTAAAAATAATAACTTTACCTCTACCCTATTAGAAAAAGTAGAATATGATGATTGTACATTTTTAAATTGCGATTTTTCAAATACAAATCTATCTAATATAATATTTATAGATTGCACTTTTAAAAACTGTAATTTTAGTAATACAATCTTAAATCAAACGTCATTTAGAGCCGTGCATTTTGAAGATAGTAAACTTATTGGTGTACCTTTTAATATGTGTAACAATTTCTTATTAGCATTTAACTTTACTAATTGTACACTGAATTTTTCTTCATTCTATAAATTAAAAATAAAAAACAGCAACTTCAAAAGTTGTAATTTACAGGAAGTAGACTTCATCGAAACAGATGCTACACAATCTATTTTTGAGAACTGTGATTTTAAACATGCACAATTTAACCGTTCAATATTAGAAAAAGTAGATTTTAGAGGCTCAAAAAACTTTGTCATACATCCCGAAGATAATAAAATAACAAAAGCAAAATTCTTAAAAGAAGACTTAATAGGACTGTTACAACGATATAATATCAAAATTGAATAAAAAAACAACTTTTTAACACAAATAAACGATCAACTCCTTCAATAGTTTTCTACTTAAAACTATTGAATTTCGTATCTTTGTAAGACTAAACAAAAATTAATTCTAACCAAAAAATAAAATATAAATGGCAAATACACCTACTATAGTTTACACTAAAACAGATGAAGCTCCAGCATTAGCAACTCACTCATTTTTACCAATTGTTAAAGCATTTTCAAAATCTTCAGGAGTAAAAGTTGAAACAAAAGATATCTCATTAGCGAGTAGGATTTTAGCTGTATTTCCAGATTTTTTAGAAGATAATCAAAAAGTTGAAGACGCTTTAGCTCAATTAGGTGAACTAGTAAAAAAACCTGAAGCTAACATTATTAAATTACCTAATATTAGTGCTTCAATTCCGCAATTAAAAGCGGCTATCTCAGAATTACAAGCACACGGATTTGCAATTCCTAACTACCCGGAAGACACAGATACTGATGCTCAAAAAGATATTAAATCTCGTTACGACAAAATTAAAGGTAGTGCAGTAAACCCTGTATTACGTGAAGGTAACTCTGACCGTCGTGCTCCAAAAGCTGTAAAAAATTACGCTAAGAAGAACCCACACTCAATGGGAGCTTGGAGTAAAGACTCTAAAACTCATGTGGCAACAATGACTTCTGGTGATTTTGCTAACAATGAAAAATCTGTAACACTTAACGCTGCAACTTCTGTAAATATTCAACATACAGATGCTAACGGAAAAGTAACAACTTTAAAAAGTAACCTTGCTTTATTAAAAGGTGAAATTATTGATGGAACAGTATTAAGTAAAAAAGCACTTTTAACATTCTTAGAAGAGCAAATAGTAGACGCTAAAGATAAAGGCGTATTGTTTTCATTGCATATGAAAGCAACAATGATGAAAGTAAGTGACCCAATTATTTTTGGTCATGCTGTTCGTGTATTCTTTAAAGATGTATTTGCTAAACATGCACAAACATTTGAAGAAATTGGAGTAGATGTTAATAATGGATTTGGAAACTTAATTTCCAACTTAAGCGAATTATCAGAAGATAAAAAAGCTGAAATACTTAAAGATATCGATGCAGAATTTGCTGCTCGTCCAGCATTAGCAATGGTAAATTCTGATAAAGGAATTACAAACCTTCACGTACCTAGTGATGTAATTATAGATGCTTCAATGCCAGCTATGATTCGTAACTCAGGACAAATGTGGAATGCAGAAGGAAAAGCTCAAGATACTAAAGCAGTAATTCCAGATAGTAGTTATGCAGGTATTTATACTGCAACTATTCAATTCTGTAAAGAAAACGGAGCATTTGATCCTACTACAATGGGAACAGTTCCTAACGTTGGATTAATGGCTCAAAAAGCTGAAGAATATGGTTCTCATGATAAAACTTTTGAAATTGCTACAGATGGAATTGTAACTGTAGTTGATGCTGAAGGAAATATCTTAATTCAACACAACGTTGAAGCTGGAGATATATGGAGAATGTGTCAAGCAAAAGATGCACCAATTCAAGACTGGGTAAAATTAGCGGTTACAAGAGCAAGAGCTTCACAAACACCTGCTGTTTTTTGGTTAGATGAAAATAGAGCACATGATGCTGAATTAATCAAAAAAGTAAACACTTACTTAAAAGATCACGATACAAACGGATTAGATTTAAGAATCTTATCGCCTACCGATGCTACAATATTTACATGTAAAAGATTAAAAGACGGTCTAGATACAATTTCTGTTTCAGGAAACGTATTAAGAGATTACTTAACAGATTTATTTCCAATATTAGAAGTTGGTACAAGTGCAAAAATGTTATCAATCGTTCCTTTAATGAATGGTGGTGGACTTTTTGAAACTGGAGCTGGTGGATCTGCACCAAAACACGTACAACAACTTATTGAAGAGAATCACTTACGTTGGGATTCTTTAGGTGAATTTTTAGCACTTGCTGTTTCTTTAGATCATTTTAGCCAAGTAAACAATAACCCTAAAGCTAAAATTTTAGGAGATGCGTTAGATCAAGCAACCGAAAAATTATTAGAAAACAAAAAAGGACCTAGTCGTAAAACTGGAGAATTAGATAACCGTGGAAGTCACTTTTACTTAGCAATGTACTGGGCAGAAGCTTTAGCTAACCAAACAGAAGATCCAGAATTGAAAGCTGAATTTCAAAAAATTGCAGAAGATCTTAAAACTAACGAAAACAAAATTGTTAGCGAGTTAAACGATATTCAAGGACACGCAGTAAATATTGAAGGTTATTACCAAGCAAATCAAGAAATTCTTGAAAAAGCAATGAGACCAAGCGCAACATTAAATACTATTATTGCAGAGTTAAACTAAACATTTAACAAATAAAATAAATTATAAAGCACCCGTTTAGGGTGCTTTTTTTGTGACATATTAAATCAATAAAACTAAAAATCGTACTTTTGAAACTATGGAATTTATAAAAACTACCGAAAAAGATTCAAACTACAACCATTTAGAAAAAATGGATGTAAAACAGATTCTAACAAATATAAATAACGAAGACAAACTAGTACCCCAAGCGGTTCAAAAAGCACTACCACAAATTGAAACTCTAGTAAAACAAATAGTAACGCAACTTAAAAAAGGCGGACGCCTATTTTATATAGGAGCAGGAACAAGCGGTAGATTAGGAATATTAGATGCTTCAGAATGTCCACCAACCTTTGGAGTTCCACATGATCTCGTAATTGGGTTAATAGCAGGAGGAGATGTTGCAATTAGAAAAGCAGTAGAATTTGCCGAAGATTCAACAACACAAGGTTGGCAAGATTTACAAGAGTACAACATTACAAGTAAAGATGTAGTTGTTGGTATCGCAGCTTCCGGAACCACACCATACGTTATAAACACACTCAAAAAATGTAATGAAAATAATATTATTACAGGAAGCATTAGTTGTAATGCACAAAGTCCTTTATCTAAAACGGGACAATATCCTATTGATGTTATTGTAGGACCAGAATTTGTTACAGGAAGCTCACGTATGAAAGCTGGAACAGCACAAAAGCTCGTCTTAAATATGATTACCACAGCAACAATGATTCAGCTAGGTAAAATAAAAGGCAATAAAATGGTCGATATGCAACTAAGCAATCATAAACTCGTCAATCGTGGTATAAATATGATAACAAAAGAACTAAATATTACACACCAAGAAGCACAAAAACTATTAGAAAAACACAAAAACGTTCGAAAAGCAATACAAAATTATACAAAAAATGAATAACAGTCACCCAGAAACCAAACGCACCAACAAAGAACTATTAGTAAAAGGTATCAAATTCATGGGGATTTCACTCATCTGTATGTTTGTAGGACCAACATTTCTATATATCGCATTCAGTAACACCGAAAAACCACTTTATATTCCCATACTAATTATAGGAATAATTGGCTGTTTTTCAGCAATGTTTTTTGCCTTCAAAGGATTAAAAACAATAACAGATAGTATGTTTAATAAATAATTTCTAACCTTTTGGGCGGGTTTAAAAAAAACGTGCTATCCACTATATCTTTTTATTAGGCATCACAGCCAAAACACATTATACAGTTTTAGCGTATTCACTATTATAACAAAGCAAGTCGTTATAATCCCATAAAAAGGATGTCGCTACTATCACTCCCGCAATAACACCAACGGCATTCTTATAATCACCAATTTCATTTACCATACCAGTAAGCATTTCAGTAATAACCAAAAAAAGCCAATACGATCACGTATTGGCTTTTTTTGGTATTTATATAATACAGTTGTATTTCTTGTAGTCTGCTGTACTTCTTTTTCACTTTGTTCTACTCAGTTTTTAGTTGTTTTTCCTAAAAAAAAGGCATAAAAAAAGTCCTTCATATTACTATGAAGGACTCTTAAAAAAGGCGATGACCTACTCTCCCACAATAATGCAGTACCATCGGCGCAAATGGGCTTAACTTCTCTGTTCGGAATGGTAAGAGGTGAGCCCCATCGCTATAACCACCTTAAATCTTTGGTTGTTATTAATAAGCAACACTAATATCTTAACATATTGAAAAAACGATCATATAGATCACATACATAATAATAAATATTTTTAATAATCCTGTACTTTATAAAAAACAGGCGTACAATAAGCCTATGGGTTATTAGTACTACTTGGCTATGACATTACTGCCTTTACACCTATAGCCTATCAACGTGGTAATCTCCCACGACCCTTTAAAGAAATCTCATCTTGTGGTAGGTTTCGCGCTTATATGCTTTCAGCGCTTATCCTTTCCCAACGTAGCTACTCTGCAATGCTCCTGGCGGAACAACAGATACACCAGAGGTTAGTCCAACTCGGTCCTCTCGTACTAGAGTCAGATCCACTCAAATTTCTAACGCCCACTGTAGATAGAGACCGAACTGTCTCACGACGTTCTGAACCCAGCTCGCGTGCCACTTTAATGGGCGAACAGCCCAACCCTTGGGACCTTCTCCAGCCCCAGGATGTGACGAGCCGACATCGAGGTGCCAAACCCCCCCGTCGATATGAGCTCTTGGGGGAGATCAGCCTGTTATCCCCGGCGTACCTTTTATCCTTTGAGCGATGGCCCTTCCATGCGGAACCACCGGATCACTATGCTCTACTTTCGTACCTGATCGACCTGTATGTCTCTCAGTCAAGCTCCCTTATGCCATTGCACTCTACGCACGGTTACCAAGCGTGCTGAGGGAACCTTTAGAAGCCTCCGTTACTCTTTTGGAGGCGACCACCCCAGTCAAACTACCCACCAAGCACTGTCCCTTCATTGAAGGTTAGACTCTAGATAAGCAAAGGGTGGTATTTCAACAATGACTCCACAACGCCTAGCGACGCCACTTCATAGTCTCCCACCTATCCTACACATTACTTATCCAAAACCAATACTAAGCTATAGTAAAGGTGCACGGGGTCTTTTCGTCCCACAGCGGGTAATCGGCATCTTCACCGATACTACAATTTCACCGAGCTCATGGTTGAGACAGTGTCCAGATCGTTACACCATTCGTGCAGGTCGGAACTTACCCGACAAGGAATTTCGCTACCTTAGGACCGTTATAGTTACGGCCGCCGTTTACTGGGGCTTCATTTCAGATCTTCGAAGTAAACTTCTAAACCCTCCACTTAACCTTCCAGCACCGGGCAGGTGTCAGGCCCTATACATCATCTTTCGATTTAGCAGAGCCCTGTGTTTTTGATAAACAGTCGCCTGGACCTTTTCACTGCGGCCCACATTACTGTGGGCGACCCTTCTCCCGAAGTTACGGGTCAATTTTGCCTAGTTCCTTAACCATGAATCTCTCGAGCACCTTAGAATTCTCATCCCAACTACCTGTGTCGGTTTAGGGTACGGGCTGCTTCTCTCGCTTTTCTTGGAAGTCGATTTGCTAGATTATCACCTTGACCGTAGTCTCAGTGTACTATCGCGGTGTTACCACTCGCTTCAACGTACTATTCCGTCAGTACGCACTAACTTTTCGCCTCCGTCACTTTTAATGAGAGCAGGTACAGAAATATTAATCTGTTGTCCATCCACTTCCCCTTTCGGGTTCGCGTTAGGTCCCGACTAACCCTCAGCTGATTAGCATAGCTGAGGAAACCTTAGTCTTTCGGTGTGCGGGTTTCTCGCCCGCATTATCGTTACTTATGCCTACATTTTCTTTTGTAGCTTCTCCAGCATCCCTCACAGAACACCTTCGACGACACTACAATGCTCCCCTACCACTTATAATAAATTATAAATCCATAGCTTCGGTAATATGTTTATGCCCG
>NZ_CM128809.1:25000-27500 GCF_052934785.1 Lacinutrix undariae
GGTTACCAAGCGTGCTGAGGGAACCTTTAGAAGCCTCCGTTACTCTTTTGGAGGCGACCACCCCAGTCAAACTACCCACCAAGCACTGTCCCTTCATTGAAGGTTAGACTCTAGATAAGCAAAGGGTGGTATTTCAACAATGACTCCACAACGCCTAGCGACGCCACTTCATAGTCTCCCACCTATCCTACACATTACTTATCCAAAACCAATACTAAGCTATAGTAAAGGTGCACGGGGTCTTTTCGTCCCACAGCGGGTAATCGGCATCTTCACCGATACTACAATTTCACCGAGCTCATGGTTGAGACAGTGTCCAGATCGTTACACCATTCGTGCAGGTCGGAACTTACCCGACAAGGAATTTCGCTACCTTAGGACCGTTATAGTTACGGCCGCCGTTTACTGGGGCTTCATTTCAGATCTTCGAAGTAAACTTCTAAACCCTCCACTTAACCTTCCAGCACCGGGCAGGTGTCAGGCCCTATACATCATCTTTCGATTTAGCAGAGCCCTGTGTTTTTGATAAACAGTCGCCTGGACCTTTTCACTGCGGCCCACATTACTGTGGGCGACCCTTCTCCCGAAGTTACGGGTCAATTTTGCCTAGTTCCTTAACCATGAATCTCTCGAGCACCTTAGAATTCTCATCCCAACTACCTGTGTCGGTTTAGGGTACGGGCTGCTTCTCTCGCTTTTCTTGGAAGTCGATTTGCTAGATTATCACCTTGACCGTAGTCTCAGTGTACTATCGCGGTGTTACCACTCGCTTCAACGTACTATTCCGTCAGTACGCACTAACTTTTCGCCTCCGTCACTTTTAATGAGAGCAGGTACAGAAATATTAATCTGTTGTCCATCCACTTCCCCTTTCGGGTTCGCGTTAGGTCCCGACTAACCCTCAGCTGATTAGCATAGCTGAGGAAACCTTAGTCTTTCGGTGTGCGGGTTTCTCGCCCGCATTATCGTTACTTATGCCTACATTTTCTTTTGTAGCTTCTCCAGCATCCCTCACAGAACACCTTCGACGACACTACAATGCTCCCCTACCACTTATAATAAATTATAAATCCATAGCTTCGGTAATATGTTTATGCCCGATTATTATCCATGCCGAACCGCTCGACTAGTGAGCTGTTACGCACTCTTTAAATGAATGGCTGCTTCCAAGCCAACATCCTAGCTGTCTAAGCAGTTCAACCTCGTTTATTCAACTTAACATATATTTGGGGACCTTAGCTGATGGTCTGGGTTCTTTCCCTCTCGGACATGGACCTTAGCACCCATGCCCTCACTGCTGATTAACATTTTATAGCATTCGGAGTTTGTCAGGAATTGGTAGGCGGTGAAGCCCCCGCATCCAATCAGTAGCTCTACCTCTATAAAACTATAAATCAACGCTGCACCTAAATGCATTTCGGGGAGTACGAGCTATTTCCGAGTTTGATTGGCCTTTCACCCCTACCCACAGGTCATCCGAAGACTTTTCAACGTCAACCGGTTCGGGCCTCCACTGTGTGTTACCACAGCTTCACCCTGCCCATGGGTAGATCACACGGTTTCGCGTCTACCACTACTAACTAAAGCGCCCTATTCAGACTCGCTTTCGCTACGGATCCGTGACTTAATCACTTAACCTTGCTAGCAACGGTAACTCGTAGGCTCATTATGCAAAAGGCACGCCGTCACCCCAAAGGGCTCCGACCGCTTGTAAGCGTATGGTTTCAGGATCTTTTTCACTCCCTTATTCAGGGTTCTTTTCACCTTTCCCTCACGGTACTAGTTCACTATCGGTCTCTCAGGAGTATTTAGCCTTAACGGATGGTCCCGCCAAATTCATACAGGATTACACGTGTCCCGCACTACTCAGGATACCACTATATCCACAATCTTTACTTATACCGGGCTATCACCGTCTACGGCTTGTCTTTCCAAACAATTCTAATTCATCATGCTTCTAATATCGTGGTCCTACAACCCCAATATTGCCGTAACAATATTGGTTTGGGCTAATCCGCGTTCGCTCGCCACTACTTACGGAATCACTTTTGTTTTCTTCTCCTCCGGGTACTTAGATGTTTCAGTTCTCCGGGTTTGCTTGCCTTACGGCATGATATATCTTCAATATACCGGGTTGCCCCATTCGGATATCTACGGATCAATTTGTATGTGCCAATCCCCGTAGCTTTTCGCAGCTTATCACGTCCTTCATCGCCTCTGAGAGCCAAGGCATTCCCCATACGCCCTTATTTAGCTTATTGTACTTTTGTCTTTTAATGAGTTTGTAATTAATTATTGAGCTCGTAAACTCTAATTAACTACGAATTATTATTTTTAACTTCATAATTACTTACGTAATCATAAAGGTTTATTTTTATGTATCTTTTTTCAATATGTCAATGAACTTCTTTCTGTAATAATACAGAATCGTGGAGAATATCGGAGTCGAACCGATGACCTCCTGCGTGCAAGGCAGGCGCTCTAGCCAGCTGAGCTAATC
>NZ_CM128809.1:30000-620000 GCF_052934785.1 Lacinutrix undariae
ATGTCTGTATATATCATAGTATCTTTGTTATCTTAAAATTCATAGAAAGAGTATAAATGATAGATATTACATTACCAGACGGCACTGTAAAGCGCTTTGAAAAAGGTGTAACACCAATGGATGTTGCAAAAAGTATTAGTGAAGGGTTTGCTAGAAACGTTATTTCGGCAAGTTTTAATAAAGAAACTATTGAAACCACTACTCCTTTACAAACGGATGGTGCGTTAGTTTTATATACCTGGACAAATGTTGAGGGAAAGAAAGCATTTTGGCATTCTTCTTCTCACGTATTGGCTCAAGCACTTGAGGAGTTATATCCTGGTGTAAAATTATCTATTGGTCCTGCTATTGAGAATGGTTTTTATTATGATGTAGATTTTGGAGATCATACTATTTCTGATAAAGATTTTAAAAAGATAGAGACTAAAATGCTAGAAATAGCAAGAGGTAAGCATGAATTTAAAATGCGTTCGGCTACAAAAGCTGAAGCACTAGAATTATATAAATCTCAAAACAACGAATATAAAGTAGAGTTGATTGAGAACTTAGAGGATGGTACAATTACATTTTGTGATCATTCTACTTTCACCGATTTATGTAGAGGAGGCCACATACCACATACTGGTATTATAAAAGCTATAAAACTTTTATCTGTAGCCGGAGCTTACTGGAGAGGTGATGAAAAAAACAAACAGTTAACTAGAATTTACGGAATTACGTTTCCGAAGCAAAAGGAATTAACTGAATATTTAGCTTTATTAGAAGAGGCTAAAAAACGTGATCATAGAAAATTAGGAAAAGAGTTAGAATTATTCACTTTTTCTAAAAGAGTTGGTCAAGGTTTACCTCTTTGGTTACCAAAAGGAGCTGCATTACGCGAGCGTCTTGAAAACTTTTTGAAAGCTGCACAAAAGAAAGCAGGTTACGAAATGGTTGTTACGCCACATATTGGGCAAAAAGAACTTTATGAAACTTCTGGCCACTATGCAAAATATGGTGCTGATAGTTTTCAACCTATTGGAACGCCAAATGAAGGTGAAGAGTTTTTATTAAAACCAATGAACTGCCCACATCACTGTGAGATTTATAATAGTAAGCCTTTTTCATATAAAGAACTACCTAAACGTTTTGCTGAATTTGGTACCGTTTATAGATATGAGCAAAGTGGAGAATTACATGGATTAACTCGTGTAAGAGGTTTTACTCAAGATGATGCGCATATTTTTTGTACACCAGATCAATTAGATAAAGAATTTAAAGATGTTATAGATTTAGTTCTTTATGTATTTGGATCTTTAGGTTTTGAAAATTTTACAGCACAAGTATCGCTAAGAGATCCTGAAAATCCTGAAAAATATATAGGAAGTCTAGAAAACTGGGAAAAAGCAGAGCAAGCTATCATTAACGCCGCAAAAGATAAAAATCTTAATTACGTTATTGAAACAGGTGAAGCCGCTTTTTACGGACCAAAGTTAGACTTCATGGTGAAAGACGCCTTAGGAAGACAGTGGCAGCTAGGAACTATACAAGTAGACTATAACTTACCAGAACGTTTTGATTTAACGTATAAAGGTAGCGACAATGAGTTACACAGACCCGTAATGATTCACCGTGCTCCTTTTGGAAGTATGGAAAGATTTATCGCAATTTTACTGGAACATACAGGTGGAAATTTCCCACTTTGGTTGATGCCAGAACAGGTAATTATACTTTCATTAAGTGAGAAATATGAAAAATATTCAGAAAAAGTTTTAAATCTGTTAGAAAATCACGAAATTCGCGCTCTGGTAGATAACAGGAATGAGACCATTGGTAAGAAAATTAGGGAAGCCGAAATGCAGAAAATCCCCTATATGATTATCATTGGAGAGCAAGAAGAAGCAGAAAACATGATTTCTGTTCGTAAACACGGAGGAGAAGATTTGGGCACAATTAGTGTAGATGACTTCTCAATAATCGTGGAAAACGAAGTAAAAAAGACATTAAAGACCTTTAAATAGAAATAAAAAAATAAGTTTAACTAAAATTTTTGAGCCATAGCAATACGTAGAAACAGAAATAACTTTAGAAGAGTACAGAAAGAAGATCAGCATAATATAAATGCTAAGATTAGAGCCGAAAAGGTAAGACTTGTAGGAGACAATGTTGAAGTTGGTATTTACCAAACAAAACAAGCATTGGCCCTTGCCGACGAGCAAGGATTAGATCTAGTAGAAATATCACCAAAAGCTGATCCGCCTGTATGTAAGGTTATGGATTATAAGAAGTTTCTTTACGAACAAAAGAAACGAGACAAGGCTCTTAAATCTAAGGCCACCAAAGTTGTGGTAAAAGAGATACGTTTTGGTCCTCAAACAGATGACCATGACTATGAGTTTAAAAAGAAGCATGCCGAAAAATTCCTAAAGGAAGGCGCTAAACTAAAAGCATTTGTGTTTTTTAAAGGACGATCAATCGTTTTTAAAGAACAAGGACAAATACTTTTATTAAAGTTAGCCCAAGATCTTGAAGAATTTGGTAAGGTTGAACAAATGCCTAAATTAGAAGGAAAGCGTATGACAATGTTCATCGCACCTAAGAAAGTAAAATAGACGTTGAATACTATTCAACTATCTTATAAAAATAATAAGCGAAGAGTAAATTAAAACTAGGAGAAAATGCCTAAAATGAAAACTAAATCGAGTGCCAAAAAACGTTTTAAACTAACTGGTACCGGTAAAATTAAAAGAAAGCACGCATTTAAGAGTCACATTTTGACAAAAAAATCTAAAAAGCGTAAGCTTAAATTAACTCATGATGGTTTAGTACATAAAGCAGATGAGAACAATATTAAAACTTTATTACGTTTAAAGTAATCTAAAGTTTTAATCGGTTAACAAAAATTATAAACCCTGGAGTTAGGCAAAACAATAATACAAAGTATCACATTAGTGATCGCCTACTACAAAAAAACAATTTAAAAGAATGCCAAGATCAGTAAATTCAGTAGCAAAAAGAGCCAGAAGAAAAAAGGTTCTTAAGCAAGCAAAAGGTTACTTCGGAAGACGTAAAAACGTTTGGACAGTAGCAAAAAATGCGGTTGACAAAGCGATGCAATACTCGTATAGAGACCGTAGAGTAAAAAAGAGAACATTCCGTTCATTATGGATCATGCGTATTAACGCAGGAGCTAGATTACATGGAATGACTTATTCAAGATTTATGGGAAAACTTAAAGCTAACAATATCGAATTGAACCGTAAGGTTCTTGCTGATTTAGCAATGAATAGCCCAGAAGCTTTTGAAGCTATAGTAAACAAAGTAAAATAAGGCTTTAGCCTAAATAATAACAACAATTCGCTTATTAAGATAAGACCGATTCATTTATTTGAATCGGTCTTTTTTATTTAAATTTATTTCAAAATAATTTAAAGCCCCTAAAACTATAAAATATGAAGCATGTAAAAATGGTTGTCACCGATATGGATGGCACTTTACTAAACTCTAATCATGAAGTTAGTGCTAGTTTTTTTGAAATATTTAAAGACTTGAAGCAGCAAAACATTCTATTTGTTGCTGCTAGTGGCAGACCTTATTATAGTATTGTTAAAAAGCTTAAAACGATACAGGACGATATAATTATAGTTGCCGAAAATGGTGGTTTGGTTATTAAAGATGAAAAAGTACTTATGTCTCATATTATTAATCCTGATAGGTTATCAGATTTATATGATTTAGTTACTAATATTGATAACACCTACCCTATTTTTTGTACCAAAGACCAAGCGTTTATAGTTAGAGCATCTGATGAATTGATATCTGTTTTTTCTGAATATTATTCGGTTTATACTATTATTGATTCGTTAGCAGAGATTAAAGATGATGTTATTAAAATAGCGTTATATCATCCTAGTAATTCTGAAGCTTATATTTTTCCGTTAGTAAAACATTTAAAACCTGACCTTAATGTTGTGGTTTCTGGAAATAATTGGGTGGATATTTCTGAAGCGGTTACTAACAAAGGTAACGCACTTACATTTTTACAAAAGCGTTATAATATTACGCCTTCTGAAACGATGGCTTTTGGTGATTACAATAACGATTTAGAAATGTTGAAATGTGCAAAATACAGTTATGCTATGGCAAATGCTCACCAAGATGTAAAAGCTATTTCAAATTTTGAAACCAAGAATAACGATAATTTTGGGGTAGAAGTTGTTTTAAAAAATCTAATTGTTGAAAGCCGTAGTAACTAATTTACTTCCTCTTACTCTATTTGTATATTATTAAAAATATTGAAACAGCATTAAATATATTGAGTAAAAAACTTCATCTAGCCATTTTTATTAGAATATATAAATAGGTGCTAATAAACGCTATTTAAATTTTAAGTTTTTTTATAGCAATTAGAAAGAGAACTTTAAATTAAGAGATAGTTTCAGGTATTTCCATATTAAATAATCGCAGTATTTTCTAGTTTTTAAACAAACAAAAAGCGTTGTCAATTAAGACAACGCTTTTTTTATTTTTAAATTTCTTGACAAATTAATACTTTTACCCTCATAAAAAATTAATAGAAATTTATATTTACTTCTACTCAAAGGTAATTTTAAAATAGGTAAACTCAAAAAAAGTGGTGTGAGTTACCTTTTTATGTATGTGAATGGTAATTAAAAAAAGTTTATTTTTTGTATGTTTTTTCTTACCTACTAATACTTAAGTAGTTTCAAAAAAAGCTGTTTTCTAAAAAAATCTTCTTTTAATACACAAAATATAATTTTAGTCAACCTATAAAAAAAAGCGATACCTATTAGGGGGTATCGCTTTCATAAAATTGAATATTAAAAACTGCAAGCTTATTGTTTTATTACACGTTTAATAACTTCGCTATTATTAGTTTCTACTTTTAATAAGTAAACCCCTACAGCATAAGTTGCTAAATTGATATTAATTTGAGCACTTGTATGTGATTGTTGTAATAGTAATCTTCCGTTTAAATCGTATACTGAAATTTTAGTGTCTTCAGCATTTGGTAAAGCTATTGAAACCGTATTATGTGTTGGGTTTGGAAATATCTTAACGTTTTCTAATTCATTACTAACAAGTCCTAAAGTTGTTTCGGTAATTTCAACTTCATTTGAAATTGTTTCACAACTTGTACTTCCATTTATTACAACTCTAAACTTAAATTCATTAATAATACTTAAACCTTCTCCTGAAAATGTTAATGTATTTGTTGTAGCTCCTGAAACTTCTGGATCTGTAAAGCCATCAGATAAACTCTCCCACTGTACCCCTTCAGGGTAATCAAAACCAATTTGCCATTGATAGGTATTAGCATTTGTTGCTGTAACACTAAAAGATATAGACTCATCTGTTGCAGATAATGTTTGATATTGAGGTTGAACAGTAATTGTAGCTTTTGGTCCTACAAGTGAGCCTGATAAAAAATTAGAAGATGTTCCTGATAAATCAAATCCGTTTAATGAGGCATGATTAGCGTTTGAAGATGCATCTATAATTACGGTTTCGGTAGTATTATCTCCGTTAGCTATACCTTGATTAAATTTATAGTATGCAAGTAATCCTGTTTCTGTTCCTGATAACTCGCAATTCTTATTAGTAGCTAATTCATTTTCTGTTTTTGCTACACTCCAAATACGCAAGTCATCTATACCTCCACTAAAAGGCATAGCTTGAGGTGCACCAATTCCTAAAAAGGATAAATCTATAAGTGGTAAGTCTGAAGATGAATTATCTAAAATCCCATCAATATATAAACTATAAACTCCTGCGCTTCTAGTTACAGCAATATGGTGCCAATTGTCACCAGTAATAGAGTTTACAGAAAATAACAAATCTGGTTCCGTTTCCATGTTACCAAAAATAGCAAATACAAGTTGTCCATATTGATCTACATTAAAAACTGAGTTATTATTAGCTTCAATATTAATAATTCCAGAAATTATTGTTCCTCCTGCAATTTCTTCACTATCTACGTTATATTCATCATCAATATAAGTTGATCCAATGGTAGGTTTAACCCATGTTTCAATAGTAAAATCTCCTGTAACATCAATACTATTAGCAAAAGTAGAATAGGTATCTACATCAAATTTCGCATAATCTCCAACAGAATATTCAACAATATTTACAACTAATTCTGAACGATCTGTTTCGCAACCAAAATCATTTTGAATAGCAACCCAATATGAAGTTGACCCTAACTCTGAAGTATCTGGTGTTGGTGCTTCGGTACTTCCTTCACCTCCTATTGCACTTGTATACCATAATTGACCTTCACCATAATAATTGGTTGTTAAAGGTATTGCTGTATCACCTTGTATATATATCACTGGAGAATCTACACTTGGTGCTGAACCTGCATTATAAATAGTAACACTTACTGCTATTCTATCACTTTCTGTACCATCAACAATTTGAGACACATAAAATGTTGATGTATATAAAGACGAATTATCACTCAATGCATAAGTACTTGTTTCACTTGAATACCATTGTAAATTAGTTCCTGTTGCAACTAAATCATCTACCGTAGCTCCCACACAAAAAGATTGTGCTTCTACTGTTGGTCCTGGTATACCTTCAGTTACATAGGTTTTAAACCATAAATCTGCAAAAGAAGCAAATCCATTTTGGCCATTTGAATAATAAATTATTCCATCTTCATAATCATTACCTGTAGTTTGAATATCTAGGTTTTGTATATCAGGGTTATTTTGTGTATTAGGGTTATAAATACGGAATGTATACATTGTACCACTTACAACTGCTATATCTGTAGAAATTGGTACAGTTACCTCATGAATAGAGATGCCTTCTCCTCCTAAAAACATAGCTTTAGATGCCGTTCCTAATAAATTACCTGTATACCCATCACCTTCATAAATAGCAATTTCAAAATTAACATCAAGTATATTTGATGTATTTCTTTTTACTTTAAAATTAACTTGAGATAGTTTTCCTGTTAATCCTGCTGTAAAAGATTGTCCTCCTAAGTTGTCATCGCTACTAGAGAGGTCTGTAGTTACATCAGCAATATTTTGCTGATCTAGCGTTTGTCCGAAAGACATAAAATGGCATAAGAACACCAAGATGAAAAAGTAGTTTTTTAAATTCATATTTTAAAATTTATAATGATTAATAACACGTCAAATCTAAATTTTAATCCATGAAATACAAAAAACAAGTGATGAAATGCAATACTTTGTATCTGAATGACTACAAAACAAAAACAGCGATTTCCATTAAGATATCGCTGTTTTTAAATTAATGATTAATAATACCTAAAAGTTAAAATTTTAATTTATAAAATTCAAACGCAGTGAAACCAGACACAATACTTTGTATATAAAGAACTATTTAAACTGTTTTGAAAAGGAACGTGAAAGCGGGATTTCAACGTTATTTATAATTATTGTGTTTGATGTTATACGTTGTATTTTATCGACATTTATAATATAAGAACGGTGTGATTGCTTAAACATATCTGTAGGTAATTGTTCAATAATTAAACCTAAAGATTGACGAATAGTATATTTTTTAGAATCGGTTAAAATATTTACATAGTTACCATCGGCAACAAAATATCTAATTTTTGAAAATTCTAAATTAATTGTATCATAGCCATTTTTAAAATTAAAACTATACTCTTTCTTTTTTTGAATTGCTAAACTTATAGAGGCTAATAAATCTACACGTTTTATAGGCTTAGTTAAATACGCATCGGGGTTTGTCTTTAAGGCTTGATCCATTAAAGAAAAATCGTATTGACCTGTAATAAAAATAACATTGGCATTACTATTTTTAGATTGTGACAATTCTATCCCTGAATTTATTCCTTTTAAGTTAATATCCATTAAAATAATATCTGGAAGAAAGTTGGCCATCAGTTTTATAGCATCTTCTTTTGTATTTGCAATTTTTACATTTATAAAACCGTCTTCCTCTAGAAGTTCTAAAATGTAATCCGATATAATTACATCATCCTCTACAATCAGTATTTTTGTGTTTAAAAGCTTAGTCATTGATGAGTTCTTTTTCAAATGAAAATGAAAAACCATTACGCGTTTTTATAGTATATTTTATTTCCAATTGTCGACAGATTTTATCTATTAATTTAGGTTTAATATCTTTACTAATGGATACCGTTCCGTTATCACTATAATTAAAATACAAGATACTCTCCTTGTAAGATAATTCAAAATTAATTTGTCTGTTTTCTTGTTTGGTAAATGCGTGTTTTATGGAGTTTATGCAGAGTTCAGTAAGTAATAAGCCAAGATACATGGCGTAATCTGTTGGTAATTTTACAGATACCATTTTAAAATGAGTTGTAATTTCGTTCTCTTTAAAAACATCAAAAAAACTAATTTTCACATCATTGAGGTATTTTTTTATTTCAACTTCCTTTTTGTCTTCATTTGTATATAAATGTCTGTGAAGTGTAGAAATAGCTTCAACTTTAGTTAAGATATTTTTAAGTTGAAATTGTTCTTTTTCTGAAGCTTTTTTTAATTGATTGGATATTAAAATAATCACCAATTGTAAATTATTATTAATGCGATGATTGGCTTCACTTAATAAAAATTCGTTATCCTTAGATAATGCTTGTAATTTTTTGTTGTTTTCTTTTGAAACTCTAAGGAAATAAGCAATAAATAAAGCAATTAAAATAGTTGTCAAAAATAACACACCACTTATATAGAGTTTTACTTCACTAGATGCTAACTCTTTGTTTTTATTATCTAATTCTAAATTGTTAATTATAATTTGATTCTCTTTTTCGGTGAGTTTATATTTTTCTTCTAATTCGAATAAAAACTGATTGTGTTCTTGTTTGTAATAGCGTTCAGTTAGTGCTAATCTGTGTTCTAAATATTCAAAAGCTTTTTTTGAATTCCCTAACGCATTATAACATTCGTAGACGTTTATGGTGAAGATATTTTCGTTATAGAGTAAATTATTTTCTTCTGAAAATTTTAAAGCTATCAAAGATTGGTTTAGCGCTTTTTGATACGACTTCATTTTTATTAATAAGCTTGTATAACTAATATATGCATCTGCCTGATGCTGTATCAATCTGTTTACTTTTGCATAGGCTATTAATTCTTCAAAATAAACAATGGATTTGTCATACGCTTTTAAACGTTCATATACAGAAGCAATTTCTAATGTAGAATAAAAAATATTATCTTTGTCATCAATTTTTTTGGCAAGCTTTAAAGATTTATTAGCATAAAAAATCGTAGAATCATTAATATTATAATACTCAGTAAAAAGTGCCGCTTTTCTATTGTAATATTTAGCCAAGTACAAATCCTTAATCTTATTATTTTTCAAGATTCTATCTGCCATATTAAGCTCTTTTATAGCATTTAAAAATAAGGTTCTTTTTCTATAAAACTCCCCCATTTTAACATGATACAAAAATTCTAATTGCTTATTATCATTGTTTTTTATTGCTTTGTAAGCTAGTGTATAATTCTCTAAAGCGGTATCATAATCTAACTTTAGCTTATAAGCTTCGGCTAAACCTAAATAGGCATATATTTGATTTTCGTTATTTTTAGAATGCAATGCCTTAACCAAAAACCTATTATAATGAGTTATTGCTCCATTTAATTTATTTTCATTAATTAAATGGTCTCCAATTATTAAAATTGAATCATTTTGAGCAGAAGACATAAAATAGGTTAGACTAAAAATGATATAAAAAACATATTTCATATTACGTTTTTTGTTTTTTCTTTTTAGCAGCAGGAAATAATACGTTGTTTAGTATTAATCGATAACCTGGAGATGTAGGGTGCAAATCGAGTTCTGTTTTTGGATCACCAACTCTATGTGTATAATCTTCCGGATCATGACCGCCATAGAATGTAAAAAAACCTTTCCCTTTAATTCCATGAATATATTTAGCTTCTTTATTTGTTTTGTTTTCGCCCAAAATCAATACATTACTTTTAATTTCGGTTCTAGTAAATGATGTAGTTTGTCCCATAAAACCTTTCACTAACGCAGTATGGTTTTGATTTAACATGGTTGGAACAGGATCCCATTTTGCCGAAAACTGCATTAAACTAAAATAATCTGTTGTTTTTGGAATTTTACGTTTTTGAGTCATATCAATTGATGAAAACTCATACACATTAGGGTTACGTTCTAAAATATAATCCTTAAAAGCCATTGTTTTACTGTAGTCTATTTCATTTTGATAACTAGCATCACTCCCATCTCCATCAAACATAGGTTCGCAAATATCCACGCCATCTGCACTTAATGCAATATCAAAACTATCGGTTGCACTACACATGGCAAACATAAATCCGCCTCCAACTACATAATCTTTTATCTTTTTTGCGACTGCTAATTTTTCTTCCGAAACTTTCGCATAACCTAAAGCTAAAGCACGTGCTTCGGCAGATTTTTTTTCGTCAATATACCAAGCGGCAGATTTAAACGAACGATAAAATTTACCATACTGTCCAGTAAAATCTTCGTGGTGTAAATGTAACCAATCATATAAAATTAGCGCATCATTAAGCACTTCTTCATCATATATGGTTTCGTAAGGAATTTCGGCATAAGTTAATACCATAGTTACCGCATCATCCCAAGGTAATTTTCCGTTAGGTGTATACACAGCAATTTTAGGTGCTTTTTCTAAAACTACAGCTTCCATATTTTGTGATGGACTTGCTATAAGTTGTAATATTTCTTCGGCTTTAGAGTTTGAAATCACTTCAAAACTTACACCTCTAATTTGGCATTCGCGTTGTAGATCTTCGGTATTAGGAAGTAAAAAAGAACCACCTCTATAATTTAACAGCCATTTTACTTTAAGTTGTTTTTCTAGTGTCCAATAGGTAACTCCATACGCTTTTAAATGATTCTCTTGTCCGTCTGCATCCATAGGGATGAGAATATAGGATGCAAAAGTTTGCATGGAAATCAATAACAAAATAAATACGCAGCATAATTTCTTCATAGCCTAAAGATACTTAAAATTTAACCTCTTAAAATAGCTTTAAAATATATTTAACCTAAGGCGTGTATTATTTTCCTGAAAGCAGACTAGCTATTCGCTTTGTACTTGGAAATTGCTCTAAAATAATTTTAAGAAATACAGTAATAGGAATCGCCATAATAAGTCCTGGAATTCCCCAAATAAAACCCCAAAGCATTAGCATAACCAATACAGTAATAATATTTATAGAGAATGATTTTCCCATAAATATAGGTTCTAAAATGGCACCAAACAATACTTGCACACCTGTTATTGAAATTATAAAAAAGAATAATGTACTTGTAGGATCTAATTCTACAAAAGCAAAAATAGAAAGTAAGATTACCGTTGCAAATGAGCCTACCATTTGAACAAAATTAATGGCAAATGCAAATAGCCCCCAAAATATTGGAAAACTTACGTCAAAAAAGAAACAAGCTAATCCGGTACCAACACCTGTAAGAAAACTCACAAAAAACTTCACTTTAATAAAAGTAATTAAGTCGTTTTCAATTTTCATAAAAGTCTTTACCGATGCATGTTTAAGTTTTAAAATGGTATTATTTAATAGTTTTTGTACGTTAATAGATTCGGCCAACCAAAGCACAACAAAAAAGGCTGTCATAAGAATGGTGGTTAAAAATTTACGAAGAAAATCGACTGTAGAGCCTAGGTTGTCTTTTTCAACAAATTGAGCAATTAAGCTTTTATCGTCATTAAACTCAATACCGTATGTAGATATTAAATATAGTTTTGCATCACTAAGTTTAGTTTCAGCATTTTCAAAAAACATGGTATCAGAAGATATAATTTGCTTGCTAGATAATTTTATAAGTTCGCCCCCTAGTGCTAAACCTCCAATAATTAATAACACCACAACCACAATGCTTGCAGATTTTGGTAATTTACGTTTTCCTAACCAACGCATTAATGGTAAAAATAACAATGCAATAAACATTGAAAATACCAATGGTATAAATATAAACGATAGTATTTTTAGTAAATAAAACACTAAAGGAATTACAATGATAAGTAACAAGAAATTTGTGGTGCGTCTTTGCTCTAACATGAGATAATCTTCTTTTTTCAACAGGTACAAATTTAGTAGAAAAAGCTATTATTAACTTACGAAAACTTCAAGTTTTTTTTACTAAATTTTATATAACCTATTGTTTCAATTTTACGATAAAGTTACTGTCAGGTTTAAAATGGTACGCCACTATCATCTGGGTCTCCAAAAGCATCTTGAGCAGATGGTGTAAAGTTACTAGGTTTAAAACTGTCATCACTTTCACCGGCATTCATTTTTGAATGGAATTCATTATCAAAAGGGGTATCAAAATCATCTAAATTATCAAACTTACCTAAGTGTCCAATAAATTTCAATCGGATATTTTCTAATCCACCATTTCTGTGTTTTGCAACAATAAACTCTCCTTGACCTTCGGTTGGCGAACGTTCTTCATCATCCCATTCGTCAATCTTATAATATTCGGGTCTGTAAATAAAACTTACAATATCGGCATCTTGCTCAATCGCTCCAGATTCACGTAAATCGGAAAGTAAAGGTCTTTTGCTTCCTCCACGTGTTTCAACGGCACGAGATAATTGTGATAAAGCAATTACAGGTAACATAAGTTCTTTTGCCAAGGCTTTAAGGTTACGAGAAATCATTGATATTTCTTGTTCACGATTTCCTCCCCCTTTCTGACTTCCACCTGCGGTCATTAACTGCAAGTAATCAATCATAATCATTTTTATACCGTATTGAGAGGCTAAACGTCTTGCTTTTGCACGTAAATCAAAGATAGAAAGTGATGGTGTATCATCAATAAATAAAGGTGCTTTCTCTAAGGTTTTTACTTTAACGTTAAGTTGTTCCCATTCGTGTTTTTCTAGTTTTCCTGTTCTTAGTTTTTCCGAAGATAAACCAGTTTCACTAGATATTAAACGTGTAATTAACTGTACAGATGCCATCTCTAGAGAGAAAAATGCTACAGGTATATTTTGATCAACCGCAATATTTCTTGCCATAGTTAAGGTTAGGGCGGTTTTACCCATACCTGGACGTGCTGCAATAATAATTAAATCACTGGGTTGCCAACCAGAAGTTAACTTATCTAGCTTAGTAAATCCTGTTGGAATACCGCTAAGTCCTTCTTGATTAGAAATTTCTTCAATTTTCTTTTTGGCTTGAATTACTAAACTTTGCGCGGTTTCGGTAGATTTCTTTACGTTTCCTTGTGTAACCTCGTATAGTTTAGATTCTGCAGTATCTAATAAATCAAAAACATCTTTAGTTTCATCGTAAGCTTCTTCAATAATTTCATTTGAAATTTTAATTAAACTACGTTGAATATATTTTTGAAGAATAATACGTGCATGAAATTCAATGTGAGCAGAAGATGACACACGTTGCGTTAGAGAAATTAAGTAAAAATCTCCTCCTGCTATTTCTAATTTCGCATCTTTTTTTAACTGTGTAGACACAGTCAATAAATCGACAGGTTCACTATTTTCAAATAATTTAAAAATAGCTTCAAATATAACTTTGTGTGCTTCTTTATAAAATGCATCAGGGCTTAAGATGTCAATAACTTCATCTACCCCTTTTTTATCAATCATCATCGCACCAAGAACAACCTCCTCTAAATCAGTTGCCTGAGGCGGTATCTTTCCTTTCTCTAAGCTAATTAGTGTACTTTTATCTACTTTATAGCCTTGCATTTGGTTGGGTTGCTTCATAAGATGCGAATGTAGTTAAATTGTAAAGATTTTTGGTGATTTTAACAATTTCAATCTCAACAATCCATCAACAATTTAACTGTTAATAACTTAATTTTATTGTTAATAGCGACAAAAAAAACCGAAGTACATTACTTCAGTTTTTTTTTATTTTGTATTAAAAAAAGAGGCTTATCCTTTATAAACTCCCATGTTTGCGTATTTATCCATACGTTGGTTTACTAAATCTACTGTAGATAATTCTTTTAATTCTGCATATACTTTTTCAATAGTATCTTTTACAGCAAGAAAAGTTTTTGGTCTATCAGTATGTGCACCTCCTAAAGGTTCTTTTATGATACCATCAACAAGTTTTAGTCTTTTCATGTCTGGAGCAGTTAATTTTAAAGCATCAGCTGCTTGTTCTTTATACTCCCAACTACGCCATAAAATTGACGAACAAGATTCTGGTGAAATTACCGAGTACCAAGTGTTTTCTAACATTAATACACGATCCCCAACACCTATTCCTAAAGCTCCACCTGAAGCACCTTCACCAATAATAATAGTGATAATTGGCACTTTAAGACGTGTCATCTCTAAAATATTACGAGCAATTGCTTCTCCTTGTCCGCGTTCTTCAGCTTCTAATCCTGGGTATGCTCCTGGAGTATCAATAAGTGATACTACTGGAATTCCAAATTTCTCAGCAGATTTCATTAAGCGTAATGCTTTACGATAGCCTTCTGGATTAGGCATTCCAAAGTTACGAAATTGACGTGTTTTTGTATTATATCCTTTTTGTTGCCCAATAAACATATACGTTTGATCACCAATTTTCCCTAAACCACCAATCATTGCTTTGTCGTCTTTTACGTTTCTATCCCCGTGAAGTTCTAAAAATGTTTCACCGCAAAGTGCATTGATATGATCTAAAGTGTATGGCCTGTTTGGGTGACGTGATAATTGTACACGTTGCCAAGCAGTAAGATTTTTGTATATCTCTTTTTTGGTTTCAACTAATTTCTTTTCAATTTTCTTACAGGTCTCAGTAACATCTACATCACTTTCTTCACCGATGATTTCACATTTCTGTAATTGATCTTGAAGTTCTTTAATTGGAAGTTCAAATTCTAAATATTCCATTGAAACTTAAGTTTAATTTTAGTTAGCCTACAAACCTACATAAATTTCTTTTTAAATTCGTTAAAATTCTTGAAATGTAGACTCAATTTTTATGTTGACTGCAAAATTACGGATAATGAAAGAGAATATAAAACCTTAAATCAATTTTGCGTATTAACTGTGTTTTGACTTTTGTTTTTTAAGTACGCATCCATCACTACTGTTGCCAAAATAATAAGCGCACCATAGTAGAATTGGGGACTCATAGTTTCGTTTTCTGGGAATAGTAATAATGCTAAAGTAACGCCATAAATGGGTTCTAAATTGTAAGACAATACAACTGTATATGGACTAATTAATCGCATAACATGTACAGATCCTATAAAAGCATAAGCGGTACAAACTGACCCTAAAATGAGTAGATACACCCAGTCTGAGGCTGAAATAGCGAAAAATTGCGGAGTAAAGCCGTCTTCGAAAATTAATATAAATGCTGTTAAGAATATTACACCACTTAAAAATTCGTAAAATGAAATTACTGTCGCGTTATGTTTCTCTATAAACTTACCATTAATAACAGCGAATAAGGTGGATAATAATGCTGAAATAATCCCTAAAATAATACCGTTTAAATATTTCAATTCACTTTGTGTGATTAAAAATACGCCGAGAATAACAATAATTCCGAAGAAAATTTCAAACCATATTACCCGTCGTTTATAAATTAAAGGCTCTATAAATGAAGCAAAAAATGTTCCTGTAGAATACATTGCTAATGTAATAGACACGTTAGATTGATTGATAGCTTCAAAAAAAGTAATCCAATGTAAAGCGATAAGTATACCGGCTCCAAAAAACTGAATAATTACCTTTTTAGGTAAGGCAATATTCAATTTTATTACCTTGATATATGCAAACATTAAAATGATGGCAATACACATTCGGTACCATACCAAAGCGGTAGATCCTATAGTAATTAGCTCACCTAAAATAGCTGTAAAACCAGCAATTAAGACTAATAAATGTAAATGAAGGTAATTTTTAAGCTTAGCGTTTGGCATTGTATAATAGGTATATAGCTAAAATACCAAAGATAATATTTGGAAACCAAACGGCTACTATTGGTGAGAAACCAGATTGTTCTGCCATAACACCAAATACTTTATCAAAAAACACATAAACCATAGCTATTGAAATTCCTATAGCAAGGTTTACCCCCATTCCTCCACGTCGTTTAATTGACGATACAGCAACAGCAATAATTGTTAAAATAAATACCGATGCTGGTAAACTCCATTTTTTATATTTCACCACTTCGTAACGTCCAATACTAGAAGACCCACGTTGTTTTTCTTTTTCAATAAAACTGGTTAATTCTCCGTACGGTAATGTTTCAGCAATATAATTGGCTGGGGTTAAATCTTCTAAATCAAATTTAAAAAGTGTATCGTAACGTCTTGAGCTTTTTAAAATTTCATTATCGGCACTAAACATGCGTTTTTCGTAATTAATTAAACGAAATGTAGAGTCTTTTTCGACATAAGTAATCGTATTTGCAAAGATTTTGTAAGTCATCACATCGTCTTCAAAATGCTCTAAAGTAAATTTCGTACCACGTTTAGCTTTTACATCAAAACGACTTACATATATAAAATCGTTATCGTTAATTTGACGGTAAATATCCTGAGTTTCAACAGCTTTTTTATTTCCTTTTAGGTATTCGTATTTAAACTGATTAAACCCTTTACTAGCTGCTGGTGCTAAATACATTCCTAATACTAATGCAAAACCAGATACTATTGTTGCACCTATTAAATAAGGTCTTAAAAATCGAGTAAACGATACTCCAGAACTCAAAATAGCTACAATTTCAGTATTATTGGCTAATTTTGAAGTGAACCAAATTACAGATAAGAACAAGAATAAAGGAAACAGTAGATTGGCAAAGTATATGGTAAAGTTTAAATAATACTCCGCTACTGCCAAGAAAGGCACTTCGTTTTCTAAAATCTTTCCAATTTTCTCAGCTAGATTTACTGTAATTCCAATAGGAATAAACAGCAATAACATCATTGAAAATGTAAACAAATAGCGTTTAAGTATGTACCAATCTAATATTTTCATTCGCTCTATAAGTCTTCAAGAAGAAGAACGGTATTAATTGTGTTTAATTTTATAAGTCAGTAAAAATTATATTTTTATAAACGGGTAGCCATTTGTTTCACCATCATATCTTTCCAAGTTCTAAAATCTCCTGCAATAATATGTTTTCTAGCTTCTCTAACTAACCACATGTAAAATCCTAAGTTATGAATTGTAGCAATTTGCTTTCCTAACAATTCATTCACAGTAAATAAGTGACGTAAATAAGCTTTACTATATTCTGTATCTACAAAAGTAATAGCCATTTCATCAATTGGTGAAAAATCGTCTCGCCATTTCTTATTTTTAATATTTATAGATCCGTGAGCTGTAAATAACATTCCGTTTCTTGCGTTACGTGTTGGCATTACACAGTCAAACATATCTACACCTAAAGCTATATTTTCTAAAATATTAATAGGCGTACCAACCCCCATTAAATATCTTGGCTTGTCTTCCGGAAGAATTTCAGTAACAACCTCAGTCATTGCGTACATTTCTTCAGCTGGTTCTCCTACAGATAATCCTCCAATAGCATTACCTACCGCTCCTGCATTTGCAATATATTCGGCAGATTGTTTACGTAAATCTTTATAAACACTACCTTGTACAATAGGAAAAAATGCTTGCGAATAGTCGTATTTAAAAGGTGTTTTTTCTAAATGATTAATACAACGGTTTAACCAACGATGCGTCATATGCATAGATCGTTTTGCGTAGTTATAATCACATGGGTAAGGCGTACACTCATCAAATGCCATAATAATATCGGCACCAATGCTACGTTGAATTTCCATTACATTTTCAGGAGTAAATACGTGGTAACTTCCATCAATATGCGACTTAAACTTTACGCCTTCTTCTTTAATTTTTCTGTTTGCTGATAAAGAATACACTTGGTACCCACCAGAATCGGTTAAGATATTTCTATCCCAATTCATAAATTTATGCAACCCTCCTGCTTTTTCAAGAACGTCAATCTGTGGTCTCAGGTATAAATGATACGTATTTCCAAGAATAATATCCGGATTAATATCATTTTTAAGTTCCCTTTGGTGCACACCTTTTACAGATGCTACTGTACCAACAGGCATAAAAATTGGAGTTTCTATTATACCATGATCAGTAGTTACTACTCCTGCTCTGGCTTTACTTTGGCTATCTTTAGCTTTTAGTTCAAATTTCATATTCAAAAAATCATCAGTTGGCAAACTTACATCTTTTTTAATTAAAATTATGATCTAAGTACCTAGACTTTTGTTTAAAACACAAGCTTATTTAGGTAAAGTTACATAACGTTATCAAGATTGAATCCTAAACATTTCACAAACTAATTATTCACTTTAAAAAAATGTTTTTCGCTTCCGCGGAAATTATAGCTAGCAAATTATTAGCAACTGCACTAAATTCGTTAATAAATGCTGCTTTTCCCTTTCTTTAAGTGTATATAAAGTACTATTTTTGTAGTGGAAAAAAATAACACTTAAAACATGCCAAACACACAACAATTAGAAGATTTAGTAACTCAAGTTCGTAGAGACATTTTACGAATGGTACACAAAGTAAACTCTGGACACCCAGGAGGGTCTTTAGGATGTGCCGAATTTTTTGTCGCTTTATACAGCGAAATCATGGACCGCAAAGAAGGTTTTGATATGGATGGTATGGAAGAAGATTTATTTTTCTTATCAAACGGTCATATTTCACCTGTATTTTACAGCGTACTTGCAAGAACTGGATATTTCCCAGTTGAAGAATTGAACACATTTAGATTAATCAATTCTCGTTTACAAGGTCACCCAACAACTCATGAAGGTTTACCAGGAATTAGAATTGCATCTGGATCTTTAGGTCAAGGATTATCAGCAGCTTTAGGTGCAGCACAAGCTAAAAAATTAAACAAAGACAACCATTTAGTTTACTGCTTATGTGGTGATGGTGAATTGCAAGAAGGTCAAAACTGGGAAGCAATCATGTACGCAGCAGCAAAAAAAGTAGACAACGTTATTGCAACCGTAGATTTAAACGGACAACAAATTGATGGCTCTACAGATCATGTTTTAGACATGGGAAGTGTAAAAGATAAATTTGAAGCCTTTGGTTGGATTGTTTTAGAAATTGAAGAAGGAAACAATGTTACTGCTATCTTAGAAGGAATGGCTGAAGCAAAAGCTAAATCTGGACAAGGAAAACCTGTTTGTGTTTTATTAAAAACAGTAATGGGTAACGGAATAGACTTTATGATGCATACACACGCATGGCATGGTAAAGCACCAAATGACGAGCAATTAGCAATTGGATTAGCGCAAAATCCAGAAACTTTAGGAGATTACTAATCTATCAATTACAACTACAATGAAAACATACACATATACAGAAAAAAAAGATACACGAAGCGGTTTTGGAGCTGGTTTAGCTGAATTAGGAAGAACAAATCCTAATGTAGTTGCCCTTTGTGCCGATTTAATTGGATCTTTAAAAATGGACGAGTTCATTAAAGAAAATCCAGAACGTTTTTTTCAAATAGGAATTGCTGAAGCAAATATGATGGGTATTGCTGCCGGATTAACTATTGGTGGGAAAATTCCTTTCACAGGAACTTTCGCTAATTTCTCAACAGGTAGAGTTTACGACCAAATTCGTCAATCAATAGCATATTCTAATAAAAATGTAAAAATCTGTGCTTCTCACGCTGGCTTAACACTTGGTGAAGATGGTGCAACTCACCAAATATTAGAAGATATTGGATTAATGAAAATGCTTCCAGGAATGGTAGTTATTAATCCTTGTGATTACAACCAAACAAAAGCAGCTACAATTGCTATTGCAGAATATGACGGTCCTGTTTACTTAAGATTTGGGCGTCCATCTGTACCAGTTTTCACACCTGCAGATCAAAAATTTGAAATTGGTAAAGCTGTACAACTTACAGAAGGAACAGATGTTACTATCCTAGCAACTGGTCACTTAGTATGGGAAGCACTTGAAGCCTCTAAAGCTTTAGAAGCTAAAGGAATTTCTGCTGAAGTAATCAACATACACACTATAAAACCATTAGACGAAAAAGCTATTTTAGAGTCTGTTGCAAAAACAGGTTGTGTTGTAACTGCCGAAGAGCATAACATCTTAGGAGGTTTAGGAGAAAGTGTTGCAAGAACATTAGCACTTAACACACCTGCGCCACAAGAATTCGTTGCAACAAATGATACTTTTGGTGAGTCTGGTACGCCTGCACAATTAATGGATAAGTATGGTTTAAATGCTGACGCTATTATAAAAGCTACAGAAAAAGTAGTTAATAGAAAATAATATGTCTTTGGCAGCGTTTTTGATACTATAACACAGAATCAATAAAACGCATTATTATGAAAAAACTAGTTATTACAGCGCTCCTTTTCTCCGCATTTACTTTTGGTGTTAAGGCACAAAACGGAAGTGGATTTGGTATAAAAGGAGGGCTAAACTACAATGCTAATGGAGATTATTTTGAATCTATTGGCGCCAACGCAGAAAACCCAGAACGTAATGTTGGGTATCATATAGGTGTTTTTGGTAAAATTGGAGACGATTTATACTTTAAACCCGAATTGATATATACAAGTACTAAAAGTGAATACGATAGTAATGAATTTTCAATGAAGAAAATTGATGCGCCACTTTTAGTAGGTATTAAAGTCTTAGGACCTGTTAGTGTATTTGCAGGACCATCACTTCAATATATTGTAGATACCGACTTTGATGGTGTTGACATTGATGACATTGAAGAAGACTTTACGTTAGGTTTAAATTTTGGTATTGGCGTTAACTTTAATAAAGTAGGTATAGATTTAAGATACGAAAGAGGGTTTAGTGATAACGAAGCCGTTTTTATAAACAATAATCTAGGAAGTGCCACTGTTAGTAGAATAGATACTAGACCAGAACAACTTATTTTAAGTTTATCTATAGCTTTATAGCACTTAAAAATACAGTATAAAAAAACCACTCTAAATTTAGAGTGGTTTTTTTTTATTTAATAAATTACCTTAATTTTTATTCTTCGTCTTGAGTAGATACTGTAGAATCTTCATCTAAATAATTAGGAACCCCATCACCGTCTGAATCATCATTAGTTGGATCACCATCACCATCTAAATCTTCGTAAATTGTTAATACATCATCACCATCATCATCAAAATCTAAAAAGTTTGGAATTAAATCTCCATCGGTGTCATCATTATAAATATCTAAATCACCATCAAGATCTTCTAAGTATGTTGGCACACCATCTTCATCATGATCATTTACTTCCGTTTGATATAATTCAAACTTAAAAATTAAATTAGCGTAAGATGTTACTCCTAATGGTGGCGTACCAAAGTAAGCTAAACCTGAAGGTATAAACATTACTCCTAATCCATAATCACTATACGTTACAGTTCCGTCACCGTTATTCACAAAAGAAGTTGCTGTTTTAAATTTAGGAATTACATTTCTCCATCCTGAAATTAAATTCACCAAGTCAAATTGTGTAGGATTTACCGTACTATCAAACACTTCACCATCTTCTAAATTACCCGAATAGTTTAATCTTACATCATCTGTAAAGTTTGGTGAGTCTCCTCCTCCAGTGTTCAATCTTAAAATGTAATACGTATACGCCACTTCTAAATGTGTAGTAGTATGTGTTTCTAAAACACCAATATCACTTAATAGCGTATTATTTTCAGGATCAGGTAAAGCTAAATAATTACCATCAGTATCTGTTGGCAATTCAGTAATTACAATATCCTCAATAGTGTAATCACCAGCAGTTTCAAATACTGAAGAATTATAATAATGTGTATCAAAATACGATAATAATGTAACATCATCAACTACCTGTTGATCTGTACGATCTCTTTCTGGTTCAGATGAAGATGAATCGTCATCATTTTTACAAGACGTAAACACTACGCTCATTACTAAAACAACTAACAGATATTTTTTAATTTTCATATATTTTTTTTTATTCTGAAATAAAACACACCTCTTGAAGATATATTTTATTAAAAATTATATTTTTTGAATGCGCAAGATACAATAATATAATATTTTTGTACAATAACATTAACGTAGATTTTAGACATTTAATATGCGAATAGACAAATACCTGTGGTGCGTAAGATACTATAAGACACGAAGCATAGCTACTGAAGCCTGCAAAAAAGGCCATATAAAAGTTAACGGGCACCCAGTAAAACCGAGTAGAGATGTTTTTGTGGGCGATAAAATAGAACTAAGAAAAGACCAAATTAACTATCAATTTAAAATAAACGACACCCCTCCTAATCGGGTTGGTGCCAAATTAGTTGATATTTACCGTACTGATACCACACCTAAATCGGCTTTTGAAGCTCAAGAACTATTAAAATACTCTAAAGATTATTACCGCAAAAAAGGAAGCGGTAGGCCAACTAAAAAAGATCGTAGAGATATTGATGATTATAGTGATGAAAATAGCACTGAAAATGAGACTAAAAATGAATCATAAAAATGAAGTCATTTTTGAAATTTCTATTTTATATTTGAACAAATACTTTTTAGCATGAAAAACACTATCTTAACACATCAAGAAATAGAACATAAAATAAGACGTATTGCTTACCAGATATACGAAAACAACGTTAATGAAACGGAAATTATTTTAGCAGGTATTGATAGTAATGGATATGTTTTAGCCAAAAAATTAAAACATATTTTAGATGATATTTCAACCATATCACCTAAACTTTGCCGCGTTACAATAGATAAAACCAACCCTATATCGGAAATAAAAACATCTATTCCCGAAGCAGATTACACTAATAAATCTATTGTACTTATAGACGATGTATTAAATTCTGGAACCACATTAATATATGGTGTAAAACACTTTTTAAACGTTCCTTTAAAACAATTTAAAACTGCTGTTTTAGTGAATAGAAATCATAAAAAATTCCCTGTAAAAGCAGATTTTAAAGGGATTTCATTATCTACATCATTAAAAGAACATGTAGAAGTTATACTAGATGATGATAAATTTGAAGCCTACCTAAAGTAAGCTTGCAACAAATTTATCTTCAACTTCTTGTACCGTTAAGCCATCTGTAGTAATTGTAACATCACTTTCACTATAGTAAGCTGAACGCTCAAATAAATGTTTACCTATAAATTCAGTCAGCGCTTCTTTGGTAGTAATATGAGCTATTAATGGGCGCTTTCCTTTTTCGTCAAACAATCTATTTACTAAATTAGGTATTGAAAGTTTTAAATATATACTCTTCGCATCAGCAGCATTTTTAATAATTTCCATATTATTTCCATAACAAGGAGTTCCTCCACCTAAAGCTATAATTGTAGCTATTTTAAATTCTGAAACTTCTTTAAGATATTTTGTCTCTATTTTTCGGAAGTAAATTTCTCCTTTTGTTTTAAAAATTTCTGAAATAGACGCATTTTCTTGCGTTTCAATATAACTATCCAGATCAACAAAGTCATATGATAATTTAGCAGATAATTGCTTTCCTATGGTAGATTTCCCAGAGCCCATGTATCCGAGTAAAAAAAAATTCATAACGTTATATATTGATTATTAAAAGTCTAAGTAATTGTAATGCAAAAAAACGAAAAAAAAACGAAAGAATAGTTTGTGTAACCAATAAATGCATGTATATTTGCACCCTCGTTAAAGAAAACGACTCGGTAGCTCAGTTGGTAGAGCATAACACTTTTAATGTTAGGGTCCTGGGTTCGAGCCCCAGCCGGGTCACTAAAAGTTAAATAGCAATATTTAACTTTAGTACCATAAAAAATTAAATCAATGCGCACGTGGCGGAATTGGTAGACGCGCTAGCTTGAGGGGCTAGTATCCGAAAGGATGTGGAAGTTCGAATCTTCTCGTGCGCACAGAAACATATTGAAATTACAGACACGACTCGGTAGCTCAGTTGGTAGAGCATAACACTTTTAATGTTAGGGTCCTGGGTTCGAGCCCCAGCCGGGTCACTAAAAGCTAAGCATTTTATGTTTAGCTTTTTTATTTTATCAATCCATATACGTTAAGGAATTGGTAAACACGCTAACTTTAAAGTTAGTTTCCGAAAGGATGTGGAAGTTAAATTTTATCGTACACATAAAAACATATTGAAATTACAGACACGACTCGGTAGCTCAGTTGGTAGAGCATAACACTTTTAATGTTAGGGTCCTGGGTTCGAGCCCCAGCCGGGTCACAAAAAAGCTAAGCATTTTATGTTTAGCTTTTTTTATTTAAAAAAATACTCAATACCAACTTCCCCCCTATTTCACTTCTTTTATATTTAATTGCACAGCTAAACAGTTATGTCATTTTTTTACCTACTTTTGTTTACTCTTTAGAAGAAAACAATGAACAATATAAAAAGTGAGTTTAGCATAAAAGATCTCGAAAACTTATCGGGCATAAAGGCGCATACCATCAGGATATGGGAAAAACGCTATAATCTTTTTGAACCAAACCGGACTAAAACCAATATTAGATCTTATAGTTTAGAAAGTTTACAGAAACTATTAAACATTGCCCACTTGTATAATGGCGGGATGAAAATTTCTAAAATTGCTCAACTTAATAGCGAAGAGTTTAACGAGCTATTAACAAACCAGCCTAACGTAGAGAATAACAACAGTCATTACATTAATACTTTTAAGCTTGCGGCGCTTAATTTTGATAAAATTTTATTTCTAAATACTTACAATACACTTGAAAAGGATTATAGTTTTTCTGACATTTTTTTCAACATATTTATTCCGCTTATAGGTGATATAGGTTTTTTATGGCAGACCAACACCATTACACCAGCACAAGAGCATTTTATTTCAGAATTAATAAAACAAAAGATTCTAATTAATACTGAAAAACATCAAACCTCAACACCTAAAAACACCAAAACACTCTACGCTTTATTTCTTCCGGATAACGAAATACATGAGTTAGGTTTACAGTTTATTAACTATAAGCTAACAGCTGCAAACAACCATACAATATACTTGGGCCCAAGTGTTCCTGTAAGTAGCTTAAAAGGGCTAGAAAAGCACTATAAAAACATTACCTATATTTCTTATTTTACCGTAAAACCTGAAACAGACAAAATAAATAGCTATCTTATAAATTTTTATGATAACTTACTTAAAAATAACGATAATCAATTATGGGTTTTAGGTAAACTAGCCGAAAACATTAACACAGATGGACTTCCAAAAGCCATTTCAGTAATAAAATCAATAGACGAATTAGTTAAAAAAATGTAAAAACCTACTTTTTGTTTAACTTTTAAGTATATTTGTTAAACAAAATGAGAAAAAAAATAACAATCATAGGATCAGGGTTTTCTGCTTTATCAGCAGCTTGTTATCTGGCAAAGAACGGTAATGATGTTACTATATTTGAAAAAAACAAAACTATAGGTGGTAGAGCTAGACAACTAAAAAAGGACGGCTTTACTTTTGATATTGGCCCAACTTGGTACTGGATGCCAGATGTGTTTGAACGCTTTTTTGCTGATTTCAATACACAGCCTAGTGACTTTTATACACTAGAAAAACTAAACCCTGCATATAGTGTATATTTTGGTGAAAACGATTTTATAACCATTGAAGATACTCTTGAAAAAATATGTATTGCCTTTGAACAAGAAGAGGTAGGAAGTTCAATAAAACTAAAAAAATTTATTGATAACGCACAAAGCAACTACAGCATTGCTATTAAAGATTTAGTATACAGACCTGGGGTTTCTCCTATAGAATTAATTACTCCAAAAACTGTATTTAAACTCAATCAATTTTTTAGCACCATAAAAAAAGATGTTAGAAAAGAGTTTAAAAATGATAGATTAGTAAAAATATTAGAATTTCCGGTGCTCTTTTTAGGCGCAAAACCAAGCAATACGCCTTCTTTTTATAATTTCATGAATTATGCCGATTTTGGAATAGGCACATTTCATCCAAAAGGAGGTATGTACAAAGTTATTGAAGCAATGGAAACCTTAGCAAAAAGCTTAGGCGTGAAATTTGAAATGAAAAGTCCGGTTGATAAAATTATTATTCAAGATAAAACTGCAGCAGGTATCATTTCAAAAGGAATTACACACTATAGTGATATTGTTTTAAGTGGTGCAGATTACCACCATACCGAAACATTAGTTGAGGAAAAACACCGCCAATATTCCGAAGCGTATTGGGAGAAAAAAACATTTGCTCCGTCTTCTTTATTGTTTTATATTGGGTTTGATAAAAAATTAAAAAATGTAAATCACCATACGTTATTTTTTGATGTAGATTTTGATGCACATGCAAAAGCAATTTACGACACCTCTGAATGGCCAGAAAACCCACTATTTTATGCGAGTTTTCCTTCAAAAACAGATGATGCTTTTGCGCCTCAAGGTAAAGAAGCTGGAATATTTTTAATTCCGTTAGCACCCGGATTAGAAGATACGCCAGAATTAAGAGCTAAATATTTTGAAAAAATCATTGATCGTTTTGAGCATTTAACTTCTCAATCTGTAAAAGATGATATTCTTTTTAAAGAATCTTATTGTGTAAATGATTTTATTTCAGATTATAATTCCTACAAAGGAAATGCCTACGGAATGGCAAACACATTATTACAAACCGCTTTTTTAAGACCAAAACTGAAAAGCAAAAAAGTGAATAATTTATTTTTTACAGGACAGCTAACCGTTCCTGGACCAGGAGTTCCGCCTTCATTAATTTCAGGAAAACTGGTTGCCGGCTTAATTGATAACAAATTCCCTAACTAATATGAAGTCAATTTTTGATACCGTTTCGCATGAATGTAGTAAAATAACTACAACATCTTACAGTACATCTTTCTCTTTAGCTACAAAAATGCTTGCTGAATCTATACGTCAGGATATATACAACATATATGGTTTTGTAAGATTTGCTGATGAAATTGTAGATTCGTTTCACGATTACGATAAAGCGACTTTATTTGATAAATTTGAAGAAGATTTAGAGTTTGCATTAACGCACAAAATTAGTTTAAACCCCATATTAAACTCTTTTCAGGAAACCTATCATAAACATGGTATTGAAAAACATCTTGTTGATGCTTTTATGAATAGTATGCGATTAGATTTACATAAGAATACTTACACTACTCAAAAAGATTTTGAAAATTATATTTATGGATCTGCTGATGTTGTGGGTTTAATGTGCTTAAAAGTTTTTGTAAAAGGAGACGCAGATCGCTATGAATATTTAAAACAGAATGCAATGCATTTGGGATCTGCCTTTCAGAAAGTGAACTTTTTAAGAGATTTAAAAGCAGATTTTGAAGACTTAAACCGTACTTATTTTCCTAATATAGATTTACAAAATTTAAACGAAGAAAGTAAACAAGCCATTATTGATGATATTGATGCCGATTTTAAAAAAGGTTTACAAGGAATTAAAGAACTTCCTATTGAAGCAAAATTTGGAGTTTTTATGGCGTATAGGTATTATAAACAACTATTAATTAAGTTAAAAAAAACACCAGCGTTAGAAATTAAATCGACAAGAATTAGAGTTTCTAATCACAAAAAAATAGAGTTATTAACTCGCAGTTATATCAAATATCAACTTAATTTAATGTAATTTTAAATATGAAAATTTTACTTTGGGCACTCGTTTTTTTAAGCGTTTTTTCTTTTATGGAATTTATGGCATGGTTTACGCACAAGTATATTATGCACGGGTTTTTATGGAATTTGCATAGAGATCATCATAAAAAAGATCACAAAAGTTGGTTTGAACGTAATGATGCTTTTTTTATTTTTTACGCCATAGTAAGCATGTCTTGCTTTTACTTATGGAATTATCAAGATATTTGGTATTGCCTACCTATTGCTTTAGGAATTATGGCTTACGGTGCTACGTATTTTATGGTACATGATATTTTTATACATCAACGGTTTAAACTTTTTAGAACCGCAAATAACAGATATGCAAAAGGATTAAGACGTGCCCACAAAATGCATCATAAACATATTGGCAAACAAGATGGCGAATGTTTTGGAATGTTAATAGTACCATTTAAATATTTTAAAAAATAAACACTATCCTTACACATACACAAGATACAAGTCATTTTGATTATATTATTATAGGGAATGGTTTGGCAGGTTTAAAACTAGCCTTACGCTTATCTGAAGACCCTTTTTTTAAAACAAAAACTATAGCACTTATTGATTCATCTGATAAAAAGATGAATGATAAAACGTGGAGTTTTTGGGAAAAAGGTGCTGGTAAATGGGATCACCTACTACTACAATCTTGGGAAACTGCACTTTTTAAATCTCATAAAGTAGCACTAAATATCCCATTAAAACCTTACACTTACAAAAACATACGCTCATTAGATTTTTATTCTTGGGCCATAAATACGCTTAAAAAAAATTCTAATATCAGCTTTATAATTGATACTATAAAGTCGGTAAGTGAAAGTAGCACACCTTTAGTTTCTGGTTATAAAAACACTTACGCAGCCTCTCATGTTTTTGATAGTAGAATCACTTCAGATTATAATTCTACAAAAGAAAAGCACACGCTTATCCAGCAGCATTTTAGAGGTCACGTTATTGAAACCAAACAACCTTGTTTTAAAGTTGATGCTTTTACAATAATGGATTTTGAATTTCAGCACGAAAACACTACAAGCTTCATGTACGTACTTCCTTATTCTGAATATCATGCGTTAATTGAATTCACTTTTTTCTCTTCGGAAACCGTAGCAAATAAGATCTATAATGATGCTATAAAAAAGTATATTAAATTGAATTATAAAATCAATGATTATTCAATTATCGAAACAGAATGTGGCAATATACCTATGACAGATTATCCTTTCTGGAAGGATAACACCAACCATATTACCAAAATAGGAACTGCCGGTGGTTGGGTAAAACCCTCTAGTGGTTATGCCTTTAAACTTACTGAAAAATATGTGGATAAAATTATTGATAACCTAAAAAATAATAGATTACCTTCTTACAATTTATATAATAAGAAATTTAGATTTTATGACACCATTTTCTTAAATGTCTTAAAGCATAATAATGAAAAAGGACCTTGGATTTTTGAACGTTATTATTCAAAAAACAGCATAAAAAATATGTTTGAATTTCTAGATGAAGACTCAAACATATTTCAAGATTTAGCGATTATTATATCACTGTTTTCTACAACGTTTATAAAAGCTTTATTTAGAGTTTTATTCCGACGCTAAAAGTTGGTCTAATAATGTTCTTACATCACTACCGTTCCAGTTTGCAGCACCCGTTTTATCAACAACAACTTCTCCTTTTTTATTCAAGATAAAAGTTCTTGGAATTGAGCTCACATTAAATGTTTTTGGAGCTTCAGATATTGGGCTGTACACTTTAAAAGTAAAGTCTTTTTTATTTATAAATTCCGAAATGACTTCTGGAGCTTCATTAGATATAAAAAGAAATTCTACCTTACCATTATAATCGTCATATAATTTTTGAAAATCGGGCATTTCAGCAATACATGGCGGACACCAAGTGGCCCAAAAATTAATAACTACAACTTTATCTTCTACAGAATTAAATTTAAATACATCACCAGATATATCTTGTAAATCCCAATCATAAGTTGCTACAATCTCACGATCTGACGCTTCAATAACTGATGGATTAACCACATAAGTCATCGCTTTATTAAAGAACACTTGTATAGGCGTTCTGGTTTGCGGAATAAGCAGTAATAAGATAAATACTACAAATATGATATTATAAATTTTACTTTTTTTTGATTTAGCCATAGTTACGTGTGTTTATAAAAGATAAAAGTGCATTATCTTAGACGATAATGCACTTCAAATCTAACAACAAAACTCTTAATTTTTTAAAAATTTTATTGTTTATATAATTTACAACTTAGTTCGCCGTAATAGTTACTCTAATCACTGAATTCACTGAAGGGTAAGTAAACCCATCATTAACATCACTTAAAAGTTGTACTAAACCGTTTTCATCCACTCCGGTATCAGCACCAGTTTGGTTAGTTACAGTATTTGGTCCTATTGCAGGTTCTTCATTTAATTCTGTACCAGCATCCCAAAAGTAAATACTACTTGTTACATCTCCGCTTACTGCGTTTCCACTAGCGTCAAAAAGAGCAATTCCTTCATCAGATGTTCCAATAAACACATCGTTTGTTGCTGCTAACATATTAGCAAAAGATAAATTATCTCCTACTTGAGCATCAAAAGTAAATTGGTAAGATGATCCTGGTAAAATTGGTCCTGGATTACTACTCCCTACTGGAGTATTCATAATTGCACCATCGGTTACTCCTGTTAAATTAAAGATATTAGCACCTAAAACTGCTACATTTCCATCTTCAGCGATAGCTTCAATTCCGTCACCGTAATCTGCTATACCTTGTGTAAATAAAGGGTTAGTTCCTTGAGTACTTACTACCCAAACTCCTGGAGATGCAGGGTAAGTTACACCTGTATTTGCTGCAGTATATGCTGCTAAATTAGTTACACTTCCATCTTCTGCAATGTTTTCAATACCTTGTCCTAAGTCTGGTTCTCCTGCTGTAAATAAAGGATTGTTTCCTCCGTGAACAACATAAACACCTGGAGAAAGTGGCGCTACTCTAGATCCCATACTTGTCATTAATTCTGCTCCAACTAAGTCTTCAATACTAATTAAGAAGCGAGTTCCAGACATGTATGTTACAGATACATTGATAATTTCGTTAACCGCAGGGAAATCAAAAGCTTCTCCGTTAGTAACGTTACTCATTAATAATACATTTCCATTTTCATCAACACCTGTATTTGGTCCAGATTGGTTAGTTACTGTATTTGGTCCTACAGATGGCTCTTCATTGACTTCTGTTCCGGCATCCCAAAGGTAAACCTGATCTGTAACATCTCCTGTAATTGGATTTCCGTTATCGTCATATAAAGCAATACCATCATTTCCTGGTCCAAAAAACGCATCATTTGTTGCAGCTAACATGGTTACAAAAGATACACTCTGATTTCTTCCTGCGTCAACCATAAATTCATAACGCTTTCCTGGTGTTGCAGGTCCTGGGCTAGCATCTCCAAAAGGGGTGTTAAAAACTCCAGATTTTAAAAACGAATTTAACGGTGCTATATTTTCAATAGTTACTGTAAACGATCCGTCTGGTGTAAGATTTGATGAGTTATTATCATCGTCATTTGAGCATGATACTCCAACTAGCCCTAATAAGGCTGCTCCTAAGATTAACTTTTTCATAATTTTATGCTTTTAAATAGTGTTATTAATATTTCCTGATACAAAATTATCTTATATCCAGAAGCTTTTTTGTTAGCTACCTAACACAAATGAAAAAAGTTGAAAAATTATGCAGTTTTTTTTATAATTCTGATCTCTTTTTTATAAAAATCGAGGTAATTCTCATCCTTAAGTTCGTTTAGAAGAATGTTTAATGTAGGTCTTGAAGTTCCTATTAATGATGCAATATCACTTTGTGTGTAGTGGTGACAGATAATTTTATCGCCAGTTTCTGGACAATCACGTCCTGTATCTTGGCATAATTCTGCTAGGAACTCTTTTAATCTAGTTTTTGAATCTTTAAATAATAATAACTGTAAACGTCTTTCTAGTTTTTTGAATTTAAAACCAATAAACTTATAGACTTTAAAACTGAAGGATTGATTATCTCGCATTAAATCGTACATGGTTTCTACACCAATTGGGCAAATAGAAGTTGTATTATCTAATGATTGGGCAAACTCATCTCGTTTTGCCTCTCCAAGTATTGCTTTTTCACCAAAAAGTTCTCCTTTTGATAGAATTGCTTTTACAATCTCCTCACCATCTTCACTATAATAGCCTATTTTGACTTTTCCTTTTTCTATTAAAAAGATTTTATTAGAAGAATCCTCTTCAAAATAGATGTAGTCTTTCTTTTTATATCCTAAAAACTTATGCTCTTTTTTAAACGTTTTAAATTTATGTGGACATAACATTTTAAATAAATTTACGTCATCAAAAAACCAAAGTGCACTCATAATATTTAGGATCTAATTAATATACTTAAATAGTCGTGAGTTTGTTGTTACACTTACGTTTGAAGCAAAAAAAAGCCTCTGAATAATCAGAAGCTTTTTCAATATATAAATTTTAAAAAAATTATGCAGAAGCATTTTCTTTTTTAATTAAGTTTAAGGCAGAACCTTCATTATACCAATCAATTTGCGGTTGGTTATAAGTATGATCTAACATAACGATATCTTTTGATCCATCTGCATGAACAACTTCTAAGGTTAATTGTTTGTCTGGTGCAAATACATTTAAATCAGTAAAGTTAAACGTGTCATCTTCAAGAATTAAATCGTAATCATTTTCATTAGCAAACGTTAATCCTAACATCCCTTGTTTTTTAAGATTCGTTTCGTGGATACGTGCAAAAGATTTTACAATTACCGCTGCAACACCTAAATGTCTTGGCTCCATTGCTGCATGTTCACGAGAAGATCCTTCTCCATAATTATGATCACCAACAACAATAGTTTTAATTCCAGCAGCTTTATAAGCTCTTGCTGTATCGGGTACACCTGCAAATTCTCCTGTTAATTGATTTTTAACAAAGTTGGTTTTCTTTCCAAATGCATTAACAGCACCAATTAAACAGTTGTTTGAAATATTATCTAAATGTCCACGGAAGCGCAACCAAGGTCCAGCCATAGAAATATGATCGGTTGTACATTTACCAAAGGCTTTAATTAATAATTTAGCGCCTTCTATTTTATTACCTAATGGCTTAAAAGGTGTTAGGATTTGTAAACGTTCTGAAGTTGGACTTACAGAGATTTCTACTTTACTTCCATCTTTTAAAGGATCTACATAACCAGCATCTTCCACAGCAAAACCTTTAGGTGGTAATTCCCATCCTGTTGGTTCTTCAAACATGACTTCTTCTCCATTTTCATTAATTAACGAATCGGTTAAAGGATTAAAATCTAAACGACCTGCAATAGCAATGGCTGCTGTAATTTCTGGTGATGCTACAAAGGCGTGCGTATTTGGGTTACCATCGGCACGTTTAGCAAAGTTTCTATTAAAAGAATGTACAATACTATTTTTTGGTGCGTTTTTAGGATCGCTATATCTTGCCCATTGTCCAATACATGGTCCGCAAGCATTGGTAAATATTTTAGCATCTAATTTTTCAAAGATTCCTAAAATACCATCTCTATCTGCAGTATAACGTACTTGCTCTGATCCTGGATTAATCCCTAATTCAGCTTTCATTTTAAGCCCTTTATCTAGTGCTTGTTGTGCAATTGATGATGCTCTTGATAAATCTTCGTAAGATGAATTAGTACAAGATCCTATTAAACCCCATTCTACTTGTAATGGCCATTCATTAGTTTTTGCAGCTTCACCCATATCCTTACCAACTTTTGTTGATAAATCTGGTGTAAAAGGTCCGTTTAATAATGGTCCTAATTCTGATAAGTTAATTTCAATAACTTGGTCAAAATATTGCTCTGGATTTGCATATACTTCTGCGTCTCCTGTTAAATATTCTTTTACTTTATTGGCTTCATCAGCAACATCTGCTCTATCTGTAGCACGTAAATAACGCTCCATAGAATCATCATAACCAAAAGTAGACGTAGTTGCACCAATTTCGGCCCCCATATTACAAATAGTTCCTTTTCCTGTACATGACATTGAGGTTGCTCCTGGTCCAAAATATTCTACAATAGCGCCTGTTCCTCCTTTTGCAGAAACAATACCAGCTACTTTTAAAATTACATCTTTTGGTGCCGTCCAACCAGAAAGTTTTCCGGTTAGCTTCACGCCTATTAACTTCGGAAATTTAAGTTCCCAAGCCATACCCGCCATAACATCTACAGCATCAGCTCCACCAACTCCAATAGCTACCATTCCTAATCCACCTGCATTAACGGTGTGCGAATCTGTACCAATCATCATTCCTCCAGGAAAGGCATAATTTTCTAAAACTACTTGGTGAATAATTCCCGCTCCTGGTTTCCAAAAACCAATACCGTACTTATTAGACACGGAAGCTAAAAAATCAAACACTTCACTACTTACAGAGTTTGCGTGTTTTAAATCGCTTGTAGCTCCATCTTTTGCTTGTATAAGGTGATCACAATGCACCGTAGTTGGTACGGCTACTTTTGGCTTTCCTGCTTGCATAAATTGCAATAGGGCCATTTGAGCAGTTGCATCTTGACAAGCAATACGATCTGGGGCAAAATCAACATAATCTTTACCTCTTGTAAATGCCTTTGTAGGACTTCCATCCCAAAGGTGGTTGTACAAAATTTTCTCAGAAAGTGTTAATGGTTTACCAACAACTTCACGTGCAGTATCTACTCGTTCTGCCATTTGTGCATAAACCTTTTTGATCATATCAATGTCGAATGCCATAGTATTATTTTTTTTAGTTAATTGTACTAATATACAAAATACTGAAGGATTTTAAAAGAGACACGCATATGTATAAATTGATAATGGTATAGTTTTTTTCAATAGTAAAAACAGAAAGACTTTAATTTTCTATATATAGAAATTATATTGATTGAATAGTAGCGTGTAGAAAATTATTCTCTAAGCAATTCATTCTGGATTAACTGAAGCTACACATCTTGATAATGAATATATAAAATGATTAGCGTTTTTGAATATTTACGTTAGGGATTGTAGCGGCATCCTTTTTTTATAATAAGAAAGATTAAATTAAGGCTGAAGACTTATCCAATAATTATCAAGTTTTTTACTTTCTCTATAATACTAAAAAAAGATATAGCAGAAAGCCCGACCCTTGTGGTAACGCCCAAATGATTGATAGAATTTTTCATAGTTAATAACCACAATAAATGACATTAAAATAAAAAAGCCTGAATCTTACGATTCAGGCTTTTTATTATATATAGAAATTATATTATCTAACTAATTGCTTAGTAGAAGGTTTGAATTTTGTTAAAACAATACCGTCAACCGCAGCTTCATATTCAGCTAAAGTTGGCGTTCTACCTAAAATTGTAGATAGTACTACAACTGGCGTAGAAGATAATAATGATTCTCCTTTTTTCTCACCATCATCTTTTACAACTCTTCCTTGGAATAATCGTGTAGATGTTGCCATTACTGTATCTCCTGGTTCTGCTTTTTCTTGGTTACCCATACATAAGTTACAACCTGGACGCTCTAAATACAACATGTTTTCATACTTTGTACGTGCTAATCCTTTTGGTGCGCTATCATCGAATTCGAACCCAGAATATTTTACTAAAACATCCCAATCTCCTTCTGCTTTTAATTCATCAACAATATTATAGGTTGGTGGTGCAACTACTAAAGGCGCCTTAAATTCAACTTTACCATATTGAGCTTCCACGTTCTTTAACATTTGAGCTAATATTTTCATATCACCTTTGTGAACCATACAAGATCCTACGAAACCTAAATCTACTTTTTTGGTTCCTCCGTAGTAAGATAATGGTCTAATATTATCGTGCGTATAACGTTTAGAAACGTCATCATTATTTACATCTGGATCAGCAATCATTGGTTCTGCGATTTCATCTAAATCGATCACAACTTCTGCATGATACTTAGCATTTGCATCTGGTCTTAAAGAAGGTTTAATACCTGTTTTAAGTTCTACAATTCTATTTTCTGCTTTTTCTACTAAACCTTTAAGAACTTGACCTGCATTGTCCATTCCTTTATCAATCATGATTTGGATACGACCTTTTGCAATCTCTAAAGATTCAATTAAAGTATCATCTTCAGAAATACAGATAGACGCTTTTGCTTTCATCTCTGCAGTCCAATCTGTAAATGTAAATGCTTCATCTGAAGTCAATGTACCAATATGAACCTCAATGATTCTTCCTTGGAATACGTTTTCTCCACCAAATTGCTTTAACATTTGAGATTGTGTAGCGTGTACTACATCACGGAAATCCATATAAGATTTCATTTGTCCTTTAAAAGTAACTTTTACTGATTCTGGGATTGGCATTGAAGCCTCACCTGTAGCTAATGCTAAAGCAACCGTTCCTGAATCTGCTCCAAAAGCAACACCTTTAGACATACGTGTGTGAGAATCTCCACCAATAATAATATCCCAATCTCCTACTGTTAGATCGTTTAATACTTTATGGATAACATCTGTCATTGGGAAATATTTCCCTTTAGGATCACGACCAGTAATTAAACCGAAGTCGTTCATAAACTTCATTAACCTTGGTATGTTTGCTTTCGATTTATCATCCCAAACTGAAGCTGTATGACAACCAGATTGGTAAGCTCCATCTACAATTGGAGAAATCACTGTAGCAGCCATCATTTCTAATTCTTGAGAAGTCATTAAACCTGTAGTATCTTGAGAACCTACAATGTTTACTTCTACACGAACATCTGAACCTGCGTGTAAAACTGCACCTGGAGTGGTACCAACCGCATTTTTATTGAATATTTTTTCAACAGCAGTTAATCCTTGTCCTTCAATAGTAACTTCTTTTGATGGTGCATATACTGGCACAACATCAATACCTAATACTTTAGAAGCAAAAGTTTGTAATTTTTTACCGAAAACAACAGCATAAGAACCACCTGCTTTCATAAACTCCATTTTTTGTGGTGTAAATGCTGCAGAAATATCTTTTAACTCTTTATCTCCATTATATAATTTTTTCTCTTTTGTATTAATAGTAAGTACTGTACCTGTTGCTACAGAATATTCTTCTTTTAATACTGGATCTCCGTTTTCATCACGAATCGTGTTTCCTTCCGCATCTTTTTGTTGTACCCAGTTTTTAAGATCTAAACCAATACCACCTGTTACACCAACAGTTGTTAAGAAAATAGGAGAAATTCCGTTTGTACCAGCAATTACCGGAGCAATATTAATAAAAGGTACATAAGGACTCGATTTAATACCTGTCCATAATGCTACGTTGTTTACACCAGACATTCTTGATGATCCAACTCCCATTGTTCCTTTTTCAGCAATTAACATCACTCTTTTATCAGGATGTTGTGCTTGTACTGCTTTTAATTCGGCTTGTTGTTCTTTATTATGTTCAAATAAACACTGACCGTGTAATTCTCTATCTGAACGTGAGTGTGCATCACCACCTGGAGATAATAAATCTGTTGAGATATCACCAACTCCTGCGATAAATGTTACCACATCTATTTTTTCATCTATTTCTGGAAGCTTAGTAAAAAACTCTGCTTTTGCATAACTTTCAATTAGTTCTTTAGCAATAGCGTTTCCTGCTTTAAAAGCATCTTCTAAACGAGCTGTATCTGCTTCGTAAAGGAATACTTGCGTTTTAAGAACTTCTGCAGCTTGTTTTGCTAAAGCTTCATCATTTCCTAAAGCTAAATCTAACAATACCTTTACTGAAGGTCCACCCTTCATGTGAGATAATTGTTCTAGAGCGAAAGCCGGAGTAATTTCTTTTACAACAGATTCACCTAAAATGATTTCTTTTAAAAATTTTGCTTTTACCGCTGCAGCACTTGTCGTACCCGGCAACACATTATAGATAAAAAAGTTAAGAGAATCTTCTCTATACTCGTTATCTAAATCTTTAATTTGAGTAATGATTGCGCTTAATAATTCGGCACCATCAATTGGTTTTGGATGAAGGTCTTGTAGTTTACGATCTTCAATCTCCTTAATGTAATCTTTATAAATGCTCATATAAATAGAATAATTCTTTTTCAATCTTAGTTAAATGCAATTTTATATTCTGAAATTATTAAAGCTTGTTTAATAATTTTTATGCTTAATCCATACTTTTAATAGTATTGACTACAAAACCTGTTACCGCACTCAGGAATAGGTTTGAGTTTTTAAAAAACATCAGGCGAATTTACAAAAATTAAGAGAGTTTAAAAAATATATAAAGATATGGTCGAATGATTGAATATTATTCAATCATACTCGATTTTGAACACCTTTTATTACGAATAAAATAATTTAGATGTGTAAAAAATAATGAATCCCAAAATTATGCGTGAAATATCACAAAACTCACTATGTAGAACAATTCTAAATTAATAGTTTTCACATAACTATTTCGTTTGAAATATAACGCAAGGGCATTTTATTATAATTCAAAAACTATAATTTGATGATTTTTAGAATAAACTTTTAATGATGTCAACTTCAGATACACCTTCAGCTTCAGCTTTGTAGTTTTTTATAATACGGTGTCTTAGCACTCCAAATGCTACCGCTTGTACATCTTCAATATCTGGAGAAAATTTTCCGTGAATTACGGCGTGTGTTTTAGCTGCTAAAATAAGGTTTTGAGAGGCTCTTGGTCCTGCTCCCCAATCAATAAATTCTTTAACAAGTGGTGAAGCAGTTACTTCTTTAGGTCTTGTTTTTCCAACAATAGTTACAGCATATTCAATCACATTATCTGCAACAGGAACACGTCTTATAAGTTCTTGGAAATCTATAATTTCTTGAGCTGTAAACAAGGCATTTACTGTTGCTTTATGATTAGCGGTAGTTGCTTTTACAACCTGAACTTCTTCGGCAAATGTTGGATATTTTAAATTTATAGAAAACATAAAACGGTCTAATTGAGCTTCCGGTAACGGGTATGTTCCTTCTTGTTCAATAGGGTTTTGTGTTGCTAAAACAAAATATGGTAAGCTTAAATTATAACGTTGACCAGATACTGTCACCGAACGTTCTTGCATCGCTTCTAAAAGTGCTGCTTGTGTTTTTGGTGGTGTACGGTTAATTTCATCTGCAAGAATGATATTACCAAAAATTGGTCCTTTTATAAATTTAAACTGTCTGTTTTCATCTAATATTTCACTACCTAATATATCACTAGGCATTAAATCGGGTGTAAATTGTATGCGTTTAAAATTTAATCCTAAAGCTTGAGCAATGGTATTTACCATTAAGGTTTTTGCTAATCCAGGAACTCCTACTAATAAGGCGTGTCCTCCAGAAAAAACAGAAATCAGTATTTGATTTACTACATCTTCTTGACCAACAATTACTTTTGCTACTTCGCTTTTTAAAGCATCATATTTTTTAACAAACTGTTTTACAGCCGCGACATCTGACATACTATTCTTCTTTTTTTAACCAATCTCCTTGAAAATCACAATCTCTATGTTCTCCATTAATTTTAATATAAGTGGCTTTAATTTTTTCGTCTTGCCACTTATTAATAGCTTTAAATTGTTTGTCTTGTAAAGCTAATTCTTTAATTTTTAAATAATCTTTAGCAAAATCTGCTTGGTGATCATCAATACGATCTGTAACGGTCATGATTTTAAACTTTTTACGGTTTACATGATCTTGATCTTCTAATACTAAAGTTACTTCGTTGTCTTTTAATTCTTGAATTTGGCCATAAAGTTCTGGATCCATTTGAGTTAATTCGAAATTAAAATCTTGAGTTTTAGGGTTAATTAATTGCCCGCCGTCTTGTTTAGTTTCTTTCTCGTCGCTCATTTGTCTTGCAGCTTCTGCAAATTCAATTTCGCCATCTATAATACGTTGTCTTATTAAATCTATTTTTTCTTTAGCTGCAGCAACTGCTTCACTTGTAATTTCTGGACGTAATAAAATATGTCTTACATCGTAAATTTGTCCTCTAATTTTTTCTAATAAGATAATATGGTATCCAAAATCTGATTCAAAAGGTTCAGAAATTTCGCCTTCTTGTAAAGAGAAAGCAACGTCTCTAAATTCTTTTACCATACGTGGGCGTTTTTTATTTAATTCGTATTTACCACCATCTTTTCTTGAAGCGATATCATCTGAATAAAATACTGCTTTTGTAGTAAAACTGGCACCGTTTTCAATAACGTCTGCTTTAAATTCTTTTAATCTGTCAATTACTTTTTGCTTTTCAGCTTCGCTAATTTCAGGAATTACAACGATTTGAGCTACTTTTAATTCGGTTCCAAATCTTGGTAATGAATCTTTAGGAATAGTATTAAAGTAAGTTCTTACTTCTTCTGGTGTTACTTCTACTTCATCAACAATTTTACGTTGCATTTCAAATGCTAATTTCCCGTTTTTATTGATTTCAAACATGTCTTCTCTTAAACTCTGCTCGGTATCTTTGTTATAGAATTTTAATAACTCATCCATTGATCCATTAGTTTGTTCAAGGAACGCATTAATTTGTTGATCGATGTTTGAACGAATTTCTAATTCATTTACAACAATACTATCTTGTATAGCGTGGTGAGCTAAAAGTTTATCTTCTAACAATTTACCAAATAATTGACAGCTGGTAATGTTTTCTGTTGATACACCATTAGCTTGTAATTGCATGTATTGCTTATCAATATCAGAATCTAAAACTACAAAATCACCTACTACTGCTGCTACACCATCTACTTTTACGCGTTGGCTAGGATCTGCTTTTTTTGCTTCCTTTTTTACAGCTATTGGCTCTTCAATAATTTCTTGAGCGTTATTAACGTTATAACTTAATAAGGTTAATAGGGTAAGCGTAAGCTTTGTATTAGTTGAAAATTTCAAATTCTTTGTTTTTAATTGCATCTTTGGTAATATCTTTTTCGAGCGTTTTGATGAGCTCTAATTTTCTTTTATTTATTACAATTTGATCTATTGTTGGTTTAACATACTCTAATGGAGCGTAATCATTTTGCAACAATACATCATTAATTTGCATCAAATATAAGTTTAATGAATCTTTGAGTTGTAAGAAATTAGTTTTTTTTAACAGTTCTTTTTTATTCTCTGCATTTATAACTGGTATTTTCTCTGAAACTTGCGCTACTTTTATCCAAATAGAATCGTTAAGTGAGTAAGATTTAAATTGAATAGAGATTGAATCTAAATAGATTTTATCTTCAGAATTATAACGCTTAAAACGTTTTTCAATTTCTTCTTTATGTAATACATTTTGAGGAATATTAATATATCTAAACTTAATAAGTGCTTCATTAAGTTTAAAAGATTCTTTATTTTTCTCGTAAACTTGTTGGGTTTCTGTAGCGCTAACGGTGGTATTTATATTCTTCTTTACAAGTGCTTCTAAATAAGCTTTTGTATATAAATCTTTTTTGTATTGATCTACCAATTTATTAAAATCGGTTTGCATAGTTTCTGGTAAATTACGTTGTGCACCATCAACTAATAATAATTGTGTGGCCCAACGGTTTACAAACCCATTAACAAGTAATGTACTATCGGTTTTTGAAGTCCCTTCAATAACAAGTGATTTAATATCTTCTTGATATAAATAACTATCGTTTACCCGTGCTATAGGAATGCGATTATCTTTCTTTTCAAAAAAATCACAAGACGTTACTGAGAGTCCTAAAAAGGCTAAAATTATAAAATGTTTTGTCAAAATTATTTAAGAATTTGCTTTTTTACTTTTTCTAATACACTGTTATCAACTTTAACATTATACTTTGCGTTAAGAGCTTCTATCCAACTATTTTCAAGTACGTTTTGGTAATCACTTATTATTTTCCCTTTAGCTTCTTCAAAAGTTTTAGGACCGCTTGGTAATATTTCATTAATTATAACTGCGTGGTATGCATCGTGCTTTTTATAGATTGAAGATACTCCTTTTTCTAATTTTAAATCACTTGGTAATACTGTATCAGTTGCAGCCATAACAGCTTTAGTTACTATAATTTTTTGCTCATCTTTAGCATTTAATTTTTTGGAAACGTCAGTAATAGTTTGTCCTTTCTTCAATAGTTTTACAGCCTTAGAGATGTTACTCTTCTTAGCTCCAGAGATTAACACACCATCAATACGGTTTTCCCAAACATAATCTGTTTTGTGTGAATTATAAAAATCTTGCACCCCTAAAGTATCTTTTGCTCCGGCATTCCAGATTTGATTTTCCATAAGGTCAAAAAGTAATAATCCGTCTCTATATTCTTTCAGTATAAAACCAAACTCTTCATCTTCAAATTCTAAATTTTCTTCACGATGTTTAATCAGTTCTGCTTCTAAAAATGTATTGTATTCTGTCTCAACAACAGATTTTAAATCAGCATGTTTACCAAAATATGTTTTTTGACTTCCTAATAAATGTATTCCAAAATCCTTATAAGTTAATGCTGTTGTACCGATAGTTACAAAAGTTTCATCTGTTGGTAAATCTGTTGGCAATAACCATCCCTTTTTAAAGAAATTAGTATTTAAAATAGAAGTAAAATAAGCCATTGCTTTATCATTATCTTCTACATTATAAGATGCTTTTAATTTTTTAGCTAAAGCTGTATTTATTAAACTAGAACGAGAATCTCTTTTAACACGTTGTTCTAATTCTGGCTTTAAAGTTTCAAAATCTTGAAACGGTTTCTTTTTAACCATTTTTATAATATGCCATCCAAAATCTGTTGCAAATGGTTTTGAAATTTCATCTTTTTCATTCAAACTAAAAGCTACATCTTCAAATACTTTTGAGCTTAATTGTCCACCAGTAAAAGCAGCTAATAATCCACCTTTACTTGATGAACTTTTATCATCTGAAAATTGTGTTGCTATAGACTCAAAACTTTCTCCTTGATTGATTTTCTTGTATAATTGTTGAATACGTTCTTCAGGATCTAACAACGAATCTTTTTGTTTATTTGATACCATAATATGTTTTACAACAACCTCGCCTCGTGACGCTCTTTTATCATGAACTTGTACAACGTGATACCCAAAACGCGTTCTAAATGGCATTGAAACCTCTCCTACTGGCGTATTATAAGCTACGGTTTCAAAATCATATACCATTTTAAATGCTGAGAAATAACCTAAATCTTCTGCAAAAATAGTTTGTCCGTTGTGTACTTCTTTTTGTACCGTTTTATAACCTTCGTTTAACACGCGATTTCGTAAAGCTAAAATTTTATTATACGCCTGTATTGTATCTGTTTCGTTAGCATCTAATCGTACTAAAATATGGGACGCATCAATATCAAAAGCTAATCTGTTGTATGCTTCTTCTACTAATTGATCGGTAACTTTATTATCAGCAAGATAATTTTGCGTTAATTGCTTTTTATAACTTCTAAATTCACGTTGATATTGTAAATCTTCATCCAACTGTAAGCTTTTAGCTTCTTTTATTTTTAGCTTATAATTTACAAACAGTGTTAAATAAGCGTCAATATCTTTTTGCGATTCGTCTTTTACTAAGTCTAAATTTTTATTGTAAACCCTAATAAATTCATTTGCTTTTACAGGATCTCCGTCTACCGTAAACAAGACGTCATTTTTTGTAGTTTGTGCAACTCCTAAAGTTGCAAAGCTTAATAAAACAGCAAATAGCTTTAATTTCAAATTCATAATTTACATTTATAATCTGTTCAAGCAAAAATAAGACAAATAACACATTAAACAAGATGCTTTTTATAACGTATTTTATAAAATAATAGTGTCTTAACTCTTTTTTATTCCTAAATAAATTTGAACTTCTTTTTTAGGTGATAGGTTTATTAATTGCCGTTAACCTTAAGATTAATGATGGTTAGCAGAACCCTGTAATTGTATTAAACTCTTTTAAAAGACATATAATCTCTCTAAAAACCGAAATTAAATATTATAAATAGCTTCCTATTAATTATTTTATAGTTTTAATAAACACATGCATCATATACACTGAAAACAAAACTGTTACATAATACACAAAAAAACGATTACGTGGTATTCAAGGGTTTCCAAAGTTCGTCTTTACAGATTCCAGAAGTACAAATACCTATATATTTAAAAATTCTACTATCTTTAATTTCTATATTTCAACAAGATATCAATACATATGTAACCAATGCGTAAACTAAAATTAATTTGGGACTTTAGAGGCCCTAATGCTTTGCTAACTGCAAAACACCATGATATTCACCTTAAAGAATATATTGCAATTGAAAAATTAAACATTACAATTACGGGTGTTGAAACACTATCTGAAATGCATACTATCGCTTTTTTAGTAGTGAATGAAGCAGACATGAAACCACTTAGAGATGCACTAAAACCACATCGCGGACAAGTTTATACACCATGAAAAAAACACTACTCTTATTAATTATCACCCTAAGTTTTTTAAGTTTTAAAACAAATGACAATAAAAAACTATTAGGAAAATGGGTTGGAAACGATAAATCTGAAGTTGGCTATATTACTTTTAAAGATGATAAAAACGCCTATATTGAAGTTGGTGACCTCACTTTTGGAGGTGAAAATTTTGAAGTTGATGGCGAAAAATACAATATGTACTATACTACAAATTTTGAAACAACTCCTTTTGAACTTGATTTTATAGTCACTGAAATTAGAACCGAAAAACAACGCAAAATGTTATTTCTAGGAAAATTTAAAGACGATAACACTCTAATTTTTGCAGCAGGATTTAATGGAGAAAGACCAACATCTCTTGATGGAGACAACACAATCACACTTACAAGAATCACAGAATAACATCCTATACCTATGACTAAATATATTAAACACGCCTTACTTTTAACCGTAATTACTTTTTTTAATTGCGAAGAAAAAAAACAAGAGCTTCCCGAGCCTCAACCACTTAAATATGTTGAAGAATCACACTCTTATGCACAACCAAATACTGCAGCAGCAACACATTTAGATTTAGATATAGATGTTAATTTTGATACTAAAATTATTAGTGGATCGGCAACCTATACTATAGATAACCAAAATGCTACTGAAATTATCTTAGACACCAAATATCTAGACATAAAAAGTGTACAAGCCGATGGAGAAGACACTACATTTTCTTTAGGTGAATATGACGAAGCGTTAGGACAAGCTTTAAAAATAGCAATCACACCAACTACCAAAAACATTACCGTATTTTATAACACCACAGATAAAACGGAAGCTTTACAATGGTTAAACCCACAACAAACGGCAGATAAAACAGACCCATTTTTATTTACTCAAGGACAAGCCATCTTAACACGTAGCTGGATTCCTATTCAAGATAGTCCGCAAATACGTATTACTTACAATGCAACTGTAAGAGTTCCTGCAAAATTAATGGCGGTAATGAGTGCAGAAAATCCTAAAGAAAAAACCAATAATGGCGAATATCATTTCACTATGAAACAAGCTATTTCTCCTTATTTAATTGCACTTGCCGTTGGAAATTTAGAATACCAACCCATTAGCAAAAGAACAGGTGTTTATGCTGAAAAAACAATGATTGAAAAAGTACATACAGAATTTTCTGACATGGAAAACATGGTTACTGCTGCCGAAAACCTTTACGGAACTTACGCTTGGGAACAGTTTGATGTTATTGTTTTACCACCAAGTTTCCCTTTTGGAGGTATGGAAAACCCACGTTTAACTTTTGCAACCCCTACAGTAATTGCTGGTGATAAAAGTTTAACCTCTTTAATAGCTCACGAATTAGCACATTCTTGGTCTGGAAATCTTGTAACCAACGCCACTTGGGATGATTTTTGGTTGAATGAAGGATTTACAGTCTATTTTGAAATCAGAATTATGGAAGCGCTTTACGGAAAAGATAGAGCTAATATGATTGCCTTAATTGGTCGTCAAGACTTGACAGATGAACTTGAAGATTTAAAAGATACTCCAGAAGCGACACAACTAAAATTAAATTTGAAGGGTAAAAATCCTGATGACGGTATGAATAGTATCGCCTACGATAAAGGATATTTATTTTTAAGAACTCTAGAAGAGACTGTTGGTCGTGAAAAGTTTGATGTTTTTCTTAAAGAATACTTTAACTCACATGCATTTTCAACACTTACTACCGAAGATTTTGTAAGCTATTTAAACACTAATTTATTAGAAAAAAACAACGTAACGTTCAATGTAAACGAATGGATTTATAAACCAGGTATTCCAGATAATCAAGCAATTATTGTTTCAGATAAATTTAAAAATGTTGAAGCTGCTTTAGCGCAATTTATTAAAGGAAATTCGGTTTACAAACCTTTAACTAAAGATTGGACCACTCAAGAATGGGTGCATTTTGTTAGAAATTTCCCTGAAGATATTTCTATTCCGCAGTTAAAATTATTTGACGACACGTTTAACTTCACAAATTCTACCAACTCACACATTGCAATGGTTTGGTTTGAGCAATCTATAAAACATGGTTACCATGGAAAAAGTGTAGATTTAAAAATTGAAGAATTCTTAACTAAAGTTGGAAGACGTTGGTATGTAGAAACCTTATTTAAAGCTTTCAAAAATGCAGATCGTGTAGATGATGCTTTAGAGATTTACAAGAAAGCACGTCCTAATTATCATTCAGTAACCGCAAATACCATTGATAAACTATTAGGATATCAACAATAAAAAAACCAATCAAAAACTATTAAATACTTTATCATGAACAAAAAACTCCCATTAATATTTAGCTTATTTCTATTAACCTCAATAAGTTTTGCTCAACGTGCGCAAAGTGAAGTAGTTAATTACTATAATGTAAAAAGTCCAAATCAACCTTTGGAAGCTTCAGTAAAAACATATAAGGTAATTGTTGAAACACCATATACTTTAACTGTTGAAGAATTAAATGCCCAATATGAAGCCGATTTTAAAATTGTAGAAGACAATTATGCCAATGTTGTTGCCCAAAGTGAAACTGAATTTGATGAGCTATTAGCAAATCATGATGACGAAGTTGCAGCAGCAGAAGCACGTTACGATAAAGAAATGGCGCATTTTAAAGATTTAACTTTATTAGAGCGTTTATCACTTACCGAACAAGGAAAAAAACCAACACTAAAAACACCAAGAAAACCTGTTTATGTAAAACCTAGCGAACCTAGATATGCACAACCAAACCTTAACGATCATCTTATTTTTGATAATAATGTTTTGGCAGATGGTGTAGATTTATACGGTTATGAAAAAAGCGGACAAGACATATTATTTATCATCAATATCTCTAAAATGGTATTTCAGGATAATGCAGGACAAACATTTTACAACCAACCTACCACTTTAAAAGTAATGCAAGGTGCTACTGTAATTAATGAAGCTAATTTTGATACTGAATTTCAATTTTTAACATCATCTTCAAGTAACACTATTAACTTAGAACGTTACGAAAAAAATAATGTCAATAAAATAATGAAAAACGTTACTAAATATATCAATGAAGAATTTGGATATATACCAGTAGCATCAAAAATTAAGATTGAATTTCCGAAGAATAAAAAAAGAGATTATGATGCTTTAGAAAATGCGAAAATTAAAGCAATTTCGGCTTACCGAAAACTTAAAAATGACGCTTCTCTAGCTGCAAGAGAACGTGCGCAATCTGAACTTGAAGCTGTAAGAATGGTTTGGTTAAGCGAGTTAGAAAAAGTTGATTATACCGATAAGAAAGCGATTATGAATAAAGAAGTAGGTCGTATGATTTTATTTAACCTTATGCGTGTAGACATTAGTTTAAAAGACAAAGCTAAAGCTGAAGAGACATTAAGTAAAATGCAAGAAAAACGTATTGACCTAGATCTTAATTACGATGACAAAAACACATTCACGCGCTTAGAAGAACAAGTATATAACTTATAGAATTATGAAAAAAATTACCACATTAGTTCTCGCATATTTAACTGTAACAGTTAGTTTTGCTCAAGTTTTTAATACTGAAGTTAGCGAGCGTTTTCAAAAAGAAAGTGCCAAAGATATTTACAGCATTGTATTTCCTTCGGCATATGGTTTTATGACACTACATCATTTAGATAATGTAATGATGGATAATACCAAAGCCATGGTATTAACTAAGTACGACCAAAGCATGAAAGCGATTGAAACCAAAACATTCAATCTTCCTAAATTAGGCCTTCGTGCAGCAGATTTACAAGAAGTTATTGAAATTGGAGATCAATTAATTTTCTTATCTACAGTAATGGATAAAAAATCTCAAAAGCATCAAGTAAACGCACAGGTGTACAACCAAAAAGATAATACGGTTAGTGACCATAAAGTATTAGCATCTTTTGCTATTGAAAAATATTCTAAATCTGGATTTTTCAATATTGCTATTTCACCAGACAAAAACAAGATTGCCATTTTTGCAACTATGCCATTTGTAAAGAAAACCAATGAAAAAGCACAAATTTGGGTATATGACAACAATTTAAATCTTGTATCTGAACATTCTGAAACCTTATCTTTTGAAAGTGAAAGAGCATATAACGAAGATGTTTTTGTAGATAACTCAGGAACTGTTTACGTAGCTAAAACCACAGATATTTACAAAAAAACAAGAGCGACTCACCTACTAAAGTATAATGGTGTTACTATTGAAAACACACCGTTAACAACTAGTGAATTTCAACCAATGCACATGACACTTGTTGATGTAAACGGACAACCAATGCTTGCTGGTTTTTTCTGGAATGGTAAAAAGGGAATGATTAAAGTAAATTCTACCGAAGGAAATGATAATGATGGTGCTTTTTTATATAGCTTATCTGAAAACAAATTAATAGGTTTTCATAATTGGAGCGAAAGTTTAAACGCTAAAGACTTAAAAAGTTTAGAAGTTGCAGACATAAAAGTTATTGGAGATGATATCTTTATGATTGGAGAAAAACGTTTAACTAAAAGTGAATTCAGAAAAGTAGGAAACACGGTAACTAACGATTTAGATTATCATTATACTATTGGTGCAAGTGTGATTGTAAATATGGATACAAAAGGAACACTTAAAAGTTTCACCTCTTTATTAAACGGAAAAAACTTTACTAACGAAGCCAAAGAAAAAGGATCTTTCTCAGCATTATATATTGAGAACGGTTTACATGTATTTACAAACAATAATTACATTACTAATTATCCATTTTTCACAGATAGCAAACCAACGTTTAACAGACCTTCTGTAAGACCAAACGGATCTAGTATGCCAACATCACCATATTTAATTCCGCATACAGTAGTAACCGTGCCACAATATAATATGTCGTATTATATTATAAACTACGGAAACGACTATTGGTTTACTAAAATGACTTGGTAAAACATAAACTCATAAAACATAAAAACGTCCTAAGCTTTAAAAGTTTAGGACGTTTTTTTATATTATATAATGTATTCTATCTAGAATAATTAGGCGCTTCTTTAGTAATTGTTACATCATGTGGGTGACTTTCGTTAATTCCACTAGCTGTAATTTTTACAAACTGTCCGGTTTCTTTTAGTGTTTCAATATCTTTAGCACCGCAATATCCCATTCCTGCTCTTAAACCTCCAACAAATTGGTGAATACTTTCAACCAACTCACCTTTGTAAGGTACACGACCAACAATTCCTTCTGGAACTAATTTTTTAATATCATCTTCTACATCTTGAAAATAACGGTCTTTACTACCTTGTTTCATAGCTTCAACAGAACCCATTCCACGATACGACTTAAATTTTCGTCCTTCGTAAATAATAGTTTCTCCTGGCGATTCTTTAGTTCCTGCTAAAAGTGATCCTAACATTACGGTATCTGCACCAGCTGCAATAGCTTTTGGGATATCTCCTGTATAACGAATTCCTCCATCTGCAATTACCGGAACACCTGTTCCTTTAATTGCTGCAGCAACTTCTAAAACTGCTGAAAACTGAGGAAAACCAACTCCTGCAACTACACGAGTTGTACAAATTGAACCAGGTCCAATTCCTACTTTCACAGCATCGGCACCAGCTTCAACTAAATATTTAGCAGCAGCACCAGTTGCAATATTTCCTACAATAACTTCTAACGTTGGAAACTTAGCTTTAACGGCCTTTAAAACCGCTACCACACCTTTGGTATGTCCGTGAGCAGTATCAATAATTACAGCATCAACACCAGCGTTCACTAAAGCTTCAGCACGATCTACTGCATCTCCTGTAACACCTAAAGCGGCAGCTACACGTAAACGACCAAATTCATCTTTATTAGCGATTGGTTTTTGAGTTAATTTTGTAATATCTCTAAAGGTGATTAAACCTGCTAATTTATAATTGTCATCAACAATTAATAATTTTTCAATTTTATGTTCTTGTAAAATTGCTTCAGCATCATTTAAAGACGTTCCTACCGCAGCAGTCACAAGGTTTTCTGAAGTCATTACCTCTACTAGAGGTCTTTCTCCTATTTTTTCAAATCGCAAGTCACGATTTGTAACAATTCCTTTTAAAATACCATTAGCATCAACTACCGGAATACCTCCAATACTGTGTTCAGCCATATTTTGTTTAGCATCAAAAACAGTTGCTGTAAGAGGTAAAGTTACCGGATCTATAATCATACCGCTTTCAGCACGTTTTACTTTTCTTACTTTAGCAGCTTGTTGCTCAATGGTCATATTTTTGTGCAGTACGCCTATACCACCTTCTCTAGCCATGGCTATTGCCATTTTGCTTTCGGTAACGGTATCCATTGCTGCAGAAACAATAGGAACATTTATAGTAATGTTACGTGTAAATTTAGTTTGAATATTTACTTCTCTTGGAAGAACCTCTGAAAAAGCAGGAACAAGAAGTACGTCGTCATAGGTTAAACCTTCTCCGACAATTTTATTTTGATGTGCTGTCATGTTGCAATTAGAATTAATTGCAAACAAATGTACAATATAAATTGTTAATTTAATTTAATGTTGTCATTAATTATTCATTAAAAAATAGAAAACGCATTAATGATATGCCGAAAACAACTTTGTAGCCTCATTATAAGCACTCTCAAAAGACATCGCATTTAAATTAGATTGTTTTTTTGTTGTAAAGTATGATAATAACTTTTCGGTAGGCATATTTCCTGTAAGTTCATCTTTTGCCATTGGGCAACCTCCAAAACCTTGAATTGCACCATCAAAACGTACACAACCAGCTTTATAAGCAGCATCTACTTTTTCAAACCATGTGGTTGGCGTAGTATGTAAATGTGCACCAAACTCAATATCGTTATACTCTGGAATTAAATTAGAAAATAGATAATCAATATTTTCAGGGTTTGAGGTTCCTACGGTATCACTAAGCGATAAAATTTTAACCCCCATTTTACTCATACGTTCTGTCCATTCGCCCACAATATCAACATTCCATGGATCACCATAAGGATTACCAAAGCCCATTGAAATATACACCACAACTTCCTTATCATTTTTATCGGCAACTTCTAAAATCTCTTTTAAAGTCACCACAGATTGTGCTATAGTTTTATGCGTATTTCGCATTTGAAAATTTTCAGAAATAGAAAACGGATAGCCTAAATATTTTATTTCAGGATGTTTTGCTGCAGCTACAGCTCCACGAGTATTAGCAATAATGGCTAATAATTTACTTGTGGTTTGAGACAAATCTAACTGTGACAAAACCTCTGTAGTATCAACCAACTGCGGAATAGCTTTTGGAGATACAAAGCTTCCAAAATCTATAGTATCAAATCCTACACGAAGTAACGACTGAATATATTGCACCTTTTGTGCTGTAGGAATAAATGGTTTTATCCCTTGCATTGCATCTCTTGGGCATTCAATAATTTTTATAGGTTGAGACATTTTATTTAGATTTATAGCGTAAAAATAGCACTATTTTTCGGAAAGTAATATGAAAATCGCAATCCCTATAAAAACAATAACTTGTAACCACTTTAAAAGCACACCTACATTTTTATGTTGCTTTATATAAGTTGAAATTAATGCCGCTAAAACAGCTATTAAAGCAAACACTATAAATGAAACAAACATAAAAAGTCCGCCTAAAATAAAAAACTGAGACCTAATGTTTAATTCTGTACTAAACAGAAATCCAGGAAAAAATGCTAGAAAGAAAATAGAGACTTTAGGGTTAAGAACATTCATTATAAAACCCTGTTTATATAAAGCTCCAAGACTTTTTTGCTGAATATTATCTGCATTTAAATTTAAATGCGCATCACTTTTAAAGACTTTAAAAGCGAGATACAATAGATAGATTGCTCCTAATAATTTAATAGAAAAAAATAATGCATCATTATTTTTTATAATTGCCGAAACTCCAAAAGCCACCAAACTAGTATGTACCAAACAGCCAGAAATGAGTCCGCATACAGTTGCCAAACCATACTTTTTACCATTTACTACACTTTGCATAAGTACGTAAATGTTATCTGGCCCAGGAGAGAATGCTAAAACTAAAGTAGAAACTACAAATGATATAAGAATATTATAATCTAACACTAATTATGCGTTTAATAATGCTTTGTTTATTTTCTTCACTAAAGAAGGACCTTCGTAAATAAATCCGGTATAGATTTGAACTAAATCTGCACCTACATTTATTTTTTCAAGTGCATCTTCTGCAGAGTGAATCCCTCCTACTCCTATAATAGGGAAAGCTTTATTACTTTTATCTGATAAATATTGTATCACTTTTGTAGATTTCTCCTTAACCGGTTGTCCGCTTACACCACCATTTCCAATTTCGGTTAAACGCTCTTGAGAGGTTTTTAATTCTGAGCGATCTACAGAAGTATTACTTGCAATAACACCATCTAAATTTGTTTCCGCGATAAGCGTTATAATTTCATCTAGTTGCGTATTGTTTAAATCTGGAGCAATTTTAAGTAAAATAGGCTTCTGTTTTTCAAAAGTCTTATTTGCTTTTTGCACCGTACTTATCAATTCTAACAAATAATCTTTATCATTTAATTTGGCGTGACTTCCTACGTTAGGACAACTTACATTTAGCACAAAATAATCTACATAAGGATGTAATGCTGTAAAACATTCAAGATAATCTTTTGTATAATCTTCAGGTTTTGTTTGTGTATTTTTACCAATGTTTCCACCAATAATCACTTTCCCTTTATTCTTTTTTAATTGCGTAATAGCAGTTTCTAGACCTTCGTTATTAAACCCCATTCGGTTAATAATTCCTTGATCTTCTTTTAATCTGAATAAACGTTTTGTAGGATTTCCGGCTTGACCTTTTGGAGTTACCGTACCAATTTCAATAAAACCGAAGCCAAAATTAGCCAACTCATTATATAAAACAGCATTTTTATCAAAACCGGCAGCCAATCCAACAGGATTTTTAAAAGTTAAGCCAAAAAGTTTACGTTCTAGTTTAGGATCTTCAATAGTATATAAACTTCTGTATAACAATGCCATTCCTGGAATTTTAGAAGTGTTTTTTACTAATGAAAATGTAAAATGGTGGATTTTTTCGGGATCGAAAAGGAAAAATAACGGTCTAAGCAGTAATTTGTACATCAATGTATGTTTGTACAAAAGTAATTCTAATTAAAAAAGTAAGCAATTCAAAAGATAAAAAACTTAATATTTGTAAATTTGAAGACTGTAAAGCGTGATTTAATGTGCGCTCTAAAATTTTTAAATATTTATATCAAATGATTACAAAAGACGCTATCATAAAACGTTTTGTAAGCTACGTTACTGTAGATACAGAATCAGATCCAAACTCAGATGCTACACCAAGTACAGCTAAACAATGGGATTTAGCAAATGCACTTGTTGAAGAGCTTAAAACTATTGGTATGACAGATGTTACTATTGACGAGCATGCATATATTATGGCAACGCTACCTAGTAATGTTGACCATGATGTACCTACAATTGGATTTATTTCGCATTTTGACACCTCTCCAGATTTTACAGGAGCAAATGTAAATCCTCAAATTATTGACAGTTACGACGGAAAAGATATTGTATTAAGTGAAGCTGAAAACATTGTATTATCTCCAGATTATTTTGAAGATTTATTACTATATGTAGGACAAACTTTAATTACAACTGATGGAACAACTCTTCTTGGAGCAGATGATAAAGCAGGAATTACAGAAATTATTTCGGCAATGGAATACTTAGTAAAACATCCTGAAGTAAAACACGGAACGATAAGAATTGGATTTACACCTGACGAAGAAATTGGTCGTGGTGCTCATAAATTTGATGTTGAAAAATTTGGTGCAGATTGGGCTTACACAATGGATGGAAGTCAGGTCGGAGAATTAGAATTTGAAAACTTTAATGCTGCCGGAGCTACAGTAAAAGTAAAAGGTAAAATTGTACATCCTGGATATGCAAAAGGTAAAATGATAAACTCAATGTACATTGCTACCGAGTTTATTAATGCATTACCTAGATTAGAAACACCTGAACATACAGATGGTTACCAAGGCTTTTTTCACCTACATCATATAGAAGGTAAAGTTGAAGATACAACTTTGCATTATATTATTAGAGATCATGATAAAGACCATTATGAAGCACGTAAAGAAGCGATTAAAAAATTAGCTTTTGATATTAATACGGAATATGAAAGAGAAGTAATTTCTATTGAAATTAAAGATCAATATTTTAATATGAAAGAGAAAGTTACTCCTGTAATGCATATTGTTGATACTGCCGAAGAAGCGATGAAACAATTAAACATTACACCACTTATAAAACCAATTCGTGGTGGTACAGATGGTTCTCAGTTAAGCTACATGGGTTTACCTTGTCCAAATATTTTTGCTGGAGGACATAACTTTCACGGACGTTATGAATATGTTCCTGTTGAAAGTATGATAAAAGCAACTGAAGTGATTTGTAAAATTGCAGAATTAACTGCTGAAAAAGCAAAGGCTTAATTAACATAGAAGTACTTATTACATAAAAAGCCTCACACTAATATGTGAGGCTTTTTTTTTAGCCCTTTTTTAAATTTACCACCCTAATTATTTTACAAAAAAAAGCCACTTCAATTAAGAAGTGGCTTTTATGCTTATAGCCAATGTATTATTATTTCACTACTTCGGGAGTGTTGAGTTTTTTGCTCATTTCCATAGAAATAGCAGAGCGCTCAAACTTAATTTTTCCAGCTAAGGTTTCAATGATGCAACTATTGTCTTTATCATTAAATTCTAAAACTTTACCGTGTAAACCACTTTTAGTGATAATTTTATCACCTTTTTTAAGTTCGGCAGCAAACTTTTTTTCTTGTTTAGCACGTTTCATTTGTGGTGCAATCATAAAGAAATACACTACAGCAAACATTGCTATAAATGGTAAAAAACTTTGAATCTGGTCCATAATATAAATTAGTCGTGGTTATGTCCTTCATGACCTGCTTGCGTGCTACTTTTTGTAGCTGCTGCTGGTTGTTGGATAATTGTTTTTGCGCTACTTGCTGCAGATGATTTTACTGCTGCGTTAGGATCTGCTTGTATAAACGCTTTAATTTTTACAGCTTCAGAACCTTTTTCAGTATTTGTAGTTAATGTAATAGTTTTAGTAATTTGGTTTGCACCTTTACCGTTAAACTTTACAGTAAATTCTGCAGTTTCACCAGGAGCTAGAGGTTCTCTACTCCAGTCTTTAGGTACTGTACAACCACAAGTACTTTTAATATTACTTACAACTAAAGGAGCTTTACCTGTATTTGTATATTTAAATTTTGTTTCAACAGGCGTTCCGTTTTGGATAGTTCCAAAATCATGTTCTGCTGCTTCAAAAGAAATCACTGGAAGGTCTCCTGCTACTGCATCTCTTTCAGCTGCTTGTGCTACATTTTCAGATTTAACTTTACTTGCTGCATCTTCTTTACAAGATGTAAAAGCTACCATACATAGGGCGCTTAAACTTAATATCACTTTTTTCATTTTGATAAAATTTTAATAATTATTAATTAATTTTTCCTTTCAGCCGATAAATGTACTAATAATTTATCACTACATCAACCCTCTACCAATTTTATTTAGGCTTCCGTTTGTTGTATATTCTTTAACTATTTTATCTAAAATCCCATTAATAAAGATGCTACTTTTTGGTGTAGAGTATTCTTTTGAAATTTCAAGATATTCGTTCATTGTTACTTTTACAGGAATAGAACTAAATTTTTGAAACTCACAAATTGCCATTTTCAATAACACACCATCAATGCTTGCAATACGCTCAGCATCCCAGTTTGTAGTTTTTTCAGCAATTTCTTCACCATATTTAGAAAGGTTTAAGATTGTTTTTCTAAATAAATCTACAGCAAATTCTTTATCGTCTAAATCTTTAAATAATTCTGGCGTAAAGTGTGTTTCTGGCGAGCTACTTTTTACTTTTTTAAGTAATTTTAAAACGCTTGTATTTACTACAGGTAAATCATCTATCCAAGTTAATTTTTTGTCTTCAAAGTACTCAAATAATTTTTCGTTTGGAGCAATTACATCTGTAAATAAATCTACTACAAGGCGTTTATCTTCATCAAAACTTGATGTTTCTTTAGCCATGTAATCTTGGTACAATTTACTGTCTTTAATTTCTTTGAATAAGATTTCAACATATTCAAAATCTAAATACCAGTAATTAAGTTTGCGACCTTCAATTTCTGTTTCTAATAAAGTATTGTTTCTTAAAGCTTTTAATACTTGATTGTTTACAAATTTTAGGTTAGGATTTTTTTCTTCCTGAGTCGCTAAAAGTTTTTGTTGTGTTTTTTGTTGGTGATCTTCTGCTCTTTTTTGAATTTCTATCAATAATGATAACATTACTAAGTACAGGTCGTACATGTTTTCAAGACTATCTAAGAGAAATCTTTCGTCTTTTTTTAAGTTATCACTTTCAGTTCCGTTAAAAGCGTATACGGTTTGCATGACTTTAATTCGAATGTGTCTTCTGTTAAGCATTTGTAAGAGCGTTATTTTTTAAAAATTATAAAGGCGAAAAGTTAGTTTAACTTTTCGCCTTGCAAAAATAATATTATTTATTCATTACAGAAACAAATTCTGCATAACATAACTATTTAATTAATATACCATCCTATTTTTAAGTTTAAAGAATTAAAACCGTCTCCATTTATATCATTTGAAAAAATTGTACTTGGTACAAGTATTATATTTTTAAATTGAAACCTTAATGCAAATCCTAATTCGTACCCAAAAGAAATGCCTTTATTTCCTTCATCATAAATAAATACATCAAAACTCTCAGGATTATAGCTTGTATTATATCCTCCCAAATAATAATTTTGATAGTAGTACCCTGTTTTAATTCCTGTTTGTATATAAAAATCAAAATACTTAGTGTTTATGGGAATAAATTGAGCAAATGGTGCTATTTTATATTCTGTAATTTTACCATAATATTTATAAGATTCTCCTGTAAAAGGATTTACAAAATCCCAATCTAATCTTTCATTATTCCAATAACTTAAATTCACACCAATACCTAGCCACTTTTTTATATCTTTGGAAGCTTCTATTCCTACTCCAATTCCTGTATGATCATTTGTGCCATAACTTCTGTAATTAGCTTCTACAGATAAATAAGTGTTATTAAAAAAGGGTTGTACATCATCCTCTTGTGCAAATAAATTTGTACTTATTAATAATAAAATAACACTAATAATGTATTGTGTTTTTTGATAATAATCCCTCATATATAAATTTGATATCTATCAATTTAATAATTGATATTGTTCCCCACTGGTACCCAGCGATGCGGCATTGTATAGGAGAAATTTGTTCCTCTATCATAAATAGCCCAATCTCTATCTGAAAAAGAATACTTACCTTCCCAAAATCCACCTCCCTGATCTAAAAGGTTAGTAATAAAAAATTCTGTTTTTTCTCTTTTCCATTTTCGAATAATTTGATCTTTAGATTTATTATCAATTGTAGCATCTACTGAAAACAGTTCGTCATCTTGCCAAGTAATTGTGTCATCAAAAACAATATCACCTTCATTATCTTCCTCATAAACACCAAATAAAGCCTCATGAACATCTCCACTACACTGCCAATTTTTATGCCAAAGAGATCCAACCCATTTCTTTTTACCTTTACGTATATCTTTTCTAGAAAACTTAACATTTATTATATTATCCCATTGATTTTCAGAAATATCACCAATACTATCAATAGTAATTTGTCCTCTACTATCTAGCATTCCTATTCTTATCTCGCTTCCTCCACCATTTCCTGTAAAAGATATAAACTTATCATACTGTTTTTTATTATTAATTTTAGCGTGCCCTATAAATACTTGTCTAATATATCCATTTGTAGTCTTAGGCTCCAACCAGTCACAATTACCATTATAGATATTTACTGTACTCCCTCCACTTGTAGGTGCTCCACTTGTGCCACTTGTACTTGTCATTAAACATGGTTGATATGTTTGTAATAAATCATTATTAGAATCTGAAATTGCCGAAGCGAAAGATGTTGATGCTCCTTGAATCTCATTTGGACCACCACATGCTTGAAAATTATTCGGTTCAATCATTATTGAAAAATTACTCTCCGAATAATCATCATCCACAGTTTTCACTTCCCAATTATCATTTGTTTTTTTATATCCTAATCCTGAATCTGCATCAATCACCCCTGGAATTAATGTTGGTTCATCAGATAAATCAAACTCATTATCATTCAAATCCTCAATATATGGTGCATAAAAAGCAATTGCTGCCTCATCATAAAAAGTTAAATCAAAATCTTCAAGATTACTGGCTACTCTATAAGAATTAAAATTATTTCTCTTTCTTAATGAAATAACTGACAAATTAGGATATTCTAAATAATTTTTTCTTAATTCTTCTTCAAATGCTTTCTTAAAACTACCTTTCAACCTACTATCCATATTTATCCTCTGATAAATTACTGCTGTTTCTGGTTCTAATAACTCAAATAGACCTACATATGATTCATAATAAAAGTCACTTTTGAATATAAATAAAAGTTCTTCATATGCTTGAGGGTGGTTACTGACAATATTTTTCATCATTTCAGTCATCTCTAAAACTGAATTCCTTACCAATTCCCTACTATTCTCTTCAAGAAAACCTGACATTTCATAACTTACATCTTCTACTGTAACATGTTCATTAATTTTAACTGTTTCTGTTGTACAAGAATAAAAGACAAAAACCATTAACACAAAAATCATTGTTTTTTTTATAATCATAATTATATTTTTTAGCAAAATATTTTGCTTGTTAAACAAGCAAGTAAACCATTTACATGACTCATTATTAATGAATTGTAAACATAAAAAAAAACACATAAATCAAATATTTATGTGTTTTTTTTTATTCAAAAAGCTATATAAGTTTATTTAGCGTTTTCTTGTTTTCTTGTTGCAATACGTTCTTTAGCAATTTGTAAAGCAGCTTCGTTTGTTGTAATTGTGCTTGCTTTTGCTTTCTCTAAAATTTCTAGAGTGGTATTGTATATGTTTTCTGTTTTACGAATAATTTCTGGTCTTCCGTAGTTTTCTAATTCGGCATATACATTAATAATACCTCCAGCGTTAATTAAGAAATCTGGTGCATAAACAATACCACGATCTTGTAATAATTTACCGTGAATGTTTTCGTCTGCTAATTGGTTATTTGCAGCCCCAGCAATTACTTGTGCTTTAATTTTATTGATAGTATCGTCATTTATAGTTGCTCCTAAAGCACATGGTGCATAAATATCCATAGTTTCGCTATAAATATCGTTACCTCTATATATGTTTACACCGTATTTGCTTTTTACTTCTTCTAAACGTTCTTCACTAATATCTGTAATAGTTACGTTAGCGCCTTCGTTTACTAAGTGTTCAACTAATGCTTCACCTACGTTACCAATTCCTTGTACGTAAACGTTTTTATCTTCTAAAACATCAGATCCAAATTTGAATTTAGCTGCGGCTTTCATTCCCATAAATACACCATAAGCTGTAATTGGAGATGGGTTACCCGCTCCTCCTTTACTTTCTGAAATTCCAGTTACGTAAGGTGTAACTTCTCTTACCAAATCCATATCTGATGTTGCCATACCAACATCTTCTGCTGTAATGTAGCGTCCACTTAAAGAATGTACAAATTCTCCAAATTTTTTCATCAATTCTGGAGTTTTTTGAGTTTTTGCATCACCAATAATAACGGCTTTACCACCACCAAGATTTAATCCTGTAATAGCTGATTTAAAGGTCATTCCTCTTGATAGACGTAGTACATCATTTAAGGCTTCCCATTCATTATTATAATTCCACATTCTTGTACCACCCAAAGCTGGTCCTAAAACTGTGTTATGAATACCAATTATTGCTTTTAAACCAGTATCTTTGTCATTGCAAAACACAATTTGCTCGTGATTATCAAAAGATAATTGACCAAAAACTGGATCGATCTTTGCGAGATCTTTAGAACTAATAACGTCTGAAACCATGTATATTTTATTTGTTGTTTTTTATGTTAGATTTTCTAAACATTTTGCAAAAATAAACCAATATTAAAGTATTAACAAAATATATCAGATAAAATAAATTATTCTCAAAAATTTAATCTGTTTGCCCCTTTTAAATGAAAGAATTACAACACCTTAATAAATATTTTTTTAAATACCGATACAAGCTACTTTCGGGAATTGCAATTACTATTATTGCGCGAATATTTTTACTTTTCACCCCTGAACTTGTTGGGTCTTCGGTAGATATTATAGATGATTACAGAAAAGGTATCATTACAGATATAGACATTGTAAAACACCAACTACTTATTAATATCTTATATATTGTTGGTGCTGCAATAATTGGAGGAATTTTCACTTTCTTAATGCGCCAAACGATTATTAATGTATCGCGTCATATTGAATTCGATTTAAAAAATGAAGTGTACCAACAATATCAACGTTTGTGCTTAAGTTTTTACAAATCTAACCGCACAGGAGATTTAATGAATCGTATTAGTGAGGATGTTGGAAAAGCTAGAGAATATACTGGTCCTGCAATTATGTATAGTATAAATACGCTTACATTGTTTGTTATTGCCTTGTTTTTAATGTTTAAATCGGCACCTTTGCTTACGCTTTACACCGTAATTCCTTTACCTATATTATCGTATTTTATATATGTTTTAAGTAAAGCTATACATAAACGCAGTACGGTTGTACAAGAAAGTTTATCTAACTTATCAACTTATACTCAAGAAGCTTTTAGTGGAATTAGTGTTATTAAATCTTATGGAATTGAAGGACAAACCGACCAAGAGTTTAATGAGCTTTCTACTAAAAACAAAGACAGAAATATAGATTTAACTAAGGTACAAGCTTTGTTTTTCCCGCTTATGATTTTCCTTATCGGATTAAGTAATATTATTGTTATTTACATTGGAGGAAAACAATATATAGACGGAGAAATTGAAAGCCTTGGTGTAATTGCGAAATTTATTATTTATGTAAATATGCTTACATGGCCAGTAGCAACTGTAGGTTGGGTAACCTCTGTTGTACAACGTGCCGAAGCTTCGCAAAAACGTATTAATGAGTTTTTAAAACAAGAACCTAGTATAAAAAACAAAACCACAACTCATACACCTATTACTGGTGATATTACATTTAAAAATGTATCATTTACTTATCCTGACACTAATATTACAGCGCTTAAAAATGTAAGTTTCTCTTTAAACAAAGGAGAAACATTAGCGATACTTGGTAAAACAGGTTCGGGAAAATCTACTATTTTAGATCTTATTGGACGTTTGTATGATATTGGTAGTGGTGAAATTATAATTGACAACACAGAAATAGACCAATTAAACCTCAACGATCTTAGAAATAATATTGGATACGTGCCACAAGATGCCTTTTTGTTTTCTGATAGCATAAAAAATAATATTATGTTTGGAAAAGAAGACGCTACAGAAGCGGAAGTTATTGCAGCAGCTAAAAACGCAGATGTTCATAAAAATATTAAAGGATTTACTAATGGTTATGATACTGTTTTAGGAGAAAGAGGTATTACACTTTCTGGGGGACAAAAACAACGTATCTCAATTGCAAGAGCTATTATTAAATCTCCAAAAATATTACTGTTTGACGATTGCTTATCTGCAGTTGATACGGAGACTGAAGAAAAAATACTAACAAACCTCAACAAAATTACTGCAGGAAAAACAACTATCATTGTGAGTCACAGAGTATCATCGGCTAAAAATGCCGATAAAATTATTGTGCTTGATAATGGGGAGATTGTACAAAACGGCACACACGAAAATCTCTTAAATACAGAAGGTTACTATAAAGAATTATATTTAAAACAGCTAACTGAAAGTAACGACAACTAATTATCTTATAATTTTGTTGGTTACTATCCTTTTTTTTTGGATTTTTGAAACGTTAATAGCAACTAAATTATAATATACAATTTATGAGTGATCAAGGAATGATGGAAAAAGAGGAAATTTTTTCGAAAGTATTAAGAGCAGGACGACGCACTTACTTTTTTGATGTGAGAGCTACAAAGGCAGGAGATTACTATCTTACTATTACTGAAAGTAAAAAATTCACAAATGACGACGGATCTTTTCATTATAAAAAACACAAAATCTATTTATATAAAGAAGATTTTACTGAGTTTAATGAAATCTTAAAAGAAATGACTAACTATATTGTTACCGAAAAAGGAGACGAAGTTATTAGTGAACGTCACCAAAAAGATTTTAAGAAAGATGAGTATGTAAATACCGATCTTGAAGAAAACGAAACAACTATGGAGGCTGACAAGCCAACCGAAAGATTTACAGACATTAGTTTTGAAGATATTTAAAAACCAATTTCATATATAATAAAAAAGCCGTTATTTAAAGTAACGGCTTTTTTATGCTTTATAATTAGCTAGAAAACTAGCTTACTGCTTGCCCGTTTTTAATACCACACTCAGGATGTAATAACATCACATCGTTTTCTTTTACTGCTCCAACAACCAAACATTCACTCATAAAATTGGCTATTTGCTTTTTTGGGAAATTTACAACAGCTATAATTTGCTTGTTCAATAAATCTTCTTTTGTATATAAAGTGGTGATTTGTGCTGATGTTTTTTTAAATCCTAATGCGCCAAAATCAATCAGTAATTGATAAGCTGGGTTTCGTGCTTTAGGGAAATCGTTAACTTCAATTATAGTTCCAACCCTCAAATCTATTTTCGCGAAATCGTCAAAAGTTATTATTGTCTTATTCATCTTATAAAAATACATGTTATTAGTAAAATGCTAAATATTATTTTAAAAAATTCTTATTACAAAAATGTTTTCTGCTTAAAGAAACAAATCATTTAACAGTCTTTTAATGTTCAATTAACACAAGTGATTAAAAAGTAAAAGCAAGAACACGCCTAATAATTGTACGGAAAACCTCATAAACAAATCACAACAAACACTTTAAGTGTAGGAAATTTCTTTATAAAATTACTGTTTTAACCATATTTGCTACATTTTATCTGTACTTTTGTAGCCTTGACAAATTTAACCATCTACCATAAATAATTGTTTTACTGATATTTAACGGTAGTTGACCTATTTAAAAACTAAATTATTAAATGAAAAAAGATCCCCAAATCTTAATTATTTTAATGCTTTTATTTGCATTACCTTATCAAATTTTTAGTCAAACAGAAAATTTTTCAATCTTCACCAGTATAGATACTGATGGCGATAGCATCACTGATGATATAGATATTGATGATGACAATGATGGTATTTTAGATACTATTGAATGTCCTAGTTGTTTTTACACGCAACAAGAATCAGAACAAGTTATTAATGTGACTACAGATTTCGCTTTAGAAAACGCTTCTGCAAATCCGCTTAGCTACGCTTTTGATGGTATAAATGGTGTTGATGACATTACTAACTTTACAGCATTAGTACCAGATCAAAGCTTTAGTACTACAAAAACTACGGTATACGAAATTACACCTAGAAATCCTATAAAGCTAGAATCTGTAAGATTTTACATGTACGATATCGCTTTTACATACGATAGAATTGATGAAGATGGCGATGGAGATATTGACCAAGACCCAAATAACAGATTACAACTTCAGGGTTGGACAGGAACTACTTGGGAAAATCTAGATGGGTTAAACAATAGATACTTTAAAAACCAATCACAAACATTCACAAATACAGCTCACCCCAATACTGTATATTCAAAATTTAGAATAACAGGAATGGGGCAAATTGCTGGAGCAAGAATAAGAGAGGTGTTTTTATTATCTAGAAACTACCAAGCTAGTGATTACCCAAAAACAACTATTAACGCAAAAGATACAGATGGAGATAATACTCCAGATTATTTAGATTTAGATAGTGATGGTGATGGCTGTTCAGATAGTGTTGAAGTAGGAAACACATTGGTGAGCGAAAATAATATTACAACTTATAACACAGGACTTGACACTAATAACAATGGACTATTAGATATTTTTGAAGATGGCACCACAGGAAACATAAACTATAAAGCAAACTACACTAACGCTGTTTTAAACGCAACAATTAATGGTTGTGTAGATACTGATGGCGATGGCATATCTGATGTTATAGATATTGATGATGACAATGATGGCGTTTTAGATATTAACGAAGGAGGAGAATACATGGGTTACAATATATCTACCTTAACATGGCGAACTGAACCAGACTTAACTATTTTGTCTGATAACAGTACATCTTTTACACCATCAAATACTGATAGATTTATAGATAATAATATTAACATATCTTCAGGAGGTGTTAAATATAACTGGCAGGCCGCAATAACAACTCAAACGTTTAACCTTCCTGTAGATCTTAGTTTCACATATTCAGTAACATCCGGTACTATTATATTTGGGTTTTCACCAGAAGAAACATTACTTCCTGGTAAACATAGTTCTAGTAATACTTTTGGCTTTCAAATAGCAGGTGTTGTAACTTCTGCTATGCATAACCTAGGAAGTGCAGGTGTCTCTATTAGTTCACCAAACTCTAAAGGAAAAATTCATCGTATTAAAATTGATGAAGCAGGAAACCTAACCCTGTATGTTAACAACACAATTATCTATACACAATCAGATCTTTCAACCACAGAAAACTATAAGTTATACGTTTCTACAAATAATAAAGATGAATTAAAATCTTTAGAAAACATACAATTTAACCATTACAGTAGTGATTTATCATTTTCAACAGACACAGACAATGATAACATTACAAATAACTTAGATTTAGATAGTGATGAAGATGGTTGTTCTGATAGTATTGAAGCAGGAAACACAAGTCACAACAATAGTAACACCACCACTTTTAATACAGGTGATGATCTAAATAAAAACGGATTATTGGATATTTTTGAAGATGGTACCACAGGAACAATCAACTACAGTTCTACTTATAGTAATTTCGCTATGAATACAGGTATAAATGCGTGTACCGATACTGATAATGATAACATTACAGATGTATATGATATTGATGACGATAATGATGGAATTTTAGATACTAAAGAATTAGAAAATTGCCTGATACCTGGAGTTAAAAATGATTTCTCAGAATATAATGAGCAATGGTTAGATGATTCAGGAAAAGTATCAAAACCTCAACAAATCACAGGAAATAGTACAAGTTTAAAAATAGAAACTAATAATTATAGTATAGGTCAAACTTTACCTATAGCATTAAGCCTACCTCTTACTATTAAATGGTACGAAATAGAAAAGCACGAATTTTGGCTTAACCTTTTTCCTTATTCGCAAATTGGTGCATTTGATCCAAGATATGATAACCCAGATGCGATAACCTTAAGATCAAATGAAAACTCATCAAGACTACTCCCATTAGGACTCATATATATAGGTGCTCCTTATATAGGTACAAATGATTCGCGTTGGAAAATAGAAATATTTGATGCAGGTGATGGCACAGCAACTGTACAGTTATGGGAAATAGACAACACAGGAAGTGAAATTTCAATGATTTTAGAAAAAACAGGTTTTCCTACAGAAGATTGGGCTTTATCATTAGGAAGCCAAAGTACTATTGAGTTAGAAATTGAAAGTCCTACTTTTAATAGTTATGCTTTTTGTGATCTAGACAACGATAACATTTCTAACCACCTAGATTTAGACAGTGATGGTGACGGATGTGCTGATGCTATGGAGGCGGCAATAAATCGTCTAGAATTACAAGATGCCACACAACCTAACGGAACAGAAACTTTTGCATACGGACAAGTAGCAGGACCTTACGGTGAAAATGGATTGGCAGATAGTATAGAGTCTGACGATACAAAAACAGCTACATTAAACAATAGCATATATACTACTGGAAACGGACTTAACGCATACAATAACGAAGCGTTAGACAGTACAATAAGTACTGCTTGTTACATCCCTACCTCTATTGATTTTGATGGTGTTGATGATTTTGCAGCATCAAAAAGTTTTCTTTCAGGTTATCAAGATGTCACATTAATGACATGGGTAAAACGAGATCCTTCTATAAGTACTAAAGGATATATTGCAGGTGAAGAACTTTTCAATATTACAATTGATGCTTCAGGTATTGCACAAGCTAATCTTATAACAAATAGCTCTAACACAAATTACCAAACCCTATCTACTTCTACCATTGAAAAAGGAATTTGGTATCATATAACCGCTGTATATTCTGGAAGTAACGAAACACTAAAACTATATGTTAATGGCGAATTAGAAAGTACAAATACAAACGTACCTTCAAGTTCATTATCTACAAATGAAATATACACTAAACAACATTTCTCTATAGGTGCAAATGACACCGATGATATTGATTATTTCTTTGGAGCAATTGATGAAGTTCGTGTTTTTAACTTAGCACTTACTGATGACCAAATACAACAAATGGTATATCAGGAAATTAAAAAAGATGGAGATAATGTTGTAGGAAAAGTAATTTCTAAAAATATAGAAGATAGAACTTCCAATGCACTTATTCCGTGGAACAACTTACAGGCATATTTTGATATGGCAACTGTTGCCGATGGTAAAACAATTGGTCTATCTAACAATTTACACGATCTTGTTTTATACAATATTACATCAACTCAAGAACAATCTGCACCAATGCCGTACCAAAGTAACGCTAATGGTGATTGGAGCTCTAATGCAACATGGCTATATGGAGATGCTTGGGATATTACTGACCAAGACAATAATAAAGATTGGATAATTGTAAACATAAAAAACAAAGTAACCTCAAGCAAAAACCAATATAGTTTAGGTTTTATAGTAGATACTGATGCCGAATTTATTTTAGCTGATAATCACGCTCTCGTAAATTCATGGTATTTAGAATTAAACGGAACCATCAATTTATTAGATGATTCTCAACTATTACAAACTACAAAAAGTGACCTAATAACTTCAAGTACTGGTAAAATATTGCGCCGTCAAGAAGGACACAGTAGCGCATACCGCTACAATTATTGGGCTTCTCCTGTAGGAACTCCAATAGCAACAAGCTTAATAGACGATTCAGCGAACATAAATAACCCTAATAACTCTAGTTTTAAATTATCAAATTTAAAAGACAGTAATGATAATACGTTTCTATTTACAGGAGCAAATAATCAAACAGGAAAAATTAGCACACGTTGGACTTACACCTACCTAAACGGAATAACATATTATGATTGGATAGGTATCAATCAAAATACAGCTATTCCTCCCGGAGTTGGATACACACAAAAAGGAACGGGTAATACTGGAGATACTCAACAATATATTTTTGAAGGTCGCCCAAACAACGGAACCATTTTTGTTGCAGCAAGTGATGTGCCAAATGATAGTGAAAACGAAAGTGAAAACGCCGTAACACTTACCACAACTTTAGTAGGAAACCCCTACCCCTCTAGCTTAGATGTTACTCAATTTATTACTGATAATGAAGGCGTAATAAACGGTACACTTTACATTTGGGATCAATGGGCTGGCAACACACATATCTTAAACGATTATCAAGGAGGTTACGCAACTGTAAATAAAACAGCCTCAGTTGTTGCTTATCAATTTGTAGGTATTGATGGAGAAAACAACAACAGTATTTTAGGTATAAAAACACCTACAGGATACATTGCCGTAGGACAAGGATTTATGACCGAAATTCTTAACGATGGTGATATTGTTTTTAACAACAATCAACGAGTATTTAAAACGGAAGTTAATGATGAGTCTGTTTTCTTTAGAACAGCTACAGAAAGTAATACCTCTGAAGAGGTTGAAGAAGAAGATATAATAAAACTTATTAAACTACGCCTTACGTTACCTAGTAATGCACAAAGAGAAATTGCTATAGGTTTTAATAATACAACCACTAATAATTTTGATTATGGTTACGATGGAAAGTTATTTGAAGTACAAAAAGATGATATTTACACTAATCTCAATGGAGATAGTATGAGTATTCAAGCTTTTGAAATGTTTGAAAATGATACTGAAATTCCATTAACATATATTGCAAATCAAAACGAAAACTTAAGTATTAGTGCTTCAACAATTGAAAACTTTGAAAACTATCAGAACATTTATTTAAAAGATAATTACTTAGGCGTTTCTTTCAGTTTAATAAATTTTGACACTTATAATTTTTATTCTGAAGCAGGAACTTTTACAGATCGTTTTACTCTTGTTTTCCGAGAGGATAACACATTAAACACAGAAACAGATATATTTGAAAACACACTTGTTTATGTTAATAAAAGCGAAAAGAAACTGTACATTAAAAACTTTAATACAACAGCTCAATCTATACAATTGTTTAGCGTATTAGGACAAGTTATGCTATCTAAAACTAATGTAGATGCACAAATATTAAACAACACAGGTATTGATGTTTCTAAATTAAGTTCAGGAACTTACATTGTGCAACTACAAGACAAAAACAACCATACATTAACTAAAAAATTGATTATAAATTAAAACTGTTTTTTATCTAGTATTGTTTTTTACATATAAAAAGGGTTGACTATTAATAGTCAACCCTTTTGTTTTTCTATATAATAAATATAAAATCTACTTTTTAAATGGTCTGATAATTAATCGAGCTGCTTTATCAAAATTGATATAACTATAGGTCCAATTAAATAAGACCACTACTCTATTTCTAAAACCAACTAAAGACATTAAATGCACAAACATCCAGATAAACCAAGCAAAAAACCCACCAAACTTAAAATGTTTTAAATCTACCACCGCTTTATTACGCCCAATAGTTGCCATTGATCCTTTATCGCGATACGTAAAAGGTGTCATAGGTTTATTAGCTATAAATTTTAAGATGTTTTTTCCAAGTAATTGGCCTTGTTGAATTGCTGGTTGCGCTACTTGTGGATGCCCTTTAGGATACGCTTCGGTTTCCATAAGCGCAATATCACCAAGTGCAAAAACATTATCATAACCTTCTACTTGGTTAAATCTATTCACTTTGTAACGGTTTATGCGATCTACAATAGCCGATGCGTTTAAACCTTGTACTGGCGCTCCTGTAACTCCTGCTGCCCAAATTAAGGTTTCAGATTCCATGGATAAGTCAGAATTTGTAGTAACATGTACGCCGTTATAATCTGTAACAAATGTATTACAGTGAATTTGTACACCTAGTTTTTTTAAAAACTCTTCAGCTTTTGCTGAAGCATGCTTACTCATTGGTGGCAACACCCTATCGGCACCTTCTAGTAAATGAATTTCCATATCCTTACTATCCAAATCATGATAATCGCGAGGCAGAATATGGTTTTTAAGTTCGGCAATAGCTCCAGCAAGTTCTACTCCTGTTGGTCCTCCACCAACAATCACAAAGTTTAAATATGACTGGCGTTCTTTTAATGTTTTAGCAATAGCTGCTTTTTCAAAATTCTGAAGAATTAAACTCCTTATATTTAAAGCCTGCGGAACACTTTTCATAGGCATACTATTCTTCTCAATAGCTGCATTGCCAAAATAATTAGTTTTTGTTCCTGTGGCAATAATTAAATAGTCGTAAGTCAGTGAACCAATATCTGTAAAGACTTGATTAGTTTTAGCATCAATAGAAGATACAGTAGCTAATCTAAAAAAAATATTATTATGCTTTTTTATAATCTTCCTCAGAGGATATGCGATAGAATCTGGTTCTAAACCAGCACTAGATACCTGGTATAAAAGCGGTTGAAATGTGTGGTAATTGTGCTTGTCTATTAAAACAACTTGCACCTGTTTTTTAGCTAACGATTTTACTAGATTTACGCCAGCAAAACCTCCCCCTATAATAACTACTCGAGGGTAATTTGATTCAGGAATCTTCATTCAATAATTTATAAAAATGGTATATACAAAAGTAGCCTTTAACTTACTTATTCGCTATTTTTAATTAAAAAGTTTCATTAGGGTGTAACTTTTTACAAAAACATACTACTAATAGGTAACTAACTAATCAATATCATTGGATAAAACGCTTGAAAATAGCTTTGTAGAATTACTCGAGAAGCATCAAAACATTGTACATAAAGTGTGCCGATTATACACCAATAATCAGGATGCTCACAATGACTTGTTTCAAGAAATAACAATACAGTTATGGAAAGCGTATCCAAAATTTAGAGGTGATGCAAAGTTTAGTACTTGGATGTATAGAGTAGGCTTAAATACTGCCATTACTTTATATAGAAAATCAAAACGTACTATAAACACTCAAGCTTTTGATACCGTACAATTTAAAATTAAAGCTGAAGAGTATGATGATACCGAAGAGCAGCAACTTAAAGTATTGTATAAAGCCGTACACCAATTAAATGACATTGAAAAAGCATTAGTGTTTTTGTATCTGGAAGATAAAAACTACAGCGAAATAAGTGAAACCTTAGGAATCTCTGAAGTTAATGCCCGAGTGAAAATGAATAGAGTAAAAACAAAATTAAGAACAATTTTAAATCCGTAACACTATGGATGAATTAGATATATTAAAAAAAGATTGGCAACGTGCCGATACCACACATACGCCATTAACATCGAAGGAAATTTATCCGTTAATGAAAAAGAAATCGTCTTCTATTGTAAAAACATTATTTTACATTAGTTTAGGTGAGTTAGTCTTATGGGTACTTATTAATAGTATTCCTTATTTTTCTTCGGCTGAATACAGAGCTAAATTAGAAGCTACTTATGGAGATAGTGGACTTATTACCGTAATTACTATAATAAGTTATGCCGTAATTTTACTGTTTGTGTACTTACTTTTTAAGTCACACAAATCAATTTCGGTAACCGATAGTGCAAAAAAACTCATGGAAAGTATTATAAAAACCCGAAAGGTGATTAAATACTACGTGATATATAATTTGGCTATGGCTTTTGTTTCGCTTACTATTGGAATGTATTTTGCCATCACTCACGATCCTATATTATCGCAACAAGTAGCGCAATTTGGGAATAAAGAAATGTTTGTATTTACAGCTTTTATTATTGTGTTTTTTGCAGTCTTTATATTTGTAATCTGGTTATTTTACAGATTAATATACGGTGTATTACTAAGACGTTTAAACCGAAACTATAAAGAGTTGAAAAAATTAGAAGTGTAACTTTAGTAGAAACTACTAGATATATTACAAAGCGTTTTCTTTTACAGAAAGCGCTTTATAGTTTAATAAACTATCTAACATAAAAGCTTCCGGACCGCTGCAAAAACTATGTGTGTATTCAACTGAATTAAAAAGAGTTCCTACTCGTATATAAAAGTGAGCAGTACAGCCACCATAAGCATTGGCACCAATTCTAGGTTTTAAATATGCTTTAAACGCGTTAAATTTATCTTCTGAAATAAGATGACTCTTCTTTGAATTTTGTGATGTTAGCGTGTATCCTTTGTTTGATTTTGAGATATCAAACAAATACTCATCTTCCCCAAAACAACCACCATTTATAATCTGAATGTCAAAATTTTGCATAGTAAAAACCTTATCTAAAGTTTCTTCATCATTTTGTATTCTTGGATTACAAGCCGTAAAAAAAAGTAATAGTGTAATTACAAATAAGCAAATTTTTATCATCTTTTTGTGAATTTAAAAAAGCCGCTTTACTTTTAATCTCTATTTAAAAATTACCATTCACGCTTTTTGTTAAGCGCTTCTTGTTCGGCTAAATCTTTTTGAGAAATTACTTTTAAAAACGAAGGATGTTGCTCAATAGCATATTCTATTTTTTCAACAATATCATCAATTGATTCATTATCATAATCAATTTCTAAAGGTGCTTTTATTTCAAAACTCTGAAGAATGTTTTTCTTTTTAACACGCAATCCTTTTTTATCAAAACTACGTCTAAATCCGTCTATAACTATTGGTACTACTACTGGCTTGTAACGTTTAATAATATGTGCAGTTCCTTTTCTAATAGGTTTAAAAGGCGTTGTTGTACCTTGAGGAAATGTAATTACCCAACCATCATCTAGTGCTTTTCCAATACTTGAAATATCACTCATTTTTACCTGACGGTTTATATTTTCACCTTTACTTCTCCAAGTACGTTCAATACTAATAGATCCTGTATAAGCAAATATTTTTGGTAATATCCCAGATTTCATAGTCTCTTTTGCAGCTACATAATAGATGTTAAGTTTAGGATTCCATAGGTAACCTATATTCTTAATATTATCTTCTCTATTACTTAAACTCGCATTAAAAACGTGAAACATAGAAATCACATCAGCAAAATAAGTTTGATGATTAGATATAAATAATACGTTTGTATCTGGTAAGTTTTTTATATGTTCCGAACCTTCAATTTGAAGTTCATTAAACCCTCTAAAACGTCTATGCGTTAATGCCCCCATTATTCTGATGAGCCATTTCTTTAGAAAAAGGATATGTCCGAAAGGATTTTTCTTAAATAATCCCATAAAATTTGTTTAGTTAGTAAGCTACAAATGTAACAAAACTGTGCTTATAATACTTGTTTTAACAAGTCTTTAAGTTCACTCAGCATCATTGCAGTAGCTCCCCAAACAATAAAATCGTTTAATTTTAAAGCTGGGACTTCTGTTTTATCACTGTAAGATGTTGTAACATAAGTATTAATCACATTACTATCATTTATAAAATCTTGTAAACTTACTTCAATTAAATCTTCAACCTCGCTATCTTGTTTTACAAAATTTGGTGTTTTAGTGGCATATCCTAAAAATGGGTGTACTGTAAAATGACTTGGAGGAATATATAATTGTGTTAAGGTTTTAATAACCGTTATATTTTTAATTGGCACACCAACCTCCTCTTCGGTTTCTCTTAGCGCAGTAATTTTCATGTTAGCATCTTCAATTTCATGCTTACCACCTGGAAAACCTACTTGTCCTGAATGCACACCTTTGTAGGTTTTTCTTAAGATTAGTATTAATTTTGTATCCGCAGTAACATCAGGATAAAATAATGCCATAACTCCTGCTTTTCTAGATGTTTTCATAAGTTCTTTATGATTATCTATTAAATTATCTCTAAAAGGTGGAGACATTTTTAATTGAGAAACTTCGCCCGGAAGTGGTAACTGTTCTATTTTTGATACTAATTTTAAAAACGCTTCAAAATTCATTATGAGATTTCTTTTATTAATATGCCTTTGTTTAACTTTATGTAATTGTCAAGATGAACAATCTAAGAAAAAAAATAATACTTCGGTAGTAGATTCTGTAAAAACAGTAAAAAAACCTATTAAAGAGAAAGATACCATTGTTATACCTGAAAGAAAATTTCCGCTTCTTAATGACGCCAATGCTATGGATTTCTTTTTAGAGTATGAAAAAGAAAACAAAGAAGACAAAGTACGCATCACCACAGATTATGGAACTATTGATATTTTATTGTTCGATAAAACCAAATTTCATCGTGCAAATTTTATTTTTCTTACCAAACAAAACTACTTCGATAACACACAATTTTATCGCATAGTAAATAATTTTATCATTCAAGGCGGCTCTTCAGATGACAGAGAAATAACCAATAAACGCACAGAAATTGGACGCTATTTACTACCTAGAGATACAAAAAGAGGTTACAAACACAACCGAGGAGTTCTTAGCATGCCAAGTAGTGATATTGAAAACCCTCACAAATTAGCATCACCTTACCAATTTTTTATTGTGCAAAGTCGCAATGGAGCATATCATTTAGATGGCAATTATACAGCCTTTGGGAAAGTGACAAAAGGGATGGATGTAGTTGATGAAATTGCAGCCTTAGAAACCGATGGCTCCGAATGGCCACTACATAATGTGTTCATTAGAAGTATAGAAATTATAGAATAATTAAGAAAATTTAACACAGATTTTAATATCTTCGACATTACTAAAATAAAAGAATCCTAAATGAAAAAACAAAAAATTTCTAAACACATAACTGCTTTAAGTTTATGTGCTTTAGTCACTTTTACAGGCTGTAAAAATGGTCAAGAAAAAGATGACACCGCAAACAGCAATGTATTATTACAAGAATGGACAGGTCCTTATCAAGGTGTTCCTGCATTTGATAAAATGAAATTAGAAGACATCAAACCAGCTATGGAAGTTGGAATGAAAGAAAGTCTTGCTGAAATAGAAAAAATTGCAAATAACCCAGAAGCGCCTACATTTGAAAACACCATTGTAGCTATGGAAGCTTCAGGAAAAACTTTAGATCGTGTATTTACTTACTACGGTATTTTAGGTAGCAACATGTCTTCTCCTGAGTTTAGAGCTATCCAAGCAGAATTAGCTCCAGAATTATCAGATTACAGTTCTAAAATTTCTCAAAACGAAAAATTATTTCAACGTATAAAAACAGTTTACGAAGCTTCTCAAGAAAAACCTTTAGAAACAGAAGCACAACGTGTTGTAGAACTGACTTATAAACGTTTTGAAATGAATGGCGCTAACCTTAACGAAACTCAAAAAGTACGTTATGCAGCCATTAACAAAGAACTATCTACACTTTACAATCAGTTTTCTGACCATATATTACATGACGAAGAAAACTATGTTACTTATCTTGATAACAAACAATTAGATGGATTATCTGAAGGATTTGTAAAAGCTGCTGCAAAAATAGCAACTGATAAAGGACAGGATGGTAAATATGCTATCACTAACACAAGATCATCAATAGACCCTTTTCTTACCTATTCTCAAGACAGAGAATTACGTAAACAAGTATGGACTAACTATTACTCTCGTGGAGATAATGGCGATGAATTTGATAACAATGATATCATTGCAAAAATTTTAATTCTACGTAAAGAACGTGTGGCATTAATGGGCTACAATAATTATGCAGAATGGCGTTTACAAGACCGTATGGCTAAAACACCAGAAAATGCTATGAATTTAATGATGGCTGTTTGGCCTGCTGCTATTGCTAGAGTTGCTGAAGAAGTTGCTGATATGCAAGAAATCGCAAATAGAAAAGACAAAAAATTAACTATTGAACCTTGGGATTACCGTTTTTATGCTGAAAAAGTACGTAAAGACAAATACGCTTTAGATAGTGATGAGGTAAAACAATACTTACAATTAGATAAACTTACCGAAGCATTATTTTTTACTGCTAGCGAATTATTTAACTACAATTTTACACCTGTAAAAGAAGGAAGTGTTCCTGTATTTCATGAAGATGTAAAAGTATGGGAAGTTACAGATAAAACTTCAGGAAAACATATTGGTTTATGGTATCTAGATCCTTTTGCTCGTGAAGGAAAACGTTCTGGAGCTTGGGCTACAACATACAGAAGTTCTACATCTTTTGAAGGTGAAACAAATGTATTAGCCTCAAACAACTCTAACTTTGTAAAACCAGCTCCTGGTGAAGCAGTTTTAGTTTCTTGGGATGATGCTACCACTTTTTTCCATGAATTCGGGCATGCATTACACTTTTTCTCTGCAAATGTAAAATACCCTACTTTAAATGGAGGTGTAAGAGATTATACAGAATTTCAATCGCAATTATTAGAACGTTGGTTATCTACAGATAAAGTCATTAATCAATTTTTAGTGCACTACAAAACAGGAGAACCAATTCCTGAAGATCTTGTTGCTAAAATTAAAAAAGCATCAACTTTTAATCAAGGTTTTGGTACTACTGAATATTTAGCATCAGCTTTAATGGATATGAAATTACACCTTGCTGATCCATCTAAATTAGATGTTGACACATTTGAGCGTGAAACTTTAGCTGAATTAAAAATGCCTAAAGAATTACCAATGCGTCACAGAACACCTCAATTTGGACACGTATTTTCTGGTGAAGGTTATGCTACTGCATACTACGGATATATGTGGGCAGATGTTTTAACTGCCGATGCAGCTGAAGCTTTTGCTGAATCTCCTGGTGGTTTTTATGATAAAGATGTTGCTACTAAACTTGTGAAGTATTTATTTGCACCAAGAAACGCTATGGATCCTGCTGAAGCTTACCGCCTATTTAGAGGTCGTGATGCTAAAATTGAAGCACTAATGAGAGATAGAGGTTTCCCTATAACAACTGAGAAATAATTAATATCTTTTAATAGATTTACAAAAAACCACGCTTATAGCGTGGTTTTTTTATGCTTTATACAAACTAGGTAAACTTATTTTAAACTTTACCGCAACCAATCTTATAATAATAACAACCATACCTGCAAACACAAAAACTAAATTATTATCAATAGGAAATTCTCGTAATATGAAATATACACCTCCTCCAGCAATACAAGCCGTAGCATAAACTTCTTCCCTAAAAACAACAGGAATTTCATTACATAAAATATCACGAAGTACACCACCAAAACAAGCGGTCATTGTTCCTAATGCGATACAAATTAAAGGATGCAAATCGGCATTTAACCCTTTTTCAATTCCCATAACCGTATAAAGCGCAATACCAATAGTATCAAATAAAAATAGGGAAGTGCGTAAATAATTTATTTTAGTTTTTAATATAACACCAAAAATAGTGGAACCTAAAATCACATATACAGAAGTCATGTTAGTCATCCAAGATACAGGAGTGGTTCCAATAAGTACATCACGTAATGTACCACCACCAACAGCAGTAACAAATGCTATTATAAACACGCCAAAAGGATCCATGCGTTTATTTAACGCAATTAAAACTCCAGAAATTGAAAAGGCAATAATTCCTAATATATCAACAATTTGAAAAAACATATCTGTATCATTTAATATTAAACTATAATCTATTACTCAAAAAACTACATGTTTTGTGTATAATAATTATAATCTTTAATTACAGTATCCACAAAATCATAAGGGGTTTGCGAGACTTCAACCTCCATAACAGTTACAATTTTATCATGTAATGAGACTATTATATTATGGTTTCCGTTACGTTTTGCATTTTCATATAAACTTTTAATGGTCTGCATATCTTTATCTTTAAACAAAGTCACGTTACTATACGTTGGTACATAATCATCCGGTAATGTTTTTAAAATAGTATCATTTACCGAAAAACGTTTTTTCTCACTCACCACAGTTGTTCCTGCGGCAATATCTCCTACACGTTGCCCTTTTCCGTTAATTAAAATGGTTAACACCGCAATTCCTCCACTACTTAATGAAATATCTAAAATACGTAAAATCCAACGTACAAAATAATTGGCAAATGTAGGTTTTGCACCATCTAATCTTACCACTCTAGTTTTTGCAACATATTTCCCTACGGTTTGCCCATTCCAAAATGTTTCTAACAAAACGTGATATAAAAAAGCGGGTAAAGACACTAATAAATAAAGTGCCCAAAAATCGCCCATTTCCATATCTAATGATATTAAAAGTAAGACCATTATTACAATATAAAATCCTACAACAAGACTATCTATTAAATATCCCAACAATCTATCGCCAATATTAGCTACATTTTGTTGAATTGCTACATTTTGAGCGGTTTCTATTTGAAATTCATCCATATTTTCTTTTCTTTGAAAGCAAATTAACTTTTTTATATGCGTGAAGCTGCTTTTGTGAAGCAAAATAAAGATAAATGGTTAAAATTTGAAAGCGTTCTTTCAAATAAAACAACTATTAATCCAGATGAACTCTCTAATCTCTACATAGAAATTACGGATCATCTCAGTTATGCCAAGACTTTTTACAGTAATAGCAATACTGAACGTTACTTAAATCAACTGGCTTCAGAAGCGCATCAAAAAATTTATAAAACCAAAAAAGAGTCTAAAAACAGAATATTTACGTTTTTTAAGACCGAATTCCCCACCATGTTTTATCAACATCTGCGTGAATTGCTTATCGCCTTCTTAGTTTTTGCTCTTTTTGCAATAGTTGGTGCCTATTCGGCTGCTCACGATGGTGATTTTGTACGTTCTATTTTGGGTGATGGCTATGTAAACATGACTTTAGAAAACATACAAAATAACGACCCCATGGCTGTTTATAAACAAATGGGAGAGTTTAATATGTTTTTAGGAATTACGATAAATAATATCAAAGTTGCCCTTATGGCTTTTGCTTATGGGATTTTACTAGGTATTGGCTCACTATATATTATGTTGCAAAACGGAATTATGCTAGGGAGTTTTCAGTATTTTTTCTACGAACAAGGTTTACTTTGGGAGTCGGCAAGAACCATTTGGATTCATGGTACTTTTGAAATTGCAGTTATTATAATTGCTGGAGCTTCTGGGTTGGTACTTGGTAATGGTATTTTATTCACCGGAACTTACACAAGGTTAGAGTCTTTTAAACGTGGTGTAAAAAACGGACTCAAAATATTAATAAGTACAATTCCATTTTTTATAATAGCGGGTTTTCTTGAAGGCTTTGTAACCAGACATACTGAAATGCCCAATTGGTTAGCTTTATTAATTATTGGGGTTTCATTATTTATTATCGTTTTTTATTACGTCATTTACCCTATTCAATTACACAAAAAACAAATTCAATCACAACAAATTCAATCATAAAATAATCACATGAAAAAGTATATTCAATTTAAAAAACAACGCGAATTAGGAGATATCATCACCGATACTTTTGCATTTTTAAGACAAGAATTTAAGCCCTTTTTATCTACTATTTTTAAAGTTTCGGGAATTTATTTAATACTTTTCCTACTTTCAATGGCTTTCTACTTATATACCGTAGGTGATATTTTTGATTTTACAAATACCTACTCAGCAGATTATGCAGATGACATTGATTTTGTGGGAATGATTTCCGCAGTATTAGCGGTGGCTGTTTTTGGGATTCTATCCTATGTATCTGCCGAAGCAACAGCACTTCATTATATAAAATTATATATTAAAAATAATGGTGAAGTAAATCAAGATGAAGTAAAAACAAACGTCAACAAATCATTAATGCCTTTTATTGGATTAGGACTTTTAAAATGGGTTACAATTTTTGTAGCTGCAATGTTTTGTCTTTTACCAATGTTTTATGTAATTGTACCAATGGCAGTAGCTTTTAGTATTTATACTTTTGAAGAACGCAGTGCAACAGACTCTTTTAGTTATAGTTTTTCTTTTATTCGAGATGATTACTGGATTACTTTAGCCACTATTATTGTAATGGGAATTATTGTTACCGTTGCAGGATATGCTTTTGGACTTCCTGCAGGAATTTACAGCATGGTAAAAATGGGGATTTTCTCTGGTGAAATGGATCCAGCAAATATGAATACGTTTACAGATCCTGTTTATGTAGTTTTAAACCTTATCAACTATTTATTTAATTTTATTCTGAATTTAATTTCTATAGTTGCAGGAGCCTTTATTTACTTCAACATTAACGAACGCAGAAACTTTACAGGAACATTAGAGCAAATTGACGAATTAGGACGTTCAAACCACTAAAATGCACGCTATAAAAGTCTTTTTAATACTCGTTTTATTATCTTCATTGTCGTTTGCACAACAAGATTCGCTTACCGTAAAGTATGACGATACACCGCTGCATGTACAACAAATTACCGAAGACGATTTAGAGAGTTATAAAAACGATGAAGCTTTTAATTATAATGAAGACGTTGCTGATAACACCATTATTGATAACATTAAAAGATGGTTAAGAAACGTAATTCAAAGAGTCCTTGAAGCCCTTTTTGGTGTAGGAAATGTTGGCGGAATTTTATATTTTATTTTCAATATTGTCCCCTATATTATCTTAGCCATATTATTGTTTTTTCTAGTAAAATTCTTTTTAAAAGTCAACTCTAGATCTATCATTTCTGGAAAACAAAAATCGGCAACCGTAAAATTTACAGAAGACGAACACATTATTAAAAACGAAGATATAAACGCTTTAATTTTAGAGGCGATAGCACAACAAAATTTCCGTTTAGCCATTAGATATTATTACTTATTATCGTTAAAATCATTAACCGATAAAGAATTAATTCTGTGGCAACAACAAAAAACAAACACCGATTATATTTCTGAAATTGAAACCGCCACTTTAAAAACCGACTTTAAAGCCATCACAAAAATTTACGATTATGTATGGTATGGCGAATTTGAAATTGATGAAATAAAATTTGAAAGCTTAAAAACAGCCTTTCACAAACTAGATAAAACCATCTTAAAATCTTGAGCAAACGCGGCAAACTATATATCGCCCTAGTTATCATTGCAGTTATTAGTATTGTGGTTTTAGAAAACTCTAAACCTCAAGAAATTAACTGGTTTCCATCATACGTAAAAAAACATAAAATTCCGTTTGGTACGTTTGTATTTTACGAACAATTAGAACGCCTGTTTGGTAAAGACAATGTTATTGATGTTGAGCGACCGCCGTATGAGTTTTTAAATGATAATGACATTAACGGAACTTATCTTTTTGTAAATAACCAAGTGAGTTTTGGTGCCGAAGAATTTGATATACTTTTAGAATGGACCGCTAAAGGAAACACGCTATTTGTAGCCTCTTCAGGTTTTGAATCTAATGTTTTAGACACCTTAAATCTTGAAACATCTACCGTAAATAGTTTTGATAACTATGATGGTGATTATATTTTTAAGCTGAAAAACAAAAATTTAGATACGACTATTGTTAGCTATGAAAAAGCAGATTTTCTTACTTATTTTGATAAAATAGATACTTTAAAAACTTCAATTATTAGTGTTTCTGATAATAAAGAATATCCGTTAGGTATTGAAACTGCACATGCCAATGCTATACGTCAACCCTTTGGAGAAGGACAAATTATATTAAGTAATTTTCCGCAGGCATTTACTAATTACTTTATTTTAGAGTCACAAAACAAAAATTACACGGCCGGATTATTATCTTATATTGATGATAGTCAACCTATTTATTTTGACAATTATTACAAAGCCGGAAAGCCATTTTTCACCTCACCTTTATTTATTCTACTGAATAATAAAACGCTTAAATGGGCCTATTATATGATGCTTATTGGAGTGTTTTTCTATGTTATTTTTGAAGGAAAACGAAAACAACGCGCTATTCCAATAGTAGAACCTCTAAAAAATAAAACTATTGATTTTACCCGAACCATCGCTAATATGTATTACGAAAAAGGGAAACATCACGATATTGCACAACATAAAATTCAGCATTTGTTAGAGTTTATTCGTACACAATTGTACCTCAACACAAATACTATTGATACCGAATTTATAAAAAATCTGGCAGCACGAAGTAATAATTCGGTTGAAGACACCCAAACATTATTTAATGTAATTACGAGTTGTAGTGAAGACAGAAAACTTAAAACTGTAGAGCTAGAACGACTTAATCGCTTAATTGAAACATTTAAATCCAATACCAAATGGAAAACCAAGACCAAGTAGATTTTAACAGCCGCATCCCATTAGAGGATTTGCAAAATGCTGTAATTGCTATAAAAGAAGAACTTCGCAAAGTAATTGTAGGACAAGATAATTTTGTTGAACTTTTAATTGTTGCCCTTTTAGCAGACGGACATGTACTTATTGAAGGTGTTCCTGGAATTGCAAAAACGGTAACCGCAAAACTGTTTGCTAAAGTGTTAAAAACAGATTTTAGTAGAATTCAGTTTACGCCAGATTTAATGCCAAGTGATGTTTTAGGAACGTCTATTTTAAATATGAAATCTTCGGAATTTGAATTTAAAAAAGGACCAATTTTTTCAAACATTGTTTTAATTGACGAAATTAACAGAGCCCCAGCAAAAACACAAGCCGCTTTGTTTGAAACTATGGAAGAACGTCAGGCAACCGTAGACGGTACTACTTATAAATTTGAAACGCCTTTTATGGTATTGGCAACTCAAAATCCTATTGAGCAAGAAGGAACTTACGCCTTACCAGAAGCACAATTAGACCGTTTTATCTTCAAAATAAAAGTAGATTACCCAACTTTAGAAGAAGAAATACAAATTATAGAAACCCATCACCAACGTAAAGGTAAAAATCCAGATACGTTAATTAACACCGTTTTAGACGCTACAAAATTAGCCGAATACAAAGCTAAAACACAAGAGGTTTTAGTTGAAGAAAAAATTATAAAATACATTGCGCAGTTGGTTGCCAAAACAAGAAATCATCCGCATTTATATTTAGGAGGATCACCACGTGCATCAATTTCTATTTTAAATACTGCAAAAGCATTTGCTGCAATTAACGCACGTGATTTTGTAACACCAGAGGATGTAAAAAAAGCAGTAAGTCCTGTTTTAAATCACCGTATTATTTTAACTCCAGAACGCGAAATGGAAGGAATGACTACCGAGCAAGTGATTGAAATGATTGTTCAATCTGTTGAAATTCCTCGTTAAAATTTAACCACACTCGTTAAAACTGTTTATGAAATTTATAAAATCATTATATCTCCACGCTGGGTTTTACGTCTATATGGCCATCATATCGTTGTGCTTTTTAGCGGCGTATTGGCTACCCATTTTGTTTGCCATAGCTTGGATATTAGTGATCGTACTTGGTGTGTTATTTTTTGTAGATCTCTTATTATTATATCGTTTTAAAACCGCTATTACCGCAAGACGTTTATTACCCGATAAATTTTCTAATAGTGATGAAAATCCGGTACCAATAACCATAACTAATGCGTATCCGTTTTCGGTGATTTTAGATGTGGTTGATGAATTACCTATACAATTTCAAAAGCGTGATTTTTCTTATAAAACAACTTTAAATTCTACACAAACACACGATTTTAGTTATAATGTACGTCCGGTAGAACGTGGGGAATATAAGTTTGGGAATTTAAATATCTACGCGTCTTCAAGCTTAAAAATTGTAAAACGTAAATACCAATTTCAGAACGAACAAATGGTGGCAGTTTATCCATCGTTTATTCAAATGCAGAAATACGATTTTCTTGCAATAAGCAACAATTTAACGCAATTTGGATTAAAAAAGATTCGAAAAATCGGAAATACTCAAGAATTTGAACAGATAAAAGATTATGTAAATGGTGATGATTTTAGAACCGTAAACTGGAAAGCAACAGCAAAACGTGGTCAGTTAATGGTGAATCAGTATCAGGATGAAAAATCACAACCCGTATTTTCAATTATTGATACAGGTCGTGTTATGAAAATGCCTTTTAACGGATTAAAACTATTAGATTACGCTATAAATTCTACCTTAGCTTTTAGTAATGTTGCTTTAAAAAAACATGATAAAGTAGGAATGCTTACGTTTTCAAAATCTATAGAAAACGTATTACCGCCTGTTCATAAACTCACGTATTTAAATCGTATTTTAGAAACACTTTATAACGTTACCACACAATTTACAGATAGTGATTACGGCTTATTATATGCGCAAATTAAACGTAAAGTTACACATAGAAGTTTACTCCTACTCTATACAAATTTTGAACATATTAGTGCTTTAAAACGTCAGTTACCTTATTTACAAGCCATTTCTAAAAAGCATATGTTGGTGGTTATTTTGTTTGAAAACACCGAATTGGATGATTTAATAAATACAGATGCTCAAGATGTGCAAACTATTTATCATAAAACGATTGCCGAAAAATTTAGCTACGAAAAACGTTTAATGGTTAAAGAACTTCAAAAACACGGCATACAAAGTATTTTAACAGCTCCAGAAGAGTTAACCGTAAATACAATTAATAAATACTTAGAAATTAAATCGCGCGGATTACTGTAAAATTAATCACAAAAAAAAGACCATCCTCTTGAGATAGTCTTTTTGTAAAATATAAATGATTTAGCAATTAGATAGTTTCATCTAACCAAGCTTTCATCATCCAGATTGTTTTTTCTTGTTCAGTAATAAAATCACTCATCATTGAGTTTGTTCCTTCATCATTAGCTTCACCTGCAGCTTCTAATATCTGACGCTCTAATTTTAATAATTCAGTTAAAGAATCAACAATTAAACGTACAGATTTTTCATCTTGAGAAATATTTTTTCCAACTGGCACTGTTGCCGTTTTGGTATAATCTTCAAACGTATGTAAAGGTGTTGCACCTAAAGTTAAAATACGTTCAGCAATTTCATCAACTTTCACATTTGCATCTGTATAAAGTTCTTCAAACTTCACGTGTAAATCAAAAAATCGTTTCCCTTTAATATTCCAGTGAATACCTCTTAAATTTTGGTAGTAAATCTGAAAATTAGCTAATAAACTGTTTAAATTTCCTGCTATTTCTTGTGTCTGTTTAGTATCTAAACCAATGCTATTGAATGTCATAATTTTATGTTGTTTATTGTTATTACAAATTTAAGGGATAAATTACACTCTACAATATAGTTTTTATTGATACTTTTTATATTTTTATAGTTTAAATGAATAACTATGACAATTACCCAACTTCATTATGTTTTAGCGATTGCTGAATATAAAAATTTTACAAAAGCTGCCGAAAAATGTTTTGTGACTCAACCCACGTTGAGTACGCAAATTCAAAAGTTAGAAGACGAGCTTGATATTTTAATTTTTGATCGTAGTAAGAAACCTATTGAATTGACAGATGTTGGGCAAAAAATTGTAGATCAAGCAAAAAATATAGTTAATGAATCTGACCGAATCCAAGATATTGTAGACCAACAGAAAGGATTTATTGGAGGAGAATTTAAGATTGGAATTATTCCAACGGTGATGCCTACCTTATTACCAATGTTTTTAAAAGCATTTATTAAAAAGCATCCAAAAGTAAAACTTAAGATAGAAGAATTAACTACCGAAGAAATCATTTCTCGTATAAGTGACGGTCATTTAGATGCCGCTATTGCTGCAACTCCGTTAGAAAACAGCACTATTAAAGAACGTGTTTTATACTACGAACCTTTTGTAGGTTACATTCCAAAAACTCACCGGTTAAGTAAGAAAACTAAAATTGAAGTGACCGATTTAGAAATTGATGACATGTTACTTCTTGAAGACGGACATTGTTTTAGGGATGGTGTGATTAACCTTTGTAAAACGTTTAAAAATCAATCTGATGATAGTTTTCAAATTGAAAGCGGCAGTATTGAAACGCTTATAAAATTATCAAATGAAGGTTTAGGAATGACACTTTTACCCTACCTACACACCTTAGACTTGAATGATAACCTAAAACCAAACTTGCATCATTTTGTGGAGCCTTCTCCTGCAAGAGAAGTAAGTATTATTTATCATAAAAGTGAATTAAAAATGCAAATTATTAATGCGTTGCACGATGTTATTTCAGGAATTATTAGAGGTGCTATTGCGTTTCAAAATGTTGAAATAATAAGTCCGATTGCTAAAAAACAATAGTAAACGCAGTTTTTATAACATATAAAAAAATGGCGACCTTAAACACTATGAGTTTGAGATCGCCGATTTTTTTAATATTCTTTCTGGAGTTTTTCTATTAAATTGAATAGTTAAGATATAAACTAAATTGTGCTTTAGCGTCTACTTTACCTGCAAATTAACTTACTTCTTCTTTTACAAAAAATAAAGTTATTCATCCATTTATTTAAAAAATAAATGGATATTTGCAATATTGAAAACAGCAGCACTCATATTATCTCTATTTTTATTCATTAAACCCATAATTCCTTTATTTGAATATGCGGCTTTTTATGATTATATTAAAAATGAACTCTGTGAGAATAAAGATCTTCCTGAGCTAAAATGTAATGGAAAATGTCATCTTAAAAAAGAGTTAGCTAAAGCCTCAAACTCTGAAAAAAGTAACGACAAAAATCAATCTAAGACAGTAGAGCTTTCTTTTGTTTATTTTCAAAATACAACTATAGATTACCAATTGTTTTTTCAAAAAAAACAAGCTGTAAAAATAAATCGTTTGAATAATACGATCTACAAATTTCACTATTCAAATTTTATTTTCCACCCACCTATTGTTTAATGTCTTCATAAAACAAGAAACGCTATAATTACATAAACTTAGCTAAATAATACTAGTTAATTTAAGGCTACTTTGTACACTTATAATTAGAAATAATCATAAGTAATATCTCTATGTATTTACAGTAATATACCTAAGCTATAAACTTATTATAGTGGGTAAGTTTCTTAATTATTTTTCAGCGGTAACGCATACATTATGTGTGTTTAATATTAAGCTATACTTTATTTTTTTAATAGTATTAGCTAAGTATTAGTACTGCTATATTTTAAAACAGTTTATTAATAAACCGTCAATAAATAATGAAACATTTACATTTTATTGTAATTGCAATTTCTGTTGTAATTACCTCTTGTACGATAGATAAAACAGATTACAACTCAGAAATAAGCACTGAAATCACAGAGTATTTTGAGTTTGAAGAAGTGACATCTATAAGTAACGGATATTATGAAATTACTATTGAAGCATTAAATGGGGAGTTTTTTAAAGGTTATAACGAGATTCATCTAAAAGTTAGAAATACACAAACTAATGAAAATTTAGAAAATTTAGAGGTTACCTTTTTACCTATAATGACAGACGCCAATGGTAATAAAACATCATGTCCACATGAGTTTAATTTAAATTATGATACTACAAACGAGTATTATTTAGGGTATTCTGTATTTACCAACGAAAGCGATTCAACAGTAAGTTGGGAATTATATGTTAGTGTTACAGATAATAATGAAACACTTTCTGTTAATACCCCTATAACTATTGAAGAACAAACCAACATGAACCTCAACATGACTGCTTTTACAGGTAACAACGATGAGCAATATTTTATAGCTCTAGTTGCACCTCAAAGCCCTAGTGTTGCTCAAAATGATTTGGTTGCTGGAATTTATACATACAATCAACCTACAAATTCGGCAGGAGTTTTTCCTGATCCGTCACAGTTTTCATATTCAATAGTAGAAAATCACACATTATTATTAGATCCAAGAATGCCAGAACCTTCTATGGGAAACCATTCGTCACCCAACAATCAAGATTTAACACAAGGAACTGATCGCCTTTATCACGGTGTAGTAAATTATACCATGACAGGAAATTGGACCTTAAATTTAATCTTTCAGGATGAAAATGGACAAACTATAAAAGGAACAGAAGTTTCAACTGAAATTACGCCTGGAATAGAAGGTGCTAAAGGTGAACTTTTTATTGACACTTTATTTTAAATAAATGAAAAGCATACTAATAATCATCCTTTTATTAGGAACATTTGCAAACGCTCAAGTTGTACAAACCCAAAAAGACACTTTGGATATACAATTAGAGGAAGTTGTAATTATAGCCGCTAAGAAAAAGAAAATAGAGACCGACATGAAAATGGCCGTTTCTGTAGATGAGTTTTTAGCGTCTTCAGATAATATCAGTTTTATTAAACGTGGTGCCTATGCGTGGGAACCTTTACTCAATAATATGAGTACAGAACGTTCTGTAATTACCATAGATGGTATGCATATTTTTGGCGCTTGTACAGATAAAATGGATCCTGTTACATCTTATGTTGAAAGTAATAACCTTTCGGAAATTGATATTCAATCTGGCCAATCAGGAAGCCTACATGGCGCAACTATAGCTGGAAGTATTGATTTAAAAAGGAAAAATACAGCATTTGGACTTAGTAAAAAATGGAATGGAGCCTATCAAACAGGGGTTGAGTTTAATAACAATCAATTTTTCAATCTTGGAAACCTATCGTATTCGGGAGAAAAATTGGTAGCTGAAGGAAGTGTTTCATATAGAAAAGCAGAAAATTATTTTGATGGTAATACCAATGAAGTAAATCACTCGCAATACAATAAATTCAACACTTCGTTAGGATTAGCATACAAAATTGGTGATTTATCATCGCTAAGAGTTGATGCTATTTTTGACAAAGCTCAAGATGTTGGTTTTCCTGCACTCCCTATGGATCTATCACTTTCTAGAGCACTTATCACATCGGTAGCGTATAAAAAGTTTTTTGAAAAAGGTATCGTTAAAGTTTGGGACGCCAAATTGTATTATAATGCGGTAGAGCATTATATGGATGATACTACAAGACCAGAAAACTTAGTACATATGGATATGCCTGGTTGGAGTACTACTTACGGATTAGTTTCTAAAGTGAATTTGAAGAAAGACAATTTTGCTTCAGAAGTACAGCTAAACGCCTACGATAATTTATCTATTGCTGAAATGCGTATGTATCCACAAGACCGAAGCGAGCGCACCATGTTTGCTTACAGTTGGCCTTGGGTAACTACTCGTTATGCTGGACTTTCAACACATAATGCTTGGGATGTATCTAATAAAAGTCAAATTACTTTTGGAGGTACATTAGGAGTTAATTACAACTTCTCTAAGTATGTTGAGTTTAATTGGATTTTTCATCCAGGAGCACCTCAAGAAAAAACACGATTTTTACCAAGTTTAAATTTAGGCTACAATCTTAATTTAGGTAATTATAATTTTTCTATTGGTGGTGGTTATGGACACAGAGCACCTTCAGTTTCTGAGGGATATGGCTACTATATATATAACAGTTTTGACCGTTATGATTATATAGGAAACCCTAACTTGAAAAATGAGATTTCTCATGAAATTAACGCTAGTGCTGGTTTTAAAACTAACAAAGCAAGTATTCAAGCTAAAGTAAATTACTTCTATATTAAAAACTATATTATTGGAAGAATTTTAAGCTTAGGCAGCCCAATGAACTATCAATCTATTGGTGTAAAAGGCTATACCTCTTTAGATCAGGCTACATTATTTAACTTTTCATTAAACGCTAAATATAATATTTTACAAAATTTGCATTGGAAAGGAACACTTACTTATGCAAAAGGGCTAGATGATAATTTAAATAACCTACCCTTTATACGTCCGCTAAGTTACCAAACGTCATTGCACTTTTCATATAAAAAATTTAGCTTTTTAACATCTCTTAATGGAGATTTAAAACAAAATAATTACAGTCCAGAATATGGAGAAGATGAAACACCTTCTTATCAAAACTGGAATTTATCTGCAGATTATACCTTTTATATTAAAAATAAAAAAACAGTATTTCAGGTAGGTGCCGAAAACATATTCAATGAATATTATAGTACCTATGCAGATTGGGGAAATATCCCAAGAATGGGACGTAACGTTTTTACGTCTTTAAAAATAAATTTATAAACAATACCAATAAACATTAATATAAAATGAAAAATTTTAAAAAATATATTTTATTACCAGTAGTCGCATTAGCAATCGTATCATGCAGTAGTGATGACATCCCCGTAGCAAACAATGTAACGTTAAAGTTTAACAACACTTTTGGAGACAATACTATTGTTTTAGGAGACGCTACATCTGCAGTTGCAACAGAAAACACTTCAACTGTAGGACAAACACACCATTTTGAGGAATTAAAATATGTGATTAGCAATATTCGTCTTATTAAAGAAAATGGAGACGAGATTGTTTATAATGTAAACGATTTAGATAATGGAGCAACAGTTGTTAATCAAGCTGAAATATCAACATTACAATATGTATTGAATGACATTCCAACTGCTGATTACACACAAATAAAATTTGGATTAGGAATAAAAACTGACTTAAATACTTTAGATCAAGAAAGCTTTCCTAATTTTTATGCTGCAGCAGGAGAAAATGATACTGAAATGCATTGGGAATGGGGAACAGGATACCGTTTTACAAAAATTGAAGGTTTTTATGGTGCTGCTAACGACGTATTATCTATTCACACAGGAAGTACTGACGATGGAGACCAAGGTGTAGATGCTTACAGAGAAGTTACATTAGATTTAACTACAAGTGCTAAAGTTGGAAATAGTGCTCCAGTAATTACAATTAAAGCAGATTTTGATGCTTTATTAAGTGGAACATCAGACATTACCCTAGGTGATGGAAATGCAACACCAAGCGTACATACTTCTATCAATATGATAATATTTGTTGAAAACCTTAAAGAAATGTTCTCTATTGAAAATGTAGAAAACTAAAACATAACCTAAAAGCTAGTTTTAACTAAAATAAAACTAGCTTTTTTTATAGCCTAATAAACAATTAAATGAAAAATTTAATAAGGAGTTTTTTAATTTTACTAACACTTTCATCTTGTAATACAGACGATGTTGAATATGTTCCTTATAACAACCCTGAAATAGCATTAAATATTCCGGTTAACTTCCCTAATTTAAATACTTTTTTTTACGATAATTTACCTACACAATATGGTGTTGAATTGGGTAAAAAACTTTTTTTTGATAAACAATTAAGTACAAATAACACTATTTCGTGCTCAAGTTGTCATATACAAGCAAATGCTTTTGCTGATAATAATGCGAGAGCAATTGGTATTGAAGGTCGCATTGGATTTAGAAATACACCTCCTATTCAAAATTTAGCTTTTATGCAATTTTATAATTGGGATGGTAATAAAACCCAACTAGAAAGTCAACCACTAGTTCCTATTATTACACATGTAGAAATGGATTCATCTATTTTAGAAGTTATTAGTAAAATTGAACAAGATGAAGATTACATAGATTTATTTTATAATGCTTTTGGAGATTATGATATAACGGGTAATAGAATTTACAACAGTATCGCACAGTACGAATACACTTTAATTTCTGTTAATAGTAAATATGATCGTGTAAAACGAAATGAAGGCGATACTTTTAGCACTGAAGAAGCTTTAGGATATCAAGTTTTTCAAGATAAATGTATTAGTTGTCATAGTACCGAGTTATTTACCGATCAAAGTTTTAGAAACATTGGTTTTCCTTTAAACCCAGATACAGATGAAGCTGGTCGTGCTAGAGTTACAGGTGAAAATGACGATTATATGAAATTTCGTGTACCATCATTACGAAATATTGATTATACAGCACCTTATGGTAGTTTTGGTCAATTTGCGACTCTAAAAAATCTCTTAGATTATTTAGATGATGGCGTTATAGAAGCTGATAATTTAGATCCTATTTTAAAAGATAATAACAATAGAATTTCACTTACAGAACAAGAAAAACTTAATCTTATTTCATTTATGAAAACATTAAGTGATAACCAATTTGTAAGCAATAATTAATTTAATCTTCTTAATTATAACTAAAAAAAGCAACCTTATAATAAGGTTGCTTTTTTTTATTTATGTTTTTAAATAAATCATACATTGATTTAAATCGGGGTTCTGTAATACAAGAGATTGAATGTAAATTCTAAGTTCATCAACCTCATAAGGCAATAATCTGCTTACTGCTTTTTGTACTTCTTTACAGAACAATACGGAATCAAAACTCACTTTATTAAGTATAGTTTTGGTGTACTCAAACATTGCTCTAGCCATGTGTTTTTAATTTAAGTGTTATAAAAGTAGATTTAATTTATAGGCTAAATATTTTTTTTGTTCCTTATAAAAATACTGAAAATTTTGCTTGTTCATCTATTTTAAACAAAACTTTAACAAAAATTAAGACTAAAAACGCAAACTTTATCCCACTATTTTTTAACAAGTACTTTATGAACTGTACTTTGATTTCCTGATTGAATTTGAAGAAAATAAGTCCCCTCAGCTAATTGAGACACATCAATTTGATTGTTACTATCTATTGTAATAGCGATATGTTTTCCACTTACTTCAATCATGTTTACACCATCAATAGGTTGTGTTGTATTGATTGTGATTTTTGAAGCTACTGGGTTTGGATAAACACTAATTGAAGTAATAGTTTGAAGGCTATCTAAACCTAAAGTTTCTAAATTATTTTCATAAACATTAGTTTTTGCAGACATCGCACTATTTAATCCTGTAACAACTGCATCTAAATCACCATCATTATCAAAATCATCCCACGACACTGAGCTAATATAACTACCTTGAAATATTTGTGTAACTTCTGTTTCTTCAGTAAATGCACCATTATTATTTTTGTACATTATAGCAAATACATTGTTATCAACATCTGTTCCTGTTATAAATACATCTAAATCATTATCGTTATCATAGTCCACAAGATTTGATGTTCCAAAGTATAAATCTTTAAAAACAGCATTTTCAGCTTGTGGTGTAAAATTCCCATTAGAATCATTTAAATACATTGCAGAAAATGGTTTATATCCTGTATTAAAACCTGTAATCAATACATCTAAATCACCATCGTTATCTACATCACCAGTAGCAGCTCCAGAAAAATAAACACCTTCAATCTCGGTAGTACTTGCTGTAAAAACTGCTGCCCCATCATTGATATATAGTTTACTTTCTGGTGCGTAACTATTACTAAATCCCGTAATTAATACATCTTCAAATGTATCTCCGTTTGCATCAAAAATAGTTATTGATCCATAAGAAGTTCCAAAAAATGGTGCTGTAGTTTCAATAAATTCTCCTAAAGTATTTTGTAAATACAATGTAGTAGCATATTCATAATCAACAACACCTGAAATAATTAAATCTTGAAGACCATCATTGTTTAAATCTGCTGCTTTAACCCTTCCGGTAGTTCCTCCAGGAATTATTAAAGTGCTTTCTGTAAAAGTTCCATCTGTATTATTAACATACAAATTGGTTTTACTTGAGTCATCTTCTCCGTTTCCTACAACAATTAAATCCATATAACCATCTGAATTATAATCAAATTGAGCCACTGTTGAAGTTCCAAAAGCCTCAAAATCATTTTCCGATAAAACTAAGGCTTCATTTTCCCAAACATACAATTCTGTAAAATTATTGTAGTCTTCATCATATCCTGTAACAAACAGCTCTTTCGGGCCATCGTTATCAATATCAATCCAGAGAGCTTCTCCGTATAAAATTCCGTCAACACTATTTTCTGCAAACTGATTAAATTGTTGCGAATAGGCTAATGTTGACACTAATAGTGCTAATAAAAAGTATTTTTTGCGCATTGGTTTTGCTTTTAAAATTAATGCCGCAAATATACTTATTTAGACTAAATAAGAATAAGGAATTTAAAAATTTAGCATAAAAAAAGAGCTGCTAATAGAACAACTCTTTGTAAATGAAAATTTTATATCGTTAAAAAAAAATATAAATTATATAATTATGTATCTGAAAAAGAAAACAGAATAAATCATAAAAACCTGATAGTATGCTCCTTAAAGCATATACTACTAAAACTTAAAAATAATTGATTAGTTATTAAAACCTATTATCACCGTCAAGTAAATCACCAATACCTCCTAAAATACTTCCTTCGCCTTTAGAATTCCCTCCTCTTGGTAATGCCGATAAAATGCGTCCTGCTAATCTACTAAATGGTAATGATTGTATGTAAACTATTCCTGGACCTTGAAGTTTTGCAAAAAACAAACCTTCTCCTCCAAATACTGTATTTTTTATACCACCTACATACTCAATATCATAATCTATATCTTGTGTAAACCCAACAATACAACCGGTATCAACACGTAAGGTTTCTCCTGCTTGCAACACTTTTCTTGCCATTGTTCCTCCTGCATGTACAAAAGCCATTCCGTCACCTTCTAGTTTTTGCATAATAAAACCTTCCCCTCCAAAAAGACCACGTCCTAATTTTTTTGAAAACTCAATACCTACACTAACGCCTTTTGCGGCACATAAAAAAGCATCTTTTTGACAGATAAATTTTCCGCGGTATTCGGTTAAATCAATAGGTACAATTTTTCCAGGATATGGTGCTGCAAAACTCACATTACGTTTTCCTGATAAGTTATTATAAAAAGCGGTCATAAATAAACTTTCACCTGTAAGAATACGTTTTCCTGCGCCTAAAATAGAACCTAAAAACCCTTTGTTTTTTTCAGAGCCATCTCCAAAAATAGTTTCCATTTGTATACCGTCGTCCATCATCATAAAACTCCCAGATTCGGCTATTACACCTTCTTGCGGATCAAGTTCTATCTCTACATATTGCATTTCTTCTCCGTAAATTTTGTAGTCTATTTCATGTGATGTCATAAGTATTCAGTTTTAATTGATTTTTTTATAGGTTGTAAAAAACTTGATTTTGTTACAGTCCATTTTAACTTTTTACTTTAATGCTCCATTCAAAATTAAAAGTAGAAACAATAATACCTTCTTTATTTTTTCCTACAGAAGTCATCCAGAATGTTTGCCCCTCACCTGTTGCAATTGCTTTATCTAAAGCGGTATTAATAAGATCACCATCTGTACATGTAAACGTGATTTTTCCTGTCGCTTTTTTGGTAAAGTTACTTTTATTATTAGCCACAAGCATAGAAATATTTTTATCTGTTTCTCTAATTTTTCCTATTAATAATGCGCCCGTTGTTAATTCGGCAGCCATTCCTTGAACTGCCCAAAACATAGATTTAAATGGATTTTGACTTATCCAACGATGAGTTACTGTTGCTGTACATATTGTATCTGTTAGCGTTTTTACTCTAATTCCTGTTAAGTAAACCGATGGTAACTTAAAGATATTGAATAGGTTAATTTTTTGAGGTGTTAATTTCATGTGCTTTTTATATTTCATTAAAAATATCGAAAATAATTGAACTCACAAATGTTAATCTTTTGTTAATATTTAGTACTTTGCATTACATAATACCTTTTAAAAGATATATATTTGCATAAGAAACTATTATACGTTTTATTATCACTCAAAAAATCATGGAAAATTCTCATCAAAAAAACATTGCAACTTTTATTCATCTATCTACTTTTAGTCGGTTTATTTTTCCATTAGGAAATATTATTGCACCAATTATATTATGGATTGTTAATAAAAATAAATCTCAATTTATAGATGCGCACGGTAAACAGGCTATCAATTTTCAGATGAGCATTTTTATATATGCAATTATCTTAGGAACGGTAAGTGTGCCATTTTTTGTCTTCAATATTTTTAGTGATTTCAACTTTTTAGACTTCAATGTATTTGAGAGTATTCATATAAATATATCAAAACCATCTCCCCTACTTTATATCACAGGATTTTTAAGTATTGTAGGAATCTTAGGTTTTATATTAGAAATAGTTTTCATAATAAAAGCAAGTTTAACAGCTAGAGAAGGCAAATTATACAATTACCCATTAACAATCAATTTCATCAAATAATCATCAAAAATCAATCAAAAAATGAACAGTATCACATTAAATGTCAGTAAAACATGAAGATCGAAAACACCAAAGCACAAATGCGTAAAGGCGTTTTAGAATACTGCATACTATCGGTCTTAAAAGATGAAGACGCTTATGTTGCAGAAATTTTGAGCACCCTAAAAGACGCAAAAATGCTTGTTGTAGAAGGAACTATTTATCCGCTATTAACAAGACTTAAAAATGCAGGGTTGCTAAGCTACCGCTGGGAAGAATCTACTTCTGGACCACCACGTAAATATTACGGGTTAACAGAGACCGGAAAATTATTTTTAAACGAATTAAATGGCACTTGGAGCGAATTACAAAATGCCGTTAACCTAGTAACCAGCCAAAAAAACAAAACCAATGAATAAAACAGTCAACATAAATTTAGCCGGTATTTTTTATCATATTGATGAAGATGCATACCTAAAATTACAACGCTATCTTGAGGCTATAAAACGTTCATTTACCGACTCGCAAGGACGTGCAGAAATTATTGCTGATATTGAAGCGCGAATTGCCGAAATTTTCTCAGAACGTATTACTCACGACAAACAAGTAATTAGCACCAAAGAGGTGGATGATGTGATAAACATTATGGGGCAACCTGAAGATTACCTTGTAGATGACGACATTTTTGAAGACGAACCAACGCCACAACCAGAACGCAAAAATCCGAACTCAAAAAAATTATTTAGAGACACCTCAAACTCATATATTGCTGGAGTTTGCGCAGGTTTAGGTCATTATTTAGGGATAGATGCTATTTGGATGCGCTTACTTTTAGTGCTATTAACCTTTGCTTCTGGCGGTACATTTATTGTTATTTATATTTTATTTTGGATTTTAGTTCCTGAAGCCAAAACAACTGCCGAAAAGCTAACCATGACAGGCGAACCTGTAAATATTAGCAACATCGAAAAAAAAATTAAAGATGGCTTTGGTAATGTGTCTCAAACCGTATCGGATACCGTAAAAGATATCGATTTACAAAAACAAGGTAATCGCATAAAATCGAGTTCTCAATCTTTTTTTGATACCATTGCAAGCATTATAATGTTTATCTTAAAAATGTTTGCAAAATTTGTAGGGCTTATTCTTGTAGTTACTGGAGCAGCTTCAATTTTCGGACTTTTTATAAGTTTAGTTTCCTTTGGAAGTTCAACATTTTTTAGCCCGTGGTGGATGGATTATCCAGATGCTTTAAACACAACAGGATTACCATTGTGGTTGGGATCGTTATTTGTGTTTTTTACTTTCGGAATTCCGTTTTTCTTCATCCTATATCTAGGTTTAAAAATATTAATTAACAACTTAAAATCTATTGGACGTATTGCAAAATTTACACTTTTAGGATTATGGTTAATTTCCCTTATCGGAATTATTACAATCTCTGTAAAACAAGCTACAGATTATGCTTTAGAATCTTCGGTATTAGACAGAAAAGAGATTGTTATGATTACCAACGATACTTTAAATATAAAAATGGTACAAAGTTCTCTTGAAAAAAATAGAGGAAACATGTACGATACTAGTGGTTTTGAAATCATGTATAATGATGCCGATGAAAAAGTGATATTTAGTAAAAATGTTACATTAACTATACGCTCAACAAAAGATTCAATCGCTTTTATTGAAATTTTTAAAACTTCAAAAGGTAAAAATTATATAGAAGCTAAAGCGCGTGCTAACAATACTAATTATACCTATACATTAAAAAACAATACGCTTTTATTAAGTAACTTTTTATTGACAGATTACGAAAATAAATACAGAGATCAATCGGTTGAAGTGTTTGTATATCTCCCAGAAAATACTGTAATTAACTTACATGAAAATACAAGTAGTTATTTAAACTACTATAGAGATAGTCAAAATATTAGTACAAGATCTAACGCTAATCATAGTTTAAAAGTAAAAGAAGATGCTTTAGAATGCTTAGACTGTGAAAGTGATGATTTTAAAGTAAAAGTGAATGTTAATAATGAGACATCTGGAGTTAAAATTGACGAAAATGGTATCAAAATAAAAAACGATAACGTTGATATAGAAATTAATGCCGATGGTATAAAAGCACATCAAGAAGAGGTGAAAGTTAACATCAATGAAAACGGTATTAATATTAGTACCGATAATAATTAACAACTCATCATACACAATCAACAATTGGGTATTTTAAATGTCTCATCAACCTAATTTTAAAATACCTTTCAACTATTAATCAATCAAAAAACGAACGCTTATGACTACGCTAACCAAAATTATAATTACAACTTTATTTACCTTATTAGTATGTTCTTGTAATGTAAATATTTCAACAAAAAGTGTACAAGGTAACGGCAATGTTACCACAGAAACTAGACCTATTGATAACAGTTTTACCGTTATAAAAGTAAGTAAAGGTATTGAGGTTTATATTACTCAAAATAACGATACGCCTAGTATTACTGTTGAAGCCGATGAAAATTTACACGAAATTATTATCACCGCTGTTGAAGATAATGTACTACGTATTTATGCTGAAGACAACATTAGCAGTTCGCAATCTAAAAAAGTGATGCTTAACTTTAATGACCTTAGTAAAATTACCACAACAAGCGGAAGTTACCTTAACACAACTAATAATATATTGGTAACAGATTTAGAGTTAAAATCTACTAGCGGAAGTAAAATGACAATAGATGTTACAGCACAAACTATAGTTTGTAAATCTACCAGCGGAAGTAATTTACAATTATTAGGAACCACAAAAAACCTTAACGCGCAAGCTACAAGTGGAAGTATATTAGCTGCCGAAGATTTAAAAAGTGAAATTACGCAGATAAAAGCAACATCTGGATCTAGTGCAAATGTAAATGTGTCAAGTAAAATTACCGCCAAAGCAACAAGTGGCGCAAGTATAACTTACCAAGGAAATCCAGAACATGTGGAAGTCTCAAATAATGTTTCGGGAAGCATAAAGAAGATATAATAGTCTTTTTACACATCAATAAGCTGTATTTTAAACCATTTCAGACCTATTCTTAGAGTTTGGGATGGTTTTTGTATTATCTTTGTTTTACAATAACATATATATACAATGACTAAAATACTTTTCACATTTCTAATAGCTATAAGTTTTGTAGCGACGTCTTTTTCACAAGATCTAGAAAAAATTAAAGGAGATAGAAACGTAACTGTAAAACAAACGTATTTAGATCCTTTTAATAAAATTGTGGTAGGTGATGAATTTTCTATCCAACTTATTTACAATACAAAATCGTCTGTTGAAATTGAAACTGATGAAAACCTACATGAGGTTATAAAATTTAGTATTACAGATAGTACTTTAGTATTTAGCGCTACACACCGTATTACGTCTAGTAAAAAACTAAATATCATTGTAAATTATAGTGATCCGTTACAGCTTATTGAAGTTAATGAAGATGCAGAAATAAGATCATTAACATCTTTAGAGTTAACAAACATCACTTTAAAAACATCAGGTTCTGCAAAAGCATACTTAAATATAAATGCTAATAACTTTGAATATATTAGTAGTGGAAAATCTAAAACAAAATTAAATCTTACTACTAAAACTGCTAAAGTAACACTTAGTGATAACTGTAAATTAGAAGCTTTAATTAATGCTAAAACTGCAACTATAGATTTATACCAACGTACTATTGCAAATATTGAAGGAGATGTTATTGATGCCACACTTCGTATAGATAACAATGCCGATTTTAATGGGAAAAATTTTACAGCACAAACAGGAACGCTTATTAGTGAATTAGAAAGTGATGCCTATGTAAACTTTTCTAAAAGCATTAATATTGAGGCTGCAGGAAATAGCGAAGTGTACTTATATGGTGAACCGCAAATTACTATTAATAAGTTTGCAGATGCTGCAAAGCTTCAAAAGAAATAAAGAAATACATTTAAACATAAAAAAGCCGAAGCAAATGCTTCGGCTTTTTTTATACTATAAAACTAAGGTTTAGTTATAATTTGAAGTGCTAGTTTCAAAATTAGCATCTTTTGCAGCTAAATAACGTTCTGCATCTAAAGCGGCCATACATCCTGTACCTGCTGCTGTTACTGCCTGACGATATACGTGATCTGCAGCATCACCACAAACAAATACACCTTCAACATTAGTTAACGCACGTCCTGGTACATTTTTAATGTATCCTGTTTCATCCATATCAATAAAACCTTTAAAAATGTCTGTATTTGGTTTATGACCAATAGCTACAAAAAATCCTGTTGCAGGAATATCTAAAGTTTCTTTAGATGTTCTATTTACAACTCTCACTCCTGTTACAACTTGTCCGTCACCTAAAACCTCTTCAGTTTCTGTGTTGAATAAGATTTCAATGTTTTCAGTCTTAGCAACTCTTTCAGCCATAATTCTAGACGCTCTAAACTCGTCTCGTCTTACTAGCATAGTTACTTTTTTACATAATTTAGATAAGTAATGAGCTTCTTCACAAGCGCTATCTCCTGCTCCAACAATTACTACTTCATGATTTCTGTAGAAAAACCCATCACAAACCGCACAAGCAGAAACTCCACCACCTAATTTTAGATATTTTTGTTCAGACTCTAATCCTAAATATTTAGCAGAAGCTCCTGTAGAAATAATTACAGTATCACAATGAATTTCTTTAGTTTCATTTACCCATACTTTATGTACATCTCCAGAAAAATCAACTTTAGTTATCCAACCATCGCGTACATCTGTTTCAAAACGTTCGGCTTGTTTTTGTAACTCAATCATCATTGCTGGTCCTGTAATACCTTCTGGATAACCTGGGAAATTTTCAACTTCGTTAGTTGTTGTTAATTGACCTCCTGGTTGTGTTCCTTGGTATAAAACTGGCGACATATTAGCTCTGGCTGCATAAATAGCAGCTGTATACCCCGCAGGTCCAGATCCTATTATTAGGCATTTTACTTTTTCTATTGTATCTGACATAATTTTTTCATTGTTTGAATCATAACAAAAGTAGGTTTTTTATTCAATTCCTTACAATCTACTTTATTAAAAGTTATTATCATCTTATAAATTCAAACTATAATACCTCAAATAATTTTGTTCTTTTTTTAAATTTTAAGACCTTTATTAAAACAAAAAAAACTCATGGCTACAACCCTAAATTCTATTAATCCGTTTACCGGAAAAACTTTAGAAACGTACAACCTATTCACTGATAACGCTGTAAATACAGCATTAGATAAAGCTCAAGAAGCTTTTTTAGAATGGAAATTATTAGATATTGAAGACCGTACTGAACTTTTAGAAGAAATTACAGCGCTTCTCGAAAAAAACAAACAACAGTATAGCGAATTAATGAGTAATGAAATGGGAAAACCAATTTCTCAAAGTATTGCTGAAATTGAAAAATGTATGACGCTTTGTGAGTTTTATGACACAAATGCCGACGACCTTTTAGCTGATGAAGTGATAGAAACCGAAGCATATGAAAGTTTTATAAGCTACGATCCCTTAGGAATTATCTTAGGAATTATGCCTTGGAATTACCCATTTTGGCAAGTGCTACGATTTGCCATACCAACATTAATGGCCGGAAATACCGTATTATTAAAACACGCAGCCAACGTATCTGGTTGTGCATTAATTATTGAAGATTTGTTTAAAGCCGCAGGATTTCCCGAAGGTTGTTTTCAAACACTTTTAGTAAATCATACACAAATAGAGACCGTTATTGAAGATCCAAGAGTGAAAGCTGTTTCGCTTACTGGAAGTGAAAAAGCAGGACGAACTATTGCAGCCATTGCTGGAAAAAACCTTAAAAAATGTGTTTTAGAACTTGGCGGAAACAATGCTTGTATTATCCTTAAAGATGCCAATTTAGAGACTCATATTGATACTATTGTAAATGCTAGAATGCAAAATACAGGACAAAGTTGTATTGCTGCAAAACGTTTTATTGTTGAAGCACCAATTTATGATAAATTTATGGAGCTATTTACTGTAAAGGTTGAAGCCTTAAAACAAGGAAACCCATTAGACGTAGATACACAAATTACTGTTTTAGCACGACCAGATTTAGCCGATATTCTAGAGAAACAAGTTAACGATTCGGTAGAAAAAGGCGCTAAGGTAATTACAGGAAATATTAAAAAAGGAGCCTATTTTCAACCTACAATCATTACAAATTCAGTTCCTGGAATGCCTATTTTTGATGAGGAAACTTTTGGTCCTGTAGCATCAATTACGAAAGTAAATGACGCCGATGAAGCTTACCAAATGGCTAGTAACACCTTATTAGGCTTAGGAGCAATGGTGTTTACAGAAGATATTGATGATGCACTTGATAGAATTAGTGATATTGAAGATGGTGCGTTTTTTATAAACAGTCTTGTAAAATCTGACGTGAGATTACCGTTTGGTGGTACTAAAAACTCAGGGTATGGTCGCGAGCTTTCTAGAGAAGGTATTTTGGAGTTTACCAACAAAAAAACAGTATATGCTAATAAATAATTTAACGCTTAAAAAAACGCTTTAAAAGGACATATCCTCCGTATTTACCAGCAACACTAAGTAATGTTTCTACCCAAGAGGCGGGTTTTAAATTATCTTTAAACTCGTTCTTGAGTAGTTTCATTTCTTCTAAAGCAATATTTCGCTCTAGCTTTAAGGTTTTTAAAGCTTGATCTATATCATTAAAAGATTCATAATGTTTCATGTCTTTGAATATTTAATTGCGTGATTTTAATTGTATTTTCAACTTAAAATAAATTTTAAGATTCAAAAAACTTAGTTGAAAGTGTACTTATAATCTTCTTATTTATAAAGCCTCTTTTTATATAAATAATAATTGTAAATATAAAAAATATAGCAGCTACTATAATATATCCTAAAGCGGCATTATCCAACCACTGTCCTATTGCTAAAGCTGCAGCAAAGGCTAAAAAAAACAAAGCGACAAGCAAAAAACCACCTATAGCAAGAGCTTTTACTACCAAACTAATTGATATGGTTAATTGCTGAAATACTTTGAGTTTATAATACTCTTGAGATTTTTCCAAATACCGCTCCCCTGCATCTGAGAACTTATCTGAAGTATCAGTTATAGCATCTAAAATATTCATGGATTAGGCTTTTTGGTAGGTTTTATTTTTCTTTTTTAATTCGCTTAGTTTTTTCTCTAATGACGTAATTACATCTTCAGTTTTGTAGCTCACATCCGAAACGATTGTTTCAATTTTATCATCTAAATTTTCTTTCGTATGAGACACATCATTAGTTACTTTTTCTTTTAAATCATGTGCACTATCTTGTAGCTTATTTTTAACGGCTATGGTCTCGTCTGAAATCTTTTGTCTAGTATTAGATCCTTTATCTGGTGCGAATAAGATACCTAACGTTGCCCCTATTGCTGTTCCTGCTAAAAGTCCTAAAATTACATTGCTTTCTTTACTCATAATTTGTGGTTTTAAATTGTTAATATAATAATCGTTATCTATTAAAAACTAATATAATACCGATTGACTTATCAATAATATACATATTATCTCCACAAATACAAGACCTTTAATCTTACTTTAACATTAGCGCAAAAAAAAGCCTGAGTTTCCTCAGGCTTCTTAAATATATCTATAAAATAAGATTATTTTATCTCTAACAATTCTAAATCGAAAGTTAAATCTTGACCAGCTAATGGGTGGTTTCCATCAACAATAATATGATCATCGTTTACTGCAGCAATTCTAAATTGGTGCTCAACACCTTCAGCATTTCTAGATGCTAAAGCCATACCTACTTCAGGTTTCATGTCTTGAGGCAATTGTTCTTTTTTCACTTCGTGAAATAATTCTTTTTGCACATCACCGTATGCATCATCTTTAGCGATATTGATGGTTTTCTTTTCGTTTACCTTCATATCAATGATTGCATTTTCAAAACCAGGAATTAACATACCCTGACCAAGAGTTGCTTCTAATGGCTCTCTATCTGCAGAGCTATCAAATACTTGACCGTTACTTAATTTTCCTGTGTAATGAACTTTTACAGTATCATTTGCTTTTACTTGACTCATAAAATATTTTTTTTGTTAAAAAATCAATGCAAAACTATCATTTATAAGCCAAATCAATGCATAATATTCAAAAAATATAATCTTATTAAGAGAATCTTAACATGTATTTCACAACTAAAACACTTCATAATCATGAAATTAAGCCTTTTATAACTTTAAAAGATCTTCTTTAATTTGTTTCCACAATTTTACACTTCATAAAACATACGTTAAAAACCTAAAACCGCATATTTTTTGATGCTAAAACAGGTTTAAATTAGTCACAAAATTTAATTAGGATAAATTTATCCTAATTATGATATTTATCATGTTTTAACACATAATATTATTTTATTTTTGATGTATAAAATCAGATAAAATGAAGACAACACTAAAACTACTATCAGTTCTTTTTGCATTATCAATATATAATTGTGGTGACAAAGAAGAAAACAAAACAACTAACAGTGAAGACGTTATTGTTCATAGAGAAATGACTGCTGAGCTAACCGCTCCTCCAAATGTACCAACACCTGTAGGTCGCAGAAAGGCTAAAAAACTAATTGTTAAAATGGAAATTCTTGAAAAAGAAGGAGAGATTACAGATGGCGTAAAATATGTGTATTGGACCTTTGGCGGATCGGTACCAGGAAGCTTTATAAGAACACGTGTTGGAGATGAAGTAGAGTTTCATTTACAAAATCATCCAGATAATAAACTACCACACAATATAGATATGCATGCTGTTACAGGACCTGGTGGTGGTGCAGAATCTTCTTTTGTAGCACCTGGTCACGAAAAAGTATTTTCTTTTAAAACCTTAAATCCAGGATTATACGTATACCACTGTGCAACAGCACCTGTAGGAATGCACATTGCTAACGGGATGTATGGCTTAATTTTAGTTGAACCAGAAGGCGGGTTACCAATTGTAGATAAAGAATATTATATTATGCAAGGTGATTTTTATACTAAAGGCGCAAATGGTGAAAGAGGTTTACAGCCTTTTGATATGCAAAAAGCTGTAGATGAGAATGCCGATTACGTGGTGTTTAATGGTAAAGTAGGTGCTTTAACTGGTGATAATGCCCTTACTGCAAAAGTAGGAGAAACAATAAGACTTTTTGTTGGAAATGGAGGCCCTGGACTTGTATCTTCTTTTCATGTTATTGGAGAAATATTTGACAAAGTACATGTTGAAGGAGGTAGTCTTATTAACGAAAATGTGCAAACTACCATGATTCCTGCAGGTGGAGCAGCAATGATAGAATTTAAAGTAGAAGTTCCTGGAACATTTATTTTAGTAGACCATTCCATATTTAGAGCATTCAATAAAGGTGCATTAGGAATGTTAAAAGTAGAAGGTGAAGAGAACAAAAAATTATATTCAGGAGAAATTAGAGATGACATTTACCTTCCTGAAGGACCAGGGATACAAGAAATGCCAACTACTAATGAAATTGCAGCTTCAGAAGTACCTGCTAAAACATTTGAAGAACAAATGGAATTTGGAAAACAAGCATACATGCAAACCTGTTTTGCTTGTCATCAAGCCGAAGGACAAGGTGTACCAAATGCCTTCCCTCCTCTTGCCAAATCTGATTATTTAAATGCAGACGTTGATCGTGCTATTGGTATTGTACTACATGGTAAAACGGGTGAAATCACAGTTAATGGTGAAAAATATAATAGCGTAATGACTAAACAAATGCTTTCATCAGATGAGATTGCAAATGTACTAACCTATGTATACAACAGTTGGGGAAATTCAAAAAAAGTAATAACCAAAGATATGGTTGAAAAAGTTAAAAACAACAAATAATTTATACTATCATGAAAAGTCAAGTCTCTAGAATAATAATTGTTTTTTTAGTGTTACAAACAACTATTTACGCACAAACTAGAGACATGGCTTTAGTTAAAGGTGGTCGTTATCTTCCCCTATATGGAAGAGATTCAACCGTTGTAGAAGTTGGTGATTTTGAAATGGATATTTACCCAGTTACAAATACTGAATATATTGATTTTCTTAAAAAAAATCCTAAATGGAAAAAATCTAAAGTCATCAGTTTATTTGCTGATAAAAGCTATCTAATTAACTGGGAAACAGATGATATAATTAAATCATCAGAAAAACCAAATAGTCCCGCAACCTATATCTCGTGGTTTGCAGCAAACGCTTATTGTGAGTGTAAAGGCAAACGTTTACCTACAGTTGATGAATGGGAATATGCTGCTATGGCAGATGAAACAGTTAAAGACGCAAGAGTAAAACCAGAATATAATGCAAAAATTTTATCTTGGTATGAAGCACCAAAAACAAATCAAAATATTGTTGGTTTACATCCCAAAAATGTATGGGGCATCTATGATTTACATGGCTTAGTTTGGGAATGGACATTAGATTTTAATTCGGTATTAATCACCGGAGAATCTCGTAAAGATGTAGATAAAGATAGTAACCTGTTTTGCGGAAGTGCAGCAATAAATGCAACAGATTTAATGAATTATGCTGCGTTTATGCGTTATGCAATTAGAGGTAGCCTAAAAGCTAGATATGCCATGAGAAATCTTGGGTTTAGATGTGTTAAAACCATAAAAAATTAAAAAATGAGATATTTAAAACTAGTCTTATCAGTCTTTATTATTACTATAACAATAATATCGTGCAATTCAAAAGCACCAAAAAACACAGATACCTACCAATGTCCAATGCAATGTGAGGGTGATAAAATATATTCTGAAATAACAACTTGTCCTATTTGTAAAATGGATATGAAATTGATAAAAGATACTTCAATTAAAAACAACGATAAAATTTCACAAGCATCTATTTTTAATTTAACCTCAAAATGGCACACCGAAGAGGGTAACGAAATTCAACTTAAAAGCTTAAGAGGAAAAACCTTAGTAGTTGTTATGATTTATACATCATGTAAAGCTGCGTGTCCGCGTTTGGTTGCAGATATGCGAAATATTGAGGCTCAAATTCCAATTGAAAGTCTCGAAAAATTAAATTTTGTATTAATAACTATCGATCCTAAAACAGATACACCAGAACGTTTAAAAGCATTTGCTTTAGAAAACTATATGGATGATGAACAATGGACATTTTTACAAGGTACAGAAAGTAGTGTTCGTGAATTTGCAAATGTACTTGCAATGAAATACAAACAAATTTCTCCGATAGATTTTTCGCATTCAAACATAATTAGTGTTTTTAACCCTGAAGGAGAATTAGTACATCAACAAGAAGGTTTGGGAGTTAATAATAAAGAAACAGTAAATGAAGTTTTAAAACTTATAAAATAAAAGCAATACTAACAATTTTAAAACCGCATTTAAACAAAAAAAATATTAAAAATGAAACTACAATTTTACATATTATTTATATTAATTTTTATAGGATGTAAGCCTAATTATGAAAAGAAACTTAAGGTTGCGCCAATGCAAAAAGATGTTTCATTACTAGATACTTTACAACTCAAACTAAATCACAATAAAAAATGGACGGTTAACCCAGAAACACATCAAGGGATAAAAAATATAGATTCTATTATTAAAAAATTTAAACACAACACAGCTTATAACGACTTAGGAAAAAAATTATCTCAGCAAACAAATTACATCATCACAAATTGCACTATGACTGGAGATGCACATAACCAACTACATGTTATACTATTACCTATCCTTGATGAAATTGATAATTTAAAAATTGACGACAAACAAAATAAAGAACATATTTTTAAACGTTTAGAAAATTTAATTTCTAACTATTTCTCTCATTTTGAGCTAGAATAAAACTTTTATTTATCTCCAAAATTCATCTTCAAGATTATCTATAAAATCTTTTGACTGATGATTTTTTTCTATATAAAGCAGTTGTGCTTCTGTTGCAATTTTCTGAATTTCTGGAAACAAAATTCTTTCTTCAAAACGAATATGCTGTTCTAATTCCTGTTCAATATTACTTAATGTTTTAACACTAGTTTCAGCCTCTAAAAACAAAAACTTAATGTATTGATGATCTTCTAATGCCTTTTTAACAAACTCGTTATCGGCTCCTAAAACACTAAATATATAACGTTCCTCTAATTCAAAGTGAGGAATTAAATAGGTCTTAAAAAACCAATTAGTATAAGTTTGTATTCGGCTTATAGCTATGTTTTTACTAAATCCAGATCTTATTTTCCACGATAACAATAATCCATGATGATGCTCCCTACTCAATGAATGTAATGCCTTATGTCGTTTTTGAGGTTTTAATTTCATAATAATTTGTTTTAATAATATTAAATAAAATAAAAAAGATCCCTAGTGGCAATAATATACTAAACACAAAAAGTATTAAATAATAATTTGGTATAAAACCACTTGCAAAGTAAAATTTACAAGCTTGAATAATTAATATAATTTCAGTCAAAACGAAACCTATAACAAAACTATAAACTCCAAAATATAATGACCTAGTGCGCTGTATCAATTTTTCATTTATGATGAAAACAAATAAAAATCCAGAAATGATTCCTAACATTATTAAATGGATAAAACCTATGATAAAGTTATGTTGGTTATAAACCATTTTAGAGACTTCAGGTATTATAGAAAGTATTTGTAACAGCATTTTTAACACAAAACAGAATAGACTAAAAGAGTACAGAGATATAACTAATTTAGATTGTTTTTTTAATAACAACAGCAACTTTGTCTTCACTAATTTCACAAACAGAAATAAACTTATAAGTTGTAAAAAAGCGGCTATTACATTAATATACAATAGTATTTTATAAGGCACTAAACTATTAAGAGTAAAAGCAAAATTAAGTATTGTAGATACCACTAATAGCTTTAAAAAGCTACAAAAAAGAGTTGAATATTCAATTTTAAGCAGATGAAAAAGTACCGTAATTACTCCTATTAAAAACCAACCATTAAACTGAAAATGTAAAAAAAACTGAATTGATATTTGATAAAAAGCAGAAGCTTGTCCTAATAAACCAACAGCTGGCCCTAAACACCATACACCTAAAGTAGAAAGGAGCATAAATATAAGTGATACCTTTAAGGTGTACTCAATTGCTTTAGAGTTAGTTTTATGATGTTTAAAAACTATGTATGCAAAATAATAACTACAAAATATATGTAGTGTAGAAAAAAAGATTGAAACTACTGCGTATCCTTGAAAAGGAAAACTTAATATCATACCTATTACAGCTAGTTCTGTCACCCAAAACAATCGATTGTAAATTACTTTTTTATGAGGTACAAAATAATGTGCAACTAAAGTAAACAGCATTAAACATGTCCAACCTAACATTGCGGTATGTGAATGAGCATGCGTTAAAAAACGATAATTTATACCTATATTTTCTAAAAATGAAAAACGAAGTGCCAACCCCATGAAAGCGGCTATTAAAAAATTAACAACACAAACAACAACCTGACTTTTAAACATTAAATATAATTTAACTTATAAAAAAACATAGACAAATAAAACCTATACATTGTGTTTTATACTGTATTTACACCACTAATCTCAGAAAACATTATTTTATAGCATACTAGTTACTCTAATTAAAATCTTGTTCCATTTTCACAGCTTTTGGAAATAAAATATTGTTTTCTAAATGTATATGTAAATGCAAGTCTTGCTCAAATTCTTTTAGCATTTTAAATGTGACTTTGTAGGTATTACAAGCATCTAAAGGAGGAGTATATTCATTAGTTAATTTAGCAATTGCTCTATAACGTCTACCTTCGTTCTCATGCTCTTCTTTCATCATGCTTATTGGGTTCTCAACAGTACCAAAATGAGGTGTATCAATCTCAATTCCATCTTCTTTTGTACGCACCATTTTTTTTATAAAAGGAAATAAAATTAGTTCTTCCTTTTTCATATGTGATGCTAATTCTACACCCGATTCTGAAAACAATTTGTTAATTTCAAAAAGTTCTGGGTGTAATGCACCATGAATTTTACATAATTTATCTAAAAACTGGCGTATAATAGGAGTTTTTTCTTCAACAAAACGATGATGTGTATTCTCTATATATTGCGCCAAAAAATCTAAAGACCATGATTTGTAATCTGTCTCTGAGATGGAATTAACACTCATAACGTCTTCCAATTCTTTCAATAATAATTGACTATCTATCCCTTTTTGCTTACAAGCTTCATTAATAGTACGATTTCCATTACAACAGAAATCTATTTTATGTTTAGAAAAAACAGATGCAGTTCTAAAATCATCTGTAACATACTCCCCTATTAGTTTATGTGTTATATTCATAATTAAATTTATTTCGGATAAAAACATCCTATTTGTATTTAATTTTTTTTAAATTTTTTTAAATTTTTAAAAATGATATTCCAGATTTAAAGCCTAATGCTAACTCTTCTAAATTTGTATTTTGTAACATATCATTCAATTCAGCTCTTACAACCTTAAATTTATCGTGTACCGGACAAGGGTGATTAGCGTCACAGACATCTAAACCTAAGCCACATCTTGTAAAAATAGAATCACCATCGATAGCCTCAATAATTTGATATAGTTTTATGAAGGCAATATCTTTTTTATCAATTTCAAATCCGCCATATGCACCTTTTACTGAATTTATAATGTTATGTCTTACCAATGCTTGTAAAATTTTAGCAGTAAATGCTTGAGGAGAATTAATCTCGGTAGAAATTTCTTTAGGAGATACTCGCTTACCTTCATACGAATTTTTCGCAATAAAAATAGAAGCTCTAATACCGTATTCGCAGGCTTTTGAAAACATTATATATCTTTTTACACATACAAATATAATCTTTTTATCAATTAAGACAAAAGAATCCTATTTAAAAAAATATTAACTCACCTTTTCAATAAAATGATACGGCATAAAAAAACCTTATAAATCAAAAGATTTATAAGGTTAATTTTGGTCGGGGTGGCAGGATTCGAACCTGCGGCCTCCACGTCCCAAACGTGGCGCGATAACCGGGCTACGCTACACCCCGAGTAAATTGGTTATCAATTTAGGATTGCAAATATATGACTTTTATTGAAACAAGCACTATTTATTTTGAAAAAAAATAAAAAATTATTAAAAGTGTTTAAATAGCTATTAAAAAACACTGATTGAAAGCCTCTAAAATCCTTTTAAATTTACTTAAGAGTGTATGCATATTCTAAAAAAAACACTATATTGATAACATCATTTTTAAAGTGGAAATATAACGTTTTTAAAGCGCTCTTTCCCTACACTAATGACATTAAAATAGTCGTGTAATAATAAGTTCGATAAATCATCCTTAATTTTTGCTGTAAATAGTTAAATTTGCTGTAAAATTATAAACAAAACATATGTTAATTATAGGTATTGCAGGTGGAACAGGTTGTGGAAAAACTACAGTGGTGAATCAAATTCTATCTCAACTTCCAGAAGGTGAAGTTGGAATTATTTCTCAAGATTCGTATTATAAAGATACAACTCACTTAAGTTACGAAGAACGTATAAAAATAAATTTTGACCATCCGCGCTCTATTGATTTTGAATTATTAGAAGAGCACCTTAAGGATTTAAAGAAAGGACATGCTGTTGAACAACCTGTATATTCTTTTGTTAAGCATAACAGAACAGGTGATACGATTAAAACACATCCTAGAAAAGTAATGATTGTAGAAGGTATTTTAATTCTTACAAATCCAGAATTAAGAGATATGTTTGATATCAAAATCTTTGTTCATGCCGATAGCGATGAACGTCTTATTAGACGACTAAAACGAGATATTACAGAGCGTGGTAGAGATATTGACGAAGTTTTATCGCGCTATCAAAACACGCTTAAACCAATGCATCAGCAATTTATAGAACCTATGAAAGAATACGCTGATATTATTATACCAAACAACAAGTACAACACCGTAGCTGTTGATATTGTTAAAACAATTATTAATCAACGTTTAGTATAATTGAAACTCAAGAAAAAACATATAAAACCTTTTAAAAACATATTTGTATTAGCCATTATTAGTTTTACAATATGGATGCTCTTTTTTGATGCTAATTCCTGGTTAATTCATCACGAATTAAACAGTGAAATTAACGATTTAAATAACGAAAAAGAATATTACAAAAACGAAATAGAAAAGGATAAAAAAGCAATAAAAACCCTAAGTACAGAAGACGGAATAGAAAAGTTAGCTAGAGAAAAATATTACATGAAAAAGGATAATGAAGAGATTTATATCATTGAATATGAAGATAGCATAGTAAAACAAAAAGATAATGAGTAAACTTTTATTTAACAATTTTGCTGAAACTTCTGCAAAAGAGTGGAAACAAAAAATACAAGCCGATTTAAAAGGTGCAGATTACAACAAAACTCTCATTTGGAAGACAAATGAAGGCATTGATGTAAAACCTTTTTATCATGCTAATAACTTTGATGAGGCCTTTAAAACCTCTAGTTGTAAAGCTACAAAATGGAATATTTGTCAAACCATATTTGTTGCAGATGTTAATCTTTCAAATAAAAAAGCTTTAGATGCTATTGCAAGAGGCGCTGAGAGTATCAGGTTTATCATTCCTTCAAAAGATATTTCAATACCTTCATTAATTACAGATATTGAAATAGGAACAGTTATTCATTTTCACTTACAGTTTTTAGACGCAAATTATGTAGAAACAATAACTAAAACTACCGCTAACCTGAAGGCTACTATTCACACAGATGTAATTGGAAACCTCGCTAAAACAGGAAATTGGTTTACAAATTTAAATGACGATTTCTCTCAATTTATAGCTATTGTAAATCATACAAACTCATTAAGTATTAATCTTAATCTATATCAAAATGCAGGCGCAACAATTGTACAACAACTTGCATATGCATTAGCACATACCAACGAATATTTAAACCAATTACAAACGCCTAAAAGCACACTTAATGTTACTTTTAACGTAGCAGTTGGTACCAATTACTTCTTTGAAATTGCAAAACTTAGAGCATTACGCTTACTATGGAAAACACTTGCTAACGAATATAATATCACACAAGATTGCCAAATATTTGTAACACCTACAAAACGTAACAAAACACTATACGACTATAACACCAATATGCTTCGTACCACTACTGAGTGTATGAGTGCTGTGCTTGGTGGCGCTAACACCATTTGCAATTTAGCTTATGATGCTATTTATCACAAAAACAACGAATTTAGCGAGCGTATTAGCCGAAATCAATTATTAATTCTAAAGAAAGAAAGTTATTTTGATAAGGTAAATAACCCTTCTGATGGTGCTTATTATATTGAAAGCTTAACAACACAATTAGCAGAAAAAGCATTAGCACTTTTTAAGGATATCGAAAAAAATAATGGCTTTTTAAGTCAGCTGAAAGAAGGCACAATTCAACGTAAAATAAAAGAAAGCGCCACTAGAGAGCAAGAACAATTTGACTGTAACGAAATTACATTATTAGGAACCAACAAACACCCAAACCCTAATGATAAAATGAGTAACGAGTTAGAGTTATACCCATTTGTAAAAACCAATCCAGTAAAAACACTTATTGTTCCTGTTATTGAAAAACGCCTTGCCGAAACATTAGAGCAAGAACGTCTTAAAACCGAAGAAATATCTTAAGGTTATGGCAGCAAAACTATTTCTAATCACACTCGCTACAGGTTTTTTAATGCTAAATTGCAAAAATAAACCTAAAGCATCAGATTTGGAGTACATTTACGCTTCTGAAAATGTTATCTCAGAATGTAAATCAACTCCAAACACACAATTACTTAACGAAGCTGTATTATCTTTTGAAAACGATCTTATTAATTTTTATGATCCAGAAAACAAAAGTCCAAACAGAGCATATACTAAGTTTTTAAGTGCTATTAGAAATGGAAGTATTGATTACTCAAGTATAGTTTCACCACACTCAAAAGCTATTTTTGAAATCCTAAAACAAGATGATAAACTTTGGAGTTTAAAAAACAAAACAAACACCTTAAATTATCAAAACCCTATCATAGCTTGTATTATTGAAAACATAAAACCAAGTGAATTCACAATCACTTTTAAAGCTTTAGCACATACAAACAGTTTAAGTTTTAGAATGTATGACGAAGAATTAAGACGCAATACTATTTTAGCATCTCAAGATAAATATTTAGGTCTTTTCATAGCTTTAGATTTATACTACGGAAAATTATTCGACATTTATTTAAGTCCTGTGAAACATTAATATTAAAAAATATTGATTCTTATCTTCAAAAAAAAATATTGTAATGACAAGAAAAAACATACAACATATAACCTTAAAACCTGACACTGAACATATAGCTTCAAATTCTGAAACTACATTTTTAACTGCAGAAGATATTACAGTAAAATCAACCTACACCAAAGCCGATCTTAAAAATCTAGAACATCTTAATTTTGTTGCAGGTATTGCACCAAACCTTCGTGGACCATACAGTACAATGTATGTTAGACGTCCTTGGACAGTACGTCAATACGCAGGATTTTCAACAGCTGAAGAAAGTAATGCCTTTTACAGACGTAATCTAGCGGCAGGACAAAAAGGACTTTCTGTTGCTTTTGATTTACCAACGCATAGAGGTTATGATTCAGATCACGATCGTGTAGTTGGTGATGTAGGAAAAGCTGGAGTTGCTATTGATAGTGTTGAGGACATGAAAATTCTTTTCGATCAAATTCCTTTAGATAAAATGTCGGTTTCTATGACCATGAATGGCGCTGTGTTACCAATTATGGCCTTTTATATTGTTGCTGCAGAAGAACAAGGCGTTAGCAAAGATACTTTAGCTGGAACAATTCAAAATGATATTTTAAAAGAGTTTATGGTGCGTAATACTTACATCTACCCACCTACGCCTTCAATGAAAATTATTTCTGATATTTTTGAATACACGAGCAAAAACATGCCAAAATTCAATAGTATTAGTATTTCTGGATATCACATGCAAGAAGCTGGTGCCACAGGCGATATTGAATTAGCTTACACCCTAGCCGACGGTTTAGAATATATTAGAAAAGGACTTGCCGCAGGAATGGATATTGACACTTTTGCACCAAGATTATCTTTTTTCTGGGCCATTGGAATGAACCATTTTATGGAAATTGCCAAAATGCGCGCCGCAAGAATGTTGTGGGCAAAAATGGTAAAACAATTCAACCCTAAAAACGAAAAATCACTTGCTTTACGAACACATTGTCAAACTTCAGGTTGGAGTTTAACCGAGCAAGATCCTTTTAATAATGTAGCACGAACTTGTATTGAAGCTTCTGCTGCTGCTTTTGGTGGTACACAAAGTTTACACACTAACGCATTAGATGAAGCGATTGCTTTACCAACAGATTTCTCGGCAAGAATAGCAAGAAATACACAAATATATTTACAAGAAGAAACTCAAATTACAAAAACTGTAGATCCTTGGGCTGGAAGTTTTTATGTTGAAAAATTAACACATGATATCGCTCAAAAAGCTTGGTCATTAATTGAAGAAGTTGAAGAACTTGGCGGAATGACCAAAGCTATAGAATCTGGTATTCCTAAAATTAGAATTGAAGAAGCGGCAGCTAGAAAACAAGCCAGAATAGACTCTAACCAAGATATTATTGTTGGTGTAAATCAATATCGATTAAAAGAAGAAGATCCAATTACCACTTTGGAAGTTGACAATCAAACGGTAAGAAAATCACAAATAGAACGCTTAAACTCAATTAAAGCAAGCAGAAATACTGAAGCCGTAAACACCGCTTTATCTAATTTAACAGCCGCAGCAAAATCGGGTGAAGAAAATTTATTAGCTTTAGCTGTAATTGCTGCTCGTGAGCGTGCAACTTTAGGAGAAATTAGTGATGCTTTAGAAGTGTCTTTCGGACGTTATAAAGCACAGATAAAATCATTTTCAGGCGTGTATAGTAAAGAAATAAAAGACGATAAAAGTTTTCAGAAAGCAAAAGAACTTGCCGATGCATTTGCAGAACAAGACGGGAGAAGACCTCGTATTATGATAGCAAAAATGGGACAAGATGGTCATGATCGTGGTGCAAAAGTAGTCGCTACAGGTTATGCCGATGTTGGTTTTGATGTAGATATTGGTCCGTTATTTCAAACCCCAGAAGAAGCTGCAAAACAAGCTGTAGAAAATGATGTACATATTTTAGGTGTCTCGTCTTTAGCTGCTGGTCATAAAACTTTAGTACCTCAAGTTATTGAAGCTTTAAAAGCGCGTGGTAGAGATGATATTATGGTAATTGTTGGAGGTGTAATTCCAAAACAAGATTATCAATATCTATTTGATGCTGGTGCTGTTGCTGTTTTTGGTCCTGGAACCAAAATTAGCGATGCAGCTATTAAAATTTTAGAAATATTAATTGATTAAGCCTCAATTTTAACTTACAATTTATTCTTCACTTCAATCCACTTACTCATATATTTTGTGCTTTGAAGTGAATGATGTTGTAATATCTGCCCTGTAAAATTAGCCATTCGGTGAGCGTTCAAATTCTTTTTAAGCGTCGCTATTCTTTCTAAAAATAAAGGAGCTAATATGGTAATATCAAATCCTTCATTTATAACCGAAACACCTTTTTCTTGTTCATTTTTCCAAAGTAAATGTTCTTTATAAAGTAAAATAGCTTGGTTGGCAAACTCTTGTGGATCATTATAGCTTTCTGCTCCGGCAATTCCCTCTGCGCCTACTGCAGTTGTTACATATGGAATTCCGTTTTTCATGGCATCAAATAATTTACCTTTTAATCCTGCTCCAAAACGAATTGGCGCCACACAAACACGTGCATTTTTCATAACCTCATCTACACTTTCAGCAAAACCTTTTATTATAAAACGCTCTTTTTTATTATGTAATTGTGTCACTTTCTGAGTTGCATACGCACCATAAATATGTAATTCAGCTTTTGGTAATTCGGCTTTTATTAATGGCCAGATGATATTTTTTAAATACAAGACCATATTATAATTAGGTTCGTGGAAAAAATTTCCGATAGTTACAAAATGTGCTCGCGCTTCAAAATCAGGAAATTCTGAAACCGTAACCTCATCAATAGGTTGTTGCATAAACGGTAAATAATGTAACAGACTTTCATCGACTTTAAATTTAGTTTTAAGCAAATCCATTTCAACTTCAGAAATAATTAAACTTAAATCACATCTGTAAATACTTGCTATTTCACGTTTTGCGGTATCATTAAATAAATAACTATCATCAAATTCTACCTGATCTTTAAACGCTTGTTGTCGTCCGCGCCTTAATGCGTGCAAATCTTCGGTATCTAAAATTCGTAAGGCATTTGGGCAATATTCAGCGATGCGCCATCCAAATTGTTCTTCAATCATAAAACGATCAAAAACCACAATATTTGGATTTAATTCTGAAGCAAAAGCATCAAAACGTTCCGAATTTAATGCAATCGCAACCTCAGCAACTCCAATACTTTCAAGATCAAATGCGTTATCACTTTTGGCTGTAGCCGTTGCAAAAGTCACCTTATAATCTTGTGCTAAAAACAGGTTTATAAGTTGCATCATTCGGCTTCCTGCTGCCGAACTTTTTGGTTCTGGCCATACAATACCTATAATTAAAACATGAGTCATTGGTGAGCATTTAGTTTTTACGTTTGCAAAGTTACTTAAATTAATACGCTATTTTTTCAACATTGAAAATTTGCTTACTTTTAAGTTTCAAAAGCAAAAAACAAGTGACTGTAAAAGCCTTATATGATGAATTAAGTTATGTAAATCATTCGCGAGAAAAACGTTTATATTACGCTAATTTACTTCTAGATAATCCGGAGTTAACAAAACCTTTATTAGATATTGTATTTATGGTTGATGATAAAATATCATGTAGAGCTGCTTGGGTTTTTGAGTTTTTATGTGGTGAAAACCTAGAGGCTGCCATTCCGCATTTAGATTATTTTACTAAACATATGCATAAAGTTCATTTAGATTCGGCAGTAAGACCGGTTGCAAAAGTGTGCGAATATTTAGCGAAAGCATATTACAGTAAAGCGGATAACGCTATTAAGACCGCTTTACAACCGTTGCATCAAACCTTAATCATAGAACTTTGTTTTGATTATATGATTAGCGACCAAAAAGTAGCTCCAAAAGCTTATGCAATGATTACGTTATCTCTTTTTGGTAAACATCATGATTGGGTACACCCAGAATTAGTTATGATTTTAGAACGCGATTCCTCATCACAAAGCGCTGCTTTTAAAGCTAGAGCTCGCCATGTTTTAAAAGAAATAAAAAAGAATTCATAACAAAAGTTTAAAGTTACACCTACAGTGTTATGCCTAAAAAGATTATCTTCGCTACTTCTAAAAAAACAACACAACACATGCAATTATCACCATTAAACGCCATCTCACCTATTGATGGTCGCTACAGAAATAAAGTAAATAGTTTAGCGCCTTTTTTCTCTGAAGAAGCGTTAATTAAATACAGAGTACAAGTTGAAATTGAATATTTTATCGCTTTGTGCGAAATTCCGTTACCTCAACTTGCTGATTTTAACACTGATTTATTTGAAGAATTAAGAGGAATTTACAAGAACTTTTCTTCGGAAGATGCACTTAAAATTAAAGATATTGAAAGCGTTACGAATCATGACGTTAAAGCCGTTGAATATTTTATAAAAGAAAAATTTGATGCTTTAAACCTTCAGAAATATAAAGAGTTTATACATTTTGGATTAACGTCTCAAGATATTAACAATACAGCAATTCCTTTAAGTATTAAGGATGCGATGAATGAGGCTTATGTTCCTGAATATTTTTCGGTAGTAAACCGCTTAAAAGAATTAGCAAAAGATTGGGCAGATATTCCAATGTTGGCTAGAACTCACGGACAACCAGCTTCTCCTACACGTTTAGGAAAAGAAATTGAAGTATTTGTTGTACGTTTGGAAGCGCAATTTAATTTATTAAATGATATTCCTAGTGCTGCAAAATTTGGTGGAGCAACAGGAAATTTCAACGCACACAAAGTGGCTTACCCATCTATTGATTGGAGAGCTTTTGGAGGTGAGTTTGTAAAAGGAAAATTAGGCTTACACCATTCTTTTCCAACCACACAAATTGAGCATTACGATCATCTAGCTGCTCTTTTTGATACTTTAAAACGTATTAATACTATTCTTATTGATTTAGACAGAGATATCTGGACGTATGTATCAATGGATTATTTTAAACAAAAAATTAAGGCTGGTGAAGTTGGTAGTAGCGCAATGCCGCATAAAGTAAACCCTATTGATTTTGAAAATTCTGAAGGGAACTTAGGAATTGCTAATGCTATTTTTGAGCATTTATCTGCAAAACTTCCTATTTCTCGTTTACAACGTGATTTAACAGATAGTACTGTTTTACGTAATGTTGGCGTACCTTTTGGACATACATTAATTGGATTTAAATCAACTTTAAAAGGTTTAGATAAATTATTATTAAACGAAAGCAAATTTGCTGAAGACCTTGAAAATAATTGGGCTGTTGTAGCCGAAGCTATTCAAACTATATTACGTAGAGAAGCGTATCCTAACCCTTATGAAGCTTTAAAAGGTTTAACTAGAACGAATACTAAAATTACACAAGCCTCTATTTCAGATTTTATTAATACCTTAGAGGTGTCTGATACTATTAAAGCAGAATTAAAAGCAATTACGCCAAGTAATTATACAGGAATATAAATATTACAATTATGCCAAATAAAGATTATATAGGATTAATCTATACCTGTGCGGTATGTGTTGTCTTTTTCTTTGCTGGCGCATTTGGATTCTTAAATTACATGATTATTAAAATACTACTTATCACAAGTGTTTTGTGCTTTTTAGCTTATTTAATATGGATCATAGTTAAGGATATAAAAAACAAAAAACCCTTGAAGTAAATTACTTCAAGGGTTTTTCTATTAACATTTTAAATAAGATTCAGTTATTTAAAAATTTCCGAAAACTGCTTAAAATCGTCTTCGTTTAAGTTTGCTTTATCAAGGACTGAAGATAAAGTCATAAGTTTATTAACGCTCATATGATCACCTAATACGCGTACGGTAGCAAAACCTTTATCCTTAGAATAGCCAAACAATATAAGTTCATCTATATCGTCTTCTTCTCCTATAAAGCTTATTGCAAATCTGCCATCTTCGGCATTTCCTCCTCTAATTAACTCTTGGTACTTACTATCTTTTAATATGGTTTGTAGTTTGGCCAATTCAGTAGTAAAAGTTGCTTTGTTTTCTTCTGAAATTACAAAAGCCAACATATTTAATTTATCTACAGAATTGTAGGCTTCCAATTGTGTTTCGGTTAGGGTGCTTTCGTCAATTTTCAAAAAACTTGTTGGCACATCTAAAGAGGTAAAACCTGACTGTAACTCATTATCTACATAATAAGTTTGCAATGTTGGATCTTGATTACAACTTACTAGAGTTGTAATCAAAATCGCTAACATCATGATTGTTTTGATTGATGATTTCATAGTGCTTAGTTTTTCTTGCTTGCTTTTTCTAAGTGTTCACCACCTGGAATATTCATTGAGTTAGTAATTTTTGAAATTTGGCGTAAATCAATATCTCCTGTTAAAGATAATAGTACCGTTTCAACTTCTCTTTTCTTTCCGTTGATAGTAATATCTTGATCTGCAGTTAATTCTTTTAAACCATTAATAAACATTAAAAGTTCTTTTACATGGTTTTCATCGCTTCCTTCTTTTACATAGAATTTTACAGTTTGTCCGCCATCTTTAATTCGCATTAACTCTTCTAAAGTTGATGTTTTTAAATATGAATTTACTGCTGAATTCATTTCTTCTGAAATTTTATCATCTCCAGTAGTAAACACTTTTAATCCTGTAATTTTCTTTACCGTTTCTAAGTATTGTTGTGCTTCTGGATCATCTAAATCAATGTTTATTTTAGATAACATGCTAAACATTTTTTGATTCAATACAATTGAAGTTACTGCTTGTTCGTCTTCAAATTTATCAAAAATGCTTTGTCCAAAACTTAGTATTGGCATTAAAGCAAGTGCGAGTATTAGAGTTGTTTTTTTCATGATTGTTGAGTTTTTCTTGTTATTATTTTAAAATTTTGTTTGTTGTTTTTGTAAACTCATCTACATAGTAAATGTGTTTGGCGCCTTTTTCGAAATTTTCGGTAGCTAAGGCTAAAGTGTTTAATCCTTTTGAGCCTTCATTCAGTTTGGTCGATACAAGGTTTAAAGCTTTTATAGTTTGGTTATAAGCTAACAATTCGTCTTTTGATAAACTATCTAACCCTTTTTTGGTGTCAACTTGCGTATAAATTGAAACCATAAGAACCGCTACTGCTGCAACCGAAAGCCATCTAGTTAATTTTACTTTCTTAGATTGTAATGGCACGTTTTTGGTAAACTGTTCTTGTTTTTCACTATTAAAATGCTGAAACATGACTTTGTAAGATTCTAAATGGGGCGCAACGTTTTCTTGAGCGAAATAGGTTTTTAGTTGCTGCTCTTCCTTTAGGCTTGTTTCGCCATTATCATATTTTTCTAGTAATGTTTCTATATTATTTAATACCATATTTATGTGTATTAGTTAATTGTTCTCGTATTGTTTTTCTAGCTCTTGATAGTGCAACTCTAATTGCTGTAGGATTCATATCTACTACTTTTGCAATTTCATCAAAATCATATTCTTCTATATCTCTAAGCTGTAATATTATTTTTTGTTGTTCGGGTAAACCGTCAATAATTTTAGCTACCCAATCTACACTATCTTTATTTTCTATATCTTTTTGTAACGATACATTATGATCTTGATAGTTGCTATGTACAATTTTTAAATTCTGTGCTTGTTTTGATTTTAAACGATCTAAACAAAAATTCTTTGTCATAGTCATTGAAAATGCTTCAACATTTTTGTACTTGGCAATGTTCACTTTATTATTCCATAATTTCAATAAAATTTCCTGCGTAGCATCTTCGGCTTCTTCTTTAGAAACTAAAAGACGCTTTGCCAACCTAAAGACTTTATCTTTAAAAGGTAATACTAATTTTGTAAAATCAGTTGATGTCATTTTTTATTGGTTGGTTAAAGCACTTTTTATGTTGCCTCTATTAATACGACGAGGCACTTGTAATTTTGTTACAATAAATTTTTAATTTGCAATATTGTAAGTAAATTTAATGTTTAATAGTACAATATACTATTAGCTAAGAAAAGAAAAAGAAGCCTATGAAAATTTTAAAAATGCTATTTATAGCAGCTATAGCAAGTGGTTTATCTACAAGTTGTTTTGAAGATAGAGATGATAATACCATTGCAGATACCGATGTTAATGATTTTGTTTGGAAAGGAATGAACGCTGTTTACCTGTATAAAGCTGAAAAACCAGACTTAGCAGATGATCGTTTTTCAAATACTTCAGATTATTTAAATTATATATACAGCTATGATACACCCGAGGCTTTATTTGAAAACCTTATTCATGAAAGAGCAACTGTAGATCGTTTTAGTTGGATTACCGACGATTATATTGCCTTACAACAACAGTTAAGTGGTGTGAGTGAAAGTAACGGATTAGAATATAATTTTTATTACGTTCCTGGAAGTACTACTGAAATATACGGAATTATCAGACTTGTTTTAAATAATAGTGTTGCTGATGATTTAGGTTTACAACGCGGACAAATATTTACTGCCGTTGATGATGTTACATTAACAGAAAGTAATGTCACTGAATTATTAAATCAAGATACTTACACTTTAAATTTTGCTAATTATAATGATAATGGTACCGCAGACGATACTAATGATGATGCGGTTACTGAAAATGGAACGTCTATCAGTTTAACAAAAACAGCTTATACAGAAAACCCTGTACACTTAACTGAAGTGATTGATCTTGGTGGCGAAAATTTAGGATACTTAATGTATAATGGATTTACTGCCGATTTTAACACACAATTAAATGATGCTTTCTCCGAGTTTGCCGCAAGCAACATTCAACATTTAGTATTAGATTTAAGATACAACCCAGGAGGTTCTGTAAACACAGCAGCGTTATTAGGAAGTATGATTACAGGCAATTTTACTGGCGAAATATTTTCTAAATTACAATACAATGATAATTTACAAGACAATAATACCAACTATAATTTTACAACTAGCTTTAGCGGAAACACTATAAACAGTGTAAATCTTAATAAAATTTATGTACTAACTACAGGTCGTACAGCTTCTGCTAGTGAGATGATTATAAATAGTTTAAAAGAATATATTGATGTGGTACAAATAGGAAGTACAACTACCGGAAAATCACAAGCATCAATTACTATTTATGATTCTCCTGATTTTTCTTCGGAAGATATCAACCCTAGTCACACTTACGCGATGCAACCGCTTGTAGCTATTTCTGTAAATGTAAATGACGGACAAGTGCCAGCAACAGGATTAGTGCCAACCACTGGTTTTGAGAAAAACGAAAGTGCTTTAAACTTTGGCGTTTTAGGTAATGTTGATGAGCCTCTTTTAGCAACTGCTATTGCAGATATTCAAGGTAACAATGGTAGAATTGCAACTACAACCACACAGGAAGCTGTTGCGCCTATACAAACTAAAGTAAACCGTAAAGCGTTTGATGATAATATGTATATTGATCTAGAAACTGCTCCTCAGTTTTCTAGAGATTAATATAATTTAATACTATAAAAAAAGCCACTCATATGAGTGGCTTTTTTGCTTTCAGAATAAAATATATCACATCCAAAAATGCAAATAAAATTATTAGTTGAAATAAATTTTTGAAGCTGCAGCAGCAACATCCAAAGTACTTACTAATGTAGATGTTGCATCATTATAAATAAGTAATTTTCCAGCACTTCCAAAATCTGTAGCATCTGTTAAATAGATAAATCCATCATCTGCAGACATTCCGTAAAGGTAAGCTGCAGCAACACTAAAATCTTCAGTTGTAGCTAAAGCTGTAGCATTATCCGAAATACTATAAATTGTATTTCCTACATTATAGTACAAACTTCCATCGCTATATGCCATTAATTCAGGGTGTGATCCCATAGCAAATTCCATAGTACTAATAACCGCATTTGTATTTGGGTTAATTTTTGTAATCGCTCCTAAAGTTTCTGCACCTGTCCAAGCTGCTTTCCCGCTAGATAACACAACCAATTCATTATTATCGTTAAACACCATTTCATCTGGATTATCATTAACTGTAATCGTTGTTGTTAAGGTATTTGTATTCGTATTAATTACAGAAATAATATTATTTGAACCGTAACCACCTTTATGAGACACATATAATACATCATCCTCTTCAATAATTTGTTCTGGTCCTTCACCAACAAGAATTGTAGATGTTACCGTATTTGTCGTTAAATCTACAACAGCAATAAAATCATCTGTAGCATCAGCTGGATCTCCCCAGTTAGTTACATATCCTTTACCATCTTCAATAGTCATATATCTTGGTGTAGATAATCCTGTAGTAATTGTTGCTTGTTTTTCAAAAGTGTAACGGTTAACAACTGTAATTGTATTTGAGTTATCTGTAACAATGTAAGCTAAACCATCTTCAAAAGCCATAGACTGTAAGAACATTCCTAAAGACTCATTATTTACGTTAAAATAAACTTGATTTTCAACTGTAGCTAAATCTTCTGAAATAAAAGACACAGTTCCTGCTGGAGAACTTTCTCCACTTACTATAATTCCATCTTCATAAGCTCCTAATGGCTCTGATGGTCCATTATTATCGTCATCATTTGAACAAGATGCGAAAAATAATGATAGAGATAAAACTGATAAAATAACTTTTTTCATTGTAATTAATTTTTAAAATTTATAGTGTATTTGAATATTAAAATTACGATCTGGCATGGGTCTGAATGCCACGTTCTCGTATACGGTATTAAAAAGGTTATTCACCTTTACATTTAAATCTATAGTTTGAGAATTGGTTTTTAATAATTGATACCCAATCCCGGTATTTGTAACTTGATACGGATCTATGCTATAAAATGGGCCCGTTTTATTTTCTTGCGTGGTAAAAACTTCGCCATTATATAAATGCTGAAAAAATACAGACAAGCGTTTGTAGTTATAGGCCAAATTAGCGTTCACCTTATGATACGGTACATATATAAGCTGCTTATTGGTTTCTAAATCTTCAGAAACCGTATAAGCGTAATTAAATTGTAACGAAAACTGATGTTCTTTAAACGTTTTAAAAACTTCTAAACTTGCTTCAGCTCCATAATTTTGAGTTTCTGCAATGTTTTGAGGTGTCCAAAACCCAGAGGTTCCCGGTTTCCATTGAATAAGATCCTTGGTTTTTATATAATACGTATTCAACGAAAGTTTAGCATCTTTAAAACTAAATTCATGTCCTAAATCTAACTGATATGAGGTTTCAGGAACCAAATCTAAATTCCCTCCTGGTTGCCAATACAAATCATTAAATGTTGGTACTCTATAATTTTTAGATCCATTTAATTTAAGTGTATATTTTTTTGAAACCGCATAAGCCACATCAAAAGAAAATAATAACGGACTCTCAAAACCTGAAGTAAAATCTTGTCTTAAATTAACGCCATATTGCCAAGTTGTATTAGGTTGATATTGTAATAATGCTGTGGTAGATAATGCTTTTCGGTTGGGCGATCCAAAACTACTTCCGCTACCATCATAATAAGTATACTCTACAATTGGTTTTAGCTTAAAATCTTTAGCTAATGCAATATCCGCTGTATAATTAACTAAGAAAGTATTTACTTTTCCGAAGGTATAATTATCAGTGTTTTTATTACCAAAGTATTTAAATTGCTCTTGTAAATGGGCTGCTTTTAATTTTGAAGTCACATTATTTCCATGTCTAGACCATTCTAACATGGTTCTAAAATTATCATCTTCATATTTCGCTAAAGATGGTGATGATGCTGTTCCAGAAAATTCGCGTTCTCCAATAAAATTTTGATGATACAATTTAATTACATCTTTATCAGATAAAATATAGCCTAAATTCGCATTAAAACTCAAATTGTTATAAGCGCCATTTTGGTTCTTTTTATCAGTCCCTAAATATTTATAATCGTTATCCGAATCTACATAATTAACACCAAAAGTTCCTGAGAATTTATTTTTTCCGAAGGAAGACAGATAACTCAGGTTTTTAGTAGTGTAACTTCCGTAAGAAATGCGCACTTCGTTTTTAAAATGTGTATTGAAGTTTAGCGTATTATTTAAATGAATACTTCCGCCAATGGCACCGCTACCGTATTGTACAGATCCTCCACCCGATCTTATACTTACACTATTAAAATTTGTGGTATTTATGGTATTAAAATCTGTTTGACCAGTAAGTTGTGAGTTAATTGAAATTCCGTTCCAAATTACAGCCGTTTGTGAGGCGTTTGTTCCTCTAAAAGAAGGCGAAGACACCATGCCGTAACCATTCTCTTTAAAATAAATGGTAGAATTGTAACGTAACAAATCTGTAAAAGAGCTGTTATTTTTCTTTAATACAGAATCGTTTAAAACCATAACTTTAAAACCTGCTGCATTTTGCTTCAGTTTTACATCACTCAGTATCACTTCATCTAATTTTTGAATAGAATCTAGACGTGTCTGCGCATGTGACATATAGCACAAAGCAATTCCTAAAAATAAAAATAGTTTATCTCTCATAATTCAAACACTTTTCTCCCGAAAGTAATATGGATTACAAATTGAGGCAGGTCTCCTGACTTGCGTCTTCGTGTTGGTCTTCCCAGAAATCTCCAGTGACTATAGAAGTGGTACACGAAGCTTTATAGCTTACAGTTGCGGGAACAGTTCTGGAATTAATTATTATAATCTCACCAGATTCCCTTTTAATCTCGCGTTAACGAGAACCAAAATTCGCTGCAAAAATAAACATTTTGTTTACTATAATGAGTTAAAGGTTAAATAATATTACTTTTGAATTTTAAAACCTATCATTGTGAAACATTTACTATCCCTTTTTATTTTAATAAGTTTTATTGCTTGTAAAAATAACTCCGTACAAAATCCAATAGCCAAACAAGATATTAGCACTGCTACACTTACTCATGCTACAGGTTTTACAATTACCTCTACTGAGAATTTTAAAATATTAACAATAAAAAATCCATGGCCAAATGCTGAAGAGGATTATAAATACGCATTAGTTCATAAAAATGTAGCGTCAAAAATCACTTTAAATAAAGATGAATTTGATGGTATTATTACTATCCCTATCCAAAAAATTGTGGTTACCTCTACCACTCACATTCCTGCCTTAGAGCTTTTAGGTGTAGAAAACACTTTAGTAGGTTTCCCCGGAACAGATTATGTATCGTCTGAAAAAACAAGAACTTTAATTGATAATAAGAGCATTAGAGAACTAGGTAAAAACGAAGGGATTAATACCGAAGTTTTATTAGAATTACACCCTAATCTTGTGGTTGGTTTTGGAATTGATGGTAACAATAAATCTTTCGAAACGATTAAAAAATCTAATATTCCTGTGATATATAATGGAGATTGGGTAGAAAAATCACCTTTAGCAAAAGCCGAATGGATTAAGTTTTTTGGCGTTCTTTACAATAAAGAAAAAGAAGCAGATTCCATTTTTAAGACTATTGAAAAAGATTATCTAGAAGCAAAAATCATTGCAAAAACAGTAAAAAGCAAACCAAGTATTTTAAGTGGTGCCATGTATAAAGATGTGTGGTATTTACCAAATGGTACAAGCCCAGAAGCGCAATTATTAAAAGATGCCAATGTAAATTATTTATGGTCTGAAACTACCGCAAGCGGAAGTATTGCTTTAAGTTTTGAAGCTGTCTATACTAAAGGAAAATCGGCTGAAATTTGGTTGAGTCCTTCTTATTACAATTCGTTAGAAGCTTTAGAAAAAGCAAATACACATTACACACAATTTGACGCTTTTAAAAATAATAACATCTATACGTTTGTTAATAATACCGGAAAAACAGGCGGCGTTACTTATTACGAATTAGGAACCGCAAGACCCGATTTAGTGTTAAAAGATTTAATTAAAATTTGCCATCCAGAATTATTAAAAGATTACGAACCTCATTTTTTTCAAAAATTAAAATAATTGCATAACACCAACACATACAAACGTTCATACTTGGTATTAATTTTAGTATTAATCCTCTGTTTTTTCGCAAACATTAGTTTGGGGTCGGTGTCTATTCCTATTACCCAGATTTTTAAAAGCCTGTTTAGCAATATCGATAATGAATCTTGGCAGTACATTATTATAAACTACCGCTTACCAAAAGCATTTACGGCAATTTTGGTAGGTTCAGGCTTAGGTATTTCTGGTTTATTAATGCAAACCCTTTTTAGAAACCCACTTGCTGGTCCGTTTGTACTTGGTATTAGTTCGGGAGCGAGTTTAGGTGTAGCCATCATTATATTAGGAGCTAGTTTTTTAGGTACCGCTTTTACAGGTTTACTGGTTTCAAAATGGAGTATTGTAATTGCTGCTAGTTTAGGTAGTTTTTTAGTGCTTTTAGCTGTATTAACTGTCTCATCTAAAGTAAAAGATACCATGGCAATTTTAATTATTGGGTTAATGTTTGGGAGTATCACATCGGCAGTTGTGAGTGTATTGTCTTATTTTAGTTCTGCTGAAAAATTACAACAATACATCTTTTGGGGATTTGGAAGTTTAGGAAACTTATCATGGTATGAACTCCTTATTTTCTTTATCATTTATGCTGTTGGTTTTCTTTTAAGTATCTTATCTATTAAAGCTTTAAACTCATTATTATTGGGTGAAAATTATGCTAAAAGTTTAGGTTTAAATATCAAACAAAACCGACTTATAATTATCATAGCCACTAGTTTATTAGCCGGAACAATTACAGCATTTACAGGCCCAATTGCCTTTATAGGTTTGGCAATTCCGCATATAACACGTCAAATATTTCCAACATCAGATCATAAAATATTATTACCTGCCGTATTTTTATTTGGTGCTATTGTAATGCTTATTTGTGATAGCATTGCGCAACTACCAACAAGCGATTACACCTTACCTATTAATGCGATTACCTCTTTAATTGGAGCTCCCGTTGTAATTTGGTTACTCGTTAGAAAACGTAAAATGATGTTTTAATGGGAGATAACTCAACACATATTGTTCTTAAAACTGAAAACCTAAGTATTGGTTATACCTCTAAGAAAAAGCAGATTATTATCGCAGATCAGGTTAATATTTCTTTAGAAAAAGGACAACTTATTGGTCTTGTTGGAGGAAACGGTATTGGAAAATCAACCTTATTAAGAACTCTCAGTAAAGTACAAGATCCTATTGCTGGAACTGTAGCTATAAACGATAAAAACATTACTAATTACCAAGCTATTGATCTGGCTAAAGTTTTAAGTTTAGTACTTACTGAACCTGTGCTATCTAAAAACTTATCGGTGTTTGAATTGATTGCCTTGGGACGTCAACCGTATACAAATTGGGTAGGAAATTTATCGGAAAACGATATTACAATTGTTGAAAAGGCTTTATCTCAAACTAATATTGAAGATTTAAAACACAAAAAATGTTTTGAACTTAGCGACGGACAACTTCAAAAAGTAATGATTGCGCGCGCTTTGGCTCAAGATACCAGTTTAATCATTTTAGATGAGCCTACCTCCCACTTAGATATGTATCACAAAGCATACATTTTAAAACTGTTACAAAAATTAGCTAAAGAGACCGGGAAAACTATTTTATTTTCATCTCACGAAATAGATTTAGCCATTCAATTATGTGACAAAATGATTGTAATGACACCAAATAAAGTACAATCGGGTTCACCATGTCAACTTATTGAGCAAGGTGTTTTTGAAACCCTTTTTCCAAAAGATTTAATTTCATTTGATAAGACTTCAGGACGATTTAAGGTGAATAAATAACCCTTTTAACGTTTTATTCTTCTAATTGAAACACAAATTACATTCACAATAACAAATTAATTATATTTGATAAAATTCAATTTCTTACATGAACAACACCATCATTCTTTTATTGGCTATTATCGTATCTGCAGTAATTGGCGGATATTTGGGCATGCTCATTTCTAAACTAAAAAATAAAGGAGAAAAAAGCACTTTAGAGGAACGTAACTCTAATTTACAGCAACAACTTATTGATTTAAAACAGGCTTCAAATTCAGAATTAGAAAAACAACAAGCTAATTTTAATCAACAATTTCAAGATTTAAAACAAACCATTCTTAAAATTGAAACCGAACGTGAAGCCATAAGAACCGAAAAAGATGATTTAAGTTTTGAATTGGCGCGTCAGAATGCAGAATTTGAAAACCTACAAGAACAATCTCAAAAACGTGATAAAGAACTTATAATTCAGCAAGAACAACTGCGTAAAGATTTTGAGCTGATGGCAACTAAAATATTAGACGAGAAATCTGAGAAATTCACCCTTCAGAATAAAGAAAATATCACTCAAATTTTAAATCCTTTACAAGAAAAAATTCAATTATTTGAAAAGAAAGTTGATGACACCCAAAAGGAAAGTATTAGTATGCATTCGGCTTTAAAAGAGCAACTTTTAGGTCTTAAAGATTTAAATCAACAAATGACAAAAGAAGCAACCAACCTTACTAGAGCTTTAAAAGGTGATAGTAAAATGCAAGGAAATTGGGGCGAATTGGTCTTAGAACGTGTGCTTGAAAAATCGGGATTAGAAAAAGACAGAGAGTATTTTGTACAGCAAAATTTCACAAGAGAAGATGGATCTCGAGTGTTACCTGATATCGTATTACATTTACCAGATCATAAAAAAATGATTATTGATAGTAAAGTATCTTTAACCGATTATGAACGTTACGTGAATGCGGAAGATGATGAACGAGAAGTATATTTAAAAGCACATATAAATTCAATAAGACGACATGTAGATCAGCTTTCTGAAAAGAAATACGAAGATTTATACGATATAGAAAGTCCGGATTTTGTATTATTATTTATTCCTATTGAACCTGCTTTTGCAGTTGCTATAAATGCCGATAATTCACTTTATAATAAAGCCTTTGAAAAGAATATTGTAATTGTAACACCATCTACACTTTTAGCCACATTAAGAACGGTTGATAGCATGTGGAATAATGAAAAACAACAACAAAATGCTATTGAAATTGCTAGACAAGCTGGTGCACTTTATGATAAATTTGAAGGTTTAGTAAAAGATTTAACTGGCGTTGGCAAACGTATTGATGATGCAAAAAAAGACTATTCAGCAGCAATGAATAAACTCGTAGAAGGAAAAGGAAACCTGATTACTAGTGTTGAAAAAATTAAAAAATTAGGCGCCAAGGCAAAAAAAGCACTACCTGAAGCGATTATTAAACGTGCTAATAATGAAGATTAATCCATAAAAAACATTAAATGAAATTTTTAATTAAAACAATTATAGCACTACTTCTTGTATCTGCTGGTTACTTTGCTTTTATATATTACGCCTCTTATAGTGAAGGTGTACGCGCCGGAGAATTAGTAAAATTTACAAGTAAAGGGTATCTTTTTAAAACTTGGGAAGGTGAAATTAGCCAAGGTGTTAGTGAAGCTCAAATTTTTAAATTTTCGGTAGAAGAAAAAGATAAAGAAGTTATTGAAGCTTTAACAAATTATCAAGGCCAAATGGTAAAACTAACTTATTTTGAAAGATATAAAACATTATTTTGGATGGGTGATACTAAATATTATGTCACAAAAGTAGAACTTAACACCCCTAAAAACTAAAATAGTATGTCTAATTATAAACCTGTAGATGACTCGAGGATAAGTATATCTGAACTCATGCAACCTTCGCATTCTAATTTTGGAGGTAAAATTCATGGAGGATATATTTTAAACCTCATGGATCAAATTGCGTTTGCTTGCGCATCAAAACATTCCAAAACATATTGTGTTACAGCTTCTGTTGATACTGTTGATTTTTTAAATCCTATTGAAATTGGAGAATTAGTAACCATGAAGGCTTCAGTGAATTTTGTTGGTAAAACATCAATGGTTGTAGGGATTAGAGTAGAATCTGAAGATATAAGAACAGGAGAAATAAAACATTGTAACTCGTCTTATTTTACAATGGTTGCTAAAGATGATCATGGAAAATCTGTAGCGGTTCCTGGATTAATTTTGAATGACAAAATGGAGGTTAAACGTTTTTTAAGAGCACTAAAACGTAAAGAAACTAAACTACATCGTCAGCAAGAGTTTGACAGTGCTTCTTTTGAACTTGACAATTATTTGGATGATCTTAAAAACTATAAAATAAGAATTGAATTACCTGATGGAGAATAACAACTTACTGTTTTACAAAACGCTTGGTTTGTGAAACTTCACCTGAAGTAATTTTTACTAAATACACACCACTATTCCATTTAGAAACGTTAATACTTGAACGTAATGTTGTTAAATCAGTTTTATAAACTTGTTTTCCTAACACATCATAAACAATAACCTCAGCTTGTTTATAACTTGCAGGTAAATGCACGTTTAATTTGGTAGTTGCAGGGTTTGGAGATATTGAAAAACTTGTCTTTTTTGTAGGGGTTTGTCCTACTACTAATGTAGACATCAATAAAAATGAAATTAAGAGTAGTTTTAGGTTCATAAGCTTTATCTTATTAGTAAAGATAATAAATCTTATGTTAACTTTTATATAAAAAACAAAGGTCGGTTGTTTTTAAAACAACTGACCTTTAAATATTTACACTAAAACCCTGCTTATTGTTTCACAAACCGTTTAATTTGAGACTCATTATCTGTTGAAATTTTAACCAAGTAAATTCCATTATTCCATTGGGATACATTGAGTGTTGTTTGCATACCATTTAACATATTTGAGTATACTTTTTTTCCTAAGATATCAAAAACTTCTAAAGACACATTATCAAGTACCATTGGTAATGAAATAGCTAGTTTTGAACTTGATGGGTTTGGTGAAATTTTAAATTCAGAAATATCAAATATTTTAGTATTCAATGTAAAATCTTGCATGGTTACTCCTCTGTTTGTAGTGCCGTGATATTGTAACGTAAAATTACCATCTCCTCTAGCCCAAGCTATATTTAATACATTTGCTGATGCCGAAAACACATGATCATGTACATTTCCTGTATCACGATCTCTAGTCGCTACAATTGTTCGTACTCCAGACATTATCGTATTTGAAACTGTAGTCCAATCTTCTCTATCATCGATAGTTGGTACAATACCTTGTGATAATTCGCCATCTGGTTGACCTGGATAGCCGTAATGTCTATCGCTAAGTGAAGTACCATCAAAAATAAGCACGTCTTTACCGGCATACATATTAGTGGTATCAAAACCAATCCCTAACCATCTGTCGCTTGGCCCTACCAAAGTCATAGTAACTGTTGTACTAGTGACATCTAATTGTACAGAATATTCCAAACCTGGTTCTGTGGATAAGTCAATAACACCTGTTGAATAAGTTTGAGAATAAGTTAAAGCTGTTAATAATAGACTTAGTATTGTAAATGTAATTTTTTTCATAAGGCTTCCTTCTTAATTGATGATTTCTATAATAGCTACATTTTTAGTCATTAGGGCATAATCCTTAGCAGTTTTCCCTCTATTATCTTTAGTATCAGTACGTGCACCGGCAGCTATTAAAAGCTTAATAAGCGCATTGTTTTTTGCAATTACAGCATAATGTAAAGGTGTTGTTCCGTTTACATCTGCTGTATTAGGATTTGCTTTAAGATGTAATAATTTTTGAGTGATGATACTATCATTTTTGTAAACTGCTGCCATTAGTGGCGTACCGTATTTACTTGTACCATTGATAGTAGTAACATGTTCTGCTAAAAATTGAGCAACTTGAGTATTGCCATTATAACATGCTAAAATTAAGGGAGAGTAACCCGATGATGCGATACTATTAATTGTATCAGGGTTGATTTGCATTAAATATTTTACATCATTAACACTACCTGATCTTGCAATATCAAAAATACTTTTTTGAGTAAATGCCATTGTTGACATTGCAAGACAGTAGGTTAAAAAAACATATTTTAGTTTTATCATAACATATACTTGAATAATACAGAAGCTAAAGTAGTAATTATAAACCAATTACACACTCCCGTTTATCGAGTATAAATGCTATTTGCTCAAATACATCTTACGTCTTGAGTATAAATTGTAAAACTCATCGTCTTTAAGACTATCAATAAATAAAATACTTTCTCCAGTACTTTTCATTTCTGGTCCTAATTGTTTATTAACGTTATGAAATTTATTAAAAGAGAAAACTGGTTGTTTAATTGCATAACCTTTTAATTGCGGATTGAAATTAAAATCTGTTACCTTCTTCTCTCCTAACATTACTTTAGTCGCGTAATTAACATAAGGTTCTCCATAAGCTTTTGCAATAAAAGGCACAGTACGAGATGCTCTTGGATTGGCTTCAATGATAAATACCGTATCATCTTTTATAGCAAATTGAATATTTATTAAACCTACCGTATTTAGTGCTAAAGCAATTTTTTTAGTGTGATCTTTAATTTGTTGCATTACCAAAGGTCCAAGATTAAAAGGAGGAAGTAAAGAATTACTATCACCAGAGTGAATTCCGCAAGGCTCTATATGTTCCATTATACCAATAATGTAAACATTTTCGCCATCGCAAATAGCATCTGCCTCAGCTTCTATTGCGCCATCTAAATAATGATCTAATAGAAGTTGATTTCCTGGCATACGTCTTAATAAATCTACAACATGCTTTTCAAGTTCTTCTTTATTAATTACAATTTTCATGCCTTGTCCTCCTAATACGTAAGATGGTCTTACTAGTATAGGAAAATCTAAAACATCTGCAATTGCAGCTGCTTCATCTGCAGTTGTTGCAATATCAAACTCTGGATAAGGAATATTATTTTCTTTTAACATATTAGAAAACAACCCTCTATCTTCAGCTAAATCTAAAGCTTTAAAACTAGTACCAAGTATTTTAATACCATAACGTTCTAATTTCTCTGCTAATTTTAATGCTGTTTGCCCACCAAGTTGTACAATAACACCAACTGGTTTTTCATGCTTAATAATATCGTAAATATGCTCCCAGAATACAGGTTCGAAATATAATTTATCTGCGGTATCAAAATCTGTAGAAACAGTTTCTGGATTACAGTTAATCATTATAGTCTCGTAACCACATTCAGCAGCAGCTAAAACTCCATGTACACAACAGTAATCAAACTCGATACCTTGTCCAATTCTATTTGGTCCAGATCCTAAAACAATTACTTTTTTCTTATCGGAAACAATACTTTCATTATCAGCAAATCGTTTACCATCTGTAGTTTCAACATCACTTTCGAAAGTAGAATAATAATAAGGTGTTTTTGCTTCAAACTCAGCAGCACAAGTGTCTACTAATTTATAAACTCTGTTTACACCTAATTCTTCTCTTTTATTATAGACTTGACTTTCTAAACAGCTCAACATATGTGCTATTTGTCTGTCTCCATAACCTTTTTGCTTTGCTTCAAGCAATAAATCTTTTTGGATAGTATCTATTGTAAACGTTGAAATTTCTTTTTCTATGAAATATAATTCTTCATATTGCTTAAGAAACCACATATCTATTTTTGTGATTTCATGAATACGACTTAATGGTATTCCCATTTGTATCGCATCGTAAATAGCAAATACACGATCCCAACTTGCATTGGTTAATTTCTCTATAATTTGATCGTAATTTTTATAACCTTTACCATCTGCTCCTAATCCATTACGCTTAATCTCTAAAGATTGCGTTGCTTTGTGAAGTGCTTCTTGGAAACTTCTACCAATTCCCATAACTTCTCCAACAGATTTCATTTGTAAACCTAAAGTTCTATCAGATCCTTCAAATTTATCAAAGTTCCAACGTGGAATTTTAACAATTACATAATCTAAAGTAGGCTCAAATAAAGCAGAAGTAGATTTTGTAATTTGGTTTTGTAATTCGTCTAAGTGGTAACCTAAAGCTAATTTTGCTGCAATTTTAGCAATAGGATAACCTGTTGCTTTACTAGCTAATGCAGAAGATCTAGACACACGAGGATTAATTTCGATAGCAATAATATCTTCATTTTCATCAGGACTTACAGCAAATTGCACATTACAACCACCTGCAAAATCACCAATATTACGCATCATATGGATTGCCATATCACGCATTTTTTGATACGTGCTATCACTTAATGTCATTGCTGGAGCAACTGTTATAGAATCTCCAGTATGAATACCAATAGGATCCATATTTTCAATAGCACAAATAATAACAACATTATCATTAGAGTCTCTAAGTAACTCTAATTCGTATTCTTTCCAACCTATTAAGGCTTTATCAATCATAACCTCATGGATAGGAGAAATTTCTAATCCACGTGTTAATAACTCGTCAAAATCTTCTTCTTTATGTACAAATGAAGCTCCTGCTCCACCTAAAGTAAAAGAGGCTCTAATTATTAAAGGAAAGCCAAATTCTTGAGCAATTTCTTTTCCTTTTAAATAAGAAGTAGCAGTAGCTTGTGGTGCCATAGGAATATCTATGTCAAGCATTAACTCTCTAAACTTCTCTCTATCTTCTGTAATATTAATAGCGTCTATATTAACCCCTATAATTTCGACATCGAAATCTTTCCAGATTCCTTTTTCATCTGCTTCAATACATAAATTTAAAGCAGTTTGTCCTCCCATTGTAGGTAAAACGGCATCTATTTGTGGATGTTTCTTTAAAATCTCAATTAAAGATTTTGTAGTTAATGGTAACAAATATACATGATCGGCCATGGTAGGATCGGTCATGATAGTTGCTGGGTTTGAATTAATTAAAATCGTTTCAATACCATCTTCTCTAAGTGAGCGCAGTGCTTGGGTTCCTGAGTAGTCAAACTCACAAGCCTGTCCAATTACAATTGGTCCTGAACCAATTATTAGTACTGAATTAATGTTTTTATTTTTTGGCATCGTAGTAGTTGTGTAATGATGTTAAGTTGCAAAAATAGTTATCAATAGGGTACAAAAAAAGGTGCTACACCTAAGTAACACCTTTATATATTAACAAATGTTAATCATTGTCAATCATTATTTTTTATGTCTAGTTTCGGTAGATACAGACAGTTTCTTTCTTCCTTTAGCTCTTCTACGGGCTAAAACTTTACGTCCATTTACGGAAGCCATTCTCTCTCTAAAACCGTGCTTGTTTCTTCTTTTTCTCTTTGATGGTTGAAACGTTCTTTTACTCATTGTCGTATATCTTTAAAAGTCTTCTTATTCTTATAATATCAGCTTCAGACTTTGCCTAAAACTGCGGGCAAATATACAAAGAGTTTTTATTTACACAAACCAAAACCTAAAATATTTTAATTGATTTTGATTATTTGATGTTTTAAACAAAAATTTAGTTTCTTTGCAATCTTAAATTTAAACAACAAATGTACAACAAAAACATTAAACTACTTATTGCAGGAGCAATTATAGCTGTTGCTATTTGGCAATTCACCGAAGGTAATATTGGTAACGGAATTATGTATATCCTATTATCATTAATCTTTATTTTCTTTTATTTTAAAAACGAATTTATATTATTTGCGTTTATAAAGTTACGAAAGCAAGATTTTGAAGGTGCAAAAAAATGGTTGGATAAAATTAAAAATCCATCTGGAGCTTTAGTAAAAAAACAAGAAGGTTATTTTAATTACTTACATGGTATTATGGTTTCTCAATCAAATATGAATGAAGCTGAAAAATATTTTAAAAAATCTATCGCTTTAGGATTATCAATGGATCATGATTTAGCAATGGCAAAGTTAAATTTAGCTGGAATAGCTTTTAGTAAGCGTCGTGTACATGAAGCTAAAATATTACTTAATGAAGCTCAAAAACTAGATGCTCGTGGTATGTTAACTGATCAAATAAAAATGATGAAAGACAACATGAAAAAAGCTCAGGCGCCACAACAACATTTTGGAGGACACAAACAAGGGAGACGTCGTTAAAACCTCTTAAAATTTAAACATAAAAAAAGCGTCACATTAATTTGTGACGCTTTTTTTATATGCTTTTATTCATTTTTAAAAATTACGGTTGAGATGAGTAAACACCTTCTTTTGGAATTTCAATTAAATAAGCTTTTCTAGATCTGTTATTTAAGTGTGATTCTCTTAGCCATGGGTTATGAAGCTTTAAAACCTTATAGTTAATTCCAAAACCTTTTGCAAAATTAGCAAAGTCTGTAACTGCAGTATCTACTTCTACTTTATAAGATGGAACATCAGCATATAAATCTTTACTTGTAAAATTAAAACCATAAGTTTTTGGATGGCTTAAAATCTCTTTTAAAGCGACAATTCTAAACATATAACGTCCCGTTTCTTCACCTAGAAGCAAATCATAATACCCAGTAACGCCTTGTTCTTTTAAACGTCTAGAAACGCCTGCATTTCCGGCGTTATATGCTGCGGCTGCTAACGTCCATGTTCCTAATTCTTTTTTTGCTCTTAATAAATACTGGCAAGCAACCTCTGTAGATTTTTCTAAGTTATAGCGCTCATCAACATTATCGTTAACCTCCAAGCCATTTTCTCTTGCTGTTGCAGGCATAATTTGCCAAACACCTCTTGCTCCGGCAGGAGACACCGCGTTAGTTAATCCGCTTTCAATAACGGCTAAATATTTAAAATCATCTGGCACACCATGTTTCGCTAAAATAGGCTCGATAATTGGAAAATATTTTTCTGAGCGTTTAAACATTAATAATCCATTAGATTGCCAATATGTATTTACCAACAACTCACGATCCATACGTTCTTTAATATCTGGATTATGAAGTGGCAAGTTTTCACCCGCAAAATTTAAGCCTTCTGGCACCGCAAGCGCATACACATTGTAATCGTTAACCATTTTCTCAGTACCTTCAGGCTCAATATTATTATCTTCTGGAGCTTTTTGTGCTGCAAAAATAAATAATCCTGAAACAGCCATAACACCTATGACTGCAAAAATATTCTTTAAAATTTTCATCTTCTTTTTTCTCTTTTTATAAATTTATAATAATAAAAATAGCTTTCAAAATTAACTCAACATTAGTTTTGGTAAATTTTCGTTAAACCATTTATACTTATCAATAATCATTATGTGTGTACCATTTTCAATAGCAATAGTATTTCCTTCTGGAGAGTAACTAAATACACTATCTTTTTTACCGTAAACATACACTGCTTTTTCATTAGCTTGCTCTTGCTCCCAACATAATACTTGTTGAATTGCCCAGTCTAAATAACGTTTATCATTTACTGATAAGTACTTTTTATATAACTCAAAACGTTTTTTTGCTGTTTTTCCTACAGCATATCTTGATAACTTCTCAATATCTTTAACAAATCGTGTTGGCAACACCTTGTATATCTTGGTAGCTTTAGCAAATTTCATGCCTTTTGTGTACTCGTATTTAGATTTAACGCTAGACACGACTATTAATTTCCTTACCGTAATAAATTTACTCATTTCCTGAATTAAAATTCCTCCAAACGACACGCCTAAAAGCACAACATTGTCATGCTCAATTTTATCGGTCATACGTTTTGCATAGGCTTGTAATGTTTCGCCTTTAACAGGAATCATCCAATCTAGCAAGTGCATCTCAAAGGTATCTATAGGTAATTTTATATTTTCAAATATCGAAGAATTTGCAGCCATACCAGGCATCAAATACACGTGTATTTTTTCGTTATTCATATATTATTGGGCATTTATTAATTTACAAAATTAAACATTATCTCTCATAAAATGCTTCAGAACACTTATAATAACTTATTTACTAAGCTTTTAACAGTTTCAAGAACACATTATATCCTAATTTTACTTAAATTTGTAAGAATAGACGTATCAAATTTCAGTCTTCTTCGTTATTTATATAGCTATTCAAATTAAATTATTTTAATTATGATTGATACCACAGAATTAGTAGACAATGACTTTTTGCGCCAGTTTGAATTTAAAATTGAAGATCAATTAGCAATCATTGAATATTCGCTTCAGGATCGAAAAATATTTTTAACAAAATTGATTATTCCTGAAAACATTACTTCCGAAGATTTTGAAAATGATTTTTTATGTGTTGTTTTTCAAAATATAGAAGAACGCAATAATATTAGCGTTGTTCCTACGAGTCCGGAAATTGTAAAATTTATGAAACGTAACAGGCGTTACAAAAAAATGTTGCCAGTTGGCATTAGAATTTAACCATAAAAAAAATCCGAAGCTTAACACTTCGGATTTTTTATTATATATATTTCTCTTTTTACTTCTTCTTATAAATAACTTTTACTGCTATCGTTTCAATTACTTCAGAGAAATCTTCATTATAAACATTTAATGTTTTATAAGTGTATAAAATATCTCCTTGTAAAGTTCCTAACACTTTATTATTCACAATTATTTCATCTCCTGTAACAATATAACTTGCTGCAGTACCAATAGCACCTTCGCTACATTGTAAATCTATATCGTAGGTATTAGTTTGAGCTCCAGTTAATGCTATTTTAAGCATTGGATTAAACGTATCTACATTAGAGTAAACCCCTACAGATTCAAACTCTAAAGTCTCGTTATTTTCACAAGCTAATTCTTCTAATAAATTTTGATGTGCTACTGAGTCTTTATTTAAATCTAAAGCAGTATTTGCTTCCCATGATATTAATTCCCATTCTCCAACAATATTAGTATTAATATCATCTTTTGTACATGATGTTGAAAACACAAATAGTGGCAGTACAAAAAACAGGTTAATTAATTTTCTCATTTATAAGTAGGTGTTAGATTTCTTATAAAAGTATCTCTCAAATTAAACGTGGTAAAATAAAATAGATGATCGACAAATAAACTAGGTTGAACTAATTTAGTTTTCAAGTATTTAATAATCCCTCTTGTTTAAACAAAATCAAAACGCACCAATCCGTCTTCATCAATATTGGTTAAATTCACCTTATGTAAGGTATTTACCAACTCGGGATTCCAAGGAGTTTTTACTTTTACATAATTTTCAGTAAATCCATTAATATAACCTTCTTTATTTTCACTTTCAAAAAGCACGGTTCTTGTACTTCCTAATTGTGCTTCATAAAAAGCTCTACGCATTTTTGCAGACAAGCCTCTAAGCATTTTACTACGTTTAGAACGTATATTTTTTGGCACCACATCATCCATGGCTGCTGCTTCTGTATTATCACGTTCAGAATAGGTAAATACGTGTAAATATGAAATATCTAGCGTATTTAAAAAGTTATAAGTCTCTAAGAAATGTTCTTCGGTTTCACCAGGAAATCCTACAATAACATCTACACCAATACAAGCGTGAGGCATTACTTCTTTAATTTTTTCAACACGATCTACATACAATTCACGCAGATAACGACGTTTCATTTTTTTAAGAATTGCATTACTCCCACTCTGTAATGGAATGTGAAAGTGCGGTACAAAAGCTCGTGATTTTGAAACCAAATCAATAGTTTCATTTTTAAGTAAATTAGGTTCTATAGAAGAGATTCTTAAACGCTCAATACCTTCAACAGTGTCTAATTGTGTTACCAAATCTAAAAAAGTATGTTCATGACGTTTGTTTCCAAACTCTCCTTTTCCATAATCTCCAATATTAACACCGGTTAGTACAATTTCTTTAATATTTTGAGCCGAAATTTCTTTAGCATTTTTAATCACACTTTCCATCGTATCACTTCTTGAAATCCCTCTAGCTAAAGGAATTGTGCAATAAGTACATTTGTAATCACAACCATCTTGTACTTTTAAAAACGCACGCGTTCTATCGCCTACCGAGTAACTTCCAACATAAAAATCGGCATCATCAATATCGCAAGAATGTACTTCTCCAAAATCATTTTTAGACAAGTCACTTATATAATCTTTAATTTTAAATTTCTCAGTCGCTCCAAGCACTAAATCCACACCATTAACGTCGGCTAATTCTTGTGGTTTTAATTGCGCATAACATCCTACGGCAGCTACAAATGCATCTGGATTATTTTTTTGAGCTTGTTTTACAATAGATTTAAAACGTTTATCTGCATTTTCGGTCACCGAACAAGTATTAATAACATAAATATCTGCGGTTTCAGAAAAATCTACACGATCAAACCCTTCTTCCGTAAAATCTCTAGCAATTGTAGAAGTTTCAGAAAAATTCAGTTTACAACCTAAAGTATAAAATGCGACTTTCTTTTTCATATATCGTTTCCTAATTTTTTCAAAATAGTCTAAGAATTGCTCTTTTCTACATTGAAAAAAATTTCTTTATCAATTAAAATTCATTACTAATTCATTATCTGTATATTTACTTTTTATGAATTAGGTCTGCAAATTTACGCATTTGTTTGAAAGTACAAGCCATATCCTTGCAGGGAAACCTTTTTTATACTTATTAATAGAAATTATATATGCTAGATTTTAAGGAAAGACTACAGGACGTCCGTTCGTTTTTTGAAAATGATGATGTTGTTTTAGGGTATCGAAAATTTATGGATTGCGCTATAGATACGCAAGATTTAAAAATTTACGATAAGGTGATTACACTTACAGACTGGAAAGAAAAACACCCTGCAGAAACTACAGAACTTTATAAAAAAGTAAGCGAAATCCTAGAAGATTTAGAGAATTTCTCCATCACAACTTATAATGCTGAAGTTCCTATTGCTAAAGCTAAAAATATTATAAAAAGTTACGGTAACAATCGGTTTTCTTTAGGACCTATTACTTTAGAAATCAAAAAAAGACAGGTTTATGGTCTGGTTGGTGAAAATGGAAATGGAAAAACTACTTTACTTCGTGTTTTAGCTAACGAACTAAACTATACCGAAGGCGAACTGCATTATAATTTTGACAAACCTCATAAAAACAGTTTTGATTTACGCTCAAAACTCGTGTATATCCCACAACGTACACAACGTTGGTACGGAAGCCTAAAAGACAATCTTAAATTTGTATTATCTAATTACGGTGTGCCGCCTCAAGAAAACGAAACACGCGTTCTAATGATGATTGCGCGTTTTGGATTATGGAATTACAAGCATTTAAAATGGGACGAATTATCGTCTGGATATAAAATGCGCTTTGAGTTGGCTAGAACACTATTAAGACAACCTGAATTACTTTTACTAGACGAGCCTTTAGCTAATTTAGATGTGTTGGCGCAGCAAGTTATTCTGGAAGATTTAAAAGCCATCTGTAACTCGTTAAATAATCCAATTGCTTTAATTTTAAGTTCGCAACAACTTTATGAAGTTGAAAAAATATCTGATAAAGTTATTTATCTTAAGAATGGAAAATATAAAGAGAAAGATCACACGATAGAAACAGAAGAAGAGCAACTTATTGTTGAAATTGACTGTGAAAGCAAACGTGAAGACTTATTAACAATCCTAAACCCAATTGCTTTAGAAAAACTGATTTATAACGGTGGTATTTACGTTGGGTATTTTTCTAAAAGCACCACATTTTCTTCAGTATTAGAAACCTTAGGAACGCATAAATTACATGTAACTTATGTCCGAAATATTTCTAAATCTACTCGTCGATTTTTTGTATCCTAAATTATTCAAATGAAAACATATATTCGCAATATCAACCAGTATTTATTAGAACGCTATCCTACTATTTGGAATACCAAAATTGTATGGATTTTAGCGATTAGTCTTATTATTCATATTATTTTTTTTCTATTTGGTCTAGTTACATTAACCAACCCAGAATTGCTTCACGACAGAGGAGCAAAAGATATTTTCTTTGATAATGGCTCAATATTTCTTAGTGTTATTTTATCCATACTTATTTTAGTGTTTTGGGTGATTAACATGTTTAAAAACAATGCATTTAAAAACTTTTATCCAGTATCTAGATTTAAACTGTTTTCACAATTTATTCACTTTTTTGTAATTATATTTTGTAGTACAACATTTTATTACTCTTATAATTTAGGCTTAAAAACCTATATTTCTGGCAATTATAGTGATGCTCGTTTTACTAAAGAAACTACCATTGCTAACAAAGCTGCTATTTTTTTATCACACGACATACAAGATTACACCGTAAATAAAAGAAAATATCCCACCAATATTTTCTCGCCACTATACTGTGAAAACAGAGGCGATTTTGTAGATATAGAAGCACCACATTTTACATTTTTAGATTTTGATTATCAGTTTTATACCCTTAAAACTAAAACACAAAGTAGTGAAGAAGTATACGAACCAATGCTACTTGCTGGTTATATTTACAAAAAAACGAATGACACTATTGTTACGTATTTTTATAAAGATAGCGTTATAAACATATCTGAGCATTTTAAAACTTCACAACCTTCATATTACAACTATTCTGATGTGTTTTTTGGTACTGATGAATATGATAATACAGACCTAAAAGAGTTTAATTACGACTCTAATTTATATTATGAAGATTATCAGGATATAAATAAAACGGAGGCACAATTACAAATCAATAAAACAGCACACCTATTATTAGACAGAAATAATACGGAAGAATTAAAGCAGTTATTAGCCGACTTTTTAGAAATTTCAGACATTTATAAAGTAAAACACAATCTAACGGCCGAAAAATGGTTCAAAGAAATATATCATCCAGAAAATTTTGAAGTTTCTTCATTAATTGAACAGGATTACAGAGTATATTCTCGTGTAGAACACAGCGAGCAATCTGAGTTACAAAAATACAATAACAGTCATTTTACAGATTATTACATAAGTTCTGATAACCTTAAAAATGCCTTTGAAAACATTAATGAAATAAAAAACACACCTATAATAAGTCATGAAATAAACATCTTTCTTTGGTTATCATTTATTATCGCATTAATTTTATTTTGCTTTCGTATTACAGGTTTAAAACCTTTATTATTCACTATAATCACAACAGGAGTTTTAAGTATCTTTATTTCGTTATTAGGTGTTCTTTTTAGCTTTGCCGTTGGTGGATCTGGAAATAGTGTCGCATTTTTATTATCGTATTTCACTTTTATTCTTGCGACAACAATCTTATTAATTCCACTTAAATTTTCAAAAACTATAAAAAAATCAATTGTAGCTATTTGTGTTAATTTATCTATTTTAGGATTTGTGCCTTATCTCCTTTTAATTATAGGTATTATATCTCTTCACCAACAAGCTTATTGTGATGACATTTATAATATTACCAACACTTATAAAGATTGCTCTACACTATTTGATAGTTTTGGCATCTATTTAAGCTATATACTATTTGTTCTAGGTTTTGTATTCTTATATTTTTACACCGCAATAATTAAAAAATGGAAAGCATTAGCAGAAGGTTAAACATCATATTATACAGCATCATATTAACAACATTCGTTTTTTCTTGTAAAAATGAGCGTGACACAAATAAGGATCATCTTGTATTTAGATATAACGAACATAAAAATATTGGATCTTTAGATCCTGCTTTTTCAAAAGATTTAGCTGATATATGGGCCACAAACCAACTATTTAATGGTTTAGTACAAATGGACGATAATCTTAACGTACAACCCTCTATAGCTAAAAATTGGTTAATATCACCAGATGCGCTCACATATACGTTTACATTGCGAAACGATGTGTATTTTCATAAGCATCATTTATTTGGAAAAGATTCTACCAGAACGGTAATCGCTAAAGATTTTCAATACAGTTTTAATAGATTACAAGATCCACAAATTGCGTCACCCGGAAGTTGGGTCCTTGCTAAGGTTAGTCATTTTAAAGCAGTAAACGATAGCGTATTTCAAATACAGTTAAAGCAACCATTTCCAGCTTTTTTAGGTTTATTAACTATGAAATACTGTTCTGTTGTTCCTAAAGAAATTGTATCACATTACGGCAGCACTTTTAGAGCTCATCCTATTGGTACCGGCCCTTTTAAGTTTAAACGTTGGGAAGAAAACATAAAATTAGTCTTCAGAAAAAACAATAATTATTTTGAGATTGACAAGAACGGAACATCCTTACCATATTTAGAAGCTGTAGCCATCACTTTTTTACCTGATAAACAGAATGAATTCTTACAGTTTTCACAAGGAAACATAGATTATATTTCAGGTTTAGATGCCTCTTATAAAGATGAAATTTTGACCGCAGACGGAATTTTAAAATCATCATACGCTAATGATGTTAACATGATTAGAGGTCCGTATTTAAACACTGAATATTTAGCTTTTTTTATGGATTCTGAAGCTTCAGAAATTCAATCTGAATATATTAGAAAAGCCGTGAATTATGGTTTTGATAGACAGAAAATGATGATTTACCTCAGAAATGGTATCGGAATTCCTGCCAATGGAGGTTTTATTCCAAAAGGATTACCTGGATTTAATAGTAAAGTTGGTTTTAATTATCAACCAGAAAAAGCAAAACAGTTGGTACAACAATACAAAACAGAAACTGGAAATAACGCTCCTGAAATCACAATTACAACCACTAGTAATTACTTAAGTTTTTGTGAATACATACAGCGTGAACTTCAAAAAACTGGACTTCAAGTACACGTAGATGTGATTCCGCCTTCAAGCTTAAAAGACTCTAAAGCCAATGGCAAATTAGATATGTTTAGAGCGAGTTGGGTTGCCGATTATCCGGATGCAGAAAACTACCTATCTCTATATTACAGTAAAAACTTTGCGCCTAACGGTCCTAATTACACGCATTTTAAAGATGCACAGTTTGATACTTGGTATGAACAAGCCTATTTGGAAACTAATATTGAAAACAGAACCATTCTATATTCAAAAATGGATAGTTTAGTACTTCAAAAAGCACCAATTATCCCTATGTTTTATGATGAAGTGGTACGATTTACAAGAAAAAATATTATTAATTTAGGTATTAATCCTATCAACATGCTAGAGTTAAAACAAGTAAAAAAGAGAAATTAATCTCTTCTGTGTTTTTTTGATTCTTCAAAAACATGTTCTAAAATAGCAGCATCTTGCTCAGTAAACTCCAAATCTCTACGTTTCATAACCACTGTTGCAACTTCAAAAGCTTTTTTAGTGATGTAAGTTGTAAACCCATTACTACCACCCCAAGAAAAACTTGGCACAAAATTACGTGGGAAACCGCTACCAAAAATATTAGCGCTTACACCTACAACTGTACCGGTGTTAAACATGGTATTAATTCCACATTTACTGTGATCTCCCATCATTAAACCACAAAATTGAAGCCCTGTTTTAGCAAAACCTTCAGTTTCATAATCCCAAAGACGGACTTCAGCATAATTATTTTTCAAATTAGAGTTATTAGTATCCGCACCTAAATTACACCATTCTCCTAATACTGAATTCCCTAAAAAGCCATCATGACCTTTGTTTGAAAACCCAAAAAGAACCGAGTTACTAACCTCACCTCCTACTTTACTATGTGGACCTACAGTTGTTGGTCCGTAAATTTTAGCACCCATTTTTACAGTGGCATGTTCACACAAAGCAAACGGACCTCTAATAATACTACCTTCCATAACTTCGGCATCTTTACCAATATAAATTGGTCCTTTTGATGCGTTTAAAGTTGCAAATTCTAGAGTTGCACCTTCTTCAATGAAAATATTTTCGGGAGCAATCACATTATTACTTTCTGGAATAGGTTCAGATATTTCATCTTCAGTTAATAACTGAAAATCTTCAGCAATAGCTTCACCATTTTTAGCAAAAATATCCCACGTGTTTTCAATTGTTAAAACAGCATCTTCAAACTCAATCGCTTTATAACTTTCTAAATCTATTTCTTCTTGCGAGTCTTTAGTAAAAAATGCAATAACATCTTCACCTTTAAAAATAGCTTCGTTTTCTTTAAGTGCTTTTACCAAATTCACCAATTTTTTATTTGGTAAATAAGACGCGTTAATCATTACATTCTCTTCCATTTCAACCATTGGAAACTTCTCAGCTAAATAATCTTCGGTGACCGATGTTATTGTACCTCCCAAATACTTTTCCCATTTTTCTCTAATGGTTAAAATCCCAACGCGAATATCGGCAACTGGTCTTGTGTAAGTAAATGGTAACAAATTGTTACGTGAAGGTCCGTCAAAAAGAATATAATTCATACTGAAGTTTAAAAAGTTAAAAAAGGCGCAACGTCATTATTAGTCTACGTTCTGCGGAATCAAAAATAGCTTAAATATTAAAAATAAAAAAGCCTTTCTATATAGAAAGGCTTTAACAAAAATATCTTGTACTAAATTATTTTTTGAATTTAGCGTATTTGTTTTTGAATTTATCAATACGACCAGCAGTATCAACTAATTTAGATTTACCAGTGTAAAATGGGTGAGAAGTTCTAGAAATCTCCAATTTGATTAATGGATATTCAACACCTTCAACCTCTAAAGTTTCGTTAGTATTTGCCGTTGACTTAGTTAAAAATACGTCTTCGTTAGACATGTCTTTAAATGCTACTAGTCTATAATTTTCTGGATGTATACCTTTTTTCATCGCTAATGCTTTATTATCGTTTCGTTTTTTCGAGTTGCAAATTTAAGGATTATTTCCAAATATGCAACCTTTTTTTTGTTTTTTTATTATCTACGTTTGTTGTAACAAATTTACACAAAAGAATACTAACAATTACATTATAACTAATAAATCATCATTTTATGGAAAAAAAATTAAAATCAATAGCACTAAATTACGGTGTATACCTTGGAGTATTACTTGTTTTAATAACAGTAGTAGCATATGTTGCTAACTTAGAATTACTAGTTAACTTTTGGCTAAATCTTATCATTTTACCCTTAACAATAATTACTTTTGGTATTGTTTCTGCCCTAAAAGCTAAAAGTATTTTAAATACTTTCATCTCTTTTAAGCAAGCATTTTCTTCTTATTTCATAACTGTTGCTATCGGATTAATAATAACTACAGTAGTTACAGTAATCCTTTTTAACTTTATAGATCCGGATGCGGCAATTCAACTTAAAGAAATTTCAATCCAAAAATCTACAGAATTAATGGAGAATTTAGGAGCAAAAGCTAGCGACATTGAAAAAGCAATTACTACTATAGAAGAGCAAGATACTTTTGCTATTGTTACGCAATTTCGTGCCTTAGCACAGAGTTTAATTTTCTTTGTAATCATAGGATTAATTATTGCAGTTTCAATGAAAAAGAAAGATCCTAACGCAGCTTAAATAATTTCTTTATTTTTGATACTTCTAATATTGAAATCATTTACATGAATATATCAGTAGTTATACCACTACTCAACGAACAGGATTCGTTAACAGAACTCCATGATTGGATTGCTAAAGTTATGCAGTCCAATCATTTTTCGTATGAAATAATTTTTATTGACGACGGAAGTACCGATAAATCTTGGCACACTATTGTAGCATTATCACAAAAAGACAGCAATGTAAAAGGGATTCGTTTTTTTAAAAACTTCGGAAAATCGCAAGCTTTACACGCAGGTTTTGAAAAAGCAGAAGGTGATGTTGTCATTACTATGGATGCCGATTTGCAAGATAACCCAGAAGAAATCCCTGAACTTTACAACATGATTGTAAAAGAGGGGTTTGATATGGTTTCGGGTTGGAAAAAGAAACGTTACGATTCTGTACTCTCTAAAAATATGCCGTCTAAATTATTTAATTGGGCCGCTAGAAAAACATCTGGAGTACAACTTAATGACTTTAACTGCGGTTTAAAATCGTACAAAAAAAACGTCGTCAAACAAATTGATGTAAATGGTGAAATGCACCGCTACATCCCAGTACTTGCTAAAAATGCTGGTTTTTCTAATATTGGAGAAAAAATTGTAAAACATCAAGCCCGAAAATACGGTGATACTAAATTTGGTATGGAACGTTTTATACACGGTTTTTTAGATTTAATCACCATTTGGTTTTTATCTCGCTTCGGAAAACGCCCTATGCACCTTTTTGGTGCTTTAGGATTTATAATGCTTGCCATAGGTTTTGGATTTTCTATGTATCTTGGGATTGATAAATTATTTTTAAATCCAACAGGCCGTTTAATTACACAGCGCCCGCAATTTTACATCGCCTTAGTTACCATGATTATTGGAACTCAATTTTTTGTTGCAGGATTTTTAGGCGAAATCATTTTACGTACAAAACAAGACAGAAAACGCTACACCATACAAAGCAAACTTAACTTATAAGTTTTAGATTAAAATGAATAGCATTCTATCTGCTTAATTTCACATCTCAAAAAACGCAGTATATGACACATATTGAACCAGAATTATTAAAAACTGTAAATAGTTGGTTAACCTCAACTTTTGATATAGATACTCAAAATAAAATAAAAGATTTAATAGCAACAAACCCTACCGAACTTCAAGAAAGTTTTTACAAAAATTTAGAATTTGGTACTGGTGGAATGCGTGGCGTTATGGGCGTTGGAACCAACCGTATTAACAAATATACGCTTGGAAAAAACACACAAGGTTTAAGTAATTATTTAGCTAAATCATTTCCTAACGAACCTTTAAAAGTAGTAATCGCTTATGATTGCAGACACAATAGTAAATCGCTAGCAAAAGTGGTAGCCGATGTGTTTTCAGCAAATAATATTGAAGTCTATTTATTTGAAGATCTTCGTACCACTCCCGAGTTATCTTTTGCTGTAAAGCATTTAAACTGTCACTGCGGAATTGTACTTACCGCATCTCACAACCCACCAGAATACAACGGATACAAAGTATATTGGCAAGATGGCGGACAATTAGTACCACCACAAGATCATGAAGCTATTGCTGAAATTAATGCTTTAGATTATGCCGAAATTAAATTTGAAGCAAACACAAATCTTATTCATTATATAGGTGAAGATGTTGATAACGTATTTATTGATGCTTCAGTAAAAAACGGAAGTTTTACAACCCAAGATGCAAAAGATAAATTATCAATTGTATTTACATCACTTCACGGAACATCGGTTACTGCTATTCCTGAAACCTTAAAACGTGCAGGATACAAAACCGTACATATTGTTGAAGAACAAGCAGTACCTAATGGCGATTTTCCAACGGTAAAATCTCCAAACCCAGAAGAACCAGAAGCTTTAAAAATGGCTTTAGAATTAGCCGATAAAACACAAGCAGATATTGTTATTGGTACAGATCCAGATAGTGATCGTTTAGGGATTGCCGTACGCGACCTTAACAATAACATGGTATTACTTAACGGTAACCAAACCATGGTAATGATGACGGAATTCTTACTAAAAAAATGGAAAAACAATAACAAACTTAACAATAACGAGTTTATTGGAACCACAATTGTATCTACTCCAATGATGCAACAACTGGCCGATGCCTTTAATGTAGAATGTAAAATTGGACTTACAGGCTTCAAATGGATAGCTAAAATGATTAAAGATTTCCCTAACCAAGATTTTATTGGTGGTGGTGAAGAAAGTTTTGGTTTTATGGTTGGCGACTTTGTAAGAGATAAAGATGCCGTAACCTCTACCCTTTTGGCTTGTGAAATTGCAGCTCAAGCAAAAGCAGATGGAGGCTCCTTTTTTGAAGGTCTTTTAGAAGCGTATACTAAGTATGGTTTTTACAAAGAACATTTAGTATCTATTACTAAAAAAGGCATTGAAGGTGCAGAAGAAATTAAACAAATGATGGTTGATGCACGTAAAAACCCATTAAAAGAAGTGAACGGATCTAAAGTTGTAAAAATTGAAGATTATCAATTATCTATTATAAAAAACATCCTTACAGGAGAAGAAACAACTATTGATATTCCAAAATCTAACGTTTTAATCTACTTTACAGCAGACGGTAGTAAAATTGCCTTACGCCCAAGTGGCACTGAACCTAAAATTAAATTCTATATTAGTGTAAACACAACTTTAGACAATGTGACAGTATTTAATGCTACGGAACAGAAATTGGATGCTCAAATAAAAGCGATCTTAACAGATCTTAAATTAAATTAATGGACTATCTCAAAAAAATCTCACCATTTATAATACCGTATAAAAAATACGGATATCTCAACATTTTTTTCAATGTACTTTACGCACTATTTAGCACATTAGCTATGGTAGCATTAATGCCAATGATTAATGTGTTATTTGGTGAAACAAAAAAATTAACAGTAAAACCTGTCTACCAAGGCATCACAGAACTTAAAGCGTATGGTGAAGGGTATTTAAACTATTTTGTAACCACTACAAATGCAGCCGAAGGACCGCAACGCACCTTACTGTACATGATTATATTAATCATAAGTCTGTTTTTACTTAAAAATATTTTCAATTATCTCGCACTTTATTTTATTACCTTTCTAAGAAATGGCGTATTAAAAGACTTAAGAAATGCGATTTACAACAAAGTGATTACCTTGCCTATTTCGTATTATTCCGAAAAGAAAAAAGGAGATATCATTGCGCGTATTTCTGGTGATGTTAATGAAGTTAAAAACTCATTATTAGCCGTATTAGAACTGATTGTAAAAGAACCATTAACTATTGTTTTTGCAATTGTTACAATGTTTACAATTTCAACAAAACTTACCATTTTTGTATTTATATTTATTCCTGTTGCAGGATTTATAATTTCTAGAATAGGAAAAAGTTTAAAGAAAAAATCTGGAAAAGTACAAGCCGAACAAGGTGTGTTTTTATCTACTTTAGAAGAAACTCTTAGTGGTTTAAAAGTGATAAAAGGTTTTAATGCTGAAGAAAAATTCAACACTAAATTTCAAGAATCAACAAATAAATTCTACCATTTTTCAAACACTTTATTAAACCGTCAAAATTTAGCATCACCTACAAGTGAGTTTTTAGGAATTGCTACAATTGCTGCTTTATTATGGTATGGTGGTACAATGGTTTTAATAGACCACAGTCTTTCTGGAGGTGCTTTTATTACCTATATGGCATTGGCATATCAAATTTTAACACCTGCAAAAGCTATTAGTAAAGCGAGTTATAAAGTGAAAGCTGGTAATGCTGCCGCAGATCGTGTGCTAGAAGTTATTGAAACACCTTCAACACTTGAAGATAAACCTAACGCAATTACAAAAGCCGATTTTACACAACAAATTATAGTTGATAACGTCTCTTTTAAATACGAAGATGATTACGTCTTAAAAAACTTTTCAATTACTGTTCCTAAAGGAAAAACTATTGCTTTAGTTGGACAATCTGGAAGTGGAAAAAGTACTATAGCAAACCTAGTAACTCGTTTTTACGATGTTAACGAAGGACAAATTACTATTGATGGCGAAGACATTAGAGATCTTACTAAACACTCTCTAAGAAACCTTATGGGATTAGTAACGCAAGATTCTATTCTATTTAATGAAACAATAAAAAATAATATTCTTATCGGAAAACAAGATGCTACAGACGAGGAAATTATTAACGCCTTAAAAATAGCAAATGCTTGGGAGTTTGTAAAAGATCTACCTAAAGGTATTGATACTAATATTGGAGATTCAGGTGGAAAACTTTCTGGAGGACAAAAACAACGTTTAAGTATTGCGCGTGCTGTTCTTAAAAACCCACCACTTATGATTTTGGACGAAGCAACATCAGCACTAGATACCGAAAGCGAACGTTTGGTACAAGTTGCTCTTGAAAACATGATGAAAAACAGAACGTCTATTGTGATTGCTCACCGTTTGTCAACTATTCAAAATGCAGATGAAATTATAGTCATGCAAAAAGGAGAAATTGTTGAACAAGGAACTCATAACCAATTACTATCTAAAAATGGTGTTTACAAAAAACTTGTAGAGATGCAAAGTTTCGAATAAAAACAACTTCATTTTATAAAAAAGAAAAGGATGTACTATAATAGTGCATCCTTTTCTTTTTTATCATCAGTTTTAGGTATAACTGATTGATAATTTCATGACAAACCTAATCTTTTAAAAACCATCAAATTAATAAGACTTAAAAAAATAAACAGATTATTAATTAAACTTTTATAACTTCCGTGAGTCTAAAAAATAAAGATTTTTTTTGAATACAGAACACGATTTACTACAAAGGTTAACTAATGAGCATACCAAAGAGGTGGCTTTTAGAGAACTTTTATCACAATACAAAGAGCGCTTATATTGGCATATAAGAAAAATTGTATTGTCGCATGATGATGCCGATGATGTAGTTCAAAATACTTTTATAAAAGTGTATAAAAACATACACAACTTTAAAGGAGACAGTAAATTATTTTCATGGATGTATCGTATTGCTACCAACGAATCGATTACACATTTAAATAAAAAAGCAAAACGCTTACAAATATCAAACGAAGAATACCAGCAACAAGCGATCAATAACTTAAAAGCCGATGTATATTTTGAAGCTGACGAAATTCAACAAAAATTACAAGAAGCCGTAGCAACATTACCAAGAAAACAGCAATTGGTATTTAATATGAAATATTTTGACGATATTAAATACGCCGAAATGTCTGAAATATTAGAAACTAGTGAAGGCGCTTTAAAAGCATCATATCATATTGCAGTAAAAAAAATAGAACAATTTTTAACCAGAGATTAAACCTTTTACTTATTTAATAGTCAAAGAAACAAATGAATAACAATAAATTACATACAGTCAAAACTTCAGGATTTAAAACTCCCAACAACTATTTCAACGAAATAGAAGACGTTATATGTAACGCCGCAAAATTGTCTGACACCATAAAAACACCAGGATTTAAAACCCCTGATAATTATTTTGATTCACTTGAAGTAAAAATTACAACCGCTATTGAAAAAGCACACACACCAAAAGTGATTCCTTTATTTTCATGGCAAAAAGTGATGGCTATTTCGGCAGTAGCAGCAGTAGTTTTACTAATGTTTAACCTGTCGTCAACCTCAACAACAAACAGCTTAGGATTTTCGGATATAGAAACTGCTTCAATTGAAAGTTATATTTCTGAAGAAGATTTTACTACCGAAGATTTTTCAGCTTTAATTAATGAAAACCAATTAAGTTATAGCAACTTTACAGATAATAGTTTAACAGATGCCTCAATTGAAGAATACCTTATTGAAAACGCATCTATTGAAGATTTAATAATAGACTAATGAAAAAACTACTAACACCCCTACTCTTTTTATGCATAAGTTTTAGCCTATTCTCACAAAAAAGCGAGGATAAAGCTCAGCGTATAAAAACTTTAAAAGTCGCTTTCATTACTGAACGTTTAAACCTTTCGGAAAAAGAAGCACAACAATTTTGGCCTGTTTATAATACTTTTGATCTTGAAGAAGATATGCTAAGAAAAACAGCTCACGAAAAAAGAAAGCAAATAAAAGACGATATCACCGAAGCGAAAGCTAAAATTATCTTAGACGATTTAATTAAGTTTGAAAGTGAAAAACTAACATTAAAACTCGATTATATAGATAGTTTGAAAACAGTAATTAGTGATAAAAAAATTATATTACTAAAACTTGCCGAAGAAGACTTTAGACGAAAAATGTTTGAAGAATATAAAAACCGTCATAAAGAAGACAAAAAATCAAATTAAAAAAAAGCAGCCAATTGGCTGCTTTTTTATTATCTGTTATTAAAATATCAATTTGCTAATACTACCGTTTCCTCCGGCATAAGCGGTTGAGTCGTTTAAAAACCTAATGGTATAAAAACCTTCATCACTTAAATGTTGCCAAGTATTTCCCGCATCATTACTACAATCTATTCCTTTAAAACCTACAGCTACTAATTTTTTAGCATTACTATTTGGCACATATTGTACGCAACTTCTATACCCAGGACCTTTATTATTAGCGACAACTTTCCATGTTTTACCGCCATCTTTAGTTCTTATTTTATTATTTAATGTGGCTTCTGGTTTTGTATAATCGCCACCAATGGCGAAACCATTTTCTTCATCATAAAAATCTAAACTATATATACCTGTAGTTTCTAAACCCTGTACAATAGGGGTCTCAAAAACCGTCCATGTTTTTCCTCTATCTGGCGAAAACAATACTCTACTTGCCTTTCCTCCTGTGGCTACCCAAGTTTTATCACCTACAATAGCAATATTAGTATCACTTGCAGCAAAAGCAGCCTCTCCTTCTTTTATGTTTGGTAAAACATTACAAGATAATTTCTCCCAAGTTTCTCCTGCATCTCTTGTGATAATAATACTTAGGCAATTATCTGTAGGATCTCCAATAGCAATGCCTTCTCGATCGTTCCAGAAATCCATAGCATCATAGAATACTTTTTCGTGATTTTCTCTGTAAACAATTTTTAAAGAATCATCATCAATTTTATATAATAGAGCCGGAGAGCCAATACTTAATATAAAACCAGCTTTTTTTGTTACTGCTAATGCTCTAAAATTTGGAATTATAGTATCTTCTTTTAATTGAAAAGTTAAACGCGCCTCTTCATCAATTAAACTCTTACTTACCCCTCCTATTTTGCCTTGAGATGTAGCAAAAGCACCAAGCCCTTTATCGTCAATCTCAAAAGCTCGAACATTTAAAGTAGAGTCTTTTAATAAAGGATTTATTTCAACCTGAGATATCGTTTTAGTTTTTATTTCAGAATTACAAGACACCAAAATAGTACTCAATAAGAAAATAATTAGTAACCGCATTACGTTTTTTTTTATAAATATATAAAAAGCTTCATGAATACACATGAAGCTTTTTACTTTACAATTAAACTACTAGGAGCACTACCCCTCTACTTGTAATGCTTTAATATCTGTTATTAATTGTTTAATAGAAGCTCTATTTAATCCGTTATAAATACCTCTTATATGTTTATTTTTATCAATAAGTAAAAAGTTTTCGGTGTGAAGAAAATCATCTATATCTTTTGTTTCACCTAAGTCGTTTTCTATAAAGTATTGATGTCTTCCAAGGTTATAAATTTCAGTTTTATCACCTGTTACCAAATGCCATTTATCTGCTATAACTCCGTTTTCTTTTGCATATTTTAATAGTACAGAAACAGAATCTTTTGTTGGGGTTACCGAATGTGATAGGAATTTAACGTCGTTATCATTTAAAAACTCTTCTTGTAAAGTAAACATACTACCTGTCATTTTAGGACAAATCCCTGGGCAACTTGTAAAAAAGAAATCAGTAACATATATCTTGTTTTCAAAAGTTTTTTGTGTCACATCTTCACCTAACTGATTGGTTAATGAAAATTCAGAAATCTTATGAAACTTTTTTTCAGCATCACTATTAGGCACCAACCAATGTGGTGTAAAAGACGCATCATTATAATAGGGCAAGTAATCTACTCTACTAGTTTCTTCAACCTTAATATTTTCCTTTTTTATATTTTGATTACAACTAATAAACATTGCAAAAAAAACTATAAAAAGGAGTCCTGATATTTTATTTTGTAACCAATTTTTCATCTTCTAATTTATAACATGAGTTTGCCCTTTTCATTCCGAAAATTCGTCCATTTTTAGCTTCGTAATTAACATATAACTTTCCGTTAATTAACCATGCTTTTTGAATGCCGTTTTCTCTACCTTCCTTCAATTGTCTTACTTTTGAAAGTTCTCCAGTTGAGAACCATTGTCGTTCTTCACCTTCTTTTTTACCTTTTACATAATTTACTTGTAAAGATAACGTACCATTTTCCCACCAACTTTCATAAAGTCCTGTGAGTTTATTTTGTTTGTAATATGATTGAATACGGAGATTTCCATTGTTAGACCATGTTTCAGCAACACCTTCTCTTTTTCCGTTGTAAAACCCTAATCGTTCTATAGTAGTTCCTGCAGCATTAATTTTTTCTGAATATCCATTAAATGGTATATCATTATAATACCAAACGCCTTGATTTTGATTTAACACTAACTCTTTTTTATTTACAGTAAGTGCATTAATTTCTTTTACAGGATCTGTAAATAATGCAATACTTTCCTGTTGTTCTTCATTTTTACAATTATAAAAGATGAACAACAAAACAAACGCTAAAAAAAAGTTAGTATTAAGTTTCATAATAAATTAATAACCTTGGTACGGACCTGCAAATGCAATATATGATCCTGTTGTTGAATATAATTCGTTAATAATATGGTAGTGATATTCTTCTACACCATCTGTATATTGAGTTGTAGAGGTATGCCCTCCTGAACTATCTAAATCTGTTGGATATGTTCCGGTAACGCTACATTTTCTTCCGTAAAGGAAAACACCATCTAATAATACACCAACTAAAGCATCGTCATCATCAGAAAAAGCTCTTGGTTCTAAATGATAATGGTATACTCCTGGTCCAATATGTGCTCCAGTCCAATCTAAACTTGCAGCTGCTGCATCTAAAGCTCCTCCACCTTCTTGATCGTTAAATATTGAAGCACCACTAACAGCAATTCCAATAGTATCAAAATCTGTTGCAACGGTACTTCCTGTTAAATTTGGAGTTGCATCAACCGTAATTGTTACGGCATTATTATTACTAGACATGATACTTGGAGTCACCTCTACTGTTGGTTCATCTAGATATAAATCATTTCCCTCTCCCCAATATACCGTTTCATGGTTTGGAATACCTGTGCTCTCTATAACTACGTTACTTCCATCTAAATAAATGGTTGTTGCATCTGTATTAAAAGCCGCATAAGCAGCGTGTAAAGTGGTCACTTCTCCTCCTGCTGTATCACCTTCTGAAGCATCACTAGTATCATCACTTGCGCAACCTACCAACATCACCGTAAATAGGCTTAATATTGCACTTGTTATAATTAATTTTTTCATAAATCTTAGGGTTTATTAATTAGTATTTTACTTTTAGATGTGTTTAAAAAAATAAACTTGCGAATTATTTCTTAAAAAGATTAACGACGACCTCCTGGACGTTGATTTTCTCTTTTTGAAAGTGTAGTTAATTCTTCTTTTGATAAAAACGCATCATTATTAGTATCTATTTTTGAAAAATCTTGAGCTAAAGGTCCTTTTACTTCTGTTTTTGATAATTTTCCGTTATTATCACTATCCATCTGTTCAAATAAATCATCAACGCTTAATCTTTCACCTCCATTTGGTGGACCTTGATGCGCTTCCTTAGTAACTTCTCCCATTAAACAACGACTTACGTACGGAAACTCATCGGTAACCAAATACATATAATCACCATCAATACTTATTCCGTTACACTCATCTAAATCCCCTGAACCTTCAATAAATTCAAAATCTGAAGTATAGGTTCCATCATGATGTCCTCCTACAGAAAGATCAATTGAATTATGAGGGTTTTCATATGTACAGTCTTCACCATCTCTATGACCATCAACCAATTTATAACTTGGTTTATATGCGCTAGTTTTAGAATAATAAATAGGAAACCCATCATGAGCAAATCCAATATGTACCAAATCTTCCCCCATATCAAACTCTTCAATAACTGCTGTTGGTGTACCATGATAATGATAAGCTCCGGTTGGCTGAACGTGAGCATGATTAAAATCTAGCCCTAAATCAATAACATCTTGTAAAGCTTCTACTCTATAATTTTCACCAGTATCACAGGCTACAACTTCAGCTGTTCCTGGCTCAAACTTAATACCGTTTAAAGCGACACTCGGTTCTCTAACCCACTCTGGTTTTCCTGTGTAAACTGGATGAACAGGAAATGTATAGGTTACATTTTGAGATGAAATAGTATTAGGATTTCCTTTACTAGGAAATTGACCTGTTTTATGATCTGGTAACGAATTAGTTATCATAGTTCGCGTATCACCATCTACCGTAACTACTGTATTGGTTCCGTAACTTTCACTATTTAAAGTATAGGACTCAAAATAGTTTTTATGATGATGTGACGAAGCATTGTGAGTATGACCATCATTATCATGTTGAGTTGTATTTTTATTACTATTACACCCTATAAAACTAAATAGCAATGCTCCTATTATTAGATATTTCATAATTTCCTCGTTTATAAATTACCTTCGCTATCTAAAATTCATTTAAAGAAGGTAATCCTATATTTTTAATTTACTATCTTTTTGATGGACGTTCTCTTTTTGGTTTTGGAGCATTTTCTAATTCTTCTTTTGAAATAAATCCGTCCTCATCAGTATCAATAGTTGCAAAATCATCTTTTAAAGGTCCTTTTACTTCATCTTTAGATAATTTTCCATCTTCATTAGCATCCATCTCTTTTAATAATTTTTCAAAACTCGGTTTTTCTCTTCCTTCTTTTTTATCTGAAGATTGTGCGTTTGTTGTTACTGTAAATAATGACATTAGCATTACTAATGCAATTCCTGTTTTAATTTTTTGAGTGTTCATGGTATTGTGTTTTAATTGTTATATAACTTTAGATGATATCTTTTAGGTAAACTTGTGTCTGCTTTTGTTAAAAAAATCACAATAAAAAAGGCTCTTAAATTAATGAGAGCCTTTTTAGTAAATATTAGTAAGTTTAATGTCGTGGTGGTGGTGGGTTTTCGTTCTCATCTCGACCTCTTCTTTCGTGATCTGGAGCTCCTACTCTTTCCCCTCCTTTAAGTGACTTTTCAATTAAATTTTTAAATTCTTTTTTTTGTGTATCGTTACAAAGTGCTCTTATACTTTTAAAGTATTTAAAAGATAGTAAATCTTTTTGTTTTTCATTTTCACCAATACGAGATGCTATAGAATCTATTACAATAGCATCTTCAATATCTTGATACGAGCGGATAAATAACTCGTGTTTTAACTCTTGTAATTCCTTTAAAAGATCTTCAATATTTTTATGATGATTTTTATTAAGCTTTTTAAACTCCTGCATTTGAGCGGCATCAAAATTGAGTTCTTTACTTAAAAAATCTCCTGGCCCTTTATTGCCTTGATGAGCTTCTGGTCGTCCCAAATAGTTAACTAAAAAAAAGCCATTAGCTAAAATTAAAAAAACGAGTAGTATATAGAGAATTAAATTTTTCTTCATTTCTAAATTAATTTAATACAGAATAATCTGATGATACGGATAAACCGTAAGAATCTGCAAATTCCTGTACATTATCATTATAAGTACTTGAATTTAAATTCATAAATGCAAATACATTAAGTAATACAAAGCAAACTAAAGTTGCTAATTGTAGTTTTGGTGTAAACCATGCCCAAACTACAGCTTGTTTTTCGGACTGTTTTGCAAACATACGTTGCATGGTTTTTTCCTTAAAAAATGGCGATAAATCAGCTTTTTCAAGATGATCTGCGCTATCTATAATAGCGTTAATTTTATGTTGCATGCCTTTCATGTCTTCTTGTGTTTTCATAATCTAAAAATTTAGATGCTATTTTTCTAAATAACTTGCGCTCAACTATTATTTTTATAAAAGTTTTTTAAAATATCTTGTAAATTTTTCTTTGCCCTAAACATTAAAGACTCTACAGAACTGATACTTTTCTGGGTAATTTCACTAATTTCCTGATAACTTTTACTATCAATTTTATGAAGTGTAAACACAATACGTTGTGCTTCTGGCAACTTATTAATAGCTAAAAATAAAGTTTCGCTAGTTTCTTTTTGCTCCAAAACAATCCCAGGATGCGTAATTTCTGTAAAATAATTAGTTTTATCTATAGGAACAACTCTTCCGGTTATAGATTCTAAAAAAGCAAAACGTTTTTTGGTGTTTTTTTTTCTAATAAACTCTAAACACTTATTGGTGGTAATTCTATAAATCCATGTAGAGAGTTTAGAGTCACCTTTAAACTTATGAATAGAGTTAAAAACTTCCACAAAAACATCTTGAGCAAGGTCTTCGGCATCCTCTTTATTGGGCACAAAAGAGATACATGTTGCAAACACTTTTTGCTGAAAAGCATCTAGCAATTTACCATACGCAATTTGCGAACCTGCTTTTAAATCGTCTATAAATGTTTTAGAATCCAATAATTTATTTTGAAAGGCTAAAATTAGGTAAAATAATCAACAAAATAAGCGTATATTTGTAGGCTTAATTTTTTACGATGCGTTTACATAGAAACTTATGTTTTGCCACAATTGATGGTTTAACTTTAATATTTAATGAAGGGGCTTATGCCGATAAAGTAATTCAACAACTCTTAAAAAGAGATAAACGTTGGGGAAGCCGAGATCGTGCATTTGTTGCCGAAACCACCTACGATATTGTAAGATGGAAACGCTTGTATGCTGAAATAGCAGAAGTTAAAGAACCGTTTAGTAGAGACGACAATTGGCGTCTTTTTGCTGTTTGGGCTACTCTAAAAGGTATTAAATTACCTGATTGGAAGTATTTTGAAAAAACACCTACAAGAAAAATTAAAGGCCGTTTTGATGAACTTTCAAAAACAAGAAGATTCCGTGATTCTATTCCTGATTGGATGGATGAATTAGGTGCTAAAGAACTTGGTGAGGAGTTATGGACTAAAGAAATTGCTAAGCTTAACGAACAAGCAGATGTAATTCTTAGAGTAAATACTTTAAAGACAAACAAAACAGACTTGCAACTTAAATTGCAATCGGAAGATATAGAAACCGAATTTTTACCTAACCATGTTTCAGCTTTAAAGCTAAAAGAACGTGCTAATGTATTTAAAACCGAAGCTTTTGCTTCAGGTTGGTTTGAAGTACAAGATGCTTCTTCTCAATTAGTAGCTGAATTTCTGGATGTAAAACCAGGAATGAAAGTTATTGATACTTGCGCTGGTGCTGGAGGAAAATCGCTTCATCTTGCCAATTTAATGGAGAACAAAGGGCAACTTATTGCCATGGATATCTATGAAGGAAAACTTAAAAAACTTAAAATTAGAGCCAAACGTAATGGTGCTCATAATATTGAGTTAAAAGTTATAGATTCAACAAAACCAATTAAAAAATTATACGGTAAAGCAGATAGAGTTCTTATTGATGCGCCATGTTCTGGATTAGGTGTTTTACGTAGAAACCCTGATGCTAAATGGAAATTACAACCTGAATTTATTCAAAATATTGTAGAAACGCAACAACAAATTCTTCAACAATACTCACGTATGGTGAAAGTTGGTGGAAAATTAGTTTACGCTACATGCTCTATATTACCTTCTGAAAATCAAAATCAAGTAAAAACGTTCTTAGCTTCTGAAGATGGAAAAGATTTCACTTTAGTAAAAGATAAAAACGTATACGCTCACGAATCTGGATTTGACGGATTCTACATGGCTTTATTAGAAAAGAAATAAAAAAAATTCAAATACAATGAAACACATTTACGCTTTTATTTTAACTGCTTTTTTTAGTTTAAATATATTTGCACAACAAGCTTATTATAACAATGTTGACTTAACACTTACTGGCGTTGCCTTAAAAGAAGAGTTAGCAACAAAAATAATTAGTACTCACACCCACACATTATCATATGGTTGGGGAAGTGTACAAGCTACAGATGTTAATCCGGATGACTCATCTAGCATCTTTTTAATATATGGTTGGGAATCTGGTTCAGATTCAGACTGTACAAATGATTTAGAACGTGGTATTAATGAAAATGGTGGTGATAACTGTGAATTTAATAGAGAACACGTATACGCCAAAGGATTAGCGACTCCAAGCTTGAATAATTCTGGTCCAGGTGCAGATGCTCATCATTTAAGAGCTAGTGATGTACAAAGAAATAACACTAGAGGTAGTTTACCTTTTGCTGATGGTAGTGGAAATTCAGGAAAAGTAAACACTAACCAAAACTGGTATCCTGGAGATGAATGGAAAGGTGATGTTGCACGAATTATAATGTATATGTATTTACGTTATGGCGAACAATGCTTACCATCAAATGCAGGAGTTGGTACTACTGCAAATACACCAGATGAAATGATTGACTTGTTTTTAGAGTGGAATGCTGAAGATCCTGTTGTTGATGGCGGTATAGAAGATCAAAGAAATGATTATATTGAAAACACTAGTAATACTTACGGACAAGGTAACAGAAACCCTTTTATTGACGATCCTTATTTAGCAACACTTATTTGGGGTGGAGATGCTGCCGAAGACCGTTGGGGAACATTATCTACTACTGATTTTGAAATTACTAACATTAAAATATATCCTAATCCTGCAAACAATTTACTTCACGTAGATTTAAATACGCAAGCAGAAACAGCTATTGAAATATATAGTTTACTAGGACAAAGAGTAATGAATATAACAACAAGTCACTCAGAAATATTAAACATTCAAGATCTTAATTCTGGTGTTTATATCTTAAAACTAACACAAGGCACTAAAACAATCAGTAAAAAACTGATTAAAAACTAAGTGTTTTACACATATTCTAAAAAGCGACTCTTACCAGTCGCTTTTTTTTGTTTAAAACATCGTGAATAACTCGTAATTTTCACACCTATAAATAGTTCTTATTACGTCTAAAAAAAGTAAATTTGCATTTTTACAACAATACAAACACTCACATATAATGATTCATTTCTTTGGAAACGTAAGCGGTAAAGTATTTACTGTTCAAACAACAAAAGAATTATCTTCTAAAACCATATCTAAATTAGTATGGCTTTTTGGTAATCAACCTATAATTGAACAAGCATCTCTAGATGCTTTTTTTGTTGGCCCACGTGCAGCAATGATAACGCCTTGGAGTACTAACGCCGTAGAGATTACCCAAAACATGGGGATTTCTGATATAATTCGTATTGAAGAATTTACAGCTGTTGCTGAAGATTTTTCTGATTTCGATCCAATGATTTCTCAAAAATATGAAAGCTTAACTCAAGACGCTTTTAATGTTTCGGTACAACCAGAAGCTATTTTAGAAATCGAAGATATTTCAGCATATAACCAAAAAGAAGGTTTAGCACTTAATGACGAAGAAATTGAATACTTAAAAAGTGTTTCAAAGAAAATCGGTAGAAAGCTAACAGATTCTGAAGTTTTTGGATTCTCTCAAGTAAATTCAGAACACTGTCGTCATAAAATCTTCAACGGAACTTTTATTATTGACGGCGAAGAAAAAGACGTGTCTTTATTCAAAATGATTAGAGAAACATCTAACAAAAACCCTAATGATATTGTTTCGGCATATAAAGATAATGTGGCATTTGTAAAAGGTCCAGTTGTTGAACAATTTGCACCTAAAACAGCAGATAAGCCAGATTATTATCAAACTCAAAATTACGAATCTGTAATTTCATTAAAAGCAGAAACTCATAATTTCCCAACAACTGTTGAGCCTTTTAATGGAGCTGCAACCGGTTCGGGTGGAGAAATTAGAGACAGACTTGCAGGAGGAAAAGGATCTTTACCTTTAGCAGGAACTGCAGTTTATATGACGTCATATTCTAGATTAGAAGAAAATCGTCCTTGGGAACAAAAAACAGATGCTCGTCCTTGGTTATACCAAACACCAATGGATATTTTAATAAAAGCGAGTAATGGAGCTTCAGATTTTGGAAACAAATTTGGTCAACCATTAATCACTGGTTCTGTTTTAACTTTTGAACATAACGAAAACGCATCATCAAGTACATCACCTGCAAGAAAATTAGGTTACGACAAAGTAATTATGCAAGCTGGTGGTATTGGTTACGGGAAAGCAGATCAAGCACTAAAAGACACACCAAAAGAAGGCGATAAAATTGTTATTCTTGGTGGTGATAATTACCGTATTGGAATGGGTGGAGCTGCTGTATCATCAGCAGATACTGGAGAATTTGCTTCAGGAATTGAATTAAATGCTGTACAACGTTCTAATCCAGAAATGCAAAAACGTGCTGCAAATGCAGTTCGTGGAATGGTTGAAAGTGAAGAAAACTTTATTGTTTCTATTCACGATCATGGTGCTGGTGGACATTTAAATTGTTTATCGGAATTAGTAGAAGATACAGGAGGTAAAATTGATTTAGATAAATTACCTGTTGGAGACCCTACTCTATCGGCTAAAGAAATTATAGGTAACGAATCTCAAGAACGTATGGGATTAGTAATTGCCGAAAAACATATTGATACATTACAAAAAATTGCAGAACGTGAGCGTTCACCAATGTACACCGTTGGTGATGTTACAGGAAACGATCGTTTTACTTTTGAATCTAAAACTACTGGTGAAAAACCAATGGATTTAGCTTTAGAAGATATGTTTGGTTCTTCTCCAAAAACAATAATGACAGATAAAACTGTTATCAGAAAATATAAAAACCCACGCTACAAAACTAAAAACTTAAAAATCTATTTAGACCAAGTATTACAATTAGAAGCTGTAGCTTGTAAAGATTGGTTGACAAATAAAGTAGACCGTTGTGTTGGTGGTAAAGTTGCAAAACAACAATGTGTTGGTCCGTTACAAATTCCTTTAAATAATGTTGGTGTTATGGCACTAGATTATAACGGAAAAGAAGGAATTGCAACAAGTATTGGTCATGCACCTATTTCGGCATTAATTCATCCAGATGCTGGAAGTAGAAATGCAATTACCGAATCGCTAACCAATATTGTTTGGGCACCTTTAAAAGATAATTTAAAAAGTGTGGCCTTATCTGCAAACTGGATGTGGCCTTGTAAAAATGAAGGTGAAGATGCACGTTTATACAAAGCTGTACAAGCGGTTTCAGAATTTGCTATAGATTTAGGTATTAATGTTCCTACAGGAAAGGATTCGCTTTCTATGAAACAAAAATATCCTAATGAAGAGGTAATTTCTCCAGGAACTGTAATTATTTCGGCAGCAGGAAACTGTAATGAAATTTCTAAAGTTGTTGAACCTCTTTTACACGCTCAAGGCGGAAATATTTATTATATAAATATCTCTCAAGATGAATTTAAATTAGGAGGAAGTTCTTTCTTTCAAGCTTTAAATGCTATTGGGAATGAAACTCCAGATGTAAAAAGTGCCGCTTTTGTAAAGAATGCATTTGATACCATCCAAGAGTTAATAAAAGCAGATAAAATTACAGCAGGACACGATGTTGCTTCTGGTGGATTAATTACTACATTATTAGAATTATGTTTTGCTGATGTAAACTTAGGAGCAGATTATAATCTTTCTCAATTAAATGAAGAAGACTCTATTAAAGTTCTTTTTTCTGAAAATGCAGGACTTGTTTTTCAAGCAGATGCTTCGGTTGAAACTGTTTTAACTGAAAATAATATCGAATTTTTCAATATTGGAACTGCGAATACTTCAGGAACAATTACTATTAAAAATAACGACGATGAATTTGCTTTCAATGTTACAGAACTAAGAGATACGTGGTATAAAACCTCTTTCTTATTAGATCAAAAACAAACAGCAAATAATTTAGCTCAAAACAGGTTTGATAATTATAAAAATCAACCTTTAACGTATACATTCCCTGAAAACTTTACAGGAAAGTTACCGGTGATTTCAAATTCAGCAGAAAAACCAAAAGCAGCAATAATTCGCGAGAAAGGATCTAATTCTGAACGCGAAATGGCAAACGCTATGTATTTAGCTGGCTTTGATGTAAAAGATGTACACATGACCGATTTAATTTCTGGTCGTGAAACACTTGAAGACATTCAATTTATTGGAGCTGTTGGAGGATTTTCTAATTCAGATGTTTTAGGTTCAGCAAAAGGTTGGGCAGGAGCTTTCTTATATAATGAAAAAGCAAACACAGCTTTAAAGAATTTCTTTAAAAGAGAAGATACATTATCTGTTGGTATTTGTAATGGATGTCAACTTTGGATGGAATTAGACTTAATTAATCCTGAACATAAAGTTCACGGAAAAATGGTTCATAATGATTCTATGAAGCACGAAAGTTCTTTTACTTCAGTAAAAATTCAGGAAAACAATTCGATAATGCTATCTAGTTTAGCAGGAACAGAATTAGGAGTTTGGATTTCTCATGGAGAAGGAAAATTCAACTTACCAGAATCTGAAGACAACTATAATATTGTTGCAAAATACGGTTATGAAGGTTATCCTAATAATCCAAATGGATCAGATTTTAACACAGCAATGTTATCTGATAAATCAGGAAGACACTTAGTAACAATGCCACATATTGAGCGTTCTACTTTTCAATGGAACTGGGCAAATTACCCTGCCGAAAGACAAGATGAAGTATCGCCTTGGCTAGAAGCTTTTGTAAATGCTAAAGAATGGATTTTGTCTCAAAACAAATAAAATTCAAAGACATATAATATGCAAAAAGCGGTTTAAGACTCATATCTTAAACCGCTTTTTTATGATTCAATCTCAAGAAATAAATCTTTATTTTTCAGACTTAAATCTATCAATAATTAGTTTTTTTAACTGTAATATTCTATGTGTTAATTTTCCGCGTTTCCTTAAAATAGGAATACTTAAAATCACCAATAACGCAATACATGCTGCAGATCCTAATCCGCCACCAAAACCATAAAAAAAGGCACTGGTATTGATGAATATTATTGTAAATACTGATCCAGAGAGTCCTATTAAAAAATAATTTGATAATATTTTTGAAGACACCATTCCTACAAATGAAGCACCAAAACAAACTAAAGGTAAGTTTTTAGTAAAAAATGGAGACAATACATTTGGGAATATTAAAACAAATAATCCTACCAAAACACCCACAATTGAAGATGCTCTAACAGCACCTTGCTTATAGGTGTGCTGTAAAACAAAAGTAAATACTGCTGAGAGTCCTCCTATAACAAGAAGTATAAAATGATTTATATCCATTGTGAAAATAAAAAAGTGATAAAAAAAGCAATCGCAACCCCACCAAAAGCTAAGGTTCCCAACTTACCTCCTACACCATGAAATGCATCTTTTGTACCTACTAATAATAAACCAGTAATAACACTCGCTAAAGAGATAAAAATATAATCTGGAGCAACACTCACATTTGTCATTCCTACAAAAGCTCCACAATATACAGCGGTTGGCAACCCTTTAATAAACACATTATTTTTAAATAGATTAGGAACAAAGCTAACAACCAACCCTACCAAACCAGCAGATAAAACACTACTCAAACCAAATGAAACCGATAAAAGATAAGTTATAATCGCACCAAAAAACACAAAAGCTATAGTAAGTACATGCTCAAAAGTATGATTCTCGGCACTTAAATTAGTTTTTTTATAGGTAACCAAAAGTAGTATTAGTGATAGGATAATAAAAGCTGAAACAAAAAGATTATTCTGTTTTTCAAATAAAATGGCAGCTAAAAATCCTAAATGAGAAATTATTATTAAAATAAAAGAAAGCTGTTTTACGTGCTTTTTAATCATGTGTCTTGTTTAATACACTTCAAAAGTACAAATTATTAAAACGCTAGCTTTCATAATAAGAAGGCTTTTTACATCAAAACTCAATAACACTTAAAATAGCGTTAAACTATATCATTTCCCATTAGTATTTTTTATATCTTTATTCTTTAAATATTCAATTCATTTTAAAGTAGAAAAAGTTTTACAGCTAAAGTAAAAAGAGGCTATTACTATGCATTTATTAAAAAAATTGCTTTATAATTAGCAAATACTCATATTTATATGTTTTTTTTATTAAATTATAACTCTTTACCTTTTAACATTTTAGTCTTAAATAAAAAAAAACTATAACAATTTAGATGTTTTTTAAAGCATCTAATTTTAAAATAAGAATTCCTTTTCTTACTTTGCAACACTAGATACAATTAATTCTTATGCAAGAAGTTACAAGACTCTTCGATTTTCCTTACTATCAATTAGAACAATATAGTCTCGAAAAAGCTTTAGTTACCAAATATAATGGTGAATGGAAAGCAACATCAACACAAGAATACATTAATAAAGCAAACACTGTAAGTAGAGCTTTATTACGCTTAGGTATTCAAAAAGGCGACAAAATAGCTGTGATTTCAACAACTAATCGTACTGAATGGAATATCATGGATATTGGTATTTTGCAAACTGGTGCATTAAACGTACCTATTTACCCTACAATTAGTAAAGAAGATTACGAATATATATTAAATCACTCTGAAGCTACATACTGTTTTGTTTCTGGAGCTGATATCCTAGAAAAACTAAATCAGGTTAAAGACAATACCAAACTAAAAGGTATTTATACTTTTGATGACGTTGCAGGAGAAAAAAGCTGGAAAGAAATTTTAGACCTAGGAGAAGATACCAGCAATCAAAATGATGTTGAAACGTGTAAAACCAATGTTTCACCAGACGATTTAGCAACCTTGATATATACCTCTGGAACTACCGGAAGACCAAAAGGGGTTATGCTATCTCACAATAATATTGTTTCGGATGTTTTAAACAGTGAAAAAAGAGTTCCTTTTGATTACGGAAAATCTAAATCATTAAGCTTCTTACCAATCTGTCACGTTTTTGAACGTATGATTCTATACCTATACCAATATTGTGGTGTAGAAATTTATTTTGCAGAATCTATTGAAAAAATGAGCGATAACTTAAAGGAATTACAACCTCATGTAATGACAGCAGTACCTCGTTTATACGAAAAAGTATACGATAAAATCATAGCTAAAGGAAATGCCCTTAGCGGAATTAAAAAGATGTTATTCTTTTGGGCTGTAGATTTAGGCTTAAAATATGAACCATATGGCGCTAATGGTTGGTGGTACGAAACACAACTTAAACTTGCTAGAAAACTTATTTTTAGTAAATGGAAAGAAGGTTTAGGCGGAGAATTAGATTTAATGGTTTCAGGTAGTGCAGCACTACAACCTAGATTAACAAGAATTTTTGCTGCTGCAGAAATGCCAATTATGGAAGGTTACGGATTAACAGAAACCTCGCCAGTAATATCTGTTAACGATCAACGAAATGGCGGTTTCAAAGTAGGAACTGTTGGAAGAGTTATTGATAACGTAGAAGTTAAAATTGCCAAAGACGGAGAAATCCTTGTAAAAGGACCTAACGTAATGAAAGGCTACTATAAAGATCCCGAAAAAACAGCCGAAGTAATGACTGATGGCTATTTTCATACCGGAGATATTGGAGAAATTGACGCAGAAGGATTCCTTAAAATAACAGATCGTAAAAAAGAAATGTTTAAAACTTCTGGAGGTAAATATGTTGCTCCAGCACTATTAGAAAACCAATTTAAACAATCTCGTTTTATCGAACAAATTATGGTTATTGGTGAAGGAGAAAAAATGCCTACCGCTTTAATTCAAGTTAATTATGAATTTGTTAAAGAATGGGCAAAAAGACACCAACTGACTTTTAACTCTAATCAAGATATTGCTTCAAACGAAAAACTAAGAAATCGTATTCAAGAAGAAATTGATGTAGCCAACAAAAAATTTGGGCATTGGGAACAAATTAAGAAATTTGAAATCACTCCAGACGAATGGACTATAGAATCAGGGCACTTAACGCCTACCCTAAAAATGAAACGAAAAATAATTAAAAATATTTATAAAGACCTTATTGAAAAAATATATCGTCCTTAAACCTCTTAACTCCTTTCATTATATATGAAAGGAGTTTTTTTTTATCTTTTCTATGTTAAATTATCGTTATTTACTATGCATGCATAGTAAATTTCACTATATTTGAATGATTAGAAAAAATATAGATGAAAGATAAAACCATAGATTATGTATTACGAACCACGTGGTTAGCCGTTAATAAAATGTATAACGAAGAAGCTACGAAGTTTGAAAGTACTATGGCCACAGGGTTTACATTGTTAAGTATTGATCCCGAAAAAGGAACGCCATCAACATCACTTGGTCCTAAAATGGGAATGGAAGCCACTAGCCTATCCAGAATATTAAAAACTATGGAAACTAGAGGGTTAATTGAACGAAAACCTAATCCAGAAGATGGACGTGGAGTTTTAATTCACCTTACTGAATTTGGTCGTGAAAAAAGAACCTATTCAAAAGATAAAGTACTTACTTTTAATGAAGCCGTTAAGAAAAATATCCCTCAAGATAAATTAGAAAGCTTTTATGAAGTTGCAGAAATTATAACCGATTTAATTTCGAACAAAAAAATATACAATCAAAAAGAACACATTTTAAAATAATATGAGCAAACGTAGAATTAAAAAAGTTGCGATTATTGGTTCCGGTATTATGGGATCTGGTATCGCGTGTCACTTCGCCAATATTGGTGTAGATGTATTACTATTAGACATTGTTCCTAGAGAACTAAACGACAAAGAAAAAGCTAAAGGGTTAACCTTAGAAGACAAAGTCGTACGAAACAGATTAGTAAACGATGCCTTAACCGCATCATTAAAATCTAAACCATCACCTATTTACAGTCAAGCTTTTGCTAGTCGAATTACTACAGGAAACTTAGAAGACGATATTGCTAAAGTTGCCGATGTAGATTGGATTATGGAAGTTGTAGTTGAAAGATTAGACATCAAGAAAATGGTGTTTGAAAACCTAGAAAAATACAGAACTCCAGGAACTTTAATTACATCTAATACCTCTGGTATTCCTATAAAATTCATGAATGAAGGACGAAGTGAAGATTTCCAAAAACATTTCTGTGGAACACACTTTTTTAACCCTGCACGTTACTTAAAATTATTCGAAATCATTCCTGGACCAAATACAGATCCTTCTGTACTTGATTTCTTAAACGAATATGGTGAAAAATTCTTAGGAAAAACATCTGTTGTAGCCAAAGACACACCTGCTTTTATTGGAAACAGAGTTGGTATTTTTAGTATCCAAAGTTTATTTCATGCCGTTAAAGATTTAGATTTAACTATTGAAGAAGTCGATAAATTATCTGGACCAGTAATTGGTCGTCCAAAATCTGCAACCTTCCGTACAGTAGATGTTGTTGGTTTAGATACTTTAGTACACGTAGCCAACGGAATTAGAGAAAACTGCCCTAAAGATGAACGTTTAGAGTTATTTAAATTACCAGATTTCATCAATACTATGATGGAAAATAAATGGTTAGGAAGTAAAACAGGACAAGGTTTTTATAAAAAAACGGTTTCTGCTGAAGGTAAAAAAGAAATTTTATCTCTCGATTTAAACACTTTAGAGTACCGTTCTGCTAAACGTGCAAAATTTGCAACTTTAGAAATGACAAAAACGATTGACAAAGTCGTAGATCGTTTTAAAGTATTAGTAAAAGGAAAAGATAAAGCTGGTGAATTTTACAGAAAAAGCTTCACCGCATTATTTGCTTACGTTTCAAACCGTATTCCAGAAATTTCAGATGAACTTTACAAGATTGATGATGCCATGAAAGCTGGTTTTGGATGGGAACACGGACCATTTCAAATTTGGGATGCCATTGGCGTTGAAAAAGGAATAGAGTTAATGAAAGCAGAAGGTTTAGAACCTGCTGCTTGGGTTAACGATATGGTTGCTTCTGGTAACACCTCATTCTACTCTGTAAAAGAAGGTGCTTCGTATTTCTACGATATTCCTTCTAAAAAACAAACAAAAATACCTGGTCAAGACAGTTTCATCATCTTAGATAATATCAGAAAAACAAACGAAGTGTTTAAAAACTCAGGAGTTGTTATTGAAGACATTGGTGACGGTATCCTTAACCTAGAATTTCAATCTAAAATGAACACCATTGGTGGAGATGTTTTAGCAGGATTAAATAAAGCTATTGATTTAGCCGAAAAGGATTTTGCAGGATTAGTAGTTGGTAACCAAGCCGCAAATTTCTCTGTTGGAGCAAACATCGGAATGATTTTTATGATGGCTGCAGAACAAGAGTATGATGAGCTTAATATGGCCATTAAATACTTCCAAGATTCAATGATGCGCATGCGTTACTCTTCTATCCCAACAATATCTGCACCTCACGGAATGGCTTTAGGTGGTGGTTGTGAATTATCATTACACGCAGATAAAGTAGTTGCAGCAGCAGAAACTTACATGGGACTTGTAGAGTTTGGTGTTGGTGTGATTCCTGGTGGTGGAGGTTCTAAAGAAATGTCTTTAAGAGCTTCAGATTCATTCAAAAAAGGAGATGTACAATTAAATGTATTACAAGAAAACTTCTTAGCAATTGGTATGGCAAAAGTATCAACTTCAGCTTACGAAGCCTTTGATTTAGGTTTCCTTCAAAAAGGAAAAGATGTTGTTGTTACAAATAAAGATCGCCAAATAGCAGTTGCAAAACAACACGCTATGTTAATGGCAGATGCTGGTTACACACAACCCGTAAAACGTACCGATGTAAAAGTATTAGGAAAACAAGCATTAGGAATGTTTATGGTAGGTACTGACGCTATGCAAGACTCTAATTACATTTCTGAACACGATATGAAAATCGCAAATAAATTAGCATACGTTATGGCTGGTGGAGACTTATCTGAACCAACCTTAGTTAGTGAGCAATATTTATTGGATTTAGAGCGTGAAGCTTTCTTAAGTTTATGTACAGAACGTAAAACTTTAGAACGTATTCAACACATGTTAACCAAAGGGAAACCGTTAAGAAACTAAGAAAAATGAAAACCGCATATATAGTAAAAGCATACAGAACCGCAGTTGGTAAAGCTCCAAAAGGTGTGTTCCGTTTTAAAAGAACAGATGAATTAGCAGCAGAAACCATCAAATACATGATGAAAGAGCTTCCTAATTTAGATCCAAAGCGTATTGACGATGTTATTGTTGGTAACGCAATGCCTGAAGGTGCTCAAGGATTAAATATGGCACGTTTAATCTCTTTAATGGGATTAGATATTGTTGATGTTCCTGGAGTAACTGTAAACCGTTTTTGCTCTTCTGGAGTAGAAACTATTGGTATGGCAACTGCAAAAATACAAGCTGGAATGGCAGATTGTATTATTGCTGGTGGAGCAGAAAGCATGAGTAGTGTTCCAATGACAGGTTTTAAACCTGAATTAAACTACGATGCCATTGTAAAAGCAGGTCACGAAGATTATTATTGGGGAATGGGAAATACTGCTGAAGCTGTTGCAAAACAGTTTAAAGTATCTCGTGAAGACCAAGATGAATTTGCATTTAATTCGCACATGAAAGCTTTAAGAGCACAAGCTGAAAACCGTTTTCAAGATCAAATTGTACCAATTGAAGTTGAACAAACTTACATTGATGCTAACGGAAAAAAAGCGACTAAATCTTACACAGTAACTAAAGATGAAGGACCTCGTGCCGGAACAAGTAAAGAAGCTTTAGCTAAACTTAGAGCTGTATTTGCTGCAGGTGGAAGTGTTACTGCTGGTAACTCTTCGCAAATGAGTGATGGTGCTGCATTTGTTATGGTAATGAGTGAAGATATGGTTAAAGAATTAGGTTTAGAGCCAATCGCAAGAATGGTAAACTATGCTGCTGCAGGTGTTGAACCTCGTATCATGGGAATCGGACCTGTAAAAGCAATTCCAAAAGCCTTAAAACAAGCCGGATTAAAACAAGCCGATTTAGGACTAATAGAATTAAACGAAGCGTTTGCTTCACAATCATTAGCTGTAATTAGAGAGTTAGACCTTAATCCAGATATTATTAATGTAAATGGTGGAGCCATTGCATTGGGGCATCCATTAGGATGTACTGGAGCCAAATTATCTGTTCAACTTTTTGATGAAATGCGTAAGCGCGACATGAAAGGAAAATATGGTGCAGTAACCATGTGTGTTGGAACAGGTCAAGGTGCTTGTGGAATATTTGAATTCCTTAATTAAAATATATTACAATCCAATCAAGTAGCATTAAAACCATATTTGATTGGATAATTTAAAATAGATTCGATTACAATCGAATAAAAAACAATTAATAAAAAACAATTTTCAAGGTTCAAATCTAGACTTAAGCTGTCTTGATTCTTGAGTCTAGAAATCTTAAAATCTTATATAAAATGGCAGATATAGAAAAAGATATCCTACGTGGAGGTCAGTTTTTAGTAAAAGAAACAAAATGTGAAGACGTGTTTACTCCTGAAGATTTTTCAGAAGAACAAGAAATGATGAAAGCATCGGTTATGGAATTTAATGACCGTGAAATTATTCCTCATAAAGCACGTTTTGAAGCAAAAGATTATGCATTAACAGAAGAGGTTATGCGTAAAGCTGGAGAAATGGGATTCTTAGGAGTTGCAGTTCCTGAAGCTTATGATGGTTTAGGAATGGGTTTTGTATCTACAGTTTTAACTTGTGATTATATTTCTTCTGGAACAGGATCTTTTAGTACTGCTTTTGGTGCACATACAGGAATTGGTACTATGCCAATTACATTATATGGTACTGATGAACAAAAGAAAAAATATGTACCAAAATTAGCAACTGGTGAGTGGTTTGGAGCATATTGTTTAACTGAACCTGGTGCAGGATCAGATGCCAATTCTGGTAAAACAATAGCAACACTTTCTGAAGATGGAAAATCATACAAGATTAATGGGCAAAAAATGTGGATCTCAAATGCAGGTTTCTGTAGTGTGATGATTGTGTTTGCACGTATTGAAGATGATAAAAACATCACTGGTTTTATTGTTGAATATGATAAAGACAATACTAACGGAATCACTTTAGGAGAAGAAGAACATAAATTAGGAATTAGAGCATCATCTACGCGTCAAGTATTTTTTAACGATACAGTGGTATCAGCCGAAAATATGTTAGCTGGTCGTGGAGAAGGTTTTAAAATTGCTATGAATGCACTTAACGTTGGTCGTATTAAATTAGCAGCTGCTTGTTTAGATTCACAACGACGTATTTTAACAACAGGTGTGAAATATGCTAATGAACGTAAACAATTTAAAACCTCTATTTCAGATTTTGGAGCTATCAAAGTAAAATTAGCTGAAATGGCAACTAACGCTTACGTTGGTGAGTCTGCAACTTATAGAGCTGCAAAAAATATTGAAGACCGTATTGCTATGCGTGAAGCAGCAGGAAACAGTCATCAAGAAGCAGAATTAAAAGGTGTTGAAGAGTATGCTATTGAATGTTCTATCTTAAAAGTAGCCGTATCAGAAGATGTACAACATTGTGCAGATGAAGGTATCCAAATTTTTGGAGGAATGGGATTCTCAGAAGAAACACCAATGGAATCTGCTTGGAGAGATGCTAGAATTGCTCGTATTTACGAAGGAACTAATGAAATTAACAGAATGCTTTCTGTTGGTATGTTAGTTAAAAAAGCGATGAAAGGTCATGTAGATTTATTAGGTCCTGCTCAAAAAGTTCAAGAAGAACTAATGGGTATTCCTTCTTTTGAAACGCCTGATTACTCTGTATTATTTTCAGAAGAAAAGGAAATGATTAAGAAGTTGAAAAAAACATTCTTAATGGTTGCCGGTGGAGCAGTTCAAAAATACGGTCCACAATTAGAAGATCACCAACAGTTATTAATTGCTGCTGCCGATATATTAATTGAAATTTATATGGCTGAATCTGCAATTCTTAGAACTGAGAAAAACGTAAAACGTTCTGGTGAAGAGTCACAAAAAACACAAATAGCAATGTCTAAATTATACTTATACAATGCTGTTGATATTATAGAGAAAAAAGGAAAAGAAAGTATTATTTCTTTTGCTGAAGGTGATGAGCAACGTATGATGCTTATGGGACTTAAACGTTTCACAAAATATGCAAACTATCCAGATATTGTTGATTTACGTAATGAAATTGCTGAAAAAGTAAAATCTGAAGAAAAATATTGTTTTTAATTTGGTTAATTAGATGATGTTAAAAGCCGATTCATTAAGTTGAATTGGCTTTTTTCTTTTTAAATTATAAAACAATTCTTAATTAATAGATGTGAAGTCAAAAGATATTTTCAACTGAAAACAATCCCGTTAACTGTTATTTAGTCCGCCACTTTTTTTTGTATTTTAGTTGAAAATTAAATTCTCTACATGCATAAAATATTTCTCCTTTTAGCTTTCATCACCATATCATTATCAGGAAATAGCCAAAGCTTACTGGTTGAAAAAAACAATTTCTCACATCAAGATACACTTCGTGGTAGCATTACTCCTGAACGCGAATGGTGGGATTTAACCTATTACCATTTAGATATTACAGTAAATCCCGATAAAAAATTTATTAGCGGTAAAAATACTATTCAGTATAACGTTCTACACTCCTATTCTGTACTTCAAATAGATTTACAAGCGCCATTAAAAATCACTAAAGCAATTCAAAACCACAAAGAATTACAGATTAATAAAGATGGAAACGCACACTTTATCAAGCTTATAGATGCTCAAAAAACTGGAGACATTAACGCTATTGATATCTATTATGAAGGACATCCTAAAGAAGCAATAAAAGCACCTTGGGATGGAGGAATTTCATGGAAAAAAGATAGTCTTGGAAATCATTTTGTAGCCTCATCATGTCAAGGACTTGGCGCTAGTGTTTGGTGGCCAAATAAAGATCACATGTATGATGAAGTTGATAGTATGCTTATTAGTGTAAATGTACCAAAGGGTTTAACAAACGTATCTAACGGGAGACTTAAAAGTGTTGAAGAAAAAGAACATTCAACAACCTTTAATTGGTTTGTAAATAATCCTATAAATAATTATGGCGTAAATATTAATATTGGAAACTATGTTAATTTCTCGGAAGTTTATAAAGGTGAAAAAGGGGATTTAGACATGAATTATTTTGTTTTAGATTACAATCTTCAAAAAGCAAAAAAACAGTTTAAAGATGCTCCAAAAATGATGAAAGCTTTTGAGCATTGGTTTGGTCCTTACCCGTTTTATGAAGACAGTTTTAAGCTCGTTGAAGTTCCGTATTTAGGAATGGAGCATCAAAGTTCTGTTACTTATGGTAATAAATTTAAAAACGGATATCTAGGTCGTGATTTATCGGGAACTGGTTGGGGATTAAAATTCGATTTTATTATTATTCATGAATCTGGTCACGAGTGGTTTGCCAATAACATTACCAACAAAGACATTGCAGATATGTGGATTCATGAGAGCTTTACAGCCTATTCAGAAAGTTTATTTTTAGAATATTATTACGGTAAAAAAGCAGGTTCAGAATATAGTATTGGCACAAGAAAAAGCATAAAAAATGACAGACCTTTAATAGGCACATACAATGTAAACAAAGAAGGCTCTGGAGATATTTACTACAAAGGCGCAAATATGTTACATACTTTACGTCAACTTATTAATGATGATAAAAAATGGCGACACATATTACGCACATTAAATAGTAAGTTTTACCACCAAACAGTGACTACAAAACAGATTGAAGATTACTTAGCCCAAGCATCTGGTTTAGATCTTGAGGGCTTTTTTAATCAATATCTAAGAACAACAAAAATTCCTGCTTTAGAATATAAAATCTATAAAAGAGAAATTAAATTTAATTGGAATCATGTTGTAGACAATTTTAATATGCCGGTTGAAATTATAATCAATAAAAAATCATACTTTATAAATCCTTCAGACAAAAAAGTGAACACATTAAAAGTTGATTCAGATATTAATTCTTTTAAAGTTAACAGCAATTATTATATCAATTCATACTACGTAAAATAATAAAACTTAAATGGAAGAATATTACTTTAAATCTGATACCGAATGGCGCACATGGTTACATGCCAATCATGAAAGCGACACTGGTATTTACCTCATCTTTTACAAAGTAAATCATAAAAACGAAAGTATGCGTTGGGAAGAAGCCGTAAAAGTAGCCTTATGCTATGGTTGGATTGATAGTACTGTAAAAAGTTTAGGTGATGGAAAACGCCGACAATATTTTTGTAAACGAAACCCTAAAAGTGTCTGGAGTGCACTCAATAAACGACATATTAAAGCCTTACTCGCTGATGATTTAATGCATGCAAAAGGTTTAGAAATTATAAATATTGGAAAACAAAATGGAAGCTGGACCGCTTTAGATGCGGTTGAAAAAGGCATTATTCCTGAAGCCTTACAATTGGCATTTGATAAAAACTCTAAAGCTTTTGAAAACTATAACAACTTTGCGCCTTCCTACAGAAAGCATTATTTATACTGGCTAAACCAAGCCAAACGAGAAGCTACAAAAGAAAAACGAATTACAGAAATTATTAAATTTTGTGAAGCCAATATAAAATCTAGAGATATGTGGTAATTTCTAAATTATGAAAGACTTCATATATTTTTCGACTGAATACTAAATCAAATAAAAACATGAACATTCAAAAAGTAAATTTCACAAACGCTGAAGGCCAACAATTAGTTGGTCGTTTAGAACTTCCTATAAATCAACATGCACATAATTATGTTATTTTTGCACACTGTTTTACCTGCAATAAAAACTTATCTGCAGTTAAAAATATTAGTCGCGAATTAACCGCAAACGGATTTGGAGTTTTACGTTTTGATTTTACAGGTTTAGGAGAAAGCGATGGTGATTTTGAAAACACCAATTTCTCAGGAAATGTTGACGACCTTATAAGTGCTTCAAATTATTTAAAAGAAAATTATACCGCACCTACTTTATTAATTGGACATTCTTTAGGCGGAGCTGCAGCTATATTTGCCGCAGCAGAAATTGAGTCTGTAAAAGCAGTAGCAACTGTTGGAGCGCCATCTCACCCAAAACATGTACAACATTTAATACAAAGCAGTGTTGATGAGATTAAAACGACTGGGCAAGCTAATGTAAATATTGGAGGACGACCGTTTACAATTAAAAAACAGTTTTTAGATGATATTGAAACAAAATCCTTACCAGATGTTGCCAAAAACTTACGTAAAGCCTTATTAGTAATGCATTCCCCACAAGATACCACTGTTGGTATTGAAAATGCTGAAGCCATTTATATCGCTGCAAAGCACCCAAAAAGTTTTGTCTCTCTTGATGGCGCAGATCATTTATTAATGAAAAAAGAGGATTCTATTTACGTTGGAAATGTAATTGCTACTTGGGCAAAACGTTATATATCAATTCCCAAAACAGAAACACTTTCAACCTCACATCAAGCAGTAGCAAGTTTAGATGCTCAAGATGGATTTACCACTCAAATGACGGTTGGAAATCATATTATGATGGCTGACGAGCCTACAAGTTATGGTGGTAATGATTTTGGACCTTCACCATACGAGTTAGTATCGGCAGGATTATCGGCATGTACAGCAATGACTGTGCAAATGTATACTAAAAGAAAAGGTTGGGATTTACAAAACATCCAAGTGCATACTTCTCACACAAAAGTAACGACACAAATTGTAGAAAATGGCGAGAATAAAGATATTAAGATAGATACTTTTAATAGAGAAATACAATTAAAAGGAAATTTAGATGATAAGCAAACACAACGTATTCTTCAAATTGCAGATAAATGTCCTGTTCATAAAACATTACATAGCGATATACAAGTGATTACAAAACTGGTTTAATCAAAATATAAAAAGTGACATTATTTTAAAAAAAATGTCACTTTTTACATACTATAATATACTTAAAAGCAATCTAACCCATAGTTTCAATCACTTTTTCTTCTTCTGTGATTTTAGATAGATTAGCTGCAGTTTCAATTAAAGCTAAATGCGAATATGCTTGCGGGAAATTTCCTAATAAGCGCTTGGTTTTAAAATCAATATCCTCACTAAATAATCCTAGATGATTACTATAACTTAATAGTTGATCAAATAATTTCTTAGCTTTTTGTTCTTCTCCAATTTTATATAAACTATTAATAAACCAGAATGTACAAATTGTAAAAGAAGACGATGGCAAGCCAAAATCATCTTCATTTTTATAACGATACAGTAAGCCATCGTTACTTAATTCTTTTTCAATAGCTTTTACTGTACTCACATATTTAGGATCTTTAGCGTCAATAAATCCGTAAGGTTCCATTAATAATACAGATGCATCTAAAGCTGTAGTACCATAACTTTGCGTAAATGACTGTACATCTTCATTCCACGCATTATCCATAATATCCTTTCTTATGGTCGCCTCAATAACTGTCCATTTTTTTAATTTATGTGTTTTGCCTAAAATTTCGGCAACTTTCATTGCTTTATCAATAGCAACCCAACACAGTACTTTTGAAAACGTAAAGTGACGATCTTCGGTTCTAAATTCCCAAATTCCTTTATCGGCTTCTTTCCAGTGTTTGTTCACTACCCAAACAATACCTTTTGTAATGGTCCAAAGTTCTTCGCCATTTTCAATATCAGTTTTAAATTTCACCAATTGTTGATGAATCACATCCATTAAAATTCCGTAAATATCATTTTGTCGTTGCGAATATGCAGCATTTCCAATACGTACAGGCTTAGATCCCATGTATCCTGAAAGATGCTCTAATTGTATTTCTGTTAGTTTTTTCTCACCATTTATACCGTACATAATTTGAAGTTTCTCATCCTTATGCGGAATTAAATTGGTTATAAAACGCAGGTAACGTTTGGCCATACGTTTATGCCCTAATTGTGACACTACTTTTATCACCATTGAGGCATCTCTGATCCAGCAAAAACGGTAATCCCAATTTCTTACTTCACCTATAGTTTCTGGTAAAGATGTGGTTGCTGCTGCTAAAACGGCGCCTGTTTTTTCATAGCTTAATAGTTTTAAAGTCATTGCGCTTCTTGCAATTTCTTTGTTATATAATCGGTAAGTTGGTGTGCGCTCCATCCAATTAAGCCAATATACTTTAGTACGTTCTAATTCTAAACTTACTTTTTTTACCGTTGATGAAAATATTTTTTCATTATAACCTATTTGAAAAAAGCCATCTTCTTTTAATGTGATGTCATCACCATTTATAACCGCTTCTTTATCAAAATTGGTATATAAAAATAAGGTGTCGTATTTTTCTTTTGCAGTTAAACTAACTATAAAATCGTCTTTAACATACGTGTTTGTGGTACCAATAGCGTATTCTAATTTAGGGTTATATGTGACGCTAAATGTAGGATTACCTTTTACATATTTTATAAATCGTACAACTTCTGGTGGCGCATAATAAGCACCATCTTCTTTCTTGTAACGTGGCATAAAATCATGAATTTCAAAAACATCGTTTTCTGTTGAAAAATTTGTAATTAAAACACATGTGTTTTCTAAATAAGATTGTGTGATTGTATAATTATCAGCGACTTTAATTTCAAAACTACCTCCAATATTCTCATCTAATAATTTTGCAAAAACCGATGACGAGTCAAATTCAGGTAAACAACACCAATCTAAAGACCCCGTTTTTGATATTAAAGCTGCACTTCTACAATTTCCTATTATTCCGTAGTCTAAATTTTTTATCAAATCTTTTATATAAATTAAGGATTATATTATCTAATTACATTAAATTAACAAAAAAGCCTCCAATAATCAAAAGTTTTAACATGAATAAAACAATAATAATTTCTAATCGCCTACCATTACAAGTCACATTAGACAATGATATTCTTAACGTAAAACCTAGCGTAGGTGGCTTAGCGACTGGGCTAAAGTCGGTTCACAACGAAGGAAATAGTTTATGGATTGGATGGTCTGGATTAACCGAAGAAGAGTTAAATGACGCACAAACTAAAGAAGTAAAAGCTTTAGTAAAAAAAGAAAAATGTGATACGGTCTCTCTAACTCAAAAGGATTTAGATAATTTTTATTTCGGATTTAGCAATCGTACACTTTGGCCTTTATTTCATTATTTTATGGAATATACCGAATTTGAAAACGACCATTGGGAATCTTATAAAGAGGTGAACCAAAAATTTGCTGATGCCGTTTTAGAACATGTTGAAGATGGCGACACTATTTGGGTGCATGATTATCAATTATTATTATTACCTCAACTTATTAAAGAGAAAAAACCAAATACAACTATTGGGTTTTTCTTACATATTCCTTTTCCTTCTTATGAAATTTTCAGAACTTTCCCTTGGCGTGAAGAGTTATTAAACGGAATGTTAGGTGCAGATTTAATTGGATTTCATACCTATGATTATGAACGTCATTTTTTAAGTTCAGTAAAACGCATTTTAAGATTAGAAGTTAACTTTAACGAGATCACACTTGATGATCGTATTATAAAAGTAGATTCTTTCCCTATGGGAATTGATTATGACAAGTTTCATAATTCTGCGGTAAAGCAAAAAAACCAGGAAAGCTCAGAGTTTCAAAAACGATTAGACGATCATACGCAATCCAGTCCTGATACGCGCATGATTTTATCTATTGACCGAATGGATTATACCAAAGGTATCCCAAACCGTATTCGTGCTTTTGAGTATTTTTTAAAAAAATACCCGCAGTTTAAAGAAAAAGTACGTTTAATTATGTTGGCGGTTCCATCACGATCAAACGTCCCTCAATATCAAAAATTAAAACGCGAAACTGATGAACTTGTTGGACGTATTAACGGCCAATTTTCAACTGTAAGCTGGACTCCTATTTGGTATTTTTATCGTGCAATGCCTTTTGAAAATCTTATAGAATTGTACACCTCATCACATGTTGCCATGATTACTCCGGTTAGAGACGGGATGAATCTTGTAGCTAAAGAATATGTAGCAACAAGAACAGAACAAGATGGCGTTTTAATTTTAAGTGAAATGGCAGGAGCTTCTAAAGAAATGAACGAAGCTATGTTGGTAAACCCTAATAATTTTGAACAACTTGCAGACACCTTAAAATATGCTTTAGAAATGCCGCTTAAAGAACAACAAGAACGCATGAAAATTCTTCAAAAACGATTAAAACGTTATACCGTTGAAAAATGGGCCGACGAATTTATAAAATCATTACATGCTACTAAAAAAATTGCTGCAGCTATTGTTGCAAAACGCTTAGATGAAACAGTTAAAAAGAATATGCTTTCAGAGTATAACCAAGCTAAAAACCGTTTATTCTTATTAGATTATGATGGCACTTTAGCCAGCTTTAAAGACAACCCAAAAGATGCTAGCCCAGATGAACAACTTTATGAATTATTAGATACGCTGCAGGCAAACCCTAAAAATGATGTGGTGATTATTAGTGGTAGAGATCGCGAAACATTTACCGAGTGGTTTGGTCATAAAGATTACAAATTAATTACCGATCATGGGGTGTGGCTAAAAACACCAAACAATGATTGGGAAGCACTAGAGCGTTTAAAAAATGATTGGATGGAACGTATTAGCCCTATTTTAGAAACTTTTGTTGATCGTACTCCAGGAACATTTATAGAAACCAAAAAGTACTCTTTAGCGTGGCATTACAGAAAAGCAGATCCAGAATTAGCACAAATAAGAACTATAGAAATTGATACGGTTTTAACCAGTTTAACCTCTAATCATGATCTTACGGTACTAAAAGGAAACAAAGTCATTGAAATTAAAAGTAGTAGTGTAAATAAAGGAAGAGCCTCTTCTCGCCTACTTAACAATACAAATTATGATTTTATATTTAGTATTGGAGATGATTGGACCGACGAATATATGTTTCAAGAATTACCAAAATCGGCATATACCGTTAAAGTTGGTTTTAAAAAGACAAGTGCAAAATATTATGTAAAAAACACTAAAGAAGTAAGACATGTACTACATCAATTTATAGATTAAAAATTGATGTGCTGCAAAATAAAATAGGACGACTTATAAAAATCGAAATTCAATAATGAGCTTAAAACAATGTTATTCTACTTGTTTTAAGCATTGAAAATTTTCGATTTTTATTTGTTTCCCTCTTGTAGATATTAATCCTTCTTTTTTAAATTGAGAAATAATTCTAATTGCAGATTCGGTAGCAGTACCAACAATATTAGCATAATCATCACGTGACAATACAACATTTAAATACTCTGCATCATCTACACCAAAATTATTATGTAGATATAATATGGTTTCAGCCATACGATGCTTTACAGATTTTTGAGCCATATCAACAATAATATTATCAGCATCACGAAGTTCTTTAGCCATATCTTGCAACATACTTAAAGAAAAACTAGCATTCTGACTTAAATCATGGATAACTTCTTTTCTAGGAATAAAACAAACTTCCATTTCATTTAAAGCAACTGCAGTTAAATTTGATGTTTCGTCACTCACTAACGATCGTTGCCCTAAAAGATCACCTCGCTCAACAAGTTTTACAATTTGATCCTTACCATTAGCACTCAACTTTGAAAGCTTACAAACACCATCTTTAATACAAAAAACACCATTAATATTTTCACCTTCATGAAACAAAACTTCACCCTTAGCAATTATCCTAGAAGTCTTACATCCAGAAATCCTAATTAAGTCATCTTTTTTTAAAGATTTTAAGGCGTTAAATTGCTTAACGATACATTGTTCGCATTTACTCATAAGAAATATTAAGGGTTAATCAAAAATAGTTAAAACATGACAAATATCATATTTTATAACCACTTCTTTTGTGACATTTGTTACAGGTATAAATGAGCAAATATTATGGACAAGTTAACTTGTTTCCACTGTGGTGATTTCTGCAACGAAACCACTATTACTTTCAACAACAAGTCATTCTGTTGTAATGGTTGCAAAACCGTGTACGAGATATTCTCGGAGAATGATTTAACCAGTTATTACGATTTACAATCGTCTCCTGGTGCTGTTCCGAAAGAAATTAAAGGGAAATACGATTTTTTATCGCAACAAAACATTATTGACAAACTCACTGAGTTTAATGATGGCAATCTGCAAGTTGCTACACTGTATATTCCACATATTCACTGTAGTTCATGCATTTGGATTTTAGAAAACCTTAACAAACTAAATCCAAATATTTCATCTTCTCAAGTTAATTTCGGCAAAAAAGATGTTCGAATTACTTATAATTGTAAAACCACATCACTAAAAGACGTTGTAATTTTACTAAGCACAATTGGTTACGAACCTTATATTTCTTTAGATGATTATAAAACAGGAAAATCACAAATTAACCGTAGTTTAATCTACAAACTTGGTGTTGCTGGTTTTGCTTTCGGAAATGTAATGTTTTTATCGTTTCCAGAATATTTTGAAGTTGGTGAATTCTGGCTAGAACAATACAAAGGGCTTTTTAGATGGCTTATGTTTACCTTCTCACTTCCCGTAGTATTTTATGCAGGTTTAGATTATTTTATCTCAGCTTACAAAGGCTTACGCGCCAAAATATTAAATATTGATGTGCCCATTGCTTTAGGAATTGCAGTACTTTTTATTAGAAGTACTATTGAAATTAGCTTTGATATTGGAACCGGATTTTTTGATAGCTTAACAGGCTTAATTTTCTTTTTATTACTAGGAAAATTCTTTCAACAGAAAACCTATTCATTCTTATCATTTGAGCGCGATTACAAATCATACTTCCCTATCGCAGTCACAAAAATTACAGATACCAAAGAAACGCCAATTCAGGTATACGATATCAAAAGAGGAGATCGACTTTTAATTAGAAATGAAGAACTCATCCCCGTTGACGGTATTCTTATTAACGGAAATGCAAAAATAGACTACAGTTTTGTAACTGGTGAATCTGAAGCAGTAAGTAAACTTTCGGGAGATAAATTATTTGCTGGAGGAAAACAAACCTCTGGAGTTATTGAAATGGAAGCCTTAAAATCTGTGGAGCAAAGTTACCTTACCCAATTATGGAGTAATGATGTATTCAGTAAAAACAAAGAAGATGGCTTTACCACGCTAACCAATAAAATTAGTAAAAATTTCACCATTACCATTCTTAGCGTTTCAATAATTGCAACAGCGTATTGGTTGTTTGTTGATGCGTCTAAAGCAATGAATGTTTTTACAGCAGTACTTATTATTGCTTGTCCTTGCGCAATTGCTTTATCGGCACCTTTTACCTTCGGAAATTTGCTACGCATTTTTGGAAAGCAAAAATTCTATGTTAAAAACGCGGCAGTAATTGAACAATTAGCAGCCGTAAACACCATCATTTTCGATAAAACAGGAACAATTACTTCAAATAAAAAAAGTACCGCAACTTATGATGGAGAAGCTTTATCTGCTTCTGAAAGCATACTATTTAAAAATACACTTCGCGGATCTAATCATCCACTAAGTAGAACCTTATATGATATTTTAGACGAACATCATATTATAGACTTAAATTATTTTGAAGAACATTTAGGAAAAGGTATTCAAGCCTCTCATAATAATGATAGTATTAAAATTGGGTCGGCAAGTTTTGTAGGTTCAACAGAAGCTTCTGTATTAAACACCACCGTTCATATTAGTACAAATAACCATTATAAAGGAAAATACACCTTTTATAATAGCTACAGAAAAGGGTTAGCAAAGTTATTTAATCAATTAAAAAAACAATACGATTTAGTGATTCTTTCGGGAGATAATGAAGGCGAATTTGATAATCTAAAAAAATTATTACCTTCAAAAACCAAATTGATTTTCAATCAAAAACCAGACGATAAATTAGAGTACATAAAATTCCACCAAACCGAGGGCGCTAAAGTTTTAATGCTTGGTGACGGACTTAATGATGCTGGAGCTTTAGCACAAAGTGATGTAGGAATTGCCTTATCAGAAAATGTAAACGTTTTCTCTCCTGCTTGTGATGCCATTTTAGATGCTTCAAAATTTAATCAGTTACATCAATTTATTAAAGCTTCAAAAAGCGGTATAAAAATCATAAAATGGAGTTTTGTTTTATCCTTCATTTATAATAGTATCGGACTTTATTTCGCAGTTACCGGACAACTTGCTCCTGTAGTTGCAGCTATTTTAATGCCTCTAAGTTCAATAAGTATCGTAGTATTTACCACCATTGCAACCAACCGTGTTGGTTATAAACTTTCAAAATATGAATAACATCTCACTCATAAAAAAATATAATGTTCCTGGTCCAAGATATACTAGTTATCCAACAGTACCATTTTGGGACGAGCAAACATTTACAAAAAACAAATGGTTAAATACGTTTACAACTTCTTTTAACGAGAGTAATGCTTCACAAGGAATTAGCGTATACATTCATCTTCCTTTTTGTGAGAGCTTATGTACATTTTGTGCCTGTCATAAACACATTACAAAACGTCATAGTGTTGAAAATTCTTACATTGAAACCGTTTTAAAAGAATGGCAATTATATGTTAATAAAATGCCCGAAACACCTATTATTAAAGAGATTCATTTAGGTGGTGGAACACCAACTTTTTTTTCAGAAGAAAATTTAGCACAACTTATTAACGGGATATTAAAACCGGCTACAAAACATAAAGATTACGAATTTAGTTTTGAAGGACACCCAAATAATACCACAAAAGAGCAACTTCAAACCTTATTTAATTTAGGCTTTACAAGAGTGAGTTACGGTATTCAGGATTATGATCCTAAAGTGCAAAAAGCCATTCATAGATTTCAAACTTTTGAACAGGTAGAAAAAGTGACACAATGGTCTAGAGAAATTGGATATACGTCTATTAGTCACGATTTAATTTTTGGCTTGCCATTTCAAACAGAAACATCTATTATAGAAAGTATCAATAAAACTAAATTACTACGCCCCGATCGTATTTCATTTTACAGTTATGCACACGTACCTTGGATAAAAGGCGTTGGACAACGTGGTTTTGATGAAAGCAATTTACCTAGTGGAGATGAAAAAAGAGCACTTTACGAAATAGGAAAACAAATGCTACTTGATTTAGGTTATGTTGAAATTGGCATGGATCATTTTGCGCTAAAATCAGATAGTTTATACAAAGCCACAGTTGCTAAAACTTTACATCGAAATTTTATGGGGTACTCTGCAAATACCACACAATTAATGGTTGGTTTAGGAATGTCTGCTATAAGTGATAGTTGGTATGGGTTTGCTCAAAATGTAAAAACAGTAAAAGAATATGAAAGCATTGTTAATTCGGGAGAAATCCCAGTATTTAAAGGTCATATCTTAACTAAGGAAGATATTATTATTCGTCGTCATATCTTAAATATTATGTGCGATTTACAAACCTCTTGGGAAGAAAATCATTTAAAAATACCACAAATTGATGCTATTATAGCATCTTTATCTGAAACTCAAAAAGACAATATTATTAGTATTAATGACAACAATTTAATCGTCTCAGAAAACTCAAGAGCATTCATAAGAAATGTATGTATGAGTTTTGATGTAAGATTACACAAAAGCCGCCCAGAAACACAAATGTTTTCAATGACGATATAAAATCTTAAAACATGATAAAAATCATATTTTAAGATAATGTTAACACGTAAATTTACACCATAACTTCAATAGGTATGAGCGTTATATATATATTATTAAGTATCAGCATCTTGGTCGCTGTCATTTTTTTTGTTGCATTCATTGTAGCAGTAAGAAGTGGTCAGTACGACGACAGTTATACACCTTCAGTAAGAATGCTTTTTGAAGATGAACTGGTAAAAGAGCAACCAAAAACAACAATTAAAACCAATAAGACTAATTAATTATTATGGAAGTACAACAATTCTATTACGATAATAAAATCGTAAAAAATTTCCTTTATGCTACAATGTTTTGGGCAGTTATAGGAATGTTGGTGGGGCTACTATTAGCCTTCATGTTTATTTTTCCAAATCTTACCGACGGTATTTCGTGGTTAAGTTTCGGACGATTAAGACCATTACACACCAATGCCGTAATTTTCGCCTTTGTAGGGAATGCAATTTTTGCTGGAGTGTATTATTCATCACAACGTTTGCTTAAAGCAAGAATGTTTAATGATACCTTAAGTAAAATTAATTTCTGGGGATGGCAAGCTATTATTGTAGCGGCAGCAATTACATTACCATTAGGATATTCTTCATCAAAAGAATATGCAGAATTAGAATGGCCTATTGATATTGCTATTGCCGTAATTTGGGTAGTTTTTGGATGGAACTTAATTGGAACTCTTATAAAACGTCGTCAACGTCACATGTATGTGGCTATTTGGTTTTACTTAGCCACTTTTGTAACAGTTGCTGTACTTCATATATTTAATAGTTTATCACTTCCTGTAAGTGCAATGAAAAGCTACTCTGTTTACGCAGGAGTACAAGATGCCTTGGTACAATGGTGGTACGGACATAACGCTGTAGCTTTCTTTTTAACAACACCTTTTTTAGGGTTAATGTATTATTTTGTTCCTAAAGCGGCTAACAGACCTGTATATTCTTACAGACTGTCTATCATTCACTTTTGGTCATTAATTTTTATCTATATCTGGGCAGGACCTCACCATTTATTATACACAGCTTTACCTGAATGGGCACAAAATTTAGGAGTAGCATTTTCAATAATGTTATTAATGCCATCTTGGGGAGGTATGATTAACGGACTACTTACTTTACGTGGTGCTTGGGATAAAGTACGTACTGAGCCAGTATTAAAATTTATGGTTGTAGCACTTACCGGTTATGGTATGGCAACTTTTGAAGGACCTTTATTATCACTTAAAAATGTAAATGCGATTGGGCACTTTACCGATTGGATTATTGCGCACGTACACGTTGGAGCTTTAGCTTGGAATGGATTCTTAGCCTTTGGTATGATTTATTGGTTGATCCCAAGACTTTTTAAAACAAAATTATTCTCTACAAAATTAGCCAACCTCCACTTTTGGATTGGTACCTTAGGAATCATTATGTACGCATTACCATTATATGTTGCTGGGTTTACTCAAGCAAGTATGTGGAAACAATTTAATCCTGATGGAACATTAATGTATGGTAACTTCTTAGAAACTGTTACCGAAATTATGCCAATGTACATTATGAGAGCTATTGGTGGTACATTATACTTAATAGGAATGTTAGTTTTAGTATATAATATTATTGCAACAATCCGTCAAGGTAGTGCTGTTACCGATGAATTAGCAGAAGCTCCAGCATTACAACGTGTTTCAAAACACAGAGGTGCAGGTGAAGGATGGCATACCGTACTAGAACGTAAACCAATAAAACTTACCATTTTTGCTACAATCGCTATTTTAATTGGTGGTATTGTACAAATTGTACCAACCATTATGGTAAAATCTAATATCCCAACATTAACAAGTGTAAAACCATACACGCCTTTAGAATTAGAAGGTAGAGATATTTATATTCGTGAAGGTTGTGTAGGTTGTCACTCACAAATGATTCGTCCGTTTAGAAGTGAAGTAGAACGTTATGGTGAATTCTCTAAAGCTGGAGAGTTTGTATACGATCATCCATTCTTATGGGGATCAAAACGTACCGGACCAGATTTACACCGTATTGGTGCTAAATACTCAGACAACTGGCACTTAAACCACATGTATGATCCACAAAGTACATCATCAGGTTCTATAATGCCTGCTTATAAATGGTTAATTAGAAATGAGCTTGACAAATCTGATACCGAAGCGAAAATGAAAGTGATGGTAACCCTAGGAGTACCATATACAGACGCTGAAATTGAAAACGCACAACAACACATGTTAGAACAAGGAACTCAAATTGAGAAAAACCTATATACTGATCCTGACTTTGCAGCAAGTTACGAAGCTGATAAAAAAGCAGGGGGGACTGAGTTTGTTGAAATGCGTAACAGAGAAATCACAGCAGTAATAGCTTACCTACAACGTTTAGGTACAGATATTAAAGTTAAAAAAGAACAGAAAACTGAACAAAACTAAATCACATGCTAAAATTTGTAAAAAATCACATGGAAAGCATCGTAGGTATTGAAATATATCCAATTATATCTTTACTTATATTTTTCATCTTTTTTGTAGTCTTATTCTGGTGGGTAATCACTGCTAAAAAAGACTATATAAACTCAGTAAGTCTATTACCATTAGATAACCAAAACGACATAGAACTATGAAAAAATCAACACCTTCTTGGTTAAGAGTAATAATCGTTTTCTTTACCATATTTATTGCAGCCGAACTACTTATTGACGCTGGTGATAAGCCCGCATTTATAGCTTACCCACTACTCGCTTTATTTTTAGTATTGGTGTTAGTTATTCTTGTAGCTACCGAAGCTATTGTTGGAGCGATGGGAAACATCCTTTATCAAAGTTTAGATGAAGTAGGAAAAGCACGTTATAACGAAGAACGCACTAGCGACTCTAAAGTAATGGCTTGGATAAAACGTACCTACAAAAAAATGTTAGGTTCGAAAGCTATTGAAGAAGAACACGAAATTATTTTAGATCATAATTATGATGGCATTAAAGAACTAGATAACGACCTTCCGCCATGGTGGATCTACGGATTTTATGCATCTATTATTTTTGCAGCAATCTACCTTATTAAATACGAAATATTTAATGCCGACAACCAGTTTAATGAATTAAAAACTGAATATGCTGAAGCTAAAATAGCGATCGAAGAATACAAAAAAACAGCTAAAGATTTAGTCGATTTTAATACGGTTGAGCTACTTACTGATGCTTCTGATTTAGCAAATGGTAAGAAAATTTTTGAAAGTAACTGCGTCGCTTGTCATAAAGCTGATGGTGGTGGAGGTATTGGTCCTAACCTAACCGATGAATTTTGGGTATTAGGTGGAGGAATTAAAAATGTCTTTAAAACAGTTTCTGAAGGTGGTAGAGATGGAAAAGGAATGATTGCCTGGTCTAAAAACGGATTAAAACCATCAGAAATTGCTCAAGTAGCGAGTTATGTCTTGCAATTTCAAGGCACAACTCCAGCAGAACCTAAAGCACCAGAAGGTGATAAATGGGTCGCTGAAAATAACTAATTATTTAGAATATTAAAACATAATATTTTGGAAACACCAGAAAAAGAATCGTTTAGAGACAGTATTGGCACAATGACCGATGATGGAAAACGTGCTTGGGTTTACCCTAAAAAACCTAGTGGTAAACTTTACGAATATCGTAAAATAGTAAGCTATGTTTTACTGGTGTTTTTATTTGCTGCCCCGTTTGTAAAAATTAACGGTAATCAATTTTTAATGTTCAATATTTTAGAACGCCGTTTCAATGTATTTGGACTCCCATTTTGGCCACAAGATTTTTACCTCGTGGTAATGTCAATGCTTATTGGAGTGGTATTTATTGCATTATTTACAGTAAGTTTTGGACGAGTATTTTGTGGATGGATTTGTCCGCAAACCATTTTCATGGAAATGGTATTCCGTCGTATTGAATATTGGATTGAAGGAGATCGTAACAAACAACGTAAACTAGACAAGCAAGAATGGAATGCCGAAAAAATTAAAAAACGTGTTATAAAATGGTTTCTATTTTTAGTGATTTCGTTTTTAATTGCCAACGTCTTTTTAGCCTATTTAATAGGTAGCGATAAATTACTACAATACATTGGCGAAAATCCGCTAAACCATTTAGGCACTTTAATACCGCTTATTATTTTTACAGCTGTATTTTATTTTGTGTTCGCTTGGTTTAGAGAACAAGTTTGTATTATCGCTTGTCCTTACGGGAGATTACAAAGTGTATTACTAGACAACAAATCTATTATTGTGGCTTACGATCATAAACGTGGTGAAGCAGAAAATGGTAGAAAAAAGTTTAGAAAAAACGAAGACCGTCAAGCTGCTGGACATGGAGACTGTATTGATTGTTTACAATGTGTAAACGTGTGCCCTACTGGAATAGATATTAGAAACGGTACACAATTAGAATGTGTAAACTGTACGGCTTGTATTGATGAATGTGATCACATTATGGAAAGTATCAACCTTAAAAAAGGTTTAATAAGATACGCCAGTGAAGACGAAATTGAAAAGAAAGAAAAGTTTAAGCTTACAGCAAGAATGAAAGGTTACATTGCTGTACTTACCATTTTAACAGGTGTTTTTATAGGATTATTGTTATTACGTAATGATGTTGAAGCTACTGTGCTTAGATTACCAGGACAATTATACGAACATAAAGAAGGTAACATAATTAGTAATGTATTTACTTACAAACTAGTTAACAAAACAACTAAAGACATTAATAATGTAAACTTTAAACTTCGTAAGTATAAAGGTGAAATTAAATTGGTATCAACAACCAATGGGTTTACAGTACCACAACAAGGATTAGCCGAAGGGACTTTATTTATAGAAATTGATAAAAGCTTGCTTTCTGGAGATAAAAACAAGTTAATGATTGAGGTTTATAGTGGTGATGAGATGATTGAAACCACAACAGTAAACTTTTTAGGACCTAGAAGTTATAATTAATAATGAGTACCATGGTACGCTTAAACCCGCATTAAGGATTGAGCAAAATGCTTGAGCTACTCGCAGAGAGCGAGTTGTGAAAGACTGACCTGAAAGGGAATGCCATGACAATGAATAAAAACAGAAATGTTATGAAAATAAATTGGGGAACAGGAATTGTAATTGCCTTTTTAAGTTTTATGAGTTTTATTTTGTATTTCATTATTACAATGAGTACAGATAAAAAATACGATTATGACTTAGTGGTAGAAGATTATTACGGACAAGAACTAGAGTTTCAGAATGATCTAAATAAAGAAAAAAAAGCAGAAACATTAGCAGAAAATATTACTTGGAAAAAATCTACGGAAGGTATTGAACTTCACTTTCCGGAAGCTTTTGAGAGTGAAAAAATCACTGGAAAAGTGTTCCTATATAGACCGTCTAATAAGCAATTTGACTTTGAGATCCCTATCTCTTTGTCAAAAACTCATTTGCTCATACCTGACAAACGCTTATTAGATGGTCGTTGGAACATTAAAATAGATTGGTCATACGAAGGTAAAGACTATATGTATAAAAAAGAAATTATTTACTAGAATCATGATTTGGTCGGCAATTATATTAGGCTTTTTGGGTAGCTTTCACTGCGTGGGTATGTGTGGTCCAATTGCATTTATGCTGCCGGTAGATCGTAGTAATTCAGTAAAAAAAGTAGCACAAATTTTCACTTATCATTTTGGGCGTTTATTAGCATACAGTTGTATTGGTTTATTTTTTGGACTGGTTGGAAAAAGCCTTTACATTTTTGGTTTACAACAACAGCTATCTATAGCGATTGGTGTATTAATGATAGTGGTGATACTTATTCCTGCTAAAGTTTTTAATGCTTATAATTTCTCAAAACCTATTTATAAAGTAATTTCTAAAGTAAAAACAGCTTTAGGAAAATCATTAAAAAAGAAAACTGCCGACACCTTTTTAACCATTGGTTTTTTAAATGGATTTTTACCTTGTGGATTAGTTTACATGGGCGTTTTTGCTTCTTTAGCAATGTCTAGCGCATGGCAAGGTGGTTTATATATGGCACTATTTGGATTAGGAACAATCCCATTAATGACTACAGCTATTTACTTAGGTAAGTTTTTAAATGCGACCGTAAAACAACGTATACAAAAAGCGATACCTGTATTTGTAATTATTATAGGGGCTTTATTTATTATTAGAGGTTTAGGTTTAGGAATTCCTTACCTCTCTCCTGCTCCTGCTATGGATATGGCTACAGGAACTATTGATTGTCACTAAACTTAAGTTTATATCATAAAAAAAGCCAACGTAATTACGTTGGCTTTTTTAGTATATATTGAAATTAAAACGGTGTTATTACAGTTTAAAAGTCATTACTGGTAAGCTAGAATGGTTAGCAACATCTTCTGAAATACTACCCTCAAAGAAATGAGAAATTCCTGTTCTACCATGAGTAGATACAGCTATTAAATCTAAATTATGTTTCGCAGCATGATTTAAAATTCCGCGTTCAACAGTATAATCACTTATGTAATGTACCGATGGAAGACGATCTAAATTACCATCTGCTTTTTCTAAAAATGAAGCCACTTTAGCGTCTATTTCATCTGAACTTTTAAAGCTATCTCCAGGAACATTTACGTGTAATAAGTGTAAAACTACACCAGCACTTAATATTGAAATTGCTTTCTTGAATGCAGGAATTGAAGCTTCAGAGAAATCTGTAGCATATACAACATTATCAAAAGTAGATGCTTCAACATCATTTTTTACTACTAAAACAGGTACATTAGAGTAACGTACAACTTTCTCTGTGTTTGATCCTACAAATAATTCGCTTAAACCACTTGTACCGTGAGACCCCATGATAATTAAATCTACATCATGCTCGTCAGCAACAGCGCTAATTTCACTAAATACCTTAAAATGCTTCACTATAGGAGTTACATTAACGTCTTTTAAATATGGTTTTTCTAAAAACTCATTGAACTTTTTTTCAGCTAATTTCAAATAAAATATAGTTTCCATATCTTTTTCTGAATCGGCTTTCGTTAATACCGTATCCGAAAGTTCTAACATATGAAGTGCTATAACCTCAGCATTTTCTTTTTTAGCAATAGTTGCTGCTGCTCTTAAAGCATATTCAGAATGTTCTGAAAAGTCAATAGGTACAATAATTTTTCTCATAATATGTATTAATTTTTTGATGTATAATTGATGTCTTTTAAGACTATAAAAAGGTACGAATTTTCTAACAAAAAAAGCGACTTATAATATTGATTATATCGCAAAAATAATGTTAATTCATTTTAAAATCACCAACAAAAATAACATATATATCAAAAAACACTAATTTAAATTCAAATACAGACTTCAAAAAAAGAAAGCTGTTAATAAATTTGAATTGGAGGATTAAATCCTTAATTTCGATTAAAACAAAAACACCTATTATAATGAAAAAATTTGTGCTCACTTTAGCTGTATTTACATTAGTATTTAACACATCTTGTAAGGATAAAAAAACAACAGAAACGGAAGCTAATGAAGCGCCTACAGAAGTTGTTGCTAGTAAGCAATTTGTTGTAAAACCAGAAGCTACTAAAGTTACTTGGACCGCTTATAAAACAACAGCAAAAACACCCGTTGGAGGAGAATTTGCAACTTTAAATTTTGAAGAAAAATCTGGAGAAACGCCACAAGAGGCATTAAACAACTTAACGTTTTCTATTCCTGTAAGCAGCTTAATGACTAAAGATGCCGGAAGAGACTCAAAACTAAAAGCCTCATTTTTTGGAGCCATGTTAGATACTGAGTTTTTAACAGGAACACTTAAATATAGCAATGATAAATACACTGCTTTTATTACAATGAATGGCGTTACAAACGAATTGCCTTTAGAAGTTGAAATTACTGACGAAAGACGTGTGAAAATGACAACAACTATGGATTTAAAAAACTGGAATGCTCTTGAAGCGCTAGAATCTTTAAACAAAGTATGTTTTGATTTACACAAAGGAGCAGATGGCGTTAGCAAAACATGGGAAGATGTTGCTATTGAAATCACTACTTTTTTACGTGAAAACTAGGTAGTACAACTAACGGAAACAACAGCGTTAAAGAATAATAAATACAAAAGCTATCATATTAATGATGGCTTTTGTATTTTAGAACATTAAAGTAATGTACTCCCTATATGATAAACATTGACCTTCTTGTAGAGCAATTTCAAGATAAAAACCAAATTGCGTTCCAAAAACTATATAATATGTATAGTAAAAGCATACATGGTGTTGTTTTTAACATTGTTAAAGACGCTGATATTGCCGACGAACTCATGCAAGATGTGTTTATAAAAGCATGGAATAAAGCTGAAACTTACTCTTCAAAAAAAGGCCGTTTTTTTACGTGGATATTAAATATTGCCCGCAATACGGCTATCGATAAAACACGTTCTAAGACATTTAAGCAATCTAAACAAAACCTCAATGCCGATTTTTTCGTAGATATAATAGAAAGCAACGATAATTTAGATGAAAGTACAGATGCTATTGGAATTAAAAAATTTGTAACCCATTTAGGAGACAAATGTAAAGCCATTATTGAGGCACTTTATTTTAAAGGGTTTACTCAAAAAGAAGCTTCCGAAGAATTACAAATTCCGATAGGTACAATAAAAACAAGAAACCGAAACTGTATTCAACAATTAAGAGATATGGTATTATAATATTATGGATATAAACGCATACATAGAATCAGGTATTTTAGAGCTATACGTAGCTGGAAAACTTTCTGAAGAAGAAAATCAGACAGTCTATGAGCTTTTGAAACAATATCCAGAATTGTTACAAGAGGTTTTAGAAATAGAAGCTGCAGTTGTAAAATTAACTGCTGCCGCATCACCAAACGCTGTAGATTTTAAGTCTTTTAAAGATAAATTAAATACCACAGACACAAAAGTTGTAAATCTTAAAGCAAACAAAACAAATTGGATGTCTTACTCCGGTTGGGCAGCTTCAGTTTTATTAGCGGCTGGTTTATTATGGACACTTAACGATACCAATCATTTAAAATCTAACCTACAAACTGTTGAAATTAAAAATCAATATTTAGAGTTACAAATAGAAGCTGCAAAAACCAATTTGGCTGCGGCTAAAAATCTATTAAACGTAATTAGAGATAAAGATATTTTAGCTGTTCCGCTTGGTGGACAAGGCGACTACGCTGCAACTTACTCCAAAGTATATTGGAACAAAAAAGACAATACAATTTACGTAGATGCTCAAGGATTACCTGATGCTCCAGAAGGAAAAGTATGGCAAGTTTGGTCGTTAACTTTAAACCCGTTAACCCCTACTAGTTTAGGAACTATTGACGATTTTAATACCGACGATAATAAAATATTTGCTATTGCTAATACCAACGAAAGTCAGGCATTTGGGATTACTTTAGAGCCAGAAGGCGGAAGTGAATCACCAACTATGGAACAATTATATACACTTGGTATTGTAGCTAGTACACCTTAAAAAGAATAAATTTTATATTAAAAACCACCTTGTAAAACTTGGTGGTTTTTTTATGCGAAATTTTCAAATAATCAACTTGCATAGAGGCTGTTTTATAATTTTACAGTAGTAAACATATGAACTTAATTAAAGTTACTGCTCAATATAAAAAAGGACAAGCATCACTCCTTTTTTGGTAAAGATTATTTTGATGTTATAAATAGGTGATAAAAAAATAGAGATAGAAGTTCTTACTAAAATCCTTACTGTTACAATTTCAATAAAACAATAGTATAATCACTTATAATAACAAAATAGATCTGTTGGAGAGCAGTAGTTATATGGATATCAAAACAGAATTAAACAGCTTAAAAAGCTATTAAAAATAAAAACACCCGCGTATAATACGCAGGTGTTTTTCTAACAAAAATCTCAAAACAGTATAAATAAGAATAACACTACTAATCAATTATTTATACTAAAAACTAACGTTCTTTGTTAGCAATCAACGAAACTCAACCTGCTTCCCGACAGATTAAATTATTTTAAAATTTATAAGTCACTGTTCCTTTTAGGAAAAATGGTGTTCCGGGAGTAAAATGTATTTCTTCAACTGGAGCAGTTTCGCTTTGTAAACGTGATGTGGTTACAAATTGAGTTTCATTCCATTCTACATCAAATAAGTTTTCAATAGCAACACCTAACGTAACATCATTTATAGTATAATTTACATTAAAATCTGTAACAGTATAACCTTTAGCAACTATTGAATTATCTTCATTTGCTGCTCTATCATCTAGATACCTAAGACGTAATCCTCCTGAAAACCCTTTATAATCATCTACAGATATGCCTCCGGTAAGTGTAAAATCTGGAGCTAAAGGAATATAGTTTTGTCCGTCTGGATCGTCAATACTTCTTGCATTTGTAAGTGTTGCATCGGTATCAAAAAATAACCAATCATTCATTTGATAACGCAAACCTAAATCTAAGCCGTAACGTCTAGTTTTTCCACTAGGCTCTACAATACCAGCATCGCCAACATACACAAATTCTTGTTCTAAGTATAAATACCACAGTGCAGAATTTACTACTAATTTTGGGAATGGTTTCCATACGGTTCCTAAGTCTGCACCATAAGATCTTGGTAAAATAGCTTCACCTCCATTAGCAACCACTACTCTAGTATCGTTAGAGTGAAATCCAATTCCAGATTTTAAATACAACTGTAAATTATCTTGAGCATTGTAGTAGAAGTTTAATTTCGGACTCAATAAAACTTTGGTTTGAGACTGTGTGTTATAATCTGTCACTAAAGCATCATTGTACATAAATTTAAAATAATCTAAACGTAATGCCGGCGCCACTTTAAACTTTCCAAATTCAAATTCAGCATTTACAAAAGCATCAATATTTGTTTGATTAATGTCGCCTAATTGAAGGTTTTCTAATGTTGTTGTGCGGTTTAATGTTCTAGACAGTTCTATATCATCAACAATATCATGACGCACACCTAAACCTGTGGTTAAATTAAAAGCGGTAGCACCTAAACGAGTATTATAATTTATAGAGGTATTTACACCAAAAATACTTCGGTCTTCTTGCTGTTTAATTTGATCACCATTAATGGGATCTTCTAAAAAGAAAGTAAAATTTGAGTACAGTTCAAAAGCATAATGCGAATAAAAAGCATTGGTTGTAAAAGTGGTATTATCGTTAATATATTTATCAAATGACACGTTAAAATTGGTGCGTTCGGTTTCGCCGCCTTCAGTAGCATCAATAGCTCCAAAACGATCAATATTTCCATTATCAACTTCTCGTTGCGGAATCTGACCTGAAGCATCCCATCTACTTGTAAAATGAGATGCGGTAAAAGTCAACTTATCATTTTCGGGAGAAAACATGACGTATTTTCCAAAAAGGTTAACACGATTAAAATTTTGTGGAGACTCATAAGGACCATCGGTTGCTAAATATTCGAAAGCCACATAAGCATTCTGGTTTTTTGTAGATTTCATTAAGTCGAATAATCCTACAGTACGCAACGTATTAAATTGTCCTGCAGAAAATGACAGGCTACTTTCTTTTAAATAATCTTTAGTTTCAAAATTCACATAACCAGCAGTATTAAAATCACCTTCTTGTGCGTAGTAACTTCCTTTGCCGAAGTCAATTTTATTAACCGTTTCCGGAATTACAAAATGCAAATCGCTATACCCTTGACCGTGTGCGTGAGACACCATATTTACAGGCATGCCATCAACAGAAATAGATAAATCGGTACCGTGATCAATATCAAATCCACGAAGAAATATTTGCTCTGCTTTTCCACCTCCTGCATGCTGGCCAATAAATAACCCTGGGACTTTACGTAGCACTTCTTGAGAAGAATTTACAGGCGTAATACTTAAATCTAATCTAGAAATAGTGCTTACCGTACTTAATTCTTCGGTAAGAACCATTTCATCTAACTGAAATGCTTTTTCTTGAAGAATAACAGTAGTCATCTTGTGATCTTCTAATTTTATGAGTTGTGTTTTATATCCTAATAATCCAATTCTTAGAGAATCGCCTATTTTGGTTTCTGAAATAATAAACACACCGTTTTCACTAGTATGTGTATGACTTCCTGAAGTTAAATTATAAACATATGCAGCGTCTAAAGGCTGCTTTAGTTCATTTAAAATTAAACCTTTTATATGTTGTGCTTGAGCCGTTATGGAAAAACACCCCATAATGATGAGAGTTAAAATGTGCTTTTTCATAATTATAGTTGGTTAATTTTAGCGATCATATTTGGACCTAATTCGTATAAACTCCCCATTAATTCTTCTTTTAAAAGGATTACAGCATCAGGTTTACCTGCAGCTTTATAAATTTCTGCGGTATGGTATAATGCGTTAGGCTCAAAAGTTTGTCCATCAACATACTTATCAACAATCGCAACGGCTTTATCAACAGCGCCATTTTTAAAGTAGCTCCAAGCTAATAAATCGTAAGAATGTGGTGTTGGTCTGTTTTTAATTTCTTGTTCTGAAATTTCAATAGCACGTTCTGTTAATAATAAATCTTCAGCATATACCAGCACGTTATAAGCGTTATACATCGCCCCATATTGTTTATTCTGAACCGATTTTCTGTAGGCCATTATAAATTCTGACTTTGCAACTTCATCTTTCTTAAATTCAGAAATATCAGCTTTTAATAAATCGTAATCTGGTGCGTAATAGTAAGAAGTCACATGGTTAAGAATGTTTAAAGCTTCTTCAGGATTTTTTTCATAAGAATAAATAATCCAAGCAATTCCTTTTTTTGCATAAGCATCATTAGGATCCAACTCTAAAGCTTTTAAGAAATAGGTATACGATTTTTCAATAGCTCCAGAATGGCCATAAAAATCTGCCAAATTAGTATAGGCCCATTGTTTTGTGCCTTTCATATTTGACGATTCAGCAATAACTGTCGCCTTTTCCATATTAATAATAGCGCCGTCTAAATTGCCTTTATGATCTTCCCATTTTGCTAAACGTATTAAATAATCGAAATCTGATGTATTTTTAAGCGCTTTTAAATACGCCTCAGCATAAATAAAATTCCCTAATTCTAAATACACATCAAATAGCATTTTTTTAGTCCCATTTAATTTATCTCCATTAGCTTCTGCTTGTTTTAAAAGTGATAATGCCTCTTTAAAGCGGTGTTGAGAAATATAGTTGGATGCTAAACTTTTTAAATATGAAGAGTTATTGCCTCCCGACATGTTAAGTGCGGTTAATAAATCACTTTCAGCATTAATTAAATAAGAGATATCTCCGGTAGTATTAAATAATTTCGAATAGGCACTGGCGCGTTTTCCGTAGTAAGGAAATTGTGTTGGAGTGGCCTCTAGTTTGTTGGTCCATAATTCTACATTAGCCATCATTTCGGGGGTGTCAATTGTGGTAGTCATGTAGGTTTTATAATCTTCTTTATGAGTGACTGTTTTAGAATTACAGCTAAAAATAAGTACTAATAAAAAAAGGGGAAGTGTATGTTTTAGTCTCATGATTTGGGGGTAATGGTGAGTTTTTTGGTTTAAAATTATTCTGAAGTGACACACAAGCGCCTCACTTCAGAATAGGTATTAGTAGTTTACCAAGCTGAAGCTAAGTAAGGGAATGACGTTAAAAATTCTTTGTCATTTGCATCTACATTATCATTAGATAATCCTGGGTTTTCAGAGAAATCTTCTCCTCCAAAAATCAATAATAATTCTACCGTAATCACATCATCAGATAAAGCTCTACCTGTTAATACATTGGTACCATCATAAAATGTGGTGGTGCCATCTAAAGACACGTTTAAAACATCTGTAGCTAACAATCCTGTAAATTGTGCCGATGTTAAAGTTAATGCGTTAGCATCGGTTGGCATATTGTATGCAGGACTTAAAGCTTCTAAATTAGTTTGAAACATGGTTTGGAATGCAGCACTTTGTTCCGAAGGAATAGTGGTATTAAAAGTATCTTTTGAATCTGCTGAAACAAATACAGTATTTACTGCTGGTCGTCCCATTTGATCTTCTTGTGCGTAGGTTCCTAAAAAGTTTAAGCCTACATTTTCTGTACTATTATCGTCATCATTACTACAGTTAAAAGCGGTTGCTGATACTAAAATGGCAAGTGCGATATGTTTTATATTATTAAATTTCATCTGTTCTAAATTTTTTAAGATTATTGTTTTCTTTTTGACTCTACCCAAGTATTAATGGTTCCAGAACCTCCAATCATAGATTTTGGAACTTCAACAACTATAGACATTACATTTGTTCCTGCAAAAGTGTCTGAACCAGGACTAGCAAATTCTGTTTCCATACCGCCAATAATTTGACCGTAACGTGCAAAATCCATAAAGAAAGGATCGTCTCTAGGACCTGCAAAAGCTTGAATGCCTCCTGCAGTTGCTACAATTGGAGATGCGCCGTAAGCGGTAATATCTACAACAACTTGATGTGCTGAATCAAATAAAATACTACTGTTTAATCCAGTTTGAGAAGGAGCTTCCGGACCAAAAACATACATTTTACCATCTCTAGCCGTAGCTTGAATAACTAAATCTTCAATATGGTCACCATCAGTATCAATATTAATTTCTACTAATACGTTTTCATCAAACGCGGCGTTTTGCGTATCACTTCCAGCTCCTAAAAGACCTTGCACATTGGCAACAAATGCAATGTTGTTGGTGTCTTCTCCTTGAAAGGCATAGAAATCTGTGATATCACTGGTACCACCTTGTACTGCTGGCGCATCAATATGATCTGCTGCAAATGCAACAAATGATGCAATACCGATGGCTGCTGTTGCCATTAAAATTTTTGTTCTTTTCATAATTTTGAGATTTTGTTAATTATTAGTGTCTCTGTTCTACCTACGAGAAAATGATAGAGGCGGTTTTATATTTTTTTAAAAAAAATAAAATCACGCCCTGTTTAAGAGATAAAAAGTATCTTTATCCTATAATTATAAAGACTATGAATCCATCGGCAAATGGCTGGATAAAAAAATTATTAAAAGAGGCAGACCAGACAGAAAGCGGGATACAACTACCTAAGGCTGATTTTTACAAACACCTTAAACATGCTGGTTTTATTTACGGAACCAATATTGCAGTGGTTAATAATGCTGTAAAAAATTATGATTTTACTAATGAAGAAATTAGCAAAGTCAATCTATTATTGTCTTTTTTATACATTTATAACCAACATAAACCCGAAATAGAGTTTACAGAAAGTGTTTTAAATTTTTATACTGAAGTCGATGAATACAAATCTTCATTTTTTGAAGAATTACTTGGTGAAAAGAAATCTACAGAGCTTTTAGAGTCTATGATTAATAAGCGTGTGCATATTGATGACAACGTATTAACTAAGAATTTTAATTACCTAATTACAAACGCACTCCTTTTTGTTGATGTTTTAGCCTATCAGAATTACCTTAAAAACACACAAGTTTCTAAAGACTACATTAAGAATATTGAAGCCGCTATTGAAACTTCTATAATTACTGTATTTGAATTTAAAAACGAAAAAACAAAGTATGACGAAGGACTTATAAAACTTATTGAATCGTCTTTACGCTACAAAAGCAGTCCGTTATTTACTTATAATGATGTTATTAATTATATAGATGAAGAATTAAGCAAATACTATATTATTGACATTGTGTGTATGGCACTTTGGAGCGATAAAGTAATTGATAATGAAGAGCATCAATTTTTAAAACAACTGACTTCAGATTTAAATTTAGAGACTAAAATCACAGAACAAGCAGTAGAAGATATCAACTGTTTTTATACTGAAAACAAAGATAAAATAGCATTATTAAATGCTAAAAACATGGTGCAGAGTTTTTATGATAACTCTACCAAAATGGTAAGTAAACTTATAAAACGAAATAGCAAACGGCTTTTAAAAGAACTTAGAGAGAGTAAAGAGTTAATGATTTTACTTACAAAATCTACCACAAGACCACTGACTGAAAGCGAACAGAAAAAAATGCAAGATCAATTACTAGATATCTTTAAATCGATACCTAGTTTAGCTATTTTCATGTTACCCGGTGGCGCTATTTTACTTCCTATCTTTATAAAATTTATCCCTAAATTATTACCTTCTGCATTTGATGATAACAGAATCATTGAAGACGACATTCCTAAAATTGAAGAAAAATAAACCTACTCTAACCAGGTTTTAAAATCCTTTACGCGTTCTCGAGCCACAATAATAGCCTCTTCATTATAAATATTCAGTTGTATTTGTAATCTAGAGTTGGTATAACTTACCATATCTTTTATCGCATGGATATTTACAAAAAACTTTCTGCTTGTTCTAAAAAATTGATCCGGATTTAATTCTGCTTCTAACTGCTCTAAAGTATAATCTAATAAATAGCTGCGTTTATCAACCGTATAGGCATAAGTGCCTTTGTTTTCACTGTAAAAACATTCAATAGTATCTATTGATATCAATTTTAAATGCGCACCAACTTTTACTGAAAACCGCTGTTTATACACAGGAGCTTTAGGAGTTATCAACATATTTTTTATCGCATTAAGATCTAAAGTTACCGATTGTTTTTCGGGGATTCTGCTTTTATATTTTTCAACCGCAGTTGCTAAATCAGCATCATCTATCGGTTTTAATAAATAATCAATACTATTCAATTTAAAAGCTTGTAAAGCATAAGCATCGTAAGCTGTGGTAAAAATAACTGCAGATTCTATAGCTATAGCTTCAAAAATTTCAAAAGATAAACCATCACTCAACTGAATATCTAAAAAAATTAAATCGGGATGTTCATGTGTCTCAAACCAAGCAATCGCCTCTTCAACCGAATGTAACATAACTTCAACAGTAATATCTAAAGGCAACAACATACGCTGTAAACGGCGGGCCGATGGTTTTTCGTCTTCTACAATAATAACTCTCATAACTAGTGTTGTTTATCTTTTGCCATAAAGGCTTTAATTTTTTTGTCTTCCCAAGCTTTTCCAAATAATATATCGGGACCAAAAACGCCCAAGCCGTGAAATAGGAGTCCTATTCCCCAAAAAAAAGCGGTACTAAAAGTCGCATATCTAAATACATTTTCGGGATTATTAAAGGCTATAGATCCAATAATAAACAAATTAATAATCACATAAGACGCCAAATGCCAATAAAACCCCACAATTTTATCTACTTTCTTTTTCGCTCTTAAATAAGATGCTTCCTTTTTTATATACGCAGCATCTACCTGATTTTTGGAGGTTGTATAGTTTAAATGTTCCATAATTAATCCCATTTTTTAGTGTGTGATTCCTGTTTCATAAACTGTTCAATCTTACGTTTTTCCCAACCGCGTCCTAAAACACCATCATTTACATACACTTTATACGCATGAAACGCTAACCCCATTCCCCATCCAAATAGCGGAAACCAAAACCATTGAAAGCCCCAAAAGGTTTTATAGTTGATGAAAATTAAAAACGGAATTACAAAACAGTAAGAAATAAGGTTGTAATAAAACTCTTTTAAATTATCTACATGTTGTCTGGCGCGTAAATAACTGTCGCTATATTCATTTGACGTTTGTGCTGTTTTCATAATAGATAAATGTTTGGTAAGCATAGGTATTGCTACAGTAAACAATGAGCTTTGCTGTGATATAGTTACACTTTTATTGGTTAATAATTGGTAGCGTTGTTTAATGTTTTCTAAACCAAAACCACTACTCTTATTTAAAATTTGTTTGGGTTGTAAATTATTTTCTACCACCAAATAGCCCTGAGTATCTTCATAAATTTTAATATGTAAAGGTTTACTACTAGTAACAATATTGTGTTTTACCGCATTTTCTAATAATAACTGAAGCGATAACGGCACCACTTTACTTTCAGCATTTGAGGCTTGCGCCGGAATTTCAAAAATAATACTGTCCTCAAAACGCATTTTTAAAAGCGACATATAAATACGTGCAAAATTAAGCTCCTCGTCAACAGTTACTAAATCCTTGTTTTTTTGTTCTAAAACATAACGATAGACTTTAGATAATGAGGTGGTAAATTTTTGAGCATTATCAGGATTCTCTTCAATTAAACTGGTTAAAACATTTAAACTATTGAATAAAAAATGGGGATCTAATTGATTTTTTAAAGCATCAAACTTAGCACTAGCCGTACCAGCTATAACTTTTTGTTCTTGTATTTTATTTTTCTGATACCGATTATAAAAATATACAATATGAAAAACAATAACAATGCTTAAGGTAATCCACAACCCAAATTGATAATTTCTTAAAGATTCATGAGCAAAAAAGAACGAAAATGATTGGTCAAAAAACACTAAAGAGGTTAAAAGCCGTATTAAAAACAGCCCTGTAAGTGTTAAAACAGTAGAACCGATAATGCCTAAAATAATTCGTTTTTTATAACTATCTGAAGACCAATTACGACGTGCCATATAATCGAAAAAAGTCATATTTGAATAGCCTAAAACAAAACCATACAATTGATAAAACCCAAAATCGATAAAAAAGTCGTTGAGACTCTCATAGTGAAATCCGTCATAAAACAAATTCCCTATCAAATACACAAAGCATCCAATAATAAATGTAATTCCAATATACTTCTTAGATGTTATCATTATAACTATGGGGTTTTAATAGTTGATATTCAATAGTAATACTTTCTCTTTTAAAGTTAGTAAAATCTTGTAATGCTTTTTGTAAATAGTGCCGAAATAGTAAAATAAGCCTGCTGTCTCTTCTCATAATATTTTAAATAGTTGCTGTTTCCTATAAATTATAATACAAATATCTACAGATTGTAAGCATCTAAAAAAAGGAATGCTCCCAACTGTAAATTTTAAGGACTCAATTGTAAATAAGTTATAAAAAGCGAATCAGTAGCTCATTTTTAGGCATAAAAAAAGCACCAATTAAGGTGCTTTTTTATATATAATTGTAAAAGGTGCTTATTTAACATCCATCAATTCTACATCAAAAATTAATGTAGCATCAGCTGGAATTACACCTCCTGCGCCTTTACTTCCGTAACCTAAATCACTAGGAATTACTAAACGGGCTTTATCACCAACGTTTAATAAACAAATTCCTTCATCCCATCCAGAGATCACTTGACCAACTCCTACTTGAAAATCAATAGGTTGCTTACGTTTGTAAGAAGAATCAAAAACAGTTCCGTCTGCTAATTGACCTTTATAGTGTACAGATACTGTTTTACCAGCTTCTGCTTTAGCACCTGTTCCTTTTTGTAAAATTTGGTAACGTAAACCACTTTCAGTTTCTTCAAAACCTACGGCTAGTTTATCTAATTCTGCACGCTTTGCATCACGTTCTTCTGCTATTCTTTTTTCACGAGAACCTTCAAAAGTTCTAAAAGATTCAACAGCATTAAAGTTTTCTGCAGCTGCACCAACTCTAATAATTTCTAAAGTTTCAATAGCATCACCTTGAGCAATAGCATCAACAACATCTTGTCCTTCTACCACTTTACCAAAAACGGTATGCATATTATCTAACCAAGGTGTTTCAATATGAGTGATAAAAAACTGACTTCCGTTAGTTCCTGGTCCTGCATTTGCCATAGATAAAACTCCTGGGCCATCATGCTTTAATTCTGGATGAAACTCATCATCAAATTTATAACCTGCATCTCCTGTTCCTGTGCCTTGAGGACAACCTCCTTGAATCATGAAATCTGGAATTACTCTGTGAAATTTTAATCCATCATAGTAAGGTGTTCCTTGAGATTTTACTGAATTTTCTAAATTCCCTTCAGCTAAAGCTACAAAATTACCAACTGTTCCTGGTGTTTTTTCAAATTCTAAAGCAACTAAAATGTCACCTTTTGTAGTATTAAATTTTGCGTATAAACCGTCTTGCATGTCTGTATATTTATATTTAAAGCTGCAAAGATAGTGAACTTAGTTGAAAATGCACCACTTCAGTATTGTAGTTTGTATCTTGTAATTATTAAAGGTAGTTTTGTAAAAAACATAAAAACTATGAAATCACCCTTCTCAAAATTAAAAGCAGTATTTGGTGGCGCTAAAGCGAAACAACAAGTATCTCAAGAAGATCATACCGAAGCTATTATTAATGATGTAGAAGATACGCCGTTTGCAACTGCAGTGAATAATGTCATGTACGCAGGAATGAGCGAATTGGGGGGATACCATTTTATGAAAACTATAATTATTGGTGGTTTTCATATTAAAACCATAAAAGGCGCGCAATTAACTATTGAAGGTGTGAATTTTACTCTGAAGCTAAATTCTGATATGGTAGAACTAGAGTCTGAAGCTTCAAGTGTTCCCAACAGAAGTGTCACTCAAATAGATTTTCAGATTGAAGAAGCAGATAGCCTAAAAATAAAAAAAGCAGCTATAAAAAATATACTGCTTAGTTGTAAAAAACACCAATTGGAGTTTGTAATATACTCCTCTCCTATTGATGTAACAGAAGAGGAATAGTGTAGGTTTATTATTAATTAGCGACTTCGCTAATAAATTTTATACGATATAAACGTAATTCTTCGTCGTCATAATCGCCGTCAAATTCGTTAATAGCTTCATCTATTTTATCATTTTCAGATTCCATAAAATAGTCATGAATTTCTTCTTGTTGATCTTCATCCAAAACATCATCAATCCAATAATTGATATTTAATTTGGTTCCAGAATACACAATAGCTTCCATTTCTTTTATAAAATCTGGCATTTTCATGCCTTTAGATGATGCAATATCATCTAAGGGTAATTTTCTATCTACATTTTGAATGATATATAGTTTTAATGCCGAATTAGATCCGGTACTTTTCACCACCATATCATCTGGTCTCATAATGTCATTTTCATCAACATATTGAGCGATAAGCTTTACAAAATCTTTTCCGTATTTTTTAGCTTTTCCATCACCAACACCATGTACATTACTTAATTCCTCTAAACTAATAGGGTATTTTAAAGCCATGTCTTCTAAAGATGGATCTTGAAAAATCACAAATGGAGGCACACCTAATTTTTTAGCATTACGTTTTCGCAAGTCTTTAAGCATGGCCATAAGTTTCTCATCCGCAACAGCACCTTCTCCTTTTGCTGCTGTAATAATACTATCGTCATTAATAGTATCAAAAACATGATCTTCAGTCATCATAAATGATGTCGGATTTTCTAAAAAGTCATGTCCAGCTTGTGGTAATCGTAAAACACCATAAGTTTCAATATCTTTTTTAAGAAATCCTGCAACTAAAACCTGGCGAATTAAAGCCATCCAATAGCGTCTGTCATACTGCTTTCCAATACCAAAAAAGGGTTGACCATCAGTTTTATGTGAAGAAATTAAAGCATTTGAACGCCCAATAATCACTTGCACTAAATCTTTAGATTTATATTTTTCATTGGTTTTTTTAACCACATCTAATAAGGTAGCCACATCATTTTGAGCTTCCTTTTGCTTTTTAGGGTGACGTATATTATCATCCATATCACCTCCTTCGCCAGTGTCGTTATCAAACTCTTCACCAAAATAATGCAATATAAATTTACGTCTAGAGACTGAACTTTCAGCAAATGCAACAACTTCTTGTAACAAAGCATGGCCTATTTCCTGTTCTGCAACAGGTTTCCCCGACATAAATTTTTCTAATTTTTCTATATCTTTATAAGCGTAATAAGCCAAACAATGGCCTTCTCCACCATCTCGTCCTGCACGTCCTGTTTCTTGGTAATAACTTTCTATACTTTTTGGAATATCATGATGAATTACAAAACGTACATCTGGTTTATCAATACCCATCCCAAAAGCAATAGTAGCCACTACAACATCGGCATCTTCCATTAAAAACATATCTTGATGTTTTACTCGGGTTTTAGGGTCTAAACCAGCATGATAGGGTACTGCATTAATACCGTTTACTTGTAAAACCTGCGCCAGTTCTTCAACACGTTTTCTACTTAAACAGTATACAATCCCAGACTTACCATCATTACTTTTTATAAATCGGATGATATCAACATCTACATTTTTAGTTTTCGGGCGTACTTCATAATATAAATTTGGTCTATTAAAGGACGCTTTAAAAGTAGTAGCGCCTGTAATATCTAAACTCTTTAAAATATCTTCTTGTACTTTAGGAGTTGCCGTAGCTGTAAGCCCTATTATAGGAATATTATCACCTATACGTTTTATTATATGTCGTAAGTTTCTGTACTCAGGTCTAAAATCATGACCCCATTCGCTAATACAATGCGCTTCATCAACAGCCATAAAAGAGATGGTAACGGTCCGTAAAAACTCAACATGTTCCTCTTTTGTTAACGATTCTGGAGCAACATAAAGCAATTTAGTAACACCATTGGTGATATCTTCTTTAACTTTTCTAACTTCCGTTTTGTTTAAAGATGAATTTAAAACATGTGCAACACCCTCTTCTTTCGAGATCCCTCTAATGGCATCTACTTGATTTTTCATCAACGCAATTAAAGGCGACACAATAATGGCGGTCCCCTCTTGCATTAACGCAGGTAACTGGTAACACATTGATTTACCACCACCTGTAGGCATGATAACAAACGTATCTTTCCCAGAAAGCAGTGTTTCAATAACATCTTTTTGAAGGCCCTTAAACTTTGAAAAACCAAAGTATTGCTTTAGAGCTGCATGTAAGTCAATTTCTTTTATACTCATTAATCCCTATTACTATTTTATATACATTTGCAGAAGACTAAAGATAATAATTTCTTTAGTCGCACCAAACCTAAAATTCAATAAATTTTGAACACTAAAAATTCAATCCTCGATACGGCAAAAAAAACCATCAATTTAGAACGTGATGCTATTGCTAATTTAAACAATTTAATTGACGATGACTTTGCTGAGGCGGTAAATCTTATTTATAACTCTAAAGGTAGGGTAATTATTACAGGAATCGGTAAAAGTGCCATAATTGCCAATAAAATTGTAGCCACTTTAAATTCTACCGGAACTCCTGCTGTATTTATGCATGCTGCAGATGCCATACATGGTGATTTAGGTTTAGTCCTAGAAGATGACGTGGTGATTTGTATTTCTAAAAGTGGAAACACGCCCGAAATAAAGGTATTAGTGCCTTTAATCAAAAATGCTAAAAATAAAATGATTGCCATTACAGGTAATAAAGAGTCCTTTTTAGGACAACAAGCAGACTATATATTAAATGTACATGTCGAAAAAGAAGCTTGCCCTAATAATTTAGCGCCTACCACAAGTACAACGGCTCAATTAGTAATGGGAGATGCTCTGGCAGTGTGTTTATTAGAATTAAGAGAATTTACAAGTAAAGATTTTGCTAAATATCATCCAGGAGGTGCTTTAGGAAAACGTTTATACCTACGTGTTAAAGGCTTATCTTCTGTTAACGAAAAACCTCAAGTAGGCCTTAAAACAAATGTAAAAGAGGTAATTGTTGAAATTACCGAAAAACGCTTAGGGGTAACCGCAGTTGTTGAAGATGGTAAAATTGTAGGAATCATTACCGATGGAGATTTAAGACGTATGTTAACTAAAAATAACGATTTTATACACCTTACGGCGGAAGACATCATGAGCAGCAAGCCTAAATGCATTTCAGAAGACGCTATGGCCGTTGAGGCTATGGAGATTATGGAAAATAATGGCATTTCGCAATTATTGGTAGAAAATAACGACCAATACGCAGGTGTGGTACATATACACGATTTAATTAAAGAAGGAATTATATAATGGCACAAACCACAAATAACGAGATGTCGTTTTTAGATCATCTTGAAGATTTACGTTGGCATTTAATTAGAGCAACATTATCCATACTTATTGGTGGGATTATTGCATTTATATTTAAAGGATTTATTTTTGACGTCATCATTTTTGGCCCTAAACAAATGACATTTCCTACCTATAAATACCTCTGTGATATTGCGACGTTTTTTGGCATAGATTCTACTTTTTGCGCAGAAGAACTGCCTTTTAGAATTCAAAATAGAACGATGGGTGGGCAATTTTCGGCACATATCTGGACCTCAATTTACTCAGGATTAATTATCGCATTCCCGTATGTGATTTATCAATTCTGGAGTTTTATTAGTCCCGGCTTACACGAAACAGAACGCAAGCACTCAAAAGGGTTTATTATTGTAACCTCGCTCCTGTTTTTTACAGGGGTATTATTTGGGTATTACGTAGTAACTCCGCTTTCTATTAACTTTTTAGGAACTTACAATGTAAGTAGCGAAATTTCAAATGAAATTGATATTAGCTCATACATTGCCTTAGTACGCTCATCGGCATTAGCTTCTGGGTTTATTTTTGAGTTGCCTATTATTATTTATTTCCTAACAAAAATCGGTTTAGTAACGCCGGAATTTTTAAGAAAATACAGGAAATTTGCTCTCGTATTAGTTTTAATTCTTTCTGCTGTTATTACACCTCCAGATCTTGCAAGTCAAATTATTGTAGCAATTCCTATATTAATTTTATACCAAGCAAGTATCTACATCTCAAAAATTGTAATTAAAAAACAAAAGAAAAAGACAACAAAAAATGGCTGATATTGTAAACGATTTTAACGCATATCGTGCTAAAATGAATGATAAAATTTTAGACGATAACAACAAAATTATAAAACGTATTTTCAATCTAGATACCAATGCCTTTAAAGCTGGTGCACTAGATGTAAAAACAAAAGAACTTTTAGGCTTAGTAGCCTCAACAGTTTTACGTTGCGATGATTGTATAAAATACCACTTAGAAACCGCTCACAAAGAAGGTTTAAGTCAAGAAGAAGTTAGCGAAGCCTTAGGTATTGCAACACTTGTAGGAGGTACAATTGTAATCCCGCATTTGCGTAAAGCCTATGAATATTGGGAAGCTTTAGAGAACCAAGCAAAATAATAACTCACACTTAAAAAACGGGAAGACAATATTGTCTTCCCGTTTTTTTTTATAAATAATTCATCAATTCGCTTTACCTTTAGTTTCAAGATAAACACAACCTATAGTTTACTAAAATTAATATGCCAGAAACAAATATCAAAATACGCGAAGCTAACAATAATGATTTAGATAATTTAAAATTATTTGAACAAGAGGTTATAGCATATGAACGCCCATTTGCGCCATATTTAAAAAAAGATCCTATTACATATTACAACCTAACAAAACTTATTCAAGACGAAGATGCACATCTACTAGTTGCCCATATAAACGAACAAATTGTAGCTTCTGGATATGCACGTATTTACAACGCTAAGCCTCATAAAAAACATGAAAAATACGCCTACCTAGGGTTTATGTATGTATCACCAGAACATCGAGGAAAAGGAATTAATGGTAAAATAATTGAGGCCTTAATAGATAAAGTAAAAAAAAGAAATGTAACAGAAATTCAATTAGATGTTTATGCCGAAAACACAAGCGCTATAAAGGCTTATAATAAAAAAGGATTTAAACCCGATTTGTTAAAAATGAGGTTAAATACTGAAGATTAAAAAAAACCGCTTAAACCAAGTCACATAACAACAGAACCTAAAATGCTGTTAAAATAGAAAGCAAACACACTTTTAAGTCTATTTTGCAGTTGTATAAAACATATTTTAATCAAATTAAAAATTGTAAATTTGTCATTGTAATGCACAAAAAACGAATATAGCCACGTGAAGTTAAGAACCGAAAATTTAATGAAGTCCTACGGAGGACGTAAAGTTGTAAAAGGAGTATCTCTAGAAGTTAACCAAGGAGAGATTGTAGGATTATTAGGACCTAACGGTGCTGGAAAAACTACGTCTTTTTATATGACAGTAGGATTAATTAAACCTAACGGGGGACATATTTATTTGGACGATACAGATATTACTAAATATCCAATGTACAAACGTGCGCAAAACGGAATTGGGTACTTAGCTCAAGAAGCTTCAGTATTTAGAAAACTCAGTATTGAAGACAATATTTTAAGTGTTTTACAGCTAACTAAAATGTCTAAGAAAGAGCAACTTCATAAAATGGAATCGCTTATTGAAGAGTTTAGTTTAGGACACATTAGAAAAAGTAGAGGAGATTTATTATCTGGTGGGGAACGTCGTAGAACTGAAATTGCACGTGCACTGGCCACCAATCCTAACTTTATTTTATTAGATGAACCTTTTGCTGGGGTAGATCCTGTAGCAGTTGAAGACATCCAACGTATTGTAGCACAATTAACTAAAAAGAATATTGGGATTCTAATTACCGATCACAACGTACAAGAAACTTTAGCGATTACCGATAGAACCTACCTTATGTTTGAAGGGAGTATCTTAAAAGCAGGAATCCCTGAAGATTTAGCAGCAGATGAAATGGTACGTAAAGTGTATTTAGGTCAGAATTTTGAATTGCGTAAAAAGAAAATTCACTTTTAAGACATCAACCTTATTTTTTAACCATTTTCACGATTGCTTTAACGCTACTAAGCACGAGTAAAACGGCAAAGCCAACTCCTAATCCTACAATAAATTCTCTAGCCATATCTGGCCATGAGTCAAGAAAATGATGAAAGGGTAAATACGCGTTGTGTACAAAAATTCCGCCGGCTACCAACAGTAAAGCAATCGTACCAACTACGGCCAAACTTTTAATAACCCAAGGCAAAGCATTTACAAAAAAATGGCCAATACGGCTCGATATACTTTTAGCATTATCACTAATTTTTAGTAAACGATACCCAAAATCATCCATACGCACTATAAGTGCTACAATACCATATACACCTACTGTAGCTAATAAAGCTATAAACGAAACAACCATAATTTGCTCTGTTAATGGCGTTGCTGAGTTTTGTTCTAAAACAGAACCTAAAGCAATAATTACAATTTCAACAGAAAGAATAAAATCGGTGACAATAGCAGATTTTATTTTCTTTTTTTCAATAGTTAATATTTCAGCTTCGGGGATATCTTTCTGAAATGCAGCAACATGTGCTTTCTCATGCGGTACAATAACCTCGTAAATTTTCTCTGCACCTTCATAAGCGAGATAAACACCTCCAAGTACCAAAGCAACATCAATCATCCAAGGTAAAAAAGCACTCAATAAAAAGGCAAGAGGCAAAATAATAAGTTTATTAATCATAGACCCTTTTGTAATGGCCCATAAAACAGGAATTTCTCTAGAAGCGACAAAGCCTGAGGCTTTTTCGGCGTTTACAGCCAAATCATCACCTAAAATTCCGGCAGTCTTTTTAGTAGCCACCTTACTCATTACAGCAACATCATCCATAAGTGCCGCAATATCATCTAATAATGCAAAAAATCCTGATGCCATTTAATGTTGTGTTTTAGTAAATTGTTCTGAAATAACCGAAAGCAATACATAAGCGCCAATAATTAACGGAATGGCTATAAAATGAAATACGAGTAACAACACGATACACAATACGATAAACCCATAACGTAAACGGTTATTAGCAACACTCCAATCTTTAAATTTTAAGGCAAATAATTTAATACTAGAATTTAATAAATAACAACTTAAAAAAGTGAGTGCAATTAAAAACCAAGGATTTAAAATAAAAGCGGCAATAGCATCACTATACTGGTATTTTAAAATTAAAGGTAAAGAGATAATCAACAACGCATTTGCAGGGGTTGGTAACCCTTTAAAATAGGTTTGTTGCTCATCATCTAAATTAAAAACCGCCAAACGGTAGGCAGAAGCTAAAGTGATAAATAAGCCCACAGAAGCCAATAATAAAACCTGAATATCCTGCCAAGGCAAGCTGCTGGTCCAATCTTCTACTGCAGCTGTTTCTAATGTGGTTGATAGCATTTTAAACATCACAATCCCTGGGGCTAAACCACTCGTCACCATATCGGCTAATGAGTCTAATTGCAAACCAAGTTCACTTTGCACATTTAGTTTACGTGCTAGAAGTCCGTCAAAGAAATCAAAAAAGATACCTAAAAACACAAAAATTGCAGTCCCTACAAAATTGTTATTAACGGCAAAAATCACAGCAATTGAGCCACAAAATAAATTAAGAAGCGTCACTAGATTCGGAATTTGCTTTTTAAAAGCCATACTTAAGTTTTTTGTAAAAATAGCAAACTATTTAGCACAAATACAACTCTTATACAATATCTCATTTAAATTACTGTTTAATAGGTTAAAAATATTGTGCATCTTTGTAAAAAATTCTGCTATTGAAAAATTATATCCTTCTCGCTTTTACGCTTATAACAACGATAGTTACAGCACAAACCACTCGTAAATACTCAAATGAATTTATGAATATTGGTGTAGATGCTGCAGCTCTTGGAATGAGTAATGCTGTATCATCGTTTACTGATGATGTGAATGCGGGCTATTGGAATCCTGCGGGATTAGTTAATTTAGAGGATAACCAACTCGCCTTAATGCACTCTAGTTATTTTGCAAATATTGCCAATTACAACTATATCGCTTACGGAATGCCTTTAGATAAAGAAAGCGCTATTGGGATATCATTAATTAGATTTGGAGTCGATGACATTTTAGATACCACACAATTAATTGACGATCAAGGAAACATTAACTACGACCGTATTGAATTATTTTCAACAGCCGATTACGGATTAACATTTTCCTACGCTAGAAAACTTAAATTTGAAGGATTTAGCTACGGGGTAAACGCCAAAGTGATCCGCCGTATTATTGGAGATTTCGCCTCGTCTTGGGGCTTTGGTTTAGATGCCGGAGTGCAATTTGAATCAAAAAACAATTGGAAATTTGGAATCATGGCGAGAGATATCACCACAACATTTAATGCGTGGACGATTAATGAAGATAAATTTGCACAAATTAGCGGTGCTATTGATGGCGAAAACCAAACGCTTCCAGAAACTACTGAACTTACCATTCCTAAACTTCAAATAGGAATGTCTAAAAAATTTATATTCCACTACGATTATTCTCTCTTAACGGCTTTAGATTTAAATGTGCGTTTTGAACAAAATAACGATGTGTTTTCAACATCGGTAGCTAGTATAAACCCAGCTTTAGGGTTTGAATTTGGCTATACCGACCTTGTGTTTTTAAGAGCTGGGGTAGGAAATTTTCAAAATGAAGTACAATTTGATGATTCTGAATCGGTAACCTTTCAACCTAATTTTGGGGTCGGTTTTAAATATAGAGGAATTCAAATAGATTATGCCTTTACAGATATAGGGGACCAAAGTGCCGCCTTATACTCTAATGTATTTTCTTTAAAACTTGATTTTAGTATTTTTAGATAATGAAAAAAGCCTTACTTGCCATAGGTTCCGGACTGCTGCTAGCATTAGGATGGCCAACTTACGGAATGCCCCTACTCCTGTTTTTTGCCTTTGTACCCTTACTTTTTGTAGAACATAGCATTAGAAATTCAGAAATAAAACATAAAAAACTAACTGTTTTCGGACTTTCATACCTCAGTTTTTTTATCTGGAATTATATCACCACAAATTGGCTACAATATGCAGATCCTTTTGGTGCTAGTTTTGCTATTTTAGTCAACTCAGCATTAATGGCAGCTATTATTGTCATGTACCACAGCATATCAAAACGCACCACAACCAACAAAGCGCTTATATTTTTAATCGCCCTTTGGATCGCTTTTGAAAAACTACACTTAGGTTGGGAATTTTCTTGGCCGTGGCTAAATTTAGGAAACGGATTTTCAGAATACTATACCTGGATACAATGGTACGAATACACAGGAACCTTTGGAGGCACACTTTGGATATGGTTGGTAAACATTTTAGTCTTCAAATCACTTGTAAATACCACTAAAACCGAATTAAAACAGTTTTTAAAACCATTAGCTGTAAAAGTGATATTACTTATTGGCTTACCTATTGCCGCGTCTTTAATCAGATACAACACCTACACCAACCAAGGGGATACAGTACAAGTAATCGCTATACAACCAAATATTGATCCTTACGGAGACAAATACAGCAAAACAAACATACAGTTTGCCGATCTACTATTAGAATTAGCAGAGACTAAAATCACAGATAGCACCGATTTTATCTTAGCACCCGAAACCTATTTTGCCGATAATATTAGAGTCAAACAATTTGATAACAGTTTGCTAAAACACAAGCTGAAAAGCTATGTGAGCGAACATCCTAACCTAAATATTCTAACGGGCGTATCCTTTATTAATTTTATTCATAATAAAGCAGATGTAAAACCACAGTCTAATCAACTAAAGGACAACCTGTGGTATGACGATTATAACTCGGCCATATTAATTAATAGCGCTAATGATGTTGCGGTATATAATAAATCCAAATTAGTCGTTGGGGTTGAAAACTTCCCGTATCAAAGTATTTTAAAACCTCTTATAGGAGACAAAATGATTGATCTTGGAGGAACTGTAGCCATGAAAACCACACAAGATTACAGAACGGTATTTACCGGAACAAATCCTAAATTTAAAGCGGCACCTATTATTTGTTACGAATCTGTTTATGGGGAGTTTGTCACAGAATATGCCAGAAATGGGGCTAACTTTTTAGCAATTATTACTAACGATGCTTGGTGGAATAATACCCAAGGACACAAACAACATTTAAGTTTGGCAAGATTACGCGCTATTGAAACACGTCGCGATGTAGTACGTAGTGCAAACACAGGTATTTCAGCCATTATAAACGCCAAAGGTGATATTGTAAAACAGTTAGAATATGACACCCAAGGGGCTTTAGCGGGAGAAATCACAACAAACAACACCCTAACAGTTTATACCAAAGTAGGAGATCTAATTGCAAGAATGAGCATTTTTGTAATGTTAGGAATTTTATGTATTGCCTATTTCAGAAAAAAGAAAACCACCTAATCAACCTCACTAAAATTACTGGCCTCTATAATAGAGTACTGCGCTTAGTGTTTTTACAATAATATTAAGGTCTAAAAAGAAACTACGATGTTTAATATAATACAAATCGTATTGTAATTTCATCAAACTATCATCCACCGATCCACCGTAACGTGTACTCACCTGTGCCCAACCGGTTAAACCGGGTTTTATAATATGACGGGTTTCGTAAAAAGGAATCACTTTAGAAAGCTCATTAACAAAATACGGACGTTCTGGTCGCGGACCAATAACACTCATATCGCCTTTTAAAACATTGATAAACTGCGGAATCTCATCCAAACGAGAACGACGTAAAAACATTCCAAAAGGAGTAACTCGTGAATCGTTTTTTTTCGCCCACTCTGCTTTGCCTGGAGCTTCTGCATTAATAACCATACTCCGCATTTTTATAATCTTAAAAGGTTCGCCATTTTTCCCTACACGTTCTTGAGTATAAAATAATGGGCCACGGTTACCTAGCAGGTTTCCAATATAAAAAAGGGGTAAAATCAATACCAAAAAAGATAAACCGACTAATGAAAATAGCACATCAAACGTACGCTGAAATAATAAATACAACTTGTTTTGATTGCTACGACTAAACGGAAAATACTTGTAAAAATCTTTCCCAACAAACTGAATAGGCACACGGTGTGTGATGTCTTCATAAACTTGTGTAAATTCTCTTATGGTAAACCCACGCTCTAACAGCAACATTAAATCGTGATAAATCTCTGGAGTGATACTTTCAGAATTATAACTCGCCACTAAAATCTCAGAAATCTGTTCATCCTTAATAACTTGTAATAGAGATGCTGGAGGGTATTCTTTTAAATCTTTAAACGTAATAGGAGCTTCAGAAACAGCTTCACAATTAATAAAACCTACAATTTGATAATTGGGATCGGCGGCTTTTAACGGGGTTATAATATGATCAATATTTGATATTTCGCCTACTAATAATATTTTTTTATAAAATCGTGGTGTAGCTATCAGCTGCACATAAGCCAAACGCCATAAAAAAATCATCCCCACAATAACGCCGTAAAAGTAGAAAATATGTAAGCGCTTTACAGGTAAAAAAGGAGTGAAAAAGGGCGTTAATAAATAAAATAATACGGTTACAGATCCTGTAAGAATAATATTTTTAAATGTAACATCTAAAGCACTAGCCTTACGGAGATCATATAGTTCAAAAACAGTTCCAAAAATGCTAATATAAAATACTAACACAAATAAAGGCACAATATCAGCTTCGCATAGCGACAAATACTTAAAGTCCAAGAAATATTCTAACAAGAATAATCCTATAAAAACAAAAACGACATCAAATAAACGTAGTAAAATTTTCCGTTCAGAGACTTCAAAATGAATACCTCTTTTAGTGTTATTCATAAACCATTATTAATCCTTTAGGGTATAAATATAGTAATATATCTGGCATGTGTTAACATTTTATTGAGATAACACAGACTTCCACAATGACTTAACAACAGTCCAATCAAAGGCTTCTACTTTTTCACGTCCCTTTAAGATCAGTTCGGTTCTTAATAACCTATTGGTATACAACTCAATAATAGCAGCAACCATAGCATCAGCATCATCTGGAGCAACAAGTAAACCATCTTTTTTATCGCTAATAAGATACGGCATACCACCTACATTTGTCGATACAATAGGTAAACCTAAGGCCATAGCTTCAATAACACTTACCGGAGTATTATCAATATGCGTGGTGTTTATAAAAATATTATAGGATACCGATAAGTGCCGCCATGCGGTCTTACTAAGTTTCCCTGTAAACCTTACAGAAACGTCTAAATCTGTAGCTAACGCTTTTACAGACTCCAAACTACCGTCTCCAGTATCGGGTCCTACCATACATAACGACGCATCATAACCTTGATCTTGTAACTTTTTTAAAACAGTAACGGCCAATTCAGGATTGTAGATTTTAGACAGTGAACGAACCCACAACAAACGAATAGTGGCATAAGATCTTTGGGTAAATTCATACTGCTCTAGTGCAATGGTATTAGGTATAAACTGCACATTAGTATACCCATAAGTACTAAAGGTATGTTGCAAAAAAAGAGAAGGAGACACATTCACTTTAGCGTGTGAAAACACAAGTTGACTCATCAAAGCACTATGTTTTAAACGCGACTCCAAATTCCCGCCCTTTAAACTTGGTATATAAGGCATTTTAAACAACCTACACAACTGACTAATCACTAATGCAAAATAAAAATTCTGAGTACTATACGTATCAATAATTACGACATCTACAATCTTTCGATACTTAAAAAACGTAAAGACCATATCTAAAAGGCGCTTCACCTTGTTTAGTTGGTTTGAAGCATAATATACCTTATAATCTTCAGTCTCTAATAAAGCACCTAAAGTTTGTATAGATGATACATTACTGTGCTTACTTTTTAAGTTGTTGCCTATGTATAGGACGTTTGTCATTCTTAATATTTAAAAGTGTTAAAGCATATATAAATGAAGGCGCAGCAATACGCATTCCGGAGTGATTAATAGTGGCAAACCAAAAACATAAAAAGGCATAAAAGAAAACATTTTTTTTATGATGTGAATAATAGATGATAGGCGTAAAAATTAAAATGAGTAATATAATAATACCTAGCAACCCATGTTCAGCCAATAAACGCCCCACTTCATTATGAGAAGGCAAATCCACACCGGTCCGTTCAGCTCTCATGTCTTTTACGCGACTTGCACCAATACCTATAAAAGGACTTTCTACAAAGCCATCAAGCGCATCAACAAACAAATCCAAGCGTCCAGTAGAGATATCCCCTTTTTCACGGCCTAAAGCATCCTCATTAGCATAACGCTTATCAATCAACCCCATTGTTTGTGTAGAACTGATAACCCAGGTCATACTAGCGCCTAAAACTAACAAAACTAATGAGCCCGTAATTTGAGTTTTATGCCTTGATGAGGCCCTAAAAAACAAACTCCATAAAAAAGCACCTATAACTATAATGGCGGCAAAAATACCCCCACGACTAAAGGTAACAATAGCCCTAAAGCTCATAGCGCCTAATAAGGTTAAATTAAATAGTTTAGACAGAAAACTAGGTGATCTTAAAAATAAACGCACCACCATAATAAACATCCCTAAACCTAAAATAGTAGACACTTGATTAGGACCAAAACCTCCTGAGGCAGCTGAGTTGGAGGCGGTACCTGATAAGGCATCTTTAATACTGGGATTGTATAAAAACAAATACACCGTTGTGGATACTAATGGCAATAACATATAAATTAGCACGTCCATAAGTTGTTTAAAGGTCACCTTACGGTCCATACAAAATAACGCGGCAATACATAAACACACAGGGCCACTTAATACAAAAATAACACTGTTTCTAAAATTAGTCTCTAATCTTAAGGTCACCGAAGCGACAAAAACAGAGGGAATTAATAAAATAAGGCATATAAAATAGGGATAAGCTTTACCAGATATGCCTTTGTAAAAAATCCCTATACTCATAAACAGAATCACAAGATACTTTGAGGCTTCATAAGCCAAACTTCCTTTAGTCATCCTAAACAATACCTCTGCACCTGTTAGGTATGCACACCCTAACAGCACGTTCATAGTTTGCTCGCGAGGTTTAGAGTTGAGGATCTTCCATAAAAAATAACCTAATACAATTACAAAATACACTTTACCTAATGGCCTATACATAAGCAAAAGCACCCCTATCAGCACATGTAATAAAAGGAGCTTTAAATATGACTTTTCAGCGGTTATGTAGGCTAGCGCTTTTCGCAAATTGTTTAGTGACTAAGAATATCAGTGGTGATACGTTCGTTATAATGTTCAAAAGTAAACTTAAATACCATAGCCTCCATAGCTTTTAAATAAGTTTTATAACCAACGGGATCTAACGCCATAATTGTTCTGATAATTTGTAATGTCGTCACTGCCGTAACCGGATCTATAACAAAACCATTCACATGTGGTTTAACATATTGAACAATCGCTGAAACATCAGAGACCATAGGAATACAGCCAAAATTCATAGCTTCAGCAATTACTTTAGGAAAGCCTTCCGATGCGGTTGTGGGCATAATAAACACGTCTGATTCCCGGTACACATCAAAAACAGCAGTTCGCGATAAAAAACCATGAAATATAATACACACGCCACTAGAAGCGGCTAACCGCTGATAACGTGCCATATCGGCACCATTCCCAACCAAATGTACCGCTTTAACTTGTGACTTCTCAACTGTAGAAAGCGCGGTAAATGCGGCAATAATTCGCCCAACTCCTTTTTCATCTTCTAAGCGTCCAGCATAACAAAAAGTCCAAGATTTAGGGAGCATTCTAGTCCCTATTAATTCCTGGCCTTCGGCAACATCAGCAACCGTTAAACAAGGGTTTTCAAAAGTCAAACTATGTTTAGGCTGTGTCTCCCATTGTCCGTTTATAGTGACAGTCCGTTTCTGATGCCGCAACATAAAACGTTGCAAAGCATAACCTAAAGGGGCTTGGGCCTGATTCCAATTCCCAGCATATTTATACCAGCCTTTTTTCTGACTAAAAAAGCTGAGGTACGGTATCAAATACACACCAATTCCAGTAGGGGTGCGCAATTGAAAACAATCTACTTTTCTTAAGGTCTCCGAAACCGTTTTAAGCACTTTCGGGGCTTTAAAAAGGGTATCAAATTTACTCAACACAGTACGTCCGCCAGAAGGTGGCAAAGGGACAAACACCACTTGGTCCGAAGCATAAGCTAAAGCACTTGCTGGTGCGTCGCCTTCATGCAACATCGCTACATGATAAATGGTATCAAACACAGCTAACAAATGATTTATTTCATTCACCGTAGGACTCCAACCTACAATGGTACCGTTGGTAGTTTTATAATGTGCGGTATGTGATATAATAGCGAGTTTCACGAATAAATGGCTTTAAGGTAGGTTTTTATAATGCTTGACCAACTGTGTTGATGAGCCCATATTTTTGATTGTTCGCGATAGCTGTCTTTATGAGACATAATATCTTGCAAAGCATCTATAAATTGAACACTAGAAGTATTAGAAACTAAGCGTCCCGAATAGCCGTCTTTTATAGCATCTGCAATTCCGCATCCTGTAGCACCAATACAAGCTAAACCAAAATAATTAGCTTCTAGTAATGCAATACCAAAGCCTTCAACATCTCCTGTAGTCGTATGCTGACTTAACATCACAAAAACATCACAAGAGTGTAAAAAATTATAAAATTCTTGGTGGCTTGCCCGTCCATGAAACGTAATATGATGAGCAACACCTAAAGCTTCAGCGACCTCTAAAAAAGCAGCTTTTTCGGTAGGCAAGCCTACAATATAATAATGAAGATCAGGATATACTTTTAGCAATTCAGGGAGTTGTTTTATCACATTAAGCTGCCCTTTACGTGCGGTTACATTTCCTACTGTAATCAGTTTCGGACTGCCTTTCAAATCTAAGCGTTCTGGACTAACAGCAGCTAACGTTTTTAAATCAATCCCATTGGGAATCACTACAATATTGGGGTGTACCTCAGCAACTAAACTTTTGGTATATTGAGAAACTGCTATAACTTTAGCAAAGCGTTTTAATGAACGTTCTACAGCTTTCTTAAGAGTTTTATGAGTAAAATTCACTTCAGTACCATGAATAACGGCAACATAATTTCGCTTGTAAAACAAACTTACAAAAGCCACAATCCATAAAGAGAATTTACCAGAGGCCATGACAACATCTGCGGTTTTAATATGTGTAAACAATAACCAAATACGAGTAAAGTACATTATAAAACGAAAACGTTGTAAGGCGACACGATGGACTTTAAAATTCAGTTTACCATCAAAATCACGTTCTTCCTGCCCTGTAACTGTGCGTTGATCGGCAATCACAGAAACCCCAATATTTTCGGCACTAATATGCTGTGCTAAATTATAGGCATGATGTCCAATCCCTCCTGGCAAAGGGGGGAATTCGGAACTTACTAAAAGAATATGTTGTTGCGCTTTTTCCAATTATAATGTGTCTATTAACGGACCTTGTTCTATTTTTTTACTGGCTTGTTTCCAAGAGATAATGACCTGAAAAATAACCAGTGGTACAAGCAACAAAGAAACAAAAACACCAAGAAAAAGCATCCCTTTATGGGTTTTAAATTTATAAGGCATAATAGATAATGGCACGGTACGCCACAAGGCTTTTTTTGCCGCAGCATTACCGTAATAACGTCTAAAAAGATATAAAACACTTGGTATAGGCCGTGGTGCAAATATTTTTTTGGTTCTAAAAGCATCCCAACTGCCCATATCCCGTAAACCACCACTACCAACTTTTAAATGCAAACGATCGGCATAGGGGTTAGAGATATTAAGCATACCGTGTAAATAGGCACGTAAGCCGTATTCGCCATCGCCCATACGTTGTTTTTCAAACTGACGATCAAACAAGCCAATTTCAGAAAATAAAGCCCTTTTCAATAATACATTACCGGTATCCAATTGATCGCTAATTCTAAAAAAAGCATAATGTGCCGGGATTTTAGCCCCTACTTTTGAGATAGAAATGCCCGAAGATAAATCGGCATTAAAAAAGTCTAAACATTTTAAATGATGACGAATCCAGTGGGGAGCCACACGACTATCATCATCAAAAAGTAAGATATAATCACCTTTAGCTTGTTTTATAGCCGTATTACGCGCCAACCATAAGGCTTTTTCTTCTTGATATAGTAATGTTAAATCAAGTTTAAATGCTGAATAAAAATCCTCCTGAAACGGGGCAGATTGATCAACCACAATAACTTCAAAGTTTGTATAGTCTTGAGCTTCCAAATCTTCAAGGACATCTTTAAGATATGGATAACGGTTTAAAGTAGGAATAATAACAGTCACTTTGGGTGCTGCTGAAATTAAAGGCGACTTAAAGTTGTCCCAATTAGGATAAAGAATAGGCGTTTTTAAATAATGACTACGTGTTACGGCTCGAGTACTCAAAAAACCATGAAGTTCTTTTATGGGGTTCTTAAAACTAAATAGTCTAAAAACTAAAATATAAAACACCCAAAACACACTAAAATAACGGCGTGAAAACACATAATTATCATGTACAGAGACGTTTTTTATAACTTTATAAGTGCTGGCATCTCCTATATATCCTTTTTGTAAGGCTTGCCATGACAAATCATAGTCCTTAGCGGTGTCACTTTTATAATGTGATACCAATTCTAACTGGGTAATTATAGTGTCTGGCAATTCGCTAACTACAGGAAACACACTAGCACCACTTGCCTTTGCTAAAGAAAAGTAATTGGTAGGTTGCAGATATTTTAAAAATTGAAATAGCACTTCTTATTTTTTTATTATATATTATTTTAGATAAAAAACACAAACACGTTACAGCATATTACTTAGTAAAACACCACACAACATGACCTGTACTTAAACCATATTTTTTTATTACTAACGGATCTAAGTTTTTTACTTCCAATGTTTCTGTAGTAAACCCTACAGCTTCAAAACGTTTATAATAATCTAAACCACAACTTCTACAATGATCATCATGTCCATGAATTTTCTCATAATCTTTATATAAAATTGTATCATCTTCAAACGTTTTAGGACTATTAACAGGATATATAGGTACACTCATCAATAATTTACCTCCTGGTTTTAAGAGCCTATAAACCTCATAAATGGCTTTTGTATCTTCAACAATATGTTCAAAAACATGCCATATAACACTCAAATCATAAGTATTTTCTTTTAATCCTGTAGCCTTTAAATCTGCCACAATATTTATATGTGTAATAGGTCTTATATCAAGTCGATCATACTGCTTAACATTTTTTAATTTTGAAACAACACTATTATATTCACTCAAATTAGGAGCAACGTGTAGTACTTTTTGTTCACGCTTTACTAATTTAAAATATGCTAATGAAAAAGGTATTAATCGTGTTCTTGCTAATGACTTACATTTAGGGCATTTACCGTTATAAAACTGACGCCCTTTCCAATTACAATTTTCACATAAAACAACAGCTCCTTTGTAATAGTATTTATAAAAAAATAGTATTATATATTTTTTAAGAGCATAAAAATAAGCACTAGGATTTTTTATAATATTTTTAATCTTCATATAGTAAATCAGTTAGTAGAATTCAAATAACACTTATCGTAGAGTTCCAAATGGTAATAATTAATAAAGGCCTAAAATAATAACATTAATTATCTTACGCGATTTTTATTGATTGTAATTAACCTTTATGTGTGTTATTTTCTCATCAATATAATCTTGTTTATTTTCCTTTTCTAATAGTCCATCATTTATTAAATCCGCAAACCATTCTGTAAATTCCTTTGCGCCTTTATAGTTTAAATGCTCTAAATCTCCATACATAGAATTCAATAAAGGAAATTTAGAAAAATCCATATATTCAGAATTTGCATATCGTGTTTTCAGAATTTCAATATACGCTTCTTCATTCTCATAACCTTTATATTTATCATGCAGTGGACTTCTAATTAAAACTACTTTTTTATTCTGCCGCTCAATAAATGTTATTATAGAATCTAGGTATAATAGATTAACTTCTGAAATTTCTTTTTTAAAGTTTCTATTCTTATTTTTTGACTGTTTTAAACTTGACATATTTTTTATAATGGAATCAGTTTTATCTCTTTCCAAATATAAATACCCTCCTATTTTATTTGAATAGTTTAAATCATCATTAAAAATTCTAATTGTTTTCTTTTTTACAGAAAGAGATAAAGAATTACTATATGCTTCTGAATTATTTTTGAATAACATTACATTATCTCCAAAACTCATAAAAGAAGAATATCTAGGAAATCTATTAGACATGTACTTTTCTCCCCATATCCATTCATCCATACCTTCATTTATTTGATTATTTGTATACTCAACAAAAACCACCTCTATTGATGGATTTTGTAATATAACAGGTTTTATCTTTATATAATTGTAGAAATAGGACTCTCCAGACTCTGAGATGTTTTTTAAACTAGGCATTAATGAGTCATTAAATGCACATTCAGGATGTGAATGCCCTAAAACTATATATTTCGGGTTACTTTTTAGTATAAAATTCGCTTTTTTTCGTTCTATTAATGACGTGCTAATTACAATCAAAGTAATCACACTTAAAAAAAGAAATATAAAAAAAAAAGTAAGTTTAATAAATGCTTTCATAGTTAAAATTGAAAATATATAAAATCCTGCTGTTTACCCTGATAAATAAAAATTAAGATGCATATTAAAATATAAAAAAACCATCTATAAAAACGTTTATTTATTTTTAAAACACTAGCTAATGTGTGTTCGTCTTCTCTTCCAAACCATTCTATAATGATAAAAAATAATATTAATAACAGAATATTTGTAGGTCTTAATTCTGGAATTGTAAATAATGAATTTGATATTATCCCTTGTATATAATTAATAGCATGACTAATATTTTCTGCTCTAAAAAATATCCATGCCAATACAGTTAACCCAAAAGTAAATAACATTAAAAACAATTCTTTAATACTAGGTAGATATTTCCCTTGAGCAACTATATCTATATGATTTCTATTATTATTAGTCATAAAAACGGGTAGGAAATACAGAGCATTTATAGCTCCCCAAACTATAAAAGTCCAATTAGCACCATGCCAAAAACCACTAACTAAAAAGATGATAAATACATTTCTAACTTGTTGCCACTTAGAACCGCGAGACCCACCTAAAGGAATATACAAATAATCTCTAAACCAAGTAGAAAGCGATATGTGCCAACGTCTCCAAAATTCAGCAATATCTCTTGAAAAATAAGGAAATGCAAAATTTTGCTTTAAATTAAAACCAAATAAACGTGAGGTTCCGATAGCTATATCTGAATACCCTGAAAAATCCCCATAAATTTGAAATGTAAAAAATAGTGCACCAAGCACTAAAGTACTTCCTGAATATTCTGATGAATTATTAAAAATAATATTGGCATATTTTGCACAATTATCGGCAATAACTACTTTTTTAAACAAACCCCAAAGTATTTGTCGCATACCATCAACAGCTTTTGAGTAATCAAAATGTCGTTTAGCATAAAATTGTGGTAACAAATTAGTAGCACGTTCAATGGGTCCTGCAACCAGTTGAGGAAAGAAACTTACAAAGGCTGAAAATGCTATAAAATCTTTAGTGGGTTCTAATTTTCGTTTGTAAACATCTATAGTATAACTTAACGTTTGAAAGGTGTAAAAACTGATCCCAACAGGTAAAATGATATTTAAAGAGTTTGCGGCTATATCACTTCCAAAAAAAGAAAAAGCTGATATAAAATTATCAATAAAAAAATTATAATACTTAAAAAACCCTAGAAAACCTAAATTAATAAAAACACTCACCCAAAGTAATAGTTTCCGTTTGATATTATTGTCTTCTTTTGATAAGAAAACTCCAATTGAATAATCGACTATAGTACTAAAAACAATTAATGATAAAAATCTCCAATCCCACCAACCATAAAAAACATAACTAGCAACAACTATTAAAAGGTTTTGTATTTTTAAATATCTATGCGTTACAAACCAATAGAGGATAAAAACGATGGGTAAGAATACAGCAAAATCAATAGAGTTAAATAACACTTATCTTGGGGTTTGAAATGATAAAAAATTAATAAAGGCCTAAAATAATAAACATTAATTATCTTACGGGGATTTTTATGGGATATAAAACAGGTCATTTTTTAAATTAATTATAGGGCTTCAAAAAAACCTTTTAATCGCAATTTGCCTTCCCAAAGTTGTCGGTTAGCACGACATAATGCTATTAAATCATCAGGATCTAATTGCTTATGAAATTCTACAACCTTATCCGCTAATAAGTCTAATTCGTCTGCTTCAACCCATACCATATGCTGCTTCCAATCAATAACATCTTGTAAAGGCAAAAAACCATCGGTATGTACATATACAGGAATCCGTCCCATAGCTAAGGTTTCATATAAGCGTACCGAAAAATTTCCAGCACCACGTACACATAACACATATTGAGAGGCTGTCATATTATCAAAAAACGCTTGAGTAGAACGTTGCCTATCCGTTATAGTTTGTGCACCTGCCCTATATTGACTACGCCGTATAAAATGAGTTGTAATACCTGAACTCTTTTGTAAAAGTTGTAAACAATGACTTCTATATTTTGGTGCGATAAAAACAGGGTTTGCATCGTCAGTATTTCTAATAAACAAAGACTTAATTACTTTTAAATAGGCTTTAATATAGCGCTTTAAAGTGGGGAGCAATCGGCCTTCGGCATAACCACAAAATCCTACAATAGGTAAATTTGTATATACGGGATCTATAATCGTTGGACTGTCATAATGCGCTAACATAGGATCTTCAATAAACACAGGTAAGCCTTCATGATAGGCAGCTAACCGACTGACAAACCCACTCATTCTAAACACACGTATATTAGAGACATCTGGAACTTTAACACCTACGTCTCCTATATTTACGGTCCATACGACTTTATGTAATTTCTGAGCGGCTTCAATTAATAGCTGAGCATCTTCTAGTTTGTTTTCAAGACGATAATAATTCCAAGACATGGGCAATATAACCACATCAGCCGCTGCTATAGATGCTACAAATACCACATCGGTTTCCGAAATACCGTACATCAGTTGACGGGCGTCATCTGTAAACCCATCATCTTTAAGAAATGCTTTTAGTAACGGAAACACATGTCCTCGATAGGCTTTGTTATAATGTGATTTTGGGAAATAGACCTTCATAATTAAACCGTATAAAATTCCACAAAAGCCTTCTGCTGTTGTGCTAATGTAAACGCATCCTCAATACGCATTCTTGCGCGTTTTTGAAACTGCTCTTTTTCTAAAAACTCCAAATTAACAACCGTCTTTATACAAGTCGCTAACAAGTGAGGAGAGCGTTTTGGCACCACCCAACCGGTTTCGCCATGTATAACGTTTTCAGGTAAACCTTCTGCATCACTCACAATACATAAACAACCTGAAGCTTGGGCTTCTAACACGGCATTACAAAAGCCTTCCTGAACACTATACTGTAAATAAACATCTGCTTTTTGCATATATTCAGCTACAACTTTTGGCGATACAGCGGGCAATACTTCAACCTCAGCTTCCAAGCCTAATTGATGTATAGCAAATAGTAAAGCTTCGCGTTCTGAACCATCGCCAATAATTTTATATTTAAAAGCAATACCTTTAGCTTTTACAAAAGCTAAAGCCTCCAATGTTGTAACTAATCCTTTTTTCCAATGTAAACGCCCTACAGTGAGTAGTTCTGTTACTTTACCGTCCTTTATACTATTAGAACATGAAAAAAAATGAGCATCTATGGCGGGAGTAATTTTTGTAAAAGGCGTTGTATTTGGTAAACCTTCTTTATAAGCTAAGGCTAATAAATCATCAGAAATCACATGTACTTTATCTACTTGCGGCCATAAAGTATGGTAACAGTTGTTGTGTTTTAATGGATAAATAGCAATATCAAATCCCCTCAAACTTACCGCGAGTTTTGCGCCTATAGCTTTGGCCACATGTTCGCGCTGTAGGGCTAAAGTAGCAAAGCCAAAATGTACCCAGTCAGCACGCGCTTTTAAGAGATGCGAATTTAAATACAACCGTTTAAACACCTGTGTCCAACGGCTTTTTGACCCATGTTCTAATTGTATAAATTTTCGGACTGCTTTCAAATGAAAAAGCAACGTAATACATATACAAAAACTCCTTAATAACTGAATAAAAAGTTGTTTAGACACTTTTGGAGCAACAACTACTTTACACAATTTAAATTTAGAGTTAGCCTTTCCAACATATAAAGTCACCGTATAACCATGCGCTTGTAACCCTTTTATTTTAGAATTAAAAAAGGTTTCAGAATATGCTGGAGGCTGTGCTAAGACTAAGGCTATTTTTTTAGGCATCTATTTTAATAAATTATGATATAAAATTTCTCTAGATTTTATGAACGCTTTAATAGCGTATACTTTTAATACTTTTTCGCGCATAGCTAATCCTAATGCTTTACGGGACTTAGAGTCTAAACTATTAAATTCTAAAAGTAGTTGACAAAGTGCATCAATATCTCCTGCTTCAAAAATTTGTGCCTCAAAACCTTTTAAAATATCGGCTACACCTGCAACTCTTGATCCAAATACAGGAACCCCCATCGCCATTGCTTCTACAGGTGCAATAGGCATGCCTTCTTTTTTACCTTCATTCTTAGTAGGAATAACAAACACATCGGCTAATGATAAAAAAGAAGATACATTCAGTTGTTTCCCTGTAAATATAATTTGCGAATATGCTTTACAATATTTTAATTTTAATTCTGCTACATATTCAGATCTATCATCACCTACTAATAACAACTTAACATGTTGTAATTTAGTTTTTATAACGGCTTCTATTAAAATTTCTATTCCTTTTACAGGCACCATATTAACTACAGAAATAACAACAAAATCATCTTCATTTATTCTATAAGTACTTTGTAATCTTTTATCTTTTTCAAGTGGTTTATATGCATTAGTATCTATACCTAATGGCAAAAAACTAGCTGATACTTTTGGCATCGGATTAAAAAATTCAGTCATCATACTCTCATTTATAGCAATTACATGTGTACTTAATAGAGATTTCCAACGCCATGCTTTATTACCCCAGCCCATTGCTTTTTTTGTGTACACAAATTTCACACCTGCTAACTTGGCTGCTAAAGCTTCTGAAAAATCAGAACTCCAATGCCACGAATGAATCAAATCCCAATTATGAGCTTTAAAAAAGCGCACAACTTTTAATAAACGAAACGGGAAAGACCAAAAGGGTTTGTATGTTGTTTCATAAGGAAATACATGTATAGGGACTTGTAATTTTTCTACTTCTTTTATAAAAGCACCTTTTTTATGCTTCACTAAAATCTCTGGTATAAATTTAGTTTTATCTAACCCCTTCACTAAATCATAGACGACCTTACCACTTCCTGCGGTATCAAAATTTGGAATGGTATATAATACTTTTATCTTCTTTTGCATCGATAGTCTTCTATTTTTTGGCTAATCTAATGTTTTACTAATTCTAAATTTATACCATATCATCCAAAATACGTTTGCTTTCATTTCAACTTAGACTTAATTCTACGTTTCATTTTATTTAGAAATCTAGCATCTCTAAAGTTTAATAATATATAATAAACTCCTAATAGATAAAAACGAACTCCATAAGCTTGCCCCCATTCTAATAATACTTGAGTTCTTAAAGCATACTTATATACAGGTTTGGTTACAACAGAAGGAAATTCATACATCATTGAGCGTAACAACTCTCTTGTTGCTTTAAATTGTTTCTCTTTATTTGAGGTTACAGAATTTCGATTTTCAGAACGATCTACCTCCACTAAAACATCATGTATTCCATGAATTTCAGAGACTAAAGAAAACCTCAATACATAGGTCCAATCTACACTAATACTCGGGTAGTGCTGTGTAAAATACAAACCATTATCTATATGAACTTGCTTTTTGAACATCATACAACTATTTACAACCTTAATTTGCTGTTTATAATTGAGTAAAAACATCTCCTCTCCTATTGGGTATTGTTTTTTATTAACTAAAAAACCTGGAAACTGAGCTAAAACAGTATCTCCACTTACAAAATTTGCAATACCTGATACCATTCCAATATTTAAATCGGCATCTAATACGGCGACTTGTTTTTCTAATCTTGTCGCTACATAATAATCATCTTGTTCTGCAACGGCTATATATAATCCATTAGCATGAGATAACAAACGATTCATTGTAGAACCTAGCCCTCTATTTTTTTTATTTTTTAAGATGTTTAACTTTAAAAATTGCTCTCTATAAGATTCTAAAATAGTTTCAGAATCATCATTAGACCCATCTATACATGCTACTACTTCAAAATCCTTAAAAGTTTGCGCACATAAACTATCTAAAGTTTTAGAAAGTGTTTGCGCTCCATTATAAATAGGTAATATAACTGTTACTTTCATTATAGACTATTTTGCATTGTTTTTAAACCACATTTGTAATACCAACAACATATTAATGGCATGTGCATTCTCTAAGGCATTTTCTGTTTTAAATTGCTCTAAAATTTGTAATCTAAAACTTTTAGGGATAAGCTCTAAAAAATCTTCCGATAAAATATGAGTTTCTAAATGTGTCATATTTTCCGCGCCTAAAAACTGCAACTCCCAATTACGTTGTACATAAGATTGGCCTACAATACTTTTTAAGCGTCGTTTGGCTTTATTTATAATACGATATGGTAAATTATAAGGGACTTTATTTTTAGGATAAGTATATAAATTAAAAGGCCTATGATCTTGCCAAGGAATCTTAGCAACTTTAGGATTTTGCTGCTTTATATAAGCAATTTGTAAACGGCGTCCTGCTAAATAAGACTCTGGTAGGCTGCAAATAAATGCACACATCCTGTCATCATAATATGGTAAATGTATGTGATGCGCCTTTTCAAATACAGCGAGATTTACAGAAGTCCAACGTGGGGCCCAATACAAACTTTTAAAAGCACGTATTTGTGCATTCGCGTCTTCTGTAATATTTATGTGCTGTAATAATGTTGTAATTCTATCTAATAAATAATGTTTAAAATCACCTTCTAAATCCCACAGGTTCCATAAACTATCGGCAAATTCTAAACCGCCTCGTTTGCATATTTTTTTAAGAATAATAGCAGCTTGCACCTCTAAAGATGCATCTGAAGCAACACCCATATCATCAAATAACACATCGCCCCAATGTCCTAACGAAAAATCACCTGTCATGGGTGTTAACGCTTCTAAAACAGCCATTTGTCTTGGTGCACAAAAATCAGAATAACAGCCATTAATTGCTGCAAGCTCGTCTATAGTGTCCCATAAATAACCCTTCGGAATTTCTAATTGTTGGAAAGGAAATCCACAAGCTTTTGCTATAGATGCCGCAATTTTAGTTTCAGCATAACCATCAACAAACTGATAGCTGTACGATTGCACCTCAGCACCAATACGCTTTAAGGCTACAGCTTGTGAGCGACTATCCAAACCACCAGACAAGGGTAAAATAACCGGCTGATCTTGAGTTTGTGTTTTTACAATGTCTTCAAACAAGGTAGTAAATTCTTCCAAGGCGGTTTCAAAAGAAATCGCTCTTGGACTATGATGCCAATTAAACCAGGGTTTATAATCTATTAAAAAACCGTCAGCATCAATAGTACAAATATGACCTGCTGGTAAAACCACTTCATTTGTCCAATAGGTATCCATATCTAGAAAAAAACCAGTAGCAGCAAAAATGCAAATAGCTTCTTTATTGAGCGCCTTTTCACCTTTTACTTTGGCAAAAGTAGGCGTTACAGGAAGTATAGGAGTCGTAATGGTTGTCATAATATTAAATCACAACGAATATAATAATTTCAAGTAAAGAGAATGCCTTTTTTATATTGTTTTGTCACTTCGAGTGATTTTGAGCAGCGCAGCAAATAAAATTGTATCGAGAAGTCACTTCGAGTGATTTTGAGCAGCGCAGCAAATAAAATTGTATCGAGAAGTCACTTCGAGTGATTTTGAGCAGCGCAGCAAACAAAACTGTATCGAGAAGTCACTTCGAGTGATTTTGAGCAGCGAAGCAAACAAAATTGTATCGAGAAGTCACTTCGAGTGGTTTTGAGCAGCGAAGCAAACAAAATTGTATCGAGAAGTCACTTCGAGTGGTTTTGAGCAGAGCAGCAAACAAAATTGTATCGAGAAGTCACTTCGAGTGGTTTTGAGCAGCGCAGCAAACAAAATTGTATCGAGAAGTCACTTCGAGTGGTTTTGAGCAGCGCAGCAAACAAAATTGTATCGAGAAGTCACTTCGAGTGGTTTTGAGCAGAGCAGCAAACAAAATTGTATCGAGAAGTCACTTCGAGTGGTTTTGAGCAGAGCAGCAAACAAAATTGTATCGAGAAGTCACTTCGAGTGGTTTTGAGCAGCGAAGCAAACAAAATTGTATCGAGAAGTCACTTCGAGTGGTTTTGAGCAGCGCAGCAAACAAAATTGTATCGAGAAGCACTTCGAGTAATTATTTAAAACACGGTAAAAAATAAGCATATCGAGAAGCCACTTCAAGAGTCCTAAATTGTTTTTTCTAAAAAAAAATCATAATTTAAACTATGAAAACTTACTATGTATATATTTTAAAATGTAAAGATAACACCTACTACACTGGTGTTACTTCAAATTTAGAACAACGTTTTGAAGATCATCAATCAGGTAAATACAAAAACAGTTACACATCACACAGACAACCTTTAAAACTTGTTTTTTATGCTACATTCACAGAAATAACTTTAGCTATTTCTTTCGAAAAACAAATAAAAAAATGGTCTAGAGCAAAAAAAGAAGCATTGATTAATAATGAATATGAAGCTTTACCCAATTTAGCTAAGAAAAAATTCAAGTAATAAACGCTCTCTATACTGCTTGTCACTTCGAGTGATTTTGAGCAGCACAGCAAACAAAATTGTATCGAGAAGTCACTTCGAGTGGTTTTGAGCAGCGCAGCAAACAAAATTGTATCGAGAAGTCACTTCGAGTGACTTTACAAAGCGCAGCGGTTCTCGATACACCTCATGCTTCGGCACTCGAACTGACATAAATAGTAACATTAAACTTGTCACTTCGAGTGGCTTTACGAAGCACAGCGGAGTAAAGTTGTATCGAGAAGTCACTTCGAGTGGTTTTGAGCAGCACAGCAAACAAAATTGTATCGAGAAGTCACTTCGAGTGACTTTACAAAGCACAGCGGTTCTCGAGACACCTCATGCTTCAGCACTCGAACTGACATAAATAGTAACATTAAACGTGTCACTTCGAGTGACTTTACGAAGCGCAGCGGAGTAAAGTTGTATCGAGAAGCACTTCGAGTGACTTTACAAAGCGCAGCGGAGTAAAGTTGTATCGAGAAGTCACTTCGAGCGACTTTACGAAGCACAACGGAGTAAAGTTGTATCGAGAAGCAAACAGGCATTAACGCCCAACCACCCCTTCATACAATTCAACAAACTGACCAATACTATCCTCAGCATTAAAATGAGTTTTCACAAACTCATGTGCATTTTTAGTAATACGCTGCAATTCTATTTCTGGAGTTTGAGCACAATCGTAAATAGCCTCGACTAGAGCTTCTGGATTACGAATAGGAACTAACCATCCGGTCTCATCAGGTATTACGACTTCTGACATACCGCCACAATCAGTACTTATTACAGGAATTCCTATAGCCATAGCCTCTAAAACCACATTGGCAATACCTTCTCCTAAACTTGGTAAAACTAGCACGTCGCAGTCTTGTAAGAAATCGAATAAAGCGTCTTGCTTTAAGCCTTCAATGATAGTTATCTTATCATCTAATTCCAGCTGGTGCAACTGAAACAAAGCAGCTTCAGATAACGGACTACTAGACACGCAACTATACTGGAATGAAAAATCACCCAACAAACTGATAGCATTAAACATATCACGCATCCCTTTTATCCAATGAAAACGTCCTATAGTTACAATCTTTAAAGGCCGTTCTTTTTTCTCAAAAGGGCGATAACGCAATACTGCCGATTGAGGGATGGGAGAATGAATAACAGTTATACGATTGGCTTTTGCACCATACCGTTGTGCTTCTATGCCTATAGCCTTAGATACCGCATGAAAAGCCTTTACTTTTGGAAATACCCCACGATACAGCCTTGCGATATTAGGTGCTGTTATTGGGGTTTGATTGATATGAGTCCCTCGTAAACTTAATACAATAGAAATATTAAAGACATCTTGTAAAGGTATAAAATCAGCAATGCCTTTAGCCCATTGCAGATGTAACACATCGGGACGATATAAGACTATAGGCAACAATTTACGATACCAATTCCATTGACTGTACAATGACGAATATTTACTTATTATTTTATATAATTGAAATACGTTCTTAGGACTTTTAAACAGAAGCGCTACAGTTCTGTAAAAAGTGATCAAGAAATCACGAAATACAGAGCCCGAGTTAGCATATACTTTTATATTAGGGGAAGCATATTGTGTTTTAGCAGACATGGTTCCAAACAAAAATACCTCGTGTTTCTCTGCCACACCTTGTATTAAATGTTCTACAAATGTGGTACTTGGAATATTTCCTGAAAAAATCGCTATTTTTAAAGGGTTGGTTTGTTTCATATTAATAACTTTTGGAAACGCGTTTAAATTTTAGTTTCTTTTTAATGTATAAAATAACATTATCTGGACTCCAGTTATAAGGAATTATCCCTATTTTAGGAATATATAAACGCTTACATGTTTTTTTATTAATCCGCTTAGCAAAAGCATCCATCTTTTCAAAACTTCCAAAATAAGGTGTAATATATCCCCATTTGTACCCCAAACGTTCATGAATCACCTTTACTTTTGTAAATAACATAAGCATCGTACTAAACCCATGTGTATTATAAGCCTGAGGAAGTATGACATAGTGTATATCTTTAAAATTATTTAACACCACTTCTCTAAACCCTGGCATATCGATAAGAATATTAGAAGAAACACAAATAGACAACCACTCTTCTAATACCTTAATCATGATTGTATTATTTTTATAAACCATAACTCCGGTATTAAACTCCGGAATCACATCAATATAAGCTTTTGCTAATCCCCGATGGGTATGAATTTTTTCTTCTACAGTACTAGCAAAATCTGCTATATCTAAAACCTCAAACAACTCCATTATAGTATCTGTAATAAACGTATCGCAATCCAAAAAAATGGTACGTTCAAAAGGGGTTAATTGCATGCCTACAACCTTAGCCATATAGGTATAAGTTACCAAATGCTCATCGGTTATCACCACATCAAAAGCGGCTTCAATAGCTGGAGTTTTTAATTCTGGTGAACATACCAACCCTATTGGAGCCGTATTAAACCGACGTAAAGAACGTACCGAAAGTAAAGCTTCCTCTAAAAACTTCGGACGGTTAGCAACATATAAAAATCCTTGCGTTGTATTCATTATAATTTTTGTATTGCTTGTTATTTATCTGTTCTTATAAGATTATGAAATTTCTGTATATGATCAGAAATTATCCTCCAGTCATAAGTTAAGGATTTTTGACGCACAGCTTCCCCTAAAGCTTTTAACTTAGATTCTTCTTTTAACACAGATAAAGTAATAGCTATTAAATTATCAATATCATAAGGAGTAGCTAAACATGTACCTGTCCCCTCCAAATAAACAGAGTTTCCTCCAACATCAGTGGTAATTACAGGCAAACCACAAGCTATAGCTTCAAGAATTGAATTACAAGCAGTACTATCTAACAAAGGTAAAAACAAGGCACTAGCATCTTGGTATTTTGTTCTTAACTGCACATCATTTAAATCACTAAAAAGTTGTAAACTAGAATGTGGCGTAATGTATTTTAAAAAATCTTCACGTATAACAACCTGTATTTTTAAGTCTTTAATTTTAGAAGCTAAAATAGGCACACAGGTATTAAAGGTTTCGAAATCTCGCAAATGCTGTCCTACAAATAATAGAACCGGAGATATTTCAGCTCTTGATTTAGGTTTAAAAAAAGAAGTATCTACACCGTGTGGAATATAGGCTACATTTTCTATTTTAAAACGCTCTTTTACATAATCTACCTGCTGTGCCCCAACAACTACTGCACCATCTAGTCGTTTTATATAGGTATCGTTAGTGATAAGTGTGTTTAAAACAGTAGGTGGTTTATGAAATGTTGCACAAAACGTAGCGCCTTTAAGGAAGGGTTTGGAGTGCATTAGATAACGTATATCGCGTTCGCCATTTAAATAATGCACCAGTGATTTATTTGCAGATAACTTCCGTAAGGTTTTATATAATTCTATCTCTTTAAAAACACTTCCAGCATTATACAAGCCTGCATTTTGATGACTCATTTTTGCTGCCATTTTCGCCAAACTGTAAGGTATTGTAGGTGCTCCTCTTACTACGATATGGTTTGGATAATAGTCTAAAAGCTTACTATACCCTGAATTAACAGCATGATGTTTAGAACGGTGATGTACAAATACGGTTTTCAAAGTTAGTGGGTTTGGTGGTTATTAGCAATCATAAAATCTAAAATACGTTTTATATTTTCCGTAGGATGCACATGAGTTTCAAAATAGGTTCTTGCGTTTTTAGATAAACGTGAAGCAAGTTCATCATCACCCATTACCCTTTTTATATTATGTATCAATTGCTCATCGGTTTCAAAATACAGTAATTCTTGTCCGTGAACTAAAGGTACAGGCAAGTCTGTTGTTAATTTTTCGGCAATAATAACCTTGGCTTGTGATAAATATTCGGCCATTTTCCATGCAGGAGATTTTGCTAAACCTCTGGTGTAAATTACAATTTTTGCTTGTTTTAAGGCGTTTAAATATAATTCTGGTTCCGATGGCACGTTAGATAACGCATCTTTATAACATGTATTTGCTATAGGAGAAGCTATAAATCCGCCTTGAAATGCATTAGGAAATTCACGTTTTAATAGTTTTATAATATGATAGCGCTGTTGATGAATGTCTTTAACATCGGTATGATTTTCATGTCCAAAACATCGCGTTTGAAAAAAAACCGACTTTTTATCAGGTATCTCAAAATTTTCAAAACGAGATAGCAAGCGCGTAGTTTCGATAAAATTCCAATGTTTCTTCTGAAACGCATACGTTTTCTGTAAGCGTTTAAAAATATTACGATCGTATTTTAAGTGTAATAGCAATTGACTTAAAAATAAACCACATTTAAACTTGTTTTTTGATTTATGATACGGAGAACGCACTCCAAAACTAAGCCCGAATTTATATATTTTTTCTTGATTTTCTATTGGCAACAGCTGTACCATTTTATCTTCATAATTACGTTTAAACACATAATCACAATGTATAAAAGCATACTCAGAAAATGCATTATCATGATCGTATAAATCACAAGCAAAAGAAGTTACCTTTCCAGTTACCTTATCTACTAATTCATAATAAGAGACTTTAGGATTGGCTTGTTCTGTTATACTTACTTTCTGTTTATGTATATTTATACGGCCAAGCTTTTTACGTCCATTGACTTTCACTTTTACACTTACAAAACCTGCTTGTTCTAATTCAAAGAGTCCTGTTTGCACATAAGAACTATGATTGAGTTCTTGTGGTGTATGAAGTATAACCGTATAGCGTGGTTTCATAATTATTTTAAAATACTATTAACTGAAGTTTTAAGTACATGGTATGTCGCTTCAATACTATAGAAATCTACTGCTTTTTTTCTTGCATTCTCACTAATTTTTTCTCGTAAAGTTTCATTTTTAAAAAAAGCAAACACAGCAGTATTATAAGTCTCTAAATCTGTTAAAACACCATCTACATTATGTGTAATTACATCTGCTGGACCTCCTGGACAATTCATACCTGCTACAGGTGTTCCACAAGCCATAGCCTCAATCATAACCATACCAAAAGTTTCTTTATCACTTGGTAACATAAACAAATCTGCTTCCTGAAAATACTTTGGTAATTCATTGTGCTCTTTATGACCTAAGAAATGAACGTAATCTTCTAATTTTAATTCTTTAATTAGTTTTTTTAACTCTAATAAATAAGTATCTGACACTGTCGGTCCTATAATTTTCAAACTAGCAGTTTCAAAACCTCCATCATGAAGATACTTTAAAGCATTAATAGCTAAATGAATTCGCTTCCAATCGATAATACGACCTACATATAATAATTTTGGAGAGGTACAATCTTTTTTTGTAACATTACTTGGAGTAAACACATTACAATCTACTCCTAAAGGGAATACTCTTATGTCGCAGCCCTTAAATAAAGGCAAACTTTCCATATCCTTCTTCTGCAAATAAGTGTGTACCAAAATATGATTAGCATTTTTATAGTAGGTTCTATTTTCCTGTGTATTATCATAATGCTGACCACCTAACATAGCTATATATACTTTATCTTGCTTTAAGATACATGCTGCTAATTGGTGAGAAAATTTACTAGAATGTCCTGACATGTTTATAATAGTAACCTCTGGGCAATCTTTTTTATAGGAATTTAAGCAACTATTAGAAGTTTGCTTTTTCCATTTCTTATGATCACCATTAAGTGTTTTTGAAACAGGATAAAACTGATAAGTAATTTTACCAACAGTTTTTTTATAGGGCAATAATTTAGGTGTAAAATATGCCATATTACATTGATATCCGTAATCTCTATTTAAAAACACCATGGCTTTAAGGTGTGGCTGACTATGGTAGGTTGGAATACTACGTTCTACAGCACCTGCTGCAGCTGCTGTAAACGGGTGAAGTATTGTTACTCTTGTTTTCAATTTAAATGGTTTAGTTTATTATATTATTTATATAGAATTATATTATTTCAAAAAAAATATTAATTCAAAATAATTTTCGTTTAACTCGTTTTACTAAACTTCTAAATTTCAGCTTCTGTCTTCTTCTATTTTCTTTTACCCAATACCCATTAAAAACATTCTTTATAGTATTTAAAAAGTATTGCCATTGTGTATGCAATTGGTAATGCATACCAGTATAAGAGATATAAAATTTGGTTTGGGTATCTGAAAATTGTACTTCGCTATTTTTTATAGTACGTTTCCAATTTATAAAATGCAAATACATTACTTCTTCTTGAGTTTTTATATGTATCATTTTGCCATTTTGCCATTGCCAACGATCGAGTGCGTATTCTTGATGTGAATCTATACCACGCTCTTGGTTACATAAGATATTTTCCCAATATACTTTTAAATTCATGGTTTTAAAAGTATCATCTTCCTTTATAAAATTAGAAAATACTATTTCATCTACAAATTTACCTTTTTGCAATTCAAACAGAGCTTTATAATTAGGCAATTGTTTATACAATGCGTTAATTTGTGGTGTATTTTTAAATAAATTAAAATGCCCCGATATGTTTTCTTTTCTACTAGATATAATATCATAATTTTCTAACAACTCATTGGTTATAAATTGACGAATATCTCCCCAAATAATATCCATATCACAAAATCCCCAAAAATCGCAACCTAAAACTTGCTTTTCAAATATTTCCGCATAAGCAGGTTTAAGGTCGCAAAACTTACGTGGATTTAATGGCACCTCAGCTCCTACTACAGTATTGACATGTACATTTAACACCTTTAATGTTGTTGGTAAAAAGGTAATATTATTAGGATAAACTTCTGGTATTTCACAATCTGTAGGGCATAACCAATTTATGCTCGTATTGGCTTCGCAAGATTTTAAAAAAGCATCAAACCAGATGGGCCATTTTCCAAAATAAGGGATTATGAGTAGGATACTTTTCATTTAAAAGCATTGGGTGTTAATAATGAATCTTTAAATGCTATAACAACTTTAATTAGATATTTTTTACTCATTTTATGTTCCTTAAATATAGAAATATAAATTCTTTTAAAAGCTTTATTATACTCTTGTCTTCTTAATAATATTAGCTCATTATAATTATGCCAAGACCCCTCCCATAAATGCACACCATAAGAATTTTGTGTTAAGTATTTTTTATAATGATGTATATCAAATAATTTCCCAAAAGGTAATGCATAAAAATAGTCTGACTTATAAATTATCATCTGATTTAAATCTATATTCTCGTCAAATACATTGTTCATATTATACTCCTCAATAAATGTATCCGAAACTATTTTAGGTATAGGTATAAAACTATCTATTTCTCTTTGATATTTACGTAAACATTTCTCAATAAATAAATTATTCTTAATTGCTCCAAATATACCTACCCCAATACTTTTCGTATGCTCTGCTACAAAAAAACATTCTTTATTTAAAAAATAATCTACAGGCTTGAGTAATAACATATCGGTATCTAAATAGATGCCTCCGTGCTCATAAACTGATTTAAGTCTAACATAATCGGATACAAACGCCCATTTTTTTTCTTTATACGCCTTTTCTATAAACGCGCAATCAAAATCGGTGTTATCTTCATTCCAAAGCATGAATTGATACTCTACTAGATGAATTCTCCAACTATCTATACAATACTGAAGTCTTTTAGGAATAGGTTTATCACCGTACCAACAATAATGAATTATTTTAGGTATCATCATAATTTTATTGTATGATATTTTAAATGATTAAATAATTTATAAGCCAATTTATTATTCAGTAAAATAATATTTTTTAAACACTTTATTTTTAAAAAAAGCACTTTATTTTTCGCTTTTAAAAAAAACTCAAACCTATCTAAAACACATTCAGCTACTTCATTATCGTTATTTTGCAATGCATAAAAATATAATTTCAAACATTTTTTATAAAAATATTTAATAAACTTTATGTCTTCTAAGATAATACCTCTTTCTAAATTAGAAAAATGATTAAAAGCAATAGATTTACTATACTTTTTATTATATGTTAAGTTTTTTGTAGATTTAGTTTGCAAATGCCTTCTATAAAGAAAATGAACCTTATTAATAATAGCATACTTCACGTTTAATTTTTCATAAAAAATAGTTGAAAAAAACTCACTCTCCTGTCCTTTTAATACAGACTCATTAAATAGCCTTGAAAAACCAAGTAAAAATTCTTTTTCAAATAATAAAGAAGGTGTAAAAATACTTGTTTTCCATAACACATAATCTTTATAAAGATTGTCTTTTATTTCAATATTAAAACTATCCTTTTCTTTATTTTCTATTAAATATGCACCTCCAGAAATAACGAATTTGACATCTTGTTTAAACATATCTAATCGTTCTTTAAGACAGTTTTTCTTCATCAAATCATCACTATCAAACCACTGCACATACGACCCTTTACTAACTTCAAACCCATAATTACGCGCCGCATTACCTCCTGCTAAACGGTCTACTGGTCTATGGTGGTATTGAAAGCGTGCATCTTTAGCACAATAGCTATCCATCAGTTGATTGGTACCATCGGTACTCCCATCATCAACCACAAGACACTCCCAGTTTTGGTAGGTTTGCGCTAACACAGAATCTAGGGTCTCTCCTATCAAATGGGCACGATTATAAGTGGGTATTATTATAGAAACGAGGGGTTGCTCTGGCATACAGTTATTATAAGCAACGAATATACAAGGAAGAAATTAAAAACGGAAAAAGATAGCTAAAGGAATACATTATTTAAACATTAAACCTGTCACTTCGAGTGATTTTGTACAGCGCAGCAGTCAAAATTGTATCAAGAAGTCACTTCGAGTGCTTTATTGTAATGTAATGGAAATAAAGTGTATCGAGAAGTCACCTAGAGTGATTTTGTACAGCGCAGCAAACAAAATTGTATCGAGAAGTCACTTCGAGTGCTTTATTGTAATGTAATGGAAATAAAGTGTATCGAGAAGCACTTCGAGTGATTTTGAGCAGCACAGCAATCAAAATTGTATCGAGAAGTCACCTAGAGTGATTTATTGTAATGTAATGGAAATAAAGTGTATCGAGAAGTCACCTAGAGTGATTTTGTACAGCGCAGCAAACAAAATTGTATCGAGAAGCACTTCGAGTGTATATTTGAAACGCAGTGGAAAAGAAGCGTATCGAGAAGTCACGTCAAATGACAAATTACAGCGCAACAAAACAAAGTTGTAGGGAGAAACACGCCTTAATAATATAAGGAAAGTAAAAAAGATGATAAAAAACATTAAACTGAATGTCTCTCATCCGGAAGAGGAATATTATTAATCATATTAAAAACGTCTTCATAAAGCAAGCCCTCATACTTACAAAATTCTCGTATGGTGACCACCTGATGCTTTTTTTTACCATAAACATCTTTAATAGTGCGTATCAATTCTTGCGATGAAGAAATCGACTTATTTAAAATAATACTAACCTCTTTAGGGTATATGCATAATTGTTTCATTTAATAAATTTAAAATTCGGTTCCTATACCGATGTCCATGTCCTGTCGCTAGTCGTTTCATAATTATTTATTTTAATTGTTTACTAGCAATTTAAAACAAAAAAACCTTAAACACAAATACCTAACCAATAGGTTTTTAACAATGTTTTCAACAATGTTAAAAACAATAATTATATAATGAACCATTAAGCCGCTCCTAATCATTAAATAGATATCCCGTAGATACTCCGTAGATGTCCCGTAGATAAGCCGTACATAGTCCGTACCAACCTCATCAAGAATAAGCACCAAAAACAACAGAAAACGCTAAAAACACCGAAAACAATAAAAACAGCGCTGTTAGCAAAAAAGACGGCAAACACAACCAAAACATTCCCAAGCTACAAACAACTATTACTTCACCTAAAAAACACCCTAAAGCCCAAAAACAAAAACACGTACTTCAACAACACAGTATATTAGCCATCAGAAAGTTACAACAGTTGTGATTATTGAATTTTTAGGTAGGGGCCCCTACTTAAAGCGCGCCTTTAAGAAGCAACTATAGTAACTATTAATTAAATTTTTATTAATCCGTAAGTCTAAAAAATGTAGACTTACATAACACAAAAGAATATGGCTAAGTATAAAAGCTTATTTAAGATCCAAGGATCAATAGATGATATCAATTTCTACAAAACAGAAGACGGATATCGCTTACGCAGCAAAGGCGGCGTAGACAAAAGTAGAATTAAAAATGATGCCGCATTTGAGAGAACCAGAGAAAATAACTCAGAGTTTGGATCAAGTGCCACCAGTGGTAAAGTTTTACGTCGGGCAATCATAAGTATGCTCGCAAATGCTAAAGACAATAAATTAGCATCGCGAGTAACACAGCTAATGACCCAGGTGAAAAATTTTGACACCACCTCTCCAAGAGGACAGCGTAATGTACCAATAGGTATAGCAACACCAGAGGGAAAAACACCTTTTAAAGGGTTTAATTTTAACCGAAAATCGAGCTTATCCGAAGTGTTATTATCGGGTTATGACCTAGACACCGCAACCGGTGAAGTGGTGATTACCGATTTTAATCCTTCTCAAAAATTGGTCATTCCTGAAGGGGCCACACATGTAGAGTTTACAGCAGGGTTTTTAAACCTTGACTTTGCTACAGAAGCCCAAGACCTACAAGTAAGTAACATTGTAAACCTACCCATTAACGGAACGGTTACTACAGTTACACTAACACCGCCAGCGGCACCCACTGGATCAGGACAAAGCTTTTACTTATTAAAAGTGGCGTTCTATCAGGAGATTAATAACCTCCAATACCCGCTTAAAAACGGAACTTTTAATGCCTTACAGATATTAGAAGTCCTATAACAAAATGTTTCATTTTTTAAAACTGAAAACGGATGCCATAGCATCCGTTTTTTTTAGGTGTCACTTCGAGTGATTTTGAGCAGCGCAGCAATCAAAATTGTATCGAGAAGTCACTTCGAGTGCTTATTTGGAATGCAATGGAAAATAAGTGTATCGAGAAGCTTGTCACTTCGAGTGGCTTTACAAAGCGCAGCGGAGTAAAGTTGTATCGAGAAGCACTTCGAGTCGTTATTTGAAACCTAGTGAAAAAGAAGCGTATCGAGAAGTCACTTCGAGAAGTCACTTCGAGTGCTTTATTGGAATGTAATGGAAATAAAGTGTATCGAGAAGTGCATCAACATAAAGTTCTCGATACAATTTATCGTGCCTCTAAATCACTCGAACTGACATAAATAGTAACATTAAGCTTGTCACTTCGAGTGGCTTTACAAAGCGCAGCGGAGTAAAGTGGTATCGAGAAGTCACTTCGAGTGCTTTATTGGAATGTAATGGAAATAAAGTGTATCGAGAAGTGCATCAACATAAAGTTCTCGATACAATTTATCGTGCCTCTAAATCACTCGAACTGACATAAATAGTAACATTAAGCTTGTCACCTAGAGTGGCTTTACAAAGCGCAGCGGAGTAAAGTGGTATCGAGAAGCTAGTCGACAATTGGTTTTTGACTCTGCTTGAACTGATTTTTACAAATAATGCCGCCCTTTAGTTGTATTACGCTTCCTGCTATGTTCTACTAAAAGTTTTATTTTCAACAAATTATCTAGCTCTTTTTTAAAAGCCGCCGCGCGTTTAAACTTCGTTTTTAATTGAAGTTTAAAAATTGTTTTTTTAAGCTTACGCGCTCTTAAAACTAACATGTTTTCAACATTTATATTGGCAAACTCTAGTTTATAGTGTTTCTCTTTATTGGTATAATATTGTTCACTAAAAACTAAAGTTTTATTTTGTATTCTATTTTCACGATCATGAATAACATAAACATGTGGCAGCACTCCTATTTTAAAACCATGATATAACACACGCTGACAATAATTATCATCTTCTCCATAATGAAAAAATAAAGGATCAAACCCTCCTACAGTTTCTAAACATTGCCTAGAAACTAACCAAGCAGCTGCATTTACAAAAGGAAGTTCATACACAGAAGCTAATGTATTGCCTAATACAAAATCTGAATAAAACTGACCTGTTTCTTCTTTAAGCATATAATGAGAAAAATTCTTATCCATTCTTTGCTTATCACCTGTAATATGAATAGGACTTAATATACCGTATGCTTTATTTTTTTCCTGAAAATTTATTAATTCATCTAAAACAGCATCGACCAAATAAGCATCCTGATTTAATAAAAACACATGTGCTGCTCCTTCATTTAAAGCATAGCGCATCCCTAAGTTATTAGCCTGACCAAAACCTAAGTTTTTAGCTTGCTTTAATAAAATGACATTAGGGTAATTGGTTTCTATAAAAGATGTTGTAGTATCGGTAGAAGCATTATCTACAACCACTACAGGATAATTAGCACAACTTTTTAAACAGGTATCTAACCATGGCATACCGTTATAGGTAACTATAATAACATATACACTTTTATTCATTGTTGTTTTTATAAAAACTTTTTAATTAAATGTATCCCTTTTCTTAAATCCTGAAACTTATAATCTAAAACTTCAATATCCTTTTGATATATTTTCTCTATAAGTTTTTGATTGGTTTTTGTATAAAATTCAGAATAATGTGACAACTTATGCTTTGTATTATTCTTTGCATGAACATCAAAAGGTGAAAACTTCCCTAATATCTTGTTTATCTTTTTTATATCATCTTGTAACGTTTCAAATTTACCTACAAAGTCTAACGGATAGTTTTGATCTGCGACATAATCTACCTGAGCTGTTAAATGATCCCCTCTATATGTTTTTTGCGAGTTATCGCTTAAGACAGATTTAAAAGGACCTTTAGCCATTAAATAATCTTTAAAATTTCCTGTAACTTGCCTGTCTTTTTGAATCCATATATAATCAGAATACGAACGACTCCAAGGGTTACGTACAAATGCGAACTTAAAGTAAGTACTCCAATCCTTTTCAGTTATAAGTTCTGTTTCTAATAACTCTTTAGGAGTAGCGTGTTGCATATGCAATTTTCGCTTTGGACACCAGCCATATAATTGTTCATAATTTGGAGTTTTCCAATCTAAATTTGGAGTATCAAAATAATAATCTTTAATACTTGTTCCTGCACATTTAGGTACGTGTATAAATATAATTTTATGTTTATGACTAATCATAACTTTAGCTTATTTTCCATGTATATTCAGAAATTATCTTTCCCATGTTTTTAAAACTTGGTATTTTTCCTGAACCATAATAATCTCCTGCTTCAATAAAAAATTGGAGGAGATGATCCGAAGTAAATAATAGCTTTCTTTCATTTAGATCTAATATCTCAACACCCAAAAAGTATTCACCAGGGGCTATAGATAACTTTTCTAAAAAACATAAAGCTGTGATTGACTCATTTCTTTTTAAATCATAAGAATCGTTTGTATGAAACGTATTTAAAGTAGTAATTAAACTTTCATCTTGATCATAAACTTGTAGCCTTATATTTATTTTTTTTTCATTTAATCCATTTGATAATTTAACACTAATAAAATAATTAGCACCTAAAATTAAAGTTGAAACTTTACTTTCTTTTTCATCAAAAATAGTGACCAAGTCTAGTTCTAAATCATTACATGAAATAGGAAAAAGGGTATTTGCTACTTCTCCTTTTTTATTCTGACTTAAATAAAAATCCACAGCCTCATCCGTTCCGCCTTCGTAAACAGAAACACCATGCTCTAATACAATAGCACGTGTACACAAATTCTTTACCGCTGCCATATTATGACTCACAAATAAAACTGTACGCCCATCACCTTTAGAGATATCTTGCATTTTACCTATAGCCTTTTTCTGAAACTCAGCATCGCCTACGGCTAAAACCTCATCTACCACTAAAATATCCGGTTCTAAAAAAGCAGCTACAGCAAAGGCTAAACGCACACGCATCCCCGAAGAATAGCGCTTGGTTGGCGTATCTACATAACGCTCACAGCCTGAAAATTCTATAATTTCTTGTTCTTTAGCTTTTATTTCAGCTTTGGTCATTCCTAAAATAGCACCATTAAGATACATATTTTCTCTACCAGTTAATTCAGGATGAAAACCGGTCCCTACTTCTAATAAAGACGCAATACGGCCTTTGGTTTTTATTTCGCCTGTTGTAGGAATCGTAACACGAGATAATATTTTAAGTAAAGTGGATTTACCTGCGCCGTTTTTACCTATAATACCTAAAACCTCACCCTGTTGTACTTCAAAATTAATAGCTTTTAAAGCCCAAACATAATCGCTTTCGGCTTTTGTACTTCGGTCATTAACAGCACCTACCTTTAAATAAGGGTCTTCTTTCCCTCTAAGACTTGCCCACCATCTATTTAAATCGTGACTTATAGTCCCTGTACCCACAACACCAAGTCGGTATTGTTTACTTATATTTTCAGCTTTTAAAATGACACCCATGTTATCTTTCTTTTTTAACATTTAAATGGCTTAACTAAACCGTATCTATAAATGTTTTTTCTGTACGATTAAATATAATAACGCCTAATAAAAATACAGCAATAGTGACTCCTGTAGTGTATAACAAACCAAACCAACTAAATGCACCCGTATTTAACAACATATATCTTGCTGTTTCAATAATATAAGCTAAGGGGTTATATTTTACAAGCCATGCTATTTGTGGCAATTTATCTTCCATAAGAGCTAAAGGATACATTACTGCCGAAATATACATTAATAACTGAACCCCAAACCCTACTAGAAATTTTAAATCCCGATACTTAGTAACTAGACTGCTAATAAGCATGCCAAGGCCTAAACCTAATAAACCCATAAGAACTATTAAAAACGGAAAAAACACAACACCTCCATTGAGAGTAATTGCAGCACCATTAAAATAATAATAAACATAAAACAGTATAAAAATAAATAACTGTATACCAAACTTCATTAAATTAGAAATAATGATAGAAAGTGGAACTATAATTCTTGGAAAATAAACTTTTCCAAAAACAGCGGCATTACTTTTAAACGTATCACTTGTAGCGTTTAAACAGGTGCTAAAATAATTCCATATAGAAATACTTGCTAAGTTGAATAAAAAAGGAGGAACTGTTCCGGTCTCAATATTAGCTACTTTATTAAAAATTAAAGTAAAAGTAAGTGCAGTAAACAATGGCTGAATTAAATACCATAACGGCCCTAAAATAGTTTGCTTATATATAGTAACAATATCACGCTTTACAAACAAGAATAATAAATCACGATAGCGCCATATTTCTTTAAAATTAAAGTCTATTAATTTTCGCTTTGATGAAATAACATACAACCACGAATCATCTTTTGTCATTTTAATTTATTTATCCATTTAGGTTTCGGCTAATATAGTGAATCCCCAACGAATGGGAAAAAGCGAAGAAACAATTCACCTAAAGTTAACCTCATTTAAAAACTTAACTGTAGTGACACACAAGTAAACCTATAAAAAAGCAGAGCCAAAAAAAAGCGTATCGATAACGATACGCTTTAGTGATATATATTTTAGACCTGTAAATTAGTTTTTAAACCAATCCCAAGTCACTTCTAAACCTTGTCTTACAGTATATTCTGGATCATAACCTATAAGGCGTTTAGCTTTTGAAATATCGGCTAAAGAATCACGAACATCACCTTGACGTGTTGGTCCGTAAAGAACCTCAACATCTGATTGTGCAGCAGCTTTTAAAGTGTCCCATAAATAGTTAACACTTATACGCTCGCCACAGGCTACATTTAAAACTTCGTTGGCAGCCGTTTTAGGGGCAAAAAGGGCTTTTACATTAGCTTGTACCGCATTGGCTACAAATGTAAAATCTCTAGTTTGCTCTCCATCACCATTAATTTTTGGGGCAATACCATCTTTTAAAGCTTGCATAAACAATGGAATTACCGCTGCATATGCGCCATTAGGACTTTGCTTAGGGCCAAATACATTAAAGTAACGTAAACCTATAACATCTGTCCCGTAGGTTTTTCCAAACACATCGGCATATAACTCATTCACATATTTAGTTACCGCATAAGGGGATAAAGGTTTCCCAATAGTATCTTCTACTTTTGGTAAACTTAAACTATCACCATAGGTTGAACTTGAGGCGGCATACACCATACGTTTTACCGTGGTACTGTCTTTTAAAGCTATTAACATGTTTAAAAAACCAGATACATTGACATCGTTTGAGGTTGCTGGATCATTAATTGATCTTGGTACCGAACCTAAAGCGGCTTGATGAGAAACATAATCAATAGCTTCCATCGCTTGCTTACAAGTTTCAACAGATCTAATATCGCCTTCTAAAAGTTCGAAAGCGGGATGATCCATAAACTCTGTAAGGTTCTCGCGGTAACCGTTTGAAAAGTTATCGAGAACCCGCACTTTTGAAGCCCCGTTTTTTAATAAGTGTGCTACTAAATTAGAACCTATAAAACCGGCTCCTCCGGTTACTAAAAATCGTTGATCTTGTATGGTATGCGTCATGATTGTTGTTTAATATGTAATATATAATTATAAGCGTGCATCTACTTCCGATAAAGGCAGTAGAGATTTAACATCAAAAACAACAGTGGTTTCCGATTTCATCGCTTGTAAATTTAAGTCTAAAAATTCGTTATGTGATACGGCTAATACAATACCATCATAAGTAGATTTTAACTGATTGGCATCTGAAATTAAGTCTAATTGATACTCATGTTGTACTTCTTCTGAAGAGGCCCATGGATCATAAACATCAACGTTTACACCATAAGTTTCAAATTCTCTAATAATATCAATAGCTCTAGAGTTTCTGATATCTGGGCAGTTTTCTTTAAAGGTAATTCCTAATACTAAAACATTAGAAGCTTTAATACGTGCGCCTTTTTTAATCATCAACTTTACAGTTTCTTGAGCCACGTAACCGCCCATGCTGTCATTCATTTTTCGACCGGCTAAAATGATCTCTGGATTATACCCAGACTCAATAGCTTTTTGTGCCAAATAATAAGGATCAACACCTATACAATGTCCGCCAACCAAACCGGGTTTGAAATTTATAAAGTTCCATTTCGTTCCAGCAGCTTCTAAAACAGCTTTGGTATCAATATCTAAGAGTCTAAAAATCTTTGATAGCTCGTTAACAAACGCAATATTAATGTCGCGTTGTGAGTTTTCAATCACTTTTGCGGCTTCGGCAACTTTTATTGAAGGGGCTTTATGGGTACCCGCAGTAATGATGGTTTTATATAAATCGTCAATAACATCAGCAATCTCTGGTGTAGAACCTGAAGTTACTTTTAATATTTTAGTAACGGTATGTGTTTTGTCGCCTGGATTGATACGTTCTGGAGAATAGCCTGCAAAGAAATCGGTATTAAAAACTAATCCTGATTGCGCTTCTAAGATAGGCACACAAATGTCTTCGGTAACTCCAGGATATACGGTAGATTCGTAAATAACAATATCCTTAGGTTTTAAAATCTGACCAATGCTTTCACTCGCTTTTATTAACGGGGTGAAAATTGGTTTTTTAAACTCGTCTGTTGGCGTTGGTACGGTCACAATATACACTGTACATGCCGACATATCTGGTAAATCTTTACTGATAAACAGACCGGTTTCTGCATTTAAATCGGAGGTTAAAACAGCTTTTAAGTCGGCACCTTCAACCTCTAGAGTTTTATCAACACCTGATTTTAACTCATCAATACGTTTTTGATTGATATCAAAACCTACCACGTGAAACTTTTTTGCAAATTCTACAGCTAGTGGTAAACCAACGTAACCTAAACCTATAATAGCGATCTTATGTGTTGTATTCATTATCAATTAAATAAAGATTTTAATATATAGCCCAAATCTACATAAAAACGCCAAGTCTCCATGTATTTTATATTAATTTTTACCTTATCAGGCCAAATAACAGTACGATTATAGTGCTCAGGAAATTTTTGAGTGTTTAATAGCCGGTCTTCATGTTTATATTTTAAAGTTGCAGGACCTGTAATGCCTGGTTTTAATCGTAAAAGAATACGAGATTCATCGTCCAATACATCTGCAAACCCAGGAACGTCTGGACGCGGACCAACAAAACTCATATCGCCTATTAAGACATTAAAAAGTTGTGGCAGCTCGTCTAACTTTGTGCCACGTAAGAAGCGACCTAAACTAGACATACTCGCCTCATAAGTACCTAAGCGGTGAGCAGCCCCACGTAACGTACGTATTTTATAAATAGAAAAAAAACGCCCGTGCTGACCTACTCTTGTTTGACTAAAGACCCCCCATTGTCGGGTATCTATACAAGCAAGTGTAAAACACAGAATTATAGGGCAGACACATAAAGGGAGTAAAAGCAAACTTAACACAAGATCAAAACAGCGTTTGATAAGTAACTGTGGCGTTGAAATCAAAATCTATACGCGTTTAAATAAACGCTTAATACGCGCCCAAACCGAATTACTATCTTCTTTTTCGTGATACGAATCGCCATACACACCATAACCATAGCCGTAGCCATAACCGTAGCCATAACCGTAATTATGTCTTGTTTTATGTTTATAAAAGTTAAGTACAAAGCTAATGTTTTTGACTTCGCCAGCTTTATACTTAGCGTTAATGAGCGATAACATTCCTTTTTTAGTATAATCTAAACGCACCATAAATATAGAAGCGTCTGCATATTGTGTAAGTTCTAAAGCATCTGTAACCAATCCTAATGGTGGGGTATCTAAGATAATCATATCATACTCCCCTCTTAATCGTTCAATTAGGTGCTTCATATGATCACCCATCAATAATTCTGAAGGATTTGGAGGTATTGGTCCTGAGGGCACAATATCTAAATTTTCGATATGTGTATTAAAAACAACATCCTCAAAAGTACTATCACCAATTAAATAATTAACAATTCCTTTCTCATTGGTAATCTCAAAATCTCCAAAAATCTTTGGTTTACGTAAATCTAATCCTAATAAAATGGTTTTCTTTCCAGAAAGAGCATATACCGTAGCCATATTGATAGAGGTAAATGTTTTCCCCTCACCACTCACCGATGAGGTAATCATAATAGTATGCCCGCCTTCTGTAGCACCATTACGCTTAAGAATAAATTGCATACTAGATCTAATAGCTCTAAAAGATTCTGCTATAGGTGATTTTGGCTTTTCATAAACAACTAGGTTGTTTTTATAATTATACTTCCCTAAGAGTCCTAAAATTGGAATGCTAGATAGTTTTTCTATCTCATCTGAACTGCGAATATTATGATCGAGTAAGAAGATAATGAATATTAAAAAGATAGGTACAAAAAACCCCCCCATTAAAGCCATCATATAATTTAATGTGGTATTAGGACCTATAGGGCCATCACCAACATCTTTAGCTTCATCAATAGCTGAAATATCCGATACATTAGCCGCTTTTACAATAGCTGCCTCACTGCGTTTTGCTAAATACACATCATAAGCCTGCTGACTCATGTCCATTTTTCGCTGTATCTTTAAAAACTGCTGTTGATCTTCTGGCAAGCCTCCCAATTCTGATTCTAATTGCGCAATCTTACGACTTAGTGTATTTATTTGAATGCCTAAAGTTGCTTTGGTAGCAGATAAGGTTTCTAACAATACATTCTTCTCGGCAGTAATCTGACGATCAATATCCTTAAAAACAGGAGAACCTTCACGCTGTGTGTATTCTAAACTTTGACGCTCAATAGCTAAAGCTGAAATTTTAGACACACTCGCTAAAATATTACTTTCTTCTATCCCAACCGATGTTGGTGCAGCTATTTTAGTATAATCGGTTTTGGTACTTAAATAACGCTCCAAAGAGTTTAAATAATTAATCTTGGTTTTAGCCGCTTCCTTCTCGCCATCTAAGACCTGTAATCGAGAAGATAAATCGGTAATTTCTAAATCAATATCAAATACTTTGTTCTGCTTTCTAAAAGCATTCATTTCAGAAACAACACCTTTTAAATCGGTATTTACAGCATTCAAACTACTATCTATAAACTTAATAGTATTCGTGGCATATAAGTTTTTCTTTTCTAATTCTGAACGGCTTAAAATAGCTGTGGTTGAATTTAGATAATCTACAATTTTCGCCTTATCCTTCCCTACTAAAGACAATGATAATACCGAAGTAGAGGTGGCATATGCAGAAATCTTAACAGCGTTTTTATATTGATTAACAACACTATCAAAATTTAAAAACTGAATAAAAAAGACGGTATCGGGTGTTATCACCTTCCCGTCTCTGGGAGAAATAACACCATTAAAAAAGGGAAGATTAATAACGTCACCTACCTTATATGATTTAGTAAACGCACCTAAAGGCACTTTCACGTCAAACTTAACCTTATCACTATAACGCTGTACCTTTTTGGTCTCTGAAAGAAATTCAGTAAACAACTCAAAGGTTGTGGCACTTGTAAATCTAACGCCTAATTGGCCTAATAATTGGCCTTTGGTTTTATCAATAGTAACCACAAAAGGGGACCGCTTGTAGATATCTACTTTACGATACTTTCCTTCCTTAAGATAGTTCATATAATACTGAAGAGAATCTACCACTTTTTCATTATGACTTCGTGTATTAACAGTTGTCATGATCTTCCCTACTTTTCCTGAGGTACCACCCCAGTTAAAAGAAATACTCGTATTGGCGGTAAAAAAAGGATTCTGTTCACTCTCTACAGAAACTAAAGAGCTTAATCTGTAAATATTTTCTTTTCTAACATTAATAAAGTAAGCGATCGTTAAAGCAACCACAACACTGAGGATAATTAATTTCCATAAGCCTAAAACTTTAAATAGAAACCCTTTAAAATCGAAACTAACACCTCTTGGTTCGGAAATATCTGTGTCGTAAAAATCTTCCTGCGACATATATTAAATTGTATTAATTAGTAAAAGTGTGGTGGTGATCACCGACAAAATTGCCAGAATACTTGATAAAGTTTCTTTCCCACTTGTACCGGTTCCCCAACTTTTCTGTTTTAAAGGCTTTACATAAATCATATCGTTAGGCTGCACATAATAATAAGGCGAATTAATAACGGCTATGTCTGTTAAATCTAAATGATGTATTTGTTGGCCTTGTGGGTATTGACGAATTATTAAAACATCTTTTCGATCTCCTGTTACAGGGATTTCTCCAGAATTTGCAATGGCTTCAAAAATTGTGACCCGTTCCTGAAATAAAGTCTGTGTTCCTGTACTCCCCAGTTCTCCCATTGTAGAAAAACGGAACCCTGAAAGTTTTACAGTTACAAAAATATTTGAAGCGGCTTTAAATTGTTCTTTTAAAAGACGTGTTTCTAGGAGCTCTTGAATCGCTTCAACCGTGCGCCCCAGTACATTTATTTCACCTAAAGTAGGAACTCTAATATTACCGTGTAAATCGACAGTAAACCCATCAAAATAAGCACGTTCAGAAGAATCAGCTCCTAAACCTTCATCCCCTATAGGATTCAAAATGGATACCGTTTCTTGGTCTAATGCTTTAACACGAATGCTTAAAATATCATTAATTTGTACGCGATACGGTTTTTGTTGCTCCGTCATCACTTGTAATGAATCACTTGTAGTTATATCTTTTTCCTGTAAATATATGGTGTCCTGATAAGGGACACAAGAACTAAGTAACACAGTGAAAATAAGGCTTATAACTAATAAAAGTCTCTTCATAAAACAAGGGCTTGATACGTGACAAATATAAGGCATCACTAGGAATAACAAAACTATTCGCTCTTTTTTTAAGTATATTCACGTTATTTGTAAAAAATTGTAAATAAACGACTTTGAACTACCTAACTGTTGAAAATATCTCAAAATCTTACGGAGAACGCGAACTCTTCTCAGATCTATCATTTAGTATTCACAAAGATGAAAAAATCGCCTTTGTCGCAAAAAACGGGAGTGGGAAGACTTCAATACTAAATATTCTGTCGGGAGCAGACACCCCAGATAACGGACAGGTGGTTATTAGAAACGGCCTAAAGGTATCGTTCTTGTCGCAAGCTCCCAATTTTGATGGGCATAAAACGGTAGAAGATGCCATTTTTAATGCCGACCTTCCCATCTTAAAAATTATATCTAATTATGAAAAAGCGCTTCTTAATCCAGAAGACACCGATGCTTACCAAGCTGCTTTTGAATTAATGGACATCAATAACGCTTGGGAATTTGAACTGCAAGCCAAACAAATATTATTTCAACTAAAATTAGATCAACTCGATCAACCGATAACTACCTTATCTGGAGGTCAGAAAAAACGATTAGCACTCGCTAAAGTTTTAATTAACAACCCCGATCTTTTAATTTTAGATGAACCGACCAATCATCTTGACTTAGAAATGATTGAATGGCTAGAGCAATATTTCGCAAAAGCACAATTTACCTTATTTATGGTAACGCACGATAGATATTTCTTAGAGCGTGTGTGTAATGAAATTATTGAACTTGACCACGGAAAACTACATACCTACAAAGGAAATTATTCTTATTATTTAGAACAAAAAGAAGCCCGTATTACTGTAGAACAAACCGAAACGGGTAAAGCAAAACAACTCTTTAAAAAAGAATTGGATTGGATGCGTCGCCAACCTAAAGCGCGTACTACAAAATCTAAATCTAGAATAGACGATTTTCAAGATATTAAAACCAAAGCGCACAAACGCCGACAAGATCATCAAGTACAGTTGGAGTTAAACATGGAGCGTTTAGGAAGTAAAATTGTAGAGTTCCATAAGGTCTCTAAATCTTACAAAGACAAAGTGATTCTTAATAATTTTGAATACGTGTTCAAAAAAGGCGAACGTATTGGAATTATTGGTAAAAACGGAACAGGGAAATCTACCTTTCTTAATATGTTGACGCAAACTACCACTCCAGATTCAGGAAAAGTAGTAATTGGAGAAACCGTGAAATTTGGGTATTACACGCAAAACGGAATTACCCCAAAGCCCAACCAAAAAGTAATTGATGTTATTAAAGAATTTGGGGATTATATCCCACTTAAAAAAGGACGTCAAATTAGTGCGCAACAACTTTTAGAACGGTTCTTATTTGACCGTAAAAAACAATATGATTTTGTTGAAAAACTAAGTGGTGGAGAACAAAAACGCTTGTATTTATGTACCGTTTTAATTCAGAATCCAAACTTTTTAATCCTCGATGAGCCTACCAATGATCTGGATATTGTCACCTTAAATGTACTTGAAGAATTCTTACTAGATTTCCCTGGATGTCTTTTAGTAGTGTCTCACGACAGGTATTTTATGGATAAAATTGTAGACCACCTTTTCATCTTTAAAGGGCAAGGAGAATTGAAAGATTTCCCAGGAAATTACTCAGATTATCGTGAGTATGAAGACTCGGTAGAGCAAGCAAAAAGAGCTAAACCGGCTAAACAAGAAGCCCCAAAAGTAGAGCAAAAAAACACCTCTAAAAAACTATCTTATAACGAACAAAAAGAGCTTAAAAACTTAGAAAGTAAAGTCCGTTCACTAGAACTAGATAAAACAGCTTTTGAAAGTAAATTTAATGATCCTAGTCTTTCGCAAGATGAAATTAATACCCTTTCGGGAGAATTACAGAAAATTATTGATGAGCTGGCAACTAAAGAAATGCGATGGTTTGAATTATCTGAAAAACTAGACGCTTAATACGTTTACATAGATAATGTATCAAATTATACAATATATCAAGTTCTTGTTAGCATCCACAAATCAACATGGGGTACACTCCCCTTTTGTGTATCTTTTGATAACAGAATGTTTCTACAATAAAAAAACACAACAGTCTTATAAAGCGCTTCACAACTATCGTGAAGCACTTTATAGCACTAAAAAAACAATAACTGTTAGTGATTTTGGCGCAGGAAGTCGCGTATTTAAGTCTAATAAACGTGAGGTTTCTAAAATTGCTAAAACTGCAGGAATCACTACAAAAAGAGCGCAATTACTGAACCGTTTGGTCACGTATTTAGAGATTAAAAATAGCCTAGAGTTAGGGACGTCTTTAGGATTAGCTACTGCTGCTTTAAGCACCAATAATCCGCATACAAAAATTACTACAATTGAAGGTTGCCCAGAAACTGCCGCTGTGGCTCAAGCGCAATTCAACACCTTTAAGCTAAACAATATTCAGCTTATAGTTGATAATTTTACTGAAGCCTTACCTAAAGTGACTTCAGAAAAATTTGATCTAATTTATATAGATGGGAATCACCAAAAGGAAGCGACTTTAAATTATTTTGAAGCACTATTACCCACAACGCACAACAAGTCTTTAATTATTTTTGACGACATCCATTGGTCTGAAGCAATGACCGAAGCTTGGGAAACCATAAAACAACACCCAAAAGTTACAGTAACTATCGATACCTTTTATTGGGGGTTTGTTTTCTTTCGAAAAGAACAAGTAAAAGAACATTTTACAATCAGACTGTAACAACTTTCACTATTTAACGTCATACTACTGTAAATTAAAATCCTGTATCTTGCAGTAACAAAATTAAACACCATGAGTAACGTTATTAAAATTCGTAAAATCATTCGCGATTTCCAATTAGGTCAAGAAACGGTACACGTATTAAAAGGTATTGATTTGGATATTGAACGTGGCGAATATGTAGCCATCATGGGACCTTCTGGATCAGGAAAATCTACACTTATGAATCTTTTAGGCTGTTTAGACACACCTACTGGCGGAAGCTATATCCTTAATGGAAAAGACGTAAGTAAAATGAGTGATGATGATTTAGCAGAAATTAGAAACAAAGAAATTGGTTTTGTATTTCAAACCTTCAACCTTTTACCAAGAACTACCGCTTTAGATAACGTAGCACTACCAATGATTTACGCTGGAGCAACAAAAAAAGACCGTACCGCAAGAGCCGAAGAAGTGCTAAACGATGTAGGTTTAGCTGATAGAATGGATCACAGACCAAATCAACTTTCAGGAGGACAAAGACAACGTGTAGCCGTTGGAAGAGCTTTAGTGAATAAACCTTCAATTATTTTAGCCGATGAACCTACAGGAAATTTAGATTCTAAAACAGGAGAAGAAATTATGAGCTTGTTTGATGAAATTCATAATGCAGGAAACACGGTGATTATGGTAACACATGAAGAAGAAATTGCAGCACATGCACAACGTATCATCCGTCTTCGTGATGGCGTTATTGAAAGTGACACTAGAAAATAAAAACCTTTTGCACTTTCCGGTATAAGACGTAACTTCCCCCATTAAATGCTACATCATGAAAATTTATACTAAAACCGGAGATAAAGGAACCACCGCATTATTTGGAGGCACACGCGTACCAAAACATCATATTCGTATTGATAGTTATGGTACTGTTGATGAACTAAACTCTCATTTAGGACTGATTAGAGACCAAGACATCAATCCTATATACAAAAACACACTTATTAATATTCAGGACCGCTTATTTACAGTTGGAGCTATTTTAGCTACTGATCCTGAAAAAGCACAACTTAAAAACGGAAAAGAGCGCTTAAACATTCCTAAGATTTCAACAGCAGATATAGAAGCTTTAGAACACGAAATGGATACTATGGAAAGTAGCTTACCACAAATGACACACTTTGTGCTTCCTGGAGGACATCAAACAGTGTCATTCTGTCACATAGCACGCTGTGTATGCCGTAGAGCCGAACGTTTAGCTTCTGCTTTAAATGACATTGAACCCTTTTTACCTGAAGCACTCACCTATTTAAATCGCTTGTCGGACTACCTTTTTGTGTTGGCACGAAAGTTGACTTATGACTTACAAGCCGAAGAAATAAAATGGATTCCTAAAAAAGAATCTTAAGAAACTTTGGTAATTACAAATTTTTAGACTATCCTATATAAAGGATTATAAAACACTAAAAATTTGAAGTTCTTTTAAGTAATGATAAAATAAACTTGAAATAATCATTTTTTTTCTTGATTTTGTAAACTAAAAATTTATTTTTGCAAAAATTAAAACCTATTAAGACATGTATTGGACATTAGAATTAGCATCTTATTTAAGCGATGCCCCTTGGCCAGCAACTAAAGACGAATTAATAGATTACGCAATACGAACTGGATCGCCATTAGAAGTAGTTGAAAACCTACAAGCTATTGAAGATGAAGGGGACTCTTACGATTCTATTGAGGAAATTTGGTCGGATTATCCAACAGATGAAGATTACCTCTGGAACGAGGAGGAATATTAATAAATCTAAAGAAATAGTTAAAAAGTCTCATTACGAGACTTTTTTTGTGCGCTATACTTTAATTAACATCGCACAAACCCTATCTTTGAGAACCTAAAAAGGTTAACAAAGCGATTAACAACAATATAAGTAGGAACTATTCCTGCTTTGAACCTAAAACATATTTACACATGAGTTTTTTAAATTCAGTTTTAAAAGTATTTGTTGGTGACAAATCTAAACAAGATGTCAAAGCAATTACTCCCATCGTAAATCAAATTAAAACATTTGAAAGCGCTCTCGAAAAATTATCTCACGATGAATTAAGAGCTAAAACTGCCGCTTTTAAGGCTAAAATTGCTGAAGCCAGGAAACCGCTTAATGAAACTATAGATAAATTACTTGAACAAGCTGAAGCGACTGAGGATATCGACAAAAGAGAAGATATCTATGCTGAAATTGATACTATAAAAGACGACATCTACAAAGTTACCGAAGATGTCCTTACTGAAATATTACCTGAAGCTTTTGCAGTTGTAAAAGAAACAGCTAAACGTTTTACAAATAATACAACAATCGCTGTAACGGCTAGCGCTTTCGATAGAGAATTATCTGGAGATAAAGACTATGTAAACTTACAAGACGATCAAGCACTTTGGGCTAACTCTTGGGATGCTGCTGGAAAAGCCATCACTTGGGATATGATTCACTATGACGTACAGTTAATTGGTGGTATCGCAATGCACCAAGGTAAAATTGCCGAAATGCATACAGGGGAAGGAAAAACGTTAGTGGCTACCTTACCAGTATACCTTAACGCCCTTACTGGTCGTGGTGTACACTTAGTAACTGTAAATGATTACTTAGCTAAACGTGATAGCGCGTGGATGGCTCCTATTTTTCAGTTCCACGGAATGAGTATAGATTGTATTGATTACCACAAACCAAATTCTGAAGCACGTAAAAAAGCATACAACTCAGATATTGTTTACGGTACCAATAACGAATTTGGTTTTGATTACCTACGTGATAATATGGCACACGCACCAGGCGATTTAGTACAACGCCCACACCACTACGCAATTGTAGATGAGGTGGATTCTGTATTAGTTGATGATGCACGTACACCTTTAATTATTTCTGGACCTATTCCGCAAGGAGACCGTCATGAATTTACAGATCTTAAACCAAAAGTAGATCAGTTAGCAAGTGTACAACGTAAACTATTAACAGGTGTTTTAGCTGAAGCTAAAAAATTAATCGCGGCAGGAGATACTAAAGAAGGTGGTTTCTTATTATTAAGAGCTTACCGTGGTATTCCTAGAAATAAAGCATTAATTAAATTTTTATCTGAAGAAGGTATTAAAATGCTACTTCAAAAAACCGAAAACACATACATGCAAGACAACAACCGCGAAATGCCAAAGGTTGATGCAGAATTGTACTATGTTATTGATGAAAAAAATAATCAAGTTGAATTAACAGATAAAGGGGTTGACTATTTATCTGGTCAAGATGATCCTAACTTCTTTGTAATGCCAGAAATTGGTATTGAAATTGCTAAAATTGAAGCTAAAAACCTTATCAAAGAGGAAGAAGCTGAAGCAAAAGAAGAATTATATAGAGACTTCGGTGTGAAATCTGAACGTATTCATACCCTAAACCAGTTATTAAAAGCTTACGCACTATTTGAAAAAGACATTCAATATGTGGTAATGGACAACAAAGTAATGATTGTTGATGAGCAAACAGGTCGTATTATGGATGGACGTCGTTATAGTGACGGATTACACCAAGCGATTGAAGCTAAAGAAAACGTGAAAATTGAAGATGCTACCCAAACTTTTGCAACGGTAACACTTCAAAACTACTTTAGAATGTACCGTAAACTATCTGGTATGACAGGTACGGCGGTTACTGAAGCTGGTGAATTCTGGGAAATCTACGAATTGGATGTTGTTGAAATTCCAACAAACCGACCAATCGCTAGAGATGACCGTGAAGATTTAGTTTACAAAACAAAGCGTGAAAAATACAACGCCGTTATTGATGAGGTTATTAAATTATCTGAAGCAGGACGCCCAGTATTAATTGGAACAACATCGGTAGAAATTTCAGAATTATTAGGAAAAATGCTTTCTATTAGAAAGATTTCTCATAATGTCTTAAATGCAAAACAACACGAACGTGAAGCAGATATTGTTGCCGAAGCAGGAAATGCAGGTCAGGTAACTATTGCAACCAATATGGCGGGTCGTGGTACCGATATTAAGTTAAGTAAGGAAGTTAAAGATGCTGGAGGTTTAGCTATTATAGGTACTGAACGTCATGACTCTCGTCGTGTAGATAGACAATTACGTGGTCGTGCAGGTCGTCAAGGAGATCCAGGAAGTTCTCAATTCTATGTGTCATTAGAAGATAACTTAATGCGATTATTCGGATCTGAGCGTATTGCCAAAATGATGGATAGAATGGGATTAGAAGAAGGTGAAGTAATTCAACATTCTATGATTTCAAAATCTATTGAACGTGCTCAGAAAAAAGTAGAAGAAAATAACTTTGGGGTTCGTAAACGTCTATTAGAATATGATGATGTTATGAACGCGCAACGTGAAGTAGTTTACAAACGCCGTCGTCATGCTTTACATGGTGAGCGTTTAACTGTAGATCTTGCTAACATGATTTACGATACTGCTGAAAATATTGTAGAAGCCAACAAAGGTGGTGGTGATTTTAAGAATTTTGAATTCGAATTGATTCGTTATTTCTCAATGAGCTCTCCAATTACAGAAGCTGAACTTTCTAAATTATCTGTACAAGATGCTTCAGGAAAAGTATATAAAGCGGCTTTTGAACATTACAGAGCAAAAATGGAGCGTAATGCAGAATTAGCATACCCTGTTATTGAAAATGTATACGAAAACCAACGTGATAACTACAAACGTATTGTAGTACCATTTACAGATGGTGTAAAAAGTATTCAAGTAGTTACTGATCTTGAAAAAGCTTACGAGACTAAAGGAAAGCAACTAATTAATGATTTTGAAAAGAACATTACATTAGCTATTGTTGACGATTCTTGGAAAACACATTTACGTAAAATGGATGAGTTAAAACAATCTGTACAGTTAGCAGTTCACGAACAAAAAGATCCTTTATTAATATACAAATTTGAAGCTTTTGAGTTATTTAAAAGCATGTTAGATGACGTGAATAAAGAAGTAATTTCATTCTTGTTTAAAGGTGAACTTCCTAGCGAAACTACAAACGCGATACAAGAAGCTAGAGTTCAGAAACAAGAACAATTAGAAACTCAAAAAGAAGAAATTCCTAATATGGATGAACGTGCAGCACAAAGTAGAGCTGCCGGACAAACACAAACGCAACAACCTGTTGTAGAAACCATCACTAGAGACCAACCAAAAATTGGTAGAAATGATAAGGTAACTATCAAACATGTTATGAATGGAGAAAATAAAACAGTAAAGTTTAAACAAGCAGAACCTTTAATCGCTAAAGGCGAATGGGTAATTATTGAAGACTAAAATAAACTGTTTATCTTATATCTAAATCCTGAAGTGTTATGCTTCAGGATTTTTTTTTATCTTGTAAAACGAACTAGCACCTATTAACATGAAAAACATTATCGCCACTATTATTGGTTTTATAATAGCCTCATTAGTTGTTTATATTTTTGAAACACTTTTAGGACATACATTATTTCCTCTACCAGAAGGCGCAAACCCAATGGATATGGAGTGGTTAAAAGAAAATATGAGCAGCATTCCAATAGGCGCAAAATTAAGTGTTGTAATTGGTCATTTTTTAGGTATTATTTCAGGGATGTTTACTGCGGCATTTATTTCTAAAACAAGTACAATACCAAGTTACATTGTTGGTATTCTTATGCTTGCCGCAACGGCTTTTAACATCATAATGCTACCTAAAGAACTCTGGTTTATTACTGCTGATGCGTTATTAATTATATTAGGGTTTTTCATTGGAAAAAAATTAGCCTTTCAACAAATAATTTCAAAATAATTAACCCCATATCATTTCAATAGCACTTCTTATTTCATTAATTTTATCACATGAAATACAGTCTTACTTTTGCCACCATACTCCTACTCTTTTCTTGCAATACAAAAAAAGAAAACGCAACTATTACCAACTCACATCAAACTGAATTAGAATATAAAATTGAAGCAAAACTTGGAGAAGGTGCCATATGGAATACAAATACTCAAGAGTTATATTGGGTAGATATTGAAGGCAAAAAACTGCACACCTACAATCCTGAAACACAACAAAACACAACATCAAATACACCGTCGCGTATTGGAACCGTTGTACCTACTACTAAAAAAGATACTGTCGTTGTAGCTTTACAAGATGGTATTTATTTTATGAATACTAAAACAGGTGATTTAAAGCTCTTATCTGATGTAGAACAACAATTAACGAGTAACCGTTTTAACGATGGTAAATGTGATCCTTCAGGACGTTTATGGGTAGGATCGGTAGCTTTAGATGAAACAACTGGAGCTGCAAACTTATATATGGTTGATGCTTTAGGGAATGCTGAATTAAAAAAAGATAACGTGACTATTTCAAATGGAATTGTTTGGACCAAGAACAAAAAAACCATGTATTATATTGATACGCCTACGGCAGAAATTAAAGCCTATGATTATGATGATACAACTGGAGAAATCTCAAACGAACGTGTGGCGGTTAAGGTGCCTAATAGTTTAGGTTTTCCTGACGGAATGACGATTGATGAAAACGATCATCTTTGGGTAGCGATGTGGAACGGAAATGCAGTAATTTGCTTTGATCCAAAAACCGGTAAAGTGATTTCAAAAATAGAAGTTCCGGCACATAATGTAACTTCATGTGCCTTTGGCGGCAAAAACTTTGACATTTTATATATTACAACCGCTAGCGTAGATATGACAGCTGAAGAACATAAAAAATACCCTTTAGCGGGATCTATTTTTAAAACCAAAACTAAAGTGAAAGGGGTAAAAGCCAACCATTTTATAACTGAATAAAAATACGATCTTGTTTTTAGTTATTTCATCTTAATTTAAAACATTGTTAAAGCAGCTATTTTGTTCTGTTTTTAATTTATATTTATCTCAAACTTTTATTATTCTATATTTATATGAACACTTTCTTAAAACGCATCCTTATCTTATTAGCATTCATTGCTGTGGGTCTTTTTTTATATAACACATTTGTTGAAAATGTTTTCAGTAAGCGTGCGAGTCCTGAAGATATTGTAAGGTTTGAGTTAAATGACTTAGAATTAGAAGTGTATTACAATCGCCCGTTTAAAAAAGGGCGTGAAGTGTTTGGAGGTTTAGTACCGTATAATCAACTATGGAGAACTGGAGCCAATGAAGCTACCACGTTTGAAACCAACAAACCTTTATATGTTGATAATATGGCAATTCCTAAAGGTATTTATACCTTATGGACCGTTCCAAAAGATAGTGTATGGCAGGTTATTTTTAACACCAAACAATACCCTTGGGGCGTAGATGCACAAATGCAACCTATGCGTGATCCTAAATTTGATATTTTAGAAACTGAAGTTCCCGTTGAAACATTAAATACTATTGTAGAGCAATTTACTATTGGCTTTGATAACACAACCGATAACCTTCACCTAACTATGGCTTGGGATAACACAAAAATTGCGGTACCTTTAAGAGCCGTAGTTGTTCAACCTTCTAAATAAAAGATAAGCTCAAAACCATTGTCTGAAAATAAAAAAATGAAATCTAGTTTACACGAAAAAGAAGGCGTGCGAGAACCTGATGCTGTAAATACCGCTTCAATTATAGCGATTAAAAAACGTCGTCAGCAACAACCATCTTCCAAAGCGCTTGTAAAAGATATTATCAACGGAAATATCACCGCATTAAGTAGAGCGATTACTTTAGTAGAAAGTTCAAACCCTGAGCATCTAAAAAAAGCAAATGCCATTATAAAAATGTGTTTGCCTTATGCTAATAAATCTGTCAGAATAGGTATTACCGGTGTTCCTGGTGTTGGAAAAAGTACTTTTATTGAAGCCTTTGGAACACATCTTACAACATTAGGAAAAAAAGTAGCTGTATTAGCTGTTGATCCCAGTAGTAGCTTGAGTAGAGGAAGTATCCTTGGAGATAAAACAAGAATGGAAGATTTGGTAAAAAACCCAAATGCTTATATCAGACCTTCTGCTTCTGGAACCTCATTAGGAGGTGTGGCGCGCAAAACACGTGAAAGTATTATTCTTTGTGAAGCCGCGGGTTTTGATACAATTGTGATTGAAACTGTAGGTGTTGGTCAAAGCGAAACCGCTGTACATAGTATGGTAGATTTCTTTCTGCTTTTAAAATTAGCTGGAGCTGGAGATGAATTGCAAGGTATAAAACGTGGTATTATTGAAATGGCCGATGCTATTGCTATTAATAAAGCGGATGGTAGCAACCAAAAAGCCGCAAAAATGGCACAACTAGAATTTAATAGAGCTTTACATTTATATCCTCAAAAAGCTTCGGAATGGCAACCAAAAGTAACCATGTGTAGTGCATTACATCAAGAAGGTATTTCTAAAATTTGGACAATGATTAACGATTATGTAACGCATACCAAATCAAACACCTTTTTTGAAGCGAACCGTACAGAGCAAAATAAATTCTGGCTTTTACAAACTATTGAAGAGCGCTTGAAATCGGATTTCTTCAACAGAAAAACAATTAAAAGTGAACTTCAAATACAACTTCAGCGTATTGAAAACGGAGAAACGACACCTTTTGTAGCTGCCGAATATTTATTAAATTTATAGAAAGTTAGCTTTAAACCAATCAACCTGTGCCGTTACCGCTTCTAATAAAGTAGTTTGTGGGTTATAGTTAAGTAGTGTTCTTGCTTTATCAATATTTGCTTTAGTACGCAATTGATCTCCTGGACGTTTAGCGATGACATTTAAAGTGATAGACTGTCCTAAAACTTGCTCAACAGCTTCAATACCTTCTTTAGTTGTATGTTCTACTTCTGTACCAAGGTTTATAATTTCGCCATTTACTTTAGTTTCATTACCAATTACGCTAACTACACCATCTACAATATCACCTACATAAGTAAAACTACGCAAGTGTTTATCACTGCCTTGAAAAAGAGGAAATGCATCACCTTTCAACCCTAAATCTATTAATTTAGTATACATTTTTTCAGGACGCTCTCTTGGTCCAATCACTGAATATAAACGTAATGAACAAGAATTAAATATCAGTTCTCTACTCTTTTGAAGTACTAATTGTTCGGCAGCTAATTTTGTAACTCCGTAGTGTGACGCTGGTTTTGGAGCGATACTTTCAGGAAAAGTAGCTTCTAATCCATAAATTGAAGAGGTTCCAATATTTACAAAAAGCTTTAATTTTTTGCAATCTAGAGCATAATCAATAAGATTTTTGGTCGCAATGATGTTGTTTGTAAAATAATCCTCGAAAGTAGATGTCGAAGAAATACCTGGTTGTGCCGCAAAATGGAAAATATAATCCACATCTAAAGGCAACACCGCATTTAAGTTTGTCTCTCTTAAATCATAATTAATAATTTTAACGCCTTTTTTAGTCAAAGCATCAGCATTTAATTGCTTTAACTCTACACTATAATAAGGTGAAAAATTATCAACCCCAATAACCTCGTGACCTAATGACACCAAGCGTTCTGCTGTATGTGAACCTATAAAACCTACGGCTCCTGTAACAAGTATTTTCATGTAATTATTTTAACGTTTACAAAGTAACAATTATTATATGAATAAGTATAATTCCTTTTTGAATAAAAAAGGATAATTTAGCAACTTCATAAGATTTTATCAAATGCACTATACATTTACAATCATTGTACCTGTTTATAATGAAGAAGACAATTTAATACGTGTTGAAAAAGAACTATTAGCTTATACAAAAATAGCATCAAAATCAACCTGTATTCTTTTTGTTAATGATGGTTCAAGTGATAATAGTCAAGAACTTATTGAGACTATTTGTAATAAAAATTCAGCTTTTAATTTTATTTCTTTTAACGAAAACAAAGGTTTGAGTACTGCTATTAAAGCTGGTTTTGATTACACAACTACAGAACTTGTTGGATATATTGATGCCGATTTACAAACAACACCTAAAGATTTCAACTTACTGCTTCAACATATTGATAAAAATGCACTTGTAACAGGTGTAAGAGCAAATAGAAAAGATGGCTTTGTAAAAAATATGTCTTCTAAAATTGCAAATGGCATTAGACGTACTTTTACGCATGATGGAATGGACGATACCGGTTGCCCATTAAAAGTAATTAAAACTGATTATGCCAAACGTATCCCAATGTTTAAAGGACTTCATAGGTTTTTACCCGCAATGATTATGTTACAAAACGGAAAGGTAGCACAAATACCTGTACAACATTTCCCTAGAATTGCTGGAACGGCTAAATTTGGATTTTGGAACCGTCTTTTTCAACCGCTAATGGATTGTTTTACTTATTTATGGATGAAAAAAAAGTATATCAATTATACGGTATCTAAAAAGAATTAATGAGTGATTGGTTTATATACAGCATAGGTTTTATTGCTCAGATTTTATTCACTTCAAGATCAATTACCCAGTGGATTACTTCTGAAAAACAAAAAAAAGTGATCACGCCAACACTCTTTTGGGGATTGAGTTTACTGGCTTCCTTTTTACTTTTTGTGTATGGATATTTCCGGAAAGACTTCGCCATAATGCTTGGGCAATCACTAACCTATTTTATATATATTAGAAATTTACAGTTACAAAATCAATGGATAAAAATTCCAAAACTCATACGATACCTTTTACTTTTTACACCTGTTTTAATTGTAATTTACAACTACAATAATATTATTATTGATATTGATTTATTGTTTAAAAACAACAATATTCCACTGTGGTTATTAATATTAGGCATTGTATCTCAAGTAATTTTTACCTTTAGGTTTATATATCAATGGTGGTATTCTGAACGTAAAAAAGAATCAATCCTCCCTTTTGGTTTTTGGTTATTAAGTAGTATTGGAGCAATATTAATATTACTTTATGCCATTATAAGAAAAGATCCTGTACTGTTTATAGGGCATTTTATAGGATTGTTCTTTTATATTAGAAACCTGTTTTTACTCCATAAATCTAATATTTAAAACAAAAAAAACGTGTTTTTTAAATCAGCAATACAGTAAAAGCAAAAAGAACTTAGTATTTAAATACTATAAGTTTATTCAACTAAAAGCTATAAAGACGGTTTAAAAAACACGTTTTAAATATTTTCAATTAAGAAATAGAAAATCGTTTTTTAAGTACAAATTTTGCGAGTTTATAAAAACCAAAACCTGATAAGGCACCAAATGTTAATCCGCATACAATATCTAATGGATAATGTACACCAACATAAATACGACTATAGGCAACAACTAAACTCCATAATATCATTATAAAAAGTAAATTTTTATAGTAAGGTTTTAAAAGTAAACCTGCAAAAACTCCTGCTGCCATTGAGTTTGATGCATGCCCAGAAAAGAAACCATATTTCCCACAACGCACAGCTATAAAACGCATATACTCCATGACACCTTCAGTTCTGCAAGGTCTGGTACGCTCAAATGTTGCTTTAACCACGTTTGTCATTTGATCGGTAAACGTAATCATAGCGGCTACAATAACTACAAAAGCTAGTAACGGTTTTAAACCAAATTTTTTATATAATAAAAAAAGTAATCCACCATATAATGGAACAAACGTTAATTTATGAGTAATAATTAACCATAAATTGTCCCAAGGTTCGCTTCCAAGGTTATTCAAAAATAAAAATAACTCTTTATCCGATTGTATAAGTTGTTCTATCATTATTCATCGTATCGTTCTACTTCTCTATCGTAAAAATCTGTGGCGTCTTGAATTAAATTTTCCATTTCACTTTCAATTTCTTTCTCATCTTCTTTATCAAATTCTTCAAGGAATTCAACCTCATCATCTTCTAAATTGATAATAAATCTTGGGAAATCGGTGTGAACGATATAAATTCCGTCAGGAAAATCTGTATTGTCTCCTAATAAAAATTTTGGAAGTTCCATAGTTATTCTTTTTTTTGTGAAATTAATTTTTTAGTTAGATAATTAAATCGAATATACAATAAAATTGCGGCTACTGTTAATCCTGCCAATAATCCAGACCATATTCCAAAGCTACTGTAAGCGTCTTCTTTCCCAAAATAATAACTAATAGGAAAACCAATAACCCAGTAAGAGATGAAGGTAATTATTGTAGGAATTTTAACATCTTGCAAGCCTCTTAAAGCCCCCAAAACAACGACTTGAATACTATCACTAATTTGAAATATCGCTGCGGCAATTAATAAGGTAGAAGCAATATTTACCACTTCGGTATTATCTATAAGGTTTTTAGCATCATCAAAATCTACATATAATTTTGGCAATATGCCATGTAACACAAAAAATAGCAATGCGAAAAAGCAGGCCAATAAGGTTCCTAATAAAAATATGGAAAATGCAATGCGACGTAATTCTCTATAATTTTGAAGTCCTTTTTGATTTCCAACACGTACCATTGCAGCAACACTTAATCCTGTTGCAACCATAAATGTCATAGAGCTCAGGTTTAATGCAATTTGATTTGCTGCTTGAGGATTTTTACCTAATAAACCACTTAACCAAACTGCTGATGTGAATATTCCAACTTCAAAAAACATTTGCATAGCGCTTGGTGTTCCTAAGTTAAGCAGTTTTCTCATCATTAATTTATCGAGCACAAAAAACTTAATTTGCGTTACGTAAGCTTTTGATTTTTCTTTTTTAGACAAAATCCACCATAGAAAAGCAACCATCGCTAAACGTGAAACTACGGTTCCGTATGCTGCACCAACGATGCCATACTCTGGAAAACCGAACTTACCGAATATAAATAAGTAGTTAAGAATTACATTAATAACATTCCCTATTAAGGTCGCATACATAGGGTATTTGGTCATAGATAAACCATCACTAAATTGCTTAAATGCCTGAAAAACAATTAAAGGAATTAACGAAAAAGCCACTAACTCCAAATACGGAATTGCTAACTCTACAACCTCAACAGGCTGTTTCATTAGGTACATAAGTGGTTTTGCTAAAAACACTAGTAAGAATAATGATATCCCTAAAACTGTACATAAAAATAAACCATGCTTAAATGCCGACTTCCCTTCAGAGAAGTTATTAGCAGTATCTGCTTCGGCAACTAAAGGTGTAATTGCTGTTGAAAAACCAATCCCTATAGACATGGCTATAAACATAAAACTATTACCTAAAGATACGGCAGCTAGTTCGGCAGTCCCTAATTGGCCTACCATAATATTATCAACAAAGCTCACAAAAGTGTGCCCCAACATCCCTAACATTACGGGAGCTGCTAATTGCCAATTGTATTTAAATTCTTTTGTATAATCTGATAAAACCACTCTTTTGCTTTTTAAAATGCAAAGATATGATATAGTAAGCGATCTTTTAATATTAAAAGCAGGTTAACTCATTAAATTTATCAAAGAAACAGAAAACTAAATATAGAATTGTTAATAAGTTGGTTTTAAAATATTTTCGTAAAGCAATTAAAAATATTTATCTTTACAGACTAGTACAAAATTTACTATCCTAATATTGGATGTAAAGTTTGTATTAATAAATGAAACTTTTTTGCTATTATTTTAGAGGGATTTAAAAATTGTAACATAAATTAGTTTCATAAAAGGGGATGATTTTTCATCCCCTTTTTTATATCTTATAGGTCACTAAAACTGAAATTTACTCACCTCTTGTTTTGCGATATCAAACTCTGTAATAAAATCTTCAACAATTTCTTGCGTTGATTTTATATCATGAATTAATCCAGCTATTTGTCCAATTTCTAATTCGCCATCTTCCAAATCACCTTCAAACATACCTTTTTTAGAACGTGCACGTCCTAACAACTCTTTAAGTTCTTCAACCGTAGGACTCGTTTTATACAACGCTTCAACTTCGTTATAAAACTTGTTTTTTATTAAACGTACTGGCGCTAATTCTTTTAGAGTTAATTGTGTATCACCCTCATTAGTTTCTACCACAGTATTTTTAAAATCTATGTGTGCAGAAGATTCTTTACTAGCTACAAAACGGCTTCCTACTTGTACTCCATCGGCTCCTAAAATCATTGTAGCCATCATTGCTCTACCGGTTGCAATTCCTCCTGCTGCAATAAGTGGAATTTGTAATTTTTCGCGTACCATAGGAATTAACGTCAACGTTGTGGTTTCATCACGTCCGTTATGTCCACCAGCTTCAAAACCTTCAGCAACTATAGCGTCAACTCCTGCAGCTTCAGATTTTAATGCAAATTTCACACTACTCACCACATGCACTACAGTAATACCACGTTCTTGCAACCAAGACGTCCATGTTTTTGGATTTCCTGCTGAAGTAAAAACAATTTTCACGCCTTCTTCAACAATAATGTTCATAATTTCTTCCACATTTGGGTATAACATTGGAACGTTTACACCAAAAGGTTTTGAAGTTGCAGCTTTACATTTTTGAATATGTTCGCGCAGTACATCGGGATACATTGATCCTGCTCCAATAAGCCCTAAAGCGCCTGCGTTACTTGCTGCCGACGCTAATCGCCAACCACTATTCCAAATCATTCCTGCTTGTATAATTGGGTATTTTATCCCAAATAATTCTGTTATTTTATTTCCCATTTAAGATTTTATGAATTTAAATGTTTGTGATTCTTTTCCTTTTGAAATTTTAATAACATAAATCCCTGAAGCTATTGAAGACACATCAATAGTTTGAGAAACGTCTGTTAATTGTTTTTTCAGTAATTGTTTTCCTAAGATAGAGTATATTTCTAGCTGAGTATTTGTAGCGTTATTTGCTAATTGTACTGTGAATGTTGTTTGCACAGGATTAGGATATATTTTTGCTTCAAAAACATTAAATGTTTCTACAGATAATGCGTTTTGATAAATACTCCAAAAATTTGGAATTCCGTAGCCTAAAAGGTAATCGTGATTTTCAAACTGAGATGCAGATTCACGAATATCATTTTTAATATCTTCTATGCTTCTATTTGGGAATGCTTGTAATAAACTCGCTATAGCACCCGCAATAATTGGTGAGCTAAAAGAGGTTCCGCTATTACTTACTATTGTATTATCATCAGTAATTACAGCAGATAAACTTCCTTGTGCAACAATATCTGGTTTTGGCGTAGGTTGATTTATACTTCCTTGAGAACTAAATCCTGAATAACTTCCAGTAGCTGTAACAGATCCAATAGTAAATACACCAGCTGCATCTGCAGGAGCGCCAACTCCTGATGCTCCAGAATTTCCTGCAGAATTAACTACCAAAATCCCTTTATCGTTAGCCAATTGCGCACCTCTAGAAATAAAAGCAATTTCGCCATTTAAATCTTCATTGCTGTAGGTATAATTTGAATTGTCGTATTGTTTATAACCTAACGACGAATTTATAATATGAACTCCTAAACTATCGGCACGTTCTGCAGCTTCAACCCAGTAACTTTCTTCAACAGGGTTTTCACTAAGTGCATCTTCAGTTCTAAACACATAATAAGAGGCATCTGGAGCAGTACCAACATAGCTGTTTTCAACATAACCACCCATGGTACTCAATACTTGTGTGCCGTGATTACTTGCTGTACTTTCATAAACGTTAACCGTTCTATCTACAAAATCATAACCTCCTAAAAGATCACCGTTATCCCGTAAACGTTGAAAAGCACCCATAGTATCTACATTAGGAAAACCAGCATCAATAACAGCGATAATAATTCCTTCGCCTGTAAAATCATTTTCATGTAACTGATCTACAGCTATCATTTCTACTTGATTTTGGGTTTGTCCGTATGTAAAATCTACTTGAGTATTTTCAAGCTCAAATTTATTGGTTGTGGTAGCAACTCTTGTGTTAGTTGTATTGAAACTCCTGTTTGCAAATTCAATACTACTCACAAACTCTAAGGTATTTAAAGCCGTAATATCGGTTTGAGTTCCGCTAACGTGAATAGCATTTAGCCATTTAGATTTAGCTTTTACAGTAATTCCTGTTTGAAGTTTTAATTGAGAAATATAAGCTTCGTTAACAGGAACATCTTTAAAATCTATAGGAATATTGTGTGTGTTCTTTCGGTCAATTGCTGCTTGCGACAGTATTGATATGGGGTTACTTAATGATTCGGCGACGTTTTCTTTATCGGCGAGAAACACCCAAGCTTCTTCTTGTTGGGCGAAATTTACTGAAGTATAAAATACCACAATAAATAACAGGAGATGTTTTAACATTTTAATTTCTTTTTACATTGCCTTTGCAATTTAAGAAATTACACCTGAACCAACTAATTCCTCATCCAAATACCAAGCTACAAACTGTCCTTCTGTAATAGCAGATTGTAAGTTTTCAAACTCAACATATAGTCCGTTTTCAACTTTATAAAGTATGGCTTTTTCTAATTGCTGACGGTATCTAATACGTGCTAAAACTTCTAGAGTTTCTCCATTATTTAAAGCTAAATCTTCTCTAATCCAATGTAGTTCTTCATTAGTTACAAAGAGTGTGTTTTTCATTAATCCAGGATGATTTTTACCCTGTCCTGTATAAATTACATTCTCAATAACATCTGTATCAATCACAAATAAAGGTTCTACTTTACCTCCAACACCTAAACCTTTTCGTTGTCCTTTGGTAAAGTAATGTGCGCCTTGATGTTTACCTACTTCAATTCCATCGGTAACTTTATAGTCTATTTTTTTTGTAGCATATTCAAGCGCTTCCAATTTGGTATCAAACTGAGGAACTTGTTTATGGTAAGCTTCAGCTGTTGCTGGAACTTCAACAATGACACCTTCTTTTGGTTTTAATTTCTGTTGAAGAAACTCTGGCAATCTCACTTTCCCTATAAAACAAAGTCCTTGAGAGTCTTTTTTATCGGCAGTTACTAAATCTAATTCTGTAGCAATGGCGCGTACTTCTGGTTTAGTAAGTTCTCCTATTGGAAACAATGCTTTTGATAATTGTTGTTGTGATAATTGACATAAAAAGTAAGACTGGTCTTTATTTTTATCAACACCTGCTAATAATTGAAAAGTATCTTCGCCGTCATTAGAAATAATTCCTTTTCTACAATAATGTCCTGTTGCCACATAATCTGCGCCTAAATCTAGAGCGATTTTCATGAAGACATCAAATTTTATTTCACGGTTACAAAGTACATCTGGATTTGGTGTACGTCCTTTGCTGTATTCATCAAACATATAATCCACAATACGCTCTTTGTATTGCTCACTTAAGTCTACCGTTTGAAACGGAATCCCTAATTTATCGGCAACCAACATGGCGTCATTACTGTCATCTAACCATGGACATTCATCTGAAATAGTCACGGAATCATCGTGCCAATTTTTCATAAATAAACCAATAACCTCGTATCCTTGCTCCTTTAATAAGTAAGCAGCAACACTAGAATCTACACCTCCCGAAAGTCCTACAATAACGCGTTTCATGATAAAATATAATTAATTTTGGTCTGCAAAATTACGAAATAAAAAATGGCAACTCGCTAAAGTTGCCATTATAAAAAACAATACTGTTTATAGGATTTGCCTATTGTTTATATGGGTTGTTACTTTTTTTAGTGTAATCTTTTTCTTCTTTAAGTTTTCCGTCTTCATAATACTTCCAAATCCCATGTTTTAAATCATGCTTGTAATCACCTTCAGCAAGTAAAACACCTTCTATATCGTAATATTTTGATGAGCCGTGAAGCTCATTATTCTTATAAGTAAATATTTTTAAAGCAATTCCTTTTTCTGAATACCAAGTTGAAACACCTTCAATTTTACCATTCACATAATTAAGACGTTCTGCAACTTGCCCGTTATCATAAAACACCAATTTTTCACCCTCTAGTTCTCCTTGATTGTTATAACTTTCTGTAGACATTACTGCTGCAGATTTTCTGTGGTAATACGTCCAAGTTCCTGCGTATAATTTACCATTCATTTGACCTTGGCTAATTATTTTTCCTTTTGAAGACAAAAATTTCACCTCAGCAATATTTGAGTTCTCTGTGTAAGTTTTAACGGCGCTCAATACACTTTTACCTTTATTTAAGGTATAGTAATTAAACACGCCAATTTCTTTACCATGGTCAAAAGTACCTTGGTAACGTATTTGATCGGTTTGATTATAATCTTTTTTCCAAATCCCGTGACGTTTACCGTCTTTATCAAACTGGTTTACGGTTTGTGCCACCATTACAGAGGTTACAAATAGTGATAATATAAAATAGATGTTTTTCATGAAAGTAATAACGTTTTTATTGTACTTAAATTGTGTAAACAAAAAAGCTGCCAAAAATGGCAGCTTTTAAATTTATTTGCGTTTTTGAGCATTTTTTTGCTGTTCTGCCTGCTCCATCATTGTTTTCATTTTTTGTTGAAAACGACCTTCTTTTTTCGGTTTTTTCTTTTTCTCCTGAATCTTCGCTAAGACTTTATTTTCGTCTATTACAAAGTTTTTAATCACGAGCATAATTCCAATACTAATTAAGTTAGATATAAAATAATATAAACTTAATCCTGAAGCGTATTGGTTAAAGAATACTAACATTAATAATGGTGAGAAGTAAATCATGTACTTCATCATTTTTTGCATATCTGGCATCCCTTCTTGCGTTGGTTGTGATGCCATTTGCTGACCTGTTGTCATTTTCATATAAAAGAAAATTGCAATTGCAGCAAGTATTGGGAATAAACTTACATGATCTCCATAAAATGGAATCTTAAAAGGTAATTCTGCAATAACATCATAAGATGATAAATCGTCTACCCAAAGGAATTTTTTCTGACGTAAATCAAACGCTGTTGGGAAAAACATAAACAGTGAGTAAAACACTGGTATTTGAATTAGCCCTGGTAAACATCCGCTTAAAGGACTTGCTCCTGCCCGCGATTGTAAACTCATTGTTTCTTGTTGTGCTTTTAACTTGTTGTCTTTATGTTTTTCTCTAATCGCTTCTAATTCTGGTTTCAGAATTTTCATTTTCGCTTGAGATAAGAATTGCTTGTATTGTACAAACGACATTAAGATTTTTACTAAGATTGTCATTACAATAATGGCAAAACCGTAAGGTAAGAATCCGCTTAAAAATCCAAATAAAGGTATAAATACTCCTTTATTAATCCATCCAAAAATACCCCATCCGTAAGGAATACTTTCTTCTAAGTTTTTCTCATATACTTTTAAAACCTTACCATCTGTTGGTCCGAAATAAAAGCTCATATTTTCGTTAAGCTCTCCTCCTTTTAATTCTAAAGGTAATTTAGTTGCGTATTGTTTAGTGTATACAGTATCAATATCTTCATCTTCAACTAAACTTTTAGATAATACTTTAGCGTTCTTAAATGGTGCATCTGCAACTAATATTGAACTAAAAAAGTGTTGTCTGTAAGAAATCCAGCTTACGTCTTCTAAATCTTCATCATCTTCACCAGCTTGAGATAATTTACTAATCTTATCGCCTTCATGTTGGTAAGTTAAACGTGTGTAACGATTTTCGTATTGAATACTTTTATCGTGACGTAATCCTTTAAACTCCCAATCTAAATTAACTTCTTGAGAACCATTTATGACATTGTGAAGTCCTTGAGATTTCACTGCAAAATCTAACATATAATCGTTAGGTTTTAACTCATATCTGTATTCTAAAAATTCAGTTTCAGACACTTTAAGTTTCATTGAAACTACTGTGTTTTCACCATTTTTAGTTACGGTTGGTTGAAAGTATAAATCTTTAGTATTAAACGTTCGGTTTCCTGTAGTTCCAAAATTGATATTAAATTCTGAACTATTTTCTTTTACTAAGTAAATAGGAAGTGAATCGTAATCTACAAATTTGTTTAATTTAACTTCAGAAAGTGCGCCTCCTTTATTGTTAAACTTTAAAGTAAAAGCTTCTGTAGTTACAACAGTTTCATTATCTGTTGCAGATGGTAAAGTTGATGCGTATGCAAATGCACCTAACTTAATTTTTAGCGCATTTAAGTCTACTGAATCTGTAGCGACTGCTGTACTAGAAAAATCTTGTGCTTTTGCTACAGTAGTATCATCTCCTAAAAGTGAGGTTGACGTTTCTGCTGCCTCTTGTTTGATCTGTTCTTGTTTTGCTTTCTCTGCTGCTTGCTCCTCTGGAGTTGGCTTACTTTGCCAAAGCATAAATAACAATATCCCAAAAATAAGTACAAAACCAATAAGGGACTTAACGTCTAATTTTTTTTCTTCCATCTATTTATTAATCAATTGTAATTGGATTTTTTTTTGAAAAACCTATTGTTTTACACGCACCAAAAACTTTATAGCGCAAGTAAAGCTTAACAAAAAGCTATCCATCTTTACTTTTATGCCATTGTGACACTTATTTATTATTCTTAAATTTTAAAGCTGCTTGTACAAATGCCACAAATAATGGGTGTGGATTTGAGACTGTACTTTTATATTCTGGGTGATATTGCACACCTACAAACCAGTTATGAGTTGGAATTTCAACAATTTCAACTAATCCTGTATCCGGGTTTAATCCTGTAGCAATCATTCCTGCTGCTTCAATTTGTGCTTTATAATCATTATTAAATTCATAACGATGTCTGTGACGCTCTTGGATAGTATTAGATTTATAGACCTCTTTTACAATACTATCATCGGCTAGTTCACAAGCCCATGATCCTAATCTCATAGTTCCACCTTTATTAGTGACATCTTTTTGAGATTCCATAAGATCAATTACGGGGTATTTAGTTTCTGGATCCATTTCTGCAGAATTTGCACCTTCTAATTTAAGGACGTTTCTAGCATATTCAATAACTGCCATTTGCATTCCTAAACAAATTCCTAAGAAAGGGATATTGTTTTCTCTTACATAGCGTACCGCTTCAATTTTTCCTTCAATTCCTCTTTCTCCAAATCCTGGTGCTACTAAAACAGCATCTAAATGTTTTAATTTTTCGGCAGCATCATCTACGGTTAGGTATTCAGAATGGATAGACTCTACATTTACTTTAACTTCATTTTCAGCTCCTGCATGAATAAATGACTCTAAAATAGATTTGTAAGAATCTTGTAATTCTACATATTTACCTATTAAACCAATAGTCACTTCTCCTTTAGGATTTTTATGACGTTGTACAAATTGGTTCCATTGTGTTAAATCTGGTACATCACTTTGCAATGCTAATTTTTTAAGCACAACTTTATCTAAACCTTGTTCCAACATTAAGTTAGGGACATCGTAAATTGTAGACGCATCAATAGATTGAATTACAGCTTCTTTACGTACGTTACAAAATAAGGCAAGTTTGGTTCTTAAGTCTTCTGGAAGTTCGTGCTCTGTTCTACACACCAAAATATCGGCTTGCACACCACTTTCCATTAATGTTTTTACACTGTGTTGTGTTGGTTTTGTTTTTAATTCACCTGCAGCAGATAAATAAGGCACAAGCGTTAAATGAATAACAATAGCATTGTTTTCACCTAAATCCCAACGCATTTGACGTACAGCTTCTATGTATGGTAATGATTCAATATCACCAACGGTTCCACCAATTTCTGTAATTACGATATCGTAATCACCAGATTTTCCAAGAATTTGGATACGGTGTTTAATTTCATCTGTAATATGAGGGATTACCTGTACGGTTTTTCCTAAAAACTCGCCACGGCGTTCTTTATTGATAACGCTTTGGTATATTCTACCTGTGGTGACGTTATTAGATTGACTTGTTGGAACATTTAAAAAACGTTCGTAATGTCCTAAATCTAAATCGGTTTCAGCACCGTCATCAGTCACATAACATTCACCATGCTCGTAAGGATTTAATGTCCCCGGATCAATGTTAATGTATGGATCTAATTTTTGAATGGTTGTACGGTAGCCTTGAGCTTGAAGTAATTTAGCCAAAGATGCAGCTATAATTCCTTTACCTAATGAGGATGTTACTCCTCCTGTTACGAAAATGTATTTTGTTGTAGTTGTCATGTTGCGTTGTTAAACGCAGGCAAATTTACAAAATTTAAATAGTTATTAGGGTATTGTTATTAGTTATTTCCTGCTATTTATAACTTAATGATATTTAAGGTGTTACAAAACACAATTCTATAAAAAGCATTCCTATTTATTTAGGATATTTTCTTTTAATATTTCTTATTAAATCTTCAAGACCATTTAGTTTAAGTTCATAAACGGTTTTAAGCATATCTCCCAATTTCCCCTTTGGGAAACCTTTGGTGTTATACCAAACTACATAATGTTCGGGGAGTTCTATTAAATCTTTGCCTTGGTATTTTCCGTAAGGCATTTTGGTATGCGCTAGTTGTATCAGGAAATCTTTATCGGGTTCTAATAACACTGGTTGAGTTTTAAATTAAAAGTAATTTTTTATTAACTGCTAAGTTATTTAGCTTCAACAATGGTTAACTCATCATATTTTAAAACATAAACAGACTCATTATAATAACCTCCAAAAAGTTTTTTTCCGTAACGGAATTTATTCTCAATATATTCTGTTTCTACATCTTTACCTGAAGCTTTATATAAATCTTCTTCTGAAGCCAATCGTAAAATCACATCTAGAGTTAAATCAAAACCACGAACAGCATATTTACTTGGTGGCACTCCATATTCTTTTTCATAAGCTTTAACAAAGCTATTTTTATTGGCTGTACTAAAGACTTTGTTTACTGATGGATAATGTAATTGTAAATTAGATAAGTGATAATTAGAAATATCTTTTCCGTTAAAGGCTTTATTTTTATCGGTTGTCATTAAAATGATCGTCTTATTTTTATCCATCAAGCTATTTAATCTACTTGTAACGTTAGAAATAAATGCTTCACTTTCAGTTTCTAAAAACACAATATTTCTACCTGATTTTAAAACGTTAATAATATCGCGATCTAAAAGATAATTGGCATCTTTACCATCTTTATTTTTTCTTGAAAACAATTGTTTTGCCGAAGGGAATTCTGCTTTTAATCTTGTACTAATCGCTTTACTTTTTGTATCAGAAATAATGATAATTTGTTTTGGTAAACTATCTTGTTTTACATGATTAATCATTGCAATTTCTAACAAATCGTTTGAAGGAATTGTTTGATACACATTTTCATATAAATGTTCTGGCATTGTAAAAGGTGAAAGCACTGGTACATCATCACTTTTTAATGTTGAAGCTACGCGCTCTAAATTAGCAGGCATTAACGGTCCAATAACGGCATTGTATTCCGAAAAGTCATTCTCATCTAATATTTTTGCAACTTGAGCAATTTGATCTCTGGTATCAAAAACTTTTAAATATGTAGAAATCCCTAATTGTTTTGCTGAATCTAAAGCCATTAAAGCTCCCACATGAAAATCTAAAGAAATAGATAATCTACTATCTGTTTTTATAATACGTTTGGCTGCATTTTCATCACTAGCATCAATACGATTTAAACGGTATGGCATCATCAACGCAATACGTTTTGCTTTTAAGTTGGTTAGATTATCTGTTAGGTTTACGTTTTCAACAGGTTCTATATTTGCAACTGCTACTGAAGTAATATCTAAAACATCTTCAGATGCTTTTGCTGTTTCTGCTGGTAATTTTAAAACCATTCCTAATTTTAATCCACCATCTTTTAATTCTGGATTAAGAGTTTCTAAAGTTTCTTTATCAACGTTTAGTTTTCGTTTTAAAGCCATATAACCTTCGCTTTTTAAAACGGTATAATAGCTATAATTGTCTTCAACTGCTTTTTCTTCTTTATTAGAAATATTAGGCATGTTAAGCACATCTCCTGGTTGTAACACAACGTTCATCTCAGGATTTAATGCTTCTAATTCTGGAACTGTAATTCCAAATTTATAAGCCACTCTCCATTTACCTTCTGTTGGTAATACAGTATATTTTTTAAGCGTATTATTTAAACTCACGTTTGAAACGATGGTTTTATAACGCGGAATTTTCAATTTATCACCTTTACGCAAGTTGTTAGCGTATAAAAAGGTGTTGTATTTTTTAATTTCATCGATTTCAACATTGTATTTTTTAGAAATACTGTACAATGTTTCTTTTCGTTTTGTTTTATGCGTTTTATAATCAATCACCTCTTTTGATTCTTCTACAAGAGGTTCATTTTTAACTTTAGAACTTGGTATAATTAATACCGTGTCTACATCCAATTTCTTTTTAGCATCAGGATTTAAAGCATAAATGTCTGAAACTGTTATTAAATAGCTTTTAGCAATAGTCTCAATTGTTTCACCTTGCTTTACTTTATGAGTTTTAAAATCTTGTGCGTTCATAAAAAAGCTACAAGACAGCATAATAACGATGGCTAATAAAAGATGTTTTTTCATTTATGGTTTTATTTCTATATTTCCTCGTAAGAGAAAAAATTAATTATATATTATTCTTAATGAGAGTGTTATATTATTTCGTAACACATCGCATTACATAAGAATAAAACTCCTCCTCGAGATGAACGAGGAGGAAGTTTTTATTTAAAATAATTCTGTATGTTACAGAATGTTATTCCCACTCTATAGTTGCTGGTGGTTTTGAGCTAATGTCGTACACTACTCTATTTACACCTTTCACTTTATTAATAATCTCATTTGATGTTTTTTGTAAAAACTCGTATGGTAAATTTACCCAATCTGCAGTCATACCATCGGTACTTTCTACAGCGCGTAGCGCCACACACTTTTCGTATGTACGCTCATCTCCCATAACACCAACACTATTAACAGGTAATAGTATTGCTCCTGCTTGCCATACTTTATCGTATAACCCCCAAGATTTAAGGTTGTTTATAAAAACAGCATCTACCTCTTGTAATATACGTACCTTTTCGGCAGTTAGATCTCCAAGAATACGAATTGCTAATCCTGGACCAGGAAAAGGGTGTCGTCCTAAGAGTTCTTTACTCATTCCAATTGAGGCTCCTACTCGTCTTACTTCATCTTTAAAAAGCATACGTAAAGGTTCAACAATTTGTAATTTCATGTAGTCTGGCAAACCTCCTACATTATGGTGACTTTTAATAGTTGCACTTGGTCCTCCTGTTGCCGAAACACTTTCAATAACATCTGGATAAATTGTGCCTTGAGCTAACCATTTCACATCTTGAATTAAATGTGACTCGTCATCAAAAACTTCAATAAATACACGACCAATAGCTTTACGTTTAAGTTCTGGGTCGCTTAGATCTTTAAGAGCATCCAAAAAGCGTGCCGAAGCATCAACACCTTTTACATTTAAGCCCATACCTTCGTATTGTTTTAAAACTTCAACGTATTCGTTTTTACGTAATAAACCGTTGTTTACAAAAATACAGTATAAGTTTTCTCCTATGGCTTTATGCAGTAACATTGCTGCTACAGATGAATCTACTCCTCCCGAAAGTCCTAAAACAACTTTATCATTACCTAGTTTTGCTTTTAAGCCATCAACAGTTTCTTCCACAAAAGATTGTGGTGTCCAGTCTTGAGCTACGCCTGCGATGTTTACTAAAAAGTTTTCTAATAATTGTTTTCCGTCTGTAGAATGGTATACTTCTGGATGAAATTGAATTGCATAAGTTTGTTCGCCTTCAATTTTATAAGCTGCATTTTTAACATCGTGTGTACTTGCTAAAAGCACTCCGTTTGTTGGTAAATCTTTAATGGTGTCACTATGACTCATCCAAACTTGGCTTCCTTCAGAAATATTATTGAAAAAAGCATCGTCTTTTACGTAAGTTAAGTTGGCTCTACCATATTCTCTTGTATTTGAAGGTGCGACTTCTCCTCCCGAAAAATGTGCCAAATATTGCGCGCCATAACACACTGCTAAAAGTGGTTTTTTTCCGCGAATTTGAGACAAGTCTGGGTGAGGTGCATCTTCTCCTCTTACAGAGAACGGACTACCTGAAAGCACTACGGCTTTAAACTCGTTTACAGTTGATGGAATTTTGTTAAATGGGTGAATTTCGCAGTAGATGTTGAGTTCCCTAACTCGACGTGCAATAAGTTGCGTGTACTGCGATCCGAAATCTAAAATAAGTATCTTGTTGTGTTGCATGCACAAAAGTAATATTTAATACGAAAATTCAATATGTAAATCCTGAAAAATTACACCATAGTGTCTAAAATATCTTGAATATCTTTTTCTGTAGTGTCTGGATTTATAAAACAGAACCTAGATACGGTTTCATAACCCGTAGAAGTTTTCCATTTTGTAGGCGTTACCAAAGCAAAACCTGCTTTATGATTATCGTAAGTCCAATTTACATAATCATCTGGTGTCCAATTTTTTCTTCGGAATAAAACACATGATAAAGCCGGTTCTCTTACCAATTCTAAATCTGGATGTGCTTCAATTAAACGACCTGCGGTTTGCGCCAATTCTAATCCGCACTCTACAGCGTCTTTATATCTATCCGTTCCGTGCATTGCTAATGAAAACCATAAAGGTAATCCTCTTACACGTCTTGTTAATTGAATTTGATAATCTGAAGGGTTAAATCCGTGGCTGCCTTCATTTTTAAAAATATCTAAATAAGAACCTTGTTGCGAATGGGCATTTTTAGCTAATTCTGGTTCTTTATATAATATGGCCCCACAATCGTAAGGTGAAAACATCCATTTATGCGGATCAATAGTTACACTGTCTGCTTTTTCAATACCATTAAATAAATGTCTTACAGAATCAGCAACCAAAGCACCTCCTCCATAAGCCGCATCTACATGAAACCATAAATTATTGGCTTTACAAATATTTGCAACATCATCTAAATCGTCAATAATACCGGCATTAGTTGTTCCTCCAGTAGCTACAACTGCAAATAAACGGTGACGCTGGTGTGCGGTTAAGTTATCAATTGTTTCTTGTAAAGCTTCTCCTGTTAATTTTTCTTCACTATCAACTAATAGTAAATCAACATCAATAACTTTTGCCATGGCTTTAATTGATGAATGCGCACCAATAGACGTGATAATTAATCCTTTTTCATTCTTAAATTCATCATTTTCTCTCCAATGTTCTCTAGCGGTTACCATCGCCGATAAGTTAGCGGCAGTTCCTCCACTTGTAAACACGCCAAAAGAACCTTCTGGCATTCCGGTTAAGGAAACAATCCATTTCATAGCTTCATTTTCACAGTAAATTCCACCAGCACCTTCCATCCAGTATGCTCCGTGAATACTTGATGCCGAGGTTACCAAATCAAAAACTACTGCCGCACGTGTTGGTGCTGCCGGTACAAAAGCTAAATGTCTTGGATGATCTATTGGCACTGTAGATTTTACTAAAACGTCTTTCCATAAATGAAACGCATTTTCACCTCCAATTCCTTTAGGTGTTATAGTTTCGCCAACAAGTGCTTTTAGTTCTTCTTCACTTTTTGGCACACCCAATTCTGGATCTACTTTTGTGATTCGGTTAATTGCATATTTCATGACATCTAATGTCATTTCTACTAAACCAATATCAAGTTTGTGCATTCTGAATTATAATTTTATGATTAAAAATTCGCCTTGTAGCGGATTTAATTGTGTTTTTAATTTCTGAATTAGCGTGTCGCCAAATTCCATGTATACTTCCGAGAAATTGGCATTACGTTCTTGTAAACTTTGTCCTGGAAATAATTCGTTTTGTAAAAACACGGCGCGATCTAAAACATCTTTAAGATTGCGTTTTTGTGCTTTTAACAAACGTTTTTCTAAGTTTTCTAAACCTTTTATTTGTTTTACTTCTTGTGCTGCAACCGCCCCTTTAAATGATTGATCTGTTTTTTCGGCCAATTCATAAAGTGCTTTAAACTGCTCTTGTAAATGTTTTTTTTGTATTGAAAAATCAATATCTATTTCTGATAAATCTTTAGTCATTTTAACTATTAATTTATTTTGCTTTAGGAATAAATCTTCAATAGATAAATTAAGTTTTTCTAACTTTTCAGATTGCTTTTCGGTCATTACAACTACCGAATTACGCAATAATAACATAGGAAAAGTGACGTTTTGAGTTTCAAAATTAGATTGTAGTTGAAACCAATACGCTAATTCTCCACCTCCACCGATGTAGCATAAATTTGGTAAAATAACCTCTTGAAACAACGGACGCATAATCACATTAGGACTAAAACGTTCTGGATGTTTTTGCAATTCGTTTAAAATTTCGGTTTCAGACCACGTAATTTTAGTATTATTGACTTGGTAAACACCATCATTTTCAACGAGACGCTCTCTAAGATTTTCAGTAATATAAAAGAGATTAATTTCTCTTGGGTTTACTTGAATTTTATATGCTTCATTAACGGCATCTAATTTTAAATTGGTTTCAGACACCTTTTTAAAAGCTGTTTTGTTCACCAATTCGTCCTTCATATAAGGCACAAATAATTGTTTTAAGGCGGCGTCATTTCCATCTAAAATAACAAGTCCGAAATCAGCAAACAATTCGTTTACCAAATAGCGCATGGCTTCGGCTAAATTTTGATGTTTTAAATAGGCATTTTTGAATAAGTTTTTTAGGGTTTCGGCATTTTTACTGGTATTTAATTGATTTGAAAATACTGTAAAAACATCGTCTAAACCTTCTAAATCTAATTCACCAACAGCTCCAGATGCATCTCTATTCCATTGTACTTTTTTTCCTTGGAAGTTAAAAAAGTTTATTTCTTCAAAATCGTGATCTTCTGTTGCCATCCAATAAATAGGTGCAAAATTATTTTGAGGATGTTCTGCTTTTAAAGTTTCGCAAAGATTGATGGTTGAGATAATTTTATATACAAAATATAAAGGTCCCGTAAACAGGTTTAATTGATGGCCTGTGGTTATTGTGAAGGTATTATTATCTGATAAATCGTCGATATTCTGGAGGGTTTTCCCCGAAATATCGACGTTTTTATATTGTGCTTTTAAGGCGTTAACTAATACCGCTCTCGATGCTGAAGGATAGCTATTTTGCTTTTCTTCTATTTGAGATTTAAAATTATCAAGTTTAGGAAACCTGTTATAAAACGGTTTTAACTGAGGTTGCTCTTCTAAATAATCGCAAATTAATGACGAAAAATAATTGGTTTTTTTAAACGGGATACAGTCTGTTGGCATAGGTTAACCTTTACATTTATATGAAAAGTAAAGATACAATTTATAGTCTTAAAATTAACTTAAAAAAACGTTGTAAAACCTACGTACTGTAAATTACTGATTACTCAGCAACAACTTCACCGTATAAATCAAAATCTTCTGCTTCAATAATATTTACAGTGGTATACTCTCCTGTTTTTAAGTATGTTTTTGAAGCATCAATACGCACTTCATTATCTACATCTGGAGAATCATATTCTGTACGCCCTACAAAGTAATTACCTTCTTTACGATCAATAATCACTTTTAGTGTTTGGCCTATTTTTGCTTGATTAAGTTCCCATGAGATTTGAGATTGAATTTCCATAATCTCATTAGCACGATTTTGTTTCACTTCTTGTGGCACATCATCTTCTAGGTTATAAGCATGTGTATTTTCTTCGTGAGAATATGTAAAACATCCTAAACGTTCAAAACGCATATCTTTAACCCATTGTTTTAAGGTTTGGTAATCTTCTTCTGTTTCTCCTGGATATCCAACAATAAGCGTAGTTCTTATTGTCATATCTGGTACTGCTTGTCTAAACTCTTTAAGTAGCTTAGTTGTTTTAGCTTGGGTAGTACCACGACGCATACTTTTAAGAATAGAATCGCTAATATGTTGTAACGGAATATCTAAATAGTTACAGATTTTTGGTTCTTTATTCATAATATCTAACACATCCATTGGAAATCCTGTTGGAAATGCATAATGCAAACGAATCCACTCAATACCTTCTACTTTTACAAGTGCTTCAAGTAGTTCGGCAAGGTTACGTTTTTTATAAATATCTAATCCGTAATACGTTAAATCTTGAGCAATTAAAATTAATTCTTTAACGCCATTTGCTGCTAATTTTTCAGCTTCAATCACCAAGTTTTCAATAGGTGTACTTTTGTGTTTTCCACGCATTAACGGGATGGCACAAAAACTACATGGTCTGTCGCAACCTTCGGCAATTTTTAAGTAGGCATAATTTTTAGGTGTTGTTGTTAAACGTTCACCAATTAATTCATGCTTATAATCTGCACCTAACGCTTTTAATAATCCTGGAAGTTCTGTGGTTCCAAAATACTGATCTACATTAGGAATTTCTTTCTGTAAATCTGGTTTATAACGTTCACTTAAACATCCTGTTACAAATACTTTATCAACTTCTCCTGCTTCTTTTTTCTGCATGAAATCCAAAATGGTATTCACACTTTCTTCTTTTGCATTATTGATAAAACCACAAGTGTTAATCACTACTACATTTCCTTCTTCTTCGTGTACAACATCTTTCCCACTGGCTTTAAGCTGTCCCATTAGCACTTCGCTATCGTAAACATTTTTGCTACAACCCAGAGTTACAACGTTGATTTTATTCTTTTTAAGTGATTTAGTTCTCATATCCAAAAATTCAGTGTGCAAAGATACAATCAAATTTTAAACCTATGATATATTTAAGCGTGTTTAATAAAACTCTTTCTTCTGAAACAGATTATTTTTCACCTTTTGTGATGTAATTGCAACTATAAGAAATATTTCAAACATTGTAATATTTTAACTTAGGATGAAAAATTGCTTATTAATTCTGATTAAATCATAAAAACTATTATAATTAACACATAAAAAAAGGACTAAAAAATGAATATTCTTTAGTCCTGAGTTATTTTGTGTGTGAGTTTTTATTTGAAAAACGAATCTACAAATTCAAATTTATTAAAAACTTGTAGGTCATCTATACCTTCACCAACACCTATATATTTTACTGGAATTTGAAATTGATCTGAAATACCAATTACAACACCACCTTTTGCGGTACCATCTAATTTTGTGACTGCTAAAGAAGTAACTTCGGTTGCAGCTGTAAATTGTTTAGCTTGTTCAAAAGCGTTTTGACCTGTACTTCCGTCTAAAACTAATAACACATCATGCGGCGAGTTATCAACCACTTTTTGCATTACGCGCTTCACTTTGGTAAGCTCATTCATTAAATTCACTTTGTTATGTAAACGTCCGGCAGTATCAATAATTACCACATCGGCATTTGTTGTAACTGCACTTTGCAAGGTATCAAATGCTACAGATGCAGGATCACTTCCCATTTCTTGACGAATCATTGGCACATCTACACGATCGGCCCACACTTGAAGCTGATCTATTGCAGCAGCTCTAAACGTATCTGCAGCTCCTAAAACAACGTTTAATCCTTGTTTTTTAAATTGAGAAGCTAACTTACCTATAGTTGTTGTTTTTCCAACACCATTAACACCAACCACCATAATTACATGTGGTTTGTGAGTTTTTGGGATTGAAAACTCAGTGTCATTACCATTATCAATTTCAGATAATAAGCCTGCAATTTCCTGTCTTAGTATTTTATTAAGTTCAGAAGTCCCTAAGTATTTATCTTCAGCAACTCGTTTTTCAATACGTTTAATAATTTTAAGCGTTGTTTCAACACCAACATCGCTTGTTACAAGAATTTCTTCAAGGTTATCTAAAACCTCGTCATCCACTTTAGATTTTCCGGCAACGGCTTTATTTAATTTTGAAAAGAAAGACGTTTTAGATTTCTCTAAACCTTTGTCTAAAGTTTCTTTTTTCTCTGAAGAAAATATTTTTTTAAAAAAACTCATACTTACTTATTGTTAGTGTTTACAATTTACACTTGTCATAAAATGATGTGTATATGTTATTGACGTATTACAATTTTCTTGCCTAAGTTTATTTACTGCTATAATGTCAGAAAACAAAAAAGGGTCTACAATTTATAAATGCAAAGATAAACAAATACACTAATAAAAATGAGATGTAAACTGTGTTGCTAAACACACGGAACAAAACCTTATAAACTAAAAAAACTGCTTTCATTTAAAATGAAAGCAGTTATATTAAATTAAAACAATTTAATTTATTTCTTTTTCAAAAAGTCACCAACAAATTCTGGAGCCATTACTGATTCCACAAACATGTAAGCACCAGTTTTAGGTGATTTCACCATTTTGATAGCTTTAGTTAATCTTTTTGATCCCGTTTGTAACGACGCTACTGATTTCTTTGCCATGTTTTCTTATTATTTAATTTCTTTATGTACAGTCATACGCTTCAAGATTGGATTAAATTTCTTAATCTCCATTCTATCTGGTGTATTCTTTTTGTTCTTTGTTGTAATGTAACGAGAAGTTCCTGGTTTTCCAGACTCCTTATGTTCAGTACACTCTAATATTACTTGTATTCTATTACCTCTCTTTGCCATTGTACGTATCTTTTAACGCGTCGCGCTATTATTTTAAAAACCCTTTAGACTTAGCTTCTTTAATTGCAGCTGCAATACCTATTTTGTTGATAGTTTTCAACGCAGAAGTAGAAACTTTTAAAGTTACCCATTTATCTTCTTCAGGAATATAAAAACGTTTCTTGATTAAATTTGCATCAAATTTACGCTTTGTTTTATTCATAGCGTGAGATACGTTGTTTCCAACCATCGCTTTTTTTCCAGTAAGTTCACAAACTCTTGACATTCTTTCTAACTTTAATTTATGTTATTTCTAAACAGGGGGCAAATTTAATATTTTTTTACAATACCTCCAAACTAAAATTGCTACTTTTTTGAAATTTCTTTTTGAATCATCTCAAAAGCCTTATTAACAGCCTTTTGCACCACCCTTTCTCGATGGTTACCAAAATTAAATTTTTCGGAAAGCACATGATTTTTAGTTGCAATTGCAATAAAAACCGTTCCGATTTCTTCATTTGAGTCCCCTTTAGTTGGTCCTGCATTACCTGTTGCGGCTATAGCATAATCTGAATTAAAAAGCCCTAATACTGATGTTGCCATCGCTTCGGCAACTTCTGCGCTCACTACAGAATGCTCTTCTATAATTTGCTTAGGTATTTTTAATACAGCTATTTTAGAGTCTGTAGTGTAACTTACAATGCTTCCTTTAAAATATTTGGATGCACCTGCATGTACTGTAAAACTTTCTCCTATTTTACCTCCTGTGCAACTTTCAGCAGTTGCGATTGTTTTGCCCATTTGGGCCAATTGTTTACCTATAATCGCTTCTATAGATATATCTTCTTCATACCCAACAAACACATCAGTGATTTGCGGTAAGAGCAGTTGTATTTGTTTATCCATCTCAGCATCTACAAGGGTTTTATCCATTGCTTTTGCTGATAATCTTAATCTTACTTTCCCAATATTAGGAAGGTAAGCTAACTTGATAAACGCCGGAAGGTTATCCTCCCAGTCCTCGATACGTTCGGCTAAATTACTTTCGCCAATACCGTATGTGAGTATTGTTTTATGAGCAATATATGGAAATTTATATGCTGCTCTTAATCTTGGTATCACTTCATTATCAATAAGTCCTTTCATTTCAAAAGGAACTCCTGGTAAAGACACAAATATCTTCCCGTTTTTCTCCATCCACATTCCCGGAGCGCTACCAAGCATATTCATTAACACTGTTGCTTTTGATGGCACTAATGCCTGATCAATATTAACTTGTGTTAACGGCTTCTTAATATAATTCTGCCAAAGATACTTTATATTTTGAAGAACTCCATCATTTTGCACCAAAGTATCGTTAAAATATGTTGCGATTGTTTTTTTTGTGATATCATCTTTCGTTGGACCTAATCCTCCGGTAATGATAATAATGTCTGCATTTTCTTCGGCTTCCTTTAAGGATTTCAGAATATGTTGCTGATCATCTTGCACTGAGGTAATTTGATATACTGAAACGCCTATTTTATTAAGTGCCTTACTTATAAAAGCAGAATTAGTATCTACAATTTGACCTATGAGAATTTCATCTCCAATCGTTATTATTTCGGCTTGCATTACAAATTAAAATCAGTTATTATTTCTTCAGTTGCATTTTGCACAGCGTTTAAAACAAGGTTTAACTGATCTGTAATATCTACATCTTTTTTTTCAAGTTTCCCCCAATCTTGCACCTCAATTAAATCACTTAACACGCCCAACTCAAACAAATCTATAGTTGGTTTCATTTTATGAGCAGCTTGATACGCTGAGTAATAATCTTGAGTACTCACCGCAATTTTTAATTTATTTGCATCTTCTGGCACTTCTTCAATAAAAGCTGCTGCCAAAGCCATAATAAAACTCTCATCATTATCAGCTAACTCTCTTACTCTAAATAATTTATAATGTTGTTCCATTTTTTATTTTACAGTTATAGAAAACATGGATTTCCCCTCTACAAAACCAGTTAACTTATCGTTATTAAATACTTTTCCAACACCTGACGGTGTTCCTGTGAATATGATATCTCCTATTTTTAATGTAAAATATTTTGATACATATTCAATAATTTCATCAATTTTCCAAAGCATATGACTTGTATTACCACTTTGCACTAATACGCCATTTTTTTCTAATGAAAAATTGATATCGTCAACATTTTCTATTTCAGATTTTTCAATCCAATCTCCTATTACTGCGGCTCCATCAAAAGCTTTTGCTTTTTCCCAAGGTAAACCTTTGGCTTTTAACTGAGCTTGTAAATCACGCGCAGTAAAATCGATACCTAAACCAATATGATCATAATACTTATGTGCAAATTTCTTACTAATATGTTTTCCTACTTTGTTAATTTTCACCAAAACTTCCACTTCATGATGTACATCATCTGAGAAATCCGGAATAAAGAAAGGTTGCTTTTTTAGTAAAATTGACGTGTCTGGTTTTAAAAACACCACAGGATCTGTAGGTTTTTCATTTTCCAATTCTTTTATATGGTCTGTATAATTACGTCCAATACAAATAAGTTTCATGCTTAATTATGTTTAGTATTATACTTATATTTTATTATTGAATGTTCTTAATTTTATTGCCGTAAGTACTTTTTTAGTATACAAAGGAAAATCGGCATTAAGCAACCAACCAAAATAACCTGGTTCTTTATTTAAAACATCAACAACTCGTTTCCCTTTATGTTTTCCAAAAGAAAAACATTCTTCTCCTTCTTCATTATAATTGATAAATCCTGCAAAATCAGCAAACTTTTTATGCGTACTGAATTCAGCTAAAAATTTAATATCATTCTCTAGCTCTTCATATTTTTCTACTTGTGCCTTAAACACCTCATAAGTTGCAACAGTATCGGCCTCTGCACTATGCGCATTGGTTAAATCTTTTCCGCAGTAAAATTTATATGCTGCCGAAAGCGTACGTTGTTCCATTTTATGATAAATGGTTTGCACATCAACTGCTACACGGTTTTTCATATCAAAATCTACCTCAGCTCTTAGCATTTCTTCTGCTAATAAAGGAATATCAAATCGGTTTGAGTTAAAACCTCCTAAATCTGAATCTTTAATCACATTGTAAATCTCTTTTGCTAATTCGGCAAATGTTGGTTTTCCTACAACATCTTTATCCCAAATCCCATGTATTTCTGAAACTACAGGAGGAATAGGCATTTCTGGATTTACCACCCAAGTATTGCGTTCTTCTTTTCCGTTTGGATAAACTTTAAGTATTGAGATTTCAACAATTCTATCTTTTGAAATATTAATACCTGTCGTTTCTAAATCGAAAAAACAAATTGGTTTTAAAAGGTTAAGCGTCATTCGTGTATTTTTTTACAAAGATAATGAGTTTAAACAAAAAAAGCATTCTATAATAAGACAAACCTTAGTATTTAAACGGAACCCTTAAATGAACTAACAACAAAGTTCTTAGGGGTTTAAAATAGTTTTGTACATTGCATACATATATTTTTTAAAATTTTAAACATGAAAAACATCTTATGCCTTTTTATTTTAACACTCTTACCTAGTTGTAATGCCTATAAAATAGAAGAAACAAGAGCTAGTCATGTTGCCCGAACATTAGATTTTACCGTTACAAAACCTGCAGATTGGAGAGCTTTTAGAGATCATTATTATGTAAGCTATACGCCTAACGTTTATGGGGATCGTTTGTTTGAAAGTACTGTTTCTATTCAAAAATTAGATAATGAAGAATCACATTCTAGTTTAAAAGAATTTGTAGATTACACAATTAACAAATACGTATCAAAAACCCAAACATCTAATCTGTTTAGTACAACCACCAACCATCTTGGTACGGTGTACATTAATATAACAGATTCTTTTTGGAGAGATAATCTTTGGAAAAGTTATCGTATGTATTTTGAACATAATGGCGAATATTACGTGTTTTACTTCTCGTCTTTCAACTATTTGTATTTTAAAAATTTTGATAATGCCATGTCTATATTAGAAAGTATTACTTTTAAAGAAACATCTTAAAGCATATAACACAAAAAAGCACAATCTTAACGATTGTGCTTTTTTTTATATTAAAATATTGTTTGCTATTAAATCTCTCTGTTTGTATCCCAAGCTTCAAGATAGTCTTTTACAGCTTTTACAAACTGACCTCCTAAAGCACCATTAACTACACGGTGATCATAAGAATGAGATAAGAACATTCTGTAACGGATTCCAATAAAATCTCCTTCTGGAGTTTCAACAACTGCAGGTACTTTTCGGATAGCTCCAAGCGCTAAAATTCCTACTTGTGGTTGATTAATAATTGGTGTTCCCATAATACTTCCAAAAGTCCCTACGTTAGTTACGGTGTAAGTTCCTCCTTGTATATCGTCTGGTTTTAGTTTATTTTCTCTTGCTCTTTTAGCTAAGTCATTTACTTTTTTAGTAATGCCAACTAAGTTAAGCTGATCTGCATCTTTAATTACAGGAACAATTAAGTTTCCATCAGGTAAAGCTGCTGCCATACCTAAATTAATATGCTTCTTTTTTATAATTTTATCACCTTGCAATGCAATATTCATCATTGGGAAATCGCGTAAACATTTTGCGATAGCTTCCATAAATATTGGTGTAAACGTTAAGTTTTCACCTTCACGTTTTGCAAAATCATTTTTCACTTTCTTTCTCCAGTTCCAGATGTTTGTAACATCGGCTTCAATAAAACTTTGTACGTGAGCAGAGGTTTTTATCGATTCCATCATGTGATGAGAAACTAATTTACCCATACGACTCATTTCAATAATTTCATCTTCACCACTCACCACTACAGGAGCAGGAGCTGCTTTTTTAACATTATTAACAGGTGTTGCTGCTTTTGGAGCTGCTACGGGTTGAGCACTTCTGTTTTCAACATAACCAAGAATATCTTTTTTAGTAACACGACCTTCTTTTCCTGTTCCAACAATTGCATCTAATTCTGTTTGTGCAATCCCTTCTTCTTTAGCTATATTTTTAACTAAAGGTGAATAAAAACGATCTTCAGATGATTCTACAGCTGCTGTAGTTTCTTTAGCAACCTCAACGGCTTTTGCTGCCTCTGCAACTCCAGGAGTTACTTGAGCTGTTTCAGTTTTTGCTGCCACAACGTTTACAGTTGCTCCACCTTCGGTTTCAATCACTGCAATAGTTTGTCCTACTTGCACAACATCGTCAACTTCAAATAGTTTTTCAACTAAAATACCGTCTACTTCACTAGGTACTTCACTATCTACCTTATCTGTCGCAATTTCAAATACTGCTTCATCGGCTTCAATAGTGTCACCTACTTCTTTTAACCAAGATGTTATTGTTGCTTCAGCTACGCTTTCTCCCATTTTAGGAAGGGTTAGTTCAAATTTTGCCATATCTCTAACGAAAATGTGTTTTTTGGGTTTACGATTGCAAAATTAATAAAAAAACGCTTATTTTAATGTATTAAGTACATTTAATTATTGTTAAATAAAATAATTTCCCCTCTATTTTCGGAGCTATTACTACCAATAATAAAAGTGGCGTTTTTAGGTAAAATCTTAAATTTTACTGTTTTATTAATTTTTAACTCTGAAATATAATCGATAATCGCTTTATAAGTAAGCAGATTTGCATCGAAGATAATTTCGGTATTACTCTTAACTTCTAATATTTTGGAAGTTACTGTTACTGGTTGATTTAAAACATTTTGTAATGGTTTTAAATTTTTATTTGATATTAAAAGATAGCGTTCAATATTATTTTTTAACACAGCAGGTTTTGATCTCGTAAGATATGCACCTCTAATTCCCAACCAAACTACGGTATTAAATATAATATGACTTTTAAAGTGTTTTTTATAAAATATTTGCATCGCGCCATAAAAGCGTTTGGCATATTTTACATCTTTTAAAGTGCTTTCTCCTTTATAATGAATGCACGTTACCTTACCATTATAGTAATTATCATAACCTGCTTTTAATATTTTGTAAGACAAATCTACATCTTCCCCATACATAAAATAGTCTTCATCAAAACCTCCAACTTCTTGGTAAACGGCTTTTTTAAGCAACATAAATGCGCCTACAAAAACGGGAGCTTTCCCTATACTATGTTCGTCTATTTCTGTGGTGTAATATAAATCTGGATTTCCTAATAACTTTTTTAAAGCCACTTTTGGCTTTGGAACATTACGTTTGCTTTCGGGTAAAAATTTTCCTGTTCCATCAATTAATCGGCAACCTACAATTCCTAAATTGTTAATGGTTTTTGAAAAATCTAATAGTGATGAAAATACGTTTTCTGGAACAACTGTATCTGGATTTAGTATACAAACATATTCTCCTTTTGCTTGATCTACACCTATATTATTTCCTTTTGAAAACCCTACATTATCTGTGTTTTTTATAAGTGTAATGTCAGGAAATAGATCTTCAACCATCTCACAACTTCCATCGGAAGATTGGTTATCTACTATGATAATTTCGGCATCTAAATTTTTTATAGCTTCCTGTACACTCTTCACACAGAGTTCTAAAAAATAACGCACGTTATAATTAAGGATGATGACTGATAGTTTCATTAAAATTATTGCATTAAGATTTTAACGAAAATTCAAACGGAATTCTATTTATAATACTGCGACCTAGAGTAATTTCATCGGCATATTCTAATTCGTTACCAACCGAAATTCCTCGAGCAATTGTAGATGTTATAATATTGTAATCCTGAATTTGTTTATAGATATAAAAGTTAGTAGTATCGCCTTCCATTGTGGTACCTAACGCAAATATAAGTTCTTTTATTTTACCTTCTTTTACTTTTTCTACCAGAGGTTCAATATTTAAATCGTTAGGTCCAATACCATCCATAGGAGAAATTTTACCCCCTAATACATGATACACCCCCCTAAAGGAGCTAGTATTTTCAATAGCCATAACATCTCTTATATCTTCAACAACACATACCATTTCAGATTTACGATGCGGATTTCCACAAATTTCACAAATCGCAGTATCACTAATATTATTACAACTTTCACAAAATTTAATATCATTTCTCATACCACTTAAAGCCTGAGATAATTGTAATGTTTGTGATTTTGGTTGTCTTAATAAATGTAATACCAAACGTAATGCCGTACGTTTACCTACTCCTGGCAACTGTGACATTTCGTTAACTGCGTTTTCTAATAATTTTGAAGAAAATTCCATGCCGCGAATTTACTATATTTTATGGATAATTTTTCATAATCAAAGTGCAATTATGCGCTATTGGATTTAGCCGTTTATAAAACTCTTATTTTTAACCATTCACTTTGGTGTAATTAGGGTTTAGGTTATGCCAAATTCATTTTAAATACTTAATATTGTTGTTATTTAATATCGAAAATCCCTATAACATGTCGTCGTTATCCATTATACTTCTTATCGCAGCTTATTTTGTTGTGCTTATTTTAATTTCTTATTTCACAGGAAAAGAAGATTCTAACGCCGCTTTTTTTAAAGCGAATAAATCGGCTCCTTGGTATGTTGTTGCTTTTGGAATGATTGGCGCATCCTTATCTGGAGTAACATTTATTTCTGTTCCTGGATGGATTGAAGCTTCAAACTTTAGCTATATGCAGGTGGTTTTAGGGTATACGCTAGGGTATTTAGTTATTGGAACCGTATTACTCCCATTATACTACAAACTTAATTTAACCTCAATTTACACCTATTTAGGAGAACGTTTTGGCGATTATTCATACAAAACAGGTGCGTCTTTCTTTTTAATATCAAGAGTGGTTGGAGCGAGTTTTAGGTTGTTTTTAGTGGCTAATGTCTTACAAATTATATTGTTTGATGACTTGGGGGTTCAGTTTTGGCAAACCGTAACTATTACAGTGTTACTAATTTGGCTGTACACATTTAAATCGGGAATTAAAACCATTGTTTGGACCGATACGCTACAAACACTATTTATGCTTATCGCGGTTGGAGTGACTATTTATTTTGTAAGTGATCAATTAGGTCTTACAGGGGGCAATGTATTGAGTTATGTTTTAGATAACGACCTCTCAAAAACCTTCTTTTTTGATGATATAAAATCGAGTGATTATTTCTGGAAACAATTTCTTTCAGGAGCTTTTATAGCCATTGTAATGACAGGTTTAGACCAAGATATGATGCAAAAAAACCTTACCTGTAAATCGCTAAAAGATGCACAAAAAAACATGTTTTGGTTTACAATCGTATTGGTTATTGTAAACTTTATATTTTTAAGTTTAGGACTTTTACTTACCATGTATGCTAAAGAACATGGGATTGACGCACATAAAGATGACCTCTTCCCTATTTTGGCTAAAAATTATTTAGGAACTGGTGTATTTATATTTTTCCTTCTAGGGTTAATTTCTGCAGCTTACAGTAGTGCAGATAGCGCATTAACATCACTAACAACTTCTTTTAGTATTGATATTTTAGATATTGAAAAAAAATACGACGCAAAAAAACAAGTAAACATTAGAAAACAAATTCACGTGGCGGTTTCTATTTTATTAATTTTAGTAATTGTAGCGTTTAAATATCTTATAAAAGATGAAAGTGTAATCTCTAAACTTTTTGTATTTGCAGGATATACTTATGGTCCTCTTTTAGGTCTTTATGCTTTTGGACTGTTCACAAAATGGCAAGTGAGAGATAAAATTGTGCCAATAATAGCAATCCTATCCCCTATTCTATCTTACATTATAAGTGTAAATAGTTTAGCTTGGTTTGGTTTTGAATTTGGTTTTTTTATCTTAATCCTTAACGGATGTATCACCTTTTTAGGTTTAGTATTGATTCGTAGACAACAAAACTAAAGTACAAGCAACCTCGTAAGCAATGCCATTTTCGTTTAGCAATTTGTAAAACGCTTCATTTTCGGTACCTGGGTTAAAAATAACACGTTGCGGCTCTAAACTTATTACATAATTGTAATAGGCTTCTTGGCGTTTTGGATTTAAGTATAATGTAACCGTATTAATATCTTTATACGCTTTTAATTCTGTATCAATTTCTATACCCGAAACCACACCTTTTCGTAATCCGAATGCTACTACAGGATGTTCAAAACTAACAAGTTTAGTGACAGCGATGTTAGAATAGCGATCGGTTTTTAATGAGGCTCCTAGAACTAATGTTTTCTTTTTCATGTGTTAAAATGGTGTTAACGTGTTACGTTTTTGGTAACACAAATGAGTTATGGACGTCTACTTCTTACAATCATAAAATTAAACTAATTCAACAAAATTAATCTCCTATGAATAAACTCTACTTATTCTGCATCTTTCTAATCTCCATATCAGCAACAGGTTTTTCAACCGAAAACATTGCTAAAAATGGTACCATAACAGGTAAAGTATTAGACGCAAACCTTAACCAACCCTTACCTTACGTAAATATAATTATAAAAACCCTTACGGGGGAAACCATAACCGGAGGAATTACAGATGAGTTAGGAGTTTTTGAAATTAAAAATATTCCGGAAGGAAAAAGTATTGTAAGCGCACAATATATTGGGTACAAAACAAGCTCAAAAAACATTGCTATTGGAAACGGAACTTACAAAATTAACTTAGGTAATATTTTGCTTGAAGAAGATATTGCAAGTTTAGATGAAGTAACTATTGTTGCCGAAGTTTCAAGTATTCAACAAAAAGTAGATAGAAAAGTAATTACAATTGGTAAAGATTTAACAACTGCTGGAGCTAGTGCTTCAGAGATTATGAATAATCTGCCATCGGTAAGTGTTGATAGTCAAAATGGAAATATTAGCTTACGCGGAAATGAAAATGTACGTGTACTTTTAGACGGAAAACCTACCAACGTTCCTGCAGCGCAATTATTAAAGCAGATACCCTCTACCTCTATAAAAAGTGTTGAGTTAATTACTAATCCTTCAGCAAAATACAATCCAGAAGGAATGAGTGGTATTATAAATATCATCTTACATAAAAACACAAATATTGGGTTTAATGGAAATATTAATTTTGGATTAGCGCAAGAGATTAACCCTAATTTTAACAGCTCTATAGATATGAATTACCGTAATGGGAAATTCAACTTTTATGGAAACTACGGAAATAACATTGGAAAAGGGACTAACTATGGTAATATTGAACGTTTTGATGACAATACCAATCAGTTATTTAACTTTGGCAGCAACAACAAATCGCACCTTTATAAGTTTGGTGTAGATTACTATATTAATGACAATAATACATTCTCTGTATATACCAATCAAAATATTTTTGATGGTAAAAGCACCGGAACAACAGACATTATCTTTTTAGATAATAACGCGCCAAATTACCGTCAGAATTTCAACAACCTAAACGATAACAATACCTCAACTTACAACGCTGCTTATAAGCATGATTTTAAGAAAGAAGGCGAAAACATTAGCTTAGAAGCAGATTACAGTCTTTTTGATAGTAATGAACTAGCTGATTTCAGGTTTAATATTGGTGATAATTATGTGGATGATATTCATAACGAAAGAAACAATACCGTTATCAATTTAGATTACGTAAATCCACTTTCTGAAAAAGCAAAATTAGAAGTTGGTGCCGAATATCGCAGCAATAATTCTGATAACATATACAATACTACAAATAGCAATTTAAGTAATTCTAGCTACTCATATAATCGTGATATTTATTCATTTTACACAACCTACGGAAAAACTTTTGATAAATGGTCGTACCAATTTGGAGCGCGTATTGAACAGTACGAAGTTGCAGCAGATTTCACACAATCAGCTACCGCAAATTCTCAATATACTCAAAGCGAGCTTAACATTTACCCATCGGCATTTGTAACGTATAATACGTCTGAAAAAAGTACACTTCAATTTAGTTTTAGTCGTCGTGTAGATCGTCCAGGTTTAGGTCAAGTAAACCCTATTAGAGAATGGAGTACGCCACGTGTAACCTCAATAGGAAATCCAGAATTAGAGCAACAATTCACAAACTCTTTTGAGTTTAATTACACCAAAACAATTAAAGGTGGTAATATTTCTGTAGGAACATTTTACCGTAATATTGAAAACGAAATTAGCAGAGCTAATTATATAGATCCTGAAGATCCAAACAAGATTATTTTAACTTATGATAATTTTGATAAAAATGCCGCTTATGGTTTTGAAACCTCAGCAAATTACCGACCAACAAAATGGTGGAGTTTAAATGCTAGTGCCGAATTTTACTACAAAAACGTAAGAGGAATTGTAGAGTTTGAAAACGTAGAAGTTGATAATACCACTTTCAACTTTAGAATGAACAACAACTTTAAAGTCTCAAAAAGTTTAAGTTTTTCATTATTTACAATGTATAGAGGACAAGAAAAAAACATTCAAAATACTCGTAAACCAATGACATTAGTAAACACAGGCTTACGCTATTCATTCTTAGAAGATGACAAAGCAACATTCAGCTTTAGCTACAATGATATTTTTAATACAATGAGTTTTGCTTTTGAAGGCGACAGACCTTATCCTTCTGAAGGCGAATTTAATTGGGAAAGCAACCAATGGCGTATTGGATTATCATACCGTTTTGGTGGTGGAAAATACCGCGCATTAAGCAGAAAACAACGTGATAATAACGAAGCACAAAGTGGTGGTGGATTTATGTAATTTATAATACCATCAACATTAAAATATATTATACAAAAAACCCCAAAGCGCTACTTTGTGGTTTGTCGTTCTGTTAATTGATAGTTAAAATTAAACTTGCATGAAATAAAACCAGACTTATTACGTCTGTAAGTATGTGATAAGTTTTTAAAGTTAATCAGCGATAAAAAATCACTTTTTATAGTTTTAGTGTTGGTTTAGTTGGTTAATGCAAGAAAACCCCAAAGCAAAATTTGTTTTGGGGTTTTTTATTTTTATTATAACATACTAAAACAACCTTTGTTTTCAACGCTTAGTAAAAATCATAATATAAGCTCTATTATTAGTTTTGTGATTTTCGGTAAACATTAAACTGCCGTTATCTATAACATTTAGGTTTATTTTTCTAAAAATTTATCTTTAGCTAAGTTCTGCTCAAATTTTATCTGATTACTAAATTAAAAGTCATCATTATTAATATTAATGAATGTCGTTTTTCAATGTGTTACAAAGGTTTTGTATAAGATTGGTGGCATGGTTTAATGCCTAATTTAGCAAATAAATCACAGATATAAAATCTAATAGGGTTTTCGTAAGTAAACTAAAACTAACAACAAATGATATACATTATTGCCAAATCGTATTTATTTTAAATTCCTTGTAAAGTTTCTCAAATATTGGAAGGTTTTTATTCCATTTTCAATTATATATATAACTATTACTGTAAGTATAATGAATATTATGAATGAGATTTTTCTATTCATAATATTGTATTCTTAAATGTTTTCCAATTCATTCGTTGTAAGGTATCAGTCCAAAAAAATGTAATGAGATAAGAATAATTGATAATATTATTCCTGCTATTTTATTATAAAAAACACTAATGGTAGTATAGTTAGTATCGTTCTTATATTTATAATACCATTTTTTAATTCCTATGACAGAATATAAAAAAAATCCTATACAAAATATGACAAGTAAGGTCGAACTTTTCATTAAATCACTGTTTTTTAGGGTTTGATCAAATGTTTACTAACGGATTTGTGTATGGTTAGTTGCGGCTTTGTATGCGAGGATTTTTCGAAGAAAAATCAGCAGCTGGCAAACAAAGTAACTAACTTTGGTTTAAGCTAACATCAGCATTTTTTTATATATGCTGTTGGCAAATGCCTTTAATTTTTAATTGTCCTTTCAGTTATATTTTCATCAAACTTGGTTTTCAAAAGCTCAATTTCAGTAATATTAAGATTCCCATTAACATCAAAGACTTTATTTTCTAGTAAAAATTTAATGTGACCTTTCCAAAAAGAATATGTTGAAATTTCAACTATAACATCATGTGCTAAAAATTTATAAATAGTATAATCATCATTTCGATAATTATAGGTTCCATTCGTAGATTCTTTTATAAAAATTAGTTCATTATTTGTGTTTAATTCGTAAATACTTAACCAAGCTTCGGATTGATTTAATTTATAACTAAATACTTCTGTTCCATCTATTAAAATTTTATCCTTTTTAAGTTTTACCTTTTGTGCATAAAGCGTAGAAGTTGCGAGTATGGCAATTAATAAAATTTTGATTCTGTTTTTCATTTTAAGATTGTTTTTAGTTAATGTTTGCCAGCGTTTATGTATATGGAAAGTGGCGTGATTTAAGCACTAAAGTTAGCAAATAAATACACAGATAGAATATTCCGCAGGAATGTTTGTAAGTAGGCTTAAAACGAGTAATTAATTATACACGTTGTTAGCATATGTTATTTTTCAGATGCAGCTTGTTTTATTAAATTCATACATTCAATATAAATTTGTTCGAATGGAATTTCGCCTTTAGGTTGATAATTACTTAATTTTATATAAATTTCTTTTCTTACGTCTTTGCATTTATTCAGATAAAAATTGTGTCCATCATCCTTTCCAAATTCACGATATGAAATTAATTCTTGTAACACATTAACTATAAGATGGTCCACAGTATCTATTATCTCGGTTTCATTACAATCTTCGCAAATAGCATTATATTGCTCTAAATTCCCTATGTGTTTGTTTAATAATTTATCTGTAAACAGATGAGAAGATTCGTGATATATTCTAGTTCGTAAACTATTATCAAGTTCCAAAAGTGTATTTTGTAAAGTTGGTTCATTAGAATTGTCGCATAGATTAGCAACAATTACTGCTCGTTTTTTAGGATTATATTTATCGTAAAATGATACCGCTTTGTTGTTTGCATTATTTGTGAGTTCAACAATTACATTAAGCTCTAATCCATTTTCATCTGATTGATAAAATTCAGTTATTGTACTAAAAAGGTTTTCTTTATCTATTTCTCGTTGAACATTTTTAGTAGCATCTTCATAATATTTTTTGTTTTTATTGAAAAAATATTTAAAATCAGATGTATTATAAAAATCAATAAGAAGTGGTTTTATAGAATCCATTTCCTCTATGGTCATACCATAAGCTGGAAACTCTTTTCTGTATATAGAGTCCATTTGAAAATTCTCTAAAGATTCATACATTAATCCAACAGTTGGAAAATCAATTCCCATGGTTTCGTGGTCGTAGACGTATTTTATTAAACTATGATTTTTGAATGGTTTAAAATAAGTGTTTATTCTATTTAAATATTCGGTGTTGCAAGGTGTTATATCCGAAGGTAAATCATCTTGAACTGCAAGATTAAAAATTATTCTAAAAAACTCCGTCCGTTCGTCAATTTTGAAAATCACTTTGTTTTTTAAATTATTTTCAGAAATTATAGTTTTATCTTTACATGCAAAGACAATAATTAGAAGCAGTAAAATTAATGATGATGTTTTTTTCATTGGTTTGTTTTAATCTAAAAGACTGTACTTTTTCAAAAATGTTACAGTTTTACTCTAATGTATGCTAACCTGTTTGTATATGGTTAGTGACGTGGTTAAGCAAACATTTACGAACCTGTCAAAATTCTGCAGGGATTTCAGTAAATAGTCAAGAACCAAGCAATTAATTATACACGGTGTTGCGCCTCGTTTTTAGTTTTAGAAATCAATGAGCGTTAAAAACAAATCCACGCTTGGCAGATTCAATAAATATAAAGATTATTGAAATTAAAGCATATGTAACTATTAAACCAAAACCAAATTGAAAAAATAAATATGGCATATTCTGAACTTGTTGTTCTGAAATTACATTTTTATTTGAATTTAGCTGAAAAACAGGCTTTCCAATAAATTTTTTCCAACCATCATTATAAACATACTTAATGTTATAATGAGCATTATTTATTTTAAAATTATGATTTGTATTAAATAAGTTCCATTTCTTATTTATCACTTCATTGTCTATAGAGATTGTCTCTGTTCCAATTATATTTCGTTCAATCAAGACATTTTTATTTTCGATTTCAAATTCAACAAGTTTCATATTCTAAATTTTATTGTTCACTTATTTGACTAATAAAAATCTATTTTGTTACAAATGGGTTTAAAAATCAAGTTTTGTTAAATGTGTCACCGGTTATATGTAAGGATAATTGCGTGGTTAAGTAACTAACTAAAAATGGAACGAACCAGAGGAAAATTCGAAGGATTTTACAAGTAGGCAAGCACCAAGTAATTATTTTTACACGGTGTTGGCAAATCGCTTTTGTTTTCAGAATGTTTTCAATTAGCTAATTAGTAAAAATAATTAACATACTTAAATATATTCAGAATTAGCGAGCGATAAAGCTATTTTACTTAAGATCTAAATTACAATAACATTTTGGTTAATTCTATTTAATACTTTATGTTTGTTAGCTTTCCTAAAATTAAATTATACATGAAAAAATCATTTGCTTTAATCTTATTCACTTTATTTACAACATTTCTTAGCGTAAAAGCCCAAAGTGATTACATTACGGATACTAAAAAAATTGAAGAAATCAATAGTAGACCATTAAAGGTTGTTCTTAAAAAAGGGAACTCTAAATCTACTCAAGAGTATAATGAGAAATTTAAAGAAGCTGTTCTAAGCGAATGGACAATAACAGATGATATTAAATTTATTTCTCATGAAGAGTATAAGGAACAATCTAAAAATAAAAACTCAAAATATGCTTATTTAAAAGTCGGAAAAACTATTAAGATGCACAGTATGGGTAGTAATGCAGGAACTTCGAGTACTACTGTATGGATAACTTATTATACTTTGGATAATAAAAAACCTGTAATGAGTACTTGGTTTGAAATTGAAAAGAAAGATGATAAAGCAAAATACTTTACTCAAATTCAAAAATTAAATATTTTTACTTTGGAAATGCTTTCAACTAAAATGAATGAACCTAGTCTTTATGATCTTTATAAAAGAAAAGACAAAACAGCTTTAAACAACTACTTAGATGAACATGCTAAGAAAGCTAAAGAAATTCTAAAAACAAAAACACTTTTAATAGACCGAGATTTAATAAATAAAAAATTAGATAGTGAAATCAAAACTTATTATCCTTTTAATTATAAAATAGTATCTGAAGAAGAAATCAATAACGCCATTGTGTCAAATGACAGTACTAAAGCTATAATATCAAAAGACAATATTACAGATGCTGATACTGGGGAATTGATATTGTTATTTTCTATTCGTAGAAACACATCAATGAAAACAAAAATTGCACCTTTTGGAATTGGTTTAGGCTATAGATTAAAAGAAAATAGCTTAATTAATTTAGGTTCTTATTTAAATTAGAAAAACATCTAAAAATCTTAGCTATTATAGCAAGTTTAATACATAAAAATTCAGTATAAAAAATTTAGACTATTTATTATCAACTTGTTATGGTGAAAATTCAATGATTTTCACAGTTCGTGAGTGAACTCAGTAAATGTCAAATTCCGTAAGAATGTAGTAAACTTTCCACGATGTGTTTGTGACTAAAACTCAATCTAAATTTAATCTCAAAAGTTTGTCGCTTGTAATGCCTGCCAACGTTTATGTATAAAAATAGTTGCGGGTTTACCTGCGAGGATTTTCCCTCTTTACAGCAACACACAACCAAGCAGGATCGAAATTATAAAAATGAGCGCTATTACTTTTTTATAAACGAGATTTAAAACGCAATACCAATCTGCTACACACAAAACTTATTCAACAATTCCTGTATTGCATCATTAGGATACCCATAACCACGTTTCTTTTTACCAAGAACACTTAAAATCTTTTCATTAATATTGGAATTCAATTCGTCAACGTCTATATCATCAATATTGTCACTATAGTCTTCAGTAATATACCTCTTCATATCAAGGGTGGCATCCTGAATGGCACCCAATACCTTTCTGTTATTATTGGTAGTTACAAAAACAGGCTGTAACTCTTTCGTGATTTTGTCTGTAAATTCAGACGGAAAGCTTATCTCATCATTTTCCAATTGCTTAAAAAAGCGCTCAGCAAATACTTCATGGAAATTCATTAAATCACTTTTTTTAAAATCAATTAAAAGCACAGAATAATAAGAAACATCATTCATTAGTATTACACAATTTTTCTTACTAACCATAAACACAGTAGCGTTCCAGTTACCAAGAGGAGAAGATTTATCCGATTTAACTATACGTTTTTTACCAACTACAGTTTCAAATTTTTGGGTACAGTATATTATTGCCATTATTTAAATTTCAAATTATCATTTATCTCAAACTCTCACTGCACCGCTTAGAAATAATCAAGTGCATTTCAATTCGTTTGGGTAAGCAAAGTTACAAATAATATACGTTCGGTTACTAATCAAAACACGACATGGTCCGACAAAGGTATACTAGGAGATGGTAGAAAAGCACAAGCTACTTTAGGGTTAAAGTTTTAAGTTAAATATTTATCAGTACTTACATGTATGATAAGGGACATCCTTTACACTAAGCCTTATTTATATTTGCCAACGTGTTTCTTTAGTTTGTAATAAATATCTTTAGATAGAAAAAGAGGAGAACTATAACGTGTTTTAGAATAACGTTCCCTTACACGTACGAGTCCTCTATTTCTATAAGTTACTAAGAAACACTGGAATACCAGGAACTTGAATCTCCCGATAAAGGAAGTAGTTAACGCAACATATTTATTCACTCTAATTGTAAAAACATGAAAAATTACAAAGAAGTCGTAGGGATTGATGTATCAAAAAAGACAATAGATGCATTTTGTTATCAAGCCCAAGTACACAAAGCGTTTGTTAATCATGTAGTAGGTTATAAAAGCTTGTTAAAATGGGTTTTAAAACAAACTAAAGAGAGTCTTGTTTTTTATTGTTTTGAGAATACAGGTTATTACTCACTTAAACTAGCCTTGTTTTTAGATAGTCAATCTATAATTTATGTAGAAGAAAGTCCTTTAAAAATAAAGCGATCATCAGGTATTATAAAGGAAAAGACAGACAAATTAGATGCAGCGATAATAGCTCGCTATGCTTGGCTTTATCGAGAGGAATTAGAACCGAGTACCGTAAAAAGTATGTCTCATTTAGAACTTGGAAGGTTGTTAGCATTACGCGACCAATTGGTTAGAAACAACGCAGGCCTTAAAGGCACATTAAAAGAAATGAAAGTGCTTTTATCTAGTCCAACTACAGATTTTGGTTGCATAAGCTTAAAACGTAGTATAGACTATTTATCTAAGCAAGTAAAAGCCGTAGAAGATAGAATAAAAGCGATTATCTCTGAAGATGAATTGATGCAAAAAAATTACGAACTACTATCAAGCTTAAAAGGTATTGGCTTAGTAGTTGCCAGTCAATTAATTTACCATACAGGAAACTTTACGCGCTTTGCAAGTTGGCGCGCATTTTCGAGTTATTGCGGTACAGCACCATTTGAGCATCGTTCTGGAACCAGTATCTATAAACGAAAACAGTGTCATTATTTAGGTGATATAAAAATGAAAAGTTTACTTAGTATGGCAAGTGTTTCAGCCATACAACATGATAGTGAAATAAGACACTATTACAATCGAAAAGTAGCAGAAGGAAAAGATAAAATGTTAGCCATAAACAATGTTAGAAACAAGTTAATAGCAAGAGCCTTTGCAGTTGTAAAAAGAGGAACACCATATGTGGTTCTTCAACAACATACAGCTTAAAAAAAACAGAATATTTATTAGGAATTGATCTTGGAATACGTATATGATTAGTGGCGTGGTTTAAGCACTAAAGATAGCAAACAAAACACAGATAGAAAGTCCGCGAGGACTTTCGTAAATTGGCTAAAACCAGCAATTAATTATACACGGTGTTGGCAATAGTTTTTTTATTTGTAATCCAATTTTCAACAATTGGCCATATTTCTTTCTTTGAACTTTGAGATTTTAAAATTCGACTGTGATTATAATTTTCCAAATTCCCATTTTTTTTTGAATAAAAAAGTAACTCATTTTCTTCGTTTTCAAATGCTTTTAGAAATTTTTCACAACCTCCTTTTGGTGCTATAAAATTGTCTCCTTTTGCACAAATTGATAATATTGGTACATTAATCTTGTTCATTTGTTTTAAATAATCAAAACCATTTTCTCCAATAAAATTCTTGTTTAAATTCCAATCAAACCATTGTTTCATTGTGTGGTAACTTTCGCTATGTTCAGTTGAACCAGCAGTTTTTGAAGGAACTTTTCCTAATAATGCTGTAAAATATTTACTTGACAATATTTTTATTCTACTACTTAATTTCTCTCCAGCTCCAAATGCTTGTACTCCAAATAGAGTAATGCTGTTGATTTTTAAATTGTAATTCGGATTATTTATTAAAAACATTGTCAAAATAATTCCACCACCACTATGAGTTAAACAATCTATATTTTTTAAATTCTGATTATTAAATAGAAAACCGAATGTTGATTTAATGTCATATTTTGCAATAGTCTCAAAATTAAATTTTTGCTCTGACCTTGAGCTTTTTCCGTGATTTCTCCATTCCATAATCCAACACGTAAATCCTTTTTCAGTCAGATATGAAGCAATTCCATCACATATTTTTCTGTTAGAAAATGTTCCGTGAGTTAAAAAAATATGTTTGTCTAATATTTTTTCAGAATTCAATTTCCAAAGAGCAATTCTTTGATTATCTTCTGTTTTTATATGGTAAAGTTGTTCTTTCAGGGTTCGATTTTTAAATTATTGCCAACGTTGTTATATAAGCTTTATTGCGTTGTTTAAGCAGTGAATATAGTAAATAAAGCACGAACGACGAAATTCCGGAGGAATTTACAAAGTGAGCTATAACCAGCAATAAAGTTTATACGGTGTTGTACACAGGCTTTTTATTCGTTCAACTCTTTCCAGCATTTCTGCACTTCTCGTTCTACTTCATTTTCCATTTTTGGTAATTCATTTATAATCCACTTTTCACTTTCTGTTGTCAAATAGTTTCTATTTTCAGACAACTTAAAATCCATTGAACTTTTAATTAACGGTATTAAGTTTTTCGTTTCTGTATCGCCATTCGCAAAATTAGGTCCAATTAAATATCCTAAAATATCTTTTTCATATTTCGGTTTGTAATACAAAATGTGTGTTACAATTGGAAAATAGAAGTAGAAATAACTATTCGTATTTGATGCGTATTGAATTTTATCAAATTCAGATATTAATAATTCAGATTGAGATTTAGTCGTTTCAAAATTCAGTTGTTTTAATAATTCATAAGTCTTTTTTGCACTCGGAACTATTTCGCCCATTCTTTTCAAATCAGCAAATACTTTTTCAAAATCGGTTTTACTATCCTTATTTTTTATCCAATCAAATATTTTCAAGTCAGTTCGGTTTTTAGCTTGTGTACAACGTTGTTGTATAAGCTTTGTTGCGTGTTTCAGCAACTAAATTAGTAAACAAAAACGAACCAGAGGAAATTCCGAAGGAATTTCAAAGCAAGCTAGCACTAGCAATGAATTATACACGATGTTGTAAGTAGTTTTTTTAATCCGAAACGCTCAATTCAAAATGATAATCTGCATCTTCACATTCAAATAAGTAATGATCAAAATCTGATGCGTAATAAATTTTTAAATCTCCAAGTTTGATTTTATAAATCGCATTCGGATTTAATGTCTGAAGTAGAAAATCAACAAATTCAATAATATACTTTTGCTGATAATCCGAATGAAACATATTAAAACTATTTAGTTTATCAGTCAAGTGATGTTCTTGTTTATTTTGATATTCAAAAAACCACTTTTCTTTTAATTTTTTCGTGAAATATTTGAACGCATTTTCATTTTCAATTTTCTTCAGTTCAAAGGAATCTGTTAAATGACCAATTCTTTCTGTAATCACAGAATTTAGATTTGTTGATTTAGGGAATCTATCTAAATTAAATTCATAACCTTGATTAGCTTTATTATTAAATTCAGCCAAAGTTCCTAATTCTCCGATTATAATTCCGTATTTGTATATTTTCTGTTCTTTTTCGGTCAAATGAAATGTTCTATCTCGTTATTCTTTCTCAAATTACTTACAACGTGTTTGTATATGATTAGTTGCGTGGTTAAGCGAGTAAGTTAGCAAATAAATCACAGATAGAATATTCCGCAGGAATGTTCGTAAGTCGGCAGTGACCTAGCAATTAATTATACACGGTGTTGGCAATAGTTATTTCTTGTAACAATTGTCATTATAATGTAAATTGACTTTTAATAAAATTCCGTTTATAAATTCAGTAACTCTATCTTCATATTCTTTCCCGTCGTTATTTTCATAGATGTACATTTTTAACGTAGTTTCTAAAAGCGGTATTGTTTTCGTCATTGGCTCGGTTAGACAAGAGTCAAAAACCTCTTTATAATTCGTTTTATCAAATGCTTTGTCAGACATACAATTGCAGAAATCATCTTTAATTAAGTTAGAAAAATATTCTGAATATTCCTCCAATTTAAATTTTGGCCATTTTACTATGTAAGCATCTCTATTTATTTGTACTATCAAAATCTTTTTATTGTCAGGTAGCTTATCTAAGGAAAACCGATTTACTACAAATTGACTTCCTCTATGTTTATATGGATAAGTATCTAAAAAAACGTTTAGTGTATCATTTAAAATTCCGTCAAACCCAGAACTGATATTTACTCCAATATCCTGTAGAATATTTTCACTTTTCAGAAATAAGGTGTCCGAATTCAGTTTCAGTTTGATGAAACTTAATTCAGATTTTTTTAAATGTCCCAGTTTTATTTTTTTTACTTTAGAATTCTGAACTTTCTTGATTTCTTTGAATCCATCTTTATATTCAACTATCAACTCTTTTTTTGCAATACTATCAGCTCCTTTTATATTCAAATAGAAATTTTGGGCAGTTAATAAGCTTGGTAAAAGCAAAAAGATAAAAAGTAAGTTATTGAGTTTCTTCATAATTATTGCCAACGTTGTTGTATAAGCTTTGTTGCGTAGTTTAAGCAGTGAATTTAGTAAATAAAACACGAACGACGAAATTCCGGAGGAATTTACAAAGTGAGCTAAAACCAGCAATAAAGTTTATACGGTGTTAGGCAACGTTTTTTTATTCGATTTTGTTTTTTGCAAATTTCATTTCTGCATCAATTCCAGCCAAATGTTCTTTAATTGTTTGAGTTATTTTAAAATCAGGGATTACTCCACGACCAAATATTCCTTTTTCAACATCCAAAACAAATTGTAATATTGGAATATGAATTTCAATTTCTGTATTCGGTAATATTAAATCTAGTCCATAGCCACTAGTATTGCCAAAATATCCTCCACCAACTTCCTCTCCAATAAAAATTGCATTTGTGTGTTCACGCATTAAACTAGAAAATTCTGCTGCTCCAGAATAAGTAGAGCTGCTAGTTAGTATATATACGTTTCCTGAAAATGTCGTTTTTTTAATTGGTTCTTGTTTTTCGATATCTTTTTTTCTTAAAAACCTTCCTTCAGAATTAATTTTTTGTTCACTTTTTAAGTCTTTTTCGGTTTCTATCCAATCGTCCTCATAGGTGTAATTTATATAATTTTGAAAATTGAATATTGAAGCCTCAACAAATTTATATTTATTATAAGATTTATTCATTAAAAATGAAAATAAAAAATCTTCGTTACCCTCGGTTCCTCCTGTGTTTTTTCTGATATCGATAATCAAATCAGTGATTTTTAATTCTTCTATTTTCTTAAAAGAGTTAGATATAAATTTTTTAAAATTTAATTTATCTTCTTTTAAATCATCATTGCTAAAAGTGTTTAAGTTTAATATTGCTAGACTATTTTCTGTTTTTAAAGATAAATATGGCTCCCTTTTGTTAAACGGTTTCGTGTTCCATATTTTTCTACATTCTCCAATGAACTCTTTATATGAGACTGAATTAATGTCTATTTTAATAAAGTTATTGTTTGAGCTATCAGATAATTCTATTTCAAAAGTTTCTGGTTGCTCAATATTCAGAGCATAACTTTCTGAAAACCATTCATCATCTAAATCTTTATATTTAGAGTTTTCAATGTAACCATCTGCGAATTTTCTTTTAAATATTTCTTTTGTTATTTCTTTTATTGGTTTGCCATTAATACTTACAAATTTTAATCCCTGAGTTTTATGATTTTTGTAATTATTTAAAATATAGATTTGTTCATTTAAAGTTTTTATACAAAAAGGTAAATAGTTTCCATTACTTTCTATAGCATGAGTAGTTTTTTCGGATAAAGAGGCATTACAATGTCCTTCTTTTGTATAAGATATTATTGGAGCAGCAATATTATAGAATTCAACAGCATTTAAACTGTCTTTAATTTGGTTTCGTTGTATTTTAACAATACTGTCAAATTGCTCCTTTGTTGAGTACCAATAAATTCCTTTGTGAACATCTTTTAGACCGTTTACAAGTAATTCAAAATCTTGTATTAATTCTGTTTCAGAATGTTTTTTAATGTCAAGTTCAGCTAATGAATTTTTTGAATTTTTGTTAGTCCTTTTTTCATTTTGGCAGGAAAGTAAAGGCAATAAAAAGAAAAGAGATAAATAGATTACTTTATTCATTTGGATATTATTTTTCTCCAAATGTATTTTTAAGAGATTGTAACCACTTGTATAATATTGGTTATTTTATTTTTGCAATTATACTTTCTTTATATTTTTTTGGTGAAATCCCTATAAAGCGTTTAAAAGTTTTAGAAAAATGAGCCATATCTGTAAAGTTGTATTGATATGCTATTTCGGTAAGTTCTGAACTTGAATTAATTGCTTTTTTGCTAGAAAATATTTTCCTCATTAAAATATAATTCATTGGAGTCATACCTGTTGAAGCTTTAAATTTTTTAGCAAATCCAAATTTATTTATGTTAGCTATTTTTGATAATTCATTTAGTTGAATTTTATCGTAAATATGATTTTCAATGTAATCGTTAATTTTACTAAAGCTATCGAAATTTAACCCTGAATATTCTTTTTCATTTTCTTGAGAGTAAAGTTTCAAGACATTAACGAATTGTGATAGAGTAAACTCAATTACTTTATCATTTTTTGTATCCAAAGCGTTTTTTAGTTCCAAGAATAATTGGTTAGCTTTTTTACTCTTAATTTGTCGGTTTACAAATTTGATATTTCCCCCATTCAAAATCGCTTGCATCAATTCATTCGGTATATAGATAGTGTCGAAATTAAGGTGTGATTTGTCCTCAATTACAGGGTTAGAATGTATTTCGTAAGGATTGGTGATTGATATACTTCCAGCTTCAGTAAAAAGGCTTTGATTTTCAAAATCAATTTGTTCAACTCCCTTGTGGATAAGTGAAATACAAAACGTCTCGTGAAAATGTTTTGGAAAACTAGTTTTTTGGTTTTCAATACTTATATATTCTAAATCATCAAATATCATTCTTGTTTTCTCGGTGTTTCTATCAAATGTTGCCTAACGTTGTTGTGTATGATTAGTTGCGTGTTTCAGCACCTAATTTAGCAAATAAAAACCGAATAGAAAATCCGCGAGGGTTTTCGTAAGCAGGCTAGAACTAGCAATAAATTATATACGGTGTTATAAAACGTTATTTGTTTAGATAATCATTGATTTTTTCAAGACTGACTAATTTATATACCATAACTTTTCCATCTTTATTTTTAAATAGAATACCTTTTTCTTCTAAATCTGTTAAATCTCTTGTAGCAGTTTGTCTAACAATATCATGGCTTTTTGAATATATAGGTACTGTCATTTTTTCTTTAGGTTTAATGTATAAATAACCAAGTAAATCAGATTGACGTTTATTGAAACCTTTTTTAGTTAATTCATAGATTATTTCAGAAGCTTTTTGTCTTTCATCTCTTTTTCTATCTCGATATGTTACTAAACTTTGAAAAGCTACTCTTAAACTCTTCATAGAATACATTATGAAATATGTTAAGTCATTGTCGTCATTTTCAGTTCGTAAAAATGCTTTGTCATAACTAGTTCTAGAATTTAGAATTGCTTTTGAAATAGAAATATGCTTTAATAGAGAGTAACCTTTTTTAATTAAATACCAATAAAATAAAGCTCTAGCTGTTCTTCCATTTCCATCTCCAAACGGATGAATAAAGCCTATCATGAAATGAAGTATAGAAGCCTTTATTATTGGGTGGTAAAATTCATTTTCTTCATTTATAAATGATGTTAATTGTTCTATTAATTCATTTACTTCTGAATGGTTTGGTGCTGTGTAAGCAATTTCTCCATCAATATGGTCTTTTACATAAATAGGATGATCTCTAAATTTCCCTGCATAAATAGAAGCATCTGTTTTTACAGTCATTATTTGATGAATATCTAATATTAAATCAATTGATAAATCTTCATCTAGTCTATTTTCAATTTCTCTGATCGCTCTGAAATTATTAATAATCATTTGTTCTGATTCAGTTCTGGCTTTTCTTCCAGATTTTATCATGTCTCTAGCAACATCAGTTGTTGTTGCAGCACCTTCTATTTGTGAAGATGCAATAGCTTCTTCTATTAATGAGTTTTTGAAATATTCCTGTTGTTCTTGTGGTGTTATTGAGTTTTTATATAAACCTCCAATTAATTTTAAATCAAAATTATGTAAATCTTCTTGAATGAATGAAGTTAGGTTGTAAGTGAATTTATGATTTCCAAAAGCAAGTCTTTTTGCACCTATAAATCTATGTGTTTTTATTGTTTCCCAAGCTTTTTCAGGACTATCAAATAGTAAATTTGGACGATGTTTTATTTCAGACCAATAGAAATATCTTTTATCTGTTTCTTGAAGAAAAGAATTCATTCCATCAGTTTTAAAGCATTCAATATACTTATTGAAGTCTAAGTTTTCAATATGTGGTGGTTTTTCTATTTTCATGTTACAACGTGTTACATTATAATGTAAATGTAACACATTGTAACACATTGTAACACGTGTTTTCATTCTTTTTTATAATTGAGAATTCAAGTTTTTCGAATTAATCTCTCAAATTATAGGTTTTCGTGGTAATGTTTTACAACGTTTTTGTATATGATTAGTGGCGTGTTTCAAGCAACTAATTTAGCAAATAAATCACAGATAGAATATTCCGCAGGAATGTTCGTAAGTCGGCAGTGACCAAGCAATTAATTATACACGGTGTTACCACACGTTTTTTAGTTTTTTACGAAAATTATAGCTTTTTTATAATCTCTTTTATCTCCAGTAGAAAATACCATTCTATCTTCTTTTAACTCGATTAATTTTAATGAAAACGATGTACTATTAACAAGATTATCTGTTATTTCCCCCCGAATCATAGTCAACCAAACTTCCCCTTGTTCTTCATAAAAATCATAGCTTGCTTCGGCAATTTCTGAATTACCAAAATAACAATTTTCATTTCCACTAATTACTTCTACCTCATTATCTGTTTTAAAAATGTAACTATCATCAATAAAACAATCATTTTGATCACTTATCCAATTATCGTAGTTCTGATAGTAGGCTTCTAATTCCCATGTTTTAGAGCTATTATTATGTAGTAAATTTAAATCTTCAATCGTATATATTTCATATGAATTATCTTCATCATCATTACTACATGCTATAAAAAGAATTAATAAAAAAGTAAGTGTTATTGGTAATTTTAACTTGTTCATAAATAAGGTTTTTTCTGATTTTCTTTATTAATTCAATTATTATGCCATTTTCTTATTTTTTCATGTGTGGCAACGTGTTTGTATATGATTAGTGGCGTGTTTAAGCAACTAAGTTAGTAAACAAATACGAACCTGAAAAAATTCCGAAGGAATTTTCCAAATAAGCACTTGCCAAAGCAATTAATTATACACGGTGTTAGCAACTGTTTTTTTTCGTACAGCTTGTGTCAAAACCTAAAAGCAATACCTGCATTTATACTAATTGTATTTTCAAATAAACTTTCTTGGTTGGTTTCTATGGATAGATTTTCTTGTCCATTTTCAAGAAATATTTTTCTTGGAAACAGTCCAGCTTCTCCCTTTTCACGAAACACTAGTCCATTTTTTTGATTCAAATGCAGATTATATGACGTAGAAATTAAAAAGCTTACATTTTTGCTGCTTTCTATAGACAAAACTAGACCTGGTTTTACCCGAAACCCTCTTTGAGAAAGAAATAGACTTACCTTTTCGCTGTTGATTTCTTTTCCATCAATTTCTATATCTTCTTCAAGATCAAACTGTTTAAGATAATAATCTAGTTCTTGATATCCAAAATGAAGTCTTGGTGATATATTTATAGGTCTTCCATTAGGATTTAAATTAAACTTACCTGCAATAACAAAATCATTACTGTTAATTCCCGTTCTAGAAATTTTACTCTCGTTAGCATACCCAATTAATAAATTTGGTGTAACAGCATAAAAAATAGATATTGAAAAACTAACAGAGCCTTTGTTTATTGCATTATTATTTTGTTGAATATTAATAATTGAATTGTTATAGTTTATACTATTATCTGCTATGTCCAAAGCTGTCCAAGTCAGCCCAATTTCAAATGACATTCTTTTAACAAAATCAGGAATATTATCAGACTGTTTTTTTTCTTTCTCTACTTTTGTGTAATCAATAGATTTAAATAAAGACTCTGAAATTTCATTAGGTGAAATTATGGTGTAATTATTCCAGAAGTCTGGATTGTATTCTTTTGTCTCGTCCAACAGAATTTCAGAAAACTGAAGCCTTTCTAGGTATGGAATTTTTGTATTGCTAGGTTTAATGTCTGTTGTTACATACTCGCTGGTTAAGTTAAGAATCTTTCCTTGCTTTTTAAAGGCTGTTTTGTAATAAGAATTCATAAACCTCCATCGTTTATCTTCACCTTGCTCGTAAGTTACTGTAAAATTGAAAAATTCTCGATTACCCAAATTACCAAAATCAGAGTTTAGTTTAATATCTGCTTTTACTATCGCAAATGTCTCTTCTTGGATATATACGTATGCAGAATTTTCGTTCTTTTTTTCAACAAGAATCTTGTAAATATCTTTTTCATTCTGTCTTAATGTATCTATTATTTTATATTTATAAGCTTTTGGATTTGACAGAAAAGCTTCTCTTCTAGCTACGATATCAAATCTATGTATGTGATGGCTTCCAGCATAAATTCTAAAATTTAGAGAATCTAGCTCTTCACTTTCATATTTACGTAATTCTACTAGTTTTACATCTCCTGACCTGTTTCTTCCAGTGTAATCCTCTTTAATTGCATCTATTACAGCTTCGTTTATATAGATTGGTTTTTTTTCATTTTCCCAAGTAGTGGTTTCTCTGAAAAAACCCGTGTGTCTCTCATCGGCTATTGGGTAGTTGTTTGGAATTTCATTTATGGCCTTTTCTATAAGTTCTTTTGCGTAATCTTTTGAAACAATGACAACTTCATTTAACTGAGTAACATCTTCAGTCAAGGTTATTGTTTGATATTCATCATTTAAAGTTATTTTTTCTGTTTTATACCCTAATGAAGAAATAATTAGAAGTTTGTTCTTATTCTCAATATGCACGACTAATTTAAACACACCAATATCGTTAGAAATCGTTCCTATATTGGTATTTTCTAAACGAATATGGGCAAATGGTATTGGTTCGTTATTTGAATCAACAATTTTTCCAGAAATAATGGACTGCGCTACAATGCATTGAAATGAAAAAAGAAATAATAAAGTAGATAAAATAACCTTGTTGCTGTGAGTTGAAATCGGCCTATTTAAAATTTCTAACCTGATAAATTCTGATAATAATATCTTTCTCATAGAGTTTTGTTTTTACAGTTCAAAATATAAGAAGTTTATAAATCAAGAATTGTTCCGTTTTTCTGAAATTGTTGCTAACGTTGTTGTGTATGGTTAGTTGCGTGGTTAAGCAACTAAATTAGTAAACAAATACTTGCCAGAGAAAATTCCGAAGGAATTTTCCAAATAAGCACTTGCCAAAGCAATTAATTATACACGGTGTTGGCAATAGTTATTTTATTTTCTTTCCGTTTCGATATTCGTTTTTGGTTTCAGTTCCGTCGCCATTCAGGCAATATTCCGTTCCATTTTTCTTTCCGTTAATAAATTCACATCTATAAGTCATTTTTTTACCGTTTTCTCCATATCCCAACTGAAGACCGTGTTTCTTTTTTCCTATATATTGACAGCTATAAATCAATTTTCTGTTTTCAAATTGCTCTACAAGATTTTTGATTCCGTCGTCATTATAGGTTATAGTTTCAAAAATTTCACCATTTGAACGATACTTAATTTCCTTTGAAAGAACTAATGGTCTATTCGGATTATAAATCGTTTTATTGGAAACTCTTATTTCTTTTCCATTATAATATAAGTTACTCGACAGAATAATTCCATTTTTATATTCCTCTTCATAAACTAAATGTCCGTTTTTTCGCTTGCTTTGAGCAATTCCAGAAAAGAGTTCGTCAGTTGCGTTTTTATAAACCAAGTTATTCTCAATGTATATTTCTTTCATTCCGATTATTTCTTGCGAAATCAGTTCGTTGAAAGTAAAGAACATCAATATAATCAATAAGTGTCTAAATTTGGTCATAATTATTGCCAACGTTGTTGTGTATGCTTAGTTGCGTGTTTGAGCAACTAATTTAGTAAATAAAACACAGATAGAATATTCCGCAGGAATATTCGTAAGCAGGCTAGAACCAGCAATAAATTATATACGGCTTAAGTTTGTTTTTTATTAAATTAGATACATAATTAGAAAAGACAAAAGAGAGGAATAAGGTTATTATATACGTAGAGACTACAGATCTCGTCAACATTGAAAATCCCCTCTCTTTTACTACACAGATTTCGTACAGTTCTATGAGGCTTTAGACCTCGATTTTATAGCCTGTACAGAGCTTGTCGAAGTATTGAAACTCGCGTAGCTTGTCCTTTCAAAAAACATTTCTTATGAATAAAGATATAAAATATTTTGGACTTGACATCAGTCATTTAGTTTTTGATGTTACAGATTCCCAAGGGAATTATTACCAGTTTAAAAATAGCATTTCGGGCTTTAAAAAGTTCGTAAAACTGTTAGATTTTAATAGCCATTGTGTGATGGAAGCCACAGGTTATTATCATTACCAATTGGCCTATTATTTACAAGAAGAAGGCATTAAAGTTTCGGTAGAAAATCCATTATCGGTAAAACGATTTATTCAGATGAAACTATCAAAAATTAAGACAGATAAAAGCGATTCGAAACTAATATGTGAGTATGCTAAACATGTAGAATTAAAGCTATGGAAAGGCAACTCAAAACATCAATTAGAATGTCTTCAAATGACCAGACTCCTTTCTGTGTATACAAAACAAAGCACCATGCTTAAAAATAAACTACATGGAGAAGCTGTTTTAGGCAATCCAAGTAAAGCAGTTGTGAGCTCCTTAAAACGAAATTTAAAACAGGTTCAGAAAGAGATGAAAACGATAGAAGATAAATTACTTATTTTGGTAAAAGAAGCACATCAAGATGTTTTAACTCGCTTAAAAAGTATTCCAGGAATAGGTCCTAAAACATCCCTAATGCTAGTTGTTCTAACGGATGGTTTTGATCGCTTTACAAGCGGCAGTGAATTGTGTAGTTACGCAGGTTTAACTCCCGTGATTCGGCAAAGTGGAAGTAGCGTAAAAGGACGTCCGAGAATTAGTAAAATAGGAAATCAAAAACTTCGAAATTTATTATTTATGTGCAGTTTTAATGCGTGTAAATACAACCATGCTTGCAAAGCAATTTATGAGCGATTGGTAGCCAAAGGAAAGAGTAAAAAACTAGCCTTAATTGCGGTTTGTAATAAGCTGCTAAAACAGGCTTTTGCTATCGCGAAATCAGGATTAACATATGATAACAATTACAGAAGTGTTTTAGTGAGAAATTAATGAGTTTTTACTTGTTTTTTACCACAGTACTTTGTTAGCTGTAGTTTTTATTCCACTTTGTAACGAACAATGACTTCATTATCCAAAACGACATTAGTAGACCAAATAAATTCAGCACCTTTTCCACTAAATTTTTCTATGAAGTTCATATATGCTTTTTTATTATTTACTCCTATTTCATCTTCAGTATATGTGGTCGCATTTGGCCATTGGCTGTCATTGAAAGTAACGTCAAAACTATTTTCTGGAATTTTCCAATGAATACCGTAAAATGCTGTTCCATTATCAACTCCATCTGTACTGCAATTTGAAGAGATTCTTTTTTCTCCAATTTCACTTAAACAACTTAAATCACTAATAGGTGCAGTATAAAAAGTTTGTGCTTTCCATTTGCTATTTGTAATAGTCCCATCACTAAAGCTGGCTATAAAACCTCCATCTCCAGGATGAAAATCTTTTCCTCTATTATTTTCTGAACCTAAACCTAAATGTTCTTCCCAATCTATTAGTTTTACTGCAATTGTATAAGGTTTTTTTACTTTGAATTTTACAATGTTTGAATTAAATGGTGTAAAAGGTACTGGGTCAACTGCTATTAATTTTCCGTTAATGTAAAGTTCAAAATAATTATCCGCAAAAAGATAGCCTGTAATGATTTCTCCGTCCGAATCTATCTCAAAGACAGGAACGGAATTCATATCTATTTCTGAAAGATTATTTGGTGTTATAGAGTTACATTCATTATATAAATCAGAAGCTTTGGTCGATTCGTTGAAATGATTAATTCCGGGAACTGTCCAACTATTTCCTAAATCATCTTTTATTTCTCCAACTCCTGAAATTCTGCTACCTCCTCGATTACAAGAAATAAGACTTTTAATTTGTGTTTCCGCTAATCCTTGGGTTACGTTTCCTGTTCCATTGTAAATTTTTTCGTTAGTTGTTTCTTTAGGAATTGATTCATTAGTTGATGATTTTGCGTTTTTTTCCTTACAACTGATTATCGTAATTAATAGAAATAGAAATAAAATGTTATTTTTCATTATATGAGTTTTTTTAAATTACAGCTAACGTTTATGTATAAGAATAGTTGCGGGTTTGTATGCGAGGATTTTCCGAAGGAAAATCAGACGTTACAAACACACAACAACCTTTGATTAAGCACTACACCGCAATTATTTTTATACGGTGTTAGCTTTAGTTTTTATTGTTCAATTTCAGATTCAAATTCAGGTAGCTTAAATTTTTCGTCAGAAACTTTCATCGTTTTAAATTCAATTACCTCTATGTTGAAAGTCATAGCTTTTATCCTAAAAGGTAAGCATCCATATTTTTCAAATATCAAATTCTTATGGTCTAATTTGAATTCAGAATAATCTTTTGGATTAATTTTTAAATATTCACTATTATACCATAATTCCGCTGTGCCCATTTTAGATTTCAGTAGAACTTTTTTACAAAGAACATTTAAAATAGTATCAGTTTCTTTAGTTTCAACGAATTCAACAAAAGCATCCATTTCAGGATGTACGTTTGTTTTTTTGACTATAGCTTGACTTGAATTCTCTTTCCACGCATAAACTTTCTTTTTTTCAGGTGAGTATAATTCAAATCCGTTTTCCAGTCCAGTTGATGTTTCGGACATAAACCTATTTCCCTTATAAAAGTAATTCTGAAGTATAAACCCTTGTTCTCCAAAAGCAGGTTTTAAAACCTTTTCCTGAAACACGCTATCTGTCATCATTTCAGGAAAGGGATTTTCCATTGTCGTTTTGTAGGTAACTTGTCCTTCAAAATTTTGACTATAAGTTAAACTTGTAAAAAGTATTAAAGTCAGATAAATTATGTTTTTCATTCAGTTTTGTATTAAAGCCAACGGTTATGTATAAGAATAGTTGCGGGTTTGTATGCGAGGATTTTCCGCAGGAAAATCAGACGTTACAAACACGCAACGACCTTTGATTAAGCACTAAACCGCAATTATTTTTATACGGTGTTGTGCCCAGTTTTTATTTTTTCAATCAGTTTGTCAATCCGTTCATTTCTACACCAAGCTGTTCGGTCAAAATTAATTTCGTGAACAGTTTTATCGTCATTCAAAATGTGCAAAATTCTCTGTTTTCCAAAGAGTACATCTTTGGATTTGTAAAACTTATACGATAGATTTTTATAATTATAGTAATTATCTTTTTCTTGATTATTTGCTAGATTAACTGTTTTTATATTCAGTTTTTGGTCAGAATCATTAAAGTCAATTTTGAAGACTTCTCCGAGCGTATATTTTTTCCTAATTCGGTAAATGAACCAAATGATAACAGATAGTGAAATTAAAATGCTAAAAATAAAAGCATTTTCCGCAAGAAATTCAGCCACAGGATTAATTCTCGTTGCTCGTCCGTTTGCAATTAATAAAGGTATTGCAATCCAGCTTGCTAAAAAGAGAACAATAAATAAGACAATATATTTAATTCCGATTGTCAAATAGTTCAAATCGGAACTAGGTTTTTCTATTTCGTAACTGTCTTTCATAAATTGGGCACAACGTGTTTGTGTATGGTTAGTTGCGTGATTTAGGCACTAAGTTAGCAAATAAATCACAAATAGAATATTCCGCAGGAATGTTCGTAAGTAGGCTTAAAACAAGCAATTAATTATACACGGTGTTGGCAGTAGTTTTTTAACTTTCTACATCAAAGATTAAATTGTACAGCCTTCCGTATCCATACCAATTGCAACTACCATCTTTTATTTCAAGAACTTCATCATTATATTTCAAAGTATAAAAATCAGTCGATGTGCAACAACACGAATTCATGTTGATTAATTCTATTTCAAAGTGTCTTAAATATTCAATTTCCTCAGATGTGAGTTCCTTTTTTTTATTATTAGTTTCCGCAATTATTTTGTCCTGCGTTTTGTTAATTTTTATTGTCCCACTTCCTAAAGAAACACATCCCTGATTGAACACATTTATTTCAAAATTTTCATTATCTCTAAGTTTATCGACAAAAGGAATATAGTCGATTGAACTATAATTAATCTTATCAAGACAAACTATTAAAGTATCAATATCTTTGTTGTTTAGAACGATATTTAGTGATTCAACCCTTTTAAACATTGAAGTATATACAATATTATAATCTCCCGATTTTAAGCTGTCTATCGTATAATAATCATTTAACATTTCTGTCTTATGTGAACTTAAGAGCAAATCATTTTTTCTTAATTCAAATTCAGGTAAAAAAATCATTCCTTCGTGTTCTATATCACAATAATCTTTTTTAATTACTAACGTGTGAAGTTTTTCTGAACTGTCATTGTTGCAACTAAATAGAAGTATAAGTAATAATGTAAAAAGAAGTGTGTTTTTCAATCTCAGGGTTTTCGTTAAATTACTGCCAACGTTTTGGTATAAAAATTTTTGCGATTTACAAACACGGCTATTTTCCGCAGGAAAATAGAAAGTGTTAAAAAAGCAAAGACCTTTAATTTAGCTTAAAATTAAGCAATTTTTTTTATACGGTGTTATAATCTTTTGCGAAACATTTGAGTAAACACGTTTTGATTCCGTTTTCAACTTTTCAGCATTTGAGTGATTTCCCACATTTTTACTTTAAAAGACTTTTTACGAAAAAAAAACGCGAAAAAATTCCGCTTTTTGTTTTCGAGTTTGAGTAAATTCAAACGTTTTGATTCCGCAAAGATTTTCAATTCCGTTTGATTGGTAATTCGCGAGAGAGTGTTTCGAAAAGTTCAGTTTTCACAAACTTGCTAAATTCCAAATTTGAGTGAGTTCCGCAAAGATTTTTATTCAGAATTTGAGTGGATTTTTACGTTTTCAATTCACTTTATTTCAGATTTCAGATTTTTCTGAGCAATTGATTATAACGTCTCCGTATATGAAACGTAGCGTGTAAAAAGACACTTTCGTTTCGGATTATACACGAGCCGATTTTTTATTTTTTCTATTTATCTTTAATTTTCTAAATATACAAAAATAAAAAATTGGCGGACTTAACAAATAAGCAAAAACCTCTCGGAAAGCCTGTAATAGCTATGTTTTATATACATTGTTGTGCATAGTGCTTTTCACGTTCAGCTTGGTTTTCCGATGTTTTTTGTTTAGTTCAGATGTGAGCGTTGGCAAGACATACTCTTTTACAGTTTTGGCGAAGCTTGGATGATGCGACTGTAAATGTGTATGGCTTAAGCGTTGGCATTTCGGTTATCGATTTTTCAATTTAGCACCAAATTTTTACGCAATGTTACTCAATCCCAATTCATTTTCTGTAATCTAACTGCATTTAAAATTGCTAAAAGTGCCACACCTACATCTGCAAAGACCGCTTCCCACATTGTAGCTAATCCACCTGCTCCTAAAATCAACACAATCACTTTCACTCCAAATGCCAAGCCTATATTCTGCCAAACAATTTTTCGAGTGGAACGACCTATTTTTATTGCTCTGACCACTTTTGAAGGTTGGTCGGTTTGAATAATAACATCTGCGGTTTCAATTGCAACATCACTTCCTAAACCACCCATTGCAATACCAACATCACTTGCTGCTAAAACTGGTGCATCATTTATTCCATCGCCAATAAATGCAATTTTGTTTTCTGGATTTTTCTTTAATATTTCTACTTCATTCAATTTGTCTTCGGGCAATAATCCACCTTTGGCTTGTTTGATATTTAATTCGGATGCTACTTTTTGGGTAATGGAATCTTTATCGCCCGAAAGCATCATAATAGTTGTTATTCCTATCTTACGTAAATTAATAATTGTTTCTTTTGCATCTTCCTTTAATTCATCTGCAATAACTACATAACCAGCAAATTTATCATTTATAGCAACTAAAACAATGGATTCTACAATCGAGTTGGTTTCTTTTGCGACTTCAATTTTATTGGCAGTCATTAAAGCCTTATTTCCAACTAAAACAGATTTTCCGTTTACGATTCCTTTTAAACCCTTTCCTGCGATTTCTGATACATCGGAAGCTTTAAAATCTGCGCCTTCTGCTTTATATTCCAAAATGGCTTTGGCAATTGGATGTGTGGATTGTTCCTCCATTGCCATTAGGTATTTCATAAATTCGGTTTCTTCCCAACCGATTGCTTTTACCTCTTTAATTTTGAAAACGCCTTTTGTAACTGTTCCAGTTTTATCCATAACCAGCGTGTTTATTTTGGTCATAGCATCAAGGAAAGATGCACCTTTAAATAAAATTCCATTTTTTGAAGCTGCTCCCAATCCACCAAAATAACCCAACGGAATTGAAATTACCAACGCACAAGGACAAGAAATTACAAGAAATATCAAGGCACGATACAGCCAATCTCTAAATACATAATCATCCACAAAAAAGTAAGGTAAAAACGTAACTCCAATTGCCAAGAACACAACGATTGGTGTGTAAATACGTGCAAATTTTCTAATGAACAATTCGGTTTTTGATTTTCTGGCTGTGGCATTTTGTACCATATCGAGAATTCTTGCAATGGAACTATCTTTAAATTCTTTAGTGGTTTCAATTTCAATCACACCATCGAGATTAATACTTCCTGCAAAAACTTTTTCACTTTTGGCAATCGTATTAGGTTTGCTTTCGCCTGTTAAAGCTGCTGTGTTAAACGAACCTTTATCAGAAAGTAAAATACCATCTAATGGCACTTTTTCGCCAACACGAACTTGTACTTTTTCGCCAATTTCTACAGTTTCAGGATTAACCGAAATAAAATCATTATTTCTATACACCAAAGCCTCGTTTGGTCTTACGTCGAGCAACGCTTTTATGTTCGATTTTGCCCTATTGACTGCTGCATTTTGAAACAATTCGCCAACTGCATAAAATAACATAACCGCAACACCTTCGGGATATTCGCCAATAATGAATGCGCCAATTGTGGCAATTGACATTAAAAAGAACTCTGTAAAAACATCGCCTTTTTTTATGCTATTCCAACCTTCTTTTAAAACTGGAAATCCAACTGGTAAATAAGCGATGCTATACCAAATAATGCGAATCCAATCTTTAAAAAATGCAACATCAAAGTAATCTAAAGCAATACCAACAATAAGTATTATGAAGCTTACTATTGCTGGAATATATGCCTTAAAATTATTCGGTTTACTTCCGTGATTATGACCATCATCGTGACTGTGTTCTTTTTCAGAATTTGGATTTAGGTCTTTTAAATTAAGTTTTTTCTTTTTCATTTATATTCAATTATATTGTAAAAATGCTTAAAAAATAAGTGCAATGGAAGTGCATTTATTGACCACTACATTTATCGCAAATACCTTTTACTACCAAATTTATATCTTCGGAAATAAACCCGTTTGGCACTTTAATCTGTGGGATTTTATGTTCTGTTAAACAAACGGTTTCATTGCAATTATTGCAATGGAAATGTAAATGTAAATCGGTTTCAATTTCGCAATTACAACCTTTTTCGCAAAGTGCATATTTGGTAATTCCTGTGCCATCATCTATTTGATGAACGATTGCTTTTTCTTCAAATGTCTTTACCGTTCTGTACAAAGTTGTTCTATCTGCTTTTTCAAAAGCGTTTTCAATATCGCTTAATGTTACCGCTACTTGCTTTTGTGCAAGAAACTTATAAATAAGTAATCGCATTGCCGTAACTCGTATATCTTTTGACTCTAATAATTGTTCTATTGTTTGCATAATTAATGTGCGTGTTCTGCTTCGCCCTTTTTCATTTCTGCAATTAGGTAGTACGCATTGTTATAAGCAAACTTTGTATTTGTTGCTATTTCTTCGGAAAATTGAATTGCTACCCAATCGCCATCTTTATCTCCCAAAATAACCTCAATTGGTTTAAAACTCCAATCCACATTTTCTTTTTCAACTGAAAACACATAAAATTTGTCGCCTTCTTTTACAATAGCACTTTCTGGCAATGCCATTGTTTTAGTGCTTTCTGTCTGTATTCTACCTTGAATGTACATTCCTGGAATTAAATTTCCTTTTTTGTTTTCAATTTCTGCGTGAACGTGAACCGCTTTGGGGTTATCCTCAAAAGTTTTGCTTACTGAATATATTTCTGCACTCAATTCATCATCTTCAATAGATTGTATATTAAAGGTAACTTTTTGACCTTTTTTTACTTTGTAAACGTCTTTTTCAAAAACCATTAAATCTGCGTGAACGTGATGCGTATCTACAATTTCAAAGAGTTCGGTTTGTGGTTCAACATATTGTCCTGTTTTCACTTCCACCTTTTGCACATAACCTTCAATGGGACTGCGTAATGCCACACGTTGCGCTATCGTACCATTTGCGACTGAATTTGAATTAATATTCAACAATTTTAACTGTGCTGCCATTCCATTAACCATAGCTTTTGATGCGTCATATTCTGCTTCTGCTTTTTGAAAATTTGCACCAGAGCCTACACCTGCATTATATAATTTTTGTTGTCGTTCATAGTTTTTCTTTAGAAAAGTGCTGTTGCTATACGCATTCAAATAATCGGTTTGCATTTGTATAATATTGGGATGTGAAAGGTATGCAACAACTTGACCTTTGTTTACTTTGTCGCCTTCAATCACTTCAATAGAAACCACATTTGCACCAACAACCGAAGTCATGGCAGCTTCATTTTGTGGTGGCACTTCCAAAGTTCCGTTTGCTTCTACATAGCCACTCATATTGCGTGAGGTAATGGTGTCAATTTTCATTTTTAAGGCTTCAAATTGTTGTGATGATAACATAACTTCTTCTCCTTCGTGATGTTCTTCTTTAGGATTAGTACTGGTTTCCTCATCGTGTGCGTGTCCATCTTCTTCATTGTGATTTTCTTTGTTGCCACAAGAGGCAGCTGAAAATGACAATATTAAAATTGTCAAGATGATATATAGTGTGTTTTTCATAGTTCTAATTTTTAAAATATTGTAATTCAAAAGTGCTTTCTAAATAATTTGCCAAAGCTGTTTGTGCTTCAATTTCGCTCTGAATAGCTTCTTTTATAAGTTGTGTAAATGCCGAATAATCAATCTCGCCTTCTTTGTAAGCGAATAATGCGCCTGTTTTTTGGTCTTTTGTAAGTGGTAATACTTGTTCTTTATAAAAGAGCCACGATGTTTTCCACTTTAGATAGTTTTCTTTGGCTTGAATAAATTTAGATTCAACTTCGTTTTGTCTGAATTGAATATTAGTTTCGGCAATTTGTTTGTCAATTTTTGCAGTTCTAATATTCGCTTTTGTTGTGCCAGATAGAAATGGAATTGATATACCAGCTTGATAGGTGTAAAAACCAGAATTACCATTTACGTTTTGCAAACCACCTTGAAGATTGAATTTGGGTAGATTTTCGGCTTTTGCAACTTTGTAATTTGCTTCTGCTTCATCTATTTGAATTTGCGCAAGGTTATATAAAGGATGTTCTTTTGCATTGAAATCGTTTATATCAATTTCATTAGTGATATCCAATTCGTCTGGTACGTTATAAAATTCATCCGAAACGAGCCATAGATTCAACTGCTGTAATGCAATTAGATAGTTGCTCTTTGTTTGCAAAAACTTGTTTTGAATTTGTAAAGCTTGGTTTTTAGCTGCGGAATATTCCAGTTTCGAAATGGCTTCCACTTCATAATTTAATTCCACCGCTTTTTCAAAATTGGTGTAAATGGAATCCAATGCTGCATACAGATTATAATTTTGTTTACTCTGAAAGGCATTTGACCACGCTTTTTTAACTTCCAATTCCAATTCTAATTCTGAAAGTTGAAAGGCTTTTTGCGCTAATAAAATACGCTGCTCCTGTAATTTTCGTTTTGGCGCAATACCAAAGACATCAATATTTGATTGTCCAATACCAACTGTGGTATAAATTCCTGTTCCATTATTGATTTCTTCGCCACCTGTAAAAATTTGAGTTGTGCCAAAATCATAAGCGGTACCTTTTAATTGTTGCTGTTTTTCAATTTCCAACTGCCTTTGTTTTAAACTTGGATAGTTTTCTTTTGAAATCTTTACAGCTTCATCCATTGAAACAGTCGGCAACGTATCATTTACTTGTTGTGCATTTCCTGTTATTGGCAATAAGAACAAAAATGCTACCATTGCAGTAACTGTTACCACTTTTTTATTAGGTCTAAACGTGAACGATTTATTTTCCACCCAATGATATAAAATTGGTAAAACGAATAAGGTTAATAATGTAGATGTCAACAATCCACCAATAACTACTGTTGCTAAAGGTCGTTGTACTTCTGCGCCTGCTGATGCTGAAATTGCCATTGGTAAAAATCCCAAAACATCTGTAAAAGCAGTTAGCATAATAGGTCTTATTCTTCGTTTTGTACCTTCAATAATTCTGTCTTTAAGATTGGTAACGCCTTCATCTTTTAGCTCGTTTAATCCGCTAATCATTACCAAGCCATTTAAAACAGCAACACCAAACAAGACAATAAAACCGACACCTGCCGAAATGCTGAAAGGCATATCACGTAACCACAATGCAAAAACACCTCCAATGGTTGCCATTGGGATAGCGATGTAAATCATTAAAGTTTGTGGAAGTGATTTTAGTGCAAAATAGATTAACACAAAAATCAGCAGTAGCGCAATTGGTACAACGGTTTGTAAACGGTTGCTTGCACGTTCCAAATTTTCAAAAGCACCACCATACCGAATAAAATATCCTGATGGCAGTTCAAGGTTGGCATCCAGTTTTGATTTAATTTCAGTTACCAACGATTTTACATCACGACCTCTCACGTTAATACCTACGTAGGTTCTTCGGTTGGTATTATCTCTACTTATTTGCATTGGACCAGCTTTGTAGCTGATGTCTGCAACTTCACGTAGCGGAATTTGAGTTCCTGATGGTAAATTGATATACAAATTCTGAACATCTGAAATATCTTTTCGGTTTTGGGAATTTAAACGCACCACCAAATCAAAACGTTTTTCGCCTTCAAAAATAACGCCTGCTGTTCCACCTGCAAATGCAGATTGTACGATTTGGTTTAAAGTATTTATTTGAAGTCCGTATTGTGCTAATTTACTTCGGTTATAGGTAATTGTCATTTGTGGTAAGCCTGTGGTTGCTTCCGCTTTCATATCGCCAATACCTTCAGTTCCTGCGATTATTTTGGTAATTTCTTCTGCTTTTTGTGACAGTATATTTATATCTTCTCCATAAATTTTTATGGCAATATCTTCACGGACACCTTCGAGTAATTCATTAAAACGCATTTCTATGGGTTGGGTAAATTCATAGTTTACTCCAGGAATTATCTCAACTGCTTTCTTTATTTCTTCAATGAGTTCATCTTTTGTCGAAACAGTAGTCCATTCGCTTTTAGGTTTTAGGATTACGAAAACATCTGCTAAATCCATTGGCATTGGGTCGGTTGGAATTTCGGCAACACCAATTTTACTGACTATTTTTTCAACTTCAGGAAATTTCGCTTTTATAATTTGCTCAACTTTAGTTGTTGTTTCTATAGTTTCTGTAAGTGAACTGCCAGGTTTTAAAATGGCGTGAAAAGCAATATCGCCTTCATCGAGTTGTGGTATAAATTCGCCACCCATTTTGCTGAACGTAAACAAAGCAATTCCAAAGAGAACTACCGAAATACTTATTATTAGTTTTCCTTTAGATAAAGATTTTTCTAATAAAGGTTGGTATTTACGTTCTACCCAATGCACAAATTTATCTCCATAAGATTTTTTATCAGATTTTGGTGCTCGCAGAATTAATGCAGACATCATTGGCACATACGTTAAACAAAGTACCATTGCGCCAATCATTGCGAAAATGAACGTTAATGCCATTGGCTTAAACATTTTACCTTCAATCCCTTCCAAAGCTAAAATGGGAAGGAATACAATCAATATGATAAGTTGCCCAAAAAACGCAGCGTTCATCATCTTTTTTGATGCGCTGGAAGCGACGCCATCACGTTCTTTAGATGTCAATTTTTTCTTCTTATAGAGTTGGGAAGCTATTAGGAAAACGGTGCTTTCTACAATAATTACAGCACCATCAACAATAATCCCGAAATCTATTGCGCCCAAACTCATTAGGTTTGCCCAAACATCAAAAACATTCATTAATATAAATGCGAATAATAAGGATAATGGAATCGTTGAAGCTACTATTAAACCACCTCGCCAATTTCCTAAAAGGAAAATAAGAACGAAAATTACTATTAAAGCACCTTCAATAAGATTGGTTGAGACGGTTGATGTGGTTTCTGCAATTAGTTTACTTCGGTCTAATAAGGGTTCGATGGTAACACCTTCTGGTAAGGACTTTTCAATTTGAGCAATTCGGGTTTTTACATTTTTAATTACTTTGTTTGAATTGGCACCATTTAGCATCATAACCATTCCGCCAACCACTTCGCCATCGCCATCTTGCGTCATTGCACCATAACGGATTGCAGCACCATATTGAACTGTCGCAATGTCGCCAACGGTAATGGGAATGTTGTTTAAATTCTTTATAGTAATACTTTTAATATCCTCCAAACTACGCACCAAGCCTTCTCCACGAATAAAATTAGCTTGATGGTTTTTTTCGATATATGCACCACCTGTATTTTGGTTGTTGGCTTCCAAAGCTTCAAAAACATCGGTAATTGTTATTCCAATTGCCTTTAATTCGTTTGGGTCAACAGCAACTTCGTACTGCTTGATTTTACCACCAATGGCGTTAACTTCAACAACACCTTCTACCATTGCCATTTGGCGTTGGATAATCCAATCTTGCATCGTTCGCAAATCTGTAATGGAATATTTGTCTTTATATTCTGGATTTACTTTAAGTGTGTATTGGTAAATTTCTCCCAATCCCGAAGATATTGGACCCATTGTTGGTTTGCCAAAACCATTTGGGATTTCTTCCTTGACTTCGTTTAATTTTTCAGACACTAATTGACGAGGTAAATATGTTCCCATAGCATCATCAAAAACTATGGTTACAACAGATAAGCCAAAGCGCGAAATAGAACGGATTTCCTTGACATCAGGCAAATTACTCATTGCAACTTCTACAGGATAGGTTACAAATTGCTCAATGTCCTCTGTTCCTAAATTTGGTGCTTGTGTAATGACTTGTACTTGATTGTTGGTAATGTCTGGAACAGCATCAATTGGTACTTGGGTCATACTCCAAATACCTGCTGCCACAATGGTTAGCGTTAGCAAACCAATAATGAATTTGTTATTGATTGAAAAATCAATGATTTTATTAATCATATAAAAGGTGTTAATTCAGTTAAACATATCATTTTGCGCGAAGCGCAAAATAAAAGCGAAGCAACGCTTGCATTAAAAAGCGTTACGTTTGGATATAGATATCCTTAAAAAAAACTGAATTATGCCCTTGGTGGCTGTAAAATGGAAGTGGTAAAATCTTTTTCTGTACCGTTTAGGTGTAGAAAATCTTGAGTAGAAATAAGAGTTATATCGAGTGTTAAATCTGCAAAGTGCAAATATGTTGCGCTAATATGGCAACATTGACAAATACAAAAAGGGGAACATAAATCTGAATCTTGGTGCTGATGGTCATTATCCATAGCTTGTGAGATTTCAGTTTTAACATCATTATCAGACACAACGTAATCTGCACAAGGTGTTAGATTAAGTGCGAAAATGTAAATTGACAATATGAATGCTAAATGTTTCATTGATGCAAATATATGAATTTATTAATGCAATGGTGTTGCAAAGATGTTCATTGGTTTGTTCGGATTTGTGCGGTGGGAAGAAACAGCTCTTTTATTTTTTTGTGCGTTGGCTTATGTGGTTGGAAAAAATGAATGTGCTGTTTGAGCGTTGGCTTTTTTAGTTCAAATGTTCGATTTTAGCACGATTTCCGCATTATGCACAACGTGTTTGTATATGGTTTGTTGCGTGTTTAAGAACGTAATTTAGCAAATAAAAACCGAATAGAAAATCCGCGAGGGTTTTCGTAAGCAGGCTAGAACCAGCAATAAATTATATACGGCTTAAGTTTGTTTTTTATTAAATTAGATACATAATTAGAAAAGACAAAAGAGAGGAATAAGGTTATTATATACGCAGAGACTACAGATCTCGTCAACATTGAAAATCCCCTCTCTTTTACTACACAGATTTCGTACAGTTCTATGAGGCTTTAGACCTCGATTTTAAGTCGTTGAAACTCGCGTAGCTTGTCCTTTCAAAAAACATTTCTTATGAATAAAGATATAAAATATTTTGGACTTGACATCAGTCATTTAGTTTTTGATGTTACAGATTCCCAAGGGAATTATTACCAGTTTAAAAATAGCATTTCGGGCTTTAAAAAGTTCGTAAAACTGTTAGATTTTAATAGCCATTGTGTGATGGAAGCCACAGGTTATTATCATTACCAATTGGCCTATTATTTACAAGAAGAAGGCATTAAAGTTTCGGTAGAAAATCCATTATCGGTAAAACGATTTATTCAGATGAAACTATCAAAAATTAAGACAGATAAAAGCGATTCGAAACTAATATGTGAGTATGCTAAACATGTAGAATTAAAGCTATGGAAAGGCAACTCAAAACATCAATTAGAATGTCTTCAAATGACCAGACTCCTTTCTGTGTATACAAAACAAAGCACCATGCTTAAAAATAAACTACATGGAGAAGCTGTTTTAGGCAATCCAAGTAAAGCAGTTGTGAGCTCCTTAAAACGAAATTTAAAACAGGTTCAGAAAGAGATGAAAACGATAGAAGATAAATTACTTATTTTGGTAAAAGAAGCACATCAAGATGTTTTAACTCGCTTAAAAAGTATTCCAGGAATAGGTCCTAAAACATCCCTAATGCTAGTTGTTCTAACGGATGGTTTTGATCGCTTTACAAGCGGCAGTGAATTGTGTAGTTACGCAGGTTTAACTCCCGTGATTCGGCAAAGTGGAAGTAGCGTAAAAGGACGTCCGAGAATTAGTAAAATAGGAAATCAAAAACTTCGAAATTTATTATTTATGTGCAGTTTTAATGCGTGTAAATACAACCATGCTTGCAAAGCAATTTATGAGCGATTGGTAGCCAAAGGAAAGAGTAAAAAACTAGCCTTAATTGCGGTTTGTAATAAGCTGCTAAAACAGGCTTTTGCTATCGCGAAATCAGGATTAACATATGATAACAATTACAGAAGTGTTTTAGTGAGAAATTAATGAGTTTTTACTTGTTTTTTACCACAGTACTTTGTTGTGCATAGTGTTTTATCCGTTTTCAATTCCATTGTTATTTAATCCGTTCCGTTTTTTATTCCGTTTTATTATTAAGAAAGGTATTAGTATTCCAATTGCGATTGTTAATGTCGAGTATAGAAAAAATGGTTCTCTTAATAAATATTGAGGTATTAATGGATTATTAGGTTTTCCGATAAAAGTCAGCAAGTAAAGTCCAATAGCAATTGTTATTAATGTGCATATCAGAATAGTTAAGATATCTTTAATTAAATCTGCTATTTTAAATTCGTTCCGACTTGAGTTAAAAAACATTCCGAAAACAGGAATAGAGGAAATCGTTAAATAGTCAATATTACTAAAGGAAAGTCCGAAGAAATATCCAGTAATATTTTGCAGAGAATCATTAAGACCAAAAGGATTTATTATTCCAAGAAAAAATAATAAAAAAATCAAAGTAGAAATTCCGAAAATTCCATATTTTATTTTATTCGGTATTTTATTCAATTTAGTTCGATTTTTCAGGGTTAGTTTACATTATGCACAACGTTTATGTATAAGAATAGTTGCGGGTTTGTATGCGAGGATTTTCCGAAGGAAAATCAGACGTTACAAACACGCAACGACCTTTGATTAAGCACTAAACCGCAATTATTTTTATACGGTGTTGTGCCCAGTTTTTATTTTTTCAATCAGTTTGTCAATCCGTTCATTTCTACACCAAGCTGTTCGGTCAAAATTAATTTCGTGAACAGTTTTATCGTCATTCAAAATGTGCAAAATTCTCTGTTTTCCAAAGAGTACATCTTTGGATTTGTAAAACTTATACGATAGATTTTTATAATTATAGTAATTATCTTTTTCTTGATTATTTGCTAGATTAACTGTTTTTATATTCAGTTTTTGGTCAGAATCATTAAAGTCAATTTTGAAGACTTCTCCGAGCGTATATTTTTTCCTAATTCGGTAAATGAACCAAATGATAACAGATAGTGAAATTAAAATGCTAAAAATAAAAGCATTTTCCGCAAGAAATTCAGCCACAGGATTAATTCTCGTTGCTCGTCCGTTTGCAATTAATAAAGGTATTGCAATCCAGCTTGCTAAAAAGAGAACAATAAATAAGACAATATATTTAATTCCGATTGTCAAATAGTTCAAATCGGAACTAGGTTTTTCTATTTCGTAACTGTCTTTCATAAATTGGGCACAACGTTGTTGTATATGGTTTGTTGCGTGTTTCAAGCAACCAATTTAGTAAATAATTACCGACCAAGAAAGTCCGCGAGGACTTTCGTAAGTAGGCTAAAACCAGCAATAAATTATATACGGTGTTGTGCGTTCGTACTTTTTAACCCAAAAGTACAGGAATATCGTTTCCGCTAATTCCCTCCATTTGAATTGCAACAGTTCCCATTTTAAAAGCAAATTTTATATCTTTTCCAGCTCCTAATGCAGAATAGAAACCTACTGAAAAAGCTATTGCTGCTTTATCATTTACTGATTTTTTCATTCCTATAACAAATGGAATATGTTTCGCAATTTCTCTGGCTTGAGATTCTGAATAGCAAGAATTTAAAACAACACATTTAATATTTTCTTTAAATAAATCAAATAATCCACCAATTGCATTGTTTTCTATAAGTTTTGAATTTCCTAAAGAATCTTCAACTGCAATTCCTGTGACGTGACCGTGTCCTGAAAAATGAACAATTGTTGGATTTTCATCGAGCATAGCTTGTTGTAATGATTTGGTTGTAATTGCCCATTTAGATTTTAAATCAAATGATTCTCTTAAAGTCGCCATTTTTAAACCAATTTCTATGTCTCTTAATTCTTCGTCAAGTCTTAATCTCACTTCATCTATTGGACTTGCTCCTAAAAATAGAATCTTGATGATGTCTCCTATATTTTGATTTTGATTTAATTTACCTTTTAAAATTTCAATTTCAGAAAGTGAATCATCGTATTTCGCCGTTATATTTTCGTAATCTTTCAGTAATTGATTGTATTCAGGTATTAGTTCATTCCATTTCTTCAATAAATTAACATATTTCTCTTTAAATTCCTGTTCAGAAATTTCCAGTTTCTCTTGGTCAATAATATGAAAGTCATTTATGAATTCAATCCAACCTTTTATTGTCTGTCTGAATGTTGTTTTGCATTTTACGATTTCTTCTGGTTTGTCAAAAATTGGTGTACTTAAACCTATAACAGTCATAGAAGGTGTACTTGCCAGTCCAAATATAGCTTCTATGTCAATTTTTAATCTACTTTTCAAAGCTTTCAAATCGGTTTGACTATTATCTACTTCCGATAGTCTCTTTTCAAGTAATTGTATTGCTCTGTTTAAAGGTATTTTTATCATTTAGTTCGATGGTTTTTTGTATGACGCACAACGTGTTTGTGTATGATTAGTTGCGTGGTTTAGCAACTAAATTAGTAAACTTTTACGAACCTGAGAATATTCCGCAGGAATATTCCAGATGAGCAGGAACAAAGCAATTAATTATACACGGTGTTGTGCGTAGGCTTTTCTTTCAGATTATTGATTTCAGTTATTAATTCCACTTTTTGATTTTCGGTCAATTCATTAAATAATTTTATCTTTTTTCCTTTATAGTCAAATATTATTTCTCCCATTATGTGACTAAAAAGCAATTTCCTATTTAGAGCGATATTCCGCAATGTTTTGTCATAAGTCGATAATGAGTTTTCGTGTATTTCATTCCGAACGTTTTTCACGTGTAGCAATTCAAAAGTTTGTGTTTTAGTTAGAAAAGTTCCTTTTTTAGTTAATGTCATTTTTCCATTCTCAATCCGTAATTCTTGTCGTCCATTAATTAGCCACAAAAATTGTCGTAATCCGATAGTCGCAACAATTGGATGAACAACAAAAAAAACAATTATAAATCCCGTTGTAATTTTAGTTCCGTTTGTATACCACTCTATAAATCCAGAAAAAAATAGTAAACAAGAAAACAATGTAAATCCTAGGGCAAGAAATGTGTTTTTCGAGTTATTCGATGCGAACAAGCTATTGCTTTTTGGTAAGCACACAAACTTTTCCCTATTCAGACCAAAAGTGAAAATTCGGCTGTATTGGTATTGAAAATTTAATGCTTTATTCTTAATGTTCATTGGTTAGTTCAGCTTGTTGCCAACGGTTAGTATATGAAAATTAGGGCATAAAATAAGCACTATATTTCGGGTTTAACACTTAGCTAAATATAAATATTTTGTTTTTAATTTTCGTTTAAATTCCAAATTTTATATTTAGCGGACTTTGTAAATAAACACAGAACTTTGGAGTTAGCACAAAAGCCCTATTTTTTATATACATTGTTGGCAGTAGTTTTATTTACCTACAGGATCCCCAAAATACATTAATTCCCAAACCGCTTTGTTACTGGTGTGCTTCTCTATTAATTTACCTGATTTGTAAACTCTTATTTCTGCTTTTCCAGTAAATCTAAAATATGCAGGATCAATACTAGTAAGCATTTTTGCAAGTTTGAATTTAAGCCCATTACCGACTGATGCCGAAATTAAATCTACTTCAACAATAGTTTTTTCTCTAAAAAGTGAATATTCATACCTGTATTCAGTTTGAGGATCATTATAAACAAAAATTAAATCGTCACTTACATCTTTTTTTAATGTTGGATGCTCCTTACCATAAGTTCTATATAGAGTTACTAATTCACCATCATCAACAACTGTTTCGCCATCCTTAGAAATATTAAAAGTAATTATATTGTCATTATTAAATTCTTTTTCTGATATCATTTCTGAAGCAATTACGTTATAAGGACCAATTTCAGCTCTTGACCAATACCAATGGTTAAAAATTTTCATCATAGAGAAATTTCCCCAATTATGGTCATGGTAGGCAGAACCAACTGTTTTTGTTGTTACACCTTTGTAATCATATTCAATTTCCATTTCACCTTGAGGTACAGATACTACCCAATTGAATTCTTTGCTTTCGTCAGCACCAAATACCATATGTCCTGTTTTTGGTCTCCAGCTTTGCGTAGTTCTTTTTATTACGGCTGTTAAGTTTATATCTTCATTTTCAATATGAATTTTGTATTCCTTTAGGTTTCCTTCTGCATAACTATTACCCATCTTAACATTACACGAATCTTTTGAAGCGAAAAAATCTTCTGGGTCACAGTAAATTTTTTCTGATATTTTACTACCATCAGCTTTATCTATACTAACCGTCAAGTATGGATTAAAAGGTTTTTTTATGTCGGTCATGAACTTGGTGTAAAACGTCATTACAACAGTACTCCCATCATGCAAATGAGCATCAAAATACCACCATTCATAGCTTCCTTTATCTCCGGATGTTCTCATTCCGTCTTCCCATTTTTCAGGAATATTACCTTCTATTAAGTTTCTTTTGTTATAGTCATTGCTAATTTTTGCTAAGTTCTGACTGAATAAAAAAGTAGAAAAAAGAAGTGTTATAAGTGTAAGGCTGATTTTATTTTTCATTTTAATTTGAGTTAAATTGTGATCTATAGTTTTTGTAAAGCACAAAAATAAATGTAATTTATTTGAGTTTGATGAAACTAATTTCATGTTTCAACTAGTACGTTTTATTTTACTTAACCATTGGGGTGTAACTCCCATAAATTCTGCTATATACTTTGAGGGAACATTTTTAGTAATTGGACCGTGTTCTTCTAGGAGGTAATCGTATAATTTATCTTTGGGAAGACCTATTAATTTAGACTTTATTTGATTTATAAAAATGAGAGCTTCTATAATATGCGTATTACAAAATTTATCAAAAGATTTATGTTTCAAACTTAATTTTTCTATTGTATTTCTATGAAATTCAATTACTTGGGAATTTTTAAATGCTTTTATTTGCGTATCAGAAGGTTTCTTTGAAAAATAACTTTCTGGTTGCGTCATAAATGGATGATAATTGTCAATATGGAACGAAGTTGTTCTAAATTTTGATTTATTATCATCAAAATACTGACTTATAAATCCACCTTTGATTACTATATAGATATATTTACTATGTTCTCCAACATTAAGAATATTTTCGTTTTTTTTGATTTCAATTTGTTTACCATTCAAATTTATCTCTTGAATTAAATCTTCTGATAGACCGTATTTAATAGCATATTTTATAAGGTTTTTCATTTTTTTTAATTACTGCCAACGTGATTGTGTATGGTTAGTTGCGTGATTTAAGGAACTAAGTTAGCAAATAAATCACAGATAGAATATTCCGCAGGAATGTTCGTAAGTAGGCTTAAAACAAGCAATTAATTATACACGGTGTTGGCAATCTGGCTTTTATTTTTTTAGTTCTTTTTTATATAATTCCGCTATTTTTTTTCTGTCGGTTTCGTTTTTCAATATATTCTGTAACCACATTTGAGGCTGTTCAGTTGCGCTTTTATATTCCTTGTCTTTATATTCATTAAATTCAGAAAAGTCAAACCAATTCTTTTTGTTAATGTGCTGAAGTGAATAAACAGCCATTTCTCCATTTGTTGCTCCAAAAAATGGGCAAGTATGGACTTTCGTTTTAGTTGTGTCAGAAAGTTTGGTAATTAGAAATTCAGTCAGTTTTCCTTTGTCGTTCTCTGAGAATTTTTTCCATTCCGTTTCGCTGAAAACTAGTGGTTTTTCTTCTCTTTTAAATTCCTTTTCATTTATGTACTGTTCTCCACCTAAACAACCACCTTTCTCGAAAACTAAAACATTCCACAATTCAGATATAGAGTCAATTTGCGTTATTTCAATCAGTCCGGTTTTCTCAATTTAAGCAATTTCCGTTTTTAATTCCGATTGATTTTTACACGAAATCAAAGTTAAAATCAAAAATAATAAGTTCAATGTGTTTTTCATTTTTTGGTTTATCTCAATTGTGATATTCAGTATTTTGTTTACAAATTTGAAAATATTGAAAGTAAAGTCATAATTAGAAATATTGGATATCCAATAATTGAAAAATAGTATTGATAATTTTTATGCTCCTTGTTTTTTATACTCAAGATAGTAAATACAATTCCAACAATTAAAATCAGATTTGCAACAAGAGATAAAATTCCAATATTCTGTTCAAATCTGCCAACATCGTGTAATCCAACAGCAAAATTTATTACGAAATATGCTACTAATACATTAATTATTATCAAATATATAAGTAATCTAAAAGACCATTTTTTGTATTTCGTTTCTTTCATTTTGTTTTCATCCGTTTTGAGTGAGTGCTTGTTGCCAACGTGTTTGTATATGATTTGTTGCGTGGTTAAGTACGTAATTTAGCAAATAAAAACCGAATAGAAAATCCGCGAGGGTTTTCGTAAGCAGGCTAGAACTAGCAATAAATTATATACGGTGTTAGCAAATCGTTTTTATTCTAATAATTCTACATAAACGTTGTTAGTTGAAAGTTTTGTGTCCAACGCAAAATAGTTTCTATTCAGAAGTAATTTTTCAGAAGTTGAATCTATTTTAATAAAACGTAAGTCCATTACAAAACCTTCAAATCCATAGTTTTCAAAATTTTTATAGTTAAATTCAAACGTGCTTTTTTGTGATTTAATTTCTTTAACAATTACAGAATCGTTTTCTTTTTGTAGAAAAACTAATGTTATTTCTCTTGAACTAATTTTTGATTTAGGAATACTATCAGCAGGCGAGTAAATACTGATTTTCCCTTTCAGAATTGAGTCTTTTTTATTTCCAGTAATATTGAAATCAAAAAATTTACTTTTAGAACTATCTATCACTCCTTTTTTGTAAAAAAGCCAAGTATTCCAAAAGGTATCTAGTTTTTTAGAAACATATGCTTCGTTTTCTCCAACTAATTCGCCATTGTCATAATAAGGAATATTAATTCTTTGGTAACGTTTAGAAGTGTCAATTTCTGTTTTATTCAGAGTGACTTTTTCAGTTTTTAAGTCCGTTGACTTTTTACATGAGATTAGGCAAAAAAATAATAGTATGTATGTGATTTTGAGGTTGTTCATTAAATGTTTGCTAACGTGTTTGTGTATGATTAGTGGCGTGTTTAAGCACCTAATTTAGCAAATAAAAACCGAATAGAAAATCCGCGAGGGTTTTCGTAAGCAGGCAAGAACTAGCAATAAATTATATACGGCTTAAGTTTGTTTTTTATTAAATTAGATACATAATTAGAAAAGACAAAAGAGAGGAATAAGGTTATTATATACGCAGAGACTATAGATCTCGTCAACATTGAAAATCCCCTCTCTTTTACTACACAGATTTCGTACAGTTCTATGAGGCTTTAGACCTCGATTTTAAGTCGTTGAAACTCGCGTAGCTTGTCCTTTCAAAAAAACATTTCTTATGAATAAAGATATAAAATATTTTGGACTTGACATCAGTCATTTAGTTTTTGATGTTACAGATTCCCAAGGGAATTATTACCAGTTTAAAAATAATAGTTCGGGCTTTAAAAAGTTCGTAAAACTGTTAGATTTTAATAGCCATTGTGTGATGGAAGCCACAGGTTATTATCATTACCAATTGGCCTATTATTTACAAGAAGAAGGCATTAAAGTTTCGGTAGAAAATCCATTATCGGTAAAACGATTTATTCAGATGAAACTATCAAAAATTAAGACCGATAAAAGCGATTCGAAATTAATATGTGAGTATGCTAAACATGTAGAATTAAAGCTATGGAAAGGCAACTCAAAACATCAATTAGAATGTCTTCAAATGACCAGACTCCTTTCTGTGTATACAAAACAAAGCACCATGCTTAAAAATAAACTACATGGAGAAGCTGTTTTAGGCAATCCAAGTAAAGCAGTTGTGAGCTCCTTAAAACGAAATTTAAAACAGGTTCAGAAAGAGATGAAAACGATAGAAGATAAATTACTTATTTTGGTAAAAGAAGCACATCAAGATGTTTTAACTCGCTTAAAAAGTATTCCAGGAATAGGTCCAAAAACATCCCTAATGCTAGTTGTTCTAACCGATGGTTTTGATCGTTTTACAAGCGGCAGTGAATTGTGTAGTTACGCAGGTTTAACTCCCGTGATTCGGCAAAGTGGAAGTAGCGTAAAAGGACGTCCGAGAATTAGTAAAATAGGGAATCAAAAACTTCGAAATTTATTATTTATGTGCAGTTTTAATGCGTGTAAATATAACCATGCTTGCAAGGCAATTTATGAGCGATTGGTAGCCAAAGGAAAGAGCAAAAAACTAGCCTTAATTGCGGTTTGTAATAAGCTACTAAAACAGGCTTTTGCTATCGCAAAATCAGGATTAACATACGACAACAATTACAGAAGTGTTTTAGTGAGAAATTAATGAGTTTTTACTTGTTTTTTACCACAGTACTTTGTTGTGCGTTCGTTTTTTTTATTCGGTTAATAATTTCAATTCCTAAATATTCTTTTAATTTCGGAAATTTATATCTATAATATTCATTCCAATAACTTGCTATTCGACTTTCGGTCTGTTCCCAATATTTTGGATTTTCATTTTTGAATTCTTTATAAAATTCCAATGTATCGTTATTTACTTTTTTGTCAATAATCGGAAACAATTCATAAATATATTCTCCTAATAATTGCACTAAAAAAGGTGTTTTCCATTTTTCTGGTTTTCCAGATATTTTATTTAATCTTTTCTCTCTTATAAATCCATTATGATGTCTGGTAAAAAAACAATTCAAAATATCTTTCTGTTTTTCGGTCAGTTGATTTTCGTTTTGTGATTTTGGTTCGTCAAAATAAATTCTTCCTGGGATTTTTAATATTTCTCCACTTACTTTTACATTGTAAGTATCAGAACTTATTAAATCAAATTTGTATTTACTTTCTAAAGGAATAATGCTGAAAACTTTTATAACATCTGACTTTAGATTTTTAGGGAAAGAATCTATAATTATTTTCAGATAATCAGGTTTCATTTTCTTAATTTATTTTTGTTTTCGTTCTGCTCTTAAATGACGCACAACGTGTTTGTATATGGTTTGTTGCGTGTTTAAGAACGTAATTTAGCAAATAAAAACCGAATAGAAAATCCGCGAGGGTTTTCGTAAGCAGGCTAGAACCAGCAATAAATTATATACGGTGTTGTAAAACGTTTTTTATTAATTTCGTTTCATAGGAAGTTCTAAATCCGACGTAACTTATTTCTTTTAATTTTATCTTTTCATTATCAGTCCATTTTGAATCTTTATCAATTAATTTTAATTCAATCGAACTGTCATTAATCGATAATACTTTACCTACGAAATAAGAATCTTCGTCATCGTAAGTATAAATTGCTATAAGTTCAGACATTAAGTGCTTTAAAGATGACTTTAAATCGCTGAAATTCTCAATATTGATTGATTTAAGCAGTTCCGTAGAGTTGTCATTTTTTAATTCGGCATAATCTTCTTTTTCCCAAACACGATATTTTTCAAAATCCTTGTTTTTAAGTATTGAAAACCCGTCAAATTCGGCAGTCTCGTCATTAAAATTCAGAAGCAGTACTATTTCAGAATTAGCAATTAAACAAATTCCGCTATAGACTTTGTCCCAATTCGGTGCAGTATCAATATCTATTACTAATTTTTGTTTAATAATGTCTTTCAAAATTCAGGATTCTATTGATTTTTTTCTTTTATAAAATTTAATCCTTTCTCTGTTAGGGAATGATATCTAACGTTGTTTTCTCTTTTAGTGAATTCAATGTAGCCATAGTTCACTAAACACGTTACTAATACTCCAGCTTCAACGTGGTCTTTATATTTAAAATCTTTATTATTTCTAACATATTCATAAGCCATTGACGCAATGTCAAAAGGATAATCTTCGTTTAAATATTTCCAGTTTTTATTCCAAAAAACTAAAGCTTCTTCTTTAAATTCCTCGTCTGTCCAAATCATTGATAATGTTTCTGTTAAATGTTTTACAACGTGTTTGTATATGGTTTGTTGCGTGGTTTAAGCAACTAATTTAGTAAATAATTACCGACCAAGAAAGTCCGCGAGGACTTTCGTAAATAGGCGAGAAGCCAGCAATAAATTATATACGGCTTAAGTTTGTTTTTTATTAAATTAGATACATAATTAGAAAAGACAAAAGAGAGGAATAAGGTTATTATATACGCAGAGACTATAGATCTCGTCAACATTGAAAATCCCCTCTCTTTTACTACACAGATTTCGTACAGTTCTATGAGGCTTTAGACCTCGATTTTAAGTCGTTGAAACTCGCGTAGCTTGTCCTTTCAAAAAAACATTTCTTATGAATAAAGATATAAAATATTTTGGACTTGACATCAGTCATTTAGTTTTTGATGTTACAGATTCCCAAGGGAATTATTACCAGTTTAAAAATAATAGTTCGGGCTTTAAAAAGTTCGTAAAACTGTTAGATTTTAATAGCCATTGTGTGATGGAAGCCACAGGTTATTATCATTACCAATTGGCCTATTATTTACAAGAAGAAGGCATTAAAGTTTCGGTAGAAAATCCATTATCGGTAAAACGATTTATTCAGATGAAACTATCAAAAATTAAGACCGATAAAAGCGATTCGAAATTAATATGTGAGTATGCTAAACATGTAGAATTAAAGCTATGGAAAGGCAACTCAAAACATCAATTAGAATGTCTTCAAATGACCAGACTCCTTTCTGTGTATACAAAACAAAGCACCATGCTTAAAAATAAACTACATGGAGAAGCTGTTTTAGGCAATCCAAGTAAAGCAGTTGTGAGCTCTTTAAAACGAAATTTAAAACAGGTTCAAAAAGAGATGAAAACGATAGAAGATAAATTACTTATTTTGGTAAAAGAAGTACATCAAGATGTTTTAACTCGCTTAAAAAGTATTCCAGGAATTGGACCAAAAACATCCCTAATGCTAGTTGTTCTAACCGATGGTTTTGATCGTTTTACAAGCGGCAGTGAATTGTGTAGTTACGCAGGTTTAACTCCCGTGATTCGGCAAAGTGGAAGTAGCGTAAAAGGACGTCCGAGAATTAGTAAAATAGGGAATCAAAAACTTCGAAATTTATTATTTATGTGCAGTTTTAATGCGTGTAAATATAACCATGCTTGCAAGGCAATTTATGAGCGATTGGTAGCCAAAGGAAAGAGCAAAAAACTAGCCTTAATTGCGGTTTGTAATAAGCTACTAAAACAGGCTTTTGCTATCGCAAAATCAGGATTAACATACGACAACAATTACAGAAGTGTTTTAGTGAGAAATTAATGAGTTTTTACTTGTTTTTTACCACAGTACTTTGTTAGCATACGTTTTAATTTAACGATATGTTGATTTTTGCCAATATAGGTAAAACATTATTTTTATATTCTATGTACTCATCTAGGTTTACACCCCAAACTCCAATATCATTTTCATTCGTGTGTGAAATAGAGTTTTGATTCCTCCTTTCAAAAAAGTTAGAAATGAAATGTATTTCATCACCATCAAAATGCTCGTCTGACATTTTTAGCCTAATATCAGAAGCTTTTTTTGATTCTCCAGAAAAATATGCTCTCTCAAATAAGGACTGAAATTCATTTAATAAATGATTAAAACAAACATTATAATTAAGCAAAAGCTCATTTATTCTTCTCAATTTTATTTGTTGAGTTAAAGGAATTGAATCATTTAAATTTAGAAAACTAGTATTATATACTGGACTAAATGCAGATAGGTTGTTACTAGAATCTAAAGAATTAATTATTAAATTAAGGTATTCTAAATCATAGATATCATTAACTTTTATAGCTAATAAGATTGGAAGTATCTCGTTTTTGTATTTGGTAAAATCTGTTATTAAATTAGCTTTGATTTCGTTTGTGTTTTCTGATATTAGAAAAGTTATTTGGTGAAAAAACTTGTCTAAAATTGTCAATTTTTGTGTAGTACTTCCGGTTGACTCTAAGTTTGTTTTTATAAGTTGAAATAATGAATCTCTTCCTTCTTGTGCCAAAGTCATTAAGTGAAAAAACACTTTAGGCTTGATAAGGATAAAATCTAAGGCTTGAATATTGTCGAAAATCTTAGACTCTTTGATTTTTTGAATTGCTTCATCACTTTTTGAGTAGGATAAACAAGCTTTTAGTATGAGAATATAATTTAGGTAAGCTGATTCTTTTGTGTCAATACTTAATTGGGGCAATTCAGTAGATTGACTTTTTAGTTTTTCGATTATAGAAATGCACTCGTCAAATATTTCTGGGATTTTCTTGTCCTGAATTTCTATACTTAGAATAGAATCTTTGTATAAATCTTCGAGGTCAAATTCAAGATCAAACGGACTATCCAAACTACTAGCATTTAAAAATTCAAGTTGACTATCGTTATCGGATATGCAAAATCTGTCACATTTAGAGCTACTCACTGAAAGATTTAATTTATTGATTAAATATTCAGAGAAATCATTTTCAATATCATATATTTTTTGTCTTACATCTTCTAATGAAGTTGAGCTATCTTCTTCAAAAATTAGATAAAAATCATCAACGTATCTTATATAACTGAAATTTGAATCTTGTAGGTATTTGTCCGCAACATATTGGTCAAATCTTGAGAAGTATATTGAGCTTAAAAAACTTGATATTAAATTTTGATTTGATACTGGTAACCCTAAATTATTTTGCTGAAAAAAGCGAAGTAGAGTCACAATAGATTCTTTGGTTATTTCATTAAAGTTTAGCTTTTGCTTTAAGGTTGGTGTACAATTTGAATCAATTAAATCAAATAGAATTTTATGGTCAATTGTATAGAAAAAAGATTTAATGTCAAGAGAAATTGCATATTTTACCTTTCCTTCGATTGGTTTTGTTAAACTTTCTTTTAAACCAATAAATTCTTTATAATCTTCATAATAGAAAATTTTAGAGTTTGTTGGGTTTTCGAAATTTAATCTACCACCATAAAAAACATCGATTTTTTTAGATTTATTAATTTCTCTGTCTAACCCAATTTTTTTGTCTAACAACTCTCTGACGTACATTCCTAAAGCATAGTATGTTATTAAAGATGAGAGAGATAAATAATGAAACTCTCTTGTTTTATAAGCTCTTTGTACACCAAAATATTTTTTTGAATAAAATTTATTTTCAAAATAATAAAGAGAGTCTCTTTTGATGTAGTCTTTATAAAACTCTGAAACATTAATTGTGTCGATTTCAGATTGACGATACAGTGTGAAATCTAGATTGTTATATAGTGGGCTTGTCTGTTTTAATTGTTTCTTTAAAAGAAGAACAGATTTCTCAAAATGATGTTCTTTTAAAAAATGCCCTAGATGAAATTCTCTTGCCATATTTTTTTTTAATGTATGCTAACGTTTATGTATAAGAATAGTTGCGGGTTTGTATGCGAGGATTTTCCGAAGGAAAATCAGACGTTACAAACACGCAACGACCTTTGATTAAGCACTAAACCGCAATTATTTTTATACGGTGTTGGCAATAGTATTTTTTATTCAGTTAGATTTTCCGTTATAGTTTTCAGAGTTTCAATTTTTGGTATTTCCGTGATTTTAGATTCTCCATCTATTGAGTAAAATTCCAATTCAGTCGGCATTTGGTCAGTTCCGAATAGAGATATTCCAATTAGTTCTCCGTTTTTACCTTTTCCAGCGTAATCTATTATTAAATTTCCTTTTTGAATTTCCGAGTCAAATGTTTTTCCAAACATTATAGTCGGACATTTTCCACAACCACATCTCGCAATAACTTTCAGATTTCCGATTAAATTAGTCCATTCCGATTTTTCTTTCCCAAACAGATAAGTCAGAAATTCAATTTCGGATTTTGTTAATTCTCTTGTATCTGGAATACTGTATTTCATTTAGAAACTAATTTTTTTCCTTTTGTAATCCATATTATTGGACCAATAATTCCAATCATTGAAATCAAAATCCAAGTTGTCTTGTTTCCATTAAATTCTTTTGTTAAAATCAGATAGATTGCTCTAAAAGTTGTTATCACTGACCAAAAGGCTATAATTAGAAATGTTAGTATTAAAAATGGTTTCATTCGGTAATTTTATATTATTGCCAACGTTGTTGTATATGGTTTGTTGCGTGTTTCAAGCAACTAATTTAGTAAATAATTACCGACCAAGAAAGTCCGCGAGGACTTTCGTAAGTATGCGAGAAGCCAGCAATAAATTATATACGGTGTTGTGCCACGTTTTTTTTATCTTGAGTAAACATCATTAGCTATCCAACTCTCAAATCTTAATTTTTTTATCTTGTCATTTTCTTTTTCCTTTATAGCCCAAGTAAATCTTTTCGTATGAAGTTTTGGGTGTAAATCAGGGTATTCTAATAATGCGCTTTTTAAATTTTTGTAATTCTTAAATCCGCTTCCATTTTCGGTAACTTTACCTTTATTTATTCCACAAACAACTACTGGAATATTATCAAATTCAGGAAATGCAGTCTTGAAATTATTAAGGAAAGGTGATATTATTATGTAATCAAAAGTATTGTATTGATTATATCTATTTATTATTTCTTTACTTCCAATGCAGTGTCTAAAATCTTTAATACCTTTTCGTAATTCGTCTATTGTCGAAAATTCGTGAAATGTCTCGAAATTTCTTTTTATAATCCATTTTTCACCATCAGTTAAAACTCCCCAAGTACATTCATAAAGTGCTTGATATTCACTAAGCTGAAGTTTATGATTAGCAAGAGATTGAACACTTTCTTGTCTTTTCTTTTCCTCAATAACTGCAACATTTTTTATAATTTCATTTGGAAAAATTAGTATATCTGGTTTTCGAATTTTAGGAACTGCACCTCTGAAGATATGACTGTCTTCAATTTCTTTAGGAATTTTAATAGTTGATTGAGAAATCAAATCAATTGGATTCCAACCAAGTCCATATTCGCTTGTTATAGTAGGATATATAAGTAAATCGTGACGACTTGATTCATTATCTCTATCTGAGTTTGAATGAAGATTATCAGCTCTTTTTTTCAATTCGTCAAAAAAATATTCTTCTTTATTCATAGTTTGTTTAATGTGGCACAACGTTTATGTATAAGAATAGTTGCGGTTTTGTATGCGAGGATTTTCCGAAGGAAAATCAGATGTTACAAACACGCAACGACCTTTGATTAAGCACTAAGCCGTAATTATTTTTATACGGTGTTAGCACACGTTTTTATTCCGATTTTTTATATTCGTATTGCTTGTCAAACAATCCGCCTTTATTTTTATAAATCAGTTTCTTTTTGTCAACTTCAATCAGAATATAATTCCGATTTCCAATAGTCAGAATTGAGTCAGTCGATTTGTAAGTCGCATCATATTCATTTCCCATTTGGTTAATAAATATTGTTTTGTCCTTATTAAAAGTCAGAGTGGTTTCCAATTCCGTTTTTGAGTCAGATTCCGATTTAGAGTCATTTTCCGTAAGTGGCTCAATATCGTCAGGGAAAGAGTTCGTTTCCGCAACTAAAATCCATTTTCCGATTAGTTTTTTTTCAGATTCAGATTGCGCTGTGCAAGAGCTAATTCCGAAAATTAAAGTAAGGATTATTAATATTCTCATAGTTTTTCTCAAATGTGTGCTAACGTTGATGTATAAGCTTTGTTGCGTTGTTTCAGCAGTGAATTTAGTAAATAAAACACGAACGGCGAAATTCCGGAGGAATTTCCCAAGTGAGCCAAAACCAGCAATAAAGTTTATACGGTGTTAGCAAACGTATTTTAGTCTATATATCCTTCGTATGTTATCATTTTCAAAATTCCATTTTCAAATATTAAATTAAAAACAGAGGTTTGTTCTAAATTTCCGATTTTTAAAGTGTCATTTTGTATTCCTTCTGCAAGAGATTTTTCAACAACATATTTTTTCGTTCCAACTTTTACAAAATCATTTAACTCAAATTCAGGATTCTCGATTTTAGCTTTATAAATCCATTCTTTATTTAGAGCTTTATAAGAAGTCAGTTTTGTGTTTTCAAAAGTTCGAGTGATTATTGTATCTACTAAATTTTCAACGTGTTTGTTTTTTATTGGTTTTTTCTCAACCGCAAACTTTTCGTTAAGAGCAATTCTTTCTAATTCTGACATTAGTTCAATTACCAAACTATCATTTTCAATGTACAATTCTGTAACAGAATTCGATTTAGAGGTTTCTGTTTTTGTTTCCACAACTTCTTTTACTTCCGATTCAACCATTTTTTTTGATTCGGTTTGTTTACAAGAATTTAGCGAAATAAGAATTCCAATTATTATTATTATTATTAGTGGCTGTTTGGTCATATGTTTGCTAACGTTGTTGTATATGGTTTGTTGCGTGTTTCAAGCAACTAATTTAGTAAATATTTACCAACCAAGAAAGTCCGCGAGGACTTTCGTAAGTAAGCAAAAAGCCAGCAATAAATTATATACGGTGTTGTAAACAGTTATTTAACTATTCTTACCTTTATTTCTATCTTTCCACTTATTATGACCTTGTTTCGCTGTGAATAATATAGCTACTAAACTAACAGCTCCTTTAATTATTTGTCCTACTAAACTTCCGTTTTTTGAATTACTCATATCGCTTTTATTTATCTATTTCTAATTTAATTTCTGCGTTTTCTATTTCGTTATAACTTGGGATATTTTGAATTGCTTTCAATGATGAACTGGAAATTTGTTTCCAATTATTTTCAGATGTTTCCCATTCGTTAATTTTATAAACTCTTGTGTCGTCATTAATATGCTCCATAAAATCCTTAAAAGGTGCTAATGATTGTATTAAAGATTGAGGCTCATTTAATTCTTGATAAATTGTCAAAATAATTTGAGATGAACGTTGAATGTAAAAAACTTCTTTAATAAACTCCTTTATGTTTTCTTCTTGTGTTTTTTTGTAATTCCAAGCTTTTAACTCTTTAAAAAGTGATTTCCAAAAACCAACTTCTATATTACTTAATCTTTGTTTTGCACTTTCAATTAGTTGACTTCTTCCCTCGTTCAATGATTTATGTGCAGATAAAAGTGCAATTTCTCGTTTGTTATTGTCAGACATTTGTATAGCATCTAAATAAGCACTATAACCAGCTTGTATTTTTCCTATTCTGTCATTATTAAACTCTTTATGAATATCAGATAGCTTTTTCTCAATAAGTTCAAGTTGACTGCTTAATTGATTTAAAGAGTTCATAACTGCCATATTTTGCAATGATGGCAGTAAATTATTTAATTTTTCAGTATTTGTAATTTCTTTTAGGCGAAGTTGTTTAACAATGTTATTTGTTTTTTTATCTTTTACAAAAGCTAAAAATTCATCTGTTCCAACTTTTTTATTTAATAGATATTCTCCGTTTTTAATCTTTTTCAAGATACCTTTAGGAAAAACAACTTCAAAGTTTTTATAATTTTTCCCAGATTTCTCGAAAAACTCTGCGTAAGAAGGTATTTGTTTTAAAAAACCTAAAACTGTTCTATTCGCATTGTCAAAGTCATTCGTGTTTTTTGTTTTAAAATTGTCAAAAATATTTGAATGTGTATTTGTCAAATCGGAATTTGTCAATTTAGCTACATTTGCAGATTTTTGAATTGGTCGATGTATTTTTATTTCTTTCACAGTTTTTTGGTAATTGTTTACAACTCGTTATATAATTACTTTTATTACTGATATCCCGTAAATGAATCAGGATATGCTAGGTTTGTTAGTATTGTTATCCCGTAAATATAATTGTTTTACAGCAATATCCAAAGGACTCGTTATCTGTTGTAAATCTTTCCTAGTAACATGAGTATATATCATTGTCGTTTCAGGACGACTATGGCCTAAAAGCTCCTGTATGTACCTAATATCAGTACCTTGCTCTAGCATATGCGTGGCGTAACTATGACGTAATGTATGAGGCGTTACAGCCTTTTCTATACCTGCAGCTTTTACACTCTTCTTTAAAAATGCCCGTATAGATGCCGCACTATACTTACCCCCTTTCGGGTTTTCTATAAAATAGCTTTTAGGTCTATAGGTATTATGGTAATTCTTTAATAAAGGAAAAATACTTTCTGCTATCGTAGTATACCTATCCTTTCTACCCTTTGCATTTTTTATAAACAACTGCTTACGCTTAAAATCAAAATCACTAAGCTTCAAATCAACAACCTCCCCTACCCGAAGTCCCGATCCATATAACATCGCAATAATTACACGGTGTTTTAAATTCTTGGTCTTTTGCAAAAGCATAAGCACCTCTTCAAGACTTAAAACAATAGGTAACTTTTTATCCTTCTTAGGCATATAAATAGCATCTATTGTTATAGTACATGCCGGATAAAAATAAGCAAAATGCTTTAAAGCACTTACCAGTTGCCTATGAGTACTAATAGCATAATCAAACGTTTTTATAGCCCACTCAACGTAAAGTCTAACATCGTTATCATCCAAATCATCTAATGATTTATCCTTTGTAAAACGTAAAAAATCTAATATAAAATGACCATAAGATCCTATAGTACGTTTACTAAACCTTTTTCCCTTAAGAAATTCTAAAAATTCATCATACACTGCAAGCCTGTCACTATCTAATGGAATAAATCTAAAATCTACAACAGCTGCTGCAATAGGATAAACCATTTCATTACAACCATCTATAAGCTTTAAACCCTTTTTTAAAACATACAACCTCAAAGCCCGCAAACGTACCGCATCATAATAAATATAAAAAACACCATGCGTCTTAGACCAAAACACACCATCAAACCTTTTAATAAATGCTTTAATTTCAAAATTATAATCAAATTTAATAGCAACACATTTTTGTGAACGATGAATAAAAAACTCTAAAGTTATAACTACCATAGTAAAAGATATAAAAAATATTAAGGAGTAAAATTGTTTAAAAAAATCCCAAAAACAGTTATCAAACACATACACATAAAATCAGGTCACAATACACCTATATAAAAACAATGCAATTACCAACCTGCTTAATCCAACACGCCATTTTTAAAAATTAAACAAATAGCTTACCTAATAACCACAAACCAAATAATCATCAAAATAGTAAAAACACTAAGCCTTAACAGAAACCACCTCAACACCAAAACTCTTAGCGCCAGACAATAAATAACGTACTCCATTTACCTCCTGGTAAAAGGCAACACGCAACATCCCAAACAAAATACCTGTACCACCTGGCAACTCCTCTACCAAAATATCAAAAGTATCACCTGTATAATCACGACCTATCAACAAAGGCGAAGCAATAACTCGCGTATAGCTTAACGTCTCAAAATCAAAACGAAGTACCCCAAAAACAACCTCCATATAATCTGCTTCCTTAGGAAAAACAACCACATCAATATTAAAACCAGACGTACTAAACAACAACCCATCCCAGTCAAAATGATACTTACAAGATAACAACATAGCACGCTTAGGCGTAAACACAAATGCTTGCATAAGCCCCCTACCAACAGCATTAGATAACCCTAAAAACACACGACGCTTTCCGCGTGCCGAAACCACATCACAATCCTTAATTTTCAAAAACAAACGCATCAATCTACTATGCAATGTCCCATCTTTATAACCCAATAAAAAAGGCCTAATAGCCTGCTTAAACACCTTGTTCACCACTGCACACATCCCAAATTCATTATTACTCTCACGAACCCTAACCATATTAGGACTATGCTTAATAGCCTCCTTAGTAAAACCCCCGCCAGCAACCCGAGCAGTAGGCACACCTTCTCTATAATAAAAATTTACACCTCCAATAGTACCTTCCAAAAATACAATCCCTTTCTGTTTAGCCATAACACACTCATTTACAACACTTAAATATAATATTAAATATTTAAAATTCAAAACAAACCTCATCCATTCATATATATACCAACTATATGCCAACTATATGCCGACTTTATACCGACTATTATGCCTACTAAAGCCTATATAACTACAGTTTCAATACCTTAAATAAAGCCAATAAATAACACGCCCATATCAATTACAACACAAAAAGGCAGCCTTATTAAAGACTGCCTTTTCTATTTATATAACAAGTTATCCGCTTTCGCTAAACAACCTCACTCTAAAATATTACCATTTTATAATCACACTTCCCCAAGTAAATCCACTACCAAAAGCAGCTAACACTACAGTATCACCTTCTTTAATTTTTCCTTGTTCCCAAGCCTCAGATAAAGCTATCGGAATGGAAGCAGCGGTTGTATTTCCGTATTTTTGAATATTATTAAAAACCTGATCGTCTTCTAATTTAAATTTCTTTTGAATAAACTGTGCGATACGTAAGTTCGCTTGATGCGGAATTAACATATCAATAGCATCAACATTAAGATTGTTTTTTACTAACCCTTCGTTAATTACTTCACTAAAACGAACTACAGCATTTTTAAATACAAATTGCCCATTCATATAAGGAAAATAACTCACGTCATCAGGATTGTTTTCAGCTATAATATCACTTACCCAACGTTTCCCCATTCCTGGAGCTACCAATACTAATTCCTCAGCATGCTCACCTTGCGAATGTAAATGTGTTGATAAAATTCCTTTACTATTATCTTCTTCTCTTGATAAAATTGCAGCTCCTGCCCCATCTCCAAAAATTACCGAAACACCACGACCTCGTGTTGTTTTATCTAATCCTTGAGAATGTAACTCACTACCAATAACCAAGATGTTTTTATACATCCCTGTTTTAATAAAATTATCGGCTACAGAAAGCGCATATACAAATCCAGAACATTGATTACGTACATCTAAAGCTCCAACCGTTTTAATATCTAAAGCGTGTTGTACTTGTACTCCTGGTCCAGGAAAATACATATCAGGACTTAAGGTTGCAAAAATGATAAAATCTATATCATCTTTATCAATTTTAGCACGTTCAATAGCCACTTTAGCAGCTTTCACTCCCATTGTTGCTGTAGTATCTCCCGATCCTTTTTTTACCCAACGACGTTCTTTTATCCCTGTTCTTTCCTGAATCCAAGCGTCATTAGTGTCCATTAATTCAGACAAATCTTCATTTGTAACTATATTATCTGGCACATAATGCCCTAAACCTATTATTTTTGAATTGTACATTATCTAGTTTTGTTATCGTAATAATTGCCCAAATTTACACTTTTCAGTAGAAATTGAGACACTATTTAACACCCAATAATTATGCATGCATAATATATGACGGTAAAATGTCACTTTGTCACCTTTTTACTCTTGGTACTTTTTTTGTCTCTACATAAACTATAAATACAAACTCAATAAAACGTATATATCATGTCAAAAGGAAAAATTAATGTTTCAGTTGAAAACATTTTCCCATTAATCAAGAAATTTTTATATAGTGATCACGAAATATTTTTACGTGAATTAATTAGTAATGGTACAGATGCTACTTTAAAACTAAAACACTTAACAACTATTGGGGAGTCTACTTCAGAATACGGAGATCCTAAAATTGAAATCAAAATAGATAAAGAAGGTAAAAAACTTCATATTATCGATCAAGGTTTAGGAATGACTGCAGATGAAGTTGAAAAATACATCAACCAAGTAGCATTTTCTGGAGCTGAAGAATTTTTAGATAAATATAAAGACTCTGCAAAAGACTCTGGTATTATTGGGCATTTTGGTCTTGGTTTCTATTCTGCATTTATGGTAGCTGAAAAAGTAGAAATCATTACAAAATCTCATAAAGAAGGAACTACTGCTGCACATTGGATGTGTGACGGTTCTCCTGAATTTACTTTAGAAGCAGCAGACAAAACAGATAGAGGAACAGAAATTATTCTTCACATCGCTGAAGATTCATTAGAGTTCTTAGAAGAAGCTAGAATTGATAACTTATTAAACAAGTATAACAAGTTTATGCCGGTGCCAATTAAATTTGGAACTAAAGAAGTTAACGATCCTAATCATACACCTGAAACAACTAAAGACGCAGAAGGTAAAGAAACTACTGAGCCTCAAAAGCAAATAACAGTAGATAATATCATCAATAACCCTAATCCAGCTTGGACAAAACAACCAACAGAATTAGAAGATGAAGATTATAAAAACTTCTACAGAGAATTATACCCTTCTCAATTTGAAGATCCTTTATTTCACATTCACTTAAACGTAGATTACCCATTTAATCTTACTGGAGTTTTATACTTCCCGAAGATGACAAACGATTTAAGCGTACAAAAAGACAAAATTCAACTCTACCAAAACCAAGTTTACGTTACAGATAATGTAGAAGGTATTGTACCAGAATTTTTAACAATGTTACGTGGTGTAATTGATTCACCAGATATCCCATTAAATGTATCGCGTTCTTACCTACAAGCCGATGGTGCTGTAAAAAAGATCTCTTCTTACATTACACGTAAAGTTGCCGATAAATTAAAATCTTTATTCAACAGTAATAGAGAAGATTTTGAAGCCAAATGGAATGACATTAAAATTGTTATTGAATACGGAATGCTTTCTGAAGATAAATTCTTTGAAAAAGCAGATGCATTTGCATTATACCCAACTGTAGATGATACTTATTTCACTTACGATGAGTTATTCAACAAAATAAAAGCTAACCAAACCGATAAAGATGGTAAATTGGTTATCTTATATGCATCAAACAAAGACGCACAACACAGCTATACTGCTGCAGCAAAAGCAAAAGGATACGAAGTATTATTTTTAGATTCTCCTATTGTAAGTCACTTAATGCAAAAATTAGAAAGCTCTAAAGAAAATATTTCTTTTGTACGAGTTGATGCAGATCACGTTGACAATTTAATTAAGAAAGACGAAACTAAAATTTCTAAATTATCTGACGAACAACAAGCAGAATTAGAAACCGCTTTAAAAGCTGTAATTCCTGCCGAAAAATTCTCAGTACAATTAGAACCAATGGATAGCGATGCAACTCCATTTATGATTACTCAACCAGAATTTATGCGTCGTATGAAAGAGATGCAACAAACTGGTGGCGGTGGTGGTATGCAAATGTTTGGTCAAATGCCAGATATGCATAATCTAGTGGTAAACACAAATGCTACATTAGTAAACGATATTTTAAACGCTACAGATAAAGACGAACAAAAACGTTTAATCACGCAAAGTTTAGACTTAGCAAGATTATCTCAAGGTTTACTTAAAGGTGAAGAATTAACCAACTTCATTAACCGTAGCTATAACATGCTAAAATAATTTTTTCGCTTACGCGGAAACCATAAAAACCCAAAACCACTTTGTGAAAACGAAGTGGTTTTTTACACTAAAAAGAACACCAATGACAGAACAAGACAAACAATTTATGCAACGCGCTATTGATATGGCAGCAAAAGGAATGAATGCTAACGCAGGAGGTCCATTTGGAGCTGTAATTGTAAAAGATGGAAAAATTATTGCAGAAGGACACAATTGTGTAACATCAACTAACGATCCAACAGCACATGCCGAAGTTGTAGCCATCAGAAAAGCTTGCGAAGCTTTAGGAACATTTCAATTAGACGACTGTATCGTTTACACCTCTTGCGAACCTTGCCCAATGTGTTTAGGTGCCATTTACTGGGCAAGACCTAAAAAAGTGTTTTACGGTTGTGATAAAGTAGATGCTGCAAATATTGATTTTGACGACAACTTTATCTACGAAGAGTTAGATAAACCTATCACCGGACGTAATATTCCTTTTGAGCAAATCCTACAAGTAGAAGCTGTAAAAGTCTTTGAAAAATGGACAGAAAAAATAGATAGAACTGAGTATTAATATTACCTGTTTATTTACAGTACCTTTACCTAAAATATATTTAAATGTCATTTAAAGACTTACAACTTAACAAACCGCTTTTAAGAGCCATCGCCGAGGCGGGTTACGATAACCCAACATTGGTGCAAGAACGTACAATACCTTTGGTATTAAACCAAAAGGACGTCATTACATCTGCCCAAACCGGAACAGGTAAAACTGCTGCTTTTGCCCTACCTATACTACAAAAATTGTACGACAGACAGGAGCCTTCAAAAAAAGGTAGACAAATAAAAGCTTTAATTGTAAGTCCTACTCGTGAATTAGCTACTCAAATAAATGACAATTTTGAAACCTATGCCAAATATACCAACCTAAAAAGCACGGTTATTTTTGGAGGAACAAGTATTGAACCGCAAATAGAAACTTTAAAAAAAGGAGTTGATATCTTAATTGCAACACCTGGGCGTTTGTTAGATTTACACAAACAAGACATCATTAATCTCGACTACATTGAAACATTAGTTCTCGATGAGGCCGATTTAATGTTAGATATGGGTTTTGTAGACGATGTTAAAAAAATAGAACGCTTATGTCCTAAAGACAAACAAATTTTACTCTTTTCGGCAACCATGCCTTTTAAGGTTGAACAATTAGCTAAAACTATTTTAAAAACTCCAGAACGTGTTGAGGTTACACCAACATCTTCAGCTGCAAAAAATGTAAGTCAGGTATTATATTTTGTTCCTAAACAGAATAAAATAGAACTGTGTTTACATTTACTTAGAAACACTATTAAAGGAAATGTTTTAATTTTTAGACGTACAAAATATGGTGTCGATAAGTTAGAACAAACCTTACTTAGAAATGGCTATAAAGTAGATACTATCCACGGAGATAAAGCTCAAGATTTACGTCATGAAGCTTTAAATAAATTCAAAAAAGGAGAGGTTACTGTCTTAATTGCTACAGATGTTGCTGCTCGTGGTATTGACATTAACGAATTAGATAATGTTTTAAACTTCGATTTACCAAACATCCCAGAAACCTATGTACACCGTATTGGTAGAACAGGTCGTGCTGGTAACTTAGGAACAGCTTACTCATTATGTTCTGCTGATGAAAAAGAATATGTAAAAAGTATTCAGCAATTAATTAGTGTTCAAATTCCTGTTGAAGAAGATCATCCTTATCCATTAGATCCTAAAGCCGTTCCTATGGTTCATAAATCTAATAAAACCGGAAGCAAACACCGTAAAGGTCGTAAAGGAGAAGGTTCAAAAAAGAAAAAGAAACGCTGGTATTAAAAACCACAATATTCATATTTATAAAAAGGCGCTATTAACTAATAGGGCCTTTTTTTATATAATATATCTCAATTCCTATCGTTTTATGCTTTTAAAGTTACTAAAAATAGTATCTTCGAAAACTTACAGAAACAATATTTATCGCCTTATTTAGGCCAAAACCTTATAAAAATTAATATTAAAAATGGATTTTACAAACCCGTTAGTTTATGGAGTACCCTGTTTTCTTGGACTCATTTTACTAGAACTTACCTACAGCAAAACATCAACCGATAAAAAAGATTTATACGACTGGAAAGATTTAGCTTCTAGTTTAGCCATGGGAATTGGGTCTGCAATCATAGCGCCTTTAATTAAAACAATTTCTGCTATTATTATTTTCAATATAGCTTATGAGATTTTTAATCCTATGGTTGATGGTGTACGTACAAATATTATGGGATGGGAATCTTTTGGATACGCATTACCTGTTTGGTTTTTATGCCAGTTTTTAGATGATTTTTCATACTACTGGTTCCACAGAGCCAACCACATGGTACGCTTCTTTTGGGCGGCACATATTGTTCACCATTCATCAGATAACTTTAACTTAGGGACCGCAGTAAGAAATGGTTGGTTTACTATTTTATACAAACCTTTTTTCTATATCTGGTTGCCAATTATAGGCTTTCCGCCAGAAATGGTTGTGGTTTGTTTAGGTATTGAAGCCCTATGGCAATTTCAATTACATACCGTACTAATTCCTAAATTAGGGATTTTCGATAAGATCTTCAATACACATACTATGCACCAAGTACACCATGCTAGAAACCTAGAATACATGGATAAAAATCATGGTGGGTTTTTAAATATTTTTGATAGAATGTTTGGAACTTGGAAAGAGCTAGATGAAGATATTGACATTGAATACGGTGTTACAAAACCGCCAAATTCTTACAATCCGTTAATTATTTTAACCCATGAATATAAAGATATTTGGAACGACATGAAACGTTCTAAAAATTGGGGACATAAATTTATGTATGCTTTTGGAGCTCCAGGTTGGAGTCATGATAAAAGTACTCTTACAATAAAAGAAATACGACGCTTACAAAAAGAAGAAGCATTAGCTACTAATAATTAATATACCAAATGGTTTTGCGTAAGACATCAGTCTGAAACAAAACCATTTTTTTTTCACCTTGAATATTTTAAATGTGTATCTTTAAAATTCATTGTAATCTTATATATGCATATAAAATCTATTTTATCCTTTATACTCTTTTTAAGTTTTAGTCTTAATTATGCACAAACATTAATAAAAGATAACGAAACTAAATACCCTGTATCTTACGCTACGGTTTCATTTGGTGACGGACAAGGGATTTTTGCAGATGATGAAGGGACTTTTATATTTACAAAGAAAATATATCCAGATATTGATTCTCTTTTCATTTCTGCATTAGGCTATAAAGATGTTGCATTATCAACTGATAATTTACCAAAAACAATTCATTTAGATATTGAACATGATGTTTTAGACGAAGTATTAATTCATGTAAAAATTGATAGAAAATTTAAAGAAGAAACCATTAAACCTTACCTAGACGACGATTATTACAAATGTTGGCTCCCAACCATAGAGAGCGAAATTGCCGTGTTTTTTAAGACTGAAAACCCCAAATTAAAACAACTAAGCGAAATTCATTTTCCTATTGCTTTAGAATCTAAAAACTGGGGGAAACGCAAACGCTCAAATGCAGATAAACAACCGTTCTCTACCCTATTTAAAGTAAACATCTATAAAAATGAAGGCGGCTATCCTGGAGAAATCATAAATACAACTAATATTGTTTTTAGAGCCACCGAAAAACATGGAGACGTATATAATTTAGATATTTCTGAACATCATATATTTATTCCTGAAAATGGATTTTTTGTATCATTACAGGTATTAGGCTATACAGATAAAGTTGGAAAACTATTACCTAATAAAAAATATAAAGAAATTACAACCGGAAATCGCACCGTAAAAATACCTACCAATTTTCGTCCCTTACTACCGTTTACAGACGAAATTTCACAAAATAATACCTTTATAAAGCGTGTGTTTTTACAAAAAAATTCGTGGGTGAAATTTGAAAAAGGCAGTAGCGTATCGTCAACATTATTAAAAACCGGACTCAATAATTACGGTGTTGGGATCACTTATAAAATTTATAAAGATGAATAATCCTTGGCATTTATATATCATGTCGGCACTCTATATTATTGCTGGCGTTTATCATTTTATAAAACCTAAAATGTATACCCGTATCATGCCCAAATATTTACCTAATCATAAATTATTAGTGTATTTAAGTGGTATTGCCGAAATTGTTCTTGGAATTGCTATTTGCTTTGAAGCCACAAAACCATATGCTATCTACGGTTTTATTGCTATGCTAGCCGTCTTTCTATTAGTACATTTTTATATGTTATCTAACAAAAAAGCTGCTGCTAAAATTCCTAAATGGATTTTAATGTTACGGTTACCCTTACAATTTGTACTCATGTATTGGGCATGGTCATATTTGTAAGATTATTCTATTTCAAAATCAAAATACGTTTTAGGAAAAGCTTCCCAACGTAAGGTAAAATGCCACCATTCTTTAGAGTAATTTCTAAAATTATGTTTCAGCATAATCTCTTTAAGCAATAGTCTATTGGCTTTTTGAGTTTCGGTAATTTCACCGTAATTCACCCAAGATGGTTCTCCAAAAAAATCATACGGACTTCCCATATCTAAAGGTTCACCGGTAATACCATCAATAATTGTTAAATCTACAGTACTACCTCTACTGTGTCCAGATCGTGAGGCAATATATCCATCTCTAAACAAATGACGTTTATTGACATTAGGATAAAATTCTGCTTTATTAATAGTGTCGTTTAAATCTTTCGCCCAAGTGATAAAATGATTAACAGCACGTTGCGGACGGTAACCATCATACACTTTTAAGCACAAATTTTGTTGTTGCAAATCGTTTTGCACCAATTTTAAAGCTTGTGCAGTCGCTTCAGTTAAAATTAACCGATTCGCTTTATACCCCGTAATGGTATCACCTACAAAATTATGAGAACTAAAATATCTTAAATTAACATCTAGATCGGGGATAAGAGATTTAACAGACACAAAACCTTCTGGTAATTGTTGTTTTTCTTGAATTGTAAAGCTAAAGCCTATTACAATTAAAACGATATATATTATTTTGTACTTCATAATTGAACTGCTAAATTAGATAAAAAATTAGTCTACGGACTTATTTTCAGAAGAAAAACCGTTTTAAAATCTACTAATACTAATATGATTTATAATGGTAATTTAAGGCCTCTTAAATTTAAAAAAAACTTCATAAACCTAAAAAATAAGGCATAAAAAAACCAAGATCCCTCAATCTTGGTTTTGTATTCTGTATTACTTAATGTTTTAAAATTAGAAATTCTAATAATATAACATAACACAGTCTTTAATTAATTCATTACAAATATAAGAATATTCTTTCAGTAAACCTGATGAAATACATAAAAAATCGTTAAAATACATCATGTTTTATCATGTAAACGCAAAACACCTTTTTTAAATGAAAAATCGCAGGCTTTTTATAAAAAAACTAACAATCTTTTAAACATACATAAAATAACATTTACGCATCTAAAAACGTTCCTTTTATGTAAATTTGAATAAAAACACATCCTATGAAATACATTTTTCTATATATTGTTTTAATAGCTACAGCGCTTAGTAATACGATTCAAGCCCAAGACATAAATTATACGGCTCAAGAAGTGGCTATAAATAAAATGATTGATGGTACTTTATTAAGTCCAAATGCCGTAAAAAAACCCATTTTAGCCATTATTATAGCGGGTTCTGGTCCAACGGATAGAAACGGAAATCAAAATTTTGTTAAAAATAATTCACTTAAAAAATTAGCCGAAGCGCTTTCAAATAAAGGTATTGCAACTTTTAGGTACGACAAACGCATCGTAAAACAAATTCAACAAAGACATGTAGATCCTAATATTATGTTTGACGATTTTGTAACCGATGCAAAATCTGTAATCACATATTTTAAATCTCAAAAGGAGTTTTCTAAAATTTATGTACTTGGTCATAGTCAAGGAAGTCTTGTTGGTATGCTTGCTGCAACCCAAAATGTAGATGGTTTTGTATCTCTTGCCGGAGCAGGACAAAGTATTGATAATGTGATTATGGAACAAATAGCAAAAATGGATACTAAACTTATTGAAGGTACAAAAGCTGCATTAGCCCAACTTAAAGCTGGAAAAACTACAGACACCTACCCTATTGCTTTAGGCGCTATTTTTAATCCTGCAACCCAACCATTTATGATAAACTGGATCTCTCACAATCCACAAGACATAATTAAAACACTTAATATGCCTATATTAATTGTTAACGGTACTAAAGATTTGCAAGTAAATGTTAACGAAGCACAACTATTAAAAGACGCCTCAAAAACTGCCGAATTAAAAATTATAGAGCAAATGAATCATATTTTGGTAACTATTGAAGGTAATGATTTAGAAAACTCAAAATCTTACAATGAGTCTGCTAGAAAAATTTCAGAACAACTAATTACAACCCTGATTACATTTATAAAATAACTCTCAATATTGCACACAAAAAGGCTCCTTAAAACTAAGGAGCCTTTTTTATAACTAACCAACCAAATGTAATTTATACGTTTCTACTAAAAACAATTACATTAACTATTATACAAACTGCGTGCCAAAACAATTTAGAGAATTACAATAATCGCAGTTTTAAGATAACTTTATTACAAAAACAATAACAGGACAGTAAACCTTGCTTTTTTTATACCCTTTAATTTTGGTATTTTGCAGGCTCAAATAAAACTATATATGGAAAACCAACCTTATTTTACAAACGATGCTATCGTTTTTGGTATACTTATGCTATCATTAGGTTTTGTATTTTATACAGAATCAAAAAAAACAGGCTTCTGGAAAATATTTTACAAGTACATCCCAGGCTTACTTATGTGCTATTTAATTCCTGCTATTTTTAATTCGTTAGGAATTATCTCAGCAGAAGTATCACAAACTTATTATGTAGCAAGTCGCTACCTCTTACCAGCATCTTTAGTATTATTAACTATAAGTATCGATCTAAAAGCTGTATTTAATCTTGGTTGGAAAGCTCTAGTCATGTTCTTTACCGGAACTATAGGGATTGTAATTGGAGGACCAATTGCCATATTAATTATCTCTACATTTTCTCCTGAATCTGTTGGAGGTGTTGGTTTTGATGCCGTATGGAGAGGTCTTGCTACACTTGCAGGAAGTTGGATTGGTGGTGGCGCAAACCAAGCGGCAATGTTAGAAATTTACGAATTTAACCAAGAACTTTACGGAGGAATGGTACTTGTAGATATTGTAGTGGCAAATATTTGGATGGCTGTACTTTTATTAGGTATCGGAAAACGTAAAAAAATAGATAACTGGTTAAAAGCAGACAACACAGCTATTAATGACCTACAAGATAAAATGCAAAATTTTAGTGAGAAAATTACTAGAAACCCAACATTAACAGATCTAATGATGATTATAATGTTTGCGTTTGTAGCAGTTGGAATTGCACATTTTGGAGCAGAAATAGTATCTACATTCTTATCTGAAAACTTTGAAGCCGTAAGCGATCCTAAAAGTGCTTTATCGTCATTTGGTAGTAAATTTTTCTGGCTAATTTCAATAGCAACAATAATAGGAATCCTATTATCATTCACTAAAGCTAAAAATTACGAAGGTGCGGGAGCTAGTAAAATAGGTAGTGTTTTTATATACATTTTAGTAGCTACTATTGGAATGAAAATGGATTTAGGAAAACTATTTGAAAACCCAGGATTAATTTTAATTGGTCTTGTATGGATGGCTATTCACGCAGGTTTACTTATTTTGGTTGCCAAACTTATACGCGCACCATTTTTCTTTTTAGCGGTAGGAAGTCAAGCCAACGTTGGTGGAGCCGCATCTGCTCCAGTTGTTGCAGCAGCATTTCACCCTTCACTAGCAACTGTTGGCGCTTTATTAGCTGTATTTGGATATGTTGTAGGAACCTATGGCGCTATACTTTGTGCAGAACTCATGAGAATAGCCGCTGCAGGTTAGTATTTAATCAATAATTATAAGATATTTACACCTACTTTTTAAACAATAACAATGAAAAAATTAAGCGTTTTAGCTATAGCAATATTAATGATGTCTTGTGGAAATGATACAAATCATAATTTCACTTTACAAGGTCATATAAAAGGATTAAAAAAAGGAACTGTGTACTTGCAAAGACAACAAGACAGCACAATGGTAACTATAGATTCTCTAGAAATTAACGGAAACGATAATTTTAAATTACATAGTGATCTTGAAGAACCTGAAGTTTTATTTTTAAAATTAGATAAAAATGATTCTGATGATGCCACAGTTGTGTTTTTTGCTGATAAAGGAATTACCCAAGTAAATTCAACATTAAAAAACTTTAGTATTGATGCTAATATTACAGGTAGCAAACAACAAACAGTTTTAGACGAGTATTTATTAATGATGTCTAAATTTAATGATAGAAATTTAGATCTGATTAAAGAAAGTTTTGAAGCTAACAAGACTGTTGACTCTACAGATTTTGATTTTGAGACGGAATACAATAGCCTTTTAAAGCGAAAGTATCTTTACACAATTAACTTTGCCGTAAATCACAAAGATAGCGAGGTATCGCCTTATTTGGCTTTAAGTGAAATCCCAAACACAACGGTTAAATATTTAGAAACTATATATGATGCTTTAGATGATACTATAAAATCGTCTAAATACGGAAAACAATTAAAAACCACTATTGAAACTCGTAAAACAGAAGACACATTGTAAATATTACAATACCTTTTATAAAAAATTAAACCTCTCAGAATTCTGAGAGGTTTTTTTATGGCATTACACAAAGTAAATATATATCTAGTTACAAAAAACATTTAAGCGCCACTAAACCCTTTAAAAATGGGAGTTTTTAGACATAAAAAAACTCCAACACTTTAAAAAGTATTGGAGTAATTTATTAAGAGCCGATGGAGGGACTCGAACCCACGACCTGCTGATTACAAATCAGCTGCTCTAGCCAGCTGAGCTACATCGGCGAAAGAGTTTGCAAATATAAGACCTTTTATCATATCTGCAAACTTTTTTTAAAAAAATTTTAGCTTAAAGCATTAATTTTTTCAATTAAAGCTCTTCCTTTACTCTCAAGTTCCTCATTAATAGTCTTAAAGTGTGCTTTTTTATTTTCAACACTTCTGTCATTAACTTTTGCAATTAAACCATCAAAAGTAGCAATTGCTTCATCTATGATCTCTTCACTCTTTGTATTGTCTTTGTCTGTGTTTGTATATTCCCAAACGTATACTGCTTCAATGATATCTCCTATTACGTAATTGATATCTTTTTTAAGCTCTCTTTTATTTGCCATAATTTAAAATAAATTTATTTCTGCAAAATTAAACTAATATGAATAAAATATGTTATAAAAACTTTAAATATTACTTCTATATCAATTTAATTCTTAGATTTACAGTAATGAATGCATTAAATCATACATATCAACAACATATTAACCGCACATCTAAGCAAATGATGTGGGCGATTTCATGTATGTTGAAAAATAAAATACCAATGCACCTCGTTGAATAAACTATAATTTACACAACAACCCTATACAAAAAAGGTGCTTTTTATAAAAAAGCACCTTTTTTGTTTTTAATCATTTAACCTTTTTAAAATTTAAAAATTATGAAAACCATTAAGTCCGTATTAAAACAGAACATTTTTTCTATCTATTTATCTAATTGCATTCGCATGATGCATAGCATGTATTACAACTACAAACTCACGCATTTATTATTATACCCATAAACTTATACTATTATGAAAACGCAAAAAAACAGATCTACAAACGTCAACTTCACGGTCTCTAAAAAAAACAGTAATGCTAATGGGTTTTTATTACCTCATACATTATATAGCAAAGTTAAAACTGTAGCGACCTACCCTATAAAGGAATTTTATTTACAGGATGTTCCTCAATTAAAAGATTATAAATTTAAGATGCATAAAAATGCATTTATAAATGATGAATTAACCATACAAGCGCAATTGGTAAAACAAGATGCAAATGGTTATTTAATTAATATTATTGTGACAAAAGCTAGAACAGCCTCTAAAACTCAAGAAACAATTTGTAGTGCCTTATTTGGTGCTAGTTTAGATGATGAAATCGCTTATCAGAATAATAAAACAGCTTGCTAAATAAAATTCCCGAGTATATGTGTCATACTCGGGAGTTTTTTTATCTAAATATTACACGTAAACTTCAAGTAGTTTTGCTTGAGAAGCTTCTATTTGAAATGTTTTTATTGCCGCTGGAAGCAGTATAGTTTCTCCTTGATTAATAGTTTCTATGCCGTTAGCCGTTATGATTTTAGCTTCGCCTTCAACACAGATATATATAAGAAATGAATTATGAGTGTTTGCTTTATCTAAACAATTATTTACATCCATATAATTAGTTGTAAAGTATGGACAACTTACCATAGTATTAGATGTGTTTTCTGCTTTTGAATAGTTGACTCTAAAGTTGTCTTCCATATCAAAATTAAAAGCATCAATCGCTAAATCGTTATGTAACTCACGCTCATTACCTTGATCATCTACACGATCCCAATCATATACACGATAAGTGATATCACTAGTTTGTTGAATTTCAGCAAGCATAACCCCTGCTCCAATAGCATGTACACGACCTACATCAATAAAATAAGTGTCTCCTGCTTTTACTTTATCGATATTTAAAATTTCTGGTAATGTTTTAGCGTCAAGATGTTTCAAGTAAGTTTCAGCATTCATGTCTCGATTAAAACCTACAATTAAATTAGAAGCTTCATCAGCTTGTATAACGTACCACATTTCAGTTTTTCCAAATGAATTATGTCGTTTTGCCGCCAATGCATCATTAGGGTGCAACTGGATTGATAAATCTTGTTTTGCGTCTATAAATTTTATAAGTAGTGGAAATGTATTTCCGAAGGTATTATAATTATCGGTTCCTATTAAATCACCTTGATACCGCTCTAACAATACTTTTAAAGAAGTGCCTTTTAGTACGCCATTAGCAACAACAGAAGTATCACCTTCTACATCACTAATTTCCCAACTTTCACCAGCATGAAGCGATACAGTATCTTTATGTAAAATATGTTTTAATTTTTGTCCGCCCCAAATTTTTTCTTTTAAAATGGGTTGAAATTTTAGAGGATAGAGTGGTGTTTTCATTAGTCGCCTGAATAAGTTACAAAATTTCTAGGAGTTTCGTATAAAGTGATTTCTAGACTTAAATCATCATCTAATTTACAATTTATTTTGTTATAAATAACAACTGCTATGTTTTCGGCTGTAGGATTTAAGTCTTTAAACTCTTCAACATCAAGGTTTAAATTTTTATGGTCAAAAGCATCTTCAATTTCAATTTTAATAATCTCTTTTAAAATCTTCATGTCAATTACATAACCCGTTTCCTGATTAATTTCACCTGTAACACTTACAATTAAATCGTAGTTATGCCCATGAAAGTTAGGGTTATTACATTTTCCAAAAATGGCATCGTTCTTTTCAAAACTCCAGTCTTTTCTGTACAATCTGTGTGCGGCATTAAAATGAGCCTTTCTACTAACGGTTACTTTCATTATGTAATGTTTATATGTTGGTAAAACTTCTCGAAAATAATTTTAAACCATGCGGTATATAGTTCTGGTTGTCTTTCAATATCGGTTTTAACAGCTTCTAAATCCATCCATTTCCATGCTTCAACTTCATCTGGATTAATATTAGGATTTTCATTAAAATGGCCTAACATAATATGATCAAATTCATGTTCTGTCAATCCGTTATCAAATGGTGCTTTGTAAATAAAAGATATGGTTTCTTTTAAGTCTGTAACAAAACCCATTTCTTCCATTAAACGGCGTTTTCCTGCTTCAATATTACTTTCACCTTCACGTTGATGGCTACAACAAGTGTTGGTCCAAAGTAATGGTGAGTGGTATTTATGTGCTGCGCGTTGTTGCAACATCAATTCATTTTTATCATTAAAAACAAATACTGAAAAGGCACGATGTAGCAATGCTTTTTCGTGTGCTTCCATTTTAGCCATAAGGCCTATTTGTTCATCCTTTTCGTTAACGAGAATTACCTGCTCTTCTTTCATATCGTAAAAATACCAAGTAAAATTTAAAATAAACCGTATCTATATGATAAAATTATAAAAGCGATAAGCACAAACATTTTTATTGCATTTAATAATAGTATCTTTGCAACCTATTTTTTGAAGAATACTATGAGTTTTATAAAAGAAATTAACAGGCGAAGAACCTTTGGAATTATCTCGCATCCCGATGCCGGAAAAACCACTTTAACAGAAAAATTATTATTATTTGGTGGGGCCATCCAAGAAGCTGGTGCAGTAAAAAGTAATAAAATAAAAAAAGGAGCTACAAGTGACTTTATGGAAATTGAACGTCAGCGTGGAATTTCGGTAGCAACGTCAGTTTTAGCTTTTGAATATAATGGTATAAAAATAAACATTCTTGATACTCCTGGTCACAAGGATTTTGCTGAAGATACCTTTAGAACACTTACTGCTGTAGATAGTGTAATTGTTGTTATAGATGTTGCAAAAGGGGTTGAGGAACAAACTGAGAAATTAGTTGAAGTTTGCCGTATGCGAAACATTCCAATGATTGTATTCATTAATAAAATGGATAGAGAAGGTAAAGATGCCTTTGATTTATTGGATGAAGTTGAACAAAAATTAGGTTTAAAAGTAGTACCGCTAAGTTTTCCTATTGGAATGGGTTATGATTTTAAAGGTATCTATAACATTTGGGAAAAAAATGTTAATCTTTTTAGTGGTGATAGTAGAAAAGATATTGAAGAAACTGTTGAAATTTCAGATTTATCAGATTCAAAATTAGATGAGATTGTAGGAAAAACTGCTGCCGATACGCTTAGAGAAGAAATAGAATTAGTAGAAGGAATTTATCCTGAATTTAATAAAGAAAGCTACCTAAACGGTGAACAACAACCTGTGTTTTTTGGTTCGGCATTAAATAATTTTGGTGTTAGAGAGTTATTAGACTGTTTTGTAGACATTGCGCCTACACCAAGACCTAAGCAAAGTGAAGAACGTTTGGTATTACCTACCGAAGATAAGTTTTCGGGGTTTGTATTTAAAATACACGCCAACATGGATCCTAATCACCGTAATCGTTTAGCCTTTGTGAAAATTGTTTCGGGTGAATTTAAAAGAAATGCGCCTTACTTGCATGTACGCCATAATAAAAAAGTAAAATTTTCTAGTCCGAATGCCTTTTTTGCTGAGAAAAAGGAAATTGTAGACATCTCATATCCTGGTGATATTGTTGGTTTACAAGATACCGGGACCTTTAAAATTGGAGATACTTTAACTGAAGGAGAAATTCTTAACTATAAAGGTGTTCCAAGTTTTTCACCAGAACATTTTAGATACATTAATAATGCTGATCCGTTAAAATCAAAACAATTATTTAAAGGGATTGATCAATTAATGGATGAAGGAGTAGCACAATTATTTACTTTAGAACTTAATGGTAGAAAAGTAATTGGTACTGTTGGAGCACTGCAATACGAAGTAATACAATACCGTTTGGAACATGAATATGGTGCCAAATGTACTTATGAAAATCTAAATGTATTTAAGGCCTGCTGGGTAGAACCAGAAGATCCTAAAAATGACGAATACAAAGAATTTGTAAGAGTGAAACAACGTTATTTAGCCAAAGACAAACAAAATCAATTGGTATTTTTAGCCGATTCATCTTTTTCGTTACAAATGACGCAACAAAAATATCCAAGTATAAAATTCCACTTTGTAAGTGAGTTTAAATAAGAATTTGTAAACGAGTATAAAACTAGATTTATTATTAGAACAAAAAAATCGCAAAATGTAAATTTTGCGATTTTTTTGTTCTATAAATTAAGCTTGGCCTGTTGGACCAAAGTTTAAAGGTATAGGGGGTTGCTCATAATCTTTGATTTCGCCATGGGCACTTTCAAATTTATTAACATTTTCTGCAAGCGCTTTTAATAAACGTTTTGCATGTTGTGGTGTTAATATAATTCTAGATTTCACTTTACTTTTAGGGGTACCAGGCATAATGCTTACAAAATCTACTACAAATTCTGAAACCGAATGATTTATAATTGCTAAGTTAGAATAGGTCCCTTCAGCAATTTTCTCATCTAATTCAATATTTATTTGTCCTGGTTTGTTTTGTTTATTATCGTCTGCCATAATATATTTTTAAGTGTTGTTATATAACATAAAATCCCGCTATTAACGGGATTTTAAGGTTTTTATGATATAATGAATGTTCCCTTTTTAAATAAGGCAACTAAACTATAGGTTTAAAACTAGTGTAATAAACCTATGTTCTATTTAGTTAAAATTCATTTCTTCTTTAGCTTTCATCATCTCATTAAATTCTGCTTTAGATCCAACGATAATACTTTCGTATCTTCTTACACCGGTTCCTGCAGGAATTCTATGACCAACAATTACATTTTCTTTAAGACCTTCAAGGTAATCAATCTTACCATTTACAGCAGCTTCATTAAGAACCTTAGTAGTTTCCTGGAATGATGCAGCAGATATAAACGATTTAGTTTGTAACGATGCTCTTGTAATACCTTGTAAGATTGGAGTTGCAGTAGCTGGTTGCGCTTCACGAGCAGTAGCTAATTGTTTGTCCTCTCTACGTAATATTGAGTTTTCGTCTCTTAATTCACGTAATGTAATAATCTGACCTGGTTTAAGTGTACTAGAGTCACCAGCATCTTCAACTACTTTTAATCCGAAAATTTTATCATTTTCTTCAATAAAGTCAGCTTTATGAGCTAATTGATCTTCTAAGAATATTGTATCTCCAGAATCAATAATTTTTACTTTACGCATCATTTGTCTTACAACAACCTCAAAGTGCTTATCATTAATTTTCACACCTTGTAAACGGTATACTTCTTGTACTTCGTTTACTAAGTATTGTTGTACTGCAGATGGCCCTTTAATGTTTAAGATATCGTTTGGTGTTATAGAACCATCAGATAAAGGAATACCAGCTTTTACAAAATCATTTTCTTGTACAAGAATCTGACTTGATAATTTAACTAAGTATTTCTTAATATCTCCTGTTTTAGATTCTATAATAATCTCACGATTACCACGTTTAATTTTACCGAAAGATACAACACCATCAATAGCACTTACTACTGCTGGGTTAGAAGGATTACGTGCTTCAAATAATTCAGTTACACGTGGTAAACCTCCTGTAATATCCCCTGCTTTAGCAGAAGTACGAGGAATTTTAACTAAAATCTTACCGATTTCAATTTTCTCATCGGTATCTACCATGATGTGAGCACCTACTGGTAAATTGTATGAACGAATAGTTTCTCCTTTTGCATCATCAATATGAAGTGTTGGGATTAACTTTTTATTTCTAGATTCAGAAATTACTTTTTCTTGGAATCCTGTTTGTTCATCAATTTCAACTTGGTAAGTTATCCCTTGTTCGATGTTTTCGTAACGTACTTTACCAGCAAATTCCGAAATAATAACACCATTATATGGATCCCATGCACAAATTACATCATCTTTCTTAACTTTATCTCCATTCTTAACATATACAAATGATCCGTAAGGAATGTTGTTATTACTTAATGTGATACCTGTTTTAGCATCTACCAATTTAAGTTCAGAAGTACGAGATATTACTACATCTACTTCATTCCCTTCGTTGTCTGTTGATTTTACAGTTTTTAGGTCTTCTATTTCAGCAATACCATCAAACTTAACTGTTAGTTTGTTGTCTTCTGAAATGTTTCCTGCAATACCCCCTACGTGGAATGTACGAAGTGTTAACTGTGTACCAGGTTCTCCAATTGATTGTGCAGCAACTACACCTACAGCTTCACCTCTTTGTACCATTTTACCGGTTGCAAGGTTACGTCCGTAACATTTAGAGCAAATTCCTTTTTTAGCTTCACATGATAATGCTGAACGTACTTCGATAGACTCTAATGCAGAGGCTCCAATACGTTTTGCTATATTATCGTGAATATGATCTCCTGCTGCAACTAAAAGTTCTTCTGTTATTGGATCATATACATCGTTTAATGACGTACGCCCAACAATTCTGTCTTCTAATTTTTCAACAATCTCTTCATTTTTCTTTAATGCTGATACTGAAATACCTCTTAATGTTCCACAGTCTTCACTGTAAATAATTACATCTTGAGATACATCTACTAAACGACGTGTTAAGTAACCTGCATCGGCAGTTTTAAGTGCTGTATCGGCAAGTCCTTTACGAGCACCGTGAGTAGAGATAAAGTATTCTAAAATTGAAAGACCTTCCTTAAAGTTAGAAAGAATTGGATTTTCAATAATAGATCCCCCACCTGCGGTAGATTTTTTAGGTTTCGCCATTAATCCACGCATACCTGTTAACTGACGAATTTGTTCTTTAGAACCCCTTGCACCAGAATCAAGCATCATAAACACCGAGTTGAATCCTTGTTGGTCTTCACGAATACGTTTCATTGACAGTTCAGTCAATTCAGCATTTGTAGACGTCCAAATATCAATAACCTGGTTATAACGTTCGTTATTTGTAATAAGTCCCATATTATAGTTACCCATAATACCATCAACTAAACCGTTAGCTTTGTCAATAAGAGCTGGTTTTTCAGCAGGAATAATAATGTCACCTAAACTGAATGATAATCCACCTTGGAATGCAAATTTATAACCTAGAGTTTTTATCTCATCAAGAAAATCAGCCGTTTCCGGTACACTTGTAGCTTTTAAAATGCCATGGATAATATCTCTAAGAGATTTTTTTGTTAAGACTTCATTTATATATCCTGCTGCAGCTGGAACTTTTTCGTTGAAAAGTACACGTCCTACAGTAGTTTCTATAATTCTTGTAATGTGTTCTCCTTCTTCGTTAACATCATGTGTTCTTACTTTGATACCGGCATTAAGTTCTACCTTTTTCTCATTGTAAGCAATAGTTACCTCTTCTGGAGAATAAAATGTTAAGCCTTCACCTAATACTGTATAATCTGCAGTATTTAATCTGTGCTTGGTCATATAGTAAAGACCAAGTACCATATCCTGAGATGGTACAGTAACTGGAGCACCATTTGCAGGGTTTAAGATATTGTGAGATGCTAACATTAACATTTGCGCCTCTAAAATAGCTTCAGGTCCTAACGGCAAGTGAACTGCCATCTGGTCACCATCAAAATCGGCATTAAATGCAGTACACACTAATGGGTGAAGTTGAATAGCTTTTCCTTCAATTAATTTAGGTTGGAACGCTTGGATACCAAGTCTGTGTAACGTAGGAGCACGATTTAAAAGAACTGGATGTCCTTTTAAAACATTTTCTAAGATATCCCAAACTACAGGTTCTTTACGGTCTATAATTTTCTTTGCAGATTTTACTGTTTTTACAATTCCTCTTTCAATTAGTTTTCTAATTACAAAAGGTTTGTAAAGTTCAGCTGCCATATTTTTAGGCAATCCACATTCGTATAATTTTAATTCAGGTCCTACAACAATTACAGAACGTGCAGAATAATCAACACGCTTACCAAGTAAGTTTTGACGGAAACGCCCTTGCTTACCTTTAAGTGAATCTGATAATGATTTTAATGGTCTGTTAGAATCTGTTTTTACTGCAGATGATTTACGTGTGTTATCAAATAATGAATCTACTGATTCTTGTAACATACGTTTTTCATTACGTAAAATCACTTCTGGTGCTTTTATCTCAACTAATCTTTTAAGACGGTTGTTACGGATAATTACACGACGATAAAGATCATTTAAATCTGATGTTGCAAAACGACCACCATCTAATGGTACTAATGGACGTAATTCTGGCGGAATGATTGGAATGGCTTTCATTATCATCCATTCTGGTCTATTCTCACGGTGTGCATTAGAATCTCTAAACGCTTCAACAACTTGTAAACGTTTTAACGCTTCGGTTTTACGTTGTTTAGAGGTTTCGTTATTTGCTTTATGACGTAAATCATAAGATAATTCATCTAAATTGATACGTCCTAAAATGTCTATTAAACATTCTGCTCCCATTTTAGCGATAAACTTGTTTGGGTCTGTATCATCAAGATATTGGTTATCTTGCGGTAAAGTCTCTAAAACATTTAAATATTCTTCTTCTGTTAAGAAGTCCATTTTTTGAAGAGGTTCACCTTCGGCATTATTAGCGTTACCTGGTTGAATTACTACATAACGTTCGTAGTAAATAATCATATCTAATTTCTTAGATGGTAATCCTAATAAGTATCCTATTTTGTTTGGTAAAGAACGGAAATACCAGATATGAGCTACAGGAACCACTAAATTAATGTGTCCTACTCTGTCTCTACGTACTTTTTTCTCTGTTACTTCAACACCACAACGGTCACAAACAATTCCTTTGTAACGTATTCTTTTATATTTACCACAAGCACATTCAAAATCCTTAACAGGACCAAAAATACGCTCACAGAATAAACCATCTCTTTCTGGTTTATGTGTTCGATAATTAATAGTTTCAGGTTTTAAAACCTCTCCTCTAGATGCTGCTAAAACAGACTCAGGCGATGCTAAACCAATAGAGATTTTATTAAATCTCTGTACTGTATTTTTATCTTGTTTTTTTGCCATAATTTTATAGTAATCAGTTGTAGTGTGTAGTCTTCAGTTACTTTATAAATGAAGACTACAACTACGTACTAAAATTTATTCTTCTAATCTAATATCTAACCCTAGTCCTTTCAATTCGTGCATAAGTACGTTGAAAGATTCAGGTAGTCCTGGTTCTGGCATTGGCTCTCCTTTTACGATAGCTTCGTAAGTTTTAGCTCTACCTATAACATCATCAGATTTTACTGTTAAGATCTCACGTAAAGTTGCTGAAGCTCCATAAGCCTCTAGTGCCCAAACTTCCATCTCTCCAAAACGTTGACCCCCAAATTGAGCTTTACCTCCAAGTGGTTGTTGTGTAATAAGTGAGTATGGTCCTATTGAACGTGCGTGCATCTTATCATCAATCATGTGACCTAATTTAATCATATAAATTACCCCAACAGTTGCAGGTTGATCAAAACGATCTCCTGTTCCACCATCGTATAGGTAAGTATGACCAAATCTTGGTACACCAGCTTCGTCTGTAAATCCATTAATTTGATCTAAAGTAGCTCCGTCAAAAATTGGTGTCGCATAAGTACGTCCTAATTTTTGTCCTGCCCAACCTAATACAGTTTCATAGATCTGTCCAATGTTCATACGAGATGGTACACCTAACGGATTTAATACAATATCTACTGGAGTTCCGTCTGCTAAGAAAGGCATATCTTCTTGACGTACAATACGTGCAACAATACCTTTATTACCGTGACGTCCTGCCATTTTATCCCCTACTTTAAGTTTACGTTTTTTGGCAACGTATACTTTAGCAAGTTTGATGATTCCTGCTGGTAACTCATCTCCTACAGATATAGTAAACTTCTCACGTCTTAATGAACCTTGTAAGTCGTTTTCTTTTATTTTGTAGTTGTGAATTAAATCAGCAACAAGTGCGTTAATATGATCGTCGGTTGTCCAAATTCCTGATGTTAAGTGCGTATAGTCATCTACAGCGTTTAGCATTTTTAAGGTATATTTTTTACCTTTTGGAATAATTTCTTCACCTAAATCGTTAAAGATACCTTGTGCAGTTTTTCCGTTTACGATTACAAATAATTTTTCAATTAAAACTTCTTTTAATTCGTCAAATTTTCTGTAGTAAATGTTCTCTAAAGCTTCGATATCTTCTTTATCTTTAGCTCTCTTACGTTTATCTTTTACTGCTCTAGCAAATAATTTTTTATCGATAACTACACCATGTAATGATGGTGAAGCTTTAAGCGAAGCATCTTTTACATCTCCTGCTTTATCTCCAAAAATTGCTCTAAGAAGTTTTTCTTCTGGTGTTGGATCAGATTCCCCTTTTGGTGTAATTTTTCCGATAAGGATATCACCTGGTTTAATTTCTGCTCCAATACGAATCATACCATTTTCGTCAAGGTCTTTTGTAGCCTCTTCCGATACGTTAGGGATATCATTAGTTAACTCTTCGTTTCCTAATTTTGTATCTCTTACTTCTAATGAGTATTCATCAATATGGATAGATGTAAATACATCGTCTCTAACAACTTTTTCTGAAATTACAATTGCATCCTCAAAGTTATACCCTTTCCAAGGCATAAAGGCTACTTTCATATTTCTACCAAGTGCTAACTCTCCATTTTCAGTTGCATAACCTTCACAAAGTACTTGTCCTTTTTCAACTTTATCACCTTTCACAACGATAGGTTTAAGGTTGATATTGGTACCTTGATTGGTTTTTCTGAATTTTACTAAAGGATATGTTTTAGTGTCACTTTCAAAGCTAACCATTGCAGCTTCTTCAGTACGTTCATATCTAATAGTTACTTTTTGAGCATCTACATACTCAACAGTTCCTGCGCCTTCTGCATTAATTAAAACTCTAGAGTCTCTTGCAACTTGACGTTCTAAACCTGTACCTACAATTGGTGCTTGTGGTTTTAATAACGGTACTGCTTGACGCATCATATTAGATCCCATCAGGGCTCTATTTGCATCATCATGCTCTAAGAAAGGAATTAAAGATGCCGAGATTGAAGCAATTTGATTTGGTGCTACATCTGTATAATTTACATTTACAGGATCTATTACCGGGAAATCACCTTCTTGTCTCGAAATAATTTTGTCTTCTAGTATTTTACCGTTCTCATCAATTTTAATATTGGCTTGAGCGATAAGCATACCTTCTTCTTCTTCAGCACTTAAATAAGTTGGTGCATTTTTAATGTCAACAACTCCATTTTCAGATTTTCTATATGGGGTTTCAATGAATCCCATTCCGTTTACTTTCGCATAAACAGATAATGAAGATATCAATCCAATATTTGGTCCCTCAGGAGTTTCAATTGGACAAAGTCTTCCGTAGTGTGTATAGTGAACATCACGTACCTCAAAACCTGCTCTTTCTCTTGATAAACCTCCAGGTCCTAATGCTGAAAGACGACGCTTGTGCGTAATCTCTGCAAGAGGATTGGTTTGATCCATAAATTGAGATAACTGGTTGGTACCGAAGAATGAATTAATTACTGATGATAATGTTTTCGCATTAATTAAATCAATAGGTGTAAATACTTCGTTATCACGAACGTTCATACGTTCACGAATTGTACGTGCCATACGTGCTAAACCAACACCAAATTGAGAAGATAATTGTTCACCTACTGTACGTACACGACGGTTAGATAAGTGATCAATATCATCAATCTCAGCTTTTGAGTTGATAAGCTCGATTAAATATTTTATGATAGTAATGATATCTTCTTTGGTAAGCACTTGCTTATCCATACCGATATCTAACTGTAATTTTTTGTTCATTCTGTAACGTCCAACTTCTCCAAGAGAATAACGTTGGTCAGAAAAGAATAATTTGTCAATAATACCACGCGCTGTCTCCTCATCTGGCGGCTCAGCATTACGTAGTTGACGGTAAATGTGTTCTACAGCTTCTTTTTCAGAATTGGTTGGATCCTTTTGAAGTGTATTATGTATAATAGCGTAATCTCCTTGTTGTGCACTTTCTTTATGTAAAAGAATAGTTTTTACACCTGCGTCAAGAATTTCTTCTATATTATCTTTATCTATTATTGTATCACGATCTAAAACAATTTCGTTACGTTCAATAGATACTACTTCACCAGTATCTTCATCAACGAAATCTTCATGCCATGTGTTAAGTACACGTGCAGCAAGTTTACGACCTATTACTTTTTTTAATCCTGATTTAGAAACTTTTACTTCTTCTGCAAGATCAAAAATCTCAAGAATATCTTTATCGCGTTCAAAACCGATTGCTCTGAATAAAGTAGTTACAGGTAATTTTTTCTTTCTATCAATGTAAGCATACATTACTTGATTGATATCTGTGGCGAATTCTATCCAAGATCCTTTAAAAGGGATTACTCTGGCAGAATATAATTTGGTTCCATTCGCGTGGAATGACTGACTAAAGAATACTCCTGGAGATCTGTGTAATTGAGAAACAACAACACGTTCTGCTCCATTAATACAGAAAGTACCACTAGGTGTCATGTAAGGAATTGTACCTAAGTATACATCTTGAACGATAGTTTCGAAGTCTTCATGTTCAGGATCTGTACAATACAATTTTAACCTTGCTTTTAACGGAACACTGTAAGTTAGACCTCTTTCAATACATTCTTCAAGACAGTATCTTGGTGGATCAATAAAGTAATCCAGGAATTCCAAAACAAATTGATTACGTGTGTCTGTAATAGGGAAATTTTCCATGAAGGTGTTATACAGACCTTCATTCCCTCTTTCTTCAGATTTAGTCTCTAATTGGAAAAAATCCTGGAAGGATTTGATTTGAATATCCAAGAAATCGGGATATTCAGTTCTATTTACAATAGAAGAGAAATTTAATCTTTCAGCTTTTTTTGCTAACATCGATGAACGAGATTTTGATTAAAAAAAAATTGTTTTTTCTATGTATACCTTTATATACACAAAAGGGTTTAGGTCTTAGAGACAATCTCTAGACCTAAACCATAATTTGTTATGAGTTGTGCTTACTTAAGCTCAACCTCAGCTCCTGCTTCTTCTAACTGTGCTTTTAATGCTTCAGCTTCATCTTTAGAAACTGCTTCTTTGATAGGGCTTGGTGCTCCATCAACTAATCCTTTAGCTTCTTTTAATCCTAAACCAGTTAATTCTTTAACTAATTTTACAACTGCTAACTTAGAAGCACCTGCTGCTTTTAAGATAACATCGAATTCAGTTTGCTCATCGGCAGCTTCACCACCTGCAGCACCTCCAGCAGCAACTGCTACAGCAGCAGCAGCAGGCTCAATACCGTACTCATCTTTTAATATAGTTGCTAATTCGTTAACTTCTTTTACTGTTAAGTTAACTAATTGTTCTGCGAAATCTTTTAAATCTGCCATTTTTCTATCGTTTTAATAAATTTTAATAATAATATAATTGTAATAAAGTGCGTACTATTTAATACTATTCTGATTTCTCAGAAAGTGTTTTAAGAATACCTGCTAGTTTACCTCCACTAGATTTAAGAGCTGAAACAACGTTCTTAGCTGGTGATTGTAATAATGCTATTACATCTCCAATTAACTCTTCTTTAGATTTGATATCAACTAACATGTCTAACTGATCATCACCAATGTAAACTGCTTCTTCAATAAAAGCTCCTTTAAGCAATGGCTTATCAGATTTTTTACGAAATGCTTTGATTACTTTTGCTGGTGCGTTTCCAGTTTCAGAATACATTACAGACGTATTGCCTTTAAGTACTGATGGTAAATTTCCAAACTCACGGTCTGAAGCTTCCATAGCCTTAGATAATAATGTATTTTTTACTACAGCTAATTTTACGTTTGCTTTAAAACAAGCACGACGTAAATCTGAAGTGTTTCCTGCATTTAATCCAGACATATCTGCAAGATATATATTTGCATTATCTGCTAATTGAGCAGTCAACTCTTCAATTACTTGTGATTTTTCTTCTCTTGTCATAATATAAAAGTTTAACTACTAACCAATTTTAGTATCTATTGATATACTTGGACTCATAGTAGAAGACATAAAGATGCTTTTTACGTATGTTCCTTTAGCAGCAGTAGGTTTAAGTTTCATTATTGTAGATAACAATTCTTCAGCATTTCCTACAAGTTTATCTGCAGTAAATGACGCTTTCCCAATAGGAGCGTGAATAATACCTGTTTTGTCTACTTTGAAATCTATTTTCCCTGCTTTTACTTCGCTTACAGCTTTAGCAACATCCATAGTTACAGTTCCTGTTTTAGGATTAGGCATTAAACCTCTTGGCCCTAAAACACGTCCTAATGGACCTAATTTACCCATGATACTTGGCATTGTAACGATAACGTCAACATCTGTCCAACCATCTTTGATTTTTTGTAAATATTCGTCTAAACCTACGTAGTCTGCTCCTGCAGCTTTTGCTTCTTCTTCCTTATCTGGAGTAACAAGTGCTAATACTTTCATATCTTTACCTGTTCCATGAGGAAGAGAAACTACACCTCTTACCATTTGATTTGCTTTACGTGGATCTACTCCTAATCTAATAGCTAAATCTACTGACGCGTCAAATTTCGTGTAAGTTATTTCTTTTAATAAAGCCGAAGCTTCTTCAAGAGAGTAAGTTTTGTTTTTCTCAACTTTAGCTCTTGCGTCTTTTTGATTTTTTGTCATTCTTGCCATTTCAAAAATTTTTTAGTTAGGTGCTTCACCGCCATTAACAGTGATACCCATTGATCTTGCAGTTCCTGCAACCATTTTCATAGCAGATTCAATTGTAAATGCATTTAAATCTTGCATCTTATCTTCTGCTATTGCTTTAACTTGATCCCAAGTTACTTTAGCTACTTTCTTTCTGTTCGGTTCTCCAGATCCTTTTTTTACTTTGGCCGCTTCTAATAATTGTACTGCAGCTGGTGGTGTTTTTATTACGAAATCAAATGATTTGTCTTTGAAAACAGATATAACAACAGGTAGAACTTTTCCAGCTTTATCCTGGGTTCTAGCGTTGAACTGTTTACAAAACTCCATAATATTAACTCCAGCAGCTCCTAAAGCGGGTCCTACCGGTGGCGATGGATTCGCAGCACCTCCCCGAACTTGTAATTTAACTACTTTACTTAATTCTTTTGCCATTTTACTGTGTTTTGTTTTGTATATCTTTTATTGTGGAAGCAAAAAAGACATACGGCTTTGTATGTAACAATTATTAAATTTTTTCAACTTGCATATAACTTAATTCTAATGGTGTTTTTCTTCCAAATATTTTTACCATTACTTCAAGTTTGCGTTTTTCTTCGTTTATCTTCTCGATAGTACCATCGAATCCATTAAATGGTCCATCAATAACTTTAACTGTTTCTCCTAATGTAAATGGTATTGCTACATTTGCATCAGCATCAACAGTAAGTTCATCAACTTTACCTAACATTCTATTTACTTCAGATTGTCTTAATGGTACAGGATCTCCTCCTTTTACTTCACCAAGAAAACCAATAACGTTAGTTATTGATTTGATAATATGTGGTATTTCTCCACTTAAGTTGGCTTGAATCATAATGTAACCTGGAAAATATACACGTTCTTTGTGTAATTTTTTCCCATTACGTATCTGAATCACTTTCTCTGTAGGAACTAAAACTTGATCAACATAATCTTCTAAACCTAATCGAGAAATTTCACTCTCAATATAAGCTTTAATCTTATTTTCTTGACCGCTTACAGCTCTAACTACGTACCACTTCTTATTTACACTAGTTTCAGACATTCAATTATTTTTCTTTAGTTCTTAATCCAACTAAAATAGGTTTCAATAACATTACTAAAAACAGTGTCAATACCCCAAACAGTAAGAGCGAATACAATAGAAAACACAGCAACTAGTACTGTTAAACTTTGCGCTTCTGCCCATGTTGGCCACGTCACGTTGTTTTTTAATTCATCAAAAGATTCCTTTACGTAATTTACAATTCCTGCCATCTGTTTTTTTATTAGCACGGGCGGAGAGACTCGAACTCCCGACACCTGGTTTTGGAGACCAGTGCTCTACCAACTGAGCTACGCCCGTAAATATTAATCAAGGCATCTCGTTAGAGACGCCTTAATTATAATATTTGATTTTATAATTTAATCTAAAATTTCAGTTACCTGACCAGCACCTACTGTTCTACCACCTTCACGGATAGCGAAACGTAAACCTATGTTCATTGCAATTGTTTGAATTAACTCAACTGTAATTGTAAGGTTATCTCCTGGCATTACCATTTCAACTCCATCAGGAAGCATAATGTTACCAGTTACATCCGTTGTACGTACGTAAAACTGTGGACGGTAGTTGTTATGGAATGGAGTGTGACGTCCACCTTCTTCTTTCTTAAGGATATAAACCTCAGCTTTGAATTTTTTATGTGGTGTTACAGATCCTGGCTTAACGATTACCATACCTCTAGAGATTTGAGATTTCTCAATTCCTCTTAATAAGATACCAGCGTTATCTCCAGCTTCTCCTCTATCTAATATTTGACGGAACATTTCGATTCCTGTAATAGTAGATGTTAATTTTTCAGCACCCATACCAATAATCTCTACAGGATCTCCTGTATTAGCGATACCAGTTTCGATACGTCCTGTTGCTACAGTTCCACGTCCTGTAATTGAAAATACATCTTCAATAGGCATAAGGAAATCTTTATCAACTTCTCTTAATGGTTCTTCGATCCAAGCATCAACTTGAGCCATCAATTCCATTACTGTATCAACCCATTTTTGCTCACCGTTAAGTGCTCCTAATGCAGATCCAGCTACTACAGGTCCATTATCTCCATCATACTCATAGAAAGATAATAAATCTCTGATTTCCATTTCTACTAATTCTAGTAACTCTTCATCATCAACCATATCCACTTTATTCATGAATACAACCATACGAGGAATTCCTACCTGACGACCTAATAAGATGTGCTCACGTGTTTGTGGCATAGGACCATCAGTTGCAGCTACTACTAAGATAGCACCATCCATTTGTGCAGCACCAGTTACCATGTTCTTTACGTAATCGGCGTGACCTGGACAGTCAACGTGTGCGTAATGACGATTTTCTGTTGCGTACTCTACGTGTGAAGTATTAATTGTTATACCTCTTTCTTTTTCTTCTGGAGCGTTATCAATTTGATCGAAATCTCTTGCTTCTGATAAACCTGCATCAGCTAATACTTTAGTAATAGCAGCAGTTAAAGTTGTTTTACCGTGATCTACGTGTCCAATTGTACCAATATTTAAATGTGGTTTTGAACGATCGAAAGTTGCCTTTGCCATGTTTAATTTATTTTAATCTTATTTAATATTAATGTTCAAAAATTTAATTTTGTTTCTTTTAGTTGAGCCAATGACGAGAATTGAACTCGTGACCTCTTCCTTACCAAGGAAACGCTCTACCCCTGAGCTACACCGGCGTAAAGTTTTCATTCCCTATCTGCTTTTAAAACCACATTAATGACTTCAAAAAAAGGATGCTTACTTTCGTAAGAACTTAGAGCGAGAGACCAGGTTCGAACTGGCGACATTCAGCTTGGAAGGCTGACGCTCTACCAACTGAGCTACTCTCGCATTTATAATTACTTTCGTAACTAATGGTTTTCAATATTTTAATGTGTGGATTGATTTTTAACCCTATTTAAGACGAGCTTAAATCACTTTGTTTTGATTAACGTGTGCAAAAATACGCTTTTACTTTGAGTTAATCTAATAAAATTTGTGGGGAGAGCAGGATTCGAACCTGCGAAGACGTAGTCAGCAGATTTACAGTCTGCCCTCGTTGGCCGCTTGAGTATCTCCCCAATACGATTAAAACTTAAAAAATAAATTTTAATCTTTTTTATTTCAGTACTTCAAAAGAACTTTAAAAAGAGCCGATGGAGGGACTCGAACCCACGACCTGCTGATTACAAATCAGCTGCTCTAGCCAGCTGAGCTACATCGGCTTTTTAATTACTTTCTTATCATTAAAAAAGCCCGCTATTTCTAACGGACTGCAAATGTAGAAAAATATTTATTTAATCAAAACATTTTTTTAATATTTTTATTATAAATGTGCTCTTAATTTTTCTTTTTTCTTTTTTAACTGTCTTTCAAGCGACGAAACGGCAACGTCTACTCCCTCTTCAAAGGTTTTACATTGTTTCTTCACAACTAGTGTATCTCCAGGGATACTTACTGTTGCTTCAAATATTTTATTTTCTTTCTCGCTTGTGTTTTCGACTTTTAGGTACACATCCGACTGAATTATTTTATCGTAAAATAAATCTAACTTGTCCATACGCTTTTGAATGAAGTCTATTAACTTTTGATCTGCGTTAAAGTTGACTGATTGCGTGTTTACTTTCATACTCTTCTTTTTTTAAGTGGTTAGACATAATCTTTTATTGTCATTTCTTACTTCTTGGGTGTGTATTTGCGTACACTTTTTTTAATTCGGCTATACTATTATGCGTATAAACCTGAGTTGCTGCTAGACTTGAATGTCCTAGAAGTTCTTTTACAGCATTTAAATTTGCACCTTGATTTAGTAAATGAGTTGCAAATGAGTGCCTTATTATATGCGGACTCGTTTTTACCTTTGTAGATGCTTTACTAAAATAATCATTTATAATTCTGTACACAAGTCTTTCGTAAATTTTCACACCCTTTTTTGTTAAAAATAATTGTGTGTAATCTGTAATTGTCTCTAAATTAATCCTTAGGCTTAAATACTCTTTTATAGTATCGCATACCGATGGAATTAAAGGGATGTATCTTTCTTTATTTCGTTTTCCTAAAACTTTTAAAGTCTGGTTTGAAAGATCAATATCTGTGAGTTGTAATTGTACGAGTTCAATACGTCTTATTCCTGTGGCATAAAACAATTCTACTATTAACCGGTTTCTTACACCTTCAAAAGAGGTTTCATTTTTTAATTCTTGTAAGACTGTATTTATTTCATTTTCTGAAAACGGAATTTGAATGGTTTTCTTCACTTTTAATGCTTTATGTTTCTCTAATGGGTTATCGGAGATCATTTCTACTTTAAGTAAAAATTTATAAAACGTATTGAGTGTTGATATTTTTCTATTAATAGTACGGTTTGAAAGCCCTTTATCTACTAAAGATACAATCCATGGTCTTATTTGCTGATAGTTTATGGCCACAATACCAGTTTCATATTCAGCTTGAATAAATTCTGAGAAATCTCGCAAATCTTTGGTGTAAGATTTAATAGTGAGTAACGAATAGTTTTTTTCGTGTAGTAGATATTCTGTAAATGAGTGTACGGGCATATATATAATATGAAAAATGAAGGTAAGAAATTTGCGCTGATATTATGTTAAAGTTATGGTATAAAAAAAGTCCTGCGATTATGCAGGACTTTTTACTTTGAAATATAATTGCAATTATATTGCTTCTCGATCTCTTAAGTTTTGAACATATTGAGCTTTTTGAACTTGTGCTCTTTTCGCTACAGATGGTTTAGTAAACTCTTTACCTGTTTGTAGTGCGCGTTTAGCTCCCGTTTTCATAAACTTTCGCTTGTAACGTTTTAATGCTCTATCTATATTTTCTCCTTCTTTAATTGGTATTATTAACATAGTGTCTTAACCTCCTCTCTTTTAGAATTTTTAAGGCTGCAAATATAAAAAGTATTTTATGACTAACAATTAAAAACTTTAAAAATATTATTGTTTAAATAAAGAGGCTCTTTGCGTTAAGTCTTTTATGAGTTGCTCATCTTCTTCACTCTCTAATAAAATGTTATAATTTAACCAAAAATCTTTATTATAAGGTTTTGCTGAAAAAATATCGGCATCCCATTTACCTTCTAGTGTTTTAGCGATGATTTGTTTGTCTTCTATAATTTCTGAAAATAGTATTTCTTGAATCGCATAATAGTAGCGTTTTTCATTAAAATATTTATTTTTTTCTGCTTCGCTTACTTTTTCTTTAGATTTATATCCTACGTTAACCAGCTTTGGCGTTTCGTAATACATATAATTAGGATACATTTTTTCATTGTATTCCATATAGGTAATTACCAATTTATGATTTAACTGTGTTCCAAAAAGCGTTTTGCTTCTGCTTTTTTGCGGTTTTGAAGCTGCTACTAATTCATACTCCAACTTTTTAATAGCATAATTATCCCAGTAAACATAAATCCAACCTTGGGGATGAAAACCTTCGTTATAAATTCCTTCGGTATCTAATCCAACAAATTCTAGACCTTCTGAAATTTTAATTTTATAGATTTTTCTTGCATTATCAACCAATACAGTATCTAATTCAAAATGATGTTTTTTCAACATATCAGGACCAAATAGTGCATTTTCAACATTTGAATTTCTTATAACATTTAGTTTTCCTTGAAAAAGGTTTTCTAATCCGTTAATTCTGGTGTCATTCCATTTTATAGCTTTCACTAATGACGATGTTTTAATGGTGTCTCGTCTTAATCCTGTTGATTTTAGATTTTTATTGGCTTTATTTCGTTTTAAGTATGAATAATATGAAAACAGACTATCTACTTCACGTAAATCGTAACTTTTACGCATCTCATCAACATTTACCTTTAAGAAATCTTTTGATGGTGCAGCATATCCTGAATCATAAATTGTAATTGCACTCTCAATAAGCCATTTAAATTCTTTAGTATTTCGTTCTTTATGACGTAAAAATCCTTTTTGAATATATGCTGAATCGGGCAAGTTTTCTGGTAATTTCTCAAGTGCTTTAAGCATAATATCATTACCAGTTTTAGGACGTTTTTCGGCAATTAGGATAATTTCATCTAAAGCAGCAACGTCTTCTTCAAGGTAAACATCAAAAGAATTATCAAATTCATTAACAGGTATTTTGTAACTTTTATAACCTATAGAAGATATAATAAGTGTATCGGTTGCAAATTCTTGAGGTACTTGCAATACAAATTTCCCATCTTGATTACTTACTGTACCAATAGTTGTGTTTTTTACATATATACTTGCGCTCTCAATTGGAATTAGAGAGGTGAAGTCTACAATTTTATTTTTCACTTCGGTTTGTGAAGTTGCAAAAATTGTAAATAAAAATACGCTTACAGTAAACAGTTGTTTTGTAATGTTGAATTTCATAGTTATTATTTTATATCTAAGATATTATAAAAAAATTGGTTTAAAAAAAAACCTACTTAAAAGCAGGTTTTTAATATTTATAATTCTGGATTAGCGATAGTTCTTAACTCCGCTTGAACAGACAGTAAGTTTATATCATTATTATTTTAGCAAATAAAAAATAATTTTTGCTAAAATGCTAATATAATTAATGCTTAACCGCTGGCTTGTACTCTTTCTTATCGATTACCATTTTAGCAAATAAAAAATAATTTTCGCTAAAACACCAATCTAATTAATGCTTAACCGCTGGCTTATACTCTTTCTTATCGATTACCATTTTAGAAAATTGAAAATAATTTTCGCTAAAACACCAATCTAATTAATGCTTAACCGCTGGCTTGTACTCTTTCTTATCGATTACCATTTTAGCGATAATCTCTCTAAGGATTTCAGAAGTTCCTCCTCCAATTGGTCCTAATCTACTATCACGAGCTAAGCGTGCCATTGGATAATCTTCCATATAACCATAACCTCCTAACATTTGAAGACATTGATAAATAACTTCATCTGACATTTTTGTAGAACGTAGTTTAGAAATAGTTGCTTCTTTTACAACGTATTCATTTTTATCTAATCTCGCGGCTACTGTGTAATTAAATTCTTTACACACTTCCATATCTGCATAGCAATCTGCCATTGTATGACGAAGTGCTTGAAATTTATTTATTGATTGCCCAAATGCTTGACGTTCACCCATATATTTCACAGCATATTCTAAAGCAAATTCAGCTTTAGCATGTGCATTAATTCCCATAATTAAACGTTCGAAAGCAAAATGTTGCATAATGTATGGAAAACCTTTTCCTTCTTCACCCATTAAATGGCTTGCAGGAATTATAACATTATCGAAAGCTATTTCTCCGGTATCACTAGCTCTCCAACCTAATTTATCTAACTTAGTTGCGCTAACTCCTTTTGTATCTCTATCTACAATAAACATACTTATTCCTTTATTACCAAGTTCAGGACTTGTTTTGGCTGCAACAACGATATAGTCGCTATACACACCGTTTGTAATAAATGTTTTAGAGCCATTAATAACGTAGGTATCTCCTTTTTTCACAGCTGTAGTGCGCATTCCTGCAACATCACTACCTCCAAAAGGTTCGGTTACTGCCATAGCACCAATAAACTCTCCTGTAATACTTTTTGTTAGATATTTTTGTTTTATTTCTTCGCTTCCTTCTGCATTAACATGCGTCATTGCTAAGTAAGCATGTGCCCACATTGCTGCTGCAAAACCTCCAGAATTCACTTTTTGAAGTTCTTCTAAGAAGATAACGGTATAAAACAAATCTAAATCCATACCTCCATAAGCTTCAGGATATGCGATTCCGAAAAACCCCATTTCACCAAATTTCTCCCATATAAAACGTTCTATATGACCTGTTTTTTCCCATTTTTCAATGTGAGGCACAACTTCTTTATTTAAAAAATCGGCTAAACTTTGTCTAAATAAATTATGCTCTTCAGTGAAGTATCTATTGTCCATTTTTATTATATTCTAGTTAAGCCGTAAATATAACTTAATTATCTCTAATTTTTTAAGCGGAAAGTCTATAACTTTTACTAAATCCTCAAAAGAGTCAAATCCTTCATGTAGTGTTCTATACTCTATAATGTTATGAGCTATTTCATAATCTATAAATTTAATAGTTACTAATTCGTCTTTTGATGCTGTGTTTAAATTAATTTTAGTAATTGCTTTTGGAGTTTTTAAACTGAAAGATTTTTTTAGCTCCTCAATAGTTTCTGGTTTTAGACCATAAATTTCATTCAGTTCCACAATAGATGCAAATCCGTTATGTTTTGTTCTGTAGTTAATAATACTATTTGCGTAGTACTCACCTATTCCGTAAACCTTTTGTAGCTGGGTTGAAGTTGCAATGTTTAAATCTATTTTCTGCGCTTCGGATTTTGGTTTATTTGTTTTGAAAGATGCTGTGTATTGTTTTTTAGGATTAGTGACCCATTCTGGAAACTTAAAAAATGGAGAGATTTCTGCTAGAAGAGAATCAGACACCTGAGTTACTTTCTGAAAATCTTTAATAGAATTCACCCACTTATCTTTTTCCCTAAAGCGATGTAATCTATCTATTTCTTCTGGAGTCATTCCTAAAGTATAACCTTTATAATCGGTTATAAAATTAGGGTTGAAGGGATAAATCTTCGGTTTATTTTCAATAGTCTTTACCGCTTTAAGTGAATCGATTTCATGCTGAAAAACGGCTAATTTATGGGTATCTACGTTTATATCTTCCGAAGGAAAATCAAAAAAATAATACGCAACCTGACCAATAATAACTAAAGTTAATAACCACAAAATCCCATTCCGTTGCTTTTTAGTAAACGTAAAATGGGATTTTATGTGATTCATATTATGTGTTTATGTTACATATGCTTGGTGATGTCTTCATGGCCATCCTCTAAAGCGTCTTTTTTAATTGTGATTGCTCTAATATAACGTTTCATTTCTTCTCTTACTTTTGGGAATAAGAATAATAGACCAATCATATTAGGGAATACTAATGCTAATATCATGGCATCAGAGAATTTAATTACAGCATCTAATGTTACTGCAGCTCCAATGACGATAAAGATTAAGAATAAAATTTTGTAAACGATATCTGCAGCTTTACCTCTTCCGAATAAATATTTCCAAGATTGTAGTCCGTAGTATGACCAAGATACCATAGTTGAAAATGCAAATAATACAATTGCAATAGTAAGTATGTATGAGAAACCTGGTATAACAGCATCAAACGCCATAGATGTTAAATCTACACCTCCAATTGCTCCAGAACCATCATTTAAAAGTACGCTACTTCCTGATCCTCCACTTGCACCGTATTGAAATATACTTTGCATATTATCTCCATCAATATTAAAAAAGATAATTACTAAAGCTGTCATTGTACAAATTACAACCGTATCAATAAAGGGTTCTAAAAGCGCAACAACACCTTCTGAAGCTGGATATTTTGTACGTACTGCTGAATGTGCAATTGCTGCAGATCCTGCTCCTGCTTCATTTGAGAAAGCTGCACGTTGAAATCCTACAATAATAACTCCTACAACACCACCTAGCCCTGCCATAGGTGTAAAAGCACCTTCAAATATTAAAACAAATGCGTCATCAATATAAGAAATGTGAGCAAAAATGATGATTAATGATGCTATCACATAAATACCTGCCATAAATGGTACAATTTTTTCGGTAATTTTAGCAATACGCTTTATTCCTCCAATAATTACAATACCTACTAAAATAGCTAATATGATACCTATAATAAATCCTGAAGACCCACCTTTTAATCCAAATAATGAAATTAATTGTACTGTAGCTTGGTTAGATTGAAATGCGTTACCACCTCCAAAAGAAGCACCCACACAAAGTATAGCGAATAACCCTCCTAATATTTTACCTGCACCAGTAAATCCAATATCTTTTAACCCTTTTGATAGGTAATACATTGGACCTCCGTAAATAGTTCCATCCTCACCTACATCTCTATATTTAACACCTAATGTACATTCTACAAATTTTGTAGACATACCTATTAATCCACAAACTATCATCCAAAACGTTGCTCCAGGACCACCTAATGCGATAGCTACAGCTACACCCGCGATGTTACCTAAACCTACAGTTCCAGAAACGGCAGTAGCTAAGGCTTGAAAGTGAGAGACTTCTCCATGAGCACTTTCATCTCTTATAGTATCTTGAATATCTTCTTCGGCTAGTGCCTCGTCGTTATTATATAATTTATCTACACCATGCTTTTCAATATCAACATATTTTCCTCTTACTGTATTTATTGCAGTAATAAATTTAGTAAATGCAGGAAATCTAAAATAAATAGTAAAAAAAGTAGCTCCTAAAACAAGTAGTATTACAACAAAAGGGATATCATGCTCTCCAATTGGTACCGTTGTTAAAACAAAGCCCTCCCACCATTTTGCAACAGGCATAAAAGCATCATTTATTTTTTCATCTATTCCTTTCTCCTGAGCATCTTGAGCTATAGAAATAAATGGTAATATTAAGGTAAAAATTGAAAGAAGATATTTCTTCATAATAAGGTAATTGTTAGTTAGATTTTAATTAAAATTCAGTTAAAGTTTACAATATGCTAAAAAAAATCGATTTTTTAAAACATCTGTTGTTAAAAAGACTGCGTCTTTAGGTAATATTATAGGTGTAATTAAGTTTTTGAATTTGCTCTGGTCGTCCTAAAACAATGATTTTAGAGCCAACTCCCAACTGCATTTCAGCTTCAGGATTTACAATATATTCTCCATTAGCGGCCTTATAACCAATTACGTTACAGCCGGTTTTGTTACGAAGATCTAAATCTTTAATGGTTTTAAGCTCTGAAATATCGTATAGTTTTTCAACAGCGACTTCTTCAATATTAATGTTTGACTCCCCCACGATAGATAAATTATCAATAAATTCGATTAAATCTGGAACTACAACTAAAGACGCCATGTGATCACCACCAATTCTATCTGGAAGAATTACATTATTTGCGCCTGCAAGTTTTAATTTCTTATAAGAAGTTTCTTGTGATGCACGACTAATAATATTCATTGTTTTATTAATTTGTCGTGCAGATAGAACCACAAATAAATTATCGGCATCATTAGGTAGTGCGCTTATTAATGTACTTGCCTTATCAATTCCTGCTTGTAATAAAATTTCATCTTCATTTGCATTTCCTAAAACAAAGGGAATATTTTCATTTTCATGTTTATCAATCAATTCTTTGTTTTGTTCAATAACCACAAATGCTTTGTTGTAAGCTAGCAACTTTACAGCTGCTTGTTTTCCGTTACGACCATATCCACAAATAATAATATGATTAGAAAAACCATCTATTTTTTTCTGCATTTTCTTTTGTTTTAATTCTTCAATATCATTTTTACTCAAAATATATTCCGTAATAATTGTTAAGGCATACCCCACAATAATCACACTTGCTAAAATTAAAAAAACTGTAAATATTTTTGAAGTATCGTCTAAAGGTTGAACTTCACCAAAACCAACTGTGGTAATAGTGATAACCGTCATGTAAAGGGCATCAACCCAAGAGTAATGAGACATTATTTTAAAACCCAAAACGCCTATACATAATAAAACAGACAGCAGTAAAACTGCCATATATATTTTGGTTCTAAAAAATTTTATAAGTGGATTTATCATATTTATAAATCAAATACCGAAGAGCGTTTTGTGTATAACAAATCTTTTATTTTCATCCAAAAGGCAAAAAACAAATACAAAGCGAAACCAAAACCTAAGGTCACAAAGGTGAGATACATAAAAGAGGTGCGCACTACTTTTGCTCGTATCCCTAATCTATCGGCAATACGTTGGCAAACATAATATCCTCGCTTTTGAAAATATAGCAGTGCTTTGTAAAAAATATTCATATTGCAATGTAATAATTTTATTTAATGATTAAGGCATTCCCTATCGCACAATGTAAACATTTATTTTTATCGCAATATTCTGTTTTAAGCTGAAGTAACGCTTGAGAGTCCATAGCTGTTTTTGAAACTGGCTTTAATTCATTAAAACTTTTAATGATACTGTTCTTTTCGGGGGTAATTTGTTTTACAATTCCTAGCAACAACTCATCAATAGCATGTCCGTTTTGTTTTGAATAACAGAACTTAATTGGCAACACGGTATTTATTAACAGTAAATCTATAAATGATTTTGTAAGTGTTTTTAAAAGTGGTTTTGAGGTTTTTCCGAAGGTATAATGTGTTTTCCAAAACGGAGAGGTGTCAACTTTAAATAATTCATAAAAGTCATTTAAGGTATTCGTTTCTATAATTTTTGAAAACAAATTAGTATGCTCATGGTATAAATTTGCCAACTGAGACAAACGAATAGTTGGGAAATTTGGCGGTCTTAATCTAAAAAACTGAAAAGGCAATACATGAGTATTTGATAATTGAAATTTCTGTTTTAAAAATTGATATTCATCTGAAAGGTTTTTAAAATATCCACTTTCTTCATCTGCGTCTAATAAACCTGATTGTCCAAAAAACAACGCTTCTAATTGTATGATTTTGCTTTGCGATTTTCTAATTATTGAAAAATCTACCGATTGTGCTAAACTATAAAATGCATCACCATTTACTTTTAATCCGAAATTTTTAGCCAACATTTTAAATAAGACAGCTTCCCAATTGTTTTGAGATTCTTGTAAAAGTGTATTAATGGTATTTGATTTTCGCTCTAATCGTTCAAAATACAAACGCTCCATCCAATTATTAAATACAAATTCATCAATATCCTTAAAGTCTGTTTCACAATTAATCCACTTTTCATGACTATTCATTAAAGTTTTATAATTGTTGATAAGTTGAGAATCCACAACATCTTTTAATTCTAGAGTAGGAATTACTGTATTATTTTTTCTAAAGACATCTGTATCATGTTCCCAAACCACATGTAAAATCACATTATCATAAGCGGGATCTTGTTCATGATGATGTACAAACCAATCGGAAGATTTTACATGAATTTCAACATTACCTGCCCAAAGTTGGGCATCGATTTTAAGTTGTGCATTAAAAAAATCTGGTCCCGAATTAAAATTATGTTCACCAACATGCAAAAGGCTTACACGTTCATGTTGTGTGGTTTCTAATTGTGAACTGTCAAACTTTTTATATTGCCAGATATAATGTAAAACGTCTTCTTGCATGCAACTAAAGGTATACAATTTTGATTAAATTATCAATAACGTTCTGATTTTGAAACAAAAAAGCCCAAACTTTCGTTCAGGCTTTAATTATATTTTAAGGATTTTATTATTCAATATAACCCATTTCTTTCATCCATTCGTCATTAAACATTTTACCAACATAACGACTTCCGTGATCATGAAATAACACGACTACAACATCATCTTTAGTAAAGTGTTCTTTAAGTTGTAATATTCCTTTTATAGCTGCACCAGCACTGTTTCCTAAAAACATACCTTCTTCTTTAGCTAGTCTTTGTGTGTAAACTGCGGCGTCTTTATCGGTTACTTTTGTAAAACCATCAATAATATCAAAGTTTACATTTTTTGGTAATATATCTTCACCAATACCTTCGGTTACATAAGGGTAAATTTCATTTTCATCAAACTCACCTGTTTCGTGGTATTTTTTAAATACACTTCCGTAAGTATCAATTCCCCAAATTTTAATATTAGGATTTTTCTCTTTTAAGTATTTTCCCACACCAGAAATTGTTCCACCTGTACCAACTCCTGCTACAAAATGTGTGATTTTCCCTTCGGTTTGTTTCCAAATTTCTGGACCTGTGCTTTCATAATGTGCTGCAGCATTACTTGGATTATCATATTGGTTTACATACCAAGAATTTGGTGTTTCTTCCCCTAATCTTTTTGATACTGAATAATAAGAACGCGGATCTTCTGGCTCAACGGCTGTAGGACAAACTACAACTTCTGCTCCAACAGCTTTAAGCATATCTACTTTTTCTTTACTTTGCTTATCTGCCATTACAAAAATACATTTGTAACCTTTTACAACTGCTGCAAGTGCAAGCCCCATTCCTGTATTTCCTGAAGTTCCTTCAATAATAGTTCCTCCTGGTTTTAGGCGACCATCTGCTTCTGCATCTTCAATCATTTTTAAAGCCATACGATCTTTTACCGAGTTACCTGGGTTAAAAGTTTCATATTTAGATAAGACTAAGCAAGGTAATTCTGCTGTTAATTTATTTAATTTTACCAATGGCGTATTCCCAATGGTTTCAAGTATATTATTTGCGTATTCCATATTTTATTTTTTTGAAGTAGTGCGTGAATTACTACACAATACGAACGTGCAAATTTACAGTAAAAGTTAAAGACTAAACCATAAACTTTATTTTTATTATGTTAAGAATTCTTAAAAATTATTGAAATTTTATAGCCTTAACTGGTGATATTTTTGAAATTATTATTGAAGGAATCAACAACATAATTAAACAAGCGATAAAAGTTCCTACATTTAATAGTATGATATAATCTAAGGCTATATGCACCGGAATAACCGTCATATAATACTCTTCGGGGTTTGGAAATTGTAACCATCCAAAATGATTTTGTAAGAATAATAAACTAATTCCTATAAGATTTCCCCAAAACAACCCTAATCCTACTAAGTAAGCCGCGTTGTAAAGAAACATTTTTCGGATGCTCCAATTTGAGCTTCCTAAGGCTTTTAAGATACCAATCATTTGTGTGCGTTCTAAAATAAGTACTAATAATGTGGTAATCATATTAATTCCGGCAACTACAATCATTATAAAAATAATCCCGTAAGTATTACTGTCAAATATTTTTATCCATTCGAAAATTGAATAGTATTTTTGAGTAATGGTTTCTGCATTTAAAAGCGATGGTGTAGCTTGGTATATTTCGACACCTTTTCTATCTAAATCAGAAAAGTTATCAATAAAAACTTCAAAGTTTCCAATTTCATTAGCTTTCCATTTATTAAGACGTTGCACATGTTTTAAATCTCCAACAATAAAGGTTTTATCAAATTCTTGAAATCCAGAATTAAAAATCCCTATTATATTAAATTGTCTTACCGTTGGTAATTTATTTACAGTTTCTTTTCCAAAAACCATTTGAAAACTGTCATCTACTTTAAAATCTAATCGGTTTGCTAGGTAACTAGAAATCAAGACATCGTTACTTATTTCATCAGTATATTGTGGCAGGCGACCTTCAACTAAAAACTCTTCAAGATAATGCCAATCATAATCTGCACCAACACCTTTTAAAACCACACCTTCAAAATCTGTAGTAGTTCTAATAATTCCAAATTTTTTAGCAACCGCTTGCACATGAGAAACTCCGGTTACACTTTTAAATTCAGGATAAAATTCTTGATTAATATCTATAGGAATATCAGATTCATCTGATACGTTAGAATCGTAATTTGTAATATTTACATGACCATTAAAAGCCACTACTTTATCGCGTACTTTTTGTTGCAGCCCTAATCCAGTAGCAATTGCAATAAGCATTACTATAATTCCAATAGTAATTGCGGTAATTCCAATTTTTATTATTGGTGCCGATACACTACTTTTATACGCTTTACTACTAATAATGCGTTTAGCTATAAAAAATTCGTAATTCAAAATATAATATGCAATTAAAGATGCTCAAAAATACAGTTTTATTATTTGTTTTAATAGGAATTTCCTGCGGTTCTAAATCTAAAGAAGAAACGGCTACAAATTCTGCACAATTAGCAAGTTCTGAAAGTAAATTAGTTATTAACAACTCGCCAATTGTTGGTGCGAATCAAACTGAAAACTATCTTCCTTTTCTTAAAGATAAAAAAGTTGGAATTGTTGCCAACCAAACTAGTGTGATTTTTAAAACTGAAGGTTATACCCATTTGGTAGATTCTTTATTAGCTACAAATATAAATGTCACTAAAGTTTTTGCTCCCGAACACGGTTTTAGAGGAACTGCAGATGCTGGCGAGCATATAAAAGATGGTATTGATACCAAAACAGGCTTACCTTTAGTGTCGCTTTACGGAAAAAATAAAAAACCATCGGCAGCTCAATTAAAAGATATTGAGGTGATGATTTTTGATATTCAAGATGTTGGCGCACGTTTTTACACATACATTTCTTCTTTACATTATGTCATGGAAGCTTGTGCTGAAGCTAATATTCCGGTATTAATTTTAGATCGTCCTAATCCAAACGGTCATTATACTGACGGACCAATTTTGGAAGCTGCTCACAAAAGTTTTGTAGGTATGCATCCTGTTCCTGTAGTTCATGGGATGACAATTGGAGAATATGCACAAATGATAAATGGTGAAAACTGGCTAGAAAACAATGTAAAATGTGAATTAAAAATTGTTAAGGTTAAAAATTACACACACCAAACAGCGTACAGTTTACCAATTAAACCATCGCCAAATTTACCTAACGATGTGGCTATAAACTTATATCCTAGTTTATGTTTTTTTGAAGGTACAAATGTAAACGCAGGTCGCGGAACTCCTATGCAATTTCAGGTGTATGGAAGTCCGTATTTAGATAAGTCATTATATGAGTATAAATACTTCCCTCAACCAAATGAAGGATCAAAACACCCAAAACATGAAGGTCAATTATGCTATGGCGAAAAATTAACAGATGTAAAAACATTAAGCAAATTAGATTTAAACTATCTAATTAATGCGTACCAAAATAGTGTGGATAATAAAATTTTCTTCAACAGCTTTTTCACAAAATTAGCAGGAACAAAAAAATTACAAGAACAGATTGAAGGTAAGCTAACAGACGATGAGATTAGAAAAACGTGGGTAAGAGGTTTAAAAACTTACAATACCATGAGAGCACCGTATTTATTATACAAGTAAGAACCTATTTACCTTCGGTAATAATAACAGCATCTTTTAAGACCTTTACAACAAATACAATTTGTAAAGGTTGCTGTATTACTACAAAAATGTACTTCCCTTTTTTTAAGGTGTTAAGGGGTAATTTAAAATCTTTTTTTCCAATATAAGTGTCAACAACACGGTTTGAATCTTCATCAATCGCCGAGATATATCCAATTTTTCTATCGCCTTTTAAAATTAAAGTGTCTTTAGTATTATTTAAATCGTGAAGTAAGCTTTTAGCCCTAACGTTTACGTTTTTTTCAATGACCGCAAAATCTTGTTGCGCATACAATGTTTGTGAAGTCATCCCTATAAGGAATAGAACTACAAACGTTTTAAATATTTTCATAAATAACTTTAACTACTACGGGATTAGTAACATTATCAAATACATAATTATATCATGAATTATCCAGTAAAAATATATTTTTTTAGTTAAAAATAAAGAAAACAAAAAAATTATAACATTAATAAAACATTATAATAATTAATTGATTACCATTCAAGTCTTTAAAAACGAATAAAATTTATCCTTTTTTATTCAACCTTTAAACTTTTATACGTTTTTTCATCGCTTCAACAATATTGTAAGCTGCCGGACATATCTCAATATTTTTCATAGTTAGATGAGATATCTGCTGAAATTTCTTTCTATCGGTGTGCGGAAATTCGCGACAAGCCTTTGGTCTTACATCATAAATAGAACAATAATTATCTTCTCCTAAAAACGTACAAGGCACACTTTTTAACACATAATCATTATCTTCATCAACACGTAAATATTGATCAATAAATTGTACTGCTTTCATTCTAAAATGCTTCGCTACCCTATCTACATCCTTATCTGTAAATAACGGTCCCGTGGTTTTACAACAGTTAGCACACTCCAAACAGTCGGTACGTTCAAATTCTTCTTCATGCAAATCCTGCATAATATAATCTAATTGTTTTGGCGGCTTTTTTTTAAGCTTCGTAAAGAAGGTTTTATTCTCCTTATGCTTATCTTTGGCCTCTTTTGGAAGGTTATTTATAATGTCTTGCATAAGGCAAAAATACACATTTTATAATATTGAAAAACCTCTTTAAGGTTACAAATTATTAGTTTTTCGCTGTGGCGGAAATTTTAAACACATCGTAAGAAATGAAAGATTTATTCGGGAAAGCATTACAAGATTATCAAAACGAAAATTATACTGAAGACCTCATCACCTCAACACAAATTTCTGGAGAAGATGATTTACCGCTTCCTTATCTTTTCAGGCCATTTTCTGACATGCCTAAACTAGAACAAAAAGCGCTAGAACTTGCTCAAGGAAAAGTACTAGATGTTGGTTGTGGTGCCGGAAGCCATAGTTTATATCTTCAAAATAAAAATATAAACGTAAAAGCCATTGATATTTCTGAAGGTGCAATTCATGTTGTACAACAACGTGGTGTAAAACATGCCGAAATAAAAGACATCTTAAACGAAACCGAAACGTTTGATACCATTTTATTACTTATGAATGGTACCGGAATCTTTAAAGAAATTGAAAAAATACCAACTTATTTAACACATCTTAAATCGTTATTAAATCCTAACGGACAAATATTGATAGATTCTTCTGACATAAAATATATGTATGAAGATGAAGATGGCGGACTTTGGATAGATACCAATGCTGATTATTATGGTGAATTAAACTACTTTTTAAGCTATAAAGGCGAACAAGAAGATCCTATGAAATGGTTATACTTAGATTTTGAAACTTTACTAGATTCGTGTACCGAAGTTGGTTTAAAATGTGACCTTGTTATGGAAGGTGAACATTACGATTATTTAGCTAGAATTTATTAATTGGTTGGGTGTGAATTTTCAAGATAAACCTATCGCACAACACCATCTATAACTATTTTTTCAACTTTTATATTTGGAACCTCAACCATGGGAATAGTCATAAGATCTTTATCTAAAATTATAAAATCGGCATATTTTCCTATTTCAATACTTCCTTTTTCGTGGTCTTCAAAATTAGCATAAGCTGCCCAAATAGTCATACCTCGTAACGCTTCTTCGCGAGTAAGCGCATTTTCTACCTGAAATCCATCTTTTGGAAATTGGTTTATATCCTGACGACCAACAGCGGCGTAAAAAGTTAAAAACGGACTTACTTTTTCAACAGGGAAATCGGTACCTAAAGCAATTTTTCCGTGAGCATTTAATAATTGTTTATACGCATAAGTTGTTTTAAGTCGCTCTGCTCCTAGTCGTTCTTCAGCCCAATACATATCACTGGTTGCGTGAGTTGGCTGAACAGATGGTACAATATCATTAAATAATTTAAAATCTTCAGGAGCTATTACCTGAGCATGTTCTACACGCCATCTTCGGTCTTTTTGTCCTTGTAAAACTGATTTGTAAGTTTGTAAAACTACATGATTTGTTGAATCTCCAATGGCATGAGTATTCAACTGGAAATTAGAATTTGCAACACGTGTTGCAATAGCGTCAAAGTCTGATAACGGACTTAATATCGTCCCAAAATGGTTGGGGTGATCACTATATGATTCTCTAAGAGCAGCACCACGAGATCCTAGTGCGCCATCTGCAAAAAACTTAAAAGATGTAACGTTTAGTTTCTCTGTTTTTACAACACCTTTATTTAAATAATACTCTAAATTTTCTTTTGTCGCCATTACCATAGCATACACACGCATTTGCAAATCACCTGTTTGTTGTAAACTATCAATAATCTCAATATCTGCACGATTTAAACCTGCATCAGACACTGTTGTTAATCCGTTTTTAAAACCTATTTCTTGAGCTGCTAATAAGGCTTTTACTTTTTGAGTACGATTAGGTATTGGCCAATAATTATCCATTAGCAATAAAGCATTATCTACCAAAACGCCTGTTGGTTTTCCATTTTTAAGCACCACCTCTCCTCCATCAACTTTAGTTGTTGCAGTAATATTTGCTAGTTGTAAAGCGGCATCATTACATAAAATTGCATGACCATCAATACGACGTAACACCACCGGTTTATTAGGAAACAGTTTACTTAATAATATATTATTAGGAAATTGTTTATTGTCCCAATCATTTTGATCCCATCCATTACCAATAATAAAGCTTAACGCTTCTTGATTTTGAAAATCTAAAATGCGCTTTATAACGTCTTCAAAACTTTTGGCACCTACCAAATCAACTTCAAATTGATTATATCCTAAACCTAAAAAGTGACAATGTGCATCAATAAATCCTGGTAGTATAGTTTTTGATTCGGCATTAATAATAGTTTTTGCGGTATATAATTCTTGAAGTAAAAGAGATGTTCCTGTATCTAAAATTTTTCCGTCCTTAATAGCAAATGCTTCAATGGTATCAAAATTTTCATTTACCGTATATACATTCGCATTAATAACTAAGGTATCTACATTTATTTTAGAATTACATGACACTAAAATTAGCGTTAAGAAAAGTATTAAAGTAGCTTTCATAAAGTATAGATAATTGGGTTGGTTTTGTAAAAATAAAAAGAGGCGAACTAAAGCACAAGTAACATTGCTTTTAGTTCGCCTCTTTATATCTTATTTTTTAATAATTTTAAAAATCGAATTGATAAGTTGCACCAGCTAAAAATTGAATCCCTTGAACAGGATAGTTTAACCAACGTTGGTAATTTTCGCCAGCAATATTATTAGCTTTCGCATATACCGAAAGACGATCATTTACTTTATAACCTACATGTGCGTTGGCATCAAAATAAGCATCTAAAGTAATTGTTTGTGGTTCAACGGGAATAATGCCACCATCTATTTTAAATTGATCTTTACGTTCGCCTACATAAAATATACTTGCGCCAGCAAACCAGTTTTCATCAATTTGATAATCGGCAAATACAGAAGCTTTAAGATTTGGTAAATTCCATGCTTCTTCAGCTTCATCTGTAGAATAATTAAAATACTCTCCTTTAACTCCTAATTTAAAATTACGATTAATATCTACTTGTAACTCTCCACCAAATGAAACCGTAGTTACTTTATCATATACAATCCCAAAAGAATTTCCGTAGTGATAAGCTTCTGTAGGAGTCATTGCAATACTATTGGCACTAAACAATCCTTTATTATTCTCAGCATAATAATGACCACTTACATTATAACTCATGCTATTAGATAATTTACCTTTAATACCTAAAGACGCATTATATTGCTGATCTGTTGGTGTGATAAATAATGTTGGTGATACAAATGGATTTACTGTTGAATAATCGTAGTATGAATTCTGACTTAAACCTCCTTCAACAGCTCCATAAGCGATTAAAAGCTCATCAACTAAACGGTAACTTGCATTAATATTTGGATAGACATAAAACTTACTATCGCCAGCTTCGGTATCATTAAAATACACAAATTCCACTCCTAAGTTTACTGTCAACTCATCTTGAATAAGTTGATAAGATGGCGCTATACTTGCGCTAATATTTCCGTAGTTTATAGTTTCATCTACATAAAAACCTTTATCAAAAGAACCTCCTAAATAATCAATTCCTACTTGAGTTGAAACTTTTTGATCTTGTACAGGAATCTCAAATTCTGTTCCTACAACAAATCTATTTTCTCCCGAACTTCTATCATCACCAAAATGTCTAAATTTTAAACTCGCATTACTTAAAATAGCGTCATCAAAATCTACTCTACCGCCAACATATCCGCTATAAAATGAATGTTTCACATCAGACTCTCCAACTGTTGAAGCATCATAATATGGTTGTGGTAATCCGTACCAGTTAAAACTATTTAACTCAAAACCTCCATCAATTTTCCATGATAAATCTCTAAGTTGTTTACGGTAATTAACATTTAAATTTGTTTTTGAAAAATCGTCATCTAAAAGTAAATCTTTAATACCACCTTGTGATGAGTGATGACTTAAATATCCTCCTATAGTTTCGCTTCTACTCAGCTCATGATTTAAGTATACTTCACCTAAAATACTGGTATAAGTTCCAAATCCTAAAGAGGCATAATTATCATAAAGTTTTATAGCTTTTGCTTTATCTACTGTTGCTGCTTTTCCTTTTGCTGGTGTAAAAGTTGAAGCCACTGGAATAGAAAAAATATTATATTTCACCTCTTTTTTAACGCCTGTATTTTCATCATTTAAAGTAGGCGTTTCTTTAATTTTAAACGCATCGGAAATTGTAGGCGTATATGCTTTTACAATATTTACTACTTGCGTATCAAGCGTATCATTTTCGGTGGTTCTGTCTTGAGCACAAACTACAGAAACACTTAATAATGTAACTACAGAAAATATATGTTTGATATGTTTTTGCATGTTTTAAGTTTTGATTTGAAACGGTTGTTTTTTAGTTTAAAAATTCTATTTAAAAAACAATTAGTTTTCTGTTGTAATTGATGAGTTTGTTTTTGCTTCTTCAGCTTTAATTCGGTTTAATTCTTGTTGTGCTTCTGCAACAACATCGTCAAACTCTGGGAAACTTGTAATAACACTCTCTAAAATATAAGTGGCCTGAAAAGCTTCTTTTAGCGCATCATAGTTTTTAGCCATAAGCACCAACCCTTTTGCACTATAATATTTATAGCTAGAATAATCTTTAGCTAATTTTTGAGTGGTCGCATTCGACTCTGTATAATTTCCTTCTTTATTTTTAAAGTAAGCATTATAGTATAAAGCTTCGGCAGCTAATGCACCTGTTGCAATGGTTTCTAAATTAGCATAAGCCGTTTTAGCTTTTACTTCATCATTAGTTTTTATAGCAGAACGCGCAATAATTATTTGAGCGTCACTTTTCACCTTATTATCAATTTTAGCAATTTTTAAAACATTTTCAGCATATAAAACAGCGGCGTTATAGTTTTCTAATTGATAATACGCATTCATTAAATTAGATTTTGCATAAGTAATATTTTGAGGATAATCTGCTTCGGTTTCTAAACGTTTTAAAAGCGGAATGGCGTCATTCCATTTTGAGTTATTTAAAAGCATCTCAGATAATTTTACAATCGCTTCTTCGGTATACTCACTTTTAGGTTGCTCAACTACATATTGGTAATGCGGTTTTGAATTATCTGAAAGTTGCTTTTTAGCATATAATTCGGCTAAATAAAAATGAGATTTTAAAGCATTTAGTCCTTTAGAAAATTGAGATAAATACACATTAAATTGTTTAATCGCCTTATCTGTATTATTATCTAAATACTGTTTTTCGGCAGCTAAATAGGTGGTATTATCCAACTCTACATCGGTAACACTTATATAATCTAAGGTTTGTACCCAAGCCGCATATTCATCTACACGACCTAAATCTATATAAATTAAACGCGCTGTAGCAACTGCTTGTACAGCTTCTTCAGAATTTGGATATGCTTTTGCAACCGTTTTAAATTTAGTTAACGCTTTATTATTATCGTTTACATTATAATATGATAATCCTTGTCTTAATAATGATTTTGATACAAATGTAGAATTTTTATATTCTGAATTTAAACGATCATACATCGCCATTGCCTCGGTAGTTTTATTAGCTTTTACATAAGAGTTAGCTAATTCGTACATGGCATCATCACGTAAAGATGATTTTGGATAGTTGGCAATAAATTTATTTAATTCTTTAATTTTTTGAGTTCCTTTTCCAAGATACCCATAACTCATGGCTTGTTGAAAAAACGGATAATCGGTTTCAATCTTTTTCAAGTCTATTGCTTTATCATAAGCCGTAATTGCTTTTGTATAATCACTCGTCACAAAATAACCATCACCAAGTCTTAAATAAGCATCATTAACACGCAATTTATCGGCAGGTTTAGCATCTACATACATTTGAAAATGCTCACTTGCTTTACTGTAATTTTTAAGTTTGAAATAGGCATACGCCAAGTTATAATCTATATTTTCAATTTCAGGAGTTGTTGAAGCTTCCGGAAATTGTGCAAACTGCTTCAATCCTAATAAAGCATCATTATAATTTGCTAAATGAAAATCTGTTTCCGCTTTCCAAAACGTAGCACGTGTAGTAAAAACTGGTGCTTTAGCTTCGTCAACCGATTTATCAAAAAGTAATTTTGCCTCGTTATAATTAGCATCGTTATACATTTCTATTCCTCTATAAAAAGCTACTTTTTGAAACGCCACACGATTATCAAAACTTCGTTTACCTTCTAATAATTTTAAAGCCTCTTTATAATTTTTTGAAGTAATATAAGAATCAATCAATAAGGTTTCAACCTCATTTTTATAAGCCGTTTTTGGATATTTTTCTAAATAACTAGTTAATACTTGTGGTACAGATTGGTAAGGATTCCCTATTTCGTAACTAATTTTTGCATAATTTAACCATGCATCTTCCTGAATTTTTAAATCGAAATCCATTTGTGACGCATTACGAAACGCATTTAAAGCTTCCTGCTTTTTATTTAAATTCACATAACTCTCTCCTAAATGATAATATGCATTTTGAGCTACGCTATTATCACCACTAATAATTTTATTAAATTCTGAAACTGCTTTTTCAAAATCATTTTGCTTGTAATACGCGTAACCTAATTGGTAATAATCTGTGTTGTTCCATTTTCCTTTTTTACCCTTATAATCTTTTAAGTAAGGAATCGCTTCAGTGTATTTTTCGAGATTAAAATAACTCTCACCAATAATTTTAGACAATTCAGAAGCTTCGTCTCTATCGGCCGTTTTAAGTTGTGATTTTGCAAGCTCAATTGCTTTATCAAACTTTCCGAGCTTAAAATTTAAATCGGCTTGATAATAAGATAATTTCTCTTTGTATTTTTCTTGATCAGTAACTTGTTCAAAATATTCATTTGCTTTTTCATAATCATCACCTTGATAGGCCATAAAACCAATATAGTATTTGGCTTGCGATCCATATTCTTTAGAGTTTGATACTTTATTTAAATAAGTTAACGCATTGTTTTCATCACCAGCGGTATATAACGCATATCCATAATTGAAATTAAATTTATCACGTTCGGTTCTAGAAATACTATTAACATCAACCTTATCATACCATTTTCTGGCATAAGGATATTTACCGTTCTCAAAATAGTAGTCTGCTACATCTAAATAGGCGGTATTTCGTTTTGTACTTGTCGGATAATCTTCAACAAAATCTTCAATTAAAGTATCGGCATTTTTCTGATTTAATCGCACTGCACAATTAGCAATATAATAAGCACAATCAGATTCTATTTGCACATCGCTAGTTTGCCCTTTTACATTATCGAAAAGAGATTGAGCGGCCTGAAATTGATTATTATTATAAAGTGTTAATGCTTTTTGATAATCTACCAAACTATTAGTATAGGTTGCTGATTGTTGTGCTTGAATGCCAAAATTAAGAAGTATAAAACTTACCAGTATAAATATATGCTTATGAGCCATTAAGTTCGGTTTTTTATGTGATGTTCAAAGATAAAGTTTATATAAAAGATAACGCAACAATTGATTTATAATTATAAACAAGTTAGCAAAAATGTCTTCTACGACATAAGAACCTTTGTTTTTTTACGTTATTTCACTATAAATTTGATGAGAAAATGAGCTTTAGTAACAGCTAGTAAAAATTTGATTATTGAGTTTTTTAATAATACATTTACATTTCTATAAAAATTAAGCCTAAAAAATGTCTGAAACTGTTTTACAATTAAAAAACGCGTCCATATTTCAAGGAGAAAACATGGTATTAAACGATGTTAATTTCGAAATGAAAAAAGGAGATTTTGTATATCTTATTGGAAAAACAGGAAGCGGAAAAAGTAGTTTTATGAAAACCCTTTATGGTGATTTAAAACTTACCGAAGGCGAAGGCGCTATTGTAGATTTTGATTTACGTACTTTAAAGGAAAAAGAGATTCCGTTTTTAAGACGAAAACTAGGCGTTGTGTTTCAAGATTTTAAACTTTTACCAGACCGTACCATAAATAGTAATTTAGAATTTGTACTAAAAGCTACCGGTTGGAAAGGTAAAAAAGAAATTGCCGAACGTATAGAAACCGTTTTAGACAAGGTGGCTATGAAAACTAAAGGATTTAAATTTCCTCACGAACTTTCGGGTGGAGAACAACAACGTATTGCTATTGCAAGAGCGTTATTAAACGACCCTGAACTTATTCTTGCCGATGAACCTACCGGAAACCTAGATCCACAAACCAGTATTGAGGTAATGGAAGTTTTACGTGAAATTAACCAAAACGGAAATACTATTTTAATGGCTACTCATGATTATGCTTTGCTTTTAAAATACCCAAGTAAGACTCTAAAATGTGACGAGAATAAAGTTTTTGAGGTTGTACAACGTAAAGCCTAACGTATTTTTTACATTATCTAATTTTTAATGATTACAGTTTTAATACCTGTTTATAATTACAACATCACCGCTTTGGTTGAGTCGCTACATGAGCAACTTACAGCCCTAGATATTGTTTTTGAAATTAGATGCTTGGACGATGCTTCGGAAATGACCTTTAGTACTAAAAACAAAACTATTGAGCGTTTAACACACACATATTATACTATTTCAAAAATTAATAACGGTAGAGAACAAACCCGTCAATTACTTGCTGAAAGTGCCACTTATAGCTGGTTATTATTTTTAGATGCAGATACACTTCCATTAAGGACAAATTTTGCAGCTGCATATATTTCATTTTTAAATACTGATTACGATGCTGTTTTTGGAGGAATTACGTACCAGAAACAAGCTCCTGAATCTTCTAAAATGTTACGTTGGACCTACGGAAAGGCTTGCGAGCAAAAACTTGCTGAAAAAAGAAACAAAACACCTTACCTAAGTATTACATCTCCTAATTTTATAATTAAGAAAACAGTTTTTCTTAATTATAATTCTTTTATAAAAGGAAAAGATTATGGGTTTGATGCTTATTTTGCCACGCTATTAAAAACAGATGCTGTAAAAGTTTTTCATATAAACAATGAAGTTATCCATTTAGGAATTGAAAGTAGCAAGCAGTATTTAAATAAAACAGAAGAAGCTATTGAAACCTATTTTAAACTTTACAGTAATAATAAGATTTCAATAAAAGACAACAATCTAATAAGCTTATTTACCTCACTAAAAACCTTAAAAATACATGTGCTTTTATCGGCTTTTTATAAAATATCAAAACCTAAATTACAACAACAGTTACTAGGAAAATCGCCTAGTTTATTTCTTTTTCAGTTGTATAGATTACTTTACTTATGCTATTTTAGTTTAAATTACCGAAAACTTAATTAATGCTACCATTTTTTTCAATAGTTATCCCTTTATACAATAAGGAAAATCATATAAAAAAGACATTGAGTCACGTATGCGCTCAAACTTTTACAGATTTTGAAGTGATTATTGTTAATGACGGGTCAACAGATGAGAGTTTAAAAGCTGCTAAATCTGTACAAGACGCGCGCATCAATTTTTTTTCAACAGAAAACAAAGGCGTTTCTCATGCTAGAAATTATGGAATAAAACAGAGTAATTCTGATCTTATTGTATTACTAGATGCCGATGATTATTGGTTACCAAATCATTTAGAAAATTTAAAAACACTTTACACAAAGTTTCCTAACTGCGGACTTTTCGCTTGCGGATATTCAAAATTAATAAACAACAAAACTGTTACTTCTAGATTTCATGAAATTCCTAACACAAAATATTGGATGGGAATTGTTCCTAATTATTTTACCTCTAGTAGTCTTTGTGAAATAGCCTCTTCATCATCAGTAATGCTTCCTAAAAATACATTAGATAACATTGGTGGTTTTAATACCTCTTTTTCGTTTGGAGAAGACACCGATTTATGGATACGAATTGCTTTACAATATCCAGTTGCTTTTTGTAATGTTACTACGGTTGTACTACAATTAGATTCAGATCATAGAGCAATACACACTAATCCTAATGACAGAGCTTATTTAGACCTTGATGCATATAATGAGGTATCCAAAAAAATGCCAGCATTAAAACAGTATATGGATTTACATAGATTTGCAATTGCTATACAATATAAGTTAATTAAAAATAGAACCTTATTTCATTTTTATGCAAATGCTATTGACTTTGGAAACTTAAAATGGAAACAAAAAATTTTTTTAAAGCTCCCTGCAACCATATTGAGATTTGGTTTTTATATGAAGCGTAAAATTTTAAATGTAGGAATTAATTTATCTCGCTATTGATTTTTCAAAAGTATCATAATCTCTAATATAATCTTCTTCATCAAACTCTCCAGACGCTAAAACTAAACAAACAGCTCCTGAAGAAAAATCTTTTAATTCACGCCAAACACCATTTGGAATCAACAAGCCCTTGTTAGGCTTATTAAGTAACACGGTTTCTTTTGATACACCATCATCTAAAACAAGTTCAAAACTACCGCTTAAAGCAATTAAAAACTCGTATTGTTCTTTATGTGAATGTCCGCCACGATACGCACCACTTGGCACATCGTATAAATAGTAAACACGCTTAATAGGATAAGGAATACAGTCTTTTTCAATCACAGATAAATTTCCTCTAGGGTCTTCTATCTTTGGTATATCGATAATATTAATTTTCATATATTTTATTTATTTCTCCTGCAGACTTTAGTTTTTTATAAGTGGTAATTCCGTTAAGGCCAATTTTAAATTTAGCAAGTATTTCACTTCTTTTTATAAAACCGTCTTTCCACATAAAAAGGGTAAACTTTAACAACCAAATATAGCTCAAATTACCCCAAAAACGTTGCGCTAAAGCTGTTCTAGCAAAAAAAGAATTATCACCTCCCATCAATACGCCCGAGCTTATATTAGGATGTGTGACTATTTTTGTTTGCTCATGAATCATGGTTAAACCTTTATCATAAGCGGTTCGTAAAAACACATATTCTGTAGCACCTTTAAATACAGAACCTACACCAAAATAATGATTAAAATACACTTGATGTTGCTTAAACGATTCGCGTTTAAAAGAAATAACCCAAGTATATATTTTTTTCAACGACTTTTTATGATGCGTTTTTACATCGTAATAATAAGTATATGGTTGCCCTTCTTCATTTAATGCTTCAAAAGAAATCATATCAGCATTAGGATTTTCGTGATAGGCGTCAATAACGGTTTGCTTTAAATTAGGTTGATAAACAATATCGTCATCAGACATTAAACACACATCGGCAGTTGCGGTTCTAATAGCAAGATTTCTACTGGTTGGCGAACCTCTTTCAAAAGAATTAATAACAGTAACGTTTTTTAATTCCGAAGTTAAAATTTTATCTTCAGTAGTTTGATTAACCACTATAATATCAAAATCTTCAAAAGTGTTATTTACAAAAATAGGAGTCAAAAAATCTAAGTTCTCCCTAAACATTGTAGATATTAATATTTGAAAAGTTATTGGCATAGTTAAAATGTGTATAATATAAAGGGAATTGCTATTTTTGGCTTAAATGTAATATTTTTTATGCGAATATTGTTGATTGGAGAGTATAGTAGACTTCATAATTCACTAAAAGAAGGCTTAATTGCTTTAGGACATGAGGTGGTTATTGTTGGAAATGGTGATGGCTTTAAAAAATACCCTGTTGATATTGTCTTAGATCATTCTTTTCATCATAAAATTTTAAAAAAACTAAATACCGGTTTTTATAAGCTAACTTCAATTAACCTTGCTTCGGTAGAAATTTATTTAAAAGCGCGTCTTAAATCAAAGCAATTTAAAGGTTTTGATGTGGTGCAGCTTATTAATGAATCTTCAATTAAATCGTCTCCAAAGTTAGAAATCAGGTTTTTAAAACAGATTTTAAAGCATAACAAAAAGCTCTTTTTGCTGTCTTGTGGTATTGATCATCAATGTGTAAAATATATGATGGAAGACAAATTTGAATACAGTATTATGTCGCCGTATTTAAAAGATAAATCGCTATTTGATTTGTATAAGTTTCAACTTCAGTATTTAAATAAAGACTTTACAAAACTTCATCAATTTTTATATACCAATAGTAATGGTGTGATTGCATCGGATATGGATTATCATATTCCTTTACAGGGAAACCCTAACTATTTAGGCCTTATTCCTAATCCTATAAATATTGAAAAACACCCGTATATTCCTATGAATATTGATGGGAAAATTAAAATATTTCATGGTGTAAACTCTTCAGCAATTGTAAAAAAAGGGACTAATTATTTTACTGAAGCTTTAAAAATTATTGAGCAGAAGTATAAAGATAAGGTAGAAATTACAACTACTTACAGTATTCCTTATAATGACTATATTAAGATTTATAATGATTGCCACATTTTGTTAGATCAGGTTTTAGGATACGATCAAGGTTACAATGCTCTGGAAGCCATGGCAAAAGGGAAAGTAGTTTTAACTGGTGCCGAATATGAGTTTATGGAACATTACAAACTAACAAAACCAGTTGCTGTAAATGTAAAACCTAATGTAGACCAAATTGTAAATGCTTTAGCTAATTTGATTGAAAACCCTCAATTAATTTTAGAAATCAGTAAAAATGCAAGAACATTTATTGAAAAAGAACATCAACATATTAATATTGCAAAAAAATATGTAGACTTGTGGAATGCATAAGATAGTATTGTGTTAAAAACTATTTTTCGTAAATTAAAACGTTGAAAACAAAATTTTAAAATCATATGAATTCAAATATTATTTCAGAAAAAGCAACTATTGGTAAAAATGTAAAATTAGGTTTTTTCTGTATTATTGAAGACGATGTTGTTATTGGAGACAATACAGTTATTAAAAATTATGTTGAGCTAAGAAGCGGTACTGTTATAGGAGAATATTGCTATATTGACTCTAGAGTGACTTCTTCTGGAAATTGCACAATAGGCAATAACGTTACCATAAGATATGATAGTATTATTGCTAGAGGTGTGAAAATAGGAGACAATACTTATATTTCTCCAAAAATGATGACTAATAATTTGGATGTTGAAAAAAATGCCATTGGAGGTGTTCATATAGGATCAGATGTATTTATTGGTACAAACTGCGTATTTCAACACGGTATTTCAATTGGAAAAAATAGTATTATTGGATCACTGTCCTACATTAATAAAAATGTTCCTGAAGGAGAAATCTGGTTTGGAAATCCTGCTACTTTTAAAAAGAAAAACGAACAATAATCTTATAATTTAACCCGTTTCCAGGCCATAAGACGTTCTTTTTCTGATTCCCAATCTCTGGCATAATTATTTTTAATTAATTTTGCTGGCAAGCCACCTATTAAAATATATTCGCCTAAAGCTGTATAATCTTTCCCACAAACACTATTAGAAGCTATTACACAATTATTAGGTGTTTTGGTATTTCCCATTATTGATACACGATTAGAAAAAGCGTTATAATCTCCAATATGGATTTCATTTTTCATAGAATAATGTTCACCTGTTTTTGTATTCATCATGGGGTGAGAGTTTGTATCTATCACCTGAGATTCATAACCAATTCCTGCCCAACTTCCTATCACAATTTTTTTGGTGCAAACGAGTTTCACATCAGAGCCTAAACACCCCATAAAACCAAACTCACAATAGGCATCTTTATCTACCGAAAACAAAAAATCTTTACCAATATGCGCATGACCTTTAAAAACTAGTGTTCCATCTAAAAACAATTCAGAAATCCCTTTAGATAAAGTCCATTTTTCAAAATGCTGTCCAAAACCTATCATTCCTCTTTTAATATCTCCATCAATTTTAATGGTTCCTTTTAAAGATGAAAACTTCACTTTTCCGTAGAAAAAAACAGGTAACTTTTTAGCACTATGAAATGGAAACATTTTAAAATTGAAATACAACGTTTTAATCCAATTGATAGTGAAAAAAAAACGCACTTTTTTATACATCAGTAAAAGAGGGAAATATATACTCTTCAAAAATTTTATCATTTCTTTATTTTGCGTTTTATCTTATTTAAAATTTCAAGAATATCAACTCGTTTATGAAGCTCTCTAATTGTAAAAATAACCGAAATAACTCCCATTGTAATCAAAATAGTCATTTTTAGTATAAAATCTTCAATAAAAGTCCCCATAAAGGTTAGTGTACAAAACAATATACTTATCAAGAAAACACTGTAAAACTCTTTATCAAAATAAAGATTATAACGTTTAAAGGTTATCCATTTTACAACTAAAAAATGAATAACATAATACACGAGAAGCCCGATACCAAGTCCTTTTAATCCTAAAAAGTAATATCCTAAACCACAAAAAACAACAAACAGCGTATTAAAAACAAGAGCCGTTGTTATAAATAATTTAGAATCTCCTTTAGCAAGAATAACGTAACCCATTGACCAAGATACAGATTTAAACACTGTTGATAACACCCCCCAACTTACCATTCCTAAAATGAGTAAAAAAGTTTTAGAATATAATATTTTAATAATTAAAGGCGCGCCTAATAAAAACCAAACAATAATTGGTGTCACTACTAACAAAGCTATAATTGCTTGGTGTTTTACGGTATTTCTTACCTGCTCTTCATTATTAATTATAGCAGATAATCTTGGAAAATAATCTGTACGCATAGCATTAAAAATCAACCCTACATAAGCATTTAAAATCACAAAACCTGCAGCATAAAACCCTACCTGGTCCACACCTCCATAATGACTTATAAAAATTTGTAACACATATACCGAACTTAGTGTAATTGCTCCACGAAGACTTAACATAAAACCAAGTTTTATCATCTCTCTTCCTTCTGTAAATGCTTCTTTTACTGATAAATTAACCTGTTTTATTTTTATTTTTCTGGAGTACCACCAACTAAATACTAAACTTAGTATTGATGTGATAATTATTGCAGGAACAATAGCATCAATTTTAAAAAAATAATACAAAGGTAGTGTTACTAACAAGCCCATAAAATTACCTAACAAATTGGCTTTGGCTAACAATGCTAATCTTCTAAAACCTTGTAAAATCGCTATTTTTCCGTGTGATAATTGGTTGAATAAAAGAGAGATTGAAATCCATATAAAAGCGAGCGTATAGTCGTAATTATCAAATGCAAATTTACTTAATAAAGGTGATGCTAATAAGGTTACAATAACCCCCAAAAGCCCTGTAAACCAAATTAACTTATGTAATGAAGATACTACTATTGGTACTCGCTGTTTGGCGTTATTATTAGTAGCAAATGCAATTTCTTTAACCGCAGTAGTATCCAGCCCTAATTTTGTAAACTCTCCTATGACACCCAGTGTAGAGGTTAATAAACCAATAATACCCATTCCGGTAGGCCCCACAAAAAGTGCAATAGCTTTTGATCTGATTATTGAAATAAGAATACTAAATACCTGTACACCTCCAAAAAGAGATGTGGCTTTAACAATCTGTTTATATGAATTATTTTTTTGAGACACTATACTATAGCTAGAAGGATATTAATATTCATTTTCATCATTAATTTTATCCGAAATGACTCCAAAAATAGATGAATCAAAAATGAGTATTACAATTCCGTAATGCATAATATAACTTACAAAATGTGCAATTACAGCACCTTCTACTCCGTAGATATCTATAAAATATGTACTGGTAAAATATAATATGGTTCCTAAAAACAATTCGATAACAATAAAGTGCGCAAACATTTTTTTAGCAATAAATTGATAAGCTATTACAAGTGAAATCACTTTCATAAAATCACCTAATAATTGCCAAAAGAATAAATTTTCTGCAGGTAAAAATTCTTCAGAAAAAATAAATTTCAGAATAAAATTACGTAAAAAATAAATACAGATTAACCCTATCCCTAAACTAGGAATTAACATTTTGTAATATTTTAAAATTTCGCGTTTAAACACTTTTTGATCATCACGAATTTTTCTGAATTTAGGTAAAATATAAACAGAGATCAACGAGATTATAAACATCAAATTATATTTGGATACTCTACTAACAGCTTCCCAATATCCAGCCTCTTTAAGCCCTACTTTTTCAACAATATAACTTCGAATTAAAATAGAAATTAAAGGCAAAAATATAGCAGTTACCAAAGTGATAAGTGCATAAGGAGACAAGCGTTTTAATGTTTTATAATTAACATTAGATAGTTTAATTATTTTTATGAAGTTTTTTTGATTAATAACTCCTACACAGGTTATCAAAAAGATTAATGAAGGTGCAACAACAATAGCTAAAAGTGCACCATCTATGTGATTTTGATAGATTAAAACGATGCTAACTAGTACACCTAAAATCTGACCAATTGTATTAATAATTAATAGATTTTTATACTTTGAAAAACCATTCATAATAGCCAAACAGAACATATTTACAGCATAAAACGGCAATACGAAAGCAAAAATTTTAATAACATAATCATAGTTATAAAATGGTGTAAATAGTAAGTCGTTAATTAAAGAGGCATTGTAATAACAAATAAAACACAGTAAAAGCGTGGATACAAAACAGAAATAAAATGCTGTTGAAATAGTACTACTAAGGTTAATCATATCAGTTTTAAACCTCGAAATAACTTTAACAACACCTTTATAAGCTCCTAAAATTGATGAGGAATGCGTGATTGTTGTAAAATCGCGAAGATTTCCTATAAGTGCTAATCCTTCAGCTCCAATAAAAATAGCAATAGTTTTTGATATTATTATACCTACCGTAATTTTTATCATTACGATAAGACTATCTAATTCTGTTAATTTAGACAGTGTTTTTTTATTTATATGTTTGAAGGGTTGTAACAACTAATAACTATTTAAGGTTTTTATTACATGATCAATTTCATTGGTATTCATTACAGGGCTCATCGGGATACTTAAAATAGTCTCGTGTAGGTTTTCTGTTATTGGAAATACTAAGTGCTTGTAATTAGTTAATGCTTTTTGTTTATGTGGCGCAATGGGATAATGAATTAACCAACCTACACCGCTGTTTTCTAAAAATTTTGTAAAATGATTTCTGTTTTCAACTTGCACAGCAAACACATGAAACACATGATTATTACTATGATTATAAAAGGGTAACTTTATTTTTGGGTTCTCAATTTCATTAAGGTACTTTTTCGCAATAGATCTACGTGCATTATTATCTGCATCTAAAACCTTTAGCTTTGTATTTAAAAAAGCAGCTTGTACTTCATCTAATCTACTATTTCCACCAATAACCTCATTTACATATTTTTCTTTACTTCCATAATTACGCAGTAATTTTACTTGATTAGCAAGTATAACATCATTAGTAGTTATTGCTCCAGCATCACCTAAAGCGCCTAAATTTTTAGTTGGATAAAAGCTAAAAGCTGCTGCATGAGATAAGTTTCCGGCTCTAATTCCTTTACTATTTTCTGCACCATGACCTTGAGCGGCATCTTCTATAACTAACAAGTTTTCAGATTTTGCTAATTTTTGTATTGCTGACATATCAGCTAATTGTCCAAATAAATGAACAGCCAAAATAGCCTTAGTATTTTTTGTAATGTGTTTTTCTATTTCGGTAACAGAAATATTAAATGTTTCAGGATTTGGTTCTACTAAAACAGGTTTTAAACCTGCATTAATAATTCCTAAAATAGAAGCGATATACGTATTTGCTGGCACAATAACTTCATCTCCTGCTTTTAATTGTCCTAATTGGATATAGGCTTTGAAAATTAAAATGATAGCCTCTAATCCATTACCAACACCAACACAATGTTTGGTACCACAATAGTTAGCAAAATTAGTTTCAAAATGAGTAACTTGCCTACCTAAAACATAATATCCAGAGTCTATAAACTCATTAAACTGAGTTGAAAACACGTCTTTAAAACGTGCGTTTATTTTATGTAGGTCTAAAAATTTAATCATATAATATTAAGTGTTAAATTTTTAAATGCTTCCGTTTTAACTTCATAGCTATCGGCTGCAAATGTACGTGCACCGCAACTTTCTTTCCAGAAAATTAAACCTTTATTTAATTTTTGACCATTATCTTCACTTGAAATATTAAAATCAAAATAGCGTTTATCATCACAAAATTCATTAATAATAAAATGATAAGCGAGATCTAAACTCCCTAAGTTATTTTTATCTAAATTTCCAGAAACATATTGAGGATGAATTGTAGTTTTTGTTAAAAACAAGGTAGTTCCTGCAACTATTTTTCCGTCATTATACACACTTACATGTTTTATATTTTCCGGAAAACGACTAGCTAACAACTTAATTTCTTCAAGAGAATGTACTGGTGAAGCATCGTGTTTATGTTTTAAATTGGGAATTAAAATTTCGTTCCAAAATCCTTCGTAATTATCATCTACAACTACGGTTAAATTGTTTCGTTTTGCTTTATTTATACCTTCTCTTCTTTTTTTCTGAAAAGGGATTTGTTCGTTATAATCAATAAGCATGATAACGTCTCGCTTTATTAATTTTGCTTCGGCTTTAAATAAGAAATAAGATAACTCATCGGCGGGTAATAGATTATAAAATGCAGGAATGAGTTTAATTTGAACAGTTTTTACACCTTCAACATAAAGAAATCCTAACATACTTTTAAAGGCTTCAAAAGCATCTAATAACTTTTGATCTTTATGAAGCACAAAACTCCCGTAGGTTAATCCTTGATGTGAATATACTGTATCTTCAGTCCTATTTGCGGGTAATAATGCTACTATCTTATCGTCTTTATAAACTAATAGTGAGTAATCTTCAAACCTATCTTTATGATATTCCATAAAATCTCTATGGAACAAAAAAGTCGCATTTTTTGAAGTTTCAATAAAAGCATTCCAGTCACTGTAATGTGCTGATGTATATTTTATAACCTTGTAGGTATTCATTTTTAACAAAAGAGGTTAGCGATAAAATGTTTATGAATAGTAAAGATAAAACTATTAAAGTAAAACGTATAATTCTGAGATGTATTTCGTTATGGTATCAAAAAAAAGGAATGCTTTGCAGCATTCCTTTTATATATAATATTAAGAATTTAATTATCTATTAGATAATTTTGTTTCTTTTACGGTCTGCTTCAGATAACCAAATTTTACGGATACGTAAGAAATTTGGTGTTACTTCAACATACTCATCTTTTTGGATATATTCTAAAGCTTCTTCTAAAGAGAATTTAATTGCTGGTACAATTTTCGCTTTATCATCTGCTCCTGAAGAACGTACATTACTTTGTTTTTTAGCTTTAGTAATATTTACAGCCATATCATCTTGACGAGAGTTCTCACCAATTACTTGACCTTCATAAATATTTTCACCTGGCTCTACAAAGAATTTACCTCTATCTTGTAATTTATCAATTGAGTAAGGAATTGCAGTTCCGTTTTCCATAGATACTAAAGATCCTGAAATACGTCCTGGAATATCACCTTTTACAGGTTGGTATTCTTTAAAACGGTGTGCCATAATTGCCTCTCCAGCAGTTGCTGTAAGTAATTGGTTACGTAAACCAATAATACCACGAGAAGGAATTAAGAACTCACAAATCATACGTTCACCTTTAGCTTCCATAGAAAGCATTTCACCTTTACGCATTGTTACAAACTCTACAGCTCTACCTGACACAGTTTCTGGAAGGTCAATTGTTAACTCTTCAATTGGCTCACATTTAACACCATCAATTTCCTTGATGATTACTTGTGGTTGTCCAATTTGAAGTTCGTAACCTTCACGACGCATAGTTTCAATTAATACAGATAAGTGTAATACTCCACGACCAAATACCATGAATTTATCTGCACTTCCTGTTTCACCTAAACGTAATGCTAAGTTTTTCTCTAATTCTTTTTCTAAACGATCTTTAATATGACGAGATGTTACATATTTTCCATCTTTTCCGAAGAAAGGTGAATCATTAATTGTAAATAACATACTCATTGTTGGTTCGTCAATTGCGATAGATTTTAAACCTTCAGGGTTTTCTAAATCTGCAATAGTATCTCCAATTTCAAATCCTTCAATACCAACAACTGCACAGATATCTCCAGTTTGAACGCTTTCTACTCTCTTACGTCCTAATCCTTCAAAGATAAATAATTCTTTAACTCTACTTTTAGTTGTAGAACCATCTCTTTTTACAAGTGCTATTTGTTGTCCTTCTACTAAGCTCCCTCTTTGTAATCTACCAATCGCAATACGACCTGTAAAAGAAGAAAAATCTAGAGAAGTAATAAGTAATTGAGTTGTTCCTTCTGGAAAAACAGGAGTAGGAACATGCTCTATAACCATATCTAATAATGGTTCAACATTTTTAGTTTCATTTCTCCAATCATCACTCATCCAGTTATTTTTAGCTGAACCGTATACTGTTGGGAAATCTAATTGCCACTCTTCTGCTCCTAATTCAAACATTAAGTCGAAAACTTTTTCATGAACTTCTTCAGGAGTACAGTTTTCTTTATCAACTTTGTTTACAACCACACAAGGTTTTAAACCTAAATCAATCGCTTTTTGTAATACGAAACGCGTTTGAGGCATTGGCCCTTCAAAAGCATCTACTAATAACACAACACCATCAGCCATATTTAATACACGCTCTACTTCACCTCCAAAATCGGCGTGACCAGGTGTATCAATGATATTAATTTTAGTGTCTTTGTAAATTACAGAAACGTTTTTAGAAGTAATTGTAATTCCTCTTTCACGTTCTAAATCATTGTTATCTAGAATTAAATCTCCTGTATTTTCGTTCTCACGAAACAGTTGACAGTGATACATAATCTTGTCTACCAAGGTAGTCTTACCGTGATCTACGTGCGCAATAATTGCGATATTTTTAATATTAGCCATATTTTTTGTGCCTTATTTTAAGGCTGCAAATGTACGTTATATTTTAATATAATTACGTTTCTTATATGATATTTAGTTAATTAAATGTTATAGTTCTGTTATTTCATAATTTACAATGCTAACTTTCGTTCAAATTAGTAGTAAACGTAAATAACCATTACAATCAACTTTTAGTACAAAAACTGGTGATTTTACATCTGAACCCCTAAACCCTAAACAGATGAAACTAATACAGAAATACTCGAAATTTGTCCCTTATCTTTACTTTATAACGGTAATCGCATTTTGGTTTACAGACGCCAATAAAAGCTTAGGCACAACAGCTTATCCCATTTTATTATTTGGAATTCCGTTTGTATGGCAACTTATAAAACCTAACAACAATCTTAATTTCTCTTTAGGAATTACCTTTGTATGCTTATCCTCTTACATACTTATTGCACAACTATCTGATGCCTTAAATCTTATCACTTTATCCTACCAAACCAAACATTATTTAATGTATGGCGGATTATTAGCGATAGCGAATTTTATTATGGCGCTATGGATTATAAGAAATAGTATAAAAAGAAGCTTTTAAATGATTATCTTTGCCATTCAATTTTTGATATAAAAAAGACAATGAATCTTAACGACGTTCCAAAATTAAAACACGCAGACTCAAATAACTTCTTTCTACTATGTGGCCCATGTGCTATTGAAGGAGAAGATATGGCGATGCGTATTGCCGAAAAAGTAATTTCTATTACCGATAAATTAGAAATCCCTTACATATTTAAAGGAAGTTTTAAAAAAGCTAACCGAAGTAGGATTGATAGTTTTACAGGAATTGGAGACGAGAAAGCTTTAAAAATATTACGTAAGGTTTCTGAAACTTTTGATGTACCTACAGTTACAGACATACACGAAGTAGCCGATGCTGCTTTAGCTGCACAATATGTAGATGTCTTACAAATACCTGCCTTTTTAGTACGCCAAACAGATTTAGTGGTGGCTGCTGCAGAAACAGGAAAAATTGTAAACCTTAAAAAAGGACAATTTATGAGTCCGGAGGCCATGAAACACGCCGTACAGAAAGTAAAAGATTCTGGAAGCGATAAAGCGTGGATTACAGATCGTGGAACTATGTTTGGCTACCAAGATATGATTGTAGATTTTCGAGGAATCCCAACAATGCGCGAATATGCACCCGTAGTACTTGATGTTACTCACTCCTTACAACAACCTAACCAAAGTGTTGGTGTAACAGGTGGACGTCCAGATATGATTGAAACTATTGCTAGAGCCGGAGTTGTAAACAACGTAGATGGTTTATTTATTGAAACACATTTTGATCCTGCTAATGCAAAAAGTGATGGTGCAAATATGTTACATTTAGATAATTTAGAACAATTACTTACCAACCTTGTTGCGATTAGAAAAACCGTACAAGGCTTATAATATTTAACTGATTTTTTTTTGAAGGACTTTTCATTTTTTGTAAAATTGAAAAGTCCTTTTATAATACAATACCTAATGTCATTCAATTCTATCAAAATAATACTAATTACCCTATTAAGTATTATACCGTTCTCAATGTTTTCTCAAGATGCAGATCTTACAAAATACACTAGTTCTAATAAAGGAAAAGTGTTTTTTAGCTGGGGAGGAAATCGAGGATCATACTCAAAATCTGATATTCATTTTAAAGGAGACGATTACGATTTCACCATAAAAGATGTTTCTGCTCACGATAAACCTAAAGGTTGGCATATAGATTATATTAACCCGGTAAGAATGACCATCCCGCAAACCAATTTTAAATTGGGATATTTTATTTCAGATAAATACACTATTTCTTTTGGTGTAGACCACATGAAATACGTGATGTACAATAACAGAACAAGAACCGTAGATGGTTATATTAATTTACCAAGTACCGAAGAAGGCGCTATCTTTAATGGTGAATATAATAATGACGCTACTTATATTTCAGAAGACTTTTTAACCTTTGAACATACCGATGGTTTAAACTATGTACATTTTGAAGTTGGAAGATTTGATGATATTTCATCACTTTTCAACATAGGAAATACCGATAAATTTCAATTAAATCTTACCGAAGGTCTTGCCGCTGGTGTATTATATCCAAAAACAAAGGCCAAACTTTTAAGTAAAGATACACACGATGAATTTCATATTGCAGGATATGGTGTTTCTGCTCGTGCAGGATTAAACTTCACCTTTTTTAAACACTTTTTTATTCAAGGAGATATAAAAGGAGGATTTATTAATATGCCTGACATCAGAACAACAGCAAGTTCAAGCGATACGGCATCTCAACATTTTTTCTATTTTGAACGCGTTATTTCTTTTGGAGGAATTTTTAGACTTAAATAATTATGCAAATTAGAGAAGCCACACTTAGTGATATTACGGCAATCACTACCGTTTTTAGAGACACCGTTTTACAAGCATCTACCAAGTTTTATTCAGAAAAACAAATAAACGTTTGGGCTAATGAAGCCGATGACTTGCCTACTTGGGAAAACCGTATTAACAACTTTTATTTTATAGTTGCAGAAATTGAACAAGAAATTGTTGGGTTTGCATACCTTAAAAAAGGGTATTATTTAGATGGTTTATTTGTTGGTAAAAATGCACAAAGAAAAGGTGTAGCTACACGATTATTGAGTGTTATAGAATCTCAAGTGATTGATAACGAATTTGAAGTTATAAAATCTGACGTATACAAAACAGCTTTACCATTTTTTGAAAACCGCTATTTTGAAGTTATTAAAAAACAAAAAACACAGATAAAAGGTGTCTTTTTTGAGAAATTTCTGATTTCAAGAGCTTTATAATTATTTTAAATATGATTTGTTTTTATGCGTCGCCACAGCTTTTAAAACAGCTACTGCAACCTCATCATTTATAGCTTTTACAGTCTTGTAACGTAACGAACGTACTACTTTTCGCTTATCTGCCACCAAAAACTCTGTGTGTATTGTTAAATGAGCGGTATGCCAAAATCCCATATCTACATAATCTTTAGTTTGATTAAGGTAACAAATTGGTCTGCCTTCTGAGAAATAACATGGTAAACCCCATTTATATTTTAACTCCGCTTCCGGAAACACATATTCTATAATCGCTTGCAAATGCAATAATATAGACCGGTAAGGTTCGTCTTTATTTAAAAGGTAAGCTTCAGCAGGTTTCATACTTCAGAATTATTTATTTCAAACTTAATAAAATTTTATGATGAATTATTGAAAATATTTCATTTACTTTGTATTTCAAAGTACTTTATTATGGATTCAAAAGATTATTTAAAAGATATTACCGAGATTAAACAAATGATGAACAAGTCATCACGTTTTATTTCTCTTAGTGGTTTGTCTGGTATTCTTGCTGGAGTTTATGCTATTATTGGTGCAATTGTAGCGTATTGGTTAGTTTCAAATTACAGTTATGGTACATTACTTTTAGATGGAAAAATATTTAGATTAGTACTTTTAGATTTATTTTTAGTAGCCGCTTTTAGTGTGATCACCGGAATTATCTTAACCACAAGAAAAGCAAAAAAACAAGGCGTTAAAATATGGGATACCACCTCAAGACGTTTAGTATTCAATTTCTTAACACCATTAGTTAGCGGTGGTTTATACATACTTATCATCTTAGGACATCAAAAATACGGGCAAACAGGTGGGCTAATGCTTATCTTTTATGGACTAGCACTTATTAGCGCTTCAAAATATAGTATTGGAGATATTAAATATTTAGGAATTATAGAAGTAATTTTGGGACTTGTTGCCGCCTTATTTCCTGGTTACGGATTTTGGCTATGGGTAATAGGATTTGGAGTAATGCACATTATCTATGGTACGTGGATGCATTTTAAATACGATATTAAATAAGTTATTCCGAATACATTTTTAAAACCTAATACAAATTAATAGTTGAGCATAATAACTAACATAAACAAAGTATTTGATCACCGCATAAGACTAGGCATCATGTCTGTGCTGATGGTTAACGAATATGCCGATTTTAAAATGCTTAAAGAACTCCTAGAAGCTACAGATGGTAATCTTGCGAGTCATACAAAAGCCTTAGAAAAAGCCGAATATATTGTGGTTGAAAAACAGTTTATTGGCAAGAAACCAAACACGCGTTACATCGCTTCTACTCTAGGTAGAGAAGCTTTTAAAAAACACATAAACGCGCTAGAAAAATTAATACACAAACACTAAATATATTTTTTTATCAATCTACTTTGAAATTCAAAGTACTTTTAAAACATTAATCATGGAAAACGAAAACAAACCTCAGCAACAAAGCAAATTTGGATATTGGTTAAAAACATCAATCACCGCAAGAATGTTAACCGTAGGAACCTTAGTTTTAATACTACTAATTCCGTTATCATTTATAAACTCTTTAATCACAGAGCGTTCTTTTAGACAACAAGATGTTGTGGATGAAATTAACGAGAAATGGGGAAATGAAGTTTTAGTATACGGGCCAATTTTAAAAATCCCTTACAACTCCTACTCCGAAACAAAAACATACAACGAAAAAACTAAAACCTATTATACAGAGACTCAAACACACATAAACTATGCTTATATTTTTCCTGAAGAATTAAAAGCAGATGCCAAAGTAAAATCTAAACCTTTAAAACGCGGTAATTTTGAATCGGCAGTTTATACTTCAGATATGACTTTTACTGGAAATTATTCCATTCCAAATTTGGAACAAAAAGATATAAAAGACGAAGACATCAATTGGGAAAAAGCCACCATAATTATTAAGACTTCAAACTTAAAAGGCATAAAAAATGAAATAAAAATTAAATTAAACCAGAACACTTACGCTTTTGAAACCAACTTTTACGACAACTCCAACAATTATTCTGGTGGTTTAGATGAATTAGAATCTAGCTTTATTTCAAAAACAGATTTACCGCTTACAAACATCTCTAGTTTTAATATTGATATGACTTTCAACGGAAGTAAAAACATTAAAATCATCCCAATAGGAAAAACCACAACCATGCACATGACCTCTAATTGGGCAGATCCAAGTTTTACAGGAAGTTTTCTGCCTAATGATGAGACTAAAAAAATCACAAAAACAGGTTTTGAAGCCAACTGGAAAATCCTGCATATCAATAGAGCATTCTCACAACAATACCTCAACAAAATCCCCAACCTTAACGAATTTGCCTTCGGAACAAAATTTATGGTCATGGTTGATGAGTATCAAAAAAGTGAACGTTCATCAAAATACGGTTTCATGGTTATCGCACTCACATTTTTAATATTTTTCCTTATTCAAACCATGAGTAAAATAAACATTCACGCCTTTCAATACCTTATGATTGGGATTGCGCTCACCATGTTTTACACGCTTTTAGTCTCAATTTCTGAACATAGTAATTTCTTAAAAGCTTATCTAGTAGCCTCAATTTCGGTGATTTCGCTCATCACGTTATATTCTAAATCCATATTAAAAACCTTCAAATTTCCACTATTTATTGGCGCCTCATTAACCGCATTATACACCTTTATTTACGTGATAATTCAACTAGAAAACTACGCACTTTTAGTAGGAAGCATCGGGTTATTTTTAATATTAGCCATCGTTATGTTTGTTTCTCGAAAAATAGATTGGCAAAACGGATAATTAATAATTGGGGCGTTACCAAGACGAGAAAAACGTCTTGGTCGCGTTTTCCGTTATATCTTTTTTTCGTCCCTCAAAAAAGGATGCCACTACAACCACTAACGCAAAACCAATATTATGGAAAACACCATATTTACAGCTAAAAAAGTCGCCTTTATAAGTTTTACAATCGGTACTATTTTGTTGTCATGCTATTTTGCTTTCAAAATCTCGCTAACGCTAATCATTATTGGAGCAGTATATATTTTATTAGCCCTATTTATTAATCTTATTGTTGTTATCAATTTACTATTTATGGCAAATAAGCATAAAACACACAGGTTTGAATTACTAAAAACAACAGCAATTGTGCTCTCAAATATCCCAATTGCAATATGCTACCTATTAATAATTACGCATTTCAATCCACATATTCAACTATGAAACTCATTTTTAACATCACTTATTTTGCAATTACTATATGTTTATTACTCGTTGAAATTTGCATCGCACTTTATATAAAAACAGGATTTATACGTCATGTATTTGGAGATTTTCTGGTAGTTATTTTACTTTTTTATGCTTTTAAAGCCATTTTTAAATGGAAATCAATAACTATAGCAATTACTGTTTTAGCAATAGCTTATGTGATAGAGTTTCTTCAACTTTTTAATATGTTAGCGTTTTTACACCTCAACAATAATAAGTTGGCATCTATAGTTTTGGGTAGCACTTTTAGTATTGAAGATTTAGTAGCCTATACCTTAGGAATTATCACTGTTTTAATAATTGATTATAAACTACACCACAAATGAATACATTTATAAACCGCATATTTCACCGTAAAAAAGAATCTACGTTACTAATCACTTCTGTAATTTGTTGTATTGCGTTACTTACATTCCGAATGAAATATACCAACTCCCCTTACTTTTTATTTTTAGTTTGGAATTTATTTCTGGCAGGAATCCCCTTTATTATTTCAACTTATATAATAAGTAGCAAAACGGTATCTAAATTTAGATTGGTATTTTACACTACTGTATGGTTACTGTTTTTACCCAATGCACCATATATTATGACAGATTTATATCATTTAAGAGCGAGTCATCACCAAATGATTTGGTTAGATCTGTTGGTCCTTTTTTCGTTTGCAGTTTCTGGGCTCGTTTTATTTTATCTTTCTATAATTGATATGTATCATCAGTTTTTGGCTGTGTTCAACAAAAAAACGGCTAACTACGTTATGTATTTATCTTGCTTTTTATCAGGATTTGGTATTTATTTAGGTCGGTTTTTACGTTATAATTCTTGGGAGTTAATTAGTAATCCGTCACAACTTTTTAAGGATTGTTTAGCTATTCTATCACATCCAAAACTACATGCAGATGCTTGGGTATTTACTTTATGTACCGGAGTCTTTTTAAGTATTGGTTTATATACTTTTATTCATATTAATCATTCAAAAAAAGCATAAAAAAAAGCCATATTAACAAATATGGCTTTCTTCAATATATAAATTTAAAACAGTATTATTCTGCGTCTACATAGTCTTGTAAGTAACTAAAACGTTTGGTAAGCTGTTTATTTTCTGTCATTTTTGCACGTTCTAAAACACCTTCAGCATCATTATTAAAAAAGGCAGGAATTACGTGTTGTAAAAACATATCTCCAAAACCTTCACTAGCATCTTTAGGTAATTCACAAGGTAAATTATCAACCGCCATTACAGTAATTGCATTATCAGCATTAAAGACAACTTCTCCTTCTGTTTGCACATCATAACCATAAAAAGGATCGGCAATTGTAGAAGCTCTTAAAGTTGAAGCCACAGGACCATCAACATCACAACTAATATCTGCAATAAGATTGATATTAAAATCTGGGTGTTTTGCATCATCTCTAGTAAAAAAGTATGGTGCATTATTACCATAAAAGTGTCCTGCTATAAAGAAATCAGTAGCTTTAGCATAAGGCATAAAATTACTTTCGTACCCTGTAGGATCTTTATAAAATTCATGTTTATTACCTACTTTACCGTCTTTTCTTTTAGTATACTCCATCACGTCAACCATACAATATACAGGCTCTGTAAATGTACTTGTAAGATATAAAGCATCGCTAACTTCTTTAATTTTTAAGTGATCTAAAATCTCTTTAGCACCTAAGGCCACTTTTCCTGTTCCTGATAATAAAATTTTAATATTAGGTAGGGTAATTTTATCTAACTCTGCTTTTACAGCATTTAAATCTGCCAAAGTTTCTACTTTAGGTAAGTTAAATAAATTGTCGCGCAATCCTAAAGCTCTAAAGCCATTATACGCACCTACTAAACCTGCGTAACGCCCAAAACCAATCAATCTAGCTGAGTTTTCTGCGACAATGGTTTCGTGATCAAACATCTCAATGTTTTTTTCTAACATGGCTAAAAGCAACTTCTGGTTATAAGGTTGTTTTTTTATAGTATGTGAAAAGTAGAAATATTTTTTATTAGGTATTAACGCTTCAATAGGTACTTCCTTCACACCAAGCATTACATCACAGTCAGACACATCGTTAGTCACTTCAAAACCTAAAGCTTTGTAAGCTTCATCTTTAAATATCCTGATATCGCTAGATTCAACAACAAAAGTCGCCTTTGGAAACATAGTTCTTGCTTCTACTAATTTTTCTGGAGAAAATACCACACGTCTGTCTGGTGGGTTTTTGCGTTCTTTTATAATGGCGAATTTCATAGATAAGTGTATTTATGTTACCTGAAAAGGTATATTGGTATAGAATTTGTACGAAAGTACAAGGAATTGCATTGTTGCACAACTTTTTTTAGTAACTTTGCAAGCCTATTTATAAAATAGGATTACTTAAAATAATGGGGTCGACTGGTTTTGACAGCGAGATTTATTGAACGGTAAGCATGTCGTGTAATGACTTTGAAACACGTAAAAGGCTTGGTCAACTTTTTAAACGGCGAGAATAACTACGCTTTAGCTGCCTAATCTGAATCACAGTAAGATTAAGCCTCGGTACACTAGGTGTACGAGCTTTATGTCTCTTGAAAGCCTTGGTTAATGGCGTTCTATTTGAGGCATCGTAAAAATTAACATAGAAAGTAAAGCGCTTCGATTTACTTTTGAAACTAAAGAAGATAAGTTTTATGTGGGTTGTCTTTAACCAGCTTAAAATCGAAAACCTAAGAAAAGAATACACATGTAGAAAGCTCTTTGATGGCTTGTTTGGACGAGAGTTCGATTCTCTCCGACTCCACAAAAAAAACCTTAACTGATATCAAGTTAAGGTTTTTTTATGTTTAAAATCGTACAACTTATGTATAGCTAGTTGTTTTAAAATTACTTACTTAACGCTTTTAATATACGCTCTTCATTAATTACAATATCTCTAAATAAAACGTGAGGAAATTCTTTATATTTTGAAGACTTAAAAGCATCAAGAATATTAAATAATGTAGAAGCTGTAATTAAAGACAAATTCATTTCGGTATCCATTTCACAATCGGTAACAAAATCGTCACTAAACTCTGGAGCTACTAATAATATTTTCACAATACGTAAATCGTTTTTTAGTGCTAAATTTTGATATGATTTTAATTGTCTCGATACTGCACTAAATTTATTATAACCTCTTTCTTTACTTGTTTTACACTCAACAATTATAATTTCTTTATTTTCTAAGTTAAGAAGGATATCCATCTTATCTTTATTGGTATTCAATTCAGCTTTAAAAGTTTCATCTACATTAAATCCAAGTCCATTAAAAATAACACTGGTAAGTTCTTCAAACTTTAGCCCAAGTTCAGACTCTTTTATAACAATTCCATTTTCTTTTAGAAGGTTTAAATTCCTATAAGCAACATTCTCGTAATTTTCTAAATACAAGTTATCAACATCTTTATAGTGCTCTAAAATATTTAAAATATCGTCACCTCGTTGTTTAATCCCGTTATCTATAATAAATTTAGTACGCGCTTCCTTTTCTATTACGTCTAAAATATCTCTTGGTTTAATATTATAATCTAATAGGAAATCGGCTTTCAAAACAAACTCATCTTGTAACTCAAACTGTAGCCTTATTTGATTGTTCAATTTTGGTAAAGAAATATGTAATTCCGATAATAATTTATCAAATCCATCAAGTGAAATTCCTACTTTTTCATCGCATTCAATATGTTCAAAATAAGAAATCAAACTGCTTATTTTATCGTCTAGCGTACTTCCTTTTAAATTACTAATATTTAATCCTTTTTCACAAAGGTCATTTAGCGTTTTCTTTTTCTCTGTTAATGTACTCCCACTTTTATAAGCTCCAGTTAACAATAAACTAGTAAACGAAACACCTTCTTTAATTATACCTTCAATTTTTTCTGAATATGAGAGCTTTCTATCAATATTATGATCTTTTGAAATTTGATTAATAATTGGTTCTCTTAATAGTTTTAAAGTTCTACGGTAATACTTTGTAGCAACTTCCTTTTTTCTAATTTTACGTAACAAACTAACCATCTCATCTGCAACATAAATTGTATTCTCTTTATTAGAATAAAAAATTACGCCTATATTTTTAAGACTTTTTATAACCTCTTGAATATCTATTTTTTTTACTGGTAAAATTGAATAATTAATAAGCTTTATTTCCTCTTGTGAAAGCCCTAACTCTTGAGAAAGTTTAAGAATAATTGATAACTCATCTGAAGTTATTTTTGCTTCACGATTATTATCTTCATCATTATAATATGCCGTACGCAAACAAGATTTATAAATTTTATAATCTCTTTTTCTCGAGTCACTTAAATCTGACTTATCGTTTTCAAAATCAGAATTTAATACTTTAATTTTACTTTTTAATTGTTTTATTTCACCTTCATATAAACGCGAAAACCAATCTTGTTTTATAATACAATTTCCATCTCTTATAATAATATCAATTAAAATATCAAGCTGAGATGCAATTTCTTGAAACTCACATTTTACATGTTCTTGAAACTCATTTGAAGTTAAGGCAAAAACCTTAGCTATATTTTGATTATCTACAGATTTCAGTCCTTTATCAGAAACACTTAAAATCTTATCTATAGCCTTACTGTTCTTTGGATTTCTTGAAATAATATTATCAATCACTTTAATAAATGAGTTTTTTTCTAACGATCCAAGTTTATCTAAAATCTTTTCTAGTTTCATATATTTTCACTTTTATGTAATTGGTTATCTTATTTCAATCCATGTAAAGCTCTTAATTAATTTTCATAAATTTTTACGGCATTCCTCAATTGGATGATTTATTTTTAAGAAAAAAGAAAAAAAATAATTACTTTTATAAGTGTAGTCTCAGTAAACAATATCCCAACTACAAAGTTTATCCCATGTTTCTATACGCAACAAAACACCTTTCAAAAAGTATATAATTCACAAACACTTATAAAATAGGTTTAGAAATTTTTTATTTTCATAGGGTATTAAAAACCTAAAACACCACTAATAATCTGTATGGCAAAAATTTAAATCTGTAAGTACTCGAAAAACAATTCGACTTATTGAAAAAATTTTAAAACAATGAATGCAATAAAAAACAACGTACTAAATGTCCTATCAATGCTATTAATGGCCTTTTTTGCCATCCCAAAATTATTAGGTGTACCACAAAGTAAAGAAGGATTTATTCAATTTGAAAATGCCATCCATATTGATGCAGATTTCTTTAGAATCTTCACCGGAATATCTGAACTTGGTTTAGCGCTATTAATTTTAGTTTTCATCATTAAAAAAAATAAAAACATAGGTAAATTAGCTTTCGCATTTTTATTAGTAACAATGGTTACGGCTTTAGGATTAGAATTTTTTGCACGTCCAGAACCAAAAATGGTATTAGTAATTATCGCTATTGTTTTAGCAGCAATTTCAATATTCAAATTAAAGACCATTAAATAATTCTCAAAAGTTACAATCCATTAGCACTAAAGAGAAATATAACACAATAAAAAAGTAGGACGCTACATTTTTATTTCAATCAAAAATCTTTAGTACTTTAGCCTAATGAATACATTAGATATTAGAACCGTAAATATGGTTCAATACATACAACCGCTCAGAGAAGGCGGCTCGTTACCAGCACTTATAAAAGCTGATGATGGTTTTATGTATGTTTTAAAATTTAGAGGTGCAGGACAAGGTAAAAAAGCCTTAATTGCCGAATTTCTCGGTGGAGAACTTGCCCGAGCTATCGGTTTACATGTTCCTGAACTTGTATTTATAAACCTTGACGATTCGTTTAGTAAAACCGAACCCGATGAGGAAATTCAAGATTTACTTAAATTTAGTGTTGGTCTTAATTTAGGATTACACTATTTATCTTCCGCTATAACTTACGATCCATTAGTCACAACAGTTGACGCACAAACGGCATCTAAAACAGTACTTTTAGACAGTTTAATTAGCAACATTGATCGTACAACAAAAAACACAAATTTATTAAACTGGAACCATCAATTATGGATTATTGATAATGGTGCTAGTTTTTATTTTCATCATAATTGGGACCAATGGAAAAATCATTTAACTAGAACTTTCCCACTTATAAAAGATCATACTTTACTACAACAAGCTACAGCATTGGATGAAGCTTCAGTAGAAATTAAAGCTAAAATAACACCTCAAGTGGTTGCCCAAATTATAGCAACTATTCCCGAAGATTGGCTACTTAGTGAAGCCGACACCTTATCTCCTACCCAAATGAGAGCCGCATATACCGAGTATATTTGCGCAAAACTTACCATGATAGATTCACTTGTTAAAGAAGCTAAAGATGCCAGATAAAGTAACATTTGAATACGCCGTAATACGCGTGGTACCAAAAGTAGAGCGTGAAGAGTTTTTTAACGTTGGTGTAATTTTGTTTTCGAAACGGAAAAAATTCTTAGGTGTAAAATTTCATATCGATCCAAAGAAACTAGAAGCCTTTTCTTGTGATATAGAATTACAACTTCTTAATGATTATTTAAACGCTTGGAAAAAAATCTGTAAAGGAAATCCTAATGGTACTCGTATTGAAACCTTAGAACTTTCAGACAGATTTAGATGGCTTGCCGCCTCTAGAAGTACGGTTATACAAAGCTCAAAAACACACCCCGGTTTATCTAACGACCCTCAAAAAGAACTGGATACACTTTTTACAGATTTCGTTTTATAACACCAAGTACTCTTATTAAAATTCATAAAAAAGTTAATTTATTTTGCGAACATTTATATTAATCGTAATATTGCAATGAACAAATAATAAAACAATGGGATTAGCAAAAACGGAAATGTTTACCGACTCACAAAACAAAATAGCAATGATAGCAAAAGCATTTGGGCATCCAGCTCGAGTAGCTATTCTTCAGCATTTATTTAAAATAAACGCTTGTGTGTGTGGCGATTTGGTTAACGAAATAGGTTTAGCGCAACCCACAATTTCTCAGCATTTAAAAGAATTAAAACTTTTGGGATTAATAAAAGGAAATGTTGAAGGTACAAGCGTTTGCTACTGTATTGACAAAGAAAACTGGACCGCAATGAAAAATACAATGGCGCAGTTTTTAGATCAAGATGTTAGTAAAACAGGAGATTGTTGTTAAAAAAATTTGAATACATTAATCGTATAATCGCAATAAAAAAATATATTATGAAACTATCTGAAGTAAAATTAATTTTAGAGAAATTAGACACTATCGCATTTCAATTACCTAATGGCGATTTAGTACCCAACCATTTTCATGTTACTGAAGTTGGAAAAATTACCAAACACTTTATTGATTGTGGTGGAACCGTAAGAAAAGAAGATGTTGTAAACTTTCAATTATGGAATGCCAATGATTATGATCACAGATTGCATCCAGAGAAATTAACTGCTATTATTGAACTTTCTGAACAAGTTTTAGAAATTGAAGATCTAGAAGTTGAAGTAGAATACCAAGCGGAAACTATTGGTAAATTTGGATTAGATTTTGATGGAAAACACTTTTTATTAACCAACAAACAAACCGATTGTTTGGCACCAGACAAATGTGGTATTCCGGAAGAAAAGCAAAAAATTAAAATGGCAGATATTCCTGCAGGAAATTCTTGTACTCCAGGAGGTGGATGTTGTTAATTTTTAATTGAATACTATGAAAACCACAATATTTTCTGAAATAGAAAACGTTATTAAAGGTTTGGATACTACTACAATTTCTAAAGAAAGACAAACTGTTTTACAACCGCTAATTGATTTTATCCAGCTAAAAGTGACAAATAATAAAGCTATTCGTATCAATTTTATTTGCACACATAACTCAAGAAGAAGTCATTTAACCCAAATTTGGGCACAAACCATGGCGGCACATTTCAATATAAAAAATGTGTATTGCTATTCAGGAGGAACAGAAGCTACAGCGCTTTATCCAATGGTTGCAGAAACTTTACAGAATTCTGGTTTTAAAGTGAAAGCTATTTTCGAAGGTGAAAACCCTATTTACAGTATTAAATATGCTAAAAATGAACATCCAATTATTAGTTTTTCAAAAAAACTGACTAATGATTTTAATCCAAAATCGGAGTTTGCAGCAGTTATGACCTGCTCTCAAGCCGATGGCGGTTGTCCGTTTATAACAGGAGCAGAAATACGTATTCCTATAACTTTTGAAGATCCAAAAGCTTTTGATAACACCTCACAACAAGCAGAAAAATACAATGAAAGAAGTCTGCAAATTGCTGCCGAATTATTTTACGTATTCTCACAAATAAACGCATAAAAATGGCAACTAAAAAATTAAGCTTTCTAGATAAAAACTTAACACTTTGGATATTTGTAGCCATGGCTATAGGTGTATCAATAGGTTATTTTTCACCTTCATTCCCAGAGTTTGTAAACTCGTTAAGTAGCGGAAGCACAAACATACCTATTGCAATTGGTTTGATATTAATGATGTATCCGCCATTAGCAAAAGTAAATTACGCACTATTACCAAAAGTGTTTAAAAACACCAAAATCCTTTCAATTTCACTGTTATTAAACTGGATTATTGGTCCGGTATTAATGTTCTTTTTAGCCATTACCTTTTTACGAGATTATCCAGAATATATGGTAGGACTAATTTTAATTGGTTTGGCACGATGTATTGCTATGGTTTTAGTATGGAATGACCTTGCGGAAGGTAGCAGCGAGTATGGCGCAGGTTTAGTGGCTTTAAATAGTATTTTTCAGGTATTTGCTTATAGTTTTTACGCCTGGTTATTTATTACAGTACTTCCTCCCTATTTTGGTTTTGAAGGTGCAATTGTAGATATTTCAATTGGAACCATTGCCGAAAGTGTAGCCATCTACTTAGGAATCCCTTTTGCTTTAGGAATTTTGAGTCGCATAATTTTAGTCCCTATAAAAGGAGAAGAATGGTATACCAAAAAATTTATTCCTACAATTTCACCAATCACATTAATCGCGTTATTATTTACCATTGTAGTGATGTTTTCTCTTAAAGGAGAATTGATTGTTGAAATACCAATGGATGTTGTAATTATTGCGATTCCGTTATTAATTTATTTTACACTTATGTTTATTATTGGGTTCTTTTTCACAAAAGCTACCGGTGCCGAATATGATAAAACCGCAGCTGTAGCATTTACTGCAGCAGGAAATAATTTTGAATTAGCCATTGCGGTTGCCATTGCTGTTTTCGGACTTAATTCTGGGCAAGCATTTACAGGAGTTATTGGTCCGCTAGTAGAAGTACCAGCGTTAATTTTATTAGTGCGTGTATCATTTTGGTTGAAGAAAAAATACTACGATAAACCTACTGTTTAAAACCAATTTATAATTTATAAAAAAACCGCATTAAGATGCTTATAAATTTAAATGCGGTTTTTTTTATGTTAGGTGATACACTCTTATTTTTACTTGTTTTTAAAAAAATTAATTAAGCTTAATGATTATAGTAGAGAATAGTTAATATTAAATAAAATTATAAAAATTTTATTCACGAATACTAAACAATAGATGCAATGTGAGTAAATTGCAATAGTAGAACACACTTAATTAATAAAAAGAGAAACAGAGTGCATTATAACACATTTGAAAAAGGAGAATTATTTGAAAAATTTGTTGAAAATGAATTATTTAAACCTTCTGAATACGATTTAATACATCGTACCAATAGCCAAAGTCAAAACGCAACTAGATACGCAGAAGACACCCTTAAACCTGATTTTAAATTTAGATGTAAAAATACCAATCAAGAATTTTATATTGAAGCTAAATTTCGTTCAGGTTTTAATGCTAGAGATATGATTGAAGTTATTAGTTATAACCAAATAGAACGCTTTAAAACACTTCAAAAAGAAGAAAACACCCCAATTTATATTACTATTGGATATGGAGGCCACCCAAACAATCCTAATTATATAAGTTTGATACCTTTAAATGAATTAAGCTACTTAGAACTTTATGATTCGTTTTTGAGAAAATTTCATATCGATAAAAAATCAGTGAACAGTAATCTTTTAAATCTACCAGAACCTCAACAACAAAAACCAACGGAGGAACATCCCCTGGAAAAAGAAAACATCTCTAAAAAAGAAGATGTAAACAACACGTTAATATTATCTTCAAAAAACAAAAAAACTGCACTAGCAATAACTGTAGCACTCTTTATTGCTGTCTTTTTAACATTTAATGTATTTAAAAAAACTAATGAAGACCTATTAAAAGAAAAAACAATAGCTTATTACAGCACTATTCAATCTGGAAATATAGATGAATTAGAAAATTTCATCCAACCTAATGTAGATAAATGGTACAGCCAATCTAATCTAACTTATACCGAAATAAAAGAACAAACAAAATCTTATATAAACAGACACCCTAAAAGTAAAGCAGAAATACAATGGGACACATTTAAAATAACACCTTTAAATGATGACTATGCTGTAAGTTATAATATGATATATAAATTACTTAAAGAAGACAAAGGAAAAGACAGGATTTTTCATTTAAAAATTCATGCTATCTGGGGGAACGACTTAAAAATAAAAAGTCTTTATGAAGTTAAGATATAGCCAAAACTAAGTAACAACTTATAATTTTAAAACAAAAAACCTCTTTTAACGAGTGGTTTTTTGTTTTTATGAACAGACAAATCTTTATACTCATCTCAGTAATCAGTAAATAACTAAAATAATATCATATAAAAACTAAATAGCTTTAAAAAATTAAAACAGATACAAAGTATTATACACCTTCAAAAGAACACTTTAACTCTAAAAAATCGGGCAATTCGTGGGCAAACAGGAAATAAAAAAAGGGTCTCAATCTCTTGAAACCCTTGTAAACGTTAGTGACCTCGGCTGGATTCAAACCAGCAACCTCTTGAGCCGTAATCAAGTGCGCTATTCAGTTGCGCCACGAGGCCGTTTTTAAGTGGGTGCAAATATAACGATATTATTCTTTTAATTCCAAATAAAAACAAGAAAAAAATTAAAAAAAAATTATTGATCGCTATTAAGTGACATTTATTTTACTAAAAAACTACTGAACAACTTATATTTGTAACAAAAAATAACCATAATGGAATACATATTACAACCTTGGCCTTGGTACGTTAGTGGGCCACTTATTGCAATTATAATGTTTGTTTTAATTTACTTTGGAAAAACATTTGGAATGTCTTCAAACCTTAGAACACTTTGTGCTATTGGTGGAGCCGGAAAAAAAGTTCCTTTTTTTAATTTTGATTGGAAAGCACAACGTTGGAATTTAATGGTTGTAGTTGGTGCTATAATTGGTGGGTTTATTGCTCAATTTTTACTATCTAACCCTACAAACATGGATATCAATCCCGAAACGGTTTCTCAACTTAATGAGTTTGGTTTTCAAAATGTAGGAAAATCATTAATCCCTGCCGAATTATACAGTTGGGACGCCGTGTTAAGCGCTAAAGGATTTTCAATATTAATTATTGGTGGATTTCTAGTTGGTTTTGGTACACGTTATGCTGGAGGTTGCACTTCCGGGCATGCCATTACAGGTTTAAGTAGCCTACAATTACCATCTCTTATTGCCGTAATTGGCTTTTTTATTGGTGGTTTAATTATGATCCACTTATTATTCCCATTAATTTTTTAAACAGCTACAAATGAAATATATAAAATTTTTATGCGTCGGAATCCTTTTCGGAATTGTTTTAGTAAAATCTGAAGCTGTATCATGGTATCGCATTTATGAAATGTTCAAGTTTGAATCTTTTCACATGTATGGTATTATTGGAAGCGCCGTTACTACAGGAATTATCCTATTATTACTTACCAAGAAATTACAACTTAAAAGTATTAACGGAAAACTTATGGAAGTGCCTAAAAAAGATAGTGGATTAACAAGATATCTTGTTGGTGGTATTATTTTTGGTTTAGGTTGGGCATTATCTGGAGCTTGCCCAGGACCTATGTATATTTTAATAGGGACAGGTGCATTTTCTATAATTATAGTTATTGCAGCTGCCCTATTAGGAACTTATGTATATGGTGTGCTTAAAGATAAGTTACCACACTAAATATTAAATAATTTCTGCGCTTAATCCTGCTTGCAACAATTTTGCACAGCGAGGTTCTAAATCTTTATATGCACCGGTTTTTACGGTGCATTTTCCTTTATAGTGTACAATAATACAGCATTGTTCGGCTTGCTCTGGTGTATGATCACAAGCATAAACAAGTGCGTCAATGACATCATCAAACGTATTAACATCGTCATTAAACAACACAATTTCGTTTTGGTTTGAAACCACTTCGTCTTGCTGTGTGTCTTCACAAACTTCTTCTTTCACACTCATCAACATTTTTTTAGTTTTTAAATTTTAAAGCTACCCAGTTATTTCTTTCTAAGGTTTCAACGTGGTTTAATCCATGTTTATTACATTCTGCTTCAATTACCGGAATATCTTCTTTGTAAAATCCACTTAAAAATAATAAACCATTCTCATTTAAACAAGAGGTGTATGCCCCTAAGTCGTTTAGTAAAATATTACGGTTAATATTTGCGATAACAATATCATAAGAACGTGCTCCAAGCGCACTTGCATCACCTTCAATAACGGTAATTTCTTTACAGTTATTACGCTCTACATTTTCTAAACTATTTAAATAACACCAGTTATCATAATCTACAGCATCTAATGGTTTTGCACCTTTCATTTCAGCAAGAATAGCTAAAACTCCTGTTCCGCAACCCATATCTAAAACCGATTTGTTAGTAAAATCATTTTTTAAAACATGCTGAATCATCATGTGTGTAGTTTCGTGATGACCTGTACCAAAACTCATTTTTGGTTCGATAATAATATCATATTCGGTGTCAAATTTATCATGAAATGGCGCACGAACAGCACATACATTATCTACAACAATTGGACTGAAGTTTTTCTCCCATTCCGAATTCCAGTTCGTTTGCTCAATTTCTTCAAAAGTAAATGTAATTACAAATTCATCTGAACCTAAAATTTGAATGTCATCTAAAATATCTGCATTCCATTCTTCTTTTTGAATATACGCGGTAACACCTTGTTCGGTTTCAACAAAACTCTCAAAACCTGCATATCCTAATTCTGCAATTAAAATTTCTACTGCTGGTTGCAACGGTGCAACTTTAAACTCATATCCTATATAAACTTCCGACATCTTATTCTTTTTTTTTGCAAATTTACTAATCCTTAGCCTAGTTACTATTACTTTTGTCGCAAAATCAATCATTATGAATAAACTTATCACAACTATTTTTATTTTCATTGTTGCTTTTTCTGCCAAAGCACAAGTTGACAATGACATTAAACTATCGGCTCTCCCCTATTATAGCTACGGAAAAGGGCTAGGAATTACCTCTCCAGACAGTATTTTTAAATTGAATATTAGATTTAGAATGCAAAATCGTGTTACCTATATTGATAACGATAACGAAGATCCTGGTTACGAAGCCATGATTAGACGTTTGCGTTTACGTTTTGATGGTTATGTAGGAGATCCAAGTATTATTTATGTGATTCAGCTTTCATTTTCCCCTAATGATGTTGGTGCTATTGAAGATGGCGATAACCTAAATATTATTAGAGATGCCATCGTGTTTTACAGACCTGATGAACATTGGAATATTGGATTTGGACAAACTAAACTTCCAGGAAACAGACAACGTATCAATTCTTCGGGAGCTTTACAACTTACAGATCGTTCTATAAATAATTCGAAATTTAATATTGATAGAGATTTCGGACTTCAAGTGTATTATTTAAATGCACTTAAAGATAAATTTTCATATAATGTAAAAACAGCAATTAGTACAGGTGAAGGTAGAAACTGGACTAAAGAACCAGATGATGGTTTAGCGTTTACAGGACGTTTAGAATTATTTCCTTTTGGATCTTTTAAAAATAACGGAACATTATTTGAAGGTGATATTAAGCGAGAACCTAGTCCTAAATTAATGCTTTCTGGAGTATACCATTACAATAATAAAGCACGAAGAACACGCGGAACTATTGGTGATGATTTATTTGAACAACGTGACATTAAATCTTTATTATTAGATGCTATTGTAAAATATAACGGTTGGGCATTTCAAACGGCTTATATGAATCGTACTACAAAAGATCCTATTACTATAAATCCTGATGATAATACAGAGTATAGCTACGTATTTGCTGGTAGTGGATTTGATACACAACTAAGTTATATTTTTGAAAATAATTACGAACTTATTGGTCGTTATTCATACCAAGAACCTCATAGTGATATTGAATTGTTAACTCCAAAAACCAACCAATATAGTGTTGGTGTTACTAAATATATTTGGGAACATGCTTTAAAACTTCAAGCTGAAGTTACTAAAAGTGATCTTACCTATTTTGATGCGACTACGGCTAATGATTGGTATGTTCGTTTTCAGGTAGAAATTGGAATTTAACAGAATATCTGTTAGAGCGGAATTGAGAACTATCTCATAAAAAAAGCAAAAAAAAAGCGAACTTTTCAGTTCGCTTTTTTTATATAATAAATTCTTAAAAGGCATTTACAATAGCAAAAAAGTCTTCTGCTTTTAATGCTGCACCTCCAATTAAGCCTCCATCAACATCTGGTTTAGAGAAAATTTCTTTGGCGTTATTTGGTTTTACACTACCTCCGTATAAAATTGAAATGCTATCTGCAGTTGCAGCATCATATTTATTAGCTAAGGTTTGTCTTATAAAAGCGTGCATATCTTGAGCTTGCTCCGGGCTTGCAGTTTCACCTGTACCAATTGCCCAAACAGGCTCGTAAGCTAATACTATATTTTTATACACTGAAGCCTCTAAATGGAATAAAGCGTTCTTAATCTGACTTTCAACAACTGCTTCGTGATTACTAGATTTTCTGTCGGCTAATTCTTCACCAAAACAAAAAATTACACGCATATCATTTGCTAATGCTGCATCTACTTTTTTAGCTAGAGATGCATCAGTTTCATTAAAATAAGCACGACGTTCACTATGTCCTAAGATCACGGTTTTTACACCAATACTTTTTAACATACTTGCACTAATTTCGCCTGTATAAGCACCATTTTCTGCAAAGTGCATATTTTGTGCTATAACTTCTACATCTGTTTCTCTAAGCGCTTGAAATGCTTGCCACAAGTTTGTAAACGTAGGTGCTACCATTACTTCTGCATTAGAAGTTTTAGTTTGCTTTTTTAAATCTGTAATTAAGGCTTCTGTTAACGATAAATCGTTATTCATTTTCCAATTTCCTGCTACAATGTTTTTTCTCATTTTAATGCGTTTATTAATTGTTTATCATCGGCTGAAATAGCCTTAAAATGTTTTATAGTTCCATCTGATTCCACAACCATATAACGTGGAATCCAATCTAAATTCACAAAAGTTGCAAAGTCACCTTTCCAACCAGATTGCATAAAATAGTGTTCACCTTTTACATCATATTTTTTAATACCACGTTTCCAGCTATCCGTACTTTTATCCAAAGATAAAAATAGATAAACAACATCGTCATTTTTAGCCTGTAAATCTTTCACTTTTGGCATTCCTTTTATACAATCACTACACCAAGATGCCCAAATTTCAACAACAATAGTTTTTCCTTTATGTTGATTTAAGATCGATTGAAATGTAATATCATCTCCTTTTAAACTTACAAAAGTATCTTGTAATGCTTTTTCAGAAAATTGTTTTGGAGTTTCTTGTGCATTACAATTCATAAAGAATAAGGCAACAACGATAAGGCTTAAGTATTTTTTCATAATTAATTGTTTTAATCTGTTTTAGGTTTAGTGGGAATTTATTGAGAAAAATTACAATAATTCTACTCTAATTTCACTTTTGGGTCTAACCATGTGTAAATGACATCAACAAAAATATTAATTACAATAAATACTACGGCTATAATTAAAACTGCTCCCATAATTACGGGCAAGTCTAAAGTATTTAAAGCGTTAACTATTTCTTTTCCTAAACCATTCCATCCAAAAATATACTCAACAAAAACCGCTCCTGCTAACATAGAAGCAAACCATCCTGAAATAGCAGTAACTACAGGATTTAAAGCATTTTTTATAGCGTGTTTTTTTATAATTTGAAATTCGCTAAGCCCTTTTGCTCGCGCTGTTCTTATATAATCTTGGTTGAAAACTTCTAATAATGAATTCCGCATTAACTGAATTACAACAGCCAACGGACGAATTCCTAAAACAAGTGCTGGTAATATTAAGTTTTTCCATTTTACGTGTACATTTTCGCCAAAATCATCGAGTTCATACAAACTCCCTGTCATTTCTAAATTGGTGTATTTATGCAATACAAATCCAAAAAACCAAGCAAATAAAATGGCGCTAAAAAATGATGGCACACTCATTCCTAAGGTACTAAATATCTGAATCACTTTATCTAACCAACGGTCTTTATATAATGCTGAAACTATTCCTAAAATAATTCCGATGGTAATTGCAATAAGTATTGCTGACACAGCCAAAACAAAGGTATTTGGTAAAGTTTCGCCAATAACATCGGTTACTTTTTTACCTTGTTTGGTAAACGATTCTCTTAAATAAGGGTATTTTAAAACCGTTACCGTTTCGCCAATGGTAAACAAAGGCATTGCGGTATATTTATGTGGTTGTAAATAGGTATAATCTTTAGTATTTGTTGAATGAAACGATAATGGTAACACATCATTTAAATAGTATAAATATTGTGTTGTAATAGGTTTATCAAAGCCATATTTAGCTTTTACAATAGCTAATTGATTGCTATCTTCATTTTGACCTAACATCATTTGCGCAGGATCTCCGGGCAATACATTAAATAAAAAGAAGATAACTGTAACTACCCCAAATAGTGTGAGTAATGCGTAAAAGACTTTATTTATAAGGTAGTTAATCAATAGTTTATAGTTCTATATCTTCAATATCATTCCAGTGAGATTTTTGTACAACAGTCCCATTTTTAAGGACTAAAACTCCTGGGTTAGATCGTACAACAGTTTTCACTACTTTTTCGTCACATAAATAAAAATCGAAATCTAAATTGTAAGTCTTTTTAATATCTTGTTTTGTAACATCTCCTGATGCCGAAATCCCAATTACCGTATATCCTTTAGCAATGGCTTTATCTGTAAAAGCTTTTAGTTTTTTCATTCCTTCTCTTTCAGAATGTTCTAAACTATAACTCGCTACCATGATTAGGTTTTCTTTTTCTAGGAAATGAGTGGTTAAATCTTCGTCATTAGTTTCAATAGAAAAATCAAGAATTGAAGGTTCAAAACCTTTTTCAATCACTTTAGTTTCATAGCTCACTAATTCTCCACCTTCAACAGTTGGGTAAGATCCGTTAGTTACAATTTCTTGTTCTTCGCCATTTACACTAAACAACCAAGTCCATTCGGTTACAGGTTTCTTTGCATCTTCTGGAACAGTCATATTAGCCTCAAGGTTTTCACCAATACTATACGCTCTAAAATCTATTGCTGGTAAATGCATTAATACATAATATCCAAATGATAAACTGGCAACAAAACTTAGTAATGATACAACAGTTAAGCCTAATTTACTAAAAATAGGTTTAATGTGTTTTACACCTATAAACAAGACTAAAACGAGTACTAAGAGAATTAAATCTTTTGTAAACGACTCCCAAGGTGTTAATGGAATAGCGTCTCCAAAACAACCACAATCTTTAACTTTATCAAAATATGCTGAATAAAATGTTAAGAATGTAAAAAACACAATCATTCCAAGTAAGCTCCAAACGGTAAGTTTTGGTTTATATCCTATTAATAAGAAAATACCCAAAACAACTTCAAAAACTACTAAAAGCACAGAAATACCTAATGCGTATGGAATTAAAAAAGGAATATTTAAAACGTCATAACTAAAATACTCTTGTAATTTATATGAAAATCCTAAAGGATCATTCAGCTTTATAAATCCTGAAAAAATAAATAAAGCTCCAACTAATAGTCTACTAATGTTTACAATAAATTTCATACTTTTTTATGCTTTTAAATGAATCATAGCGAAAATAGCGTAGTTTATCATATCCTGATAATTAGCATCAATCCCCTCACTTACAATTGTTTTTCCTGAGTTATCTTCAATTTGTTTAACACGTAATAACTTTTGAAGTATTAAATCTGTTAAGCTACTTACACGCATATCACGCCACGCCTCCCCATAATCATGATTTTTATCGAGCATTAACTGTTTGGTTAATGCAATTTTATCATCATATAGTTTTGTAGCATCTTCAACATTTAAATCGGGTTGTTCTACCACGCCTAACTCTAGTTGAATTAACGCCATAGTACAATAATTTATAATCCCAATAAACTCGCTCACTTCACCTTCATCAACTTTTCTTACGCTATTTTGTTGCAGACTTCTTATGCGTTGTGCTTTTATAAAAATCTGATCGGTTAACGATGGTAATCTTAAAATTCGCCATGCGCTACCGTAATCTGTCATTTTGTTTATAAAAAGACTTCGGCAAATCTCTATAATATCGTCGTATTGTTTTGAAGTATCTTGCATCTAATACATTTAATTTTCCGTAAATTTCGCATAAATTAACCGAACTAAAAAACTTTTAACCATACAGAGATTGTTTTGATAAAAACTATGAATTGCAACGGGAAACTAATTGAGCTCAACACCCCACGTGTTATGGGAATACTCAACGTTACACCCGATTCTTTTTTTGATGGCGGACGCTATGCGAATCCTCAAGAAATGTTAAAGAAAACAGAAAAAATGCTAAATGATGGCGCCACTTTTATTGATATTGGTGCTTATAGCTCGCGCCCAAATGCTGACTTTGTTAGCGAACAGGAGGAATTACAACGTTTAATACCCATTGTAAAACTACTTGTAAAAACGTTTCCAGAGATTTTAATTTCAATAGATACTTTTCGCAGTGACGTTGCTAAACAAAGTATAAATGCCGGAGCTTGCTTAATTAATGATATATCAGCAGGATTATTAGATAAAAACATGCTTACTACAGTTGCTAAACTAAAAGTACCATACGTAATGATGCACATGAAAGGTACACCACAAACTATGCAACAGCATACTCAATACGACGATTTACTGAAAGCTATTTTATATTATTTTTCTGAACGTATTGACGCAGCAAAACAACATGGCATTAACGATATTATTATAGATCCTGGATTTGGATTTGCAAAAACGCTTGATCAAAATTATGAGTTATTGCAAAAGATGGACTTACTAAACCTTACTGAACATCCTATTTTATCTGGTATTTCTAGAAAATCTATGATTTACAAAACATTAAACACCACTGCAGAATACGCCTTAAACGGCAGTACAATTTTAAATACAATTGCTTTACAAAAAGGGGCTTCAATTTTACGCGTACATGACGTAAAAGAAGCTATGGAATGTATAACACTAACACAAAAATTACACGCTTAACACGATGAGATATTTTTTAATTACACTATTACTAGCAGTAACATTATGGTCTTGCGGCGAAAAAAAATCGGTACAACTCCCTGAAGTTAAAAACACAGCAATTACAGAGGTTTTAGATGTTTCGCCAGCTTATTTATTTTATGATGAAACAGATCCTGAAGATGTAGATTTAAACCGAAGCAATATTATAAGCACTACAAATTGGCTTATAAATGTTGATAAACGCATCACTTTAGAACATGCGATTCCTGAAATTATTTTTATGCAGAATAAAAAGCGTAATGCCGAAATTCATAAAAATAAAGACGCTAAAAACTATTACACTTGTAATAACAGTTCGATTAAAAACTTGGGCTTTATTGAATTTACAGATGTTGTATATCATGAAGAAGTTTTACATTTTAAAAACACACAACAAGTAAGTATTAGGTTTAATTCGGAAGATGAAATTATTACAACCATTCATTTTAAAAACAATACTACTGTAAAAGCAAATAAAAACACATTACAAACGGTTTTAAAAATGATACAAGCACCAACTGATACAAAATTGGTTTTAGATTTCAATAAAAACTTAACATTTCAGGAGTATATCACATTTAAATCTTTAATTTTAGGATTAGATTTAAACCAACTAACAATTGATAATAACGAGTTTATTTACTAGCTCTATTTTTACATTAATAAAAAAACTTCCTTTTGGATAATTTAAAATTTTGGGATTTTAGCGTCATTGATTTTATTGACGTATTCCTAGTTGCCATATTACTTTACTATGTTTACAAACTTGTAAAAGGTACTGTTGCCATTAATATTTTTATTGGAATTATTGTGATTTATTCGGTTTGGAAACTTACCGATTTTCTTAACATGTCCATGCTTCATAATATTTTTGATGGTTTTATGAAGGTTGGAATTATCGCTTTAATTGTTGTTTTCCAACCTGAAATACGAAAGTTCTTACTAATGATTGGCTCTACAAACTTAGGAGGAAAAGGTAAAATTTTCAGTAAATTAAATTTCTTAAAATCTGAAGTTGAAACAGAAACCAATGTTGAAGTCTTAATTTCAGCATGTGCAAAAATGGGAAATTCAAAAACTGGTGCTTTAATTGTTTTGGAACGTAATAATAATCTTGATTTTTTAACCGCCACAGGAGATGCTATGAACATTGGCGTTACGCAACCAATTATTGAAAGTATCTTTTTTAAAAATAGCCCGCTACACGATGGTGCCATAATTATCGCTAATAATATTGTAAAAGCGACACGGGTAATTTTACCTGTAAATAACGAAAAAAATATTCCTCAACGTTTTGGATTACGTCATAGAGCTGCTGTTGGTATCACCGAAAAAACAGACGCTATTGCACTTGTGGTAAGTGAAGAAACTGGTCAAATTTCGTATATTAAAAATGGAGAGTTTTCTATTTATAAAGATACTATTGAATTGAGCCAATTATTAAAGAAAGACCTTACATAAATGAATTGTAAAAACTGTAAAACTAATTTATCTCAAGATAATGATTACTGTAGTAAATGTGGTGGGAAAATTATTAGAAACCGATTAACTTTAAAACAATTATTCTCACATTTTGCCGAGTTATACTTAAATTTTGACAATAAGTTTTTACGAACATTTATAGGACTTTTTAAACATCCTCAACAAGTTATTGACGGCTATATATCTGGTACAAGAAAAAAATATGTAGATGTAATTAGCTATTTTGCTTTAGCCGTTACCATTACAGGATTTGAATATTTTATTCTTCGGAAATTCTTCCCAAACTTCATAGATATTTCAAATATGACTTATAAAGGAAGTGAGGCTTTTATGGCTGATTATATGAATACAGTGATAGAGTATCAATCTTTAGTACTCATGCTTTTTGTGCCATTATACGCCTTGGTTGGTAAGTTTGTATTTTACAATTATAAAAATTACAACTACACAGAAATTTTAGTAATTTTCATGTATGTAATTGCACAATTATCAATTGCGGGAGCTATAATTTTATTGACTTCTGCAGTATTTGGACTTAATATGGGAGTTTTAAGTCCTGTAATTTCAATATTTCAAATCGTATATTCTGGATATTGTTTAAAACGTTTGTATCATTTAAACAAGAAGAGTATTATTTTAAAAACATTATTATTCTTTCTTATTGCATTTGTAACATACATCGCAATTGTGATCTTGATACTTGTAGTCCTATTAATTGTTGGCGGTCCTGAATATTTTATTCAAATGATGGAAACCCAAAATGCTTTAAGTCAATAATTAATGTGTTGCGGCTGTTTTAGCAAACTGTACATCATGTAAGTTTTTATAATATCCGTTTTCTTGTTGTAATAATTGCTCGTGAGTTCCTTGTTCAACAATTTCACCCGCTTCCATAACAATAATTTTATCAGCTTTTTTAATAGTTGCTAATCGATGAGCAATCACTATTGAAGTTCTTGATTTTGTGATTTTATCGGTAGCATCTTGTATTAATTGTTCAGAATAAGAATCGACAGAAGACGTAGCTTCATCTAAAATTAAAATACTTGGATTAGTTACATAAGCGCGTAAAAAAGATATTAATTGGCGTTGTCCCGAAGATAACATTACACCACGCTCTTTTACATTATATTGATAGCCGTTAGGTAAACTCATTATAAAATCGTGAATCCCAATTTCCTTTGCTGCTTTATGAACTTGTGCTTCGGTAACCTCTGGATTATGTAATGTTATATTATTAAGAATGGTATCTGCAAACAGAAACACATCCTGAAGTACCACAGCTATTTGCGCTCTTAAAGACTCTAAAGTAATATCTTTTACACAAACACCATCAATACAAATGGTACCACTTTGAATATCATAAAAACGATTCAATAAGTTAATAATTGTAGATTTTCCAGCACCTGTTGCTCCTACAATGGCTACGGTTTGTCCTGCTTCAACAGTAAAAGAAATGCCTTTTAAAACCTGTTCATTTTCAACATAAGAAAACACTACTTTTTCAAAAGAAATATCACCTTTAAATTGTGTTGCTTCCAATGTTCCTACATCATCAATTTGAGAGGTTGTATCTAAAACTTTAAACACTCTATCGGCTGCAACCATACCCATTTGTAGCGTATTAAATTTATTGGCAATTTGGTTTAATGGACGAAATAACATTGGGATCATCATTATAAAAGCAGTTAACTCCCCTAAAGATGCCGCACTATCCATAATCACATTTAAACCTCCATACCAAACTACTAAACCTAGAGTTACTGATGATAAAAATTCTGCAATAGGAAAAAATACAGAGTTATACCAAACGGTTTTTAACCAGCCATCTCTATGACGTGCGTTTATGGCTTTAAACTTTTTATATTCGGTAGCTTCACGTGTAAATAATTGAAGAATTTTCATTCCTGTAACACGTTCTTGCACAAAACTATTAAGATTAGAAACCTCTGTTCTTACATCCTGAAATGCAGATTTCATATATCTCTGAAAAATTTTGGTCGCAAATAACACAATCGGTAACGTTGTAAATACAATGAAACTTAATTTCCAATTCATTGAAAACATCATAATTGCTACAGCCAACATTTTTAAGATATCACTAAAAATCATGAATAATCCCTGACCAAAAATATCGGCAATACGTTCCATATCTGTAACTGCCCTGGTAATTAAAATACCTACCGATGAGTTATTATAATACTTCATTTTAAAACTAAGCATATGCTTAAAAAGCTTTACTCTAATATCTTTTACAACCGATTGTCCCAACCAGCTTGCATAATAAATAAACAAGAGTTGCGATACTACTTCTAACACCAATAAAACCACCATAATAATGATGTAATATAAAAATCCATCATACTCTTGAGGTGCAATTTTAGTATCAATAGCTAATTGAAGTACTTTGGGTCTGAATACTCCAAAAACCGACAAACCAATTACAAATAATAGCGTTGCAATAAACACCATTTTGTAAGGGTTAGTATATTTTAATAAGCGCTTAAAAAGCGTAACATCAAAAACCTTTGTTCCTTTTTTAGACATGTTTTAATCTGTAATTTTTATAGTATTTGGGTATGTTACTTTTGTTAAATATAAACCGTGAGCAGGCACTGAAAATCCAGCTTCACATCTGTTTTTAGATGAAATAATAGTATGTAAGTCGTTCACTTCTGTTTTTCCTAACCCAATATTCACCATAGTTCCTACAATAGCGCGCACCATGTTTCTTAAAAAACGATCGGCAGTAATAATAAACGTAAGTTCGTTATCTAATTTTAACCAACGTGCTTCGGTTACATCACAATTAAAAGTGTGTACATCGGTATGTGTTTTTGAAAAACATTCAAAATCTTTATACTGTAATAAGATATCACAGGCAGCATTCATTTTATCAATATCTAATGGTTTCTGCATTAAATAGGCATAATCAAAAGTGAATACATTTTTCTGATTAGAAATACGATAATTATAAGTTCTTCCAGTAGCATGAAATCTGGCGTGTGCGTCGTTTTTCACCATAAAAATATCGTAAATAGCAACATCTTTAGGTAAAAATGAATTCAGTTTAAAGACCAATTTTTCGGTATCTAAAACCACATCACTATCAAAATGCGCAAACATTTGGGACGCATGTACACCTGCATCAGTACGACCTGCTCCCATAATACTTATATTTTGTTGTAATAACCTACAAAGTGCAGCATCTATAACCTCTTGTACAGAAATGGCATTAGGCTGAACTTGCCAACCGTGGTAGGCTTTTCCATTATATGATAATTCAATAAAATATCTCAATTGAAACGCTTATTTTTGCTATTGAAGCCACAAAGATAACTAGAAATACTAGTTTGCGCTCACAATATTATCTTAATGCGAAAAATCCTTTTACTTTCCGACACTCATAGCCATATTGATGCTACCATTTTAAAACATGTAAAACAAGCCGACGAGGTTTGGCATGCTGGTGATATTGGTGACTTGGCAGTTACCGATGCTATAAAAGCACTAAAACCTTTACGTGCCGTTTATGGAAATATTGACGACTCAAAAGCGCGTGTAGAATTCCCAGAACATAACCGCTTTATGTGTGAAGGTGTTGATGTTTGGATGACACATATTGGTGGATATCCAAACCGTTACAACCCAAGAGTGAAACCTGAAATTTATAATAATCCACCACGATTATTTATCTGCGGACATTCACATATCCTGAAAGTAATGCCCGATAAAAAACTAAATTTAATTCATATGAATCCTGGAGCCATTGGCACACATGGTTTTCATAATGTACGTACCATGTTACGCTTTACTATTGACGACACTAAAATTGACAATTTAGAGGTTATTGAGTTGAAACGGTAGGTTAAAATTTTAGGTCTGAAAAGAAATCAGATAAATTAACATCAAAATACTTACAAATTTCAAAAAGTGTATTTACCGTAATATTTGTTTTTCCTTGCTCTATACGGGCTAAATGTATACCTGTATCAAAATAGAAATTTTCTAACGTTACACCTCTACTCGCTCTCAAACGCTTGATTTTTTGAGCAATAGAAATATTAAGATGTTCATTTGTAGATTGTGCCATTAGTTTGGCTAATCTCAGCAATGTGTTTTAAAAAATTAATGACACATTTGTCATTAATTGAAATATTTTTATATCTTCAACTTATCAATAGTTATTATTTAAGCTTAAAGAATCAATTTAATGTCCTTCCAACTTATGGAAATTAAAAAACCATGAGATTTATTAAAAAAATTTTATTATTTTCATTATTAATTACAATTTTTTCTTGTTCAAATGAGAATGAAAACATTACGGAGAGCCAAAATTTAGAAGTGATTAAAACACAATTCAATTTAAACTCAACAAACAATTTAAGAACTACAAAAAGTTTAGATATAGGTCTAGAAGCCACTTTTGATTTAGAAAAAGAAACCTTAATTGGTTTTGTTGCTTCTGAAGATTTATTAAAAACTTTAAAAATGTCTCAACTAGAATTAGAAACTCATTTAAAAAACGAAATGGGTGACCTTTACTATTTAAACGACCCAGCCTTTGCAAATGATGTAGAAGAAGATGAAAAAAAGCATAATCATGCTGCATGTATACAAGGCTGTATTACAAAATACACAGATGAGAATGGTGAAAAAATAAAAGGAAGAGGAGCTTGTAAAGCTAACTGTTGGGTAAGTACTGCCGTCGATGTAATAAAAGCTGCTGCTACTATAATATCAGCAGTAGCCTAGTACTAAATAACTATGAAATAACAAGGGCTTACTCATTATTGTAAGCCCTTAATATCAAACACTATGAAAAAAATAATACCAATACTTTTAATAGGGCTATGCCTCTACTCTTGCCAAACTTTATTGCTGAAAATTATTAGCAAAAAAAGCATTACAAAACAGGTTAAGGTTTTAGAGAGAAAGGCCGATAATAGAACAATTGTTTTTATGCCAATGGTACATGTTGGTAAAAAAGAATATTTTGAAAGCGCTAAACCTATTATAGATTCATTAAGAGCATTAAACTATAAAATATATTATGAAAGCATTGTTATAACCGATAGTATAACCAAGGAAGAAACCATACTATATGAAAAAAAAGTAAGAAAAATAATGGGATTTAGTTTTGATAATGAAGAAGATACCGAAAATTCATACGGAAAACCTAAAAAGTATATTACACAAGATTATAACATGATGGGACTAAACCGAAATGATAAAATATTAGATTTAGGAATGAATGGAATAATAGATAGTATTGAAAAAAATAATGGCGTTATAAAATTAAGTGACTGCGATATTAACACACCTTTAAAAGCAGAATATAAATGTGAAGATACATTAGGTAGTTTAAGCTACGCGTTTACAAACACCTATAGAAACTTATACATTATAGACCAGGTATTAAAAGATGAAAATGAAAAAATTGTACTCATTTATGGTAAAAGTCACTGGTATTCTATTTACCCTAATTTAATAAAAAATGATTTTAAACTCATAAAAGGGAAAATATAAAAATGTACATAATAAAAAAACCCAGAGTCTTCACCCTGGGTTCACGCACTAAAATAATTAAGATAATAGGTTTATCGTAATCTATCTACAGATTTTACAAGATCTTCATCCTTTTTTATGGCTTTATTGGCTAAAACCAAGAATACGATAGAAAAAATAGGGAGAAGAATCCCAATACCTTTCTCAGAAACATTTGCTTCTCCAGATATATTTAGCGATTGATACACGAATAATCCTAATAAAATAAAGTTTAATATGATGTTAAGTCGCCCCAAAACAAATTGTGACTTCCTATTGTTATACCTAAATATTGAAACTAACGACAATACTGCCGATGCTATAAACAAGCCTAAATATAGCTTATCATCTTGAGCATAAAATGGAAGACCTTCATTTGTAGTCCATAAATGAAATACAAAAATTAACCCTGCCGAAATACCAGCCGATAATAATAAGTATATAGTTTGAATGCGTTGTAGCATATAATCTATTTTAAGATTTAAAGCACAAACTTAACAGTTTCTTTTGAAAAAGATGTATATTTTTTTAAATAAAATTTGTATTATTGCAATAACGAATTGTACTTCCAAGAGTTTCAGTTTATTAAATCTTCCGATTAATTTCAGTTTTTCCCATTTATTTCAATATTAGAAAAGTCTAGAAACTAATCATTTTCAGTTTATATAATTAATCAGTATACATAATGTTCGAAATTTCCGAATTAAAAGCAAAAAAACTTCCTGAGTTACAGGAAATTGCACAAAAATTAAACGTCCCAAAATATCGTACGCTAAAAAAACTAGATCTTGTGTATCAAATACTTGATCTTCAGGCTGCAAACCCTGATGTTGTAAAAAAAGAAGTTGTTAATATTGAAAAAGCAGCAACTACTACAGAAGCAAAACCTGCCGAAAAACAACAAGCGAAACCAAAACCAAGACAAAAAAGAGAACGTGTACAAAAAGCACCAACTCCTAATAAAACTATAGAGCCACAGAAAACGGAAGTTTCAGAAGTGAAAACTGTAAAACCAGAAACAACTTCTACTCCAACTCCTGCTCAAAAACCTAATAAGCCTCAAAAAACAGAGGTAAAAAGGGTTAACGAAAACAAACCAAATCCACGTCCAAAAGACAACGATAAGAAACCTAATCCGCGTCAAAAGGCAAACGATAACAAACAAAACAATCGTAAAAACGATAACAAACCTAATCCACGCCAAAAAGACGGAAACTCTAACGGAAACAAAGACAACCGTAACCGTTACCGTGAACCAGATTTTGAGTTTGATGCCATCATAGAAAGTGAAGGTGTTTTAGACGTTATGCAAGACGGATATGGGTTTTTAAGATCTTCAGATTATAATTACCTAAGTTCCCCAGATGATATTTATGTATCACAATCACAAATCCGTTTATTTGGATTAAAGGTAGGAGATACCGTATTAGGACAAGTACGCCCACCAAAAGAAGGTGAAAAATATTTCCCTTTAATAAAAGTGAGCAGAATTAATGGTCAAAGCCCAAGTGCGGTAAGAGATCGTGTTGCTTTTGAGCATTTAACACCATTATTCCCACAAGAAAAATTCAATATTGCAGGTCGCCAAAGTACAATTTCAACACGTATTATGGATTTATTTGCACCAATTGGAAAAGGACAGCGTGGTATGATTGTATCACAACCAAAAACGGGTAAAACCATGTTACTTAAAGATGTTGCCAATGCAATTGCAGCCAACCATCCAGAAGTATACCAAATGATTTTACTTATTGATGAACGTCCGGAAGAGGTTACAGACATGCAACGTAACGTACAAGGAGAAGTTATCGCTTCAACCTTTGATAAAGAAGCTCACGAACACGTAAAAATTGCCAACATTGTACTTGAAAAAGCAAAACGTTTGGTGGAATGTGGTCATGATGTAGTCATTCTTTTAGATTCAATTACACGTTTAGCAAGAGCATATAACTCGGTACAACCCGCGTCAGGAAAAATACTTTCTGGAGGTGTTGATGCCAATGCACTACACAAACCAAAACGTTTCTTTGGTGCTGCTCGTAATATTGAAAACGGTGGATCTTTAACAATCATCGCTACAGCATTAACCGAAACAGGATCTAAAATGGACGAAGTTATCTTTGAAGAATTTAAAGGAACCGGTAACATGGAGCTTCAATTAGATCGTAAAATATCTAACCGTCGTATTTTCCCAGCTATCGATCTTACATCTTCAAGCACACGTCGTGATGATATCTTACTAGATGCCGTTACTATCCAACGTATGTGGGTAATGCGTAAATATCTTGCTGATATGAATCCTGTAGAAGCTATGGAATTTATCAACGAACGTTTTAAACAAACCAAAAACAACGAAGAATTTTTAATCTCTATGAACGGATAAAAAATTATTCACCACCATATATAAAGCCTTAATGTAAAAGTTAAGGCTTTTTTTATACCTTTTTTGAGGGCGTTACCACAAGGGTCGCGCTTTACGTTACTAGTTTTGGTGGGCTATCGCTACACCAAAAGCTAACCACTACAATCACTAACGCAAACCAAGAAACCCTAATAAATATAAAAACGCCTTCATATAATGTTATGTGAAGGCGTTTTTTTATAATTTATAAACTCTACAAGCGCAGTGTTTAATGTAAAAGTTAATTTAGTACTTTAAAAAAAGTTCTTTGTATTCTCTTAAGTCAGCAATATTACCTGCATTATTAAGGTTTTTAGTTAAAGCAATTAAATACTTTAAGCTCTCTACTGGCGTATCCATATCATTTACTACAACTTCTTCAGCAGCTAGCTCTACATCTCCTTCAACAGCTTCTTCATCCTCATCAATAGGTTCATCATTAAGAACAGGAATAAGGAATGTGTTATTTTCCTCTATGTGCTCATAAGTAAATCGTAATACTTTTACGGCTAACGGTACTTTTTCTTCCGCAGCGTAAGCTCTTAATTCCTTAATATCGTCGATTAATACATCTTTGTTAATTCCTGTTTTATCAAGATCATTAAGAATCTTATCAACTAATTTATTTGCTTTTTGATTTTCCAACTGAGATAATATTATGTGGTTAATAAACTTATTCTATTTGCAAATTTATATTTTTAAATTCCTTTTAGCACTATAAGAGTCTTAAAATAATGCAAAAAAAAAAGCGTCTCTAAAAAGAGAAGCTTTAATATCTTAGACTTTAAACATAAATTTAAAGAGAAGTTACATATTTTGTTAAACCAGATTTTAAATTACCTGCTTTATTAGCATGTATAACATTTATCTTTGCCAATTTATCAATCATAGAACATACAGAAGGTAAAAGAGCCTGAGCTTCTTTTGCTTCAACTGTTTCACGTAATTTCTTAATCGCGTTACGAGTTGTTTTGTGATGGTAACGGTTAGATAAGCGTTTAGCTTCGTTACTTCTTATTCTTTTTAATGCAGATTTATGATTTGCCATTTTTTTTATTTTCTTTAAAGAATTGTAGCCCGTAGGGGAATCGAACCCCTCTTACATGGATGAAAACCATGCGTCCTAGCCGATAGACGAACGGGCCATTTACTTTTATAGCAAATTGAAAAACACTTTATAGTTTTAAGTTGAGATATAAAAAAAGCCTTCTCATTAAGAAAAGGCTTTTTTATATTGTTTTCTTAATACTATAATGTAGCAACATGCTTAGTTAAACCTGACTTTAAATTAGCAGCTTTATTAGCGTGTATCACGTTAATTTTAGCTAACTTATCAATCATAGAACAAACTGAAGGTAAAAGTGCTTGAGCATCTTTTGCTTCAACCGTATCACGTAATTTCTTAATCGCGTTACGAGTTGTTTTATGGTGGTAACGGTTAGACAAACGTTTTGCTTCGTTACTTCTTATTCTTTTTAATGCTGACTTGTGATTTGCCATTGTTTTATTTTTCTTATTAAAAAATTGTAGCCCGTAGGGGAATCGAACCCCTCTTACATGGATGAAAACCATGCGTCCTAGCCGATAGACGAACGGGCCATTTGCTTTATTGAGAATGCAAATATAAAAATATTTTTTTAATCTGCAACAGTCTTCAAATGAACTTGCAATACTTATACTGTGATTGCGGGTGCAAATATAGACATCTTTTCCGTTATAGCAACAATTTTTTTAAAGTTTTTATATTTTTTTTAATATGCCTTTGCAAAAAGGACTCTTCCTACTGATGGTTTCCCTGTGTATACGCAGTTTCCAGGCGTTTTTTCAGTATCTAAAGGAATACAACGAATCGTTGCTTTTGTCTCTTCTTTTATCTTTTGTTCGGTTTCTGCGGTACCGTCCCAATGTGCAGAAATAAATCCTGTTTTAGTTTCTAAAACTTTTTTAAATTCTTCATAGGTTTCTACTTCGGTAGTATGCGTATCTCTATAAGTTAAGGCCTTATTATATAAAGTGTCTTGTATTACAGTCATTAAACCGGTTACAGTTTCTACTAAAGCATCTAGAGCAACAGTTTCTTTTGTTAGTGTATCTCTACGTGCTAACTCTACGGTTTGATTTTCTAAATCTTTTGGTCCAATAGCAACACGTAACGGCACACCTTGTAATTCGTGTTGTGCAAATTTAGCTCCTGGACGTTGTGTGGTGCGATCATCAAATTTACAGCTTACTCCTAAAGCTCTTAATTCTTTAATTTTAGTATTTACAACTTCAGAAATAGCTTCAAATTGCTCGTCTGTCTTGTATATAGGAACAAAAACAACTTGTATTGGTGCTAAGTTAGGTGGTAATACTAATCCTTTATCATCACTATGTGTCATGATTAAGGCGCCCATTAATCGTGTTGAAACACCCCATGATGTTGCCCAAACTAAATCTTGCTTCCCTTCATTATTAGTAAACTTCACATCAAATGCTTCAGCAAAATTTTGTCCTAAAAAGTGAGAAGTTCCTGCTTGTAAAGCTTTCCCATCTTGCATTAATGCTTCAATACAATAGGTTTCAACAGCACCTGCAAAACGTTCGCTTTCAGTTTTCACACCTTGTACTACAGGAATAGCCATAAAGTTTTCGGCAAAATCAGCATATACTTGATTCATTTGTTCTGCTTCAGCTATAGCTTCATTTTTTGTTGCATGGGCTGTGTGACCTTCTTGCCATAAAAATTCAGCTGTACGTAAAAATAAACGTGTACGCATTTCCCAACGTACAACATTAGCCCATTGGTTAATTAATATAGGAAGATCTCTATAAGATTGGATCCAACCTTTATAGGTATTCCAAATAATAGCTTCACTCGTTGGACGTACCACAAGTTCTTCTTCTAATTTAGCATCAGGATCAACACGTAGCTTTCCTGGATTATCTGGATCATTTTGTAATCTGTAATGTGTTACAACTGCACATTCTTTAGCAAAACCTTCGGCATTTTTCTCTTCAGCTTCAAACAAGCTTTTAGGGACAAATAAAGGAAAGTATGCGTTTTGATGGCCTGTTTCTTTAAACATGCGATCTAATTCTGCTTGCATTTTTTCCCAAATAGCATAGCCGTATGGTTTTATAACCATGCACCCTCTAACGGCTGAATTTTCAGCTAGGTCTGCTTTAACGACCAATTCGTTATACCATTTTGAGTAGTCTTCTGCTCTACTTGTAAGATTTTTGCTCATTGTCAGTCTTTTGGCACAAAAATTGTGCATATGTTAAATATAAAAATAGTTCAACAAAACTAACTATTTTTGCAATGTTCAACAATAAAATTATATACTTATGCAATTTAAATATTACTTACAATCAAAATTGCCATTTTATGTTGCACTAAGCTTTGCTTTTGTTTTAGCTTCTTGTGGTTCGTATCAGTACGCTGGTTACAATAATGATGGTATCTATAGTTCGGAATCTGTAACTTATGAAGATGAGCCATACGTTGAAGCCGAAGCTGCAGTTTCAAACAATGATTATTACAAAAATTATTTTGGAGAAAAATCTCAACAATATGGTGATATCCCTGAAGAGGATGTTATTTTTACTGATATAGATTCTTATTCTGCAGATTATGATGATACTTATTATGAGGATGATTATAATAGTGGTTATGCGGGTTGGGGTGATAATTCAGATAATGTTACTGTAAATATCTACTCAAATAATGGGTACAACAATTTTGGATACAACTCTTGGAACACTCCTTACTACACTTATGGTTGGTACAGACCTTATCGTAACAATTTTTGGAATTGGAATATGGGATGGAACAACTATTATGGTTACAACTCATGGAATTCTCCTTTTTATGGATATGGATACAACAATTACTATCCTCATTATAATGGTTACGCTTATAGTAACGGTTATAGAGGTAGAAACAGAAGCTATAATGCTAGCCGTAGAGGAAGTTTAGTTGGTAATAATAGTAATGGCAGAATTAATTCACAAAGATCAGGTTATAATAATGCAACAAGACGTAATAGTTCTAGCACTTTGAGACGTAGCAATAGTAGATCTACTATTAGACCTAGAACTACAACAATAAGAAGAAGTAATTCCACAATAAGAAATACAAATACAACGCCTAGAACTAACAGAACTACAACAAGAAGAAGTTCAACAAGAAGTTCAAACGCGAGATCAACTAACACATCTACACGAAGAAGTTCTAGTAATATTAACAGCTCATCTAGCTCAAGCAGAAGTTCAGGAACATCGTCATCTCGAGGAAGTTCTAGTTCGCGCTCATCTGGAAGAAGAGGAAACTAAAAAACAGCTATAACGCTAATAATTAAAAGAATATGAAAAAGTTAACTTTACTATTCATAGGTGTCATATCTATGTCTAATGTTATGGCTCAAAATGTATCTGATGCTGTAAGATACTCACAAGATGAAATACAAGGAAGTGCAAGATTTAGAGGGATGAGTGGTGCTTTTGGAGCTTTAGGTGGCGATTTATCGGCAGTTAGTATTAATCCAGCAGGTTCTGCAATATTTAATAACAGTTATGCATCTTTTACGATTTCTAGTTTAAATACTAAAAATGATACGCGTTATTTTAATGGAAAAAATTCATCTACAAATTCTGATTTCGATTTAAATCAAGCTGGTGCAGCATTTGTTTTTAATAATACAGATGATAGTTCTATTTGGAATAAATTTGTATTAAGTGTTGCTTATGATAAAGCAGCCAACTACGATAATAAATGGACTTCAAACGGAACAAGCACAACGTCTATTGATAGTTATTTTTTAAATCAAGCACAAGGTTTACGTTTAGATGAAATTTCGGCATTTCCTGGAGAAAGCTATTCTTCAGCTTATTCTGAAATTGGATCAGCATATGGCTACAGAAATCAACAAGCCTTTTTAGGTTATGAGTCTTATATTTTACAACCTTTAGATGATACAGATGCAAACTCAACGTATTCATCTAACATTGCTCCTGGTACTTTTTATCAACGTTACCGTTACGCAGCAACTGGTTATAATGGAAAAGTAAGTTTTAATATCGCGACTCAGATTAAGGATAAAGTTTCTGTAGGTTTAAATTTAAACTCTCACTTTATCAATTATGAAAAAATTTCATTCTTAAATGAGCAGAATTCAAATGCTGGATCTTTAGTAAATGAAGTTGGTTTTGAAAATACATTATATACTACTGGTGGAGGATTTTCTTTTCAAGTAGGAACTATTGCAAAAGTAACCGAAGCTTTTAGAGTTGGTCTTACATATAACTCTCCAACTTGGTACACTATTAATGATGAAACTACACAATACATTGCAACTTTAAGAGGTACAGGAAACACACCACAAGTTGTAAACCCTAATATAGTTAATGTGTTTTCTGAATACAAACTAAAAACTCCAGGTAAAATCACAGGAAGTTTAGCATACATATTTGGAGAACGTGGATTATTGAGTTTTGATTATTCTAGAAAAGACTACTCTAGTACAAAATTTAAACCAACATCAGATCCTGATTTTTCTTTTCAAAACAGTCTTATCAATACCAACTTAACAACAGCATCAACATACAAAATTGGTGGTGAATACCGTTATAAACAATTAAGTTTTAGAGGTGGTTATCGCTTAGAAGAAAGTCCATATGAGGATACGTCAAGTTACGGTGATTTAAATGGCTACTCATTAGGTTTAGGTTATAACTTTGGAAACACAAAATTAGATCTTGCTTTTGATCAGTCAAACAGAGACGTTGATTACCAATTATACGATAATGGGTTAACAAACTCAGCAAGTATAGATAGTAAATTTACTAATGTTACATTATCATTAGCATTCAATTTATAATATTTTACTACTTATAACAAAACCCCTTTGAAGACAATTCAAAGGGGTTTTTGTTTTTTATATGTCATATTTTTTATCCAATATTATCCTCTATTATATGTAAGAGATAAAATTATCAATGACTTGAGAATATATCAACACTCAATTAAAGCTTCTAAAAAAAAACAAGACATGTTTTTCCATCCTTAGAATAAAAAACGATTATACACGTCTATAAAACATCTTATATTAAATATAACCCATCGTACTTACAGCACAAATTTCATCTCTTATCAAATAACTAAAAACAAGTCTTCTTCCCTCCTACTACTTACTACTTACTGTTTACTGTTTACTAAAAGGCAAAAAAAAGCCGAAGTATAAAACTTCGGCTTTTAATTATTTATTAATTACTCATTTATCTTTTCAAAGTAAAATGGGCTTTAAACTCTTTTCTTGCGCCAGTATTTGGCTCGTTATACTCTACTACAAACCAGTAATCGCTTGTTGGCATTGGGTTTCCATTGTAATTTCCATCCCAACCATCTCCCGATGGACTAATCTGTTTTACCAGTTTTCCATATCTGTCAAATATATAAATTTTTGCGCTTGGTTGGTCAGCAAATCCAATTATGTTCCATGTATCGTGATATCCATCACCATTTGGCGTGAAATATACTGGATAATCTAATACCGTAACTGTGATATCTGTAGTTCCACATCCGTTCATATCGCGAGCAGTAACTACATGATCTCCTGAACTTACGTCTTCAAAAACACCACTTAATTGCCATGGTCCGTTATCTAAACTGTATTCATATTCTCCTGCGCCACTTGCGATAGCTTCTACAATATGATTTTCTGAAAAAGCATCGGTTAATACATCTGCAACTATTGTTGGTGGTGCACTTTCTATAACTTCTGTCGTATCGGTACGTTCACACATGGTTACTGTTGATGTGGTTACATCGGTTACCGTTACACTATAAGTTCCGCCTTCTGTTGGAATATAGTTTGGTGAGGTTGCTCCTGCTATTTCAACACTATTTAAGTACCATACAAATGTATATTCCGGACTTGTTAAGCCTGTTTCTAAAATTGGGGTATCAATAACTTCACTTCCGTTTGAACTTACACATAATACATAACTCGCATCTAAATCAAATACAGGTTGCGGATTTACATCTAATGTTAATTCGGCTACAGCATAACAGATAGAATCTGGTGTCGTATCATTATCTACACGTCCGTAAATAACTTGTGGGTTAATGACGTTTTCGTATAAGGTTGGTAATGGATTTATCCCTAATTCTGCTTCTGCTTCGGTAGCATAATAACTTACCGTATAATCTACATCACTTTGCCCGTCTAATAAGAAGTCGTTTTGAGTGGTTAAATCAAACTGAACCGTATCATTTGTAGCATCAGCATCTGTTTCCATATTGTCATCACACAATTCATATACAATTGCTATACCGTCGCTATTTGCTTCTGCTGCTTCTTGTACTTCTAAATTAAAGCTTTCTGTACTTACTGAACATCCTGTAATAGTATTGGTTATTGCTACAAATACTTGTTGTGTATTAGTGGTATTTGTATAAGGACTTACTAAAGCGTTCATTAAATCATCCGCATCTAATTGTGTTGCGTGATAAGTAACTGTAAACAGTGTTGCGTCTTGTCCGTTTAAAACTTCTGCATCTTTTGTTGTTAAGTCAAATCCTGCAAAACCATCGGTATTATCTTCACAGAAAATATAATCTGTAATAGCTACAGCATCTGGTAATGGGTGTACAATAATATTAAAATTCACTAAGGTGAAACATCCAGTAATATCATTAGTCACTCTTACGTAAACTGTTTGCGTTGGACTATCAATATTCTCGTAAGCCGTTGGTGTTGCAATAGCATTTGCTCCTGCTTCTGCATCAGCTTCACTTTCATAATAACTTGGTGTTACTCCTGTTTCTCCGTTTAAAATATACACTTCGTTTAGTGTTAAATCAAAAGCTTCAACGCCATCTCCTGGATTAGTATCATCACATAATTCTAAATCTGATGGATCTAAACTTGGTGTAGGATTTGGTAACACACGTATGGTTAACGTGGTCATATCTGTACATCCAGTATCAGTATCGGTAACAACCGCATAAAGTGTTTGTGGATTTGCTGCTGCTCCGCCTACAGATGTGTTAGTATACGCTGTTGCATCTACCGCATTTGTTCCTGAGTCTGCATCGGCTTGTGTTTCATAATAACTTACACTCCAACTTGCTTCGCCTCCTGTAATTTCATTGTCTTTTACCGTTAAATCAAATACAGTAACTTCATCTGCAATGGCATCATCACAAAGTGCTAATCGTGTTGGCTGAATTGCTACTGGTGGTAACTCTACTCTAATTTCAAGCTCTCCTGTAGTAACACAACCGTTGGCTACACTTTCTAATCTTACATATAAGGTTTGTGGGTTAATTTGATTAGTATAGCTTGTTGTATTTACAATTGGATTTGTTCCGTCTTCTGCATTTACTTGTGATAAGTGATAGGTTAAAGTGAACAATGTTGCATCTTGTGTACCTAAAATCTCTGCATCTTTTGTGGTTAAATCAAATTGTGAAATTCCATTACTATCAGTGTCACAAATCACATAGTCTTCAATAGCTGTTGGTACAACTGGTGAAGGCAATACATTTAAGGTTAATTCTACAACAGCATAACATCCTGTGATTGTATTTTCCGCTCTAGCGAAAACGATTTGAGTATTTGCTACGATATTTTCATACGGACTTGTTAATGCATTTTGAGCATTATCTGCATCAGCTTGTGTTTCGTGATAAGTAATAGCGATATCCAATTCGCCATTAATAATTTCTACGGTACGTGTTTCTAAATCAAAACTTGCAAAACCATCGTTATCTGGATCACATTCTTCTATAGGTTCTGGATTAGCTTCTGGTGATGGTACAGGATTTACACGTAAGTTTAAAGTAATCGTGTTATAACATCCTGTCACATTATTTTCTGCTCTTACATAAACTGTTTGAGGATTAACCGTGTTGGTATATGGTCCTGTAATTTCACCTGTTCCGGCATCGGCATCGGCTTGAGTTTCGTAGTAGCTTAGCCCTATTCCCGTTTGACCGTTTAAAATCTCATCGTTGGCATCTTCTAATGTAAACTCCTCTTGCTCATCGCCTAAAGTCACATAATCACATAATTCTAATGGTGAAGGTTGTACTAAGACTGGTAAGGCATTTACAATTAACTCTAAAGTTGTCACTTTATAACACCCATTAACATCATCATCAACACGTACCCATAACGTTTGGTTAAATGGTGTGGTGTTTGTGTAAGCTGCTGGTGTTAAAATTGCATTTGTCCCTGATTCTGCATTCGCTTCTACTTCGTAATAAGTTACGGTATATAACGTTGGGTCTGCAAGAGGACTTAAAATCTCTGCATCTTTTGAGCTTAAGTTAAATTGCGCTAATCCGTCTGCTGAAATATCATCACAAACTTCTAAGGCTGTTGGTCCTACTCCTAATTGTGGGGTTGGATTTACAATTAACTCTAAAGTTACAATCGTTGCACAGTCTGTTGCTATTGTTGCACTTTCTACTCTTGCGTAAACCGTTTGAGAGTTGGCTACAATATTATTATATGGACTTGCTAATGGATTGACATCATTATCTGCATCTGCCATGGTTTCGTGGTAGCTTACCGTTAAACCAGCAACACCGCCTGTGATTTCGTTGTCTGAATCTGTAAGTGTAAACACCCCAAATCCATCACTATCTGGATCACAATATTCTAATGCTGTTGGGTCATTTGCTACTGGAGCTTGCTCTACAACTAAAGTTAAGGTTGTTGTGGCGTAACATCCAGTGTTGATATCTTGAACTCTTACAAAAACAATTTCGCCATCTGTTCCTGTATACGGTATAGTTAAAGCTCCTGTTGCTGCATCAGCATCGGCTTGAGAGGTGTAATAACTCATTGAATAATTTGGGTTATTTCCACTAATCTCATTGTTTTTCAACGTTAAATCAATATCGGTTATACCATCTGGTACATTATCATCACAAACCTCTAATGGTGTTGGCACGACATAAGTTGGTAAGGGATTAACATCTAGGTTAAAACTTCCTACTTCAATACATCCTGTATTTGTGTTTTCTAATTGTACATAGATCGTTTGCGGGTTACTTGTATTGGTATATAAACCAATTAAAGCATTGGTTCCTGCTTCAGCATCTGCTTCTGTTTCATAGTAGCTCACGCCAATATTAACTTGTCCGTTAATAATTTCGATGTCTTTTGAACTTAAATCGAATTGCTCTACCTCATCACCTGGATTATCATAATCACATAATTCAAAAGCGGTGATGGTTGGCACTGTTGGTAATGGGTTAACTAATAAAATTAACTCCACCGTATCATAACATCCTGAGGCATCATTTTCTAATCTTCCAAAAACCGTTTGTGATCCTGGATTAATATTATCATAAGGACTGGCTAATGGGTTAACTGCATTTTCTGCATCAGATTGAGTCTCGTAGAAACTTACAGTCATTCCTGTTTGTCCTCCTAAAATCTCTGAAGATTTAAGTGTTAAATCAAAAGTTGAAAATCCGTCGTTATCATCATCACAAACTTCTAATGCCGTTGGTGTTATCGCTACTGGATTTACACTAACTTCTAAGTCTAATGTAGTCGTGTTATAACAACCGGTTGTCGTGTTTTCTAATCTTACAAAAACAGTTTCTGTAGTGATTGTGGTATTTGTATAAGGTTCGGTTAACGCATTTGTTGCGTCTTCAGCATCTGTTAATGTTGGATAATAACTTACTGTGAGTCCGGTTTGTCCGTTTAAAATCTCAGTATTTTTATCGCTTAGCATAAATGCTGCAAATCCATCGGTATCATCATCACATACAAATAATGTGGTTGGCACAATAACCGTTGGAGCTTCGTTTACAATAATATCAAACGTGGTATAACCGTAACATTCTGGATATAAAGGATCTTCAACACGCACATGAATAGTTTGTGGGTTGATGATATTACTATACGCTGATGGATTAGGTATCGCATTTGATGGGTTTTCTGCATCGGATTGGGCGATATAATAAGTAATATTATAAAGCGTAGCATCTTGTGTGCCTAAAATTGTAGACTCTTGTGAGGTAAGATCGAAAACTTCTATAGTATCATTACTAGGATCATCACATAATACTTGATCATCTATTGGGTTAGCAATAGCTCTTGTATTTACTATTAACTCAAAAACTGCAGTAGGTGAAGCAATATAACAGGCTGAATCTCCGGCGCTTTCTACACGTACAAAAATTGGTTGTGGGTTAGCGGTATTTGTATAAGGACTCGGTAATGCATCCGTTCCTGAATCAGCATCTGCAAAACTAGTATAATAACTAACATTGAAATCTGCTGCGGGTTGAGCGCCTAAAATCCCTAAGTCTTGACTCTCTAAATCAAATTCTTCAAAACCATCGTTACTGTCGTCATCACAAGTGATGAGATTTAAAACAGGGTTGATTATTGGTTGCCCAGAAACATTAAGTGTAAATGGTAATACTACATAACATCCTGATGCTAAATATTCAACTCTTATATAAATAACTTGACCATCTGTTCCTGAGTAAGAACTAGGATTCGTTATAGCGGCAACATTTGCATCTGCATCTGATAAGCTTTCATGATAAGTTACATTTAAATCTGCAGCATTTGTTGCACTTGCAAGTACGACTGGAGTGTTAGATGTTAAATCAAAAATATAAGGAGGTGTACCTGTATCACAAATAAATAAATCATTTGGAGCTTCAGTAATTAATTCAGGTAAAACTTCAATACAAACTTCTTGCTCGTATTCACAATCAAAATCATCAACAACAGTATAAGTATAACAGTGTATTCCAGCTGTTGTAGGTGCTACAGTTATTGTATTTCCTGTTGTTCCTGTAATAGAAGCGCTAGCTTCCCAAGCTTCAGAAACAATTACAGGCGTAAAAGATAATTCTGGAGGTTGTATTGTAGGATCAAAATCTAATCCCCATGAGAATATAAAACCGTTATCAGCACCAAGATGATCAACTACCTCAATACACCAATCTCCATTAAGAGGACTTCCTATTAATGAAGTAAAAGATTCTTCTGGCAAATAAGTTCCTGGACGCTTTGAATCATTAGGAGGATTAGACCCAGCTGTAATTTCTGGTCCATCCACTAATAATTCTGTTCCTGTCATTGAAAAACAATAATCAGCACCAATACCTGGTGTATTTGAACCATCATCATTTGCGCCTCCTAAATAAGTACCTCCTCCTCCAGGATAAGATTTTAAGTTAGCAATTTGCCCGTTAGGACTAATAATATTAATTTCTAAATCTCCTAAATATGAATGTTCAAGGTTTAAACAAATACTTTCTAATTGACTTACATCTGTTAATGTTTGAGCAGAATCAAAACAATCTACAGTAATACAAGTTGTATATACTGCTCCTGACCCATCTGGTAAAAATGTTGTTCCACTTACAGGTGGTGTACAATCATTAATAAAAGGTACAGCTTCAACAACACCTTCAATAGTTGTAGATTCTCCAAAACAAATTACACTTTCAGCTGCCTGAGTTCCTATAAAATCAGGATCGGTAGATACTTGAATAATTTGATTAATTAAATTTGTATTTCCACAACCATCAGGATTGATAGATGTGTTTGAATCCTTAATATTAAGATTTACAACATACACCCCAGGAGTGGTATAAGAAAACGTAGCCGTTTGTCCGGCAGCAGTATTTCCATCACCTAAATCCCATTCGTAAGTTGCACCTACACCATCAAACTCAAAATTCCCACTACCTGTAAGGGTAATATCTTCTCCTTGACACACTCTTATGTATCCATCGCCATTTGGAGCTGGTGATGCAGAGTCTAATTGAGATGTAATAGTTTGACAAGGTGTTAAGCACGAAATATTAGCTGCCCAACCTGTAGTTGTTGCTGTAGCATCTGAAACAAATTCAAAAGTTATACAACCTGAAGTATTATCTGGTGTTGCACCTACAAAACCGGGGTTATTAGTCCCATCAAAAGTTCCAAAAGCAGGAGATGCAGTACTATCTCCATTGTAAATGGTTAGAACATCTGCTCCTAATTGTGTATTAAATGCCGTAAAGTCTAATTGAATTAATTGCCCTGGATTTTCAGGACAGATTGTAAATACTAAAGTTTCGTTACTAGAATAATTCCCTCCAGTACCTCCTGAATCATAAAATGTTCCAGAACACTGAGTAACTGTTCCATTTTGCATTATAGCATCTTGAGCTTGCGCTACAAGAGCGTATATAAAGAAAAATACAAATATTGCTTTTTTCATAATTAAAAGATATAAGTTTATTGTTCGTGTTGAGATTTAATTAAAATAAAATAGTTGGTATTATCAACTCTATACATTTTGCCTTCAAGACCATTTACATTAAAAAGATATTTTAAAGGGTTAAATGTTTGTGCATTAAATACCATATCGCGCTTTAAGTTTTTCACATAGTAATCAAACAAAGGCACTTGTGATAAAAGTGGTGCTTTTTTTTGATCTCTTTCGTTAGGAACATCCATAATAACGACTCTGTTTCTAAGTAAGTTTTTAATATCCTTAACTCGTTGTGGCCTATTAAAAACGTATGCATTTGCTTTCTCTCCATAAACTTCTTTTATAAAATTAGTTTCTAAAATTGTTAAAGGAGCATTTACATTAGCATCATATTTAACCAAAGGGATATTTTGCTTTAATGAGTTTGACTGAGAAAAAGTAATATTGCTACTTAAAGCACATATTACCAAGACCATTAGGCTGTGAAATTTTATTTTCATTGTTAAGTTAGTTTTATAAAGACGTGAAATTTAAGTAAATTTTAGTAAAAATGATGTTAATATGTTAATGAAATTAATACTTTGTTGATATAATTATATAACAGTTTAAATATAAAAATCCCTACCTAGTGTTAGGATTTTTTTAATTTCTTATCTTTGCCACCTGTTTAATAAGAAGCTTATTTTAATTTTGAAATGAAAATAGAAAAAGATATAGAACAAATAGAATCTATAGGAGACAACCATATAGGATCTTCAGAAGATACTCCAATGCGTGAAGACGCGTTTAATCTTGGAGATGATGAAAAAATAGACATCATTAAAGATGATGTTTTTCATATCATGGAAACATTAGGACTTGATCTTACCGATGATAGTCTTAAAGGCACACCAATGCGGGTTGCTAAAATGTTTGTAAAAGAAATTTTTGGAGGATTAAACCCCGACAAAAAACCAAAAGCATCAACTTTTGATAACAAATATAAGTATGGAGAAATGCTTGTAGAAAAAAACATCACTGTTTACTCTACCTGCGAGCACCACTTATTACCTATCGTTGGACGCGCGCACGTAGCATATATTGCTAACGGATCGGTGGTTGGATTATCTAAAATGAATAGAATTGTAGATTTTTACGCCAAAAGACCACAAGTACAAGAACGTCTTACCATACAAATTGTAAAAGAATTACAACGTGTGTTAAATACAGACGATGTGGCTTGTATTATTGACGCTAAACACCTTTGTGTAAATTCTAGAGGGATTAGAGATATTGAAAGCAGTACAGTAACTGCCGAATTTGGAGGGAAATTTAAAGAACAAGATACCCGTAAAGAATTTTTAGAATATATTAAATTAGAAACAAAATTCTAATTAAACGTCAACCTACAACAATATAACATATGCAGCTTTACAACCAACATACCATTAAAATATACAATTCTTTATCTGGACAAAAAGAAACATTTAATCCCATAACCAAAGGCTATATTGGCATGTACGTTTGCGGACCAACAGTGTATAGCAATGTTCATTTAGGAAATGTAAGAACATTTATGTCTTTTGATATGGTGTTTAGATATTTTAAACATCTTGGTTATAAAGTACGCTATGTAAGAAATATTACAGATGCTGGTCATTTAGAAAATGATGCAGACGAAGGTGAAGATAAAATTACAAAAAAGGCACGTTTAGAAGCTATTGAACCTATGGAAGTAGTGCAACGCTACACGGTAGATTTTCATAATATCCTTAACACGTTTAATTTCTTACCGCCAAGTATTGAACCAACCGCAACCGGACATATTATTGAGCAGATTGAATTAATCAAAACAATAATTGACAACGGTTTTGCTTACCAAATAAATGGCTCTGTATATTTTGACGTTCATAAATTTAATGAAACAAAAAATTACGGAATTTTAAGCAAGCGTAAACTTGAAGATTTAATTCATAATACGCGTGCTTTAGATGGGCAAAGCGACAAGAAAAACCCTCAAGATTTTGCCCTTTGGAAAAAAGCCGAACCTCAACACATTATGAGATGGCCTTCTCCTTGGAGTGATGGTTTCCCAGGTTGGCATTTAGAATGTACAGCAATGAGCACAAAATATCTAGGTGATAATTTTGATATTCATGGTGGTGGAATGGATTTAAAATTTCCACATCACGAATGTGAAATCGCACAAAGTGAAGCTTCAAAAGGAGTAGCACCGGTTAATTACTGGATGCACGCCAACATGCTTGAACTTAATGGGCAACGTATGTCTAAATCTACAGGAAACACTGTAAACCCAGACGAATTACTTTCAGGAAATAACGAATTTTTCAGTAAAGCATTTTCACCTAGTGTGATTCGATTTTTTATTGCACAATCTTCTTATCGTAGCGTTTTAGACCTTACAGACGATGGATTATTAGCTAGCGAAAAAGGTTTTTTCCGTTTAATGGATGCTATCAATGCGCTTGAAGATTTAAAAACAAGTAAAACTTCTACTTTTGATGTTTTAGCATGGAAACAGAAATGTTACGACGCTATGAACGACGATTTTAATTCACCTATATTAATAGCTCATTTATTTGAAGCTGCTAAATTAGTAAATCAAATAAAAGAAGGAAATGCATCGTTAACAGCAGAAGACTTAGCTATTTTAAAACAAACCATTCATAATTTCACTTTTGATGTTTTAGGATTGGTAAACGTTACTAAAGCTGATACTGGAACTGAGAAACTAGCAGGAGCTGTAGATTTATTAATTCAATTAAGACAAGAAGCAAGAGCGAATAAAGACTTTGCAATGTCTGATAAAATTAGAGATGAATTAGCCGCTGCCGGAATTCAACTTAACGACGGAAAAGAAGGCACAACATTTAGCACCAATTAAAACACATTAAATAATGCACTAGCATTATGAAAAAAATAGTCATTGCACCATTTTTATTTTTAATAAAAATATACCAAACTTTAATATCTCCCTTTACTCCAGCAACATGTAGGTTTCAACCTACGTGTTCACATTACACAAAGGAAGCCTTAGAAGTTCATGGTTTATTAAAAGGTGGAAAACTAGCAGTGATAAGGATTTTTAGTTGTCATCCATGGGGAAAATCAGGATTTGATCCCGTTCCTAAAAAGGATGACAACTAAATATTTTAAAATATCTCAAAAGGTTTTATAATTTCAAAAAACCTTAACATCTACTCTATTTCAAAATACTATCTTTACGCTTGAAAAATTAAAACTATGCACGCTTTATATATTGTTTGGGATCCTTCAAAAGGATTAGACTTAGGTTTTTACATGTTACACTATTATAGTTTAATGTGGATTGTTGCTTTTATCGCAGGATTTAACATCATGAAACGCATTTACAAAAACGAAGGTCAGAGTAACGAGTCGCTAGATTCTTTATTTATATATTCGGTATTAGGAATTATGCTTGGTGCGCGTTTAGGCCATGTTATTTTTTATCAACCAGAACTTTTTAAAGAAGATTTTTTCAGCATCTTTTTACCTTTCAGTTTTAAAAACGGTTTTGAATTTACCGGTTTTCAAGGGTTAGCAAGTCATGGTGCCGCAATTGCCATGATTATTTCAATGTATTTATACAACAAAAAAGTACTTCACAAAACTGTACTTTGGATTTTAGATAGAGTGGTTGTTCCTGTAGCATTTGGAGCTGTATTTGTAAGAATAGGAAATTTTATTAATTCTGAAATCATAGGAAAACCTACTGGTTCAGATTTTGGAATCGTTTTTAAACAACTTCCTAGAGATATGCAAATGCCAAGACATCCGGCGCAATTATATGAAGCAATATGTTATGTATTTGTATTTTTAATTCTATTTTATTTCTATTGGAAAACTAAAAAAAGCGAGCAAGAAGGCTTTTTATTCGGGTTATTTTTAGTGCTATTATGGTCTGTAAGATTCTTTGTAGAATTTGTAAAAGAAGCACAAGTAGACGACAGAGCAACTTGGGCTTTAAATACCGGACAATGGTTAAGTATCCCATTTGTACTTTTAGGTCTTTACTTTATGTTTGTATACAAACCTAAAACAAAACTTGCCTAATGCAATTAAAAGCGCTCACTGTATTTTCGGTTATCAGTTTAGGAATGCTTTCTATATTGAATATTTCTTGTAAAGAGGAACAAAAAACAGTAAAGCCTATTGTAATTTCATTTGAAAAAGAAGGCGAATTAACCTTACGAAAAGCAAATTCAGATAGCTTAATCACAAGTCTGGATATTGAAATTGCCGATGATGATTATCAAACGCAAACAGGGTTAATGTACAGAGATCACATGGATAAGAAACAGGGAATGTTATTTATTTTCCCTGATGAAAGACCGCGTAGTTTCTACATGAAAAACACACGAATTCCGCTAGATATTATTTACATTAACACCAATAAAAAAGTGGTTAGCATTCAAAAAAATGCCAGACCTTTTAACGAAACGTCTTTACCTTCTGAAGGTCCTACTAAGTATGTTTTAGAAATTAATGGTGGTTTAGCTGACACTTGGAATATTGAAACTGGAGATACTGTAGATTTTTCAATATTGAAATGATCTTCTTGAACGATATTTAGTGACTTATTAACAATCCATAAGGTTTTATTCTGAAGTTAACGACGTCTCGACTCAGTTGAACCTAACATTTCACTGAATTTAATGCTCATATTATATTAAAATAGTCTTCTTGAACGAAATTCAGTGACTTATTAACAATCCATAAGGTTTTATTCTGAAGTTAACGACGTCTCGACTCAGTTGAACCTAACATTTCACTGAATTTGATGTTCATATTATATTAAAATAGTCTTCTTGAACGAAATTCAGTGACTTATTAACAATCCATAAGGTTTTATTCTGAAGTTAACGACGTCTCGACTCAGTTGAACCTAACATTTCACTGAATTTAATGCTCATATTATATTAAAATAGTCTTTTCTATAGAAATTGAGACACTTATTAACAATCTACAAGGTTCTATTCTGAAATCAATGAAGTCTTGACACCGCTAAACCTAACAATTCTCTGAATTTAATGCTTATATTATACTAAAAGATCTTCTTTAACGAAATTGAGACAGTTATTAACAATTTGTAAGTATGTAATCTGATATTAATATGACCTCGACTCTGATCTACCTGATAAGGTCTTATAATGTTTCTTTTATGAAATAGCTGTTCAACTTACAGGTATTTTATTCCGCTTGACGGAGAAATTTTAATCAATTAAATGCAATACAATCTTTAATGAGTGTTTATATTTTCAGCTTAAAATATTTCTAATCACACATTAAAATCGTTGATTATATCGCATAAAAAAGCCACTCAAAAAATGAGTGGCTTTTTAAAATTGTAAGCTTTATTAAAACTTATGCTTCTTCTTCTTCAGAAGTTTCAGCACCTTTATTTTTTAAAGTATCATACATTACTGGAGTTGCAATAAATACAGAAGAATATGTACCTACTACTACACCAACTATTAATGCAAATAATAATCCTCTAAGAGAATCTGCTCCAAAAATGAACATCGCTAATAATACTACTAATGTAGTAAGTGATGTATTTAAGGTTCTACTTAACGTACTGTTAATTGCAAAGTTAATGTTTTTACCACCTTTAAATCCAGCTTTATCAGCAAGCACTTCTCTAATTCTATCAAATACAACTACGGTATCATTAAGTGAGTAACCAATTACGGTTAATATTGCCGCAATAAACGCTTGATCTACTTCCATGCTAAATGGCATAAATGAGTGTGTGAAAGAGAATACTCCTAATACGATAATAATATCGTGGAATACCGCTGTTACAGCTCCTAATGAGAATTGCCATTTTTTGAAACGGAATAAGATGTATAAAAATACAACTATTAAAGATCCTAATACTGCCCAGAAAGATTCTTTCTTAATATCATCGGCAATTGTTGGACTTACTTTACTAGATAATACTTTACCAACACCGTTTTTAGCATCAGAGAAATCTTGGTAAGTTGTTCCTTCTGGTAAGTGGCTTTTTAATGCATCAAACAACATGTGTTGTACTTCTTCATCAGCTTCTGCAGAATTTTCGTCTACTTTATATTTTGTTGAAATTTTTAATTGATGAGAATTACCAATTGTTTTTACTTCAGCACTTTCAAAAGCTGCAACTAAGTTATCTTTTACATCTTCTGGACTAACATCATCAGCAAAACGCACTTGGTAAGTTCTTCCTCCTACAAAATCAATACCTTGATCTAATCCTTTAGTCAATAAAGAACCAATACTTAATACGATTAATACTCCTGAAATAGTATAAGCAATTTTACGTTTAGTGATAAAATTGATATTCATGTTTTGGAATAATCCTTTTGTAAGTGGCGTAGAGAATGTTAATGATTTCCCTTTGTTTGCATACCAATCAACAAATAATCTAGTGATAAAGATCGCTGTAAATAAAGAGGTAATAATACCAATTAATAATGTTGTAGCGAATCCTTTAATTGGACCTGTACCAAATACAAATAATATAAGAGCAGTAAGTCCTGTAGTAATATTTGCATCTAAAATAGAAGATAATGCGTTAGAGAAACCATCTTTAATAGCTTCTTGTTGCATTTTACCGTTTCTTAATTCTTCTCTAATACGTTCGTAAATAAGTACGTTGGCATCAACCGCCATACCTAATGTTAATACGATACCTGCAAGACCTGGAAGTGTTAATACAGCTCCTAATCCAGAAAGTACACCAAACATTAATAAGATATTTAATAATAATGCAATGTTTGCAAAAATACCAGATTTACCGTAGTAAAGAATCATCCACGCTAATACTAATGCTAAAGCGATTAAGAACGATGTTGTACCACTACTAATAGCTTCGTGACCTAATGATGGTCCTACCTCATCTGCTTGAACGATATCTGCAGAAGCAGGTAATTTACCAGCTCTTAATACGTTTGCTAAATCGACAGCTTCATTGATTGTAAATGCTCCAGAAATTTCAGAGTTTCCTCCAGAAATAGCTCCTGTATTTACAGTTGGTGCAGAGTATACAATTTCATCTAATACAATAGCAATGCTACTTTTTTGAGCGTAAGCTCTTCCGGTCATTTCTTCCCAGATCTTAGATCCTCTACTATCCATTTGCATACTTACAGATGGCTTTCCTGTTTGATTATAAGATTGACGTGCATCTGTAATTACAGCTCCACTTAATTCTGGTTTGTTTTCTCTGTTTCCAGCTAAAGCATATAACTCAACATAATCACTATCTTTAGATTGAAGTCCCCATACAAATTTCACGTAACGTTGTTCTGCAGGTAATAATGATCTTACTTGTGGATTGTTTAAGTAAGAAGATACTAATTCTTGATCTTTAGCTTCAAAAGTTGCTACAGCACCAGTTCCTGATCCGTAACCTCTTAATAAATCTAATAAAGGATTTACAACTGCAGTACTATCTGTAGAAGTTTCACCAACTAATTCATTTAATAAATCATCTTTTTTATCTTCTGAAACTTCTTCAGCTACAACAGCTTCTTCAGTAACAGGTGTTGTATCAACAATACCTTTTAAAGTTTCGTTAGCTTGTGCTAAGAATGGTAAAAATTGTTCTCCACTATATACATCCCAAAATTCTAATTGAGCAGTACTTTGTAATAATTTTTTTACACGATCAACATCTTTAGCTCCTGGAAGCTCTACTAAAATACGACCTGAATTCCCTAAACGTTGGATGTTTGGTTGTGTTACCCCAAACTTATCAATACGTTTACGCAATACCTCAAAAGCAGAAACGATAGATTCGTCTACTTTAGTTTTAATAATGCTTTTTACATCGTCATCAGACATATTTAAATCTACCTCACCAACAAGACTTCTGTTAGCAAAAATATCAGGTGATGCTAATTTAGTATCTCCTTTTATTGCATCAAAAGCTGTATAAAAAGACTCTAAATAAGGCTCTTGTGCACTTTTTTGAATTTCTTCTGCATCTGCTAAAGCTTTATTAAAAATAGGATCTTTACTATCGTTAGCTAATCCTTTTAAGATATCTTTTACAGAAATCTCTAGAATTACATTGATACCACCTTTAAGGTCTAACCCAAGATTCATTGCTTTATCCTTTACATCATTGTAAGTATAATCTGCAATACCAATATTAAATACTTTGATGTTTTCTTGTTTCCCGTCTACATCAACTTTGTAACTCTTAAGAGAGTCTAAATAACGTACCTCTTCAGCACCTCTTTCTTCTGGTGTTTCAAATTTTGTAACCGCAGCTTCTTTTGCAGCAGCATCAATTTGATTTGCTTTAAACGTAAATGATAATTGATAAATACTTACCAAACCAAATAACAGTGCAAAAAGCTTTACTAATCCTTTGTTTTGCATTCTTTTAATTTTTAATTCGTCAATTTTTTAAGACGAGCAAATATAAAATTTACCGCCTACTTGACAATTGTTTTTTATGTAATATGTGAATATTTTACAGCTTTTCACCTAAAGTAATGAAAGCTATACTAAAAACGACCTCTTAAAGTTAACAACCGTTTTTGTAATTTGAAAAACCGAGCGATTTTTCAACCTGTATTAACATTGGGGTCCTGCCCTAACTTCAGGTATTTTTTGAGAATTATTATCTATTGCAATGGCAATGGTTTTATAAAATTTGTAAGCCACTTTTACATGAGCTTCTTCGCCTTTAATAATTATACCGTTAACAAAAATATACTCATTAGGGTTAGAAAAACGATCTGTATTTGCTTTTAGTTCTAGTGCTAATTTTCCACCTAAATTTGATAATATATCATAATCTTTATGAAGATCATACACATCAAAATTATAAGCTAAAGTTGTTTCTTGCGCTGGAAATGGAGAAGGCGACTGCTTTTCATAACTAGATGTTTTATCTAGTTCTAAAATATTTTTTATAATAGCCGCATCGGTATCACTATAATAGGAGATTTTTAATTCTCCATTATTTTGTTCTACAATGGTAATATTATTTACACCAATATTTTGTAGTTGTTGCTTTACAGCAGAAATAGTGTATTGAGCAGCATCTGAGGTAAGATCTTTATTTACAAACTGTAAAATCACTTCCTGATTAGGAAGGTTTTCTTGTTGCCTATTGGCAACACCTCCTAAAACGGAAAAGATTATAATTAAAGCACCAATGTACCACCTCGAATTCATGTGCCAAATATATAAAAAAATAAGGATTGTTTTTACACCCTCATTTGTTAATTATTAACAGCTTATCAAACATTTATAATCTATCATATAATAGATATTTCAAATTTAATTATATGATTTGTTTTTTATATTTCTACGGAAGTGAAAAACAAAAAAAAGAGCCACTTTACAGCAGCTCTTTTTATAAAATATGAGAGATATATTATAACTCTAACAATCCGTTAGTCGTTTTTACACCTTCAGCAGATTCAGCTAATTTTGCTTTTTCTGCATCAGTTAAGCTAATTTCAACAATTTTTTCAATTCCGTTAGCACCTAATACGCAAGGTACACCAATTGATAAATCGTTTAATCCAAATTCACCTTCTAATAAAGCTGAACAAGGGAATATCTTTTTAGTATCACAAGCAATTGCTTGTACCATTGCTGATACTGCTGCTCCTGGTGCATACCAAGCTGAAGTTCCTAATAAACCTGTAAGTGTAGCTCCACCAACTTTAGTATCTTGTACTACTTGATCCATACGTTCTTCTGATAAAAACTCAGAAACTTTTACACTGTTTCTTGCAGCTTTACCTATTAATGGTACCATACCTTTATCGCTATGTCCACCAATAACCATTCCGTCTACATCACTAATAGGAGCTCCTAAAGCTTCTGCTAATCTGTATTTGAAACGTGCAGAATCTAATGCTCCACCCATTCCAATAATTCTGTTTTTAGGTAAACCTGTAGTTTTATGTACTAAATACGTCATTGTATCCATTGGATTAGATACTACAATGATAATTGTATTTGGCGAGTGCTCAATTAAGCTTGAAGATACCATTTTTACAATTCCTGCATTGATACCAATTAACTCTTCGCGAGTCATACCTGGTTTTCTTGGAATTCCAGAAGTAATTACACATACATCAGATCCTGCTGTTTTAGCGTAATCATTAGTACTTCCTGTAATTTTAGTGTCAAAATTGTTTAATGATGCTGTTTGCATTAAATCCATTGCTTTACCTTCAGCAAAACCTTCTTTAATATCTAAGATTACAACTTCGCTAGCAAAGTCTTTAATTGCAATGTACTCTGCACAACTTGCACCTACTGCTCCTGCTCCTACTACTGTTACTTTCATTTTTTATATTTTAAATTTGTGTTGAATTTTAACGAAACAAATTTACAAATTATTATGCTTTAAATGAAAAAAGTGCAGGGTTTAATCCTGCACTTTTCTTATTTTTTTGTTAATATTTTAGAACGCAAAATTAACACCTAATGATGCGCTATCAAATTCAGCAACAGTATAATCTGCATTTAGAGAGAAAAAACCAAGTTGTAAATTTGCTCCAACAGTTCCTCGCATTCCATCAATATCTTGTTCTATTTTAAATGGGTCTGTTACTTCTTCAGAAACTAAAAATCCATCTGTTACTCTATATGTTCCTAATAAATCTGTAGTAGATGTTCCAGAAATATAACCTAACCCTCCATAAAAGTTAAGTACTTTAAATTTTGTTCCTACAATAAGTTCAAATAACAAAGTGTTTATATTAGTTTCTACACTTTGATTTTCTCCTTCTACATAATCTGTATTAGAAAAATCGTAAGCACCATCTAAATGTGTATAAGCTACCAATCCTGAAATTGCTACAGGAATAGATTTTTCTTCTGGTAACCATGCCGTAAATTCTTGCTGTAATCCAATCCCATAAAAACCAACTTTAATATCATCGGTATCTACTTTTGGAAAAAAACGCCCTTTTATTTGAGTTCCGGTGAACGGAGAAAAACTAGCTTGTAAAAATGCTGTAGGAATTAAATTAATATTTTCTGAACCAATTCCGGTAGGCAACTCTATCTCTACTTCTTGATTTCCAAAAACAGGATCTTGGTATGTGGCAATTACTGTAATATCTGATGTATTATGACCTAAAGCTGTAGCTACAGTTTGTGACGGACTATTATCAGGGAATCTAATATTTTCATAGTCGTCAATATTTAGTTGAAATGATTTTTTATCATCTTTTATAAATGAGGCATTTCCCATTATAGAAATTTCAAACGTATAACGTTTTGGTGCTTTTGCATTATTAAACCACCCGTTATTTATCCCAAATGCAATTCCTTCGGAAGCCGGAGCAATATATGCGGCTGTAAATTTTTCAGCATCATTAACACCTGCTGTTAGTAAATTATTTATATTTTCTTGAGCTACAATAACTGTCGAAAACATTAAAAACGCGGATAAAAAACTGATTCTTTTCATGAGTGATCTTATATAAATTGAATGACAAAAATAGTGAAAAATAAATAACACAACACTTTTTATCGATGAAAATAGCATTTAATCGATATTTTATTAATTTAAAAACAAAAAAAACGAGCACTAAAAGTACTCGTTTTTAATAAAATATATGATATTATTTATGCATCAATATTTGCATAAATAGCATTCTTTTCAATAAATTCTCTACGTGGTGGTACTTCGTCCCCCATTAACATTGAGAATACACGATCTGCTTCAGTACCGTTATCAATTTGAACTAAACGCATGGTTCTAAATTCAGGGTTCATTGTAGTATCCCATAGTTGAGATGCATTCATTTCCCCAAGACCTTTATATCTTTGAATTTTTGATCCATCACCAAATTCTTTTACAATACTATCGCGCTCTTGATCTGACCAAGCATATTGTTTTTTAGCACCACGTTTTACTAAGTATAACGGCGGTGTTGCAATGTATATATGTCCGTTTTCAATTAACTCTTTCATATATCTAAAGAAAAACGTTAAAATTAACGTTGCAATGTGACTACCATCAATATCGGCATCACACATAATTACCACTTTATGGTAACGTAATTTAGATAAATTAAGCGCTTTACTATCTTCTTCTGTACCAATAGTAACCCCTAAAGCTGTAAAGATATTTTTAATCTCTTCATTTTCAAAAACCTTATGCGTCATGGCTTTTTCAACATTTAAGATTTTACCACGAAGTGGAAGAATAGCTTGAAATGCTCTGTCACGACCTTGTTTAGCCGTACCACCCGCCGAATCTCCCTCAACAAGAAATACTTCACATTTTGCAGGATCTTGCTCAGAACAGTCACTTAGTTTCCCTGGCAACCCTCCAATACTCATCACTGTTTTACGCTGTACCATATCACGTGCTTTTTGAGCGGCATGACGTGCTTGCGCTGCTAATATTACTTTTTGAACAATAATTTTAGCATCATCTGGATTCTCTTCTAAATAATCAGTTAACATTTCTGAAACCGACTGACTTACTGCTGCCGAAACTTCTCTGTTACCTAATTTAGTTTTTGTTTGTCCTTCAAATTGTGGTTCTTGTACTTTTACCGAAACGATAGCTGTTAATCCTTCACGGAAATCATCACCAGCAATATCAAATTTTAATTTATCTAACATTCCAGACTCATCAGCATACTTTTTAAGGGTATGTGTTAAACCTCTACGGAAACCAGAAAGGTGTGTTCCACCTTCATGTGTATTAATATTATTTACATAAGAGTGTAAATTTTCGGCATAAGATGTATTATAAATCATAGCTACCTCAACAGGTACGCCATTTTTTTCACCTTCAAAAGCAATAACATCTTTCATTAAAGGCTCACGAGTTGCATCTAAATACTTGATAAACTCTTTTAAACCTTCGGTAGAATGAAATGTTTCACCTTCAAATTCTCCATCTTCTTTTGTTGCTCTTCTATCAATTAAATGAATTGTTATTCCTTTATTAAGGTAAGCTAATTCACGTAAACGACTTGCTAAAGTATCGTAGTTATACTCTAAAGTTTGTTTAAAAATTGTTGCATCAGGCTTAAAAGTTACAATAGTACCTCTCTTATCTGTTTCTCCAATTTTTCTTACAGGAAATAATGCTTTACCCATTGCATATTCTTGCTCCCAAACTTCACCATTACGGTGAACGATTGCAGATAAGTGCTCAGATAATGCATTTACACAACTCACACCAACCCCGTGTAAACCACCAGATACTTTGTATGAATCTTTATCAAATTTACCACCGGCACCAATTTTAGTCATTACAACCTCAAGTGCAGATACGCCTTCTTTTTTATGAAGATCTACAGGAATACCACGACCATCATCTTCTGTTGTGATTGAGTTATCCTCATTAATTGTTACTGTTATATTATCACAATGTCCCGCTAATGCCTCATCAATTGAGTTATCAACAACCTCATATACCAAATGGTGAAGTCCTCTTACTCCAACATCTCCAATATACATTGACGGACGCATACGCACGTGCTCCATTCCTTCTAGCGCTTGAATGCTATCAGCCGAATAGTTGTGCTTATTAAACTCTTCTTTTTTCTCGCTCATAAATTGCTATTTATTTACTGTATTAAATTTAAAATTCAAGATAAAATTCATTTCTGAAAAAATCTGTGCTACAAGAACACAAAAAAAGATGCTTTTGGCATCCTCTTGAATACAAACAAAGATAAACATTTAAAACGCATTTTAAAAGCTTTTTATTGATTCTGCAAAATAATTATTAACATTTACCAATTACATCAAAAACGCTTAAATCTTCTTAAAAACGGTTTAAACAGAATTTCATCTTTTTACTTTCTTCTTCGGAAGAATAAAAAACACAAAAACGGATTAGAAGAGATATTTTAAAATACTCCAAATTTTAAAAACAACAAAAATAAGACAGAAAAAAGCCTGAAAATATTTCCAGGCTAAATTCAATACAAACACAACTATTTTATAATTAATATGCTTTATCGTGCACCATTGCAATAGCACGACCAGAAGGTTCGTTCATGTTTTTAAATGCTTCATCCCACTCTAAAGCTGTTGCTGTACTACAAGCTACACTTGCTTCTTGTGGTACGCTTAACGCTGCTGCATCGCTAGGAAAATGACCTTCGAAAATTGAACGGTAATAAAACTCTTCTTTATTTTGTGGAGTTTGAATAGGGAAACGAAATTTTGCATTTTCCATTTGCTCATCGGTCACCTCTTTGTCTACAACCTCTTTTAAAGTATCAATCCAACTATAACCAACACCATCACTAAATTGTTCTTTTTGCCTCCAAGCTACACTTTCTGGCAACATATCTTCAAAAGCTTTACGGATAACCCATTTTTCCATACGCTCTCCGTTAATCATTTTATCTTGTGGGTTAATACGCATGGCAACATCCATAAATTCTTTATCTAAAAATGGCACACGACCTTCAATTCCCCAAGCTGCTAAACTTTTGTTAGCTCTTAGGCAATCATACATGTGTAATTTGTCTAATTTACGCACTGTTTCTTCGTGAAATTCTTGTGCATTTGGCGCTTTATGAAAATATAGATAACCCCCAAAAATCTCATCGGCACCTTCACCTGATAATACCATTTTTATTCCCATTGATTTAATAACTCGGGCCATTAAATACATTGGTGTAGATGAACGAATGGTTGTAATATCATACGTTTCAATATTATAAATTACATCTTTAATAGCATCTAATCCTTCTTGTATGGTAAATTTAATTTCATGATGAACCGTCCCAATATGATCTGCCACCTTTTGTGCAGCAGCCAAATCTGGAGAACCTTCTAATCCTACCGCAAATGAATGTAATTGCGGATACCAAGCATCTGACGTATCATCACTTTCCACACGTTTTTGTGCATATTTTTTTGCAATTGCTGAAACTACAGAAGAATCTAATCCTCCAGATAATAATACACCATAAGGCACATCACTCATTAATTGTCTATGCACAGCAGCTTCTAACGCTTCTTTTACTTTAGTAATACTTGTTTCATTATCTTTTACAGCATCATATTCTGTCCAATCTCTCTTATACCATTTTACAAACTCACCATCTTTACTAGACATATAATGTCCTGGAGGAAATAATTCAATTTTAGTACACACGCCTTCTAAAGCTTTTAATTCTGAAGCTACATAAAAAGTACCATGTTTATCCCATCCTATATATAAAGGAATAATCCCCATGTGATCTCGTGCAATAAAATACGCGTCTTTTTCAGCATCATAAATCGCAAAACCAAAGATTCCGTTCATTTCATCTACAAAGTCTACACCCTTTTCTTTGTATAATGCTAAAATAACTTCGCAGTCACTTTCAGTTTGAAATTCATATTTCCCGTCAAATTGTTTACGCAATGCTCTGTGATTATAAATTTCACCATTCGCCGCAAGGATTAAGTTTTTATCAGGACTCAATAACGGTTGTTTTCCTGAAGCAGGATCTACAATCGCTAAACGTTCGTGAGCCATAATTACTTTTTCGTCGCTATAAATCCCGCTCCAATCTGGTCCACGGTGACGAATTGTTTTAGACATCTCTAAAATTTGAGGTCTCAATTCATCTGATTTTTGTTTTAAATCGAAGGCGCATACAATTCCACACATAACTTATATATTTTAATCTTTTTTTGTTCGTTTGATAAAGCAAATATGTATTTTTAATTACAATACAAAAACATAAAACACAAAACAACTTACATATTAAAACTTTTTAACAGATTTTAATATCAATAGATAATTCTTATTTCATTTTAAATGATTTTAAATTATAATCTAACAGAAACACTAAATAATTCCATTTACACGTACTATAAAACCCTTAATTTCAATCCTTTTTTCATAACTTACCTTATTTAAATCCTTCTTTATGATAAAATCATTTCTATATGTTATTTTTCTATTATTCGTAAATTATTTAAGCTATTCTAATAATTTAAAAATAGACAATAATGCAACTTGTCTTTTAAAAACTACATTAACAGATCCAAGTCATAACATCAGATATAATCAAGTTGGCTATTTTCCTTCTAGAAATAAAACCATCTCTATTAATTCGTCTAACACTTTTTCTAATTTATCTTACACTATAACAAACAGTTTAAATGTAACAGTATTATCTGGCGTAACAGACACTGCTATTTATTGGAGTTCTGCGGAAGAATATGTTGCTTTAATTGATATTTCGGAATTAAACACAGAAGGAGTTTATAAAATTGCAACTAATGAGACTGAGGCTTTTTTTAATATTAGCAATACAGCATATGACACTTTATCTGAAGCTGCTCTTAAATATTATTATTACGCACGCGCATCTACAGAAATCACAAGCTCAAACGGAGGTGTTTGGAATAGACCAACAGGAATACCCGATACTAATGTAATTATTCACAGCTCTGCAGCAAGTTCTAACAGACCAACTGGAACCATTATTTCTGCTCCAAAAGGCTGGTATGATGCAGGTGATTACAATAAATATGTTGTTAATAGTGGTATAAGTACTTACACATTACTTACGGCTTACGAGCATTATGCGACTTATTATGACAATAAAGATTTAAATATTCCTGAAAGCACAAACAATATTCCTGATATTTTGGATGAAGTTATCTGGAATTTAGATTGGCTACTAAACATGCAAGAATCCACTTATAATGGTGGTGACGGTGGCGTGTATCACAAATTAACTAGTCTTAATTTTTCAGGAATTGTAATGCCAAATAATTATAATTTAGATCGTTATGTCGTACAAAAAACTACTGCTGCTACATTAAATTTTGCAGCTGTAACCGCTGTAGCATCTCGAATTTTCGCTAATTTTAATACTGAAAAACCAGGATATAGCGCACAACTTCTTCAAGCATCTGAAGCTGCTTACGCCTGGGCAAAAGCAAATCCTATAATATATTATACACAACCAGACGATGTGTATACTGGAACATATGGAGATACCGACCTATTGGATGAATTTAATTGGGCGGCTACTGAATTATTTATAACGACTGAAAATGCTACCTATAAAGAAGACATAAATGTAAATACTATGTATGGCGGCACACCATCTTGGGGAGAAAGTGATGGGTTATCCTTAATTTCTATTGCACATCACAATGCTACTTTAGCTTCGGAAATAAACACAACGACTACAAATAACATCTTAATTCAAACAGCAAACGCTATTAAAAATAAAATCAACACGAGTCCAATGCAAGCATCACTTGTAACTTCAGAATATTATTGGGGAAGTAATAGCCGTTTTGGAAATAATCTTATGATGTTAATTCGCGCATATGAACTAACAAACGACGACTCGTACTTGAATGCAACTTACACAGCAATAGATTACCTTTTAGGGAAAAACGGTACAGGTTATTGTTATGTTACTGGTTTTGGAGACCAACAAGTTATGTATCCACATCATACCATATCTAGAGCAGATAACGTAACCAACCCAATACCAGGAATGTTAGTAGGCGGACCACACACAAGCGCTAGTATGGTTGGGGATTGTGCAAGTTACCCAAATACTGCTGCTGCTAACACATATTTAGATAACACCTGTTCTTACTCCACTAATGAAGTTACAATTAACTGGAACGCTCCATTAGCTTATGCTGTAAATGCTCTAAAATATTATCAAGATAATCTAAGCGTACTTTCTTTAGAAAATCAAGAATCTACCAATAATAAAATTATATTATCTCCTAATCCTACATCCAATTTTTTCAAAATTAAAGGACTTAAAAACACAGTTACCCATATTTCAATATATGATTTTTTAGGAAAATTAACACATTCGCAATCTATCAATAACAGTAATGAAAGTATAAATGTTAGCAGCTTAAAAAACGCTATTTATTTTGTTGAAATTGAAACAGAAAACAACAAATACATAAAGAAACTTATACTAAAGTAAATTTCACTAATAGTCTCAAAATACAAATTTTAACACCCAGATATTAGTTTTAGCATAAGTTTAAGACTATTTCACTTATATTTAAACAAAAAAAACAACTCATGAACAAATCAAGATTAACTTTCACAATTACATTTGCTTTACTAATGTTATTTTCATTTCAAGTAAATGCACAAGATTTTAAAAGTTTAGACAAAAGTCCACTTGACGCAGCAGCGTACCCAAGTAGTCATAAAGAGTCTGAAAAAAGCGTAAAAGTAATTTACAGCAGACCACAATTAAAAGAACGTAGTTTAGAGAAACTTGTACCAAACGGAAAAGTATGGCGTACAGGAGCTAATGAAGCTTCTGAAATCACATTTTACAACGATGCTGTTTTTGGTGGTAAAAAAGTTAAAGCAGGAACTTATGCTTTATTTACAATTCCTGGAGAAAAAGAATGGACTGTAATTTTAAGTACAGACATTAATGTTTGGGGATCTTATGCTTATAACGAAGCTAATGATGTTGTAAGAGTTATGGCTCCAGTTACTGAAGGTAAAAAATCTTTAGAAGCTTTTTCTATCGCATTTGATGATGCTGGAACCATGTTTTTAGGATGGGATACTTTAAGAGTTTCTGTAGCAATTACAAAATAAACATTCAATATTATACACAAAAAAGCCTTGAGAAATCAAGGCTTTTTTTTTATTATGGAATATTTAAATACTTATGAGTTTGTAGAGAAACTTTCCACTTAGGATGTTTCATTACATAATCTACAATTTCAGGAACCATTTTATCACGCTTGCTCCATTCTGGTTGTAAATATAAAATACAATCCTTATTCACTTTAGCGGCTTGTTCTTCAGCAAACTTAAAATCATCTTTATTATAAATAATCATTTTTAGTTCATCTGCATTATCATACACTTCTTGCGTTGGTAATTTCATCTTTTTAGGAGACAAACAAATCCAATCCCAAGTCCCTGTTAGTTTATAAGCACCAGAAGTTTCAATATGCACTTGTAATCCTTTGTCTTTTAACTGTGACGTTAAAGGTCCCATGTCCCACGTTAAAGGTTCACCTCCTGTAATTACAATGGTGTCACTATGCTTTACAGCATGAGCAACTATATCTTCAGTTTTAGTTGGAGGATGAAGATCGGCATTCCAGCTTTCTTTAACATCACACCAATGGCACCCCACATCGCAACCTCCTACTCGTATAAAGTAAGCTGCAGTTCCTTTATGAAAACCTTCTCCTTGAATGGTGTAAAATTCTTCCATTAACGGAAGCATCTCGCCTTTATTTACTAAATGTTGAATTTCTTTATTCATAGCCTGCAAAGATACTAATAAGTTATAAGCCCAAAGTGTTGTATGATAAGTTTTTTAATCCCTCAAAAATGATCGCTTCATTTTTCAGAAAGATTTCTCATAAGATTGCTACAAGATTAGTACTTTTATACAAATTTTCAAGAATGAGCAGACAGGACGATTTTTTTAATCATATCACAGAAGGAAACACCAATAAAGGCGATTTTATCACATTAGGTTCGGCAATGTTGGATGGTAAAACAGTGAAAAATGCTTTTGTAAATATTCCTTTAAAAACCATGAACAGACATGGACTAATTGCGGGTGCTACCGGAACAGGGAAAACAAAAACATTACAGGTTTTAGCCGAAAATCTTTCAGAAAAAGGAATCCCTGTAGTTTTAATGGATATTAAAGGTGATTTAAGTGGATTAGCACAACCAAGTCCTGGTCATGAAAAAATTAATGAACGCCACGAGCAAATAGGATTACCTTTTAATGCAAAAGCATTTCCTGTTGAAATCATGTCGCTATCCGAACAAAACGGTGTAAAACTTCGTGCAACGGTTAGCGAATTTGGTCCCGTATTAATTTCGAGAATATTAGATGTTACCGAAACACAAGCAGGAATTATTTCGGTAGTTTTTAAATACTGTGATGACAACAAATTACCGCTTTTAGATTTAAAGGATTTCAAAAAAATTCTTCAATATGCAACCAACGAAGGTAAAGCCGAATTTACAGAAGCTTACGGACGCATTTCAACAGCATCAACTGGCGCAATTCTACGTAAAATCGTAGAACTCGAACAACAAGGTGCCGATTTGTTTTTTGGTGAAAAATCTTTTGATACCGATGATTTACTTCGAATTGATGAAAACGGAAAAGGTTACATTAATATCATAAGACTTACAGACATACAAGATAAGCCAAAGTTGTTTTCAACATTTATGTTAAGCTTATTGGCTGAGATATACTCTACATTTCCTGAACAAGGCGATAGCGGAAGACCAGAATTAGTGATGTTTATTGACGAAGCACATTTAATTTTTGACGAAGCATCAAAAGCCTTATTAAGTCAGATAGAAAGCATTGTAAAACTTATAAGAAGTAAGGGTGTAGGTTTATATTTTGTAACTCAAAATCCAACTGATGTTCCAGAAGACGTATTGAGTCAATTAGGTTTAAAAGTACAACATGCTTTACGTGCGTTTACTGCAAAAGACAGAAAAGCAATAAAACTAACGGCGCAAAATTATCCTGATACAGATTATTATGATACTGCCGAAATGTTAACTTCATTAGGAACAGGAGAAGCTTTGGTTTCAGCATTAAACGAAAAAGGTCGCCCTACTCCACTTGCTGCAACAATGATGCGTGCACCAATGAGTAGAATGGATATTTTAACAGACACCGAATTAAATGAACTTTTAGATAATTCTAAATTAGTAAAAAAATATAACGAAAACATAGATAGAGAAAGTGCTTACGAGCTATTAACTAAAAAAATAGAAGCTGCCGAAGCCGATGAACTTAAAGAGAAAGCAAAAAAAGAACGAGACGCTTTAGATAAAGCAAGTTCAAAACAAAAAAGAACAAGTACCCGAAAAAGTACTGCAATGAATCCTATTGTTAAAGTACTCACAAGTGCTACTTTTATAAGAAGTGTATTTGGTATTTTAACAAAAATGATGAAATAATAAAAAAAACAAATCCCCTAATAAAACTAAAAAACATGTATAAATATATTTTAAGCCTCGTTATAGCATCTACTTTACTTACAAGTTGTAACAAAACACAAGATCCTTTTTTAATTGGAAAACAAAATATTGGGATGTTAACCGACTCTACACAAGTTAAAGATTTGGAGGTTATTTTTAGCAACGATTCTATAGTAAAAACTATAAATGGTGATGAATTTACAGGAAATTTTAGCGACATTAATATTTTTGATAAAAACGGAAATGCGCTATTAAAATTAAGTCCAAAACAAGCGTTAGATTCTACCTCAACTATTGAAAGCGTTCAAATTATTGATAACCGTTATAAAACAGAAAAATTAATTACGGCTGTTAGTACGTTTAAGGATATTCAAACTAATTATAAAATATCTCGAATCAATAATTTAATTAATTCTATTGTAGTTTCTGTTGATGAATTAAACGCGTCATTCACCATTGATAAAAAAGAATTACCAGCAAATTTAAGATTTAATATGGACATAAATATTGAAGCATCTCAAATTCCAGATACTGCAAAAATTAAATATTTTTTCATTTATTGGAACTAAAATTTAATGAATTCAATCCTATCAAAATTACTTGTAGCCGTTGCTAAAAAGCGACTCAAACATACAGAATCTGATTTTAGCGATCCGCTAAGAAAAAAACAAATTGTACCTATAGTAAGAGCTCTTCATGTAGAATTATCTCACACCATAAAAGATTTTATCTTTATTATTATTGGTGTATTTTCTGCAGGCTTTGGACTAAAAGGTTTTTTATTACCTAACCGTTTTATTGATGGGGGTGCCACTGGTATTTCATTATTACTTGAAAACATCACCGATATTCAGTTGAGTTTCTTGTTAATAATAGTCAATTTACCTTTTATTATTTTAGGAGCTAAAACCTTCAATATTAAATTTGCTTTTAAAAGTATTATAGCTATTGCAATGCTAGCTATTGTAGTGCATTATGTAGAATACCCAACCATAACAGACGACAAATTATTGATTGCCGTTTTTGGTGGTTTCTTTTTAGGATTAGGAATAGGAATGACCATGAGAGGTGGTGCTGTAATTGACGGCACCGAGGTTTTAGCTATATATTTAGGTAGAAAATTATCACTTACTATTGGTGATGTATTATTACTTATTAATATTGTAATATTCTCATTTGGCGCTTATGTACTCTCTATAGAAATAGCATTATATGCAATACTAACGTATTTATCTGCCGCAAAAACAGTAGATTTCGTTGTAGATGGTGTTGAAGAATATGTAGGAGTTACCATTATTTCTGGTGAACATGAAAGAATTAGAGTAATGCTTACCGAAGAATTACGTCGTGCCTGTACAATTTATGCTGGAAAAGGTGGTTATGGTAGCCAAGGAGACGGTTACAATAAAGACATCATTTACACAATTGTAACACGGTTAGAACTTGCAAAACTACACACTGAAATTGATAAAATTGACAAAAAGGCCTTTATGATTATGGGCGTAGTTAAAGACTTAAAAGGTGGTACCATAAAAAGAAAACCTCTAAAATAATTAATAACGCATGAAAAAATACACCATCCAAAACGCTCCTTTTACCGTACCTACTACAGATGGAAAAGTTATAAAAGAACATTTCGGAAATGCCTCAACAAGTACTCCTGAAATTAGTATTGCACATATGTTGGCTCCAGCAGGTTGGAGTGAACCCTTTCAAACCCCAGAGTTTGATGAATACACCTATATTATTAGAGGTAAAAAACAGTTTATTATTGATGATGAAATTATTGTTTTGGAAGCAGGACAATCTATAAAAATCAATAAAAATACAAGAGTTCAATATTCCAACCCTTTTACCGAAGTTTGCGAATATCTTGCCGTTTGCACCCCTGCCTTTTCTATGAATTTAGTAAACAGGGAAGATGCCTAAGCAGTTATTAATAAAAACCATTGGTTTTGGTATTAATTTAACCAGTTATATATCAAAAAATTTCGCAGCAAAAAGTGCGCTCAATTTATTTTCAAAACCACTAAAAGGGAGACCAAACGCATCGCAGTCTGATTTTTTAAGCACTGCGTTTAAAGAAGAACTTACCTACAAAAATCAATCTATAATGAGTTATAGGTGGCTTGGAAAACAAGATACCATTTTACTTGTTCACGGTTGGGAAAGTAATGCGGCACGGTGGAAAAAACTAATTCAATACTTACAGCAGAAAGATTATAATATTATAGCTTTAGACGCTCCTGGCCATGGGTTTTCGGGAGGAAAATCGTTTAATGCTCTTTTATATTCTGAATATATAAACGTTGTGGTAAAGAAATTTAACCCTAGTGTTATTATTGGACATTCGGTTGGAGGAATGGCGTCTGTATTTTTTCAAAATAAATATAACGTTGACACTATTAATAAGATGATCTTATTGGGAGCACCTTCTGAATTTACAGATGTTCTGGATCGCTATATAGATATGTTAGGATATAATAATCGTGTAAAAAAGCAACTAATTACTCTTATTATAGAACGCTTTGGTGCTGCGCCCGAAAATTTTTCATCCTCTAAAAAAGCAAAAAACATTACTTCAAAAGGACTTATTATTCATGATGAATTAGACCAAATCATACCATATGCAGATGCACTTCTTATTAAAGACAGTTTTAAAGGCAGCAAATTCATTACAACAAGCGGTTACGGACACTCTTTAAACAACGATGTTGTTTCTTCTCATATTAATGATTTTATTGAAGCTTAACTTATTATCTTTGCATTATGGAAGAGAATTTAAAACGTTTAAATAAATTTTTAAGTGAAGCCGGTGTTTGTTCACGCAGACAAGCCGATAAACTTATTGATGCCAGACGCGTAACTATTAACGGAGAGGTTCCAGAAATGGGAACAAAAGTAGCACCTACTGATGAAATTCATGTAGATGGAAAACTTATAGAAGGTAAAAAGGAGGCTTTTGTATATCTAGCATTCAACAAACCTGTTGGTATTGTTTGTACTACAGACACGCGTGTTGAGAAAGATAATATTATTGATTATATTAAATATCACAAACGTATTTTCCCTATTGGAAGATTAGATAAACCCAGTGAAGGCTTAATCCTTTTAACTGATGATGGTGATATTGTAAACAAAATTTTACGTGCAAGTAACAATCACGAAAAAGAATATATTGTAACGGTTGATAAACCTATTTCACAAACGTTTATTGAATACATGTCTAGAGGAATTCCTTTAGAAGAGTTAAACCAAACTACAAAACCTTGTGTTGTAAAAAAACTAGGTACTTACGAGTTTAGTATCATTTTAACTCAAGGATTAAATCGTCAGATTCGTAGAATGTGTGAATACTTAACGTATGAAGTTGAGACTTTAAAGCGTGTACGTATTATGAATATTGAGCTAGACATTCCATTAGGAACACACAGAGAATTGACTGATGTTGAAATGAAAGATCTTAATTTACTGCTTGAAGATTCAACAAAAAACTACAATGACAATAAAGATAATAGAATAAGAAAACCTAGAGAAGATCGTCACAAAGAAGATCGTCATAAAGAGGACCATCATTATAAAGAAGAGCGTTCAAGAGAAGAAAAACCTAATCGCAAAGCTTCTAGAGACAGAGAAGAAGATACTAGAGAAAAGCAACCTAAAATCACACTAGTTAACAGAAGACGTTAATTACTACTTGATATAAAACAAAAAAACACTGAGAAATAATATCTCAGTGTTTTTTTTTATGTGCTATGTTATCCCTAAATTAACTATTTAAGTGACGCTCTCTTGCCAATAATGTGTTTTTAAGCAACATTGCAATTGTCATTGGTCCTACTCCTCCAGGAACTGGTGTAATAAAACTTGCTTTTTTACTTACGTTTTCAAAATCCACATCACCTGTAATACGGTATCCTTTTTCTGTAGTATCGTCAGGAACTCTTGTAATTCCAACATCAATAATTACAACATCGTCTTTTACCATTTCTGCTTTTAAGAAATTTGGCACTCCTAATGCTGAAATAATAATATCTGCTTGAGATGTAATTTGTGTAATATTTTTAGTGTGACTGTGTGTTAATGTTACTGTTGAATTTCCTGGAAATCCTTTACGTCCCATTAAAATACTCATTGGACGTCCCACAATATGAGAACGACCTATTACTACAGTATGTTTTCCTTGAGAATCTACACCGTAACGATCTAGAAGCTCTAATATCCCAAATGGTGTTGCCGGAATAAATGTAGACATATCTAAAGCCATTTTCCCAAAATTTGTAGGATGAAAACCATCTACATCCTTATCTGGATTTACAGCTAATAATACTTTTTGAGTATCAATTTGTTTTGGTAATGGTAATTGAATAATAAACCCATCAATATCTGGATTTTCATTTAAATCTTCAATCTTATCTAATAATTCTACCTCACTTGTAGTATTAGACATACGTACCATTGTAGACTCAAATCCTACGCGCTCGCAAGCTCTCACTTTACTAGCAACATAAGTTAAACTCGCACCATCATTACCCACAATAATTGCTGCTAAATGAGGGACTTTCTCCCCTTTAGCTTTCATTTTTTTTACTTCGGCAGCGATTTCATTTTTAATATCGTTACTTACTTTTTTTCCGTCTAAAATAGTCATGTTGTAGTTGTTGTTGTAGTAGTTGTAAACCTATTAGGTCGTGTACAGACGGCACCTAATTTATATAATAACATTTATACTATAGCTTCACTGTACTCAAATTATAGTATTATTTTAATTCGAAATAAAAAAAACAGAAGAATTACTTCATGTTTTTCATAGCTTGCATCATGCGTTTTCCGCCACCGCCTTGCATCATTTTCATCATCTTACTCATCTGATTAAATTGTTTTAGCAATTGGTTAACTTCTTGTACTGATGTTCCAGATCCTTTACCAATACGTTTTTTACGACTCGCATTAATAATTGTTGGATTTGTACGTTCTTCTGGAGTCATTGAGTGAATAATTGCTTCAACACCTTTAAAAGCATCGTCATCAATATCAATATCTTTCATCATTTTTCCAGCACCAGGAATCATCCCCATAAGGTCTTTCATGTTCCCCATTTTCTTGATTTGTTGAATCTGTTTTAAGAAATCATCAAACCCGAATTGGTTTTTGGCTATTTTCTTTTGAAGCTTACGTGCTTCCTCTTCGTCAAACTGCTCTTGCGCTCTTTCAACTAAAGATACAACATCTCCCATCCCAAGGATACGATCTGCCATACGTGAAGGATAAAACACATCAATAGCTTCCATTTTTTCACCTGTACCAATAAATTTAATTGGTTTATTAACTACAGATTTAATAGATATTGCGGCTCCACCACGTGTATCACCATCTAATTTTGTAAGAATTACTCCATCAAAATTAAGTACATCATTAAAAGCTTTTGCTGTATTAACTGCATCTTGCCCTGTCATAGAATCTACAACAAATAATGTTTCTTGTGGTTGGATCGCTTTATGAATTTCAGAAATTTCAGCCATCATCGCTTCATCAACAGCTAAACGACCTGCAGTATCAATAATCACCACATTATGTCCGTTTGCTTTTGCGTGTGCAATACCTGCTTGTGCAATAGCTACAGGGTTTGTATTTCCTTTATCACTAAAAACTTCTACACCTATTTGATCTCCTACAACATGTAATTGATCTACCGCAGCTGGACGATATACATCACAGGCTACTAATAAAGGTTTCTTTGTTTTTTTATTTTTAAGAAAGTTGGCAAGTTTCCCTGAAAACGTTGTTTTACCAGAACCTTGTAAACCTGACATTAAAATAATGCTTGGTGTTCCTGATAAGTTTAACCCTTCAGCATCACCTCCCATTAGTTCGGTAAGTTCGTCTTTAACTAACTTCACCATTAATTGACCCGGTTGTAATGATGTTAATACATCCTGACCTAAGGCTTTTTCTTTTACTCTAGTGGTAAAATCTTTAGCTATTTTAAAATTTACATCGGCATCTAATAAAGCACGACGAACTTCTTTAAGGGTTTCCGCAACATTAACTTCAGTAATACTTCCATGTCCTTTAAGAACGTGTAACGCTTTATCTAACTTTTCGCTTAAATTATTAAACATAATCTTCTTTAAATTTTAAGTACAGTTTCTCCAAAAACTTCAATGTCTTTTGGAAAGGTGCAAATTTAAGGATTTGTGCTGTATTAATAAAGTGATATTTAGAATTTAGTGCATAAAAAAAGGCTGCTATGACGGGCAACCTCTTTTAACTAACTAAAAAACTAAAATTAATACTTAAATACACTCATAACATTCACCATCTAAATTATAGAGTTGTGAAATTTCTGAAGTAGTTAATGTTTTTTTATAAACTCTTAAATCATCTAAATGACCTACAAAATTTTCGCCTAAATAAATAAGACTTTCAGCACCTGAACCAATATTTAAGTTTGAATTTTCTATTATATTTCTCTGAATGCCATCGCGATACATTCTAACAGAATTATTAGCATCAACAGTCATAACAAGATGATGCCAATTGGTATTTTCCCAATCTACATCTACTTCACCATTCCAATCATCATCCCAAAGACTAAACGTAGAATTATCGGTGAACAACGGCGTGTTTAAATCATACACTCCTAATTGATATCCTTGAGTGGCGTTTCCTGGTAATCTGAAAAAAGTTTCTAAGTCTCCTGCAGCAGTATTTTGCATTTTAAACCACAAACTAATACTAAAACTATCGCCTTGCTCAATATCATAATCGTCTGTAGCTGGAATTGAAATATAATCTGATCCTGTAAAAGCGATAGCACAACTAGGGTTTCCGCTTCTATCTTCAACAAACGAATTACTTATATTTTGAACCGTATAGTCGCTAATAATTTCTTTTGCAGCTTCAGAAAACGTCATATACATGACCAAATCATCTGATAATACCGCTGGATTTTCACAAGGACTACAGTCAATTATATTTAAATAAACTTCATTAATCTGATATGTTGAATCTTCAAATACCACTCTAACATATATAATTTGTGCGGTGGTAATTGCTGTATAAGTTGTGGGGTTAGAAATTGCATTTATATTAATATCAGCGTCATATATTGTTTCATGATAAGACATTTCTACTTGCGATAAATATTCGCAGTCAGACCAAGCTTCTGTTAAATCAAATACAGCAATACCATTGTCATTACATGCTTCTAATTCTGGGCTACTTTCAAAACATTCAAAAACCTCATCATCTACACAATCTTGTTCCAAAGTTATTTGAGTGGAAACACCATTAATAGTTCGCGTTAATAACAAATAATCGTCATTACAAACATTAACCACCCAATCACCTTGTAAATCTTCCGCATAAGCTGTTAATTCAGTAATTGTAAGACTTACAACACCATTTGTAGTTGCAGCAATCCAAGAGCCACCAATAGCTTCGGCAGTAATTCCGTTAGACATAGAAAACGAGCCATTATCATAAAAAATCACATTATAATTTTCATAATTATTATTTCCGTTAGGCGCATCAACATGCCAAAAACAGGTTTGCAGATATGTGGTAATCTCGCTATCTGTACAGGTGTTTTCTGCAATTTCACAATCTATATTAGCGTTTGTAATTTCAGTTTCTAATTCTTGATTATTTTCAACATCAACAATGGTATCATCTGATAAAATAAGCGTTACAGGAAAATTTAAACTCGCCAAAACAACGCCTTGAGTTTCTTCTTCAATAGATTGAAAAAATGCATCAAGCGCTGTATCAGAATTAATAATTATAGTATCTATAATTTGAAAACTACTATTGTAAATAGAAAATGTGATTGGATACTGAAAGCTCACACAATTAGAGTTATCATCATCAACCGCATCTTCTATTAATTGAGCCAAACTAGATTCTGGTAAAATAACAGTTTCATCAATATTATTAACCAAATTTTCATCTTCACAAGACATCAACATTAATAGGGCAAAAAAGGTAATTTTAAAAAGAACAAGTGTCTTGTTTTTCATTGTATATAAGTTTTAGAAGTCTACATATATAACAGTTAATTTTTAAAAACACCTACCTACTGCGTCATATTTTTTTTTACATTTGAAACACTAAAACCTAATTATGCCCAAACAGTTACATGATAATATATGCAATGAAGTACTGTTTTCGTCATTGTTTAAAAAACACGCTAAAGATCTTCACAATTTTCTCTATTATAAATTTGGCGACCACCTAAACCCTAAAGACAAAGTACAGGAAGCCTTTATTAAAATTTGGGAAAACTGCGGAAAAATAGCCCCAAACAAAGCCAAAAGTTTTTTATTCACCACTGCAAATAATTTAATGCTTAATGAAGTAGCGCATCAAAAAGTAGTATTAAAACATCAACAAACAAAACAACAGCATCAAACCAATTTAACCCCAGAGTTTTTGATGCAAGAAAAAGAATACGCAAAAAAACTAGAACGCGCTATTGCAAAATTAACAGAAGCTCAACGTGTTGCTTTTTTAATGAACAGAGTTGAAGGCAAACGTTTTAAAGAAATTGCTCAATTACTAGACATTTCAACTAAAGCTGTTGAAAAACGTATATATGGCGCACTAAAAAAATTAAGAGAAGATATTACTGAACTTTAATTTTTAGGTAGGAAAAAAAGGGAGTTAACTGTTATATAGTTGTAATACACATCATGGAAAAAGAAGAATTAATAAAAAAGTGGTTAGATAATAATCTTAATGAAGCCGAATTAAAAGCTTTTAAGCAACTAGATGATGCTGAAGATTTATTAAAAATTAACCAAACGCTACAAGGCTTTAAAGCTCCAGAATACAATACTTCTGATGAGCTTAACGCTGTAATGCCTAATATTACAGCAAAACAAAACACACCTAAAAACTGGATAAAAACGGCAATGAAAATTGCTGCTATTTTTACATTATGTTTTGGCACCTATTATTACACCAATAATCTAGATACTACAATTACCACATTAGCAGCGCAAAAAAACACCATCACATTACCCGATGCGTCAACCGTAAATTTAAATGCGCTTTCTACAGTAACCTATAATGAAAATAACTGGTCTTCAGAACGCGAAATTAATTTAGATGGAGAAGCTTTTTTTAAAGTTGCCAAAGGACAAACATTTACCGTTATTACAGATGCAGGAACAGTTACCGTTTACGGAACTCAATTTAACATAAAAGAACGCGATAATTATTTTGAAGTTGCTTGTTACGAAGGTTTAGTAGGTGTTACATACAATAAAAAGGAAACAAAACTACATCCTGGAGATCACTTTTTAATTTTAAACCACAAATTAGTTAGCGTACAAAAAGATAAAAACACAACACCATCTTGGGTAAATAATACAAGTGTTTTTAAGAGTTTACCTTACCGAGAAGTGATTGCAGAATTTGAGCGTCAATACAACACAAGTATCGTTTTAGAACACATTAATGACGCACAACTTTTTACAGGAAGTTTTACACACAATAATATTGAAAATGCTTTAAAATCAATTACCTTACCCCTACAATTAAAGCACACCACTAACAACAATATTATTACCTTAAAACGTGAGTAAAAAAAGGGTATATTATCTTTTTATTGCCTTTGTTTTTTTTAGTGTTTTTAGAGTTTCTGCTCAAAACATTCAAAAAGAAAAACAACCGCTTGCTTTAGTATTAATATGGATTGAAGAACATTATAAAATCTATTTTTCTTACGTAGATATACTTATTGAAGACAAAAAAGCAACTTTACCCGAAGAAAATTTAGAGTTAGAAAAAATCCTTAAACAATTACAATCTGAAACTAATTTAGATTTTATAGCTATTGATAAGAATAGCATTGTAATTTCCCCTAGAAACAATCCGTTAAGTTCCATTATCACACAAAAGCTTGAAGAAATTGTAATTAATAATTACTTAACTACCGGTATTTCGAAAAAAAGTGATGGTAAAATCACATTTCAAACCGAAAAATTTGGAATTCTTCCGGGATTAATTGAACCCGATATTTTACAAACTATCCAAGCACTTCCCGGAATTATGAGTGTTGACGAAACGGTATCAAATATTAATATTAGAGGTGGTACTCACGATGAGAATTTAATTCTTTGGGACGGTATTAAAATGTATCAATCAGGACATTTTTTTGGTCTCGTTTCTGCATTTAACCCTTATTTAACTAAAAAAGTAAACGTCTCTAAAAACGGAAGTAGTGTGAAATTTGGAGATGGAATTTCGGGCGTTATAGACATGCAACAATCTAATGAAATTGATCAAGATTTTAAAGCAGGTGTAGGTTTTAACCTAATTAGTAGTGATGGTTTTGCAAAAATTCCTTTGAATAAAAAAACAGAATTGCAAGTTTCAGCACGTCGATCAATCACCGACTTTATAATCACGCCAACTTACGATCAATATTTTAAGCGTGCTTTTCAGGATTCTGATCTTTCAAACACCAATAGTGATGCTACAATTTCTAATAATGAAAACTTCTACTTTTATGATGTTAGTGCCAAATTACTGTATGACATTACAGATTCTGATCAATTGCGATTCAATTTTCTAACCATAAACAACAATCTTAGTTACGATAAAAAGTCTATACAAAGCAACGATACACCTTCAAAAAGCTCATTAGAGCAAGATAATTTAGCTTTAGGTGCCGAATATTTAAAATACTGGAATAACAAAATCACCACAACTGCACAATTGTATTTATCTACTTACAATTTAAACACCACAAATTATGATGTGATTAATAACCAACGTTTAAATCAGGAAAATGCTGTAAGTGATTTTGGTATAAAAATTAATGCGACAAACCATATTGATGATCATTTAAAACTCCATGGAGGCTATCAATTTACCGGTGTTATTGTAAAAAATACTGAAGATGTCATGAATCCTAATATTATAAATTATGCTAAAAACATCAATCGCTCTCATGCTATTTATGGTGAAGCCGAATTTACTTCAGCAAACAAAAACACATATGCAAGAATTGGAATAAGAACTAATTATATTGAAAAATTCTCTGAGGTTTTCACCGAACCTCGCTTGGCAGTAAGTCATAAACTAAACAATAAATTTAGACTTGAAATTTTGGCAGAATTTAAGCACCAAACAATGTCTCAAATTATAGATTTACAGGATGATTTTTTAGGTATTGAAAAACGACGTTGGGTTATTTCCGATGACAATACGGTACCTATCATACAAAGTAAGCAAGGATCTGTAGGAATTCATTATAATAAAAACAACTTTTTAATTAGTGCCGAAGCATTTTTAAAACATGTAGATGGTATAAATAGTAGAAGTCAGGGGTTTCAAAATCAATACCAATTCACCGATGTTGCAGGTGCGTATCAAGTAAAAGGTGTTGACTTTTTGGTACACAAACAATTTAAAAATACCAGCGCTTGGTTGAGTTATTCGTTTAGTAATAACGACTACAATTTTAAAGATTTAAATGATGGAAATACCTTTGCTAGTAATCTTGACGTAAAACATACTGTCACGTTTGCGAGTACTTACCAAATTAGCGATTTTAAATTGGCTTTAGGATTAAATTGGCACTCCGGAAAACCTACAACTACTATTAGTGACACTCAAAATACAACAAACACAACCATAGAATACAATGCGCCAAACGCCAATAATTTAAGCGATTATTTACGTGCTGATTTATCGGCGACATATCATTTTAAATTCAGTAAAACAGCAAATGCAATGTTTGGATTTTCAATATGGAATTTAACCAACAGAGCTAATATTATTAACACATATTACACTTTAGATGATGATAATGAAATTCATACTATTGAAAACAAATCGTTAGGTATTACTCCAAATGTAAGTTTTAGAGTACATTTTTAATCTTGAAATTGGTATCTTTAAATTGAAATCAAAAAAACATGAGCAAAACACTTCTTTCTATTTTAGTAATTATTTTAATGAACAGCTGTAAATCGACACAAAGCCAAACCATAGAAACCGAAATTACAACCCTACAAAAAGGTGCGCTTTATGGTGCTGGACAAGAAAAAATAGAGTCACAAAACATAGCGATTACAACTCAAAAGGATTGGATAAGTTTGGTAAACAAAATGAATACAACTAATACTGTAATTTCATCTGAAACAACAGTAGATTTTAAAACTCAAATAGTTTTAGCTGTATTTATGTCTGTAAAAAAATCTGGAGGATATGCTATAGAAATTGTGAGTATTGAAACTCAAAAAGAAGTAATTATTGTGAGCGTAAAAAAAACGTCTCCTGCTCCAAATAGCATGGTTACACAAGCAATTATGCAACCATACCATATTGTAACAATCCCTGTTACCAGTAAGCCGGTAACATTTAAATATTTATAAAATTACATACGTTTTGGAACGTGAATTCCTAATAAACCAAATGCGTTTTTAATAATTGTTGCCACTGTTTGAGACAGTTGCACTCTAAATATTTTCTCATTAATATCATCAGCTCCAAGAATAGATACATTTTGATAAAACGAGTTAAATTCTTTTACTAATTCGTAAGTATAGTTTGCAATTAATGCAGGACTATGGTTAGTTGCTGCATGTTGAATAACCTCTGGAAATAACTGAATCTGTTTTAATAAAGATTTCTCTTTATCATGTAAATTCACATTTGTTTTTACAGAAGTATCCACATTTGCCTTTCTTAATATAGATTGAATTCTTGCGTATGTATACTGAATAAAAGGACCTGTATTTCCTTGAAAATCGATAGACTCTTTAGGATCAAATAAAATTCTTTTTTTAGGATCTACCTTTAAGATATAATATTTTAAAGCTCCAAGACCAATAGTATGATATAATACTTGTTTTTCGTCTGCCGAATATCCGTCTAATTTCCCTAATTCTTCTGAAATTTCTCCAGCAGTTTCAGTCATTTCAGATACTAAATCATCGGCATCAACAACAGTTCCTTCTCTACTCTTCATTTTACCTGAAGGTAAATCTACCATTCCGTAGCTTAAATGGAATAAGTTTTTAGCCCAATCAAATCCTAATTTTTTCAATATTAAAAATAGCACCTGAAAGTGATAATCTTGCTCATTTCCTACAGTATAAACCATCCCTCCAACATCTGGATAATCTTTAATACGTTGTATAGCCGTACCAATATCTTGTGTCATGTAAACCGCAGTACCATCGGCACGTTGTACAATTTTCTCATCTAATCCATCGGCTGTTAAATCACACCAAACCGAACCATCTTCTTTTTGAAAGAACACACCAGATTTTAAACCTTCTACAACAAATTCTTTTCCTAATAAATAGGTTTCACTCTCAAAGTATAAAGCATCAAAATCTACACCTAAGTTTTTGTAGGTTACGTTAAACCCATCATAAACCCAACCGTTCATTTTTTTCCAAAGTGACACAACCGCATCATCTCCTGCTTCCCATTTTAAAAGCATTTTTTGAGCTTCTAATAACATTGGAGCATTCTTTTTAGCATCCTCTTCTGTTTGCCCTTCAGCCATTAAAGCGGCTATTTCTTTTTTATATTCTTGATCAAACTTTACATAGTAGTTTCCTACAAGTTTGTCTCCTTTTAATCCTGTACTTTCTGGTGTTTCTCCATTCCCAAAACGCTCCCAAGCCAACATACTTTTACAAATATGAATACCTCTATCGTTAATAATTTGGGTTTTATAGACTTTCTTTCCAGAAGCTTTTAAAATTTCGGCAACACTGTAGCCTAATAAGTTATTTCTAATATGACCTAAATGAAGAGGTTTGTTAGTATTTGGTGAAGAATACTCAACCATAACCGCTTTTTCTTCGGGATTAGGCGTTACAAAACCATAAGTTTCATCGTTAATAATTCCGTTAAAAAAACTAATATAATTAGCCTGATTGATTTCTATATTTAAAAAACCTTTCACTACATTATATCCTTCAACTTCGGCAACATGCTCAACAAGATACGCACCAATTGCTTCACCTATTTGTACTGGGTTTCCTTTTACAACGCGCAACATAGGAAATACAACAACCGTAATATCACCTGCAAATTCTTTACGAGTTGCTTGAAATTCTACCCCAGGTAACTGAGCGTTATAAATAGTTTGCACAGCTTGTGTAACGTGTTTTGATAATGTGTCTTGAAGGCTCATTTTTTGTAACTTTTTAAGTGTGCAAATGTAGTGTTTTTAGTTCTATTTTTTAAACAAAAAAAGAGTAAGAACTAGGGTTTATCTCTCTGATGACTCAAAAAACTCATAAAACTGATTATCAAATCATTGTAATTGATCATTTTTTAATACTTCACACATACCTCTAAAAGATACTTTAACGCTTAATAATCAGCTTATTTAATTTAAAATTAATTTATATGCTTAAAAAAAACACCTTTTAATACATATAAAAAGACCTTTACCTTTACTCCACCCCTTTTCATCTGATTTTAATGCATTAAAACCTAAAAATTAGCGTATTACAACAATTTTAATCATTTTTGGTAGGCTATTAATCAAGACCCCTAAATTGATGTCACCCAATATTCAACCTCAAAAAGGATTGTTATTGTGTTTTGTGTTTACACCTTACCTATACCTCAAGGTAGTAAGTCAACATCAAAACTCTATTTCAATTTATAATTCCAGCATATATAAATGAGACAGTTAATTACATTAGCTGCAATTTTATCATCGTTTTTTTGTATTTGTCAAACTCAAGAAATAGATCGCCTTACTGCAGAATTAGCCAATAAAAATGAAGATTCATTAAAGGTAGATGCTACATTACATTTAGTAAAAGAGCTGTTTATTAGTAAAAATTACCCTAAAGCAGATTTGTTTATTGAAAATGCTAAAACCTTATCAAAAACTATAAATTATAAAAAAGGCACAGCAGAATCAACCTATTACAAAGCTTGTATTTATGCTAAAAAAGATGATTATAAAAACGCGACTAAATATTTTTACTCGGCGATACAACTATACACCATTCTTAATGATACTTTAAGTATTGCACGAACAAACAATAAGCTAGGAAGTTTTGAAACTAAAAATGGTAATTACAAAAAAGCTTTAAAACACATTCTCATAGCCACTCGCCTTTTTGAGTTAAAAGAAATGAAGGATGAACTAAGTTTAAGTTATGATGATTTAGCAAAAATTTATCTTCTCACAAACCAAAATGATAAATCGCTTGAGTACCATTTAAAAGCTTTAAAGACTAAACAGTGTTTAAAAGATAGTATTGGTCTGAAAAATACATCAAAAAACATAGCCAATTTGTATGCATTACAAAATAAACACGAACACGCTATTATCTACTACAAAAACACGCTTAAACTTTTAAATTCTATTACAGACAAAAAATTAAAAGGTGAAATTTTAACCAAGATTGGTACAGAATTTATGCATAATAATGATTATGTAAATGCAGAAAAATATTTAATTACCGCTTTACAATATAATCATAATCAAAGCAATAAAATACAACTTGCAAGTACGTTAAATAACATAGGAGCTCTTAATATCAACAAGCATAAACTCAAACTGGCTAAAGCTCAGTTAAACGAAGCGTATACAATTGCCAAATCTAATAACAACAATAAAGAGTTACTCTATAATTATTTATTGCATACAAAAATAGATTCGACTGAGCAGAAATTTCAAAACGCCTTTTTTTGGCAAAATAAATATTATGATTTAAAAGAAAAATTACGTGATGACGGTTTTATAAAAAACTCATACGCTAGTCATCTTACAAATCACGCTACTAATAGTGCAGAAAATGATTTCTTACCAAAAGATGTAATGAATGAATTAAAGAAATTTAAATATTTTTCGGCTGTACTTATTATTATCGCGGTAATTGCTATTTCGTTTTTAATCATGGTATATATACAACGAAAAAACAGAATAAAATACACTAAAAATCTTGAAGATAAAAATACTCAAATAGAAACTCAAAAAAAACACTTAGAAGAAACAAACGATGTTAAAGACCGTTTATTCTCTATAGTTTCTCATGATTTAAAGGATTCGGTATCTTCAATAAAAGGGTTTATTGATTTACTAAAAGATAACAATTTAACTAAAGACGAATTTTACGAACTTCTTCCTGAACTTAGTGAAAATGCAGATAATGCATCATCTCTTCTTTACAATCTTTTAAATTGGTCTAAAACACAAATGCAAAACCTAAATCCGCGTCCAGAATTATTTAATATTCAAGACGTATTTCAGGAAAAAATAAGACTGATTGAAAATAAAATTAGTAAAAAACAGATTACTCTAATTGATAACTCTAAAAAACATTATGTATTTGCAGACAAGAATATGATAGGAATTGTAATTCAGAATCTTATAACTAATGCTGTAAAATTTTGTTCTGTTGAAGACAGCATAACAATTTCAACAATTTTAGAAAGTGAAAATATAATAATTACCATTGAAGATTCTGGAGTAGGAATCGCTCAAGAAAACATCGATAAACTTTTCAAAAAAAGCGCCTTTTCTACTAACGGTACTTGTAATGAAAAAGGTACAGGATTAGGACTCACCATTTGCAAAGAATTAATACAAATTAATAAGGGTGATATTTGGGTAAAAAGCAAAGAGAATATTGGGAGTCAATTTTTTATTAAACTCCCTAGAAAATCTTTATAAAACAACCTTCATTGTTGCAGTTGCTTTAGGTAAAAACACCTCAGCCATCATACAACGTGCACTTCCACCACCACAAGTTTCAATAGTTTGTAGAGAACTAGATAAAATAGTACAATGTTTTTCAATTCTAGCAATTTGAGAAGCGGTTAAACTATTATGAGCCGCTTCGCTCATTACTAAATAACGCTTGTCATCTGCGCCACGAAGTTGTAACATATTACCTGCAAATTGATGCATTTGAGCTTCAGATATTTCTATAATTTGTTTTCCGTCTTTTTTAAGACTAGAAACCACATTTTTTCTTTCCTTTTTATCATCTATAGATTCAAGACAAATCACAGTAAAGTTTTCAGCTAAACACATCATCACATTGGTATGATAAATAGGTAAACGCTTATCATCTACAGTTTGATTGGCATTAAATACTATTGGAGTATACTCAAAATCTTCGCAAAACTCAATAAATAATTCTTCATCAGCTCTTGCAGATAATGCACAGTAAGCCTTTTCGTTAACGCGATCTAAAAGTAAACTTCCGGTACCTTCTAGAAATAAACCTTCGTCTTCGGCACTTGTGTAATCTACAACATTATTAATTTCAAATCCTTCTTTTTCTAAACGTAAAAGCACTTCTTCACGACGTTCTTTACGGCGGTTTTCGGCAAACATTGGATACAAACCAACATCTCCATTACTATGAAAACTTACCCAGTTATTAGGGAAAATAGAATCTGGTGTATCTAATTCTTTAGCATCATGCTCAACAATTACCTGAATACCTACAGCTGTTAATTTTTCAACAAAGACATCAAATTCATTTTGAGCTTTAGCATTAATTTCAATATTTTTAAGTGATAACTCTTCTTGAAAATAGTTATTTACAGCAGTTTGCTCATTCATTCTGAAATTTACAGGACGAATCATTAAAATAGTATTGGTAATTTGTTGCATTATGAAATTGTAATTTTAAGAGAATTTTTATACGTTTAAAACTTATTAAAGTTTTTGCAAAGTTACACAAGTAATTTAATGTTTGCATAAGAATTATTAAGTGCATCAATACTTTCTTCACTATTGAGCCATTCTACCTTTGTAATCCCCTCTTCTTCTTGAGGTTCTAACTTTCCAGCGAAAGCTGTTTTCATTTCAAACCAATGTGTTACTTTAATTTTATATTTTCCGTGACGTTTAAAAATATGGTAAGTAATATCTAAGGGTTTTACAATTTCTAAGCCTTCAACACCTGTTTCTTCTTCAACTTCTCTAATAGAAGTTTCTTCAATAGATTCTTTAGCTTCTGCTTTCCCCTTGGGTAAATCCCATTTATTATTTCTGAAAATAAATAAAACATCACCTTTTTCATTATATACTTTTCCGCCACCAGCAATTACATTAGGCAGTTTTTTAAGAAACTTTTTTAGAAGTTTATCAGCATTTTTATGAATTAGGCGCACCTCTTGCAAATCTGTAGTATTTAACTCTTTTATTACTTTTTCAATATCAATATTATCTAAAAGGTAATTTTTAAAATTAGTTTCTTTACTAACTTCTGTAGTTAATACAATAGGCTTGTCGTTTACAAAAACTCTATACATTATATAAGATTATAACAATTTAATGTAAAAATATCATTTTTCAATTCAAAATAAGCATTTGAAAAATAATTTTATTTAAAATTTTCAAATTCATTTTTAACAAAAATTCGTAGTTTTGCAATATGATTTTTAACACACACACAGCCAAAAAAACCGCAGAAGTTTTATTGCAGATTAATGCTATAAAACTTAGTCCTCTTGAACCTTTCACTTGGGCTTCTGGATGGAAATCTCCAATCTATTGCGACAACAGAATTAGTTTATCTTACCCTCTTATTCGTAACTACATACGCGAAACGATGGCAAAACAGATTGAAGACCATTATGGAAAACCAGATGTTATTGCAGGTGTAGCAACGGGTGCTATTGGAATTGGTATTTTAGTTGCCGAATATTTAGGTCTTCCTTTTATATATGTACGTCCTGAAGCAAAATCTCATGGTCGCCAAAACCAAATTGAAGGCCATCTAGATTCTGGACAAAACGTTGTAGTTATTGAAGATTTAATAAGCACAGGAAAAAGCAGCTTAAACGCTGTAAAAGCATTAAAAGAAGCAGGAGCAAACGTAAAAGGAATGCTTGCTATTTTTACTTATGGATTTGACATTGCTAAAACTAATTTTGAAGCAGCAAATGTAGAACTACAAACATTAAGTGACTATCCTAGTCTATTAGAACAAGCCTTAGACACTAACTATATTACCAAAGACCAACAAGACCTTTTGGCACAATGGAATGCAAATCCAAGCGAATGGAATGCTAATTGATACCATTAAATTAAAATAGACACACACATGAACTTACAATCACCAAAAGTAACCGTAAATAAATCTCCACAAAACACCTTTGACTTCTTATCTGATGTTAAAAATTTTGAAAAACTAATGCCTGAAAACATTAGTAAATTTGAAGTATTAGGTGAAGATAAATTTCTTTTTGCCTTAAAAGGAATGCCTGAGATTGTATTAAAGAAAAAAGAAGCTATAGCACCAAATAAAATTGTTTTGGGAGCTGCAGGTGGAAAATTAAATTTTTCTTTAATTGCTAATATTACAGAAGTTAATGACACTACAAGTGAAGTACAATTAAATTTTGATGGCGAGTTTAACGCGATGATGGCAATGATGATAAAAGGCCCAATCAGTAAATTTATTGAAACACTTGCCTCAAACATGACTGCAGTAGTTTAATACATTAAAGAGATTTCTTTTAAATCATATAATTTAAGAATATCATCTTCTAAAAGCACTTTAAGATTTCCATAATCTGAAACTCCTTTTATAAAACCAGAAAACATTTCACCTTCAGCATTTTTAAATGTTGAAGGTTTGTTTTTTCTAAACAGATGGCTTTCATAACGCTTTTTTAAAATCTCATACCCCTCTTTATTTGTTAACGACTCAAAATTCACTTTTAATCGTTTTACAATAGCGTCTAAAATTTCTTCTACATTAAAAACACGACCAGAAAGTGATTTTAAAGATGACGCTTGCGGCAAATTTTCAAAATTAGTTTGATTAACATTTATTCCAACCCCAATAATTGATGCTTGTAATTGATTTTGTTTTATGACATTTTCAATTAAAATACCTGCAATTTTTTTATTATCTGCCAAAATGTCGTTTGGCCATTTTATTTTTAATTTTTTAATATCAAATTGGTTTAGGGCTTCAAAAACAGACAAAGCAACAACAATACTAATGTAAAAATGATGTTGCACCTCAATAAAGGAAACATCTTTAAACGCACTAAACATAAGGTTTTTCGCGTCTTCAGACTTCCAAAGTGTTCCCATTTGGCCGCGACCTTTTGTTTGATGTTTTGTAACAACAACGGTATAGTCGTCAAGATTTTGAGCAGCACTTAAACGTCTTAAAAAAGAGTTTGTTGAGTCAATGGCATTAAGTTTGATTATATGCATTTCAATGGCAAATATTAATTTATATTTTTCTTATGAATAATTAAAACTCAAAAGAACTAAAAAAATAATAACTTTGCACAAAACTAAATCATTTTAATGGCTAATAAAAACACTAATTCAGACCAATTAATAACAACTATTTTAGCTGGTATTGAAGATGTAAAAGGAAAAGAGATTACAATTCTCGACTTAAGAGAAATTGAAAATACAGTTTGTGACTATTTTATCGTTTGCGAAGGGTCTTCAAATACGCAGGTAAACGCCATAGTTAACTCAATCCAAAAGAAAGTTAGTAAACAACTTAAAGACAATCCTTGGCACGTAGAAGGTACGGATAATGCTGAGTGGGTACTTATGGATTACGTAAATGTTGTTGTACATGTGTTTCAAAATCACATTAGAGATTACTACGACATTGAAAGTTTATGGGGAGATGCAAAAACAACTGTTATAAAAACAAGTTACTAAACACACATTAATGGCAAACGACAAGAAAAATTCAAATAAAAAACCAAAACTTAGTATGTATTGGTTTTACGGCTTAGCTATTGTAGGAATTTTAGCTATAAATGTATTTACAGGTGGATTTGGTGATGGAGATATTGCTACAACTACACCTTCTCAATTTTTAGAATACCTTAAAGAAGGTGATGTTTCTAAAGTTGAAATTGTAAACAAAAGAGAAGCTAAAGTTTATCTTACAGATGAAGCTAAAAAGAAAGAAATTCACAAAGGGAAAGAAAAATCAAGTATTTTTCCTGCAGTAAGTGCACAACCAAATTACTCGTTTGAGTTTGGTGACTTACAAAACTTTGAACAAAACATCAATAAAACTGTTAGTGAAAACAATTTAAACACTGTATTAAAATATCAAACAGAAGAAAATGTATGGGGTAATTTTATCTTTTCATTACTTCCGTTTGTTTTAATTATTGGAGTTTGGATTTTTATCATGAAACGTATGTCTGGTGGCGGAGGCGGAGGCGCTGGAGGTCAGATTTTCAATATTGGAAAATCTAAAGCCAAACTATTTGATGAGAAAACAGATATCAAAACTACTTTTAAAGATGTTGCTGGTTTAGAAGGTGCTAAAGAAGAAGTACAAGAAATTGTAGACTTTCTTAAAAACCCTGAAAAATACACCTCTCTTGGAGGTAAGATACCTAAAGGAGCTTTACTAGTAGGACAACCAGGAACAGGTAAAACCTTATTAGCAAAAGCTGTTGCAGGTGAAGCACAAGTACCATTCTTTTCACTATCTGGATCAGATTTTGTTGAAATGTTTGTAGGAGTTGGAGCTTCTCGTGTAAGAGACTTATTTAAACAAGCTAAAGAAAAATCGCCAGCAATCATTTTTATTGATGAAATTGATGCCATTGGTAGAGCAAGAGGGAAAAGTAATTTTTCAGGTTCTAATGATGAACGTGAAAACACACTTAACCAATTGCTAACTGAGATGGATGGTTTTGGAACAAATACAAACGTAATTGTACTTGCTGCAACAAATAGAGCAGACGTTCTAGATAAAGCTTTAATGCGTGCTGGACGTTTTGATAGACAAATTTTTGTTGACCTACCAGACGTTAGAGAACGTAAAGAAATTTTTGAAGTTCACTTAAGACCTATCAAACAATCTGAGAAATTAGATGCTGAATTTTTAGCAAAACAAACTCCAGGATTCTCTGGAGCTGATATTGCAAACGTATGTAATGAAGCGGCTTTAATTGCTGCAAGACACGATAAAAAAGCAGTAGATAAACAAGATTTCTTAGATGCTGTTGACAGAATTGTTGGTGGACTTGAAAAGAAAAATAAAATTGTTACGCCTAGCGAAAAGAAAGCTGTTGCTTATCACGAAGCTGGTCATGCTACAATAAGTTGGATGCTAGAACACGCTGCACCACTTGTAAAAGTAACTATTGTTCCACGTGGGCAATCATTAGGAGCAGCTTGGTATTTACCAGAAGAACGCCTTATTGTAAGAACAGAACAAATGCTAGACGAAATGTGTGCTGCATTAGGTGGTAGAGCTGCCGAAAAAGTGATCTTCAATAAGATTTCTACAGGTGCTTTAAGTGATCTTGAAAAAGTAACGAAACAAGCTAGAGCAATGGTAACTGTTTACGGATTGAGTGAAAAAGTAGGAAACCTTACTTACTATGATTCAGGACAATCTGAAGGTAGTTTTACAAAACCATACAGTGAAAAAACAGCAGAGCTAATTGATGAAGAAATTTCTAAGATCATTGAAACACAATACCAACGTGCTTTAACCATTTTAGAAGAAAACAAAGACAAGCTAACTGAACTAGCTGAAGTATTATTAGAAAAAGAAGTTATTTTTAAAGATAATTTAGAAACAATTTTTGGAAAACGCGCGTTTATAAAGGAAGAACAAGCATAAATAATACCTTAATATTCTTATAAAAAACTTAAATTGACCCTGTGTTAGTTTAAGTTTTTTTATATTTGAGATTATACACTAAAAATAACCCAGATAATAGTAAAAAGATAAATGAGTCTATTTCAAAAATTCTTTGGAAGTAAATCTAAAACAGAAGACATTAGCATTCAAAATGAAGAAAGAGGTATGCATATGCCCGAAGAAAAGCTACCTGTTGATGAAAGATTTACAATTAATTTTAAAGAAAATGGAGGTAAATTTATTTATTGTGAAGATCTGGAAGAAGTACACCAAAGCTTAGCTAACATCCTAAATGAAAATGGATGGGAAGATGAAAAAGCACTTATATTGGATGATAGATTAGTAGAATCCTTTAAAAAATTCAACTTAAACTCAAGTAAACAAATATCAGAAAGCACTTACTTTCTTTCAACTTGCGAATATTTAATCGCTGATGATGGTTCACTTTTAATGTGTTCTAATCAAATTGCAGAAACAAAGCTGAATGAACTTCCTGAAAATTTTATTATTTATGCCACTACTAGTCAGTTCATTGAAAACAAAGACGAAGTACTTTCTGGAATAAAGATAAAGAACAACGGTAAGATCCCTACAAACATTACAGCTATAAAACACTTTAAAACTTTAGAAGATTCAGACTTCTTAAGCTATGGAAGTTGTTCAAAAAACTTATATTTGCTTCTTTTAGAAGATTTATAATCGAAATGTATTCGTTTTTAACACCTAAAAACACCTACTACATTTCAATAATAAAAGCATAACCAACTATTACATGAAAGAACTCGTAACAAGAGCAATATCAGGAGCTGTATATGTAGCCTTACTTATTCTCTGTTTATTTTCACAACATGCGTTAACCGCTTTGTTTTTCTTTTTTGGGATAGTATCACTAGTAGAATTCAAAAAACTTATTGGGTTCAAAAGTATTATTCCATATATCCTTTTTATAATATTATATTTTGGTTTCGGATATTGGTCAACAATTATTAACTCTACAGAAGGTTTTAATGCTTCAATTCAAATATTACAAGTCTTAAGTATTTTTGTAGGATTAATTTTAATTAAAGATTTATTTTCTAAAAAAAGAATCCCACTATTTAAAACTAAACGATTCATTATCACCACATTATACATCACTAGTGGTTTTGTGTTTTTATTACTAACAGCAAACTTTAATCACCAATTTACACCACTATACCCTTTAGGCGCTTTTATCCTTATTTGGGTGAATGATTCTTTTGCCTATCTAGTAGGAAAAAACTTTGGTAAGCAAAAGCTTTTCCCTAGTATTTCACCTAAAAAAACAGTAGAAGGTTTTTTAGGAGGTTTATTTTTCGCCTGTGTAGCAAGTTATTTTATAGCTAAATTTACCGAAACTTTAAACTTTTCTCAATGGCTAATACTCGCGATTATTATTAGTGTTTTTGGAACATTAGGAGATTTAATTGAATCAAAATTTAAACGACAAGCAAAAGTAAAAGACAGTGGCAAAATAATGCCTGGTCATGGCGGACTGCTAGATCGTTTAGATAGTATTATATTTGCAGCACCATTTATTTATTTATTTTTAAGAATAACAACTTATGTTTCATAAAGAAGGACAAAAAATTATATTTATTACATTAGCAATAGTGGTAGCAGCAATTTTTGCTATTGATTATTTTGTACAATTACCATGGGTAAGAACAACCTTAATGTTAGTTGTTTTAGGATTTTTAATTTTAATCCTTCAATTTTTCAGAAATCCAAAACGTCATACCGTTTTAAATGCAAATCAAGCACTTTCTCCTGTTGATGGAAAAGTTGTAGTTATTGAAGAAGTTTTTGAAAAAGAATATTTCAACGAAAAACGTTTGCAAGTTTCAGTATTCATGTCACCTATAAATGTACACGTAACACGCTACCCTATTGCGGGTAAAGTTGTGTTTAGCAAATACCATCCAGGTAAATTTTTGGTTGCATGGCATCCAAAAGCTAGCGAAGAAAACGAACGCACAACCGTAGTTGTTGAAAACGATACATTTGGTAAAGTATTACACCGTCAAATTGCTGGTGCTTTAGCAAAAAGAATTGTAAATTATGCAAAAGTTGATGCCACTGCTGTACAAGGTGGAGACTCAGGTTTTATTAAATTTGGTTCGAGAGTAGATTTATTTCTACCTTTGGACACCAAAATTAAAGTGTCCCTTAACCAAGTTGTAAAAGGTGGCGAAACTGTAATTGCTGAATTATAATTAAGAATGACCCCGGAAGAATTAAACATAGCATTTGAAGATGCCGTAGAACTTATTAGTACTCATACTGAGCAATATCCCGCAGATTTTTTATTGCGTTTATATGCTTACTACAAAAAAGCTACTAACAACTACGAAAGACCAAGTAGTAGAAAACCTATTATAAATGCATTTAAAACAAATGCTTTATTTCAGGTAAAAAATGTTTCTCAAGAAGAAGCAAAACGTGTTTACATTGATTTAGTAAACAATTATTTTCTGTACCGAAAATAACAAAACACAATACATCTTATTACATATAAAACAAAAAAAAGAAGCACATTTATAATGTGCTTCTTTTTTTATCTATATAAAACGTTTTTAGCGTCTTCTATCTGCCGAACGGCTTTCTCTTGTGCTATCAGATTTTGGCTTTTCAGAACGTCTACCTCCACCGTTAGAATTAGATTTTCTTGAAGTATCTCCTCCTCTAGAGTTTCCACTTCTTGAATTTCCACCTCTAGAGCTTCCTCCTCCAGATGCGTTTCTTGTATTATTACGGCGACCTCCACCACCTTGACCTTGTTTTATAGGTGCTGTTGATGCATTTGGATCTGGTTCAAAACCTTCAATGATTTCAACAGGAATTTTCTCTCCTACTAATTTTTCAATATCACGTAAAAAAGTAGTTTCATCTGCACTTACTAGAGATAAAGCTTCTCCACTAGCTCCTGCTCTACCCGTTCTACCAATTCTGTGAACATAATCTTCAGAGATATTTGGTAATTCAAAGTTAACAACGTGCGGTAATAACGGAATATCTAATCCTCTAGCTGCAATATCTGTAGCTACCAAAACACTAACACTTCCATTTTTAAAACCAGCTAATGCTTTTGTTCTTGCGCCTTGACTTTTATTTCCGTGAATAGCTGCAGCAGTAATCCCTGAGCTAATCATTTTCTTACAAAGTTTATTGGCACCGTGTTTTGTACGTGTAAAAACTAAAACTTGTTTCCAGTTTCCATCAGAAATTACTTTTATAAGTAAATCTGTTTTTTTCTCTTTTGCTACACGATATACTTTTTGAGAAATAGCTTCAACAGTAGAGTTTTCTCTAGTTGCTTCAACCATTACTGGTTTGTTTAAAATACCGTTAGCTAACTTTTTAATATCTTTTGAAAACGTAGCTGAGAATAATAAATTCTGACGTTTAGAAGGCATTAATTGCATTACGCGCTCAATATCTCTTAAAAATCCCATATCCAGCATTCTATCAGCTTCATCTAAGACAAAAATTTGAATCTTAGCTAAAGATAACACGCCTTGGCTATGTAAATCTAACAAACGTCCTGGTGTGGCAACTAAAACATCTACACCTTGGCGTAATTGTGCTACTTGTGGTTTTTGATTAACTCCACCAAAAATTACAGCACTACGTAAATCTAAATATTTACTGTACTCTTTTACATTATCATAAACTTGCGCCGCTAACTCACGAGTTGGTGTTAAAACCAAGGCACGAACTGGTCGTTGACGAGATTTTTCTTTTTGAGATAATATATGAAGTAATGGTAGTGTAAAACCTGCTGTTTTCCCTGTTCCTGTTTGCGCTGATGCTAAAACATCTCTTCCTTCTAATACTGATGGAATTGCTTTTTCTTGAATTGGACTTGGGGTAGTGTATCCTTTTTCGCTAATCGCTTTTAGCAAGGCTTCGGATAGGCCTAAAGATTGAAATGACATAGAAATTATTTGGCGAATGACCATCTATCATGTTTAGCGTCATTCTATATTAAGCTACAAAGATACGGCTTATTTATGCTAAGTTTGGTAAAATGGTGATATTATATGAACTCTTGGTACTGTAGCACTCTAAAATCGAAAGTATTAAATGCTGTATTTTTGGCTTTTAAGTGTTTATATAATGGCAATCTGCTAATAGAAATATTTGCAGCTCCAGACCCCGAAGTTAATGAAACGGTCTTGATTACTCTTCCGTTTAAAGTAAATTGATGAATTCTTGGAACCTCATTACAAACCAGTTCTAATTTTAATTGAAGTGGTTTTATATGTTTTCTGAAAAAATATTCGGGTCCATTTTTACTATTTCCTCCAGTGAATAATAAAGTATCTATATTAGGAAATTCTTTTAGATACCCTATAATGTTTCGCAATTCAATATGCTACAACCCTATATCTGAAGCATCAATTTTTTTGCGTTTAGCTTTAGCTACAATATCACAAACACCTATTTTATGAGTGATTAAAAAATGCTTACGCTACTCTATTGCTTCTTCCGAATTATCGTAACTCAAATTAAGATTATAAATCTTATCAATAAATAACCACAGACTATTATAGTAACTACCATAACAGAAATCAACATCCTTTTCCTTAAGTTCTCCAGTTGAAAAACGAGGTGGTGGAAGTGTACCAACAATTAGTTTTGTAGTATCTTCTTTTATAAATGGCGGATATGGATGCTTATAAATAAACACGTTTTGGTTTGGTTTTACGTCTTATTTTTCGTACATTAAATATCTAAAATTAAACAAAAACATGGGAAAAGGAGACAAAAAAACAAAACGAGGTAAAATACATAAAGGGACTTTTGGGACTAAACGTCTTAAAATAAAAAAACGTCCGCGTACCGAAGATAAAATAAATATTTCTAAAAAACCTAAAGTTTAATTAGCGAGTAAATACCAATTCGTGTTCTGATGATAACGTTTCACTATAACCGTAATTTTCGGCAGTAAAGGCTTTTAAATCATCTACAGTTTGTGCATTAGTTTCTACAATAAATCGCGCCATTAAACCTCTTGCTAATTTTGAGAATATAGCGATTACCTTATGCTTTCCGTTTTTAAACTCTAAGAATTTAATATGAGTTACAGGAACTTTTAATGCTTTGGTATCAATAGCTTTAAAATATTCATTACTAGCCAAATTAACAAACACCTCATCATCTTTTAATTCATTATTAAGTGATGCGGTTAATTGTGTTTTCCAAAATTCATATAAATTTTTATTTTTTCCTACGGGGAATTTTGTGCCCATTTCCAAACGGTAAGCCTGTATTAAATCTAAAGGTTTTAGTATTCCGTAAAGTCCAGAAAGAATACGTACTGTATTTTGAAGATCTTCAATTTTTTCTTCGGAAATTGTATAAGCACCTAATCCGCGATACACATCTCCGTTAAAAGCATAAACTGCTGGTCTTGCATTTTCTTTTGTAAATGGTAAGTTCCATTCTTGATTACGCTCGTAATTTAACTGTCCTAAATTATCCGAAATACGCATTAACTGCGATAATTCTTTTGCAGACTGTTTTTTTAAAAGTGTACTAATTTTCTTAGATTCTTTTAAAAAAGAGGCTTCTGTAGCTTGGTCTGTTGGTAATTTACTATCTAAATCTAAAGATTTTGCTGGAGATATAACAAGTTTCATAATCTGGTGTCTTTAGGGCAAATTTACAAGGAGTTTATTATAAAATAGCGTTTTGAAATTCTTATATTATTATCTCAGTATAGCTAAAAACTATACTGAGATAATTTACTATTCCATTTCTTGATGTTTAGAATACTGTTTCCATTTTTCAATACACAATTGCATATCAGTAGGAATATCTGTATTAAAACGCATAAATTCTCCTGTTGCAGGATGCTCAAAACCTAGTGTTTTTGCATGTAGCGCTTGTCTTGGTAAGACTTTAAAGCAGTTATCAACAAATTGTTTATACTTACTAAATGTAGTTCCTTTTAAGATACGCTCTCCTCCGTAACGTTCGTCATTAAATAAGGTGTGCCCAATATATTTCATATGTACACGAATTTGATGCGTACGTCCGGTTTCTAACTTACAGGTTAATAAAGTAACGTAACCTAAACGCTCAAGTACTTTATAATGTGTAACGGCAGGTTTTCCTTTATCAATATCATCACCTGTATAAACTGTATTTTGAAGTCTATTTTTTGGATGACGACCAATATGACCATCAACTGTACCTTCATCATCTTCAACATTTCCCCAAACAATAGCAACGTATTCGCGCTCACTTGTTTTATTGAAAAATTGTTTTGATAAATGTGCCATCGCCTGTTCGGTTTTGGCAACCACTAAAAGTCCACTAGTATCTTTATCAATACGGTGTACTAATCCTGGGCGTTCACTAGAGTTGATTGGTAAGTTATCAAAATGAAATATTAGGGCATTAATTAATGTCCCCGAATAATTCCCGTGACCTGGATGCACAACCATTCCTGCTGGTTTATTAACTACCAATAATGTATCATCTTCATACACAATATCCAAAGGAATATCTTCTGGTGTTAATAAATTCTCGTAAGGAGGATGCGCAAAAAGCACACGTATTTTATCAAACGGTTTTACTTTATAATTTGATTTTACAGCAATATCGTTAACAAAAATGCTTCCGTTTTTTGCTGCTGCCTGAATTTTACTACGCGTTGCGTTTTCAATAAAATTCATTAAATATTTATCTATTCTAAGAGGCTGTTGCCCTTTTACTGCAGTAAATGAATAGTGTTCATACAAATCGCTATCTGTATCTTCAATTGGTGTATTCTCGTCTGTCATCATTAATTTCTGCGGTTTCCGTTACCTAATACTAAATCTATTTTAGTAGTTAGCGGTAACATATCACCGGCTTTTATGGTTTCGCCATTATATTTTATGGCTATAACTTCGTCTTTTCCAAGATCATCAATATAAGTTGTTTTACCTACTTTAAAACCCAAGGCTTCAAGTGTAGGTTTTGCTTGCCTGAATGTACGGCGTTCAATATTTGGCACTGCAACTTTACGATATCCCGAAGGGTTTATAATCAAGTATATTTTTCTGTTTTCTTTCACCTGAGTTCCTGCTAAAGGATATTGCTCAATCACAGAAAATTTTGGGTATTTTGGATTAAAATTTGCCGAGTCTTGTATTTCCATCGCTAAACTTTTATCGTTCAACTCAATTTGTACGGTCTCTAAAGATTTTCCTGCTAAATCTGGTACTTCTATAAATTCGCCATGATTTGTTGTACTAGACAACCATTGCAACATTAAAAAACAAAAAATCACTACAGCGATAACTGCAAGTACTAATTGTTTAAAAAACACTTTACTGGTAAGAAATTTTATGATACTCATGTAACAATATTAAGTTAGGGCAAATATATAAAAACTCTAAGGTTTTTTCTTTTGCTTTAATGTGCTATTTTAGCTTTACTTTTAATAGGTACGTTTTATTATTGATTTTAGATGATAATCGTATTAAAATAACATATATTTCTACCGGTTTTAAAACCTTTAAATTTATCTCATGAAAAAAAATATTGCCATCATAATGGGAGGTTATTCTAGTGAATACGAAATCTCTTTAAACAGCGGACAAGTTGTATATGAAACACTTGATACCGTAAAATATAACGCTTACAAAATTCATATATTTAAAGATAAATGGGTTTGTGTTACCGATGACAATACTGAAATTCCTGTAGATAGAAATGATTTTTCAATAATTGAAAATAACCAGAAAATAAATTTCGATTGTGTATTTAATGCCATTCATGGAACTCCTGGAGAAGATGGTTATATGCAAGGTTATCTAGAGTTATTAAATATTCCGCATACAAGTTGTGGGATGTACCAAGCTGCTCTAACCTTTAACAAGAGAGATTGTTTAAGCGCGTTAAAACCTTACGGAATACTTACAGCAACCTCTTATTTTGTAAATTTAGGAGATACCGTTAATGAAGATGAAATTATAGCTAAAGTTGGCTTACCGTGTTTTGTAAAGGCTAATAAAGCTGGAAGTAGTTTTGGGATTAGTAAAGTGTACAAAAAAGAAGAGTTTAAAAAGGCACTTGAAATTGCATTTAAAGAAGATGACGAAGTTATTATTGAATCTTTTTTAGATGGCACCGAAGTTTCTGTTGGTGTAATTACCTATAAAGGTGAAATTATTGTACTGCCAATTACCGAAATTGTAAGTAACAATGACTTCTTTGATTATAAAGCGAAATACTTAGGAGAATCTCAAGAAATTACTCCTGCCCGTTTAACCGAAGATCAAGAGCAAAAAGTAAGATCACTCGCTAAAAAAGTATACACCGTTTTAAAAATGAAAGGTTTTAGCCGAAGTGAATTCATTTTTAAAGATGGAGAACCTCATTTATTAGAAGTAAACACAGTTCCTGGTCTTACAAAAGCAAGTATCTTACCACAACAAGCTGCAAAAGCAGGTATAAGTATGAGTGATTTATTTGAAAATGCTATTGAAGAGTCTTTAAAATAAAAAAATGTAATTTTAATTTATGAAACGAGCAATATTCCCTGGATCTTTTGATCCAATAACTTTAGGACATTATGATATTATAAAAAGAGGTATTGAACTTTTTGATGAAGTTATAGTAGCTATTGGTATTAATGCCGATAAAAATTACATGTTTACACTTGAAGAGCGTCAAAAATTTATTGAAGAAGCTTTTAAAGATCAACCAAAAGTAAAAGTGACAACCTACAAAGGGTTAACTATTGATTTTGCAAGAGAGATTGATGCCGAATTTATACTTAGAGGTTTACGTAATCCTGCAGATTTTGAATTTGAAAAAGCCATTGCACATACCAATAGAAAGCTTTCTAAAATAGAAACAGTCTTTTTACTAACCTCATCGAGAACATCGTTTATATCGTCATCTATTGTCAGAGATGTACTAAGGAATAATGGAGATTACACCGTATTAGTTCCAGACAGCGTAAGAGTGAAATAAGTTTTTTTGAGAACTGAAAAACAAAAAAAGTGTCAGAATTAAACTGTAGTAACACAGATTTAATTGACTGACACCTTTTCTAAAAATTGATTAATAGCCTTACTAATATATAGTTATTTACTGTTAACATTACTTTTTTTCGACTAATAGCATCAAAACAAGATTAAACGTAACTACTTAATAATTAGAATAAAACAATTTTTAAAATATAAAAAAAGATATATTACTTTAAAAAATCCTTAAAAGATAATACTAGGAAATTGAAGTTGAAGTTTTTTCTGTTTCTCTTTTAAATTCTTAAGAAACTTTTGATGTGCTTCTGAGTTTGAATTAAACGGGCGATGTAATAACCCTTTTTGAATGTTCTCAACCGTTTCAAGTGTTTTTAGGGTTTCTTTAGCTAACCAAACTGAAGTAAATTTTTCCCATATATAACTTACAGCCACCTCATTGGGGTGTAACATATCGGCTTTATAAAAACGATAGTCACGCAACTCGTCTAACATAATTTCGTAAGACGGGAAATAATGTGAATTCTGGCTTTTTTTAACCTTTAAAACTTTATGAATAGCAGTAATTAAATGTGATTTACTTTGAGAATTTTCAATAAAACCATCTTTTATGTGACGCACAGGAGATACTGTAAAAATCACCTTTGCATTTGGATTAAACTGTGTAATTACAGCAATACTATTTTGTAACGATTGCGAAATTCTATCTACAGAAAGTAATTCTTTATCAAATTCCTTTTGTAGAACTTTATGACAATTTGCTACAATAGCATGAGATACTTTATGCTTATAAACCCAAGCTGTTCCTAAAGTAATCACAACATGTGTTGCTGTTTTTAAATATAAATTTAATAACTGTACTTGAGTATTTAAACTATCAATTAATTCGGTTTTTGAAGTCGCGCTTAATTTAGAATGTGCTTGATAACAATGCCATTGTTCATTTTTAAAAAACACATCATCATCGCTATATACTTTTTGATTAGCAGTATTGGTTAATAATTCTTCAATAGCTAATGGATGAAATAATATCCCAAATGGGTTTTGAAGGTTTTGAAATTTATAATAGTTTAACTTCTCCCCTATATTTTCGACAAAACAAGACCCAAACAGCGCTATTTTAGAGTGATAATCTATTGGAGAATCAGCAACTATTTTTAACGGTATTTGGGTTTGTAATTTCATTTTATGTATTTCTGAAAAAATCAGATTTCTAACCTAGATATTGTTTAGCAGCTTCTAATGCAGCGTTAATTCCGTCGGCATTTTTACCTCCAGCAGTTGCAAAAAATGGTTGTCCACCTCCACCTCCGTGAATATGTTTTCCTAATTCTCTAACTATTTGACCTGCATTTAAGCCTTTATCTGCCACAAGTTCTTTTGAAACATAGCATGATAATAAAGCTTTTCCTTCATTTTCAACAGCAAATAATAAAAACAAGTTAGTAAACTGGCTTCCTAATTCAAAACACAAATCTTTAATTCCGGCAGCATCTAGATCTATTTGTTTTGCTAAAAATTGAATTCCGTTAACTTCGGTTAATTCATTTTTAAGCTCTCCTTTTAAGTTTTTAGCTTTATCTTTTAATAAACCTTCTATTTGCTTTTTAAGACTTGTATTTTCATCTTGTAAATTCTGAAGCACTTTTACAGGTTCTTTTGTATTATTAAGCATTCCTTTTATACTCATAAATGCTTTATTACTATCTTCAAAATAACCTTTCACAGCATCATTAGTAATCGCTTCAATACGTCTAATTCCTGAAGCAACAGCGCCTTCAGATACAATTTTAAAATACCAGATATCTCCAGTGTTTTTAACATGCGTTCCTCCACATAATTCTATAGACTGTCCAAAACGAATAGCTCTCACTGTATCACCATATTTCTCACCAAATAAGGCCATAGCACCATCATTTACGGCTTGCTCCATAGTGATACTACGTTGTTCTTGTAATGGTAATTTACCTGCAATTCTAGCATTTACAAAATTTTCAACTTCTTGTAATTCTTCTGTCGTTAATTTTGAAAAATGAGAAAAATCAAATCTTAAATATTTTGAATGTACTGCAGATCCTTTTTGCTCTACGTGAGTTCCTAAAATATCACGTAAAGCTTGGTGTAATAAGTGTGTTGCTGTATGATTACATTCTGTTCTGTGACGTTGCTTACTATCAACTACAGCTTTATGTGTTTCGTTTATATGCTTTGGTAAATTTTTTACAAAGTGAATTACCACATTATTTTCTTTTTTGGTATCTAAAACATACACCACATCTCCGTGTGCACCTTCTAGATAACCTTTATCTCCTACTTGTCCTCCGCCTTCTGCATAAAATGGAGTTAAGTTAAATACCAATTGGTACATATCTCCATCTTTTTTAGAAGTTACTTTACGGTAACGTGTAATTTTCACATTAGCTTCAAGTGCATCGTATCCAATAAATTCTTGAACGTCATCTTCAATTAAAACAGTCCAATCATCGGTACTCATTTCACTTGCAGCACGCGAGCGTTTTTTCTGTTTATCTAAATGTTCTTTAAACCCTTTTTCATCTAGTTTCAATCCTTTTTCTGAAAGAATTAAAGCCGTTAAATCTATAGGGAATCCATAAGTATCATACAATTCGAAAGCTTTTTCTCCCGAAACCGTATCTCCTTTTGTATTTGCTACAATAACATCTAAAAGTACTAATCCTTGATCTAGAGTTCTTAAAAAAGAAGCTTCTTCTTCTTTAATTACGTTTTCAATTAATTGCTTTTGAGCTTTTAATTCAGGGAAAGCTTCCCCCATTTTTTTACTCAATACATCAACCAAACGATATATGAAAGGTTCTTTTTGATCTAAAAATGTAAAACTATAACGAATGGCACGACGTAAAATTCGTCTTATTACATAACCTGCTCCTGTATTACTTGGTAATTGTCCGTCTGCAATTGAAAAAGCAACGGCACGTACGTGATCTGAAATTACACGAATAGCAACATCTATTTTTTCATCCTTTTCGTAATCTTTCCCAGTAATGGTTTCAATTTCTCTAATGATTGGTGTAAAAACATCAGTATCATAATTACTCTGTACGTTTTGTAATACCATACATAAACGTTCAAATCCCATACCAGTATCAATATGTTTATTTGGTAAATTATCTAGAGAGCCATTAGCTTTACGGTTGTATTGCATGAAAACTAAGTTCCATATTTCAACAACATGCGGATGATCCATGTTTATTAAATCTGCTCCAGGAACTTTAGCTTTTTCTTCTGCCGAACGAATATCAACATGAATTTCACTACAAGGGCCGCATGGTCCTTGCTCTCCCATTTCCCAGAAGTTATCTTTTTTATTCCCCATCAAAATGCGATCTTCAGAAATAAATTCTTTCCAAATATCATAAGCTTCTTGATCCATTGCTGTTCCATCTTTTTTATCACCTTCAAAAACGGTAACATATAAGATATCTTTATCAATTTTAAAAACTTCGGTTAATAACTCCCAAGCCCAAGCGATAGCTTCTTTCTTAAAATAATCGCCAAAACTCCAGTTACCTAACATTTCAAATAAGGTATGATGATAGGTATCATAACCTACTTCTTCCAAATCGTTATGTTTTCCAGAGACACGCAAACATTTTTGTGAATCTGAAATACGAGTATTTTTTGGTTCGGCATTTCCTAAAAAGTATTCTTTAAAAGGCGCCATCCCCGAGTTAACAAACATCAAGGTTGGGTCATCTTTTAACACCATTGGTGCAGATGGCACGATGCTATGTTGCTTATCTTCAAAAAACTTTAAAAACTTTGAGCGTATATCTTGAGATTTCATGGACTTATATTAATAATCTTGTTTCTGTTAAATTACTTTTAATGCGAAACAATTTTTATATTTGTTCGTTTGCATATCAGTTTAAAGACAAATAACGGTCTTTTTCTGTTGCAAAAATAGTATAAATTAGATAATGAGTAAGGTAAAATATTATTACGATTCCGAAACGCTTTCTTATCGCAAGATTGAACGCAAAAAAACAACAACATTTAAGTACTTAATGATGTTTGTTTTGGCGTCTGCACTTTTTGGATTTTTGTTTGTTTTTATAGCAAGCCAATTTATTGAATCTCCTAAAGAACGTGAACTCGCTAGAGAGTTACATCACATGGAACTTCAGTACCAGTTACTGAACAAAAAAATGCTTGAAGCACAGTCTGTACTTGCAAATATTGAAGAACGAGACAACTCTATATACAGGTTATATTTTGAAGCCAACCCTATTCCTGAAGAACAACGCAAAGCAGGATTTGGTGGTATAAACCGCTATAAAAATTTAGAAGGTTTTGATAATTCGAAATTAATTATTGAAAGTGCTAAAAAAATGGATATCCTTCAAAAACAACTCGTAGTGCAATCAAAATCTTTAGATGAAATTGCAGTATTAGCAGAAGATAAAGAAAAATTTTTAGCAGCAATACCAGCTATTCAACCTGTAAACAACGAAGATTTAACGCGTATGGCATCTGGTTATGGTTATAGAACCGATCCATTTACCAAGGTTAGAAAATTTCATTACGGAATGGATTTTACAGCTCCAAGAGGCACACCTGTTTACGCATCTGGAGATGGTGTAGTATTAAGAGCCGATAACAAATCTACAGGATATGGTAACCACATACGTATAGATCACGGTTATGGATATGTGTCATTATATGCGCATTTATACAAATACAACGTACGTGCACACCAAAAAGTGAGTCGAGGTGATTTAATTGGTTATGTAGGAAGTACCGGACGTTCTGAAGCGCCACATTTACATTATGAAGTATTTAAAGATAAAGAACGTATTAATCCTATTAATTTTTACTACGGAAACTTATCTGCAGAAGAATATGCTAACTTATTGAAAAAAGCATCTCTAGAAAATCAATCTTTAGACTAGTATTATGCATATTAACCTGCCCGAAAAACGCTACTATAATATTGGCGAAGTCGCTAAAGCTTTTAATGTAAATGCTTCTTTAATTAGGTTTTGGGAAAAAGAATTTGATGTTCTTAAACCTAAGAAAAATGCTAAAGGAAACAGAAAATTCACTCCTGATGATATAAATCATCTTAAATTTATTTATCACTTAGTAAAAGAACGTGGTTTTACGCTTGAAGGTGCCAAAACACATTTAAAAGAAGAACGCCAAAAATCTTTAACTAATTTTGAAATTATTAATAAATTAGAAGGCATAAAAGCGCAACTCATTAAAATAAAACAACAGTTGTAACATTTTACAAAAAATGACAACTAATCTATATTAAACAATCTTAAAACTCATCAACACCAACATATTATGAAAAAATGGTTACCAATAGTTATCATTGCAGTTATTGCAATAGGCTTTTACTCAAAAGGAAAAGGATTTTATAACACTGCTGTAGAATTAAATGAAAATGTAAGCGAATCTTGGGGAAACGTACAAACCTCTTACCAACGTAGAAACGATTTAATTGGTAATTTAGTAAACACGGTTAAAGGAGCTGCAGATTTTGAAAGAAACACACTAACTGATGTTATTGAAGCACGCTCAAAAGCCACTCAAACAACCATTGATCCTTCTAATATTACCCCAGAACAATTAGAGCAATTTAACAAAGCACAAGGTGGATTAAGTAGCGCTTTATCTCGTTTACTAGTTACTGTTGAAAAATATCCTGATTTAAAAAGTAATCAAAACTTTTTAAAACTTCTAGACGAATTAACAAGTACTGAAAACACAATACAAACAGCAAGAACACGCTACAACGAAACAATTAAACCGTACAATAATCACGTAAAGAAGTTTCCTAATTCACTACTTGCTGGAATATTTAATTTTGAAGGAAAACCTTATTTTGATGCAGAACCAGGTGCAGAAAAACCTGTAGAAGTTGAATTTGATTTTAACTAATAGCTATGTCTAAAATTGAAGATTTTCTTACCAAAGAAGAAGAACAAGACATCATAAATGCTATTCGTATTGCAGAAAAAAACACATCTGGAGAAATACGAGTTCATTTAGAAAAAACATCTAAAACAGCACCTTTTGATCGTGCTATTGAAGTTTTTAATTATTTAGAAATGAATAATACCGAACTTAAAAATGGTGTTTTAATATACGTTGCCGTAGAAGATAAAACCTTTGTGATTTACGGTGATAAAGGCATTAATGATGTTGTTGATGATACTTTTTGGGACGATACTAAAAATATTATACAAGCACAATTTAAACAAGGCCTCTTTAAGCAAGGTCTTGTTGACGGTATTTTAAAAGCAGGAAAAGAATTAGAAACATTTTTCCCTTGGCAACATAACGATCGTAACGAACTTTCAGATGAAATTTCAAAAGGATAAAACTCCAATATGCAATATTTAAATTACAGTATATCAACATTTATAACTAAGAATAAGCTTTATATAGCTTTAATTTTATCTCTTTTATTTTTTAATTCTTCGTTTGCACAATTTGACATTCCAGAGATTCCAAAAGAGCAAACAAGTGTTTACGATTATGCGGCACTACTTTCTACTTCAGAAAAAGAAAGTTTAGAACAAAAACTCATTAAATACTCCGATACAACTTCAACACAAATTGTTGTTGCTATTATAAAGAGTACAAAAGGTGAAAATATTGGTCTTTTAGCGCCACGTTGGGGACAAAAATGGGGAATTGGTCAAGCTAAAGAAGATAATGGTGTTTTCATTTTATTAGCTAGTGAAGACAGAAAAATATGGATTTCTCCTGGATACGGTGTGGAGCATAAATTAACAGCCGGAGTTACAGGTGAACTCACTAGAAATATTATTATCCCCCAATTTAAACGTGGAGATTATTACGCTGGATTAGACAAAGGAACCGATGCTGTTTTTGAGGTTTTAATGGGCGAATACCAAGGTAGTAGAAAAGCTACAAAAACATCAGGTTCTCCTGTTGGTTTTATATTTTTTGTAATTATAATTATTGTATTCATAATAGTTTATTCCAAAAGAAATAACAACAACGGTGGTTCTGGAGGTCATAAAAGTGGTGGTTTCAATATTCTTGATGCTATTATTTTAAGTAATATGGGACGCGGTAATCATAGTGGAGGTTCTTCATTTGGAGGCGGAAGTTTTGGTGGAGGCGGTTTCGGCGGCGGCTTTGGAGGCGGTGGTTTCTCTGGAGGTGGTGCTGGAGGAAGCTGGTAGTATTTCAATTTAAAACACAACATATATAAAAAGGTCGTTATCTATAATTTAGATAACGACCTTTTTTATTTATATAATACTTAAAAACTCTATTTAATCTAAGAAAATCATACCTCCTTCATCTTTTTCTTTTTTCCCTAGGCTATTAAATTTCCAGCTAAAACTCAGCATAAAATAGCGTTCTAAAACAGTACTTTGTCTATCTTCAATATAATTTTGCGTAGCAACTCTTGTAGCATTGGTATTCTGGTTTAATAAATCGTACGCCTTTAAGGTAATTGTAGCTTTATCATCTAACATAGAATAGGCTAAAGTAGCATTCCAAAACCAAGCACTTTTTTGAAATCCATCGGCAATACTAGGGTTATAACTATATTGTACATCATTGCGCCACTCAAAGTTTTTAGGTAAGAAAAAAGCGGTACGAATTCTTAAGTTATGAGATAGAAAATCGATATCCTCAAATGCATCGATATCATAAGTACTTTTTGAAAAATTAATACTATAGGCTGGTCTTATTTCAAGAATCCCTTTTCGCTCGTAAGTCAAATAAACTTCAGGAGAAATGCTATTTGTTTTACTTGCATATTGTACATTATTATTAAAATTGATACGCTTATTAGCATTAAAATGCCCGCCTAAACCTATTTTTACAGATTGAATAGTATCTAACTTTATTTTCTTACTATAATCCACGCCTCCATATAAAGAATGACTCCCATTTACGTTAGCATAGGTTGTACTACGTACTAAATCTTCATCAATAGTTGTTTTAGCAACCACATCATCATTAGTAATTACCCCTCCAAAATAGCTATAAAAACCGGTATCACTTTGATAATCATAAGAATTGAAACCTCCATAAATATTATGGTTTTTTTCTGGGCTAAGGTTTGGGTTTCCTACAATAATATTTAATGGATTTGACACATTTTGAAACGCTTGAAGCTGCGATAATTGTGGCGCATTATTACTTAAACGATAACTCATATAAAGTGACGTTTTCTGTGATATATTAAAGTTTAAATATGAATTTAGCTGAAGGTTCTCAAACTTGCGTTCTATATTAAATTCCGGACGTAAATTATCATCATTACTCAGCGTACGGAACAAATACTCCGCTCCTATTCTTGCCGAAAACTTGTCTTTATTATAAGAAATCGAAACGCCTGGTGTACTCTGTCTGTCTTTGTATTTAAAATCTGTACTTAAATCTTCATTAAATGCAGTATAATTTTCACCAACATCATCTCTATCTAAAGTTGTTTTAACATCGTTAGTTACTGTGTTACTATATTCGTATTTAAAGTTAAAAAATAACTCTTTGGCAATAATTGGATATCTATAAGTTACTCCCGTACTAAATACAGTTTCGTCATACGCGCCATCTGTATATTGATCTCTTATAGTTTGATCTGTAAGTACAAAATTTGGATTTGAAGGATCTGTAACATCTTCGCCATAAATATTAGCTTCGGAAGTTAAATAATCTTCGCTAGATCGTTTATTAATACTATTATTAATATTAAATCTCACATAAGCACCTTTATCACCAAATCGTTTGGTCACATTTAAGCTGTTATTAAAATTACGGGCATCACTCTCAACAAAAGAAGAAGTTTCAGACTCGTTTGTTAATACATTATCTGCGTTAAGCGAACTACTATTGCCAATATATGACGTTCTAGAATTGGCATATTTAAAAGACGGTTTTATATTGATTAAAAGTGTAGAATCTACTTCAATATCAAAAGCAGTATCAACAGAATGGCTATCATTATCACTTTTGGTTTTTGAATATGAATTACTAAAATAACGCGATTCTGGTAAAATATTTTCACGGTTAGAAATCGTTTCATTGTTTGAATCACTTCCGGAGTGAAAATAATTGATAGAGATATCTGTATTTCCACCAATAACATCGGCATAACTTAATCCTGCATTTTTAGACTTTGTTAGTCCTTGTCCGCCACCAAAACTACGGCCATCAATACTAAATGAGCCATTTCCATAAGTTGTCATTGAATTACCTCCACCAAACATCTTTCTAATTTCACCAAAACTAAAACCTGGAGAATTAATATTATTTCCACCAACAAGTATGCTTAATCTACGATCGTTATCAAACAGATTTACCATTCCGGCAGCTTCATAACGTTTATCTGTTCCGGCACCAGCTGCAACACGTCCAAAAACACCTTTATTTTTATCTTCACTAATGGTTAGATTAATGGTTTTACTTTCGCCATCGGTAGCTTCACCTGTAAAAGCTTCAGATTTAGATTTGGTATCTACCACTTGAATTTTATCAATAATATCTTTGGTTAAATTTTTTGTGGTAATGGTAGGGTCATCGCCAAAAAAGGGCTTTCCATTTACAAGAATATTACTCACTTCTTTTCCGTTCACTTTAATTTTACCTTCTTCATCAACCTCAACACCTGGAAGTTGTTTTAATAAGTCTTCAACTGTGGCATCTTTTTTAGTCTTAAAAGATTTCACATTAAACTCTAAGGTATCTTTTTTAATAGTCACCGGTGCTCGCGATGTAATAACGACCTCATCTAAAGCATTTGCAATATCAAGTGTAATAACCCCTAAATTAATTGGGGTTTCCTTAACGGAAAAAACTTTGGTATAGGCTTGAAAACCTATTGAAGATACAACAATGTTTAGTTTTTCGTCGTAAGATTCATTTTCTATTGAAAACTGCCCTTTACTATCAGAAATTGTATAAGTTACTAAACTACTATCTTTAATACGCTCTACATATACGGTTACCGACTCGAGTGGCGATTGGTCATCTCCAGCGATAATAGTACCAGATATTTTAAAAGTAGTTTGGGAAAATGAGAAGCTTGTACACAATAGCGCACAAAAAAAGAGGAATTTATTCATTTTGATTGATTTGTTGATGATTAACAGTATCAAAAAAACGAATATAATTCCTCTTTCGTATGGTATTCCTTAAAAAAACTTAAGAAATTTATAGTTTTATTATTTTTTACGCATGTAAACACTTACAGGAACACCATGAAAATCAAAGCGTTCACGTAATTTATTTTCTAAGAAACGTTTATACGGATCTTTTACATACTGCGGTAAGTTACAGAAAAACGCAAATTGTGGTTGCGGTGTTGGCAACTGCATAATGTATTTAATCTTAACAAATTTCCCTTTTAAAGCTGGTGGAGGATAATTTTCTATGATAGGTAATAACACCTCATTAAGTTTACTTGTTTTAATCTTTTTAGATCTGTTTTTGTAAACATCAACAGCTGTTTCAATAGCTTTAAAGATACGTTGCTTATTAAGCACCGAAATAAATACTACTGGCACATCTGTAAAAGGAGCCATTTCTTTTTTAATTCTTTTCTCAAATTCTTTAACGGTATTAGTATCTTTTTCTACTAAATCCCATTTATTAACTAACACAACAATTCCTTTTCTGTTACGTTCAGCAAGCCAGAAAATGTTTTGTACTTGTCCGTCAAATCCACGAGTAGCATCTAGTACAACTAAACATACATCACAATGCTCAATAGCACGTACACTACGCATTACAGAATAAAACTCTAAATCTTCTTTTACTTTAGATTTACGTCTAATTCCTGCGGTATCAACAAGGTTAAATTCAAAACCAAAACGGTTATATTTTGTATCAATTGAATCTCTTGTAGTTCCTGCAATATCAGTTACGATATAACGATCTTCTCCAATTAAAGCATTTATAAATGAAGATTTCCCAGCATTTGGGCGACCAACAACTGCAAATCTTGGCAAGTCATCAACCTCTTCCTCTTCAACAGTTTCTGGTAAAGCTTCAACAAGCGCATCTAATAAATCACCTGTTCCACTACCATTAATACTGGCAACTGTATAATATTCACCAAGTCCTAATGAGTAAAACTCAACAGCATCTTCGGCACGTTTACCGTTATCTACTTTGTTTACTACAAGAAAAACTGGTTTAGTTATTTTTCTAAGTAATTTGGCAACATCCTCATCCATTCCTGTAACACCAGACTCAACATCTACCATAAAAATGATAGCATCTGCCTCTTCGATAGCTAATTCTACTTGCTTATCAATTTCTGTTTCAAAAACATCATCACTTCCTTTAACGTACCCACCTGTATCAATTAATGAAAATTCTTTTCCGTTCCAATCACTTTTTCCGTAATGTCTATCTCTTGTTACACCACTAACGGCATCAACAATGGCTTCTCTACGTTGAATTAAACGATTAAAGAATGTAGACTTCCCCACATTTGGGCGTCCTACTATGGCTACTATGTTACTCATAATTATAAATTGTATGCAGAATACGCAAAAACTTAATTATTAAAATTGTATTCCGAAATATTTTGCAAAAATAAGAAATATACTTAAGGAACTCTCTTTTTTATCGAAGATTAGTTGACTGTTTTCTATTTTGAAAAAAAAGATTAACTTTCATCTTATAAAAAACTACTAATGGCATTACCAAATGATATTGTTTTAAGACCGCGTTTTGAAATAGAATTACCCGAAAGTAATCAACATATTTTAACACATTTTGAAACTTTAAAAACTACTCAATCCCAATTCATTTTACATAGAATTGACGACCATGTGTTTATTAAGTTCCCGAAGATAGAACAGCATTTTTGGTCACCTCAACTACACTTAAGAGTAAATGAAGTAGATAAAAACACCTGTGTTATTCATGGATTATTTGGCCCAAGCTCATCGGTTTGGACCTTATTTATGTTTTTGCACTTTTTAGTAGCAGTGCTATGTATTGGTTTTGGGGTTTGGGCGTATACCAACTGGAGATTACACAACAATTTTTCAATACAATTACTTGTTGTTGCACTAATGCTTATCACTTGGGTAGTATTATATCTTGCCGGCAGAATGGGAAAAGCTACCGGACACGACCAAACCGAACAACTGTTTAAGTTTTTAAAAGAGGCTATTAACCGTTAATTATTTTTGGTTATATCCAAAACGTTTTAACTGATTAGCATTTGAACGCCAGTTTTTATTCACCTTCACATATAGCTCTAAGTGAACTTGTTTCCCAAAAAAGATCTCTAAATCTTTACGAGCTTCAATTCCTACACGTTTTAATGCGGTTCCTTTATGCCCAATTATAATTCCTTTTTGAGTCTCACGCTCTACCATAATTACAGCACGCATTCTAATAATCTTTTCTTCTTCAAAAAATTCTTCGGTATCTATTTCTACAGCATACGGAATTTCTTTCTTGTAGTGCATTAAAATTTTCTCTCTAATCTTTTCGTTTACAAAAAAACGTTCTGGTTTATCTGTTAACTGATCTTTAGGATAAAATGGTGGTGAATCTGGAAGTAACTCAATAATTTTATCGAATACTTCTTTTACTTGAAAACCTTCTAACGCTGAAATTGCAAAAATTTCGGCATTTGGTACTTTTAAAGCCCAAGATTGTACTTGCTCTTCTAGTTGTTGTTGATCTGATTTATCAATCTTATTCAACAGTAATAATACAGGAATTTTAGAATTGGTAATTTTATTAAAAAACGCTTCGTCTTTTAATTCTGTTTCACCAATTTCAACCATGTAAACTAATACATCTGCATCATCAAAAGCCGACTTTACAAAATCCATCATAGATTCTTGCAACTCGTATGCTGGTTTAATTATTCCTGGAGTATCAGATAAAATAACCTGAAAATCGTCACCATTAACAATTCCTAAAATTCTATGGCGTGTTGTTTGTGCTTTGGAAGTAATAATAGATAACTTTTCACCTACAAACGCGTTCATAAGTGTTGATTTCCCTACATTAGGATTTCCGATAATATTTACAAAACCTGCTTTGTGATTCATATTGTACTGTAATTATCTGTTTAAAATAGACCTTGCAAAATTAAGATAATATTTCTGTATCTGTATCATAAGCGCATTTATATTGTTAGCTATTATCAATTATGCGCTTAAACAACACTAAAAAAGCGTAACAACCTGAGTTATTACGCTTATTATAGGTCTTAATAACAAGAGTTGCTATTAAGGTGTTATTTGTTTATTTATTCGACATAAATAATTTTACTACGTTCCGAAATTCCGTTTTCATTAAACGTTTCAACTTGCATGTAGTAAGATTGATCGGTGGTTAATGCGCGTAATTCATAATTAGGTTCACCATACATTAATGCTGATAAATTTAATTGTTCTTTTGAAATTCCCCAGTAAATTACATATCCTGTTGCATCCTCAACAGCATCCCAAGTTAGGTTTGCGTTACGTCTGTCTGTATCTCGTTTTACTTCAAAATTAGGCGGTGTTACTGGTTTAGTTTCTTGCCCTTTTCCAAAGACTCTAAATTCTGAAATTGATAAATAATTATTAGAACAATACACATGATTGTATCTTATGTATCTAGCTTCAGCAGGAGTTTTTAGTTCAATATACGCATGTGGCATATCTTTTTCATTTTTAGAATAATCTGCAATAGTTTTCCATGTTTTTCCATCTAAAGATCCTTCAATTACAAACTGCTGTTTTAAACCTTCTGGTCTTCCGTAGATATCACTATTAAAATCTTGAAAATTGATTTGAACCGCATTAACATCCATTGGTTTTTCTAAATCTACTTGTACATAAATAGAATCATTATTTGCTTCGGAAACCCAATATGAACGGATTTCTTCGTCATTAATTTTAGCAATATCAAACTCTCTAATTTGACCTAACATATAACCCGTATCACTTTCGTCAACCACGTTAATTTCTTTAGTTACTAAAGGAGAATTTGTTGTTACTGGTTTGTTGTATGATAATAACATCCAACCTGTAAAACGTTCTTTATGCGCATCTACTTTAGTATCTGGTAAAAAGTGAGGATAATCGCCATAAGCGGTATTGACATACATTTGTCCGTTATCTTCAAAACCTGCTGGATACATTCCAATACGGCGTTCAAACTTATAATTTACAGAAATTGCCATGGTTGAATAATGCCAATAATTTCCGTTGTTATCTTTTACTGTACTTCCGTGACCAGATCCTTTTAAAAATCCACCTGGTTTGTATGAGATAGGATTGTAAGCAGCATATTCAAATGGGCCAAACGGACTTTTACTTGTGTAAACACCATCGGCATACACATTCCATTGAGTTCCTGGAGCACCATATTCTAAATAATAAGTATCCTTGTGTTTCATCATCCAAGGTCCTTCTAAATATGGCTTAATATCCGATTTATGATCTTGCCCAAAACGTTCCCATCCATTTTTTTCTGGCTGTAAACTAAATAGATCTTTCTGCTCCCCTTTAGGTACATAATAATTATCGGCATCCAATTCAACTACACGAATTGGCCACTCGTTTGAAGATTCTTCGTATAAATAAACTTTACCGTCATCATCAACAAATAAATCTGGATCTTGAATCCCTCCCGGAGGGTTTAAAACGGCGTAATTAGTTTTCCAATCACCCAATTCTGGATTATCAGTTTCTATAATTGGTCCGCGTCCTGAAGGATCTCCATACAAAATCACTTTCCCATCTTTTACTGCTGCTGCCGGGGCATTACTTCCTTTAAAATACCAGTTTTGAGGTGTGATAAACGTCCAATTACTCATATCATCACTCATCCAATAACCGTGAGAACGTGTGACAAACATGTAGTATTTCCCTTTAAAATTCACAATAGCAGGATCTGCTCCAGAACGATATGATACTTTATTTTCTGCGCGATAATGCGACATATATGAATAATCAATATCGATAGGATTACAATAGGTTTGGAACTCTTTTTTAGCAGTTTTTGCTGTGGATGCTACAGATAACTCCTCACTCTTTTTGCCTTCTGTATTACAAGACAATAAAAGCACAGAAAGTAATGTTATTGGTAGTATTTTCATTCGTTTAGTTTTAGTAGTAATAACTATATTATCTTTTTTTCTTCGAAATTTTAAAGCGTCAATTTAAACGTCTTCATTGCTTTTACAGCTGAATCTGTTCCAATAAACACCTGAAATTCTCCTGGTTCTGCTACAAACTCTAAACTTGTATTATAGAATTTTAAATCTTCGGCAGTTAATGTAAAAGTGACTGTTTTAGTTTCTCCTTTTTCTAATTCTATCTTCTGAAATCCTTTAAGTTCTTTCACTGGTCGTGTTGCAGAACCTACTAAATCTCTAGTATATAATTGCACAACTTCTTTTCCATCATAATCACCAGAATTTGTCACCTCAACAGAAGCTTCAATACTACCATCCATAGTCATGGTTTCTTTACTTAATGTGATATCACCATAAGTAAATGTGGTATAACTTAATCCGTATCCAAAAGGAAATAAAGGTTCATTACGAACATCTAAATAGTTACTTCTGAATTTCTCAAAATTACCCTCTTCATTTCCTAATGGACGTCCTGTATTTTTGTGGTTGTAAAAAATTGGCACTTGCCCAACATTCATTGGAAAGGTTGCTGTTAATTTCCCTGAAGGATTAACGTCACCAAATAACACATCTGAAATTGCTAAACCAGCTTCACTTCCAGGAAACCATACATTTAATATGGCATCTGCTTTTTCATTTTCTTCGGTAATTGCTAATGGTCGTCCAGTAAATAAGACTACAACTACAGGTTTTCCTGTTTTTAATAAGGCATTTAATAAATCTTTTTGAGCTTGAGGAATTTGAAGATTAGTAACACTACTACTCTCTCCACTTAACTCGGCAGTTTCACCAATTGCAGCCACAATAACATCAGATTTTTTAGCAATAGCTAATGCTTCATCTAATAATTGTTTGTCTGTTTTATCATCTCTAGGAATATCTTTTCCAAACATGGTCACACGTTTTTCGTAAGCTAAATCATAATCTACATGACTTCCTTTAGCATATAAAATAGTAGCTTTATCACCTGCAACGGTTTTTAATCCTTCTAATAACGGATTAGATTTTTCTTGTTTTGTAGCCACACTCCAAGTTCCTGCCATATTAACTGCCGTATTTGCTAACGGACCAATTAAAGCAATAGTTCCTTCTTTTTTAAGTGGTAAAAGTTGATTATTATTTTTAAGTAATACTGTAGATTCTGCTCCTACTTTTCTTGCAAAAGCTCTACTTTCATCTGTAAAAATTTCTTTTGCAGGTCTGCTTTCATCACAATATTTATAAGGATCACTAAATAGTCCTAATTGAAACTTTGCTGTTAACATACGTCTTACAGCGTTGTCAATTTCTCCAACAGACACTTGACCTTCTTCAACAGATTTTTGAAGTGTTGTTAAAAACCCTTCACCAACCATATCCATATCAACACCAGCTTTTAAAGCTAAAGCTGAAACTTGTTGTAAGTCTCCCATTCCGTGGGCAATCATTTCGTTAATTCCGGTGTAATCGGTAACTAAAAACCCATTAAACCCCCAATCTTCTCTAAGTAAATCTGTAAGTAACCATTTATTTCCTGTAGCTGGCACACCATCAATTTCATTAAAAGATGCCATTACAGATCCTACACCTGCATCAATAGCAGATTTATAAGGCGGTAAATACTCGTTATACATACGCACTCTACTCATATCAACCGTATTGTAATCTCTACCAGCTTCTGGTGCTCCATAAAGTGCAAAATGCTTTACACAAGCCATAATGGTATTGTTCAATGTTAAATCGTCACCTTGATATCCAGTAATCATGGCTTCGGCGATTTCCCCACCTAAATACACATCTTCACCTGAACCTTCCGAAACACGTCCCCAACGTGGGTCTCTAGAAATATCAACCATTGGAGAGAATGTCCAGTTTATCCCGTCGGCACTTGCTTCAATAGCGGCAATTTGGGCTGTTTTTTTAATCATATCCATATCCCAAGATGCAGATAATCCTAACGGAATTGGAAATGTGGTTTCGTAACCATGAATCACATCCATTCCAAAAATCAATGGAATTTTAAGTCGGCTTTTTTCAACCGCTATTTTCTGAATATCTTTAATACTTGATACTGTTTTAATATTGAAAAGTCCACCAACAAGGCCTTTTTCAATCTTACCTCCAATATCTGAATTGGTAGCTTGTCCGGTTGTAAATTGTCCTGCACTTGGTAAATTAAGTTGTCCAATTTTTTCTTCAAGTGTCATTAAATCTAAAATAGAATCCACTTGTTTTTCAAAAGGGTTAGCACTTTTTGCTACCGTTTTCATATCAGCCTCTGAATTGCAAGACAAGTTAAGAAGTGCTGCTATTGATAAAATAAATACGATTTGTTTGTTCATTGTTTAGTGTTTTGATTTAGAGAATAACCAGGTTAATAATTCAGGTTCCGCAAATGCCGAATCCCAACTATTGTGATTATCATCTGCATATAATGTAAAATTTGGGGTACCGCCTGCTTTTAAATAAGCGCTTATCATGTTTAGTGATAATTGCGGATTTACTACATCGTCTTTTGCGCCGTGAAACGACCAAAGTGCTGTAGAGTTTGCGTAAAGTTTTGCTGTTTCGGGATTACCGCCACCGCAAATAGTTATGGCTGCTGCATATCGGTTAGGTTGTCTGTATAATATTTCAAAAGTTCCCATGCCACCCATTGATAATCCTCCAACATATATTTGATTGGTATTTACAAAAGCTTTTTCAGAAAATTCATCCATAAGTTCCATGACTAATTTCATAGATGTGGTTAGTTTGTTTTCTAACGGAAAAGTAATTCCAATAGGTTTTGTCGTTCTATCAATATCTGCACTTGCCCAATAATCATTTTTAGGACACTGCGGAAAAATCACAATCGCAGGAAAATTAGTTCTGTTTTCTTCATTTAAAAACAGTTGACTTCCGTGCGTTAACTGACTTGTATTATTATTTCCGCGTTCACCAGCGCCATGTAAAAATAATACTACAGGATAGGTTTTACTTTCTGAAAAATCTTTTGGCAACAACATCCTGTAGTGTAAGGTATCTTGCTGCTTTATAAATATTTCTTTTGAAAACAGAGAGGTATCTTGAGCTATTGCAAAGCATGACATCAAAAATAACACGGATAAAAGGCATAGATTTTTCATAAACTTAATAGTTAAAATTTAAGTTATCTAATCCGTTTTGAACGTCTTCATTAGCCATGAATAAATTCCACAGTAATCCTGTTCTGTAGTTTTCAATCATAATAATTTGTGGTCCTTGATCAATTGCTAAATACGCTTCGGCAACCCAGTCGTTATATTGCGGACTAAAAGCATCATAAAAACCTGCAGGACCTAATAAAATATCATTTTTACTATAGAAATAATGCATTGCTGCTAAAGATTTTTCAGGCGTGTAAGGAATTGAACTAATTGCTGCTGTTGGAGAAATTACTCCAATATCGTTTGATGGCTCATGAGCTAAGTACCCAATTGACCCATCATCATTTCTGCTATAACTTGCTGTTAAGCCCCAACAATCTGGACCATAATCCACATAATTACCAGGATTACTTACACAGTATTGATAATTGATAGAGGTATGATTAACGTTTACATCCCAATAATTAGCGTAAGTATCGTTAAGTGTTCTTGGGTCTAATCCTAAGTATGAATAATGCGCCCAAAATAATGGTCCACCATAAGTAGATCCACCAGCGTGATTTAAGAATAAAGGAAATCCGTATTGAGAGTTTGCAGACACAATATTTCCGTTATCTGCCCATCCTTGTTGATATACCTCATTAGAAATTTGATAATTTGGAGATGCTGCACCTAATATAAAAGCGATTAATGTTTCGTTATATCCTTTAAGCTCTAAATTAATTGCAAACTCATTATTAGGACTCCAATGCCATAATAGTTTATTTTCATTATTAGTAAACCAATCCCACTCTACACCTTTCCAAAGTTGATCAGCAAGATTAGCTAGTACTTGTTCATCTTCTGAACCATTTTTAAAATATTCTTTCACACAAATTAATCCTTGTGCTAAAAAGGCTGTTTCAACTAAATCTCCACCGTTATCTAAATCACTAAACGGAATTACATTCCCTGAATTCCCATCCAACCAATGTGGCCACGCGCCATGAAAACGATCGGCATTATCAAAAAAGTTAAGTATGGTTGTAAGACGCTGGAAAGCTTGATCTCTTGACACATAACCACGTTCAATACCTACTAAAATAGCCATTAATCCAAAACCACTACCACCAGTAGTTACTACATTTTCATTTAATGCAGGTTCATTAGGATGGTAACGTTCTTTTGCTGCACCAGAATTAGTATTTGCAAAGTCCCAAAAATACTTGAAAGTTGTTTCTTGGGTTAGATCCATTATCTCTTCATCGGTAAGCGGCTCCACTTCGGGAGTATTACCAGCATTTGGATCATAGGGTTCTTGATAACCTGGTCCGTCATCAGTACCACAAGCTATCAGTGTAAAAACACTACATAATATAAAAAATTTTCTTAACATCTATTTATTTTTTGATTGTAAAACCTAGTTTATTTAAACCGTTATTTACATCTTTATTTTTCATGAATAAATCCCAAATTAATCCTGTTCTGTAATTTTCAATCATTACAGGAATTGGACCTTGATCGATCGCTAAATATTTTTTAACGTACCAGTTCTTTTCAAAACTAAATGCATCATAAGGGCCATATTTTCCTACTAAACTATCGTGATTTTTATATAAATTTTTAAGCATACTCATGCTTTCTTTTGGCGTGTATGGAAATGATGACAATGCTGCTGTTGGAGAAATCACACTTAAATCATTACCTGGCCTATGCCCTTTATAACCAGACATTGAATAGCTTGAGGTTAATCCCCAAATACTATCGCTATACCCTTTGTAGTTTTTAGGATTATCAACAGCGTATTTATAATGAATTTTCGCTTGACTTTGCGTGAGTGTCCAATAATTAGCATACTGATCTGAGAGTCCGTTTGGGTTTAATCCTAAATACGAATAATGAGCCCAAAATAATGGCCCAATTGCAGAAGTATCATGTTCGTAATAATCTACAACTAACGGTTCTCCATAAAGTGAATCTTTAGAAGTAATTTTTCCATCTCTAGCCCAACCTTTTTCATATACCGCTTTTGAAACTGGATGCGTTGGTGATGCTGCAGCTAAAACATACATTATTAAACATTCGTTATAGCCACCAACCGGAAAGTTCATTTCCCAAGCATATTCTGGAGACCAATGCCAATACAATACGTCTTCGTCATTTTTAGTGTACCAATCCCACTCTACTTCTCTCCATAATTTATCTATTTTATCAACAAGAATTTGTTCTTCTTTGCTACCCTCTTTAAAATATTCGGCAACGGTTAACATGCCTTGTACTAAAAAAGCTGTTTCTACAAGATCTCCACCATTGTCTTTTTTACTAAAAGCTCTCACTTTACCTGTTTCACCATCAATCCAATGTGGCCACGCACCATGAAAACGATCTGCTTTTTCTAAAAAACTCACCATTTTCATATAGCGATTAAAAGCCTGTTCTCTTGTAATAAAACCCCGTTTTACACCTACTAAAATTGCCATAAAACCAAATCCGCTTCCACCAGTTGTTACGGTGTTTTTTGGAGATGTTGGATATACATGATCCATATGTAAACGTTCTCTTGCTAATCCCGAATTAGGTTCTGCAGCTTCCCAAAAATAATTAAAGGTTTGCTTCTGAATGGTATCTAATAAAGTATCATCGTTAAAAAACAATGGCGTTTTTGGTTCTTCAACTACGGTTTGAACCTCTTTTTTTTGTTTTGAATTGCAACTGAAGAATGCCAGTATTACAAGAAAAACAGATGTATATTTTATACTATTTTTTATCATTAGCTAAAGTTATTAAGAAAATTAGCTGCATCTTTTTTTAGAAAATGCAGCTAAAAGATAAACTACTATCAATTAATATAAAGGAGGGAATTTTACTGTAACATATCTTGAATTTCTGTTTGGCTTAATGCAATATTATACAAACGAAGTTCATCCATTGGACTATTATCAGACAGGTGATCCCAATAGCTAAATGTGTCTCCACCAGCTCCAATAGTAAGGTTTTCACAACCTGTCCAATCAATACTATTTGATAATGTTGCCGATAATTGTTCAACACCATTAAAATATATTTTACTTTCTGTAGCAGATACCACTAAAGCAATATGTACCCATTCTCCAGCAGTAACATCAATAACACCACCATCGTTCCAACTTTCACCATCACCTGTACCTATATTAACTTTAATACGTTGCTCATCTGCGGTACCTTCTCTAAATAAACGGAAACCTTGATTTCTGTCATCTGCATTAGCACCAACCACTAAAATCCCTGAACGATCTGGTGTTCCATTTACTTTGTACCAAAATGTAGCACTAAAAGTGTCTGTTCCAAATAAGCCATCAATAGGATAAGTGAGGTATGAATCTGTTGTACTTAAAAATGCACTTTCTTCATAGGCATCGTCTGAAAATCCTGGAGTACCTACAATTGTTGGTTCATTTAAACTTACATATTCTGTATTTGCGCCATTAAAAGCCATGTAAAATGTTTCGCCATCATACATTGGTTCGTATGGATTTGTCACATTAATCATGTTTTGAATTTCACTTTGCGATAACGTTGTATTGAATAAACGAAGTTCGTCCATTGCACTATTATCAGAAAGGTGATCCCAGTAACTAAATGTTTCTCCACCAGCTCCAATAGTTAACTCATTAGCTCCTGTCCAATCTATAGGTGCTGGTAATGCACTTGTATTTACAGGCATTCCGTTAAGATAAATAATAGATTCTGTGTTTGAAATTGTAAATGCGACATGCACCCATTCGCCTTCGGTTACATCAATTACTCCTCCATCATTCCAGCTATCTGAAGTTCCGGTACCAACGTTTAATTTTATTCTTTGTTCTGTTGCTGTTCCTTCTCTAAATAAGCGGAAACCTTGATTTCTGTCGTCAGCATTAGCTCCAACTACTAAAATTCCTGAACGATCTGGTGTTGCATTTACTTTGTACCAAAATGCACCACTCATATTATTAGAGAATAAATTTTCAACAGGAAAGGTTAAATAAGAGTCTGCAGTTGCTTTAAAAGCATTTGTTCCTGCAAAATTTTCGCCTGCAAAACTAGGAGTTCCTACTTCATTAGCATCTGTAATTGTTATTAATTCTGTATACGTTCCATCAAAAGGCATATAAAATAACTCACCTGCAAAAAGTGCTGTATATGGAGGTTCTTTACTAAAGTTAACGGTTTCGGTTGTGATATTCCCAACACTATCAATTGCTGAAATAGTTAAAACGTGATCACCACTTGTTAGGGTTTCGTAAACTAATTCTTCATTAACAATACGATAATCTAAAAATGAATCATAAATCGCTATTTCTGTACCATCTAAAGTTACGGTTACAGACATTACTTCAATGTCATCTTCAACATTAAACTCAATACTAATTGGCACTTCAAGCTCTACTCCTGTAAATTGGGTACCTTCTGAAGGTGTTATTATTGTTACTACTGGTGACGAGGCATCTGTGCCGGGGTCTACTTGAGTAATTGGATCAATACCATCATTACACGATGCAAAACATAGTGTTAATAAGGCAGCGGCTGTATATTTTAATAATTTTTTCATACTTGTTTGTATTTTAGTTTTCTAAAGGTAAAACATCAACTTGCGCTTGAGGATAAGGTAAGTAAGCTTTATCTGGAGAGAATGCTCTACCATCATAACTTAATTCGCTATAATTTTGGGTTCTAATCATATCGAAATATCTGATTCCCCATTCCATACCTAATTCTGCAAATTTTTCATCTAAAACATCTTGAGTAGTTACTCCGCCTAAAAGAGCTAATCCTGCACGTTCTCTTACTTCGTTTACAGCTTGGTCTGCACTCATTGCTGTTCCGCTTGCTCCTCTAGTTAAGGCTTCGGCATACATTAATAATACTTCAGCATAACGCACACATATCATGTTTTTACCTGCACTGTAATTGTTACGATTTTCGGTAAGTTGATTAGATGGTAAATAATGTTTTCCGCTAGAGAACATTGCTCTTGAAAAATCATTAATTACATCTCCATCTTGTGTGGTGTTTGAAATCCAGCTTGGTAATGTTGCGTATCCAGGATCTGTCATTAATTCATCCATACCACGATCTGTAAACAACACGCTAGTTTCTAAACGTACTTGCTCATTACGGTCTATCATAAACTTGATATATTTTAAACTTGGTTCATAAAAACCCCATCCGCTACTTGCATTTTCTCTTTGTGGCGTCCAGTTTACAGGACCAAAAGGATCATATAAGTAATAAAAAGCATCTCCGGTTCCGGTTCCGTAATCTGAATATTGCATTTCTAATAAACTCTCGTTACTTAACTCACCTGGTTTTTTAAATAACTCGTAATATTCTGGGTAAAGCGAAAATTTACTAGAATTAATAATTGCTCCTGCAGCATCTGCGACACCTTGGTAATCTTCTAGCTCTAATTTTGCCATTGCTTTAAGTGCGTAAGCGGTATATTTTGTTACTCCTCCAGCAATATCGCCACGTTCGTTTGGTCTTGCATCTGGTAAAAATGGAATAGCATCATCCATTAAGTCTGAAATGTATTCCATAACCTCAGCTTTAGTTGCTGGTCCGTTACCAATTTCGCTATCTGGTTGTGTGGTGTTAATAATGAAAACATCTCCCCAAACTCTTGCAAGGTTGAAATGTAACCATCCTTTTAACACTTTAGTTTCTGCAATATATTGATCGGCTAAAGCGTATTCACTTTCGTCTGCAAATTCTCTGTATTGTTGAATTTGCTCTGCGGCGTTATTCATACTTACAATATCTCTAGAATGTGCTGCAAACAGAGAGTTATACATCCAATAATCTTTATTATAATTGTATAAATCTGTTTCATAAAAATCTTGTTGATCTCCAAGACCACCAGCATTTACATCATCTCCACGAACAGAAAGTAATAAATATTCTTCCCATCCACGAGATGCAAATTCATAATAAGCTCCTATTAAAGGCAACACCATATTTTCGGTTGCTGTATAATCTACATCACCTGTGTTTAGTTGTCCTTCTTGCTCTTCGAGCTTATCACTACAAGCCAAAAGACTAATCATTGCAAATACGGCGATTGCATATTGATTAATTTGGTTTTTATAATTTTTCATAGGTTTCTTTTTTATATTTTAATATTAAGACCAACTGTAAATACGGCTGGCACAGGATAGGTTTGTGTATCAATCCCGTTAGCTACTTCAGGGTTAAATCCGTTGTATTTAAAGAATGTAAAAGGTCTATCTGCTGTTAATGTGATTTTAGTTTCAGGCATATTCTTACCTGCTAATTTTTCACCTTTAATAGTATATGCTAATTGTATGTTTTGTACTCTAAAGAAATCACCATCTTCTACCCAAAAGTTACTTTGTTTTTGGTTCCATCCTTTTCTTAAACCTGCTGATGATGGATAAGAATTACTTGTACCTTCACCATGCCATCTATTTATAGCTAAGTCGGCATCCATATTTCCATCATTAGTAAAAATGATTTGACCACGTTTGCGGTTTAGAATTTTATTTCCGGTTTGTCCGTAAAAACTAACAGAGAAATCAAAATCTTTATATGATAATGCTATGTTACCTCCGTACATAAATTTTGGTAAGTACGATCCAATCACCTTACGGTCATCATCGTTAATCATACCATCATTATTTAAATCTTTATAAATAAAATCACCAGGAACTAAGCCATTACTCACGGCTATTGGATCTGCATCAATTTGTGCTTGATTTTGGTAAACACCTGCGGTTTCATATCCAAAAAAGGCTTGAATTGGTTCTCCAACCATGGTACGTTGGCGAAATTCGGCAGAACCCGAGTCTATATATTCATCATTTAAGCTAATTGTTTCGTTTTTTAATGTGGTAATATTAGTCCCGATACTATAGCTAAAATCTTTTGAAATATCATCGCTCCAATTTAAAGCGATTTCCATACCTTGATTTCTTATTACTCCAGAGTTTTTAAGTACTGTTAAGTTGATAATTGGCACTAAAACTGGCATAATTGCATTTTTAGTATCTCTCACATAATAATCGGCATCAATAGAAAGGCGGTTGTTAAAGGTTTTTAAATTAATCCCTATATTTTTCTCTTCAATAACTTCCCATGTATTATTAGTAAAAGTTGATGTAGATGTTACACCTCCTGTTTGAATATCTCCAATATCTGTAGAAATTACGTTAATCGTATTTGAACCAGCACTTGAAGGCACACCATCATTTCCTAACTCACCCCAACTTGCTCTTAATTTTAAGAAGTTGAAAAAGCTATTATCTTTAAGAAAATCTTCTTCAGATAATACCCAACCTAAACCAACTGAAGGAAAATATCCCCAAGGATCTTTAGTAAATTTTGAAGATCCATCAGCTCTCATTGTTCCGTAAACTAAATATTTATCTTTATAATTATAGGCTGCTCTACCAAAATAAGACACACCATAAATACGATCTCCGCTATCACCAATTCCTGTAAAAGAATCATCATCTGCAAAATCTAAATACCAAGAGTCTTCGTTATCAATACCTTGAATATTTGAACCTGTTGCACTAAAATAATGAGACGCTTCATCTCTAAAAGACGTTCCTGCCATAACGGTAAGGTTATGATCTCCAAAACTATCTTTGTACGTTAATGTATTATCCCAAATTTGATTAGAATATGTGTTTTGAGTTTTTGTAATACTCGATAAACTTTCTACATTATTTCCTAAATTATAAGGTAGGTTTACATAACGTTCATCTAAGGCAGAAAAATCATGACTATACATGGTTTTGAATTTTAATTTCTCTGGAACTAAATCCAATTCAAAATAAATGTTAGCTAATATTTTTCTGATTTTTTGTTGATTATCGTTATACACCATGTCTGGAAAAGGATTTTGAGTATCTCTATATCCTAAAAGTTGTGCATTTGAATAACGCACTGGTGATGCTTCTAGATTTCCTTCGTCAATTACAGGAAGAATTGGCACTGCAAAATAAGCTTTAAACCATGCCGAATTTTCAGCATTATACTTTCTTGCATTACTAAATATCATACTTCCACCAACTCTAAGACGGTCTGATAATTTGGCATCAATTTTAGATCGGATATTAAAACGTTCGTATTCGTTTTTCATATCCAGCACCCCTTCTTGTGCAAAATAATTAAGTCCCATTGCATAAGTTACAGTTTCTGATCCTCCTGTAACTCCAATACTATGACTAGAGATTTTTGCGGGTCTAATAATTTCATCAAACCAATCTGTATTTACATCAGGGATATTTGGATTAACACGACTACGTCCGTAACGTTGCATTGCGTTTTCAACAAATTGAATATCTGGAGCAGAACCAGACTCATAAGCCATGGTTACAAATTGTTCGGCATTAGCCATTTTCATAACATTTGTAGCCACTTGCATTCCTGTGTAACCATCATACTCAATTTGAGGTTTCTGATTAAGGCCTCCTGATTTTGTTTGAATAATTACTACACCATTTGCAGCTCTTACACCATATATTGCAGATGACGATGCATCTTTTAATACGGTCATGGTTTCGATATCTTTAGAATTTAAGAAATCTATATTACTATAAAACATTCCATCTACAACATATAAAGGACTTCCGCTACCTGAATAAGTCCCTAATCCTCTTAATCGTACGGTTGGCGAATCTCCTGGAGAACCAGAACTTACCACTTGTACTCCCGAAATTTTACCTTGTAGTGATTGTAACACATTTGCTGCTGGCGTTTTTTCAATATCTTCAGCTTTTACCGTAGAGATCGCTCCTGTTAAATCTGCTTTTCGTTGTGTACCATAACCAATGATAACAACTTCACTTAGCGCCTCAACATCTTCTTCCATGGCTAAATTAATTGTGCTTTGATTATTTACTTTAACAATTACAGTTTTTAATCCGATAGAGCTAAACTCTAGTTGCTCTCCTTTATTAACCTTAATTGAATAGTTACCATCAAAATCTGTTGTGGTTCCTTTTGAAGCATTAAGAATAATGATATTTACACCCGGTAAAGGGAAACCATCTTCAACACTTGTAATGACACCACTAACAACAACTTCTTGGGAAAAAACAACTACTGAAAATAGTAGAAAGATTAATAGATTAATTTTTGTTTTCATATACATTTAAATTAGGATTGTTAGTCGATTACAAGGTAAAATGAATTTCGCATTGAAAATAAAAACTGTTTACATTTTAAATACGTCATGTTTTAACAAACATTAAGAAAAACCGCTTTTGACGTAACATAAAGTTACAAATAAGTGCTTTTAATCTATTACGAAAACGATTAATGACGTAGTAATGACGTAGTGAAAAAATGTAATTAGCGTAAAAACGTGGAGGAATTATTCGAAATTTAGCAAGTAATCTGTCAAAGAAATATCATTTTCTAAATTTAGTTTCTTTTTTAATCGATATCGATGAGTTTCGACCCCTCTAATTGAGATATTCATTAAAGGTGCTATTTCTTTGGTAGATAAATTCATTTTGACGTAGGCACAAATCTTTAAATCTTTTGGAGTAAGCTCTGAATGTTCATTTTTTAAGCTTTTGAAGAAATCATCATGCACCTGATTAAAGTTATATTCAAAAACTTCCCATTCATCTTTATGAGCAATAGATCCATCAACCTTTTTAAGTATTTTCTTATATGAATAATGATTATCGAAGCTGGTTTGATTTTGAGCCAATTCTTTTTTAATTTCTTGAAGCGTTTCGTTTTTCTTCACTAAAGCCATTGCAGTATTTGCAAGCTGCTTACTTTTAAGTTTTACTTCGTTTTGTAGTGATTCGTTTTTAAGTTGCACAATACGTTTCTCGTTTTCTAACGTTTGTTCTTTGAGCATTTCTTTTTGCTCTTTATCAAACTTTAACTGTAACACACGTTGTTCATTATCTACTTTTCGCTTATGTAACAAAAAGATAACAATTAATAAAATACAGACTAAAATACCATATAATATAAATCCTGAACGTGCTTTATACCATGGCGGTAATATGTTTATTTTAATTTTTTGAAGTGCAGATACATCTCCAAAACTATTACTTGTACGAATAGCAAGTGTATAACTACCGTGTTTAAGATTAGACAATTCTAATTTTGATTGTTCTAAACGATACCATTTAACTGGAGTATTATCAAAGAAAGAATATTCAAAAAAATGATTTTCAGATTTAGGAGAAGACACCTCAATACTTAAGCTTTGATTGAAACCAAAATCTATAACTTTTTTTGCATTGAACTCTTTTGAAACGGTATCAACTTTAACTTTTTCAATCTGAGGCTTTTGCAATTGTAATGTAGATTTTAAGTTACTATCAATAAACATAAAACCATCGTTTAAACTTAGTGCATAGGTAGAATCTGAGATTTTAGATACATTTTCATTTCCTACAATAAGTCTATTATTAAAAAAGGTATTTGTGAGTGATAAATTTTCGGCATTAGCCTCAAGCGATCTAAACTTAATAACATCATTATCGTTTTTTAAAACCAATTTATCAACATCAGTTTCAGAAATAATATAAGCATCTTCACCAAAGGTTTCATTTAACAACTTATGAGGTACAATACTATCTAAAAGTGGTTCATATTTTAGCCAACCATTATTAGTCTTAAAACAGATATCATTTTTAATTCTATAAACTCTAACATTAAAATTAGAAGCTAAGCCTTTATTTTCATAATTATCAACACTAAGAATTGAGTCATAATCTACAGAAAAATTCACTCTATACAAACCTTTATAAGCATGCGCAGCCCAAGCGGTTTGTTGATCTTCAAAAACCAAATATCGAATAGGCATTGTTGCTTTCTCTAAACGTTTTACCTGCCAAGTATTATTTACTTTTCTATAACGAATTAAACCTGTATATGATCCTTGAATATAAGTATCATTATGTTCTGGCACTTTTTTTAAGGTCCAACCTCCAGTATGCTCGGATAATTGTTGAAATTTAAAATCTTTAACTAAAAAAGTCCCTTCATTATGCCCACAAAACAAATCGCCTTCAATCTCTTTTAAATCCCAAACTTGACCTTGAGAACCTTCAATAAATTGAAGTTTATTATTAATATCTAAGTAAAACAAACCGGTATTACTTCCTATATAAACAACATTTTTATATTTTATAACATCGTAAACAGCACCTAATTTTCCTGAGATATCATTATAAAAATAATTATGACTACTTAAATCTAGTGATGCTAATCCGTTATCCAAACCAAGCCACAACCTGTTATCTGAATCTAAATACTGGTGTAAAACAGTGTTATTTTCAAGTCCATTTTCTTTATTAACATGAAATAGAATTGTTCCTGCGGCGTCGGTTAAGTAAATACCATCTTTAATGGTCCCGAAAACCATCCGGCCATCTTTCAGAATTAAAAAATCATTTAGCTGTTGCTGAATAATGACTTTATTAATATTAAAATATGCTTTTGTGAGTGTCTTATTTTCATATAAAAAACACCCTTTAAGAGACGTTGTAATAAGGAGTTTACCTTTATATTTATCTATTGAAACAACTTTAGTGTCAAATAAAAGCGGGTGATTAATAACTAACTGTAGAGTATTATCTACAAGTTTAAAAATTCCTTTATCGAGAGTAGACACATATAAAATGTCATCAATAGTATTACATGTAATAATTAACGAATCTGATGATATTTTAGTAATACCTTTTTCAAAATCATATATATAGAGATTTGAAAAAGACCTAAAAACAATTTTATTTCCGTAAGGGATAATTTGCCAAAACTCTTCATTTTGAGACAAGTTTTCAATAATATCTTCGCTCAAAGATGTGTATACTAAATTGCCTTTAATATCATTTTCCCAAAACCCAAATTCTTCATATGAACCTGTATAAACAACTCCTTTATAGGCTAAAACCGAACGTAGAGTTGTTTTATTTGGCAGTTCAAAATACCCCCATTTAAGACCATCGTATTCTAAAAGTCCATTATTATTAGCTACATAAACCTTACCGTTTTCAGATCTTGAAATTCCCCAATTTTGGTTTCCTGCTTTATATTCGGCTAACGAATAATTTTTAAAATACGGAGTATATTGCGCACTAATATTGTTTACTGATAAAAGTAAAAAAAATAAGATACCATAAATACAACATGTCTTCATAAGGGCGGTTATAAGTTAAATTGTAGTCAAAATTAACGATAATAAAAGCGACTATCACAATACGTGCTTTTAAAAATAAATTTTCAAACTTTAATTATATATGCAATCTGATGTTTGATAGATGAATTTAGAATAAATATCGTAATTTTAAAGTTTAAATATTTAAAGTTATGCGTTTACTATTATCTATTTTATTCATCTCTATTACACTTTATTCTTGTGAAGAAAAAGCAGCACCAACTCCAATTGATCCTGTTAACTGGAATACTCGTGTCATTAGTTTACAAGATAAAGATAGTTTGGTTATAGGTAATAGTTACCTTTCTGTATATTCTGAAATTTATAGCGTTACAGAACACCGCACTATAAATCTAACAACTACTGTAAGTCTTAGAAACGTAAGCAGTAACGATTCTGTATATATTACCAAAGCAGATTATCATAATACGAATGGCGATTTAATTCGCTCGTATTTAAAATCTCCCATTTATATAAAACCCCTAGAGACTATTGAAATTATTATCAATGAAAAAGATATGCATGGAGGTTCGGGTGCCAATTTTATTTTTGATTGGGCAACACATACAAAAAGTATTGAACCTCATTTTGAAGCCGTAATGATTACGACTTCAGGACAACAAGGTATTTCGTTTACAACCCAAGGGATTAAACGTTAATTGATATTAAGGTGTAGAATTGGAAACCTGTAAAGCTTTTCCGTTGTAATATTTATTTCCATTTATGGAGAAATCACCTATATATTCTGCCATTTCAAGAGGGGTAGTTGGAGCTTGATATCCGGGAAATGCTTCTTCTAACATTTCTGTTTGAACAGCACCAAGCGCTAACACATTAAATGACGGACCGTTTTCTTTATATTCTTCAGCCCATAACTCTGTAAGTGTAATTACGGCACCTTTACTAGAACTGTATGCTGCAAGACCTGGAAACTTCATACTTCCTTGAATCCCTCCCATTGAACTCACTGTAACCACATGCCCATTTTTAGGCATAAATGGTAACGTTATACGCGTTATTTCGGCAACACCAAACACATTAGTTTGGTATACTTTTGAAAAATCTTGATAAGTGGTTTCACTAAAAGGTTTATTAATAATTGCACCAGCGTTATTGATTAAAATATCAACATGCTTCCAGTTTTCAGTAATAAAATCTTCAACTTGTTTATAAGCCTCAACATCGCATAAATCAAAAGAAAATGTGGTTACTGTATTTAAATTTAAATCACTTATTGGTTTTACATTTCTAGATAAAGCCAAAACATTATGGCCTTGATTAGCAAACAGACGAACAAGCTCGTAGCCAATACCACGACTTGTTCCGGTAATAATTATATTTTTAATTTTCATTGTTCATTTTTATTTCTTTGGTTGGCGTATTACTCATTTTTTCTATTGAAGGAATAATCACATTTACAAGTTTAGCCATGTGATTATAATCTAGCTTATCAGCTTCATCATCTACATGGTGATAATAATCATAATTTGATAAATCGCAAGATGAAATAGTATGACATGGTAATTTGAATTCTTTATAAAATGCGTAGTTATCCGACTGACGGAATAAGTTATATTTTTTAGCAATATCAGACGATCCAATAATATGTTCACCTGTATATTCATTCATCTTTTCGGCTATATTAGATAAATCATACCCGGTAGCAAATGCTATATAATCGCGATCTACAAATGGTACACCAATCATTTCCATATTAATCATGGTGTATAAGTTAATATCTTCGGTCTTTAATCGTTTAGCTAAATGTGCTGAACCCAAAAGTCCTTTTTCTTCTGCAGAAAACAATACAAAAAGTAAACTACGTTTGTTGCTTTTAGATTTAGAAAAGTATTTTGCCATTGCTAATACAGAACTTGTTCCTGCTGCATTATCATTTGCTCCGTTAGCTATAGAATCATTATCTACCACTTTTTTTGAAATACCAATATGATCATAATGTGCACCAATTATAATATATTCATCTTTTAATTTAGGATCTGTACCTTCAATAACTCCAATAAGATTAAAAGCATCAACACCTTTAGCTTTAAATGGATCTCTATAATCATTGTAGTAAGGTTTAATATCTAGACTTTTAAATTTTTCTTCAATAAAAATTGCAGCACTTTCAATACCTGCACTACCAGTATCTCTTCCTTTTAATTCATCTGAAGCGAAAAAAGCAACCATTTCTTCTAATTCCGCAGGTTCAATTACAACTTTTTCTTTTAAACTGCTACAGCTACAAACTGTAATAAGGGCAAATACTAGTAAAAATTTTCTCATAAGATATATAGGTATTTATTAAGGAATAAAGATAAAAAAAAACCCTACGAATGTAGAGTTTTTTAAAATTATGATAGTAAACAATTGTTTAGATTACGCCAACATTGTAATTGGGTTTTCAACATATTGCTTAAGTGTTTGTAAAAATTCGGCACCGGTTGCACCATCAACAGTTCTGTGATCACATGCTAAAGTAAGCTTCATTGTATTTCCTACAACAATTTCACCATTTTTAACTACTGGCTTTTGCACAATAGCTCCAACAGATAAAATAGCTGAATTAGGTTGATTGATAATAGAAGTAAAACTCTCTATTCCAAATTTACCTAAGTTAGAAATTGTAAATGTACTTCCAGACATTTCTGCTGGTGATAATTTACCTCCAATCGCTCTTATAGCGTAATCTTTTACTGAATTTGCAGTTTCTTGTAACGATAATTCGTTAGCAAACTTAACTACAGGCACTACTAATCCGTCAGGAATAGCAACTGCCACACCAATATGTACATGGTGATTTAATTTAATTTTATCATCAAACCATTGCGAGTTCACTTGCGGGTGCTTGCGAAGTGCAAAAGCACATGCTTTAATAAGCATATCGTTAAATGAAACTCTTGTATCTGGTAACGCATTAATTTGCTTACGAGCAGCAATAGCGTTATCCATATCAAACTCAACATTTAAGTAATAATGAGGTGCTGTAAATTTAGATTCAGCTAAACGTTTAGCAATTACTTTACGTATTTGCGAGTTTTTAACTTCATCAAAACTTTCTTCTCCACTAACTACAGGCTTAACAAATGCTTTTTTAGCAGGAGCTGCTGTAGGTGCTGGTGTTGCTGCAGGAGCTGCTTGAGCAACTGCTACTGGTTTAAAGTTTTCAATATCACGTTTTACAATACGTCCATTTTCACCTGAACCTTTTACTTGTGATACATCAACACCTTTTTCTTCTGCTATTTTTCTAGCTAAAGGTGATATAAATAAACGACCTGTAGAAGTTGTTATTTGAGTTTGTTCAACTTTCACTTCTTCTTTTGGCGCTTCTGTTTGTGTTTCTTTTGGAGCTGTTTCTGTTTTTGCTGGCACTTCACCTTCAACGGCAAAGTTTGCTGCAATACCTGAAACATCTGTTCCGGCAGGACCAATAATTGCTAATAATGAATCTACTTTTGCAGAGTCACCTTCATTTAATCCTACAAATAATAAGGTTCCTGATTGAAAAGACTCAAACTCCATTGTTGCTTTGTCCGTTTCAATTTCAGCTAAGATATCTCCTTCTTCAACCTCATCACCAACTTGTTTTAACCAAGTAGCAACAGTTCCTTCTTCCATTGTATCGCTTAAACGAGGCATAGTTACAACGGTTACTCCTTCAGGAATTTCGGACGTTTCAGCTACATTTATAGCTTCTGCTTGCGTATCTTCTTTTTCTTCTGAAGTGGTATTTCCACCATTTAAAAGGTTAGTAATATCTTCACCTTCTTCACCAATAATAGCTAACAGTTGATCAACTTTAGTTGTTTCTCCTTCATGAACACCAATATGTAATAATGTTCCTTCATGAAAAGATTCAAACTCCATAGTTGCTTTATCAGTTTCAATTTCAGCAAGAATATCTCCTTCTTCAACTTTATCACCAACTTGTTTTAACCAAGTAGCAACAGTTCCTTCTTCCATTGTATCGCTTAAACGCGGCATATTTATTACTTCAGCCATAACTTATAGTTTATGTTGTATAAATGGATAATCTTCTTGTTCGTAAACAACATCATACATTACGTTCTTATCTGGATAAGGAGAATCTTCAGCAAATTTCTCGCATTCGCTAACTAATGCTTTCACACGTTTATCGATTACTTTAATCTCCTCTTCAGTAGCATAGTCACTTTCTAAGATAACATCCTTAACTTGTTTTATCGGATCAATCTTTTTGTACTCTTCTACTTCGTCTTTTGTTCTATAATGTTGTGCATCACTCATTGAGTGACCTCTATAACGGTATGTTTTTAATTCTAAAAATGTTGGTCCGTCACCACGTCTTGCTCTTGCAATAGCTTCATCAAAAGCTTCTGCAACTCGTATAGGATTCATTCCATCAACAGGTCCACATGGCATTTCGTATCCTAAACCTAATTTCCATATTTCAGTATGGTTGGCTGTACGTTCAACAGAAGTTCCCATTGCGTAACCATTGTTTTCACAAACAAAGACTACTGGTAATTTCCATAACATTGCTAAGTTAAAGGCTTCGTGAAGTGACCCTTGACGAGCGGCTCCATCACCAAAACAACATAATGTTACAGCATCACTTCCGTGATATTTATCACCAAAAGCAATACCTGCTCCTAATGGAATTTGTCCTCCAACAATACCGTGACCACCATAAAAACGGTGTTCTTTTGAGAAAATATGCATAGATCCTCCTAAACCTTGAGAGGTTCCGGTTGCCTTACCATATAATTCTGCCATAACACGTTTAGGATCTACCCCCATACCAATTGGTTGTACGTGATTACGATATGCGGTTATCATTTTATCTTTAGTCAAATCCATTGCGTGTAAAGCACCAGCTAACACGGCTTCTTGACCATTGTATAAGTGAAGAAATCCTCTTACTTTTTGTTGAATGTAAACTGCAGCAAGTTTGTCTTCAAACTTTCTCCAGAATAACATGTCTTCATACCATTTAAGGTATACTTCTTTTGTTATTTTTTGCATGTTGCCTACGTTATTTTAATATACGGAAAAACAAAAATACTACTTTAGTTACTAATGCAAAAGCAGTAATTCGTAAAAATTTACCGAAATCGTTATAGAAATGATTTGTCGAACAATAAAGGTAACAAATTAGCTAGTGATTTTGATTTCACAACTTTTCCTGTTTCCCCCATAAAATAGAGTTCAATTGGTGTGTCTTGTTTTACTTCATACTCAGCTATAGCTTGTCTGCAAGCTCCACAAGGCGGTATTGGAGAGTCTGTTGGCTTTGTTTGTGATCCTGCAATAATTGCCATTCTTACAATTTTGGCATTAGGATATCTTGAACCTGCATAATAAATAGCAGTCCGTTCGGCACATAATCCTGATGGATATGATGCGTTTTCCTGATTATTACCAGTTATAATTTCATTGTTATCTAACAATATAGCAGCGCCTACATTAAACTTTGAATATGGTGCATACGCTCTATCTCTAGCCTCTGATGCTTTCTCCATAAGGAGTGAAACGTCTTTTGGCACTTCAGTTATATTATCGAAAACATGAAGTATCGATTCTATTTTTATTTCTTTCATATCTACTACTAAGTTAGCAATACTCTTTTAGACAAAAAAACTATTGTCTTTTTTTACAAAAACAATAGTTCAAATATAATTTATTTTTTGTGACGATTAATATTCGTCATATTCTCCATCTCCAAAGTTGAATGTTAGAGAGAAACGTAATGTATTTTCTAATGGACTTTGCACTTTTGATGCTGAAAACAAGTAAGACATATCAATATTAATTGTTGTGTATTTAAACCCTGCTCCTAATGAGTAAAATTTTCTTGCTCCTTTTTCTTCACTTTCGTTAAAATATCCTGCTCTAAAAGCAAATGAATCTTGGTATTGATACTCTGCACCAATAGCCCAAGTTACTTCTTGTAATTCTTCACTAAATCCTCCTGGAGCATCTCCAAAGGATTGAAAAATTCCTTTTGAAAAACTCACATCGTTTGATTGCCCTTCGTATATATAATTATCTGTACTTTCAATTAATCCATCTTCGTCTTCTTGATAACCTGGTGTTTCTCCACTTTCATTATACTCAACAAGTGTTCCTGTTTTTGGAGGTGTTGGCACTAATAACTTAGTAAATTCTGCAGTTACTGATAATTTATTGTAATCATCAAATATAAAATCGAATCCTCCACCTAATCTTAGGTTAGTTGGTAAAAAGTTTTCTCTTCCCGCATCATCATATTTAATTGATGGTCCTAAATTTTGAATAGCAAATCCACCTCTCCAACGGCCATTAAAATCGTTGTAAGCTTCTTCTTCACTTTGGTAGTATCCTGATATATCAACTCCTATCGAACTTGCTGCGCTTGCATTAGCATCAACTGCTTGTATTTTTAAATCTGATCTTAAATAACGTAATCCCACAGACATTGAGAATTGGTCTGCTAAACGTAAAGAATAAGAAGCATCAATAGTTAATTCGTTTGGTTTTTCAATTAAGGCTTGAGAGAATTCATCTTGAACAATTTCAATTTCTCCTAAACTAAAATATTTAAAACTTGCGGCAAAGGCACTTCTTTCGTTAATACGATTAAAGTAAGTTACATTTCCTAAAAAAATATCATTTACTAATTGACTTAAATACGGTGTATAACTTACTGCTATTCCTGATTTTGTTTCAGAAAACGCATATTTTGAAGGATTCCATTGTTGAGAATATGCATCTGGTGATGTTGCAACTCCCATATCTCCCATACCTGCTGCTCTTGCATCTGATGCGATAAGTAAAAATGGCACTCCTGTTGTAATTACTCTAGAATCTGTATCTGGAATAATTACAGTTTCTTGTGCTTTTACAATACTAAAAGTTGATAATGTAATAAGAGCTAAAATGTATTTTTTCATGTTATTTTTTATAATTCAAAATTTAATACTTCGTAAGTACTAATGTAACAGCAAATATAAATCTTTATTGTAGTATTACAAGTTTTTGGATTTTTTCCACTTGCTTATTTAACTGATTAGAACGTACTTTAAGTTTATATATATATACTCCTTTTCCAATTTTATCACCAAAATCATCTCTTCCGTCCCAAGAAATGCTTCTAGATAATGATGATGCACCTTGATTACAGCATCCTTCTGTTAAGGTTTGTTCATTTATAGTTCTTACAATTTTCCCTGAAACGGTAAATATCTGTACTGAAACGTCTAAATTACCTGAACTATTGTGGTTAAACCAAAATTCAGTATAATCTACGAACGGATTTGGATAATTTAATACATTAGTAATAACAAGTTTCTCATCTTCATCATGTACTAAAAACTGAATTTCGGTAGTTGACGAGTTATTATACACATCCCAAGCTTTTAGTGATAGTGTATGTAAACCTGGTTCAAGATCTCTAAAAGGGAATAAAACTTCTCCGTTTTGATAATCATCTACATTAGCTTGATAGTAATCGTTTAACACGTAAGCATTGGTTTCATCACCATCAATAATAGCGGTAATATCATGCCCAATTCCGCTTGACGTGTTAATTCCATTTTCATCTTGAAGTTTTGCAAATATTGATGGTGACTCATTAGTAATTCCACCAGATACAAAATTTTGGTCATTCATATAAAGGTTAATTACTGGCCCTACATTATCTTCTGAAGCATTTTCATTTACACCTCCAACTTGAATATCAAAACTTGCTCCCGACTGATCTTCTGTTGAGTTACTAGTCGTGGCATAAAAACTAACCTTACCATTTCCTACGGGAATACCAATATCTCTTGGCACTACAAACTCTACATCAAACAATCCATCTGCTACACTAGCTTGACCTTTAAATATAATTTCTCCTAAAGTTTCAAAATCTAATTTAATAAGTGACCCACTTTGTTGTATCCCATCATTTGCTAAGGTTTGTCTTTCAATATTTTTATCAAAAACAGTTATTGTGACAATGCCATCATAATTAGAAAGCACATTTCCTGAAGCATCAACAACTTCTCCTGATAATTTTACACGCCCTAAAGCTTGTAAGACATCGGTTTCTCCTGAAATTGCTACATCGTTTATTTTTGTTAAACGCACATCGGGTTTTGGCACTGCTAGTTTCATTGCTGGATCGCCTATAAAAAACACCAACCTTTTTTGTGATAGTCCAGTTACAGAAGGATTGATTTTTGTCAATCTTAAAGCTTCTGCCATTGAAACGTGTTCATTATTATTGAAATCATATAAATATTGTCCTAAAACAAGATTGAAAGATACACCTACACTTACAAATATTTGTCGTGTTGTTGTTAATAACCCTACGGCTCCTCCTTGAGTATTCCAAAACACATATTCTCCAGCTGTTGGACGTCCTGGATCATCAAATCTAGTATACTCGCAAGTTACCGTAACAAAACAGTTGTATTTACAGGTGTTACTAATATTTTGAGAATCATTTTTATCAAAAATTCTTTCACTAGCTAAACCATCTTCACCTCCGTGTCCAAAATAATTAACCACTAAAGCGCCCACTTCAATAGCATTTTTTATAGCATCATTAACTGCTGGATAACGGTCTCCACTAGATGCGGATTGTTGCTCATAAGCATCTGAATGAATTTTCACAACATTGAAAAAAGGTTTTTCAGCTGTAATTTGATTTCCAATATCATCGGTAGTTTGTTGTAAGATCTCTTCCCAAGATTCATCAATATCATCAGACATTACAATGATATTATTTCGCCAATTACCGAAAGATGCAGTACTGTGATATGCTTCAATTTTATCAACCATTTCGGTAGCTCGTTGAGGCGTTTCAGCTAAAATTCTACCTACAGCAATATCTAATTTATTTGACGTATTCATGTTTCCTTCGTTCTGATCCATCATTCCGAAGAAATCATCAGACACAAAAGAACTCGTTAAACTAAAACTATTGTATGAATGCCATGTTGGAACAATATTAGTATTATAAGATAAACGGTCTTTATAATCATAAGAAGCATCTCCAAAAAGGCACAGATATTTTACACGACTACTTTCATTAGAAGCATTATCGTATACATATTTTACAAAATTTCTAATTCCTCCAATATCTTGAGCTCCAGAACTAAACTCAGTATATATCTCATTTAAGGTCACTACTTTTACATTCAAGTCATATTTAGCTTCATTAATAGTGGCTAAACGTTTTGCTTGAGAGACTAAATTAGCAGGAGAGATAATAAGATAATCAATATCTTGAAATTCACCTTGACTGTTATTAAATATGGTTCCTTTTAAATTTTGATTAGCAACTGTTGTGCTACTTTCTCTTGAAGGAAAAAAATAATCAAATTGCGTGACAGCCAAATACGTTTTAGCAATTCCAGCTTCAGCTTTAAAACTAAAATCATTTGAATTTTCTGAATTTTCAACACGCGTCACATTAAATTTGTCTGTAACATCCCAAACTTCAGCTAAATTACTACTATTAGCGATTGTATATTCTGCAACACCTGAAAGGTCAACAACATCATTATTTTTAAAGAAAAACTGATCATTATCAAAAGTTAACTGACGCGTTGCTTCTACAGAAATATAGTCTAGATAACCATAAGACGCAGGATTACCATTATTGTTATAATTAAATGTGAATACTAAATCTTCGGAAGTTAAATTAACATCTGAAATAAAAGAATTCCCTGAAGCAAAAACAGGATTATCTATACCCTGTAATGACATTGTAGTTAGTGAATTTGAATTTAAACTTACCGACATGCTTGTAGTCACATCTGAAACGGCTCCTAAATAAATTTTCACTCTTGCAGGCTCGCTAGTTACTAAATTAGGAAAACTGAACTCAAATTCCTTTTCGTTTTCAACCCCAAAACGATCACCAAACCAACGTCTACCAACTTTTACTAAATTATAATCATCTACCTCATGAAACTGAAAATCATGATAAGTTGTAAAAGACACACTTGGTGCTTGAGTAGGTTGCGCCAAATTTTGCATTCTTTTTCCTTGTCCAGAACTTACATTTATATAATAATAAGCACGATCTGTATAAGGGTTAATATTAGTATTTATTGAGGCATCGTTAGCATCACCCTGAGGACCTTGAGCATAAAACAAAATATAATCTGAACTATCAAAATCTCCATCTTCTTCTCCTATAAACTGAATCGCATTTTCAGCAAGATCTAAAGGATAATACTCATCATTTGGCATAGGTAACATTTTACCTCCATTACCGTATAGTTTAATATTTCTAGGGTCCACACTATTTGTATTTACACCTAAATCATTTAAAAAAGATTTAGACAATTTAAAAACCCCAGATTTTTCAACATAAAATTTATACCATTCTCCTGAATTTAGAACAGAATTAACAATCGCATTAGACTGTGCAACACTAAATGCCGATCTACTATTTTGGTTGGTATTATAATTAACTGTAAAAGCCGTTACTTTTTTATAAACACCATTTACCTTTATAATAGGACTCATTTCTAAATACGCATAATTTGTACTTCGGGCTCTAGAATTATATATTTTTAAGTTAGGTGATGTAGGAATTGTATGTAATGGAATATCTTTAAGATAAGATTGTGAGATTGTAGTATAGGCAACATTTGATAGCGTTACAGAACTTTCGTTAATAACGGTGCTTTCCCATTGTGAAAAAAAAGTAACACCTGTGAGCACGTCAAAGTTATAGTTTTCAGCATTAAAAGCAGGCACAACAAGACTAGCATTAGATGTTTGTAACGTTTTTGAGTCTTCCCAAACAATTTTAAAGCTTTTTTGCTGAGCATTTACTGTAAAGCTCACTACAACCAATAGAAGGAGTAAATATTTTTTCATATTATAATTAACGTCAGTATACTATGGTTAGTATTACAATTAATAATTTTATTCAAAATTACAACAATAATTGATTTATTGCACCGTTAATAAGTAACAAAATGCAATGTTAAAAACAGATAAACCCGTTTATCTGCACATAAAACAGGTTGAAATGCATCTTTTTTTAATGTATTTTTATAAAAAAAGATTGTTATATAACCTATAATTGCTATATTGCGTGTCTGAAAATAATTTAGCTTACTTAAAAAGTATGAAGAACATGAAAAACGTTTTTAATCTAAGGATTGTATTAGCTTTAATGCTATCTTTAGCTATGTTTAGTTGTAGCAAATCGTCGTCAAAGAACAGTTCTAGAGGAACAGGTTGGAATATAAACGACAAAAATGGAGGATTTCAATACAATACAGAGTTTGAAGAGCAAGAAACCGCTCCTGGTTTAGTATTTATTGAAGGTGGTACTTTCACTATGGGTAAAGTACAAGATGATGTGATGCATGATTGGAACAATACTCCAAATCAACAACACATACAATCTTTTTATATGGATGAAACTGAGGTAACAAATATGATGTATTTGGAATACCTTGATTGGATAAAAAGAGTTTACCCACCAGAAGATCCAAATTTCAAAGCAATTTATAACGGAGCACTTCCAGATACATTAGTATGGAGAAATCGTTTAGGTTATGCTGAAATGATGACAGAAAATTATTTACGTTATCCTGGTTATGCTGAATATCCAGTAGTAGGTGTTAGCTGGATTCAAGCTGTAGAATTTGCAGATTGGAGATCAGATCGTGTAGCTGAGATGGGATTACAAGAAGCTGGATACTTAAAAAGAGACAGTAACATTACAGACACTTCTGCTGATAGTAACTTTAACATTGATACTTACATCAACGCACCAACTCAATCTTTTGGAGGAAATGCAGATGTATTAGAAGGTGGAAGAAGAAGACAACAAACGGATGCTGACGGAAATCCTATTAATATTTATGCGAAAAGAGAATCTGGAGCAATACAATTAAAATACAGATTACCTTCTGAAGCTGAATGGGAATATGCAGCACTTGGAATGAGTGACCTAAGAAGCTATAATGTTTATAGAGGTAGAAAAAAATATCCTTGGGATGGACAATACACTCGTTCTGGTAAAAGACAAACTAGAGGTGATCAAATGGCCAACTTCAAACAAGGAAAAGGAGATTACGGTGGAATTGCTGGATGGTCTGATGATGGTGCGGATATTACTGCTGAAGTAATGTCTTACGAACCTAACGATTATGGATTATACGACATGGCAGGAAATGTTGCTGAATGGGTAGCCGATGTTTACAGACCAATAGTAGATGATGAGTTTAGTGACTTTAACTACTTCCGTGGAAATGTATATACTAAAAATGCACTTAATGAAGACGGTACTGTTGTAGTAGTAACTTCTGCAGACATCGTTTACGATACTTTAAGTAATGGTAAAACAATAGCAAGAAACTTACCTGGTGAAGTTTTAAAAGTAGCTATTGATGATAACGAAACTTACCTAAGAACAAACTTTGATAAAAGTGATAACATTAACTACAGAGATGGAGACGTAACGTCATCTAGATACTATAGTGAAAGTTTTGACGAAAATGAGGGTGAAGAAGGAAATTCTGCTACTCGTAAAATGTACAACTCTCCAGATCACCACGTAGAAAGAGACTCTACAGGTGCTTTAATTAAAGAGTACGATACATCAAACGACAGAACTTCTTTAATTAACGATAAAGTAAGAGTTTATAAAGGTGGTTCTTGGAAAGACAGAGCTTACTGGATTGACCCATCACAAAGACGTTATTACCCAGAAGATATGGCTACAGATTATATTGGATTTAGATGTGCAATGTCTAGAGCTGGATCAAAATCTCAAGGTCGTAAAAAAGGACATTAATTTTTAAAAATTAATTAAAATATACTAAGCTCTAACAGAAATGTTAGAGCTTTTTTATTACATTTATTTTATGAATACAGAACAACTTTACACCTATTTCTTACAATCGGATACAATAACTACCGATACTAGAAAAATCACTAAAAACAGTATGTTTTTCGCCTTAAAAGGAGAGAATTTTAACGGAAATACTTTTGCTGTAAAAGCGATTAAAAATGGCGCAAAATATGCTATTGTAGACGAAGTAACTTACGCTAATGATACAACTATTTTTTTAGTAGATAATGTTCTCATTGCACTCCAAGAACTTGCTACTTATCACCGAAAGCAATTAAATATTCCCATAATAGCGCTCACCGGAAGTAATGGAAAAACAACTACCAAAGAGTTAATACACGCAGTGTTGTCCAAAAAATATATAGCATCAGCAACTGTGGGGAATTTCAACAATCATATTGGAGTACCATTAACTTTATTACAATTCACTAAAGACACACAAATTGGTATTGTAGAAATGGGTGCAAATCATCCTAAAGAAATAGAATTCTTATCTAATATAGCACTACCCGATTTTGGTTTAATAACAAATTTTGGGAAAGCACATTTAGAAGGATTTGGTAGTATTGAAGGGGTTATAAAAGCAAAATCAGAATTGCTAGTCCATTTAAAACAACATCATAAAACTATCTTTTTAAATACAAATGATCCTATACAAGTTAAACAAGTTGGTGAATATGATAAATTATATAAGTTTGGGGAAAACTCTGCAAACTTCAGTAATATTACGCTAAGTAATTCGCAACCTTTTGTAAGCGTTAACTTTAATACTACTGAAATAAAAAGTCAATTAACTGGTGCGTACAATTTTAGCAACTTAAGCGCAGCCATTACAATTGGAACTTATTTTAAAGTAAGTGTTGAAAACATAAAATCGGCAATTGAAACCTACGTACCCAGCAATAACAGATCTCAAACAATACAAATAGAAAATAACACTATAATATTGGACGCATATAATGCCAACCCAACAAGTATGCTTGCGGCATTAGAAAATTTTATAGGTTATGATGCAGAACAAAAAACACTCTTTTTAGGTGATATGTTTGAATTAGGAGAAACATCTGCTAACGAACATCAACATATAGTAGATTATATAGCTACACATTTTACAGGAGAAACACATCTTATAGGAGAGCACTTCTATAAAACAGAAAGCACAACCAACTCAATACACAGATTTAAAACGTTTGAAGAGCTTTCTGAATCCGCTTTATTTAAAAAAGTAAACCATAGCTTAATTTTAATAAAAGGATCAAGAGGAATGGCTTTAGAGCGTATTTTAAAACTACTATAAATAAAAAGCCTAATCACATAAATGCGATTAGACTGGCAAACTATTTTCTCCCGTAAAATAATTAACATTAACTATTCAAATATGAGTGCTTTACCTGAAATACACAATACTTAAGTTGAGTATTATGTATGAAGTTTACAAAAATCTTACAACATATATAAATCAATTACAACCTGGTTTTTCTTCATTATAAAGCATTCAAATAATAGCAAAAAAAAACCTAATCACTAGAAAGTGATTAGGTTTTGCAAATTATTTTTCTCCCGTAAAATAATTAGTAGTAACAAATACAAATATCTTAAATATATTACATTCTTACAATACTCAATTTGAGTATTTTTTAAATTAAACTCATATTATTCTTCAGTAAACCAACGAGTTCACCTGTTGAAGAAATGTTTAATTTTTTTAAAATATTACGACGATGCGTATCCACTGTATTAGAACTAATATTTAACAGCTCACCTATTTTTTTACTAGAATAATTAAGTACAAGCAACCTCACAACATCACGTTCTCTATTAGTAATACTATTTGATAATGCTTTCTGAGAAAAATCATTATAATAACGATTTTCATATTCATTATTAGCATTCAAAAATTTAGCCGCTCCAATAATATTCAATTTAGTCTGTTGATTCAAAACTGTATAATGGGCTAACCCCATAACAGGCTTCATTTGAGAATCAAACTCTAAAGGCGTAGTATTTTGAATAACATTAACATATTCATCCTTACCATTTTTAAACCTATAATTCCACGTATAACTCATTTTATCACGATCAGAAGGATCAACTTCCTCTAAAGTATATTTCATTAAGGCATTTAAAGCCTCCAACCAGGGCTTCACATCGTCTGGATGAATCCTACTCCAAAAATAGCGCATGGCATCTTTTTTAAGCAGCTCTGGATCAATTCCGAGACATGGATACATATTTTTACTAATAAAATCGAAACTCAAATCTTGACTATTTGTCACACAGAAAAAAGTAGAATTATGTGGTAAAAAGGTATCTAAGTCATTAATTCGCTCAATATGTTTTTCTAAAGAAGGCGAATCAAATGATTTAAAAATATCTTCATAAAAGGCTCTAATACTATTATGTAATGGCATTTTCAGTTATTAATTATGTAAGACTGTAATATAGCCATTTTCCTACAAAATGAGATGAGTTTTAAGAAATTTTGGCATAAAAAAAACTCTAAAGTTTCCTTTAGAGTTTTTAAATGAAGTGGGCGACAAGGGATTCGAACCCCTGACCCCTTGGGTGTAAACCAAGTGCTCTGAACCAACTGAGCTAGTCGCCCTCTGTAATGAGAGTGCAAATATAACACTCTTTTTAAAACCTGCAATACTTTTTTAATAATTTTAAAAACTCTAAAGTTTCCTTTAGAGTTTTTAAATAAAGTGGGCGACAAGGGATTCGAACCCCTGACCCCTTGGGTGTAAACCAAGTGCTCTGAACCAACTGAGCTAGTCGCCCTCTGTATTGAGGAGTGCAAATATAAGACGCTTTTTGAAACTAAAAAAATATTTTGAGACTATTTTTTAAATTATTTCTGCTACAACAAAAGTACTCCCTCCTATATATATAAAATCTTCAGGATTTGCATTCGCTTTAGCTGACATTAAAGCCTCATTTACACTTAAATAGACTTCTCCATGTAAGTCTTCAGAAAGAAAAGCAGATTGTAAAACTTCTGCATCAAGTCCTCTAAAAATATTTGGCTTACAGAAATAATAAGTCGCTTTTTTAGGTAAGAGATGTAATATTGAGCTTAAATCTTTATCATTTACAACTCCAAAAACAATGTGCAAGTTATCAAAAACTTCTGTTTTTAATTGTTCAACAATATAAATTAAGCCTTCTTTATTATGTGCAGTGTCACAAACAATCTTAGGTTGGTTTTGTAATACTTGCCAACGCCCTTTTAAATTGGTGTTTTTCACAACATGAAGCAACCCGTTTTTTAATTGATTTTCAGTAACCAAAAAGTCGCGATTGCAAAGCACATCAATAGTTTTTATAACTGTTTTAATATTATGTTGCTGATAATTCCCTACTAAATCAGATTCTAAAATATTAATTACTGTTTCATCTGCAAAATAAATAGTTGAGTGATGAGTTTTGGCAAGTACTTTAAAAACATCTTGAGTTTCTTCTTGAGTTTCACCAATAACTACAGGAACATTAGATTTAATAATACCTCCTTTTTCTTTAGCAATCGCTTCAAGCGTATTTCCAAGAAATTGGGTGTGATCTAATCCTATATTTGTAATTACAGATACTTCTGGGGTAATGATATTTGTAGAATCTAAACGTCCACCAAGCCCCACTTCAATAATGGCGATATCTACTTTTTCTTCGGAAAAATAACTAAAAGCCATTCCAACGGTCATTTCAAAGAATGACAAATTATTAGCCTCAAGAAAATTTTGATGTTTTTCAATAAACGCAACAACAAAATCTTCGGTAATATCTTTACCGTTTATTTTAATACGCTCACGATAATCTTTTAAATGTGGAGAGGTATATAAGCCAACTTTATAGCCCGCTTCTTGTAAAACAGAAGCTAGCATATGGCTTGTGGAGCCTTTTCCATTGGTACCAGCAACATGAATACTTTTAAAATCACGTTCTGGGTTATTAAGATGTTCGGCTAATAATAAGGTATTGGTTAAATCTTTTTTATAGGCAGTTTTCCCTTGATTTTGGTACATGGGTAACTGCTGGAACATCCAGTTTACAGTCTCTGTATAAGTCATTTTTTAATTTGAAGGGGTAAAATTGATACTCACTTTACCAAATTGTCGTGTAGGTGCATTTGCATCGGCAGGCCATTTATAAGACTTCGCAATTTTTCTAGCGACTTCTTTAAGACAAGTTGTTGCATTGCTACTTCCTCTTGCTCCTGGAGTTGCCTCAATAACATTTCCGCTTTGGTTAACTACAATATCAACAACTATTAATCCGTATTCATTTTCACAACCATCATAAACTTTAAAGCTAGGTTTACCTCTACCATTTAATCCGTAGCCCATTCCTCCTGCACCTGATCCAGGATTTCCATTATATGGCGCATAAGGATCTCCATCTAATTGGCCTTTATCTCCGCCTTTATTATCAGGACCTTCTCCTCCTGTTTCTGTACCTTCAGATTTGGTAACACCTCCAATAAGTGCATCGAGAGCTTTTTTCTTTTCAGCTTCTTCTTTACGTTTCTTTTCTGCTGCTGCTTTTTTTGCTGCTTCAACACGTTTTGCTTCTGCTTTAGCTTCTGAGATTGCTTTAGCTTCGGCAGCTTTTTGTTTTTTTATTGCAATAGATTCTGCTGATTCTGCTGTAATAACATCTTCGGTTTTAGATGTTTCTTCAACAGGTGTAGTTTCTTCAGTTTCGGTAGTTTCTGGTTGAGATTCTTCAATTACGGGTTCGGTAATTTTCTCATTAGGTTCCGATTTAATAGGTGCTTTAGGTTGCACTGTTCCACTACCAAAATCTGTAGTTCCAAAGTTTACAGCAACACCGTATTCTTCTGGAGGATCTACATAATCATGACCAACTACAAACATAAGTAAGACCAGAATAACAATAATAAGTGTTGTTATTTTAGCTGAATTTTGTTCGTGTTTGGTTTCTAAATACTTCATTTTCGGAATTAATTATTAGGCTGTACTGCTAAAATAACTTTATATTTATTTCGGTTAGCGATATCCATAACTTTTACCACATGTTCTACCGGAACAGATTTTTCTGCTCTTAACACAATTGTAGGTTGTTCATCTTTAGACAATGCAGTAATTAACTGATTTTCTAATACGTTTTCTCCTACCAATTTCTGATCGATATAATATTTTAAGTCTTTAGTAATACTTACTGCTACAGATTTTTTGTTCTCTGTTTTTCCGCTTGCTTTTGGCAAGAGAATATCAATAGCGTTTGTAGTTACTAAAGTTGACGCCAGCATGAAAAATATCAATAACAGAAATACAATATCTGTCATAGATGACATATTGAATTCTGGCGTCACTTTATTTCTTCCTCTTAAATTCATTAAATAGGCTCGTTTAGGTGATCTAAAAATTCTAATGAATTTGCTTCCATTTGGTATACTACTTTGTCTGTTTTAACCACTAAGTGATTATAGGCAATGTATCCTACAATACCTACAATTAACCCAGCAACGGTTGTAGTCATTGCAGTGTATAATCCATCAGCTAATAGTTTAATATCTATTTGACCTCCTGAATTTGCAATTTCGAAAATAGATAAAATCATACCTATTACAGTTCCTAAGAACCCAATCATTGGTGCTGCACCCGAAATTGTAGCTAAAACGCTTACATTTTTTTCTAGTCCGTACACTTCTAATCGTCCTGCGTTTTCAATAGCGGTATTAATATCTTCTAAAGGTTTTCCAATTCTAGAAATTCCTTTATTTATTAATCTTGAAACAGGTGTATTTTGTTGAGCACATAACATTTGAGCTGAATCAATTTTCCCATTACTAACGTGATCTTTAATTTGATTCATAAAGTTTGAATCTATTTGAGATGCTGCTTTTATTGCAAAAATTCTTTCAAAATAAATATAAATAGCCATTACTAGAAGTACAAAAAGAAGTGCTATAATAATTTGACCAGCAAGTCCTCCACTACTAATTAGCTCAATGATAGATAGTGTTTTTTTAACGCTTTCCTCTTCTGGAAGCAATTCTACACCATCTTGTAAATTAATATTTAAACTCATATAATATATTTTTAACTATTGTAATAACGTGTATTTTATAACTTAAGTATATCTGCACTATCATTTATTGAGATAGAAGCTGCAGCATGTTCTGCAGCATGTGCAGCAGTATGTTCAGCATCTGTATCTGATGGCAACTCAATAGTTCTTGTAAACATAAATGCAACTGCACCAACAAGAAAACCAATTAAGGCTAACCAAGAGATTTTTTTAAGGTACCAGAAAAAATCTATTTTTTCCATTCCCATAGCTACAACACCTGCAGCCGATCCAATGATTAACATACTTCCACCTGTTCCTGCTGAATAAGCGATAAAGTGCCAAAGTTCATTATCTAATCCTTCAGTAAACATACCTAAACTGGCTGCTACTAATGGTACATTATCAATAACTGCCGATCCAACTCCTAATAATAATACTACTAAATCTGAAACGCCACCGTGGTGAATTTCTGTTCCTAGCATTGGCATTGAATCTTGTAATGTAGAAGCGAAACCAAATAAGATTCCTAAAGATTCTAAAGCAGCAACTGCCATTAAAATTCCTAAGAAAAATAAGATACTTGGCATTTCAATTTTTGATAATGAATGGTGAATTGGACTATGACTTCCTTCGTAATCACTGTCTTCATCTACTGTTGCAGACATGGCAAATTTTGAATTACTATAAATTTCAGCAAATACAGCAACAATACCCAATGCTAACATCATACCTACATAAGGAGGTAAATGTGTTACTGTTTTAAAAACGGGTACTGAAACAATTCCTCCAAGTCCTAAGTATAACATTTTTGAGCTATGCTTGTTTTTTGGTTTATCATCTTTTTCTTCATTATCTTCTAACTTCCCTTTGAATGCTGGTAAGAATGAAGCTATAAATGTAGGAACTAACATACATAGTAATGATGGTAAAAATAAGTATACAAATAAATGACCTGTAGTTACTTTTTTACCAATCCATAACATAGTTGTTGTTACATCTCCAATTGGAGACCATGCACCACCTGCGTTTGCTGCTATAATAATTAAACCTGCATACCAAATACGTACATCTCTATTACCAATAAGTTTTTGTAAGATTGAAATTAATACAATTGTAGCCGTTAAGTTATCAATAATTGCAGATAAAAAGAATGCTAAAAACCCAAAGATCCAAAGTACTCGTTTTTTACTTTTTGTTTTGATAAAACCTTTAATTGTTGAAAAACCATCAAAATAATCAATGATTTCAACAATTGTCATTGCGCCTAATAGGAACACTAGAATTTCGGCTGTTTTACCTAAATGGTGCAACAACGTTTCTTCCATTAAATGCATTTTCTCTTCATGGCCAAGTAAACCAAAATTATCTAAAAGCGTATGTTTTGCAGAGTCAAACCACTGCGGAAAGCTATCAATACCTAAAGCAATTAATGCCCAACTTATGGCCATCATTACTAATGCAGGAATAAGCTTATCAATTTTTAAATTGTGCTCTAACGTTATCGCTAAATAGCCTACTACAAAGACTAATACAATTATTGTTCCCATAAAATTTTATATTAAATAAGTTCTTTTAGTGCTAATTCAAAAGCAGTTGCACTAATACCGGTTTTTGTTTGATTTTTACGATATACGTTTTCAATAGCTTTTTTGATGATGTCTGAAGTATCACTAAAAATGGCCTCATCTGTCATTTGTACTTTTTTCTCCATAAAGTAAGCAAATACTCTTGCCATACCACAGTTTGAAATAAAATCTGGAATTAAGCTAATTTTATTATCTGTGTATTCCATGATAGGTCCAAAGAAAATTTCTTTATCTGCGAAAGGTACATTTGCTCCACAAGAAATCACTTCTAATCCACTATTAATCATTTGATCAATTTGGTCTTTAGTAATTAAACGAGAAGCAGCACACGGTGCAAAAACTTCAGTTTGTAAACTCCATACTTTTTTGTTCATTTCATCAAAAGGGATTAAATCTCCTTTTCCTAAAGTATTACCGTCTTTGTTTAAATAAAGTGCTGTGATTTCTTCAAAAGTAAATCCTTCTTCTTTTATTAACCCTCCAACAATATCAATAATACCAACAACTTTTGCTCCCATTTGAGCTAAGTAAAAAGCTGCTGCAGCTCCTACATTTCCAAAACCTTGCACTACAGCACGTTTTCCAACAATAGACTCATTGCGAACTGCGTAAAATTGTTTTGCTGCTTCAGCAACACCGTAACCTGTAATCATATCGGCTACTGTATATTTTTTATTAACATCTGGCGAAAAAGTTGGGTTTTCAATAACCTTGATTACACCGTGTCTTAATTGTCCTATTCTGTTAATTTTATCTGCTTGTGTTGGTTTAAAGTGACCTTCAAAAACTCCTTCTTGTGGATGCCAAACTCCAACATTTTCTGTCATTGGAATTACTTCATGAATTTCATCTACGTTTAAGTCTCCTCCAGTCCCATAATAACTTTTAAGTAATGGAGACACCGCTTTGTACCAACGTTCTAAAACCCCTTTTTTTCTTGGATCTTTAGGATCAAAGTTAATTCCTGATTTTGCACCACCAATAGCTGGTCCAGATACCGTAAATTTAACTTCCATTGTTTTTGCTAAAGATAAAACTTCGTTCATGTCTAATCCTTTACGCATACGGGTTCCTCCTCCTGCTGCACCACCTCTTAATGAGTTGATCACGGTCCAACCTTCGGCTTCTGTTTCTGAGTCTTTCCAGTTAAAAATAATTTCTGGCTCTTTGTCTTCGTATTTTTGAAGTAAATCTTTCATTTTATAGTTATATGACTGTCATTTGCTTAAATTTAATCATTAAGCGCATTTCATGTTGTTAATTAATCTTCAACAAATATAAAAAACTAATAATCCTTAAATATTAATTTTTCAATATTTTTATATGATGTAAATCTTACCTGAACTATGATTTCTTGATGCTCCTGTAACAGAACTCAAACAATTAATTTCGTTTCTTAGTTTTAAGACTCCTAATAATCCAAAAATAATGGCTTCTTTAAATTCAATAGTTTCATTGTTTGGTTGCTCAATTTTATGAGTAGTTAATGCTTGTATTTCTTGTATAAGATAGGTATTATATACACCTCCTCCAGTAATTAGAACTGATGCTTTTACTTTTGTATTTATAGCTTTTGAAATTTGAATAGCCACATGCTCAATAAATGTTTTTAATATGGTATTAATTTCTAAATTATAACTATCAATTAGCGGAAAGATATATTTTGAAACCCACTCTAGCCCTAGAGATTTTGGAGGAGTTTTAGTATAAAATTCCAAAGCATTGAGTTTTTCAAGTAAATTGTTATTAATTTTTCCTGAAGCAGCAATCTTCCCTTCATCATCATAATCAAACCCAAGTTGTTTCACATAATGGTTTAACACAATGTTTACAGGACAAATATCATAAGCGATACGTTGTTGGTTTTCTTCTGTTGAGATATTAGCAAAACCACCAAGATTGATACAAAAATCAAAATTTTTAAATAATAATGCATCTCCTATTGGCACTAATGGTGCACCTTGACCTCCAAGAGCAACATCTTCAACTCTAAAATCACAAACAACAGTTTGATGAATTAAAGTGGCTAATTTTGGGAGATTTCCTATCTGATATGTGACCCCATTATGAGGTTGGTGCAAAGCTGTATGACCGTGAGAGCAAACAGCATGGATATTTTTAATATTATTTTTATCTATAAATTTATTTATAACAGTAGCTAAATATGTGGTATAATCTCGGTCAATTGTTTTTAATTCAGAAATATCACGGTCTATTAAATTACGCAAAACACCAACCCAATGCCTTGAATATGAAATAGTTTCATTTTCAAAAACAGTATACTTCCAACCATTATCCCATTTAAAATTAAGATAAATAACATCTATCCCATCTAGAGAAGTCCCAGACATTACCGCAACTATATTATAAGAATCTATTAACATATCTGTAAAAATACTATTCTATATTGAAAAAACGCTAACAAAATTATATCTTTGCCATCATATTTTTATCAATTCTACAATATTTAACAACTATGGATTTTAATCTTACAGAAGAGCATATCATGATTCGCGATGCAGCTCGCGATTTTGCACAAACCGAATTATTACCGGGTGTCATTGAAAGAGACAACAAACAGGAATTTCCTGCAGAATTAGTTAAAAAAATGGGAGAGCTAGGATTTTTAGGAATTATGGTAGACCCTAAATATGGTGGAAGTGGTATGGATGCTATTTCTTACGTATTAATTATGGAAGAATTATCAAAAATAGATGCTTCGGCTTCTGTAATTGTTTCTGTAAATAACTCTTTAGTTTGTTACGGTCTTGAAACTTATGCTAACGAAGAGCAAAAACAAAAATACTTAACAAAATTAGCTACAGGTGAAAATGTTGGAGCCTTTTGTTTAAGTGAACCAGAAGCTGGTAGTGATGCAACATCACAGAGTACAACAGCAATAGATATGGGAGATCACTATGTAATAAACGGTACTAAAAACTGGATTACTAGTGGAGGAAGAGCTGATGTATATTTAGTAATTGCACAAACAGATAGAGAAAAAGGACACCATGGAATTAATGCTTTTATTGTTGAAAAAGGCATGGAAGGTTTTCACATTGGGCCTAAAGAAGATAAATTAGGTATTAGAGGTAGTGATACTCATACTTTACAATTTAATGATGTAAAAGTACCTAAAGAAAACCGTATTGGTGAAGATGGATTTGGATTTAAATTTGCAATGAAAACTTTATCTGGTGGACGTATTGGTATTGCATCTCAAGCTTTAGGTATCGCTGCTGGTGCTTATGAGTTAGCTTTAAAATACTCAAAAGAACGTAAGGCTTTTGGTACAGAAATTTGTAATCATCAAGCTATTGCTTTTAAATTAGCTGATATGCATACTGAAATTGAAGCTGCAAGAATGTTAGTAATGAAAGCTGCTTGGGATAAAGATCAAGGTAATAATTACGACATGTCTAGTGCAATGGCAAAATTATACGCTAGTAAAGTAGCTATGGAACATACTGTAGAAGCTGTACAAATTCACGGTGGAAACGGTTTTGTAAAAGAATACCATGTGGAGCGTTTAATGCGTGATGCAAAAATTACTCAAATTTATGAAGGAACTTCTGAGATTCAAAAAATTGTGATCTCAAGGGGAATTATTAAAGGATAATCCTTTTATATAGTACATAAAAAAGACTCAACTTAGGTTGAGTCTTTTTTTTTATAAAATGATGTACTAATTAATCGCGTTTTAAATCTTCAACAACTAATCGTAATTCTCCGTAAGAATATTTTTCATCTAACTGATGTTTTAAATCTGAAAGCGTATCATATTTTAACTTCGGAATTTCTTTCTTCAAAGCTTCAAAATGTTTTTTAGACATTAAATCTGTAATTTTAATTTTCCCAGAAGGGATAAAAGTTACCAAATGACTAAAAATAGTATTCTCGTTTAATTCTCTATGTGCAGCAATCTCTTTTATTGTTTTTCCTTTTTTGAAAAGTTCTAAAGATTGTGTTCGTGTATCTACTTTTTTAACTTTCTTTTCAGCCTTAACACCTGTATTTCTGTCTTCAGAATCTATATCATTTTCTTCACAAAAAGCTTTTATAGCTTTTAAAATTTGAGCGCCATATTTTTCAACACGTACTTTTCCCATGCCATCAATTTTTAACAACTGATTGGTAGTGGTTGGTAAAGATTCACACATAGCATACAATGCTTTTTGTGTAAAAACCTGATAATGGATCAACTCGTTTTCTTCGGCAATTTCGTTTCTTAAGATGCGTAAAATTTCATATAAATCTACATTGGTAGTCCCGTCAACAATAGTGCTTTTCTTCTTTTTAGGTTTATTTTTAGTTAAAAATACAGATTTTGCGCGTAACTCTAAAAAGGTATTGGTTTTAAAACCATCTTTTAAATTATTAAAATAAAGCATTTTTATATCTAATAACTCATCTAAAGTGTCAGTTTGCTTAAAAATATCGGTTTCTAAAACTTTATTATCAGTTGTAAATTTCAAGTTTTCTAAAGAGGCTATTAGTTTCTTTTCCGTTTCAGTTTTAAAATATGTAACCGCTTTTGTAAAACGTTCATTAATCACTTTACTACTTTCTGGGAGGCGATCATCATCTTCTAATTGTCTTAATTGAGAGCTAAAACCATGACTCACTTTTAGTAAATTGGTAATGCAATCTTTCATCGCAATTAAAGGCGTTTCAATATCACCAACAATACTACCTCGGTTTTTATAGAAAATATCTAAAATTCTATTTACAGGATATAACCACTGATAGAAATTAAAAATCTCAACAATACAATCTAACTGAAAAACTTTTTTTGAGTTTTCTAAAACAAAGCTATCAGGTGCATTTTCTTGTGCACGTTTATTAAACGAAATCACATTGCTGTCGCTAATAATTTGTTTGGGATGAATTTTACTCTTTAAAACTAAACCTTCTAAAGATTTACATCTACTTAAAGCTACGTAAGTTTGACCGTGAGCAAAAGCACCTTCGGCATCAATAATGGCTTTTTCAAAAGTTAAACCCTGACTTTTATGTATGGTTATTGACCAAGCCAATCGTAATGGAATTTGTGTAAAACCTCCAATACGTTCTTCTTTTATATCTTTTGTTTCTGGATCAACATTATAATTTATGTTTTCCCAAACTTCTACTTTTGTGGTAATACTAGAACTATCTCCAGGACATTTTACTTCAACTTCATCTTTGTTTAGAGAAATAATCTTCCCTATTTTCCCATTAAAATATCGTTTATCTGGTGAGCTATCATTTTTAATAAACATCACTTGAGCACCTACTTTTAAACTTAACGTTTCTTTATTAGGATAGGATTGTTCCGGGAATTTCCCATCTACTTTTGCTTTATAAGTAAACGCTCTTGCCGACAATTGTTTTAACTCTCCAAGATTTGTAGCTTCTGCCCTATTATTATGAGTAGTTAATGCAATATAACCATCGGTTGAAGTGGCTTTAAAATCGGGGTCAAAACGTTTGTTTAATTCGGCAGCCGAAGATTCCGTTAGGCAATTATTTCTAATTTCATTTAGAATATTAATAAACGTAGGATTATCCTGACGGTAAATATGTTGTAATTCAATAGTAATCGCCATACTTTGTTGGTAAGCCATACTACTAAAAAAGAATCCATTTTGATAATATGGTTTTAGTAATTGCCACTCATTATCTCTAATTACAGGCGATAATTGTTGCAAATCACCAATCATTAAAACTTGAACACCGCCAAAAACTTTATCACGCGATTTAAAACGACGTAATGTTTTATCAATACCATCCAACAAATCGGCGCGCACCATACTAATTTCATCAATCACCAATAAATCCATAGATTTAATAATGTTGATTTTTGTTTTACTAAATTTTCTATTAAAACCTGCATTGGCATTTAAGTCCGTTTCCGGAAGTATTGGTCCAAAAGGCATTTGAAAAAAGGAATGAATAGTTACCCCTTTTGCGTTAATCGCCGCAACACCAGTAGGTGCCACAACAACCATACGTTTTAAAGATGCCGTTTTTAACTTATGTAAAAACGTTGTTTTTCCAGTACCTGCTTTTCCTGTCAAAAACACACTTCTGTTGGTGTGATTAACAAAACTCCATGCTAAATCTAGCTCCTTATTGGTATCCATTACTTAGTTTTAAAAGAAGTTTCAAGATACATAATTAAACGACTTGTTTAGATACAGCTGTTCATAAAAATGAAAAATTAGAGGATATATTCTGTTGAAAAATTAATTTATCGTCTAAAAAACGATTTTATTTTTTTGAAAACATTATCAAATACCGAAGTACTTTCACCTTGTTTAGCTACAGAAGGATAAGCCTTTTTATGTGCTTCTTTATAATTATATGTAATTAAAATATTAGCAACACGTTGTTTATAAATAGCGCCTTTTACAGGATCAATCTGAAAAATATAATTAGCATATCCATCAATTTGTGCTAAAACATTTCCACCTTTAGTCCAATATTTACCTTCAATTCCATCTTTTTCAATTTGAAATAAAAGGGTTCTGAAACGTTTTAATGATGCCTTCGGAATATTAGCTTTCTCATTCACCACAACACCTGTTACTTCTTGTCTAGCATTACGTTTCATAATACGTAATTTTTCGGGATGTAAAGTGAAATTTTCTGACTTCACAATATATCTTGAATACTTCAGAATTTTTGAAATATTAGGATAAGCGTCTACAGTACCAGAAAATGTAATATCATCAACATAACGAGTGTACACAAAATTGTATTTTTTTGCCAATCCAGATAACCTATAATCTAATTTCTTACATAAAATATTAGTAATTGCCGGACTACAAGGCGCACCTTGAGGTAAAAAACGATCGCCACGTTGTGCGTAATAATTTTCACCTAATAAGGAGACATCCAAAATTTTAGGTTCCGAACAGATTAAGGCAAAAATTGTAGCCACTTGATGAGAATATCCTAAACTCATAAACACACCTTTAATGCGCGTGTAAGTTACAGATGGGAAAAAGTTTTTAAAATCTTGATTAATCACAACCGCTTTTCCAATATGTGGCGTTGCATTAGTTTTTATTGATTTTTCTAACACACAGCCATGAGCATTTTCATGCACAGAAACATGGTTTAATAAATGTTCTAAAATCCAGTGTTGTGCTTTTTTTAATTTAGGCATAGGTGCCGAAATTAAACGATAACCACCAGATTTTTTTGCCATTTGAAACCGTTTGTAATGGTTTACTTTCGAGTTTTTTCGGGAATAGGATAAAAAACGAAGTTCAGCAATAGTGATATGCATTGCTTTTGCAATATCTTCTGCGGTATGTAAAATTGGAAGATTATTTAATTGTAATCTATTAACATCTGAAGTTTGCTCATTAAGTTGGTGCGAATAATTTTCACCCAAATAAATGATGTCTTTAGCTTTAGAAATTTGCCATTTTTCGGCCTTTTCCAAACGTTCTTTTTCACGACGTACTTTAGTTTCTTTTTGAGATAGTTTTGAAGCGCGTTTTCGTTCTTGATGTTTTTGAGCTAAAAAGGCTTCGGGATCTTCAATGATATTTTTTTCTTGTAATAATTTACTTAGCTCGCGAGATAATTCACTCTCTTCTTTAAAGAAAGCATTTACCGCTTTAAAATCTAAGTCAACATCATTCCAAAAACCTAAACGCTTCATTTCAGAAAGAATATATTCTTGCTTAGACGATGCTTTTATTTTATCATAAATTTCTTGTCTTCTTTCTGTAGAGTTTTTCATATAACAAAAAAAAGGTAGCAATAAGATGTATGTTTAGTTCCCTTCGTACGATTCTTAAGACTGAATTGAACAACTCCAGTGAAATAGGTACTAGTGTACTATTTCACTTCGCAGAAGTTTAACCGGAAATGGTACACTAGTACCTATTTCACAAGTTAAGTTCGAGTCAGTGACGCGTTCGGTATCTGTAAGCAAGATTGGCGATCCACCAATCAAAATGCAAGGTTTTTATCTTATTACTACCATGGTTTAAATATAATATTATTTTTTATCAAAAGTGATTCTTGTCGCTAATAAATGTGAGCAAGGTCCTTTTGTTAATTTATTCATATAAAAATAATCGCAACTACAATTACCATCAACAATTTTTAAATCTTTGTCAATAACTACAACCGCTTTATATGTATTACTCACTAAACTTGTGAGAACTATTTTATCGCTTTTTTCGTGAACGTTTAAATCACTAACCGCGCCATGTGTCATTAATTTATAAGCTTCTTTATCGGTTTCGCTAGAAAAACGTAACGATTCAATATCAATACCATCTCGTTTTAATTCGCGAATGCGGTATACTTTATTTTTTAAATCGTAAATTACTTTTCCAGCTTGGGTAAAAGTTTCAAGTGATTTATTAACTGTTGAAACTTTTAAATTTAAAGTTTTGGCTAAATCATTTTCGTTTGCAAACCAATTTTTACGTAATTCTAAATAAATAGATTGCATAGTGGTTGCCGGAACTTGTGTTCGTGGAGCTAATAAATCTAATTGGCTAGATTGCGTCCAATCATTTGCTGTCCACCCAGAAAGTCCTAAAGTAAAATACATTTGTGATGTAAGATGTGCGGTGTAAAATGAAGGCATTCCAGATCCTAAAAGATGTACTGTAAATTTATTGGTAATAGGTAATAATCGTTCTAAAAGTAAAATTCGGCGACGACCCCAAACTCTAATTTCTTGGGCACTTTCACCTTTATAAATTGATTGTTTACAAACTACTTCAATATTCCAAGGTTCAAAAACAGCAATAATGGGTTGGTTAGGTTTGAGAATATATTTAATTGACCGCGGACCTTTTCGTTCTTTATTCCGTTTTAATACCGAAATAAAATTAGCAATGTCAATAGCTTCTAATTCAAAAGATACTTTTTTTGAAGTCATTGCACTACTTACTTGTAAAAATCCACGTACCCAACTATCCGGTAAATCTATTTTTACTTCTCTGTAAGTATCTTCTCCTGTAGTTTTAACATCAAATCCTTTGGGATCAATTTTAAAATCGGTGGTTTTATAAGTTCTTATTTTCTGAAATTCCTCGTATAGTTTTTTCGAGTAATCGATATTTGTGGTTCCACATTTAAATTCATTAATATGGTTAAACACGTCGTAACCGCAAGATAATTTTCCGTAAACGGATTCATCTTTACTAAAACATTCAAAAAATACTTGATCGGGATGCACAGTAATTACGGGATCTAAAACCATCCACGCATCATAATCGCGTTTGTATAAATATTTAAAATATGCACTTTGCGCTTTATAATAAGGCTTAGTAATTAATTCGCGTTCTTTACGAAGTCCTTCTAATTTTGCGCGTACATTATGAATTTCGGTTTGTAATTTAGATAATTCGCCACTTGCTTGAGCTAACCAGATTTCTTCCTGACTTTTTAACCAAGCTAAATATGCGGTATTGTCTTTAGGTTGAAAATTAAAATCGGCAACCACTACATGATGTAATGCAGAAATGGCTTCGCGAAAAGGGATTTTTTCATTTAAAGTTCCTACAAAAAAAGTAGGTTCACGTAATACATCGGGAGCAAAATTGACACCTGTTGAAGATACGCCATTATTAACAGCGCTTGTACTTCCATATTTATAATTAAACTGCATCTCCTAATTCATTTTTATTAATAATGGAACTTCTAAATTTGGGTGGTGTTCTGCAATAGATAATAACACATCAATATTATGACTTGTATCTGTTTTAATTTTGGTGCCTAAAACCGAACTAATTAAAGTAATCGTCATGTTTGCAACTGCAATGCTTTTTATAGATTCTGCTTCTAAAAAGGCATAAATTCTAGTTTTTGTTGTACGATGGGTATTGATATTAAATAAACTAGATTTAAAAAAATGTTCTAATTTTAAAATCACAGCTTCGTTATCTTTTGCATAATTATCTAAATAATTAGTTACAAAAAACTGCATATCTTTTGTAGGATGTTCCTGGAGTTTTAATAACAACGGTAAACCTTTATCTTCGGTAAAATGTTGTGTTATCATTTTTCTACCAAAAGCTTGAACGTCTTTTTTAGTATGATCGCAAGCGTATAATAACATATTTGTGGTCCAATTTTCTGGCGTAATATAAGTTTCAAAAAATGTACAACTCCATATTATCATGTCTTCCCATGTAGAATTATAGATCAATAATGCAGCTTCCAATTCATTATTTATACGATCTATATGTGTTGTAAAATAATCTTGTATCATTTTTCTAACATCAAAAATGGCACTATTTGCAAAATTTACAATCGTACGCATTGGTAAACTATGTAAATTGGTTTTAGTGATAAATAACGGAGTTCCTATTTTTTGAGCATATTCATAGTTAGATAATACCAAACTAAAAATCTGCTCTTCAGAAATATCGTTGAGATAAATGCTATAGTTATCGGTTAAAAGTGTGTAACAATTAAGATGAAGACCTTCGTAATTTTCTTCAACATTAATAATCTGTAATAAATTATTAAAGAGATTATTTTTAAAATTTAAATCTAAAATTATCAAGCGTTCAATAGTTGGTTGTATTGCTGTACGTACTTCGCTATATTCCGAAAAGCAAAAACCGCTTATCATTTTATGATGCTTTAATAAAAAATCATCGGGGAATGTTGATAGCAATTCAATTCCTACATGGCGTAATTGAGCGTCGTCAGATTGAATATAATCATCAATAGAATCTTTAAATAATATATCGCTAGATGTTGTGTTCTGCTTTGCTAAATTGGCAGCAAATAATTTATTGGTAACCAAACTAGATTTTGCGAGTTCAATAATATCTGTATCCAAAACCTTATTAAGTAACTCCCCAAAATGAGTATTTCCTATTAAATTATTGATAGCTAATAAATGTTCAAAAGAGAAAACCGAAGGATTTTTAAAAAGACTTTCTAGTTGATTAAATTGTATAGCAACATTATATTTAGCATAATCTGCATATAATGATTTTAGGTAATTAACCACTTTTTCTGTTTCACAAAGTAATAAATTGGCGATAAAATTGGAGTCAGAAAAATAATGACGCTCATAAGTATTCACCCAATTTAAAGCTAAATCAATAGCTTTTTCATTTTTAGATTGTAATAAAGCAATAACAATACTTGGTTCTGCTTGTTTTAAATTATACTTACTTTTAATAACACGAAGTATTAACTCTAAAACTTTTGGGTGATAATGAGCTACTAGTTTTTTAAGTATATCATCAGAAATATCGTCCAAAAATTCACGATTCGCTTTAATAATCTTTAAAGCAAATTGTATAGCAATCTCACTTTTTGCATGTACCAAAATATATAAAACCTCGTTAGGTTTAGTATTCCAAATTTCAGGTAATAATTCTTCACGTGGTAACGCATCAAAATTTACATCACCGGTGTAAAACCATTTATTATGCTCGCGGTTCAGTTGAGTTGAAGCACCATAAACAATAAACATTAAAGCCGAAAATTCATGGTATTTTGGATATGTACGTTTTTCTGTATGATAATTTCTTCTTTCAGAATTATAAATATAATTATATTGAATATCTTCTTTGCAGTTATCAACAGTATCATCTAGTGAAACTAAAAGTTTAGTGGCGTAATCAACATATTTTTCAGAGTTATTAACACTAATATCGTAAACAAACTTATAAGTTGTTTTATTAAAATATGCTTTAGTCTTTTTAGAAAAAGCTATTGTTGGATTTTTTTTCTGTTTCTCATCATCTGCATCCGTCCATTCATTATTTACATAAATATAATTTGAAGAATATCCAGGAGCGCTAACCGCCGTTTGTTTAGATACCAAAGCATAAAAAGTAATATCATTAAGTTCAAAACTCGCACGATAAATATATCTAATAGACTTAAAAGTATTAGCCTTCAACGGAACTTTAGTAATAAAACGTAATAATGAATCACGCATATTTACATCCTCAAAAGAATATAAATACACATAATATAATAACGCAGCATCAATACTTTTATCTTGTAAAAAGTAAACTGCTAACGTATTTAAAAATGAATCTCTATTTGATATTTCAATTTTAAGATCATTAGGGAATTTGTCTAATAAAGCTAATTTTAATTTCGCCTTATAACTCGCATTACCCAGTTTTAAAATATACGAAGCAGCAATTCTACCACACTTACTTTCAAAACCAACAGAAGTAAACACAGCATAAACCTGCTCAATTTGAGAAGAATCATTAAACTTCAATAAACCATAAATTGCAGCATATTGCTC
>NZ_CM128809.1:625000-702500 GCF_052934785.1 Lacinutrix undariae
ACCGCTTGTGCGGGCCCCCGTCAATTCCTTTGAGTTTCATTCTTGCGAACGTACTCCCCAGGTGGGTTACTTATCACTTTCGCTTAGCCACTCAGTCCGAAAACCGAACAGCTAGTAACCATCGTTTACGGCGTGGACTACCAGGGTATCTAATCCTGTTCGCTCCCCACGCTTTCGTCCATCAGTGTCAATACATTATTAGTAATCTGCCTTCGCAATTGGTATTCTATGTAATATCTATGCATTTCACCGCTACACTACATATTCTAACTACTTCATAATGATTCAAGATAACCAGTTTCAAAGGCAATTCTACAGTTGAGCTGCAGGATTTCACCTCTGACTTAATTATCCACCTACGGACCCTTTAAACCCAATGATTCCGGATAACGCTTGGATCCTCCGTATTACCGCGGCTGCTGGCACGGAGTTAGCCGATCCTTATTCTTACAGTACCGTCAAGCTCCCTCACGAGGGAGTGTTTCTTCCTGTATAAAAGCAGTTTACAACCCATAGGGCAGTCATCCTGCACGCGGCATGGCTGGATCAGAGTTGCCTCCATTGTCCAATATTCCTCACTGCTGCCTCCCGTAGGAGTCTGGTCCGTGTCTCAGTACCAGTGTGGGGGATCCCCCTCTCAGGGCCCCTATCTATCGTAGCCATGGGGTGCCGTTACCACTCCATCTAGCTAATAGAACGCATAGCCATCTTTTACCGATAAATCTTTAATTCTAAATTAATGCTAATCTAAAATACTATAAGGTATTAATCTTCATTTCTAAAGGCTATCCCTCTGTAAAAGGTAGGTTCTATACGCGTTACGCACCCGTGCGCCGGTCGTCATCTGTGCAAGCACAATGTTACCCCTCGACTTGCATGTGTTAAGCCTGCCGCTAGCGTTCATCCTGAGCCAGGATCAAACTCTTCATCGTTAAATTTTTAAGTGTTTCCACTATTGTCTTAACAATTAATAGGAATTAATGTGTACTCAAAATTTTTATTCTCTTTTTGTAATTAACCGTTTCCAGTTAATCACTTACGCTGTCAATTCAATATGTTAATGAACTTTTTATCTTATCTTTTCTTAAAACGTTGCCGTTTTAAGCGGCTGCAAACATACAACCCTTTTTTAACTTCCACAATGTTTTTTATTAGTTTTTTAATAAAGTTTTTAAAACCTTATCTTAACATTTAATAAACATCTTCCTGAAAGAATTTTCCCTTAAAACGTTGCCGTTCTAAGCGGCTGCAAATATACACCTATTTTAATCCCTAATCCTAACCTTTTTTAACTTTATTTCTATTTATTTACTTAATGGCTACGGGTGAGGGTTTTATATCTGTGAGGGTTTTCTGATTTACAGAAAACATACCTGTTAACAGTGATTTTGATACTCAAATCAAAGGTTATTGCTTTCTGTTAATCTTCTAACGCTTTTATAACGTATATATAATGTGTGAACAAATTGTGGGTTTTCTTATTCTTTAATAGTAGCGTTGTTTATATTTTCAATAGAAAAAAAATCAATCCTATATATAGTGTATTGGATATTTTGGATGAATTACTGATGGAGTTGTTCGATGTAAAAAAAAAATAGGGAAGTGATAAACACTCCCCTATTTGGGTATATGATATACTTAAATTGCTTTAGTAAACTCTAAACATTTTTACACAACAATTATAGGAAGAAATTCCACACGATACCGAAGCGAATTTTGAAATCTCGGTAAGGGTATTTTGGTGCGGAATAATAGTTATAACCTGTAAATGCGGCATTAAAATGTTCGGCTTTTAAATATATACGTGTTTGTCTTATTTTAGCGTTTAAAAAGAAGTCTAATCGTGGTGATCCTCCTAATTTAACATCATCTTGTACATAAAACTCAGAAAGTAAAGGGTCATAACCATTCATATTATAATCACTAAAGTAATTAAGGGTTATTCCTGTTTGTAAATACATTGCGTTTTTGAATATATTACTGGAGTAATAAATAGTGTTACGTGTAATAAAGTCTGGGACATTAAGGTGTTCTTCTCCTGAACTAACGTTTTGATATAGTATTGTATTATCTAATGCAAATTTACCAAACTTAATTTCGCGATTGGCTTTTAACCTAAAATAACTTACGGTATTATCTGCTTGGGTAGATTTAATTAAATCTAATTCATTTTTAATAAAATAAGTGTAATTATCTATCCTAGTAAAATCTGCAGTTAGATTAATTAGTTTATTGGATGCTATGTTAAATGCTAATTGCTGAGTTTCGATATTATTATAACTTGAAGAGTTGTCCCAGTTATAATTTAGATAATCACTTTGATACAATAAATGATTATAGTTTGCCACTTTGGAGCTTGAATTAAGCGATGCATTAAATGACAAATCATCATTTACTTTATATCCTGCGGAAGCGTTAAGAAAGTTACCGTTAAAATCTCCTGATATATTTAAGCCAAACTCTCCTTCTAATTTAAAATTATTGATTTGCTTTTGATAAGCACCTCCAAAGGACACAATACTTCCTTTAATTCTGTTTATAATTAAATTGTCTTCAATCTCTACTAGTGCGTCGTATCCGTAATTATAATTGTGATAATCTAAATTAACTTTAAGATCCCCTAATAATTTACTATTATAATTAATAAAACCGCTTGCTTTAAAGTGTTCTAATTTTACTTTATCTTTTATATTGCTACTTAAAAAGGCATCACCAAAATAATCATCGACATTAGTTTGAGTGAATTGGTAATATTTATCTTCGAAAGTTAGAATATTACCTACAAAAATACTGCCTTTATTAATTGAGTCGTTTGTTTTACTTAATTGATATTGGTGTTCTAAATGAAATCTTTTTCCTTCTAGAATATTTTCGGCATTTTCAAAATTTGGAGAGAATACTGAACGGTCTATAAATTCAGGATCACCGTTTTCAAAATTAAGAACATCATCATCTGAAAGTCCACCATTTTCTTCATTAGATAAATCTTGCATTACAATATGTGCTCTCATATTGTATTTATTATTTTTTGTATGGTAGTTTGTAGTAAATCTGAAATTACCTGTACTAGTAAGAATATTTTGATAATTACCTAAAGATCGTAACCCTTTGTACGCAATAGAAAAGTTAAACTGTTTTGAGGTGTTAACGGTAAAAAAAGCATCTAATAATTGCCCTTGCTCGAAGGCTGTTTTAAACATCAATTCTGTGAATGGTGTTGGCACACTGTAATAATTGATATCGTTTAACTCAAAATAATTAAAATGTTTTGCTCGTGCTCCAAACAAAGGGAGTGTGCTCGTATTTTTAAAGTTAAAACTTAGCGTATTATAGGATTGCCCTATATTAGAAAAACTAATGAGCTCAAAATTATCTTTTCGGAGGTAATTGAATTTGTATTCTTTTTTAATAGTAAGAGAGGTATCTACTATAGTGGTGTCTTTTTTGAAAGATATAATTTTATATAAATCAATAGTTGCATCTTCATTTTTAATACCAATTTTAGATGCTGACGAATTAGCAACACTAGAAGTATCTGTAGACCGAATACTTCTATTTGAATTTTTGTCTTTCAAGATTAAATCTTGTGCAGAAATAGCTTGAACCGTCAAAAAGGTAAATAATATAATTCTAAAAAATTTATTCATATATAATTAGTATCTGGCAAAAGTAAATATTTTAAATTATAACGTGTTTATTGTTTTGAATATTATTTGTTAATGCAAACAAAAATAGTTTTAACCTTAAGTATTATACACAAAAAAGCCACCTACAAGAGGTGGCTTTTAATATATAAAAACTTTGTTTTTATTAGATATTATCTGGTGTTAATACCACATCAACAGTGAATGGGTCTCCAAATAAAGCTTGACTAAGCGTAAATGTTAACTCATTAGTACAAGGGTTGTAAGCACCCGCTGTAGAACCTGTTGTATAAAATTCAGTACCTGTAACTGTTACTGAATAATCAGCATTGATAGTTAAAGTTCCTGGATATACAAAACTTCCATTGTTTGCAGCATCACCTGAAGCGTCACCTACAAAATTAACTCCCCATGCAGAATCAATATCATAAGTATTACCTGATACAAGTGTTAAAGTAGCTGTAAAACTAGATACTTCAGTACCAGTGACAGAAGATGTTCCTGAGTAAGTAGAATCTACCATAATTTCAGTAGCACCTTGAACAAAGCTATAAGTGTATACTTCACTTGATCTTAATCCATCAGCATTAACAGTTATTCCGTATATAGTATACTCTTCACCACCTGCTAAATCATCAACAGTAACAACAGAAGAACCAGCATCAGCAAACTCTTCAGTTAATGATGTATCATCAAAGATTGTTTCAGAATCAAGAGCAGCACTAGTAGAAGGTACAACTACATAATATACTGTAGCTTTAGCATCTGAAGTAATCGTTAAATCAATACCACATTGCATGTCTGATGATTGTACAGCAGAAAAAGCTACTTGAGTAACATCAAACTGTTGTGGTGTATCATAAACAAATGCATCATCACTATTACAAGATGTAAAAGCTAAACCAAAGGTTAATGCTAAACCTAATATAAATTTATTTGAAATTTTTCTCATAATATATCTTAATTTTTAGTTAGCGTAAAAGTATACTCTCCAAAAGTTTGTAATTGTCCTGTACAGGTAATTGAAAAACTACTAGCATTAAAGTTAGCTGATTCAATTGTAAAGTCATATTGACCAGCAACCTGTATTGGATTACCACTAAATACTACTTCTTCTGAACAAGTAGTGAAACTCATTGGCTCACCATTAACTAAGTAGCCTCCTCCTATAGTCCAAATAGCACTAGTACCTGTTGGATCAGCGGTATTAGCTGTTAAAGTAGCAGTAAAGCCAGAAGTTATTGATAATCCTGCATTAGGCGACACGTCAGGATCACCTGAATCAGTAAACACTTCTGTACCTGAATAAGTACCTTCCCAATCTGCAACAATATCAATAGGGCAATCATCTTCAATTATTGTTACAATAGAGTTTACATTGTAAACACCATCACCTGCAATACCTAAATTAAAGTCTGTATTAGCCTCAATTGTAAAATCTAAGACAACATTTTCTCCAACGATTATATCATCTATAGGTGTTACTGTAATATATCCTACAAATTCTCCTGCAGGTATAGTTACAATACCATTAGCTGGTTCAACCGTGTAACCTTGGGTATCAGTAGCAGTGTAAGTAAAACTCACATCAATATCAGTATCATTAGTTGCAGCTGCATAAATAACAGGAACTAATAAAGGTTCTGTATCGTTCTCAGATACTTGGTCAGTTGCATTTTCAAATTGCAACCATTCCGTAGAGGTTAATTTACCATTTATCTGTTCAACGTCCTCACATGAAAATGCAAGTACCAAACATGATAACATTAAATATACTTTTTTCATATTCTTTTTTTTTAGTTGTTATATCCTGTGTTTTGAATCACGTTAGGATTTGTAAAGATCTCAGTTTGTGGAATTGGTAAAGTGAATCTGTAATCACTATTATCTAACTCACAAGCATCAGCAGAAAGCACCCCACAATCAGTAGCAGCTCTTTCAACGTCGCTACCTGTTCTTTTTAAATCAAAGAAACGGTGACCTTCAAAAGCAAACTCTCTAGCTCTTTCTTCAAGAATCATAGACATAGCGTCTAAGATATTTCCAAAAGTAGCATCTGTTACTCCAGTGATTCTGTTTGATCTTAATGTATTGTAATCATCCGCAGCTAAACCAAGTTGACTTGAGTTAGCGTAAGCTTCAGCTCTAATTAAATATTGTTCAGAAACTCTAAACACTTTAATATCATTTAAACCAAAAGAAGATACATCTCCAGGGTATTTATTGATAAAATTTCCATCAGTAAAGAATGCAGATGCTCTTACATCTCCTGTTTCATATAATGACACTATTTTATCAGAAGCTAACCAATCTACAGCGATAGCAGTAGTAGCATAGATTTGACCAATAGATCCATCACCTTGTACTCTTGCTAATTTAAAAATGTTTTCAGTTTCATTAGCATCTTGCCATACAGCAGCATAAGTAGCTGTTGTTGCAAGAGGATAAGAATTGATTAACTCTGTAGATTTAGTAATTGCAGTAGGATAGTCTTCAGTATATAAAGCCATTCTAGCTTCTAAAGCAGTGATAGCATCTCTAGTCATAAAGATATTATTTGAAGCTGAAGCAGGAATTAAATTTCTTGCTGCAACTAAATCTGCATTGATACCTGCTAATACTTCACCAACAGTATTTCTTGCTGGTTTTTCTAAAACAACTGCGTAATCTAAATATGGTACTGCTAAAGCAGAATCGTCAGTATAAGACTCACTAAAAAGTGTTAATGCTTTAAAATGTGCCCAACCTCTAATTGCTAATAATTCACCTTCATAACCATCTAATGTTGCTTGTTCAGCAGCATTTTCTGCAATAATAGCAGGTAAAGCTTCTAATACTTTATTAGCTCTATTGATAGTTAAAAAGTAAGATCCATATAAAGTAGCAGCTTCAGTAGTACTTGTGTTGATAGACCAAGTGTGTACTTGAATACCATTACCATTGTTTGATGCTGGTAATTGTAACTCATCAGTAAATAATGAATTCCATTCTACAGATGAAGCTCCTCCCATTGTTGCGTAAACACCAATAGTTGCAGATTCAAAATCATCTACAGTTGTAATTGCATTTGATTCTACAATTTCATCAGCTGGATCAATATATATTGCATCGTTACATGATGTAAATGCTACACCACAAATCATTGCAACTGTCAAAAATTTTATTTTTCCTATTTTTAAGTTTTCTCTTAACATATTCTTTTTTTTAAAAGTTTAAATCAACTCCAAAAGTTATTGTTCTCGGCGTAGGATATTCATAAGATGCAATATTGTTGTCATCTTCTGGATCAAATCCTGAGTAGTTAGTCCAAGTGTACAAGTTAGTACCTTGAGCATAAAGTCTCACACCTTCAATAAAGTTCACTTTTTCTAAATATTTAGCTGGTAACGTATAAGCGATAGTCACATTAGACAAACGCGTATAAGATGCATCTTCAATATCTTTAGAAGAGAACTCTCTATTATATCCAAAACCTTGAACATCTGTAATATCTCCTGGATTTCTCCATATAGATAACATCGCAGTAGATAAGTTATACTGGCTAAAGTTAGGATTTTCTTGGAAGAAAGATTGGTTGTTAAATCTGAAGTAGTCATCAGCAAAAGTAAATGCTGCAGATACACTAAATCCTTTATAATTAACTTGAGTACCAAAACCTCCTGTTAATACTGGCTCATAAGTTCCCCAATCAGCAGTACTATTGTTTACATTATAAACATTTGTTACGTTTCCGTCTGAATCTAAATATAATGGCTCTCCATTAGCAGGATTTACTCCAGCCCATCCTACGATGTAGTGAGATCCGAAAGGTAATCCTTCTCTTACGATAGAAGTTCCTAATTCATATTCTTCTTCTTGACCTAAATCAGTAATTTCATTTTTGTTGTAGTTAAAGTTAAAGTTTACACTCCAAGTGAAATCTTTACTACGTACAACATCTAAATTAATGATACCATCAAAACCTCTATTTCTCATTCCTCCAACATTTGAATCGATAGAAGCAAATCCAGAAGTTAATGATAATTGTTGATTAATAAATAAATCTGAAATGTCTTCGTTGTAGAAATCTACACTACCATTGATTCTTCCGTTAAAGAAACCATAATCAATACCAACGTTAAATTTCTCAGACTCTTCCCACTTTAATTGGTTGTTACCAATACTAGCAGCTACTTGTCCTGAAAGACCGTTATAAGATGTAATTCCGTAAGTTCCTTGAGTTTGGAAAGCACCAATACCAGATTGGTTACCTGTAGTACCAAAACTAGCTCTTAACTTTAATGTATCAATCCATGATGCTGTTAAGAAATCCTCTTTATGGATAGCCCAACCTGCAGCAACAGCGTAAAAAGTACCCCATTTGTTAGCATCAGAGAAACGAGATGAAGCATCTCTTCTTATTGTACCTTCAAAGAAGTATTTAGAATCATAGTTATATTTAGCACTACCAAATACAGAGAACAACCCTAATTCAGCAACTGAACCACTAACTGTAGGAATAAATCCGTTTGTATCAGTTCCATCTGTAATACCTGTAGCATAACCTACTAATTTATTATCAATACCATAACCTGTGAAAGCTCCTGATTGACTGTGGTACTTGTAGTACTCAGTATATGCAGTAGCATCTACAGTATGTAAATCATTATAAACATTATGATAGTTAATACTTGTTACAGCATTAATATTTGCTTCAAATTGATTATTGAAAGAGTATTGTCCTTGGTTACCTGATAAACCACCATTTTGACCTAAATAAGTATTTGGACCAGTACCAGACTCAATAGTTCTGTTAATGTAATCAAGACCAAGTCTTACGCTTGCTGTTAAGTTTTTAGCGAATTCTAATTCACCAAATGTACTAGCAACAATTTTTAAATCTGCTTCTTTACTTGTATTTTCATTTAAGTTTTCTAAAGCATTACCACCTACAAGTCCATTACCTGTATTGTAAGAACCATCTGCTAAGTAAGGTGCATCATTTGGAGACGCTAAATATACAGCAGCAAAAGGGTTATTTAAGTTAATACCACCTTCACTAGCAACAAAACTAGATTTAGAGTAAGCGATAGACATACTTGTACCAACTTTAAACTTATCAGATACTTTATGATCTAAGTTTAATCTAGCAGAAAATCTTTTTAAGAAAGATCTTAAACCAATACCTTCTTGATCGTAGTAAGAAAGAGAAGAGTAAAATTGTGTTTTTTCAGAACCTCCAGAAATAGAAAAATCGTGAGTTACTGTTTGTCCTTGTCTAAAGAAATATTCAGACCAATCTGTATTTACTGCATTTGCAATATCAGCATCAGTATGAGTTCCTGGAGTTTGCCAGTTGTCAAAGATCATTTTTTGTTGACCTGTCATCATTTCAAATCTTTGTTGTCCTATTTCAGACACACCAAATTGAGTAGAATACTTTACTCTTGATTTTCCACCAGCTTTACCTCTTTTAGTTGTAATTAAGATTACACCACTAGAACCTCTAGAACCATAAATAGACGTTGAAGCAGCATCTTTTAATACAGATACGTTTTCAAAGTCATTTGGATTTAAAGTAGCAAAATCTCCAGCAGTAATTGGCACACCATCTAAAATATAAAGAGGGTCTGAACCACCGTTGATAGAGTGTGTTCCTCTAATTCTTACTTTCGCAGCAGATCCAGGTTGTCCTGATCCAGAAATTACGTGAAGTCCTGGAGACTGTCCTTTAAGGATTTGATCGAAAGAAGCGATTGGCACTTGCGCAATCTTTTCTGAGTTCACCACTGAAACAGAACCGATAATGTCTGATTTCTTTGATGTACCATATGCTACAACTACTACTTCATCTAACGAAGCAATATCTTCTTGCATTGATAAATTTACGGTACTACTAGTACCAATTTTAATTTCGGCAGTTTTCATACTCACAAAAGAAAACACTAAAGTCTCTCCCTGATTGGCTTTAATAGAATAATTACCATCAAAATCAGTTTGAACACCTCTTGTTGTTCCTTTTACAATTACATTCACACCAGGCAGTGGTAAACCATCTGCTGCTGACGCAACTGTTCCTGTGACTGTTTTCTCTTGTGCGTAAGAGAACTGCATCACAAACGCCATAAATAGCGTCATTAACCATGTTAACTTTAATTTCATAAAACAATTATTTGAGTTAGTCTAACGCAAACATCTTAATAATATATTAATAAAGCAAGTATTTTTACTAAAAATATGTTAACATAAACCCCCTAAACTTTGAGAATTTAACAATTAAGACACGTATTAAGTAAGTTTATTATTTTAAGGTTAAGTTTCCTTTAAATTATATTAAATTGCTGTTTTTTTAAAATAAAACAATTGAAATTACACCTTTCATTTTCAGAATTTGATTTAGAATGTGGTACAGATGAGGCAGGAAGAGGCTGTTTATCAGGACCTGTAACTGCTGCTGCAGTAATATTACCTAAGAATTTTAAAAATACAATTCTTAACGATTCAAAAAAACTTAGCGAAAAAAAAAGAGCATTATTAAAACCTATAATTGAAGCTGAATCTATCGCTTATGCCTATGCTCATGTGTGGCCAAAAGAAATTGATAACATTAACATTCTCAATGCTTCAATATTAGCAATGCACAAAGCTATTGCACTTTTAAAAGTGACTCCAGAATTTATTGCTGTTGACGGAAACCGTTTTAAACCGTTTTTGGATATTCCTCATGAAACTATTATTAAAGGTGATGGAAAATACCAAAATATCGCTGCAGCATCAGTAATTGCAAAAACCGAACGTGACGCTTATATGGAAAAAATTCACAAGGAATTCCCCATGTATAATTGGAAGCAAAATAAAGGGTATCCCACAAAAGCACATCGTGATGCGATAAGAATTCATGGGGCTACAAAATACCATCGAAAAACATTTAAACTATTACCAGACCAACTAGAATTAAAATTATAAACTCCTAAAAAAGCAAATCAATCATCCGCATAGTTAACCCTGTGTTGCGTATATTTGTTTTTTTTATTATAACATACTTTTGCTCAAAATTGCTACAAATGAAATATATCTTTGTCACTCTTTTTTCTATCTTACTTTTTACGAGTTGTGATTCTAACAAAAAGACATCTACAACTTTAACATCGCTAATTCCAACAGATACAGAAATTGTTATTAAAACAAATGGACTTGAAGGTTTAAAAAGTGGCTTAAAAAACAATGATTTTATTAAAACGCTTTCGGAATTTAAAAACCACAAAGCAATTAGCAAGAAATTAGATAATCTTAAACATTTACACACCAATAATACGGTGCTTTTATGTTTTAATAATGACAAGAATGACAGCTTAAATTTTTCGGTAATTACCAATTATAACGCTCAAATTTTTAATCTAGATTCTATTCCAAATCATAGCATTGAAATTTTAAAAGAGGAAACCAAAACTATTTCTAAAATTACAATTAACAAAGAAACACTTTATAGTACGGTTATAGATAGTCTCTTTTTTGTGTCAAACAGACTTGCTATAGTAAAATCTGCTTTTTCAAAAAACACCTTGGATACAGAATTTGAAAACATCTATACCACAACAGATAAAAATAAAACACTTTCACTTTTTACATTACCAAAACTAAAAAAGAGTTTTCAACACGTTTTTAACACCAAAACGTTAAAAGCAGCTAAGTTTAGCGACTACAGCATGTTGGATATTGATATTTCTCAAGAAAATATTATCCTTAACGGAATTACTAAAGCCACAGATTCTTCAAGAAGCTTGATTAATGTATTTAAAAATACAATTCCTCAAGAAAATCAAATTAGCAAGATTACACCTCCAGAAACAAACGCGTTTTTAAGTATCACATTTAATAATTTTTCTGTATTCAAATCTAATTTACTAAAATTCAAAGCACAAGATTCTACATCTGTTTTTGATAACGTTACAGAGGTAGGTGTTTTATATACGCCTAAAAATCCAGCTATATTTTTAAACTCTATTGATGCCGCTTCAACTTTTGAGTTTTTAGCATCACCTTCTGAAATTGAATCGTACCGAAATGTAGCTATTTACACTTTTAATACGCCTAAAATTTTCGAGAACAACTTATCACCGTTTATTACTTCAGCGACAGCTTCAAAATACATTCAAATTAATGATTACTTTGTATTTTCTGATGATATTGATTTCCTTAAAAGCGTTATATCAAATGTTCAAAATAATTCTACATTATTTCATAAATCAGAATATCAAGCGGCAACAAAAAATCTTAGTGATGAAGCTTCCCTCCTAGTTTATAATAATTCGGAAAGCTTAAATACCACACTAAATTCAATCAATAAAGACAGTATAAATTTAAATTTAAGTGCTTATAAAGCTTCAGCGATACAATTTATATATGATAGTAATTTTGCACATGTAAATGCTGTAATTCAAAAACACAAATCTAAACGTGTTTCTAATTCAGTTTCAGAAGAAGTTACCATCACTTTGGATAACGATTTACTTACCAGTCCTCAGCTGGTTAAAAATCACACCAACAACCAAAAAGAAGTGATTGTACAAGATATTAAAAACAATCTTTATTTAATATCTAACGACGGAAAAGTACTTTGGAAAAAACAACTTAAAGGAAAACTTCTAGGTAAGGTTGAACAGATTGATATTTATAAAAACGGAAGGTTACAGTTTGCTTTTGCAACGCCAAATCATGTGTATATTTTAGATAGAAACGGGAAAGACGTTACTAATTTCCCTTTAAAATTTAATGATGAAATTACGCAACCACTTTCTGTATTTGATTATGATAAAAAGAAAAATTACCGTCTTTTAGTTACGCAATCAAAAGTATTATTACTGTATAATAAAGAAGGTAAAAAAGTAAGTGGATTTACTTATAAAAAAGCTACAGATAACATTAGCACACAGCCAAAACATTTTAGAATAGGCCGAAAAGATTATATTGTTTTTGCACAAGGTAAAACCATGGAAATATTAGATCGTACCGGAAAAACCCGCGTAAAGGCTAATGGTACTATTGATTTCTCTGGAAATGATATTTACTTATATAACAACAAATTTACCACCACATCTCAAAACGGAGCTTTGGTACAAGTAAATCAAAAAGGACAAATTAGTAGCGCTAATTTAAACCTAAAAGAGAAACATAACATTACAACTACAAGCAAAACGTTGGTAACCTTATCAGAAAACAAATTGGATATAAAATCTAAATCTGTAGAGTTGGATTATGGTGAATATACTGCACCGCAAATTTTTTATGTGAACGATAAAATTTATGTTACCACTACCGATTTACAAGCTAAAAAAATTCACCTTTACGACAGTCAGGCAAAATCTATTGCTAATTTCCCTGTCTATGGAAACTCGGCAATTGAGCTAGATAATATTGATAAAGATGCGTCGTTAGAGGTAGTAACCAAAGGCGATGATAATGCCATTATTATTTATCAAATCAACTAATAATATTACGCAAGCAACACTTTAATTAGCGGTAAACTTTCTTTAGTTTTTAAGCTTAAAGCTCAGTCTATTTTAGTAGTATTGCAATCTTAAATTAAGACTATGATTAAACGTACCAAAGCATCAATTTCAAAATGTATTATACATAAAGTTGGTAACAAATTCAACAGTACAAAAAATGCGTTTTCAGATGCGCCAATTGACTTTGATGAAATTAGTTACGATCTCATTGTGCCTTATCTTTTAAGACCATTTGGAAGCGTTGCCGAAACGTACAGATTTAATCACCACTCTAATGTTGATCTTAACGAAATAAACAGTTATGCATCTCAATTGTTTGAAAATCCTGATGATTTTACAGAAATTTCAAAGCACATTGTAACGCATTTGTTTGAGCAATCAAATTCTGCACAAATAAAAACTGGAGATGTTATTATTTGTATTTTTCACGACATTCAATACGAACAATATATCACCGATGCTATTGGAATTTTCAAAATTGAAAACAAGACCAATTTCTTTCAAACTTATTTAGAAGATGGTAGTTATGACATTTACGTACAAAGCGGAATTCAAACTAAAAAAGTAGATAAAGGGTGTTTAATTTTAAATGCTTCGGATACTGAAGGTAAAATTGTATTGAGTGTAGATCATAACAATTATGATACGCAATATTGGATAAAAAGCTTCTTGAATATTAAATATCCAGACGACTCAAACCAACATACTAAAAACTACATTGAAATGTGTAGAGATTTCTCTAAAGATGTGATTCAGCCAAATGCTGGAATGCAAAAACAGAGTAACTTTTTAGCTAAAACCGTAGATTTCTTTAAGGAGAATGAAGTTATTAACGTTGAAAATTTTAAAGAAGAAATTTTTGAAGACGAAGAACAAAAAGTATTGTTTGAAGACTACAAAAAAGACTTTGAAACCGACCATAACATTATTATCAGAAATCAATTTGATGTTTCTGATGTGGTTGTAAAAAAGCAAAAACAAAAAATTAAAACCGAAATAAAACTAGATACTAATATTCAAATTAAATTGGATGTTGATGCACCAGATGCTTCCGATGAATATTTAGAACGCGGTTATGATGACGATAAAAAAATGCATTATTACAAAGTATTTTTTAACGAAGAATCGTCTTAGAATACTAAACGATTTCTACAGTAAATTCAGCTTCAAAAAGTGTAGCAAAATGTTTTAATATTTTTTGTTGCACTTCAGCTTCATCTACACGCTCAACACCAAGTTCTACTTGTAAAGAGGCTACTGCTTTTCCTTTAATTCCGCAAGGTATAATATTATCAAAATACCCTAAATTTGCATTTACATTGAGCGCAAAACCGTGCATAGTTACCCAACGACTAGCGCGAACTCCCATAGCACAAATTTTTCTAGGAAACGGTGTACCAACACCTAACCAAACACCGGTTTCTCCCGGACTACGTTCGGCTTTAAGACCATATTCTTCTAAAGTTAAAATGATGACTTCTTCTAGAAAACGAAGGTATTTATGAATGTCTGTAAAAAAGTTATCTAAGTCTAAAATTGGATAACCTACAATTTGTCCTGGACCATGATAAGTAATATCTCCTCCTCTATTTATTTTGTAAAACGTGGCGCCTTTTTCAGCCAATTGCGCCTCACTTAATAATAGGTTAGATATATCACCACTTTTCCCTAAAGTATATACATGAGGATGCTGGACTAATAATAAATAATTAGGGGTTTCAAGAGTAGTTTCCTCTCTTCTATTCTTAATTTTTAAGTCTAAGACGTCTTTAAACAATTGCTCTTGGTAATCCCAAGTTTCTTTGTAATCTTTTGTCCCTAAATCCTGTAGTGCTATAACTTTATTCATAGACTACAAAGATACAAAATTTAAGACTTCGGATTGTTTAAAATTATCAATGCAGCGATAACTCCTGGTACCCAACCGCAAATCCATAATAGGAAAACAATTACAATTGAACCACAACCTTTATCTATAACTGCTAATGGTGGACAAAAAATGGATAGAATAACTCTCCAAATACTCATGATGATGATTTTAAATGATTGATGTAAAAATAAGACGTAAATAAACCTATTTTGTTACAGTTTAATTCTTACCAAAATTAAATCGCCATTAAGAAATTTTATAGTAGTTTCGTAGCATGAGGTTAAAAGTGGCTATTCTTTTTATGTGTTTTGGTTCGTTGTATTGCGAAGCGCAACATTGTTTTAAAGGTTATATTGATAATGAGCGTTGGCAAAACGAAGTCTATTTATCGGTTATTGATGATTATCGTACGCTTTCGGGTATTCATGAAGAACAAATTATCTCTCGTGTGGTAACAGATTCTACTGGTTTTTTTCAGTTTAACGGAAATCAGCTAGAAACCACAAATAAAATCTACAAACTTCATGTAGATAACTGCTCAACTTTTAGCCAAAACCCTAATCATTTTGACGGTAATTGCAACGATAGTAAAAATATTCTTTTTATAGCTAAAGCCAACGATACTATTATGTTTCCGTTGTCATACGATGCACAAATGTTTTGTACTATTTCTTCAACTAACGTAAAAACGGCTGCTTTTGTTAAAATAGATTCTATAAAAGAAGAAATGAAGTATGCTTATGGTGAATTTAGAAGTGAAGCCAACCGTAAACTCAATAATAAAAAATGGTTTAAAACACTACATAAATATAGTAAAGAACTCAACGAGCCACTTGCCGAATTATATGCATACGCTTTTGTATCTGACCGAAGTAATAATTTACACGAATATTATCTTGAGGACTTAAAAACAAACCCATATTACGATAATTTATTAGATCGTTTAAATACACATTACCCTAATTCGCCTTACACCATTCAGTACCGTAATGAATTAGCATCAGATAAATACATAGTTTTTAAAGATGATAATAGCTTTAATTGGCTACCAATAACTTTTATTTTATTAGTAGTATCGTTATTAGCCAATTTCTATTTTGGTTTTAAGTTGAAGAAACGCAGTAGTAAACAACGGAAAAAACAGATTGAACAATTAACTAACCAGGAGCAAAACATTCTCAACTTATTATTAGATAATAAGACAAACAAAGAGATTGCTGAAGCTCTTTTTGTTAGTGTCTCAACAGTAAAAACACACGTTAACAACATCTACAAAAAATTAAACGTACAATCTAGAGAAGAAACTAAAAAACTATTTAACAAGTAGTTAACTAAAATAAACTTAGTACTAGTACTCTTTTCAACCCTCTTTTTTTTTATTTTTCGCTAAGTTTTCATCAAGTTTGTTTCAACATTAACAAAACACGAAATTATTATGAAATCAACTTACACATTGCAAAACATGAAATCTAAATTTTTATTATTAATCTGCTTATTTGTTTACGCAACAAATTTTTCTCAAGAAACAGCTACAGATGTAAAAACAGGAGTGTTAACTTTTGAATCTTCAGAAATTGATTATGGAAAAATTGAACAAAATGCTGATGGTGTACGTACGTTTTCATTTACAAATACAGGAGATGCACCAATTATAATTTCTAGAGTAAAAACATCTTGTGGATGTACCGTACCAACATATGCTAAAACTCCAGTTTTACCAGGAGCAACTAGTGAAATTAAAGTAAAATATGCAACTAACAGATTAGGTGTATTCAAAAAAACAATTACAGTATTATCTAACGCTTCTGAAGCTAGTAAAGTACTTAAAATTAAAGGTGAAGTTTTAAAAAAATAATCTAAATAAACATAACAGGTTTTAAATTATATTTTTTTTGCTTTTAAACACATTTAATTCACTGAAATTAAATGTAAAAAAGGGATTTCGGTTTTCGAAATCCCTTTTTTTATGCATTAATTTAAAATTATAGCAGTTATAATCACAAAATGTACCCAAAAGTAGTACGCTAATTTTTGTAAATAGTGTAATTTTGTAGCTGTCTTCCACAAAAGGAAAACCGATTTAAATATATTAGCATGCAGCTTTCAGAACAAGAATTAGTAAGAAGAGAAAAATTAGGCAAATTACGTGCATTAGGGATTAATCCTTATCCAGCAGACTTATACCCAGTAGACCATACTTCAAATAAGTTGAAGGAGACTTTTGAAGAAGGTAAAAAAGTGGTTATTGCAGGACGATTAATGTCTATGAGAGTTCAAGGAAAAGCGTCTTTTGCTCAATTACAAGATGCAGATGGAAAAATACAAGTGTATTTTAACAGAGATGAAATTTGTCCTGGAGAAGATAAAACAAAATATAATGAAGTCTTTAAAAAATTATTAGACTTTGGAGATTTTATAGGAATTGAAGGTGAGTTATTTTTAACCAAAGTAGGTGAAAAAACAGTTCGTGTTAATGATTTTACACTATTAAGTAAATCATTAAAACCATTACCACTTCCAAAAGAAAAAGACGGTGTTATTTTTGACGCCTTTACAGATCCTGAGCAACGTTACAGACAACGTTACGCAGATTTGGTAGTTAACCCACAAGTAAAAGAAGTATTTATTAAACGCACAAAACTGTTTAATGCCATGCGTTCTTTCTTTAATGAATCTGGTTACTTTGAGGTAGAAACTCCAGTATTACAACCAATTCCTGGAGGAGCTGCTGCAAGACCATTTATGACACACCATAATAGTTTAGACATTCCATTATACATGAGAATTGCTAATGAGTTATACCTAAAACGTTTAATTGTTGGTGGTTTTGATGGTGTATATGAGTTTTCAAAAAACTTCAGAAATGAAGGAATGGACAGAACTCACAATCCAGAATTTACAGCAATGGAAATCTATGTATCTTACAAAGATTACAACTGGATGATGGATTTTTGCGAACGCCTATTAGAACATTGTGCGATTGCCGTAAACGGAACTTCGGAAGCAACGTTTGGAGAACATAAAATCAGCTTTAAAGCGCCGTATGCTCGTGTTACTATGGCAGATTCTATAAAACACTTTACAGGATTTGATATTAATGGTAAAACAGAAGATGAAATTCGTGAAGCAGCAAAAGGAATGAACATTACCGTAGACGATACTATGGGAAAAGGAAAACTTATTGATGAAATTTTTGGTGAAAGATGTGAAGGAAACTACATTCAACCAACTTTTATTACTGATTATCCTAAAGAGATGTCGCCACTTTGTAAAGAACACAGAGATAACCCAGAACTTACAGAACGCTTTGAATTAATGGTTTGTGGAAAAGAAATAGCAAATGCGTATTCAGAATTAAACGACCCTATTGACCAACGCGAACGTTTTGAAGAACAATTAAAATTAGCTCAAAAAGGAGATGATGAAGCTACCGAATTTATTGACCACGATTTCTTACGTGCTTTAGAATACGGAATGCCTCCTACATCTGGAATGGGAATTGGTATGGACCGTTTAATTATGTACCTAACCAATAACCAATCAATACAGGAAGTTTTATTCTTTCCACAAATGAAGCCTGAACAAAAAGCGGTAGAATTAAGTGAGGATGAAAAAGCTGTTTTAGAAATTTTAAAAACAGAATCTCCAATAGATTTAGTTGCTTTAAAAGGAAAATCTGGATTGAGTAACAAAAAATGGGATAAAACCATAAAAGGCCTTACAAAACAAGGGGTTGCCAAAGTAAATAAAACCGACGATGGTTTATTTGTTTCTCATAATAGCTAATACTAGCTAAATAAATAATACATTAGAGGACTAAAACAATCATCCTTAACCTCTAAGATGCCAAATAAGATTAATAAAAGACTATTATTTTCTATAGCAACATTTGTTACTCTTATTTGTGCATCATATTTAATATGGTTTCAATCTATAAAAAGTCATAACCTCTGGATTAAACAGCAAACCACTCAAGCGGGTATTCTTGCCTCTCAAAAATTTCAATCTATTGTTAAAAACGATATTGATCGTTTAATCAATTTAAAGAAACGTATTGAGTTTACCAACGGAGATTATTTTAAAAACTGGCAATATGATGCCGAAATGCTTATAGAGCAAAATCCATCTTTCAACTTTTTAGAATGGATTGACAGTGCTATGGTTATTAGATCCATTTTTCCTTTAGAAGGAAATGAAAAAGCCATTAATCTTGATATTTCTAAAATTGATTTCAGAAAAAATGAGTGGGAAAAACTTAGCACTAATAACTCGGTAAATTTCACAGAATGGACTAGTTTGGTACAAGGTGGTAAATCTTTTTTAGTAGATGTGCCTGTTTCATTTGACGATAGATTTCAAGGTACAATTTCTGCTAGTGTAAATTTCACCTCTCGTTTTGATAAACTCTCCAAAACACTCTCTGATTTTGCAATTAAAATAAGTGATCATAAAAATGTTGTTTTTTATGAGCATAATAACAACTTTACAAGTTCAAATGACACCAATTTCATCTATCAAACTTCTATTTTAATAGATAAAAATGATAATCAAAACTGGTCGTTCACATTATATCCCTCAACTGAATTACTCTCAGACAAACGTATTGACGTTATAAACTACATTTTTATTTTTGGAGCTATTCTATCCCTACTATTCAGCTTGTTAGTTTACTTCTACATGAGTGCTAAAATGCAAACTAAGAAGGCACAAAAATCAAATGCAAAACTATCTAAAGCGAATGCCATTTTAAACACAGAACGTAATCGCGCTGAAAAAGCATCAAAAGCTAAAACCGATTTCTTATCTAATATGAGTCATGAAATCAGAACACCACTTCATGCGATATTAGGTTTTATAGAGGTTTTAAAAGACAGCGAATTAGATGAAGCTCATCAAGTTTATATTGATTTAATGGATAAGTCTTCTGTTAATTTATTATCTATTATTAATGACATTTTAGAGATTGATAAAATTGAATCTGGAAATGTAAAACTCGAAGAGATATATTTTAACCCATCTATAAAAGTGAGAGATACTATTGACGTGTACCGCTTTCATTTTTCTGAAAAAAACCTAACCGTAAACTCAAATTTCAAAACTCATACAGGAATTTATGTTATTGGTGATCAGAATAAGTTTCTTCAGATTATTATAAACATTCTTAAAAACGCATTAAAATTTACCAATAAAGGTGCAATCACTGTAAACTATAAAGAGCATATTTTCAACAATCATTTAAAGGTTATCGTATCTATTGAAGATACCGGATCGGGAATTCCTAAAAACAGAATAAAGTCTATTTTCAATAGGTTTTCACAAGTTGATGATAGTGTAAAAAAACAACATGAAGGTAGTGGTCTAGGACTGGCTATTAGTCAGGATTTAGCAAAATTATTAGGCGGATCCATAACAGTTGAAAGTGAATTTAATAAAGGTTCGAATTTCACAATCACAACATTATTTAAAATTGCAGAAGACCAAAACAGACTCAATAACACATTTCAATCTTCTTTTAAAAATGTATCACTTTCACATTTAAATGTTTTAGCCGTTGATGATAACAAAATGAATATCATTGTTCTTAAAAAACTATTACATGATATTGACATAAATGTAGATGTAGCCGATAATGGAAATACTGCCGTAAACATGGTTAAAAAAGGAAACTACCAACTCATATTAATGGATATTCATATGCCTATTATGGATGGATTTGAAGCTACAAAACTCATTAGAAAGCAAAACACAGAACTTATCATTTTTGGTTTATCAGCAAATGTAACCACACAAGCTATTGCAAAAGCTTTAGATAGCGGAATGAATAATTACATTACCAAACCTTTTAGTAAAGAACGCTTGTACGAATTAATTCTTAATTATTTCGGATAAACCTATCAAACTACAAATAATCACCTTTTTATAAACTACAATATTATATTAGTCAGATAAAAAAGCCGTCTGTCGATAAAAATAGATATAACAGAAACATTTTCACTACATTAGCTATTATCATTTATAGCCAATCAATGAAAAAAATAACATTTTTAATCCTATTTTTATCTGTATTATCATGCAATAATGATGATGATACTATAGTGCAATGCAACATACCAAACAACATAACAACTACAAATATTTCGTTTGAAAGCGCTCAAATAAACTGGGAAGACACCAATACAAACGCCACTTATACTATTCAGTATGGTCTTAGCGGATTTAATCTCGGCAACGGAAATACTATAGATGTTTCACAAACTACACTTCAACTTACCAGTTTACTTGCCAATACTACTTATGATTATTATATATCATCGGTTTGTAGCGTTTCAAATACTAGTATGTATTCCGAAGTAAGCAATTTCACCACTTTACCACCTCCTGTTGTTGCTCAATTTTTACCACAACTTTCAGAATTAAATCTGTTTGCTGGAAATATTTCAGAATTACAACCTAGTATTTATACTTTTCAATACAATTTAACAACACCATTATTTACAGATTACGCACACAAACAACGCATTATTTCAATTCCTAATGGAGAAAGCATGACGTATAATGGTGATGGTTTTCCAGAATTCCCTAACAATACCGTAATCGCAAAAACCTTTTATTACTTTATTAATGATAACGATGAAAGTTTAGGAAAAAACAAAATAGAAACGCGTGTACTAATTAAACAAAACGGAAATTGGGTGCTTGGAAATTACAAATGGAATGATGCACAAACCAATGCAACTTTAGATACCGAAGGTGCAACTGTTCCTGTAACTTGGATAGATACCGAAGGCAACTCTAATAATGTGAGTTATCAAATTCCATCAAGTACAGACTGTTTTACATGCCACAGCAACGCAAATACAGTAACACCAATTGGTCCCAAATTAAGAACACTAAATCTAACAATTAATGGCACAAACCAATTACAAGCCTTAAAAGATTTACAACTATTATCAGGACTCACATCACCAAGCGATGTTAGCGTATTACCAAATTGGAGTGACACCTCACAACCATTAGAACAACGTGCTAGGGCTTATTTTGATATTAATTGCGCACATTGTCACACTCCCGGAGGCTACTGTGATGAAGAATCTGATTTAGATCTAAGATTTGAAACTGATTATGCAGATACAAATATTTTTGAACGTCGCTACCTCATTACCGCACGAACAAATTATTACATTCCTGCATTTAGCATGCCATATATTGGCACAACTATGATACATACTGAAGGTTATAATTTAATCCAAAGCTATTTAGATACCTTATAAAAGGTAGTTAAATATTAATAAATACTCAAAAAAAACAGTAATATCAAGCATATTTACTAAGGTTTCATCGTTAAAAAAATACTAATGCATTTCCTTTACGAGCAAGTTATCCTTATTTTCACAATCTTAATTTAAAACCAACAATTTTGAAACACCTCTCAGTAAGATTACTTTTTGTTGCGTCGGCATTAGTGATATCCTCATGCTCAACAACAAAAAAAGCAAGTAAATCAAAAGCTTCAGCAAGCTCTAGCGCCAAAGCTGCAAGTAAAAAAACTCGTAAAAATGACATTAAGCCTTATGCTAAAGTTATTACCAAAGACGCAAAAACAGACAAAGGACTATTTACCGTTCATAAAATAGACGAGAAATACTTTTACGAAATTCCAGATTCACTTTTTGAACGTGAAATGTTAATGGTAACTCGTATCGCTAAAACTGCAAGCGGATTAGGTTTTGGAGGTGGAAAACAAAACGAACAAGTATTAAGATTTCAAAAGAAAGATAAAAAAGTAATTGTAAGAGTTGTATCTTATGATGTAGTTGCTAACGATTCTTTACCAGTACATGAAGCAGTAGTAAATTCAAATTTCGAACCTGTTTTATACACATTTCCAATACAAACCATTGGAAAAGATTCTACAACAACAGTAATTGATGCGACACCTTTATTTGAAAAGGATGTAAAATCTTTAGGATTACCTAACAGAACAAGAAAACGCTATAAAGTAACACGTTTAGAAAGTGATAAATCATTTATCGAAACTGTAAAAAGTTACCCAAAAAACATTGAAGTAAGACACGTAAAAACTTACGGTGCTGGAGCTCCACCATCTAATTATAATAATGGTTCTATTTCTTTAGAAATTAGCAACTCAATGATTTTACTTCCTGAAAACCCAATGAAACGTCGTTATTTTGACGAGCGTGTAGGATGGTTTACAAGTGGACAAACAGATTACGGTTTAGATGCACAAAGAAGTAAAGATGTAGAATTTTTAGACCGTTGGAGACTTGAAGTTAAAGATGAAGACATCGAAAAATTTAAAAGAGGGGAACTTGTTGAACCTAAAAAACAAATTGTATACTACATAGATAGAGCTACACCAGTAAAATGGAGAAAATATATTAAGCAAGGTATTGAAGATTGGCAAGTTGCTTTTGAAGCTGCAGGTTTTAAAAATGCAATTATTGCAAAAGATGCACCTACTGCCGAAGAAGATCCAGATTTTAGTCCAGAAGATGTACGCTACTCTGTAGTACGTTACTTAGCATCTCCAATTCCTAATGCAAACGGACCTCACGTAAGTGACCCAAGAACAGGAGAAATTTTAGAAAGTGATATTAACTGGTACCACAATGTAATGTCATTATTACGTGGATGGTATTTTGTACAAACTGCAGCCATCAATCCAGATGCTCAAAGTGCAGAATTTAAAGATGAAGTTATGGGACGTTTAATTCGTTTTGTATCTTCTCACGAAGTTGGTCACACTTTAGGATTACCTCACAATATGGGATCAAGTTCTGCCTATAAAGTAGAAGATTTGCGTAATGCAGAATTCACACAAAAAAATAGTACTGCACCATCTATTATGGATTATGCACGTTTTAACTATATCGCACAACCAGGAGATGAAGGTGTCGCTTTAATGCCAAACATTGGAATTTACGATAAGTATTCAATCTCATGGGGATACCGTCCTATTTTTGACAAAACTGCTGAAGAAGAAAAATCTACTTTAGATGGATGGATTTTAGAACATGCAGGAGACCCAAATTACAGATTTGGTCACCAACAAGCAGGAAGTGTAGTTGACCCAAGTTCTCAAACTGAAGATTTAGGTGACGATGCAATGCTTGCTAGTGAGTATGGAATTAAAAACCTTAAACGTATTGTACCAAACTTAGTAGAATGGACCTCTAAATCTGGTGAAGGTTATGATGATTTAGAAGAAATGTACGGACACGTAATCTCTCAATTTAACCGTTATATGGGACACGTTTCTAATAATATTGGTGGAGTTTACGAAAACTACAAAACATCAGATCAAGAAGGTGTTGTTTACACTCAAGTTGATAAAGATCACCAAAAAAGAGCATTACAATTTGTTGCAGACAACTTATTTACAACTCCAGAATGGTTATTAGATACAAATATTTTCAATAGAATTGAATATTCAGGTTCTACTGAACGTGTACGTAGCTTACAAGTACGTACGTTAAACAACATTATGAGCCTTGGTAAAATGGCACGTATGATTGAAAATGAAACCTTAAACGGAAATTCGGCTTACAAAGTAACAGATATGATGAGTGATTTACGTAACGATATCTGGAGCGAGTTAAAAGCTGGTAAAAAGATTGATACTTACCGTCGTAACCTACAACGTGCACATATTGATAGATTAGCTTACTTAATGACTGCCGATAACCAAAGATCAGCAAGAGGAAGCAGATATGTAAAAGCAACTGCTGTTAACACAAGTCAATCAGATATTAGAGCTGTTGTAAGAGCAGAATTAAAATCATTACAAAGCGCTGTTAAATCTGGAGCAAACAGAACTAGCGACCGTATGAGTAAAATTCACTTACAAGATGCTTTAGAGCGTATTGATGCTATTTTAAATCCTAACGGATAATAGCTAAGTTTATTATATAAAGAAAGCTTCAGTTAGTTCTGAAGCTTTTTTTTATGCCATCACATTTTTTAATATTTTAAAACCTCGCAGCTGTACAACTACGAGGTTTTTTGGTTAACTAACCAATCATCAAAACAAAAGGTAAATTCCTTTTACACTTTTATTTCTTCTATATTAATTATCGTCATTTTCAGTTCTAGAAATATATTGCACATCTCTAGTGTTTTTTTGTACTGCAATGGCCGAAAACATACTTAATAAAAATGACATACCGTAAAACCCTTTTTCACTTAATAATAAATCGGCATTCCATAAACCAATAACAAGCAATGTAATTGAGGCAATTGTTGTAAACCAACTAATACCATAATACATATCGGTTACGGGAATATTTTCTAGTCTGTCTCTTACTGCTTTTTGTACAGATATTACTGAAAACAATCCAAAAAGCAAAATGGTAAAATAATATCCTTTTTCATTGAGCAACATTTCTGCATTCCATAACCCAATGCAAAATGCTGAAATTCCAATACATAATGCTGCCCAAGATGCACCAATAAATGCACCGGTTGGCTTGTTATCAAAACTATTATTCTCGTTGTGTTTTGATTTCTTTTTACTCTGATCTTCTGATACTGTTGTGTGATAATCCATAATAATTTGTTTTGTTGATTATACTGCAAATTTGCGTTCATTTTTAAAATCTCAAAACACTAATCATCACTAAAACTGACGATATAATTTATATTAAAAATTAAATTAACCACATATTTAGTACATTTAAACAAAATTAACTAACGATTAAATGATAGATTTACACGCCATAGTTGAAACACTTTCTACCGAAGAACAACAAAAATTCATTTCTTATTTAGAAAAAAAGAATAAACGCAGCGATACTAAAAACATCTTATTATTTAAACTCCTCGTTAAAAACGAACACGATACGAGCGCTATTTGTGAGAGCTTATATCAATCACAAAAAAAAGCCGCATATCATGCGTTAAGAAAACGATTATTTCAATCATTAATAGATTTTATTGCCAATGCGAGTTTAGAGGAAGAGAACTCGGTAGACATGCAAATTATAAAGTACATTTTGGCAGCGCGTACTTTTTTACTACACAACAAACCTAAAGTTGCTTATAAAATATTAGATAAAGCGCAACTGTTGGCACAAGAGCATTTTTTGTTTCCAATGTTAAATGAAATTTATCACACCAAAATTCAGTACGCACACAGTAATCCTTCAATAAATATTAGTCAGCTTATTACTGAATTTAAAGCCAATCAAAAAAACTACATCTTAGAAGAAGAACTAAATATTGTATATGCAAAAATCCGGGAAATCTTAAATAACATTAATAATAAGGCAGAAATAGTAGACTTTGAAACCATTTTAAACAACACCTTAAAAGCGCATAACATAAGTATAACAGACTCTATGTCGTTTAAATCCCTATACCAATTAATGACAATTATTAGTATTTCGGCATTTGTAACTAATGATTATTTAAAAACCGAACCCTTTTTAATTCGTACCTACAGTATTATTAAACAGCATAAAGACCGCTATAAACAATTGTATTATCATATTCAGGTATTATATATTATTGCAAACACATTATTCAGAAATAAAAAATTTAAAGAATCTCAGTATTACCTACAATTAATGCACAATTACATGTTGCAGAATAAAAAGAAACACTACAATACATTTTTACCAAAGTACAATTTTATACGTGCCTTAAATGCCAATTTTACAAATGAGCAAGAACTCGCAATTACAATTTTAGAACCTTTTAAAAGCTCAAAACACAACGATACTGAAGCTTTACTAGATATTAATTTAAGTTTAGTAATGTTTTATATTCAGAAAAACGACCTAAAAAAAGCTAAAGAATTATTTTCTAAATTTTACCATTCAGACACTTGGTATATTGAAAAAGCAGGACAAGAATGGACTATTAAAAAGAATTTAATTGAAATTATATTCTATATCGAGCTTCAAGACGTTAACCTTACGGAATCTCGTCTACTCAGTTTTAAACGCAGTTATTATCCGTATTTAAAACAAATTAACCAACAACGCGTCATTACTTATTTAGGTTTTGTAGAGCAGTATTACAAAAACCCAGAACAAGTAAGCACTCAAAAATTTAAAGATAAAATTGAAAACGCGTTTCATTGGATTCATCCAAAATTAGAAGATATTTTTGTAATGAGTTTTTACGCTTGGTTAAAAAGTAAAATGGAAAACATCTCTTTATGCGAGGCCACTTCACAACTTATTAAAAAATCTCAATAATGTTAATTAGTCGTTAAAACACTAAACGCCATTAAACTATTGTAATCCATATTGGTCATAGAAGTATAACATTAAACAAAAAACAATATGAAAAAATTAGCAATATTAGCTTTAGCGTTGATCACATTTCAAGCTAATGCACAAAGAGACCAAGAAAAAAAAGGACAACGTCAAGACCGCATGGAACGCATTGATGATTTTACACCACAACAAATAGCGACATTAAAAACAAAGCAAATGACTTTAGCTTTAGATTTATCTGAATCACAACAAAAAAAGATTCAAGATTTTAATTTTGAAGAAGCTACTTTTCGTAAAACAAAAATGGAAAGTCGAAAAGAAAAGCGAAAAGAAAGCGACCATAAAAAGCCATCTAAAGAAGAACGTTTTGAGATGATGAATAGCAGATTGGATCATCAAATTGCACAAAAACAAACTTTGAAAAAAATCTTAACTGCAGATCAATTTGAAAAATTTGAAGCTTCTAAACAAGATCGTAAGAAAAACAATAAAAAACGAAAAGGTAAAGCTGCTAAGCAAAAAGACAGAAAACACAACCGTGACTAACAATAATTGCATCACTTATAGTTAAATACACAAGAAAAGCATTGAATTTTACCTCAATGCTTTTTTTTTATATGAAATTACAGTAATTTAGTAGTTCTAATATTAACACACCTGATGATGAAAAAAATAATTACTTTTTGCTTTTTTGCTTTTGCACTATGTTTTGGAGCAACAAACATGAATGCTCAAACCAAAATTGAGATTAATAAAGTGGCTAACGAAAAAGCTAACGAACTAAAGAAAGTTATTAAGTTTAACGATAACACTCTTGAGGACGTTTACCAAGCTTACAAAGCTTATGGGAATGCAAAAAAAGCGCTTAAGTTTAATGTTAACGTTACAGAAGAAGATAAAACTAAAGCTGAAACAACGTTACAAGAGAACATGAAAAAAGCTCTTACAGAAGAAGAATACAACAGATACCAATCTACACTTTAATCACGTAGATTTATACTATAAAAAAAAGCGGCTTTATTAAATTAAAACCGCTTTTTTATGCTTTATAATGTCTCTGCAACTTTTTCAACAGCTGCAATAGTAGCATCTAAATCTTTATAAGATAAAGCGTCACTAATAAACCAAGTCTCAAAAGCACTTGGCGCAATATATATACCCTCGTTAAGCATCCCGTGAAAAAACTGCTTAAATGTCTCATTATTTCCATGTGCAGAAGTTGCAAAATCTACAACTTCACCAGCTGCAAAATGCACAGAAATCATTGAACCTAACCTATTAATAGTATGTGTTACATTTTGCTTTGTTAACACTTCGGCAATTCCTTTATGAAGATATTCTGTTTTATCATTTAAACGCGTAAACACATCATCATCGGCATTAAGTTCTTTTAGCATTGCTAAACCTGCAGCCATCGCTAATGGATTTCCACTTAAAGTTCCGGCTTGATAAACTGCACCTAAAGGCGCAAGATGATTCATAATTTCGTTGCGAGAAGCAAAAGCACCTACAGGTAATCCTCCACCTATTACTTTACCAAAACAAACAATATCTGCTTTTACGTTAAATACTTCTTGAGCACCACCTTTTGCTAAACGAAACCCTGTCATGACTTCATCAAAAATCAATAAAATATCATGAGCATCACAAAGCGTACGTAAGTCTTGTAAAAAATTATTTCTAGGAGGAATACATCCCATATTTCCTGCAACAGGCTCTAAAATAATACAAGCTATTTCTCCTTTATTAGCTTCAACAACAGCTTTTACATTTTCAATATCATTATACATTGCTAACAATGTATCTTTAGCTGTACCTTCTGTAACACCAGGGCTATTAGGACTCCCAAAAGTAACAGCTCCACTTCCTGCTTGAATTAAAAACGCATCACTATGACCGTGATAACAACCAGCAAATTTTATAATTTTAGATTTCCCTGTATAACCTCTAGCCAAGCGCACAGCGCTCATACATGCTTCAGTTCCTGAATTTACAAAACGAATTTTATCAATATTTGGCACCATATTTACCGCTAATTGAGCAATTTCGGTTTCAATTTCGGTAGGCATACCAAATGAAGTTCCTTGTTTTGCTTTTTCAATTACAGCCTCTACAACTGGTGGGTGTGCGTGACCTAAAATCATTGGCCCCCATGAATTGATATAATCAATAAATTTGTTATCATCTTCATCATATACATAAGCTCCTTTTGCAGATTTTGCAAAAATTGGAGTACCACCAACACCTTTAAAAGCTCTCACAGGAGAATTTACACCTCCAGGAATCACCTGTTCTGCCTCTGCAAATAATGCGCTACTTCTTTTATATAACATCTTTTTAATTTCTTTTTATGATAAGTTCTTGCCCTATACTTAGTGCGTTTCCTTTTAAATTATTTAAAGTTTTTAACGTCTCAACAGACATATTATAACGTTTAGAAAGTGAATATAATGTATCCCCTTTTTCAACTCTATGAGTTACTATATTACTTGTAATAGTTTTTTCTATAGGGTCTACTCGCTTCCCTCCTAGCACCTGATCGTCATACTCGTAAAGTTTATAACGTTCAATTAGGCTGATTAATTTTTCAGGATATTTTTTATCGGTAGCATATCCTGCAGCTCTTAGTCCTTTTGCCCAACCTTTATAATCATCTTGTTTTAGTTGAAATAATTTTGAATAACGGCTTCTTGAGGTTAAAAATGCTGAATGATCTTCAAAAGAAGAATCAGCGTGTGTGTATTTTCTAAAGCACTCTTGGTCTTCATCATCATCATGATAAATTTTACCACCTGTCCACCCGTGACATTTAATTCCAAAATGATTATTTGCCTCTACAGCTAACCGTCCATTTCCAGAGCCAGATTCTAAAATCCCTTGAGCCAAAGTAATACTTGCTGGAATTTTATAACTACTCATTTCTGTCATAGCGATAGCATTATAATTCGCGATATATGCTTCAGTAGCATTAGCGTAAGTTTTTGTTGGCGCAGAAACCGCTTCTTTTTTAGGAATTGTAACTATAGGAGTCTCCTTTTTAGTCGTTACTTTTTCTGTTTTTGGAGTTTTTCGTGTTTTTTTAGTTACAACTTTCTTTTTCGATCCACAGCTAAATAACACTGCTCCTAACACTAAAACTATAAGTATTCTTTTCATAATTTTTTAATCTATTAACGGCATTTTTTTTCGTTTCAATACCGTATTCATTCCTTCAATACCTTGTAAACCTCCGGTGTGAATTGCTAATATTCTAGCATCTTTTTTAAAATAGCCTTTTTCAATTAAATCGAAAATTCCATACATCATTTTCCCGGTATAAACAGGATCTAACGGAATGTTATAATCAATTTTAAAATCATTAATAAAGCGTACCAAATCGATTTTCATTTTTGCATAACCACCAAAATGATAATCGCTAATAAGTTCCCAATTAGCACTATTTGCAAATTTACTAATTTCTTCTTTTAAAAAATCGCCTTTTAACGCCGGAAATCCTATAACTTTTTGATGAGGAAAACTCGCATTAATTATCCCTGAAATTGTTCCTCCAGTTCCAACGGCAACACACACATAATCAAATTCTACATCATTATCGGTTAAAATTTCTTCACAACCTTTAACGGCTAAAATATTGGTACCACCTTCTGGAATTAAATAAAAATCTCCAAATTCTTTTTTTAAATCAGTAATAAATGTATCATCAGCTTGTTTTCTATAATCTTCTCGCGACACAAATTTAAATTGCATGCCACAACTTTTCGCAAAGCTTAAAGTAGCATTATCTGCAATTTTATCTTCAAGTTCTTCACCTCTAATAATTCCTATAGTTTGTAAGCCTTCGCGTTGTCCTGCTGCTGCAACAGCTGCAATATGATTAGAAAACGCACCACCAAAAGTGAGTAACACGGTATGCTTTTTAGCTTTAGCTTCTAATAAATTATATTTTAGTTTTCGGTATTTATTCCCAGAAATAAAGGGATGAATATCATCTTCTCGTTTTACAAAAAGTTGCATGTTATTTTTCAACCGTATGGGTTGATTAACGCTAAGGTGTAACTTAAAATCCATGTGGCTAAAGATACTTAAAAAAGTTCCAAAATGATCTCGTTTTTAAATATTCAGAATTATTTTCCTGCGCATAGGCTTCCCGTTCAAAAGAAATATTTCTGTAAGCGAAACTCCAATTTTTATATTGAAAAAATCGAACTATAAACTCTAGCACATACCAAATATAAAAAGGAAAAATCAATAATTCAATTTGCTGTTTCAAATGGATACGTTCATGATTAATTAAAACTTTATCACTCTCAAGTGTTTTATTTTTCAGAATAATAAACGGAAAAACAGTAATTCCAACATAGCCTTTTGGCACTAAATATTTAGAACATACAATCATAGTCTTATCGTTTAAAAATCATACCAATTTACATTATCTTTGTAAGATGAAGAAGAGAATTCCTATAGAAGACGGCGATTATTACCTAACTCCTGAAGGCTACCGATGCTTTACTGAACAATTTCACCTTAAACGCGGTTATTGTTGCGAAAGTGGTTGCAGACATTGCCCTTACGGATATAATAAAAACACTAATTCAGTAAAAAAACAATAATACAGATGACATTTAAAGACCAAATATTAGAAGGTATTCCGGACAGTTTACCACAAGTAAAAACTTATGAAACGTCTATAAATCATGCACCAAAACGAAAGGATATTTTAACTGCTGAAGAAAAAAAATTAGCCTTAAAGAATGCCTTACGTTATTTTGATGCTAAACATCATGCCACACTTTTACCTGAATTTAAAAATGAACTAGAAACTTATGGTCGTATTTACATGCATCGTTTTCGTCCGGATTACAAAATGTATGCACGTCCAATAAATGAATACCCAGCACAATCAAAGCAAGCTGCTGCGATTATGTTGATGATACAAAATAATTTAGATTATGCCGTGGCACAACATCCTCACGAATTAATCACTTATGGTGGAAACGGTGCTGTGTTTTCAAACTGGGCGCAGTACAGATTAACCATGAAATATCTTGCTGAAATGACCGATGAACAAACATTAACCATGTATTCTGGTCACCCAATGGGATTATTTCCTTCACATAAAGAAGCCCCAAGAGTTGTAGTCACAAATGGTATGATGATTCCTAACTATTCAAAACCTGATGATTGGGAGAAATTTAATGCTATTGGCGTTACACAATACGGACAAATGACTGCTGGAAGCTACATGTATATTGGCCCACAAGGTATTGTGCACGGTACAACAATTACGGTACTAAATGGCTTCAGAAAAATAAAAAAATCACCAAAAGGGAATTTATTTGTAACCTCTGGATTAGGAGGAATGTCTGGTGCGCAACCAAAAGCAGGTAATATTGCCGGTTGTATTACGGTTTGTGCCGAAGTAAATCCTAAAATCACACAAGTACGATTAGATCAAGGTTGGATTGATGAAAAAATCATCGATTTGGATGCGTTGGTTGAAAGAGTAAATAAAGCGAAAGCTGATAAAGAAACCATCTCAATCGCTTACCTTGGAAATATTGTTGACGTTTGGGAAAAATTTGACAAAGAAAATGTACATATCGATTTAGGAAGTGATCAAACGTCACTTCACAATCCTTGGGCTGGAGGTTATTATCCTGTTGATGTTTCTTTTGAAGATGCGAATGAAATGATGGCCAATAATCCTCAATTATTTAAAGAAAAAGTACAAAGTACGTTATGTCGTCATGCCGATGCTATAAATGCACATACTGCAAAAGGCACTTATTTCTTTGACTACGGAAATGCGTTCTTACTAGAAGCTTCTCGTGCAGGAGCAAACGTAATGTCGGACACGCCAACTTTAGGTAGAGAATTTAAATACCCAAGTTACGTGCAAGATATTATGGGACCAATGTGTTTTGATTATGGTTTTGGACCATTCCGTTGGGTTTGTGCTTCAGGGAAACCAGAAGATTTAGCAAAAACAGATGCAATTGCCTGTCGTGTTCTTGAAGAAATTAAATTACATTCTCCTGAAGAAATTCAGCAACAAATGGCCGATAATATTCAATGGATTAAAGGTGCACAAGACAATAAATTGGTAGTAGGCTCACAAGCTAGAATTTTATATGCTGATGCAGAAGGCCGCATGAAAATTGCCAAAGCTTTTAATGATGCCATTGCAAATGGAGAAATTGGAGATGTTGTTTTAGGTCGTGATCACCACGATGTTTCTGGAACAGATTCTCCGTACAGAGAAACGAGTAACATATATGATGGTTCTCGTTTTACAGCAGATATGGCAATACAAAATGTAATTGGAGACAGTTTTAGAGGTGCAACTTGGGTGAGTATTCACAACGGTGGTGGCGTTGGTTGGGGAGAAGTTATAAATGGTGGATTTGGTATGGTTCTTGATGGTAGTAATGATGCAGAAAGACGCCTAAAATCAATGCTTTTCTGGGACGTAAACAATGGAATATCACGTCGTAGTTGGGCAAGAAATGACGAAGCTATTTTTGCCATAAAACGCGCTATGGAAGCTGAACCAAACTTAAAGGTGACACTACCTAATATCGTGGATGAGGACTTATTAAACTTGTTATAATTCACTTAAAAAAGAAAATGTATGAAAACAATTTTTAAACTTTTACCAGCGATAGCGCTACTTTTAGCAGTATCGTCTTGTACATCTGTACGTGTCGCTTCTGATTATGATAAACAAGCCAATTTTGATAATTACAAAACCTTTGCCTTTTTTAAAACAGGTGTTGACAAGGCTGAAATTAGCGATTTAGATAAACGAAGAATCTTAAGAGCCATAGAAGCTGAACTTCTAGCTAAAGGGTTTACAAAATCTGAAAACCCTGATCTTTTAGTTAGTATTTTTACAAAATCAAGAGAAAAAGTAAACGTTTACAACAACAATTACAACGCTTACGGTTATGGTTGGGGATGGAGCCCATATTACTGGGGAACTGGATACAACACAGTATCAACAAATACAGAAGGTGTACTTTATATTGATTTAATTGATGCTAAAAAGAAAGAATTAATTTGGCAAGGTCAAGGAACCGGGTATTTATCTCAACGTATGGATAAAAAAGAAGAACGCATAAAGGAGTTTGTGTCCAAGATTATAGCGACATATCCACCAGAAATCAAACAATAATACATTTTACTACAAGCCAAAAAGCACTTTCTAATTTTAGTTAGTGCTTTTTTTATTTCAGCTATTTTAATTCTTTAATCTACTTAACGAGTAATATCTTATCTTTGCAAGCTTTTACAAGATATAAATATGAAACTAGGTAGTACATTCTTCAAAAACTTCACAAATAACCCTAAAAATGATACCCTTTCGGGAATTACAGTATCATTAGCAATGATTCCTGAAGTTGTTGCATTTGCATTTGTGGCACAAATAAGTCCTATTGTAGCACTTTTTGGTGCGTTTATAATCGGAATTATTTCTGCTCTTTTTGGAGGAAGACCAGGATTAATATCTGGAGCAGCAGGAGCTGTAGCTGTTATTTTTGTTCATATGATACAAGAAGGACACGCTAAAGGTTTACTTTTTGATACTCCTGTTGAAAACATGGGGTATTTCTACTTGTTAGCTGCCGTAGTTTTAATGGGAATTATTCAAGTATTTGCAGGTCTTTTTAAACTTGGGAAATTTGTAAGACTAATTCCACACCCAGTAATGATGGGGTTTGTAAATGGTTTAGCTATTGTGATTTTTATGGCACAACTTGGTATGTTTAAAGAAAACACCAAGGACATTTACGGTCAAAATATGCGTAAAACAGAATCTAAAGAACTGGTTTATAATATCACCGATAATTCTGTAAATGATTTAATTTCTGGTACCGAGATATTTTCAATAGAAGGGAATTCGGTATCTAACATTAAAACAGGTGAAGCAGTTTTCACAATGTCTGAACATCAAGTTTTCGATATAAATACTAAAAAAGTAGTCTTCAACATACAAGATAACGGCTTCTATTCTGTAAAAGATAGCGGTGTTGTAAAATCTTTAATGGAAGGTAACAAACTATATATTATGATTGCATTGGTACTTCTTACAATGTTCATCATTTGGGGATTACCTAAATTAACTAAGAAAATGCCTGCTGCTTTAACAGCTATTTTAATAGTCACTTTAATTTCAATTTTTGGAGGATTACAATCTATTAATGTTGGTGATTTTATTAGAGATGGTGGTGGAGCCGGATTAAATGGTTTTGACGAATTATCAAGCAAACTTAATCTAGTTGAACTTTGGAGCAATCTACCATTTAACTTAGATACTTTAAAATTTATTGCACCTTATGCCTTTTTAGCAGCTTCAGTAGGTTTAATTGAAACCTTAATGACTATGAATCTTGTTGATGAATTAACAGACTCAAGAGGTGATGGAAACAGAGAATGTGTTGCTCAAGGAGCCGGAAACATGATTAGTGGTGTTTTTGGAGGAACTGGAGGTTGCGGAATGATAGGACAAACTGTAATTAATATTAATGCTGGTGGTAGAGGACGTTTATCGGGTGTAATGATGGCGGTAACGCTGCTTACATTTATTCTTTTTGCTGATAAGTATATTGAGCAAGTGCCAATCGCCGCTTTAGTAGGTGTTATGTTTATGATGGTTATTGAAACCTTTGCATGGTCTAGTTTCCGTATCATGAAAAAAATTCCAATGTCTGATGCTGTAGTATTAGTTATCGTTTCGGTAGTGACTGTATTTTTTGATTTAGCCATAGCTGTTTTTGTAGGTGTTATTATTTCGGCATTATCATTTGCATGGGAAAATGCTAAGAAAATTAGAGCTAGAAAACGTATTAAAGAAGATGGAACTAAAACTTACGAAATTTGGGGCCCTTTATTCTTTGGAAGTATTACGGCGTTTAATGAGAAATTCGACATTAAAAATGATCCAGATCACATAGAAATCGATTTTATTGAAGCACGTATCTCAGATCATTCTGCCATTGAAGCGATTTTTATTTTAGTTGAAAAATATCAAGCTGAAGGAAAAACTATTAAATTGAAACATTTAAGTGAAGATTGTAAAATTTTACTGTACAAAGCAAATCCTAAATTTAAAGAAGTTGTAGTTGAAGCCATTGATGACCCACGTTATCATTTAGCCGAAAATCCTGAAAAATTCACTAAGCCACTTTCAGAATATCAAATGTAATACTCTCCCTACTGTTTAGGCATTTGAGTCTGTTTAAGTATTTTTTAGCATTCTTGTGATAAATGTTACTGCTTTAATTTGTAATTTTACCTAAATTGAAATTAAAAGTATGGCATTTACATCGATTGAATCTAACGAGATATTAAACAGGCTACCTAAGCATTTACAACAGTTTATTAAACCTCAAAATTATGAGGATTACACAGCTATCAATCAAGCGGTGTGGCGTTATGTGATGCGAAAAAATGTAGATTACCTGAGTAATGTAGCGCACAAATCGTATGTAGACGGATTAAAACAAACCGGAATTTCTATTGATAACATCCCAAATATGTATGGGATGAACCGTATTTTAAAAGAAATTGGTTGGGCTGCAGTTGCGGTTGATGGTTTTATTCCTCCTAATGCTTTTATGGAATTTCAAGCATATAATGTATTGGTAATTGCTAGCGATATTCGCCAGTTAGATCATATTGAATACACACCTGCTCCAGATATTATTCATGAAGGCGCAGGACATGCTCCAATTATTGCAAACCCTGAATATGCCGAATATTTAAGACGTTTTGGAGAGATTGGTTGTAAAGCTATTTCGTCTGCAAAAGATTACGAATTATACGAAGCAGTAAGACATTTATCAATTATAAAGGAAGCACCAAATTCAACAGAAAAAGAAATTTTAGATGTTGAAGCAAAAGTAGATTTCCTACAAAATAACATGGGAGAACCAAGTGAAATGGCACTCATTAGAAACCTACATTGGTGGACAGTTGAGTACGGTTTAATTGGTACTCTAGAAGACCCTAAAATTTACGGCGCCGGATTATTATCTTCAATTGGAGAAAGCGCTTGGTGTATGACAGACGCCGTTAAAAAGCGTCCGTATACTATTGAAGCGACTTTTCAAAGTTTTGATATCACCAAACCACAACCTCAATTATATGTTACGCCAAGTTTTGCACATTTAAATCTTATTTTAGAAGAATTTGCAAATACTATGGCATTACGTACTGGAGGTTTATCAGGTATTGAAAAACTAATAGCATCTAAAGCTTTAGGAACTGTTGAGTTGAGCACTGGAATTCAAATTTCTGGACAATTTACAAGTGTTATTTCAAAGAAAAATAAACCTATTTATATGCAATCTACCGGACCTACAGCATTATCTTACAGAGGAAGACAACTTGTTGGTCATGGCACAAAAACGCATCCTGAAGGTTACGGATCTGCCATTGGAAAACTAAAAGGTATTAATTTAGCTATTGAAGATATGAGCCCAAGAGATCTTGCCGCTTATAATATTCATGAAGGTAAAACGGTAACTTTAGAGTTTGAAGGTGATGTAATTGTTACTGGAGAAATTATTACAGGAAAGCGTAACCTAAAAGGAAAAATTATTTTAATTAGCTTTAAAAATTGTACCGTAAGTCATAATGATACTATTTTATTTCAACCAGAATGGGGAAATTATGATTTAGCTGTAGGAAAGAAAATTGTTTCGGCATTTTCAGGACCTGCAGATTACAATAGTTTCGATTTAATTACCCATGTGCCATCCTCACAAACTATAAAAATTAAGACCAATAAAAAGGCTGAAGAATTAGAGCTTTTATACCAGCAAATAAGCGATTACAGATCGGGCAAAAACCAAACAGTATCGCGCACAAAAGTATTAGAACAATTAGAAGCTAACCACAATACAGATTGGTTATTAGCTATTGAATTGTACGAATTAGCACACAAAGAACACCAAACGGTTTTATGCGAACGTATTTTAAATTATTTAGAAAACGTAAAACGTATACGACCAGAAGTTGGTTTACTTATAGATAATGGTTTAGAGATTATAAATGAAACCGAAGTTTTAAAATAACGTTTTAAAATTTTTGTAAAAACGATTTTGTAAAATCACTTAACACTAATTTTCCACTCATTTGGGCGCGTTCAATAAGTAACTCGTCCCAATGCTCGGTACCATTCCAAAGCGCTTGTTTCATTGCTGTTAATCCTTCAGGATTGTAAGTAGATAATTCCGTAGCAAGCGTTTCAACTTCAGTATCAAGAGTTTTTACATCTTCAAACACATTAGCATACAAACCTTTTGTTTTACTCCAATCTGGTGTGTAAAACGTTTTACAATCTATAGTTAATTGAGATAAAGCGGCAACTCCTATTTTACGCTCAATAGCTGGTGCAATTACAAAAGGGCCAATACCAATACTTAACTCACTTAGTTTAATAGCTGCATATTTTGTAGCTAAACAATAATCAGCAGCAGCAATTAAACCAACTCCTCCTCCAACGGCTTTCCCTTGAACTCGTGCTATAATTAATTTATTACATTTTCGCATTGCATTAATAACGTTTGCAAAACCAGAGAAAAAAGCTTTTCCGGTAACAGCATCTGTAATAGATTTTAACTCATCAAAACTTGCGCCTGCACAAAATGTACGTTCTCCTCCACTTTGTAATACCACAACTTTTATAGCATCATTTTCACTGGCATCAGTAATTGACTGTTGCAATTTTTGTAACAAATCACTTGGTAAAGCATTATGCGATGGATTAAAAAACTCAATATATCCAATATTATTTTTAACTGTTGTAGTAACGTAAGCTGTTGTCATGATAAAATGTAGTAAATTTGGATTCGAAGATACAGAATTTTATCACAATATAAACAAGAAGATAGCTATGGGATTTTTAGATTTTTTATTCGGAAACAAAAACAATGAGATTAAAAGTTATATCGAAAAAGGAGCTATTATATTAGATGTTCGTACAGATGATGAATATAATGCAGGAGCCATAAAAAACTCAAAACATATTCCTCTTGGAGATTTACACAACCAAATTGATACTGTAAAAGCTTTAAACACACCTTTAATTGTATGTTGCAGAAGTGGAGTTAGAAGTGCAAAAGCCACTGCTATTTTAAATAAAAATAATATAGATGCCATTAATGGTGGCGGATGGAAAAGTCTTGAAAGTCAGCTATAATTTTAAACCTTCTAAATCTTTAGGTGCTGTAATTGTAGATTCGTTATACTGTAAAGTCCAACCTAATGAATTTGTTAAAATATAGAATTTAGACAATTCGCTAATCAATCTGTTTTTAGCATTTTTCTTAAATTCTGAAGCATTAATTTTTTTCAATAAAGAAGCTGTTACTAAACCTTTAACTTTATTATAATCTTCAGCTTCAAAGGTATTAAAATACCCAGATTGCACATCGTAATATTCAAAATCTGGGTAAATTTTTAATTCTTCTTCCGGGATTGTTAAAATGAGAAGTATCTTATTTTCTTCGTCAATTTTATAAGTAATTTTACTTAAATCGTACGCAATAGATACATCTGCATTTACCACAACAAGCGCTTTTTTTTCTGAAGTGAAATAATCATTAAAAACGGCTTTGGAGTCTTTATAATTAAACACTTCACTAAAATGCCCTTCGGTAACTATTAATTTTCCTACATTTTTAAGTTGCTCTTGTATGAGTGCAGAATGCTCTTTGAGTACAACAGTGTTTGCATTCTTATCATCACAATATTTAAACGTGAAAAGAATAACTAATGTAACAACAACACCAAAGAGAATATTTCGCATAGCTTAAAACGTATAAATGAAGTTTTACTGTTTTTTAAGTTCTAATTTTTCAGCAAAATACTCACAAAAATCTTTCATGGTTGCTGTCATTTTTTCATCTTGAGTTGCACGTTGAAATGTATCACTCATAGCAACTAATGTTTGGTGAAAAAACAATTTCATTTCATCAACAGGCATGTCTTTTGTCCATAAATCAATACGTAAAGTTTCTTGCGCTTTACTATCCCAAACAGAAAGTAACATCGCTTTTGCTTCTTCGTTATTAATACCACCGTCTGGAGCCGTCCAATTTAATTTTTCTGGAACTCTATTTTCGTCCAGTTGTACGCTAAGTTCTATTTTTGACTCGAATGTATTTGCCATTATTTTTTTGGTTTAAATCTTGAATTATTAAAAATTTCTAATGCATCCATCTGCATCATATTTTGTAAAGTTGTGTTATTATTTTCCATATAAGCACGTACAATTTGCCATCCAATATATTGCCCTAATCGTCCTGGAGAATCGCGATCTAGTTCTAAGTAAAATTTAGAAAAAGGTGCACCAGCAATAAAACGATTTGGTAAATCTGGATCGGTACTATAAAGTAATTTATTTTCTACAAAATATTCCCAAATATACTGCTCGTTAGTTAAAGACCAATCTAATTGTTCTTGTGTATATCCTATTTTTTCGGCATCCGTTTTAAAAGGAATTACCGCATCTTTAAAGTAAAGTTGTTTTCCAAAATAAACCATCTCATCCAATAAAGTTTTCTTTTTGGACTGGTAAATGTATTTTTTAGAATATTCGGTAGCTAAATCAGATACAATATGTTTGGTAGTCATATTTTGAGTAATATATCTTGGAATATCTTGATAATATTTATGGTTTTCACCTAAATAAGTATCTAAAGCAATTAACATTATAGTATCTGTAACGATTACTTTGTTACGATAATCTACATCTGAAGTTAGTGTTACAACTCGTGGTGCTGTAAAAGTATTATCGTAATATTTTAAATGCTGAAATAAGCCTTCAACATCAGATTCTACAGCTGTAAAATCTTTAAAAGTCATGGCAACTTCGTTATGCAATTCTTTTTGAAGGGTATCATTAATTCTGTTGATCCAAATAGAATCTGGAACTTGTTTTGAAAACAGAAATGGAAATGCGTCTTTTAATTGTGGTAAAGTGCCTGAATTTGCTTCCGCGAAAGCGATATCAAAACGCTCAACATTAAAATTGACATCAATTTTAGAAATTGCCTCTTCTGTTTTAGACGTCTCATCACATGAAAAAACGAGAATTAAAAACGTACAGTATAAAATTACTTTTTTCATAAAAACTTAAGCCTTGTTTATTTTTATAACTAATGGGTTTAGTTTATTTTTGTTTGCAAAGGTACTATTCTTAGAATTAAAACGCGATATAAAAATGCAAACTGAAAAAGTTGTTGACCACATAGTAAATTGGTTAAAAGATTATGCTACTAACGCAAAAGTAAAAGGTTTTGTTGTAGGAATTTCAGGGGGAATTGACTCAGCTGTAACTTCAACATTGTGTGCAAAAACAGGATTAGATGTATTATGTATTGAAATGCCAATACACCAAGCAGAAAGTCATGTAAATAGAGCGCAAGAACATATCGCTAAATTAAAAGAACAGTTTCCAAATGTAAGCGATACCAAAGTAAATTTAACGCCTGTTTTTGAAGAGTTTAAAACTGAAGTTTCTCTAGACGGAACAAAGGCTACGGTAGATATGGCACTTGCTAATACACGTGCTAGATTACGTATGACTACTTTATATTATTATGCTGGATTAAAAGGCTTATTAGTTGCTGGAACAGGAAATAAAGTAGAGGATTTTGGTGTAGGTTTTTATACTAAATACGGTGATGGTGGTGTAGATTTAAGTCCGATTGCCGATTTAATGAAATCTGAAGTTTACCAAATAGGCACCTTTTTAAAGGTCTCTAATTCTATAATGAATGCCGCACCAAGCGACGGTTTATTTGGTGATACTAGAAGTGACGAAGACCAAATTGGCGCTTCATATCCTGAATTAGAATGGGCAATGCAAATGAAAGATTTAGGTAAAAATGAAACTCATTTTGAAGGTAGACAACAAGATGTTTTTAAAATCTTTACACGCTTAAACGCTATGAATCAACATAAAATGAATGCGATTCCGGTATGTAATATTCCGAATAACATAAAATAAAGCATATATTTTTACCTTATCTTTCTTTTTTTTAGTACCTTTAAGAAACCCCTCACTTACCTTAATATTAAACGCCCCTCTTAATTATTAAAAAACATTTTTATTAATTAATTTAATATTATTATGATTAAAATATTAGTAGTTGACAATCATCCTGTAGTAACAACAGGATTAAGATTGTACTTTCAATCTGAACCCAATATGGAAGTTGTTGGAACAGTATCTACCGGAATAGAAATTTTTGAATTTATAAGGAGACACACTGTTGACCTCATTATTTCTGAAATTGACCTCCCCGAACTTAATGGTATAACAGCTTTGCGTGCCATAAAAAAGGAACACGCAAACCTAAAGGTTATTATGTATAGTCATCACCCAGAAGAAATTTATGCTATTAGTGTACTTAAAGCTGGAGCCTCTGGTTATGTTTCAAAAAAACAATCTTTAGAAACCCTTAAAGAAGCTATTGTAAAAGTAAACAGTGGTGAAATTTACTTGAGTGACATCATGTCTAAACATTTTACACATGATGATACGAAAGAAAAAACGAGTAAACTTTATAAACGTTTATCAACTAGAGAGGTTGAAGTTTTAAAACTGTTATCATCTGGTAAAAAGAATAAAGAAATTGCTAATGAGCTAAATATTAATGAGAAAACAGTGAGTACTTACAAATCTCGATTGTATAAAAAACTTAATGTCTCTAATTTAGTAGATTTAATTCACCAAGCAAAACACATTAATATCTGATAAAATTAACCTCCTACAACTTTACCTAATTTTCTTGAAAGTAACATTTTTAAACCTAAATAGTCTTTTACGTCTTCTAGTACTGTTCTAGGATTAACGTCTTTTGATGTTAATGAGTTTTGATACTCTTTAACTTTCTTATCAATTAAATAACAACGCAGACTTAAAATGGTTTGTGAGACTAATTGAGAAACTGTTTCATTTTTATCTTTTGTGATGATATTATTACGTTCCCAATCATGCAAATTGTAACGCTCATCATCCATTAAAATACTGGTAACTTCTGTAGCAATACGAGGTTCTAAATTATTTATAAAATCACTTGTTGAGAAGTTTTCACTTTCGTGAAAGCCATTCATAATTATAGTGTATAAATTTTTAAAATCGTTATTAGTAAACTGCATTTCATCTTGTTGTAAATCCAAGAAAATTTTATCAAATACTTTTGCTTGTTGCACAACAGGTTCTAACTCTAGCTCACCAGTTTTTTCATTTTCCTTAAGCGTTAAATCATCAAAAGATTCTACTTCATTTCCATAAAGTAATAAGATTTCAATAATTTTTCGTTCTAATTCATATTGTAAGTCAACACGCTGTTTAGATTGTTGTTGCTCTCTTATAACCTCAAATGGAGGTGGCATTTCTGGAGGCGGCATATTACTAGATTTACTAGCTTCTTGCACTTCCTTTTTATTAATTTGCGCGAGTGTACTAAATAACACTTCTTCACTTATATCCATAATGCGAGAACATTCTTGGATATAAATTTCTTTTTTAATTTGATCCGGAATTTTAGCAATACTATTTACGATTTCTCTAATAGTTTCTGCTTTTTTAATAGGATCGTTATTAGCTTCCTTTATTAATAAAGAGGCTTTAAACTGAATAAAATCTTTAGCATTTTCGTTTAAAAACACTTTTAATTCTTCAGCAGTATTTTGTTTTGCAAAACTATCTGGATCTTCTCCTTCAGGAAACGAACATACTTTTACGTTCATTCCTTGCTCCAAAATTAAATCGATACCCCTAATAGAAGCTCGTATTCCGGCTGCATCACCATCAAAAAGTACGGTGATATTTTTTGTAAGTCGGTTTATTAATCTAATTTGTTCTGGAGATAATGCGGTTCCAGAAGATGACACTACATTTTTTATTCCGGTTTGATGAAACTGAATCACATCGGTATAACCTTCTACCAAGTAACAATTATCTTCTTTTGCAATGGTTTGTTTGGCGTGATATAAACCGTATAAAATTTTACTTTTATGATATACTTCACTCTCTGGCGAGTTAAGATATTTAGCAGCTTTTTTATCGGCCACTAAAATACGACCACCAAAACCTAAAATCCTACCACTCATACTGTGAATAGGAAACATTACACGACCTTTAAAACGATCAAAACGTTTATCCGTTTTCACAATGGTAAGTCCGGTTTTCTCAAGAAATTCTAGCTTGTATCCTTTTTTAAGAGCTGCATCGGTAAATGCTTGCCACTCATTAAGAGAATACCCTAGATTAAAACTTTTTATAGTTTCGTTGGTAAACCCACGTTCTTTAAAGTAACTTAAACCAATTGCCTGACCTTGATCTGTTTTATGTATGATTTTCTGAAAATACTCATTCGCAAAATCATTTACCAAGTACAAACTTTCACGCTCATCAGCTTCTTGCTTTTGCTCGTTAGTTTGCTCGGTTTCTTCAATTTCAATATTGTATTTTTTAGCTAAATATTTTATAGCTTCAGGATAAGTAAAATGCTCGTGCTCCATTAAAAATGTCACAGCATTCCCTCCTTTTCCACTACTAAAATCCTTCCAAATTTGCTTTACAGGTGATACTACAAAACTTGGAGAACGCTCATCACTAAAAGGACTCAAGCCTTTATAGTTAATTCCTGCTTTTTTTAATTGCACAAAATCACCAATAACCTCCTCTACTCGGGCGGTTTCAAATACATGTTCAATCGTAGATCTAGATATCAATTTTTCAGGTTTTAGAAGACTGTAAATGTAGTAAGATTATTTTTAACTATCTTTCAGAAAAATAGAATTTAGCAGCTCATTTAAAACTTAGTCTACAACAATCTTGAAACAAATTTATTCAAAAATAATACGCCGCTTAACTATTCTTATAAAATATTTAAGCTATTCAGAAAAAGCATTTATTAATGAAAAGCAAGTCTATTTTAATATCGAAAATCCTAGTATTTACAACAGATACATCTATACGTTAGCTAAATTTTTCACGATAGAAGGTTATGACGTAGTATTCTCAAAAACGTTTAAGCATTATAGATTGATGCACCAAAACGACAGTACGTATTTAGGGTTACTATCTAAAACAGAGAATGTTTATTTTTCTAATAAAACACCGCAAACATCAGATTTAGTTTTTAATGATGAAAACTTAAATGCTAATTATTTTTCTTTTCTTATTGAAACTAAAAAAAGGGCAACATTTATTCCCATTGCACAACATCCGTTAATGTATGATCATAAATTATGGAATACAAAAATAGCTGATAGTCTTAGAAAAAATTCAATATTTATGATTGGGAATTTTGATGAGAATAGTTACAAAAACATAGAAAACACCTCTTTAAATATTATAAGCAGACCAAAAATTTACAAACATTTAGAAACTTCAAATTTACTTACACAAATAGTGAGTGAAAGTGATTTTAATTCATTTTTAAACAGTGATATTGATAAAAAATGTGTGGTGATAAAACGTGATGATTTTTCAATTAAAATGGAACATTTACGTCCAACGCTTACTAAATTTAATTTCTTTTTGGCCTGTCCTGGTTACATTATGCCTTATGCTCATAATATTGTTGAAGCTTTATCTGTAGCGACAATTCCTATTATACAAACCAATTATGCTACATTGTTTTTTCCGCCTTTAGAACATAACAACAACGCTATTCTTTTTGATGATTTACCTGATTTAACCGAAAAAATAAAAAACTGTTACGCTTTAAATACCGAAGAAATTAAAATACTACAAAACAACGCTTTTAATTATTACACCAATTATTTAACGCCCAAATCTGTTATTAACACTATTGAAAAACAGAAAACTAATACGTTTTATTTAATTGCCGAAGCGCATAGTATTAAACTTTTTGAAGCACAAAAAAACGCTTCCAATAATTGAAAGCGTTTTTATTATTGTTTTTTTGAAATGATTAATCTAAATCAAAACGAAAACCTAATGATATATTATTTTGATCTACAGATTGATCTTTAAATAACGGGTTTAAATCATATTTTGCATAAATTCCAATACTACCATACCCCACGTAAGCACTTAAACCGTATACAAAATCTGAAGCATTATAATTCTTTTTAATTTTCTGTTTTACACGATCACCATCTTCTTTATAGTTTAATTTTTGTTGTGACGCTAATCTTAGACCTGCATATCCACCAAGTCCTACTTTAAATTTATTTTGTGTTGAATAACGGAAATAATTATCCTTCTCTATTTTTTTTGAAGGTCCAAATTCAAAATGCACTGGCACCACCAAATTTGTAACTCTAAATTGTGACTCTTTTAATCCTACCGGAAATTCTTCTAAAGTGGTAACATCTCCATTTTGCTCAAAATATTTATCATTTTTAGCGTTTAATTTATTCCATTGAAATGACAGACCATATTTTAATCTTACAGCATTAGAGTTTTTTAATAATCGTGTTTTCCATGCCCAACCTAACTCTACAAAACCAGATCCCATAACACTATAATCGTCACCTAAATCTTTACCTTCAGATAATGTATTATTAAACCCTAGTGCAAAAACTAGATCACTAGTGGTACGCACATCATATTTTTTAGGTTTGTTTGTGTTTTTATTATTAATCATTACACCAGCAAACGTTTTATTTTCGTCTTTACCAATACCAATAACAGACACGCTACTACCGTCACTAAATACATAATCTTCATTACGTTTTAATAAATCTATTTTACGATCAATAATAGCGATTCTGCTTTCAATATTTAAAGCACGATTTTTAGCTGCTTCACTTTTTAATTGCTCAGCATCATTTGTTGTAATACTACCTAACTCTAAACGTTCATTAATCGCTTCAACTTCTAACTTTAAATACTCGCGCTCTTCGGTTTCAATCGTTTTTTTTAACCCTATAAGTTTCTCTACCTTATAAGAGTTAGTTTCTGTTTTAATAGAATCTTTTACTTGTTCTTGTGCATGTACTTGCCCTAAAATTAAGCATAGGCCTAGTAGCACTACATGTTTTGTAATGGTGTTCATAAGTGATTGTTTTTTGATTATTATTTATTGATTGCGTTCTGCAACAGCTGTTTTTACTGTTTTAAAAGTAGATTTTAAACTCTCAAAAACACGAGTTCTAAACGAGTCTTGCAATTCTGCCTCAACGTCTTGTAGCAATGAATTAGCATCAACCATTTTTGTGGTTTCGTTATATAATCGGTTTTTAAAGATTTCATTTTCGGCAGATTTTAAAAGTGCATCTAACTCTGCGTCAGATACAGATCCTTTATTACCTTGTAAGCTTTCAATTTGAGCTATTACCGTTTTTACTTTTAAAGTTTCAAAATCATCAGTATTTAAAACTGGTGCTATTTTTGTTGGTCTTTTAACTGTAGCAATTGTATTATTTACAGTCTTTTCTGTAATATTTTCAGAAGTTGTAATAGCTGACTTAATTATTTTTACAGCATCAACTTCCGCCACAGCGTTAACTTTAGATGGTGTTTTTATTAATATCTTATTAATATCTTCAGTCGCTTTTTTAGTTGACTCTTTAGTAACTATAGCTGTTTTTTCTTGAGTTACAATGTCATTTACAACAACTGGAGTTTGCTTTTCTTTTATTATTTTTACTTCAGAATTAACAATTACAGGTGATTCGTTTTTAAATGTTGAAGTCTTAAAAAATATAGAACTTACTAAAATTACGCCCACCACACTTGCTGCGACACCAAACCATAAAAATAATTTACGTTTACTCCGTTTTTCATCGGCATCTAATTGTGCGTTTAATTTATCCCATGACGCTTCCGAAGGTGAAATTTCACGCTTCTCAAGGGTTTCTTTTATTGTATTTTCAAATTTAATTGGCGCCATAACTACTATTATTTAGTGTCTTTATTTTTTCTTGAAGCAGCTGTCTTGCTTTAAACAATTGCGATTTAGAAGTTCCTACAGAAATCTGTAACATACTAGCAATTTCGGCATGTTTATAACCTTCAATTGCGTACATCACAAATACCATTTTATAACCTTCGGGAAGCTCATCAATAACTTGCTGAATTTCGGCCAACTCAATTTCGGTATTTACATTATTACTGTGTGTTTCCGGAAAATGTTCGGGTTCCATTAAAAACTCAACATGTTTTTCTTGTCTTAAAAAGGAAATAGCTTCGCGTACCATAATACGACGCAACCAACCTTCAAAACTTCCGTTGTTTTCAAATTGTTTAAGATTTTTAAACGCTTTAAAAAAGCCAATTAGCATTACAGATTCGGCATGTTCAATATCTTTTATATAATATCTACAAACACTTAACATTTTAGGCGCGTGCAATTCATAAAGCACATGTTGCGCCTTACGATTGTTTTTCGTCGCCTTACTAATAAGTTTAGCAGTATTATTATGTAATTGAATTACTTTCAAAATAGCCGTATTGTGGTCTTCTATTTATAAAGACGCATCTTTTGGCAAAAAGGTTGCCTGAGGTGATAAAAAAATTATTTTTTTCTATCTATAACGTAGTTCACCATTAACTCTAATGATGCTTTAAATTCTGAATCTGGGTATTTTTGTAAAATTTGTAAAGCTTCCGTTTGAAAGGTTTTCATCTTATCAATCGCATATTCCAAACCTCCGTTTGTTTTTACGTAAGTGATTACCTCTTTAACGCGTTGCTTATCTTTATTATGGTTTTTTATAGAATTGATTAACCATTTTTTCTGCTTCTTATCACTCTTATTAAGAACATGAATTAAAGGAAGCGTCATTTTTTGTTCCTTAATATCAATTCCTGTAGGTTTCCCAATAGCTTCATTACCATAATCAAACAAATCATCTTTAATTTGAAATGCCATTCCTATAAGTTCTCCAAACTTACGCATTTCTTCAACTTGCGGTGTATTTGGCTGTACAGATGCAGCTCCCAAACTACAACAAGCGGCAATTAATGTAGCGGTTTTCTGACGGATAATTTCGTAATAAATATCTTCTGTAATATCTAGTTGGCGTGCTTTTTCTATTTGAAGTAATTCACCTTCACTCATTTCACGAACAGCGACCGAAATAATCTTTAATAAATCAAAATCATTATTATCAATAGATAACAGTAATCCTTTTGAAAGTAAAAAATCACCAATAAGTACTGCAATTTTATTTTTCCAAAGGGCATTTACCGAGAAAAAACCGCGACGTCTATTACTATCATCCACCACATCATCATGCACCAAAGTAGCTGTATGAATTAACTCAATTACCGAAGCACCCCTATAAGTACGCTCACTAACTTCACCGTGATTTACCATTTTTGCGACTAGAAACACAAACATTGGACGCATCTGTTTTCCTTTACGGTTTACTATATAATGCGTAATCCTATTTAGTAAAGCGACTTTTGAAGCCATTGAGAGTTGAAACTTTTGCTCAAAAAGTTCCATCTCATAAGCGATAGGTTGTTTTATTTGCTCTACTATTTTCATAGAAAATGATTATCTATTAAGAGAACAAACGTACTAAAAAACCACGTGAAATACTATTTTAGTCTTTAATCTCAATAATTAACACTTCAATATTAGGTTAATGTTAACTTTATTAATAATTTTATACTTCATTAAACCAAATAAATACATTTTAATATGAAAAAAATTACTTTTTTATTTACACTTTTATTAACCTCTTCAATGATGCTTGGACAAGTTGTATTGTCTGAAGATTTTAATGCTGGCTTAACGCTTCCTACAGGATGGACAAATGATGATATTGCCGGAAATGGTGAAGTTTGGACTTTTGCCACTGGATCAGAAGCTCCTAATTTTACTGCAGGAAACACAATGTTAGGAGATATTGGATTTACTGCAAACTACGCTATACTTAATAGTGATGTATATGGAAATAATGGTACTGCTGAAAATGCTGCTTTAACTAGCCCTGTTTTTGATGCCACTGCTTTTACATCCCTAGAACTTAAATTTGATCACCTTATTCTAGGTGACTATGGAGGGGAAGGCCACGTAGAAGTATACAACGGTACTACTTGGATTGAGGTTGCTGTATATTCAGAAGCTACAATTGCACCTAACACTAATGGTAATTATCTTGCTGATGGAGTTGTATTAATAGACGTATCTACTGAATTAGCTGGTGTATCTAATGCACAAGTTCGTTTTAGATGGGTTGGAAATTGGGGTTTTTTCTGGGCTGTTGATAACATATCTGTTTTTCAATGTACTATTGATGCACCAGATGCTGTAACATTAGTTAGTCCTGCAAATGCAGCTACAGATGTGGCTATAGCCTACGGAACTGCAACTACTAATAATTCTGTAGGGCCTTTTGAATGGACTGGAGCTACAACGGGATCTGCTACTGACAGCTACTCTATTAGCTTAGGGCTAACTGCTACTGGAGATGATATTGGTACTTTAGGAGGTTTTTCTTCTGGTGGTACAGTTTCTGCTGCGCAATTATTACCTAACACAACTTATTACTGGTATATCACTTCAAATAATTGTGGAGGAAGTACTGCTTCAGCTATTTATTCTTTCACCACTGCAGCTTGTACCGCAACTGCTGTTCCTATAGCTATTGCTACAGCTCCTATTCCTGCTAATGTTGCTACAGTATCTCTTGCAGGTCCTGACAGTTCTATTACTCTTAACTGGACAGGTGATATTAATGCTGATGAAACTTACACTTTAAATATTGGAACATCTCCTTTAAATATGCAAGCATTTTCAGATTTTCAAAATGGAACTAATCTTACTGGTTTAGCTGTTAGCACACAATACTTCTGGAGAATAGATGTTGTTAACTGTATTGGTATTACTGAAGGTACTCAATGGTCTTTCACTACAGATGCTGAGTTATCTACAGGAAACTTTACACAAGAAAATGTATTTACTCACTTCTTAAACCAAAATACTAATGTATTAACTGTTACTTCTGCTAACGCTGCATTTGATAACATTACAATGTATGACATCTTAGGAAAACAAGTTATTAACAAAACTGCTTCTCAAACTAGAGAAACTGTTAACATGTCTAACTTAGAAGATGGTATTTATATTTTACAAGTAACTATTGGAGGTAAAACTCAAACAGTTAAATTGTTAAAACAATAAGTATTACATATACTATACTAAAAAAGCGTTGCAAATTGCAACGCTTTTTTTTATGCTTAATTTTAAATAAAAAAATAGTATTCTTTATTTAATTATACTTTTTTATTAGCTAATTGTCCACAAGCGGCATCAATATCTTTACCTCTTGAACGTCTTACAGTAACCGTTATGTTATTTTTTTCGAGGGTATTTACATACATATCAATTGCAGCTGAATCTGCTTGTTGAAATTCACCATCATCAATAGGGTTGTACTCAATAAGATTCACCTTACTTGGCGCAAACTTACAAAACTCTACTAGCGCATCTACATCTTTTTTACGGTCATTAATACCATCCCAAATTACGTACTCGTAAGTAATGCGGTTTTTAGTTTTTGCATACCAGTATACCAAAGCTTCTCTTAAATCTTTTAAAGGAAAATTTTCATTGAAGGGCATAATTGATGTACGCACCTCATCAATAGCAGAGTGTAATGATACGGCTAGTTTAAACTTTACGTCATCATCGGCCATTTTTTTAATCATCTTTGGTACTCCAGAGGTAGATACTACAATACGGCGCGGTGACATAGCTAAACCTTCTGGTGAAGTAATTTTATCAATCGCTTTTAGTACGTTATTGTAATTCATTAACGGTTCTCCCATTCCCATAAATACAATATTACTTAAGGGACGGTTATGGTATAATCTACTTTCGTTATCTATCGCTACAACTTGATCGTAAATCTCATCTGGATTAAGATTACGCATACGTTTTAAACGTGATGTTGCACAAAATCTACAATCTAAACTACAACCTACTTGTGATGACACACAAGCTGTAGTTCTTGATTTTGCAGGTATTAAAACCGACTCTACAATTAAACCATCATGTAATTGTACGGCATTTTTTATGGTTCCGTCTGAACTACGTTGCATTTGATCAACCTTAATATGATTGATTACAAAGTTTGCTTCGAGCATGCTACGGGTGTCTTTGGAGATATTTGTCATATCTTCAAAACTGTGTGCGCCTTTGCTCCAAAGCCATGCGTAAACTTGATTTCCTCGGAAGGCTTTATCGCCTTCACTTTCAAAAAAAGTTCTTAATTGTTCTTTGGTTAGTGCGCGTATGTCTTTTTTAGTGCTTTTCATAGATGATGCAAAAGTAAATAAAAGCTATTAGTTATTGGTAGTTGCGTAACAAATTGTTGTATTAGCGGTTGTAGCAGCATCCTTTTTTGCTTTAGTATTTGCATAGATGTATGAAATTGAAATAAATGGCAAAAAAGATATAGCGGAAAACGCGACCTTATGTTGCTTTTTAAACATAAGGGAATACCATAAAAAAAGCCTTGTATAAAACAAGGCTCTTAGTTATAATTGTTGGAAAACTTATATGATTAACATAGCGTCTCCGTACGTGTAAAAGTTGTATTTTTCTTTCACAGCTTCTTCGTAAGCGCGTTTCATAAAATCGTGTCCTGCAAATGCAGAAACCATCATTAATAGCGTAGATTTTGGCGTATGAAAGTTTGTTACCATACAGTTAGCGATACTAAAATCATAAGGAGGAAAGATAAATTTGTTAGTCCATCCTGAAAATTCGTTTAGTGTTCCGTTTGATGATACTGAGCTTTCTATTGCTCGCATTGCTGTTGTACCAATGGCACAAACACGACGCTTATCTTTTATTCCTTTATTAATTACATCAACCGCTTCTGGGCCTACAATAATTTCTTCACTATCCATTTTGTGTTTAGACAAGTCTTCAACCTCAACTGGGTTAAAAGTTCCTAAACCAACGTGTAGTGTAATTTCTGGTAATTCAACACCTTTAATTTCTAAACGTTTTAATAAGTGTTTTGAGAAGTGTAATCCTGCAGTTGGAGCAGCTACGGCACCTTCATTTTTTGCAAAAATGGTTTGGTAACGTTCTTCGTCTTCTGGTTCTACATCACGTTTAATGTATTTTGGCAATGGTGTTTCTCCTAACTCGGTAAGTTTTTTACGGAATTCTGTATAAGATCCATCGTATAAGAAACGTAAAGTACGTCCTCTTGATGTTGTGTTATCAATTACCTCAGCGACTAAAGTTTCGTCGTCTCCAAAATATAATTTGTTTCCAATACGAATTTTACGTGCTGGATCAACTAATACATCCCAAAGGCGTTGTTCTTCATTTAATTCTCTTAATAAGAATACTTCAATTCTTGCGCCAGTTTTTTCTTTGTTCCCGTATAAACGAGCAGGAAAAACTTTGGTATTGTTTAAAATCATCACATCACCTTCATCAAAGTAATCTATTAAATCTTTAAACAATTTATGTTCGATAGTTTGATTTTTTCTATCAAGAACCATCAAACGTGCCTCATCTCTGTTATCTGAAGGATGTTCAGCGAGTAACTCGTCTGGAAGGTCAAAATTAAAATGTGATAATTTCATCTGTGAGTTTTTATTATTTTTTTAGTTGCCAGATGGAATTCGCCATCTATAAATCTTAATTATTACAGACTTACATATTATTGACGTATTACAAATGCCATTGTACTTTTTTACTGCTACAAATATACAATCTCAAAGTAGGGGTTGTCAAGTAAATAACAGTTTATTATTGATTTATTTGAAATCCTATACTTTTTAAATCGTCCCAAAATGTTGGATACGACTTACTAACCACCATGGCATCTTCTATTTGCAACGGTGTTTTTAAAGCTAAAGGCGCAAAAGCCATAGCCATACGATGGTCGTTATACGTTGACACCAATGGGTTTGAATGATTTATTGAGATATTAATAAGCTCTAAAGATTGATCAGTAAGATTTACTGTTGCACCAAATTTTTCTAGTTCGGTTTTTAAAGCTACTAAACGATCGGTTTCTTTAATTTTTAGAGTATGAAGTCCGGAAAGTTCACATGAAATTCCCAATCCTAAACAAGTTACTGCAATAGTTTGTGCAATATCTGGCGCATCAGCTAAATTAAAAACTTTATGCGCTAGGTTTTCGCTTGTTTTTGTAAGTGTTATCGTATTATCTCCAAAAGTGGTTTCTACTCCAAATTCTTTATAAATTGTTGCTAAAACAGAATCTCCCTGAAGTGATTGTTGTTTATATGCCGATAATTGAATAGTTGTTCCTACAGTACTCAAAGCAATAATACTATAAAAGTAAGATGCCGATGACCAATCTGACTCCACGGTTAACGTATGTGCTTCTAGGATTTCTTTTACAGGAAATACGGTTATTGTTTGCCCTACAAATGCTGTCTTAACACCTATTTGGTTGAGCAAATCTAAAGTCATATTAATGTAGGGCACCGAAGTAATCTTCCCCTCTAATGTAAGTACTAAACCTTTATCTAATTTTGAAGCCATAAGTAATAATGCCGAAATATATTGGCTACTTACATTGGCTTTTAAAGCCACTTCGTGTTTGGTGATTTTTTGTCCTGTAATTTGTAATGGCGGGCAATCTTGAGTTTCAGTGAATGTAATTTGTGCGCCTAATTGATTTAAAGCATCTACTAATATTTTAATAGGACGCTCTTTCATACGCTGCGATCCGGTTAAGGTAACTGTTCGTCCTTCTTGTGTTGCAAAGAAAGCGGTTAGAAAACGCATAGCGGTACCAGCATGATGAATATCAATTATTTTTTCTTCGGAAATTAAAGCTTTTTGCATCACTTTAGAATCGTCTGAATTTGAAATATTTTTAATATTAATTTGCGGATACAAAGCCTGTAGTAATAACAATCTGTTAGATTCACTTTTAGAACCCGTGATTGTAATTGCCGAATTGTTTTTAACTTCTGAAAGCTTTAAATTAAATAGACTCATTACATTATTTTAATTTCTCATTATTATGATGTCTGTCGTGATCTCTTTTAGTTTTGATATCTAATTTTTTATCAAAAGCTGCTTGAAGATCAATACCCGTTTGGTTTGCTAAACATAAAACTACAAACACAACATCGGCTAACTCTTCACCTAAATCTTTGTTTTTATCACTTTCTTTTTCACTTTGCTCACCGTAACGACGTGCAATAATACGCGCCACCTCTCCTACCTCTTCGGTAAGTTGTGCCATATTAGTTAATTCGTTAAAATATCTAACGCCGTGTTCTTTTATCCAACTATCTACTGCAGCTTGTGCATCTTGTATATTCATCTTTATATTTTTGTTAGTACTACTTTTTCAGATTCTTTAGTGGTTATTAAAGTGTAAAATGCTTTAAAAGCATCGTAATCTGCTGGTTGTACTAATGATGTATTAAAATCTATATTAACTGTAAGTTGTAAATACTTACCGTTTTCTTTTATTATATATGAAAAAAGCCCTTCGTTGGTATTAAATTTTGACGCTTCACTTTTTGGTAACGACTCCACTTTATAGCCTTCTGGTAGCATAATATTTACAATATACTTTGACGTTTTTGGAAAACCTAAATCAATAGGATAAATTCTTTCCTCTTGTTTTAAAGGGTTTTCATTATCTCCAAAAAATAATAAAGGTGAAAAATACAACTTTCCGCCAAGGTCTTCAACTGCTCCGTTTAACTTATAGTCGTAATTAACCTTAAGAGGTTGCAAAGGATCGGTATCATTTTCTACAGTTAAATTAGTGATGCTGATATCTCCTTTATTTTTCTCTAAGTTTTTAGCATGACTTTCGGCTGTAACTTTAGCGTAAACACTACGGTAACTATAAGCAAAATAGTTAGTTTGATGTGTTCTTACTTTTCCTTCAACAGATAAGTCGTTATTCATTTTCACATTTAATGATACCGTTTTTTTAGATGATGGCATTCCTGAAAGATTTATCCATGTAGAACTTCCTTGCTCTCTAATAACTCGTCCTTGCCAGTTTATAACATGATCTGGTAAAATATTAAATGTTGAATATGGAGAAGTGGCATCTAAAAGTGCTGTAAATCCTGTGTCTTCAATTAAACAGATTACATAATTAAAACCTTGTCGTGTTGGGAATAACGGAATCCCATTAGATTTAGTACTTACTAAAACCGGATTTGCTTTAATACCCGCTTCTCTTAACATAGAAACTAGCAATAAATTAATATCTGCAACATTACCAGAACCATCTATATAAGCTTTTCTTACTCCATTTTCGGCAGTATAACCTACAAAACCATTCCATTTCACTTTACGTTTTACAAAATTTAAAATAGCTTGTGCTTTTTTAAATGTATCTCCTCCTTTTTGGGTGCCTACTAAGGTTTCTAAATCTTCAGTATAAAAACCTTTACGGTTTAATTGAACTCCAAAATCATTGTCATCGTAAATTGTTTTTGTAACGTCATCCCATGTTGTTGAATAATACTTAGCTATGCTATTTGGGTATTTGGTAGACGTATGCTCCATCACAAGTTTAGCTCTATAATTATCTAAATTATTAACTAAAGGTTCAATTTTTAATGCGGGAACATTATCTAGATCTGCAGTAATAATATTTTCAGCAAACGTAAATTCTGCTTGTAATACCTCACTTTTTAAACTACGGGATGCGTTAAGAGTAGACTCTTCTATTCGTGCTGTATAACTTACCGTTCTTTCTCTTTCAGATTCTTCAATTTTTGGTATAAAAGTGGCTCTTGGATTTAATACTCTACTGTATTTAAAATATTCTGGAGTTCTTATTTCTAATTCAAATTTAGCTATAGGTATTGTGTATTGCACATCAATATCATTTATTGAAAGATAAGGTGACTCTACAACATAGGTATATTCTATAATACAACCTTCAGAAATGTTAGGCATTGTAAAGGTGTTAATCTTCCAATATTGATTAGCGATTTCCTCAAACATTCCTTCGCTTTTTAGTTTTGTTTTTTCAACCTTACCATTTGAATATGTAAACGTATACCCTTTAAGATTACGTAACAACTCACTATTTGCGGCAGATTTATTATAAATTCTTACTTTTTTTGTTGCCCAATCAAATCCTTCTTTATTATGGATAAGTATACGTTCATGAATTTCGTTTTGTTGAAAAAATCCTTTAGAATCTGCATATTCGAAATTAATTGTTTGACTTCTATAAATTACAGTCGCATTATCATCGGGAGATGCTGGTGTTTTATATTTGTTAAAATCTTCTTTAGAAACTTTTCCAAATTTATAATTCTGTGCAACTCCTCCTTGTAAGGTAAATAATGCAATAATTACTAAGTAAAAATACTTCATGTGTTTAGTTTTCTTTGTTTATGATTAGTTTAATTGGGTCTTTTGAGAATATTGTATGGTTTTACTTGGCTACTAAAACCATTTTAGCTTTATCATGTTTTACTATACTTGCTATAAATGCTCTGTAACTAGCATAGTCTTCTTTAGGATAAAAGCCTTTGCGTAACATATAAGTTCGTTTGTAAAGAAGCTTACCTGCGGCATCAATAGTTATAGCGGCAGAGTAACTTCCAAATTTATTGGTAATATTAACGGGTTCTGGCATTGCCTCTACGCTATAAGCATCATCAAGGGTAATTATAAAGGTATCAACATCGGTAAAACCACGTTGTATTTCAAAATCTAAAGTTCTGTTTTTATAGCGTGTAGGTGTATACGTTACACGGTTAAACATATTAGGTATAACTAATAATCGGCTTCCACTTTTTTGAGCGTAACTCGTGGCATTTACTGTAGCGTTTTCTGTAAATACAACAACATCTTTATTGTTAGTAAAATTGATATCTGTAACACTTAAATTATTAATATAATCCCAATGGTTTTTAAAGTATAAATCATGCTCTCTAACAGGTCGGTTTTGTATACCTTCATGTAGCGCGTATTGATATCCTGTAGTTGTAATTGTGACGTTACCATTAATTGTACCATTTCCGTTTAAAACAACCTCAGCCTTGGTGTCTTGTACACTTTCTTTTTCACTATAACTTGTGGTGTGTACAATTTTTCCTCCTTGCGGAGTAATTACTAAAGCATCTCTATCGTCTGTCCAATTGGCAATAAAACCAAAAGGATCTGTTTGACTTGTACATTCTAGCCAAGTGTAAACCCCATTAGCATCTGGAATACATAAAACGGCATGATTCCCTTCTGCTCCAGAGAAATCTTTATTTATATTTCTAATATTTCTATCGCCATAGATAATCGCATAATAAGACGTTACTCCAGCAGCATCCAATAATGCTTTTGTATAATTTGACAACCCTTTACAATCTGCATAACCTAAACGATCAACATCTTCAGCCAACATAGGTTTCCAACCGCCAATACCAACCTGAACGCTAATATATCGTGTTTTGTCTTGCATATATTTGTACACTAATCGCGCTTTATCAATATTACTAGTAACACCTGCTGTTAAGTTTTGAATATCCTTCTTTATAGCGTCTGGTAACTCTTCAGTACCATTTAGTAAACTATTATCGATCCAAGCTCCAAAGTCATTCCAATTATTATTAACGCCTTCAACACCATTCATAACAAATGATTTAAGCGCTACTTTTACCATAGGTGTGTATGTAGAAAATTGAGGTCCGTAGACTTCAGGTTGTAAAGCTTTTATATTTTTTACTGAATAATGATACTTTCCGTGAGTAGTAATCTCATAAGCTTCAAGATTTTTTGTTAACACTTTAAGCGCCACATCAGAGTTATTAGTTACTTTATAACTTGATTGTTCTGTACTAATATGAAACCCTTCAACAGGTGACCAACCCGATAAATATGCTGTAGTTTCATATTCCACTTCTGTAATAAAATGGACGGTATAAGGGTAAGTAGTAGGCGTATATTTTAAATACTTTACTCTACTATCTGAGTATAAAGTTCCTCCCGGAACTGCGCTAACATCCTCAAAGTCTTTTTTCTTTATTTTCTTTATTTCGGCACCAGAAGCATTAAATATACGTGCTTCGAGTTTTTTAATATTTATATTCTCATCATAATAAACCGTTGTTCCTGTTTTTGTGTTTCCGGCCTTATTTAATATTGTTACAACGTGTGTATTTGTGTACACTATTTTATCAAAAGACTCAATATTAATAGCAACATCATTATAACGCACCACAGCATTAGCATGATCTTTTAAATTTGAAGAAATAGTATAAGCAGAATAAACAGAAGCCTCTTGAGCGATACTAAATGAAGAGAAAACCAAAAATACTAGTAGGGTTAAAACTTTATGTTTCATGAAAAATATTTAAGTGTTAAAATTATAACAATTAACATGAAATCAAAAAAAAGAGCATCACTTTCAACAGTTTAGCTCAATTAATTAAATATACTACTTTAAAGCAATTAAAATACCTTTATTCTTTATTTTTAGTATCAATAATTATGGTAACCGGACCATCATTTAGTAATTCTACTTTCATATCGGCTCCAAATTCTCCTGTGCCAATAGATTTTGAAAGATCTTTTTCTAATTGTAAGATAAAAGCTTCATATAACGGAATAGCAATATCTGGTTTTGCCGCTTTAATATAACTTGGTCGGTTTCCTTTTTTTGTACTTGCCTGAAGTGTAAATTGGCTCACTACAATAGCATCACCATTAGTATCAATTAATGAGGCGTTCATCACGTTAGTGTCATCTTCAAAAATACGAAGATTAGCTATTTTTCGAGAAAGCCATGTAATATCTTCTTGTGTATCATCATTAACAATACCTAAAAGAATAAGCAATCCATTTTGTATAGAAGCTACAACATTTTCATTTATGGTAACACTTGCTTTTGCAACACGTTGTATGACTGCTTTCATTTACTCTTTTTCCCAGTTATCTGTACGGTAATGCTCGTCTTCTCCTTCTAGGATTTGTAAATAACTACGGTATCTAGAATGTGCAATTTCATCACGTTCTAAAGCATCTTTTACAGCGCATTTAGGTTCGTCAACATGAATACAATTATTAAATTTACAGTCTTGTTTCAACTTAAAGAATTCAGGAAAGTAATCTCCTATTTCTTCTTTTTCCATATCTACAATTCCGAAACCTTTAATTCCTGGTGTGTCAATAATTTTTGCATCAAAACTTAAATCGAACATTTCCGCAAAGGTTGTGGTATGCTGTCCTTGGCTATGTTGTAAAGAAATTGCCTTGGTTTTTAAATCTAAATTAGGCTCAATTGTATTTACTAAAGTAGATTTCCCAACACCAGAATGACCAGCAAACATACTTACTTTGCCTTCCATTAGGGTTTTTACTTTGTCTACATTTTTGCCTGTAACGGCAGAAACACCAATACACTCGTATCCAATTTCGCGATATACGTGAGCTAAATATCTAATTTCGTTTATAGTATCTTGATCGTATGCATCAACTTTATTAAAAAGTAATACCGTATCTACAGAATAAGCTTCGGCAGTTACTAAAAACCGATCTATAAAACTTGTAAAAGTAGGAGGATTATCAATAGTTATTAATAAAAATACCTGATCAATATTAGCTGCAATTACATGCGTTTGCTTTGATAAATTAACCGATTTACGAACAATATAATTTTTACGATCGTGAATTTTATGGATCACTCCCGTGGTATCATCATTATTGGTTTCTAATTCAAAATCCACTTGATCACCAACGGCAATTGGATTGGTACTTTTTATCCCTTTAAGTCTAAATTTCCCTTTTATTCTACACTGGTATGCAACACCTAGTTCTGTTTTAACTGTGTACCAACTCCCTGTAGATTTATATACGATTCCTGTCATTGCTGCAAAGGTAAATGATTAGCACTTATTATTACAAAAAAAAGACTGCCATTTGACAGTCTTTATTGTTTTGATAAGCTTTTATTTAATTGTCATTCGTCCAAGTTTATCTTCCGACTTACGGGATGAATAGATAATATATTCTTTATTATTTTTAATATGATAAACTCCTGGTCTAAGTATTAATTGATTTTTTTGTAATTCTTCTGGATCTTTTCTTGTGATATCTCCATTAGATTTATCAAAAACAAAAGCTGTAGGAATCGCTTTATTGTAGTTTCCTAAACTTTTAATTTCTTCAATATCTGTTACACCTATATTCTTTTTATTATCGTTGAAAACAACCGTTAGTTTACCTTCTGTATAAATAGGAATTGCGCCTAAGTATTCTGGTCCTTTACCTAAAACAGCAACAGGAACAGATACACCAACACCTACTGTAAAGTTTGAGTTTCCTGAGAAACCATAAATACCAACAGACATTGTTGTGAAACTCGCTTTTTGTTCTTTAGCAATAACATTTGCCCATTCTACAGAGCCATCAGCATTTAATGATGTTACAATAATTTCATTAGTTATAAATGTAATTGGTGTAAAACTTACACCTACTCCACCAATACCAATCCCAGAAGATTGCCCAATAATTGATTGTCTGTATTCAGCTAAAAATATTAATCCACCATCTTCTTTTTCAATTAAACTGTGTGTTGAATAATATGGTAAAATATCTTTTCCTTTTTTAGCTCTACGTTCTCCAATAAGCTTGGTTTTTGTAGCTAAATCAAATACATTAAATTTTAAATTGGTTACTGTGTTTGAATTCATATCAATAGTCCCCGAGTAAATTCCTTTTAATTTCCAATTTGCACGTCCGCGTCTGTTTACGCTAGAGTAAAAACCAACTAGATTAAGCGTGTTATTTGCTGTCATTAATAACTCACAGTTAATAACTTCTTTTCCTGTAAAATCTACATTTACAACTTCTTTAGTATATGCATTTGCTTTTTTGTAAGCATGAACTTCAAACTTTTCAATGTTCTTTTTTGCTTTTCTATCTCTATAACTTTCGTTAATAACAAGGTAGATATCTTCTTCTAAAGTAATATCAAAATCAGCAATTGTGAACTCTAAATCTTTACGATCGTTAAAAGAAACCTGCTCTAAGTGAGACGTTACAACCTCAAGGTTTTCATCAATAAGTTTTACTTCATATTGCATAATTTCATCTTTATCAAATAAAGCAGCATGCATAATTAGTAATTTATCTTGTAGTATAGATTGCTTAAAGTAAAAAGCACCACGTTCTTTATTTTTTGTCACTTTTGTTGAAAACAACTTTTTCTTATTTGACGTTAATTTTCCATCTTCAGAAATTTCAACAGCTAATAAGTTATTCACTTTAGTTTTTTTATCATAAACACTTCCAAGAATATAAACACGATTATTTAAAACCGCTATTTCTTCAAAATTTGGTTCTTTATCAATAAAATCGTCCATTTCAATTTCATTCACAGACAATAATGCCATATCTGAAGAATTAAACACTTTAATAAAAAAGTTTTTCCCTTTAGTGGCTAACGTGTATATTTTCCCGTTAGTTTCTCCGGCGATTCTAACAATTTTTTCTTTGTCGGCCTCAATTTCTTTTCCGTGAGTAATTGTAATTGGCCCTAATTGACCTTGCGCATTTACCGTAGTATAAGTAGTGACTAACAGTAGTAAAAGAGTAATTTTTTTAATCATAAAAGAATAAGGTTGATTAGTTTATAGGTTTGGTTTGTGCATCAAAAATAGACTTTTTATTTTCTTATGCAATTAACTTTTATTTAACAGAGTGTTTTTAACACACTAAATCGTATAATTATCTAGACTATTAACTCTTAATCGCTTTTTTAGTTTCTAAGGTTTTTCCGTCGGCAACGGTATGAATTAGGTATATTCCTGTTGGAAATCTAGATAAATTTACTGTGATATTTTTATTGATATTTTGGTAAGAATTCTGCTGAATAATTTGTCCTGAAAATGTCGCTACCGAAATTTCTACCTGTTGAAAACTATCTTGAAGATTCAATTTAAATATGCCATCTTTTGAAGGATTAGGAAACAATTTTGGAGTGATTTTAGTTTCAGAAGGATATTCATAAATATAATTGATACAAAACAAACAACCCGTTGCACATCTGTGAGACAAATACGCCGTAATCAACACTTCATCTAAAGCATTATCTACAGTTAAATTCACTTTAAAGTCATGTTGTTTACCAACTATGATTTCTTGGGGAGCAAATCCTAAATACGAAACTAAAAGCACATCGCTTGGTCTTGCTTCAATTTCAAAAACACCATCTATAGTTGTAAAAGCACCTTTATTGCTGCCTTTAATAATTACATTTGCTCCAGGAAGCGTTATACTATCACCTAAAACAGTACCGGTAATTTTTGTTTGAGTAAATGCAGTCATCGTAAAAAAATATGCTGCACATAAAAGAGTAATTTGTTTCATAATATATAAGTTTTAAGATTATATCAAACTTAACGCAACCTATACCAAAATGAAATAACCAATGCGTAAACACCTCTTTACAATGAGTAAACACCTAAAAACCTTTAGGTAAAAGCATAAAAAAGCCTCACAATTGTGAGGCTTTTTTATAATATATAAACTAAAATTAATTTTTCACTATTTTCTCTTGGTGATTAATTGACTCTTGATGAATGGCTTTAAATAATTTTAAAACAAACTCTTCACTCAGTCCTTTATCTTTTCCATCTAAAACCATTTTACCTAAAATTTCGTTCCAACGTTTGCTTTGTAAAACAGCTACGTTTCTATCTTTTTTAAGTGCTCCAATACCATCTGCAATTTGCATTCTTTTACCTAAGGTATCAATTAATTGTTGATCAACAACATCAATTTTAGCTCTTAAATTGCTTAATTTTTGGTTGTATTCAGTCGCTGGATCAGATTGCTTTCTAATTTTTAAATCTTCCATAATTTGCACTAAAGCATCTGGTGTTACTTGTTGTGCAGCATCACTCCATGCATTATCTGGATCAAAATGAGTTTCAATCATTAACCCGTCAAAATTTAAATCTAATGCAGTTTGCGACACATCAAAAATCATATCTCTTTTTCCTGTAATATGCGACGGATCGTTTATTAATGGTAAATGAGGAAATCTTGTTTGTAACTCAATAGCTAATTGCCATTCTGGATTATTACGGTATTTTGTTTTCTCGTATGTTGAAAACCCTCTGTGAATAACACCAAGGTTTTTAATATCTGCAGTTGCTAAACGCTCAATAGCACCTAACCATAATGGTAAATCTGGATTTACAGGATTTTTAACCAATACAATTTTATCAGTTCCTTTTAAGGCATCTGCAATTTCTTGCACAATAAAAGGACTCACTGTTGAACGTGCTCCAATCCATAATAAATCTATATCGTGCTCTAAAGCCAACTCTACGTGAGCTCTGTTTGCAACTTCTGTAGCTGTTTTTAAGCCAGTTTCAGCTTTTACTTTTTGTAGCCATTTTAATCCTAAGGCACCTACACCTTCAAAATTTCCGGGGCGAGTTCTAGGTTTCCAAATCCCAGCTCTATAATAATTTACATCTGTATCTTTTAATTGGTGTGCAATTTTTAAAACTTGTTCTTCTGTTTCTGCACTACATGGTCCTGCAATAACTAATGGATGATCTAACTGTAAATCATCTAACCATGTTCTTAACTCTTTCTTGTTTTCCATAACATCTGTTTTATATTATTCCGTTTAAAATGTCTTTTATATGATTGGTATTTTCCATTTCATTAAAAATTTCATCAAAATCATCTGCTTCCATAACCGTTTTAAAATGGGTTAAATTAGCAATGTAATCGTTTAAAATTTCAATAACATTTTCTTTATTCTGTTTAAAAATTGGTGCCCACATTTTAGGTGAACTTTTTGCTAAACGTACTGTTGATGCAAATCCACTACCTGCTAAATCAAAAATATCGCGTTCGTTTTGCGCTTTTTCAATTACTGTTTTCCCTAACATAAAGGAACTTATATGCGATAAATGTGATACATAAGCAATATGTTTATCGTGTGCTTCGGGATTCATATAACGAATACGTAACCCTATGTCGGAAAACATTTGTAATGCTTTCTCCTGAAGTTGAAAAGCTGTTTTTTCTACTTCACAAATAATGTTTGTTTTTCCTTTATATAAATCTCTAATTGCTGCTTTTGGTCCTGAAAATTCAGTTCCTGCAATAGGATGTGTTGCTAAAAAATTTCGACGTTTAGTATGATTTTCAACTACTTTACAAATATCTTGTTTTGTTGAACCTACATCAATCACCAAACAATTATCGCTTACTAAATCTAACACTTTTGGTAATTCTATAACGGCATAATCTACAGGAATTGATAAAATAACGAAATCTGCATTTTTTAAATCTGCATAAGTTGCTTTTTCATCAATAACATTAATATTTAAAGCAGTTTCTAAATGTGCTTCATTAGTATCAACGCCATAAATCTTAGCTGTTGGGTAAGCGTGTTTTATATCTAACGCCAAACTTCCGCCTATTAACCCTACGCCTATAACATATATATTTTTCATTCTTTTTTGAGTCTCTAGACGTTTTCCTTTTCGGAATATTTATTATCTATTTTTATTTTACGCGTGCTATTGCTTCTTCTATTTCCTCTATTCCTGCGCATAACGAAAACCGTATATAACCTTCACCATTGGTCCCAAAAATGGTACCTGGCGCTATAAATAGTGAGTAGTTTTTTAATACTAAATCTATAAATTCTTTAGATTTTAGATATGGGGGTAATTTTGCCCAAACAAATAATCCTGTAGCTGTTTTATCGTAAGTACAGTTAAGTGCGTCTGCTAATTTCCATACTAATTCCCGGCGTTGTTCGTACACACTATTTAAACTCATAAACCACATATCTGAACATTTTAAAGCTTCAATAGCCCCTTTTTGAATGCCATAAAACATGCCGGAATCCATATTACTTTTTACTTTCAAAATACTGTTTATATATTCCGATTTCCCTAAAACCATACCTACACGCCAACCGGCCATATTAAAGGTTTTACTTAACGAATTAAGTTCCAAACAATGATTTTTTGCATCATGGTATTTTAAAATACTACGCGGAAATTTGTTCAAAATAAAACTATACGGATTATCATTTACAATAAGAATATTATTGTGTTTTGCAAAAGCAATGATATCATCGTAAAACTTATTTGGCGCTACTGCTCCTGTTGGCATATGTGGGTAACTAATCCACATTAATTTCACCTTACTTAAATCGGTTTTAGCCAAAGCATCTAAATCTGGCAACCACGCATTCTCTTCTTTTAAATCATATGGTACAGCTTTTGCTCCCACCAATTTTGTTACCGATGTATAGGTTGGATATCCTGGATTTGGAATTAAAACCTCGTCACCTTCATTTAAAAAAGCTAACGATATATGCATAATCCCTTCCTTACTTCCCATAAGTGGTAACACTTCGGTTTGCGAGCTTAAGCTCACCTGAAATTTTGATTTATAAAAATCTGCAATAGCTTCTCTTAGTTCTGGTAAACCTTGATAACTTTGATATTTGTGAGCCACCGGATCTTGCATCGCTTCAACCATTGCCGAAATCACTTTATATGGCGGTTCCATATCTGGGCTACCAATTCCTAAATTGATAATTGGTTTGCCGTTTTGCTTAAGTAAATTAACTTCTTTTAATTTTTTGGAAAAGTAGTATTCCTCAACCGTTTGCAATCTCTTTGCAACTTCAATCATGATCTTGCATTTTTATATTCACCAAGAATTTTTAAATCCTGACTCATTATTTCTAAAATGGATTTTGCTTTACTGTAATCGTTATAATCATTAAAAGTAACGTCTACAAAAAAGGCGTATTTCCATGGGGTTTCTATTTTTGGTAACGATTGTATTTTGGTTAAATTCAATTTACAATCACTCAATACGTTTAAAACGGTTGCTAAACTGCCTCGTTTATGATCTAACTCAAACTTTAAAGACACTTTAGTAATTTTGGTATTTGAAATTTTTGGCGCTTCGGTTTTTACAATCACAAATCGCGTTTCATTATGTTTTATAGTTTGAATACTTTCTGATAAAATTTCAAGCTCAAATAAATCTGCAGCCAACCTACTCGCAATTGCTCCGGTATGTAAGAGTTTTTTTTCTTGAATACGTTGCGCAACTTCGGCAGTATCTTTATCTTCAATAAGTTTTATATGTGGATATTTTTTAAAGAATTCCTTACACTGCAATAATGCCATTGGGTGCGAATATACTTCTGTAATATCTGCAATAGGTTGATTTGGCAACGCCATTAAATGATGTTGAATATCTAAATAATATTCGCCAATAATTTTAAGATTATGGGTATCAATTAATGCGTAATTGGGAATTATTGATCCTGCAATTGAGTTTTCGAGCGCCATAACACAAGCATCTTGCTCATTTGTAATGATACTCGCTACCGCTTCATCAAAAGATAAATATTCTCCAATAGTGATGTTGTTCTCAAAATATTGTTGACTTACAATATGATGAAAAGAACCTTTAATTCCTTGTATTGCTACTGACTTTACCATATAAAAAAATCCCGATTTGCATCGAGATTCATATTAAAATTTATATCAAAAAAATAAATTACACATACAAGACCTCGTTCTCTTTGTTAAAAAAGAAGTAACTCCAGTTATGATATGTAAAAATTGTTGTTTGCATTGTAATTATTATACTGCTAATGTAACTCTTATTTTTAAAAAACAAAATTCAAGCTCTCTTTTTTTCATAATTCATATATCCTTTTAAAGAAACGTTTATAATGATCACTTTAAATTATATAATTACTATTTTTGAATAAATATTTTACAGTATGTCGATAGAAGTTTCAAACATTACAAAAATTTACGGCGAACAAAAGGCTTTAAATTCTATTTCATTTAAGATTAATAAGGGTGAAATTGTAGGATTTTTAGGACCTAATGGTGCAGGTAAATCTACTATGATGAAAATTCTTACCACATTTATTGAGGCTAGCGAAGGTGATGCTAAAGTGAATGATTTTGATGTAAAAAAAGATACTAAATCTGTACAAAAATCTGTAGGATACTTACCTGAGCATAATCCGTTATACTTAGATATGTACGTTAAAGAGTATTTAAGTTTTAATGCTGGCGTATATAATATTGATAAAAACAGAATTAACGAAGTTATTACACTTACTGGTTTAACACCTGAATCTCACAAAAAAATAGGGCAACTCTCAAAAGGATATCGCCAACGTGTAGGATTAGCAAATGCGTTATTACACAACCCCGAAGTTTTAATTTTAGATGAACCAACTACCGGACTAGATCCTAATCAATTGGTAGATATTAGAGCGCTTATAAAATCTCTTGGAAAAGAAAAAACTGTGTTTTTATCAACTCACGTAATGCAAGAAGTTGAAGCCATGTGTGACCGCGTTATTATTATCAATAAAGGTGAAATTGTAGCTAATAAAACACTTAAAGAATTAAGAGACGATAAAGAACAAACTGTTATTGTTGAATTTGATTACCGTGTTGAAGAAGCCTTTTTATTACGTTTACAAAAAGTAAAAAGTGTTGTAAATACGTTTGATTTTATATATGAAATCACTTTTGATACTGCAGAAGATATGCGTTCTCACGTCTTTGATTTCGCACATGATAATGAGCTAAAAATCTTACAACTTAATCAGAAAAACGCTAGTTTAGAAAGCTTATTTAGAGAATTAACAGCTAATTAGTCTTCAAAAACAAGATGTCCTGTATAAAAACTTTGGGCAGTTACAAGAGGTGGCGTATTCACTACAATCACATTTCCTACACTTCTTATTTCTCCTGTAAGTTGTAATTGCGGATTTACAATCATATCGTTAGTTCCACGATGATATACATTAATATTTTGCGCTATTAAATCTTCTGCTTCAAAACGTCCTGATCCCGAGTAAAATCCAACATTTACATTTTCAGCAGTTCCTGAAAGATAAAAAGAAGACATATTATTTGATACAATTGATAAATTAGTTGCATTTAATTGCAAACTAAAATCTCCTACTGTAAAACTTCCTTGAAGGTTAAAATCTTCGGAAATCAAACTTAAATTATTATAGTTTAATACGCCTATTGATGAAATTTCATATTGGGTAGAACTTCTAATGGTTTTTATATTTGGTGCAGTCACATATACTTTTGTTACGGCATAATCTCGTACAAAATTGCAAGTATTATTATCGGTGATTTCTAACTGATTTCCAACAACAATCACATCTACATCATTAATAAGATTTTCACCACTTTCAACAATTACAGTATATGTATCGCCTTGTTCAATAAATAACTCAACACCTCTGTTGACTAATATTTTTTCAAAATTTTCAACTAAAAATTCTTGTTGTACATTATGTCCTGTAGTTTGAAAACAATCGTTTGCATCTTCACTATCACAAGCAAAAACCAGAACTAAAATAAATAATCCAATAATTTTTTTCATAATCTTACACCTATACCAAATTCTACAGCTTCTGCTTTTGCACCATGTGATTTTAAAGTCACCGCACCAAACCATTTTTTACCAACATAACGTTTTAATCCTATACGGAAATATGAACGCCCTTCAAAATCGTAAGGATAATACACATAATATCCAACTTGAGATACTACCGAAAGGCGATTAATAAATAGCTCATGACCTACAAATAAACCAACGCGTTTATAATCGGCATCAGGATCTGTACCACGTTCCGGGTAAGCGACAGCATAATAGGTAATTAATTCGTCTAAAAATTTTGAAAAGAATATATCTGTTCCTACCTGAATGGCACTTTTACGACTCAGCCGTTTATCAGCATAAGCTGAAAGGGTATAAAACGGAAATTGTCCGCTTCCAATCACATCACTTTCGTTTATTCCGCTTCTAAAAGCAAAATTAAATTTTATAGGCTGTGTAAATTTATCGTTGGTTAGGTTTGAAATATATTCAAGAGGTTCATCATCTAAATTATAAACTAACCCTACATTAAAACTTATGCTATTTATACTTGTATTTGGTGCTCTTACATTGGCATTTGAATAGTGAAATAAACTTAATCCCGCTTGAAAACCAAAACGATCAAAAACACGTTCTTTTTTATAATTAAGCATTAAATAGGTTGAACTTAAAATGGTACTTCCAAAGGCAACGTTTTTATGATTTTCAACTTTATCATAAGGGTTTGTATTGTAAGTTAAACCTTGCCCAACACGAAACATTAAATTTCTATTTAGAAAATAAAAATTGTAGTGAGCATAAAGCGCATAATTATCTCCTAAAACATCATTTTTTAGATTTTGATAAGCAAATGATAGTCCGTAATCTGGGTAATTAAAGCGTTGTTCCCAATCTTCATGACCAAATGTTTTTTTGTTCCAGCTTAATAAAAAGCCTTCGGGATGTCCTTTAATTAAATGTAGAATATCGTTATTATGAAGAGCGATATTCCCTTTAAAATAATTAATATCTATAGTAGATTGTGATTTGGTTTCATTTTGAGAACTTCCAACGAAAAAACTCAAGCATAAAACGCAGAATAATAGATGCTTCATAAAGTGTATTATGACGCAAAAATAACAGAATATTTAAGACCAATGTCTCGCTTTACCGAAAAAATCTTGTCGAATTATTATTGTAAATGAATACCACACTCTCTATTTTGTAGCGCCTTAACAGGATCAAAGTAATCAGTATTTTTAGGTAATTGGTTTTCTTTTAAATAAGCATCCAATTTGGTATCTGTAAAATAATAAAACGGACTTACTTTTAAAATACCGTCTTTACTGTAGCTTAAAATATCTTTCTTTACTCTATGTTCAGTTTGGCGATCTCTAATATTAGTGAACCAAAGTTGGGGTTGGTGTTCGTTTAATGCTCTTCTGAAAGGTTCTAATTTTACAACTTCCGAAAAACGATCATGACCTTCATCTTCAATTCCTGGCAAACCAATGGTTTCATTAATTTCTGCTTTTTTAAGTAGCGGAATATATTTAAAAATATTCAATTTATAGGCTGAAATTAAGTTTTCGGCATGCGTATATGTTCCTGGTTGGTTAAATAAAGTATCACACCAAATTACTTTAATAGTAGTATCAAGTTTTGCTATTGAACTTAATAAAACTGCAGAATATACTCCAAAACTGGTAGTTACAATTCTATTTTCTGTTAAAGTTAATGCCCATTTTATAATCTCATTAGGGGTTTGATCTTTTAATTTTTTATTCCAAAATTCAAGATCTAAGGGAAGCTTTGTCATATTCCTGTTTCTATTATCCTATTAAATTAGTAGGATTAATAGCGAAATTATATAAAATTATGGAAACAGACTCTATTTTAAGAAAATTTTAAATTAAGTCGGCTAATGTTTTATGATTAAAAATACTTAACGCACTATCTCTTACGTCAGTCATTAGTTGATGTACACCGCAAAGTGTTTCATCTGGACAGTCGCTACATTTTTCATAAAAATTTAAACTTACACACGGCACCATAGCAATCGGTCCTTCAAGAACTCTCATCACCAAAGACATTTTTATTTCCGAAGGATCTTTTAATAAATAATAACCGCCACCTTTTCCTTTTTTTGAGCCTAAAACATGATTTTTTTTGAGCGTTAATAAAATGCTTTCTAAAAATTTTAATGAAATATTTTCGGCTTCTGAAATCACACTAATTTGCACTGGTAGTTCCCTATCTTGTTTGGCAAGATAAGTGAGCGCTTTTAGTCCGTATTTCGTTTTTTTTGAAAGCATTATGCAAAGATAGATAAATTCATTTTTACTTCAATCCAGCGATGTACTTAGATTTTACAATTTCAGCAACTGTTTTGTTTTCAATATTACTTTCTAACCATGAAAGTATATCTAAATACAGAAAAGCACGACGCTCATAAGGATGATCTTCGTATGTTTTTAAACGACTATGTAACCCTATAAATGCTTTTTTAATATCATGTGGATATATGTTTTGAAGTCCTTTTATAAACTTTATCATTTCTTTCTGTACTTCATATAAATCATCAATTTTTAGTAAATATTTATAGGTGCTTTTCAGAAGTTTTTCAATATGATAATCATAGCCACCTTCATAATGTGCTACAAGATTTAATACGCGTGAAAAACAGAGTAAATCTTCGCGCATAGACAAAGATTTATTAGATATAATTTTATCTAAATAGGCAATACATTCCTTATAATTTCCTGAACCAAAATGTAAACTCGCAAACTTGTAATAAAAAATCATAGTGTGATGTTCGTCAATACGATTTTTATAATTTTCGAGGTCTTTTTCAATCTGAGGAATAAGATGTAAACCATCCTGAAAACTCCCATCAATAAAGTAATAATTAAGTTTATTAACATTTAAATATAAGAATGTTAACGCATCAACATTATCATCTTTTGGAAACGTTTTATTAGTAACTGCTGTTTCAAATTTATCAATATAAGCAGCAAATTTGTCTTTCTTTTTAATGTAGAATAAAGCTTCAAGTAAATAATTATTCCCTTTTATAAAAAATACAGGATTTAAATTAACCATATTTTTTTGAACTTCAAAAAGTCCTACCCATTTTAAAGCATATTTATAACAATTTAGAAAATCTTGCATCAAAAAGCTATACCATAAATAGGCTTGATACAACCATAATTTTTCTCTAAAACCTAAATCGTAAACATCAAATTTTGGTAATCTTGCATCAAAATATTCTTGTACTTGTTTACTTTCTTCTGCATTTTTAACATAGCCTGTTTTTAAAAATACACCGTACAATTGCAATGATAAATTAGAAAGTTTACTAGTTATTACATTAAGATGACTCAGCTCTTTTGCTTGAATGGTTAACTCATCTGCTCTACCACTTATACTACCTGTAATATATTGAGATTCTATAATTTTCTCTAATTCAACAATTTCATATGCCAAGTTTTTTTCTTCATTTTGAATAGCAACTTCTTTTGATTTATCTAAAATTTTAAGCGCTTGTTTATACAACCCCTTATGGTATAAAATAGATGCAAAATCTAGTTGCTCTCTAATTTGAGAACGTACATTTTGATGTAAAGGATTTAATTTTAAACTAATTAAAAGTTGCTTATACAAATGTGCTTTTACATTAGCTAACTGTTGTTTTTTTACAATCCCACTTTTTAAAATCACTGTTTCATCATAAACAGACAGCTTATCTAAGGTAGTGAATAAATTCAAAAATTTTGAATCTTCATTCACACCAAGTCGCCCTACGTACAACTTAAATTGACGTTTTTCTGATTTAGTAAGTGATTTTACTAATAAAAACAAATTATCTTTTTGATCCTTAGTCATCAAGTGAAATTATATTTTAATAAACTGATTATTAAGTATTTAAACTTATATTTTTTAATTGAACATCGTAATACGATACCAAAAAGAAATATTAACAAGTATCCAAAGTATACATTCGTTAGACAATACAAAAATATATTTCAATAAATGTCTAATCACAACGTACAAATTTTCGACACAACGCTTAGAGATGGCGAGCAAGTTCCTGGTTGTAAACTGAATACTTCACAGAAGTTAATTATAGCTGAAAAACTCGACCTCCTAGGCGTGAATGTTATAGAAGCTGGCTTTCCTGTCTCTAGTCCTGGGAATTTTGAATCTGTAGAAGCAATTTCTAAACTTATCAAAAACGCAACTATCTGTGGATTAACACGTGCCGTTGAAAATGACATAAAAATTGCGGCTCAAGCATTGAAATATGCTAAAACACCCAGAATTCATACAGGAATAGGAACATCGGACTCACATATTAAATATAAATTTAATTCTACAAGAGAAAAAGTATTAGAACGTGCTTTTGAAGCCGTTAAATATGCCAAAACTTTTGTTGAAGATGTAGAGTTTTACGCTGAAGATGCCGGACGAACAGATAATGAATATTTAGCAAGAGTATGTGAAGCTGCCATAAAAGCTGGAGCAACAGTTTTAAATATTCCAGATACTACCGGATATTGTTTACCTAAAGAATATGGTGCAAAAATAAAATACCTTCAAGAACATGTAAAAGGAATTGAAAATGTTATTTTATCATGTCACTGTCACAACGATTTAGGTTTAGCTACAGCAAATTCTATTGAAGGTGTAATTAATGGAGCAAGACAAATTGAATGCACAATTAATGGTATTGGAGAGCGTGCAGGAAATACAGCATTAGAAGAAGTGGTGATGATTTTAAAACAACATCCATATCTTAATTTAGATACCACAATACAAACCGAACAATTATACGGTATCAGCCAACTAGTATCTGAGCAAATGGGCGTTTTTACACAACCAAATAAAGCAATTGTAGGATCAAATGCATTTGCACATAGCTCAGGTATTCATCAAGATGGGGTCATTAAAAATCGTGAAACTTACGAAATCATAGACCCAAAATCTGTGGGTGTTACCGAATCTGCAATTGTATTAACAGCACGTAGCGGAAGAGCAGCATTAGCATATAGAGCAAAAAATATTGGATACGAGTTGACAAAGCTTCAATTAGATGAAATTTATATTAGTTTCTTAAATTATGCAGATAATAAAAAAGAAGTAAATGACACAGATGTTCATAAAATAATAGAAAATAGCAACTTGTATCAACAAATTATTTCAGCATAAATGGGAAAAACATTATTTGACAAAGTTTGGGATGCACATGTAGTAGATACTATTAAAAACGGTCCGCAAGTACTATATATAGATAAACATTTAATACACGAAGTTACAAGTCCGCAAGCATTTAATGAGTTAGAAGAACGTAACATTCCTGTGTTTCGTCCTAATCAAATTATAGCCACTGCAGATCATAATACACCAACAACAAACCAACATTTACCAATTAAAGATGAGTTGTCTAGAAATCAGTTAGAACAACTTTCAATTAATTGTAAAAAAAATAATATTACACTTTACGATTTAGGTCATAAATATAACGGTATTGTACACGTTATGGCTCCTGAATTAGGAATCACACAACCCGGTATGACTATGGTTTGCGGTGATTCACACACATCAACTCACGGTGCCTTTGGTACCATTGCTTTTGGTATTGGTACGAGCCAAGTGGCTCAGGTTTTTGCGAGTCAGTGTTTACTTTTAACCAAGCCAAAAAGTTTAAGAGTTACTGTAAATGGTCCATTAAAAAAAGGCGTACTCCCTAAGGATGTAATTTTGTATATCATCTCAAAATTAGGAACCAATTCTGGTACAGGATATTTTTGTGAATATGCAGGGGATGTTTTTGAAAACATGACCATGGAAGGTCGCATGACTGTTTGTAATATGAGTATCGAAATGGGTGCTCGTGGAGGAATGATTGCTCCAGATCAAACAACGTTTAACTATATTAAAGATCGAAAATTCGCGCCTAAGGGACAGGATTTTAATAAAAAAATAAACTATTGGAAAACATTACCAACAGATAACGATGCTACTTTTGATAAAGAATATACTTTTGATGCCCAAGATATTGCACCAATGGTTACCTACGGAACAAATCCTGGAATGGGAATTAAAATTTCAGATAAAATTCCTGAATTAAGCAATGCCTCTTTTGAAAAATCTTTAGAATATATGAATTTCAAAAAAGGAGAATCATTAATTAATAAACCCATTAATTTTGTTTTTATTGGAAGTTGTACCAACTCGCGTATTGAAGATTTTAGAGTTGCAGCAAATTACATTAAAGGCAAACAAAAAGCAGATAATGTTACTGCTTGGTTAGTTCCCGGAAGTAAACAAGTAGAAACTCAAATTATTGAAGAAGGCCTTAAAACTGTTTTTGAAAATGCAGGTTTTGAATTACGCCAACCTGGATGTTCGGCATGCTTAGCAATGAATGATGATAAAATTCCTCAAGATGAATATTGTGTGTCTACATCAAATAGAAATTTTGAAGGTAGACAAGGACAAGGTGCAAGAACCATTTTAGCAAGCCCGTTAGTTGCAGCTGCCACTGCTATTGAAGGTAAAATTATAGACATTACTAAACAATTAAATTAAGATGGAAAAGTTTATCACATTAGAGTCGAAAGCAATTCCGTTGGATATTGAAAATATTGATACCGATCAAATTATACCTGCGCGGTTTTTAAAAGCTACGGATAGAAAAGGTTTTGGAGATAACGTATTTAGAGATTGGCGTTATGATAAAAACGACAAATTAAACATTGATTTCACATTAAATAACCGAAAATACTCAGGAAGCATTCTTGTTGCTGGAGATAATTTTGGTTGTGGATCTAGTAGAGAACATGCTTCTTGGGCTTTATCTGGTTATGGTTTTAAGGTTATTGTATCTAGTTTTTTTGCTGATATTTTTAAAGGAAATGCTTTAAATAACGGGTTATTACCCGTACAAATAAGTAAACCTTTTTTAGCGGTATTATTACAAGCTATAACAAAAAACCCACAAACCAGTATTGAAGTTAATCTTGAAGCACAAACTATAGGCATTAAGAACACATCCTATATAGAAGATTTTGAAATTGATGCTTACAAAAAAACCTGCATGATAAATGGATATGATGATATTGACTATTTATTAAGTAAAAAAGAGGTGATTAAACAGTTTGAAAATACCCATAATTAATACACGCGTTAGCGATTGTAGCGGCATAATTTTGAGGTACGAAAAAGATATAACAAAAAACGCGACCTGAAGCTTTGCGAAAGGAAACGCTCAAAATATAAATGAAAAAAAGAGTTAGAATATGAAATTAGATATAGCTGTTTTACCAGGAGACGGTATTGGTCCAGAAGTAACCAACCAGTCAATAAAAGTGCTTAAGGCAATTGCTCAAGAATTTAACCATACATTCAGATTTAAATCGGCTGCAGTAGGAGCCATTGCTATTGATGAAACTGGAAACCCCTTGCCCGACGATACTTTAAAGCTATGTAAATCTAGTGACGCAATATTATTTGGAGCAATTGGAGATCCAAAATATGATAATGATCCCACGGCAAAAGTACGCCCCGAACAAGGCTTATTAAAACTTCGTAAATCGTTAGGTCTATACGCAAATATCCGTCCAGTTAAAGCCTATAAAACCTTACTTGATAAATCACCTTTAAAACGTGAAATTATAGAAGATACAGATATTAGTATATATCGCGAATTAACTGGTGGTATATATTTTGGTGAAAAACAAATGAGTGAAGATGGTAATAGCGCTTCAGATTTATGCTTTTACTCACGCGATGAAATTGAACGTATTGCACACTTAGCATTCAAATCTGCTCAAAGTAGAAGAAAAAAACTAACACTTATTGATAAAGCAAATGTATTAGAAACATCACGCTTATGGAGAAAAGTAGTCAC
>NZ_CM128809.1:707500-1037500 GCF_052934785.1 Lacinutrix undariae
GTCTTGTTAGAGTTCCCGACATGACTCGCTGGCAACTAACAACAGGGGTTGCGCTCGTTATAGGACTTAACCTGACACCTCACGGCACGAGCTGACGACAACCATGCAGCACCTTGTAAATTGTCCGAAGAAAAGTCTATCTCTAAACCTGTCAATCTACATTTAAGCCCTGGTAAGGTTCCTCGCGTATCATCGAATTAAACCACATGCTCCACCGCTTGTGCGGGCCCCCGTCAATTCCTTTGAGTTTCATTCTTGCGAACGTACTCCCCAGGTGGGTTACTTATCACTTTCGCTTAGCCACTCAGTCCGAAAACCGAACAGCTAGTAACCATCGTTTACGGCGTGGACTACCAGGGTATCTAATCCTGTTCGCTCCCCACGCTTTCGTCCATCAGTGTCAATACATTATTAGTAATCTGCCTTCGCAATTGGTATTCTATGTAATATCTATGCATTTCACCGCTACACTACATATTCTAACTACTTCATAATGATTCAAGATAACCAGTTTCAAAGGCAATTCTACAGTTGAGCTGCAGGATTTCACCTCTGACTTAATTATCCACCTACGGACCCTTTAAACCCAATGATTCCGGATAACGCTTGGATCCTCCGTATTACCGCGGCTGCTGGCACGGAGTTAGCCGATCCTTATTCTTACAGTACCGTCAAGCTCCCTCACGAGGGAGTGTTTCTTCCTGTATAAAAGCAGTTTACAACCCATAGGGCAGTCATCCTGCACGCGGCATGGCTGGATCAGAGTTGCCTCCATTGTCCAATATTCCTCACTGCTGCCTCCCGTAGGAGTCTGGTCCGTGTCTCAGTACCAGTGTGGGGGATCCCCCTCTCAGGGCCCCTATCTATCGTAGCCATGGGGTGCCGTTACCACTCCATCTAGCTAATAGAACGCATAGCCATCTTTTACCGATAAATCTTTAATTCTAAATTAATGCTAATCTAAAATACTATAAGGTATTAATCTTCATTTCTAAAGGCTATCCCTCTGTAAAAGGTAGGTTCTATACGCGTTACGCACCCGTGCGCCGGTCGTCATCTGTGCAAGCACAATGTTACCCCTCGACTTGCATGTGTTAAGCCTGCCGCTAGCGTTCATCCTGAGCCAGGATCAAACTCTTCATCGTTAAATTTTTAAGTGTTTCCACTATTGTCTTAACAATTAATAGGAATTAATGTGTACTCAAAATTTTTATTCTCTTTTTGTAATTAACCGTTTCCAGTTAATCACTTACGCTGTCAATTCAATATGTTAATGAACTTTTTATCTTATCTTTTCTTAAAACGTTGCCGTTTTAAGCGGCTGCAAACATACAACCCTTTTTTAACTTCCACAATGTTTTTTATTAGTTTTTTAATAAAGTTTTTAAAACCTTATCTTAACATTTAATAAACATCTTCCTGAAAGAATTTTCCCTTAAAACGTTGCCGTTCTAAGCGGCTGCAAATATACACCTATTTTAATCCCTAATCCTAACCTTTTTTAACTTTATTTCTATTTATTTACTTAATGGCTACGGGTGAGTACTTTATAAATATACGACGGTTTTGTTTTGTTTGAAATCTATCTGTTAGCGTTAATTTCGACATTAAAAATAGATATGATATAGTGAGTGATTCTTTGAAATGACTTTATACATTATATATATGTTACCCGAGTGAATTTGATTTTCTTCTAGCAATAGAGTGCGTGTCTTTATAATTTCAACAGAAAAATGAAATGACTACTATATATAGTGTGCTGAATATTTAGTGAGTGAATTGCTTCTGTAGCTTTTTGATGTGAAAAAATCTTACTTTATAATAGACGGATATTTTTCTTTAATCTTATCTAAACATAAATTCCCTATACTTCCTTCGTGCGTATGTTTTTTAGAAATATCTGGTTTATAAGTTCCGTTTTCAACCTCACCTCCTATTTTTTGATATGCTTCTCTAAATGGCATACCGTTTACAACCAAAGTATTAATATTATCAACCGTAAATAAATACTGATATTTAGCATCGGTTAAGTCTATTTCTTTAACTTGAACTTGCTGAATTGCATAATTAAAGATATCTAGTAAATCTTTTACATCCTCAATAGCAGCAATCATATTTTCTTTTAATAACTGATAATCTCTATGATATCCGCTTGGTAAATTATTAGTAATTAAAACCATTTCGGTATGTAGAGCTTGAATTTTATTAGCCTTTCCTCTAATTAACTCAAAAACATCTGGATTTTTTTTATGCGGCATAATACTACTTCCTGTCGTTAACTCGTCTGGGAATGCAATAAAACCAAAGTTTTGACTATTATACAGGCAAATATCCATAGCAAAACGCGCCAAAGTATTACATAAACTTCCTAGAGCAAGTGCAATTGTACGTTCGCTTTTTCCACGACTCATTTGTGCAGCAACCACATTATATTTTAAGGTTGAAAACCCTAATTTTTCTGTTGTAAATGTTCTATCAATAGGAAATGAACTTCCATATCCCGCTGCTGAACCTAACGGATTTTGATCTACCGTTTTTAATGCAGCTTCTAACAAATACACATCGTCAATTAAAACTTCGGCGTATGCTGAAAACCAAACTCCAAATGAAGAAGGCATCGCGACTTGTAAATGTGTATATCCTGGTAGTAAAGTATCTTTATGAGTTTCGGCAAGTTGTAATAAGTTATCAAAAAACGTTTCAGTTTTACTATTAATTACACTTAAATTCTCTTTATAAAACAACTGTAATGCCACTAAAACTTGATCATTACGAGAACGAGCCGTATGAATTTTTTTTCCTACTTCTCCTAAGGTTTTAGTAAGCTCGAATTCTATTTTTGAATGTACATCTTCAAATTGCGCATCAATAACAAAAGTACCATCTTCAATTTGCTTTGATAAAATAGCTAATCCGCTTTCTAACTGTTGTAATTCTTCTGCAGTAATGATATCTATTTTAGCTAACATTTGTGCATGTGCCAAGGAAGCTTCTACATCATATTCTGCAATATGCATGTCAATTTCTCTGTCGTTTCCAACGGTGAATTGTTCTATCTTTTTATCTATACTAATGCCTTTGTCCCAGAGTTTCATAATGTGTGTCTTTTAATTTTTTGTTTGCTTTGTCACTTTGAGAAATTCTATTTTTAGCAGAAACATTCTAAGTAGCAAAAAGTTTACAATACTTTTTCTAATAATTTGATATAAATCTTAATACCTTCTTCAATTTCATTAACGTAAATAAATTCGTCTGCCGAATGTGAACGTGTGCTATCGCCAGGTCCTAATTTTAAAGACGGACAAGATAACACCGCTTGATCTGATAATGTTGGCGAACCATAAGTTGTACGTCCAATTTCTAATCCCGCAACAACCAACGGATGATGAACAGGAATTGACGATGAGTTTAATTTTACACCTCGTGGAATAATACTATCGCAAGGTGATTCTGCCTGAAGAATATCTACTATTTCTTGGTTTGAATATTTATCATTTACACGAACATCAACGACCAGTTTCACTTCAGAAGAAACAGCATTGTGTTGCTTTCCTGCACTAATTTGAGTCACGGTCATTTTTACATCACCTAAAGCTTCAGAAGTTTTCTTAAAATTGTAATCTTTAAACCATTGTAATACCGAAATACTATTGTAAATCGCATTATTCTCGTTTGGATGTGCTGCATGACTTGGCGTTCCTTTTATTTCGGCATCAAAGACAACTAACCCTTTTTCGGCCACAGCCAAATTCATTAACGTAGGCTCTCCAACAATGGCAACATCTACTTTTGGAATTATAGACAACATACTATTTAAACCATTATCACCACTGCTTTCTTCTTCTGCAGAAGCGACAATAACTAAATTAAATTTTAAGTTTTCTTGAGCATAAAAATGAGTAAACGTCGCTAATAACGACACCAAACATCCACCTGCATCATTACTCCCTAAACCGTATAACTTTCCGTCCTCAACAATAGCCTTAAACGGATCTTTTGTGTAACCATTATTAGGTTTTACGGTATCGTGATGCGAGTTTAGCAATAAGGTTGGTTTGCTGTCATCAAAATATTTATTGGTTGCCCAAATATTATTTACGGTACGTTTATACGGTATATTTTCATTTACAAACCATTGTTCTATATGTGCTGCCGTTTCATTTTCTTCGGAAGAAAAAGATGGCGTTTCTATCAACTGTTTTAATAAACTGATAGCGCTTATTGTTAATTTTTCTATCATTCTTTTATAGTTGTATAACTACTATTTTCATTAAAAATCATCGTTACATCACCTATACAAACTTTTTGTACTTGATGATGAATTGCATGAAAACAGTTATTTAATTTAGGCAACATGCCTTCATAAATAATTCCGTTTTCAATTAACGAATCGTAATTATTAGTATCAATTGTTTTAATCACAGAGTTTTCATCATTTACATTAATGAGTACTCCTTTTTTCTCAAAACAGTAATACAATTCGGTATTATATATTGGCGCAAAAGCAATTGCTAATTCCGAAGCAATTGTATCGGCATTTGTATTTAATAATTGTCCGTTTTCATCGTGCGTAATTGCACAAAATACAGGCGTAACATTATTAGCTAATAACAAGTTTGCTGTTTGTGTATTTACCTGTTTTACATCACCTGCAAAACCATAATCAATAGGTCTTGTTGGTCTTAAATTAGACACAATAGTATTTCCATCAGCTCCAGAAAAACCAATAGCATTACAAGAATTAGCCTGTAATTGTGCCACAATAGTTTTATTAATTTTACCGGCATAAACCATGGTAATTACATCTAATGTATCTTGATCTGTAACACGACGACCTTCAATCATATTCACCGGAATTTGCATTTTATCGGCTAATTTAGTTGCCAATTTCCCGCCACCATGTACTAAGATTTTCGGACTATCAATAGTTGCAAAATCTTTTAAAAATTGCTTTAAAGCAACATCATCATCAATGATATTACCACCTATTTTTATAATTTTTAATGTTTTCATTTTTATGCTAACCTTCAACATAGAAGGTGTTTATTTTTTTAAATCTTCCAAAATTTGTTTCAATACAATTTGCGCAGCATAAGTTCTATTATTAGCTTGCTTCATTACTACTGACTTTTCGCCATCTAAAACAGCATCTTCAACCACAACATTTCGTCTTACTGGCAAACAGTGCATAAATTTAGCTGTATCCAATTTTTCTTGAGTCATCATCCAATTTTTATCCTCACTAAGTATTTTTCCGTAGTTATTATAACTACTCCAGTTTTTCACGTAAACAAAATCGGCATTTTTTAAAGCCTCTTCTTGATTGTAATTAATTGGCGTATTCTTAGTAATTTCTTCACTTAACTCATAACCTTCTGGATGCGTAATTGAAAAATCTACCTCTAAATTCTGCATCATTTCCACAAACGAATTTGCCACCGCTTGCGGTAACGCTTTAGGATGTGGCGCCCAAGACAACACTACTTTTGGTTTTGCTTTTTCGGTTAATTCTGCAATAGTAATCGCATCTGCCAAAGCTTGTAACGGATGCGCAGTCGCACTTTCCATATTTACAATTGGCACAGTTGCGTATTTTACAAAACTATTAAGCACAAATTCTGAAGCGTCTTTAGCTTTATCCGCTAAACTCGGAAATGCTCTAACCGCAATAATATCGGCATATTGAGAAATCACTTCGGCAGCTTCTTTTACATGTTCAGAAGTTGCAGCATTCATAACCGTTCCGTCTTCAAACTCTAATTGCCAAGCGTCGTTTACATTTAAAACAGTAACCGACATTCCTAAATTTTTAGCCGCCTTTTCGGTACTTAATCTTGTACGTAAACTCGCGTTAAAAAATAACATGACTAATGTTTTATTTTTTCCTAAATCCTGAAATTCAAAAGGGTCCATTTTTAATAAAATAGCTTCTTTTACAATATCCTGAATATTAGATATATCTTTTATTTGGGTATATTTTTTCATATTATTTTAAGGCATTCATTAAAGCTTCAAAAAAGATATCTATATGTTTTTTCTGAACCGTTAACGGCGGAAGAATTCTAATTAAATTAGGGTTTTTAGCACTTCCTGTGAATATGTGATGTTTATGAATTAATTGTTTTCTTAATTCTGCAATTGGAAAATCAAATTCTAATCCAAGCATTAATCCGCGTCCTTTTACAGCTTTCAATCCCGGAACTGCTTTTGATTTTTCAATAAAATAGTCTGAAACCATTTTTACATTCGCCATTAATTTTTGGTCTTCAATCACATTTAAAACTGCTAAAGATGCTGCACATGCTAAATGATTTCCGCCAAAAGTGGTTCCTAACAAACCAAAAGACGCTTTAATTGAAGGATGAATTAACACACCACCAATTGGAAATCCATTTCCCATACCTTTTGCAATAGAGATAATATCTGGAGTAATACCATGTTTTTGAAAAGCGAAAAAATCGCCTGTTCTTCCAAATCCAGATTGCACCTCATCAGCAATTAAAATAGTATTACACGTTTTACACAAGGTTTCAAGTCCTTTATAAAACGCCGTTGTACTTTCGTTCAAACCACCAATACCTTGAATACACTCAACAATCACTGCGCAAGTTTCGTTTTCTTTTAAAATATTTTCAACAGTTGCCAAATCGCCTAACTCAACAAAATCAACCGCTTGTTGTGCGTTAATTGGTGCTACAATTTTAGGATTATCTGTTGCCGCTACTGCAGCCGAAGTACGTCCGTGAAATCCGTTATTAAATGCTAAAACTTTATGTTTTCCGTTATGGAAAGATGCTAATTTTAATGCATTTTCATTTGCCTCAGCTCCAGAATTACATAAAAACAACTGGTAATCCTTACATCCAGATAAAACTTCTAATTTTTCTGCCAATTCCACCTGTAAAGGATTTTGAATTGCATTACTATAAAATCCTAATTTTTCAACCTGATTAGAAATAGCAGACACATATTTTGGGTGTGAATGCCCAATAGAAATTACAGCATGACCGCCATATAAATCTAAATATTCCACATTATTATCATCATACACATAAACGTCTTTTGCGCTTACGGGAGTGATATTAAACAATGGATAAACGTTAAACAAACTCATATTTGTTCTTTTTTAATGTTGTTAATTTTATTAAATGATGCGAGCATACCTTGAATTAATGACGAACTCAATCCCTTGTGTTCCATTTCATTTAAACCTTCAATTGTACAACCTTTTGGTGTAGTTACACGATCAATTTCTTCTTCTGGGTGTGCGCCATTTTCAATCAATAAACTCGCCGCACCTTCACTAGTATACATTGCTAATTCTTGTGCTTCTTTTGCATCAAAACCTAACTGAATAGCTGCTTGAGTTGTCGCTCTAATTAATCGCATCCAAAACGCAACACCACTAGCACAAACCACTGTTGCCGCCTGCATTTGTGACTCAGGAATTATTAATGAATGTCCTAATCTATTAAAAATAGCTTCGGCAATTTTAATACGTTTTTCACCTTGTAAATTACTACACAAACAAGTCATAGATTTACCAACCGCAATCGCCGTATTTGGCATAGCGCGAATAATATTTTGTTGCACACCAACTACAGCTTCAATTTTAGGAATTGTAAAACCTGTAATTGTTGAAATCAACACATGTTTCTCGGTTAAAAATGGTTTTACCTCATTTAAAATCGACTCAAAATGTGCGGGTTGCACCGCAAAAATTAAAATATCAGATTGTTGTACAGCTTCGGTATTATCTGTGGTCAATTTTACATTTTTATACCCTTCAAACTCTGCAATACCTTCTAAATTTCTTTTCGTTAAAAATAAAGTTGTAATCGCATTATTGGTAATCAATCCTTTTGCAATAGACTGCCCCAAATTACCTGTACCAATGATTGCTATTTTCATAATTATATATATTATGGCGTTACCCAAGGGTCGCGCTTTCCGTTATATCTTTTTGTTTTTGTTCTCGATACTAATTTGTTCATACTTCACAAATTCACTCGAACTGACACCAAAAAGGATGTCACTACAATCGCTAACGCAACTTATTTAATATTTAAAAGTAATTTGCTTTTAATTGTAAACCTTCAGTTTCTTCAAAGCCAAACATTAAATTCATATTCTGAACCGCTTGTCCTGAAGCGCCTTTTAAAAGGTTATCAATTACGCTTGTAATTACTAATTTATTTTTATGTTTTTGTAAATGCACCAGACATTTATTAGTATTAACTACTTGTTTTAAATGTACATCTTCATCAGAGACAAAAGTAAAAGCAGCAGCTTTATAAAAATCTTTATATAACTGTTTTGCGTCTTCTAAAGTGCCTTCAAACTTAGTATAAAGGGTTGCGAATATGCCTCTAGAAAAATCACCCCGATTAGGGACAAAATTAATATCGAAATCAAAGTCATTCTGTAAACCTTGTACCGATTGTTGAATTTCATCTAAATGTTGATGATTAAACACTTTATATGACGAAAAATTATTATCTCGCCACGTAAAATGTGTAGTTTCAGATAATGATGTTCCTGCACCAGTAGCTCCTGTTACTGCATTTACATGAACCTCATCGGTTAATAACTTTGCATTTGCTAATGGTAATAACGCCGTTTGAATTGCCGTAGCAAAACAACCAGGATTCGCAATATAATTAGCTTCACAAATGCTTTTTTTGTTTAATTCGGGTAAACCGTAAACAAATGCTTTATTATCAAAAACGGCATCGTTTGTGAGTCTGAAATCATTACTTAAATCTATAATTTTTGTTTGTGCTGAAAATTGATGCTTTTCTAAAAATGCTTTCGAGTTTCCGTGTCCTAAACACAAAAACAACACCTCAACACCTGGATTTATAGCACTAGAAAATTCTAAATCTGTTGTTCCAAATAAATCCTGATGCACTTTACTAATTTTGTTTCCTGCATTTGATGTACTGAACACAAAATTAATAGCCACTTTTGGGTGGTTTAGTAAGATTCTTAATAACTCACCTGCCGTATATCCTGCGCCTCCTATAATTCCTACATTAATCATATTTATGAATTTACTTGGTGATAAATCTTGTTTTGGTTTCCTATAATTTTAATAAATCCTTTAGCTTCATCTGCTGTCCAGCCTTTATTCATTTCACCATAACTTCCAAATTTTGCATTCATTAAATCATGATCAGAAATAATTCCGTCTAAATTAAAATGATAAGGTTTTAAAGTCACCGTAACATGTCCTGAAACTTGCTCTTGGCTACTTTGTAAAAAAGCTTCAATATTTCGCATGGCAGGATCTAAATATTGACCTTCATGTAAATGCATGCCATAAAAACTAGACAAATATTCTTTGTGTTGTAATTGCCATTTAGTCAGTGTATGTTTTTCTAATAAATGATGTGCTTTTATAGTTACTAAAGCTGCTGCGGCTTCAAAACCTACACGCCCTTTAATACCAACAATAGTATCACCTACGTGAATATCTCTACCTATTGCATACCCTGAAGCGATATCATTTAATGCTTCTATATTTTTTTCTGGAGTGGATTTTACGCCATTAAAAGCTACAAATTCTCCTTTTTCAAAAGTTAAAACCACTTTTGTTTCACCTTCATTTTTTAATTGTGATGGGTAAGCAGATTCAGGTAATGGTTTTTCTGAAGTTAATGTTTCTTCTCCTCCAACACTAGTTCCCCAAAGTCCTTTATTAACAGAGTATTTTGCTTTATCCCAAGACATATCAATGTTATTAGCTTTTAAATAATCAATTTCTTCTTGTCTTGATAATTTTTGATCTCTAATAGGTGTAATAACCTCTATTTCTGGAGCTAAAGTTTGAAAAATCATATCAAAACGCACTTGATCATTTCCTGCTCCTGTACTTCCGTGAGCAATATATTGTGCATCTATACTTTTTGCATATTCAATAATTTCGATTGCTTGAATAATACGTTCTGCACTTACTGATAATGGATAGCTGTTATTTTTTAACACATTTCCGAAGATTAAATATTTAATCACTTTATCGTAATATGTGGCAACGGCATCAATATTTTTATATGTTGATACGCCCATTTTGTAGGCGTTACTTTCAATTGAAATAATTTCTTCAGCAGAAAATCCGCCTGTATTTACACTAACGGCGTGTACATCATAACCCGCTTTGCTTAAACTTACTGCGCAATATGACGTATCTAACCCACCACTATATGCTATGACTAACTTTTTACTCATCTTTTTTTTCTTTTTTAAGGAATCTTGTTTGTTTAATATTTTTTAATCTCGTCCAAATCTTTTTGTCGTATTTGTGCGCTTCTGTTTTCACTATTTCTTTTGACGGATCATAAAGCATACCTGTGCATAAACACATTACTTGTTCGGTACGCTGTAATACGTCGTAGTTTTTACAGGTTTGACACCCGTTCCAAAAAGTTTGATCGTCAGTTAATTCTGAAAACGTAACAGGTTGATAACCTAATTCGCTATTCATTTTCATAACTGCTAAACCTGTGGTAATACTAAACACTTTTGCATTTGGAAACTTGGTTCTTGAATGCTCAAAAACTCGTTTTTTAATTTGTTTCGCCAAACCAAGATTTCTAAAATCCGGATGCACAATCAAACCTGAGTTGGCAACAAATTTACCATGACTCCATTGTTCGATATAACAGAAACCGGCAAACTTATCGCCCTCAAGAGCAATAACGGCATTACCATTTTCCATTTTGGTAATAACATATTCTGGTTTCCGTTTTGCGATACCAGTACCTCTAACCTTAGCAGCATCTGCAATAGTATCGCAAATAGTTTCTGCGTATATACTATGAGATTTATTAGCAATAACAATTTCCATTGTAATTGGTTTTAATTAAAAAATATAATGATTTTGTTTTTCTGAAAGCAGAACTGGACTCACCTAAGTTCTATAATATAGTACACCCCTTAAGGGCGTCGAATGAAATTACGGCGCAAAAAATTCCTATTATTGATTTCAATAATTGAATTTAATAAAGCATGTATTTGTGATGTAAGTTTCAATGTAATAAAAAATAAAAATGACGCGTTAACTAATTAGCCTAAAGAATGAGCATTAGCGGCGTCGTCTGCTGGTTAGCAAACTTATTGGTCTTGCGACTCTATTTTTATTTTGTAAATATAACATGGATGTAAAACTATAGTATAATTTTATACTAACAACACTTTTTACCAGCTTTTTAACAAAAACTATTAAATTCTCATTTTAAGCTTTTTTAATTATTAAAAACTCAACTATTGATTGAAAAATAATTCACAGCACATAATCTGATTTGCTTCTCTCTAATAGCTGTATTCATTTTACACCATTCCTTAAATGGTTTATACATTTCAAAAAAACTCTCTCTTTCACAAATTAATACGACTCAATAAATATAATATTATTCAAAACAACACTGATTAACAAACAGTTAACATCACACTAAAAACTGAAATAAATCGGGCTTATTATTTAGATAATCTCCATAGAAATTATGTGTTTTCATCTTAGAAATTAACGGCTGCAAATCGTCTTGAGACTTTAATTCAATCCCAACAACTGCTGAACCTGTATCTCGGTTAGATTTCTTGGTATATTCAAAATGTGCGATATCATCATTAGGCCCTAAAATATCAACTACAAATTCTTTTAAAGCTCCTGCTCGTTGCGGAAATTTTATAATAAAATAATGCTTTAAGTTAGCATATAAAAGTGCTCGCTCTTTAATCTCGGCAGTACGTGTAATATCATTATTACTACCGCTTACTACACACACTACATTTTTTCCTTTTATATCATTTGCATAAATATCTAAAGCAGCAATACTTAAAGCTCCAGCAGGTTCAACTACAATAGCTTCTTTATTATACAACTCCAAAATGGTCTGACACACTTTACCTTCATCAACAGTAATCACATCAAACAAATTCTCTCTACAGATTTCAAAGTTTAAATCGCCAACACGTTTTACTGCTGCGCCATCTACAAAATTTTCAATCTCATTTAAGGTTGTATTTTTATTATTATGAATAGAAGTTTTCATTGATGGTGCGCCTTTTGGCTCCACACCAATAATTTTTGTTTGCGGAGACAACTCTTTAAAGACTGATGATAATCCTGCCGATAATCCGCCGCCGCCTATTGGCACAAACACATAATGAATAGGATGCACTTGCGTTTGATCTATAATTTCCAAGCCAACTGTAGCTTGCCCTTCAATAACTTTTTCGTCATTAAAAGGGTGAATAAACGTTTTATTCAACGTTTTACACTGCGCTATTGCCGCATGGTAAGCATCATCAAAACTATCACCTACTAACACCACATCAATATAATCTTCACCAAACATTTTAACCTGTTCAATCTTTTGATTTGGTGTTGGAGAAGGCATAAAAATAGTCCCTCTAATTTTTAATAATTTACATGAAAGCGCAACACCTTGTGCATGATTCCCGGCACTTGCACAAACAATTCCGTTTTCAATTTCAGAAGCCGTAAGCGATGACATTTTATTGTATGCACCGCGTATTTTATAAGAACGTACTTGTTGTAAATCTTCTCTTTTAAACATTACATTACACTCAAACTGCTTAGAGTATTGCATGTTTTTAATCAAGGGGGTTACAGCTGCAATACCTTCAAGTTTTCTGGCTGCAGCCTCAACAGCCACTAATGTTGGTTTATATATTATTGTTGTGTCTCCCATATTTGATTCCTACGAAAGTGGAATATTTAATACTATTTATATTGAAATTTAATCTTCTGTCTTTATAATTTTCATTGCGGTCATTGCTGCTCTTAAACGTTTTCCAACAGTTTCGATGGGATGATTTCTAATCGCATCATTTACTGAAATTAACTCAATATTATCAACGCCATTTTCCGAAGAAAAAGATTTACCAATAATATCTGTATCTACTGTTTTCATAAAATCTGTTAATAATGGTTTACAGGCGTGATCAAATAAATAACAACCATATTCTGCAGTATCAGAAATCACTCTATTCATCTCAAACAGTTTCTTTCTAGCAATAGTATTTGCAATTAATGGTAATTCATGAAGCGATTCATAATAAGCAGAATCTTCAATAATACCTCCACTAACCATAGTTTCAAAAGCTAATTCTACTCCAGATTTCACAAAAGCAACCAATAAAACACCATGATCAAAATAGTCTTGTTCCGAAATAACTTCCGAAGTTAATTCCGTTTTCTCAAAAGCTGTATGTCCTGTTTCTGCTCTCCATTTTAAAAGATTAACATCATCATTTGCCCAATCTTCCATCATGGTTTGTGAGAAATGACCAGAAATAATATCATCCATATGCTTCTCAAATAAAGGACGCATAATCGTTTTTAATTCTTCAGATAACTGGTATGCTTTAATTTTTGCAGGATTAGATAAGCGATCCATCATATTGGTAATTCCACCATGTTTTAAAGCTTCGGTAATTGTTTCCCAACCATACTGAATTAATTTCCCTGCATAACCTGGATCAATCCCTTTTTCAACCATTTTATCAAAAGACAAAATTGCTCCCGTTTGTAACAATCCACATAAAATGGTTTGTTCTCCCATTAAATCACTTTTCACCTCAGCGACAAAAGACGATTGTAAAACTCCCGCTTTATCTCCTCCAGTAGCCACAGCATAAGCTTTAGCTTGCGCCCAACCTTTATTTTCTGGATCATTTTCTGGATGTACAGCAATTAATGTTGGCACACCAAAACCTCGTTTATATTCTTCTCTAACCTCTGTTCCAGGGCATTTAGGCGCTACCATAATAACTGTAATATCTTCACGAACCTGAGTACCTTCTTCTACAATATTAAAACCATGCGAATAACTTAATGTTGCACCCTTTTTCATTAAAGGCATCACCGCTTTTACAACATTAGTATGCTGTTTATCTGGCGTTAAGTTTAATACTAAATCTGCTGTAGGAATTAACTCATCATAAGTACCAACGGTAAACCCATTTGAAGTGGCATTTTTGTAAGATTCGCGTTTCTCATCAATCGCAACCTGACGTAGTGTATAAGAAATATCCAAACCAGAATCTCTCATATTTAATCCTTGGTTTAAACCTTGCGCACCACAACCAACAATTACAATTTTCTTTCCTTTTAATGCATTTACACCATCTTCAAATTCTGAAGCATCCATGAATCTACATTTTCCTAACTGTTCTAACTGACTTCTTAATGATAATGTGTTAAAGTAATTTGACATTGTCTTATTTTTTAATTGTTGAATGCGTTAAGCATTTTTGATATTTCCATTGGCTCTTTGGTAACTGCAATTCTTCCTGATCGGGTGAATTGTAAAATCCCAAAAGCACTTAATTCTTTATGTAATGTTTCTATTTCTTCTTTGCGACCCGATTTTTCAATCACAAAAAATGTTCTATTTACTGTTACAATTCTCGCGTTACTTTCTTTTATTATATTCTGAATTTGGCGCTCTTCGAACAATAAATCTGAGGTCATTTTAAAAATGCAAGATTCTTGATAAATAGTTTCTTCATCTGTATGAAAAAACGCTTTTATAACTTCGACTTGTTTTTCAATCTGACCGATAATTTTTTTCATATTTTCTTCGGAAAGTCGGACCACAATAATCCATTTAGAAACGCCATCTATTTCTGAAACAGAAGAGTTAATACTTTCGATATTTATATGTCTACGTTGAAAAATTGCCGAAATACGGTTCAATAATCCAATATTATTTTCAGTATACACCGAAACTGTATATAGTTGTTTTTCTCCTTCCATATTATTCTAATCTTACGTCTGAAACTGATGCTCCTGTTTCTATCATTGGGAATACGTTCCCTTCTTTTTCAACACAAACTTCTAAAAAGTAAGGGCCGTCTGTAGCAACCATTTTAGCAACTGCAGCTTTTAAATCTTCGCGTTTAGTTACTTTTTCGGCTTCAATAAAATAGCCTTTTGCAATCGCTACAAAATCGGGGTTTGTCATTTCGGTTGAGGCATAACGTTTATCAAAAAACAGTTGTTGCCATTGGCGCACCATTCCTAAGAATTCATTATTTAAAACCACAATTTTAACAGGAACTTTCTGCTGAAAAATGGTTCCTAATTCCTGAATAGTCATTTGATAACCTCCATCTCCAGAAATTGAAATCACCTCTCTATCTGGAGCAGCCATTTTAGCACCAATTGCTGCTGGAAGCCCAAATCCCATAGTTCCTAATCCTCCTGAAGTAATATTGCTTCGTGTTTTATTGAAATTCGCATAACGACAAGCTATCATTTGATGCTGACCAACATCGGTCACAATTGCGGTATCTCCTTTAGTTTGGCTATTAATTTCGTTTAAAACTTCACCCATTGTTAAACCTTCTTTTGTAGGATGTAAATCGTTTTTTATTACTTTTTCATATTCAATAGCATACAAATCTTTGAATTTCTGATGCCATTCTAGATGTGTTTTTTCTTTTAAAAGCGGCAATAAAGTAGCTAAACTTTCTTTTGCATCTCCTAAAACAGCCACATCTGTTTTTACATTTTTATCTATTTCAGCAGGGTCAATTTCAAAATGGATCACTTTTGCTTGTTTTGCATAAGTTTGTAAATTTCCAGTTACACGATCATCAAATCGCATTCCGATAGCTATTAAAACATCACAATCGTTAGTTAATACATTTGGTGCATAATTACCATGCATTCCAACCATACCAATATTTAATGGGTGAGATGTTGGAATTGCTGAAACCCCTAAAATGGTCCAAGCCGAAGGAATTCCTGCTTTTTCAACTACCGCTTTAAATTCCGCTTCAGCGTTACTTAAAATAACACCTTGTCCCCAAACAATCATTGGTTTTTTAGCGGCATTAATCAATTTTGCTGCAGCTTCAACCGCTGTATGATCTAATTTTGGAATTGGGGTATAACTTCTAATGCCTTTACATTTTTCGTATTTAAAATCGAATTCCTCAAACTGTGCATCTTTTGTAATATCAATTAAAACAGGTCCTGGACGTCCGCTTCTAGCAATATAAAATGCTTTTGCTAAAACCTCTGGAATATCAGATGCTTTAGTAACTTGACAATTCCATTTGGTTACAGGTGTTGAAATACCTACAATATCTGTTTCCTGAAATGCATCACTTCCTAATAAATGTGATGAGACTTGACCAGTAATACACACCATTGGCGTACTATCTATTTGTGCATCGGCAATTCCGGTAACCAAATTGGTAGCACCGGGACCAGAAGTTGCAACTGCAACCCCTACTTTACCTGAAATACGCGCATAACCTTGAGCAGAATGAGTAGCTCCTTGCTCGTGGCGAGTTAACACGTGATGTATTTTATCTTGATACTTATATAACTCATCATAAAGTGGCATAATTGCACCTCCTGGATATCCGTAGATAAGATCTACACCTTCGGCTAACAAACATTTTATGATGGCTTCACTACCAGAAATACGCTCAGTAGTTTGGCTGTTTTCTACTTCTTTTTTTATTGTTTTTGTCCCCATATTAATCTTGTTAGGATCATACTATCTTTTAATATCAACTCCTTAAAACTCATCGGTCACACATCCTTTTGATGCAGATGATACCGTTTTAGCATATTTATATAAAACACCGCGTTTAAATTTTAATTCTGGTGCTTCCCATGTTTGTCTTCTTTTTTGCAATTCTTCTTCTGAAACTTCAAGAATAATTGAATTTGTTTCGGCATCAATAGTAATAATATCGCCATCTTTTACAAAAGCGATAGTTCCTCCATCTTGTGCTTCGGGTGTAATATGACCTACTACAAAACCGTGTGTTCCTCCTGAGAAACGACCATCGGTAATTAATGCCACATCTTTACCTAAACCTGCGCCCATAATTGCGGCAGTTGGCTTTAACATTTCTGGCATTCCGGGACCTCCTTTTGGACCTTCATAACGAATAACAACAACATCTCCTTTTTCTACTTTCCCATCTCTTATACCATCATTTGCTGCATATTCACCTTCAAATACTTTTGCTTTTCCAACAAAACTTAAACCTTCTTTTCCTGTAATTTTAGCTACACTTCCTTCGGTTGCTAAGTTTCCATATAGCATACGTAAATGCCCAGAAACTTTAATAGGTGCTTCTACAGGTTTTATAACATCTTGTCCTGCTTTTAAATCTGGAACGTCTAATAAATTTTCAGCAATAGTTTTTCCGGTAACGGTTAAACAGTCGCCATGAATTAATCCTTTTTTCAATAAGTATTTCATTACTGCAGGAATTCCTCCAACGGCGTGAACATCTTCCATTAAGTATTTTCCGCTAGGTTTTAAATCTGCTAAAAATGGTGTGGTATCGCTTATTTTTTGAAAATCTTTTAAAGTGAAATCAATATCTGCAGCTCTTGCAATCGCTAAAAAGTGAAGCACTGCATTTGTAGAACCTCCAAGAATAGTCACTAATCTTACAGCATTTTCTAATGATTTTCTTGTAATAATATCCGAAGGTTTAATGTCTTTCTCTAACAACACACGCATCGCTTCACCTGCTTTTACAGATTCTTCTTTTTTAGCATCACTTAATGCCGGGTTTGAAGAATTAAAAGGTAAGGTCATTCCTAAACCTTCAATTGCAGAAGCCATAGTATTTGCTGTATACATTCCTCCACAAGCTCCTGCTCCAGGACATGCTTTTTCTACAATATTTTGATATTCTGTTTCTTCCATGGTTCCGGCAACCTTACTTCCCCAAGCTTCAAAAGCAGAAACAACATCTAGTTTTTTTCCATTATAACACCCAGAATCAATAGTTCCACCATATACCAAAATACTAGGTCTATCTAATCTTATCATTGCCATTAATGCTCCAGGCATATTCTTATCGCAACCTACTACAGTAATTAAACCATCGTAACTCATAGCTTGCACCACAGTTTCCATAGAATCTGCAATAATATCTCGAGACGGTAATGAGTAACGCATTCCTGGAGTTCCCATAGAAATACCATCACTCACACCAATAGTATTAAAAATAAGACCTATAATATCTTCATTTTTAGTTCCTTTTTTAGTCAGTTTTGCTAAATCATTTAAATGCATATTACAAGGATTACCTTCGTAACCTGTACTTGCAATTCCAATAATTGGCTTAAAAAAATCTTCTTTTGTCAACCCAATCGCATGCAACATAGCTTGAGCAGCTGGTTGTGTTGGATCCTGAGTAACTGTTTTACTATATTTATTAAGTGTATTCATTCTATTTTAAAGACAAATTTTATTTGTAAATTCTAAATTAATTATTTGATTTCTACCTGTATATCAACTATTCAAAATTGAGCTAAACTCAACACTATAAAAACATAAACAAAACACTAACTATCAACTAATTAACACTAAAAAGTAATGATGTTCAAAATCTGATTTTTGATCAATAAAAAAGCCTTTCCAAAATAAAGAAAGGCTTTTAAAACATTTTATGTTTATTCAATACCAATCCGTCATCGCTGTGAAATAATCACAATGATAATAATAGAAATGATATTGATAATTTGTTTGCTCATAGTCTTGTGTTACCAAATATCAAAATTAAATACTTTAACATCAAATTAATTAGTGTAAAATTTAAACTCGCGGCAAATCATTATCATCTTTTAGTGGCAAGTTAGAAGTCCCCATTAAAAAAGTATCTACATGATATGCCGCTTGACGACCTTCGGAAATTGCCCACACAATTAAAGACTGACCGCGTCTTACATCTCCAGCCGCAAAAACCCCTGACACGTTGGTTTTATAATCTTGTACAGATGCTTTTACATTAGACCTAAAATCACTTTCTAATCCAAATTGTTCAGATAATGTTTTTTCAGGACCAGTAAAACCTAGTGCTAATAACACCAAATCACAATCCCATTCTTTTTCTGTATTTGGAAGTTCAATTAATTGAGGGCGTTCTCCAGTTTTAAAAACCCATTCTACCTCAACGGTTTTCAATCCTATAAGGTTCCCATTTTTATCACCCAAAAATTCTTTAGTTGAAATACTAAAAAAACGCTCAACACCTTCCTTGTGAGAACTTGTTGTTTTTAATTTCATCGGCCAATAAGGCCACGGCTGATTTACAGGTCTTCCTACTGAAGGTTTACTTAAAATCTCAAAATTAACAACCGATTTTACACCATGACGATTTGAGGTTCCAATACAATCCGATCCCGTATCCCCTCCTCCAATAACAATTACTTTTTTATTTTTGGCAGTTAATATCTCATCAAAGGTTTTTACACCATCTACATATTCGTTATTTCCTTTTAAGAAATCCATAGCTTGATGTACACCTTTTAAATGTGCTCCTTTTATAGGAATCTGACGTCTTTCTGTAGCACCATTGCATAATAAAACGGCATCAAAATTAGCTTTTAAAGTTTCAACACTTATATTTTTTCCAACATGCGCATTGGTTTGAAATATAATGCCTTCAGTTTCTAAAATCTCAACACGTCTGTCAATTATTGATTTTTCTAATTTAAAATCCGGAATTCCATAACGCAACAAACCGCCAACTTTAGCATCACGCTCAAAAACGATTACTAAATGTCCTGCTCTATTTAATTGTTGTGCTGCCGCTAAACCTGATGGTCCCGAACCTATAATCGCTACTTTTTTTCCGGTACGATTTTCTGGCATTTTAGCTTCAATCCATCCTTCCTCGAAAGCGGTTTCTACAATATTTTTTTCAATATTTTCAATGGTTACTGGATCTTCATTAATTCCTAACACACAAGCTTCTTCACATGGCGCAGGACACAAACGCCCCGTAAATTCAGGAAAATTATTGGTGGCATGCAAAATTCGTGCAGCCTCTTTCCATTTTCCTTTATATACATTATCGTTAAAATCTGGAATTAAATTCCCTAAAGGACATCCGCTGTGACAAAACGGAATACCACAATCCATACATCGCGCTCCTTGATCTTTTAACTTTGATTCCGTTAACGGAACCGTAAATTCTTTATAATCTTTTAATCTGGTTTCTACTGGTTGATAGGTTTCAATAACTCTCTCAAACTCCATAAATCCTGTGATCTTTCCCATAGTTCTATTGCGTTACAAGGTTTTCGTTTTCTAATCGTATTAAAGCTTGTTTGTATTCTTCGGGAAGTACTTTTACAAATTGTGGTAGTACGGTTTCCCAGTTTTCTAAAATGCGTTGCGCTTGCGGACTTTGAGTTGCGCTGTAATGATTTTGGATTAATTCTTTTAAAATAGCGATATCTTCGGAAGACTCCACCGGATCGAAATTTAAACCATCAGCATTACATTTATTTTTAAACGTTTTATGTTTATCGTACACAAAGGCAATTCCGCCACTCATACCTGCTCCAAAATTTCGTCCAACTTCACCAAGAATCACAGCAATTCCGCCAGTCATATATTCACAACCATGATCTCCAATTCCTTCAACCACTGTTTTAACACCTGAATTTCTTACACAAAAACGTTCACCTGCTTTTCCATTAATATACGCTTCGCCCGAAGTTGCGCCGTAAAACGCTACGTTTCCAATAATCACATTATCTTCGGGAATAATAGTTGCTTCTTCAGGAACTTTAACAATTAATTTGGCTCCAGATAATCCTTTCCCAATATAATCATTAGTGTTTCCGGTAACTACAAGCGTTAATCCTTTGGTTGTAAATGCACCAAAACTTTGACCCGCAGATCCGTTAAAATTAATTCGAAGTGTATTTTCTGGTAAACCTTGAGCCCCGTAAATTTTAGAAATCTCGTTACTTAAAATTGCCCCTACTGCTCTATCTTCATTAGTAATTTTAATATCTAATACTGTTTTTTCCTTTCGGAATAAAGCTGGATGTGCTTTATTTATAATTTCGAAATCTAGAGATTTTTCTAAATGATGATCTTGTTTTTCGGTGTTATAAAGTTTCACGTGATCTTCAACCTCAACTTTATGAAGAATTGGCGTTAAATCTATCCCATGAGATTTATAACAATCTATAGCTGCTTTTCTGTTTAGTTTTTCAACCTTACCAACCATTTCATCAATAGTACGAAATCCTAATTTAGCCATAATTCCTCTCAACTCTTGAGCTACGAAATACATAAAGTTCACCACATGTTCGGGTTTACCTTTAAACTTTTTACGCAGTTCTGGATTTTGAGTTGCAATTCCTACAGGACATGTATTTAAATGACATACACGCATCATTACACAACCTGAAGCCACTAAAGGCGCGGTTGCAAATCCAAATTCTTCGGCACCTAATAAGCAAGCAATTGCTACATCTCGTCCCGTTTTAAGTTGTCCGTCACACTCAACAACAATTCTATTACGAAGATTATTCATCACTAAAGTTTGTTGAGCTTCGGCAAGACCTAATTCCCAAGGTAAACCTGTATGTTTTAAAGAAGTAAGCGGAGATGCTCCTGTACCACCATCAAACCCTGAAATAAGTACCACATCTGCTTTTGCTTTTGCAACACCAGCAGCAACGGTACCTACCCCAACTTCGGACACTAATTTTACATTAATTCTTGCGTCTCGATTGGCCGATTTTAAATCGTAAATAAGTTGTGATAAATCTTCAATAGAATAAATATCATGATGCGGCGGTGGAGAAATCAACCCTACATAAGGTGTAGAATTTCTGGTTTTTGCAATTTCGGGATTCACTTTTGCACCAGGTAATTGACCACCTTCTCCAGGTTTTGCTCCTTGCGCCATTTTAATTTGAATCTCTTTTGCATTTGTTAAATAATTTGAAGTCACTCCAAAACGTCCGGAAGCCACTTGTTTTATCGCACTATTTTTCCAATCGCCATTAACATCTTTATAAAAACGTTCTTCATTTTCTCCGCCTTCTCCCGAATTACTTTTTCCGCCAATTCTATTCATGGCAACTGCAAGATTTTCGTGTGCCTCTTTACTAATTGAACCGTAAGACATTGCTCCTGTTTTAAAACGTTTTACAATATTGGTCCACGGCTCCACTTCATCTAGCGGAATGGGATCGTAATTTGCAAACTCAAACAACCCTCTAATGGTCATTAATTGTTTGGATTGATCGTTAATTAGTTTAGAATACTCTTTATAAGTATCAGGTTTATTACTACGAACGGATTCTTGTAATTTTGCAACAGATAGCGGATTAAACATGTGTTGTTCTCCGTTTCTTCTCCAGCGATATTCACCACCAGTTTCTAAATCTAAATTACCATCTATATGTGCATTTGCATAAGCGCTTTTGTAGCGTTTATTAATTTCTTTTTCTAATTGATGTAAGCCAACACCTTGAATTCTGGTTGCTGTTTTGGGGAAATATTTTTCAACCACTTCTGTATTTATTCCTATACATTCAAATAATTGAGACCCTCTATAAGAGTTTAATGTAGAAATCCCAATCTTATTCATCACTTTTAAAATCCCTTTTCCAACGGCTTTATTATAATTTTGAATTGCCTCTAAAGACGTCATTTCATCTGCACCAATATCATTGAGTTGATCTTCGATAATTTCGTTTACCATATACGGGTTTATCGCACTCGCCCCATAACCAAATAGTAGTGCAAAATGATGAACTTCGCGAGGTTCGGCAGACTCAATTATAATACTAAATTTTGAACGTTTTCTTAATTTCTGTAAGCCATTATTTACATAAGAACAGGCTAATAAGGCAGGAATTGGCACTTTAATTTCAGACGTATTTCTATCTGAAAGAATCACAATATTTGTGCCTTCATCAATACTTTTTGAGACTAATTTTAAAATACTTTCAAGCGCATCTTCCAATCCATTGTGGCCTTTTTCTATATCATATAAAACAGGTACTGAAGTGACTTTAAAATTTGGACTTTTAAAACTTTTTATTTTATCTAAATCCTGTTTTGAGATTACAGGATTCTGAATTTTCAGCTTCTGACATTGCTTTTCATCGATATCAAAAATATTAAAATCGCTTCCTAAAGTTAAGCTGATATCGGTAATTAATTCTTCTCTAATTCCATCTAATGGCGGATTAGTAACTTGAGCAAACAGTTGCTTAAAATAATTATAAATAAGTTGCGGACGCTGAGATAATACAGCGATTGGCGTATCGCTTCCCATTGATCCAATAGGCTCTTTACTATGTTTTGCCATCGGTAAAATGATGGTATTTATATCTTCTTGTGTATACCCAAAAACTACTTTTCGTTTTAATAACGATGCTTCATTTAAAAAAACTGGGCAATCATTATAAGGAATATCTTTAAGCTGCACCAAATTTTCATCTAACCATTTTTGATACGGATGTTTTGCTGCGATACGCTCTTTAATTTCCTCGTCATTTACAATTCTACCTTCATTCATATCTACTAAAAACATTTTTCCTGGCTCTAAACGCCCATGGAATTCTACATTTTTAGGTTCAATTTCAATCACGCCAATTTCCGAAGACATAATTACGTAACCATCTTTAGTTACAGAATATCGCGATGGGCGTAATCCGTTTCTATCTAAAACGGCACCAATATAATTTCCATCTGTAAACGGAATAGATGCGGGTCCGTCCCAAGGTTCCATTAAGCAAGAATTATATTCGTAAAACGCTTTTTTTGAGGCAGACATTTCGTTGTTTTTCTCCCAAGCTTCGGGTACTAACATCATCATTACTTCCGGTAAGGAACGTCCCGTCATTAACAATAATTCGACCACCATATCCATAGATGCCGAATCTGATTTTCCAGGAAGTACTACAGGTAATACTTTTTTAATTTCAGCTCCAAACAAGTCACTTTTTAAGAGTTCTTCGCGAGAATACATACGTGTAATATTCCCTCTTAATGTATTAATTTCTCCATTATGACACATATACCTAAACGGCTGAGCTAAATCCCATGTAGGAAATGTATTTGTTGAAAAACGTTGATGTACTAATGCCAAACGTGTTACAAATAATGGATCATTTAAATCTTTATAGAATAATTTTATATCCTCCGGAATTAAAAGTCCTTTATATATAATAATTTTAGTTGAAAGACTTGGCAGGTAGAAAAAACCAAGTTCAGAAATTTTTGAACTGATAATCTCGTGTTCGGCAGCTTTTCTAGCAATAAATAATTTTAAGTTAAATTGAAAATCATCTTGAGACGCTGTTTCTTTTCCTATAAAGATTTGCTTTATAAAAGGCTGAGTAACTTGAGCGATTTCTCCTAAAACAGATTCGTCAACCGGAACATTTCGCCACCCTAAAACTTTAAGACCTTGAGCTTTTATATGGGTTTCAAAAACAGTGACACAAAAATCTCTTTGATTACTCTTTTTAGGCAAAAAAACATTAGCAACAGCATATTCGCGTTCTTTAGGTAATTTAAAGCCACAATTTTCAACAAAAAACTGATGAGGAATATCGATTAAAATACCAGCTCCATCTCCTGTTTTCCCATCGGCACTTACGGCACCACGATGTTCTAATTTCTCAAGAATCTGAAGTGCTTTATGAATAATATCATTCGACTTAATTCCTTTTAAACTACATATAAACCCTGCACCACAATTATCATGTTCAAATTCTGGTAAATACAAGCCTTGTTTCTTCAGCATAATCTTATTTTTTAATATAATTTCATCAATAAGATATATTAATATAAAAGACTAGTACTACTTTTTAAAAGCTTAGTTTATATTATTATGCTTTTGATAATTAAGACTTCTAAAAATTAAAAATCTTTAAAATTAGATTGAAAAAAAACTAAATCAATAACACGAAATTTCTACAAAAACAAAAAATTAACAAAGAAAACACCAACAAAATCCTTTTTATACTAAAAACAAACCAACGTTTTCACATAAAGCACAAATTATCAATAAACACCGGTCTGAAAAATCCTCATAAATAGACTTAAAAAATAACTACCCCATACTTTTTAGGGGTTAAAACTATTTATATCATAAAAAATACACCAACACCCCTTAAAAATAAAAGGTTTTTACTTTATTTGTGTAAATATATCTTTATAAGACTATAAAATGACAGAATTATTATCATTCGCTCCCACGTTTTTATTTTTTCAAGACGCCACACCTGCAACAACTGCAGATATTCAAAATGCAGTAAATGCCATAAACGTAGATATGGGAATGTTATGGATGATTATATCTGGAATACTTGTCTTTTTTATGCAAGCAGGATTTACACTTGTTGAATCTGGTTTTACAAGATCAAAAAACGTGGTTAATATCGCCATGAAAAACATTCTAGATATTGCTACAGGCTCATTAGTATATTGGTTTGTAGGTTACTCATTAATGTACGGTAATACCGATGGCTATATCGGCTGGAGTGGAATTATGCACAACGATGGTGCTGCCGATTTATTTTTTCAAACCGTATTTTGCGCCACAGCAGCTACTATAGTTTCTGGAGCTATTGCAGGACGTACAAAATACACAACATATATTATTTTCTCATTAGTGATGACCGCCTTAATTTATCCAATTGCCGGAGGATGGCAATGGAATAGCGCCGGATGGTTAGCCAATATGGAAACACCGTTTATTGATTTTGCAGGATCGTCAATTGTACATTCTGTTGGAGGATGGGCCGCTTTAGTTGGTGCTTGGATTGTTGGTCCAAGAATAGGGAAATACGTTAATGGAAAATCTATGGTTATTGATGGCCACAACAAACTACTCGCTACTTTAGGTGTTTTTATCTTATGGATTGGATGGTTTGGATTTAATGGAGGATCTCAACTTGCTTGGGGTGGAGAAAATGCCATTGCCGCATCAACCGTAATTTTAGTTACCAATTTATCAGCATGTGGTGGTGCTTTGGGCGCATTAATTACAACATGGCTTAAAGATGGAAAACCAAGTTTAGATATGACCGTTAACGGCGCATTAGCCGGATTAGTAAGTATTACTGCTGGTTGTGCAAACATGACTGAGGGTGGTGCAGTATTAACCGGATTAATAGGAGGAGTTCTTGTCGTATTCTCTATTGAATTTATAGATAGAAAATTAAAAATTGATGATGCCGTAGGTGCCGCTTCAGTTCATGGAGTTGCCGGAGCATGGGGAACACTTGTAATTGGATTATGGGGAATTAACGGTGACATAAATATAGGTTTACTTAATGGCGGCGGAAGTGCTCAATTAATATCTCAACTTATAGGCGTACTTTCTTACGGTGCTTGGGCTATTGTAACTGCTTTTATATTTTTCTTTATTCTGAAGAAAACAATGGGACTTAGAGTTTCTGAACAGGAAGAACTACAAGGATTAGACATCTCAGAACATGGCGCTTTAGCTTACCCAGGAAAAAGGCAACGTGAAATTGACCAAGAATAAACACAACTAAACAAATAATATTATTCTATTTTTTTTGATTAATTACTAAAAAAACCTCCACATTTACATGTCGAGGTTTTTTTAGTTTTAAATATAACTGCAAATATTTTTTATGCAGAATTTCTACTCGCATTAATATTTCCAAAGAGAGAACGTGTAACTAATTTTTCGTACACTTCTATTTGCGCAGTATCAACAGGAGTTTCCTTTTGAAGCTCTTGTATTTTCTTCAATGCAAATTGTTGAATAGTTAACAACGGCAACACAATAGATTCTCTAACTGCTATTGATGCGCTTCCTGCCGGCTCACCTTCCATTAATTCTTTATATCCGGTAAGTTTCAACAGTAAACGTTTTGTAGTTTTATACTCGGTATAAATAATAGTCCAGAATTCACCAAACTCTTCATCATCTGCCATATATTTAGTAAGATCAAAAAATGATTTTGACAATGACATCATACTATTTTCGATTAATGTTTTAAAGAAACTCGATCCGTTGTATAATTGTTTTACTTTATCAAACTCTCCAACTTCTTCATAATGCTTTAAAGCCGTTCCTACTCCAAAAAATCCTGGTACATTTTGTTTCAACTGACTCCAAGATCCTACAAATGGTATTGCTCTTAAATCTTCGAAAATTAACTCTGAAGACTTCCCTCGTTTTGAAGGACGACTTCCAATATTTGTTTTTGCATAATATTTTAAAGTACTCATACGCTCTAGATATGGTAAAAACATTTGATGTCCTTTAAAATTTGAATATGCTTTATAACTTCGTTTAGCTAGATCATCCATAACTGTAACATTATCGGTAGACATTGCTAGCGAGTTTTCGTTTAATCGGTTATAAATCCCTGAACTAATTAATTGTTCTAAATTATATTGAGACGACTCTAATGTTCCAAAGTTAGAACTTATAGTTTGTCCTTGTACAGTAAGTTGTACTTCTTTATCTTCAATAGTTGGTCCTAAAGACGCATAAAATTGATGTGTTTTTCCTCCTCCACGAGCAGGTGGTCCACCACGTCCATCAAAGAATATCACAGTTACACCATATTTTCTAGACACAGCTGTAAGACGTTCTTTTGCTTTAAAAATTCCCCAGTTAGCCATTAAATACCCACCATCTTTGGTACCATCACTAAAACCTAACATAATAGTTTGCTTATTACCACGCTTTTTTAAATGCGCTGCATAATTAGGATCTGTATATAAATCTTCCATCACTTGAGGTGCATTTTCAAGATCATCAATAGTTTCAAAAAGCGGACCAATGTCAACGGTTAATTCATCATGAAATGCTACCAATTTAAGCATTGCAAATAATTGCATTACATTTAAAGTGGTTTGGTTATTACTAATAATGTATCGGTTTGCTGCGCGTTCACCATTAGTTTTTTGTATAGTTTTAATCGCTTGTATGGTTTCTAATGTTTTTAAAACATTTTCATCTTCAAAAAGTGATAAATCTACCTTTCCTTTTATGTTAGATAGAATTTTTACTTGCTCAACTTCCGAAAGGTCATTATAATTTTCAGGGAAGATAGCGCTTCCACTTTCAATTAATTTAGTTACCATATCAGTAAATACTTTATCGTGCGCTCTACTATCTTGGCGAATATCTAATGTTGCAAAATGATACCCAAATAAGTGTAATTTATTAATTAAACTATTCACCTCATCTACATAAAGCGACTGATGCTTATCAATAATAACATCTCTAATTTGAGTCAATTCGTTTTTAAATTCTTCTAAAGAAATTACATTATCATATACATTATTACTGATGGCTTGAATTTTTATTTCTAAATCAGATACACGATTTTCTACACCTTTAAAAGTTAGTTTTCGTTTTAAATCACGAAGATCTCTATAATAATTTTTAAAGATGGTTTGCTTTAATCTTGCAGCAACTTTTAAAGTAATTTCTGGCGTTACAAATGGATTTCCATCACGATCACCACCAGGCCAAAAACCTATGTTTATAATATCGTTATCAATTTGTTTTCCATTAAATATATTTTGTTGAATATAATCGAAAATTCTTCCGAAGGAATCATAATATACATTTTCCAAATACCAAATTAAGCTTACTGCTTCATCATAAGGTGTTGGTTTTTCATGCTTAAAAAACGGCGTTTTTCCTAATTGCGCTAAAAGATCATTTATTTTTAAAAGATTGTTAGATTTTATAGCACCATCCAAATCTGTCATAATCCCCAAAACAGCGCCTGGGTAAAATTGAGTGGGGTGTGCAGTTAAAACAATACGCACTTTAAACTCTTCAAGGTAGTGTTGTAGTGTTGCAATTTTATCTTCAGAAACCACAGCTTCCTTTAAGCTTCGTAGCGTTCCGATACCATCCATATTATTTACAATAGGAAAAGCAGCATCTTCAATAGCATCAAATAATACAACTTGACGCTCTATATACTGAATAAAGCGAAACAACAAATCAATCTTACTATCATCGTTACGCCTGGCCTGGTATTTATCAAAAAAAGATTCAACAATAGTAGTTGGGTTTTCACCGTTTTCAAATCCTTTTTTACAAGTATCATGAAATAACGGTAGCAATACACCTGTTTTTGAAATAGAATCAAAGGGTAATGTCATAAATATACTATTGTATATTTGGTATTTAGACAATACATTTTGATTAAAACGTGTTAATTTAGGTTGTGTAGACATAATTATTTTCTCGTATGAGTGAAACATAAAAATACTCAAGCTAAATGGAAATCCATTATGATTTAACAAGATTTACATATTTTATAATTTATTGAAGCATCTACTACTAATTATTAACCAAAAACAAGCTTAAACTAATGTTAATGAAACATCTTAAGGCTCTTTTATTTTAACAAAAAAGTAACAAAAACGCTCCAAATGTTATAAAAAAGACCTTTTTAGTTAAAGCTTTTTCTAGTTACAATATAATATGTACATTTGCAGTCTAAAATTTAGAGGAGGGATTTGACTGATTGCAACCTCATTAAAAAATGCTAAAGGACAGTGTAAGCTTCCTTTGACGCCTTCGTCAAATCTCTTCTATTATTATACATTTTTATTTTAAAAATTATGGCGTATTTATTCACCTCAGAGAGTGTTTCTGAAGGACACCCAGATAAAGTAGCAGACCAAATAAGCGATGCTTTAATTGATAACTTTTTAGCGTTTGATAAGAACTCGAAAGTAGCTTGCGAAACCCTAGTAACAACTGGACAAGTAGTACTTGCCGGAGAAGTAAAATCTAAAGTAACATTAGATGCTCAAAAAATAGCAAGAGAAACGATTAACAAAATTGGGTACACAAAAAGTGCTTATATGTTTGACGGGAATTCTTGTGGAATTTTATCTGCAATACACGAACAATCTCAAGATATTAACCAAGGAGTTGATAGAGCAACTAAAGAAGAACAAGGCGCAGGAGATCAAGGAATGATGTTTGGTTATGCAACCAAAGAGACCGAGAACTACATGCCTTTAGCTTTAGATTTATCTCACAAAATCTTAATAGAATTAGCTGCATTACGTAGAGAAGAAAAAGACATCACATATTTAAGACCAGACTCAAAAAGTCAGGTTACTATTGAATATAGCGATGACAACGTCCCACAACGTATTGATGCTATTGTAGTATCAACACAACACGACGATTTTGACGAAGATGAAGTAATGCTTGCTAAAATAAGAAAAGACATCGTAGAGATTCTTATTCCTAGAGTTATTGCTAAATTACCTGAACATATACAAGTGTTATTTAACGATGACATTAAATATCATATTAACCCTACTGGAAAGTTTGTAATTGGTGGACCTCACGGAGATACTGGTTTAACAGGACGAAAAATTATTGTGGATACTTACGGTGGAAAAGGTGCTCATGGTGGAGGAGCTTTTTCAGGGAAAGACCCAAGTAAAGTAGATAGAAGTGCTGCTTATGCAACACGACACATTGCTAAAAACTTAGTTGCAGCAGGTATTGCAGACGAAGTATTAGTACAAGTAAGTTATGCTATTGGAGTTGTAGAGCCTATGGGAATCTTTATTGACACTTACGGAACTTGTCCTTTTAACATGACAGATGGAGAAATTGCCAAAAAAGTATCTACTATTTTTGATATGCGTCCTTCTGAAATTGAAGAACGTTTAAAACTTAGAAATCCTATATATAGTGAAACTGCAGCTTACGGACATATGGGACGTAAGAACGAAACAGTAACTAAAACATTTTCTCAACCTAACGGAGAAGATATAACTAGAGAAGTTGAATTATTTACATGGGAAAAATTAGACTATGTAGACAAAGTAAAAGAAGCTTTTGAACTATAGGATAGCTTACACATAAATAAATAGAAGAGACCGCTTTAAAAGGCGGTCTTTTTATGCTTTATACTGAAATATATGCGCATAAAAAAAGTTCATACTTTTGTATGAACTTTTGTTTTAGTGGGGAGAGCAGGATTCGAACCTGCGAAGACGTAGTCAGCAGATTTACAGTCTGCCCTCGTTGGCCGCTTGAGTATCTCCCCTAAAACCGAGTGCAAATATAGTATTGTTTTTTGTTTCAACAAAAAAATAATCATCTATTTTTCAAAAAAAATAAAACAAAAAAAAAGCCTTCTCAAAATTAAGAAGGCAAGTTTTTATTACTGAGGACTATAAGTCGTAAACTAATCTAAACGTTATAAAACGTGGTTGAATAAAATATTCTGTTGCACTTACAGAATACGCACTAGTATTACTTTGAGCTTGAGATTTTGTATCTAGTAAATTGGTTGCTTTTATTTCGTATTCTAATTTTGCATCAGCATTTTTACGGTAAGATAAAGATGCATTCCAAAAATCATAATCGTTAATTGTACCGGCTTCGTCACTTAGGTTAGTGTAAGAATAATCTGTTTTAAAGGTTAATGTTTTAAAAATTAACGCATCAAATTCTACAGAAGGTGCTTTTGTATAAAACTTAGTTCTAGATGATCCTTGGTCATTATCTGAAATTGAATAACGGTAACCTATCTCAAAGTTAGGAGCATCTCTAAAGTTGGTACGTAATTCTCCTCTATAAGTTTGTGTATAGTTTTCGTTTGTAGATTGTACTGTTTGAATAAACTGATTGAATTTACTATAACTAAAACTTCCGTTTGCTGAAGCTTGAAACTTACCAAAACGTCTTTGGAAACGTCCAGAAGCAGAAGCTGTTTCATCTGCAAAAGAAGAGTTAAAAGGAGAGTTAGTACGTATAACACTCTCAAAATTAGTTAAATTTCTAATTTGATCTATTTTTTTACTGTAGCTTACATTTGCAAAAATGTTAGTATAGTTAAATAAGTTAAAACTAAAGTAAGATAAATTAACATTATGAGATAAAGCATTATCTAACTCCTGGCTTCCAGAGAAAATAGAGTTATAGTTATTTAGCACTAAACCTCTCGCTAAGTTAGTAACATCTGTAAACTGTGTTTGCATGGTATAATTTAACCCGATATGCTCACTTTTTTTAAGTTGAATTCTCATATCAAAATCTGGCAATACTTTAAAGAAGCTATTTTGGTATTCATCTGTACCATATTGTACATTGTTTGATCTAAATGCGTGCAGAGAAACTCCTGGAGTAAATGTAAACTTTCCTGTTTTTAGGCGGTAATGTAATGCAGTATATACATCGGTAAAGTTATAATCGGTATCATTAGTATTTAAACCACCATTAATTGTTGGAGTAGGTTCAAATATTGATCCATCATCTAGGTATTGAAAAATCTCAGAGTCAAATTGCTGATGACTTAAGATGGTACCAAAAGTTACGTTAATATTACTTTTATCATTTAGCACATGCCAATAATCTAATTTAGCATCTAATTGACTTGATTTTACTCGTTTGTTTTGTGCAAAATTGTATCCTGTTTGACTACTATCAAACCCTAAAGCGTCGGCTGTAGTTTGGTAATTGGTTTGATCTTCTAAAATTGCGTTATAAAAAGGATCTTCATCTTTTAGTAAGTGTTGTGCTTCAAAAGAGAAAATATTATTTTCATCTAACGTATAGTAATAATTTAAGCTTTGGTTAATACTAAACGGACTAGAGCTTTCGTCTTGTGTAACATCTCCTATTACTGAAGAAAAATAACTTTGATCTTGAGATTCTTTTGAAATACGCCCTAAAACATCATATTCTAGTTGATTATTTCCGTTAGGCTTATATTTAGCACTTAATTTAAGCATTCCTAAATCACTACGTTGTATAGTATTACTCTCTGTATCTTCATCTGGAATCCCTAAATCACTATCTGTATATTGTACCGAATTATTTTCTTGTAATTCGTTTTTATTGTTCGAAAAAATTAAAAACCCACTAAGGTCTAAAGCATCATTTGGTGAATAACTAAAGTTAGCTGCTCCAAATTTTGTATTAATTGATTTAGCTTGATTGTTTTGAAGCGTTAAAAATCCAAGGTCATTACTTCCTAAGTCAATACTTGTTCCACTACTTCTACTTGGCGATTTAAATCCTCCTGAAAAATTAAAGTAATCACGACGCGTAAAGCCTATTTCACCAATATTATTGATATCACCAATAAGGTTGATACTATATTTTGGACTGTAGTAAAATAATTTTGGTTGTACTAAATACAATCCATCAGTGTCTGCAACTCCAGAACCTGCGGTTACAGAACCAAACCAGAAATTCTTTTTCCCCTCTTTTAAACGGATATTAATAGCTGTATTATCTTGATTGTTAGTTACACTACTTAATTGCCCTACTTCTGAAAAGTTTTTAAGTACTTCAATTTTATCAATAGCATTTGCCGGAATATTTTTTGTAGCTAATTTAGAATCACCATCAAAAAAGTCCTTTCCGTCTACCATTAATTTGGTTACTTTTTTTCCTTCAACCTCAATCTCTCCATCATCATTAATCTCAACACCTGGTAATTTTTTTAATACATCTTCTAACCGTCTTTCAGTACCATTTTTAAAAGAATCGGCATTATAAATTAAAGTATCGCCTTTCATTGTTACAGGCATTTCATAAACAATTTCAACAGCATCTAAAGCATTGTCTGTTTGTAATGTAAAGTTTTTTGTGATATCACTTTCTTTAGTTGAAATAATTTGGTCATAAGATTTCATACCTATATAACTTACCTGAAGTTTATAAGATGTATTTTTATCTAAAGACAGTTTAAAACGCCCTTTATCATTAGTAACCGCATAAGACTCTAATGATTTAGTGACTTGGTTAATTGCAATAACATTTGCCAATTCTAAAGGCTCACCGATGCTATCTTTTACGACACCTTCTACTTTTATTTGAGCAAAAGAAAGGCTGGCCACACAAAGTAGCAAGGTTAAAAAAATATGTTTCATAACTATTTTTGGTTTGGTTGTATAAATTATGTGATTAGCGTCTTCCGCCTCTACCACCACGTCCACTGAAGTTCTCACGCATTTCGGCAGTTTTGTCTTTTACTATTTTATCGTAAGCTTCACGTGTTACTTCTTTTCCTTTTGAAGGCACTTTTATTTCATCCTTTTCACCAGGATTAAGGATAATTTTAGAACAAAGTATTATAGTTTTATCAGCATTAATTTCTAAAATTAAACCTGGTAATCCCCAATATTCTCCTGGACCTTGATTGATTGGAATTTGTGGTGTATACCATGCCGTTACTGTAATTTCTCTTGGAGTATCACCCTTTTTTTTATCGCCTGATATTGAGTCTTTATCTTTTTTATTTGAGTCATCACCAGCTCCTCTACCTCTAAAACTTGAAAAGTCAGTTCCGGTAACTTGTTTTACTGCTGTCGCTTTAAAAGCGGTGTATTGCCCAATTTGTTTGGTTTCTGTTCCCATTACCCACTGTAAAGGTTTCAATTCATCTTTAACCAAAAACTGTTTTCCAAAAAATTCTTGTTCTTGCAACAACTGTCCTTCTTTAACGTTTTTATATTGAGGTCCACCTGTAAAACTAGACGCAAATCCTCCAAATCTCCCTCCACTAGATGCACCAGGAGCTTCAAGTTTTTCATCTTCTTTGTACATAGATTCTGTTTGATTAAACGTTAATACGTACGTTTTTTCAAACAAGCTCTTCATACGATTTGCAACTTGCTTTTTTTGTTCTTCACTCATTTGTCGGCCTCCAAAACCATCCATATCTACAGATGTTTTAGATTCGTAATAAGCTTTACCTTGAAAATCTTGAGCGTTCATAGATGCTCCCATAAGCATTAACAAAGCAACAGATAGTTTAATTGCGATTGATTTCATAATTTATTAAGACTATATTTTAGTTAAAAGGAAGGGTTTTTCATCCTTTAATATCAGTTTAGACTTAAAAAAAGGAAAAGAGTTAATTTTATAAATGTTAAAATTTTCTTAAAATAATTTAATCAGCTATTAAAAATGAGGTGACATTAAGATTTAATCCTAAACAAATAAAGCTCTTTTTGATAATTAATAGCAGATTCTCAATCGCATTTTGTACTTTTCATTCCACTATGAAATGGATATTAAATATTATATGTTTTTGTACACTAACAGTGTATAGTCAACAAAAAATAAGCGCAAAACTTATAGATTCGACCTCTCAGAAAATAGATATTCTAGTAGAAGCAAATAATTTTGGCACAGAATTTTATATCAATCAAAATACATTATATAAAAAAACAGATAAAAAAACCATTAGCTATAATAATATGCAGCTTGGTGATATAGCATCGGTGAGCACGTTTAATCCCTTAAAAATTAATGTTTTTTATAAAGACTTTAATACTGTAATAATGTTAGATAATAGACTTTCTGAAATTTTTAAAATAGATTTCAACATCAAAAGTCCTTACAAAAACATCTCATTTGCAGCAACAGGTTACGATAACACCTTGTGGCTTTTTAACCAAGACACACAACAATTAGAGCTATACAACTACCAAACTAATACAATAAAAGCGACATCAATTCCACTTCAATCTGAAGTTTTAGACATGAAAAGCAACTATAATTACTGTTTCATATTAACCAAAAAATTTTTATACAAGTATAATTATTCGGGGAGTTTACTTTTTAAGATTGAAAATACAGGCTTTACTTCAATTTCAGAAAACAATGAAAACGTTATTCTTAAACAAGAGAATTCACTTTACTTTCTTTCTAAGAACCAAGATATACCACATAAGATAATCCTACCTCAATTGTTGATAAATCAGTTTTTACTAACCAACCAAACCTTGTATATTTACAACGACGTAAGTCTGTATAAATTCCAACTCAAAATATAATAAACATGCATATTGCTGTAGCAGGAAACATTGGCGCAGGAAAAACAACCTTAACCAAATTACTAGCCAAACATTTTAAATGGGAACCTCAACTAGAAGACGTTGTAGATAACCCGTATTTAGATGATTTTTATAACCAGATGGAACGTTGGAGTTTTAATCTTCAGGTTTACTTTTTAAATAGTAGATTTCGTCAAGTAGGTCTTATTAGAGAAAGTGGTAAGGAGATTATACAGGATCGTACCATTTATGAGGATGCACATATTTTTGCACCTAATTTACACGCCATGGGTTTAATGACAAATAGAGATTTTGAAAACTACAAATCGCTGTTTGATTTAATGGAATCTTTTGTACAAGGTCCAGATTTATTAATATACTTACGCAGTTCAATACCCAATTTAGTATCGCAAATACACAAACGTGGACGCGATTACGAAAACACAATAAGCATAGATTACCTAAGCAGACTAAACGAACGTTACGAAGCTTGGATTCATGGTTACGACAAAGGAAACTTACTTATTATTGATGTAGATAATATAGATTTTGTAGCCAACCCCGAAGATTTAGGAGAAATCATTAACAGGATTGATGCCGAAATTAACGGTCTCTTTTAAAATCCTTATATATTTAAAATAAAAAAAAAACTCTTATTTTCATAAGAGTTTTTTTGTTCTATAATACAACTTTATATTTTAAAACTATTTTTTGCTTTGTGCTCACTATCATTATATCGTTTTACACATGTTGCGAAAATCTCACGAGCTTCTTTAGCATCTCCCCATTCCCCGATATCAACTTGCTTTTTCTCTAAGTCTTTATAAACTTTAAAAAAGTGAGTGATTTCTTTAATTCTATGTGGATTTAAGTCTGAAAGATCATTGTAGCTATTCCAAATAGGATCAGTTACAGGAACACAAATTATTTTTTCATCTGGTCCTTTTTCATCTGCCATATGGAAAACTCCAATTGGCTTAACTTCTACTACACACATTGGAAAAGTTGGTTCTGCTCCTAACACTAAAACATCTAGAGGATCTCCATCTAGTGCTAATGTTTCAGGAATAAACCCGTAATCTCCAGGGTACATCATAGATGAAAACAACATACGATCAAAACGAATTTTATGTAAATCGAAATCGTATTCATATTTATTTCTACTTCCTTTTGGTATCTCAATTAATACATCAAAGGTTAATTTTCCTTCTGCTGTCATATTCTTATATATTTTAAGGCTTGCAAATATAGGTAAGTCTTTGCCTTTAGGCAACTAAAATAAAGAGGACTTTATATAAAGAAATTGTTAAGCGGTTATTTTTTATTAGAAATAAAACCCAAAACTTCCTGTTACACCAAACTTTCTTGCATCTGGTGCATCAAGGTGATTTCCTCTAAAATTAAAATCTATCCTAAGTACTTTAAAGATATTTCCTACCCCTACACTATATTCGTAATATACCTTTTCATTTGGTGTGTTATAAATTAAACCTGAAGCGTTCAAGTTTTTATTTTCTTCTGAAATTTCTCCCCAAGCACCACGCAATCCTACGATAGCTCTTAAGTTTTGTTTTTTTAAGAACGGAATTCGTGAGAATAAACGTCCATTAAAATTATGCTCTAGATGAAGTGCCGTATAAGTATCGGTCACAAATTCATAATAATCTAACTGAGAGAATGTATTGTAAATTGAAAAATACGATTGATTTCCTGGTACAACACTCAATAATCCTAATGGAACTTCGCCATAAGTTTTACCGGCTTCAACAGTAGTTGTTAAGCGTCCAAAACCTCCTAATTGCCATGGCTGAATATATGAAAATTGCACTTTAGTATAATCAAAATCACTATCAAATACATTTTTATCTCCACGACTTACTTGTGTGAAAAGTCGTGCAAAATCATCGTTAGCTTCTCGTCTTTCAACACCAAAACCTGTCATTTTTCGCTTCGGAAAATAAGATACAGAAAATGAACTTTCATATTGTTTTAAGTCTGATCTTGTAGTCGTCTGAGATGCATCTGTATAATAATCCAAACTAAATGTTTCTGATGCCGACTCTAGTGTACGATAGGTTCCTCCAATTCTAAAAATTAAATTCTTAACAGGCTCCAGTTCTAAAGCTAATGTAGTAAGATTTACATTGGTTAACTTATCATTTGTTCCGGTTCCAATCACAGACGATGATGCAAAACTTCTACCTAAAACATCGGTAGAATTTGTAAGGCTTGCGCCTATTTGCTCAACATCTCTACGGTTTCCACCAGAAATAATAATTCTATTTTTCTTATCCAGAAGCATTTTCCCTGAGATACCGTATTTAAATTTATCATCTCTAAACCCGTAAGCTAAAAAGCCTTCAATACGCCATAAATCATTAGGGCCAAAATAAGTTCGTCCTCCACCTCTTAAACGCACACCTTCAACATCATTATATCCAAATGTTGAAAATATTGGTCCGTAATCAAAATTCACACTCGGAAACTCAACATAACCAGATGCCAAAATGCTTCCTACATTATAAATACGCTTAAATTTTTTAACTGTTTTTAAGGTGTCTAACATTTTGTAGACTCCTTTTTCGTCTTTATTTAGAGATTCTAACCTGTTAGTTTCCCAAAATTCATCATCTCTATTGTAAGCATCTTCATTATAATTGTAAACTTCTTCGCTATAAAACTTTTCATCTTTTGGAAGATTAAAAGCATAATTATCATAAAGTGTTGTACGTTTCCCATAAACACCACGAGATTTTTCTTTTTTATTAAAAGCAAAATCCGACATAAAATAATCTCTACTTATAAGGAATACAGAATCGTTTAGCACTTCAAATTCTTGTTCAATATAAATTTCTTTTACCCAATTTATATTCGCGCTTTTTGAGGCTTGAAGATTAATTTCTTTAATTGCGTAAATACTATCTGCCACCCAAAAATCACCTTTAAAAGTTAGCTCGTTTTTACGTCTTGGATAATATACAATATTGTAACACCACTTATTATCAATAAATGTACTATCTGATAATACATAATTATAGGTTTGAATTCCGGTGCGTGATAGTGGGCTCACAAAACTTTTATCGAAAAACTTAAGGTAATTATCATAGATATTATAATCTGAATACAAATCATCTACAAAGTCGATAATGATTTGATTATTACTAAATCCTGAATTTTTATTTCCTTTTAATTCGTTTTTTTCTTTATTAATAGTATTATCGCCATACACTTTACTTACGGCTTCATTAATAAAAATTGGGAGATATGTTTTTCCTGTAACACGGGAGGTATCCACTTCATTAAACACAAACTCCATACCTTTAAATAGTTTACTTTTTATAAGACCACTATCAATGGTATTAAGATCGAATTCTATTTTTTCGTATTTATCGTATTCGTATTGTCTAAATTGATTGAGACCATTTTGGCGTTTGTGTTCCCATATTTTTTTTAAGATACGAATAGCTGGATTTTCTGAAGCTTTTTTAGATTGCTTTCCGGTAACAATTAAAACTTCATCTAAAGCATCAACAGATTCTTTAAGCGTAAGATTAAGCTCATAATTTACTTTTTTAAGCAATGGTACATGTAAAGTCTCATAACCTAAAAAAGACACAATTAAAGTATCCCAATTATTATCGGATTCTAAATAAAACTTTCCATTTTCATTGGAAATTGTTCCTTCACTAGAATCTTTAAATAAAACGTTTGCATAGGCAACTGGCTGATTATATTCATCAACAACATGCCCACTCACCTTTGTTTGTGCACAAAGTGAAAGTGTTCCTAAGTATAAAAATACGAGTAAAAGTCTAATATTCATAAGCAAAAAACTTCATCAACATAAAATGCCAATGAAGCTTGTATAACGCAAAAAAATGCAGATTATTTTATTTATACATTACCTTCTTCACCGCTTTAATTACTTCAGTATAATCTGGCAACCACTCTGCTAGTAATACTGGAGAATATGGGGCTGGTGTATCAGCTGTATTTATTTTTACAACAGGAGCATCTAAATAATCAAAAGCTTCTGATTGTACAATATATGTAATTTCTGTTGAAACATTTCCAAAAGGCCATGCTTCTTCTAAGATAACCAAACGATTTGTTTTCTTTACAGATTTTAAAATAGCTTCTTTATCTAAAGGACGAACAGTACGTAAATCGATAATTTCACAAGAAATCCCCTCTTTAGCTAATTCATCGGCTGCTTTGTAAGCTTCTTTTATAATCTTTCCAAAAGACACAATAGTAACGTCTGTACCTTCACGTTTAATATCGGCAACACCTAAAGGAATTGTATATTCACCTTCTGGCACTTCACCTTTATCACCGTACATTTGTTCAGATTCCATAAAAATAACGGGATCATCATCTCTAATAGCAGATTTTAATAACCCTTTAGCATCGTATACATTTGATGGTATAACAACTTTAAGTCCTGGAGTATTAGCAAACCAGTTTTCAAAAGCTTGAGAGTGTGTTGCTCCTAATTGACCAGCTGAACCTGTTGGACCTCTAAAAACTATTGGACATTTAAATTGCCCACCAGACATTTGTCTTATTTTGGCTGCATTATTGATAATTTGATCAATTCCAACCAAAGAAAAGTTGAATGTCATATACTCAACAATTGGTCTATTTCCTGTCATTGTTGACCCAATAGCGATTCCTGCAAAACCAAGTTCTGCAATAGGTGTATCAATAACACGTTTTGCTCCAAACTCGTCTAACATTCCTTTTGACGCCTTGTAAGCACCATTATATTCTGCAACCTCTTCACCCATTAAGTAAATGCTTTCATCTCTGCGCATTTCTTCGCTCATGGCTTCAGCGATTGCTTCTCTAAATTGAATTGTTTTCATTATATATCTTTTATACGAAAGCAAAAATAGGAATAATTCACAAAAAAAATACGCCTTTCACCTCTATTTATCGTTTTTGACTATCTTTTTTCATACACAACAAAAATTTAATACTTTTTTAAAAGTCAATTTTTATGAGATTACTAGCTAAAACCCCTTTTATTTTCACTTTTAACATATTTTCATTCAAAAAAATAATTAAAAAACAAAAATTTATTATGCATGCATAGTAAATATTACAATTAAAATAATTAACTTCGTATCCTAAAAAATTTATACTCATTAAAATAATAATATCAATATGAAAATATTAGTGTGCATTAGTCATGTTCCTGATACGACTTCAAAAATTAATTTTACTGATGGCGACACAAAGTTTGACACTAACGGTGTTCAATTTGTGATTAACCCTAACGACGAGTTTGGATTAACTCGTGCAATGTGGTTTAAGGAAAAACAAGGAGCATCTGTAGATGTTGTAAATGTTGGTGGAGCAGAGACAGAACCTACGCTTCGTAAAGCATTAGCAATTGGAGCAGATTCTGCAATTAGAATAAATACAGAAGCTACTGATGGTTTTGCTGTTGCAAAACAATTAGCAAGCGTTGTTAAAAATGGTGGTTACGATGTTGTAATTGCTGGAAGAGAATCTATTGATTACAATGGTGGAATGGTTCCAGGAATGTTAGCTGGGTTAACCAAAGCCAACTTTGTAAACAATTGTATTAGTTTAGAAATAGACGGGACAGCTGTAAAAGCAATAAGAGAAATTGATGGCGGTAAAGAAACCGTATCAACAAGTCTTCCGTTAGTTATTGGAGGTCAAAAAGGATTAGTTGAAGAAAGTGATTTGCGTATCCCAAACATGAGAGGAATCATGATGGCACGTAAAAAACCTTTAACAGTTGTTGAACCTGTTGATGCAACAGCCGAAACAACTTCTGTGAAATTTGAAAAACCAACACCAAAAGGTGCAGTAACTCTTATTGATGCAGATAATGTTGACGAATTAGTAAACTTACTTCATAACGAAGCTAAAGTTATTTAATTAATCTCTTAAAAGAAAAAAACATGTCAGTTTTAGTATATACAGAATCAGAAGAAGGAACGTTTAAAAAAGTAGCCCTAGAAGTCGCTTCATACGCAAAAGCTGTGGCAGACTTAATGGGAACTACAGTAACAGCTGTTACTTTTAACGCTAATGACACCTCCGTTTTAGGAAATCATGGTGTAGATAAAGTTTTAACCGTTACCGATTCAAAATTAAACTCATTTAATGCTAATGCTTATGCAAATGTAATTAAGCAAGCCGCTATAAATGAAGGTGCCAAAGTTGTAATTGTAAGCTCAAGTGCTGACAGTAAATACTTAGCGCCACTTTTAGCTGTAGATTTAAATGCAGGTTTTGCTTCAAATGTTGTTGAAGCACCATCAAGCACATCACCTTTTACAGTAAAACGCACCGCATTTACAAATAAAGCGTTTAACATGACTACTATTTCTACAGATGTAAAATTAGTTGCCGTGTCTAAAAATGCCTTTGGTATTGTTGAAAATTCAGCAAGTGCTACTGTAGAAGCTTTTTCACCATCAATTCCAGAATTTGGAGTTAACGTAGAATCGGTTGACAAAGTAACAGGACAAGTAACTATTGCAGATGCAGATATCGTTGTTTCTGGTGGACGTGGACTTAAAGGTCCAGAAAACTGGGGAATGATTGAAGAATTAGCAGACGTTTTAGGAGCAGCAACAGCGTGTTCTAAGCCAGTATCAGATTTAGGATGGAGACCACATAGTGAACACGTAGGACAAACAGGAAAGCCTGTAGCTTCTAATTTATATATCGCGGTTGGAATCTCTGGAGCTATTCAGCATTTAGCAGGAATTAACGCATCTAAAGTAAAAGTTGTTATTAATACAGATCCTGAAGCACCTTTTTTCAAGGCTGCAGATTATGGAATTGTAGGTGACGCTTTTGAAGTACTTCCTAAGCTAATTACCAAATTAAAAGCTTTTAAAGCACAACAATAATTATTATTTTTTAACTTGTGTCTTAATATAAGGACTGTTTAAATTACGAAAAAATTACTTTATCTGGCCTCGTCAGTTGGTAATGTCCTAATTTAAACAGTTCTTTGTGTTTTTAAAATTATGAGCTTAGTTCGTCTTAACATAAAAGGAATCTCTTACAGCCAAACTCAAAATGGCGCTTACGCACTTATACTTAACGAAGTAGACGGTGACCGTAAACTACCAATAGTTATTGGTGCTTTCGAGGCACAATCAATTGCCATTGCGTTAGAAAAAGAAATACGCCCTCCAAGACCACTAACTCACGATCTTTTTAAAAATTTCTCAGACCGTTTCGCTATTAACATAAAACAAGTAATCATTCATAAACTAGTGGATGGTGTGTTTTATTCTAGTTTAATTTGCGAACGCGATTCTATTGAAGAAATTATAGACGCAAGAACTAGCGATGCTATAGCTTTAGCATTACGCTTTCAAGCACCAATTTTCACTTACAAAAACATTCTAGAAAAAGCAGGTATTTATCTTAAGGTTAACCCTAAAAAGGAAGACGAAGAAGATGATGACAGTATTTTAATGGATGATTTTATTACTGATGAAATTGAAAATACGGCACAAGATGCTTACCAAAACAAATCTTTACAAGAGTTAAACACACTTCTAGAAGATGCTGTACATGATGAAGATTATGAAACAGCAGCAAAACTAAGAGATGAAATCTCTAAACGTTAAAAAACACCTTTCGAAATGAAACATTTTTTCCTAGCTTTAACGGCTATTTTTTTTGGACTAAATACCGTACTTGCTCAAGATATTGACAGAGATTGGAAATTAGACTCTATACAGAACGAAGCTGGTGAACAGTTATTACCTATTTCAAAATCTGATGCTTTAAACTTAAATTATGGCGAATTTGATTTCACCATAAAAGCAGATTCAATACATGAAACAGGAGATTATATTCATCAAAATAATCTATTAGTATTTTATTATAATGATTCTACCGAAACTGTAAAACGCTATAAAATTAAAGAGCTTACAGACTCTACATTAGTATTTTCAAACAAAGAAACAACCTATAAACTATCTCCATCTATCGTTGAAGAAGTTATTGCAGATGCTCCGGTTTTAGATACCATTGTAAAAAGTAAAGGTTTTACTTTTAATAGTTTTTGGCGTGGTGCTTTAGGAATGGTATCCTTAATATTTATCGCCTTTTTATTTAGTGCAAACAGACGTGCTATAAAATGGAAAACTGTTGGAATTGGTTTAGCATTACAATTAGTAATAGCTATTGGAGTTTTAAAAGTAGGATTTATAAAAACAATCTTTGAGTTTATAGGAAAAGGTTTTATTGAAATATTAAGCTACACACAAGCAGGAAGTGAATTCTTGTTTGGAGGGATGCTAGATGTAAATTCATTCGGATTTATTTTTGCATTTCAAGTATTACCAACAATTATTTTCTTTTCAGCCTTAACCTCTGTTTTATTTTACTTAGGAATCATCCAAAAAGTAGTAAAACTTATGGGATTATTACTTAGTAAAGTCTTAGGAATCTCTGGAGCAGAAAGTTTAAGTGTTGCCGGAAATATCTTTTTAGGTCAAACAGAAGCACCGCTTTTAATTAAGGCTTATTTAGAAAAAATGAATAAATCTGAAATCCTTCTCGTTATGATTGGAGGTATGGCAACTGTTGCAGGAGCTGTACTTGCTGCATACATTGGATTTTTAGGAGGCGAAGATGAAGTCTTACAACTTTTTTATGCAAAACACTTATTAGCAGCCTCAGTAATGGCAGCTCCTGGAGCTATTGTAATTTCAAAAATATTATTTCCTCAAACAGAAGAAGTAAATACAAATGTTGAAGTTTCGCAAGAAAAAATTGGATCAAACATACTTGAAGCTATTGCTAACGGAACAACAGAAGGACTTAGACTTGCAGTAAACGTTGGAGCAATGTTACTTGTTTTTGTAGCTTTTATAGCGATGGTTAATGGTATTTTAGGAGGACTAGCTGGTTTTGATGGTTTTACTATTGAAGCCTTAAACATAAAGTGGCAGTTTACATCTTTAAATGAAATTATTGCCGAAAAAACAGCCTACAATAGTTTATCATTAGAATTTATTTTAGGCTATATTTTCGCACCTCTAATGTGGTTAATTGGTGTTGCTAAAGAAGATATGGCATTAATGGGACAACTTTTAGGTATTAAATTGGCAGCAAGTGAGTTTATTGGTTATATCCAATTAGCAGAACTTAAAAACGCAGCAAGCGCAACACACTTAACTTATGAAAAGTCGATTATTATGGCAACATATATGTTATGTGGTTTTGCAAATTTCGCTTCAATTGGAATTCAAATTGGAGGGATTGGATCTTTAGCACCAGGGCAACGTAAAACTCTTTCTCTATTTGGTATAAAAGCTTTAATTGGAGGAACAATCGCCTCTCTTATTTCTGCAACTATTGCCGGTATGATTATCGGTTAATACAATACTTAAATATTTATATAAAAGAAACGCTTCTATCAAAACATGATATGGAGCGTTTTTTCTTATTTTTGTTATAAATTTCAACTATAATTCTCGCAGTAGCGACCTGAATAATATGAAACAATATCACGACTTAGTAAAACATATATTAGCAGAAGGTAACGAAAAAGGTGACCGTACTGGAACCGGAACCAAAAGTGTATTTGGCTATCAAATGCGTTTTGATTTAAGTGAAGGTTTTCCAATGGTAACCACAAAAAAGTTACATTTAAAATCTATCATACACGAGTTATTATGGTTTTTAAAAGGAGATACTAACACTAAATACCTTACGGAAAACGGTGTACGCATTTGGAATGAATGGGCTGATGAAAATGGCGATTTAGGTCCTGTTTACGGACACCAATGGCGTAATTGGAATAGTGATGAAATTGACCAGATAAAAGAGGTTATTCATACCTTAAAAAACAACCCAAATAGCAGACGTATGTTGGTTTCTGCTTGGAATCCTTCAGTATTACCTGATACATCAAAAAGTTTTGATGAAAATGTAGCCAACGGAAAAGCAGCACTTCCTCCCTGTCATGCATTTTTTCAGTTTTATGTAGCCGACGGAAAATTATCTTGTCAGTTATACCAAAGAAGTGCAGATACCTTTTTAGGTGTACCTTTCAATATTGCATCTTACGCATTATTTACAATGATGGTGGCGCAAGTATGTGGTTATGAAGCTGGAGATTTTATTCACACATTTGGTGATGCTCATATTTACAATAACCATTTAGATCAGGTAGAACTACAACTTTCTAGAGCATTAAAACCATTACCAAAAATGAAATTAAATCCTGAAATCACAGATATTTTCGATTTCACTTTTGATGATTTCACTCTTGAAGATTACAATCCGCATCCACATATTAAAGGAGCAGTTGCCATTTAAAAACTTAAGTTATGTTCGGTAAGAAAAAAGTAACACCACAAATAGATAAAGAGCAGTTAGAACTTATTAAAAATGCTCAAAAACGCATCAAACAGAAAAAAAGTTTATATGTACACTTTGTTATTTTCTTAATTGGTGCTGTATTTTTAATACTTGCCAATACGGTTTTAGGTATTGGAGAAACAGTAATGTTTCTTGGCTTAAACTGGTTTGTTTACGCCATTTTAGCTTGGTTATTTTTATTTATATATCACGCTTTTAATGTATTTATCACTAATAGATTTATGGGTAAAGATTGGGAACAAAAACAATTAGATAAACTCGTAGCCAAACAACAAGATAAAATAAACACACTGAAAGCAAAAGTTGAAAAAAAATATCCGTTAGAAGTTACAAAAGAAAAATCTATCATAAAAACAGTAAAAAACTCGCAACTTACAATTATTGTGGCTGCTGCAGAAAACAATATTATAGGAAAAGACAACAAATTAATTTGGCACCTAAGAGATGACCTTAAACGTTTTAAAGCGCTTACCTCTGGTCATCATATCATTATGGGAAGAAAAACTTTTGAAAGTTTTCCAAAACCATTACCAAACCGTACACACGTTGTTATTACAAGACAAGCTAACTACAATGCTCCAGATGGAGTGATTGTTGTTAACTCACTAAACGATGCTATTGATGCTTCAAAAAATGATCAATATCCATTTATTATTGGTGGTGGGGAAATTTATAAAGAAGCTATAAACATTGTTGATAAAGTAGAACTTACTCGTGTACATCACCGCTTTGAAGGTGATACGCATTTCCCTGAAATAGATCCTTTACTATGGAAACAAACACAACGTATAGATCACAATAAAGATGAAAATCATGATTATGACTTTTCATTTCTTACTTACGAAAAATTATGATTAAAGACATTCAATTACGCCTTACACTGCAAGAGGAAAAAGAAGCTGATGAGTTTTTATTAAAAAAAGCAGTCGAATCTTTAGATATTCCCGAAAGAGACATCACAGGAATTAAAGTCCTTAGAAAATCTATTGATGCACGTAAAGCACGTATAATGGTGAATTATAAAATATCAGTTTTTATAAAAGAAGCACTTCCGGAACATTCAGACTACAAATTTGATTACAAAGATGTATCTCAAGCAAAACCTGTTCATATTATTGGTTTTGGTCCTGCCGGAATGTACGCTGCATTGCGCTGTATTGAATTGGGCTTTAAACCCGTAGTTTTAGAGCGTGGTAAAAATGCACAAGACAGAAGACGCGATTTAAAAGCCATTAATCAAGATCATCATGTAGATGAAGATTCAAATTACTGTTTTGGTGAAGGTGGAGCAGGAACTTATAGTGATGGAAAATTATACACTAGAAGTTTAAAACGTGGAGATGTAAGACGAATTTTTGAAAACTTAGTGTATCATGGCGCTACCGATCAAATTTTGGTAGATGCACACCCCCATATTGGAACCAATAAGCTTCCAAAGGTGGTTACAAACATTAGAGAAACAATTTTAAAATACGGTGGAGAAATTCATTTTGAAACTCGCGTTACCGATTTTGATATTAAAGATAATCAAATACAAGCGCTTCATTTAAAAAATGGAGACGAAATCCCGGTACAGAAAGTTATTTTAGCTACCGGCCATTCGGCAAGAGATATTTACTATTTATTAAACGATAAAAATATTGCTTTACAATCTAAATCATTTGCTATGGGCGTTCGTATTGAACATCCTCAACATATAATAGATAGTATACAATACCATTGTAAAGGCGAACGTAATGAATTGTTACCAGCAGCATCTTACAGCTTAGTACAACAAGTTAACGAGCGTGGTGTATACTCTTTTTGTATGTGTCCTGGTGGTTTTATTGTACCAGCTGCTACTGCAAACGGAGAAGTTGTAGTAAACGGAATGTCGCCATCAAAACGAAATAATGAATTTGCAAATTCTGGAATTGTTGTTGAAATCAATGCCGAAAAAGATTTATACAAATACGAAAAATTTGGCGTATTAAAAGGTTTAGAATACCAAAAAGATTTAGAACGTTTAGCATTTACTGCTGGAGGTCGCACACAAACTGCACCAGCACAACGACTAGTTGATTTTGTAGATGGAAAAATTTCAGAAGATTTAAACTCTACATCTTATCAACCAGGATTAAACTCAGCACCATTACACTCACTATTACCAAAATTAATTGGAGGAAGGTTACGAAAAGCTTTTCCTGCTTTTGGAGAAAAAATGAGAGGTTATTATACTAACGAAGCAAATGTTATTGGTGTAGAATCTAGAACCTCATCACCAGTAAATATTCCAAGAAAAGAAACTTTAGAGCATCCCGAAATACTCAACTTATTCCCATGTGGAGAAGGTGGAGGTTACGCAGGTGGTATTGTTTCGGCAGCAATGGATGGAGAAAGATGTGCAGAAGCTGCAACAGCTGGACTATAAGTTTTAAAAAAACCTTATTTTTACAATACAAAAATCAATTACTAATTAAAAATAGTGCTTCTTCTTTTTTGAAGCCAATACTATACAATGAACGCATATATATTCCCTGGTCAAGGTGCTCAATTCTCAGGAATGGGCTTAGACTTATACGAAAATTCACCTTTAGCGCAACAATTATTCGAACAAGCTAATGACATTTTAGGATTTAATATTACAGACATTATGTTTGAAGGTTCTGCTGAAGCCCTTAAAGAAACCAAGGTTACACAACCAGCTATCTTTTTGCACTCTGTAATTTTAGCTAAAACATTAGGAGATAGTTTTAAACCAGATATGGTTGCAGGACATTCACTTGGAGAATTTTCAGCATTAGTAGCGAACGGAACCTTAACTTTTGAAGATGGCTTACGTTTAGTATCACAACGTGCTTTAGCTATGCAAAAAGCTTGCGAATTACAACCAAGCACAATGGCTGCCGTTTTAGGTCTTGAAGATAATATTGTTGAAGACGTTTGTGCAAACACCCCAGGTATTGTTGTAGCTGCAAACTATAACTGCCCAGGACAATTAGTAATTTCTGGAGAAGTTGCAGCAATCAACACCGCTTGTGAAGTCTTAAAAGAAAAAGGTGCTAGACGCGCTTTAGTATTACCAGTTGGAGGTGCATTTCACTCACCTTTAATGGAACCTGCTCGCGAAGAATTAGCTGCAGCAATTGAAAACACATTGTTCAGTAAACCAAACTGTCCAATTTATCAAAATGTGACAGCAAATGCCGTTCTTGATGAAACAGCTATAAAAGCAAATTTAATATCACAATTAACGGCACCAGTACGTTGGACACAATCTGTGCAACAAATGGTTGCTGATGGCGCTACTTTATTTACTGAAGTTGGCCCAGGAAAAGTATTACAAGGTTTAGTAAAGAAAATTAACAGACCATCGGAAACAGCTTCTGCTACTTTTGAAACTAAAGCGTAGATTATGAAAATTTCTAGAACGCTTGGTATTGCATTATTAATTATAGGTAATATTGCTATTGATCAAATTTCTAAAATACTAATTAGAATTTATGTCAATTATAATGAAATTATCCCATTAATTGGAGATACTTTTATAATGACTAAAGTTGAAAACAGCGGTGCTTTTCTGGGTATAGGAAGCGATTTAAGTCCAATTATACGCCTTTTAGTATTATTAATATTACCAATTTTAGTGCTGGGATATTTAATTTATTTCATCCTTAAAAATAAGGAGTTAGATAGGTATAGCATTATTGCATTAACAGCAATTGCCGGAGGCGGAATCGCTAATGTATATGACAGAATTGTTTACGGTGAAGTTACCGACTTTTTACACATAGACTTTGGAGGTGTATTTAGAACAGGAATATTCAATATTGCAGATGTTTCGGTTTCTACCGGAATGATTATGCTCTTTGTAGGCTCTTTTATACTAAATAAAAAAACAATATAACATAAAAAAGCCTCTAAAATTTCAGAGGCTTTTTATTTATCTTGCTAAATTACAATCTTCACAATCTTTAATTTCTCCATAATAGGTTTCTCTATATTTATGAAGTGTTTTAAACGGAACACTTAAAAATTGCTTTTTAATATAAGTTACGTTTGTACGTAATAAACCCATCTTTTTTGTAAAACGAGATTCGATTTTTGTCTCTCTTTTAATACTTATCAATTTCATTGTATATCATTTATCATTCATTACAAAGTAACGGGTATTAATAACCAATGACAAGCTATTCGTATTAAATCATTGTTAATCAAGTTCTTAAATACAATATTCACAATTAGATTAACTTATAATTAAGGCATCGTCAATAATTTTTACTTTAAACTAACAATTCAACAATTTAAAAATATCAGATTCTATCGTTTGTATTCTATTTTGAATAAAAAAAGCGTGTTTTAAAGTAAAATTCATTAATAAATAACGATTTCACGTTCAAAACACGCTGTATATAAATATATCGCTTTTAAAAAACGATAATTATCTCTTATAAATTTCTAATTTTCTTTTCCCAGTTCCAAGCAGAACGCATAGCATCATCTAAAGTTAAATTTGCTTTCCAACCTAAAACTTTATTCGATTTAGTAGTATCTGCAAAAGCTTCAGTAATATCTCCTTCTCGTCTTGGTGCAATTTTATAATTTAATTTTTGCCCTGATACTTTTTCAAAAGATTTAATAACATCTAAAACCGAACTACCTGTTCCTGTTCCAATATTAAAAACTTCATAATTAGTGTCATTATTTCTTTCAATTAAACGTTGTAAAGCTATAACGTGAGCTTTTGCTAAATCTACCACATGAATATAATCTCTAATACAAGTTCCATCTGGCGTATTATAATCATCACCAAAAACAGATAACTCATCACGTAATCCTGCGGCAGTTTGCGTAATAAAAGGAATTAAATTTTGAGGCACTCCAAGTGGTAATTCACCAATTTGAACACTATCATGAGAACCTACTGGATTAAAATAACGTAATGATATTGCATTTAACCCTGACATAACTTTACAAGTATCAGCAATAATTTCTTCTCCAATTTGCTTTGTATTTCCGTAAGGAGATTCAGCGGCTTTAACTGGAGCTTGCTCTAAAATTGGCATTTGATCAGCTTGACCGTAAACCGTACAAGAAGAACTAAAAATAAAATTAGATGTCTTTAATTTTGTTACAGATTTAAGCATGTAAATTAATGTATTTAAGTTATTCTCATAATACATTAAAGGTTCTTTTACACTTTCCCCTACAGCCTTACTTGCTGCAAAATGAATTACACCAACAATATCGCTATGCTTTTCAAAAAAAGATTCGACACTTAATTTGTTTTTCAAATCTAGTTTTTCAAAAACTGGTGTGATTCCTGTTATTGCTGTAATTCCATCTAGAACATTAATAGACGAATTTGATAAATCATCAATCACAACTACCTCATAACCTTTATTTTGAAGTTCAACTACAGTATGAGAACCTATAAAACCAAGTCCACCTGTAACAAGTATTTTCATTTTAGTTATTTTTCACAAAATTAATAAGTGTATTTGTAATGAACTCAATTTGTTCAGCATCTAATTCTGTATGCATTGGTAATGAGATCACTTCTTTCACTAATTGATTAGTTATTGTAAAATCTGCTTCATTATAACGAGTATCTTTATATGCTTTTTGCAAGTGCAATGGTATTGGGTAATACACACCACAAGGAATTCCATTTTCATTTAAATGCTTAACCAGTGCATCTCTATCTGTGTTTAACACCTTAAGTGTATATTGATGAAACACGTGATTTTCTTGATCTCCATCTCTATGAGGTGTTATAATATCATTATATGGTTCAAAAGCTTTATCATAAGCCATTGCAGCCTCTTTTCGTGCTGTATTATAAGTATCTAAGTTTGGTAATTTAGCATTTAAAACGGCTGCTTGCACAGAATCTAAACGAGAATTTACTCCCACAACATCATGATGATAACGTTCGTACATTCCATGATTTACAATACCTCTAATTGTGTGAGCCAACTCATCATTATTAGTAAATATTGCACCACCATCACCATAACAACCTAAATTTTTTGAAGGAAAAAATGATGTTGAAGCTACATCCCCTATCGTACCAGCTTTAGCTTTTGTACCATCACTATAGGTATAAGTTGCTCCAATCGCTTGAGCATTATCTTCAATTACAAATAAATTATGAGCTTTTGCAATTTCCATAATCGCTTCCATATTGGCACATTGTCCAAATAAATGCACAGGAACAATCGCTTTTGTTTTTGGCGTAATTGCTTTTTTAATAGCCTCAATATCTATATTAAATGTATCAGGATCAACATCTACTAAAACCGGTGTTAATTGCAATAGCGCAATCACCTCAACAGTAGCAGCAAAAGTAAAATCTGCAGTAATAACCTCGTCTCCGGGTTGTAAACCTAATCCCATCATTGCTATTTGCAAAGCATCTGTCCCGTTTGCACAAGGAATAACATGTTTTACATTTAAATAATCTTCTAGATTTTTCTGAAATTTATGAACTTGAGGTCCATTTATATATGATGTAGAGTCTAAAACTTCTAAAATTGATTGATCAACAATCGCTTTGATATTATTGTATTGACCTTTTAAGTCAACCATTTGAATTTTTTTCATTCGAAAATAGGTATTCGTTTTACTATAAGTATTAACAGTGTCATACACTTAACTAAGTAGCGAATTTACGAAATTCAATCCCGTCTACCAATGAAATTATTGTAAAGTAATGTATTTTTGCAGAAACAGAAATACAGTGAATTTATTATATAATTTAGGAATTTACGCGGCACATTTGGTTCTCAAAATCATAGCGTTATTTAATCATAAAATTAAACTTGGTGTTTTAGGCCGTGCTGAAACCTTTAATATTCTTGAAAAAGGAATTTTAAAAACCGACAAAACGCTTTGGTTTCACTGCTCCTCTCTTGGAGAATACGAACAAGGTTTACCTGTTTTTAAAGCGTTAAGACAAGATTATCCCAACCATAAAATAGTGCTAAGTTTCTTTTCGCCTTCCGGATATGAAATTCGAAAACACACAGATATCGCAGATATTGTTGTCTATTTACCTTTAGATACGAAGCAAAACGCTACGCAATTTTTAAATCTTATACATCCAGAACTTACCGTTTTTGTTAAGTATGATATTTGGCCAAATTATCTAAACATTATAAAAAAACGCCAACATAAAGCTATTTTAATTTCGGCAACCTTCAGAAAACAACAATCGTACTTTAAATGGTATGGAAAGCAAATGAAAACAGCCTTACAAGCTTTTGACCATATATTTGTTCAGAATGAAAGTTCAAAAACACTAATAAATTCAATAGGATTTAATAATATAACAGTTGCAGGAGACACACGTTTTGATAGAGTTGCCAACCAATTAGAACAAAATAATGTGTTAGATTTTATTTCTGAATTTAAAAATAACCAACTTTGTATAGTCGTAGGAAGTTCATGGCCAGAAGACGAGGCTCAACTTATTCAATTTATAAACAACACACCACACAAGAACGTAAAATATATTATTGCGCCACATAATATTAAATCTGGCCAAATAGCTAATATGGTTTCAAACCTTAAAGTAAAAACCGTTTTGTTTTCTGAAAAAGAAGGAAAAAACCTTTCTGAATACTCAGTCTTTATTATTGACACTATTGGATTATTAAGCAAAATATACAGTTATGCTGATATTGCTTATGTTGGAGGAGCTATGGGAAACACAGGATTACATAATGTATTAGAACCTGCTGTTTTTGGAGTTCCTATTATTATAGGAAAACATCACGAAAAATTTCCTGAAGCTGCACAAATGATTACAAACGGCGGGTTATTTTCTATCACAAACACCAATGAACTTGATAATATCCTAACAACACTCATTGAAAATGACACAAAACGAGAAAAAACAGGAAAATTAAATTCAGCTTTTATCAAAAAAAATGAAGGTGCAGTGATCCAAATCCTTAATTATACTCGTAAATAGACTAAAGTTTGGGTAATAGCACAAAAAATGTTAACAATTGTTAATTTTTTTATTGATAATTCAAACTAAGTTACTAATTTCGTGTATTAAAATTAACACTAAAACTATTACGATGAAAAAATTACTATTAGTAGTCCTAGCATTAGGATTGTCTTTTACTTCATGTAGAGAGACTAAAGAAGGAGCTGAAAAAGCTGGAGAAGCTGTTGAAAATGCTGCTCAAGAAGCTGGAGAAGCTGCTGAGAAAGCTGCAACTGATGTAAAAGAAGCTGCTGAAGATGCTGCTGAGGCAACTGGAGATGCTGTTGAAGATGCAACTGAAGAAGCAGGAAACATGGTTGACGATGCTAAAGAAGCTGTTAACGGTGCTGCAACTGATGCAAAAGATGCTGCTACTGAAGCTGCAACTGATGTAAAAGACGCTGCAACTGATGCTGCTGATGACGCAAAAGGAGCTGCAACTGACGCTTTAAACAAAGTAAAAGGTCACTAATTAGAACCTTTATTATAAGAAAGCCTGTTAATTCAGGCTTTTTTTGTGCCCAATTTTAAGCAATCCTCTCACATCTTCCTTTAAATAACTTCTACATTATTACAAAGAAGCTTATAATGCTTAAAAACCTCATCAAAATACTAAATCCTAATCATAATAAGACATACATATATATACAGAAAAGTATATTTCAGTATAAATTAATAAAAATTGAATACGTAATAGAAGTTTCTAAAAAACAAGAACTAGTTTTTTTAGATGCAACAGATAGGTTGCAGATTTATGTATTTGTTTTAAAAACTAAAAAGTATAAAACAAAAAAAAGCCTTACATAAATGTAAGGCTTTTGTACTGAAGGCGGGACTTGAACCCGCACGAACTAATGTTCATTGGATTTTAAGTCCAACGTGTCTACCAATTCCACCACTTCAGCGTGTATATTTTTAAAAGGTCTAGAGCGAAAGACGGGATTTGAACCCGCGACCCCCACCTTGGCAAGGTGATGCTCTACCCCTGAGCTACTTTCGCAGTATAGCAATTATTTAAATGAACGTTTGTACTGATTGCGAGTGCAAATTTAAGGCTTTTATTAGAATACACAAGCATTTTTTTAAAAAACTTTCACTTTTTTTTAAATTAATTTCTTACTTACTCTTTTTCAATAACATACGTTTTATCTCATTTAGCTTCATTAAAGCTTCAACTGGAGTTAAAGTGTCAATATCTATATTTACGATCTCTTCTTTGATTTGTTCTAACAATGGATCATCAAGATTAAAAAAGCTTAATTGCATCTCATTATCTAAAGATTTCACCTTATCGGTAAGTTCTTCGCTTGAATGTGATTTTTCTAATTGCTTTAAAATTTTGTTGGCGCGATGAATAACTTGTTGTGGCATTCCTGCTAATTTAGCTACATGAATACCAAAACTATGCTCACTTCCTCCTTTAATAAGTTTACGAAGAAATAAAACATTATCTTTTAACTCCTTTACTGAGACATTAAAATTCTTGATACGTGTAAACGTTTCTGTCATTTCATTTAACTCATGATAATGCGTAGCAAACAATGTTTTCGCCTTACTTGGATGCTCATGTAAATATTCGCTAATTGCCCAAGCTATTGAAATTCCATCATAGGTACTTGTTCCGCGTCCTATTTCATCTAATAATACCAAACTACGTTCAGACACATTATTTAATATAGAAGCGGTTTCATTCATTTCTACCATAAATGTAGATTCTCCCATAGAGATATTATCACTCGCCCCTACTCTAGTAAATATTTTATCGGTAAGTCCTACTTTTGCAGATTCTGCTGGCACAAAACTTCCCATTTGTGCTAAAAGCACAATTAAAGCTGTTTGACGTAAGATAGCCGACTTACCAGACATATTTGGTCCGGTAATCATTATTATTTGTTGTTCGGAACGATCCAAATACACATCATTAGCAATATAACTTTCGCCGTGTGGCAATTGCTTTTCAATTACGGGATGTCTTCCGTTTTTAATATCTAAAGCAAACGTATCGTTAATTTCTGGTCGTGTATATTTATTTTCGGTTGCTAATTGTGCAAAACCACATAAACAATCTAACTGCGCAATTAAAGCGGCATTTTTTTGAACAGGATGAATAAACAAACCTATCCAACTTACCAATTCAGCAAATATTTTTTGCTCAATAGCCATAATACGTTCTTCGGCACCTAAAATTTTAGATTCATATTCTTTTAGCTCTTCGGTAATATAACGTTCGGCATTTACTAAAGTCTGTTTTCTAATCCATTCTTCGGGCACTTTATCTTTGTGCGTGTTTCTAACTTCTATATAATATCCAAATACATTATTAGAAGCAATTTTTAACGACGTAATTCCTGTACGTTCACTTTCACGTTCTAACATGGCGTTTAAATAATCCTTTCCGGAAGTTGACAACGCACGTAATTCGCTTAATTCTTCAGAGAAATCTGATGCAATAGAATTTCCTTTTAAAATATTTACTGGCGCATCTTCATTTAAAGTCGCTTTAATACGTTGGCGTAACTCTTCGCAAAGTTCTAAACGTTTTCCTATATTTTGCAAAGCTTCATTATTGGTTTGTTGAGCAATAATTTTAATTGGCGCAATAGCTTCTAAAGCATTTTTAAGATGAATTACCTCACGCGGACTAATTTTAGTGGTCGCTACTTTAGATATTAAACGCTCAATATCTCCAATTTGCTTTACATAACTCTGTATTTTATTTAATACAATAGCATCGTTAATAAAATACTCTACCACTTCGTGACGTTGATTAATTTTAGCAAGATCTACCAAGGGTAATGCCAACCATCTTTTTAAAAGACGACCTCCCATTGGAGAAATAGTTTTATCAATAACATCTACCAAAGTCACTGCGTTGTGATTTGTAGAATGGTATAATTCTAAATTTTTTATGGTAAAACGATCCATCCACACGTGTTCATTTTGAGTAACGCGTTGTATAGATGTGATGTGTTGTAATTTGTGATGCTGCGTTTCGCTTAAATAATGTAAAACGGCTCCCGAAGCGATAATCCCTTCAACAACATCATCAACTCCAAAACCTTTTAGTGATTTTGTATTGAAATGTTTTAATAAAGTTTCATTCGCATAATCATCCTGAAACACCCAATCTTCTAAATAAAAAGTATGAAAATCGTCACCAAAAGTTGCGGTAAACTCTTTACGTTTTGGTTTAGAAATTAGCACTTCACTCGGGCTAAAATTTTGAAGTAATTTATCTACATATTCCGCACTTCCTTGAGATACTAAAAACTCACCTGTAGACACATCTAAAAATGCCACACCAACAAGATGCCTTCCAAAACAAACTGCCGCTAAGAAATTATTGGTTTTAGAATGTAAAATATCATCAATTAATGCCACACCTGGCGTTACCAATTCTGTAACACCACGTTTTACAATAGTTTTAGTTTGCTTTGGGTCTTCTAATTGATCACAAATTGCCACACGTTGTCCTGCTTTTACCAATTTTGGTAAATAGGTATTCATAGAATGATGCGGAAAACCGGCTAATTCAATTTCGCTTTCGCTTCCTGCACCACGTTTGGTAAGTGTAATATCTAATATTTTGGCAGCTTTTATAGCGTCCGATCCAAAGGTTTCGTAAAAATCCCCTACTCTAAATAATAAAAGGGCATCTGGATATTTTGCTTTAATGGCATTGTATTGCTTCATTAAAGGGGTTTCTTTTTTTACTTTCTTAGCCAATGGTTCTGTATTTTTAGTAGTATTTTTGTCTTTTAAATGGTTTTCGATATGTTTTAAAATTCATTCAAGACACTCGAAGTGACACTAATAACTTTTAATGTCGGTTTTTAATGATTTGCTTTATTAAAATTGTATTGAACAACCCCTAAAACAAAGATTGCTAAAGTACTTATTATTTGATGTTTTATAAAACAGATTTAAGATAAGTTATTTACAATTACTAAGAAATTTAAACATGCGAAAACTAAAAAATAGCGAACTCGACCGCCTAAGTGTTGATGAATTTAAAGACACCAAGAAAACACCTATTATTATTGTTTTGGATAATATTAGAAGTTTAAATAATATAGGATCGGTATTTAGAACGAGTGATGCGTTTTTAATTGAAAAAATTTATCTCTGCGGAATTACGGCTACGCCTCCACATAGAGACATTCATAAAACAGCTTTAGGAAGTACAGAAACTGTAGCTTGGGAACATGCCGAAAACACTATGGATGTTATTAAAAAACTACAAGAGAACAATGTAAAAGTTGCCGCTATTGAACAAGCTGAACACGCTATTATGCTGAATGATTTTAAACCCGAACCAGATACTACTTACGCTTTAGTTTTTGGAAACGAGGTAAAAGGTGTTGCACAAGATGTGGTAAGCACAAGTGATTTAGTTTTAGAAATTCCTCAATTTGGAACGAAGCATTCGTTAAATATTTCAGTAAGTTGCGGTGTGGTAGTTTGGGATATTTTTGCTAAAATGAATGGATAATTAAGGTCTCGACTCCGCTAGACCTGACAAAAGATTAAATACCTGTAAAAACTTTAATCTGTTGTTTCATCACAAATTTGCTCTAAAACCCAAAGATAATCAGCTCTATTGTTTACAAAATCTTTATTAGAGATATCAATGATTTTCACATTTAACTCGGTTTGATTTTTTAAAAACTCAAGATATCCAGCGTTTATTTTTTCGAGATAATCGTCTTCTATATTTTGCTCATAATCTCTACCGCGTTTTTTAATATTTTGCTGTAAACGTTCTGTGTTTTGATACAAATACACATAAAGTTGCGGTTTTGCGATGTCTTTATACATTAAATAGAATAATCTTCTGTACAGGATAAATTCATCTTCGGGAAGAGTGATTTTTGAGAAAATCAACGATTTATAAATATCATAATCGCTCACCATAAAATCTTTAAACAAATCTAACTGCGATAAATCATCACTAATTTGTTGGTAACGATCAGCAAGAAAAGACATTTCTAAAGTAAAAGCATAACGTTGTGGTTCTTCGTAAAATTTTGGAAGAAACGCATTATCTGCAAAACGCTCTAAAATAAGTTTCGCATTAAAATCGTTTGAAATCATGGTTGCCAAACTTGTTTTTCCGGCGCCAATATTTCCTTCTAAAGCGATATAATTGTAATTAGTAAACTGATATTTTTTCAACGGATTTTTCAACCACATTTTTATAACTTCCAGCGCACTATTATCATCACAATCGGCAAGCATTTCACTTACGGTTACATTAAATTTTGGATGTTTAAATTTAGGTGCAATATCATGTAATGGCTGCAATACAAACTTACGCTTATGAAGCTCAGGATGTGGCGCTTGTAATATCGTGGTATTGATGATTTCTTCATTATAAAACAACACATCAATATCAATAACTCGTGCTTCGTAAACACCACTATTACTACGTTGTCTTCCTAAAAAGGTTTCGGTATCTAATAAGGATTGCATTAAAACCTCACCATCCAATTCTGTTTCAATGGCAATACAAGCGTTTAAAAAATCGTCGCCTTCAAAACCTACAGCTGGCGTATTATACACCATCGAGATATCGGTAACATTACCAACATGTTTAAAAATGAGATCAACAGCGTCTTGCAAGTTTTTTAACCTGTCGCCTTTATTACTACCTAATGAAATGTAAACTTTGTGAGATTGTTGCATAATGAACGTCAAAAATAAAGAAAACAAAATCACTTTTACTTAATAAGGAGTAGGTTTGTTATAATTATTTTTTGAAACATCTATCTCTTAATATTGATTAAAAATATTTCAAACTTAAACAAAATGTTAAAATTTCCTTAACACTATAACTTTTACATTATAACTGCGTCTTACTAAAAGCGGTTAATTTGTAAAGTTATCTTAAACTTTTGCAATCGGCAGACCAACACCATATTTTATACGTATATATAGATACAAAAACCATCTTATGAAAAAAGCTTTAAAAATAGCAGGTATTACATTACTCATCATTTTCTTATTATTATTGGCAATTCCGTATGCGTTTCAGTCACAAATAAAAACCATGGTAAAAGACACCATAAACGATAACCTAAATGCTAAAGTAGAATTTAGCGACGTGAGTTTAAGTTTAATAAAAAGTTTTCCAAAAGCACATGTAGAAGTTAATGATTTACTAATTACTAATTTTGCCCCTTTTAAGGATGAAACCTTTGCTAGCGTAAAAGATATTGCATTTACAATGTCGGTTATGGAGTTATTTAAAACTTCAGGTGAAGCACCAATTATAATAAATTCTATTTCGGTAGACGAAGCATTAATTACACTTAAAACAAACGCTTTAGGAGCTGTTAATTATGATATCACTAAAGAAAGTGATACTAAAACTACACCAACTAAAAGCACAGTAACAGAAAGTAGTAGTTTTGCTTTTGATATTGAAAATTACAGTATTAGCAATAGCGCACTTACTTATATTGATGAAAGTTCTAAAATAAACATGCATCTTACCGAAATTAATCATACAGGAAAAGGGATTTTTTCTGCCGATGCTTCGGAATTAGACACCAACACAACACTTAACATCAGCGCAAATAGTGACGGTACCAATTATTTAAACAATCACCATATTGAGTTAGATGCAATAATTGGTATGGATTTAAATGCTCAAAAATATACATTTAAAGATAACAAAGCACTTATTAACAAACTCCCTTTGAAGTTTAAAGGGTTTGTGCAATTATTGGAAAACGGGCAAGATATTGACATTACATTTGAGAATCCTGGTTCTACCTTTAAAGATTTCTTAGCAATTATACCTGAGAGTTATTCAAAAGATATTGCAGATGTAAAAACAACTGGCGGTTTTAAATTTTCGGGGATTGTAAAAGGATTGTATTCTGAAACTACAATTCCTACTTTAGATATTAATATTGTATCTGAAAACGCATCTTTTAAATATCCTGATCTTCCAAAAGCGGTAGAAAACATAAATATTAATACCACTATAAAAAATACTACAGGAAATATTGACGACACTTATGTTGCCATAAACACTTTAGATTTTAAAATTGATGAAGATATATTTAAATCTTCGGCAACAATAAAAAACATGACTAAAAACATGTTGGTAAACGCGAGTATTGATGGAATTTTAAATTTAGCAAACATCACTAAAGCGTATCCGGTAGAATTAGATGACGAATTAACAGGAATATTAAAAGCAAAACTTAATACATCATTTGATATGAATGCGATTGAGACTAATGCTTTTCAACGCATAAAAAATAATGGAACTGTAAGTTTGAGTGGTTTTAAATTTTCTTCGGAAGATATGCTTAACCCTTTACAAATTTCAAAAGCCGATATGTCTTTTAAACCTGGAACCATTTCACTCAATAATTTTACGGCTCAAACAGGACAAAGTGATATTGAAGCTAACGGAACTATCAAAAACCTATTAGGTTTTCTATTAAATGACGCCACGTTACAAGGGAATTTCAACCTTAATTCTAATAATTTTGTAATCAATGATTTTATGGTTAGTGATACTAATGAAGCGCCAGCGGAAACTTCAACAGAAAACAAATCAACAACTACAACACCAGCATTAAAAATTCCTGCATTTTTAGATTGCACCATAAATGCGAATGCAAAAAATGTAGTTTATGACAATCTTAATTTAAAAAACGTAAAAGGAAGTTTATTAATTAAAGACCAAAAAGCAACCTTAAGTAATATGACTACAAACATATTTGACGGAATTTTATCACTTAACGGAACCGTATCTACACAAACCGATACGCCAACGTTTAATATGAATCTTGGAATTAACAGTTTTGATATTGCACAATCATTTAAAGATTTGGAATTATTACAAACTTTAGCTCCAGTAGCCAAAGCTTTACAAGGAAAATTAAATAGTACATTAACTTTATCTGGTGCTTTAGACAGCGAATTTTCTCCTGTATTAAACACCATGTCTGGTGATGCTTTTGCAGAATTACTAACTACAGAAATGAATCCTCAAGAAGGACAATTATTAAGCAAATTAGATGGCGCTTTAGATTTTATAGATTTCACAAAGCTTAATTTAAAAGATCTAAAAGCAAATTTAACTTTTAAGGACGGAAAAGTAACAGTAAAACCATTTCATGTAAAATATGAAGATATAGATATTGAAGTTTCTGGAAGCCATAGTTTTGATCAAGCCTTATCTTATAATGCTGTTTTTAATGTACCAGCAAAATATTTAGGAAGTGATGTAAACAAACTTATTGCTGAAATTGATGATAGCGACGTTAAAAATCTTACGGTTCCAGTAACAGCAAATATTACCGGAAACTATACCAACCCAAAAGTATCAACAGATTTAACGAGTGGCGTTACCAATTTAACAAAGCAATTGGTTGAGATTGAAAAACAAAAACTTATTAATAAAGGAACCGATCAGGTTAAAGATTTATTAAGCGGACTCTTAGGCGACTCAAAAAACACAACCTCTGCAACAGATAGTACAACAACTTCTGCAACAGAAAAAGAAACCACTACAACTAAAGAAGAAACTAAAGATGTTGTAAAAAATATTTTAGGCGGACTTTTAAGCAAAAACAAGGAAAAAGACACTGTTAACTAACAGTTGTATTATATTAATAATAAGGAGAAAACATAGCATTTTAAAAAATAAAGTCTATTTTGTTTGTTTTTTCAAATTTAAATTCTATATTGATAGCTAGGATTAACCTAATTTCATAAAACAACCCTATGAGGCAATTAAAAATAACCAAGCAAGTTACTAACCGTGAATCAAAATCGTTAGACAAGTATTTACAAGACATTAGTAAGCTTCCTTTAATTACGGCTGAAGAAGAAGTTGAATTAGCACAACGTATACGAGAAGGAGACCAGGTTGCTTTAGATAAACTTACAACAGCCAACTTACGTTTTGTAGTTTCGGTTGCTAAGCAATATCAAAATCAAGGGTTAACATTACCCGATTTAATTAACGAAGGTAACGCTGGTTTAGTAAAAGCAGCCAAGAGATTTGATGAAACTAGAGGTTTCAAATTCATTTCTTATGCAGTTTGGTGGATTCGTCAAGCAATTTTACAAGCTTTAGCTGAACAATCTCGAATAGTTAGATTACCTTTGAACAAAATTGGTTCGATTAACAAAATCAATAAAGCGTATTCTTTTCTTGAACAAACCCACGAACGCCCTCCAAGCGCCGAGGAAATAGCTCAAGAATTAGATCTAACGGTGAGTGATGTAAAGCAGTCTATGAAGAACTCAGGACGACATCTTTCAATGGACGCTCCACTAAAAGAAGGTGAAACATCTAGTTTATATGATGTAGTGTCTTCTAGTGAGTCTCCAAATCCAGATAGACAACTAATGAAAGAATCGTTAAGTTTAGAAATTGAACGTGCATTAAGTACACTTTCGGCTAAAGAAAGTGACGTAATCCGTTTAAATTTTGGATTAAGTGATCAACCGCCAATGACATTAGATGAAATTGGTAAAACTTTTGATCTTACAAGGGAACGCGTAAGACAAATTCGCGAAAAGGGGATTAGAGGTTTACGCTCTGCTTCGAAAAGCAAAATATTAAAAACGTATTTAGGATAGACCTAAAACGCTATAAATTGTTAAAAACTAGACATGATTAAAATTGTAATTAAAGAAGGTGAAAACATTGAACGCGCTCTTAAACGTTACAAGCGTAAGCACAGAAACGTAAAAGTTATGCAAAACTTAAGAGAGAACCAATTTTTCACTAAACCTTCAGTAAAGAAAAGAAGACAAGTTCAAAAAGCTTCTTACATTCAAGGATTAAGAGATCAAGAAGATATTTAGTATCATCTTCTTTTATGATATAAAAAAGCCCTTCTTTAGTAATTTAGAAAGGCTTTTTTATATACTCGTTTTTTAAGGTTTTTATTATTCAATTGTTAGATTGACAACTAAACCTTCATTACTTCTAATATTAAAAACAGTTTGATCTTCAAAAATCAAATATTGTCCTTTAATTCCTTTTAAAACCCCTGTATAGCTTTGCGATTTTAGCAAATTAAGACTTTTAGGTTTTTCAGGATATTGCAATACAGGAAACTCAATAGCTGTTTCTTCATTATTATCTATAAAATAAGGTTGCGCTTCTGCAGGAATATATTGCTTTAAACGCGATCTCCATTCTACTAAGCTTTCATCTTTTATCTCATTTTTCAACATTGTACGCCAATTTGTTTTATCGGCTACATAATCTTTTAATGCTATTTCGGTAATACCGGCAAGGTAACGATTAGGTACCTCAACAATTTCTAAAGCTTCATGAGCGCCTTGATCTATCCAACGTGTTGGCACTTGTGTTTTGCGAGTAACCCCAACTTTTACATTACTAGAATTTGCTAAATATACAATATGTGGTTGTAGTTGCACACGTTTTTCATAATCTAGATCTCGTTCTTCAATATCTAAATGTGCTTTACTTAATTCTGGTTTAATAATCCAATCTGCAGCTTGAGGCACATCAAAAAAACAAGATTTACAAAATCCTTGTCTATAAATTGGCTTATCTAACTTACAGTTTAAACATTCAAACTTTACAAAACTCAAAGTAATGGTTTTGTTTATTAATTGATTCATGTTCAAAAAATCAGACTCAAAAATCAAATAATATTGAATAGGTTGTGCAAACTCAGTTGCCATTTTTGTTAAAACTCCTTGGTAGGTCATAAAAAAAAGTAGTATTTTTAATTACTTTTTAAAGATACTGCAAATATGCCAATTCCTTTAGTAAATTCAATAGCTTCATGGTTTTTAAAAAAACGTTTTCATCAAATTGATTTGTTTTTAAAATACCCCAATGAAGTTCAAAATGAATTATTATTAGATTTAATTACCATAGCTAAAGATACTGAGATAGGTAAACAATATGATTTTAAATCTATTAGTAATTATCGCGAATTTGCTAATCGAATTCCGATATCCTCATACGAAGATTACCAAAATGTAATTGAGCGTTCTCGCAATGGTGAACATAATATTTTTTGGCCTACACCTATAAAATGGTTTGCAAAATCTAGCGGAACCACTGGAGCTAAAAGTAAATTTATACCAGTAAGTAATACCTCTTTAGAAGATTGCCATTATGCGGCTAGTAAAGATTTACTATGTATGTATTTAAACAATAACGAAAACTCTCAACTTTTTACGGGTAAGAGTTTACGCCTTGGAGGCAGTAAAGAACTTTATAAAGAAAAAGGAACTGCTTTTGGAGATTTATCGGCTATTTTGATTGATAACATGCCTTTTTGGGCCGAATATAGTAGCACACCAAGCAGTAAAGTCTCATTAATGAGCGATTGGGAACATAAAATGCAAGCGATTGTAAATGAAACTATAAATGAAAATGTAACCAGTTTAGCTGGCGTACCGTCTTGGATGCTCGTGTTACTCAATAATGTTTTAGAGACCACCAACAAGCAAAGTATTTTTGAAATATGGCCGAATCTAGAAGTCTATTTTCATGGTGGTGTTAGTTTTGTGCCTTATGCAGATCAATATAAAATGATCTTACCAAAAACCGATTTCAGGTATTATGAAATTTATAATGCTTCGGAAGGATTTTTTGCAATTCAAGATCAAAATAACTCTAGCGAACTTTTACTCATGCTAGATTACGGTATTTTTTATGAGTTTATCCCTATGGATACCTACGGAACACCGCTACAAAAAGTGATTCCACTAAGCGAAGTAGAACTTCATAAAAATTATGCTGTAATTATTACTACTAATGCTGGTTTATGGCGTTATAAAATTGGAGATACCGTAAGATTCACTTCTATAAATCCGTATCGTATAAAGGTTTCAGGAAGAACTAAGCATCATATTAATGTATTTGGGGAAGAATTGATTATTGAAAATGCAGAAGATGCACTTAAGAACGTATGCCGAAAAACAGATGCTGAAATTATAGATTATACGGCTGCTCCTATTTTTATGGAAGGCCGAGAAAAAGGCGCTCACGAGTGGGTAATAGAATTTAAAAAAGCCCCTAAAGACCTCAACTACTTTAGTGAATTATTGGATAATGCTTTAAAAGCTTCAAATTCAGATTATGAAGCAAAACGCTATAATAGTATTACATTGAATATGCCAAAAGTACATGCTGCAAGACCAAACTTATTTTATGATTGGTTGAAACAACATAATAAATTAGGTGGCCAACATAAAGTCCCAAGACTTTCTAATAATAGAGAATATATGGATGAGTTATTAAAATTGAATTATTAAATAAATTAACTCATCGTCTTAAAATAAAAAACCACTCTTAATAAAGAGTGGTTTTTTTATATGTATAAATACTTAAAAAATTAAGACACTGCTTTTAACTTTTTTAATGTGTTTTTAGACAGTTTTTCTTCAGCATAATCAAGAGTTACCTCAAGCGTTTTTTCTGTTCCGCTAGGTAACTCAAACATTGCATCTGTAAGGATTTCTTCACAAAGTGAACGCAAACCTCTTGCTCCTAATTTATAATCTATAGCTTTACCAACAATAAAATCTAATGCATCATCTGTAATTGAAAAATCAATATCATCCATTTCAAACAACTTTTGATACTGTTTGATAATTGCATTTTTAGGTTCAGTTAAAATTGAACGTAATGTTTTGGCATCTAAAGGATCCATATATGTTAATACTGGAAGACGACCTATAATTTCTGGAATTAATCCAAAATCTTTTAAGTCTCTTGGGATGATATATTGTAACATATTATCTACATCTACAACATCTTCATCTCCTGAAGCTTTGTACCCTATAGCTGTCATATTAAGTCGCTTAGAGATAACACGTTCAATACCATCAAAAGCTCCACCTGCAATAAATAAGATATGCTCTGTATTTACTTCAATAAACTTTTGATCTGGATGTTTACGTCCTCCTTTTGGCGGTACATTAACTACAGTTCCTTCTAAAAGTTTTAATAAGGCTTGTTGTACACCTTCACCAGAAACATCTCTTGTAATTGATGGATTATCACCCTTACGAGCAATTTTATCAATCTCATCAATAAAAACGATTCCTTTTTCTGCTTTTTCTAAGTCGTAATCTGCAGCTTGTAATAAACGTGTTAAAATAGTTTCAACATCTTCACCTACATATCCTGCTTGTGTTAATACAGTAGCATCTACAATAGCTAAAGGTACGTTTAGCATTTTTGCTATTGTTTTGGCCACTAAAGTTTTTCCTGTTCCGGTTTGTCCAACCATTACAATATTACTTTTTTGGATTTCAATATCATCATCACTTACAGGTTGTAATAAACGTTTGTAGTGATTATATACTGCAACAGACATCACTTTTTTAGTATAGTCTTGACCAATAATATATTCGTCTAAAAACCCTTTAATTTCCTGTGGTTTTTTCAACATTACATCTGAAGATAAACCTGAGTCGTCACCTTGCTTAGCTTCTTCTATGACGATGCCATGAGCTTGCTCTATACAACGATCACAAATGTGTGCATCTAAACCTGCAATTAATAAACTTGTTTCTGGCTTCTTTCTACCACAAAATGAACATTCTAATTCTTCCTTTGCCATAACTTTTTTTCTCTCTTATTCTTTTATTTAGCGCGAGCTAACACTTCATCAATCATACCGTACTCTAAAGCTTTATCTGCTTTCATCCAGTAATCTCTATCACTATCAGCATATACTTTGTCGTAATCTTGACCTGAATGCGTGCTAATAATATTATAAAGTTCTTCTTTAAGTGTTAAAATTTCTCTAGCTGTAATTTCAATATCACTAGCCTGTCCTTGTGCACCTCCTAATGGTTGGTGAATCATAACACGAGAATGTGTTAATCCACTACGTTTTCCTTTTTCACCTGCACATAATAAAACGGCTCCCATTGAAGCTGCCATACCTGTACAAATTGTTGCTACGTCTGGTTTAATTAATTGCATAGTATCGTAGATTCCTAAACCTGCATAAACACTTCCTCCTGGAGAGTTAATATATATTTGAATATCTTTATTAGCGTCTGTGCTTTCTAAAAATAATAATTGTGCTTGTATAATATTAGCCACCTGATCGTTAATTGCTGTTCCCATAAATATAATACGGTCCATCATTAAACGAGAAAACACATCAAAAATAGCGATATTCATTTGGCGCTCTTCAATAATGTTTGGTGTTAAGTTTGTAGGATACATGCTACTTACAATCTTATTGTAGTATGTGCTACTTATACCTTGATCTTTTATAGCGAATTTTTCAAATTCTTTTGCGTAATCCATATATTTTATAAACTATTTGATGATTAAAAAAAGCGTAAAACCATACAGTTTTACGCTTTAAAGGTAATGATTTATTCTGTAATGTTTAACTGTAAAATTCTTTTACGAATTGGTCGTAAGTAATTTCTTTTACTTTCAAGTTAGCTTCTGTTTTATAAAGTTCTAATAACTTAGTACTCATCAACTGTTCAGATAAACGCTTCACCTCATCTTTGTTTGATAAGATACGTGCAGCGATATCATCTAATTCTTTTTCTGCAGGATCTAATTGACCAAATTGTGCCATTTGCACTTTAATCATTTCTTTTGCATTAGCTTTTAAATCATCAAAAGTTACTTGAAGACTGTGAGCTGCAATTAATTTTCCTTCAATTAATTGGTAACGCATACTTTTTTCAGACTTTTCGTATTCTTCTTTTGCTTGATCTGCATCCATTGGTTGTTCACCTGCTGTTTGCATCCATTTTTGTAAGAATACTGAAGGTAAATCAAAAGCTGTGTTTTCAACTAAATATTCAGTAACGTCGTTTAATAATTTTTGATCTCCTTGTTGTGCGAATTGCTTTTCAGAATCTTCTTTGATTTTTTCTTTTAATTCTTCAACAGATGTTACTGCATCTTTTCCGAATAATTTATCAAATAATTCTTGATCTAAGTTAGCAACTTCTCTTGTATTGATTTCTGTTACAGTAAAAGTTACTTCAACTTCTAATCCGTGAGCATCATCATGAGATACTTTTAAGAACGTCATTAAATCATGATCGTCATTAAATAATCCTTTTGTTTTTAATGTAATAACATCACCAACCTTAGCGCCAACAAATTTCTTAGCGTTAGTTTTTCCTTTAATTTTATCTAAAGTAAGGGTTACTGTATTATCAATTGCTTTTTCTTCGTTAGCAAAAACACCAGTAATTTCGTCATCTTGAGACATTGCGTCTTGAGGAACTAATGTACCGTATTGTTTTCTTAAATGCTCAACTTGGTCGTTTAACATTTTATCGTCTGCAACGATATTATATTGAGTAATTGCTTCTTTAGATTTTAAGTTTACTTCAAATTCTGGAGATAAACCTAATTCAAATTCAAAAGAAAAATCTTCAGCATCCCAATTTAAATCGTCTTGTGGTTTTGGTAATGGATTACCTAAAACGTTTAATTTTTCTTCAGCTAAATATGTATTTAAAGATTCTTGTAAAATTTTGTTTACTTCATCAACTAATACAGCTTTACCATATTGCTTCTTCACCATTGACATTGGCACATGTCCTTTTCTAAATCCAGGGATATTAGCAGTCTTACGGTAGTCTGTAAGTATTTTCTCTACGTTACCGTTGTAGTCATCTTTTGCGATATCTACTTTTACAACAGCATTTAATGCATCAATGTTTTCTCTTGTAATATTCATTCTTGAATTATATAAAAATTGGGTCGCAAAAGTACATATTTTTTACAACCCAACAAAGTTTTTAACGTCTTGTGGTTTGGTCTACTTTTTATCTTCTTTTAAAACAGAATATAGTATAGACTGTAAAAATGATAAAAGTATACTAAACAATATAGCTGTCCAGATGCTACTTACACCAAAACCATCTATTATATTTCCTGCTAACATTACCATTAAGGCATTTATTATTAACAAAAATAAACCTAGTGTCACTACCGTTATTGGTAAGGTTAAAATGACTAGAATTGGTTTTACCAAAAGATTTAAAACCCCTAAAACTGCAGCTACAATAAGTGCGGTTGTGAATTGGTTTCCTGTAAGTTCAATACCTGGTAAAAAATAAGCTAAAATAATAACAGCAACGGCTGTTAAAAGTAATTTAAGTAATAAATTCATAACGTTTAGTTTTTATAAAGTTACGTGTTTTAAGATACAAATTGCATCACTTCATTAAAAAAGTCTGTTGGATTTTCGGCATGTAACCAATGACCAGCGTTTGCAATAGTTACAATTTTTGCGATTGGAAAATGTTGTTTAATTAAGGTTTCGTCTTGCGCTGAAATATATTCAGAACGATCTCCTTTTAAAAACAAGGTGCTTTTTTCAAATTTGGCATGTATTGGAAGTGCTTCTCCTACTTCGGAAATATTTTCTTTTAAAACTTCAAGATTAATACGTAGAGCTAACTGCCCTTTTTCAATCCAGTATAAGTTTTTAAGTAAAAACTGACGAGTTCCAAAATCAGTTACATAGTTAGCAAGTACTTTATCTGCTGCGCCACGAGTTTTTAATTCTGAAAAATTTAAAGCACTCAATCCGTTTAATATCGCATCATGATGTACGGGATAAAAACGAGGTGAAATATCGGCAACTATCAACTTTGTTACTAAATCCGGAAATTTTGATGCAAACAACATAGCTGCCTTACCTCCCATTGAATGTCCTAAAACTACAGCTTCCTTTATATGGTGTGCCGTATAATATGCAGCTAAGTCTTCAGCTAAAACCTCATAATTAAATTCATCATCATGAAAACTATGTCCGTGATTACGCTGATCAATTAAATGCACCTGAAATCCGTTTTCACTAAATTTCTTTCCAAGTGTTTTCCAGTTATCGCTCATCCCTAAAAATCCATGAAGAATTATAAATGGCTGACCTTCACCTATTATATTTGAGTGTAAAATCATATTATTTTAATCTTTGTAAATACATTTGTATTACGTTTTCTGCGCCTAAGTATAAGCTTTCAGAAATTAAAGCATGTCCAATAGATACTTCTAATAATCCTGGGATATTATCTTTAAAGAATTTCATATTATCTAAAGATAAATCATGCCCCGCATTAATACCTAATCCTAATTCATTTGCTAAAACTGCACATTCTGTATATGGTAATATGGCTGCTTCATTACCTAAACCGTATTGGTGTGCGAATGCCTCGGTATATAATTCTATTCTATCTGCTCCGGTTGCTTTTGCGCCTTCAATTTGAGATAAAATAGGATCTACAAAAACAGAAGTTCTAATCCCGTTGTTTTTAAATTCTTTAATAACATCTATTAAAAAATCTTTATACTTTATAGTATCCCAACCTGCGTTTGATGTAATTGCATCATCAGCATCTGGCACTAAAGTAACCTGAGTTGGCTTCACCTCTAAAACAATATCAATAAATTTCTTAATTGGATTTCCTTCAATATTGTATTCTGTATTTACAACTGGTTTTAAATCGTAAACATCTTTATAAGTGATATGTCTTTCGTCTGGACGCGGATGAATAGTTATTCCTTCGGCTCCAAAACGTTGTGCATCTTGAGCAAATTTAACCACATTTGGCATATCGCCACCTCTAGAATTTCTTAGGGTTGCTATTTTGTTAATATTAACGCTTAACTTTGTCATAAACTTTAGTCTTTGTAAGCAAAAATACAAAGTAGTTAACGCTTTTTGTAGTTATTTTTAATTAATTTGCACAGACCTATTTATACATTATGCAATTACAACAATACATTATTAACGATATAAAACCGCTTAGTATTAACGATAAGATAAGCGATTTAAAACTGCTTTTTAATGAACTTACTTACTCTCATATTCCAATTGAAAATAATGGTGTGTATATAGGATGTATTTCTGAAACCGATGCACATTGTTTTGAAAGTGCTGTAGACATTAAAGATTGTAATCATGCTACTGAAGGTTTTTTTGTACGCAGTGATACTAATTGGTTGGACGTTTTGGAAGCTTTTGCCCAAAACTCCTGTAATATTATGCCTGTTTTAGATGCTAACAATACCTATGTTGGTTATTATGAACTTAATGATATAATTACGCTTTTTAATGAAACACCTTTTTTTGCCGAACCAGGCGGTGTATTAATTATTGAGAAAGGTTTACAAGATTATTCTTTTAGTGAAATTAGCCAGATTGTAGAATCTAACGATGCTAAATTTTTAGGTGCTTTTATTTCTAAAATTGAAAATGACCTTGTACAAATTACCATAAAAATTGGAAATTCAGGATTAAACGATGTTATTCAAACTTTTAGACGTTATAGTTATAATATAATAGCAGGACATGAAGATGACAACTATATCAAAAGTTTGAAAGACAGATCTGAATATTTACAAAAATACCTAGACATCTAATGAAAATAGCCATTTACGGTCAATATTACCACAACAACACACAATCTAGCTTTGATACATTGCTTAATTTTTTGGATAATTCTTCTTCTGACGTTTATATTGAACATGAGTTTTTGGATATTATTACCGAAAAAACAAACACAAATTATTCATCATGTAAAACATTTGATAATTTAGATGACAGCTTTGATTTACTAATAAGTATTGGAGGTGACGGAACTATTTTAAGATCCATAACCCATGTTAGAGAATTAGAAATTCCTATTGTAGGAATAAACACAGGTCGTTTAGGTTTTTTAGCAACCATACAAGTAGATGAAATAGAAGAAGCAATGGTTGAAATTTTAAAAGGAAACTATAAAATTTCGGAACGCACTCTATTAAGTGTCCAAACATCTCCTGAAAACCCAGAACTTATAGAAACCAATTTTGCACTTAATGAAATTGCAGTAAGTAGAAAAAATACCACATCTATGATTACTGTTGAAACACATTTAAACAATGAGTATTTAACGTCTTATTGGGCAGATGGATTAATTATAGCAACACCTACAGGATCAACCGGATATTCATTAAGTTGTGGAGGACCAGTTATTACACCAGATGCTAATAATTTTGTAATTAACCCTATTGCACCTCACAATCTAAATGCAAGACCATTTGTAATTCCAGATGATACCGAGATACAACTTAAAGTTAACGGTAGGGAGGATTTTCATTTAATTTCATTAGACTCAAGAATTGCGACATTACATAACGAAACATTAATAAAAATTAAGAAGGCAGATTTTAAAATAAAAATGGTTGAGCTACTCCATGAAAGCTTTATTGATACCTTACGTAAAAAATTACTTTGGGGAGAAGACCGACGCAATTAGGCAATAAAACCCCATAAAAACTGTTTATCTGTAAGACAATTGATTTCAAATTGTTATAGGCTAATCATATTTATTATATTTGCAAACTTTTAAAAAATTATGAGGTACATAATCCTACTCTTATTTAGTGTTATATTTTCACAACAAATGCAATCCCAAATCTATGAAGTGGGTGTATTTGCTGGTGGGAGCAATTTTATTGGAGACGTTGGAGCAACAACATATATTGCACCAAACAGTCTTGCCATTGGTGGCCTCTTTAAATGGAACCGCAGCCCAAGACATTCTTGGAGGCTTTCGGTCATCTATACAGACTTAGACGTAAAAGATAGTAAAGCTGACGATCCAAGACGAAATTCTAGAGATTATAGTTTTACTAAGGGCTTATTAGAAATTTCAGCAGGAATGGAATTTACCTTTTTTGATTTCGATTTACATCAATTAGGATTAAAAAGCACTCCATATTTATATACTGGACTTTCATTTGCAAAACATAACAATTTCTTTTTTGATAGTACAGGAAACATCACTCAAGAAGACACCTCTAGTTGGGCTTTTGGAATTCCAATGGCTTTAGGGTTTAAAACAAAAATAGCTGAACACCTTATATTAGGAGCAGAAATTGGAGCACGCTACACGTTTTCGGACGAGATAGATGGTAGTGTTCCTGATTTTGATAACGAAAGTTCATTAGCTTTTGGAAACACAAATAGTAACGATTGGTATGTATTTACAGGATTTACCTTAACTTACACCTTTGGTAGAAGACCTTGCTACTGCAATTATTAATAAATTATGAAAGACCAAATAAATCTAAATAAACTACCCAATCACGTTGCTATCATTATGGATGGTAATGGTCGTTGGGCAAAAAAACAAGGCTTATTACGAGCTATTGGTCATGAAAACGGAACAAAATCTGTAAGAGAAACTGTTGAAACTAGTGCCGAATTAGGAATAAAAAACCTAACACTTTATGCGTTTTCAACAGAAAATTGGAACAGACCAAAACTAGAAGTTCAAACACTTATGAAACTCCTAGTGAGATCTTTAAATAAAGAAATCAAAACACTTCAAGACAACAACATACAACTAAACGCTATTGGAAATCTTAATGATTTGCCAAAAAAAGTCTACAAAGAGCTACTTGAAGTTATAGACAAAACAAAAAACAACAGCCGCATGACACTTACTCTAGCCCTAAGCTATGGCGCAAGAGAAGAGCTTATTAGTGCTGTAAAACAAATAAGTGATAAAGTTAAAAATAATATAATTTCTGTCGAAAATATTGACGAATCAATTATTAATAAGCATCTTTACACGCATAATTTACCAGACGTCGATTTATTAATCAGAACAAGTGGTGAGCAAAGAATAAGCAATTTCCTATTATGGCAAATCGCTTATGCCGAATTATATTTTACAGATATCCTTTGGCCAGATTTTAAGAAAAATAACTTATATGAAGCTCTGATTGACTATCAGAATAGAGAACGACGATTTGGAAAAACAAGTGAACAACTTAGCTAACAAAATACATTTGAAAACTTACATCAAAACCTTATTATTTGCACTAACTTTTATTTGCTCAAGTGCAGTAATAGCGCAACAAAACTCACCAAGTACAGGAACCAAATACACTTTAGGTGGTATTACGGTATCTGGAAACACAAGTTTTAACTCACAAACTATCATTTCGTACTCAGGATTAAGAGAAGGAAAAGAGATTACCATTCCTGGAGAAACAATTAGTAATGCCATAAAAAAATTATGGGATGTAAACCTTTTTAGTAGCATTGATATCTTTTTAGTTAAAACAGAAGGAAATGTAGCCTATTTAGAAATTGAACTTGTTGATGTTCCTCAATTAAATGAGATCACAATTAACGGTGTTAAAGACTCTAAAAAAGAAGCTTTAATTAATGATAACAAATTAAAAAAGGGAGCTAAAGTTACAGAAAACCTTATCACTACAACACGTAATTACCTAACTTCAAAATATCAAAAAGACGGATATTACAATACTTCAGTAATTGTAAATACTACAGACGTTGTTGATTCTATTCAAAAGAACAGAGTAAACATGACTGTTGATATTGATAAAGGTGAAAAAGTAAAAATTAAAGAAATACGTTTTAATGGCAACGAAAAATTAGCAGACAAGTCGCTAAGAAAAGTCATGAAAAACACAAAACAGAAAAAATTTATACGCGTTTTAAAACGTTCTAAATACATAAAAAGTGACTACAAAGAAGATTTAGTATCACTTATTGATAAATACAAAGAAAACGGTTATAGAGATGCTCGTGTAGTTTCAGATTCTGTAATAGTTAATGACGATAAAACAATATCTTTAGCTATAAACCTTGAAGAAGGAGAACAATACAAATTTGGTAAAATCACATTTGTAGGAAATAGCGTATATACTGATGCACAATTAGCAAGTGTTCTTAAAATCAAAGAAGGTTCAACATATAACGGTGTTGAACTAAGAAAACGTATTGCAGATGATAGCAGACCAGATGCTATGGATTTAACAAACACCTATCAAAATAGTGGTTATTTATTTTCAACAATAAACCCTGTTGAAGTTAGTGCCGATGGAAATGTAATAGACATGGAGATCCGTATTTCTGAAGGAAAACCAGCATACTTTAATAGTGTAACAGTTACAGGAAACGACAAAACAAACGATCACGTAGTTTATAGAGAATTACGTACAAAACCAGGTCAACTTTACAGCAAACAAAACGTTGTAAGAACCATGAGAGAACTTGGTCAATTAGGATATTTTGATGCACAACAATTAGTGCCAAACATGAAAAACTTCAATACAGTAGACGGTACAGTAGATATCGAATACCAAGTAGTTGAAAGTGGATCTAGCCAAATTGAACTTCAAGGTGGATATGGTGGAACAGGTTTTATTGGAACATTAGGGTTATCATTTAATAACTTTTCAATAAAAGATATTTTCAAAAAAGATGCTTACAAACCAGTACCAACAGGAGACGGACAGAGTTTAGCGTTAAGACTACAAGCAAGTAGATTTTACCAAACATACAGTTTCTCTTTCTCTGAACCTTGGTTAGGTGGAAGACGTCCATTACAATTATCAACATCTATATCTCATACAAAACAATTTTTATATGATGCTTCAACAGGTGATGCTGATAAAGACAAACGTTTTAATATTACAGGTATTTCGGTAGGGTTATCAAAAAGACTAACTGCACCAGATGATTACTTCCACTTATCTCAAGCTGTAAGTTTTCAACATTATGATTTAAAAAACTATAACACAGGGTTATTTACATTTGGAGATGGTTACTCAAACAACTTAGCTTACACCATAGGATTAAGTAGAAATAATACAACATCAGATCCTATATTCCCAATGGGAGGATCTAAATTCTCTGTAACAGCTAAATTCTCATTACCATACTCTTTATTTAACGGTGTAGATTACGCAGCGTTAAAAGACGAAAGAGATGGTTTAGATGTAACAAGTGATTCTGATAGAATTAGTGAAATTGACCAAGAACGTTATGACTGGTTAGAGTTTTACAAAGTGAAATTTGCAGGAGAATGGTATACAAGAATCGTAGGAAAATTAGTGGTAAAATCTAGTTTAGAATTTGGTTTCTTAGGAGCTTACAATCAAGATAGAGGTGTCATTCCTTTTGAACGTTTCTTTGTTGGAGGTGATGGTTTAGCAAATTACTCTTTAGATGGTAGAGAAGTTGTACAATTAAGAGGATACCCTAACCAAGGATTATCAACTCAAGATGGTGGAACGATTTACAATAAATTCTCAATGGAGTTACGTTACCCAATTGTTTTAGAAGGATCAGCAAAAATTTATGCTTTAGGATTCTTAGAAGCAGGAGCATCTTACGATAACTTTATAGATTACAACCCATTTGATATTAAAAGAGCAGCAGGTCTTGGTATTAGAATATTTATGCCAGCATTTGGTTTATTAGGAATTGATTTAGGTCATGGATTTGATGCACTTCCTGGAGAAACTGTTAAGAATGGATGGGAAACTCACTTTATTATTGGACAACAATTTTAACTTTGGCACGATATTTTCTAATAACTCTTTGAAGGATTTAGCATGAGTGTTAAAATTTTTCAGAATTTATTTCGTTAATTTGAAGAATATTAATTCGAATGGCGGAAGAAATCAAAAAAACTGTCATTCTTTTAAAGTTTATAGAAGCTATCCATAAATCAAAAAAGCATAACAGATGAAACATAAAGTTCTTTTTTTATTGGCAATTATAAGTCTTACTAGTTTTGTTTCTACAGCTCAGCGAGGTGTAAGAATAGGCTATATAGATACTGAATACATTTTGCAAAATGTACCAGAATATCAAGAAGCAACTAAGCAATTAAATAAAAAAGTTCAAGATTGGAAAACTGAAATTGAACAACGCTTAAAAGTTATTGAAGAACAAAAAAAACAACTCAACAGCGAAAGTGTATTACTTACAAAAGAGTTGTACGAAGAACGTATGGAAGATATTGGTTTTGATGAAGCCGAAATATTAGCCTACCAACAAAAACGTTTTGGTCCTGATGGAGATTTAATGATTCAGAAGCGACAATTAGTTCAACCTGTACAAGATCAAATTTTTTCAGCAGTACAAGAAATTGCAGGAAATAAAAAGTATGATTTCATATTTGATAAATCTGCAGATGTTGTCATGTTATATTCCGCAGAACGCTTTGATATTAGCGAACTCGTAATAAGAAGTATTACAAGAGCATCAAAACGTACACAAGCACAAAACAGAAGCGAGCGTAAAGCTGCAGAAAGCGAAGCTGTTATTCCTGTTATTAACGATGAGTTAGAAGCAAGACAAAAAGCATTAGAAGAAAAGAAAGCCGCAAGAGAAAAAGCTGCTGAAGAACGTAAAGCGGCAGCACAAGCCAAAAGAGATTCTTTAAAATCGGCAGCACAAGCAAGACGAGAAGCATTATTAAATAAAAATGCAAAACCAACAACTGAAGATGCTACTGCTAAAGATGCAAAAACAGAAGATGCAAAAACAGAAGATGTAACAACGGCTAAAACACCAGCAGAAATTGCCGAAGAAAAAAGATTACAAAAATTAAAAGATAGAGAATCTCGTAAAAAAGCTCTCGAAGAAAAAAGAAAAAAAATACTAGCCGACAAAGAAAAAGCTAGAAAAGAGCGCGAAGAAGCTAGAAAATCTGCTGCTGAAGCAAGGAAAAAAGCACAAAGCAAAACAGAACCTGAAGCAGAAACAGAAGAAGAATAAAAAAGAAGAACTAAAATTAATTAATAACTTAACACATAACATTAAAGAAATGAAACATTTTAAAACCCTTTTATTTGCAGCTATATTAGTATTTGGAGCAACAAGTTTTTCAGTTGCACAAACAAAATTAGCACATATAAACACTACTGAATTAGTAGATGCAATGCCAGAAATGAAAACAGCTCAAGCTGAAATTCAAAAATTAAGCAAAACTTACGAGACTGAAATTAAAACAATGGCGACTGAGCTTCAAAATAAAATGAAGCAATACCAATCTGAAGTTGAAACAAAAACTGACGAAGAAAATGCAAAAAGAGCTCAAGAAGTTCAAACAATGGAACAAGGTATTCGTCAATACCAAGGTCAAGCTCAACAAGATTTAGCTAAAAAAGAACAAGACTTATACAAGCCTATCTTTGAAAAAGCTAAAACTGCAATCCAAAAAGTAGCAACTGCTCAAGGATTTCAATATGTATTAGATTCTACTCAAGGTTCAGGTGTACTTGTTGCTGATGGTAAAGATCTTTTAGCTGATGTAAAAAAAGAGTTAGGATTTTAATTCTAAACTTCAATAAATAATACTAAAAAAAGCCACTTACTATAAGTGGCTTTTTTATTTTTGTAATATGAGTACACAACCTATTGGCATATTCGATTCGGGTGTTGGAGGCACTTCAATTTGGAAAGAAATTAATTTACGCTTACCAAATGAAAACACCATTTATCTTGCCGATAGTTTTAATGCGCCATATGGTAATAAATCTAAATCTGAAATTATAGATTTAAGCCTTAAAAATACTGAGTTTCTTCTACATCAAAATTGCAAACTCATTGTTGTAGCTTGCAATACGGCAACTACAAATGCTATTAAAATATTACGAGACACTTACCAAATTCCTATTATAGGTATTGAACCCGCTATTAAACCCGCAGCCTTAAATACACAAACAAAAGCCATAGGTATTCTGGCAACAAAAGGAACTTTATCCAGTGAGTTGTTTTATAAAACTACAGATTTGTACGGTAACGGAATTGATGTAGTAGAACAAATTGGAGAAGGTATTGTACAATTAATTGAAAGTGGTCAAATAAATTCGGAAGCTATGAAAGCATTACTAACCGAATACCTACACCCTATGATTGAGGCTAATATAGACTACCTCGTGCTAGGTTGTACGCATTACCCGTATTTGATGCCTTTATTAGAAAATATGCTCCCTAAACACGTTAAAATAATCGATTCGGGAGAAGCAGTGGCAAGACAAACAGAAGCCGTTTTAAAACAATACCAGTTATTAAATACAGAAACAGTTATTCCAAAAAGTGAATTTTTCACTAACGGAACAACTGAAGTGATGAGCGATTTACTAGATCATAAACACGCTGTGAATTATTTAAAGTTTTAATCTTCTTTAAACCATCCTGAATATTTCACATAATTATCGGCAATTCTATTAATCTCACCCGAAATTAATGCTTCACTAATATCTTTAACTTTTTTAGCCGGTACACCAGCATAAATACTCCCCGACTCTACACGAGTATTTGCAGTAACCACAGCACCGGCAGCAACAATACTGTTACTTTCAACCACACAATCATCCATCACAATACTTCCCATTCCGATAAGTACATTATCATGAATAGTACAACCATGTACAATTGCATTATGTCCAACAGACACATTATTTCCTATGGTAGTTGGTGATTTTTGATAGGTAGCATGAATAACCGCACCATCTTGAATGTTTACCTTATCACCCATTTTTATATAATGAACATCACCTCTAATAACAGCATTAAACCAAACGCTACAATCTTTTCCCATACTTACATCGCCAACAATAGTAGCATTTTCAGCAACATAACAATCTTCAGGTATTTGTGGTGATTTTCCGTTTACAGTTTTTATAATTGGCATAATATATTGTTTTAAGTTCTTGTAAATTTATTTAAAATATGATAATAAATTCGATTTTTTAGAAGCCGAAACTACAATCTCTTTTCCTTGGTTTAAAATAACACTTCCGCCCTTACCTTTTACATATTTTACAATTTCGTTTACGTTTACCAAGTAAGATTTATGAACTCTACAAAAGTTACTTTCGGTAAGCGCATCTTCAAAATGTTTTAAAGTTTTACTCACTAACTTTTTGGTATTATTATTCAGGTAAATCTCGGTATAATTATCATCGGCTTTACAGTATAAAATATCAGCAGTATTTATAATATCGAATCCATCTTGTTGCGGAATCGTTATTTTTCCATGAACCACATTTGTTCTTGGCACCAATACTTGATCTTGTAACGCATCTTCTTTGGTTTTAATTTCAGAAACATAATCTACAGCTTTTATCAGCTCATCAATTGAAATTGGTTTCATTAAATAATAAGATGCATGTGCATTTAGCGCTTCAATAGCATAATGATTATAAGCGGTTACAAAAATGGTTTCAAAATTGATATCTGTTAGCTGTTCTAAGAGATCAAAGGCATTTCCGTAAGGCATTTCAACATCTAAAAACACCAAATCCAACTCATGAGCTTCAATGAGTTTTTTAGCTTCGGTGATATTTGCTGCTTCACCTAAAACATCAACATTTGGACAGTATTTTTTGAGATAATTTTTTAAAATTTCTCTACTAGTTTCTTCGTCTTCTACAATGATAGATTTTAGCTTCATATTTTTAATGATTTCTAAATATTTTTTATTCTGAAAAACGCCAAACGTTTAATCTTTTTTAATGGTTACAACAACTTTTGTTCCGGCATCTTCTGCATCCTGAAAATCACCAATACATACATCTATTTTATCTTTATACATAGCATTTAAAATAGCAACTCGTTTTTTAATATTACCCATGCCTTTGCTATTTTGCTTTTGCTGATTTGCTGTTTTTAAAGCTTTAGATTTTTCACGACCAATACCATCATCGGTAATTGTAATACTAATTTCATTCGCGCTTTTTTGGTCTATTAAAATATTTAAATGTCCTTTTTCTAATTTATAACGGAGTCCGTGCCAAACCGCATTTTCAATATAAGGTTGTAATAACATAGGCGGAATTTTGTAGTCTCCAACACTAATTTCTGGGGCAACCGTAATACTGTAATCAAATTTATCTTGAAATCTAAAATGTTCTAATTTTGTATACAGTTGTAAAAGTTCAATTTCTTTTTCTAGCGGAATAAAATCTTCCTCACTATTCTCTAAAACAGCACGCATTAAATATGAAAAATCAGAAAGATATCTGTTTGCTGTACGTTCGTCATTAGTAGCTATAAAACTATTTACTGAGTTTAAAGCATTAAAAATAAAGTGGGGATTCATTTGACTACGCAATGATTTTAGAGCTAGTAAATTATTAGCCAATCGTTGTTGTTTAATATATTTAAACATAAAATATGCCGTCACCAAAAGCAATAACAAACCTCCAATTAGTGAGTAAATAATAAGTTCTTGTCGTTTATTACGCTCGGTAGTTAACTCGTATTTACTTTCAGAAAGTGCGCGATCACTCTCCAAGCTTTTTATGCGTAATTGCTTTTCGGCAATTCCTCTACTTAAACGTGCAGCTTGGGTAATTTCTTGTTCTTTTTTAATATATAAAGCGTCGGTAACTGCGGTATAATCATCAAATACTTTTTTAGCTTTGTTAAAATCTCCAGCATCTACATATAAATCTGACAGCTTTTTAGTAGCATCTTTTTTAACTACCAAATCACCTTTTATATCGGCTTCAACAATACTTTTTTCAAAATACGGAATCGCTTTATTATAATTTTTCTGAAGCAAATACGCATTTCCAATTTTATAATTCTGTTTTTGCGTGGTTACCGGACTTGCATTATCAATGATAGAATCTGATTGAATGTTTAAAATATCTTCAATTAATTGTTTTCTAATTTTAATTTCATCATCATAATTTTTATTCGAATAATTAAATTCGGCCACCATATTTTTCTCTTCAACAGCTCGGGCTTTATTTTCTTGTTCGGCTAAATTTAATGAGTTATTAAAAAACCCTTTTGCTAAATCTACTTGTCCGTTATTATTATAAGATTGAGCTATTTTAGAATTTAAATCGGTGATTTTAGATGTCACAACATGTTTTTGAGCTACAGCTAAACCGTCTTCGTAAGCAGTAACCGAGGCTTTATAATCTTTAATACTAAAAAACGTATTTCCTAAACCTTCGTATAAATTAATTAATTGCGAATTACTCAGTCTTTGTTTATCAATCGCATTATAGGTTTCTATACTTTCTTGGTAGTTTTTATTCAGTTCGTAAGCTTTTGCTAATTTTAAAAGTACCGCATTACTTTTTGAATTTTGAAGACTCGTACGATAGTTTGTAACAGCCAAATCATACTGTTTAAGCTCCATATAAACATCAGCTAACAATTGATATACTTTAGCTTTTTCAATTATCGAATGGCTTTTAGATAACGCATCTGTTACAAATTGCATACTTTTTTCAGGATCGCGTTTTATATAATAGGACGCCGAATCTGTAAGACTTTTAAATTGTTCTGGAATATTACGCTTTTGAGAAGTATTTGATGACAAATCATCGTTAGCTTCAACTTCAATAATTATAGTATCTCCGCTGGTAATGGTAAAATATACGGTTTCAAAATCTTTGTGTTTCACCACTAATTCATCACCCGATTTTGCTTTAAGTTGAAAACGACCATCCGCATCTGTAATAGTATATTCCCCGCCATTTACTTCAACATTTACTTTTGAAATTGGCGTAAAAGACACTTTCTCTCTCACAATTCCTTTTATCAAAAGTGCTTTATCATTCTGAATTTTTAATTGTGCAAACCCGTCTTTAAGAGGAAAACATAAAAAGAAAAGTATAAGATATTTAAGCAGTAATTTCATAGGTTTTATTTCAACAGAATAAACTTACATACTTTAATTGGTTATTTAAAACCGAAAGTCTTTAATTCTAATTTAAAAACAAGCAATTTATACCTGTTTACACATTAAATAAAGTAGTTCTCTAACTCAAAAAGCAGGTTTACTCATTCCCATTTTTATATAAAAAATCCCATTCTGAAGATTTCAAAATGGGAAGTATAAAAAGAATGTCTCGATATAATATCGAGACATTTTATATTAGTTAATTGCTGGACAGTTACAATCGTATTTTTCTCTTCTACAATTAAAGTTATATCCTAATGTTAATTGGTGAAAACCACCATTGTTAAACACTACTGAATTTGCTTGGTAAGAATATGTGTAAGCAAATACAAAGTTATTATAATCTACTCCTAAGAATGGTGTAAAGTATTGTAGTTTTTGGTCACTTACTCCAGATCCATCATTAAACTCAGCACCATCTAAACTTCTTCTGTAAGATAATCCTCCCCAAACTTTACCAAAATCCATTTTCTTATATACTTTCGCATTAAGATCAAAAGATGCTTCTTCTGTTGCATCTTTGTACATAAACATTACTGAAGGTTCGTAGCTCCAGTCGCTTCCGTAAGGACTAAAAACATTACCTAAAGAAAATAAGTATGTTGTAAGATTATTATAACTTAAACCTTGTTCATTAAAGTTGATACCGTCATTTTTAAGAAGATTTTTAATTGTTGCATGTGCATAAAAATCTATAAATTGGTAAGACAATCCTAAATCTACATTAAAGTTTGTAGCACTTTGTTCAACACCTGCAATAATAGGATCAAAACCTTCACTTAAAAATGCTGTTTCATCTAATTTATACTGAATAATTCCAGCACTTAAACCAAATGACAACATATTTAAATCAATCTCATTACGAGAAAACATTAAATGGTGCGCATAAGTAAAGTAAGCTCCCGTTTGAGAGTGATACCCGTTTTTATCGTTATAAACGATAGCTCCAATAGCAGAAGGTGTATCACCAATTCTACCATTAATACTCAACGTTTGAAGATTTGGGGCATCATCTTGACCAAACCATTGTTGTCTTGCAGTTAATCTCACCTTAGCACAATTGGCAACTCCGGCCATTGATGGGTGTATCAGATAATAATTATCTGTTAAATAATCTGAATAAATTGGCAACCCCTCTTGGGCAACACCAATTTTTGTAAATAATGCTAAAATTGCTAGTAAACAATACTTTTTTAAATTCATATCAATTTATCTTTTCAAAGTAAAATGGGCTTTAAACTCTTTTCTTGCGCCAGTATTTGGCTCGTTATACTCTACTACAAACCAGTAATCGCTTGTTGGCATTGGGTTTCCATTGTAATTTCCATCCCAACCATCTCCCGATGGACTAATCTGTTTTACCAGTTTTCCATATCTGTCAAATATATAAATTTTTGCGCTTGGTTGGTCAGCAAATCCAATTATGTTCCATGTATCGTGATATCCATCACCATTTGGCGTGAAATATACTGGATAATCTAATACCGTAACTGTGATATCTGTAGTTCCACATCCGTTCATATCGCGAGCAGTAACTACATGATCTCCTGAACTTACGTCTTCAAAAACACCACTTAATTGCCATGGTCCGTTATCTAAACTGTATTCATATTCTCCTGCGCCACTTGCGATAGCTTCTACAATATGATTTTCTGAAAAAGCATCGGTTAATACATCTGCAACTATTGTTGGTGGTGCACTTTCTATAACTTCTGTCGTATCGGTACGTTCACACATGGTTACTGTTGATGTGGTTACATCGGTTACCGTTACACTATAAGTTCCGCCTTCTGTTGGAATATAGTTTGGTGAGGTTGCTCCTGCTATTTCAACACTATTTAAGTACCATACAAATGTATATTCCGGACTTGTTAAGCCTGTTTCTAAAATTGGGGTATCAATAACTTCACTTCCGTTTGAACTTACACATAATACATAACTCGCATCTAAATCAAATACAGGTTGCGGATTTACATCTAATGTTAATTCGGCTACAGCATAACAGATAGAATCTGGTGTCGTATCATTATCTACACGTCCGTAAATAACTTGTGGGTTAATGACGTTTTCGTATAAGGTTGGTAATGGATTTATCCCTAATTCTGCTTCTGCTTCGGTAGCATAATAACTTACCGTATAATCTACATCACTTTGCCCGTCTAATAAGAAGTCGTTTTGAGTGGTTAAATCAAACTGAACCGTATCATTTGTAGCATCAGCATCTGTTTCCATATTGTCATCACACAATTCATATACAATTGCTATACCGTCGCTATTTGCTTCTGCTGCTTCTTGTACTTCTAAATTAAAGCTTTCTGTACTTACTGAACATCCTGTAATAGTATTGGTTATTGCTACAAATACTTGTTGTGTATTAGTGGTATTTGTATAAGGACTTACTAAAGCGTTCATTAAATCATCCGCATCTAATTGTGTTGCGTGATAAGTAACTGTAAACAGTGTTGCGTCTTGTCCGTTTAAAACTTCTGCATCTTTTGTTGTTAAGTCAAATCCTGCAAAACCATCGGTATTATCTTCACAGAAAATATAATCTGTAATAGCTACAGCATCTGGTAATGGGTGTACAATAATATTAAAATTCACTAAGGTGAAACATCCAGTAATATCATTAGTCACTCTTACGTAAACTGTTTGCGTTGGACTATCAATATTCTCGTAAGCCGTTGGTGTTGCAATAGCATTTGCTCCTGCTTCTGCATCAGCTTCACTTTCATAATAACTTGGTGTTACTCCTGTTTCTCCGTTTAAAATATACACTTCGTTTAGTGTTAAATCAAAAGCTTCAACGCCATCTCCTGGATTAGTATCATCACATAATTCTAAATCTGATGGATCTAAACTTGGTGTAGGATTTGGTAACACACGTATGGTTAACGTGGTCATATCTGTACATCCAGTATCAGTATCGGTAACAACCGCATAAAGTGTTTGTGGATTTGCTGCTGCTCCGCCTACAGATGTGTTAGTATACGCTGTTGCATCTACCGCATTTGTTCCTGAGTCTGCATCGGCTTGTGTTTCATAATAACTTACACTCCAACTTGCTTCGCCTCCTGTAATTTCATTGTCTTTTACCGTTAAATCAAATACAGTAACTTCATCTGCAATGGCATCATCACAAAGTGCTAATCGTGTTGGCTGAATTGCTACTGGTGGTAACTCTACTCTAATTTCAAGCTCTCCTGTAGTAACACAACCGTTGGCTACACTTTCTAATCTTACATATAAGGTTTGTGGGTTAATTTGATTAGTATAGCTTGTTGTATTTACAATTGGATTTGTTCCGTCTTCTGCATTTACTTGTGATAAGTGATAGGTTAAAGTGAACAATGTTGCATCTTGTGTACCTAAAATCTCTGCATCTTTTGTGGTTAAATCAAATTGTGAAATTCCATTACTATCAGTGTCACAAATCACATAGTCTTCAATAGCTGTTGGTACAACTGGTGAAGGCAATACATTTAAGGTTAATTCTACAACAGCATAACATCCTGTGATTGTATTTTCCGCTCTAGCGAAAACGATTTGAGTATTTGCTACGATATTTTCATACGGACTTGTTAATGCATTTTGAGCATTATCTGCATCAGCTTGTGTTTCGTGATAAGTAATAGCGATATCCAATTCGCCATTAATAATTTCTACGGTACGTGTTTCTAAATCAAAACTTGCAAAACCATCGTTATCTGGATCACATTCTTCTATAGGTTCTGGATTAGCTTCTGGTGATGGTACAGGATTTACACGTAAGTTTAAAGTAATCGTGTTATAACATCCTGTCACATTATTTTCTGCTCTTACATAAACTGTTTGAGGATTAACCGTGTTGGTATATGGTCCTGTAATTTCACCTGTTCCGGCATCGGCATCGGCTTGAGTTTCGTAGTAGCTTAGCCCTATTCCCGTTTGACCGTTTAAAATCTCATCGTTGGCATCTTCTAATGTAAACTCCTCTTGCTCATCGCCTAAAGTCACATAATCACATAATTCTAATGGTGAAGGTTGTACTAAGACTGGTAAGGCATTTACAATTAACTCTAAAGTTGTCACTTTATAACACCCATTAACATCATCATCAACACGTACCCATAACGTTTGGTTAAATGGTGTGGTGTTTGTGTAAGCTGCTGGTGTTAAAATTGCATTTGTCCCTGATTCTGCATTCGCTTCTACTTCGTAATAAGTTACGGTATATAACGTTGGGTCTGCAAGAGGACTTAAAATCTCTGCATCTTTTGAGCTTAAGTTAAATTGCGCTAATCCGTCTGCTGAAATATCATCACAAACTTCTAAGGCTGTTGGTCCTACTCCTAATTGTGGGGTTGGATTTACAATTAACTCTAAAGTTACAATCGTTGCACAGTCTGTTGCTATTGTTGCACTTTCTACTCTTGCGTAAACCGTTTGAGAGTTGGCTACAATATTATTATATGGACTTGCTAATGGATTGACATCATTATCTGCATCTGCCATGGTTTCGTGGTAGCTTACCGTTAAACCAGCAACACCGCCTGTGATTTCGTTGTCTGAATCTGTAAGTGTAAACACCCCAAATCCATCACTATCTGGATCACAATATTCTAATGCTGTTGGGTCATTTGCTACTGGAGCTTGCTCTACAACTAAAGTTAAGGTTGTTGTGGCGTAACATCCAGTGTTGATATCTTGAACTCTTACAAAAACAATTTCGCCATCTGTTCCTGTATACGGTATAGTTAAAGCTCCTGTTGCTGCATCAGCATCGGCTTGAGAGGTGTAATAACTCATTGAATAATTTGGGTTATTTCCACTAATCTCATTGTTTTTCAACGTTAAATCAATATCGGTTATACCATCTGGTACATTATCATCACAAACCTCTAATGGTGTTGGCACGACATAAGTTGGTAAGGGATTAACATCTAGGTTAAAACTTCCTACTTCAATACATCCTGTATTTGTGTTTTCTAATTGTACATAGATCGTTTGCGGGTTACTTGTATTGGTATATAAACCAATTAAAGCATTGGTTCCTGCTTCAGCATCTGCTTCTGTTTCATAGTAGCTCACGCCAATATTAACTTGTCCGTTAATAATTTCGATGTCTTTTGAACTTAAATCGAATTGCTCTACCTCATCACCTGGATTATCATAATCACATAATTCAAAAGCGGTGATGGTTGGCACTGTTGGTAATGGGTTAACTAATAAAATTAACTCCACCGTATCATAACATCCTGAGGCATCATTTTCTAATCTTCCAAAAACCGTTTGTGATCCTGGATTAATATTATCATAAGGACTGGCTAATGGGTTAACTGCATTTTCTGCATCAGATTGAGTCTCGTAGAAACTTACAGTCATTCCTGTTTGTCCTCCTAAAATCTCTGAAGATTTAAGTGTTAAATCAAAAGTTGAAAATCCGTCGTTATCATCATCACAAACTTCTAATGCCGTTGGTGTTATCGCTACTGGATTTACACTAACTTCTAAGTCTAATGTAGTCGTGTTATAACAACCGGTTGTCGTGTTTTCTAATCTTACAAAAACAGTTTCTGTAGTGATTGTGGTATTTGTATAAGGTTCGGTTAACGCATTTGTTGCGTCTTCAGCATCTGTTAATGTTGGATAATAACTTACTGTGAGTCCGGTTTGTCCGTTTAAAATCTCAGTATTTTTATCGCTTAGCATAAATGCTGCAAATCCATCGGTATCATCATCACATACAAATAATGTGGTTGGCACAATAACCGTTGGAGCTTCGTTTACAATAATATCAAACGTGGTATAACCGTAACATTCTGGATATAAAGGATCTTCAACACGCACATGAATAGTTTGTGGGTTGATGATATTACTATACGCTGATGGATTAGGTATCGCATTTGATGGGTTTTCTGCATCGGATTGGGCGATATAATAAGTAATATTATAAAGCGTAGCATCTTGTGTGCCTAAAATTGTAGACTCTTGTGAGGTAAGATCGAAAACTTCTATAGTATCATTACTAGGATCATCACATAATACTTGATCATCTATTGGGTTAGCAATAGCTCTTGTATTTACTATTAACTCAAAAACTGCAGTAGGTGAAGCAATATAACAGGCTGAATCTCCGGCGCTTTCTACACGTACAAAAATTGGTTGTGGGTTAGCGGTATTTGTATAAGGACTCGGTAATGCATCCGTTCCTGAATCAGCATCTGCAAAACTAGTATAATAACTAACATTGAAATCTGCTGCGGGTTGAGCGCCTAAAATCCCTAAGTCTTGACTCTCTAAATCAAATTCTTCAAAACCATCGTTACTGTCGTCATCACAAGTGATGAGATTCGGTACATCGTTTATTGAAGGACTTCCTATTGATAATTGAAATTGAGAAACATCAAAACAACCTTCACTATATATATCTTGAATTCTAACGTAAATAATTTCGCCATCAGTTCCTGTGTAAGCTCCTGGTATTGCAATAGGGTTTGTGTTATTATCGGCATCTGCTTGTGATTGATAATATGATACTGTAAACACGGTATTGTCTTGTGTCCCCATCACATTATCATCATTTTCAGTTAAATTAAATACTGCACTTGTTCCTGGTGTACAACTACTTAATCCTTCAATAGATTGAACCGTTGGCGCTGGATAAAACTCAATAACTACTGAATCTGTATTTTGGCAACTTGCAGAAAACACAACATTAACTGTATATTCTCCATTTTCTGTAACATCTAATGTAGAACTTGTATTTCCTGGGATAACAACACCATCTTTGTACCATGTATGTACTGCTGAAGAAGCATGAGTATCTAAAACGATAGTTTCTCCTTCACATCTTGTATTAGCCGCAGAAATAGTTAAATCGTCTCCTAAACTTCCTCCTATATTAAAACTTCCTGCCTGAATAAATACTCCTGAATCATATGAATTATCTCTAGAATCTGCAATTACTAGTTTTATATGATATGTTTCTCCAGGAGTTACATCAGATTGCGCTGTAAAAACACCTGTACGGCCATTAAAAGATATTGGCGGTTGACCTGTTGCAGTGTAACCTCCAAAGTATTCTTCATTTATAGCTCCACAACTTGTATTAGCTTCGTGAATATTAGTTACTAATATAGGTGTTGTTGTTCCTGGTAATACTGCTAAATTAGTGGTATTGTCTAATTCATCTGTAAGTAAAAAGGCAAAAGCATCTGAATACGTACACTCAAACGAGCCTCCGTTGTATTCCTCGGAAGCCATTAAGAAGTTGAAGCTAATATTATCTGCTAAAGGCACAAAATCAAATTCTATAATAGTTGCATTATTAGATGTATCTCCTCCTGTTAAGCCTACAGCATTGTCAAGATCAGTATCTCCAACCCATGCACCAGAACCATCACTAAGTGTGCCTCCAGAATTAGGACCTCCTGCTAAACTTGCATCTCCTGAAGTCATTAACAAACCATCTTGAAAAGGAAAACTCACTCCATTTCCGTAGAAATAGCCTATTCCATTTTCATCACCATAATTAGTTCCGGTTGAAAATGTTACATTTGAAACCTCAGCACAAGGGCTATCAATTAAAACATCAATAATTAATTCTTCAACAGTATAAGTATCTTGATCTACCACAACGTTATCACCTAAAACAAAAACACTAGTAGTTATGACTTCAGAACATCCTTGAGGATTTGTATCGGCAACAGTTAAGGTTACAATGTAAGTTCCTGGTGTATTATATATTTGAGAAATTGATGCTCCTGAACCTACTGAACCATTCCCAAAATTCCAATCATAAGTTGCTCCTGTTCCATCATTAGAAAACGTTGCACTTCCTACAAAATCTACAGTGTCTCCTGGAAGAATTTGAATAGATCCTGCACTATTTGCTTCTGGAGTTGTTGTAATTAAAGGTGTTATAGTTTGACATGGTTCTGCACAAAAAATTTCGGCAGACCATCCTGAGGTTGTCCCACTTCCATCTGATATAAATTGAAAAGTTAAACAACCACTTGTATTTGTTGATGACGCTTGCACATTTCCTGGCGAATTTGCCCCATCATAAGAACCTATAAGAGGAGCTGAAGTACTATCTCCATCATAAATTGTTAAAATATCAGATCCTAATTGTGTACTAAAACTTAAAAAATTAATAATACTAAACTCATCTGTATTATCAGGACAAATAGTAACAATATAATTTTCATTACTAGCGTATGAACTTCCTGCCCCTCCCGAATCATAAAACATATCTGGACTACAGGCATTAAACGTACCATTTTGCATTAATACATCTTGAGAAAATGAATTAAAGGATATTATAAAAGCTATTAGTACGTATAATTTCTTCATATTTTAATAAATTCTATTATCTTAATAGTAATTCAAGTTAAACATAAGCACTTGATGTTAGTTACTAAAAAAGTAATAATTAACTCTCAAAATTCAAATAATTTTATTAAAAAAACTTTTAAGCCTCTTAATAAAAACACATTAAATTAACTTATACTACTTAAGTATCACTACAGAGATTCGTATTAAGGCGGAAATTTAATAAAATTTAACTAATTTACTCCTTTAATCCTTAACAAAAATTTCACATTTAACATTAAAAAGCAACTTAACGTTAAGAGATATAAAAAACTTATATCCTGAAGTTCAATTTTGATTTGCTTATTTTTGCAAAAAAAATATTACTGTGGAACACACTACAATTAAAATACAACCAACCAATAATGCTTTAATTTTAAAATTTGAAGCAGATACGTTTTTAACTCAACACCAAAGCTTTGAATTCAATAATATAGACGAAGCAAAAACCTCTCCTCTAGCACAACAATTATTTTATTTACCGTTTGTAAAAAAAGTATATATCTCAGGAAACTTTATAGCTATTGAGCGCTATAATATTGTTGAATGGGTAGATGTACAAGATGAAGTTGCTAAACAAATTGAAGACTACATTAATAATGATGGTGTAATTATTGCAGATACTTCGGTAAGTATAAAAAAAGTACCGGTTACTGTATATGCTGAAAGCACCCCTAACCCTTCTGTAATAAAATTTGTTGCCAACAAGAAATTGGTAACATCTGTGTTTGAATTCACATCAATTGATGATGCAAAACTATCTCCGTTAGCAACAGAGTTATTTCATTTTCCGTTTGTAAAAAGCATCTTTTTAGATGAAAATTTTGTTTCAATTACAAAATATGATGTTGCCGAATGGAATGATATCACATTAGAGCTTCGCGAATTTATTAGAACTTATATTGAAAACGGAAAAGAAATAGTTGTTGCAAATGCTAAAGAAACACTTCAAAAAACAACTAAACAGTTGGATGATAATTTTGAAACTTTAGACGATGTTTCAAAAGAAATTATTAATATTCTTGAAGAATATGTAAAACCTGCTGTAGCTAGTGATGGTGGAAATATTTATTTTGAATCATATAATAAAGAGACTCAAAAAGTGAAAGTTGTTTTACAAGGCGCTTGTAGCGGATGTCCTTCTTCAACATTCACATTAAAAAGTGGTGTAGAAAACATGCTTAAAGAAATGTTACCTGGAAAAGTAAGTAGTGTTGAAGCTATCAACGGATAATTACTTTTTTAATAAAAAAAACAAAAATATTAACTGGCACTACTTTTGTAGTATTAAAATAAGTTAAGATTAACATAAACCATTGTCATTTTCTTATTAGTATTTATACTTTTACGGCTTTCACATTTATAAAATAAAAACAAAACCTATGAAATTAAAATTTTCACTATTTGCACTCGCACTTTCTTTTTACAGTTTATCACACGCCCAACTAGTTGGTGACAATAATACTTTTGATGGTTATAATGGACTTATAAGAACAACAGCAAGAGTAACAAATGCGAATGTAGAAGGAACTCCTTATGCGACTGATGAATTTGTAGTGGCGAAAATTTCAATTTCTGAAACAGAAATATTTAAAGTAAAGTACAACGCTTTATTAGATGAATTTGAAGTACAAAAAGACAATGGAGAACTTTATGCTTTAAACAAAAACGGAAGAAAAGACATTACAATTACTCTTTTAAAAGAAAAAAAGACGTACCAGATTTTTAGCTACATTGAAGATAATACGTTACAAAACGGTTTCTTTATGCACTTAACAAATCCTGATGCTAAAGTAAACTTACTATTAAAAAAGAACAAAAAATTTATCGACCAAACTTTTGCAACATCTAGTTATGATAAAGATCGTCCTGCTCATTACAAAAACCTTAACGATAAGTTTTTTATTAAACTTGACGATGGAAACGCAATTGAAGTTCCAAGAAAGAAAAAAGATTTCTTAAAACTTTTTCCAGAGAAAAAAGGACAAATTGAAAAGTTTATGAAAACTGAAAAATTGAAACTAAAAAAAGAGCTTGATTTAACTAAAATTGTTAACTACATCAATATGATATAAGTTTTTTTATACAAAAAAGCGCTCTCACACAAATTAGAGCGCTTTTTTGTGTGAAAAAACTAAATTATACAAATCATTTACAATACAATAACAACTAAACAATAATTTTTAAACTTAAAAAAACGAAGAATGGAATTAGACAAATGGATTGAAAAAGGATATGAAATTATAATGGACTTCGGACCAAAAATAATATTAGCAATTGTAATATGGATTGTTGGTTCATGGGTTGCTAAAATGCTACTCAAAGGACTTAGTAAAACAATGGACAAACGTGAATTTGATGTTAGTTTAAAAAAGTTTTTATTAAACCTTTTAAACTGGACTTTAAAAATCATCCTTATTATTATTGTTTTAGGTACAGTTGGTATTGCTACAACATCTTTTGCTGCAATTTTAGGTGCTGCTGGTTTAGCTGTTGGTTTAGCTTTACAAGGATCACTTGGTAATTTTGCTGGTGGTGTTTTAATTATGATTTTTAAGCCAATTAAAATTGGAGATTTAATTGAAGCTCAAGGTGAGATAGGTGTTGTAAAAGAAATTGAAATTTTTACAACAAAACTTATAGGACTTTCTAATAAAGAAATTATTATTCCTAATGGATCTTTATCTAACGGAAACATTGTAAACTATAGTACACAAGGAACACGTCGTGTAGATTTAACCTTTGGAGTTGGGTATGATTCTGACATCAAACAAACCAAAAAAGTATTAATGGATGTGATTTCTTCTCACCCACTTGTACTTAAAGATCCTGCACCAACAGTTAACGTATCTGAATTAGCAGATAGTTCAATTAACTTTGCTGTAAGACCTTGGTGTAAAACTGCAGATTACTGGACTGTATTTTTTGATGTTACAGAACAAACTAAAGAAGCTCTTGATGCTGCTGGAATTGAAATTCCTTATCCACATCAAGTTGAAATTCATAAAGAAGCTTAAACCTTAGGTTTTGGTTTTAATGCAATGAAATCTTTTAAATAATAAGGTTCAAAATAAGCGACATCTTCGATGTCGTTTTTTTTGTACTTTATTTCTGCTAAAGCCCCCATTTCTCTTGCCGATGGTAATTTATCGTCTACAAAAATAGCATTAGTACTTGTAAGTAATGTTTTGGTTTTCTCAACACCATTTCCTACAAAATACACCAAGCCTTTTGCTAAGTAAGACGCAAAAGAAGTCTCATCTAATATTTGAGCTTCTATCTTACGAACTTCATTAAAAGAACTATCAAAAATTGCCGAATATACCTCCATGCGTCTAGCATCTAGCATAGGTATAATTACTCCTTCACTTGCATTTACTTGATGCGCTAAAGCTTCTAAGGTTGAAATAGAAATTAACGGCTTATCTAAAGCAAAACACAAGCCTTTTGCTGCCGAAACTCCAATACGTAATCCCGTATAAGACCCTGGACCTTTACTTACTGCTACGGCATCAATATCTTTTAATTCATAATCTGATGAGGCAATAATGTCTTCAATAAAAACATGTAACCATTCGGCGTGCGAATAGTTTGCATTATTATCCTCTTTTAAAACCAAAATCTCTCCTTCATAAGAAAGAGAGACTGAACAGTTTGTTGTTGTTGTTTCTATATTAAGTATTAACGCCACTTTATTTAAGTTTATTCGGTTTTAGACTCCAAATCTGTTTTGTTGCCTTCAATTTCAATTTTATCACCAGATTTTAATAGCTTTGAAACTACATTATATGGTCCTGTGATAATCTCATCGTCTTCTTTTAAGCCTGATATAATTTCAATGTTAGAATTATCTTGAATTCCGGTTTTTACAACACGTAATTTTGCAGCTCCATTATTGGCTACAAAAACACATTCAAATTTTTCTTCAGAATCAGTTTTTATTACTGGCATTGTTTTATCTACAGTTGTCTTTGCTGTAGTTGTATCTGTTTTAATCACAATAGCACTAATTGGCACGGCAACAGTTTTTGCCCTTTTATTGGTAATAATATCAACAGTAGCAGTCATTCCTGGTCTAAATGGTGAAAAATGTTCCGGCTTTCCTTCTACTAAGTCCTTATAAGATTCTTCAATAATACGAACTTTTACTCTAAAATTAGTCACTTGATCTGCGGTTAATGTTCCATCTGCAGAATTTGCAATTTCAGTAACAACTCCTTTAAATTCCTTTTTTAAATACGCATCAACTTCAACTATTGTAGAGTCACCAATTTGCACTTTAACAATATCATTTTCGTTAACATCAACTTCAACCTCCATGTTGTTTAAGTTAGCTACACGCATAATTTCGGTACCCGCCATTTGCTGAGTTCCTACCACACGTTCACCAAGTTCAACATCTAATTTAGAAATTGTACCACTCATTGGCGCGTAAATATTTGTACGATTTAAGTTATCGTTTGCTTCGTTTACCGTTGCGCTTGCACTTTGCACATTATAATATGCTGATTGTTTGTTGGCTTGTGCTATTTCGTAACTTGAAATGGCTTTATCCCAGTCTGCCTTTGATATAATTCCTTTTTCAAATAAGGTTTTATTTCTAGTATATGTAGCTTTAGATTCTTTAAGTGATGCTTCTGCCTGACTTAATCCTGCTCTTACATTTTGAAGAGAAGCTTGTGAACGGTTTAAACTCGATTGGTAAATATCTGGGTTTACACGCACTAACAAATCACCTTTTTTCACCTGTTGTCCTTCAACAATTGGTAATTCAATAATTTCTCCCGAAACTTCACTGGATAGTTTAACTTCAATTTCTGGTTGAATTTTTCCGGTAGCCGAAACTGTTTCAACAATATCAATAAGTGTTACTTTTTGAGTAGTAACGGTTTTAAAGTTTCCTTTTTTACCGAATACACCCATTTTACTTCCTATAACTAATAGTAAGATTAAGGCTATTGCTGATATTACAATTATTTTGGCTGTTTTGTTCATGATGATTAGTTGATATCTGTAATAGGTATTCCAAAATAGAATTCTAATACTTTTAGTTTAAATATATAATCGTATTTAGTACGAATAACGTCACTTTGAGCAGCTTCAAATCTATTTTGAGACTGACTAAAATCGAAAGCATTTAACATACCAATATTATAACGCTCTCTTGAATAATTAAAAGCTTCTTTTCTTGCCGCTAATGTAGTTTGAGCAGCTTCAAAAGCTTTCTTCGCGCCTTTTGTATCATTATACGCTTGGTAAACTGCAGTTTCCATATCTAAATTAGCTTGTTCTAATTGCACTTTTGCACGCTCAGAACTCACTTTATTTCTTTCAACATTATTACGTGCCGAAAACCCATTAAAAATAGGAATGCTTAATTGTAAGCTAAAATTATGGCTTTTATTATCTGACACTTGAGATTCAAAATCATCGGTATCAAACAATCCAGAAGTAAAATAATTAGTACTAAAACTATACGACCCTCTTAGCGATGGTAGTAAAACACCTTTAGCAATTTTAATGTTGTCTTCGGCAATTTCTACATTGGTTTGTGCTATTTTAATATCGTAACGCTCTTCTTTAGCTTTTGCTATAATACTATTTGGCGACTCGTTTAAAATTGAGCTAGATGGTAATAAATAATCTTCATTAACAACATCAAACGTTTCGTAATCTTTAACTAATAAGGTTTGTGCTAATTGAATTTTTGATAATAATACCGCATTTTCAGCATTTACAATTTGTTGTTCTTGTGTAGCAATAGTTGCTTGAATTTCTAATAAATCTCCCTTCGGAAGTGCACCAGCATCCACTAATTGCGTGGTTCTAGTTAGTTCTTCTTCAGATACAATTTGTTGTGCCAATAAGACTTTTAATTGTTCTTTATTAAATAAAATTTGAAGAAATCCGTTAGCTACTAATAATGAAACATCATCTTTTATTTTATCTAATTGATATTGTGATGCTAAAATTTGAAGGTTAGAACGGTGTAATTGATTAATATTTTGAAGTCCTTTAAAAATATCAACCCCCGAACTAATTCCTCCAGCAAGATTTTTTGTTGTAGAGTTTACCGCATTAAAAGTTACAGGATCTTGCCCTAAACCAATACTCCATGAGTGCGAAGCTGAGGCATTTAAAGTTGGTAAGAAATTACCAAAAGCATCTTTTTTATTAATTTCAGATTGCTGTAAATCCAAAGCGCTTTGTTTAACCGTAATGTTATTTTCTAACGCATGGTTAACACACTCTTGTAGTGTCCAAAGTTTATTTTGTGCTTGCGATGCAAAAGCACTTAATATGGCTAATATGATGATTGATTTTTTCATAACTAAACTATAAGTCTATATAACTGTAAAAGTGTTACAATTTATTTTAATTAATTATCTTGAGCATAATCTGGCACACCTTGTACTTGGTTCCAAACCTTTATTTTATCTGTTGCTGTGATGCCTTCTTTAATTTCTACATAAATACCATCACTAATACCTGTTTCAATTGTACGACGTTCAAATTGTTGTTCCCCTGTTTCAATTTCTACAAATGGCAATTTAGTTTCAGAGTCATATTGCACCAAAGCTTCTTTTATTGCTAACACCTTATCTGCTTTTTCTAAAATAATTGAAGCATTTGCACTTAAACCTGCTCTAATAAAAGTAGAATCGATGTTTTTTAATGACCCTTTTATTTCAAATTGGATAGCACCATTTTCGGCAACACCTTTAGGAGCAATATAATCTAAAACGGCTTCAAAAGTTGTCCCTTCAATAGCACCAACGGTAATTTCTAATGGTAAACCTTCTTTTATTTTTCCTACTTCACTTTCATCAACTTTACCTTCAAAAATCATAAATTTTACATCTGCTAATGATGCAATAGATGTACCTTCATTAAAATTATTAGCTTCAATAACTTGATTTCCGGCTTTAACCGGTACGTCTAAAACCATTCCAGAAACTGTAGCTCTCACTTGAGTTTGTGCTATATTACCTAAACCACTTGTAGTTCCTGTTTTTATAATATCGTAATTTTGCTGTGCAGAATTTACGTTAATTTTTGCTTGTTCAACACTTTGTTTGGTTTGCAAATAGATGTTTTTTACGGCTTCAAAATCATTGGCAGAAATCACCCCTTTTTCAAATAACGCTTTTTGACGATCGTAATTAGATTGTTGTGTTTGTAAATTAATTTTTGCTGTTTGTAATCCTGTTTGATTAGTAGCAATACTATTTTTTGAACTTGTAAGTGATGATACATTAGGAATCACTCTAATTTGCGCAATTAAATCTCCAGATTCTACATATTCACCGGCTTCAATAAACACTTTTTCAATAACTCCCGAAATATTAGGTTTAATTAAAATTTCTTCTTTCGGAACAATATTTCCTGTGGCAACTGTTTTCACAACAATTGTTTGCTCACTTGCTTGCTCTGTAGTATACGTAATAGGGTTTTGGCTATTTTTTTGCCATAAATAATATAATGCGCCTGCAAATACAAACACTATTATTAATAATATGATTACGGTTTTAGTTCTTTTCATTGGTTATATAAATTACGTTCTACTCAATTCTTAAAGCGTCTACTGGTTTCATTTTAGTGGCGCTATTTGCAGGAATTAATCCTGCTAAAAGTCCTGAAACAACTAATATAATTAAAGCTGTAAATACGACACTCATACTTACACTTGGGTTTACAAAATTATCAACAGGTCCGCTTATATCTAAAATATAATTGATGGCCCATATCACAAATGCTGCAAACGATATTCCTACCATACCCGAAAGAATGGTTAATAATAAACTTTCTTGTAAAATTTGACTTTTTATAGTCCATGGTGAGGCACCAAGTGCTCTTCTAATTCCAATTTCTTTGGTACGTTCTTTAACTACAATTAGCATAATGTTGCTAATTCCAATAATTCCAGACATTAATACTAAAGCGCCAACAAAATACCCAACAAAAGACAATATGGAAAACAAACCGTTTATACGTTCAAATTGTTCTGATAAATCCCAATGTCCAATGGCACGATCATCATTTGGTGCAACCTTATGTCTAGACTTCATTAAGTCGAAAATTTGTTGCTTAAAGGTGGTAATACTAATTCCATCAACAGCTGTAATAGCCATCCATCCTACATTATCTCCTTTATTAAAAGCTTGACTAAATGTGGTAAACGGAATATATACAGTACTCGCTTCTTGCTCACTGTCTCCTTGACTATTACTCATTTCAAAAACACCAACTACCAAAAAATTAACGCCATTAACTTTTATATAAGTTCCTAAAACAGCTTCTTCTTTACCGTATAAAGTTTTAACAACTCCTGTACCAATTACGCATGTTTTTCGTTTGGCATTAATATCCGAATAACTAATAAAACGTCCCTGAACAATATCCATAGGCTGTTGTTTTATAAACTCAGGATAATCACCGTAAATTTCAAAAGCACCTGTTTTTGTACCTCTCACTACGTTATTTGCACCTTGAAAACCTCCTAATTGATTTCTTGGTGATACATATTTTAAATTAGGGACTTGACTTTTAATTGCAGCAACATCATCTATTTTATAATTAAAATAGCGGCCTTTTGGTAAGCCTTTATAAGGTTTTGAAGTTCCTTGCGTCCACATAAACATAGAGTTGGTAGCAAAGTTTCCAAAATCGGACATGACACCATTTTTTAATCCGTTTGTTAAAGCGAGTAACAATACTAAGATTGTGATACCCCAAAACACACCAAATGCGGTTAAAAAAGTTCTAAACTTATTAGCGGTTAATGCTTCTAATATTTCGTCCCAACGGTCTCTGTTAAACATACTATTCGTCTCTTAATGCTACAATTGGTTTTATTTTTGCTGCTCGGTATGCTGGAATAAATCCAGCTAAAGCACCAGCAAACACTAATAAAAACACCGTGGTTATAGCAATATTAAAATCTACCTGTGGATGTTTTATAAAATCACTCTCAATATGTGGCCCAACGAGTTCTAACAAGCCTAATCCTAAAATAAGACCAAATAACCCTGAGAACATCGTCACAAAAACTGCTTCTTGTAAAATCATACTAACAATAGACATTGGTAAGGCTCCTAAAGCTTTACGAATACCAATTTCTTTAGTACGTTCTTTTACAATAATAAGCATGATATTTCCTACACCAACAATACCGGCGATAATAGTACCTATACCAACAAACCAAAACACGGCTTTTATAGTATCAATTAAAGAATAAATCTTTTTAGCCTCTTTTAATGTATTATTTACACGTACCGCACCTTCATCATCTGGTGCTACTGTGTGCATTTTTTTAATATCGACTTCTATTTGTTTTGATATTCGGTTTGAATTTTCAACTGCTTCATCAAAATTGTCAGTCATGTTTACTGTAAACATCATATTTCTAATATTATCTCCAGCATTAAATACACGTTGCGCAGTAGAAATTGGGATATACACCTGACTTTCTTCTCGCTCTCCACCTGGATCAAAAAAGACACCTATAACCTTAAATGTCATTCCGTAAACGGAAATATTTTCACCAATAGGATCTACATCTTTAAATAAATCACGACGTACTTTATCACCTATTACTGCTACTTTTTTTGCTCCTACATCATCCGATTCGTTAATAAACCGTCCGCTTCCAATATCGGCATTCTCAATAAATTGATTATCGGATTTTACACCACGTAATCTATAATTCCCTGATTCTTTTTTATAAGTAATTAATCCACCCCAAATAGAATATGTAGGTGTTTCATATTCAATATTATCTTTATATTTTTCAGAAATCATATTGAATGTTCCATTTTTAAGCTGGATATATCTTCCAGGATTCAACCCTTTGTATTCTTTAGTCGTTTGTCCTGTCCAAACAGAAATACGATTTGTTGCATCGCCTTGAAATTGTGATGTTACTCCGTTTTCAATTCCGTTGCTAAAACCTAAAAGGATAACGAGAATGAAAATTCCGGAAGCTACAGAAAGTCCTGTCAAAAACGTACGAAGTTTATTTTTGCTAAGGGTTTCAAAGATTTCTTGCCAACGCTCTATATCAAACATATTGTGATGCTCTTACTTGTTGCACCGGACTATCATCAATAATTAATCCGTCTTTTAAGTTTACAATTCGCTTAGTCATATTTGCGATATCATGCTCATGCGTTACTAACAATATGGTTTTTCCATCATCATTAATACCTTGTATGAGTTCCATAACTTCATAAGATGTTTTGGTATCTAAAGCTCCTGTAGGTTCATCGGCTAATAGTACTTTAGGGTCACTTGCTAAAGCTCTCGCTATGGCAACACGTTGTTTTTGACCACCAGACATTTCACTTGGTAAGTGGTGCGACCATTGTGCTAAACCAACTTTCTCTAAATAATGTTCGGCTTTTTCAATACGTTCTTTTCGTTTTACGCCTTGATAATATAAAGGAAGCGCTACGTTATCTAACGCTGTTTTATAGTTAATAAGATTAAAGGATTGAAAAATAAAGCCTAAAAATTCGTTTCGATATTTTGCAGCTACTTTTTCGTTAAGATTTTTAATAGGAAAATCATCTAGCAAATACTGTCCTGTATCTGCTTCATCTAGCATCCCTAAAATATTAAGTAAGGTAGATTTTCCTGAGCCAGAAGAGCCCATTATAGAGACTAATTCGCCTTCTTTTACACTAAAATTTATACCTTTTAGTACATGTAGCGAATTATTGCCCATGTGGTAAGATTTATGTAAATCTTTAATTTCTATCATGGCTTGTTGGTTAATTTCTCACAATATTACATAAAACCCTTAGGGCTTTATACCAAAAAAATGTTAAAGACATTCTTTCATATTGTTATTAATAAGACTCACAAAACCAGAAGTTGTTACAGTTGTACTAAAAAAACACTAGTTTTTATGTGAATCTGTTCTAAAATACTTAAAATAAATGATACATCCTAAACCAGCAGCTAAGATGTAAGGAATTGCCATTAAATAAACAATCCCATCGTTAATTCCTTTGGCAGTAGATAAACCTTCTTCACTCTCTAAAACAGCTCTACACATTGCGCATTGAGAACTTGCTTGAAGTGAATACATGGCTAAAACTAAAAAAACTATAATTTTACGTGTCATATTTAAGCGTAATAAGGTGAAATCATAACATAAACAATAACTCCTGTTATGGTAACATATAACCACAAAGGAAATGTAATACGAGCAATTTTTCTGTGACGATCAATATCATCGGTCAATGCTCTTAAATAAGTAATTAATACAAAAGGAATAATGATGATAGATAGTATAATATGTGTAATTAATATAAAATAATAAACATATTTAATGATACCCTCACCTCCAAAAACTGTAGAATCACTAGTCATATGATACGCAACATACATAATTAAAAACAATAACGAACAAAATATTGCTGTGGTCATTAATTTTTCATGAAGCACTATCTTTTTATTTTTCACAGCAATAAATGCTATAATTAATATTACTGCAGTTAAAGCGTTTACAGATGCGTAAATAGGTGGTAAAAATGTTAACGGCTTAACGTTAGGGATTTTCACACTAAATAGTACAGCAACAACAATTGGTATTACGATAGATAATACAGCAATCCATTTATTATATTTTTTTTGCTGTTCTTTTATTTGATTAGGCATATTTTCTTATTTAATACACTATTAGTTCTCTTTAAGAAGCTTGGTAATATCTGCTTTTAACATCGATATTTGCTCAGCTTGTCCATCATCATCAACTTTTTCAGTTTCAGAAATAATCCCATTGTAATAAATTAATGGATTTCCACCTACGGCACGTGATCTAATAAATCCATTTTTATCAATAAGCGCAAAGTTTCCTGAGTGTTCAAAACCACCTTCCACTTCGCTATTTTCAGCAGTAAAAATAAAAAACCCTTTGTTGGCTAAGTTATAAATAGCATCTTTTTCGCCAGTCATTAGGTGCCAATCTGGGTTGTTTACTCCATATTTATCAGCGTAAGCTTTGAGTACTTCAGGTGAATCATTTTCTGGGTTAATACTGAATGATGCAATCCCAAAATCATCTTTATCCTTAAATGTATTTTGAATATCAACCAGATTACTAGTCATACGCGGGCAGATAGTTGGGCAGCTTGTAAAGAAGAAATCGATAACATATACTTTTCCTTCAAAATCTTTATTGGTAATAATATTACCATTTTGATCTGTAAAACTAAAGTCAGGAACTTTTTTAGCTTCACCTTCAGCATTTTTTATAAACTCTAAATCTGCCACATAGTTTTCATTTTTTTGATCACTTCTGCTTTCGTTTCTAGAAACATCATCATTAGATATACGGTCTACAATTTTGGGAACAAAGTATATTCCAAAAATTAAAATTACAAATGCAATTCCTATGTACGAATAGTTATTTTTTTTACTCATTTGATTGGGTTTTTATCTCTTGCTCACGGCGTTTTTGAGAGGATTTAAATTTACCTTCTCGTTTCTCTCTATATTCTGTGAATAATACACGAAGATCGTCGTTCATTTTATTTTTGATCACTGCAACTTCAATACAGTTATAATCGGTAAGACCATAAACAGGTTTTTCTGCGTCTTTCTCTTTAGTCTCTCTATCATCTACTCTACCACGTTGATTTAATTCTTTGTCAATAATAAACACAGATTTAGATCCTGTACTTAAATTTAGTGAGTTACTAGCATCTAAACTATTGTATAAAGATAAAATTTCACTTGGAGAAGCAAATACATAATGCCAAAATTTAAGTTCTTCGTAGGTATTGATTTCGCTTTTAAGAGCTTTTACACTTTCTTGAGTACCATTTGGTGCAACTAATACGATTTGAAACGTTTTAAAGCCTTTAAATTTATCGTAAACAAGTTCTTTTAGGTTTAAAGTTGCTACGGCATTATCCATAGGTGTATTTCCTAAAAAGCCTAATACAGTAATGTGATCTTTAAGTTGAATGTCTTTAGAAGCATCGGTAGATGTATAGATAATTTCATCAACATTTGAGTTGATGATTTCTAAAGGAGTGTAGTTATGATCTGCAGGTATTAAAAACAACAAAAACGTAACTGGAAGAAAGAATAAAACCCCTAAAATGATATACTGTTTAGTTTTTTTCATAGTGGGGCAAAATTAAAAAAAGGCGGTTTAAAAACCGCCTTTTTTTATCTATTTAACTAAAAAGTTTTTATTTAAAAATCTGTTTTAATAAAACCGTTAGAGTAAACACCTTCAATATAATTACCTTCTGTTAATAAGATAAATACTAAGTAGCAAATTAAAAATATACCTACCCATACAACGGCGCGTCTTAACCCTTTTACTTCGTCTCTCATGTGCATAAAATCCCAAGTAATATAATAGGCTTTTACTACGGTTAGTATAATGAAAATCCAGTTAAGTAATTTCATCCCTAACACTTTACCCATTAAAGATTCTGGCTTGTATATCCCTAAAACAACTTCTACAGCTGTAATAACTGATAAAAGGATTAATACTCCCCAAATTTTTTGGGTATTGGATTTAAATTTCCAAAGACCTCTAAATATTTCTAATTTATGTTCTGCGTGTGCCATGTTCTTAATTTATTCTAATTAAACTAGGTAAAAGAATGTGAATACAAATACCCAAACTAAATCTACAAAGTGCCAGTATAAACCAACTTTCTCAACCATTTCGTAGCTTTTTCTTCTTTCGTAAGTTCCAATAACAACATTGAAAAACACAATGATATTAAGAATGATACCCGAAAGTACGTGGAAACCGTGGAATCCTGTAATAAAGAAAAAGAAATCTGCGAATAAAGAAGATCCATACTCATTAACATGAAGGTTTGCACCTTTCACTACAAGTTTTCCATTCTTTTTAAGTTCAGTTAGAGATGCTTCTCTAGATAATACTGTTTTATGACCTTCTTCGTTAAGAATTTGAGTTCTTATTAAGATATTCTCATTAGCTTCTAGTCCTTTAATGACTTCATTAACAGTAAAAATTGGTAAGGTTGCTTCGTCAACAAACCATAAACCGTCTTTACTTTCATGAGGAATTCTTTCGTTATGTGTATCTGCAATTGCAAATCCTTCAACAGCAACGCGTTTAAACACTTCTTCTCCGTCTATAGTTTTATACTCACCAAATTGAAGAATATTTCCTCCTTTAGTTTGTACTGCACCAAATTCACCTTGAATAAATGTTTTCCATTCCCAAGCTTGAGATCCTACAAATATAATTCCTCCAATAATGGTAAGGAACATATAAATAGTCACTTTGGATTTTTTCATGTGATGACCTGCATCTACAGCAAGCACCATTGTAACTGAAGACATGATTAATACAAACGTCATAAACGCTACGTATATCATAGGTAACTCTTGCCCATGTAAAAATGGAACGTGAGTAAATACCTCATCAGCTATAGGCCAAGACCCAATAAATTTAAATCTCGAAAATCCGTAGGCAGCGAGGAAACCTGAAAATGTTAAAGCATCGGAAACGATGAAAAACCACATCATCATTTTACCATAACTTGCTTTTAGAGGATCATTACCTCCACCCCAAGTTTTGCCATCTGTACCAGTATTTGCAACTGTAGTATTCATATAAAGCGTTTAGTTTTTAAAATGTTGAACAAAAATAATCAATTTATTTATCTAATGAAATTTAAAAATAAAAAGAGGAATAACCATAACACATCAATAAAGTGCCAAAACGTAGCTGAGAGTTCAAAACCAAGCGTTTTTGTCGCACTATATTTTTGTTTAAAATGATTATAAATTACAACTAACAACGAGATTAGTCCTGCAATGACGTGCAATATATGAAATACTGCAATAACATACACAAAAGACATGGTCACATTACTAGTTGGCCCCGTAAAATTATATCCTAAATCTATAATTTGTGAGAATCCTAAAAATTGACTTACAATAAATGCAATACCCAATCCTAAGGTAACTAATAGCCATAAGGTAACACCTTGGCGGTTATCTACTTTTAAAGCGCGTTTTGCAAGATAATAAGTAGCACTACTTATTAATATAATAATTGTGCTAATTAAAAATGCCGATGGTAATTGAAAGTCATTTAGCCAATCTGGTCTTGTACTACTAACTATTACAGCACTTGTGAGTCCTCCAAAAGACATCACTAATGAAATGATACCAAACCATAACATCATTTTTTTTGCTCTTCCAGTTTTCTCTTCTAATGTTCCTTCTGTTAAATCCATCTTATCTTAAAAATTTATCTACAACGTATATAATTTGAAGTAATGTAATGTAAGTTACACTAGCTAACATTAATTGTTTTGCAGCTTTAGCAGTTCTAACTTTAAAAAGAATAATAGCATAACGCAACATTACTAATCCTAAAACAAACACTAAAATTGCAGCAACAATAGATAGTTGTAAATCTCCTGTAAAACCAAACACAGGAATTATTGATACTAATATAGTCCAAACGGTATACATAATAATTTGTGCCGCTGTACCTTTATCTTTTTTCCGGGTAGGTAACATAAAGAAACCTCCTTTTTCATAATCTTCAAATAAAAACCACCCAATCGCCCAAAAGTGAGGGAATTGCCAGAAAAATTGTAATGCAAATAAAGTTCCTGGTTCAATACCAAAATCGTTACTTGCGGCAACCCAACCTAACATAAAAGGGATTGCACCAGGAATAGCACCTACAAAAACAGAAATTGGTGTTTTTGTTTTTAACGGTGTATACACACAGGTATATAAAAATATTGAGATTGCACCATACATTGCGGTGCGAGGATTAATAATGTATAACGAGGCAAGACCTAATATTGTAAAAACAACAGCAATTATAAAAGCGGTGTTTACGCTCATTCTTCCTGCTGGAATTGGTCGGTTTTTAGTACGATCCATTAACGCATCTAAATCTTTTTCTATAATTTGATTAAATGCATTTGATGCTCCAACCATAAAATAACCACCAAAAGATAAAAGTATTAAGGTGTAAATTTCAACAACATCAGTTCCTAATAAGTATCCCGCGATCGATGAGAACACGACACTAACGGAAAGTCTCACCTTTGTGATTTCTTTAAAATCAGAAATCATAGTTGCTGGGGTTAAATTAGAAGGGGTTGTAGTGCTCAAATTTGTATTATTTGTCGCTTTAAATTGCGATTGCAAAGATACTTTGAAAATTGAATACCACCAACGCTAAATAAAAGTAATTCGTAAATAATAAATAAAATTGTCTGTTTTATTCAATATTCTTATAAAAAAGAAAGTTGTCAACCTATTAATTACGATGGATGTTAGCTTTTTAATAAAATATATGAAAATTATAACGTCTTTAAAATATTTTTAGACTTGTAAGAATTAGAAATCATTATACCAATTAAACAAATCAGTTCTTACACCAAAACTCACCCAAGTTGTATTGCTTTTTACAACTGAAGCTGTAGTAGCATTAGGATTAAAATCTCTAAAACTTATATTGGTGAATAGTCTTAAGTTACTTGCAGGGTTAACAATATACCCAGCTTGTAACTCGGCATTAAAAGTTTTGGTTTTAATTCCTTGGCCAACTTCTACTCCTGTATCAAATGGACGATCGTTATAAGTACGATAGATATCACTTCCGTAGCTAAAACTATCTGTTTCATTATTAAAATCGAATCCTCGCACTCCAAAAATTAATTTTCCATCAGCAAACCAGCGTTTGTAATTATAACGACCAATAAGTATTAACTCACTAAAATTAGCTCCCCAAAGGTGTGCCATGGGCTGATTATTATGTCCGTAATTAAGTGCTACTGTATTATGAGAATACGTATAAGGTCTCACACGATTATATTCGGCTTGAAGTAATAAATTATCAACCTTAAAAGCATTAAAATACTTGGCTCCTATTTGATAACCAAATTTATTTTTCCAACTTTTATTACCTCCTCTTATATCATTTAATGAAAACTCATCTAAGATAAATTGCCCGTAAAAATTTACTTTATTATTCCATTTATATTTTGCTGAAGCACCAACAATCGCATTTCCTGCATCTTGGCCGGTTTCAAATTCAATAGCTCTATAGAAAATAATTGGATTAAGATAATTTACATCAAAACCACGATCATTACTATCTGTCCAAACCACAGATTCAAATAATCCTATATTAAGACGCTTTGAAACATTCCAACTTAAATAATGATTTGCCATATATTTGGTTAAGAATGCGCCATCTTCTGTAACTTCGGGGCGTACATCTTTTAACCACATCCAGGTATTGGTGTATTTAATTTTCCAGAATTTGGTATTTAATTTTAAAAATGGATACGGACTTGCTACATCACTTTGCAATAATGAACGGTAACCATCACCTATAAAATTCTTTCCATGACCAAACTGTACATTAATAAATTTAGCAGGTGAATATGATAAATAAGCTTCGGCTACAGGATAATCATAACCATTCTCTTTAAATTCTTTACCTATTCCTCGACCAGGAACAATTGCTGGATCAGGACCAAAGGCTTTTAAACTTTCGGCATAATCATTAAAATATTGCGCAAAACGCCCTTGACTTTCAAATACAGAAGCCGAGAAACTAAATTTATCCCCCAAGCCTCCTTGAATATAAACGCCTCTTGTGTTATTGTATGTAGTACTAAATTCGGCTTCAGTATCTTTTCCTACTTGTAAATCGAAAACAGGATCTGCAGTAAACCAATAATCTTCACCTTGAATTTGCACTAAATGTTCGTTCCATAATTTTCTTGCCCACCAACCTTCTGAATCTTTAAGAAGTTCTTTTTTTTCAGCTTCAAAATCATAATATGGTGCAACATCATTATACATAAATGGTTTAGATGCCGTATGACTATTAGTTCCTAAGGCATTCATTTCAGCATCAAAACGTGCATAAGAGGTATGTGTAAAAGGAATATTTAACTGACTTTTATATTCTAAATCTTGATATTTTACGATATGAGAATTGATACTATCATATTCTTTAGAGATTGTAGCATTTAAATTTGTGGTTGCTTTTACATCAACCATAGTTTCTTCAGCTTTTGCTTTAAGTACAGCTGGGTCTTCTAAAGGAATTTTTATCGCTATTGAATATTGAAAAAAAGTAGGTCGCCCATTATAGGTACCAGGCTGTAATTTTGGTAAACTATCAAAGAGACGTTCTGCTTCAGTTTTTAATTCCGTATAAACGGCATCTATGTATAAGATATCTACAACACCTTCTTTATCAACTTCAAATAATAACTTCATTTCACCTTGATAATTATCATTGGTTACTTTTTGTGGCACTTTAAAATTATTAAAAATATATTGATTCAACTTATTATTGAAACACAGCTTTAAGTCTGCAATAGATTCTGAATCACATTCAGGAAAAACTGGTGATTTTTGATATGTTTCTATCTGTTGAGAAAATCCATAAGATTGAATTAAAACCAAAAAGATAAAGGCGAATTTCTTCATATAAATGCTAGCTAACTTTTAAGGTGGAAAGATACTGTTTTTTTCAAAATTGGAATATTAAAAAACCGCTATCAATTAAAGATAGCGGTTTTAAGTATTTAAAAAATTTAATTATTAGTGATTAATTTCTTACTTCAAATACAATTGGAAGTGCATAAATTACATCAACTGCATTACCTCTTTGCATCCCTGGAGACATTTTTGGTATTCTGTTCACTACACGTTTTGCTTCTTCTTCTAATCCTGTATGTGGTGCTCTTGCTTTAATATCTGTTACCTCACCTATTTTATTGATTTTAAATTCAACATAAATACGTTGGTATCCTGATAATCCTAAATCTGAAGCAATATCTGTAGAGAATTTTTTACTCACCAAACGTGTAATCTTTTCAGACATACATTTTTTGCGATCGGCATTCGTTTTTTCGTCTTCACAACCTGGATATACAGGTGCTTTTTCAATTTTGTAAAAAGGCACTGGAGCAATCACAACATCAATCACGTCAACAATTATATCATCTGCATCTACGGGATCACTGGTAACTTCTGGTGCAACGTCAATAACATCTGTAATTTTATGCTCTGGAGTATCATTATCAACAATAATAGGATCTTCTGTTAGTACCGGAAGTTTTTGTTGTTGCTCTGTCTTCTTAGGAGCTTGGGCATCGTAGATTTGAAATTTTTCTACTACAAACTCTGTAGGACCATCATCCATTAATATTGCAGTTTCTTGAATGGGAATTTTTTTTTCAAAATTCATCTCTAAAAGCGCGTAGGTACCAAGTAAACAAAGAATAAGTCCCACTTGAAAGAACAAGGTGGAGTTTTTTTGTAAATTTGCATCATGCTTTTGCGATTTTGAAACTTCACCATTGCTCTGACCAGCAACTGTGTGTGTTTTGTTCGTTTCTTTCATAATATTTAAATTTAAAATGTTAATATTATGATAAAATTGCAATAAGCATACCAAAAACAAAAAACCCGCCTATTAATTTAGACGGGTTTTTTAATTATATGTAAAAACTGTTGTTTTTAGTCTTGTACTTGGAATAAGATTGGTAACGAATATGGAACTGTTACAGATTTCCCTCTTTGTTTTCCTGGTTGCATTTTTGGAAGTAATCCAATAACACGTTTAGCTTCTTTTTCTAATCCTGGGTGAGGAGCTCTAGCCATAATGTTTGTTATGTTTCCGCTCTTGTCAATCTTAAATATAACGTTAATACGTTGTCTTCCTGATAATCCTAATTCACTAGCTAAATCTGTATTAAATTTCTTATTTACAAATCGGCTAATTTTTTCAGACATACATGCTTTTTTAGCATTGTTTCCTTTTTTGTTTTCACATCCAGGGAAAACTGGTACGTTTTCAATTACTGAAAAAGGGACTTCAATATCTTCTTCAACTTCTTCAACTTGTACATCTTCTACTTCAACAATTTCTTCTTCTTGACTTGTTTCTGTAGATTCAATAACTGTTTCTTCAACCTCAACCTCATCTTCAACAATCTCGATTACTTCGGGAGCAGCTGGTGGTGGCGGTGGTGGCGGTGGTAACAACTCTTGTTGAGTAATAGGAATTTCTTCATCTTGAAATTCATCCATACTTACTTCTCCTATATCAATAGCTTCTTTGTCGTAAGTTTTAAAGTTGATTGTTAGGTTTGTTATTAATAACATTAAGGCAAGACCTACTGCAAAATAGATTGAACTATTTCTGCTGACGTCTGCTTTAGGATTTTTTTTCGGTTCCATAGTGCTTAAAATGTTTTAAGGATTGCTAAAATAACCAATTAATTATTAAAAATGCAAGTGATTATTTTTATTTAACTTTAGGTTTACAATAAACTTAATAAGGATTAGCGCAATTACTACTCCTATAAAGTTAGCTACAGCATCATAAAAATCTGAAATTCTTGTACTTGATACTACGCTTTGTAAAAACTCAATTATAATGCCATAAATAACAGGAATGCAAAATGACAAAAGCATTTTATACTTTATCTTAATGCTATAAAAATAATTATAGGTTAAAATGGTAAATATAAAATAGGCTGTTGCATGATAAATTTTATCATCATTATTAGTTCCTATCTCTGGCATACTCGTAATAGAAATAAGACTAAGCACGGTTAAAGCCGCTACAAAGCTTAGCAATGCTACTAGAGCTAATTGTTTATTAGGCACCTATTAATGCTTTATAATCGTCTGCAGACATTAACTCATCTAATTGAGAGGCATCTGAAACTTTTACTTTAATCATCCAACCATCACCGTAAGGATCGGTATTTACATTTTCTGGAGCATCTTCTAGAGTATCGTTAAAAGCAATAATTTCACCAGATACTGGTAAAAATAAATCTGATACTGTTTTTACAGCTTCAACGGTTCCAAAAATTTCTTCGGCATCTAAAGTTTCATCTAAAGTTTCAACTTCAACATAAACGATATCTCCTAATTCACTTTGTGCAAAATCTGTAATACCGATAGTTACTGTATCGCCTTCAATTTTTACCCATTCGTGGTCTTTTGTGTACTTTAATTCTGCTGGTATATTCATTGTGTTATTTTTTGTTTGAGCAAATGTAATTTTTTAAATGCTCAATTTTAGTTGTTTTTTTATTTTTTTTCTTCAGAAATTAAAGACTTCCTATTTAGTTTCCAAAATTATATCTTAATGTAATTCCTGAACGTATTGTTGTTTGTGGAAATGAGGTTGAAATAGCGTATTCTGAAAAATTATAATCAAAGTAAAAAATTCCTGTTAAGTTTTTACTAAAAGCATAATCTGCATTATACTTAAGTGCCCATACAGTTTGCCCTGATGTTACTTGATTGTTTTCAATATCTAGATATCTAATAATAGTTTTATTATTTCTTACCGAAATATCTGCTTTCATATTAAGATCACTTTTTATAATTTGTTTTGGACCTGCCATTTTTGCATTGATTTTTACATCTTTTATACGGTAACCTAATCCTAATGTGTATTCTTTTCCTTGAATTTCTGTTAGTAAATTATTATCAAAACTTAATGATAACACTCTATCTTTTTGCATTTCTATTAATACTTTAATAGAGTTTTTCATTTCGAAATCAATACGGAATAATGGGCTAAATTGTTCTTCTAAATTGATATTACTAAATAGTGTTTGATTTTTATAATTTCCAGACTGATCTAATACGTCGTCATCTTGAGATGCATAACCTACTGTTGGATCTGCTGCACTATAATCTAAATTAGTAATAAATTGATTTACGGTATAGCTAGAGCGGTAACCATGTGTAAGAGAGAAACGTTTAAAGCGTTTTTTAAACCATTTCATTTTCATAAATCCAGTATATTTTAATTGCCAGTTAGGGATTGGAATATCTCTAAACGCACCTAATTTTACTTTTTCTGGATTAACACCTTGGTAAGCCGATAAAAATGATGGTAATAATACTGCCTGACTTGTTTTACCAAATCCTAATGGGTAACCTTCGGCATCTACTGCGTATGTTGAATTCCCGTAAAATTTACGTGCCAAACGATTAGCAATTACTTTTCGGTTGGCTCTAAAATCATCAAAAGCTTTAGATTCGGTTTCGTTACTTGGGCTAAATGCTGTTTTTATTAATGAGGTAGAGATATTAAAGTTTCCGTAGGCATTAGTAATTAATGTGTTGTATGTATCACTAAACCCGTCGCCATTAAGATCGGTAGCGTTAAAGTTTTCTGTAATACTTTCGGCATATACACGTCCTCCAGTAAGATCTATTTTTAAATCTTTAATCAATTCTACATTTGCCGAAATATCTAAAATACGGTTTGTAGTCTCGGTATATTGTTGATTAAATTCTGGAAAAACGGTTAACCATCCATTACTTGCTACTTGGCTTCTAATATCACTTTGGCTACCAAAAGTATAGCCTAGTGTTGGTTTTAATGTTCCAATAAAACCTGGAGTTCTTAAATATCCTGGTAAGTAAGATCCGTTGTTTTCAGAATAATTAATCTGCACACGTTTTACACTCGTCACCAAATCAATAGCACCGTTTAATAATTTTGAACCGACACCTTTTTTAGATTTCTCAACAGGTTCTGGAGTAGCATTTGCATTTAAAGATCGTCCCGGAATACCTCTTTTACGAGAAGATATTCTTGATTTTTGAGCCTTCTTTTTTACTAAACCTAAATGCTTATATAACGTCTCCATATTAAACGTTGTGTTTAAATTATGCGTGTTTGCATTTTGTATGGAGTTTCCTAAATCGTAAGTTGAAACCGCACCTGTTGTTGGATCGGTATATTCAAAATTAGTATTTAAATCAGAACCTTTTGTCCATTGAAAATCTCCAGTATAAGAATATGATGCTCTCATAAAACTTAATGTTGGAATTTTATATAATGGTATTTCATAGTTTAATTGAAATTGTTGATTCTGAATATTAGGATCTCCTAGATCAAAGAATCCGTCCCAAACATCTAATGATGCATCTTGCTCACCATTAAGCACATCATCAACAAAATAGTTTCTTACAATATTATTGTTTGCCGCATTAAAATTGAAACTTAACGCTTTTGTAATATTATAGTTAATTGCATATTGAAAATCGAAAGTATAATTTCTTCGGAATAACTCTTCAACACCAATATCTGCAGAAGTTAATCCTACTTCTCTAAATTTTTGTTTATTGAATTGTCTTACAATATTTGTATTTACAGAAAAATTAGTTGGTAATAAATTAAGATTAAAATCTTTTAATATTTTCCAATATTTTCCGGTAAACAGTGAATCGTTATTTTTAAAAGGCTCAATAATTAATGGCTGAAAACTATACGCATAGTTAACACCTGCTTTTATATTTTGATCTAATGAACTCTCAATTTCGTAATCTCTGTATTCAACTTTGTTATATGAATAATTGAATGTTAAATTCTCAACATCATAAACTTTAGGTTTTGCTTCACCTGTACGTTGTTTTTTAACACCTATAAAATTGATACTTTTCCGTTTTGTATATTCTTCAGATTGAGATTCAATGGTTTCGCGCTCTTCATCAGTATCAGCTGCTGAAAGACGAGAATCTAAAGTTAAATCATTATAAAACTGATCGTATTTAGGAGTTACCAACTCTTCACTTTGCGAATAATTAAATGGCACTTGAATTCCCCATTTTTTTGGTAATAATTGCCCTAAATTAACATTAGTTACTACATCATATTGTTGTACATCTTCAATACTACGCTCGCTTGGGCCTTGTTCAACAGAACCAAACCCTGCAGTACTTTTTCTACCGGTAGCACTAATACTAGCAAAATCGGCAATATTAGTATCTACACTTGCTACAGCTGCCCAACCCCCTTCGTTATCCATATCGGCTAAACGCAGTTCATTAAACCAGAATTCTCCACAAACATTCTCGTTATCAGGATTGATGCTTTTTAATCCAAGCATTAAAACTCTAATATCTCCAAAATTAGGATTTCCTTTTATAGCAATACGTTGTTGTCCTTCTGTATAATCTGAGAACTCTGTTACTGGATTAGCACTTAATTGGTTATCAATTACATCATAAAATGTAGGTTCTATATTAGCTAAAGTTCCATTTAATATACCTTCAGATTTTATGTCTTGTAATAATGATAGTAAGATGTTTATTTCATTTTCTTCTGGCCAAACATCGGTATCTAAAACAGATCCTGTTGAAACTTTAAGTGGTACTTCAATTTGATAATAATTATCTGTAAAGTCATTACCCATACGGATAAACCCTACCATTTCGTTATCATCTAAAGTTCCAGAGTCACCATTTTCAGCATGCATAAACATACGTAGCTTTTTATACTGACGCATATCAATACTGATATTTTTATAAACTCCTTTTGAATCAGTAGGTTCTAAGTCACATACATTTATAACTAATGATTGCTCATCCTGACTGATAATATTATTGTTGTTATTTAATTCTTCTAGTTCAACACCTGGAGGTAGCACATAATTTCCTTCGTTTTGTTGTAAACTTACTACTCCGGTTGTTAACTCTGCATTGGCACTGTTATTCGTATTGTCGTTATCTAAATCTAAAGTATAACGTCTCCAATCGCTTCGTACTAAATCTAAAGTTGCAAAACGCAATACAGTATTTTGAGTAAATTCATTTAAAAATAAACGTGCAAAACGTATGGATCTAATATCTGAAATACCTCCGATGGCTGCCGTTGGTTCGGAAATAGGAATTCTGAATTGGTACCAAGTGACCTCTCTTACATCTCCATTTGGCAACTCAACATCTCGGGTTTTGATGTCATTAATCTGCTCGTTATTTATATTTAAAGATGCTGGTGTAATATCAATTTCATACTCATAATAACTATCAATAGTATTCATAGTATTATCTCTATTGATATCTTCTACGTCAGGCTGTGTTGTAGATCCTCTATTGGTTTCGGTAAATGTATCTGGTGAATTCCCTTCTAAGCCGTTATAATATTTGTAACGTTCAAAAATATCTCCATCAGTATTTAAGAAATAGGTATAATTATCATTTGATGGATCTGATCCAAATTGCGCACCAAATTTTGAGATTTCTTCGGCATCATCATAACCATCATACCCAACATCTTGGTTGGTACGCTGATTACCTGTTGAAGAAAATGTATAAATTAAAGATTGATTGGTTGGAACGACGGTACCAAAAGCAGTTTCTGGAGTTAGAATACTAATATCTCCATCTTCTGGCAATCCATTTTCATATTGTTTTTTACCATCTTTAAGAATATCCTCTGAGATATTACCTAAGTTAATTTTTAATTTCCCTCCTGGGTTTGTTCCTGTAAAATCATCTAGAAAAGGATCTTGCACCCAAAATTCAATATACTCAACATTGGCTTGTTCAAAATCTGTAGAGGTAATTGCTCTGGTAATACCTGCCCAAGCATTACTTGGATTATTAATAGTACCATCTGCTGCTGAAGGATCAAAATTATATGGTCCTCTTTCTGCTGGGTAATAGGCTAAATCTAAAGTAGAAATCACAGTAGTTTGTCCTTGAGAAATATCTATTTCAGGAAAAATTTCATCTATAAATACACGTCTTGTATATAAATTAGAAACATCATCATCGGTAACACCACTTGGGCGTTGTGTACTGTAAAAAATAGGATCTACAGTATACCAGTTTAACCATGCTCTGTCGTAACCGTTTTCAACACCTGTAAAATTTATAGGATTATCATAAGTTGCGTTATTAACAGTACGTGGTCTACTTGACAAATACCAAGAACTTGCCGATAGTAAATCGATAGCACCTTGTGTACCTTCAAAATCATCAACATAAGCTGTGGCTTCTCCGTTAAAATCGGCACCATTAGCCGAACCTGGTGCTAAATATGCAAATTCTCCTCTTAAAGAAAGGTTTGATGGCACATCGGTATCAATATTAGGTAGTTTATTAGCTAATCGTGTTAAGAACGGAACTTCGGTTGAATAGTTTCCGTTGAAACCTAAAATGGTATTATTTATAGGTTCGGAATTATAATTTGCTTTTTGAGTTATTGGGCGTTCACTTAGGTTTAAAAATATACCACCTAATACAAAGTTCTCATTAAATTGATGTTCAACATTTATCCCCGTAAAACGTTTGCTTTGTTGTCCAAAAACAGCATTATTTTCTACCGAAACATTAATTGGTGTTGTAGATGCTTTTAATGCTTCATCTAAAATTTGTACACGTCCTAATTGATAATTTACGGTATAATCAACGCCTTCAATTAAGGTACGTCCTCCAGCAGTAACAACTACAGATCCTTGAGGTACATTAAATGCGCCTAAAGAAATCCCATCACTTCCTGAAGATTTATAACTTCCTTTAAGAAGGAATTTATTTTTTTCAATCTGTTCTAATGCGGCAGTTTTGGTAGACTTATATAAAATATCGTAAACGTATTTTTCTTGATTTAAGTTGGTATAAGTATCCGCCTCATAATCGGCTTCATTATTATTATCATTACCATCATCATCTAAAACATCAAATAAATAACGTCCGAAAGGTTCTACTTTTGTAAAAATAATTTTTCCGTTGGCAGAAAGTATGGTTTGTCCTTCAACGTAATCAAAAAATCCATCTCCTCCAAGTTGTGGATCGTTATTATAGTTTAAACGATCTAAATGAAATAAGCGAATTAAAGGGGTTTCAGATATCTCAGTATCGTCTGTTGGATCGGTTGAGTTATTATCATATTGCGGAAATGTGGTTCCCTCAACAGGTGTAATATAATTAAGAGCAGATGATTCGCTATAAAATATATTCAATTTAAAATCTTCCTGACTTAGTTGATAAGCACCCGTATCGTAGATATTTTTCATCATTAAATCCCAAATCGGTTCATCAACACTTGTGATAGCACTTTTAAGCATTTTTAATACTAATGCATTATTAGTTACTACTTGGTTTCCTGTTCCTGTATCTGTAGAAACATCGGTTGCTGAAACTCCATCATTAGCAAACTCCCCTACTTGGTATACTTTACCTCCTACGGTATATTGAAATGCTACGGCTAGAATTTCGTCACTCAACAAACGTTGGTTTAACGAAATATAACCTAATTGTGTATTTAAAGTATAATCTGAATTTTCTGTTAGTTTTCTGGCATTTTCAAGTTTTCCAAAATCAAAACCTTCATTTGCACTTGCCAAAATACCTTGTTCAACAGTTGTAATATCTCGTACCATTGTACTTAACTGTGATCCTGCTCCTCCAATATTTAAGGGATTAAAATCATTATTTTCATTATCAGGATAAGCATTCCCTCCTACGTTAACAAAACCACCTGGAATAACATCTAATCCAAGAATATCTGACTCTCCTAAATCTTGAAGCGCTACAACATTACGAATATTTTCTGTTTGGTTGGTTCTATTAGTTACCCATACTTCAGCACGAGTTATTTGTATATTATTATTAATATATGGGTATTTCTCTAAAGATTTGTTATAGTTATTTCTAAAATATTGCGCTAAGAAGAAGTGACGATTTTCATCGTAATCTTGCGCAAAGAAAGAAAACTCCTCTAAAGTTCCACCACCTTGTGATACTACGGTTTGAGATTGTGATTTTTGTTCAGAAAACACAGCTGTTACGCTTGTTTTTCCAAACTGTAATTCTGTTTTTACACCAAATAAACTTTGTGCTCCTGTGATTAAAGAACTATTAAGTGGCATACTTACGTTACCAACTTCAATTTTTCTTACAATATCATCTTCGGTTGGTGTGTATTCTAATTTGATTAAATTTTGAAAATCGAAAGTAGATTCGGTATCATAATTAGCTGTTACTTGTAAACGTGTTCCTACTTGACCTAGTAAACTTAAACTAATTCGTTGATCAAAATCGAAGGTAAAATTACTTTGATTTCTTGGTGAAAATGATGGATTTTCTTGTTTTGTGAATAAGACTCCTAAATCCATTTCAACTGATCCTTGAGGAACAATTTCAATAGTATTTCCTCCAAAAATACTTTCAAAAAAAGCAGATTCTACATAAAATTCTGGTAATAAATTTTTCTGTTCGTCTTCCGCACCTTCTTTTCTTCCTTCGGCAGCATCAACTTTTTTCTTATAATAAGCTTGAAGTTGTTCGCGAAGCACTAATTTTTGATATTCTGCAGGAGTTAAAATTATAGGATAATTAAGATTAAACTCACCAACTTTTTCGGTAAAGATATACCTGTCCATTTGGGCATCGTACGTATATTTTGATACAACACTATTAGGATTAGGCATTTTTAGACTTCCTAAAGCATGTCCTGTTTTAGTACTATCTGTATCAGCAGGTATTGCTTCCTGTGCAAAACTAAATGTGCTACACAGTATTGCTAAACTAAATAGGATATAAGGTCTAATTAATTCTTTAAAAGTATGGTTGGTTGTACTCAAATCGCTTATAAATTTTTTAATGCGGCTTTAATAATAGACTCTACAGTTGCTTCTGGCTCGTTAGCTACAATTTTATCAACTACACGTTCTGCTTGTTTTTTATTAAATCCAAGAACTTCTAAAGCTGATAACGCTTCATCTTTGTTTGTATTGCTTTTTACAGCCGAAACTTCATCGATGTCATATATTTTTAACACTTTATCCTTGAGTTCTATAATAACACGTTGTGCTGTTTTTGCGCCAATTCCTTTTATAGATTGAATTAATGCGACGTCACCAAGCGCAATACCTTCTCTAACTTGTTTTGGTGTTAAAGATGATAACATGGTACGTGCAATACTTGCGCCTATACCACTTACAGAGATTAGTAATCTAAAAATTTCACGTTCAGCTAAAGAAGAGAACCCAAATAACGTATGGGAATCTTCTTTAACTTGAAGGTGAGTATATAATTTAATTAATTCTTGATCTGGAATTTGAGAAAACGTATGTAACGAAATATTAAGCATATAACCAACACCGTTACAGTCAATAACAACGTCGGTTGGATTTTTCTCTACAAGTTTTCCTTGAATATGTGTTATCATTAATTTATGTTAATTAATATCTCAAATGTAATAAATAATTTGATTATAGTGCTGATTACTTTTATTATAGCGTTTTACGCTCTTGCTCTTGTCGCTCCTTTTGTTGCGAATCAATAACAGCAATTGCCGTCATGTTTACAATCTCATCAACACTTGCTCCTAATTGAATAATATGAACTGGTTTGCGCATTCCCATCATAATCGGTCCGATAGATTCTGCTTTATTAAGTTCTTTCAATAATTTGTAAGTGATATTAGCCGATTCTAAGTTTGGAAAAATAAGTGTATTTACTTTCTTTCCTGCTAGTTTAGAAAATGGAAATGTAGATTGTAGCATCTCGCTATTTAAGGCGAAATCTGTTTGTAATTCTCCATCAATATCTAAATCAGGATAACGTTTATGTAAATAAGAAACAGCTTCTCTAACTTTAGTTGATGTCTCATCTTTTGAAGATCCAAAGTTTGAAAAAGAAGTCATAGCCATTACTGGTTTCATTCCAAACATTTTTACAACGCGGGAAGTCATTTGAGCAATCTTAATTAAATCTTTAGCTGACGGATTGATATTTATAGCGGTATCACTTAAAAACATTGGTCCTCTTTGTGTCATCATTACATTGGTTGCCGCAGCTCTAGTTGCTCCAGGTGCTAAACCAATAATTTCTAACATAGGTTTTACAACCGAAGGATAACTTCTAGAATATCCAGATACTAATGCATCTGCATCTCCTTCGTTAACCATCATAGCTGCAAAAAAGTTACGCTCACGCATTTTTTTCTGCGCTTCGTATAAGGTAATTCCTTTACGTCTACTTTGTTGCCAGTATACATTTGCGTATTCATTTTTTCGTGCTTCTTCTTCATCCGATTTCGGATCAATAATCTGCACATCGGCATCAAATTCAATTTCTTCTTTTAAACGCTCAATAGCATCGCGACGTCCTAATAAAATAGGAATTGCAATACCTTCTTCGTGCGCTATTTGCGCTGCTTTTAACACATCTAATTGATCTGCTTCAGCAAACACTACACGTTTTGGGTTTAGTTTAGCTCTGTTTAATAATAATCTTACAATTTTATTATCAGACCCTAAACGTTCTAAAAGTGCTTCTCTGTATTTTTCCCAATCTGTAATTGGTTCTTTTGCTACACCACTTTCCATAGCTGCTTTTGCAACTGCTGGTGGTATTTCGGCAATTAAACGTGGGTCAAATGGTTTTGGAATAATGTAGTCTCTACCAAAGGTTAATCTGGTTTCATCATAAGCAATATTTACTTGCTCTGGCACAGGTTCTTTAGCTAATTTAGCTATAGCAAATACTGCGGCCATTTTCATTTCCTCATTAATTTTAGTTGCACGAACATCTAGCGCTCCTCTAAAAATAAAAGGAAAACCAAGTACATTATTTACTTGATTAGGATGGTCGCTACGCCCAGTTGCCATAATAATATCCTCTCTAGCAGCCATTGCCAAATCATATTCAATTTCTGGATCTGGATTTGCCATTGCAAAGACAATAGGATTTATAGCCATTGTTTTTAGCATTTCTGGTTGCACAACATCGGCTCTTGAAAGCCCAATAAACACATCGGCATCTTTCATTGCTTCTGCTAATGTATCAATTTTACGATGTGTAGCAAATTCTGCTTTTTCTGTAGTAAGGTTGTCTCTATCATCACGAATAACCCCTTTACTATCTACCATCACCATATTTTTGCGGTCTGCACCACAAGCTTGGTATAATCTAGAACATGAAATAGCTGCTGCACCGGCTCCACTAATTACAATCTTAGCTTCACTAATTTTTTTACCGGCAATTTCTAAGGCATTAAGTAATGCTGCTGCAGAAATTATAGCGGTTCCGTGTTGATCGTCATGCATTACCGGAATATCTAATTCGGCTTTTAAGCGACGTTCAATTTCAAAGGCTTCGGGTGCTTTAATATCTTCAAGGTTAATTCCACCAAAAGTTGGTGCAATCATTTTTACCGTTTGAATAAATTCTTCAATATTTTCGGTATCTACTTCAATATCAAAAACATCAATATCTGCAAATATTTTAAACAGTAAGCCTTTTCCTTCCATTACTGGTTTTGAGGCTTCGGGTCCTATGTTTCCTAATCCTAAAACAGCTGTTCCGTTAGAGATTACAGCTACTAGGTTACCTTTGGCTGTATATTTATAGGCATTGTTTTTATCTTTAGCGATTTCCAAACAAGGTTCGGCTACACCTGGTGAATAGGCTAATGCTAAATCTCTTTGGCTAGCGTATTTTTTTGTAGGTACTACTTGTATTTTTCCTGGAGTTGGCTTAGCATGATATACTAATGCTTCGCGACGTTTACTATCTTTTTTACTCATAAAAATTGTATCAATATGAATTTACAAATGTAGTAATACTGTTGCTTAATCTCTAATCTTTTAAAAAACTTAATCTGTGACCTATACATGACGTATTTTACAGCAGAATATGGAATAAATGTGGCAAAAAGTTAATTTCTTTTTCTTTTTATGGATGAAAAAACAAATACTAGCATAACCTAGTTAAGACATATTTTACTTCAAAAACTTAATATTACGTTCTAAACCTGAAAACTTAGTCCGTTTTACTGCCGATTTTTGAAACACTTTTTGAAAGGTATCTTGAGTAATCTCTTCCCAATCTTTTTTAGTCATATCCAACAATTCAGGATGCGGATTAAACAAGGGTTCACTATGCGATTTTGAGAAACGGTTCCAAGGACAAACATCTTGGCATACATCACAACCAAACATCCAATCGTCAAATTTTCCTTTAAATTCTTGCGGTAAATTGTCTTTGAGTTCAATAGTAAAATAAGAAATACATTTGCTACCATCAACCACATAAGGTTCAGTAATAGCTTGAGTTGGACACGCATCAATACATTTGGTACAAGTTCCACAGTGATCGGTTGTGGCATGATCATATTCTAAATCCAAATCAATAATTAATTCGGCAATAAAATAAAATGATCCCACTTGTTGTGTTAATAAGTTAGAATGTTTACCTATCCAACCCAAACCCGATTTTGCAGCCCAAGCTTTATCTAAAACAGGTGCCGAATCTACAAATGCACGACCACTAACTTCGCCTATTTCATCTTGAATACTTTCTAAAAGCGTTTTTAATTTGTCTTTAATTACAAAATGATAATCGGTGCCATAAGCATATTTTGAAATCTTAAAACTATCTGTATTTTGAGTCTCTTCAGGATAATAATTCAGTAATAATGAAATCACAGATTTTGAATCGTCCACCAGTTTTGTAGGATCCAAACGCTTATCAAAATGATTTTCCATGTAGCGCATTTCGCCATTCATGTTCTTATTGAGCCAGTTTTCTAATCGTGGTGCTTCGGTTTCTAAAAATTCGGCTTTACTAATTCCACACGACAAAAACCCCAAACGTTTGGCTTCGGCTTTTATAAACTGACTGTATTTTGATTTATTAGCAATCAATTTTAACGTTTTTCGAATTTTAGAAAAGCGTTTTTGGGCTTTAAAGTGATAAGTGGTGTAATATCAATCTCGTCAAACTTCGGAATAATTTTATAAGTTTTCACCAATTGCGTGATGGCCATAATCATTTCGAACATCGCAAAGTTATTCCCTATACATTTTCTTGGTCCTGCGCCAAACGGGAAATATTGTGATGAAAATTGTCGTCCACCATCATTAAAACGTTCGGGTTTAAACGCATCTGGATCTTCCCAAAGTTTAGCATGACGATGCATTTCATATACAGAAAACAAGATATTTGATTTCGGTTGAAAAGTCATATTCTCAAAAGTGTCTTCTTCAACATTTACACGATCAATAAAGTATACCGGTGGATATAATCGCATAGATTCTTCAATTACTTGTTGGCATTTTTTTGAGGCCATTACCATACTCATAATATCTTTATCTTTATTGGCTTCAATTTCGTTATAAATTTCGGTTTGCCATTCTGGATGTAGTGCCAAAAGTTGACAAGTAAACGTTAAAGCACTTGATGTGGTTTCATGTCCTGCGGTGAAGAGAATTAAAATTTCGTCAATTAATTGTTCTTCATCCATATGGCTTCCATCGTCATATTTGGCTTCTAAGAGCATGTCTAATAAATCGTCATACTTTTCTGTAGATTGACGACGTTCTGCAACAATTCCTCTTAAAATTTCGCGCGCTTCTCTAGTAAGATTCAAGTGTTTTTCTAAAATACCACTCGCTTTAAACCACCACCCTAAATAGGGTTGTCTCAACTCTTTTACCAACATACGTTGTGCGGCTTCGGTAATAAATTGTAGGCGGTTTATTTGTGTAACATTTGCAGCACTACTAAATAATGATTTTACAACCGTTTGAAATGCCAAGTCATTGAATATAGGAAACACATCAATGGTTTGGTTGGGTGTGATTTTTTTATATTCGGAAGCTATCGCTAAATTAATAGTATCTAAAAGCAGTACTAATTGCTTTTTATAAAATGCTGGTTGAATTAATTTACGTTGGGTTTTCCAGTGTTCACCTTCGGCTGTTAATAATCCTGTACCCACATATTTGACTAAGTCTTCTGTTTGAATTTTAGACTTTACATAGTTTTTTTGATGCTTCTGAAGTACATATTCTGCAAAAGCGGCATTTCTGGAAAAAAATATTTCAGTAGAAAACCCTATTTTAAGTTTAAACGTATCGCCTCTTTTAGTAAAATTAGCATTATGAAACGGTAATGGGTTTTTTAAAATATGTAATGAATGTTTTAAAAAATTAGATAATGGCACTTCTGGAATTTCAGTTTTATTGGGCATAATCTTTATTTTTTAAATCCATTATAAGTACAAAAAAGGCAATTAAAATAAACCACCTTGAGTTGGACCTTTTACTTTTCCTAAATGTTTGTAAGCTGCTTCTGTAACTTCACGACCACGAGGCGTTCGCATTATAAATCCTTGTTGAATTAAAAAGGGTTCGTAAACTTCCTCAATAGTTTCGGCGCTTTCACTAACAGCAGTTGCTAATGTTGTAATTCCAACGGGACCACCTTTAAATTTTTCAATAATAGTAGTTAGAATTTTATTATCCATTTCATCCAATCCATGAGCATCAACATGAAGTGCTTCAAGTGCATATTTTGCAATAGCAATATCAATACTTCCGTTTCCTTTTATCTGTGCAAAATCTCTTACACGACGTAATAATGCATTTGCAATACGAGGTGTTCCACGGCTACGACCAGCAATTTCAACCGCTGCTTCCATAGAAATGGCCACATTTAAAATGGTTGCACTCCGTTGTACGATGGTAGTTAATAATTCGGTATTATAGTATTGTAAACGACTTTGAATTCCAAAACGCGCACGCATTGGTGAGGTTAGTAATCCAGATCGTGTGGTTGCTCCAATAAGTGTGAAAGGATTTAGATTGATTTGAACAGTTCTGGCATTTGGTCCAGACTCGATCATGATATCAATTTTATAATCTTCCATTGCTGAATATAAATACTCTTCAACAATTGGACTTAAACGGTGAATTTCGTCAATAAATAACACATCACGCTCGTCTAAGTTTGTTAGTAATCCTGCAAGATCACCAGGTTTGTCTAAAACGGGTCCTGAAGTGACTTTAATTCCTACATTAAGTTCACTTGCCAAAATATGTGCAAGTGTAGTTTTACCTAATCCTGGAGGGCCGTGAAATAGTGTATGATCTAAAGCTTCTTCTCTTTGGTTTGCTGCTTGTACAAATATTTGAAGATTCTCTAATACTTGATCTTGACCTGTAAAATCATCAAATGATAGTGGTCTTAACTGTTTTTCGACATCAAATTCTTCAGAAGAATGGTTATCGTTTGTGGGATCTAAGTTTGCATTCATATAAAACAAAGATAAAGAAAAAGCCTTTCTAATAGATAGAAAGGCTTTTAATATTATTATAGAATCTCTAAAAAAGAGTTCTTATTTTTTAAGTAGAACTTAGTGTTGTAATTCTTCTTCACCTTCTTTAAGAGGTACGTTTTGCATTACAAAATCAACATCGTGTCCTGGTTTGCTGTAATCGTAAGCCCAACGGTATACTGTTGGAAGTTCACCTGGCCAGTTTCCGTGGATATGTTCAACAGGTGTTGTCCATTCTAATGTTGTAGATCTCCATGGATTTTGTGTTGCTTTCTTACCGTAGAACATACTTACAAAGAAGTTATATAAGAATACGATTTGAAAAACAGCTCCAATAATAGCGAATACTGTAATTACTTTATTTACATCTGCTAAATCATCAAATAATGGGAAGTTAGAGTTTGTATAGTAACGTCTTGGTAAACCTGCCATTCCAATAAAGTGCATTGGGAAAAATACTCCGTAAGCACATATTGCTGTAATCCAGAAGTGGATATATCCTAAGTTTTTGTTCATCATACGACCAAACATTTTTGGATACCAGTGGTATACACCAGCAAACATACCGTAAAGTGCAGATATTCCCATTACTAAGTGAAAGTGAGCAATTACGAAGTACGTATCGTGAACGTTAATATCTAATGCTGAATCTCCAAGGATAATTCCTGTTAAACCACCTGTAATAAATGTAGATACAAATCCAATAGAGAATAACATACCTGTATTCATTTGGATATTACCTTTCCATATTGTGGTGATCCAGTTAAAGGCTTTTACTGCCGATGGGATCGCAATTAATAATGTTGTAAATGTAAATACTGATCCTAAGAATGGGTTCATTCCTGAGATAAACATATGGTGACCCCAAACTATTGTAGATAAGAATGCAATTGCAAGTATAGATACAATCATTGCACGGTATCCAAAGATTGGTTTACGTGAGTTGGCAGCCATGATTTCTGAAACCATTCCCATTGCTGGTAAGATTACAATATATACCTCTGGGTGACCTAAGAACCAGAATAAGTGTTCAAATAATACTGGAGACCCACCTTGGTAATGTAATACTTCACCTTGTATAAATATATCTGATAAGAAGAATGATGTTCCGAAACTTCTATCCATAATTAACAATAAACAAGCAGAAAGTAATACTGGGAAAGATACAACACCAATAATAGCTGTTACAAAAAATGCCCATATAGTTAAAGGTAATCTCGTCATAGACATTCCTTTAGTACGTAAATTTAATACAGTAACTATGTAGTTTAATGATCCTAATAAAGAAGAAGCAATAAAGATAGCCATAGAGACTAACCAAAGCGTCATTCCCATTCCAGAACCTCCTTGTGCCATTGGTAAAGCAGATAGTGGTGGATAAATTGTCCAACCTGCTGCAGCTGGACCAGCTTCAACAAATAAAGAACATAACATGATGACACTTGATAAAAAGAATAACCAGTATGATACCATGTTAAGGAATCCTGAAGCCATATCTCTAGCTCCAATTTGCAATGGAATTAAAAGGTTACTAAATGTACCACTTAATCCTGCTGTAAGTACAAAGAATACCATTATGGTACCGTGAATAGTTACTAATGCTAAATAAATATCTGCATCCATAACACCACCTGGTGCCCATTTTCCTAATAAGGCCTCAAAAAGTACATTTGGTTCTTCTGGCCATGCGATTTGCATACGGAACATGATTGACATCAATATTCCAATAACTCCCATTATAGTACCAGTAATTAAATACTGTTTAGAAATCATTTTATGATCTGTACTAAAAAGGTATTTTGTTACAAACGTTTGTTTGTGATGATGTCCGTGATCGTCGTCGTGTGCTTGAGTATCTGCGTGTGCTGACATAAACTTATATCGTTTTAATCTTATTGTAGTTAGTTAAAGGCTCTATTTAAAAGTTTTTTGCTCTTTCATCCAAGCATCAAACTCTTCTTGTGTTTCAACAATGATTTTCATTTGCATGTTGTAATGTGATTTTCCACAAATCTTATTACATAACAATAGATAATCAAATTCATACCTTAAGTCTTGTCCACTTGCTTCAACAGCTTCTTTGTTTTCAATTCTTATAGCATTAATGTTGGCAACTTTTTCAACCATATCCGGTGTTAAACGCATATCTTCAGTTGTAACAGTTGGTGTAAAACCAAATTGAGTAATCATACCTGGTACACAGTTCATTTGCGCTCTAAAGTGAGGCATGTAAGCTGAGTGTAGTACATCTTGAGAACGCATTTTGAATAATACTGGTTGTCCAACAGGTAAGTGTAATTCTTTAACGATAACATCATCAAAAGCATTTACATCAGATTCATCAATACCTAAAACGTTAGCTTTATCAATATCAATTAATCTTACGTTAGCACCACCTAAAGTATTGTCTTGTCCTGCATATCTTGCAGTCCAGTTAAATTGCTGAGCATAAAGTTCAACAATCATTGGGTCTTCATCTTCATTAACATTCATAATTCCTGTCCAAGTAAATAACCCGTACATAATTAAACCTGTTAATACAATTACAGGAATGATCGTCCAGATCATTTCAAGTTTATTGTTATCCGCAAAGAATAAAGCTTTCTTTCCTTTTTCACCTTTATATTTAAAGGCAAAATAGTGAAGTAAGAATTGTGTGATGGTTTGTACTACAAATATTAAAACTAATGAAATAATCATTAAGTTGTCTACTTGTGGTCCGTGTTCTGATGCAGAATTAGAAAGTAATGGTAAATCACCCCATACTGCAAAACAATAGATTGTGATAGCATAAATGAAGATTAAAAAACCTATCATTAAATACCCATGTAATTTATTGTCTTTATCTGTTGCAACTTGACTTGTTGAGTTACCAACTTGAGCAAGATCAAATATTTTAACCATTTGCCAGATGGCAACAGCGATAAATAATACTATTATAATTGTAAAAAAAGCAGTCATTGTCGTTTCTCTTTTTTATTTAATTTATTAATAATGGAAATGTTCACTTTCTCCCATGTAAGGATTTCCTTTTGCTAGTAATGGTGCTTTTGTTAAAGCTTTAAATACAACTAACATAAATAATCCTGCAAAGAATAATACAGATCCTATTTCAGGAACTCCAATAAACCATCTGTCTCCTACTGTAGCTGGCATAATCATGTTAAATATATCAACATAATGACCTGCAAGGATAATAACACCTGCCATAACTATAAACCATGGCACACGTTTGTAATCGCTGTTCATTAATAACAATAATGGGAATACAAAATTCATTACTACCATTCCTAAGAAAGGTAATTGGTAATCTTGAAAACGTGTTACAAAGTATGTTACTTCTTCTGGGATATTTGAATACCAGATTAACATAAATTGAGAGAACCATAAGTAGGTCCAGAAAATACTGATACCAAACATAAATTTAGCTAAATCATGAAGGTGACTATCATTTACCATTTCTAGGTGACCTTTAGATTTTAAGTACATTGTTATTAATGCAATAACAGTAATACCACTTACAAACATAGAAGCAAATACATACCATCCAAATAATGTAGAGAACCAGTGAGGATCTACACTCATAATCCAATCCCAAGACATCATAGATTCAGTATATATAAAGAATACTAAAAATACTGCTGCGATACGGAAAGATTTCTTAAAGTTTGTGTTATCGCCTTTTTCAGCGTTGTCTTGTGCTATTGAAAATTTACGTGCAAAATGTCTGTAAATAGACCAACCAGCAATAAAGATTAAACCTCTTACTGCAAACCAGCCTGTATTTAACCAACTTGATTTACCATCAATTAATTTATCATAACTAGCGTGATCTGGATCAATAACATCTGGATTCATCCACATGAAAATATTGTAGTGACCTATAGTTCCAGGAGCAACAGCAATTGCTAATACTATTAAAGCACCAGGAAGTACATATGCTGTAATACCTTCCATAACTCTAAATAATACTGGAGACCAACCTGCTTGAGCAGCAAATTGAATTGCATAAAATGCTAATACACCTAAAGCAATCATAAAGAAAAAGAAAGCTGCAACATATAAAGCAGACCAAGGACGGTTTGCTAATTGGTGTTGTACGTGCTCTACATGTTCTTTGTGTTCGTCTACGTGTCCGTGTTCTACAGCAGCATGACCTTCTGTTGCATGTTCATCAACAACGTGATGTGCATCTTCGGTTGCGTGTGCTTCTTCAGCGTGTCCTCCACCATGATGAGCTGCTTCAGTAGCTAACATAGTTTCAACTTGTTCAAAAGACTTATGTGATGTTATAAAACCGTAACATATACCCATTAAACCTAATACCATTAGGATAATAGAAAATGTCTTTAATTTACTTGAAAATGTGTACATATCTAATATATAATCTTTATCAATCTTATTTTTCTAAATCAGCCTTAAGTTGCATAACATAAGATACAACTTGCCAACGCTCTTCTTCATTAAGTTGGTTAGCATATGATCCCATAGCATTTTTACCGTAATATATTACGTGATAAATACTACCTGGAGTAATTGCTCTACCAGCATCGTCATAACTTGGAATACCTAATATTTTTTCACGTTTTACTAGGTTACCTTGACCATTACCTTTATTACCGTGACAAATCCCACAGTAAATATCGTAAAGTTCTTTTCCTCTTGCATAATCCACTTTAGTAGAATCTAAGATACTATTTAAAGATGTTTTTGCTAAAAGATATCCTTCTGCTGAACCATCAATATCGAAAGGAATATGTCCTCTAGAGATTGTTCCATCAACAGGTAATTGTGCTTCTACACCATTACCAAAGGCATCAGATTCAGAATACGTTTCATACCCTACAGATTCGTACATGTTTGGCATATACTGATAGTTAGGTCTTGTATCTTTTTTACAAGATACAAACGCTACTAATACTAATGCTATAACTGTTATTTTAATTAAGCTCTTCATATTAATGTGCTTCTTCTTTATCTACTAAGTTAATTTCTACGGCTCCTGTTTTTGCTAATAAAGCTTGTAAAGCTTCTTCATCACCATCCACTGGAATTTCCATTAAGAAATGGTCATCTGTTGTTCTTGGGTCAGGGTTTTCGGCATCTTTAAATGGCCACATTCTGCTACGTAAGTAAAATGTAATTACCATTAAATGGGCTGCAAAAAATACAGTAAGCTCAAACATAATAGGTACAAATGATGGCATATTTTCGATATAGCTAAAACTTGGTTTACCACCAATATCTTGAGGCCAATCTTCAATCATAATGAAATTCATCATTAATGTTGCAACCGTTAATCCTATACAACCGTATATAAATGCTGCAATAGCGATACGTGTTGGTGCTAATCCCATGGCTTTGTCTAGACCGTGTACTGGGAAAGGTGTATATATTTCTCCGATATGATATTTTTCTGCTTTGACTTGCTTTACAGCTGCCAATAAAATATCATCATCGTTATAAATAGCGTGAATTACTTTTGAAGTTTCCATGGGCTACTATTCGGTTTTAGTTGAATTACTTTTAACTTCTGAGGTTCTAGCATCAGCGCCAGTTCCCATTAAGCTATCTCCTCTTTCTCTAATCTTCTTGTAACGTTCACCTGATGCTTTCATGATCGTTTTCACTTCGGCTTGTGCAATTACAGGGAAAGTTCTAGCGTATAATAAGAATAATACAAAGAAGAATCCTATTGTTCCAACGAAAATTCCAATATCTACAAATGTTGGTGAGAACATTGTCCAAGATGATGGTAAGTAATCACGGTGTAACGATGTTACGATAATTACAAAACGCTCAAACCACATTCCGATATTTACTACAATTGAGATAAAGAATGAGAACATAATACTTGTTCTTAATTTCTTGAACCACATAAACTGAGGAGAGAATACATTGAAACTCATCATACACCAGTATGCCCACCAGTAAGGTCCTGTTGCTCTATTTAAGAAAGCGTATTGTTCGTATTCTACTCCAGAATACCAAGCAATAAACAACTCTGTTATATAGGCTACCCCTACTATAGAACCTGTAAGCATAATTACAATGTTCATTAATTCGATATGTTGAAGTGTGATGTAGTTTTCTAGGTGACACACTTTTCTCATAATAATAAGAAGTGTATTTACCATTGCGAATCCTGAAAATATAGCTCCTGCAACGAAGTAAGGTGGGAAAATTGTGGTATGCCAACCTGGTATTACTGATGTTGCAAAATCAAAAGATACAATGGTGTGTACAGAAAGTACTAAAGGTGTTGCTAATCCAGCAAGTACTAAAGATACTTCTTCAAAACGTTGCCAATCTTTTGCTCTACCTGACCAACCAAAACTAATAATTGAGTAAATTTTCTTTTGGAAAGGCTTTGTAGCTCTATCTCTAATCATTGCAAAATCTGGTAGTAAACCTGTCCACCAGAAAACTAGTGATACAGATAAATACGTTGAAATTGCAAATACATCCCAAAGTAAAGGCGAGTTAAAGTTTACCCATAATGATCCAAATTGATTTGGAATTGGGAGTACCCAGTATGCTAACCATGGACGACCCATGTGCACAATTGGGAATAAACCTGCCTGAACAACCGAGAAGATTGTCATTGCTTCTGCAGAACGGTTAATTGCCATTCTCCATTTTTGACGGAATAGTAATAGTACTGCAGAAATTAATGTTCCTGCGTGACCAATACCAACCCACCAAACGAAGTTAGTAATATCCCATGCCCAACCTACGGTTTTGTTTAAACCCCAGGTACCAATACCTGTGGTTACTGTATACACTATACATCCAATACCCCATAAAAAGGCTATTAATGCAATAGTAAATACTATCCACCAAGATTTGTTTGCTTTTCCTTCAATAGGTGCTGCTATATCCACGGTAATGTCGTGGTATGATTTTTCACCTGTAACTAAAGGTCTTCTAATAGGTGCTTCGTAATGAGACGCCATAATCCTTATAATTATTTCTTAATTGTTCTACTATGCTTCTGTTGTATTTCTCACTTTTGTTTGATACATCACGTTTGGTTTTGTTCCAACGTGCTCTAACAGGTGATACATACGGTTATCTTCAGTAAGTTTTGCAACTTTACTTTCTTTGTCATTGATGTCACCAAAACTCATTGCGCCACTGCTACAAGCTGCAGAACATGCGGTTTGGAATTCACCATCTTTAATTTCACGTCCGTCACGTTTAGCATCAAGAATTGTTTTCTGTGTCATTTGAATACACATAGAACATTTTTCCATAACACCACGAGAACGTACTACAACGTCAGGGTTTAATACCATACGACCTAAATCATCGTTCATATGATAATCAAACTCATCATTTCCGTTATATAAGAACCAGTTAAAACGACGTACTTTGTAAGGACAGTTGTTTGCACAATATCTTGTTCCTACACATCTGTTATATGCCATCTGATTTTGACCTTGACGTCCGTGAGATGTTGCCGCTACAGGACAAACAGTTTCACATGGTGCATGGTTACAGTGTTGACACATTACTGGTTGGAATGCTACTTCAGGACTTTCTGAAGCATGTTCCAATTCTCCAAATTCACTTAACGAACTACTTAATCCAGACATGTTGTCTTTCTTCTCGTTATCGCCTTCAAAAGATGTTTCTGAAGAATAGTATCTATCAATACGCAACCAGTGCATATCACGACTACGACGAATTTCAGACTTCCCAACTACTGGTACATTATTTTCTGCATGACAAGCTATTACACATGCCCCACATCCTGTACAAGAGTTTAAATCTATAGATAAGTTAAAGTGATGTCCTATTGAACGATCAAACTCATCCCATAAATCTACGCTTGGATCTGTAACTGGAGTTTCTTTATGATCTAGAGAAACCATAGCAATAGGATTCCAACTTTGTTTCTCTTTAGTATTAAAGATCTCTAATGTTGTTTCCCTAATGATATCTCCACGACCCATTAAAGTGTTTTGTAATTGTACACAAGCAAACTCATGCATACCAGCTGCAGCAGTTACGCTTATATTTTGAACGGTATTGAAATCTTGGTATAATGTATAAGCATTAACACCGGTTTTCATTTCGTCTTTTAATCCAGTTGTTCTTCCATAACCAAAAGATAATCCTACAGATCCTTTTGCTTGTCCTGGTTGAATAATCACTGGAACATTTTCTATCGTCGTTCCATTTACTGTTACATTAGCGAAACTACCATTTAATGCACCGTTGGCAACATTTTCGTTAATTAAACCTAATGCAGCTGCATCAGCTTTAGAAACGGTTAAGTAGTTATCCCAAGATGTTCTTGTAATTGGATCTGGAAATTCTTGTAACCATGGGTTGTTAGCCTGTTGACCATCTCCCATACCTACTTTAGAATATAATGTTAATTCTAAATCAGCGCCTTTTTTAGCAGAAGCAGCTAATGCTTTTGCTGCGTTTCCTGAAGGTGCTTCAGTGGTTTCATCTTCAGAAGAGGTATCTTCTGTTTCAGTTGCTATAGCTCCTACATAAACACCATCATGTAATGCTTGGTTAAAAGAACTTCCTCCTAAGATTGTTGTTCCCCAAGTTTCTTTGATGTAGCTGTGGTAAGATGCATCATTAGCAGTCCACTTTAATAATATATCTTGAAATTGCTTAGTATCGAATAAAGGACGAATTGTAGGTTGTGTTAATGCGTAATGTCCTTTTTTGATTTCAACATCTCCCCAAGATTCTAAGTAGTGAGGTGCTGCCGCGATATAATCACAAGCAGAAGATGTTTCGTCAACTTTCATTGAGAAAGCAATAGATAAATCTGTTTTCTTTAATCCTTCAGCAAAATCTGAAGCATTTGGCAACGTATATAATGGATTAACTCCACTCATAATAACTGCACCAACTTTACCAGCTTTCATATTAGCTACTAAGTTTGCGACAGCCTTATCGTTTCCTTGTCTTGTTTTAATTGGAGTAGATGAATTAAACGCCTTACTGTTTAGTGCTTCATTAATTTCTAAAGCAACAGTTTGTGCGTTTACATCTTGAATTCCTGTAACAACAACTGCTTTATTACCCGACTTTTTTAATTGAGCAGCAGTAGCTTGTACAGCTTTCTCAATATGAGCAGGTAATGCTACAGATACAGAACCACCAACTACTAAGCTATATAATTTAGCTAGTATTTGTTTTTGCTCAGTAGGTGTTGAAGGCACACGTTTATCAGCGTTTGCACCTGTTAAAGACATATTAGCCTCAAACTGTACGTGACGTGACATTTTTCCGTGTTGCGGTACACGCCCTTTAGCGTAACCAGCATCAAATCCTCCTCCTTGCCAATCGCTAAGGATATCTGCGCCTACAGAAACTATAGTTTCAGCGTTTTCAAAATTGTAATCAGCTAAAGCTCTTTCTCCGTATTTAGCTTGGTAAGCGTCAAGTGCTGCTGATTCAGAAATTGCATCGTATTGTACGTGACGCACATTACCATACTTTTCTTTAAATTCTGCAACTAACTTACTTGTTGATGGACTAGCAAACGTTTGGGTTAACAACACGATTTCTTTTCCAGCTACTTTAAGGTCGGTTAATTTCTGACTAGTTTCAGCATCAAACGTTCCCCATGAAATTGGTGATTCACCTTTCATAGGACCTTTAACTCTTAAGCTATCATACAGTCCTAAAACAGATGCGTTAACTCTTGCATTTGCACTACCGTTGGTAGCAGCTAATGAATTGTTTTCAATCTTGATAGGACGACCTTCGCGAGTTTTAACTAAAACACTTGCAAAATCAAATCCATTAGCAATTGTAGTTGCATAGTAGTTAGCAACACCAGGAATAATTTCCTCTGGTTGCACTACGTAAGGGATAGACTTTACAACTGGTCCTTCACATGCAGCAAGTGATGCTGCAGCTGTACTAAAACCAACATACTTTAAAAAGTCACGACGTGTAGTTGACGAATCCTCTAATGTGTTTTTATCACCTAAAAACTCATCGGTAGGAATCTCGTTAACAAATTCGTTTTGTTTTAGCGTCTCAACAATAGAGCTATTTTCGTTTAGCTCTTCAACACTTTTCCAGTATTTCTTGTTTGATGACATATTATATAATTGAGTTACTCTTTATTATTAATTTCTTAGTAATGACATTTTCCACATTCCAATCCACCCATTTGAGCAGCTGTAAGTTTCTCAACACCGTATTTTTTAGATAATTGTTCGTGTATTTTTGTGTAATACCCGTTATCTTTTACTTTCACTTCTGTATCTCTGTGACAGTTAATACACCATCCCATAGTTAATGGAGCAAATTGATGAACAACTTCCATTGTTTCAATAGGTCCGTGACATGTTTGACATTGAATTCCTCCAACAGAAACGTGTTGTGAGTGATTAAAGTACACAAAATCTGGTAAGTTATGAATTCTCACCCATTTGACTGGTTGTGATTCACCTGTATAATTTTGATCTGCATCACTCCATCCTGCAGCAGCATATAGTTTTTGAATTTCTCCATCGTAAAACTCTTTGCTATGTTCTGGAGTTGTTTCACCAGTATATTCAGCAACAGATTTATGACAATTCATACATACATTAAGTGATGGAATACCTGATGTTTTACTTACTCTTGCTGAAGAGTGACAGTATTTACAATCGATACCGTTATCTCCGGCGTGTATTTTGTGAGAGAAATGTATTGGTTGCACCGGCTGATACCCTTGATCTACACCTACTTGCATTAAGTAACCATAAACAAAATACCCACTAGTTAACAATAACAATATAGTAGTTACTAATACTAAGAACTGGTTCTTAACAAAAGCTTTCCATATTGGCATTCTTTTTTCGTCTTCCTCAACTACAATACCTTTAGCATCAGCAAACTTATTTAAAGTCTGTCTTACTAATATTAAAGCGAAGGCCAACAAAGCAAATAACAACGCTAAAGCTCCTAATATCAATTGATTTGATACTCCGCCTTCAGCATTAGCATTACCTTCTCCTGCTGTAGGAACTGGTTCTACTTTTACTTCCTTTTCTTTAGCAGTATACGCTAAGATATCACTGATATCTTGATCTGATAATTGAGGAAATGCAGTCATTGCTACATTATTGTACTCTCCAAAAACCTGATTTGCATAAGCATCTCCTGATTTAATTAAGCCAGAACTGTTATGTATCCAGCTTGTTAACCAAACGCGGTCTAAACCTTGATCGTCGGCTAATCGTTGTTCTACATTTCTCAATGCAGGACCTGTAGTCTTTTTGTCTAGCTTATGACAAGCAGCACAATTTGTATTAAACAAAGACTTACCCTTTGTCGCATCACCTTCTTGAGCATTAAGAACAGAAGTTGAAAGCGTGAGTAAAAGAATAAACCCTAATTGGAAAATCTTAGAGGTTAGTTTACGGTATATCACCTGTTTCATATTTTTTGTTGAATTATTTTTCAAACTTTGGCACAGTTTTTTCATTGAAAAGAAAAAAATATAGTTATAAAAATCTCAAGCAAAAGTAATACTTAAAGTCGATTTTAGAAATGTTAGATAACTGTTAATTCTTAATTTATAAAGATTCTAAATAAAGACAAACACTTAAACATCTTAAGATACACAGCAGAAGAAATTAATTACTTAAATTTGCCATGTGATTTTTAAATACAAACAAACAACAAAATACTTACTATGTTGTTTAAAAACAATAATATATGTTAAAACAAAGGATTAAAACATTAGTAATTGCAATTGCTCTATTTGGAAGCTTACATGGTGCTGTTGCCCAAAAAGCAAAGGTAACTGTTGAGCAGGATAGTGATATTGAAACCTTATTGGAGTATAAAAAAGATATTAAAACGGTTGAATTATATAAAATTCAGGTGTACTCTGGTGATCGATCAAGTGCACAACAAAAAAAGGCTAATTTTGTTAACACTTTTAATGAATGGGATGCAGAATTAGTTTATGAGACTCCAAAATATAAAGTTTGGGTTGGTAAATTTAGAAGCAGATTGGAAGCAGATAAGGCTTTAATTAAAATTAAAAAAGACTTTAATGCAGATGCTTTTATTTTTCAACCGAAGAAAGAAAGTAAATAATTTACACTTAAAATATATCAAAAAAGCGACTCAAATGAGTCGCTTTTTTTTATTATATATAGATGTCTTAATTATAACATTAATGAATAGTACACTAATTACGGACATACAATACTATGTTTTTTTTTAAGTTCAAACGTAATCATGCAATTACATATTCATTTTCTTAAAAACAAAGAGAATGATAAATAGTAAAAGGTGAGATTTTTATTTTTGATAGCATTTATAATGGCATAATATTATTTTTAGCAACCTTAATAAATATACAATCTTATTTAGATCTAAAACGTGATCTAACGGCTCATTTATATTTAATGTCCGAAATATAATTTAATCTTATAAAATGCTAAAAAGAGATTAATAATCAGCTTAAAATTGCTGGTCTAACAATTTGCTAAGTTCTATTTGTTATTTTTTTAAAACTCTTTTCTGAAAAACTTCAAAGATTGAAATACTAATCAATTTCAAAATCTGATTTCCGAAGTACACGATTCAATCAAAATTTTTGAGCTAATCAACAATTGAAAACTGAAATGACTTTCTGTTTTATGAATATCAATCTTTATAAATGGAAAACTAAAATGAAGTCAACTTCTGAAAAGATCATCAACATTGAAAAAGTTCAGTCACTTTCAAAATCTGATTTCCGAAGAAAAACAATTGAATCAATTTTTAGGTTATCAACAATTGAAACTGAAATAACTTTCTGTTTTATGAATATCAATCTTTATAAAATGGAAAACTAAAATGATGTCGACTTATGAAAGGTAATCAACATTAAAAAAGGACATCTTTTTGAAAAGTGATTTCCGAAGTACACGATTCAATCAAAATTTTTGAGCTTATCAACAATTGGAAACTTAAATAACTTTCTGTTTTATGAATATCAATCTTTATCAAATGGAAAACTAAAATGATGTCGACTTATGAAAAGGTAATCAACATTGAAAAAGTTCAGTCACTTTCAAAATCTGATTTCCGAAGAAAAAAAATTGAATCAATTTTTAGGTTATCAACAATTGGAAATTGAAATGACTTTCTGTTTTATGAATATCAATCTTTATAAAATGGAAAACTAAAAATAAAGTCGACTTATGAAAAGTTAATCAACATTGAAAAAGAACTTCTTTTTAAAAAGTGATTTCCGAAGTACACAATTCAATCAAAATTTTTGAGCTTATCAACAATTGAAACTGAAATGACTTTCTGTTTTATGAATATCAATCTTTATAAATGGAAAACTAAAATGATGTCGACTTATGAAAAGATCATCAACATTGAAAAAGAACATCTTTTTGAAAAGTGATTTCCGAAGTACACGATTCAATCAAAACTTTTTGAGCTTATCAACAATTGAAAACTGAAATAACTTTCTGTTTTATGAATATCAGTCTTTATCAAATGGAAAAATAAACTCGACTTATGAAAAGGTAATCAACATTGAAAAAGTTCAGTCACTTTCTAAATCTGATTTCCAAAGTACACAATTCAATCAAAATTTTTGAGCTTATCAACAATTGAAAACTGAAATGACTTTCTGTTTTATGAATATCAATCTTTATCAAATGGAAAACTAAAATGATGTCGACTTATGAAAAGATCATCAACATTTAAAAGTCAGGTCTTTTTGAAAAGTGATTTCCGAAGTACACCATTGAACATTTTTTTGGGTTATGATGATTTAAGCTTAAAATACAGATCATAACTTTTAAAACATAATAAAAGTATAAAGCAAAAAAAAGCGACTCATGTGAGTCGCTTTTTAATATAATGAAAATTGATTATTTCAATTTCTTCTTTACTTCTACTTCTTGGAAAGATTCAATAACATCATCAATAGCGATATCATTATATCCTTTAATTTGCATACCACAGTCGTAACCTTTAGCTACTTCTCTAGCATCATCTTTAAATCGTTTTAAGGCTTCTAATGTACCTGTATGAACTACTACACCATCTCTAATGATACGGATACCAGCATTTCTAAGGATTTTACCATTCGTTACCATACAACCGGCAATGTTTCCAACTTTAGATACTTTAAATATCTCTCTAATTTCGGCAGTACCAGTAATTTCTTCTTTAACCTCTGGAGATAACATACCTTCCATAGCGTCTTTAAGATCATTAATAGCTGCGTAGATAATAGAATAAGTTCTGATGTCAATTTCTTCTTTATCAGCTATTGATCTTGCATTACCTACTGGTCTTACATTAAATCCAACAATAATTGCATCTGAAGCTGTTGCTAATAACACATCACTTTCTGTAATGGCACCAACACCTTTATGTATAATATTAACTTGAATTTCTTCTGTAGATAATTTCTGGAACGAATCGGTTAATGCTTCAACAGATCCATCAACATCACCTTTAAGGATAATATTTAATTCTTGGAAATCACCTAATGCAATACGACGACCAATTTCATCTAAAGTAATATGACGTTGTGTTCTTACAGATTGCTCACGTTGTAATTGTGTACGTTTTGCGGCAATTTGTTTTGCTTCACGTTCATCTTCAAAGACATTAAACTTATCTCCGGCTTGTGGTGCTCCATCTAATCCTAAGATAGATACTGGCGTTGAAGGTCCTGCTTCTTTAACGCTGTTACCACGTTCATCATGCATTGCTTTAATTTTACCACTGTTTTTACCAGCTAGTACATAATCACCAACTTTTAAAGTTCCGGCTTGTACTAATATTGTAGAAACATATCCTCTACCTTTATCTAAGAATGCTTCAACAACAGTTCCGTTAGCTTGTTTATTAGGATTTGCTTTAAGCTCTAATATTTCAGCTTCAAGTAATACTTTTTCTAATAATTCTTTTACACCTGTTCCTAATTTAGCTGAAATATCGTGTGATTGTATTTTACCACCCCAGTCTTCAACTAGTAAGTTCATTTGTGCTAAAGCTTCTTTTACTTTTTCAGGATTAGCACCTGGCTTATCAATTTTATTGATTGCGAATACAATTGGTACACCTGCAGCTTGTGCATGGGCAATTGCTTCTTTTGTTTGTGGCATTATCGAGTCATCGGCAGCAACTACAATAATTGCTAAATCCGTTACTTGAGCACCACGAGCACGCATTGCTGTAAAGGCCTCGTGACCTGGTGTATCTAGAAAGGCAATTTTTTGTCCGTTATCTAATTGTACTCCATAAGCACCAATGTGTTGTGTAATTCCTCCAGATTCTCCTGCGATTACGTTTTCTTTACGAATGTAATCTAATAGAGAGGTCTTACCGTGATCAACGTGTCCCATTACCGTAATAATTGGTGCACGTTCAATAAGATCTTCTGGTTTATCTTCAATAACTTCAATTGATTCTTCAATATCAGCTGTAATAAATTCTACTTCGTAACCAAATTCATCTGCGACAACACTAATTGTTTCGGCATCTAAACGTTGATTCATTGTAACCATTAATCCTAATGACATACATGCAGAGATAATTTGAGTTACCGGTACATCCATCATTGTAGCAACTTCACTAGCAGTAACAAATTCTGTTACTTTTAGGATTTTACTATCTGCAGCTACAGCTTGCAAGTCTTTTTCAGTTTGCTCTCTGTGTTGGTCTCTTTTCTCTCTACGATATTTAGCTCCTTTTCCTTTAGAAGATTTCCCTTGAAGTTTTTCAAGAGTTTCTCTTACTTGTTTTTGAACGTCTGCTTCACTAGGTTCTGCTTTAACAATTGGAGTACGTTTTCCACCTGGCTTGTTACCTTTGTAACCACCTGGTTTATTACCACCTCTATTGTTAGAGAAGTTTGGTTTATTATCAGTACCTGTTTTGCTAATACGACGACGCTTTTTCTTGTTGGCGTCTTGGTTAGCTCCAGGTTTATTATCTGTTTTCTTTTTTGGTTTTTTAAACTGCGATAAATCTATCTTTTCACCAGCAATTTTAGGACCTGAAAGTTTTTGATATTTTGTTTTTACTGTTCCACCTTCAGTTGTTTCAGCACTTGGTTCTACAGCTTTAGATTCTGGCTCCTTAGATTCTTTAGCTTTAGACTCTTTCGCTTTAGCAACTTCAATATCTATTGGTCTTGCAGCTTTAACTGGTTTAACAACCGGTTTTTTAGGCGCTTCTTGTTCTGGCTTAGAAGGCACTTCTTTTTTAACGGGTTGTTTTTTCTCTTCCACTTTAGGCGTCTTTTGTACAACAGGTTTAACCTCTTCTTTTGGCGCTTCTTGTTTAGGAGTTTCAGGTGTCTTAACAGGTTCCTCTTTTTTCACAACTGGTGTCTCAACAGCAGGTGTTTCTTTTTTAGGTTCCTCTTTAGACTTAGAAGGGTTTAAGTCGATTTTACCAACTTGTTTTGGTCCACTTAGTTCAGCCTTAGCTTTTACTATTTTTTTGTGTTCCGCTTCTTTTTTAGCCTTTTCTTCTAACTCACGCTCACGTTGTTCGCGCAATTCTTCTTTTTCTTTTAGCTTTGCTTCACTAACTTCTTTAGAGGCAACTCTTTTACTTGCATCTGTTTGAAATTCATTGGAAAGAATTGCGTAAACGTCTTCCGATATTTTCGTATTAGGACTTTTCTCTACATTCACTCCCTTTGATTCCAGAAAATCAACAGCGCGATCTATAGAGATATTTAGTTCTCTTAATACTTTATTTAATCTTGTTTGAGCCATAAATTACTTGTAATAATAAATTTAAAATGTTTTTCTTAATCTTCAAATTCTTCTTTAAGGATTCTTAAAACATCTAAAATTGTTTCTTCTTCTAAATCGGTTCTTTTCACTAAATCAAGAACATCTTGTTCTAATATACTTTTAGCGGTATCTAAACCTGCTTTGCTGAATTCTGCTATAACCCAGTCTTCTATTTCGTCTGAGAATTCTGACAATTCTACATCCTCTTCTGCACCTTCTCTAAAGACGTCTATCTCGTATCCTGTTAATTGTCCTGCCAAACGAATGTTGTGACCTCCTCTACCAATAGCTTTACTTACTTCTTCTGGTTTTAAAAGTACTTCGGCGTGTTTTGTTTCTTCATTTATTTTAATTGAAGTTACACGCGCAGGGCTTAACGCTCTCGTTATAAATAGTTGTAAATTACTTGTGTAGTTAATTACATCTATATTTTCATTTCCTAATTCTCTTACTATACCGTGTATTCTAGAACCTTTCATTCCTACACATGCACCTACAGGATCAATTCTGTCATCATAAGAATCTACAGCTACTTTTGCTTTTTCTCCTGGGATACGCACTACATTTTTAATAGTAATTAAACCATCAAAAACTTCTGGTATTTCTTGTTCAAATAATTTCTCTAAAAATATTGGAGCTACACGAGACATGATAATTGATGGCTTGTTTCCTTTAAGCTCAACACTTTCAATGATTCCTCTAACGTTTTCTCCTTTTCTAAAGAAATCCGAAGGGATTTGTTTATCTTTTGGAAGTATAATTTCATTACCTTCATCATCTAGCAATATAATTGCTCTGTGACGAATGTGATGTACTTCGGCTGTATAAATTTCACCTTCAAGATCTTTAAAGTTCTTGTAAATATTGGTATTATCGTGTTCGTGAATTTTAGAGATTAAGTTTTGTCTTAATGCTAAAATTGAACGTCTACCTAAATCTATCAATTTCACTTCTTCAGCTACATCTTCACCAACTTCAAAATCTGGTTCAATTTTTTGAGCTTGAGAAAGTGCAATTTCTTGATTTGGTTCTTCTACTTCATCATCTGCTACAACGATTCTATTTCTCCAAATTTCTAAATCGCCTTTATCTGGATTTATAATAATATCAAAGTTATCGTCATCACCGTATTTTTTCTTCAATGCATTTCTCAACACATCTTCCAAAATCGCCATTAACGTTACACGATCTATTAATTTATCGTCCTTAAATTCTGAAAAAGAATCAATTAACGCAATATTTTCCATAACTATATACGAATTAAAATTTTATTATCACTTGTGCTTCTAAAATATCACCAAAAGGGATTTCAGCTTGCTTTTTTACTGTAACTTTTCCTTTACCAACTGTTTTTGGCTCTCTTGTTTTCCACTCCAAGACAATACCATCCTCGTTACTATCAGTTAGTATTGCTTCAATTTTTTCATGGTCTTTAGTTTTCACTTCTAACGTACGACCTATGTTTTTCACATATTGTCTTTTGTGCGTTAAAGGAGTAGTTGCTCCACATGAAGCCACCTCTAAAGAGAAATCTTGTTCTTCTCTGTCTAATTCATTATCAATAGATCTGCTAATAAAGATGCAATCTTCAACGAGTACACCATCATCTCCATCTATAGTAATACTTATCGTATTATCCTCCTCTATTTTAAAGTCAATTAAAAACAGGTCATCCCTTTCATTCAGGGCGTTCTCTAGCAATTCTTTTACTGTATCTCTAAACATTTTTCAGTATAAAAAGAGGGGACTTCTCGTCCCCTCACATTATCTTTTTTATCAAACAACGGTGCAAATATACAACATTTATATTGATTTACATAATAGTTACAATGTCGATTTTTATTATTAAATTGTAGAAACTTTAAACTAACACGCCATTATATGAAAAAAATACTCGTACCCACCGATTTTTCAAAAGAAGCAGAAAACGCATTAAAGGTTGCTGCACAACTCGCAAAAAAACATGATAGTGAAATTTATTTGTTACACATGTTAGAAATTCCGTTACAGGAGGTTGATGCTGTAGTAGGCCGCGGACAAGAACCCTTACCAGAAGCTATGTTTTTTATGAAACTTGCTCATAAAAAATTTAAAGAAATTATGGCAAGTGACTACCTTGAAGGACTCACCGTTCATGAAGCCGTACAAACGGAGAGTGATTTTTCTGCTATTATAGATAAATGCCATGAATTAGATATAAATTTTATTGTTATGGGGTCGCATGGCGCTAGCGGAATGAAAGAAATGTTTGTAGGCTCTAATGCTGAAAAAGTAGTAAGATCTTCAGACATCCCTGTACTTGTTATTAAAAATCACCATGAAAGCTTTAATGTTAACGATCTTGTTTTTGCTTCAGATTTTAAAAACGATAATAAAGACACCTACAAACAAGCTAGTAAGTTTGCAAAAGCTTTCAACTCTAAAATTCACTTATTAATGGTGAATACTGCAAATAATTTTACAACAACTATAGAATCTAAAGCACGTATTGATGAATTTATTAAAGGTAATGATTTTGAGAATTACTCTATAAATATTTACAACGACAGTTCTGTAGAAAATGGTATTTTAAACTTTTCAAAAGAAATAAATGCCGATTTAATAGGAATTAGTACACATGGGCGCCAAGGGATTGCTCACTTTTTTAACGGAAGTATTAGCGAAGACATTGTAAATCATGCTAAAAGACCGGTGATTACGTTTAAAATTGATTAACAGTAATAACACTATAAACAATTAACAGTAATAAAGTTAGACTTTTTTATTAGTCAAAAAAAAGGACTTAAGATTTACAAACAGTCATAAACGCAAAAATCCTCACTTGAAACAAGTAAGGATTTTTTAATAATTGTTGGCCCACTAGGGCTCGAACCTAGACTCTTCTGCACCAAAAACAGACGTGTTGCCAGTTACACCATGGGCCATTTAATTATTGAGAGTGCAAATGTATGACTTTTTTTCTCTTCTGCAAACATTTTTCAAAAAAAAATTAAAAAAACTTAAGGTTTAGCTAAAAGCATACGCCTTTACGTTATTTATTATTAAATTCGCTCGCACTAATTTAAGATAAAAATATGACACATTTCAATTTCAAGAAATGGAATACAATCCTTGGTTGGGTTGCTTTTGCAGTAGCTCTTATTACTTATACACTTACTCTAGAACCCACAGTAAGTTTTTGGGATGCTGGGGAATACATCTTAACCTCATCAAAACTTCAAGTGGGTCACCCACCTGGAGCACCACTATTTCAAATGTTAGGTGCCTTTTTTTCCATGTTTGCTTTAGAGCCTTCACAAATAGGAATGATGCTTAATATGATGAGCGCTGTAGCCAGTGCTTTTACTATTTTATTTATGTTTTGGAGTATCTCTTTACTCTTAAAAAAATTAGTAATTACTGAAGATGGTATCACAAAAGATGCATCAATAGCAATTTTAGGAAGTGCTTTAGTAGGGAGTTTAGCTTTTGCTTTTACAGATTCTTTCTGGTTTAACGCTGTTGAAACCGAAGTTTACGCGGCTGCAACCTTAATTATGTCAATTATGTTTTGGCTTGGGTTACGTTGGGAAGCAGATATGCACACCCCTAGAGGTAACAAATGGCTTATTATTATTGCATTTGTAATTGGATTATCGTTTGGGGTTCACTTTATGGGACTATTAACTATTCCTGCAATTGGATTAATATATTTCTTTAAAAACTACAAAACGGTTACTGTTAAAAGTTTTATTATCGCTAACATCGTTGCTGTAGCCATTTTATTATTCATCTTTAAATTATTAGCTCCTAATATTCTTAGAGCTTTTAGTGCTTCGGAATTATTTTTTGTAAACACCGTAGGACTTCCTTTTAACTCAGGATCTATTATCGCCGCTATTGTTTTGGTAGCTTTAATTGTTTTGGGATTAAAATACACAAGAGAGAAACAATACAAACACCTCAACACCGGAATACTTTGTATCACGTTTATTATCGTAGGATTTTCATCTTGGTTAATGCTACCTATTAGAGCAAATGCTAATGTGGTCATTAATGAAAACAACCCATCTAGTGCACGAGAACTTTTAGCTTATTATAATTTAGAGCAATATCCAGAAACTCATTTATTTTACGGTCCGTTATTTACCGAACAATATACCGGTTATGATGAAAACGAACCATTTGTAGATGACAAACCTAAATACGAAAAAGACTTTAAAAAAGGCGAATACGTTATTGTAAACGACTATAAAAAATCTAAACAAAACTTTAACGACAAGCAAGCAGCGATACTACCAAGAATGTGGAGTAGCGAGCATGCTGAAAACTATATGATGTTTACCGGCTTAATTGATTTTAAAATTAAACCTGAATATCAAATGGAAAATCAAGTCCGTGATTTGGTTAATGATTTTAGAAAACGTGTTGCTGAAGGTCGTATAGATTACGAAGATTACAACAACTTTTTAAAACAATACGGAAATCAGTTTTTAGATATTGAAAAACCTACACTTGGTCAGAATATATCTTACATGGTAGAATATCAATTAGGCTATATGTATTGGCGTTATTTTATGTGGAATTTCACAGGAAGACAAGATGATATTCAAGGACGTTATGACGATTTACATGGTAACTGGATTAGTGGAATTAACTTTATTGACAAAATACACTTAGGGATGTCTCAAGACAATCTTCCAAGCGATGTAGAAAACAATAAGGCAAGAAACACGTATTATTTTCTACCTTTAATTTTAGGTCTTATTGGCTTTTTATTCCTATTAAATATTGATAAGAAAACCTTTTGGACTATGCTGGTATTCTTCCTATTTACAGGAATTGCTATTCAGTTTTACACCAATGTACGTCCTTTTGAACCTAGAGAACGTGATTATTCGGTAGTAGGCTCTTTTTATGTTTTTGCTATTTGGATTGGTTTTGGAGTGTACGCTATTTATGATGCGGTTAGAAAAATTGCCAATATCAAATTTCTTCCTCAGGCAATAACTTTAGCGTGTTTAGTATTAGTTCCTGGAATTTTGGCAGCTAATAACTGGGATGACCATGACCGTTCAAACAAAAAAACAGCACATGCTATGGCGGTTCAATATTTAGAATCTTGCGCCCCAAATGCCATTTTATTCACCATTGGAGATAACGATACGTTCCCACTTTGGTATGCTCAAGAGATTGAAGGCATCCGTACTGATGTACGTGTAGTAAATACTAGTTTATTTCAAACCGATTGGTATATCGATCAAATGAAACGTAAATCGTACGAGAGTGACCCAATTCCGTCACAACTCACTCACGACAAGTATAAATATGGAACTCGCGATTATTTAATGGTAAAAGAAATTACCAAAGATACTATTGACATTAAAGATTTAATGAATTTTATTTCAAATGATGATCCAAGAGCGAAACTTAGAAACAGACTTTCTGCAGAAGAAATAAACTACTACCCTAAGTACTTACTGAATTCCAATTTTGTACCTACAAGACACGTTAGAGTGCCCGTTAATAAAGATGTCGTACTTAACAACGGACTTGTAAAACCTGAAGATGCCGATAAAATTGTATCTCATGTAGATCTTAATATTGAAGCAGGTGGACTGTACAAAAACAGACTATTAATGTTAGATATTATTGCCAATAACAATTGGGAACGCCCTATTTATTTTACAGGTGGAAGTTTTGGTGATGACGATTATATCTGGATGAAAGATTATCTTCAACTAGATGGTTTATGCTACAAATTAGTCCCTATACAAACTGCCATTAATAAAGCAAACCCTTTTGATATGGGACGTATTGATAGCGATCTTATGTACCAAAAAGTAATGGCTTGGGACTGGGGAAATAGCGGTACTGATATTTATCATGATGTTGAAACACGTAAAAACGGAATCACTTACAGAGGAAACCTAGCCCGATTGATAGAGAAATTTATTAACGAAAAGAAATTTGATAAAGCTGAAGAAATTGCAGATTTAGCGATGGAGAAAATGCCTGTTGATGATTTTGGTTTCTACACCTTACTAGAACCTTATATTAGCGCTTACTACGAAATTGGTAAAGCCGAAAAAGGACGTGCAGTTTACAAAGCTGTTGCTAGTAAATATCAAGAAAGCTTAACGTATTACAGCACACTTTCAATAGATACACAAACACGTTATATAGATGAAATTGTAACAGATATTGAACGTTACAGAGCACTTGTTGATGTGCTTGTTATTTACAATGATAAAGATTTTGCTTTAGCGGAAACAGAAAAATTTAACAACTACCTAAAACTTTTTAATCACTTTACAGGTGATGAAGAAGCCGAAGTAGCCCCTGTTAGAGAAGAAAGAGATATGACTAAAGATACTATTGAACGTATTTTAAACGCGCAATAATCACTTTTGAAAATAACACCTACAAAAACACCATTGGTCGTCAAAAAAATGTTCCCAAACTATGTTTGGGACATTGCGACTACCGATAAAATTATCTATTTAACTTTTGATGATGGACCAACTCCTGATATCACAGATTGGACTTTAAACCTCCTTAAACAATACCATGCAAAGGCTACTTTTTTTTGTATTGGACATAATATTGATAAATATCCTGATGTTTACAATACTATTATTGCACAGCAACATCTTATAGGAAATCACACCTACAACCATCTTAAAGGTTGGAAAACTTCAGTAAACGATTATGTAGAAAATGTTTTAAAAACCGAAACATTAATTGCACCAAAAACTGCGCTTAAATTATTTAGACCACCTTACGGAAAAATAAAAACAAAACAAGCCCAACAGTTGCAACAGTTAGGATATCGCATTATTATGTGGGATATATTATCTTTTGATTGGGATTGTAAAATTACTCCTGAAGATTGCTTAAAAGGCGTCATAAAAAACACCAAACCAGGAAGTATTATTGTATTTCATGACAGTGTAAAAGCCTCAAGAAACATGATGTACACACTCCCAAAAGTTTTAGACTATTTTAGTAAAAAAGGGTATCAATTTAAAAGCCTTCCAGCTTAAACAAATTCTTGCATTATTGTAATGAGTGAATTTGCATCTTGCTCACCACTATGGCGCCATCTCATTTCGCCATTTTTATAAATTATTAGTGTAGGTAAACCTTTAACACGTAAAGCATTTGCTAATTCTTTATTTTTTTCAACATCAATTTTTATCACGCTTGCCTTATCGCCAAGAGCTTCTGCGACATCTTTAAGCACCACATCCATAAAGGCGGATGATTCGTTCCATTCGGTAAAAAAATCTAACAATACAGGAATATCTCTTTCTATTAATTCTCCAAATTTTGACATAGCTTACTCTTTTAGTTGTGTCTTATCTTATAAAAATACACATTTTCTAATAACATTCATAATAATTACAACAGAGACCAGTTTCATGGCATGGCTTTAAACCTTTTTAAGCTTAATCACAGTCACTTCTGGCCAAATACCAACACGTCCAGGAAAGGCATGATACCCAAACCCTCTATTCACGTTTACGTAACGTCCAAATTCATTATATAATCCTGCCCATTGTTTATAGATATATTGTGACGGACTCCATTTAAATATTCCAGGAATTTCAATTCCCATTTGCAAGCCATGTGTATGTCCGCTTAACGTTAAATGATAATTAAAGTCATCTTGTTTTACTTTATTTTCCCAGTGTGAAGGATCATGAGACATTAAAATTTTAAAATCTTCTTTTGAAATGTGTTCCGAAGCTTTCTGTAAATCTCCAGCCTGATTAAAGCCTTTTCCCCAGTTTTCAACACCTACCAAAGCCATACGTTGGCCGTCTTTTTCAATGTATCTATGTTCATTCAGTAATAAATCGAAACCTATTTTAGGATGCACATCTTTAACCGCCTGAAAGTTTTGACGTTTATCTTCTGGCGTATCCCAATCTACATAATCTCCATAATCATGATTTCCTAAGACTGAAAACTTTCCGTAAGGCGCTTTTAAAACTTTAAAGACATCAATCCAGTCTTCCATTTCATCAGCTTTATTATTTACTAAATCTCCAGTGAATAATAACACATCTGATTGCTGCTCATTTATTAAATCTACACCATATTGAATTTTCTCTTTATTGGTAAAACTTCCGGAGTGGATATCTGAAATTTGCGTAATCGTAAATCCATCAAAAGCATCAGGTAAATCTTTAAACGCTATTTCGTATTTTAAAACTTTATAGTTGTAACGTCCTTGAATGATTCCGTAGATAAACGATGCAAAAGGAATGGCAGCTAAACCTAAAGCTATTTTTGAAATAAATGCTCTACGTCCCGAAAACGCTTTAGTTTCTCCTGGTAACAGGAAAGATATTAACTTTTGAAACATACGCACCACATCTTCTCCAAACAATACTAAAATTAAAACAGCTTTAGGAATTAACACCGTTAACATGACTCCTACTGCATATTGAAATCCTTGTGTTTGCCCTAAACTTCTAGGTGTTGTGACCATCACGTAAATTAAATTGATGTAAATTAATGCTGAAACACCAATCCATACCCATCGTATGAGTTTGCTTTTTGAAACTGTTTTTAATGCTTGAAAAGCATAAAATTCAACGGCAAAAATTATGATAGAAAAGATAACAATTCTTAGAATCCAACGAGACATATATTCTTAATTAAGTAAGCTACAAATATACTTGTAATATCAGTATTGGTTTTTTAACATCTTGTTAAAGTTTCTGACTGTTGGACAGCTAAAAATTTAATAGATACATCTGTAACTGTTTTTTGTATATTTAGCCGTTATAATTATAAAACTAACCGCAACAAAGCCATTTTATAATTACAAAATACATCTCAAATAATAGAAAGATTTTAAACCATGAACAACCAAAATAACAAATCTGCTTTAGCCACATTAGTGACTGTCTTTTTTTTCTGGGGTTTTATAGCGGCATCTAACGGTGTTTTTATTCCGTTTTGTAAAACCTATTTTGATATTGACCAGTTTCAATCACAATTAGTTGATTTTGCTTTTTATGGGGCCTATTATTTGGGCGCGTTATTTTTGTTTGTACTCTCAAGTGGTTTAAAAAAGGATATGCTAAATAGTTGGGGATATAAAAACGGAATTGTTTATGGACTGTTACTCTCTGCAATTGGTGCTTTTATAATGTTTCCTGCAACATTTGGAGCCCAACAAGGCGATACACATATTTTCTACTTTGTATTGATTGCCCTTTTTGTAGTAGGCTTAGGGTTTTCATTACAACAAACCGCTGCCAATCCTTTTACCATTGCTTTAGGAGATCCCAAAACTGGATCACACCGTTTAAATTTAGCAGGAGGAATTAACTCTTTAGGAACTACGATAGGTCCCATTGTTGTGGCCTTTATTATTTTTGGTTCTGCACCATTATCGGGAGAAGAATTAGCATCTATGATTAAAAATAATGAGATTAAACTTACCACTATACAAGGTTTATACATTGGCGTTGGTATTTTATTTTTAATTGCCGCAGCGTTATTTCATTTTTCAAAAAAACTACCCGCTTTAAAATCAGATACGAGTTTTGAACCCGCTAAAAAAGCTAAAAACTTACTATTACTGTTAACAGTTATTATCATTGCTTGTTTTGGATATATTTTTAGCACCTATACCAGTGGCACGGTATCTACAGAAGCTTTAGAGCATAAACGTTTAATTGTATTATTTATCGCTTTAGCAGGTGTTATTGGCACACTACTTTTCGCTTATTCAAAATCTACAAAATCACCAGAAGGTTGGGGCGCGATGAAACACCCCCAATTAGTTTTAGGTATGTTAGCTATCTTCACTTATGTAGGAGTAGAAGTTACTGTAGGAAGTAATCTTGGTGAACTTTTAAAACAATCTATAGACGGGACTAATTTAAACGCTTTAGGGCTTGCTACATTTAACGATGCACAATTAGCCCCATTTATCTCTTTATACTGGGGTGGTTTAATGGTTGGTCGTTGGGTAGGCGCCATAACTGTTTTCAACCCGAGTAAAGGTTTAAAAAAATGGCTACTTATTATTGTGCCTTATTTGGCATTTGGTGTTATTTTATTAGTCAACTTTGGAAAATACTCATTAGATCAAATTTTATTCTTCGGCATATGCGTTGCCGTTCAAATTGCAGGTTTCTTCATTGCTAAAGATAATCCCGTGAAAACCTTAAAAATATTCAGTTTATTCGGTATTACCGCTATGATTATTGGTTTATTAGCTTCAGGAAATGTGGCATTATTTGCCTTTTTATCAGGTGGATTATTTTGTTCAATTATGTGGCCATGTATTTTCACTTTAAGTATTGCAGGATTAGGAAAATATACTTCTCAAGGCTCTGCTTTTTTAATTATGATGATTTTAGGTGGCGCTATTATTCCTCCATTACAAGGTAAATTGGCCGATGTTTTTGGAATTCAGCAGTCATATATTATCCCTATGTTGTGTTTTGGATACTTGCTGTTTTATGCTTTTATCACGAAGAAAATATTAGACAAACAAAATGTGAGTTATTAAAAAAGCTTCATTCAATATATTTTAATAGATGCTAACGTTGTTATAACACACAATATTAGCATCTATTTTTTTTATTAGAACCACTTAATAGTGAGATCTACTAATTTTTGTTTGAAATTGGTATACGGTGGAAATAAAAACTCAATAGCTCCAAAAGTATGCTGCTGAATTACAGAACGACTGTTTGAAAATTCTTTAAAACCAAAAACACCATGTGATTTTCCAATACCGCTATTATTAGACCCACCAAAAGGTAAATAATGATTTGCATATTGTATGACATTATTATTGATGGCTGTACTACCTGCTCGTGTATTTTTAAGAATATAATTTCTATTTTTTTTATGCTGACTATAAATATATAATGCTAATGGTTTTGGTTTTTCATTAATATACGCTAGCGCTTCATCAATATGTTTATAAGTTTTTATTGGTAAAATAGGTCCGAAAATTTCCTCTTGAAGCAACGCCGAATCCTCTGAAAGATCAGAAATAACCGTTGGAGATATAAAATGTGTTTCTGCCGCGACCTTACCTCCTATTTCTATTGTTGCTTTATTGGCTTTTGCCGCTTTTAGATAATCTTCTAACCGCTTAAAATGTCTTTCATTAACTACACGAGAAAGCGCTTGAGATGCTTCGGGGTTTTCGGTATAAAAACTATTCAACTGTATTTTTAATTCCTGAATAAATTCCGTTTTCACAGTTTCGTCAATCAGAATATAATCCGGCGCAATACAGGTTTGTCCGTTATTTACAAACTTCCCCCATGCTATTTTTTTAGCCGCAGTTTTTAAGTTTGCTGTATGATCTATAATAGTTGGTGATTTCCCACCAAGCTCTAAAGTTACAGACGTAAGATGTTCGGCCGCAGCTTTCATTACTACTTTTCCTACCTGTGGAGATCCTGTAAAAAAGATATGATTAAAAGGTAATTTTAATAATGCCTGAGATACTTGAACCTCACCTTCTACTAAAGCAACCTCATTGGTTTCAAATAATTGAGACACAATTTCTAGCATTACTTTGGCAATATGAGGCGTCATTTCCGAAGGTTTAATAATGACTGTATTTCCTGCTGCAATAGCAGATACTAAAGGCCCAAAAGTTAGATTAAGCGGAAAATTCCAAGGTGAAATAATTAAACACACCCCTTTTGGTTCGTGCATATACCAAGACGAAGCCCCTATTAAAGCTAAAGGTGTTTCTACCTTTTGGCGACTCATCCAGTCTTTTAAATGTTTTTTAGCAAATTTAATATCGCCCACCACAGGGTAAATTTCGGTAAGGTCGGTTTCAATAAAAGGTTTTTTAAAATCATTATATAACGCCTGTCTAATAGCGTCTTTATACGTTACTGTAATTGCTACACGCAAAGCCTCTAATTTCTTAACACGCTCTTTATAAGTGGTATTAGCTATTTTATACTGATGCTCTTTTTGAGTTGAAAACAATTTAAAAAACTGATTATCAGTGTATTTATCCATAATATAAAAGATTTTAAAGGCGATTAATAAAAAAACATGTCGTTCACCGATGAATTTTGTATTCTGCTTCAAGTTAACCAAATATCGAGGTTATTCAACTAATATTTTTACCAGAATCTTAAAACCTCCTTTTCTTTGCTTCAGAATTAACACACAAACACTTATTTAAGTTATGAAAAAAGTATTCACATTTATCGCTCTAGTATCTTTGCCTTTTATTTCAATGGGACAGACACAGACTGCTAATGTAGATACTAAAGCTAACGAAAAAACAATTGAAGTGTCTACTAAAATTGAAGTGAAAGCAGATTCTCAAGCTAAAACTGACGTTTTAAACTTAAACCACAAGAAGAGTACCGACTTAATAAGCATTAAAGCTTACAGAAAAAGTCTTCAAATTAAAGTGAAGTCTGTAAAAATGTGCTAAACTAACAGCCGTTTCATCTTTCTTTTTTTATTATCTATTTCCCTCAGTACTTACAATTCAACCTCAATATTCCCTCAAAATTTAGGACATCTATTCACATCGTATATGCTCTAAATAATCTGTTTACGAGACCCCTTAAAGGTTTGGTATACTTACCATGAACTATATACGGCTTATGTACGGCCTATCTACGGGACATCTACGGACCACCGATAAGTTGTTATAGACTAAAAAAACAACTTTTTTAAGCCACAAATACAGCCGTATAAAAAACATTGATGTGATATCTTTTTTGTAGTTTTGAGGTTCTTTCAAAACCAAGATCATGTCCGATAACAAACGTGTATTTCTAGTTGATGCCTTTGCATTAATTTTCCGTGGCTATTATGCCTTTATAAAAAACCCAAGAATCAACTCAAAAGGAGAAGATACCTCAGCAATTATGGGGTTTATGAACTCACTTTTAGACGTTATTAAACGTGAAAGACCAGATCATTTGGCGGTATGTTTTGACAAAGGCGGAAGTGCCGATCGTGTAGAACTATTTGCAGAATATAAAGCCAACAGAGATGAAACTCCCGAAGGTATAAAAACAGCAATTCCACATATTATGGCCATTTTAAAAGCCATGCATATTCCTATTGTAGTGAAAGCCGGTTTTGAGGCCGATGATATTATTGGAACTTTGGCAAAACAAGCCGAAAAAGAAGGTTACCAAACTTTTATGGTAACGCCAGATAAGGATTTTGCGCAATTAGTAAGCGAAAACATCTTTATGTACCGTCCCGTTTTTGGTGGTGGTTATGAAACTTGGGGTATTCCTGAGGTTCAGAAGAAATTTGAAGTTACCGATCCTATACAAGTGATAGACTTTTTAGGTATGATGGGTGATGCCAGTGATAATATCCCAGGATTACCAGGTGTTGGAGAAAAAACAGCTAAGAAATTTTTAGCCGCTTACGGTACTATGGAAAACCTTTTTGCAAATACGCATGAGCTAAAAGGTAAAATGAAAGAAAAAATAGAAGCCAATCAAGAATTAGGGTTACTCTCTAAAAAATTAGCGACTATCATGTTGGATGTTCCAGTAACATTTAATGCGAAAGATTATGAATTAGATCAACCAGACATTCCAAAAGTTACAGAAATTTTTGAAGAATTAGAGTTTAGACGTTTAATTGATAATTTCAAGAAAACGTTTGCCGTAAAAGCTGAAGTAGCTCCTACAGAAACCACACAAAAGGTAACAGCTAAAATCCCAACACCACAAGAAGAACAATCGGCAGGTGCGGGACAATTCAGCTTATTTGGTGGCGATCCTACTTCCGCGGAAGCGCCAACAGCAACAGATACTTATACCAGAAAAACAGCAGAAAACACCTCACATTTTTACCAAAGTGTGGCCGCAGGAATGGGAACCAAACTGTTTATAAAAAACTTAATGAGTCAAACTTCGGTATGTTTTGATACCGAAACTACAGGCTTAAACCCTATCACAGCAGAGTTGGTAGGTATTTCATTTTCATGGGAAGCAGGGAAAGGCTTTTACCTACCGTTTCCGGAAGCTAAAACCGAAGCCCAAAACCTCATCGAGCAATTACGTCCGTTTTTTGAAAGCGAAAGCATTGAAAAAATCGGTCAGAATTTAAAATACGATATTAAAGTTTTAGCAAAATATAATGTTTCTGTAAAAGGAAAATTATTTGATACCATGTTAGCACATTACCTGATTAATCCAGATATGCGCCATAACATGGATATTCTTGCCGAAACGTATCTTAATTATACACCAATTCCTATTGTAGATTTAATTGGTAAAAAAGGTAAAAATCAACTAACAATGCGCGATGTTCCGTTGGAAAAACAAACCGAATACGCTGTTGAAGATGCCGATATTACACTACAATTAAAAGAGCACTTTGCCAAAGAGTTAGGCGATGCCAATACTCAAAAATTGTTTGATGATATTGAAATTCCGTTGGTACGTGTGCTTGCAGCCATGGAATTGGAAGGAATTAACCTAGATGTTACTTTTTTAAATACGTTAGCCGAAGCTTTAAATAATGATATTGACACTTTAGTGGCTAAAATTTATGAAGCTGCGGGTGAAGAATTTAATATTGCCTCACCAAAACAATTAGGTATTATTCTTTTTGAAAAACTAAACTTAGTTGATAAACCTAAAAAGACTAAAACCGGACAGTACAAAACTGGTGAAGATATTTTATCAGCTTTAGCTAAAGAGCATGAGATTATTCAGAATATTTTAGATTACCGTGGACTTGCAAAATTAAAAAGTACTTACGTGGATGCTTTACCGCTACAAGTGGAAGAAAGTACCGGTCGTGTGCACACCGATTATATGCAAACTGTTGCAGCCACAGGACGTTTAAGTAGTAATAACCCCAATTTACAGAATATTCCTATTCGTACCGAGCGTGGTCGCCAAGTGCGAAAAGCCTTTATACCACGTAATGAAGATTATACTTTATTGGCTGCCGATTATTCTCAAATAGAACTGCGTATTATTGCGGCTTTAAGTGAAGAGGAAACCATGATTGAAGCATTTAAAAACGGAGAAGATATTCACGCCTCAACTGCTGCGAAAGTATTTAATGTGCCTTTAGAAGAGGTGACACGTGAGCAACGTAGTAATGCTAAAACGGTAAACTTTGGAATTGTTTACGGGGTATCTGCTTTTGGATTGAGTAGCCAAACCGATTTATCGCGTGGTGAAGCCAAAGAATTGATTGATACGTATTATGAAACCTACCCAAAACTGAAACAATACATGAGTGCCCAAGTGGATTTTGCTCGTGATCATGGGTATGTAAAAACGGTTTTAGACAGACGTCGTTACCTAAAAGATATTAATTCTGCAAATGGTATGGTACGTAGTGGTGCCGAACGTAATGCGGTAAATGCCCCTATACAAGGTAGTGCTGCCGATATTATTAAAATTGCCATGATAAATATTTTCAACAAACTGGAAGCTGGAAATTATAAAACCAAAATGCTCCTACAAGTGCATGATGAACTGGTGTTTGATGTGTACAAACCTGAACTAGAAGACATGAAAACACTAATTAAAACGGAAATGGAAAATGCTTTTGTGATGGAAGTTCCTTTGGATGTTGAAATGGATATTGGTGATAATTGGTTGGAGGCGCATTAATATTATTATAATAAGATATGATTACATCAATAATACATGGAGTTGCAAATTGGGAAATAACTATTTCTGACCAAGGGATTTTAAGTAAAGAAAATCCTAACAAACTTGATTATAATTCAACATCAAGAACTTGCTTATTTAATGGTTGCTCAACAATCATTAATATAAGAAGAACATCAGGCCTTTGTGATGTACATAAAATACATCAACATGACTTACTTTTATCGCTTACAGATTCAAATGGAGATACACAAAGAGTACCTGCACATCAAGATATAATAGACTGTTTAATTGAGTGGGCAAAACCAAGAAACTATAATTTAACTGCCTTTTTTGAAAAAATTTCATTCTCAATTATAGGCAATATACCTGATGTAACTAGTTTAGCTAATGAGGTAACTTATGATAGTACTATTACTGTACCTAGTCTGCAAAGTGCATTTGACAAATCTATTGCTATAGCTGAAGAATTTTTTCCAAATAACAACAATTCTTCCTACCAACCATTGACTACTAGATCAGGAGATATACCAATTATTGTTTTAGCACATATATTTATCGGATTAATTGTCTGCGAAGAAGCTAATAGAGGAGACAGATGGCATTGTAGAGTAGTAAGAGCTTCTGAACAAAAAACATCACAACTAGGCGGAATTATGCCAATAGCATATTATGCTGCAAAATCTTTCAATTGGGGAATTGAATTAGGAAAATCAGCAAGACTATTAACAAGATAATATTATTGAAATAATTTAATACAAATTAATTTATTCTTCATTAATTATTTTGTTATCAAAATATATTTTATATTTTTGGACAAAATATGTCTAAAACATTTTTGACCAATGAAAACATTAGGAGATACTTTAAAAGGAGCTCGAGAAGAAAAAGATTTGATTTTAAGGAAGGTTGCAGCAGCAGTTGATATTGATCAATCTTTGATTAGTAAGTTTGAAAAAAATGAAAGAAAACCAACTTTAGAGCAAATAATAAGACTTGCAAAATTTTATAAATTATCTGAAAGTAAATTAGTAATAAATTGGTATTCAGAAAAAATTGCAGAAGAATTAAAATACACAGAATCTACTTCCGAAATACTCAAAGTAGCGGAAGAAAAAATTAACTATTATAAAGCACAAGAAAATGGGAAATAAGAAAGTGAAAGTTGCTGAATTATTTGCAGGTGTTGGAGGTTTTCGACTTGGACTTGAAAAAAGCGATTTCGAAATTGTTTGGAGTAATCAATGGGAGCCATCTACAAAAAAACAACATGCATCGGAAGTATATGAGGCAAGATTTGGAAATAAAAATCATTCTAATGAAGATATAAACCAAGTAGTAACGAGAGATGTGGAAGAAATTCCAGATCACGATTTATTGGTTGGAGGATTTCCTTGTCAAGATTATTCTGTTGCAACAACATTGCATAACTCTAAAGGATTAAAAGGAAAAAAAGGTGTGCTTTGGTGGTCGATACACAGTATTTTAGAAAACAAAAAGAACAAACCAAAATATTTGTTTTTAGAAAATGTCGATCGGCTTTTAAAATCTCCTGCAAATCAAAGAGGACGTGATTTTGCTGTAATGTTACAAAGTTTAAACGATTTAGGTTATGCTGTAGAATGGCGAGTTATTAATGCTGCTGAATATGGAATGCCACAAAGAAGACGACGAGTTTTCTTTATTGGGTATCACAAATCGACTGATGCTTATAAAAAGTTAAAAAAAGCCAACAAAACAGATTGGCTTTCTACAGAAGGAACTATAGCTAAGGCTTTTCCTATTCTAAAAATAAACTCTCTACAAGAGGTTGAACTGAAAGGGGATTTAGTCGAGATTACAGACAACTTTAACAAAGACGGAAAACTATCTCCTTTCTTAAATACAGGAATGTTAATTAACGGTAAAGTTTATACAGCAAAAAGTCAACCAGATCATAAAGGCAAAAAAACCAAATTAAGAGATTTACTACAAAACGGAGAGGTAACAGATGATTTCTTTATAAAAGACAAAAAATTAAAAACTCCAAAAACGATAACCAATAGAGATGGAGAAAAACGAACTATAACCACAGAAGTAGAAATGTGGGAATACTTAAAAGGCTCTAAAAAAGAAAAAAGAATTACACAAGATGGTTTTGAATATAATTATGGCGAAGGCGCTATGATTTATCCTGACTCCCTAGACAACGCTTCTAGAACAATAATTACAGGAGAAGGTGGAAAATCACCTTCACGTTTTAAACATGTTGTTGAATCTGATAGAGGATTAAGAAGATTGACACCTGTTGAATTAGAAAGATTAAATATGTTTCCAGATAATCACACACAACTAGAAGGCATTACAGATACCAAAAGAGCTTTTTTTATGGGAAATGCTTTAGTCGTTGGAGTAATTGAAAAAATTGGAAAAGAACTTTATAATCAAATTAAATAATAATTTTATGTTTGACGTGAATTCATCAGATTCTATTATTGAGTTTGCAAAAAAATTAAAAAATCAAACTTTAAGAGAAGCTTGTGGCTCTGAAATTGAAAAACATGGCTACAAAGGAAAAGGAAATTTTGGACAGATATTAGAGAAATTCTATTTTGGATACGAACCAAACTCTGACGCTCAGCCAGACTTTTTAGAAGCAGGTCTTGAGTTAAAATCTACTCCTTTAAAAACTTTAAAAAATAGAGAATTCCGTTCTAAAGAAAGACTTGTTTTAAATATTATTAACTATTTGGAAGTTTATAAAGAAGACTTTGAAACAAGTTCTTTTATTAAAAAAAACGCTCATTTACTTCTGGTGTTTTATCTTCATGATAAAGACTTAAATCTATTAGATTACATTATAAAATTAGTTGATGGTTGGCAATACCCAAATGAAGATTTAAAAATAATTAAACGCGATTGGGAATTTATAAATCAAAAAATTAAAGATGGTAAAGCACACGAACTTTCGGAAGGAGATACATTTTACCTTGGGGCGTGTACAAAGGGCTCTACCGCTGCCAAATCTTTCAGAGACCAGCCATTTAATAAAGAACAAGCTAAACAAAGAGCTTATTCTTTAAAACAAGGTTATGTAAATCATATTATTGCTAATATTGCTCAAGAAGAAACTGCTGTTTATGGAAAAATACTAAAACAACCTGAAATTCTTGATCAAGTACAGACACTTGAGGAAATAGTAATTTTAAAATTCCATCCTTTTTATGCTAAATCTTCAGAACAAATTGAAAAAGAATTAGATCTAGAATTAAACAAAAAGGCAAAAAGTTATTTTGCAAATCTTACAAATACAATCCTTGGTCTTGAACTTGGTCAAAAAATAGAGGAATTTGAAAAGGCTGACATACAAGTAAAAACAATCAGACTTAAAGAAAACAATCTACCTAAAGAAGATATTTCATTTCCAACATTTAAATATGAAGAATTAATTGAAACAGAATGGGAAGATTCAGATTTTAAAAATATTTTGGAAAGTAAATTTTTCTTTGTTTTTTATCAATTTGAGGATGACAATTTAATTTTACGAAAAGTCAAATTCTGGAATATGCCATATTCTGATATTATTGAAGCAAAAAAGGTTTGGATAGAAATGGTGAAAACTATTTCAAATGGAGAAATTGTAAAAGAAGTAACTGATAAAGATATAAGAAAAACATATTTCCCAAAGAAAACGGAGAACAGAATAAGTCATGTTAGACCACATGCTCAAAATCGTGATGACACTTATCCATTACCAATTGCAGATAAATTAACAGGACTAACAGAGTATACAAAACATTGTTTCTGGCTTAATGCTAGTTATATTAGAGACGAAATATATTTGAAATAAACAGTCTCAATTATTGTTCTATAATTTGCCTGCTCATAATCTCAATAGCTTCCTCTTTTCCTAAAATATTATCAAACTCACCTAAAGAATCTTCATCTCGATAAATACCATTTCTATCATTCCAAGACAGCCAATCAATCAACTCTAAACGAGACCATGTATTTAATTTAGTTAAAAGTTCTTCTTTATTTAATTCCATTATTTGATAATACGGATGTCTTAATTTTTCTATTTCTTCAAAATTCATAATCACCTTATTTAATAGTATAAATATATAAAAAAAATAAACCATAAAAAACTTAAAAACAGGGTTTTAACACTATTTATTAATAAAAAAAACAATGAATATCAATTGGAAACTATTAGAGCCCATGCCACATTATTTATGGAAAAATGCTGCGAAGTTATCTATTGGGTAAACCCTAACTTCTTCTCCCCTCAAAATACTCCATACACTTAATACCAGGATTTGTTTTTCGGTTTTTAAAAGCATGTGTAAAACTGCTAATTATTAAAATAGCAGCAGCAATAACCGCGGTATAGGCTACCGTAGTATTAACATCTGTATTAGCGGCATAAATAGCAATTAAAGCCCACGCACCAACAAGTGCAAACTCGCGCATGTTACGTGTCCAGGTAATTATTAGGTTTATTACCATGGCGATAACAATAAGTAAAACGGTCCAAATGGTTGAAGAGATTCCAAAACCATCCCAATGGTGTTTTACTAAAACTGCCGAGACGTTTGCTATACTGGCTACGGTAACCCAACCACTATAAATTACAAATGGCCACCATAAAAAGACAATGACAGAAATGGGCTCGTCTACCAATTCCATACTGTTTTTAAGCACTATATGTATTAATGAGACTAGTAGTATAAAAATAAAGATTGAAGACCATATGGTATAGCCATAAATCCAAGTTACAATCCATAAACAATTAGCAATACACGACAGTAAAAACCACCACCCTGTTTTGAGCACAAAAGCATCGTCTCTTACGGTTACAAACAAGCTTCGTCCTTGATATATAACGAATCCTAAGACTAGTAGATAGATGATTCCCCAAATGGAAAAGGCATAACCTGCCGGTGTAAATAAGGTATTATATTGCTTAGATACTTCTCCAATAGTGGTATTGTTTAATAATCCTGTGTTTGATAAATAGTTCATTACAATAACACAAACAAATGCAATACCGTTAATTATTTGTAGTGGTTTTTTCATGGTTTTAATATCTCGGTTTTTGTGGGTTTGGTGTTTATAGGTTAAAGATATGAATTATTTAAGGATAGTGTTTATTGGTATAGGTACTGTGTTTTATTTTGGAGGACGGACACCCCTGAAGTCCCCTCGAGGGGACAATTGAGTATGAAGAAGTTTATTGAGTTGGCGTGTGATTGTTATGGTGCTGTGTGTTATTTTGGAGGACGGACACCCCTAAGGTTCCCTCAAGGGGACAATTGAGTATAAAGAAGTTTATTGAGGTGGGATGTGATTGTTATGGTGCTGTGTGTTATTTTGGAGGACGGACACCCCTGAAGTCCCCTCGAGGGGACAATTGAGTGTGAAGAGGCTTATTGAGGTGGGATTTGTGTTTTGATTGTTGAAAAAGTAAAATAAAACACTCTAGCTAATATCCTCTTGAGATGGTTATAAGGGTGCTGCGTTAACCAACTCTTCAACCTTTTCTTCAATAACCAATAAAACACTAAACATGTTATTTTTCACATCTTCATTAGAGAATCTTAAAAAGGTAATACCATAAGCTTCTAATTCTCCTTGTCGTTTTGCGTCATATAAGATTTTATGGTCATGACTAGATCCATCTATCTCGATGACTAAACCTATTTCATGACAGTAAAAATCTGTGATGTAATTTAGCATAGGAACCTGACGATGAAACTGAACACCATAAGCGCGTTGTTTTATTTTCTGCCAAAGTAAAACCTCAGTAAGTGTACTGTTTTTTCGTAACTGACGTGCTAATAATTTTAATTTAGTATTGTATGGAATTATCTTGTTTCGCATATTTTACACCTTATTTTCAACACTTTAAGATATGAAAAATAATTTACACGAGTGATTTAGGCTCATTTTGTGTTGGGTAGAATTAGGAGTTACATGCTGTAGTTCTTTAGGGACTGAACACCCCTAAGGTCCCCTCGAGGGGACAATTGAGTATGAAGAAGTTTATTGAGGTGGGATGTGATTGTTATGGTGATGTGTGTTATTTTGGGGTACGGACACCCCTAAGGTCCCCTCGAGGGGACAATTGAGTATGAAGAAGTTTATTGAGGTGGGGTGTGATTGTTATGGTGCTGTGTGTTATTTTGGAGGACGGACACCCCTAAGGTCCCCTCGAGGGGACAATTGAGTATGAAGAAGTTTATTGAGGTGGCGTGTAATTGTTGTGGTGATGTGGTTTATTTTGGGGGACGGACACCCCTAAGGTCCCCTCGAGGGGACAATTGAGTATGAAGAAGTTTATTGAGGTGGGGTGTGATTGTTATGGTGCTGTGTGTTATTTTGGAGGACGGACACCCCTAAGGTTCCCTCAAGGGGACAATTGTGTATGAAGAAGTTTATTGAGTTGGGATGTGATTGTTGCGGTAATGTGTTTTATTTTGGAGGATGGACACCCCTAAGGTTCCCTCGAGGGGACAATTGAGTATAAAGAAGCTTATTGAGGTGGGATGTGATTGTTGTGGTGCTGTGGTTTATTTTGGGGTACGGACACCCCTAAGGTCCCCTCGAGGGGACAATTGAGTATGAAGAAGTTTATTGAGGTGGCGTGTAATTGTTGTGGTGATGTGTTTTATTGGGTACGGACACCCCTAAGGTCCCCTCAAGGGGACAATTGAGTATGAAGAAGTTTATTGAGGTGGGCTGTAATTGTTGTGGTGCTGTGTTTTATTGGGTACGGACACCCCTGAAGTCCCCTCGAGGGGACAATTGAGTATAAAGAAGCTTATTGAAGATAGAAAAGGCAGTAAGAATTATAGAAACACCTCCCTATCTCCTTTTCTTTTTATTCTTACTCTTAAACTTTGCTTTATCTCTACGTTGATTAAAAGGAATAGGTGCTACAGCATCATTAAACGTGTTTTTAGCGTCACCTGTAGGTTTATTTTTACGCCATTTCTCGTCCTTTTCAGGAAGTAGTACTTTTAATAAATCTTCACGCCCTAATTTATTCAAGGTCTTTTTAATCCACGCTTTATTTTCATCCTTATACCAAAAGAAAAAACGATGCTGTTCATCTTTCTCTTTTCTAGTAATAGGTGTGTTTACTTTTTTAAGTGTGTATGGATGATAACCACTATAATAAATTACGGTAGCCACCGTCATTGGTGTTGGAGTAAACCCTTGCACTTGCTCTAACTGGAAACCCATATCTTTAGTTTCGGCAGCCAAATTTGCCATATCTTCAACCTCACAAGCGGGGTGATTAGATATAAAATAAGGAATCAACTGTAACTTTAAACCTTTAGCAATATTGATTTTATCAAAACGCTCTTTAAATTTATGGAAATACGAAAACGATGGTTTACGCATCAATTTCAATACCGGATCACTAGTATGTTCTGGCGCTACTTTTAGTCTACCAGAAACGTGTTTCGTCATTACCTCTTCCGTGTAAGCATCCAACTCTTTTGGGTCGGCATTTTTATTAAACTCAGGCACCAACATATCATGTCTAATACCAGATCCAATAAAAGATTTTTTCACTTTAGGGTGACTATCAACTGCTTGATATAATTCGGTTAACGGTTTATGAGACGTATCTAAATTACTACAAATTACAGGCGAAATACAACTAGGCGCCACACATTTGTCGCAAATAGACTGTACTTTCCCTTTCATCTGATACATGTTGGCACTTGGACCTCCAATATCAGATAAATACCCTTTAAAATCGGGCATATTAGCCACAGTATCTACTTCTTTTAAAATAGACTCCTGACTACGAGACGCAATAAATTTTCCTTGATGTGCCGAAATGGTACAAAAGCTACATCCACCAAAACACCCACGGTGAATATTGATAGAAAACTTAATCATTTCAAACGCCGGAATTGGTCCTCGTTTATTATATTTTGGATGTGGTAAACGTGTGTAAGGTAAATCGAAAGACGCATCAATTTCCGCTTCCGTCATGGTTGGATACGGCGGATTAATCATTAATGTTTTATCACCAATTTTCTGGAATATGCGTCGCGCCGCCAATTTATTACTCTCCTGCTCAATCACCTTAAAGTTAGACGCGTATTTTTTCTTATCCTTCAAACACACCTCATGAGATGCAATTTCTACATCTTGCCAGTTACTATTTTTAGGAATACTTTCGTCTTTATTTAATAAAACAGCCGTTTGTAACACCGTATTAATACTATTAAAAGGCACTCCTTTTTCTAGCAAACGTACCACTTCTCTTAGTGGTTGCTCTCCCATTCCGTAAACCAGCATATCTGCTTTTGAGGTTTCTAAAATAGAAGGCAATAATTTATCACTCCAAAAATCGTAATGCGTTACACGGCGTAACGATGCCTCAATACCACCAATTAAAACTGGAGTATCTGGCCATTTATCTTTTAATATTTTTGAATATACAGTTGTCGCGTAATCAGGACGAAAACCTATATCACCATTTGGCGTATACGCATCCTTATCACGTTTCTTTTTATTCGCATTATAGTTACTAATCATTGGATCCATGCAACCACCGGTAACCCCAAAAAACAATTTTGGTTTACCCATTTTTACAAAATCCTGAAGATTATCCTTCACATTAGGTTGTGGCACAATAGCCACACGTAAGCCAAAACTTTCTAGCATACGTCCAATAACCGCAGGCCCAAAAGTAGGGTGATCCACGTAGGCATCTCCGCTAAATAAGATCACATCTAGTGCTTCCCATCCGCGTATTTTCACCTCTTTATTTGTGGTAGGTAACCAATCCGAAAGTTGTAGTTCTTGCATATGGCTGCAAATTTAGTCAAAAATTGACTCTTAGTTGTTATAAATATATTCTTTTAGGGCGTTACCGCAAGGGTCGGGCTTTACGCTATATCTTTTTTTTAATAAGCTATAGTACATACCAACTGCTATAAAATAGCACATAACATAGTGATAGCGATTGTAATTAGCGTGTATAAGATTTGAAAAAAGGATACCGCTGCAATCCCTAACGCGGGCATAACAGCGGTATTTTCTTCTTATTAATTACTTTTTACTAATCACTATTTATTAGTAATTAGCACTTATAAATCCATTGCTTTTAAACTTTCAATTCTATTTCTAACTAAAAAGTCGTCAATAGATTCAAAATGTTCAATCACACGTTGGTCTTTAAATTCAAATACTTTGTTAGATAAACCTTGTAAGAAATCTCTATCGTGAGATACTAAAACAAGTGTCCCATCAAAATCAAGAAGCGCTTCTTTTAATACATCTTTAGATTTTAAATCTAAGTGATTGGTAGGCTCATCAAGAATAAGCAGGTTAACAGGTTCTAATAACAATTTCACCATAGCTAAACGGGTTTTTTCTCCTCCCGATAGTACGCTTACTTTTTTCTCAATGGCATCACCTTTAAACATAAACCCCCCTAAGATGTTTTTTATCTGTTTTCTAATATCACCTTGAGCAACATCATCTACCGTTTGAAAAATAGTTAAATCTTCGTCTAATAAAGCGGCTTGATTTTGCGCAAAATATCCCACCTGTACATTATGTCCAAGTTCGCAAGTTCCTTCAACATCAATAGCGCCTAAAATAGCTTTTATCATGGTTGATTTCCCTTCCCCATTTCGACCTACAAAACACACTTTTTCACCACGAGCGATAGACATGTTAGCATTTTTAAACACCACATGATCGTCATAAGATTTAGAAACCTCCTTAACGGTTACCGGGTAATCACCAGAACGCTGCGTTTTTGGGAAACGTAATTTTAATGCAGACGTATCTACATCATCAATCTGAATAATCTCCAATTTCTCTAACATACGTTCACGAGAAGACACCTGATTAGTTTTTGAGTATGTCCCTTTAAAACGATCAATAAACACTTGGTTATCTGCAATGAATTTTTGCTGTTCCTGAAATGCTTTTAGTTGATGCACTCTTCTATCTTCACGTAATTGTAAATAATGAGAATAGTTGGCTTTGTAATCGTATATTTTTCCCATAGTCACCTCAATGGTTCTATTGGTAATGTTATCAATAAATGCTTTATCGTGAGAAATTACGACTACAGCTTTGGCTTTATTCAATAAAAAATCTTCTAACCAAATTACAGATTCTATATCAATATGATTGGTAGGTTCATCTAATAATATAAGGTCTGGTTTTTGTAGTAAAATTTTAGCTAGTTCGATACGCATTCTAAACCCTCCTGAAAACTCACTTGTAAGTCTACCAAAATCTTCTTGTTTAAAACCTAAACCTTTTAATGCTTTTTCAACTTCGGCATCATAATTTACATCTTCAAGTGCGTAGTATTTTTCACCAAGGTCTGAGACGCGCTCAATGATTTTCATATACTCATCAGATTCGTAATCTGTACGCGTTTCTAGTTGCTTGTTAAGCGCCTCCATTTCATCACGCATATTATATACATGACTAAATGCTTTTGAAGCTTCATCAAACACCGTAGCATCATCTTCAGTTAATAAATGTTGCGGTAAATAAGCAATAATAGCATCTTTAGGACAACGTACATGACCGCGGTTTGCATTTTGCACCCCTGCAATAATTTTCATCATGGTGGATTTACCCGCACCGTTTTTTCCCATTAGGGCGATTTTATCATTTTCATTAATAGTAAACGATACGTCACTAAATAAGGTGTGTCCGCTAAACTCTACGGCTAAATTATCAACTGAAATCATATATTTGCATTTTAAAAATGCAAAGCTAATAAAAGAGACGAATAGAAAATATGAAACGAGTTAAAAAACGCATTTAAAGTAAAAATGAATGTCAAACTACATTAACCTGTTGAGAATCAATAAAACAAAATAAGTTGCAACACTATTTGGTTATCAAGATTTTAATCGTAAATTTGCAAACTCTTTTTAAGAGAGGAATGTTTAATTAGAAAATTTAATAAGTGTGGATACATTAAGCTACAAAACGATTTCAGCAAACAAAGCTACTGTGAATAAAGAGTGGGTTTTGGTTGATGCTGAAGGTCAAACATTAGGTCGTTTAGCTTCTAAAGTTGCAAAACTTTTAAGAGGTAAACATAAACCTAACTTCACACCTCATGTTGACTGTGGAGATAACGTAATTGTTATCAATTCAGAAAAAATCAACTTAACAGGAAACAAGTGGACAGAGAAATCTTACATCCGTCACACAGGTTACCCAGGGGGTCAAAGAAGTTTAACTGCTACAGAATTGTTCGGAAAAGATCCGGCAAGATTAGTGGAAAAATCAGTAAAAGGAATGTTACCTAAAAACAAATTAGGTGCAAATTTATTCCGTAATTTAAACGTTGTTGTTGGAGCAGCTCATACCCATGAAGCTCAAAAACCAAAAACAATTAATCTAAACGAATTCAAGTAGAATGGAAGTAATTCACAAAATTGGCCGTAGAAAGACGGCTGTTGCTCGTGTATATGTAGCCCAAGGAACTGGGAACATTACAGTAAACAAAAAAGACATGGCGGTTTATTTTCCTACTGCAACTTTACAGTACAAAGTAAACCAACCTTTAGCTATGACTAACAATGATGGCAACTTTGATATTACAGTAAATGTATATGGAGGTGGTATCACTGGTCAAGCAGAAGCAATCCGTTTAGCAATCTCTCGTGTAATGTGTGAGATCGATGCAGAAAACAGATTAGTTTTAAAACCAGAAGGTTTATTAACTAGAGATCCAAGAATGGTAGAGCGTAAGAAATTCGGTCAGAAGAAAGCGCGTAAGAAATTCCAATTCTCGAAACGTTAATACCAAGTTTAAACAAACAACTAAGTTATTGTTGTCCCTAACCTTTGGGTTAGGATTTAGTTTAGCATCTAAATGGTTAAGGCAAACGCATAGCGTCACCACTTAATCATTGCTAATCAACAGAACGTAAACTATTACAAAATGGAAAAAGTAGAAGTAAAAGAATTATTAGAAGCAGGTGTACACTTTGGTCACTTGACTAGAAAATGGGATCCAAACATGGCTCCTTACATCTATATGGAACGTAACGGTATCCATATCATCAACCTTTACAAGACTGCAGCTAAAATTGAAGAAACGTCTCAGGCGCTTAAAACAATTGCTGCTTCTGGAAAGAAAATATTATTTGTAGCTACAAAAAAGCAAGCTAAAGATATCGTTGCTGAAAAAGCAGGCGCTGTAAACATGCCTTACATCACTGAAAGATGGCCTGGTGGAATGTTAACAAACTTTATCACTATCAGAAAAGCAATCAAAAAGATGGCTACTATTGATAGAATGAAAAAGGATGGTACATTCATGACTCTTTCTAAGAAAGAGCGTTTACAAGTAGACCGTTTAAGAGCTAAGTTAGAAAAGAATTTAGGTTCTATTAGCGACATGACACGTTTACCTGGTGCTTTATTTGTAGTGGACATTAAACGTGAACACATTGCAATCAAAGAGGCGCAAAAATTAAACATTCCAATCTTTGCAATGGTGGATACAAATTCTGACCCTAGACAGGTAGATTATTTAATTCCAGCAAATGATGATGCTTCAAAATCAATAGATAAAGTTTTATCTATCGTAACTTCTGCAGTAGCAGATGGTCTTTCTGAAAGAAAATCAGAAAAAGATAGTAAAGCAGAACCTAAAACTGAAACTAAAGCAGCTCCTAAAGCAACCGCTAAAGTAGCTACTGAAGAAGAAGAATAGAATAAAAGATAACATTTACACAACACAAATAAGTCGTTTAGTTCTTTTCTTTACAGAAAATTATCTGAACGACTTTTTTTAAATTTTATACGCATGGAAAGTACAGTAAAAATTACAGCTGCTCAAGTTAACAAACTTAGACAAGCAACTGGTGCAGGTATGATGGACTGCAAGAAAGCTTTAGTTGAAGCTGGTGGAGATTTTGATAAATCTATTGAAGTTTTACGTAAAAAAGGACAAAAAGTAGCAGACAAAAGAGCTGACAGAGATTCTTCTGAAGGAGCTGCTGTTTCTAAAATCAATGCAGATCACACTTCTGGTGTTGCTATTGTATTAGGATGTGAAACTGATTTTGTTGGAAAAAACGAAAACTTTTTAAAACTTGCTAGCGATTTAGCTGATACAGCATTAAACTGTAACACTAAAGAAGAATTTTTAGCTGCAGATTTTGACGGAATGACAGTTGCTGAAAAATTAATTGAACAAACAGGAGTTATCGGTGAAAAACTTGATATCACTGCTTTCGAAAAATTAGAAGCACCTTACGTTGGAACATACGTACATATAAACAAGATTGCTGCTTTAGTAGGATTAACTGCAAAAGTTGCCAATGAAGACACTTTAGTAAAAGACGTTGCAATGCAAGTTGCATCAATGGGAGCATCAACATTATCTTACAAAGATTTTGATCCAGCTTTCGTTGCCTCTGAAACTGAAGCAAGAATTGCTGTTATTGAAAAAGATAATATTGAATTAGGACGTTTAGGTAAAACACTTAAAAATGTACCTCAATTTATCTCAATGGCACAATTAACTCCTGAAGCTTTAGCTACGGCTGAAGAAGCTGCAAAAGCAGAATTAAAAGCAGAAGGAAAACCAGAACAAATCTGGGACAGAATTTTACCTGGAAAAATGGAGCGTTACATTTCTGATAACACAACATTAGACCAAGAACAATGTCTATTAGATCAAAACTTCATTAAAGATGAGAAAATAAACGTTGCAAAATACGTTTCTTCTTTCGGTGATGTTGCTATTTCTGATTTCAAAAGAGTATCTGTAGGATAAACCTTATTCTATTTTAAATATAAAAAGCTTCTCTATATCAGAGAAGCTTTTTTTTGTGATAAAAAACAAAAAAATTATGTAGTTTTGCTAAACTTTCAAAAACTACTATGAAATATAAAAGAATCCTTCTCAAATTATCTGGTGAAGCCCTTATGGGAGAACGCCAATATGGTATAGACCCTATTAGATTAGCTGAATATGCTGAAGATATAAAAACAATAGTCGATAAAGGTGTTGAAATGGCCATAGTAATTGGCGGAGGAAATATTTTTAGAGGAGTTGCTGGAGCTAGCAACGGTATGGATCGTGTACAAGGAGACCACATGGGAATGCTTGCTACTGTAATTAACGGATTAGCATTACAAAGTGCTCTTGAAGATGCTGGTGTACCAACACGCTTACAATCTGCTATTAAAATAAATGAAGTTGCCGAACCTTTTATTAGAAGAAAAGCAATGCGTCACCTAGAAAAAGGTCGTGTCGTTATTTTTGGAGGAGGAACAGGTAATCCTTATTTTACTACAGATTCTGCTGCTGTATTACGTGCCATAGAAATTGAAGCCGATGTGATCTTAAAAGGAACTCGTGTGGATGGAATATATAATACGGATCCAGAAAAAGATAAAACAGCAGTAAAATTTGACGACATCACTTTTGATGATGTTTTACGTAAAGGCTTAAAAGTGATGGATACAACAGCATTCACTTTAAGTCAAGAAAATGAATTACCAATTATTGTTTTTGATATGAACACCAGAGGGAACTTATTAAAAGTGCTTTCGGGAGAAAACATTGGTACAAAAGTTAACCTTTAATAGCTATTTGGCTTATTTTTTATACGTGTAAATACTTAAAAAATTGACGATGAACGAAGACATTAAATTTATATTAGACTCTACTAAAGAATCCATGGATAATGCTATTAGGCACATGGAACACCAATTTAAAAACATTAGAGCAGGAAAAGCTAGTCCTGCAATGTTAGGAAGTGTTATGGTAGATTATTACGGCTCACAAACCCCATTATCACAAGTTGCCAATGTTAACACCCCAGATGGTAGAACAATTACTGTGCAACCTTGGGAAAAAAACATGCTTCATGAAATTGAGCGTGGTATTATGATTGCAAATATTGGATTTAACCCAATGAACAATGGTGACACAATTATTATTAACGTACCACCATTAACTGAAGAGCGTCGTCGTGATTTAGTAAAACAAGCTAAAGGCGAAGCTGAAGATGGTAAGGTTGGAATTAGAAGTGCACGTAAAGAAGGGAATTCTGATATTAAAAAATTAGAAGACGTTTCAGAAGATCTTCAAAAAAATGCAGAGATTGATATACAACATATGACCGATAAGTACGTTAAAAAAATTGAAGAGATTTTAGACGTCAAGGAAAAAGAAATTATGACAGTATAAAAATAAAGCGACTCTTATGTCGCTTTTTTTACCTCTTAAATTAAAATTGGTTTCCCTTACATGCAAAAATACGGTTTTATTGTTTTTTTTATATTTTATGTCACTTTTGCACAATCGCAAACGCCATCGCCTACCGAAGATTCAACGACGGTAAGTAGAGACTCTATAAAGAAAACGTATTTTTTAAAACAATTAGGGAATGGTTATTTCCCTTCAAAGTACATTAATTTAGATTTACGCTACTTAGTTAAATATAATCAATACGAAGGTTTAAGAACAGGTTTAGGAGGCTCAACAAATGAGTTATTTTCTGATCGTTACCGTTTAAACTCTTATGTTGTTTATGGTTTTAGAGACGATCGTTTTAAATATAGTTTTGGAGGTGGTTTTAGGATTGCTAAAAAAACAAATACGTGGCTAAATGTATCTTACACCAATGACTTGGAAGAAACAGGAAGTTCAGCATTTTTAACTGATAAGCGCTTTTTTCAATTTTTTGAACCTCGCTTATTAAATATCGATTTGTTTCATAAACACATCACTACAGCGATTACGTTAGAGCATCAGCTATCTAATTATTTATTATCGGAAACAGAATTTGCTGTAAGAAATATAAATACCACCTATAGTTACAATTATGTTTTTGATGGAAAATCATATAATCAGTTTCATTTAACAACTGCAAAAGTTGCACTACAATGGAGTCCGTTTAGTAAATTTATCACAACAAAAAATAACGTTGTAAAAGAAACAAAGAATGGGTATCCAAAGCTTTCACTTCAGTACACCAAAGCGATTGATAATGTTTTAAGTAGTAATTTAAGTTTCTCAAAAGTTGATTTCAGACTTGTGCATCGCTTTCAATATAATCCAGAATCTTACACAGAAGCTACAATAGTTTCAGGACTTGCAAATGGTAACACTCCACTAACGCACTTATATCATGCCTATCCTAATAATATTACTAAGGAAACCATTTTCCAACGTTTTTCGGTAGCAGGTATCAACAGTTTTGAAACCATGTATTTTAATGAGTTCTTTTCTGATAAATTTTCAACAGTACAACTTAAGCATTACTTTAAACCTTTTAATATTACCAACCGTTTTAAGCCACAATTGGTTTTAATAACAAGATATGCAGTGGGTCAAATGAGTAATATTGAGCGTCATGAAAATGTAACTTTTGACACATTAGACAAAGGTTACACAGAATCTGGACTAGAAATTAACAAACTATTTTTTGGCTTTGGTTTAAGTTTCGCTTATCGTTATGGCGCTTATCATCTTCCTAAACAGACAGATAATATGGCTCTAAAATTCACCTTTAACGTTTCGTTATAAAAAAATAATATCCCTAAAATAAGTTAAGTAATCCTTAGCTTTTTTCTACCTTTACAGCTGTTTTATTTCGTTATGTCTAAACTTTTTACATCCAGTTTTTGGGAAATAGTTGCGCGACTCATTTTGCGTAACAAGATTGTGATACTTATAGGTATCGCATTAATTACGCTTTTTTTAAGTACGCAATGGAAATACATGCGTTTCACTTATACTGAAGCCAATCTTTTACCCGATGATCATGAGGTAAATGTAACCTACAATGAGTTTCTTAATATTTTTGGAGAAGAAGGAAATCTTATTATTCTTGGGGTAAAGGATTCTACACTTTTTACTGTTGAAAAACTAAATGCTTGGAATAAACTTTCTGATGATTTTAAAGCTGATGAAGAAGTTGAAGCTGTGGTATCTATCAAAGATTTACAGAAGCTTGTAAAAAATTCGAAAGAGGAAAAATTCGATTTAAAACCTTTTATTACAGATTCTATTCATTCGATAGCTGAAATAAATACGCTTCAAGAAGAGCTTTTTAAGAAATATCCTTTTTACGATAATTTTTTATTTAATACCGAAACTAAAACCATTAGGACGGCTTTATACATTAAAAAAGATATTGTAAATACGCCTGCCAGAAAAGATTTTGTAGTTAATAAACTCAATAAAAAAATTAAAGCTTTTGAGGAAGCTTACGATCTTGATGTTCGTGTATCTGGAATGCCATATATACGTACTTTAAACGCTCAAATAATTGTAGACGAAATTGGTTGGTTTGTTGGTGCAGCTTTATTTGTTACCTCATTTATCTTCTTTTTATTCTTCCGATCGCTTAGAGCCACCTTAATTTCACTGGTAGTGGTTTGCTTTGGTGTAATGTGGACTTTAGGAATCTTAGGATTACTACGTTATGAAATTACAGTACTTACGGCATTAATTCCGCCATTAATAATTGTGATAGGAATACCCAATTGTATTTTCTTAATTCACAAATATCAAAATGAAGTAAAAGCGCATGGTAATAAAGTAAGATCACTACAACGTGTCATTACTAAAATTGGGAATGCTACTTTGATGACCAACATTACAACAGCATCGGGTTTTGCAACATTTATTTTAACAGAAAGTAAATTATTAAAGGAATTTGGTATTGTAGCCTCATTGAGTATTGTGGCTATTTTTATCTTATGCCTGCTAATTATTCCTATTCTATATACCTTTTTACCTTACCCAAAAGAACGCCATTTAGAGCATCTTAACAAACGTTGGATTGGCTCGTTTGTCAATTGGATGGAACGCATGGTAAAAGAAAATAAAATTGCCATTTACTGTACTTCTTTAGTATTATTAGTAGTAAGTATTATTGGAATTTATCAAATAAAAATATCTGGAAGTCTTATTGAAGACATGCCTAAACAAGAACAGTTTTTTAAAGATATTAGATTTTTTGAAAGTGAATTTAACGGGATTATGCCATTAGAAATTATGGTAGATACCAAACGTAAAAAAGGTGTGATGAAATTGAGCACCTTAAAACGTATGAATGAGTTGGAAGAACTTATTATTGAAACTCCAGAACTTTCAAAACCTATATCTGTAGTTGGTTTGGTAAAATACTCTAAACAGGCTTACTATAACGGAAATCCTAAATATTACCAGCTTCCAACAAGTCAGGAAAATAGTTTTATAATGACGTATGCTAAAAATTCGTCGTCAACCGAAACCAATTTACTTAAAGATTTTGTAGACAGTACAGGACAATATGCGCGTATCACTACCTTTATGAAAGATATTGGTACGGACAGGATGGAACGTATTGAAGAAAACCTACAAACTAAAATAGACAAAGTATTCCCTAAAGAACAATACGATGTTACTATTACCGGAAAAGCTTTAGTGTTTCAAAAAGGAACCACGTATTTGGTTAAAAATTTAGCCATTTCATTATCGTTAGCCATTTTATTGATCTCATTATTTATGGCCTATATGTTTAGATCATTCAAAATGATTGTGGTGTCACTTATCCCAAATTTATTACCGTTAATTATTACAGCAGGATTAATGGGGTATTTAGGTGTACCAATAAAACCATCAACCATATTAGTATTTAGTATTGCCTTTGGAATATCGGTAGATGATACCATTCACTTTTTGGCAAAATACCGACAAGAATTACAAGCCAATCACTGGAAAATACGCAAATCTGTATTTGGAGCCTTACGCGAAACAGGTGTAAGTATGTTTTACACATCTATCGTGTTGTTCTTTGGATTTTCGGTATTTATAATCTCTAGTTTTGGTGGTACTGTTGCGCTTGGAGCTTTAGTATCTATCACATTATTATTTGCAATGCTTTCTAATTTATTATTATTGCCTTCTTTATTATTATCTTTAGAAAGAAGCATTGCTAACAAAGAAGTCTTAAAAAAACCTGCAATAAATATTATTCCTGAAGAAGATGAAAAACCTAAGAAATAGATACATTTGTATCAAATTCAACTAGTTTAAAAACTTGTAATACTATTATCTTTTAATTGGATACTCACTTATACTGAACTATCAATTATTAGAAAAACAGGTATTCTATAAATACAAGAGCAAATTGTGTTTTTGTATCGCTTATAGCAAAATCTTCTTGTTTAGATAATTTAAAACAATACTTTACTTAACTATTAGCTTTCTCTACTCCTTATTTATATTCTTTGCAAGATCTATAACTGGCAAGTAATTTTTTGCTACTTCCCTTCCTCTCTTTATGGCAATACCTTATTTTATTTTTTTTATAGAAAAAATAAAAATTCAATAGGAATTTATTATATATATATATTTGGTTATCAAATGTTTTGATAGTATTCTTTTTTTTACAAAAACCGAGAATACAATAATTTAATATTATTTATTATGAAAAAAATTGGATTTTATTTTTTAACTTTAGTATTTATTTGTACAACTTTTGCTTTTAACACACCTAAAGAAAACGTAACATTAGACGAAACAGCTATTATTGAAGTAAACTTGTCCGAAGAAGCCTCAACATATACAAAATGCTGTAGGAGAACATCTACAAATCTTGACAGAACTATAATAATAAGTTCTAGGGTTTGTAGATCTGGAGATGATCCAGATGTTGTAATGGGTGAAGCTTGCGCTGATGCCATAAAAGCTTCAAGAGCAGGAGTAAAAGCTGCTGAAGAAGCGAAAAAAGAGATTGGAACAGGAGTATAATTATACACATTTAATAAAAAGCTCAACTAATTTTAAATTTGAAGCATGAAACATCTTTTCTGTTTTTTAGTCACATCACTCTTTTTTGCTTCCTATGCACAGGACACAACAAAAGAAACAATGATAATTAATTATGATGTATCTGTTTATGATGCTAATGATGATTATGGCGATATTGTTTTTTATAATACTGTATTGACCACTAATGGAGTACAGAGTGAGTTTGTACTTAAAACTAAAGACACCGTTTTTGATTCTGAAATGTATGGTACAATGGATAATTATTCGCCTCTTTTTTATAAAGCGATGTACAAAAACAATTTGCATAAACCCGAAGTCTATTACAAAGAAGGTAGGGGTGTTAAAAACTACAAACTTATAAAAGATAAGTTTAAAATTGATTGGGCATATACCAACCAAACCAAGATTGTAAATGGCAACTTATGTTATAAGGCACTATGTACTTTTAGAGGTAGAAACTACGAAGCTTTTTATAGCAAAGAAATACCGTATAGTGATGGGCCTTTTAAATTTAGTGGCTTACCTGGGGTAATCTTAGAAATTAATTCACTAGATGGTGTTGTAAAAATGAAAGCTACTCAAATTACATATACTTATCAAGATGTAGCTATTAATCCTTATCTAGATTTAGATGTAAATCTCTATATATCTTTTAAAGACTATAAGAAAATATACACCAAATATTTTAAGAAAATAGCAGGCTACCAGCCAGATTTAGATACAGAAATGTTTGTACCTAAACGCTATATTGAGTATGTAGTAAATGATTAATTAAAAAATAGCTTAGTACAGATAAAGGCTAAAACAGTTATTATGTTTTAGCCTTTTTTATATAAAAGATTCTTAATGTATGAGTTACACCAACAATTCCTCTCATAAAAAATATATACATCTCTTTTTATTGTATCTGTTTTTTGGTACCACATATATTAGTTTTTCACAAACCCTAACAGGAATTGTAAAAGATAGCACTCATGTTTTACCTAACATCACCATATTAATAAAGCGGCACAACACATCTGAAATTTTACAATACACATCTACAGATAATAATGGTAAATACACTTTAAAATTAAATCATTCTAAAGACAGTCTATTTGTAGAATTTAATAGTTTTTTATACCAATCTCAAAAAAAGCAACTCGCTAATTTCACTATTAAAAATGATAGTATAAAAGTTGATGTTACATTAAAAGAACAAGTTAATATTCTTGATAACGTTGTCATTAGAACTGAAAAAAGAATAACTGTAAAAAAAGACACTACCGTTTATAATGTTGAAAAACATAAAGACGGCACAGAAAAAACAGTAGAAGATTTACTAAAAAAACTCCCAGGAATTAAAGTGAGTAATGATGGTACAATTTCATACAAAGGAAAATCTATAAAAAAATTACTTTTAGATGGCGATGATTTGTTTGGAGCAAACTATACTGTTGGCTCAAAAAACATAAATATTGATATCATAGATAAAATAGAAGGCATAGACAACTATGACGATAATGAGCTAAAAAAAGGATTAAGAGATACCGAAGATGTAGCACTTAATTTGATACTAAAAGAAGGGAAAATAGATTTATCAGGAAATGCCAGCTTAGGATACGCCTATAAAGAATACTATGACGCTCACTTAGTAGGTATAGTTATAAATAAAAAAGCAAAACTATTAAATGTTATTTCAGCAAATAATATAGGGAATTCCGAAAGTTACACCTTTAAAGAAAACATTGATAAAGCCGCTACAAAACTTATTAACGAAGGTAATATTTACTCACTATTAGACGAATCTTACCATAATTTTAATAATAACATTACCAATAACAGTAATATTCTTTTTAAGCTTTTTAAAAAATCGAATTTAAGACTCAACCTTAATGGACAAATAGATGCTTTAAAACGAACCAATTATAGCAGCACAACATTAAATAGTGATACTGATAATGGTGTACTAATTGAAACAAGCGATAAGCTTCGTAAAAAGCCACTATTCTTTAATGCAAACATCAACTTTGAAAATAAAGAAACAGATAGCCTACATTGGAACTACACAGGTAATTATAACTATAAAAATATAAACACTACAGACTTTAGTGATAACAACAGTTTTTTACAAAATTCAAATTTAGATAGCAAAAGCACTTTAATAGAAAACCAGTTAAACCTAACCTATAGGTTAAACCAAAATACAGCATTAGAAAGTGTTTTAAACTACAGTTATAGTGAAGCACCGCAAGTTTTAAACATCTCACCGAATACAGAACTTATTAACAACAACGCAATAACACCTCTTAACCAACAAACTAGCACCTACAAAAAAAACAATATTTCATTTAAAACAGATTTAGTTGGTTTACACAACAAAAACCAATATAAAATTGAAGCAGGTTACCAGTTAACACATAATAACTTTAATTCATTATTACAAAACTCACAGACACAAAATACCACAGAAAACACGTTTACAAATAGAAATACATATCATATAGAACGCTATTTTTTAAACTCTGGATACCGCCTTAAATTTCACAGATATACCATAGATGTAGGAACAAAATTGCAATACAATAACTTAACTTTAAAAGATGAGTCATCGGCAAATTATACAGCAGAAAAAAAACTGATTGCTTTGCCATATATGAAACATCATTATTCTTTTTCGAGAAAAATGAGCTTACAACTCGCTTACAATTACAACGAAAACCTGCCCAAAAACGACTACTTATTTACAAATTTTGTACAAACAGATTACAGAAGTTTTAAGACCAATACTATTTCATTAGATAACTTAAAATCTCACAACGCAAATATCAACCTAAAATATTATGATTTTTATAATAAACACATACTAAACATAGGCGGTTTTTATACCAGAAATCAGAATAATTATTTTTATGATAACGAAATTAACAACATCACATCTATAACAAACACATTTTTAAAAACTATAAATTTAAACAGTTACAACCTATATTTAAATGCCGAAACGTATTCTATTTTTTTAAACTCAACCATTCAAATAAATACAAGTTATGGCATTTCTCAAAATATAAGTGTTTTAAACAACTCAAATTTTAGAAATATCTTAATTAATGATTTACAATTAGAATATGTAAATAGAACAAAATTTAAAACCCTTATCAATTTTGAAAACAAATTCACATACAACAATGTCACCTACAAAACAGACGTATCATACACTGCCAATAGCATTACAAACCAATTAAAAACAATCATAAAAATAAATGATGCAATAAACATTAATGCTTTATACATTTATATTTTACCAGATGTATCACAACAAATTAATTATAATTTCATTGAAGCCCAAGCAAGTTACAAACCCAAAAACAGTAATTTATCATACACAATTTTGGCAAAAAACCTCATGAACGAAAAAGAGTTTAAAACTCTAAACGTTAATGATTATTCAACATCACGTTCTTCTTATAACCTCATAGAACGCTATATTATGTTTAAAGCAACATTTTATTTCTAATCCACATCTTTTTTATCTTCATAGCGAAGTAAAACATAAATCCTTTTTTATCTTTGCATCGTAAAAAATAAAAAAAATGAACACAAATACTGTTGCCAAATTACTGTCTAAAGACATTACACTACAAGAAATTAACATTAAAGGTTGGGTAAGAACTTTTAGAGCTAATCGCTTTATTGCCTTAAATGACGGATCTACACTACATAATATACAATGTGTTGTAGACTTTGAAAACACAGATGAAGACACTCTAAAACGTATTACTACGGGAGCTGCAGTTCATATTAAAGGTGAATTAGTAGAAAGTCAAGGAAAAGGACAATCTGTAGAAATTAAAGTGAGTAGCATTGAAATTCTTGGAGATTCAGACCCTGAAACCTACCCTATTCAACCTAAAAAACACAGTTTTGAATTTTTACGTGAAAATGCACACTTACGTACACGAACCAATACATTTAGCGCAGTAATGCGTTTACGTTCGTCATTATCTTTTGCAATTCACAAGTATTTTAATGAAAGTGGATTTTACTATATGCACACACCAATCATTACAGGAAGTGATGCAGAAGGTGCTGGTGAAATATTTAAAGTGACTAGCTTAGATGCTAAAAACCCACCATTAAACGACGATAAATCTGTTGATTATAAAGAAGATTTCTTTGGAAAAGAGACTAATCTTACTGTTTCAGGACAATTAGAGGCTGAAACTTACGCCATGTCTCTTGGTAAAGTATATACTTTTGGACCAACATTTAGAGCCGAAAACTCAAACACATCTCGTCACCTGTCTGAATTCTGGATGATAGAACCTGAAGTTGCCTTTATGGATCTTGCCGGAAATATGGACTTAGCAGAAGACTTTATGAAATCTGTTTTAGGCTATATATTAGAACACAATATAGATGATCTTACCTTTTTAGAAAGCAGATTATTAGACGAAGAAAAAACAAAACCACAAGCCGAACGTAGCGAAATGAGCTTAGTTGAAAAATTAAGATTTGTTGTTGATAATAACTTCAAACGTGTAAGCTACACAGAGGCCATAGATATTTTACGTAACTGTAAACCTAACAAGAAGAAAAAATTCAATTATATCATTGAAGAATGGGGAGCAGATTTACAAAGTGAACACGAACGTTATTTAGTTGAAAAACACTTTAAATGTCCGGTAATTTTATTTGATTACCCAGCAAATATTAAAGCGTTTTACATGCGTTTGAATGAAGATGGAAAAACCGTTAGAGCCATGGATATTTTATTCCCTGGAATTGGAGAAATGGTTGGAGGATCGCAACGTGAAGAACGTTTAGATGTTTTAAAAGAAAAAATGAAAGCCTTAAATATTGATGAGAAAGAATTATGGTGGTATTTAGACCTTCGTAAATATGGTACAGCAGTACACTCAGGATTTGGATTAGGTTTTGAACGTTTAGTTATGTTTGCAACCGGAATGGGTAATATTAGAGATGTAATACCTTATCCTAGAACACCACAGAATGCTGAATTTTAATTAAAAAAATATAACCTGTGTAGTTTTAAAACGACACAGGTTTTTTTTTATTACTTTTATAACATAAAGACAAAAACACATTCATGCTTAAACAATTTTTACAGTTTAAATTATCTCAAAAGTTGTCGCCGCAACAAATTCAATTAATGAAATTGATACAGTTGCCAACACAAGCTTTCGAGCAACGCTTAAAGCAAGAAATGGAAGAAAATCCAGCGCTTGAAAGTGGGAAAGAATCTACTGATGAATTTGAAGATAAGTTTGATGAGTTTGACAATTCGGAAGATGACTACAACGATAATGATAGCATCAATGCCGAAGATATAAATGTTGATGAGTATTTAAGCGATGATGCGGTTCCAGAATACCGTACACAAGCCAATAATTACAGTGCAGATGACGAAGAAAAAAACGTGCCTTACGCTGCAGGAACTTCATTTACACAACACCTTACCAATCAATTAAACACATTTCGTCTTACAGATGACGAACATGAAATTGCCGAATTTTTAGTAGGAAGTGTAGACGAAAGTGGTTACATACGCCGCTCGTTAATTGATATTGTTGACGATTTAGCTTTTACTCAAGGTGTTTATACCGATGAAGAAAGTATAGAAAAAGTATTACATAAAGTACATCAGTTAGATCCCGCAGGAGTTGGCGCTAGAAACCTTCAAGAGTGTTTGAGTATTCAATTACACCGAAAAGAAAAACAGCCAGATGTAGAATTAGCCATAGCAATTATAGACAAAGCTTTTGAGCAATTCACTAAGAAACATTATAAGAAATTACTTCAAAAATTCGATATTACAGAAGAGCAACTTAAAGATGCTATTACAGAAATAGAACATCTTAATCCAAAACCAGGAGGTTCGTACGCCGGTAATAATCGTATTGTAGAACATATTGTACCAGATTTTGCTATAAAAATTATAGATGGGGAATTAGATTTAACCCTTAACGGAAGAAACGCCCCAGAGCTTCATGTATCGCGAGAATATAGCAATATGATGAAAGGCTATAAGGAAGCTAAAGACAAATCTAAATCACAAAAAGATGCGGTTTTATTTATTAAACAAAAACTAGATGCAGCCAAATGGTTTATTGAAGCCATTAAGCAACGTCAGCAGACGCTTTTTGTAACGATGAGTACTATTATGCATTATCAAAAAGAATACTTCTTAAGCGGTGATGAGCGTAAATTAAGACCTATGATTCTTAAAGATATCGCCGACGAGATAGAAATGGATGTTTCAACCGTATCTCGTGTTGCAAATAGTAAATATGTAGACACGCCTTACGGAACAAAATTGATAAAAGAATTCTTTTCAGAATCAATGACAAATGATCAAGGTGAAGAAGTTTCTACTCGAGAAATTAAAAAAATTCTTGAAACTGTTATTGAAGAAGAGAATAAGAAAAAACCACTTACAGACGAAAAATTAGCTACTATTTTAAAAGAAAAAGGCTATCCTATTGCAAGACGAACTGTTGCAAAATACAGAGAACAATTAGATATTCCGGTCGCACGATTACGTAAAAAGATATGATGAATCAACTCTTAAGAGCGCTATCGTTTATTTTTCATCCTATTTTAATGCCACTTCTTGGGGTGGTATTTTATTTTTCAAAAACACCGCGTTTTATTCCAGAACCAATTGTAAAGGCTAAAGTATTTTCAATAACCATACTCACAATCGCCTTACCTATTTTACTATATTATCTACTTAAAACTTTAAATAGAGTAGATTCATTTTACCTAAAAACCACCAAAGAACGCCTTGTACCACTTGCTATAAACATTGGTATTATTTTACTGATTTTAACACGTGTATTTACTTTTGAAGAAATCCCAGAACTGTATTTCTTTTTCTTAGGTATATTTTTTTCTACCCTAACCTGTTTAATTTTAGCTTTATTTAAGTTTAAAGCGAGTATTCATATGATTGGGTCGGCAGGTTTTTTTATGTTTGCCATAGCTTTAGCTATTCATTTTAAAATAAATATAAACGGGACAATTGCCTTAATGTGTATTATTTTGGGAGGTATTGCAACTTCACGATTACATATTAAAGCGCATACACCAATTGAGCTTATTATTGGGTTTATTGTTGGTTTATCACCACAATTAATACTCTTAAATTATTGGTTATAAAATGTAGAAAATTAAACCTATTTTAATCACACTAAGGTCTATTTTCTCACCATCAATAGTCGCATCATTATTAAAGATACCATTTAATCCGTAATAGGCATTAAAATTCCAATTATCATAACCTGCGCTCATGGTAAAACCATACTGTAAGTTATTGAAATCCTTATTGGAAGTATGTACAAATTCTCCTAAATCGCCAGTATGTTTAGATTGATTTCCTAAAAGGTAACTAAATTTAAACCCAGGATAGATACGCCAAAACTTATAACTCTCGGCTGTAGAAGTTCGCCATCTATATTCCAAAGGAACTTCAATAGCATAGGTAGAAAATTTGTTTTTGGTATAAGCTTGATCATCATCACCACTTAAAACAGTATAGGTGTAATTATCGCTAACATCTCGAATAAGTAAGTTTTGATTGTATGAGCTATAAGACAATCCAAGGCCAAGACCTATAGCTTTATTACGCTGTTTATTGATAGGCATATCTCTAATAAACCCTAAACTAAATCCACTAGAAAAACCGCTTTGAGATAATCCTTTTGGTTTATTAGATAAAATATTATAAGTTATTGATGCATAAAATTGATCTTCGCGATAGCGACTATCTATCTCAGTGGTATCGATAGCGCTTTGAGCAACACTAAATCCAGTAATAAAACAGGTTATAAAAAAAACTAAAACTGATTTCATTTTGCAAAAATATTTAATTCAAGATACAAAAAAAAGCATCCTGATTATAAAAATCAGGATGCTTAATATAAATTTTAAATAATAAAATTATCGCTTCTCGTTTTGAGAAATATCTCCATTTCTGGTTGTATAGTTAATTTTTAACGCATTCTCTTCTCTAAGAACTTGTTTAATATCACCTACAATCCCCATGTTTGCATCTTTATCTACTTTTAAAGCAGTAGTAAGATATGGAACTAATTCTTCTCTTTTCGAGGCTCTTTCTGCTGCTATAAATGCTTTTACTTCACTTACATCTGCAAATTTGTCATTTAATTGAATACGTGCTTCTTTACCAAATTGAGCTTCAAAACGTTCTGAAGGTTGCCCTACATATATGTACATTACCAAATCTTTTTTATCTAGTTTTTCAACTTGATCTGCACTTGGTAATTCGTTTTTAATCTTTAAGCTATTATCACGCATTACAGTCGCTACCATGAAAAAGAACAATAACATAAATACAATATCCGGTAAAGATGCTGTTGAAATCGCTGGTAATTCGCCTGATTTTTTCTTGTTAAATTTAGACATAAATCTTAGGTTTCTAAATTATTATTGAACTTCAGATAATTTTTGAGGATACTCAAGTTTTATCTTTTCAATTTGTTCTTTTAACTTGGTTTTATTACCTCTATAATTTACGTCGTCGTAATCAGCTTGTAATTCGATAAAAGTTTTTCCATAAAGCTTTAAAGCTCTTTTGTTTCTTAATTCGTTATACGCTGCTACAAGTTCGTTTTGTACAGAAATATATGTTCCATAGGTTGTTTCTCTTTCATTTTTTAAAGAGATAATTGCCTTGTCTGGATTATCTGATGACTTAGGATCTTTTTTCCCATTACAGTAATCACAGGCAACTTCACCTACTCCTCCACCATTATCTAAAAACTCTACTGCTGCTTGACGTAAATCTTTAAGATCCATAATGTCGTCTTCAACAAGTAATTGATCATTTTTATTGATTAATACCGTAAAAATGTTCTTCTGTTTAATAACAGGTGGGTCGGTAACATCTTCAATTGGAGGCAATTTTCTATTTAAACCTGTATCGGTTTCAATAGTTGTTGTCACCAAGAAGAAAATAAGAAGTAAGAATGCAATATCAGCCATTGATCCTGCATTAACTTCGGGTGCTGATCTTTTTGCCATAATTACTTAATCATTTTTTTAACTCCTGATAATAACAATGCTCCTGCAGCAACTACCATTAGTACGTAAAAAGCCATTAATCCAGCTCCTACTAAGTGAGATTCTCCTTCTGTAGCTATTTGTCCGTTGTACGTATAAGTTTGTCCATCAGCACCACTAGATAATGCATAAGAGATTACTAGTACGGCAGCGAAAGCTCCAATTCCTATTAAAGTATTTTTTAGTCCTGAAGTATTTGTAAATAAATTTTTAATTACAAATACAGCAACTATTGCAACTGTAGCATATAACATATAACGAGCTAAATACACGATTGCATCAACAGATCCATTATCTCCTCCTTTGATAGCTTCATCTCCTACAGAGAGAACTCTAACCAAGAAGATAACTCCTGCTAGTCCTAGTAGCGCAGCTACTATTTTTAAAATTTTATGTAAACTCATAGTTGTTTATTATTTTTTGTGTTTTACTAACATATCTATCAATGTGATAGAAGCATCTTCCATATCATTTACAATACTGTCAATTTTTGCAATAATGTAATTGTAGAAAATTTGAAGTATAATAGCCACTACAAGACCAAATACAGTTGTTAATAAGGCAACTTTAATACCTCCAGCTACTAATGATGGTTGCATATCTCCAGCTGCTTCAATTTTATCGAAGGCTTGGATCATACCAATTACAGTTCCCATGAACCCTAACATTGGTGCTAAAGCGATAAATAAAGAAATCCATGATACGTTTTTCTCTAATTGTCCCATTTGTACTCCACCATAAGCTACTACAGCTTTTTCAGCAGCATCGATGTCTCCATCTGCTCTGTCTAAACCTTGGTAAAAGATAGAGGCAACAGGCCCTTTAGTGTTTCTACAAACTTCTTTAGCTGCATCTAAACCTCCAGATGCTAATGCGTCTTCTACGTTTTGAGTTAACTTTTTACTGTTTGTTGTAGATAAGTTTAAAAAGATAATTCTTTCAATTGCAATTGCTAATCCTAAGATTAAACAAAGCAATACAATTCCCATAAATCCTGGTCCACCTTCAATAAAACGTTTCTTTAATTCTTGATGAAACCCAAGTTCTTCAGCAGGAGCTGCGTCATCGTCTTGTGTTACTGTAGCAACTGTTGTTGTTGCTGTTGTTGTCGTGTATGCATTTGCATTAACAGTTCCGAAAGCCATTGTTCCAGCTATGGCTAGGATAGAAAATAATCTTTTCATTGTTCTGAATCTTAATTTTATTAGTTAAAGTGTTAAAGATATAAAAAATTTGCAATTAAAAAATAAAAAACAGCAGAGAGGAAGGGATTCGAACCCTCGATACCCTTTTGAGGTATACACACTTTCCAGGCGTGCGCCTTCGACCACTCGGCCACCTCTCTTTAATTTTAGTTCTTCAATTAGTGGGTCAAATAACAAAAAAATCTTTGAATGCTAAAATTTTGTAAGTTAATTTTAAGACAATTCTCCTCTTAATGAAGTTTCAAAGATGGTTTTGAACGTTTTAGCAGATATATTCTGACCTAACAAATACATCAATTTTGCTATTGCAGCCTCTGTAGTGATGTCTTTTCCTGAGATAATTCCTACATTTTTGAGCTGCGAACTAGTTTCATATTGCCCCATACTGACACTTCCGCCCGAACATTGTGTCACATTGATCACTTTAATGCCTTTTTTTATGGTGGTTTTTAGTAAATCTATAAACCAATCTTCGGTAGTTGCATTTCCTGCACCATAGGTTTCAATAATAACTCCTTTTAATCCTTCGGTATTAATAATACTATATAATATGGTCTCACTAATTCCTGGATATAATTTTATTAACGCAATATTGGTATCAAATATTTTCCTAACTACTAGTTTTTTTCTTGCGTTAGGCTTAAATAAATTGGCATAATTAATAGTAAGATGTACACCTGATTCTGCTAAATGTGGATAATTAAGCGACTCGAAGGCTTCAAAGTGTTCAGCATTTAACTTTGTTGTACGATTACCACGGTATAATTTGTATTCAAAATACAATCCTACTTCTCTTATTATTGGTTTTCCTTGTTTTTGTAAAGAAGCCATTTGTATAGAAGTGATTAAATTTTCTTTGGCATCGGTACGTAAATCTCCTATTGGCAATTGAGATCCTGTTAAAATAACTGGTTTTGCTAAGTTTTCTAACATAAAACTTAATGCTGAAGTGGTATAACTCATGGTATCGCTGCCGTGTAATACTACAAAACCATCAAATTGGTGGTAATTATCTTCAATAAGTTCGGCCATTTGCACCCAATATTCTGGGTTCATATTAGAAGAATCAATAGGTTCATCAAAAGATACCGTATTAATATTACATTCTAATAGCTTTAACTCAGGGATGCGATTTAGTAAATTATTAAAATCGAAAGCTTTTAAAGCGCCAGTATCTGGATCTTTAATCATACCAATGGTTCCGCCGGTATATATTAAAAGAATATTTGGGTGATGCTGCTCCATATAATTTATACTTTAAAAATGTCTTTTGAATTTTGTGTGGTAATGTTGGCTATTTCTGCTTGGGGACGTTGGTAAATATCCGAAAGTTTATCCAATACATTCACAACATAGGCACTTTCATTTCGCTTACCTCTATATGGTGTTGGTGCTAAATAAGGTGCATCGGTTTCTAACACAATGTGTTTTAAATCTATTTCTTTTAAAAATTTATCAATTTTTCCATTTTTAAACGTCACTACTCCACCAATTCCTAATTTCATATTATAAGAAATGGCTTGTTGCGCTTGTGCTAATGTTCCTGTAAAACAGTGAAAAACCCCAAAAAGATCATCGCCTTTTTCTTCTTCTAAAATTTCAAACACTTCATTAAAAGCCTCTCTACAATGAATTACTATAGGTAATTTATAGTGTTTTGCTAATTGAATTTGCTTTCTGAAAGCATCTTGCTGAATTTTTAATGTTGAAGTATCCCAATATAAATCGATGCCTATTTCGCCTATAGCATAAAACGAACGCTTTGCTAATAACTCTTCAACATGTGCTAATTCTTCTTTATAATTTTCCTTCACGGAAGTTGGATGCAAACCTGACATTAAAAACACATGTTTCGGAAAATCGGCTTCTAACTGTAACATTGCTTCGGTGTGAGACGAATCGATAGCAGGAATAAAAAAACGAGATACATTAGCTGCAATAGCACGCTCAATCATTTCGGTTCTATCGCCATCAAAAGCATCACTATATAAATGGGTATGGGTATCTGTAATAATCATTTTGTAAAAATAAATCTTTTATTAGGATTATATTTGCTTAAAAAAAACAAAGGTATGGAAAACAGCTTGCAACACTTTCTTTTAAGCAAAGGATACACAAAAATTAAATTGCATCTTACAAAAACTAATCATATTGAAATTAAAGCCTCTATAAATGGTGTAAAAGGTTTTTTTATTTTAGATACAGGTGCATCGAGTTCTTGTGTAGGTTTTGAAGCTATTACTAAATTTAAATTAAAAGCAAAAGAATCGTCTATAAAAGCAGCTGGAGCAGGTGCAACAGACATGGTTACGCAAATAGCAAAGAAAAACAAGCTTAAAATAGGAAAGTGGAAAAAAGAAAAAGTAGCTTTAATTTTATTTGATCTTACGCATGTAAATACAGCTTTAATAAGTAGAGACTCTAAACCTGTAGACGGAATTATAGGTGCTGACATTTTAAAACAGTGTAAAGGAATTATAGATTACGAGAAAAAATATCTCTACCTTAAACCTTAGTCATATATAGTAATATATACCGAATAGTACTTATATTTACTACTACCTAAGATACCCCTAAAATAATAGTACATGCAAACGTCAATAATAATAGCCGACGATCACCCCCTAATACTTAAAGGACTTAATGATTTTTTGTTAGAATATAAATACAATGTTCTAGCGAGTGCAAAAAACGGAAAAGAAGCTTTTAACCTTATCGAAGAACTTAAGCCTGAAATTGCCATTTTAGATATACAAATGCCTTTTCTTACAGGTTTAGATATTGCAAAAAAATGCAAAGACTTAAACTATAGTACCAAAATAATACTCATCACTTTTGAAAAAGACGAATCTATATACAACCAAGCCAAAGTGCTTAATATATATGGTTACGTATTAAAAGAATTTGCTTTAGCAGAAATTGAAACCTGCATTGCATCTGTATTAAATAATACCCCTTATTTTAGTCCAGAATTATTATCTTACTTAGAGACTGAAAAGATCCCTGCAGACTTGCTCAATTTAACACCTACCGAAAAAAACGTATTAAAACTTATTGCTAAAAACAACACAGCAAAAGAAATTGGAGAAATCATGTTTATTTCGAGTAGAACGGTAGAAAAGCACAAAAGCAATATTATAAAAAAAGTAGGCTTAGAGCCCAAGCACACTAGCCTTTCGCTATTTGCAAAGGAGAACGAATCTTTCTTAAATTGAAAATTACGTAGTTCTACGTATTGTACAACACGTAAATAATAGTGACCTTTACAGTGCTATTAATCATTTTTTAAGAAGACAACTCCTTAATTTCAAAAAAAGGCATTAAGGAGTTTTCTTAAAAGGTATTCAATCATAAAATCATGAAAAACAAGTTTTCACTTTTGGACGCCCCGTTTATTATTACTTTAGTATTAAGTGCTATTTTGGTAATATTTATGAATATTATAGTCTGCCTTAGATAATCTTAACCTACTTATCAAGAAAGAGAAAACACAAAACATTATGTTTTGTGTTTTTTTTGTTAGAAATTGGCAGATAAAACAGTAACAAAAATAGAATACGGGTACTTTTCTTATAAAAAGATGTATAAATATCCAAAATACCTCAAAATATACGTATAACTACGTATTGTATAACAGCTAAACATTTCTGATATTTACAATGCTATTAATTAGTTCTTAGGGAGAATTTTTGAAAGCTCTGAATTGTAATGATTCAGAGCTTTTAATTTTAAAAAAAGATCCTAATTCTTATTTTTTAAATCTACTTAAATGAGTAAACAACCTAGCTTTCTAAATAAATATTTAATTATAGGCTTAATCATCACAGCAATTTTAGTTATCTCAATAAATATTCTTGTTAATTTTTTATAGTTAGTCTTTATTATAAAAAAAGAAAAGCGCAAATCATTTCTGATTTGCGCTTTTTATTTAGTTATTAAAAAGTATGCTCTATAACTCTAAAGCTTTTTTAATATCACTATTCATTAATAATTCTGTTGGGTTTTCAAGAGCTTCTTTTACTGCTACTAAAAATCCTACACTTTCTTTACCATCAATAATTCTATGATCATAAGATAATGCAACATACATCATTGGGTGAATTACCACTTGTCCGTTAACAGCAATTGGTCTTTCAATAATATTATGCATTCCTAAAATTCCACTTTGTGGTGGGTTAATAATAGGTGTAGATAACATACTTCCAAATACACCACCATTAGTGATTGTAAATGTACCACCTGTCATTTCATCAACAGTAATTTGACCGTCTCTTGCACGAAGTGCTAAACGTTTTACTTCAGATTCAACCCCTCTAAATGATAAATTTTCTGCATTTCTGATTACTGGCACCATTAAACCTTTAGGTCCTGATACAGCAATACTAATATCACAAAAATCGTAAGAAATCATTTCTTTTCCTGCCATCATTGAGTTTACAGCTGGATACATTTCTAAAGCTCTAACTACTGCTAGTGTAAAGAAACTCATAAATCCTAAACCTACGCCATGCTTTGCTTTGAAAGCTTCTTTATATTCTGAACGTAACGCAAAAATTGGAGACATATCTACCTCGTTAAACGTTGTTAACATTGCGGTTGTGTTTTTAACCTCAACTAAACGTTCTGCAACTTTACGACGTAACATTGATAATTTTGAACGCGACTCTCCACGAGATCCTCCTGTAGGAGTTCCCATAGATGGTTTTGCATTTACAGCATCATCTTTAGTTACACGACCATCTTTACCTGATCCTGAAATCTGAGATGCTTGCATTCCTTTTTCAGATAAAATTTTCTTAGCTGCAGGACTTGCTGTACCTGTTGCGTAAGTTTTTGTTTCTGCTGCAACTGGAGTTGCTTTAGGTGCTTCGGCTTTTGGAGCTTCGGCTTTTGTTTCTTCTTTAACTGGAGCATCACCATCTGGTTTTGCTGCGCTTGTATCAATTAAACAAACAACCTCACCAACTGCTACGGCATCACCTTCTTCGGCTTTAAGTGTTATTATTCCACTAGCTTCTGCTGGAAGTTCTAGTGTTGCTTTATCACTATCTACTTCTGCTATGGCTTGGTCTTTTTCAACGTAATCACCATCGGCAACTAACCATTCTGCAATTTCTACTTCTGTAATAGATTCTCCCGGTGAAGGAACTTTCATTTCTAAAATCATTGTTGTATAATTTTATGTTTTGTATTGTTTAATTATCTCTGATTATTTTTTGTTTTGTCAAAAACAAAGTCTATAACTTCTTGATGACGTTTTTTAGAACGTGTTGAACTACCTGCTGCTGGTGCACCGTATGGTCGTCTTGTTGCTGCTCTAAATGTTTTTGCTTCATCAAGATTCATTAGCATGTGACTATAAGCCCCCATGTTTCTTGGCTCTTCTTGTGCCCAAACAATATCGTCTGCATTTGTATATTTTGCTAAAACAGCTTTAATTTCTGCTTCTGGTAATGGGAATAATTGTTCTATTCTCACTAAAGCGATATCTGTGCGTTCTAGTTTTTCTTGTTGTTCTAATAAATCGTAATAGAATTTACCTGTTACAAATACTAATGTTTTTACGGCTTCAGCTTTTGCTTTAGCATCGTCAATTAACATTTGGAAACTTCCATTAGCAAATTCTTCAACGGAAGATACCACTTTTGGATTTCTTAGTAAACTTTTTGGAGTAAATACTATTAATGGTTTTCTAAATTTCGCTTTTACTTGTTTACGCAATAAGTGAAAAAAGTTGGCTGGTGTTGTACAATCTGCAATAAACATATTGTCTTTTGCACATAGTTGTAGGTAACGTTCCATACGAGCTGAAGAGTGTTCTGCTCCTTGACCTTCGTAACCGTGAGGTAACAACATCACTAATCCGTTTTGAAGTTTCCACTTATCTTCGGCTGCCGATATATATTGATCTAACATAATTTGAGCTCCATTACTGAAATCTCCAAATTGTGCTTCCCAAATGGTTAATGTTTTTGGACTTGCCATAGCGTATCCATAATCAAAACCTACTACTCCGTATTCTGATAATAATGAATTATATATAAAGAATTTCCCTTGTTTGTCACTTAATTTATTAAGTAATACAATTTCTTCTTCACTGTCTTCAACTTTTACAACAGCGTGACGGTGAGAGAATGTTCCTCTTTCTACATCTTGTCCAGACATTCTTACATCGTGTCCTTCTTCTAATAAAGAGCCGTATGCTAAATGTTCGGCCATAGCCCAATCTAATTTATCACCATCAAACATCGTTTGTCTAGATTGCACTAAACGTTCTATTTTTCGGATAAATTTCTTGTTTTCTGGTAAGTTAGAAATCACTTTAGCTATTTTAGTCAACCCTTCTTTAGAATACGTTGTATCAACAGTTTTAAGCATTTTATCTTCTTCAACAGTCACATAATCTACCCATTCATTTTGCATAAACGGAGTGATTACTGTTTTGTCTTCTTTACGTGAATCTTCAAGTTTCACTTCTAAAGAATCTTTATAGTCTTTTTCTAATTGTGCCACGTGATCTTTAGTAATTACACCTTCAGCGATTAGCTTTTGTGCGTAAAGATCTCTTGGGTTGCTATGCTTAGAAATTGCTTTGTATAGTTTTGGTTGCGTAAAACGTGGTTCATCACCTTCGTTATGCCCGTATTTTCTATATCCTAATAAATCAATAAAAACATCACGTTTAAATGTCATTCTAAAATCTAAAGCAAATAACATAGCGTGTACTACTGCTTCTGCATCATCTGCATTTACGTGTAATACTGGCGACAATGTTACTTTTGCAATATCTGTACAGTAAGTACTTGATCTTGCATCTAAGTAATTTGTAGTAAACCCAATTTGGTTATTCACCACAATATGTATAGTTCCTCCTGTTTTGTATCCATCTAACTGTGCCATTTGCACAATTTCGTATACTAAACCTTGTCCAGCAATTGCCGCATCACCATGTACTACTATTGGTAATACTTGCGATGGGTTATCTACGTATTTATCGTCTTGTTTTGCTCTTGTAATTCCTTCAACAACTGCACCAACGGTCTCTAAGTGAGATGGATTTGGAGCAATATTAAGGTTTATTTTCTTTCCAGAATTAGTAACACGATCACTAGTCCATCCTAAATGGTATTTTACATCACCATCAAAAACTTTCTCTTCGTAATCTTTTCCGTCAAATTCACTAAAGATATCTTTTGCCGATTTGCCAAAGATGTTGGTAAGCGTACTTAAACGCCCACGGTGAGCCATCCCCATAACAAATTCTTTAACACCTTGGTCTGCTGCGCTTTCAATAAGTGCATCTAATCCTGGTATTAAAGATTCACCTCCTTCAAGAGAAAAACGTTTTTGTCCTACATACTTTGTATGTAAAAAACTTTCAAAAGACACTGCTTCGTTAAGTTTCTTTAGGATACCTTTTTTCTGATCTGAAGAGAAGTTAGAGTGATTATCATTTACATGTAATCGCCCTTGAATCCATTTTCTTAATTCTGGATTCCTTATATACATATACTCTACTCCAATGGAGTCGCAGTAAATGCTTTCAAGATGTTTAATGATTTCTCGTAAAGATTGTGCTCCAATCTTTATGATTTCACCGGCACTAAAAACGGTATCTAAATCGGCTTGTGACAAACCAAAATGTTGAAGTTCTAGTGTAGGTTCATATTTTCTACGTTCGCGAACTGGGTTTGTTTTTGTAAACAAGTGTCCGCGTGTTCTGTAACCATCGATAAGATTTACAACTTGAAATTCTTTTTGAACATGTTCTGGAACTTCGGCTGAAATCTTTTCTGACACCTCAACGGTATCATTGTAAGTTTCAGTACCAAAGTCGTAACCTTGAAAAAAGGCTCTCCAACTAGGTTCAATAGAGTCTGGGTTTTGTAAATACTGGTCGTAAAGTTCAGCAAAGTATGCTGTGTGTGCTGCGTTTAAAAAGGAATATTTATCCATATATAATTTAAAACTGAATCGTTCAATCAAAATTTCAATCAAAAATACAACTTTTAGTAAAAATAGGTAAGCTTTTAGTATATTTATAAGAGATTATTAACTAAAATTTTCAAAAACCGTATAAAAACTCAAAATTATATGTATTACACATCTTCAAAAGTTAAGTTTTTAATAGCTTTTCTTCTTACAATTACAGCCGGATTATCTGCTCAAAATAGCAGTTCACCCCCTAATGAATTTTGGAAAAATGTAAGATTTGGTGGAAGCGCCGGCGCAGGTTTTACTAACGATTTTTTCAGTATTACTATTGCCCCGAGTGCTATTTATGATTTTAACGACTATTTTTCTTTAGGAGTAGGCTTAAATGGTACTTATAACTCAAGAAAAAACGTTTATAAATCTACTATTATTGGAGGTAGTTTAATAGGATTCTTTAATCCTATTAATGACATTCAATTATCAGCAGAATTTGAAGAACTTAACGTGAGTAGAAAGTGGGACAATTCTGCCATTGAGAATGAAAATTATTGGTATCCAGCGCTATTTTTAGGTGCGGGTTATCGTACTGATAATTTTACAATAGGAATTAGATACGATGTATTGTATAATGAAAGTGACAGTATTTATGCTACAGCTTGGATGCCTTTTGCGAGAATTTATTTTTAAGAATATTGTTGTTTAAACCACACTTTTTGCCATTCACGTTTTAAAATTAAAAAAGCAACTTGTTGGGATAGGATTAACGTATCGCTACCATCAAGTTGTTTTATTTTTTCTTCGGAAACATCAACTATATATAATAGGTTAAGATATTCGGCAAATTTATCTTGAATTAACTTATATACTGTTTCATGTAAACTCAGTTTTAAATTTGAAGGAGATATATTTTCTTCAAAATCTAAATCTATATTCGCATACAGGAAATCTTTATTTAATTGTTTTATAAGTTTTGCGTACAAATTATTAGTTGTTGCTTCACTTATAAGTCCCTCAAAATTTTCTGGTAATTGCATTACACTTCTCTATTCATTAATTGCGTACCAAACTGCATTAATCCTGCTTTATGGTTTTCAGAAATTGCTAAACCATCTAAAACTTGAAAAGCAATATTGGTAAAACGTTCAATTTCTTTCTTGGTTGCTTCGGCAGCACCACTAGATTTAAAAATCTGTTTTGTAGTTTCTATTTTATCTGAAGTATCTGTTGGGTTTACACTAAATAAATGTTGTAACTCTTGTTTATCTTCTTCCGAAGAGAATTCTACCGCTTTAATATATAGGAAGGTTTTTTTATTTTCAATAATGTCTCCCCCTACTTGTTTTCCAAAAGTTTTAGGATCTCCAAACGCATCTAGATAATCATCTTGAAGTTGAAATGCTATTCCTAAATTTCTACCAAATTCGTAAATTCCTTTTTGATCTTCGCTAGATGCACCAGCTACAATTGCTCCCATTTGCATTGCTGCTCCAACTAAAACAGCCGTTTTGTATTCAATCATTTTTAAATACTCAGCAACGGTTACGTCATCTCTTTCTTCAAAATCAACATCATATTGTTGTCCTTCACAAACTTCTAAAGCTGTTTTGCTAAATAATTTTGCAAGTGCTAAAAACGTATGTGGTTCGTAATTTTCAAAAAGTTGATATGCCATAATTAGCATCGCATCTCCAGATAAAATACCAGTATTAAGATCCCATTTTTCGTGTACCGTTTCTTTTCCTCTACGTAAAGGCGCATCATCCATAATATCATCATGCACTAATGAAAAATTATGAAACACTTCAATACTTAAAGCTGCATTTAAAGCTACTTTATGATCACTGTTAAAAATTTCGGCAGTCATTAAAGTTAACACCGGGCGTAAACGCTTTCCGCCTAAGGTTAAAATATAATTGATAGGACTATATAAAGAAGCTGGTTCTCTATCAACTGTAAACTTTTTTAAATACGACGTAAATGCGTCTTGGTAAAATGGTACGTTTTGCATGCCGCAAAAATAATGCAAATGAAATAACTAATGCAACATCTTTAACGAATATTAAAAAATCAATAAAACTTAGGAAACTTTTTAGGTTTTTAAAGTTTCCTAATGTATTTTTGCACTCAATTATGAGAACACAAATTATTAACACAGCAGCAGAATTATTTTTATCGTTAGGCTTTAAAAGCGTTACGATGGATGATATTGCTCATAAAATAGGAATATCTAAAAAAACAATTTATGTACATTTTGCTAACAAAACAAAACTTGTAGAAGCGGTTACTTTTGAACTTTTTGAGTCTATATGCACAGGTATTGATTGTATTTGTGGTGCTTCAAAAAATCCAATTGAAGAGTTATACGACATAAAAATGTTTGTAATGACGCACCTAAAGAATGAAAAAACTTCACCTAGGTATCAGCTTAAAAAATATTACCCACAAATTCACAACAGATTGCATTTAAAACAGTTTGACAAAATGCACAAATCTGTAAAACATAGTCTTCAAAACGGAATTGACACCGGTTTATTCAGGCCAAATATTGATGTGGAATTTATTTCGAGAATGTATTTTAGCGGAATGATTGGAATTAAAGAAGAAACCATTTTTCCACAAGAACAATTTAATATGGAATATTTAATAGAGAGCTATCTAGAATACCACTTAAGAGCCATTGTTACCAACAATGGAATGATAATTTTAAATAAATTTATAACATCAAATCAATCATAAAATGAAACACAAATTTATATTTGTTTTTAGTGTCTTATTATCCCTCACTGGATTTGCACAGCAAGATACACAAAGCTACAGTTTACAAGAAGCTATAGATTATGCTTTGGAGCACAATCGCACCGTAATAAATGCAGGTAAAGATATTGAAGCTGCCGAGCAACAAAAATGGGAAACAACCGCAAGTGGTTTACCTCAAATTAATGCTAGCGTAGATTATAATAACTGGCTAAAACAACAAATTACACCTGTCGATTTAGATGGCGATGGCACCAATGAAGAGTTTGTGTTAGGACAACCACAATCTTTAAGCGCGACTGCAACTTTAACTCAAAAACTATTTGACGGCTCTTATCTTGTAGGATTACAATCTGCAAAAGTATTTTTAGAAATTTCAAAAAATGCTAAAACTAAAACCGATTTAAGCATTAGAACTTCTGTTATTAATGCCTACGGAAATGTACTTTTAGCAGAAGAAAGCATCGCCATTCTAAATAAAAATATTGAAGTGCTTCAGAAAAACTTAGATGAAACTACTAAAATTTTTGAAAACGGATTAGAAGAAGAAGAAAGCGTAGAGCAACTTCAAATTACATTATCGGGTGTAAAAAGTCAGTTAAACAATACCAACAGATTAAAAAAATTAGCCTATCAAATGCTAAACATTACTATAGGTATAGATTTAAACACACCAACAACACTTACAGATAATCTAGAAACTTTAACCGCAAAAAATATTAGCTTAGAATTATTAGAAAGCGATGAAGCAGTTGAAAACACGATAGATTACCTTATTGCTGAAAACAATAAAACATCAAAAGAATTACTTGTAAAACTTGAAAGAAGCAAAGCTTTACCAACCTTAAACGCTTTTATAAATGGCGCTTACACAGGAAACAGCGACACATTTACTTTTACTGAAAACAGTCAAAAATGGTACGGTTCTTCAGCATTTGGAGTAAGTATGAGTATTCCAATATTTAGTTCAGGAATGCGAAGTGCAGCCACACAACGCGCAAAAATAAACTTAGAAAAATCTCAAGAAGATTTAAATGAAACTGAACAACAATTAAAGTTTCAAATTACATCTGCAAAAAGTGATTACCAATTTGCTATTGAAGATTACAACAACAAAAAACAAAACTTAAACCTAGCCGAACGTATAGAGCAAAAAAACCAAACCAAATTTTTTGAAGGTATTGCCTCTAGTTTTGAGCTTCGTCAAGCACAAACCCAACTATATACTGCGCAACAAGAATTTTTACAAGCTATGCTAGATGTTATAAACACTAAAGCAGCTTTAGAAACAGCTTTAAACACCGTAGAACTTAACTAAACTCAATCAAAAACAATCTCTCAACCATGAAACATATATTTTCACTTTTTATCGTCACTATATTACTAGTCTCTTGTGGAGGCGAAAAGAAAAGAAATTCCGTAGAAAAAATCTTAGAAAGCAACGATCTTAATACCATAAGAACAAAACGTGCTGAACTTGTAGGAGAACAAGATGCAATTCACGGAAAAATAAAATTATTAGATCAAAAAATTGCGGAGATTGATACCGTAAAACATGTACCATTAATCACAACTATTACAGCTAAAGAAGAAGTTTTTAATCACGTTTTAGAAATTCAAGGAAACGTAACTACCAAAAACTTATTAGTAATTACCCCTGAGTATAGTGGGATTCTTACAGCTGTAAATGTAACCGAAGGTCAAAAAGTAACTAAAGGTCAAATTTTAGCACGTATTGACGATGGAGGATTAGGACAACAGTTAGCACAATTACAAATTCAAACAGAATTAGCAAAAACAACTTATGAACGTCAACAACGTTTATGGAACCAAAATATTGGTAGCGAAATTCAGTTTTTACAAGCAAAATCTACTTACCAAGCACAAAGTAAAGCCGTAAGTCAATTACAACAACAAGTTGCAAAAACAATAGTTAGAGCACCTTTTACAGGAACAATTGATGATGTTATTACAGAAAAAGGAAATGTAGTTGCTGCCGGACAGACACAATTAATGCGTATTATAAACCTAAACGATATGTACATTGAAACTGATGTACCAGAAAGCTATATTTCTAATATTGTAAAAGGTAAAAATGTAGAAGTATTAATTCCGGTATTAGGAAAAACAGTACAAACAACTATTCGTCAAGCTGGAGATTTTATCAATCCTGCAAACCGTACATTTAAAGTAGAAGTTGGTATTCCTAACAAAGCAAAAGACATTAAACCTAACTTAACAGCTAAACTTAAAATTAATGATTACACTAATGAGAAAGCGTTATTAATTCCGCAAAGTATAGTTTCAGAAAATGCAGAAGGTGAACAGTACGTTTATGTGATTACAGACAAAAACGATAAAAATCAAGGTGTAGCTAACAAGGTAATTATTAAAACCGGAAAAACACAAGGTGACGTTATTGAAGTTTTAGACGGTATTAAAGATGGAGCTGAAGTTGTAAAAGAAGGTGCACGTAGCGTGAAAGACAAACAAACTGTTGAAGTAATTAACGAGTAACAAGAAACTGATGACTAAAAAAAATAAAAAGCAAGTCGAAAATGAGTTTGGAGCATCATCGTGGGCAATTAACAACAAAACCACTATGTACGTTCTTATTCTCTTGTTCTTTTACTTGGGTATTAAGGCATTTTTTGACATGCCAAGAGAAAATTTCCCTGAAGTAAACGAAACAAAAATATACGTTAGTGCTATTTTCCCTGGAAATACTGCCGAAGACATTGAAAAACTAATTACCGATCCTCTTGAAGACGAGTTAAAAACCGTTAGTAATGTTGTAGAAATCACCTCAACATCTCAAGAAGATTACGGAATGTTAGTCATTGAGTTTGACGACGGAATTTCTGTTGATCAAGCCAAACAAAAAGTAAAAGACGAAATAGATACTAAAACTTCTGGAGAAGATTGGCCAAGTTTTAATGGTGCTAAAGTAGAACCAGACGTTTTTGAATTGAGTATGTCTGAAGAAATGCCTATCCTTAATATTAATATTTCGGGAGATTACCCGATTGAAAAATTAAAGGAATATGGTGAATACCTTCAAGATGAAATTGAAGACTTACAAGAAATCAAGAAAGTTGATATTCGTGGAGCTCAAGAAAAAGAAGTTGAAGTTGCAGTAGATATTTATAAAATGATGGCTGCTAATGTAACTTTCAGTGACATTATTAATACTATAAATAACGGAAACGTTACCATGTCGGCAGGTAATTTAATTGCAAGTGGGCAACGTCGTACTATTCGTATTCTTGGAGAAATAAATACACCTTCAGAATTAGAAGACTTTGTAGTAAAAGCAGAAAATGAACACCCAATTTACCTTAAAGATATTGCAGTTGTAAAATTTAAGGAAGAAGACAAAACCACTTATGCGCGTGAGTTTGGATATCCTGTTGTAATGTTGGATGTTAAAAAACGTGCAGGAAAAAATATGGTGGCTGCCGCCGAACAAATTCAAGTTATTGTAAAAGATGCTATTGAAAACGTATTCCCTAAAGACCTAAATATCACTGTAACTAACGATCAATCATCAAAAACCATTGGTCAAGTTGATGATTTAGTAAACAACATTATTTTTGGTGTTATTTTAGTGGTTACCGTTTTAATGTTCTTCTTAGGATTTAAAAACGCCTTATTTGTAGGGTTTGCCATACCAATGTCTATGTTTATGTCACTAATGATATTACAATTATTAGGACAGAGTTTAAATACTATGGTACTTTTTGGTCTTATTATGGGGCTTGGAATGCTTGTAGATAATGGTATTGTAGTCGTTGAAAACGTATACCGTTTAATGCAAGACGAAGGCATGAGCCGTATTGAGGCTGCTAAAGTAGGAATTGGAGAAATTGCTTTTCCTATTATTATATCAACAGCTACAACTGTTGCTGCATTTATTCCGTTAGGTTTATGGCCAGGAATTATGGGTGAATTCATGAAAATCTTACCTATTACACTATCTGTAGTTTTAGGATCTTCATTATTTGTAGCCATCTTTTTCAATTCAGTATTAGTATCAAAATACATGACTATTGAAGATAAAGACATGCCAATAAAACAGATTATAAAAATCTCTGTAATTATGTTAGTTCTTGGGTTGCTTATCCTATTTGTAGGTGGTACTTACCGAGGTCTTGGAACCATCATGATTTTTACAGTCATTTTACTTTGGGCTTACCGTTTATTTTTACGTAAATGGGCTAATAGTTTCCAAACTAAAACCTTAGTGAAATTAGAAAACTGGTACGAACGTCAATTACGTAGTTCTCTTTCAGGAAAAAGACCTTATATATTAACTATAGGAACCTTCTTACTATTAATTGCTGCTTTTGTTGCTTTTGGAATTTCGTTAAGCACCAAAAGAACAAAAGTTGAATTTTTCCCAGACAATAAACCAAATCAAATTATTGTTTATATCGAATACCCTCAAGGTACCGCAATTGAAAAAACCAATACCATAACCAAACGTATTGAAGAACGCGTATTTAAAGTATTAGATAATGATCAATATAAAGATGGTGATTACAACTTTTTAGTTGAAAGTGCCGTAGCTCAAGTTGGTGAAGGTGCCGGAAATCCACAAACAGATAGTGGTTCTTCCGCCGAAATGCCTCATAAAGCAAAAATTACAGCTTCAATGCGCGAGTATAAATATCGTAAAGGGGAAGACAGTGAATTGCTACGTCAAAAAGTACAAGAAGATCTTGTTGGAGTTTTTCCTGGAGTTTTAATCTCAGTTGAAAAAGATGTTAACGGACCTCCTGTAGGACCTCCAATTAATATAGAAATTGAAGGTGATGATTATGATGAGCTTATTGCTACTGCCGAAAACATGCGTGAGTTTATCAATGCTAAAGATATACAAGGTATTGACGAGCTTAAAATTGATGTAAATAAAGATAAACCAAGCATGCGTGTGGTGGTTGATCGTAAAAAAGCTGGAGAATTAGGTATTAGCGCCTCACAAGTTGGACAACAATTACGTAGTTCAATATTTGGATCTAAAGCTGGTATTTATAAAGAAGACGGTGATGATTACGATATTTACATTCGTTTTAATGAAGAAAACAGATATAACACAAGCGCCTTATTTAATCAAAACATTACGTTTAGAAACCAATTAGGGCAGTTAAAAAGTGTTCCAGTTTCTGCGATAGCAAAACATGAAAACAATTCAGGTTTTAGCGCTATTAAACACAAAGATACACGCCGTGTAGTAACAGTGTACTCTGCATTATCTCCAGGATATACAGATGCAGGAGCAATTGTTGCTCAAGTGCAAAATGAAATGAAAAATTATGAAGGTCTACCAGAAAATATTAAAGTAGATTACACAGGTCAGATTGAAGAACAAAACAAGCAAATGTTATTCTTAATGGGTGCGTTCTTTACTGGTTTAGGTTTAATTTTCTTCATCTTAATCTTTCAATTTAATTCTATTTCAAAACCAACAATCATTATGTTGGCTATTTTCTTAAGTTTCATTGGAGTATTTGGTGGAATTGTACTTACAGGAAGTGCCTTTGTAATTATGATGACCATGGTTGGAATTATATCCCTTGCGGGAATTGTAGTAAATAATGGTGTAGTACTTTTAGATTACGCACAATTATTAATAGACCGAAAAAAGAATGATTTAGATCTTGGTAAAGATGATTACTTAACTAGCGAAGATTTATATGAAAGTATTGTTACCGCCGGAAAAGCACGTTTACGTCCAGTATTACTTACAGCAATCACTACTATATTAGGTTTAGTACCATTAGCTATTGGTTTAAACATTAACTTTTTTACATTATTTTCAGAATTAAACCCTCATATATACATGGGTGGAGATAATGTAGTGTTTTGGGGACCATTAGCATGGACCGTTATTTACGGATTATTTATAGCTACCTTCTTAACATTAATTGTAGTACCAATTTTATTCTTTTTAACCATGAAATTAAAAATGTGGTTACATTACAGAAATGAACAACCCGTAGTTACTGCACCAAACAGTACTATTAAAGATTAATTAGAACTCTAATTTTAGAGTCCGATTAATAGCCGAAAAAGTCTCAACATTACGTTGGGACTTTTTCATTTTATAACAATCAGGCATCATTATAACCTCAAAAACAGTACTAATAAAACAATCGTTTTAAAGCAAGAATATGGTATAACTTCCTTAAATTTGCACCTCAAAATTTATAGTATGTACAGAAGTAATAACTGTGGTGAACTAAGAGCATCACATATTAATAACGAAGTAACACTTTCTGGTTGGGTTCAGAAAGTTCGTGATAAAGGATTTATGGTTTGGGTAGATTTACGTGATCGTTACGGAATTACTCAACTTATTTTTGATGAAGAACGCACATCAAAAGACCTAATGGAGCAAGCCCAAAAACTGGGTCGTGAGTTTGTTATTCAAATTACAGGAACAGTTATTGAACGTGCTTCAAAAAATCCAAATATTGAAACTGGTGATATTGAAATTTTAGTAAAAGAACTAACCGTTCTTAATGCTTCAAAAACACCTCCTTTTACTATTGAAGATACTACCGATGGTGGTGAGGATATCCGTATGAAATATCGTTATTTAGATATTCGTCGTAATCCTGTAAAAAACAGCTTAATTTTTAGAGCTAAAGTAGCTCAAGAAGTAAGAAACTTTTTATCTACCGATGGTTTTATTGAAGTTGAAACACCATACTTAATCAAATCGACTCCAGAAGGAGCACGTGATTTTGTAGTACCTTCTCGTATGAATGAAGGTGAGTTTTACGCTTTACCACAATCACCTCAAACTTTTAAGCAATTGCTTATGGTTGGTGGAATGGATAAATACTTTCAAATTGTAAAGTGTTTTAGAGATGAAGATTTACGTGCAGACCGTCAGCCAGAATTCACACAAATTGACTGTGAAATGGCTTTTGTAGAGCAAGAAGATATCTTAAACGTTTTTGAAGGTTTAACACGTCACTTATTAAAAGAAGTAAACGGTGTTGAGATTGAAAAATTCCCACGTATGTTATACGACGACGCTATGCGTTTATACGGTAACGACAAACCAGATATTAGATTTGGAATGGAATTTGGAGAACTTAATGCAGTTGCACAACATAAAGATTTCAAAGTATTTAATGATGCCGAATTAGTTGTTGGTATCGCTGTTCCGGGAGGAAATAGTTATACAAGAAAAGAAATAGACAAATTAATTAGCTGGGTAAAACGTCCACAAGTTGGTGCTTTAGGTATGGTATACTCACGTTGTAATGACGATGGTACATTTAAATCTTCAGTAGATAAATTTTACGATCAAGACGATTTAGCAAAATGGGCAGAAGTAACCGGTGCTAAAGCAGGAGATCTAATTTGTATTCTTTCGGGAGATACTAATAAAGTACGTGCGCAATTATCTGCTTTACGTATGGAATTAGCAACTCGCTTAGGCTTAAGAGACCCTAAAGTATTTGCACCATTATGGGTTATTGATTTTCCATTATTAGAATTAGATGAAGAAACTGGTCACTACCACGCGATGCATCATCCGTTCACCTCTCCTAAACCAGGACAAATGGAATTACTCGACACAGATCCAGGTGCAGTAAAAGCCAATGCTTACGATTTAGTATTAAATGGTAATGAAATTGGTGGAGGTTCTATAAGAATTCACGATAAACAAATGCAAGCAACCATGTTGAAGCATTTAGGTTTTTCTGAAGAAGATGCTAAAGCACAATTTGGTTTTCTTATGGATGCTTTTGAATATGGAGCACCACCACACGGAGGACTTGCTTTTGGTTTAGATAGATTAGTTGCTATTTTAGGAGGACAAGAAACAATTAGAGATTTTATTGCTTTCCCTAAAAATAATTCAGGCCGCGATGTAATGATTGATGCTCCTGCTCCTATTGACGATGAACAACTCACTGAGCTAAGCTTAAAACTTAACTTAAAATCATAAATTAAAAATCCTGCTTTGTGCAGGATTTTTTTGTAGCTTTAATTTCGAAACCTAAAAATGCCTCAAAATTCACAAACAGCATTAACAAATACAAATGCCTAAAAAAACACTTTTTAAACGCTTATTAATATGGAGAGCCAAATATATCTCTCATAAGCAGTTTGTATATATATTAAGTATTCTTGTTGGATTTACTTCAGGTGTTGGTGCGGTAGTTTTAAAGAACCTAACACACTTTATTCAACATTTATTAGAAGGTAAATTGGTACAATACTACCATCAGGCTTTCTACTTTTTGTTTCCAATTATAGGATTTGCTTTGGTGTATCTTATTTCAACTTATATTATTCGTAATAAGGTAAGCCATGGGATTCCTTCAACCTTATATGCTATTGCTAAACGCAAAGGTATTATGAAGCGTTATCAAATGTTTGGATCTGTTTTATTAGCACCAATCACTGTAGGTTTTGGAGGTTCGATAGGATTGGAAGGACCAACTGTAGCCACAGGAGCAGCAATAAGTTCAAACATCGCTAAGATGTTTCATATGAATCAAAGAACCAAAAACTTATTAATTGGTTGTGCAGCAGCAGGAGCGTTATCTTCTATATTTAAAGCCCCAATTGCAGCTATTATTTTTGCTATTGAAGTGTTTAGTTTAGATCTTACTATCGCCTCAATGTTACCATTACTACTAGCATCTTTATCTGCGATTTTAACTTCTTATTTTTTCTTTGGAAGTGACGTACTTTTACCTTTTGATATTGAAGATAAATTTGTAGTTTCAGATGTTCCTTTTTATGCCGTTTTAGGTGTTTTTGCTGCATTAACTTCTATTTATTTTACTGAAATATACGAACGCATACAAACCTTTTTCGATAAAATAAAATCCCCTGTAAAACGCTTTTTAGTTGGTGGTACAGCCATTGGTATTCTCGTGTATTTTATTCCGCCACTTTATGGTGAGGGATTTGATGTAATGAATAACCTTATTGCAGGTAACCCTGAAAAAGCATTAACAACCAATTTTTTACATTTAGATTTAGATAATATTTGGATGGTAATCGCACTTCTTGCAGGCTTAGTTTTCTTCAAAATTATAGCTAGTGCGGTAACTTTTGGAGCTGGTGGTGTTGGTGGTATTTTTGCCCCTACTCTATTTATGGGAAGCATCATGGGAAACTGTATTGCTAAAGTGATTAACCATTGCGGACTTTTTAGTACCACAGTATCTGAAAGTAATTTCACACTTGTTGGAATGGCTGGTGTAATGGCTGGTGTATTACAAGCACCATTAACAGCCATATTTTTAATTGCAGAACTTACTGGTGGTTATGATTTATTCATCCCGCTAATGTTAACATCAACTATTGCTTTTGGTATTACAAAATACTTTTACCCACATTCTGTTTACACGATGGAATTAGGCCGAAAAGGAGATCTCATCACACACGATAAAGATCACGCTGTATTAACTTTAATGGATATCAACACCGTTGTAGAAACCAACTTTATTACCATTACTCCCAATATGACACTTGGTGAGATTGTTCATAAAGCAGTAATAAAATCTAATCGAAATATTTTCCCTGTGGTAGATAAAGGTTCTGGCGTGTTATTAGGAATTATCCTCTTAGATGATATTCGTCCTATAATGTTTGATCAAACACTTTATGACGACGTTTTAGCTAAAGAAATTATGCAAGATCCGCCAGAAACTATAAATATTGAAACAGATAAAATGACCGTTATTATGAAGAAATTTCAGGATAGTAATGCGTGGAATTTACCGGTTATAGAACATGGATCTTATGTTGGTTTTATCTCAAAATCAAAATTATTAACTGTTTACAGACGAAAACTAATAAACATCTCAAATTAAAACTCATGAAATATTTTATAATAATTGCTACAATTTTATGCCTTGGAAGTATTGCTTCAGGCTTAATTTTAGATGTAAATTACAGCCAAAAACTCATAGGATTTGGTGTTGTAGGACTCTTTATTGTTGTGTTTCCTGTATTTTCTTATTACCGCTGGAAAGACAAAGACATTAAAGATTATATGATTACTCAAGAAAACCTTGATAAAATGAAAAATCACGAAAAAGATGCCTGATTATCAATTTTTTAATAAAAAAACAATTTCTTAACACATGGCATTGTTATAAGTTATACCTTTGCAACTTAATTAATATATTTTTTATAATGACTGGAACAGTTAAATTTTTTAATGATTCAAAAGGATTTGGATTCATTACCAACGACGAAACAGGGAATGACATTTTCGTACACGTATCAAATCTTAATGGAGTTGAATTACGCGAAGGCGATAGTGTAGAGTACACAGAAGAAGAAGGAAGAAAAGGATTAGTTGCTGCTAACGTGCAAGTAATCTAAGGAGATATACTTTATTACAGTTTCAAACGTCTAACGAAAGTTAGGCGTTTTTTGTTGCCTTATTTTAAATTTCTACGCTCAGCAAAAAAGCGCGTCATTAATGCCGCAGCTTCTTCAGCCATAACACCACCTTCTAATTTCGTTTTAGGATGTAACTTTGTATTCATAGCAATACACCCCCTATGTTCATCTCTTGCACCATAAACAATTTTAGAAATCTGACTCCAATACAAAGCACCAGCACACATTTGGCAAGGCTCTAAAGTCACATAAAGTGTACAGTTTATTAAATACTTTCCACCTAAAAAATTAGCAGCGGCAGTTATTGCTTGCATTTCGGCATGAGCCGTTACATCATTAAGAAGTTCGGTGAGGTTATGCGCTCTGGCAATAATCCTATCTTCAATAACAATTACAGCACCTACAGGTATTTCGCCTTTATCAAAAGCAATTTCTGCTTCCTGCAAAGCTTTTTTCATAAAATAAGTAGCGTCGAACGGGTTTTCCATAACATCAAAAATACGATTTCAATATTAAAATTTCAGTGTAAATAATATTACATTTGTAGTTCATGAGCAAACTATTAAACCACATTCATCTTCCTGAAGATTTACGCCAATTAAAGGTGAACGATTTACCACAACTCGCCAAAGAGTTACGTGAACGCATTATTAATATTGTGGCCACAAAAGAAGGTCATTTAGGCGCAAGTTTAGGTGTTGTTGAACTTACTATTGCTTTGCATTATGTTTTTAACACGCCCGAAGATTTATTAATTTGGGATGTAGGGCATCAAGCTTATGGGCATAAATTACTTACCGGAAGGCGCGAAAATTTTCATACCAACAGACAATTAAACGGTATTAGTGGTTTCCCAAAACGTAGTGAGAGTATTTATGATGCTTTTGGGGTTGGACATTCATCTACCTCAATTTCTGCGGCTTTAGGAATGGCAATTGCTTCAAAATTAAAAGGAGAACACAAACATCATATCGCAGTTATTGGTGACGCATCAATTGCAAGCGGAATGGCTTTTGAAGGTTTAAACCACGCTGGAGTTACCAATGCCAACATATTGGTAATTTTAAATGATAATGCCATAGGAATTGACCCAAGTGTTGGTGCTTTAAAACAGTATTTAACTCATGTTAAAAAAGGCACACCTCAACAAGATAATATTTTTGAAGCTTTAAATTTTAATTATTCAGGACCAATTGATGGTCATGATATTTTTGCAGTCGTTGAAGAGCTAAAACGCTTAAAAACAATTAGCGGTCCTAAGTTTCTCCATATTATAACGACTAAAGGAAAAGGGTTACTACAAGCTGAGAACGATCAAGTAAAATATCACGCACCAGGAAAGTTTAATGCTAAAACTGGCGAATTACTTCCTAAAGTTATCATTGAAAATGAGCCGCCAAAGTTTCAGGATGTTTTTGGAAAAACGCTTGTAGAACTCGCTACTCAAAATAAAGATATTGTAGGAATTACACCTGCAATGCCAACAGGAAGTTCTTTAAAATATATGATGCAAAAGTTTCCGGAGCGTGCTTTTGATGTTGGTATTGCCGAACAACATGCGGTAACACTTTCGGCAGGATTGGCTACACAAGGTCTTACCGTATTTTGCAATATTTATTCTACATTTTTACAACGTGCGTATGATCAAATTATACATGATGTCGCTTTACAAAATTTACCAGTTGTATTTTGTTTAGATCGTGCAGGATTAGTTGGTGAAGATGGCGCAACTCATCATGGCGTATACGACTTATCATTTTTAAGATGTATCCCTAATCTTATTGTTTTTGCTCCTAGAAATGAGATTGAATTACGTAACATTATGTTTACAGCTCAAAACCTAAAACAACCTATCGCTATTAGATATCCTAGAGGACGCGGACGAATTTTTGATTGGAAACAACCTTTTGAGACTATTAAAATAGGTACAGGAAGTCAATTAAAATCTGGAGATGATATTGCTATTTTAAGCGTTGGCACCATAGCTAATAATGTTACTGATGCTCTTTTTAATATAGAAGACAACAACAAAATAGCGCATTATGATATGCGTTTTATAAAACCTTTAGACGAAGTATTACTTCACCATATTTTTAAAACACACCATAAAATTTTCACTATTGAAGACGGTACAACAGTTGGTGGTTTTGGTAGTGCTGTTTTAGAATTTAAGTCTAAATATAATTACACGACACCTGTTACCGTTTTAGGATTACCTGATCAATTTATTGAACATGGACGTGTTGAAGAATTACAACAACTTGCCAAAATAGATGCCAACTCATTAACTGAGTTGTTTAAAAATAGTTTGAATTAATTTATTATAAATGAAAACCTTGTAATCTTTTATAAGCTGAAATAGCATTACTATCTGACAGTTTAGATATATAATTACAAATGGCCATTAAATTCTCATAAAGATCATCATTATCTAAAGCTACCGTTTCAGGAAACACCTTTAATATTAATTGCTGATAATGCGTTAATTGGTTTTTTGAATTTTTATAAATAGCTTCGGTATAAGTTTCTAGTAACACGTTGATTACCTCATAACCTGCGATTTCTTTATCTATTACTTCTTTAGATTGGTAAACATTTTTAATACTAATATCAATAATATCACTTATTTGTGCGGCATATTTACTTTTATCTAACAATGCTTTTGAAAATTCTCCATTAAGAATTTCCTCTTCATGTTCCATAAATAAATCAACAGCTTCATTTATTAACGTATTAATTGTTAAAGCTCGTAAATAATTTACACGGTCGTGAGTCGTTAATAATGAGTGATATTTATCTGTATTTATGGTATCTCTCACTAGAGTTATTAAATACTCTAAAGCATATTCTTCTTGAATAAGTCCTAAATTAATACCATCTTCGAAATCAATAATTGTGTAACAAATATCATCTGCGGCTTCCACAAGGTAAGCTAAAGGATGTCTATAAAAACTAATATCACCTTCTGCACCTCGTTTTATTAACCCTAAATCATTAGCAATATCAATAAAAGCAGCTTTATCATTCTGAAAGAAGCCATATTTTTTATCGGCAATATGTTTGGTTGGTTTTTTAGGTAATGATTCTTTTGGGTATTTTGTAAAAGCGCCCAAAGTAGCATAACTTAATCTTAATCCGCCTTCTCTACCCGATCTGCTTTCGGTTAATATTTTAAACCCATTGGCATTTCCTTCAAAATCACATAAATCTTGATATTCTTTAGCTGTTAAATCTGCTTTAAACTGTTTTCCAGCACCAGACTTAAAAAATTCTCCAATAGCTTTTTCTCCTGAATGGCCAAAAGGGGGATTTCCAATATCATGTGCTAATGCTGCTGCGGCGACAATAGTTCCGAAGTCATTAATTTGATACCCATGAACACTTTTTAAGTGCGGATGTTTTTTAAGTAATCTTTGTCCTACACTTCTACCTAAAGAACGTCCTACTACACTCACCTCCAAACTATGCGTTAATCGGGTGTGCGCAAAATCGGTTTTAGATAAGGGAATGACTTGAGTTTTATCTTGAAGACTTCTAAATTCCGAAGAAAAAATAATACGGTCATAATCCACATCAAATCCTAAACGTGTTTCATCTTGTTCTTTTCTTAATCGCTTATGCGGATCTCCAAAACGTTTTAATGATAGTAATTGTTCCCAGTTCATAGTAATAGTATTAAAAGTGCAAGATACCTTTTTCAATGTTAAATTAATGTATTCTTAAATACGAATAAACGCCAAACCAATAACATTAAGATAACTTTTTTATTACTAACGTTTAATCTGTGCTTAACGTAGACTTTACAGTATTGCGGTTTCTTTGCCACAACAAAATAACATAACTGAACACAATTAAAAAATTATCAAAATGAAGAAAATAACTTTAGCCGTATTAGCATTGGCATCTGTATCATTAACTGGATGTTTTAAAGATGACGACACTCCTATTATAATTGAAGAAACTACAATTATCTATCAAGGTGGTGGTGATGGCGAAGAGGTTTGCCCTACAGTATCTGTTAGTGGAGCAATTACAGTTAACACAACATGGACAAGTGATAACATATATGTATTAAACCAAAAAGTTGTTGTAGACAATGGAGCAGTATTAACTATTGAGCCAGGAACTATTATAAAAGGAACAGCTGGAACAGGATCTTTAGCTTCTGCTTTAATCATTGCAAGAGGTTCTCAAATTAACGCTGTTGGAACTGCAGATCAACCAATTATCTTTACATCATCTAGTGATAATATTTCTTGTGGTGAAACTACTGGAACTAACTTAGGAGAAAACAACAGAGGTCTTTGGGGAGGATTAATTGTATTAGGAAATGCACCTTGTTCTTTTTCAGGAAATGTACCTGAAGCTCAAATTGAAGGAATTCCTGCTGATGATACTTTTGGTCTTTACGGTGGAAATGTTGCTGCAGATAACTCTGGAATCATACAATACGTATCTATCCGTCATGGTGGTGCTTTAATTGGTGAAGGAAATGAAATTAACGGATTAACTCTTGGTGGAGTTGGTAACGGAACAACAATTGACAACGTAGAAGTAGTTGCAAATGTTGATGATGGAGTTGAATTTTTTGGAGGAACAGTAAATGCTTCAAACATCTTAGTATGGGGTCAAGGAGATGACGCTTTAGATATTGATCAAGCTTACTCTGGAACAATTAGCAACGCAATGGTAATCTTAGGAGATGTATCTGACCACGCTTTTGAAGTTGATGGACCAGAAGGATCTGCTACTGGATCTTTTACTATTGAAAACGCTACAATTGTAGGAAACTTAAATACTGAAAACGGTGAGTACGCTGATTACAGAAGTAACGCAATGGGAACAACAAACAATGTATACGCTTACGGATTTAAAGATTCTTCTGATGTAGAACTTGATAATGATGGTGTTGCTACAAACTATAACGATGGTCTTTTAACTTTTGGAACATGGGAAATTGTATTACCAACTGCTGTTACTGATGTTGAAACTATCTTTGTTAACAAAGCTACTACAGTTACTGTAACAGGTTTTGGATCAACTGCTACTGCTGTTACTGCAGGTTCTCAAACTGTAGGAGCAACAACTTCTTCTTTTGACTGGACATATGCCAACGAAGCTGGAGCTTACTAAAAAATAAAGGTAATTTAATTAATTCCTTAAATAAACAACTGCTCACTATATGTGAGCAGTTGTTTATACATAAAAATCTTTACGATGGAAAAAAAAATATATTCATTACTTTTAATTTGCTTTTTTACACTTTCCTTTTCTTACGCTCAAACAGGTAAGATTGTAGGAAATGTTATTGATGGAGAATTTGTAGAGCCAATGGCTTTTGCAAATATCTTAGTTAAAGGCACAACCACAGGAACAACATCAGATTTTGATGGTAAATATGAATTAAACCTAGAAGCTGGTACCTACACACTAGTCTTTTCTTTTGTTGGTTATGAAACTAAAGAAATTAGCGAGGTTATCGTTAAAGCTAATAAAGTTGTAAACATAGATGTAACTTTAAGCACTAACTCTTTAGAAACAATTATAATTACAACAAGTGCTAAAAAAAATACCGAAAGTGCTGTATTAAACATGCAAAAAAAATCGGTAACCCTTTTAGATGGGCTTTCTGCACAATCTATAAAAAGTAGCGGAGCTAGTAACCTAGCAAGTGCTGTAAAAAATGTTCCTGGAGTTTCTATACAAGGAGGTAAATACGTTTACGTAAGAGGTCTTGGAGATCGTTACACAAAATCTACTTTAAATGGAGTAGATATTCCTGGTTTAGATCCTGACAGAAATACAATTCAAATGGATTTATTTCCAACAAGTATCTTAGATAACGTAATTGTTATTAAATCTGCTGCTGCAGAATATCCTGCTGATTTTACAGGAGGAGTTGTAGATATTGTTACAAAAGATTTTCCTGCTAAAAAAGAAGCTTCAATTTCAATAGGTCTTGGTTACAACCCAGATATGCACTTTAAAAGCAACTATTTAAGTTACGGTGGAAGTGATAGTGACTTTTTTGGATTTGATGATGGTTCTAGAAACTTACCAATAAATCGTTACCAAAATATTCCTGGAACTTTTGAAAACAAAGCATTACTTACCTCTTTAACAGATCGTTTTGCTAAAGAATTGGCTGCAAAACGTCAAAGTAGCGGTATGAACTATGATTTAGGATTTACTTTAGGAAACCAATACAATGTTGGTGATAATAAAATAGGATTCCAAACGTCATTTTCTTACAAAAACGAAACTACATTTTACGAAAAAAGAATAGATGGTGGTTGGTTAAGAGATGCTGATGCATCAGTAAACACATTAAAAAGTACATTATATTCTCAAGGTGCTCAAGGTATCAATAACGTAATCTTAAATGCCTTAGCTGGAGTTGTATTTAAAACTGAAAAATCAAAGTATAAATTTAATGTACTTCATATTCAAAACGGAGAATCTTCTGCTGGTGTTTACAACCAAGAAATTTCTCAAGATGGAACAGGTGGAGCGCAAGAGCCTTTATACAAAAATGCTTTAACCTATACTGAACGTGCTGTAACTAACTTTTTAGTAACAGGAAACCACAGATTAAGTAGTGATGAAAACGCTTGGAACTTTGAGTGGAAATTATCTCCTACGTTTTCAAAAGTACATGATAAAGATCATAGAGTAACACCTTTACAACAATCTGATGATGGTGGATTCTTTATTAGCCCAAGTGCATCAACATTCCCAATTCGTCTTTGGAGAACATTACAAGAAGAAAACTGGGCTGCAAAATTTGATTTCAAAAAGAAATACGAATTATTCAACAGAACTGCTCAAGTAAAATTTGGAGGAAGTTACTTATACAAATTCCGTGATTTTAATATTGATTCTTTCTCTTTCCAAATTGAAGGTGATGGTTCTTATATTTCAGACGGAAACGTAAATAACTTATTAGCTTCAGAAAATATCTGGACACCAGAATCTCAAAACGGAACAATCATTACTTTTGGAGATACTTTTATCCCTGATAATGCTTACGAAGGTGAGAACATGGTTTACGCTTCATATATTTCAAATGAATTTAATGTTTCTGAAAATTTTAAAACAGTACTTGGTTTAAGAACTGAATACTTTAAATCTTACTATTCAGGACAAGATGGTGATGTAGTGTACCAAGATTTTGAAGTGCAAGATGTATTTGATTTATTTCCATCTGCAAATCTTATCTACTCAGTAACTGATAATGCAAACATTAGAGGTTCTTATTCTCGTACTACTGCAAGACCTTCTTTTAAAGAACAATCTAACTCGCAAATTTACGATCCTATTACCAACCGTTTATTTATTGGTAATTTAGATTTAGTACCTACTTACATTAACAACTTCGATTTAAGATACGAACGTTACGGTAAAAAAGGACAGATGTTTGCTGTAAGTGGTTTTTACAAAGATTTTAAAGATCCTATTGAGTTAACTTTCTTCTTACAAGCACCAACACAAGTTACACCTGCTAACTTAGGTAATGCTAAAGTTTATGGAGCTGAATTTGAATTTAGACAAAAATTAGGTTTCATTTCTGAAAGCTTAGATAACTTAAAGTTTAACGCAAACGTATCCATCATAAAATCTCAATTAACAATGTCTGATGACGAGTTTAATGCAAGATCATTATCTGCAAGAGATGGAGAAACTATTGAAAGAGAAAGAGATTTACAAGGTCAATCACCTTTTCTTATTAATGTTGGTTTAGATTACAACAATAGTGATGCTGGTTTACAAACTGGTTTATTTTATAACGTACAAGGAAAAACATTAGAGGTTGTAGGTACTGGTATTGTACCAGATGTTTACACACAATCTTTTCATGCTTTAAACTTTACAATGAATAAATCTTTTGGAGAAGACAGAAGATCATCGGTTGAATTGAAAGTCAATAATATTTTAGGTAGCGAAAGAGAAAGTAGCTACGAGTCTTATAAAGCAAGCGATCAAATATATTCATTAAGAGATCCTGGAACAGAAATTTCTTTAGGGTATAACTTTAAATTCTAATACAATTTAAAAGTATTGCACAAAAAAAAGCTCTTTTGGTTCATTCCAAAAGAGCTTTTTTTATAATATATATTTTCTACTTAATTATTTATTGCTAAATCTGTAGATTGTTTCCATTGGTTAACACTTGCTACCTTAGAGTCTCTATAATCAACTTCTTTAAGCGTATCTTCTGTCCAGAAAAACCATTTTCCTTCTTTTGCACCTTCGTTATAGTTTCCTACCGCTACTTTGTTACCAGCATTATCAAAACTCGTCCATGTGCCATGTAATTCACCTTCTTCATTAAACGTTCCTTGTTGTTCAACAACACCATTATCATGAAAATAAGTTGCTTGTGTTAAGTCTCCTTGTTTTTCTATTTGTACTTTCGGTTTATCTTGTGCAAAGCTTAAGCTTACAAAAAACAATGCTGCAACTAATATTATCTTTTTCATATTGTTTTATTTTAGGGTATTAATGATTACATAACAAATATAGGACTTTTTTTACAATTCATACACACTTAGGTAACATTCGCGTAACATTAAATTAACATTGAACATTTAATGTGCTGATTACAATGACTTTAAATATATTAATTTTTAAAAATTTAACACTCTTCAATACAACTAACTCACCAAAACTAAAGTGATATTGAGCAATGAAAGCTAAATTTATAAAAAGAACATAACGTTATGTTAACATGTCGTTGGATATAAAAGGGGAAATTTGCTAATTGAATTTTGATTCTATATTGATGGAAAATATTTATATATACATGTTGGTAGCCTTAGGGTTTTTAGCGATTGCAGACCTTGTAGTTGGGGTAAGTAATGATGCTGTTAACTTTTTAAATTCTGCCATTGGCTCAAAAGCCGTATCATTTAAAACCATAATGATTATTGCCAGTTTAGGAGTTGCACTTGGTGCCTTCTCTTCTAGCGGTATGATGGAGGTAGCACGTAAAGGGATTTTTAATCCTGGCATGTTTATGTTTGATGAAATTATGGTCATTTTTATGGCGGTAATGATCACCGATATACTCCTACTCGATTTTTTTAACACACTTGGGATGCCAACCTCAACTACGGTATCTATTGTTTTTGAGCTTTTAGGAGCTTCTGTATGTGTTGCTTTACTTAAAATTGGAGCAGACGACTCTCAAACATTTTTAGATTTAGGACAATATATTAATAACGGAAAAGCGATTGAAATTATTATAGGTATACTCCTCTCGGTGGTAATTGCCTTTTCAATTGGTGCGCTCATACAATATGTATCGCGTATGCTGCTAACCTTTAAATTTCAAGAAAAACCAAAATGGACTGGTGCTCTTTTTAGTGGATTTGCTGTCACGTCAATTTCTTATTTCATATTAATAAAAGGATTAAAAAGTGCGTCTTTTATTAGTGAAGATTTCATGACATTAATTCAAAGTAATACTATAGGGTTTTTAGCTGTTAGTTTAGTATTCTGGTCGTTACTATCAATGTTAGTGATTTCGGTATTTAAAACGAACATCTATAAAATCATCATTATTATTGGAACCTTCGCTTTAGCGATGGCTTTTGCAGGAAACGATTTAGTAAACTTTATTGGTGTGCCAATTGCCGCATACAACTCGTATGAAGCTTGGTCTATAAGTGGTGTAGATGCACATAGTTTTAGCATGGAAATTTTAGCTGCTAAAGTAAAAACACAACCTTACTTATTATTAATTGCAGGATTGATAATGATTTTAACGCTTTGGTTTTCTAGTAAAGCAAAAGCTGTAGTAAAAACATCGGTAGATTTATCGCGCCAAGACGAAGGAAAAGAACGTTTTGAACCTAATTTCTTATCACGTAGTATTGTGAGAGGAACTATAGGATTATCAAACATGATTAATAAAATTTTACCAGAATCATATAGAATACAAGCAGACAAAAAATTTGTAAAACCTGTTTTAGCTTATGGTACTAAACAAGAAGATTTACCAGCATTCGATTTAGTAAGAGCTGCAGTAAACCTTATGGTAGCCAGTGTATTAATTTCAATTGCAACTTCAATGAAATTACCACTATCTACAACATACGTTACGTTTATGGTAGCCATGGGGACCTCGCTTGCCGATAGAGCTTGGGGAAGTGAAAGTGCTGTGTACCGTGTAGCTGGAGTATTAAATGTAATTGGTGGCTGGTTTTTAACCGCATTAACTGCTTTTGTAGCTGCGGCAATTATGGCGTTAATTTTATTTTACGGAAAAGGTTACGCGCTTACAGCTTTATTAACTATTGCTATTATTCTTATTTCTAAGAATTATATGAGTCACCGTAAAAAAACACAGCAAACAAAAGAAGAAGACACTTTAAATAAAGCCGAAAGCAGCTCAATACAAGGTGTTATTTTAGAAAGTGCCGGAAATATTGCAAATGTTATAAAACGTGGTCACAAAGTATATAACGGTACAATAAACGGACTTGCAACACAGAATTTAAAACTACTTAGTAAAAACAAAAAGAATATTAATAAACTATCACTTGAGGTTGATGATCTTAGAGATAACATCTTCTACTTTATTAAAAACCTAGAAGATCCTAGTGTTGCTGCTAGTGGATTTTATATTAATATTTTAAGTTATTTACAAGACATGACACAATCTTTAGAGTACATCTCAAAAGTGAGTCATAAACACATTAACAATAACCATAAGAAATTAAAATTCAGTCAGATTAAAGAATTAAAAGAAGTAGATACTTTAGTTGAAACTTTATTTTCTGAAACTCAAAATGCTTTTGAAACCGAATCTTTTGAAGACATCGGAAAGATATTAAACAACAAAAAAGCTATTTTTGATACGGTAACAAGTAAAATTCAAAAACAAGTTGAACGCACACGTACCGAAGAATCTAGTCCTAAAAACACCACATTATACTTTAGCGTGTTATTAGAAACCAAAGATTTACTAACGGCAACGATGAACTTGCTTGAAGAATATCATAACGCTCATGATAGCTCTGTAAAACCGGCTACAATTCATGTAGAAAACGATACACAAGCTAGTAAAGAGGAAGAATAAAAGAACACTCTTATTATACTATAAAAAAACCATCTCAATAGAGATGGTTTTTTGTTTTATATACTTACAATGCCTTGGAAATAAAAAAATTAAAGAAACTCAAATTAGATTAAAATTTGCAGCAGAACTACTTTTGGTGTAAATTTGCACCAAAAGAAACCAAATGGCTAGACAAAGTATTTCATTCACACAACCAAATGACGAATGGCTAAAAGACCAAGTAGACAACAAAGAATACTCTAGTAAAAGTGAACTTGTAAACGATTTAATTAGACAAGCCAGAAAACAACAAAGGCAAATAGATTGGATAACTCACAAGCTAGAACAAGCAGAAGATAGCGGCTTCACAAAACTTAGTAAAGCACAGATATTAGCCCAATCAAAGTCTGACATGTAATGGCTAATTATAAAATAAGTAATATATCTAAAGACGATTTAATAAGAATTCACAGATATGGAATTGAAAAATTTGGAATGCAACAAGCTGACAAATATTTTAACACGCTATTTGAATACTTTGATAGCATTGCTAAAAACCCATTTTCATTTGAAGCCGTTAACGGTATAAAAAATGGCTACAGACGTTGTTCTTGTGGATCTGATACTATTTACTATAGAATAACAAATAACGTCGTTGAGATTATGACTATAATTGGAAGACAAGATTTAAATACTGTTTTATAGAAAATAGTTCTCCACTACGCTCGAACAGACAAAACTCTACTACTCTCGTATTGTACAATTTACACTTTTTTCTAAACTTTTACATTACAATGTCTTGGAAATAAAAAACCCCAATACAAAAGCTTGTATTGGGGTTTTAAGGTTTTGTATAAATTTTATTCCTGCTTCATAAACTTAATATTATCTAGTTGGTAAGGCAAGGTTGGTACTGTTAACTCCTCTCCCGGCGCTAATGTAATCATACCTCCATCACTCCATAACATCGCATTTAAGTATTCTTGTCCTGTAAAACTGTTAATGCGCTTATACAATTTTAAGGCGTACATAGAATCGCCTGTAAGATCCTCTAGGGCTAAATTTACACTTACCTCTCCATCTACACAATCATCAACAGAATAATAACGACAATCGTTAGATATAAAATATCCATAAATATGATGGTTTTCCCCTAAATCTTGGTCTATATTGGCTAATGTATTTATTTGCTCTACACCATCTTTAACATATTGGTACTCGCCAACTAATAAATCTACGTAATACTCGCCATCAAAATACATCGTTTTTTTATATAAAACTATTTTTATAAATGTTTCACCATTAAGTGACTGTGTTTCGGGTGTGTACACCCAAGTTCCTATAAAGGGATCTAAATCGTTATTTAAGTCTTTATAATAAGCATTAGCTTGTCCATCACTCCAATCATCTAAAGCATAAATTGGGCTTTGAGCATTAGTGTTATATGATACACTAAAAAAGATAATAAATAGGTATATAATATGTTTCATAATAGTTACTCGTTATAGAAAATAGTTCTCGACTACGCTCGAACAGACAACTACATTAACCGTCTCCTTGAGCGGAGTCGAAAGGTGTATGGAGTTCTCCACTCCGCTCGAATAGATAAACCTCTACTACTCTCGTATTGTACAATTTACACTTTTTTTCATAAACATGTATTACAATACCTTGGAAATAAAAAACCCCAATACAAAAGCTTGTATTGGGGTTTTAAGGTTTTGTATAAATTTTACTCTTGTTTTATAAATACAATATCATCTAACTGCCATGGTAAGGTAGGATCTGGTGTTGTTTCTTCTGGAACACCAGGGCTTACATACTGGAAGTTAATATTTGCTTTTATAGCTTCCTCGCCATTTATAATGCGTTTATGCAACATAAAATCTGCAAAGTGAGGAGTAATCGCATCTACAATAGAAGCATTCAATCTTACCTCGCCTTCTACGCAGTCATCTACAGGTAAGTAATAGCAACTCGTCATAAAAGAACTCCCCTCAATCTCATGATCAAAATCTGTAATATTTGGGTCGTTTAAATTAGCTAAAGTATTTATAAGCTCAACTCCATTTTTAAAATATTGATATTCGCCAATTATTAAATCTTGATATATACGACCATCATAAGACATTGTTTTTTTTATTAACGTCATTTTTAAAGATGTTGAATCTGTTGTGTACAACCATGAGCCTTCAAATGCATCTAAATCGTTATCAATATCTTTATAATAGGCTCCTATTTGCTCTTCTCCATTCCAACTCTTTAATGGTAATATTGGGCTTTGGGCGTTACAATTTGCATAAGCAAAGAGTAGCACTACTAGTATTTGTAAATTTTTCATAATTTTTTATTTTTTTAATTACAATCTTCTCTATTAACAATGTCATTTCCACTATCATCTTCTGCAACTTTTAATTTTCTCCATCTATTAAAATTGGCAGTTGCTGGTACATAAACATCAACACCATAACTTTCAAATTTTTCTAAAAATGTTTTTTCGATATTACTATCTTCCTTATAAGCATCCTGCAGCTTTTTTTCCAACCTTCTCCTCTTCTTTTTTAACGTATTCCCTCTAGTTGTATTTAAATCGTTTTCAATAGCCTGATTAAGCGCGTAAAAATCGTTAATTTTTAACGCGTATACCTCTTCATTATGCCCAACCATCATTAAAAATACATCATTTCTAAAATCTTCTGTTATATTTTCATATAAATTTCTTAAACCTCTTAAATCACTCCAACTAAACATATTATATGTTTCTTTAGGATGTGAATGTAAAACTCCAATATTTCTTGTACCCAAAGAAATATTAGATTCATTTTTTGACGAACCTAAACGAAAGCCTTGCTCTTCTGGTTTAATAACTTCTTCTCCGTAATTTATATTTTTCTCTATACTAATACTCCACTCATTTTCTGCATTTTTAGCTCTAAATTTAAGAGTCGTAATTATTGGTTTAATGTTAAGACTTAAAGGATCGGTATTACTTAATTTCCCTAAAGTTTCACAAGGTGTTTCAACTTCAATATCTGGAAATGTAACAACTGTTAAAGCCCCGCCAATAGTTGTAGATGGTGCTTGAGGGTTATTTGGGTTATCTGGTGCAGGATTAGTAGAAATAGTACTTTCTGAATTATCATCACGTATCCCACCTCCCGGATTACCAACTAAACCATAATCACCGTTTCCTGTTGGAACAGGAGATGTGTCTACTGGATTAAAATCACTAATAAACCCTGAACCTTGACTTTCACAACCAACAGTAATAGATATTTCATATGCGAATCCTGTTGGTGGTGTTTCACAAATACATTGTTCTCCATTTAGAATATCTAATGATGAATGAAAATTTTCACAACACATTTCATACCTAACATCAAAACCAAAACAATCATCATCTACAGACCTTGATAAAATATTTGTAGAAATTGTGTCATCTTCAATTAATTGATAAGTAACTTTATTTGCTAAATCAACTATTTCATTATTTTGTATCTTTTCTCGTTCTAAATCTGTTAAGTCATAACTTATTAAAACCACTTTATAGCTCCCATCTTCCTGTAAACTTAATAATAAATTTTCAACCAAGCCATTATCTTCATCTCTAGTAACAGCAAATGTGTAAGAATTGTAATTACCATTTTCTATATAACTAGCTTTATCTGTATCTACATAAAATTGATAATTGGAGTTGTACACTACTCTTGCAGATGAAGTATTATCAATAGTGTTGGGCTGTAAGTTTAATGCTCCGTTATTTAATTGTGTTGCTATTTTGGGATTATTAAAAATTTCAGCATTATAAATAGTTCTAACGTTAATACCACGTTCTTGTTGTTCTTGACTAATTTCGGTAGTTTCAAAATCATCATCTTTTACACAACTTGTTACAATTGCCGAAATTCCAAAAAGTAGAATCCCTAATTTTAAGTAATTTTTAAATTTTTGTTTCATAAAATATATAATTGGTTAATAAATTAAAAACAATGTATTTAGGGCTACTTGTTAAATATAAGTAAAAAATTATAAAGTTGAAATATATTATAACTTTTTTGGTTTAAATTTTATGATTATCGCAATGTGCTTGACGATAAACATAAAGAAAAACTGTTACTTAAAACCTTGGGTGAAAAGATTAAATCTGTGAGGTTAGAAAAGGGGTTGCGTCAAAACGAAATTGCATACAGATGTCACTTTGACAAAAGTAGTTACAACAATATTGAGTCGGGAAAAAGAAATATTACTATAATTACTTTATATAAAATTTCTTATGCTTTAAATGTTCCTATTGAAACTTTTTTTATTTAAAAATTAAGACAATAAAAAACCACCTCTTTCGAGGTGGTTTTTAAATAACTTATATGTAATTACTAATTAGCCTTCGCAACTAGCACATTCTTTCTTTTGTTTAAATTTTTGTGCGGCATTCATACTGTGTTGGTAGTACAGAGATTTTACACCTAATTTCCAAGCGGTAACATATAGTTTGTTAATCTCTTTAACTGGCATATCTGGATGCACCATAATGTTTAAAGATTGTCCTTGGTCAATATGGTTTTGTCTGTTTGCTGCTTGGTAAATGATACTCATTTGGTCAATTTCAGAATAGGTTTTAAACACCTCTTTTTCGTGCTCTGTAAGTCCTTCTAAATGTTGTACCGATCCGTCATAATCACGGATACTTTTCCAAATATCAATTGTATTCATTCCTTTTTCGATTAAAAGAGCTTCTAAAAACGGATTTTTAATAGTTGTTTTAATCTTTGCAATATCTTTTACATAACTGTTAGACCAAATTGGCTCAATACCTTGAGAAACTTGTCCTAAAATAAATGCCGATGATGTTGTTGGTGCCACAGCATTTAAAGTAGTATTACGTCTTCCGTAACCTTTTAACACTTCTGGTTCACCAAATAACTTAGCTAATTCTACTGAAGCCGCTTGAGATTTATCGTTAATAGTTTTAAATATTTCACTATTCAAACTAAAAGCTTCTGCACTATCAAAGGCTAACATTTTTGATTGTAATAACGAGTGCCATCCTAAAGCTCCTAATCCTAAAGCTCTATTGTCTTTAGCAAAGTTGTATGCTTTTTCCATGAAAAGGAAGGTTTGGCGATCATCTCTATTCTCTGAATCTCTGTATACTTCTAATTTTGTAATAAACTCTTCTAAAACAGCATCTAAAAAGTACACCATGGTTTCAACAGCATCTGTATCTTTCCATTTATCGTAGTGTAATAAGTTTATAGATGATAATACACATACAAACGACCATTTATCGTTAGTTGGCAACATGATTTCTGTACACAAGTTACTTGCATAAATTTCATGATTCTTATCTTTATAAACGTCTGGAGCGTTATTGTTTGCATTGTCTCTAAAGAAAATATAAGGATATCCTATTTCCCCTCTACGTTGTAATACTTTAGCCCAAATTGCTCTTTTATCTGCATCACCATCAATCATTTCTTGCATCCATTGGTCACCAACAGTTACACCATGAGTAAGTTCTTGAATTGGGTTTCCTTCGGTACCAATTTCTAAAAACTCATTAATATCGGTATGATCTATTGGTAAGTAAGGAGAAAAACGACCTCTTCTTACTGAACCTTGACTTACAACATCTACCATTTTTTCAAACAGTTGCATAATATGTACTGCACCCGAAGATTCTCCGTTATTTTTAACAGGAGCTCCTCTGTGACGTAATTTCCCGAAGTAACCAGAAGTACCACCTCCTAATTTAGACATCATTCCTACCTCAGACTGCGTGTATAAAATATCACCCATGTCGTCATCAATATGAGACCCAAAACAACTAATAGGTAAGCCACGTTTTTTACCAAAGTTAGACCATACTGGAGATGCTAAAGAGTAATACCCTTCGGCCATGTACCCATAAAACTTATCTGCAAAACCGTCCATTTTTAAAATATCTTCGGCGCGTTCTGCAATTTCTCTAATACGTTCTTCCGGTGTTGTATCTCCGGTTAAATATCCTGAAGATAAAAACTTACGACTGTTTTCTGTTAACCATTTTATTTCTGGTTCTTGCTTTGCAGTCTCTTTTCTAGCTTCGTTTCTAGCGTTAATTAATTCGTTATAGTTTGAAGTTTCTACTTCTTTATTAACGTTTGCTTCTGTGGTGTCTTTTGTGTGGTGGCTCATATTAAAATAGGTCGTCGCTAGTTATACTTTTTGTTCTTTTGCTATAGTTTATAGATCTTTTCACGAAGAAATCTCCATGTTTTGTTCCTATAATTTCGTCATCAAACCATTCCGTTTGTACGAGTAGTGTTTGGTTTACTTCAAAAACTTTTTCAATCCCAATGCTTTCTAATGAATTATTAAAACGGTTTTTAATAAACTCATTTATCACATCTTTTGGTAAGAAATCTAATTCTCCGGCTTCAAAAATCCAATCTATAATTTCAGATTCTGTTGCAAAAGCTTCTTTACACATATTTTGTACTGAAGTGGCATGTGCTGCATCAAACCAAGTTGGGTTTTCTTCTTTGATAATTTTTATAATATCAATTCCAAAATCACCGTGAATTTGTTCTTCTTTTGAAGTTGCCTCAACAACATTAGATACACCTTTAAGCATATTTTTATGTTTGTTGAAAGCCATTATAATTAAAAATTGAGAAAATAAAGACACGTGTTCTATAAATAGAGAGAATAATAAAATAGACTCTGCGTATTCTTTATTGTTTTCGCTTTTAGAATTTTTTAAAGCCGTTTCCAGATAATCTACGCGACGCATAATTACTGGTTTTTTCTTTATATTTTTAAACTCGTTGTTAAGTCCTAATATTTCTAACAGGTGAGAATATGCATCTTGATGACGTACTTCACTTTCAGCAAAAGTTGCGCCTACCGAACCAATTTCTGGTTTTGGCATTTTGTTATAAATTTCACCCCAAAAACTTTTTACGGCTACTTCAATTTGAGAAATAGCAAGCATAGTATTTTTGATAGCATTTTGCTCAACAACAGTTAATCTTGTTTTGAAATCTTGAATATCACTTGTAAAGTTAAATTCTGAATGGATCCAATATGAATGTCTTATCGCATCAACATAATCATTAAGCGCTGGATATTCGTAAGGCTTAAGATTGATACGTTTTTCAAAAATATTTGTTTTTCTATTTCTAGCTTGTTCGTTTCTGTATAAAATATAGGCTTTTGCAACATCGTGAAATGCGCTTTCCATTAATTTCTCTTCAACAAGATCTTGAACCTGTTCTACATTTGGTACGTACTTATAGTCTTTTGCTTTTCTGTCTAATAACGTTTGTAAAACATTTACAGAAATTTTATTGGCATCTTCTTTGGTCCCATTACCTACAGAAAGCATTGCTTTTTCGATGGCGTGAGATATTTTACTTAAAACAAAAGGGCTTGTTTCGTAGTCTCTTTTTATAATTTCTGTAATCTCCATAATCTTCTTGAATAAATATCTAGTTAATAATTTGAAGTAGTTGTAGGCTTCAAATTTTTAATAATTCTGTAAAACGTAATATATTTTCCTTTTATCTGGAATAAAAAGCGGCATCATTCTTTAAAAAACGCAGTGTTTACTATTGAAAAAAACACCGGAAATCTATCATGATTTTTGCCGATAGCAAAGATTGACATTTGTACTTTAAAAAGAAAGTTTTTATTACAAATATTGTCAACAAAGTTTTTAACAATTTGATTTTAACAAAAAACACAAAGCTTTGTTAAAAAATATTTTAAGAGACTTAAAAACAGTTAATTATCTGTTTTATGAATAATATCAAAAAGCAAGAAAAACTCAACAAAATAGGCACTCACAAGCGATACTGACTAGTGTTAATCCGAATCAAATTTTATTAAAATAAAAATGAAAAATATCGCTAAAAATCAATATTTTTTTTGCACTATAATTAATTAATTTTATTAAAACTAATTTTTAAAAAGAAGTATTTTATTTTTTTTGATCTAAAAAGCATCAAAAACAAAAAACACATAAACTCACCTCAGCCTTCATGTAAAACAACGCTGAAAATAGATAAAAAATATAAATTATTGTAAATTAATTGCAAGAAAAGGATTTCTAAAATATGTATGTCAGAGTTTCCTGTGTCCTTATAATTATACAAGTGCATTTTTTACAACAAAACAATTCTTGCAAACGCAAAATTATAGTTTGTTGTAAATATTAAAATAAAAAAAGGGGGCTATAATTATCGATCTCTTTTTTCGGCAACTTTTTCAAGTTCCATATACCAATCTTCACCAAACTTTCTAATTAAAGCTTGCTTCACAAATTTATAAACGGGTACTTGTAATTCTTTTCCAAGCGTACAAGCGTCGTCACAAATTTGCCATTTATGATAATTTACTGCCGAAAACTCTGTGTAATCACTAACTCTTACTGGGTATAAGTGACAAGATACTGGTTTTTTCCAATCTACTTCACCTTGGTTATGAGCTTCCTCAATAGCACAAAGCGCTGTGTTTTTTTCATCAAAAATCACGTAAGCACAATCTGCACCATTAATTAATGGTGTTTCTAATTCGCCATCTTCAGTAGTTACAAAAGCACCTTGCGCTTCAATAGCTGCAATACCTTCTGGTCTTAAAAATGGTTTAACTTTAGGATATATGTCTTTTAATATTTTAGCTTCATCTTCGTCTAACGGAGCTCCCGCGTCGCCATCAATGCAACACGCGCCCTTACAAGCCGAAAGATTACACAAAAAATCTTTATCTATAATATCCTCTGAAACTATGGTTTTTCCTAATTGAAACATTTTGCAAAGATATGTTTTATTCTCTCATATTTTATATCTGATCAAAAACTTTAGCATTTTTTCGTAGGTTTATATATAATTGTCGATTTTTGCAAAAAAATTTAGATACTATAAAAAATGGCTTTCGATATCCAACTAAACTTTAAAGAAATATTCACCGCGTTTATGGTATTATTCGCTGTAATAGACATCATTGGAAGTATTCCAATCATTATAGACCTACGTCAAAAAGCAGGTCATATTCAAAGTGAAAAAGCATCTATCATAGCAGGTATTATTATGATTTTATTTCTTTTCTTAGGAAAATCTATATTATCAGTAATAGGTGTTGACGTGAACTCTTTTGCAGTAGCTGGTTCATTTATCTTGTTTTTTATTGCTTTAGAAATGATTTTAGGAATCACCTTATATAAAGAAGACGAAACTACAGCAATGACCGCCTCGGTATTTCCGTTAGCTTTTCCATTAATTGCTGGACCAGGAAGTTTAACAACCTTATTATCATTACGTGCAGAATATAGAATAGAAAACATTATTGTTGCCGTAATCATGAACGTGCTAATTATATTTATTGTCTTAAAAACCTCAGCACGTATTGAGCGTTTTATTGGACAAAACGGAATTAATATTATCCGTAAAATATTTGGTGTGATATTATTAGCTATTTCTGTAAAACTTTTTGCACACAACATTAAAACTTTATTTGAAATCGTATAAAACCATAAATTATGAAAATTTTCAGTATTTTAGTTACTATAATTGCTATAGGATTAATTAGTTTTAACATTGGTCAGATAGATCTTAACGCACCTTTTCAAGGTGAAAGTGTTGTTGCTTTAATTACTATTTTTACGTCACTTTGTGCAGTATTATTAGTACACATATTAAGAATATCAAAACGTATTGAACAAAAACACAAAACTAAATAAATGATATATGATGCTTTAATTATAGGTGGAGGTGCTTCAGGGTTATCATGCGCGCTTGTTTTAGGTTCTGCCAAACACAAAGCGTATGCTAGTACAAAAAGTATTGCAATTATTACGCACCAAAAAGCATCACATTTACAAAATGCTGTTTTTAATAACGCACTAGGATTAGCTCCGGGAACTACTGGAGCTTCTATTTTAGAAGACGGAAAAACACAACTTTCTACTTTATACCCACATGTAGAACAAATTGATAACGAGAAAGTCTCTCAAATATCAAAAACTGAAGCGGGTTTTAAAATTACCACCAATAAAGGAATTTACATCTCTAAAATTGTAATTATAGCTGTTGGATACACCAATTTATTAACTATTGAAGGTTTAGAAAAACATATTGCGCCTCACCCAAGAGCTGCGGAAGCCAAAAACCGTATTTGCTTACAGAATAATGATCACCTTATTGAAAACGGACTTTATGTTGCTGGTACTTTAGCTGGATGGCGTAGTCAATTTGCTATTGCTGCAGGAAGTGGCGCACAAGTAGCGACAGATATCTTAACACTTTGGAATGATAACAACCAAAGTCACGTACACGATAAGATTTAAAAAACAAGACTTACTCTAACTCTACAACGGCTTCACTTATTTCAATAACAGTGTTTACCATATCATCTTTCTCATTTATAATTTGCTCATAAGTATTTCCGCCATACAATTGATCCCCTAAACCTGCTTTAATAAGTTGTTTCATCACGCCATGATAAGCCGCAAAAGTAATTTTAGTACGTTCTCTAAGATTAAGATAATCTTCAAATCTCACCACAACCTCATCACCTACTTTATAAGTTGCAATAAAATTAGTTTTAGTCATATCTGCAAACAAACTTCTATTCGCGTCAAGCTCTTCAAAAGCAAAATTATTAAGATACCCCATACGTTTAATATAATTTAGGGTTTCGTTTTGAACACTTGTATCTAACGGTACAAATACATCCGGAATAATACCGCCGCCACCATATACAACTTTCCCTTTAGGGGTTGTAAATTTTAAAGAATCGGCGACTTTAATATGATCAGATTCGGTAAGTTCGCCACTACTTAATCGTTTATGATACTCATCATAATATTCTTTTTTATGACCTTTATCATACGGACGCTGTATAGACCTACCTGTTGGCGTATAATATCTAGAAACTGTCAATCGTATAGCACTTCCATCGCCTAATGCCATTTCGCGTTGCACTAATCCTTTTCCATACGAACGTCTCCCAACAATAGTCCCTTTATCATTGTCTTGTAATGCTCCGGCTACAATTTCGCTTGCAGATGCTGAATTTTCGTTAATTAGAATATAAATTTCACCATTTTCAAAACTCCCTCTACTGGTAGCATAGCTTTCCTCAATAGTTCCTTTTTTATTTTTAGTGAATAAAATAAGTTTCTCCTTCTCTAAAAACTCGTCAACTATTTCTTCGGCAACAGCCAAAAAGCCTCCTGGATTATCTCTTAAATCTAAAACTAATTGTGTGGCACCTTGATTTTGAAGTTTATCAAGCGCTGTTTTAAATTCATTATAAGTAGATTCTGCAAAACGGTTAATTTTTATGTACCCTAATTTTTCGGTAAGCATATACGCAGCATCTACACTTTCAATAGGAATACTACCTCGTTTCACACTAAAACTTAATAAGCTATCTTCTCCTCTTCTATAAATTTTAAGATGAATTTTGCTATTCTTTTCCCCTTTAAGTTTTTTTATAATTGCTTCGTTAGTCCATTCTTTTCCAAAGATAGAATCGCCATCAGCAATTACAATACGATCACCACCTTTAATTCCTGCTATTTCACTAGGACCGCCTTTAGTTGGCCTAATAACTGCTACGGTATCATTATAGGTATAAAAACTAATCCCTACACCTACAAAATCACCTTGCATGTTTTCGGTAACTTGCTGCATTTCGCTTTTTGGAATGTAAATAGAATGCGGATCGAGATTATCTAAAATCCCATTTACCGTAACATCAACAATGCTATCTGTATCTACATTATCTACATATTCGTAGTCAATATAATCTATAAGTCGGTTGAGTTTGTCTTTTTTACTATTTGCTGTAAAAAGACGATCGGAAGTATCTGAGAAATTTAATTTTTCGCCAATAAAAATACCTGCTGCAAGTGCAACACCTACAAGAAGTGGTATGTATTTTTTTTGAAAACGCATTAGGCAATAACGTCGTCTATAAATTGAATATCAATCCCTGCTTTTTCTAAAAATTTTAAACCAGAATCATCTTTATAACCTTCATGATATACTACTCTTACAATTCCTGCTTGATGAATTAATTTACTACATTCTTTACATGGTGATAAGGTAATATATAAGGTAGCACCTTTACAAGATTGCGTAGATGCGGCAACTTTTAAGATAGCATTAGCCTCTGCATGGAGCACATACCAATTGGTATATCCTTCTTCGTCTTCACAATAATTCTCAAAACCTGTTGGCGTACCATTATAACCATCCGAAATAATCATTCTATCTTTTACAATAAGCGCGCCTACTTGTTTTCGCTTACAATGAGAGAGTTTTCCCCACTCTTTTGCTATGCGTAAATAAGCTTTATCGTATCGTAGTTGTTTATTATCAGGCATTATAATCTGTATTATTAATTGGTGTTATACATGCTAAAATATTACAGCACTACATATAACGGTATTTTTTAGTTTGTATTTTATATCGTAAAGATTGCAATACAAAATAACGGTGGTAATGATTATCAAAGATACAGATTATTACTAATCCTTTTGAATATTCATCACCGTGACTGCGTTAAAGTTTTATCAAAATTACTGTTGAAATTATTTTTTAAGAGAAAACACCTAAACGAATTAACATAGGAATAAGTACCCCTATAACTACTGCCGAAATCACCATTACCCAATCACGTTTAGAAAACCTAAATATAGTTTGACATAAAAACCCTAGAAAAATCACTATAAAACCAACAATAATTTGACCTATTTGAATTCCTAAAGAGATTTCCAGTAGTGATAAAAATTTATTATCTGTACTTTTTATAGTCGATTCAAAAATTCCAACATAGCCTAATCCATGAATTAGCCCTAAAAATAATGTTGCAAAAAATAAGATACCTACTTTTTCGTTTTGTGCTTTTTTACCAGCTGTAAACACATTATATAATGCAACAATAAAAATGGTTACAGGAATTAAAAACGCTGTTACTTTACTATTTACATTTATAATATTATAGGTTGCCAACGCTAAAGACACCGTATGCCCTAAGGTAAATATTGTGATTAAAAACAAGATTCGTTTCCAGTCTTTAAATAAGTAAGGCACCGATAAAACGATTAAGAATAATATGTGATCATAAGCTTTTATATTTAGCACATGATACATTCCATATTGTAGATTTATCAAAAATTCGTCAAGCATAATTAGTATTTCTATTGGGTAAATTCAAAGTTACAATTAATAAACATGACACAAAATTAAATTTAACACAATGACACTTCCAAAAACGTTAAATATTCATCTTTTTTAAGCTAATTTCGCAGCATGTTTGCACTTGTAGATTGTAATAATTTTTACGCCTCTTGCGAACGCGTTTTTCAGCCACAACTCAACAATAAACCTGTTGCTATTTTATCAAATAATGATGGTTGTGTAATTGCGCGTAGTGATGAAGCCAAAGCATTGGGTTTACCCATGGGTGCGCCGGCATTTAAATATGATGCTTTTTTTAAAGCCAATAATATTAACGTATTTTCTTCTAATTATCCACTATACGGTGATATGAGTAGCAGAGTGATGTCTATTTTATCTCAGTTTAGTCCGGATATAGAAGTGTATAGTATTGACGAAGCTTTTTTAGAATTTAAAGGTTTTGAAGCTTATGATTTTAAGGTTTACGGAAAAGAGATGCGAGATCGCATTTATAAATGGACCGGAATTCCAACATCTGTAGGAATTGCTCCAACAAAAGCACTTGCAAAAGCCGCTAATAAAGTGGCTAGAAAATTTCCGAAGAAAACCAATCATGTACATATTATAGATTCCGAAGAAAAAAGAATTAAAACTTTAAAATGGTTAAAAATTGAAGACGTTTGGGGTATTGGTCGCCGTTTACAAAGACGTTTGAAAGCTAAAAATTGTAATACCGCTTATGATTTTACACAACTTTCTGATGATTGGGTAAAAAAAGAATTTTCTATTACCGAATGGCGCCTAAAAAAAGAACTAGAAGGAATTTCAAAATTACCCTTAGACTATAGAGAGCCTAAACAATCTATAGCAACTACAAGGAGTTTTGAGTACACCTATTCAGATGTTGATAATATTAAAGAACGCATCTCAACATTTGCTACAAGTTGTGCCGAAAAATTACGTAAACAACACTCAAGTTGCCACGCTATTATTGTATTATTAAGTAGCGATAGTCATAAAACAGAAGCATCTCAACATCGCGTAAGTAAGATGATTCCTATACCTTACCCAACGGACTCGTCATTAATTATAAGTAATTATGCGGTAAAAGCTGTATCTTCCATGTTTAAAACTGGTATAAAATATAAACGAGCGGGTGTTATTGTAACAGGATTAGTTCCTACAAGCAATCATCAGCTTAATTTATTTCAGTATGAAAATCCAAAACACAAACCATTAATGCAGGTGATTGACAAGCTTAATGAAAAATACGAAACTTATAAAATAAAATTAGGCAATCAAGATTTAAAACGCACCTGGAAAATGCGTCAAGAACACTTATCGCCACGATACACAACAAATATTAACGAAATACTCACTGTAAAATGTCAATAAAATTCTTAACCCCAAAAAATGCTTTAGAATTCTTTACGCCCGATGCGGATGATCCTTTAGAGATTATGTTAGCACATACAGGAATTTCGGCAGGTTTTCCTTCTCCAGCAGATGACTTTAAAGAGTCTAAAATTAGTTTAGATAAAACTTTAGTTAGAAATAAAGAAGCTACATTTTATGCTAAAGTAAGCGGGCAATCAATGATTGGTGCAGGTTTGGATGACGGAGATTTATTGGTAGTTGATAAAAGTTTAAACCCAGAGCACGATAAAATTGCAGTTTGTTTTATAGATGGCGAATTTACAGTAAAACGTTTAAGTGTTTCTAAAGAAGGCGTGTGTTTGCTTCCTGAAAATCCTGCTTACGATCCTATTCCGGTTACTGAAGACAATAACTTCCAAATCTGGGGAATTGTTACTCATGTTATTAAACGATTATAATAGACAAAAAAAAAGCTTCAAAATTAATTGAAGCTTTTTTTTATTTAAAAATTACTTAAATATTATTTCCAAAAAGACTCAATCTCTTCAAGAGATTTCCCTTTTGTTTCAGGAATAAATTTATAGGTAACAAATACGATAATTAATATAAACGCAATAAAAATAAAGTAAGGCAAAGAGCCATTCCATGGTGCACTAATGTTTGTTTCACTTCCCATAACAACAGGAAAAGATTGTGATACAACATAATTTGCTGCCCATTGTGCCGCTACGGCTACAGACATCGCTACACTTCTTATTTTATTTGGAAACATTTCTGATAATAAAACCCAAACCACAGGCCCCATAGATAATGCAAATGAAGCAATAAAAATAAGTACTCCTATTAAAGAAACCATACCTACACTTTCTTGTTGTAAACTAACACCTAAAAGCAAGAACCCAACAACCATTCCTATAGAACCAATATACAATAGAGGTTTTCTTCCAAATTTATCTACAGTAAACATAGCGACAAATGTAAATACTAAGTTTACAAATGCTAACAGTATTTGTTGAGCTAATACATCTTCTTTACCAAAACCTAATGCTTTTTCAAAAATATCTGCACCATAATATAATACAGCATTAATACCTGTAAATTGTTGAAGCATCGAAAGTACTGTACCAATTGCAATAATTACAAAAATTGCTTTAGAAAAATAACTCACCTTTATACCGTCATTATCTTCGTTTAAAGATTTTTTAATAAGGTTTATCTCTTTTAAAGCATCTTTTTCATCTTCATTTATTTTTTTTAACACCATTAATGCTTCATCATCATTTCCTCTTAAAGCCAACCATCTTGGACTTTTAGGAACAAAGAATAATAATATTAGAAATAAAAGACTTGGTATTAGCTCCGACCAAAACATTTGACGCCATCCAAAAGCAATATTCTCTTCAACCGTTAAATCTTTTCCTATATAATACGTCGCTAGAAACACCACAAAAAAGCCAATTACAATAGCTAATTGATAATAAGTAACCATTCTACCCCTAATATTTGACGGTGCAATTTCTGCAATATACATTGGCGCATTCATTGATGCTACACCAATCCCTAAACCTCCTAGTATCCTAAAAAACACCAACATACTTACTGTTTGCGGGAATAATTCTGGCAAACCGGATCCATAAGCAGACAAAGAGAAAAATATAGCTGAAATGATTAGAGACCATTTTCTTCCTATTTTAATACTTAATGGTCCTGCTATGATAGCTCCAATAAAACACCCCAAAAGAGCACTACCAACAACCCAACCTTTTAATGCATCACTTAAGTCAAAATATTCTGTAAGGTAAAATTGTGCTCCATTAATTACACCTGTATCATATCCAAATAGTAATCCTCCTAAAGCAGAAACAGCTGCAATAAGGACTAAGTATGTTTTTTTGCTCATTTTATTATTATAATTTTAATTAGGAGGCTTAAAAATAAAACAAATTAACCAATAAACACCTCTAGTAAACCAAGCAAATTATTAAACAACTGATAACCAAATAAATTTATAGAGAAAATCCTCTAACATGAAGGGGGGTATAAAAACTAGGCATAAAAAAACCTCAACTATTACACATTTAATAGTCGAGGTTTTATTTGTACTCAAGGCGGGAATCGAACCCGCACTCCGAAGAATTGGATTTTGAATCCAACGTGTCTACCAATTCCACCACTTGAGCTTAGCAGATTGCAAAATTATAAAATATTTCAGTAGAAACAATTAAAATAGTAGCTTTTATGCTTTTTTCACGCCAAATAAATCCCTAAATTTGCAACTTATTACAGAAAATCGTTTTAACTCATTACAAAACAACCTATTAACAATGCCTAATTTAAATACAGAAGCTAAAATTTTTGCATGTACTCAAAGTACCGCTCTTGCTGAAAAAATCGCTACTCATTTTGGCGTAAAACTAGGAAACGTTATCACTTCAACTTACAGTGATGGTGAGTTTCAACCGTCTTACGAAGAGTCTATCCGTGGAACACGTACATTTATTATAGGTTCAACAAACCCAGGTCCAGAAAATTTAATGGAGATGTTATTAATGTTAGATGCCGCAAAGCGTGCTTCTGCGAGACATATAACTGCCGTTTTACCTTATTTTGGATGGGCAAGACAAGACCGTAAAGACAAGCCTAGAGTCCCAATTGCAGCAAAATTAGTAGCTAAAATGCTAGAAGCTGCAGGAGCAACTCGTATAATAACCATGGATTTACACGCAGATCAAATTCAAGGATTTTTTGAAAAACCTGTTGATCATTTATTTGCTTCAACAATATTTCTTCCTTACTTAAAGTCTTTAAATTTAGATAACCTTACTATTGCATCTCCAGATATGGGAGGTTCAAAAAGAGCTTATGCTTACTCTAAGGCCTTAAAAAGTGATGTAGTAATTTGCTACAAACAACGCGCTAAAGCTAATGTGATTTCTCACATGGAACTTATTGGTGATGTTACAGGAAAAAATGTAGTACTTGTAGATGATATGGTTGATACTGCAGGAACATTAACTAAAGCTGCCGATTTAATGATGGAGCGTGGCGCACTTAGTGTAAGAGCTATTTGTACACACCCAATATTATCTGGTGAAGCTTACGAAAAACTTGAAAATTCTAAATTAGAAGAATTAATTGTAACAGATTCTATTCCTTTAAAACAAGAAAGTAAAAAGATAAAAGTTTTAAGTTGCGCTGAACTCTTTTCGGAAGTAATGCAAAATGTACATTATAACAAATCGATTAGTTCGAAATTTGTAATGTAATCTCATTAACGGGTTTATATAAGATCCCAATAATGATTAAAAAATAATATTAATAACAATTATATATTTAAACAATGAAGTCAATAACAATTAACGGATCTCAAAGAGAAAGCGTAGGTAAAAAAGCAACAAAAGCCTTACGTAATGCTGGTCAGGTTCCTTGCGTATTATACGGAGGAGACAAACCAGTTCACTTTACAACAGCTGAGTTAGCATTCTCTAAACTAGTATACACGCCTAATGCGCATACAGTTGTGATTGCTCTAGAAAACGGAACTACTTATAATGCAATTATGCAAGATATCCAGTTTCACCCAGTAACAGATAGAATTTTACACGTAGATTTCTACCAGTTATTTGAAGATAAAGAAATTACTATGGAAATTCCTGTACACGTTATCGGAACATCTAAAGGTGTTTTAAACGGTGGTGTATTAAGAAAGAATTTACGTAAAGTAAAAGTAAAAGCAATTCCTGCAAATCTTCCTGATTTTGTAGAAGCTGATATTACACCTTTAAAAATTGGTGCAAAATTATACATTACTACTTTAGAAAACGAAGCTTACACATTCTTACACCCAGACAACACTGTTGTTTGTCAAGTAAGACGTTCTAGAAACAGTGTAGTTTCTGATGATGATGAAGAAACTGCAGAAGCAGAAGCATAAAACTCATAAACTTTAGTTTATACCAAAAGCATCCTGATAAATCGGGATGCTTTTTTTATTTTTACACACTAAAACAATTCCTTTTAAACTTACAGCATCTTATTTTTATGAAAAAATTCCTTATTGTTGGACTCGGAAATCTAGGAAGCGAATATGCCAATACACGACATAATATTGGCTTTAAAGCTTTAGATTATCTAGCAGAAAAAGAAGATTTAAAATTTGAAACACAAAAACTAGGTGATTTGTGTACCTACAAATTTAAAGGGCGCACCTTTATATTACTAAAGCCAAACACTTACATGAATTTAAGTGGAAAAGCAGTATTATATTGGCTTACAAAAGAAAAAATCCCCTTAGAAAACTTATTGGTAATTACCGATGATTTAAACTTACCATTTGGAAGTTTAAGAATAAAAACCAAAGGGAGCGATGGTGGACATAACGGACTAAAAGACATTCAATTAAAATTAGGAACCACAAAATATAATCGCTTTAGATTTGGAATTAGTGATGCTTTTACATCTGGAAGACAAGTAGATTATGTTTTAGGCGAATGGACTTCGGAAGAAAATGATAAACTCTCAGAACGTTTAGAAAAATCTTATCAAATAATCAAGTCTTTTGGTACTGCTGGTATAAATAACACAATGAATTCATTCAATGGTAAATAAAATTTAACATACGATAGTGTGATTTTTAACAAAAAACCTTATGCTTTTTTTGTACATTTAAGCCCTATATTTCCCTAAAATAAGAAATTTTACAAAAAAAAACATGAAAAAAATTACATTAAAGTACTTGTTAATGTCTTTTTTATGCTTGCCATTAACTGTTTTATCACAAAACAGAGTGCCAGTAACTAAAGCAAACGTTAGCAACTTAAACATCAGCAAAAGCAAGAATTCTCAACAAAATTCAGATGAATTTGCCAGATGTACAACCGTTGAAAACGAAGAAGCATTACAAACTAAATTTCCAAAAAGAGCAACAAATAAAGAATTTGAAAACTGGTTAGCTTCTAAAATAGCAGCAAATAAAACTAGTTCATCTCAAAGAAGTGTTACCGCAGTCAAAACAGTTCCTATCATCTTTCATATTATTACTGATGGATCTGGTGCTGATAATGTATCTCAAACATTAATTAACGCACAAATAAGTCAATTAAATATAGATTTCGGAAACTTAGCAGGAAGTTCTTATAGTGTTGCTGCAGATACCGAATTACAATTTTGTGCAGCTGTAGTTGACCCTAATGGGAATGACTTAGCTGAACCAGGTATTAATAGAATTACCACATATGGAGATGATCAAAGATTTGATACTTACATAAACAGTACAATAAAACCAAACACCCAATGGGATCCAACAAGGTATATGAATGTATGGGTGTTAGCCGATATACAAAATGCATCTGTAGGATCTTTATTAGGTTATGCACAATTTCCTAGTACTTCTGGATTATCAGGATTAAATGCTAACGGTGGTGCAGCCAATACAGATGGTATTGCTATTATTGCATCTTCTGTAGGATCTACTGCAAACCCAAATCCAACAGGAGGGGTTTACGCAAGAGGAAGAACATTAACTCACGAAGCAGGTCACTTCTTTGGATTACGTCATATTTGGGGAGATGGAGATTGTAGTGCAGATGATTTCTGTGATGATACACCTAATGCTTCAGGAGAAACATCAGGATGTCCTTCAAACAAAGATACTTGTCCATCTTCAGCAGGAAATGACATGATTGAAAACTATATGGACTATAGTAATGATACCTGTTTAAATACATTTACTACAGATCAAAAAGCCAGAATTACAGCTGTAATGTCTAACTCTCCAAGAAGAATGAGTTTAGCAAATTCTGATGTATGTAACGCTTCTCCAATAGTTAAATTTGGATCTACATCACCTGGATCAGTAATTGAAGGTAGCGAATGTGCTTACCAAGATTTTATTGTTGATGTTACATTATCTAGCGCTAGTACTGCTGCTGTTACAGCAACTGTATCTACAACTGGTACTGCAACTATAGGTAAAGATTTTGATTTATTAAACAATATAGTGACTTTTGCTAACGGATCAACAACACCTAGTAACGCTGTAACGCTTAGAATTTATAATGATTCATTTATTGAACCAAACGAAACTATTATATTATCAATTGCTGTTACAACTACAGGAGATGCTGTAGCTTCAACAAATACTTATGAAGTATCAATAACTAACGATGAAACAGTACTTGGTCTTCCTTTTGGAGGAGGAGCAACAACTACAGATATTCTTTTTGAAGATTTTGAAGATGTTACTGGATGGTCTATTATTGATGCCGATGGAGACACTTTTACCTGGGGAATTTATAATTCTACAGGTTTTAATTTTGACACTACAACCCACCAGTATTCAGGAGTTATGGCTTTAAGTGAGTCTTATGATCTATTTACTGCTGCTACTGCTGGCAACGTTGGTGCATTAACTCCAGACAATTATTTAATTAGTCCTGAAATGACAATACCAAGTAATGCTACTGATGTTAATTTTTCTTATATAATTGGATCTATTGATAATGATACATATTACAAAGAACACTATTCTATATATTTCGCAACAGATATTACGTCTACAGCAACTATAATTGCTGGTACTGTTTTAGAAAACAATAGAGAAATTCCTGCTAACGGAACAGAATTAAGAACTCACAACGTACCTGCTTTAGCTGGAGCCACAGGCCATTTTGTTATAAGACATCATAATGTTACTGACGAATTAGGATTAGGTTTTGATACACTTACAATTACAAGCAGCTCTACTATTGGAGTACAAGAAGATGTAAATACAGCTGCTCCTGATAATGTTAACATTAATGATCAAGGTAATCTTTATGCATTAGACCCAACATCTGGAAACGTAATGTTATTAATTAGCAACACTGCTGCTTTTGATTATGGATGTACAGAAGTAACAGTATCAAGAAGTATAACTTCTGCTGGTTCTGCTGCAGTACAATTAAACGCAGCTAATGTAGAAAACTATGTTACAGCTAAAACTTTTGATATAACACCTACAAATACAGGAGCTGGTACAGCTAATGTAGAATTTTACTTTACAGAAGATGAATTATCTGCATGGGAAACTGCTACTGGAAATGATAGAGATGATATTTACGTTAAAAATGCAACAACAGGAGAAATTGTAGCAACAACAGTTGGAACATTCTTAACGGATGCAAAACTAATAGCTACAATAACTCAAGGTCTTGCAGGAACATATTATTTTGGTATTCAATCAACACTATTATCTGTAGATTCTTTTGAATTAGAAAACAGTATTTCTTTATACCCAAATCCAACATCTACTCAATTAACTATTAAATTAGGAGATGCTAACGATTTACCTGATACTTACGAAATTTACAATATGCTTGGTCAAATTATCAACAGAAAGTCAATTTCAAACAGTGCAGACTTAACAATTAACTCTTCTGCTTTAAGTAACGGAATGTATTTTATTAGAATTTCTAAAGAAAATACATCTACAACTTTACAGTTTATCAAAAGATAAAAAAGAAGCTTTTTTATAATACCAAAAAGAGGATTGAAAATTTCAATCCTCTTTTTTATTATCCGTATTTTAATGGTTATTTTTACAAAAAATATAATTGCCTTTTGAAACTGCACACATCTTTAAATTCTTACACAAAAGAACCTTCGGTAATTACAATAGGCACATTTGACGGTGTACATATTGGTCACCAAAAAATTATTAACCGACTTATAAAAGTTGGCAAAGAAAAAACACTAAAATCTTTAGTATTAACGTTTTTTCCACACCCCAGAATGGTTTTGCAAAGTGATACAAATATTAAACTTTTAAACACGATTACTGAGCGACAAAATATCTTATCGCAAACAGACCTTAACCATTTAATTACTCAAAAATTTACTACAGATTTTTCTAACCTTTCAGCATATGATTATGTTAAAAATATTCTGGTTGATCAACTAAACGCAAAACATATTATTATTGGTTACGACCATCATTTTGGAAAAAACCGAAGTGCAAACATTAATGATTTAAAAGCTTTTGGTAAAGAGTTTGGTTTTGAAGTTGAAGAAATTTCGGCACAAGACATTGAGGATGTTGCCGTAAGTTCAACAAAAATTAGAACCGCACTCAATAACGGAGAAATAGCGGTTGCAAATTCATACTTAGGTTACTCATACTACCTTACTGGAACAGTAGTGAAAGGAAAAGGCTTAGGTAAACAAATAGGTTATCCTACAGCTAATATTCATATTGAAGAAAATTATAAACTTATTCCTAAGAACGGTGTTTACATTGTAAAATCTACACTGCATAACTCCACTATTTATGGGATGATGAATATAGGAACTAACCCAACCGTTAATGGTACATCACAAACTATAGAGGTTAACTTTTTTGATGTTGATGAAAACTTATACGACAAAACATTAAAAATAGAACTTTTAAAACGACTAAGAGACGAGCATAAATTTAGTTCGGTTGATGCTTTAAAAACACAACTTAAAATTGATGCTCAAAATGCACATCAGTTTATAAACACATTAGATGCGTAATTTTTTATTCAAACATATTGATAATAGTGCCTTAATTGTTTTTAGAATGATTTTTGGCGCACTTATTTTTCTTGAAAGTGTAGGTGCTATTTTTACAGGATGGGTTACAAAAACCCTTGTAGAACCAAAATTCACCTTTACTTTTATAGGTTTTGAATGGCTACAACCTCTTCCCGGAAACGGCATGTACGTTTATTATGCAATTATGGGTCTTTTTGGACTTTTTGTAATGGTAGGCTACAAATACAAATGGAGTATGCTTGCGTTTACATTAATGTGGTCGGCAACTTATTTTATGCAAAAATCATCTTATAATAATCACTATTATCTATTGATGCTTTTAAGTGCTATTATGGTATTTCAGCCAGCAAACACAGACTACTCAGTAGATGCAAAACTAAACCCAGCTATAAAAAGTAGCTCAATGCCGCAATGGAGCAAATACGTATTTATCTTACAACTTTTTATTGTATACACGTTTGGATCTATCGCAAAACTATATCCAGATTGGTTAGATGGTACGGTGATACAATTAATGATGTCGGCAAAAAAACACTTCTTTTTAATTGGAGATTTCTTACAATATAAATGGGTACACCAAGGTATTATTTATGGTGGTATTTTATTTGATGGTTTAATTATCCCATTATTACTTTGGAAACGCACTCGTAAATTAGCTTTTTACGCAGCTATATTCTTTCATTTATTCAACTCGTTTGTATTTCATGTGGGGATTTTTCCATACTTATCTTTAGCGTTTTGTTTATTTTTCTTCGACCCTAAAATAATTCAACGTAAATTTTTAAAGAAAAAACCTTTATATACTGGATCTGAAATAAAAATACCAAAATTCAGTAATTTTTACATCGGGTTGTTTTCAATATATTTTATCTTTCAAATAGCATTACCGCTACGTCAACACGTTATTACAGATAATGTACTATGGACAGAAGAAGGCCACAGACTCTCATGGCGTATGATGTTGAGAACAAAAAGTGGTTTCTCAAGATTTAAAGTTGTAGATAAAGAAACTGGCGTAACAATTCCTATAAAGTTAGACGATTACCTTACCAAGAAACAACAACGAGGTATTGGATCTAAACCCGATTTTATCTGGCAATTTTCTCAACATTTAAAACAAGAATTTGCTAAAAAAGGGACTGCTATAAAAGTGTTTGTTAACTGCCGTATTAGTATAAATGGTAAGCCAAGACACCAACTCATTGACCCCAAAATAGACCTTGCAAATGTACCTTGGGATATTTTTAAACATAGCGAGTGGATTTTACCATCTAAACTCGACTAATTTTATAGCTAATTGTTTAAATTTGTCCTTTACACACCGAATTTTAAATACTCTAAAATTCGTAAACACATATAAAATATATGCTACAAGTACCTTTTATTAGAGACAACAAAGAAGATATCATCAATAGAATGGCAATTCGAAATATTGATGCTTCAGAAATGATTGAAAACGTAATTGCTTTAGACGAAGAACGCAAAAACGTACAAACAGAATTAGATAATATACTAGCAGAATCTAATAGTTTATCTAAAGAAATAGGAAACTTGTACAAATCCGGTAAAGCTGCAGAAGCAAACGGACTTAAAGAAAGAACAAGCCAGTTAAAAGAAGACTCAAAAGGACTTTCTGAAAAACTAGCAACAACTACAGACGCCTTAACTCAGTTACTATATAAAATTCCTAACGTACCTAATCCTATTGTTCCTAAAGGAAATTCGGATGAAGAAAACGAAGAAATTTATAGACATGGAGATATTCCTGTATTACACGATGAAGCCGTACCACATTGGGAATTAGCTAAAAAATACGATATCATTAATTTTGAATTAGGAAACAAAATTACAGGTGCAGGATTTCCAGTTTACAAAGGAAAAGGTGCCAGATTACAACGTGCATTAATTGCTTACTTTTTAGATAAAAACACAGCTGCAGGATACACAGAATATCAATTACCTCACTTGGTAAATGAAGCTTCAGGTTTTGGAACAGGACAATTACCAGACAAAGAAGGACAAATGTATCATGTAACTGGAGATAATTTATATTTAATTCCAACTGCCGAAGTACCAGCAACTAACTTATTTAGAGATGAATTAGTTAACGAAGCCGATTTGCCTATTGCAATTACAGGTTATACACCTTGCTTCAGAAGAGAAGCAGGAAGTTATGGTGCGCACGTAAGAGGACTAAATCGCTTACATCAATTTGATAAAGTTGAAATATTAAGAGTTGAACATCCTGATCGTTCTTATGAAGCTTTAGACGAAATGGTAAGTCACATAAAAACTATTTTAGAAGACTTAAAATTACCATACCGTATTTTACGCTTATGTGGTGGAGATTTAGGATTTACATCTGCAATTACTTACGATTTTGAAGTGTTTTCAACAGCACAAGATCGTTGGTTAGAAATTTCATCTGTATCTAATTTTGAAACGTTTCAAGCCAACCGCTTAAAATTACGCTTTAAAAATGCCGATGGAAAAAATCAATTATGTCACACACTTAACGGGAGTTCTTTAGCATTACCAAGAGTACTTGCTGGAATTTTAGAAAACTACCAAACTGCAGACGGTATTGAAATTCCTGAAGCATTAATTCCTTACACAGGATTCTCTAAAATCTAATTTAAAAGAAAGAAAAAACTTACAATAATCGATAAAACGCTATAAAACAACGTTGTTTAACGAATTTATAGTGTTTTTTTTTGTTATTAAATAAATATTCATGAATTTCGTATTATAATTCTGCAACACCTTAAGAAATTATTAAAACGAGATAATTGAATCATTTTGAAAAAAATAATGGTTAATAGCACATTTATTTTCGTTAATTATGCCTAGACATTTGTCTGGGCATATTTTTTTTATAATTGTAACCACTACTCCGCTTATCATTTCTTATTTTTACATAAATTAGAACTATGAAAAAGCATTTTCTTTTATTTTTTTTAGCATTGAGCGCTCTAGGATTTTCTCAAAATCAATCGCTTGCCGATGATTATTTTAAACGTGGAGAATTTGAAAAAGCTTTATTAGCTTATCAAAAATTAAACAACGAAAAACCAGGAAGTTTTCGTTACCTATTCAACCTTGTAGCAACACACCAACAATTACAACAATATGATGACGCTGAGGCACTTTTAAAGTCGCGTATTAAAAATAGCTCATACCCAGTTTATTTAGTAGAATTAGGCTATAATTATCAATTAAAACAAAAACCAGAACTTGCTGATAAATATTATAAAAATGCTATTTTAAAACTAGAAGAAAAGCCCGTTTATGTAACAAGTGTAGCAAGACAATTTGAATCACATTCTCTTTTAGACTTTGCTATTGAAGCCTATAAAAAAGGAAAACAACTAGATCCTAACAAAAACTACAGCATTCAATTGGCTCAAATTTATGGAGAGCAAGGAAATATTGAAGATATGTTTAGCAATTACGCAGATTATGTGGTAGAAAAACCTGAATATTTAAACACTATAAAACGTGCTTTTAATGAGTTTATTTCTGAAGATTCAAATGCTGAAAACAATATTATCCTTAAAAAAATTCTGCTTAAAAAATTACAAGCACAACCAGATGTCTATTGGTATGATTTATTAAGTTGGTTATTTGTTCAAGAAAAAGCCTATCAAAAATCATTCACACAAGAAAAAGCACTTTTTAGAAGAAACCCAGAAAGTTTAGGACGTATTGTACAATTGGCAATTACCACAATGGAAGCAAAACAGTATGATCTTTCTTCAGAAATTTTTAATTATGTATTAAAAAACACACAAAACTCAGGAAGTATCATAAGAGTAGAACAATATCTTTTGGAGATTGAAACACTAACGGCTACTACTGAAAAAGCATACCAATCAATTGATAAAAAATACAAATCTCTATTTGAAACCTACGGGATATACTCACAAACCTTAGCATTACAAATTGCTTATGCAGATTTTATGTCGTTTCATCTTCATCAACCAGAAGCCGCATCTAAATTTTTAAAACAAACTTTAAAACTATCATTATCAAGCTACCAAGAAGCGACTGTAAAATTGAAATTGGGAGATATTTTAGTGTATCAAGAGAAATTTAATGAAGCCTTAATTTACTATTCGCAAATACAAACCGAATTAAAAAGTAGCGTCATTGCACAGAATGCGCGTTTTAAAGTGGCGAAAACAAGTTATTATAAAGGTGATTTTGATTGGGCAGAATCTCAACTTAAAATATTAAAATCTTCAACATCACAACTTACCGCTAATGATGCATTAGATTTAAAATTACTTATCTCAGATAATAAATTTGAAGACTCTTTACAAGTAGCTCTAAAACTATATGCCAAAGCCGATTTAATGGCATTTCAGAATAAAACAGATGAAGCCATTACATTATTAGGTACAATTTTAACCACACATAAAGGCGAAAGTATTGAAGACCAAGCGTTGTTAAAACAGGCTAAATTATATGAAGACAAAAAAGATTATGATAATGCTATAAAAAACTATAACGCAATTATTAGCAACTATCCAGATGATATTTTAGCTGATGATGCGTATTATTTCTTAGCAGAATTATACAATACCGTTCTCAATCAACCTGAAAAAGCAAAACCACTTTACGAGGCTATTCTTTTTAATCATGAAGACAGTATTTATTTTATTGAAGCCCGCAAAAAATTTAGGCAACTAAGAGGAGATACTATCAATTAATAATCAATAGCTATCAGGTTACAATTTAAGAATGCTTGAGTAACCTCAAAAGAACTATAAAAAAATAACACTATATTATAAAAAAAACGCACAACTCTTTTGATGTTCACAAAAGAACTGCGGTTATTTGCAAAAACATTTCATACATGATTATATACAACGTCACGGTTAATATAGACGATAGCGTACACGATGAGTGGCTAACTTGGATTAAAGCTCATATTCCTAAAGTACTAGGAACTGGTAAATTTGAAAAAGCAACACTTACCAAAGTTTTAATTGAAGAAGAAATGGGAGGTCAAACCTACTCTATTCAATACCGTTCGTATTCAAAAGAAGCTTTAGCCGCTTTCCATAAAGAGGATGCAGATAAACTAAACGCCGAAGAATTTAAAAAATTTGGAGACAAAATGTTAGCTTTTCGTACCGAACTTCAGATAGTTGACGAATATGCTGTTGAATTTAAATAAAACAACATAATACTAGTTACCTTTAACATCCATAAATACAATAAAACCAATGTCTGTAAAAGCAAAAAAACATTTAGGACAACATTTTTTAACCGACGAATCTATAGCAGAAGACATCGCTAACTCGCTATCATTTTCAGGCTATAAACATGTACTAGAAATTGGTCCAGGAATGGGTGTGCTTACAAAGTATCTATTAAAAAAAGATATTAAAACACATGTTATTGAAATTGATTCTGAATCTGTAGATTATTTAAAAGCTAACTACCTTAATCTTGCCGACCGCATTATTGAGAAAGATTTTTTAAAATACGATTTAAACGAAGTTTTTAATGACGAGCCTTTTGCTATCATTGGTAACTTTCCATACAATATATCGTCGCAAATCCTCTTTAAAACTTTGGAAATGCGCCATCAAATCCCTGAATTTTCAGGAATGTTTCAAAAAGAAGTCGCACTTCGTATCTGCTCTAAAGAAGGCAGTAAAGTATACGGTATTTTATCTGTACTTACTCAAGCTTTTTATGATGCCGAATATTTATTTACCGTACCACCAACGGTATTTAATCCGCCACCAAGAGTAGACTCAGGAGTATTACTACTAAAACGAAAAGAAAATTTCACATTACCGTGTGATGAGAAATTATTTTTTAGAGTCGTAAAACAAGGATTTCAACAACGTCGCAAAACATTACGTAACAGTTTAAAGACATTTAACCTGTCCGATGAATTAAGACTAAACGTTATCTTTAACCAACGCCCAGAACAATTAAGTGTCGCTCAATTTATAGAGCTAACACTACTTATTCAAAACGATATTAACTAATTAAAGCTTATTGTCATTTCGACAGAGTGAAACATCACAAAAATCTCATGTCTGAAGAAAAAGAAAATTCTCAATTCGAATTATCCGATGAACTCATCACGCAAGTAGAACTCCTCATTTCCTCACAAAGTGATGACGAGCTACATACGCTTTTAGATGATTTTCATTACGCTGATATTGCCGAAATTCTAGATGAAATTGATCTTGATGATGCCATGTACATCATTAAACTTCTAGATTCCGAAACCACATCAGATGTGATAATGGAACTTGATGAAGACAATAGAGAAAAAGTTTTAAAAAATCTTTCGGCAAAAGAAATTGCAGACGAAATTGGTGAATTAGATACCGATGATGCTGCCGATATTATTGCCGAACTTCCCGAAGATCGTCAACAAGAAGTCATCTCAAACATTGAAGACTCTGAACATAAAGCCGAAATCACCGAGCTTTTAGCCTATGACGAGGACACCGCAGGTGGACTTATGGGAAAAGAGTTAGTGAAAGTTTATGAAACCTGGACGGTTGCCGGATGCTTACAACGCATAAGAACACAAGCACAAGACGTAAAACGCGTACACTCCATTTACGTTGTTGACAAAAAAGACAAACTCATAGGCCGCCTATCACTAAAAGATTTAATTGTAGCAAAAAGCGATCAGCAAATTGCAGACATTTACATAACCAGTGTAGATTATGTAACTGTTGATGAAGACGCCGAAGAAGTTGCAAAAGTGATGCAAAAATACGATTTGGAAGCCATCCCAGTAGTTGATGACAACCAAACCCTTTTAGGCCGAATTACCATTGATGATATCGTTGATGTAATACGTGAAGAAGCCGATAAAGATTACCAAATGGCTGCCGGTATCTCACAAGGTGTTGAAGCCGATGATAGCATTTGGAAACTCACCAAAGCCCGACTTCCATGGTTACTAATTGGAATGTTTGGAGGTCTTGGTGCCGCAAGTATTATTGAACATTTTAATGGCGAAATGGGCGCATTTATAGTTCTACTTAGTTTTGTACCATTAATACAAGCAACCGCCGGAAACGTAGGCGTACAATCCTCAGCAATTGTAGTACAAGGTCTCGCCAATAATAGCGTAGACGAAAACATATACAAACGCCTTTTTAAAGAACTTATACTAGGTTTGGTAAACGGTTTAGCCATCGCGTTAATCGCTTTATTGATGAGTCATTTTGTTTTTGGAACCGAATATTTAGTCTCAATAACCATCGCAATAGCACTAATTGCAGTAATTGTAATGGCCGCATTAATTGGTACATTTATCCCCATTTTTTTAGATAAAAGAGGTATTGATCCCGCAGTAGCAACAGGTCCGTTTATTACCACAAGTAATGATGTTTTTGGAATATTAATTTATTTTCTAATCGCTAAACTTATTTTAGGTTTTTAGGACGTTCCTTTACAGGTCGTGCTTTTCGCTACAATCTTTTGCAAAAAAAGCAAAAGGATTTCTACTGCAATCACTAACGCAAAATTAGTATTTTAACTTATGAAAATTCTACATTTAGATTCTAACCACCCACTTTTAATTCAGCAATTAACCGACTTAGGGTTTACCAATCACGAAGATTATACATCTTCAAAAGAAGCTATTCAAGATAAAATAAAAAACTATGATGGCTTTATAATTAGAAGTCGTTTTAGCATAGATAAAACATTTTTAGATGCAGCCACCAACCTAAAATTTATAGGTCGTGTAGGTGCCGGATTAGAAAACATAGATTGTGATTATGCCCAACAAAAAGGTATTCATTTAATCTCTGCTCCCGAAGGGAACCGAAACGCTGTTGGTGAGCATAGTTTAGCCATGCTACTTTCCTTATTTAATAAACTACACAAAGCCGATACCCAAGTAAGACAAGGTAAATGGTTACGCGAAGATAATCGAGGATTAGAATTAGATGGCAAAACCGTAGGCTTAATAGGCTACGGAAATATGGGAAAAGCCTTTGCTAAAAAATTACGTGGGTTTGAGGTTACCGTACTTTGTTACGACATAAAACCGAATGTTGGCGATACCAATGCTACACAAGTAAGTTTACAAGAACTACAAGAAAAAGCCGATGTGTTAAGTTTACACATCCCCGAAACACCATTAACTATCAATATGGTAAACGAGACCTTTATTAACAACTTTAAAAAACCTTTTTGGTTTATTAATACGGCTCGTGGAAAAAGTGTAATAACTGCTCATTTAACAGCTGCATTACAATCTGGCAAAATATTAGGTGCCGGTTTGGATGTCTTGGAATACGAAAAATCATCGTTTGAGAATTTATTTTCATCAAACATGCCAGAAGCATTTCAATATTTAATAGCTGCAGAAAACGTAATATTAACACCACATGTTGCTGGTTGGACAATTGAAAGTAAAGAAAAATTAGCGCAAACAATTGTAGATAAAATTGCCGCAGAATTTTGTTAACTTTATAACAAAAATTCAGCATGCAATACAAAGCCACATCTCCCGAAGATTACATAAATCAAGTGCCAGATGAACGCAAACCGATATTAAACACCTTACGCAAAACAATTACAGATCATCTGCCAAAAGGTTTTGAAGAAGGTATACAATATGGTATGATTGGATATTATGTACCGCATAGCCTATACCCAGATGGCTATCATTGTACACCAAGCGAACCTTTGCCTTTTATGAGTTTTGCGTCACAAAAAAACTCAATCAATTTATATCATAGTGGTATTTATGTAGTCCCAGAATTACATGAGTGGTTTGTAAATGAATATCCAAAACATTGCAAACGCAAACTAGATATGGGAAAAAGCTGTATTAGATTTAAAAAATTTGACGAGATTCCGTTTGATTTAATCGCTGAGCTATGTCTGAAACTTAGTGTTAAAGACTGGATAACTGTTTACGAAGCTAACTTAAAAAAATAACCCTTTATTATGAAAAAACGTGTCACCGGAATTGGAGGTCTATTCTTTAAAACTAAAGATCCACAAGCAACAAAAGATTGGTACAAAAAACATTTAGGTTTTAATACAGACGATTACGGCTGTACATTTTGGTCTAAAGATAATAATGGCGAAAACTGCTCTACAAATTGGAGTCCGTTTCCTGAAGACACTACTTATTTTGAACCTTCAAAAAGAGACTTTATGTTTAACTACAGAGTAGAAAATTTAGTGGAACTTTTAAAAGTTTTAAAAGAAGAAGGTGTTACTATTGTTGGTGAAATGGAAGAATATGAATACGGGAAATTTGGATGGATTTTAGATCTTGATGGCAATAAAGTGGAATTATGGGAACCTATTGATAGTGCTTTTTTGTAAATTGTGTAATATAGACAACAACTCTCAAGTTGGAAAAATCTTGATTTTAATATTTATAAAACACATAAAAAAACCCGAAATTTTTAAAATTTCGGTTTTTTTAAAACTCTTCTTCGACATCTTTATTATATCACGTTATTATTTAAAAGAGTATAAATAAAACTAAAAAATGAATTAGCACTAAATACCTGTATTTCTGGATAGGTAATTTATCATTACCAACAAAAAAACCTAGGTAAATTAAATAACCAAAGTTTAAAAAACAAAGTATTGTACTTAAAATATCAAAATCTTTATACAATAATAAAACTCCGCTAGCTAAGCTTAGTGCTAATATAATTCCCGAAATGATTAAATATAAATTTCTATTTGGAAACAAAAATTTGACAGGAAAAAAGTACATACTTAAAGTGGCTAAAACAAGTACAGTTGGTAACGAACTTAATCTACCTACAGTGGTTAAAAAAACCAAAATCACAGAAGTGATTAAAGCTAAAAGCTCAACTTTCAATATAATATTATTTTTTATAGTATTCATGATTTTTATGGTGTTTTTGGTAGTTTATCTTTAAAGTGACATTTCTCTATACATTCAGCAGCCATCCAACCAACTGAAGCACCAGGTGCTAATACAAATTTAGCCCAACCACCCCATGAATCTAATAGATCATTTATAGCACTTTCATACATTGGTTAAAACAAGCATCAGGATCTCTTCGTAATGATGCGTTATTTTTCATCGTCCAAATACTATATTTAGTCCATTTTAATTCTTCTAAAGTTTTTATAAGATAGAATTGTTGCATTTGGGTTAAAGACTCTTCTCAAAGGAAATTTTTATAATCTTCTGCTTTAGAAAAGAAACTATTAATATCACTATTGTTAAAATCACTGATGAAGATCTCTAATATTTTTTTATCAGCTTCAGTCAGTTTATAATTAAAAGAACCTGTTAATATTATTGAATTATTATTATCGTATGATATATCATGTGTTAATAATTTAAATATATATTATCATAATTTGATGTTTGATCAAGCAGGTTGTGTATGGGTCAGTACTTTCAATACTATTTTCATCTCCTTGATAATTTAATCGGTATTCATTAAAATTTTCTAAAACATTATTAGCGTTTACTTCTGTTAACTGTTAATCTGAATTACATCCACTAAATAAAATTACAATAATGGGTAATAAAATGCAAATTGTTTTTTTCATAATTCTTAAATTTTAAACTTTAAACTTGTATAATCAGCAAGTAATTAAACATAATTTGTTGATACACCTCATGAGTTTACACTCACAAGTGATATTTAAAAAAATTAATAAAACAAGCACTTGTTACAACTGATATTCATAAAAAACTAACCAAATTTATTTTAAAATAATATAGAATAGATTTTAGACCTTGATGCCAACAAAGTAGAATTATGGGAACCAGTTGATAGTGCGTTTTTATAAATTGAATTGATTTTTCACTATCTTTGAAGGATAACAACTAATAAATAAAAAAATAATGTCTGAAGATAACAACATAAAAGAAGATCTTAACGAAATTAAAGATGGAGCAAAAGAAACAGTTAAGGAGTTTTCTGATGGCGCAAAAGAGGTTTTTGACAAAGCATCTGGAGATAACAAAAAAGTAATGGCTGGTATTTTAGCTATCTTATTAGGGGCTTTTGGAGTTCACAAATTTGTTTTAGGATATAATAAAGAAGGTGGTATCTTACTAGGAGTTTTCCTTTTAGCAATGGTATTATCTTGCGTTGGTGTTGGAATGTTATTTATTTGGATTCCTGGAATGATCGGACTTATAGAAGGTATTATCTACCTTACTAAATCTGATAAGGAGTTTTACAACACGTACCAAGTTGGAAAGAAACCTTGGTTTTAATCTTTATATAACACATAAAAAAAACGCCGAAATTTAAAATTTCGGCGTTTTTTTTTATGTCTATTTATCATCCTGTTCCCCATTGGAGAATTTACTTTCCAATTCGGCTTGAAATTCTTCCATAACCGGTTTTACAGTACTTTCTGGTAAATCGGCTATCTTAATATACATTAAACCATCTACCGAGTTATTAAACAACGGATCTACGTTAAACGCCATTAATCTTGCATTTTGTTTAATGTACTTTTTAAGTAACACTGGTAAACGTAATGCGCCAGGTTCAATCTCATCAATAAATTTATCAAATTTATTAAGATCGGCTTCAGTTTCATCAAACACAAAATCCTTATCGGCATCTTTTAATTTTACCTTAAATTCTTTTTTAGGATGTACGTATTGCGCCAAATATGGATCGTAGTAATGAGATTTCATAAACTCAATCATTAGTGATTTTGAGAAATTAGAAAACTGGTTACTAATACTTACACCTCCAATTAAAAATTTGTGTTCAGGGTAACGTAATGTGGTATGCACAATCCCTTTCCATAGTAAAAATAAAGGCATTGGTTTTTGCTGAAATTCTTTAATAATAAAGGCACGACCTAACTCGATAGATTCGCTCATCATTTTATAAAGTTCTGGTTCAAAACGGAATAAATCTTGAAGATAAAATCCGTCAATTCCATAGGCTTCAAAAATTTTACTTCCTAATCCCATTCGGTAAGCTCCAGCAAGTTGGTTGGTATTATTATCCCATAAAAACATGTGGTGATAATAAGTATCAAACGTATCTAAGTCAATAGCCTCGTTAGTTCCCTCTCCTACTTCTCTGAATGTAATTTCGCGTAAGCGTCCTATTTCCCTAAGAATATTAGGTATTGCTTTGGGTTCGGCTAAAAATACTTCGTAATTTTTACTCTCTAACAAACGACAGTCATTAGCTTTTAAAGCTGCCACTTCTTCCATCATAACCGCTTTATCAATTGGCGTTACAATACGTTTTGGTGGTTTTGGCGTTTTTAATGTTGAAGAAATATGACTCAGTCTGTTTTCTTTATCATCATCATCAAAAGCGTTAGAAAGCATATAGGTTTTCTTTCTTAAAAATTCGGAAAATTCTTTAAGTCCACCATGTTCTTTTTGATCTTTTACAGATATAGGTTTCCCTATTCTCACTTTAATTATACGACGCTTTTGCGTAAGTACTTCCGATGGTAATTTAGCTGTTCTAAACGTATCGCTAATTTTAGATAGCTTATAAAACAACCTGCTATTTTTGGCGTGAAAATAAATTGGCACTACAGGAACTTCAGCTTTTTGAATGAGTTTCATAGCCGCTTCTTCCCACGGTTTATCCACCACTAATTTACCATCTTTATAAGTCGATACTTCTCCCGCTGGAAAAACACCTAACGGATGACCTGCTCTTAAATGTAATATTGAATTTTTAAACCCTGCTAAACTAGATTTTACATCTTTGCGATCCTCAAAAGGATTTACAGGCATAATATAATCTTTAATTGGCGCAATACGATGTAATAAAAAGTTAGCTATAATTTTAAAATCTTTGCGTTGTTCGAGCATTAATTTTAATAATAAAATACCGTCTATTCCTCCTAACGGATGATTAGAAATTGTAATATATGCACCATCTTTTGGCAAACGTTTTAAGTCTTCTTCTGGGATTTCAAATTTAATTTGAAAGTCATCTAAAATAGCATCTAAAAATGCCACATCTTTTAAATGCTTATTCTTATTATAAACTTTATTTAATGTTGAAATTTTAAGTACTTTCATTAACATCCACCCCATAAAAGTTCCCACAAACCCATACTTGTCTATTTGTATGGCTTTTGCAACCTCTTTTGCGGTTACCAATCCTGTATCTTGTTCCTTACTCATAAATGTAAATGTACTAAATTGTTTATTTAGTTACGATCTGTACTGTTCCTCGTGTTAATTGTTTCATCAACACATCTTTACCTATTTCTAATTGCTTAATATCGTCTTCATTATAATGCCTAATGGTGTATAATGATACGTTTTCTAACCAATTAACTTTATACTTTTCTTTTAAATGTTGTACTAATTTATCTAGATTATTATAGATGTCATCGACACAAACCGAAAAGCTTATGGCCGAATTTTGAATGAGATCTACTTTCATTTTATACAAATGTAATAAGGTGAAAATAGCACTAATATTTTCTTCGACTATATATGAAAAATCAAGAGAAGACAAAGAAATCAATACCTGCTGTTTTTTAACAATAAAACAAGGCACTTGAGGCTGAATCCCTTCAACTTTAGACACTTTTGTTCCTGGGTTTTCGGGATGTAAAAATGATTTTACATATAACGGAATTTCCTTACGTTGCAGGGGTTGCAATGTTTTAGGATGAATTACAGAAGCACCATAAAATGCCAATTCTATCGCTTCTTTATATGAAATATGCTCTAATAATTGTGCATTTTCAAAATAACGAGGATCTGCATTTAATACTCCCGGAACATCTTTCCATATCGTTACACTCTCGGCATTTAAACAATATGCAAATATTGCTGCGGTATAATCACTTCCTTCACGACCTAAAGTGGTGGTGAAATTATTACAATCACTTGCTAAAAAACCTTGTGTAATTTGTAATGTATCTTTTTTAAATGCTTTTATAATTTGATGCTGTGTCGTTTCCCAATTCACATTAGCACGTCGGTAATAATTATCTGTTTTTATAAGATCTCTGACATCCAACCAACTATTAACAAGTTCTATTTCATTTAAATAAGCACTAATTATTGTGGTTGAAGCAAGTTCACCGTAACCAATTACTTGATCGTATATAAAATTATAATTTGGTGATTTATTTCGACTTAAAAAGCTATTTAATTCTTCAAAAAGATCAGCTATCGTTTTAAAAATAACATGGTTTTCATCTTCAAACAGGTCTAATAAAATAGCATTGTGATATTTTTTAACCTCTTGTAATGCACTTTGTAATGCTGTGGTTTTATTGCAATATTCGCTAATTACTTGTTCTAAAGCATTGGTAGTTTTACCCATTGCCGAAACAATAATTAAGGTATCGCTATAACCTACTTTTTGTAATACAGACGCTAAATTTCTTACCCCGTCGGCATCTTTTACAGAAGCACCACCAAATTTAAAAACCTTCATATTATAATTTAGATATATAGGTTTGTATTCCTTTCTCATCGAGATGTACTACATCCCAATCTCTTTTTACATCGGCACCTTTTTGTTCGTAAAATGCAATGGCAGGTGCGTTCCAATCTAAAACATCCCAACATATACGTTTTACTTTTAGTTGATACCCATATTTTACAACTTCATCTAGCAATAAAGTACCTAAACCTTTCCCTCTCATAGATGCACTTACAATTAAATCTTCAAGATGAAGTACGGCGCCTTTCCATGTAGAATAACGCATGTACACCAAAGCAATACCATAAATATGGTTTTCGTATTCGGCAACAAAACATTTAAACTTAGGATTTTCGCCAAAACCATCAGCTTCCAAATCGGCAACAGTCACCTCAACGGCGTCTGGTTCTTTCTCAAAAACGGCCAATTCATTAATTAATTGCAAGACATAAGGCATATCGCCTTTTCTAGCTTCTCTGATAAAAAAATTCATATTTACATAAAAGGAAGAACAAATATAACCTAAACTATAGAATGTAACGATATAAATATAACACGAAAACGTTGTAGTTGCATAAAAAAAGATGATATTTGCACAAACCAACAACACACAATTCATGTCTCAAAAAAATCAGACTCTAGGTGAATTCATAATTGAGAACCAATCTTCTTTTAAGTATACCTCTGGAGAGCTCTCACGCCTTATCAATTCAATCAGACTTGCTGCAAAAGTAGTTAATCACGAAGTTAACAAAGCTGGTTTAGTAGATATTATTGGAGCCGCTGGAGATACAAACATTCAAGGTGAAGATCAACAAAAACTAGATGTTTACGCTAATGATAAGTTTATACAAACCTTAACAAATAGAAATATTGTTTGTGGAATTGCGAGTGAAGAAGAAGACGATTTTATTTCAATAAATAGTCAGGATGAGAATAATCAAAACAAATATGTAGTATTAATTGATCCTCTTGATGGATCTTCAAATATTGATGTTAATGTTTCTGTAGGAACCATATTTTCAGTCTTTAGACGCGTTACTCCTGTTGGAAGTCCTGTAACTATTGACGATTTTCTACAAAAAGGAAATCAGCAAGTTGCCGCAGGTTATGTAGTTTACGGCACCTCAACAATGCTAGTTTATACAACCGGTGATGGCGTAAACGGTTTTACATTAAACCCTGCAATAGGAACATTTTATTTATCACATCCAGATATGCAGTTTCCTGAAGACGGACAAATTTATTCTGTAAACGAAGGAAATTACATTCAATTTCCACAAGGGATAAAAGATTACATAAAATACTGCCAAATGGAAGAAGGTACAAGACCATATACCAGCAGATATATTGGCTCTTTAGTGTCCGATTTTCATAGAAACATGATAAAAGGAGGTATTTATTTATACCCTAAAAGCTCAAAAAACTCAAATGGTAAATTACGTTTACTATACGAATGTAGCCCGATGGCCTTTTTAGCAGAACAAGCTAATGGAAAAGCGAGTGATGGTTTTACAGCAATTATGGATATTCAACCAACCGAGCTACACCAACGTGTACCCTTTATCTGCGGAAGTAAAAATATGGTAGAAAAAGCTGAAGAGTTTATGCGAAATGCAAAATAACACAGGGGTTACGGCCTAAAACGTTAATTATAAGGACAAAAAAAGCGAACTATTAATTTAGTTCGCTTTTTTTATATAAAATTATGAGATAGAAAATTATCTATTCATAGATTTAATTTCTTCAGTAAAGGTATCCAAATCAACACCTTCATGTACTAAGCATAATGCTTTATCAGTTACATATTTTGCATTGTTTGAGTTAAACCCTAAACCTACACATAGTCTTTCTAACATCACTACTTGAGCTTCTGTTTCCATGTGATCAACCCATACCATACGCGCTAAATCGTATAAACGTTCTAAACGTCTATCATAAGACGATGGTGGATTAATTGGGTGCGATTTATAATCTTTTAAGATTATTTTATAATCGTCTTCATTTATATCTAAATTTCTAGCTAATCGGTCTAAAAATTTTTTTTCTTCATCAGAAATAAATCCATCACTCATCGCAACTCTTACTATTGCTGCAAAATGATCTTCATTACGCTTTCTAAATCCGCTATCAAATAAATCTGAAATTGACATATCTCCTTGTTTTTAAAAGTGCTGCAAACCTACACATTTTTTTTTGCTTTTGAAATATAAATATATGAATAAACATACCGAAATAAAACATCAATTATTAACAAAAAATTGACAACTCTTATATTTTCATTCTAATATCTATCCGTTATATTTACACCTTAAACATATTGTCTTGAGCAAAACTCTCCTCTCGCAAACTTACGCACAGACTCTGCAAACGCAGAATCTGAAAACTGCTATTGCCAAAACCCAAAGTAAAACACATTTAAAAGGACTTACTGGATCAGCATTATCCTTTGTGTTAGCCGAAACATTTAAAGAAACCAACAAACCTTACCTTCTTATTTTTAATGATAAAGAGGAAGCTGCATTTTATTTAAATGATTTAGAAACCATGCTCAGTACAAAAGACGTACTGTTTTATCCTGGTAGTTATCGTAGGCCATATCAAATTGAAGAAACAGATAATGCCAATGTATTGTTACGTGCCGAGGTTTTAAACCGAATTAATTCGCAAAAAAAACCAGCCTTAATTGTAACCTATCCAGATGCACTATTTGAAAAAGTAGTGACCCGAAAGGAGCTAGATAAAAACACGCTTAAAATTTCGGTAAATGATAGTCTTTCTATCGATTTTACAAACGAAGTTTTATTTGAATACAAATTTAAACGCGTAGATTTTGTTACCGAACCGGGTGAGTTTTCGGTACGTGGAGGAATTGTTGATGTGTTTTCATTTTCACATGACGAGCCGTATCGTATTGAATTTTTTGGAGATGAAGTAGATAGTATTCGTACGTTTGATGTAGAAACGCAACTCTCAACAGAACAAATAAAAAAAATAAGCATCATCCCAAATGTTGCTAATAAATTTATGGAAGAAAACCGCCAGAGTTTTCTGAAATATATTGCTCAAAAAACGGTGGTATTCACTAAAAATGCCGATTTGCTTTTTTCTAGAATTGATGATTTTTACGGAAAAGCAGAAGATGCCTTTCAAAAGCTATCTAAAGACATAAAACATGCTGAGCCTGAAGTGCTTTTTTGTAATTCAAAAGAATTAAAAGAACAATTATTAGAGTTTTCAGTGGTTGAATTTGGTAATACTAATCTATTTACAAAAGATATACCTGATGCCGAAACAATTACATTCAACACCACACCTCAACCATCGTTTAATAAACAATTCAATATTTTAATTGAAGATTTAAACACACATCACAATCGAGGTTACACCAATTATATTGCTTGTATAAGTGAGCAACAAGCTAAACGTTTTCATGATATTTTTGATGATGTAGATGTTGAAGTGAAATATCAAACCGTAGTATTATCTTTATTTCAAGGTTTTGTGGATCATGATGCAAAAATCACCTGTTATACTGATCATCAAATATTTGAGCGTTATCATAAATTTCAGCTTAAAAACGGATATGCCAAAAAACAAGCCATTACACTTAAAGAACTTACAAAACTAGATATTGGGGATTATGTAACTCATATTGATCATGGAATTGGAAAGTTTGGCGGACTTCAAAAAATAGATGTAGAAGGCAAAAAACAAGAGGCTATAAAATTAATTTACGGCGAACGCGATGTGCTGTATTTGAGCATACATTCGTTACATAAAATCACAAAATTTAACGGTAAAGACGGGAAACCACCCAAGGTTTATAAACTAGGAAGTAAAGCTTGGAAAACTCTTAAACAGAAAACAAAATCTAGAGTTAAAGAAATTGCCTTTAACCTCATTAATTTATACGCCAAACGTAAGCTAGAAAAAGGCTATCAATACAATCCTGATAGTTATATGCAACACGAGTTGGAAGCGTCTTTTATTTACGAAGACACACCAGACCAAAGTACTGCAACTGCCGATATTAAAGAAGATATGGAAAGCGAACGTCCTATGGATCGTTTAATTTGTGGTGATGTAGGTTTTGGTAAAACCGAAGTAGCAATTCGTGCCGCTTTTAAAGCTGTAGATAACGGAAAACAAGTCGCTATTTTAGTCCCTACAACTATTTTAGCTTACCAACATGCGCGTACTTTTAGAGAACGTTTAAAAGAATTCCCGGTAACGGTTGATTATGTAAATCGCTTTAGAACTGCAAAAGAAAAACGCACCACTTTAGAAAACTTAAAAAATGGTAGTGTTGATATTATTATTGGAACTCATCAACTAGCAAGTAAAAATGTTGTTTTTAAAGATTTAGGGCTTTTAGTGGTTGACGAAGAACAGAAATTTGGAGTTGCCGTAAAAGAAAAATTACGTACACTAAAACAAAATGTAGATGTGTTAACATTAACCGCAACACCTATACCAAGAACGCTTCAGTTTAGCCTAATGGCGGCTAGAGATTTATCGGTAATTACTACACCTCCACCAAATCGCTACCCCATTGAGAGTCATGTAGTACGTTTTAGTGAAGAAACTATTAGAGATGCCGTGAGTTATGAAATTGAACGTGGCGGACAAATATTTTTTATTCATAATCGTATTGAAAATATCAAAGAAGTTGCTGGTATGATTCAGCGTTTGGTACCCGATGCTAAAATAGGTATTGGGCATGGCCAAATGGATGGTAAAAAGCTAGAAGAATTAATGCTTGCCTTTATGAATGGTGAGTTTGATGTTTTGGTGAGTACTACTATTATTGAAAGCGGACTTGATGTTAGTAACGCCAATACTATTTTTATTAATAATGCCAATAATTTTGGTCTGAGTGATTTACACCAAATGCGTGGTCGTGTTGGTCGTAGTAATAAAAAGGCATTCTGTTATTTTATTACACCCGAATATTCGGCAATGACCGAAGATGCAAGAAAACGTATTACTGCCTTAGAACAATTTACCGAACTTGGTAGTGGATTTAATATCGCTATGAAAGATCTTGAAATTAGAGGTGCCGGAGATTTATTAGGAGGAGAACAAAGTGGATTTATTAATGATATTGGATTTGATACTTATCAAAAAATATTAAATGAAGCTATAGAAGAACTTAAAGAAAACGAGTTTAAATATCTTTATAATGAAGACGACGGAAAAGAAAAAGACTATGTTAAAGATATTACTATTGATAGTGATTTTGAACTTCTTTTCCCAGATGATTATGTAAATAATATTACCGAACGCCTTAACCTTTACACGAAACTTAACGGTATTAAAACCGAAGAGGAATTGGTTAAATTTGAAGCAGATATTTTAGACCGTTTTGGAGAACTTCCAATACCAGTTATAGATTTATTAAATAGCGTTCGCGTAAAATGGTTAGCTACAAAAATGGGGTTAGAAAAAGTAGTGATGAAACAAGGCCGACTCATTGGGTATTTTATTACCGACCAACAGAGTGGTTTTTACAGCAGCCCTAATTTTACCCGTGTTTTAAACTTTGTACAAACACACCCAAGAGCCTGTAAAATGAAAGAAAAACAAACCAGAAATGGATTACGTTTATTATTAACTTTTGAACGTATAAAAACCGTAGATCAAGCCTTATCTGTTTTAAAACCAATTTTGGCTCAATAATTGAAGTTCACACATAAATACTTATTAAAAATGAAACACCTTATATATCTCTTATTTTTACTCCCTACATTTTTATTTTCACAACATAAAATTGAAGGCACGCTTACGCCTGTTGAAGAGTATACTTACGCTTTTTTATACTATGCTACACCTAATGGCGCTAGCTATATAGATAGATCACAAATTGATACTGAAGGTCATTTTAGTATTAATTTAGACTCTACAGCTGCAAAAGGAATATACAAAATTGTATATGCTTTACCTCCAGAAGAAAATAACTTTGACTTTATTTATAACGGAAAAGAAGACGTTGCCATCACTTATAGTACAGAAAAAGGATTAGACTTTACAACCTCTACAGAGAACAAGCTATGGTCATCTTATACTAAAAGCATGGAATTGGTAAACATGACCATTAGTAACTATTACACTAAAGAAAGTACAGACAAATCAGCTTTTAAAGATATTTTTAAAACACTAGCCGATACACAAACAGCATTTGAGGATGCTTCAAAAGGTAAAATGGTTAATGTATTTATTAAAGCAAATTCACCTTACATTCCAAAAAAATATGAAGACATCACAACCTATTCAAACCACTTAAAAGACACCTATTTAAAACATGTTAATTTTAATAATCCGTTACTACAAAGCTCAGATTTTTTAGTAGATCGTGTACTTGCTTATGTTTTTGGAATGTCTCAAAATACAGATAATGAAACTTACATTTCAAATATTGACAATTTAGTTGCTGCAATAGGAGACAACAACGATACAACAACTATTAAAATTTCATTATTACAACTTATTTGGCAACATTTTGCAGATTTAGAAAACCCTACATTAGCAAACTATATTTCTGATAATTATTTAATTTCATTAGCAAAACAAACTCAAAATGAAGAATTAGAGACTGTTTTGATGGGGTATAAAAACACTTCAATTGGAGCTATTGCTCAAAATTTTGATATTGCAATCACTCAAAACAACACCACACAAACCACCACTTTACACGATATAAAAGACACTGATAGTTATCTATTAATTTTTTGGAGCAGCACTTGCGGTCATTGTTTACAAGAATTACCAGAAGTAAAAACACTAATTCCTGAAGGCACAAAAGTAATTGCAATAGCATTAGAAGATGATGTTGAAAATTGGAAAAAAACAATAAATAATTACCCTAATTTTATTCATGTTTTAGCACTTGATAAATGGGATAATCCAATTTCTAAAATGTACAATATTACAGCAACTCCAACCTATTTTATTTTAGATAAGGATAAAAAAATCATAGCAAAACCTAATGATATAAAAGCTTTAAAAGCAATATTTAATTAAAAAACAACATCTTATTTCCATATCAAAACATCGTCATATACTTAATTAAATATATGTTTTTTTGCAGTATATGGCTATGTTGATATAATTTTTTATCACCATAGCCTTTTATAGTTTTCATCAAAATATTTTTATGTATCTGTTTTTCTGTAAAACATAACATATAATGAGTTTTCCATAATTTACACTTAACACCTATTACACCTTTGCTTCCTATATTTTAAGTATATTTGTAGCTGCTTTTGTAAGCAGCTATTAAAAAATATTATATGTTATATTTTTTTAAAAATAGCCACAAATAAAAGCAATCCCCAAAAACCCTCTTCTATATTTATACGTATATCTATAAGATGAGAGCATCAATCTAAAGCTATTACACCTTATAGGTTGAGTTAAAGAAAGATGATTTTTAGCAAAAAACAATCCCTAAAAACGTAAGAAAAATATCTTATTTTTTTTACAATTGAAATGAAATGAAAAACGAAAACCCCAAATTTTACGTTGTTGGTATTGGTGCATCAGCAGGAGGTTTAGACGCCATTCAAAGTCTGTTTGATCATATGCCTAACGACACAGGAATGGCATTTATTATAGTTCAGCACTTATCTCCTGATTTTAAAAGTTTAATGCCTGAGTTATTAAGTAAGCATACCAAAATGCCTATTTATACAGCAGAAGACAAACAAACTATTAAGCCCAATTGCATTTACTTAAATCAAAGAAGTAAAAACCTACATGTAAAAGGATCCGAACTCTACCTACTAGATAAAGGTCCAAAACACAATTTAAATTTACCAATTGACATCTTTTTTCACACCTTAGGTGAAGAATATAAAGAGCGTTCTATTGGAGTTATTTTATCTGGAACAGGATCTGATGGTTCTCGAGGAATAAAAACTATAAAAGAAGGTGGCGGTACTATAATTGTTCAAGATCCTACAACTGCACAATTTGATGGAATGCCAAACTCGGCAATTTCAACAAATACGGCAGATTATATTTTAAGCCCTAAAAAGATAGCAGAAATATTACATGCCAATCCTATTAGCAGACCATTATTAGAAGAAGATTTTGAGAAAAACCCATCTAACGAAACTTTAATTAACGACATACTTACTGTTGTTTACAAATACTCTGGAATAGATTTTAGAGAATATAAAAAGAATACGCTTTTAAGAAGAATTGAAAAGCGTATGAATATAAAAAACATACAACACGTATTTGATTATGCTACCTTTTTATCTAGTAATGTTAGCGAGCAACAAGCATTAAAAGAAGATTTTTTAATTGGAGTAACTCGTTTTTTTAGAGATACAGAAGCCTTTAAAAGATTTAAAGACAATGTAATCCCTGAGATTTGCAAGAACAAAAAAAATTCTGATACTATAAGAATTTGGACTGCAGGATGTTCTACAGGAGAAGAAGTTTACTCTATAGCTATCTTATTTGACAATTACATACGTGAACACCAATTAAACCTAGATTTCAAAATATTTGCAACAGATATAGATCCAAGAGCACTTACAATTGCAGGAGCTGGAGCCTATCATATAAATATTATAAATGAAATTGAAAAAAAATATCTAGATCAGTATTTTATTAAAACTGGCGATAAAATTCAAATTATAAAACGCATTCGCGAAAAGATTGTGTTTTCTAATCATAACTTAATAAAAGATCCTCCATTTATAAGAATGGATCTTATAACGTGTAGAAACTTACTTATATATTTTGATAGTAAGATTCAGAAAAAAGTAATGTATAATTTTCAATTTGCTTTAAATCAATATTCTTATTTATTTTTAGGAAATAGCGAGTCGTTAGGAGAAACATCAAAGTTATTTAAAACCATTGATGTGAAATGGAAAATATTTCAAAACATCTCCGAACCAAAGCAAATACCATCGCACAGCTCTAATTTAGAAAGAATTTCAACCTTAGCGTATAAATACCCTAGAGAACCTATAACAATACCTAATTTAACGATAAAGGAAAGTCCAGAATTAGTATTTCAAAAATATTTAAGCAAAAAATTTAGTCCACCATCAATATTTATAGATGGTGATTTTAATATTCTCTTTATTAATGGAGATGCAGGAAAACGTTTGTCGCATAATTCTGGAATTTTTCAGATTAACCTATTGCAAATGGTAAACCCTGATATTGCTGTTATTATTAGAAGCGGTATTAGGCGTGTTGAAGCTACAAAACAAGATGTTGTAATTAAAGGTATCATTAATGAAACACTTGGTCAGAGTTTTACTTTCGATTTAAAGTTTCATCAATTAAATGGTCACGATAATTTAGACAACTGTTTTCTTATTGAATTTAGCGAAGATATTGCCGTAAAGGATGTTCAGCCTTTAATTATTGATAATATCGATTTAGAAGAAGTTTCAAATCAACGTTTAGAAGATTTAGAAACAGCACTTAAAATTGCTAAAACCGAATTACAAAATGCCATTGAAGAACTAGAAACAAGTAATGAAGAATTACAATCTTCTAACGAAGAGTTGATGGCATCAAATGAAGAACTTCAAAGTACAAATGAAGAACTTCAATCTGTAAATGAAGAACTGTATACGGTAAATACAGAAATGCAAGAGAAAAATAAAGAGCTTACCAACTTAAACAATGACATTACCAATTTATTAGATAATACTGAAATTGCAACCTTATTTTTAGATACAGATTTACGTATCCGAAAATTTACACCAGCACTTAAAGAAGTCTTTAACCTAGATGAAATTGACCACGGAAGAACAGTATCTAGTTTTACATCTAATTTTGAAGAAGACACAAGAAACTCTATAATTGAAGATTCTAAATATGTTTTAGAAAAATTAAAAATTGTAGAACGCCAGGTTAAAGACAGAAACAGTAACTATTACTTACTCCGCATAAGTCCGTTTATTACCTCAAATAAAACTATTAATGGTGTTGTAATTACATTAAACAACATTAACAAACTCAAAGAAACTGAACTTCAACTTGCTGATACAGGAATAAAATATCAAAAACTATTTAAAAACCTTAACGAAGGTTTTATGCATGCCAAAATTATAACTAACGCCAACGGGGAAGCCGTAGATTGGGAATATATAGATGTTAATCCTGCCTTTGAAAAAATAATAGATTTAACAACCGAAGAAATTATAGGGAAACGTATTTTAGATATTATTCCAAATTTAAAAGAAGACCCAAACAATTGGTTAGAAAGATATAGTAAAACGGCATTAACAGGTAAAGATCAAACTTTTGATGTTTACATAGCCGATACAGACAAACACTACTTGGTAAATGTCTTTTCGCCTAAAAAAGGAGAATTTGCTGGAACAATTTCTGATTTCACAGAACTTAAACGAAAAGAAGAAGCACTTAGCAAAAGTGAAGCCGAACTGAATAGAGTACAAGAATTAACTCATGTAGGAGGTTGGTATTTAGATTTAAAAACAGACAAAGTAATTTGGACAGGACAACTCTACAAAATGTATGGTTTAGACCCTAGTTTACCACCACCAAATTATAAAGAACAGAAAAAAATATTTACTCCAGAAAGTTGGGAAAAATTAACCGCTGCTGTTGAAAAAGCCTACAAACATGGTACACCATACGAGCTAGAGCTTAATTTAAACAACACAGAAGGCTCCGAAATTTGGATTAAAGCACAAGGAGAAGCCGTAGTAGATAAAACAGGAAAAACAATTGCATTAAGAGGTGCTGCACAAGATATTACAGCCCAAAAAACAATTGAAGTTGAACTTACAGATGCTAAAAAATTAGCTGAAGCAGCCAACCTGCACAAAAACTACTTTCTTGCAAATATGAGTCACGAAATTAGAACACCTATGAACGGGGTTTTAGGATTTTCGGAATTACTAAAAAATGATAGCTTAACTAAAGATGAAAGATTTAAATATCTTGAAATTATAGACGGTAACTCAAAACAACTTTTAAACTTAATAGACGATATTATAGATATTGCTAAAATAGAATCTAATGAGTTAAAAGTATCCTTTAAAGATTGCCACGTTTCTAATCTTGTTAAAAACTTAGAAATTACCTACAATCAATTAAAAAATGCAAAGCATAAAAAGGATATTGTATTTAAAACACATATTCCTGTTGAAGATTTACAAATTGTAACAGATGGACAAAGATTACAACAAGTAATCTCAAACCTCTTAAATAATGCTTTAAAATTTTCTGATAAAGGTGAAATTTCATTTGGATTTAATGTTGTAGAAAATAACGTAAAGTTCTTTGTAAAAGATAACGGAATGGGAATTAAGAAAAACAAACAAATAGAAATATTTGAACGTTTTAAACAACTTAATTACGAAAGCAATGCCAAATATGGCGGTACAGGTTTAGGTTTAACAATATGCAAAGGTATTTTAACCTTATTAGGAGGTGATATTACTGTAGAATCTGAAGAAAATAAAGGTACTTTATTTGAATTCACTCTACCATTAAAATATGCACGTTTAAAAGCCGAAACCAAAGTAGCCGAACTTCCTAAAAGAAAAGATTTCTTAAAAGGAAAAACTATATTAATTGCAGAAGACGACTCGTTAGTAAGGCTCTTATTTAAAATTGTACTTAAAGATACTAAGGCCGAAATTATTTTTGCTAAAACAGGTCAAGAAGCTGTTGATGTTTTTATTAAAACCAAAGGAAAAGGTATTGATGTTGTTTTATTAGATATTAGAATGCCCGTAATGAGTGGTATTGAAGCTATAGATAAAATCTTAGTTATTGATCCTAATGCTAAAGTAATTATGCAAACAGCATACTCAATGCCAGACGAAAAAGAAAAATGTTACAACAAAGGTTGTTTAGATTTCTTATCAAAACCAATTATTAAAGATGAGCTATACGCAACATTAAATAAATGGATAAATACAGAAGATAATTAAACCTTATAATTTACACCAAAAAAAGCCAGCTCTATCGAGCTGGCTTTTTTTTATAAATATATAATACGAAGTATTAGTCTAAATTTGGAATACGTAATACTTGACCAGGATAAATTTTATCTGGATGAGATAACATAGGTTTGTTAGCTTCAAATATTTCAGGGTATTTCATTGCATTACCATAAAATGTTTTTGCAATCTTACCAAGCGTATCTCCACTTACAACAGTATGAAATTTAGCTTCTGGCTCAACGTGTTCAACAGTCATTTGATCATCAACAGTTGCAATACCTTCAGTATTACCAACGACTAATACAACTTTTTCTTTAGTTGCTTGATCATATGCTAATCCAGAAACTGTTGCTAAATCTCCAGCAACATGCACACTTAAGTTTTCAACTTTTAATTGTAAATCTCCTACTGTTTCTTCTAGCTTTTTTGCAGCCGTTTCTTCAGCTTTTAATTTGGTAGCAACTGCAGCTGCAGCGGCCTCAGCTTTCTCCTCTTCTTCTGTTTTACCAATACCAAATACTTTTGCTCCTGCGTTTTTAATAAATGAAAATAATCCCATAATTCTTGTTTAGTTTTAATGTTTATTGTTTGTTCTTGTAAAGTTTAAAAATTTCTAACGTAATTCCTATTAATGTGATCATTAAAATCACGTCATATGTAGTAATTTATAGGACACTAATAATCCCAAAAAGTCACATTTTTTCATAAAAACACTCATCTAAAAATAAATCTAGATGAGTGTGTAGAGGCTAAATAACCAACCAATCTAGCCCCTATTACTTGTTCTTGTGTTTTCGGTTTTCTCCGTTTTCTGTTTACGTTTTTTTACATTTTCACTAGATGTGATAGCACGTCCGTTTTCAGTAGCAACTCTCATATATTGGATATATCCTTGACCAGAAAACTCGTAAGTAGATCCAGATGCAGAGTGATATAAAGATATAGTCTCATCATCTAAAACGCTTAATTGAAAGTTTTCATTGTTGAAGTAATCATAATCTAATGTTAATGTTTTTAAGTACATATTATTAGCTATGTTACCCACACCATAAACTCCTGTGTAATCCCAATATATATTATTTGGGTTATATACATTGACATCTTGCGAACTTTTAAACTCAGAATCATTTCCACCAGATAAAAACTGTAAATAGTTTTCGTTATCAAATTCATTTACCACACCAGCGGCACTTGTATACGTTTTTTCCCAAGCCTCATATTCTTGTAAGAAATAATGAATATTATCGTAAAAAATGTAATCATAATCAAAGTTTGAACGTTGATATCCGTGTAAAAAATAAGACGTATTATTAAAAGGATTGTAAAACTCAATAGTATTATTATCTATTTGATACACATCAAAAGTTTCATAACCATCAATATCATGATATACATCCAAAATCATATCATAAGCATCATAATCTGCTACCGGAATTCCAAACCCGTTTCCTTGAGATCCAAAACCCACCAAATTATTATTAGCATACATCGTACCATTTCTAAATGACACCGTAAATGCAATTTGTAAAAAAGGCGTTTCACCATAACCCACAGTTTCATTCACATCAACATACCATAAATCGTAAGCATTTAATAATGAATTTAAAGATGCAGCTGGCGTATTATCATAATACACAACCTCTTCTTTATAACAAGAAGTAAATAGTGTTGCAGAAAGCGCAAAAATGAAGAGCAGTTTTATAGTTTTCATAAGCCAACTTTTTTAAGGGTTGTGATTAGTACAATTCAAAACACGTGCCAAGTTTTATAATCGATTTTAGTTTGTTAACTTGCAGATAGAAATTTTATGTACTTTTGAATTCTTAAAAATTTAAAAAAATATGAATACCCCTTTAAAATATGCTGTATTTGGAGCAGGAAGTTGGGCCACAGCCATTGTAAAAATGTTGTGCGAAAACCTTGATGAAGTTGGTTGGTACATGCGTAGCGCCTATACAAAAGAGCATTTATTAAAAGAACAACACAACCCAAGTTACTTGAGTTCGGTAGAGTTTAAGACCGAACAATTAAAAATAAGTAACGATATAAACGAAATGGCAACCTATGCCGATGTTTTAATTTTTGTAATTCCATCTGCATTTATGTATTCCGAATTACAAAAACTAAACGTTGATATCACTAACAAAACCATCGTATCTGCTGTAAAAGGAATTTTACCAGAAACAGGAAAACTTGTTGGCGAACATTTTCATGACGAATATAATATTCCGTTTGACAATATTGCTGTAATCGCAGGACCATGTCATGCCGAAGAAGTTGCCCTAGAGCGTTTATCATACCTTACCATTTCTTGCGCCGATGCCGAAAAAGCGACCGGAATTGCAAAAAACCTAGAGAGCGATTACATTAAGACCAAAATTAGCGATGACGTTATTGGTACAGAATACGCTGTAATGCTTAAAAACATCTACGCTATTGCCGCAGGAATAGCACATGGTTTAGGCTACGGAGATAATTTTCAAAGTGTATTAATGAGTAACGCCATTAGAGAAATGAAACGCTTTATTAAGAAAATGCACAAAATGAAACGTAACATCAATAACTCGGCTTATTTAGGCGATTTATTAGTGACTGGATATTCTGTATTTTCTAGAAACCGCATGTTTGGAAACATGATTGGAAAAGGCTACACCGTAAAATCTGCACAGATGGAGATGAGTATGGTTGCCGAAGGTTATTACGCCACAAAAAGTGCGTATTTACTAAATGCTAATAACAAAAAGAAAACGCAACTTCCTATTATATGTGCAGTTTACGAGATACTTTATGACGGAAAAGATCCTAAAAAAGTATTTAAAAAACTAACCGATAAATTAGACTAAAAAAAATCCCTTTTCGCAAAGGGATTTTTGTTTTTTGGGCATTACCTAAAGGTCGGGCATTACACTGTATCTTTTGCTAAAAAAACCGCAAAAGGATGCCGTTTCATTCCCTAACGCGGGTCGCCTATTTATTTTACCAAAACACCTTTAGCCTCCATTAATGGTAATGCTTGTAAAGCGGCTAGATTAATGGTATTCTTTTCAAAAGTAAATGTTTTATCAAACATCTGGTTGCCTTCAAAAAAAGTTACCTGAAATTGGTTATTCAATGCAAATAAATCTTCTTGCATTAATTCAATCTTAGCATAACTCTTCTTTGGTAATAAGTCTAATTTTTTTCTAAAAATAGAAGTCATTTTCTTTTCAGAATAACCACTAGTTACAATTAAAACCATTTCTAAATCAACCTCTTTATCGTTAATTATGTAAGCGTTCCAATCTTGAGTTTTATAAATATCGTTGTACTCATTTACAACTGCTAGGTAAACACCTTCTACTTTAGGAATGTCTATATCTTTTTTCATGATGCAAAAATAAGAAACTATTCAAAATAAAAAACACGCACATAAAAAGGATCCTATTAAGTTTCCTAAATAATGTGCGTGCTTATGTTATGCTTTTGGGTTTATTTCCAACCTCCACCAAGTGCTTCGTAAAGATCTACGACACTTAATAGTTGTTGTAATTTGTTTTCAATAATGTTAAGTTCTGCATTTAATGCACTTTCTCTTGCCGTTAATAAATCTAGGTAATTTGCATACCCATTTTTTAATAACTCTTCAGAATTTGCTTCAGCAGCACGTAAGGCTTCAACTTCATTTTTACGGTATTGGTACTTTTCAGTTTCTGCATTATATGTATATAACGCATTAGAAACTTCGCTACCCGCCACTAAAAGTGTCTTTTTAAAGTTTAAAAGTGATTGTTCTTGTTGCGCTTTAGCGACTTCGTGTTGCGTTTTTATTTTTCGTTGATTAAAAATTGGTTGTGTTAATCCTCCAACTACAGTTGCAAAAAGAGAATTTACATTAAACAATTTATCTAATTCTAAACTTTGTAATCCACCAGAAGCTGTTAAGGTTAATGATGGGTAAAAGCTACTTTTAGCAACATTAGTTAACTCAAAAGACTGAATTAAGCCATATTCGGCAGCCATAACATCTGGTCTGTTTCTTAATAAAAGAGAAGGTACGCCTAATTTAATATCAGCATTTATAGTTTGTAATGCTAAATCGCCACGTTTAAAATCTTGTGGTGCATTTCCTAATAAAATACTTAAAGTGTTTTCTGTTTTAAAAATTGCAGCTTCTAAATCTACTTGTAAAGACCTCGCACTATTATACTGTGCTATATTTTGATCTACAGCAACCTGAGTAACTTGTCCTGCATCTTTTAAAGCTTTAATAGTTGTTACACTACTTGCTCTAGTTTCAACTGTTTTTTTAGTGACTTCTAATTGAGCATCTAATGCTAACAATTGATAATATACAGATGCAATACTAGAAATTAACTGTGTTTTTACTACTTGGTGTGCTGCTACAGTTTGTAAATAACCTGCGTTTCCTGCGCGTTTATTACTACGTATTTTTCCCCAAACATCTGCTTCCCAAGATAAGTTTGCAGTGACATCATAACTATCTAATCCGCCATTAAAAATAGATCCAAACTGACTGTTTGAAGAAAATTCTTGGCGTGTGTAATTAGGTCCAACACTTAAAGTAGGTAAATAACCTGCTTTTCCTTGTTTTGCATAAGCCTCAGCAGCAACCATTTGCTGTAACGCAACTCTAATATCAAGATTATTTTGTAATCCTTGAGTGATATATGTTTTTAATTGCGTGTCAGTAAACATGTCTCTCCAAGACACATCTGCCAACGATGTACTATCGGTTGGCAGGTTATCTGTTCTGTAAAGTGCTTCTGTTTCTTGTATCTCTGGTCTTTTGTAATCTTTGGCAACAAAACAACTTTGTAATGTTACACCTACAACTACTAAAAGAATAGTTTTACTAAAAATTTTATGTTTTATTATAGATTTCATCTCTTTATTCTTCAATAGTTTGTACTTCTGGCTTACTAGAAATTTTTTCTTGTAACCACTGAAATAATATAAATAAGATAGGAATTACAAAGACTCCTAAAATAGTACCAATTAATAATCCTCCAACTGCACCAGTACCAATAGATTTGTTTCCTTCAGAACCAACACCTTTTGCTAATACTAACGGCATTAAACCTAGTATAAAGGCAAATGATGTCATTAAAATAGGACGTAATCTTGATTTTGCACCATCAATAGCTGCATCAACAATACTTTCACCTTTCCTACGTTTTTGCAATGCAATTTCCACAATAAGTATGGCATTTTTGGCGAGCAGACCAATTAACATAATTAAAGCAATTTGAAAATATATATTATTTTCTAGTCCTAAAAATTTAGTACTTATATACGCTCCAAAAACCCCAAATGGTAATGATAATACTACTGCAAATGGTAATAAATAACTTTCGTATTGCGCAGCTAACAAGAAGTACACAAATACAATACTTAATATAAATATAAATGTGGTTTGATTTCCTGCACTTACCTCTTCACGTGTTAAACCTGAATAAGCAATTGTATAATTACTTGGTAGTTTTGCAACTTCTTCTTCAATAACTCTAATGGCATCTCCGGTACTAAATCCATCGTTAGTTGCACCAGTAATACTTGTTGAGTTTAATAAATTAAAACGTGTTACAGCTTGTGGCCCATAAACGCGCTCTAGAGTTACAAACTCTGTAATTGGTGCCATTTCACCGGCATTTGTTCTTACATACATGCTATTTAAAGCATTTGTATCTGCTCTATCTTCTGGTAGAGCTTGAATGTATACTCTAAATTGTTTTCCAAATCTAGAAAAATCCGAAGCATAAATTCCTCCAATATAACCTTGTAACGTAGAGAAAATACTAGAAACCTCAACACCTTTTTCTTTCGCTAAAGGCACGTTAATTTCCATTTCGTACTGCGGATAATTAGTATTAAAAGCAGATTGTGCGTATTTAATTTCTGGATGACTCATTATAGCGGCAGAAAATTCTTGATTCGCTTTATCTAAATCTTTAAATTCTCCTCCAAATTTATCTAACAAATTCACTTCAAAACCTGCTGAGTTACCAAACCCACGGATACTTGGTGGTGAGAAAAAGATAATTTTAGCATCTGGAACACCTGCTGCAAGACCAAATAATTTTCCGGTAATTGCTGCCGAAGAAAGAGAAGGATCTTCACGTTCACTCCAGTCTTTTAATTTAATAATTCCCATTCCGTAGTTAGAACCGGTACCATTTATTAAACTTCTACCTTTAATAAAGTTGACACCAACAATACCTTCCATTCCTTCTATTTTAGAATATAGTTTTCTTGCTACAGCATCTGTTCTATCTAAAGATGCTCCGGCAGGTAATTCTATATTAGCAAAAATAATTCCTCTATCCTCATTAGGTACAAAACCTGTAGGTGTAGTATTTGCAGCCCAATAAATACCGGCTACAGCAACTATTAAAAGTAGTGGTGAAATCCATTTCCATTTAAATAAAAAGTGCAGTGATTTTCCGTATCTATCTATTGTAGCATTAAAACCACGATTAAATAAGGTGTAAAAACGTTTTAATGGGCCTTTACTTTTTAATTCATCATCATCTTTATGACCTTTTAATAATAAAGCACATAATGCCGGACTTAATGTTAGGGCATTTACTGCTGAAATTAAAATAGCGATAATTAAAGTTACACCAAATTGCTCATAGAAAACCCCTGTTGGTCCTGTAATAAAAGTTACTGGAATAAATACAGCAGCCATTACTAAGGTAATAGAAATAATAGCTCCCGAAATTTCGTTCATAGCTGTTAAAGTTGCTTTCTTAGGATTCTTTTCTCCTTCATCTAATTTAGCGTGAACCGCCTCAACAACTACAATGGCATCATCTACTACAATACCAATAGCCAGTACTAAGGCAAATAGCGTTAATAAGTTAATAGAATATCCAAAAAGATTCAGGAAAAAGAAGGTACCAATAATAGAAACCGGTACTGCAATTGCAGGAATTAATGTTGAACGGAAATCTTGTAAAAAGAGAAATACCACTAAAAACACTAACACAAAGGCCTCTAACAAGGTATGAATTACTTTTTCAATTGATGCATTTAAGAATAAACTTGTATCATAAGGTACAAATATTTTTAATCCATCAGGAAGATCACCTTCTACTGAAGCTAATGTTGTTTTGATGTTTTCAATAATTTCTTGCGCATTAGAACCTTTGGTTTGAAAGATCCCCATAAATACTGCAGGATGACCTAAACTCATTGCGTTTGCTGCGTAAGATTGTGCGTCTAACTCAATAGTTGCCACATCTTTTAATCGTAAAAATTCTCCATTTCCTAAAGCTTTAATTACGATATCACTATACTGACTTTCGTTTTTAAAACGTCCACTATAAGTTAATGTATAAGAAAAAGCTTCTCCACTATTCTGACCTAAAGATCCTGCTGCTGCTTCTAAATTTTGTTCAGCTAAAGCTGCAGAAATATCAGAAGGGATTAAGTTATATGCTGCTAATTTTTCTGGTTTTAACCAAATACGCATCGCATAATCTTGTTGAGAAAACACACTCACATCACCAACACCACTAATACGTTGCATTGCTGGAATAACATTAATTTTTAAGTAATTTTGAATAAATGTAGCATCATAATCTTCACTTTCAGAATACATTGACACAAACATCAATGCACTTGTTTCTTGTTTTTGAGTGATTACACCTGTTTGTATAACCTCTTGTGGTAATAATGCCGATGCTCTTGCTACACGGTTTTGTACGTTTACGGCAGCAATATCTGCATCCATTTCTTGATCGAAATATACAGTAATCTCTGCTGTTCCGGTATTAGATGCTGTTGAAGTAATGTATGTCATTCCTTCTACCCCATTAATTTGTTCTTCAATTGGGATAATTACACTCTCTAATACGGTTTCGGCATTCGCTCCTGTATAACTTGCGGTCACCTTAATAGTTGGTGGTGCAATATCTGGGTATTCTTCTATTGGTAAGCTTGTTATACTAATAACTCCTAACAAGACTATAATAATAGAGATCACTGTTGAAAGCACGGGTCTTTCAATAAAAGTTTTTAACATAATTATAAAATTTGTAGGTTAATTAGTTTTTAAATAACGGCGCAATAGGTTTAACAGCCTCTTCAAAAGGGGTGTCTTGAGGAGAAATAGTTGCTCCGTTTCTTAACTTATTTACTCCAGTTATAATAATTTTATCACCTAATTTAAGTCCAGATTCAACAACATATAAATTGCCAACAACACCAGCAATTTTTATTAAAGTCGCTTTAATTTTATTATCTTCACCTAATGTATAAATTACGATATCTTTTTGTTGCTCAAAAGTTGCAGATTGTGGCACAACAATAGCATCTTTATACTCAATAGGTAATCTAATTTTACCACTATTTCCGTTAGTTAAAATTTCTTTTGGATTATCAAAAGCTGCTCTAATAGCTATAGTTCCTGTACTTTGGTTTATTTGTCCTGTACTAGTTTGGATGCGTCCTTTTTCAGAATACATTTTACCATTTGCTAAGATTAAACTTAAATCTGGTGAGTTTTTAATACGTTCTGCTTTCGTTTTACCTTCAGCATTTTGTAAAAGATTTATGTATTGTGCTTCATTAAAACTGAAAAACGCATATACTTGGCTAATTTCGCTTACTGTTGTTAAAGGAGAAACATCACTAGGACTAATTAATGCACCTTCTCTAAAATTAATGGCACCTACATAACCGTCTATTGGACTTTTAATCGTTGCATAACCAACATTTGCAGAAACACCGCTATAATTGGCTTTTGCTTGTGCTAAATTGGCTTTTGCAGTTTCTAATTGCACCGCGCTAATAATATTTTTTTCCACAAGAGGAATTAACTTATCAACCTCAACTTGCGCCACATTTACACGTGCTTTTGCTGCTCCAGCATCCTGACTTAAAGATTGTGTTTCTAATTTAAATAACACTTGTCCTTTACGTACTTTCTGACCTTCATCAACATATACTTTTTCAACATATCCTGATGTTTTAGCACGAACATCACTGTTTACAATTCCTTCAATTGTTGCAGGATATTCAGTGTAACCTGTTACTGTTTTAGCTTGTAATTGTGTAACTGGAATTGCTGCTGGTGGCGCTTGTGGAGCTGCGGCTTGTTCTTTGTTACCACAACTTATAACAAGAAAAAACACTGCTAATAGGGCTATGGAGCTTAAATTTTTCTTCATTTTTATTTTATTTAAAAGGTAATTTGGTTAGTTGTTAATTTTAATTTTAATTTTTGAATAGATTCACTTGCTTCATCTAAAAATTTGATATAATCATTATGAAAATTAAGTTCAAATTTTTCAGATTCGTTTTCTGCTTTTTTTGTATTGAATTTTTCTTTGTAGTCCTTTATTTCAAAATGTAATTCTTTTACTTCTTGCCATTCATTTATCATATTTTCTATATGTTGAACAATCATATCTTTATTAATAATAAAGTACTTTTTGCGATCTCCTGTTTTTGTGAAATACACAATTTTTTTTAAATCTTGTAAGTGATTAAGATGCGTAGAAATAGTGCTTTTACTCGCACAAAGTATAGTTACCATATCCTCAAAAGTGGCTCCTTTTTTACCCGTAAGAATAATATAAGCCAAAATACGAGCTGCAACTGGAGCCAATTGCTCTCTGTTTTCTAAATGCACGCCTAGTCTTTCAACTAAACCCATTTTTTCTTTGCAGATATTTTCTTTCATATTTAATTGTTTTATTACTGCTTTTGAATAAAAATATTCACGTACAGCTAAATTCTATGCAAATATAATCGATTGGTTCGGAACAAACCGAACCAATCGAAGTTAAATTGTTGTTAAATACTAATGACTCCTAAAACTCAAAGAAACTAATAGCTTTGAGTTTTAAAATTAAATAAAGAATATATGCTATGAAATAATCGTTTTATTAGAGCTAAATCTTAATATAACATAACCAATAATTGCAGAAATAAACGAACCTATAAGAATTCCTATCTTAGCAGAATCAACATACTCAGGCGAAGACACAAATGCCAAACTAGCAATAAAAATGGCCATTGTAAAACCAATACCTGCTAAAAAGGCAACACCAATAATCTGTTTCGTACTAATATCGTTAGGTATTTCAATCAACTTCATTTTTTGAGCAAGCCATACTATAGAGGTTATTCCTATTCCTTTTCCTAAAACAAGACACACAACAATATTAATTATTAAAGCGGTATCTAGATTTTCTGAACCCGAAATTAGCACTCCTGCATTTGCAAAAGCAAAAATTGGAATGATAAAATATGCCACCCAACCGTGTAAACCATGTTCTAAATGCTGTAAAGGTGATCTGAATTTTGATGACCAACTTTCTAAATTATCTACTTGTTTTATTTGTTCATGAGAAAGAATAGGCTTTTTGAGTACTGTTGATTTTTTGATATCATTATAGATATTTTCTAAACCTTCTAAAAATCTTGAGGTTTCAATTTTTTGTCGGATTGGAACAGAAAATGCTAATAGAATACCTGCAACAGTAGGGTGGATTCCTGATTTAAGAAACAAAAACCAAATAATTGTTCCGAAGAGAAACATGGTAAATTTAGAGTAAAATCCTTTGTAAGAAAAGAAATACAACACCCCTAGTAATGCTAAAGCAATTACTAGTAAGGTTATATTAATACTCCCACTATAAAAAATTGCGATCACTAAAACAGCTCCAATATCATCTACAATTGCAAATGCCGTTAAAAATATTTTAAGACTTAAAGGTACACGTTTACCAAGCACATTTAAAATAGCTAGTGAAAATGCAATATCGGTTGCCATTGGAATTCCCCATCCCTTTACTGTATCGGGGTTTTCATTTAACACAAAAAAGAATAATACTGGTACTAACATTCCTCCAAGTGCTCCAACTAGTGGAAAGGCTATTTTTTTGGGCGTATTAAGTTCTCCTATTAATAACTCTCTTTTTATTTCTAGTCCAATAAGGAAAAAAAATATGGCCATTAACCCATCGTTAATCCACAGAATTAATGGTTTTTTAAATTCAAAAGTTTCCGTTACAATTCCCAAGTCATATTGCCAAAGTTCTCTATAACTGTCGCCATAAGGTGAATTTGCCCAAACCAAAGCAAGAACAGTAGCAAACATGAGTAGAATACCACTAAAACTTTCAATTTTTACAAATTTTTGAAAGGGAGTAAGAAAAACTTTTTTGATCATATAATTATGGTTTTTAGAGATAAGATTAACTTCAAAGATAAGATTTCAACCTCTAAAAGACACCACGGCATTCTTCACTTTAATGAATATTTAACATTAAAATACACTGAGAAACAAGCATTTATAATTACGCCATATTTAAGACTATACAGCGTGTTTTTAAGAAAAACAAACTATGATATGTACCAGTAAAAAAACTTCATTAAACGGTATTACAGTTCTGTTTTAACGGCATTTTATTCTTTGCCTTAAAACCGCTAAATTCGTAACATAACAATCGGTCTTTTTTTAGATCTTAAAATTTTAATATGAAACAACTAATAACGCTTTTATGTCTTGCTTTTACAGTATTTTCCTTTGCACAGGTTAAAAACGAATCTACACTTAGCATTGATGAAGTAATGCAAGGCGAAAATTTTGTGGGGTACTTACCTACAAACATAAGTTGGTCTGATAATAGCAAAAACATTTATTTTAGTTGGAATCCAGATAACGATACTATTAGATCAACCTACCAAGTAGATATTACTTCTAATAAAATTGATAAGCTTTCTTTTAACGATCACAAACAAAAAACAAATGCAGGTGATTACACAAAAGATGGCCTTTGGAAAGTATATCAAAAAAATGGCGACATCTTTTTAATGAACGCTAAAACATATAAAGTTGAACAAATTACAAACACCGTAAATAGAGAATCCAATCCTCAGTTTTCGGGAGATAATAAGTCTATTATTTATCAATCTGAAAACAATTTATTTCAATGGCAAATTGCTAACGGAACCACAGTACAACTTACCAACTTTAAATCTGGAAGTGAAAAAACAGCACACCACGAAACAGCACAAGCAAAATGGTTAGAAGATGATCAACTTGAGCTTTTTGATATTTTAGGAAAACGAAAAAATCAAAATGACGCACAAGAGTACCGCCACGAACAATCAAAATTAGATGCTATTAAAACAGTTTATACTGGAGATAAAAACATATTAGGATTAAATATCTCGCCAAATTTAGAATATGTAGTTTACCGTTTATATAGCGCGCCAAATGATAAAAATACAACTGTTACAGATTTTGTTACCGAAAACGGCTACACTAAAGACCTTAACGCAAGACCTAAAGTTGGAGATGCTCAATACACATTTCAATCTTGGATTTACAATCTTAAAACGGGAGAAAACTATCAAATTAAAACTGATACTATTGAAGGGATAAAAAACAAACCTGAGTTTTTAAAAGAATACGCAGATCATAAAGAAGATTACAAAGCAACTTATGATGAGCCAAGAGCTGTAGATATTACAAGTCCTATTTTTTCTGAAGACGGAAAAGCTATTGTAAATATTACTTCTCAAGATTATAAAGACCGTTGGATTATGATGATTGATTTATCTAACGGAGATTTAAAACTAATAGATCACCAACATGATGATGCTTGGATTGGCGGACCTGGAGTAGGTTGGTTTTCGGAAGGTGTAATGGGTTGGATTGATACTAATACCGTATGGTACAAATCTGAAAAAACAGGTTTTGCACATGTGTACACTACAAACGTAAAATCTGGTAAAACAAAGGCTTTAACTCATGGAGATTTTGAGATTTTAGATATTAGTTTATCTAAAGACAAAAAAACCTTCTTTTTAACAAGTAATAAAGTGAGTGCGCATGAGCAACATTTTTATCATTTACCATCTAAAGGAGGAAAAATGACACAAATCACCTCAAAACAAGGTGGTCATGAAGTTACCGTATCTCCAGATGAAACACAGTTAGCTATCCGATATTCGTACACTAATAAACCTTGGGAGTTATATACCATGCCAAATAAAGCTGGTGCTAAAATGACACAGTTAACACATTCAACTACTACTCAATTTGATAACCATAACTGGATAGATTCCGAAATTATAACCTTTACCGCTAGAGATGGCGCGCAAGTTCCGGCAACACTTTACAAACCTACTGCAGCTAAAAAAAATGGCGCAGCAATTGTATTTGTTCATGGAGCTGGATATTTACAAAATGTGCACCGTTGGTGGCCTGGTTATTACAGAGAATATATGTTTCATAACATTTTAGTTGATAATGGTTACACGGTTTTAGCTATTGATTTTAGAGCAAGTGCTGGATATGGTCGCGATTGGAGAACTTCAATTTACCGCCATATGGGAGGAACAGATTTAGAAGATCAAGTAGATGGTGCTAAATATTTAGTAGAAAATCACGGAATTGATAAAGATAGATTAGGTATTTACGGTGGATCATACGGTGGTTTTATTACACTTATGGCCATGTTTAAAACTCCAGATACTTTTAAAAGTGGTGCAGCTTTACGATCTGTAACAGATTGGGCACATTATAATCATGGGTATACTGCAAATATTTTAAATACACCTGCCGAAGACCCAAAGGCTTACAAACAAAGTTCTCCTATTTACTTTGCAGATGGCTTAAAAGGGAACTTATTAATCTTACATGGTATGGTTGATACTAATGTACAATTTCAGGATGTGGTACGTTTATCACAACGTTTAATTGAACTTAAAAAAGAAAATTGGGAAATGGCTGTTTTTCCTATGGAAGGTCACGGATTTATTGAAGGCTCAAGTTGGTCTGACGAATACCGAAGAATTTTTAAATTATTTCAAACTACACTTCAAGAATAAGTTTACAAAAACACATAAAAAAAAGCGATTTCAAGTTGAAATCGCTTTTTTTATATTTATATAATTCGTTTACAAAGCACTCTTAAATTGCTCTAAGAAACGTACATCGTTTTCACTTAATAAACGGATATCGCTAATTTGGTGTAATAACATTGCAATACGATCAATACCAACACCAAAGGCAAACCCTGAGTATTCTTTTGAGTCTATATTACAGTTTTCTAAAACGTTTGGATCTACCATTCCGCAACCTCCAATTTCTAACCATCCCGTACCTTTTGTAATACGGTAATCAGATTCTGTTTCTAATCCCCAGTACACATCAATTTCTGCACTTGGTTCAGTAAATGGGAAGTAAGATGGGCGTAATCTAATTTTAGATTTCCCAAACATCTCTGTTGTAAAATATTGAAGTGTTTGTTTTAAATCTGCAAAACTTACATCTTTATCAATGTATAATCCTTCTACTTGGTGAAAGAAACAATGTGATCTTGCCGAAATTGCTTCGTTACGATATACACGTCCTGGTGAAATGGTACGAATTGGTGGCGTATTGTTTTCCATATAACGTACTTGTACCGAACTGGTGTGCGTACGTAATAAGATATCTGGATCTGTTTGAATAAAAAATGTATCCTGCATATCACGTGCTGGGTGATATTCGGGAAGATTTAATGCAGTAAAGTTATGCCAGTCATCTTCTATTTCTGGACCTTCACTTACGTTAAATCCTATGCGAGAGAAAATATCTGTAATTTGATTTTTTACTATTGAGATTGGATGACGTGCTCCTATTTGTATTGGTTCTCCTGGCCTTGATAAATCACCATAAATACCGTGCTCTTCATCTTTGCTTTCTAGCTCTTCTTTTAAAGCGTTTACTTTATCTTCAGCTGTTTTTTTAAGTGCATTTATTACCTGACCAAATTCTTTTTTCTGATCGTTGGCAACGTTTTTAAACTCCTTAAAGTAGTCGTTTAAAAGTCCTTTTTTACCTAAATATTTTATTCTGAAGGTTTCAACCTCTTCTTTAGATTGTGCTTTAAATGCTTCGGCTTCGGCTATAAGCTCTTTAATCTTATCTATCATAACGTCTTAAAATGTGTGCAAATTTAAGGTTTTTTGTTGTAATTGCCTTTAGACTTTTTGCTTAGTTTATTGTTTTTTACTTGCCTTTGGGTTGGTTGCGTTAGCGATTGCAATGAAAATCCTTTTGCTTTTTTGGGCAAAATATTGCAATGTAAAGCGCGACCTGTAGGGTAACGCCCAAATAATTATTGGATATAATCGGTTTCAACAAAGTAGCTTACTATGGCTTCTTTCATTAAAACACTTTGTTCTCCAGCTTTAAGTGGTGGCAATTGTTCTTTTACTTTATAATGCGGCCATTTATCGTCGTCATAAAAATCGAATTCGTAGTATCCGTAAGGTTCTAGAAGCCTGCAAATTGCAATGTGCATTAAATCTAGTTTATGATCTTTTTTAAATTTTCGGTTAAGTTGCCCTAATTCTTGGACGCCTATAAGGTAAATTATAGCATCTAAATCGAGTTTATCACCATCGGCAAATTGGTTGGATAGTTTTGATACTACCAAGTCCCAGCGTTGTTTTAATTCTTCGTCTCTTGACATTTTTTTTATGTTGTAATTTTAAAAAGTTACAAAGTGACAAAGTTAATTTATATTTGTTTAAATTCTATTGTATTATGAGTGTTATTGATATTGTTTTGGCGGCTTTGTTACTTTTTGGTGTAATAAGAGGACTTATGAAAGGTCTTTTTGTTGAAATTGCGTCTTTATTGGCTTTGGTTGCTGGTGTGTATGGTGCGATCCATTTTAGTGATTTTGCAGGCGATTTATTAAGTGAACAATTTGAATGGGAACCTAAATATATTAGCATTGTTGCATTTGCGGTAACATTTGTTGTGATTGTTTTAGTAATTTCGTTGGCAGGAAAAGCATTGACTAAATTGGCAGATTTTGCTGCTTTAGGAATTATAAATAAAATTTTAGGTGCTGTTTTTGGAGCTTTAAAAATTGGATTGATTTTAAGTGTGATTCTTATTGTTTTTAATAAGATGAATAATACTCTTCCATTTGCTGACGAGGCCGATTTAGAGGCTTCTATACTTTATACGCCTGTAAAAAACTTAGCGCCAATGATTTTTCCTAGTATTTTAAATACTGATGAAGACACAAATACTGATAAAGAAACTGAAACAACTACAGCTACTGAAACCTCTTAATAACAATCGCTTAAAATTTGTTGATTTTTCTTATAAAACGCATATGATTTTTGCGTGTGTGAACTACAAATTTGAGTAATAACTTTTACCACACCTTTGTGCATTGCTAAAGAGCCACAAATCATTATAACCCCATTATTTTGTAATGCTTTTGCAATTACTGCGGCATCTTTTAATACTAAATCTTGTACATAATTAGAATTTACTTCTTGTGATAAAGCTAAATTAAAATGCTGTAAATTTCCTTTTGAAATACTTTCGTCTATTTGTGATTGGTATAATTGATAAGCTTTTTGAGTACGTAATCCTAAATACAAATGTGTTTCTGGTTTTGTATTACTGGATAACATGCCTAAAAATGGTGCAACTCCTGTTCCGTTAGCAATCATAATAACTTGCGCTCCTTTTTTAGGAATATGAAAAGCGGTATTATTTATTACCCGTGCTTTAAATGTACTGTTAATTGGTAATTGATATAAAAAGTTAGACCCTAATCCGTTTTGGTAATGTTTGACACTTAATTGAAGTTTATCATCTACTTTTCCTATGGAATATAGGCGTTCACGGTAATCATCGTTTGGATAAATTGCTAATAAATCGCCCGAAGTAAACGGTTTTCCTTTTTTAGGTTGAAGCGTTAATAAGAAGGTATCATCAGGATTATCGTCCGTATTTGTTTTCTCCTTTACAGTGAATGTATGCGTGAGTTTAGGTTGAAATACTAAATTTTCTTTTTCAATATGAAGTTGTAAATCTTTTGGAACGGTCCATAAACTTAACCATGTCTCGAAACTTTCAACAGATTTATCATTAATGGTGAAAACTGGAGATTCTTGATGAAATTGTTGCTGTAATTGAGCATCAACATCAAAAGCAAACTTACAAAAATCTGGATAAGATAAAGAGCCAAATCCTACTACCGAATAGCTTATTTTTTGTGTTTGCTTAACCGTTTGTAAGTGTTTTAAAAATGTATTTGCATTGGTTGGCGCTTCGCCTTCACCGTAAGTTGCTGTAAAAATTATAAGATGTTCTGCTTTATCGTAAGTGGTATAATCGTTAAGTTGAGCAATAAAAGAGGTTTCGCCAACAGCTAATAATTGTTCATGTAAAGCGTTTGCAAAAGGTAATGTGCTTCCGTTTTCCGAACCTACTAAAATCACATATTTACAAGCGTCTTTTTTATACTTGTTTTTAAGTTTTGCTTGTCGTCTTTTTAAGGTCATTGCAAATCCCGAATAGATAAAAAACAAAATATTTATACATGCAAATGCTAAAACAAGCGACCATAAAATACTGCCTTTTCCGGTATGTAAATTAAGACTTAAGCCTGAAAAAAAGGTAACTAAAGGATAATTGATTTCGCTTAAAACATCACCGGTATATTGATTAACTACAAGTTCTTTATTTTTTAATGCAATGGTATAATAATCTTCTACATCATCTGAGAACGGAAATTCTATGGATTTAACTTGCGATAGTTTTGTGTTTTTGAAAATATCAAAATCTTGAAGATTTTGTTTTTGCGTTTCAGAAATAGCATCAAAATCTATCTGATGGTTATTTTTTTCGGCAGGAAGTAAATCGAATTTTTCGGCAGACAAATAAACGCCTGTAACCGTAATTATAATAATAGGAATTAATGATAATCGTCCTAAAACTACGTGCCAATATTGGTTGAAGTTTTCGTTAACAATTTTTGAGAAAAACTTTTTTAAACTCCGTTGACGTTTTAAAATTAATACCGCACCAGAAACGGCTATTAGCAATAATAAAAAGGAACAAAAGCCAACAAAAAAACGACCAATACTCTTTAAAAATAAAGAACGATGAAAACTTGTTACCCATTGAAAAAACTTTGACGTTTCAATTTTATCTCCTAAAAACTCAGCTGTTTTAGGATTTATATAACCGTTTAAGCTTTCGCCGTCTTCGGTAATTACAGAAGCTAAAACAAAATCATTAGCGTCTATTTGTACATCAATAACTTCTGGATATGTACTTTTTAATCCAGATATGGTTTCCGCTAAGGTTATGGTTTCAAAATTATTAACCTTATAAGAATTTAATTGTTCTGAAATAGGTCGAAATGCCAAAACAATCCCTGTTATGGAAGCTAAAAATATAAAAACAAAAGAAGATACAGCCAGGACTAGGTGGCTATATCTCCATATTGAAATTGTCATATTATTTACGTTTTTTCACTTCTTTAATAAAAATAAAGCAACACGTTAATGGTTTAATTTAGTTAGGTATCATGCGTACATAACGAATAAATCCTGAACCTTCTTTTTTAGTTTTTACAGTTTCTGAAGTTAATTCAAACTCCACATCACTTGTATAATATTCTTGATCTTCAACTGCCGTTTCAAAACGAATACTGTAACCAGCATTTATTTTAGAGTCTTCAATTTCAATCACACTAATACTTCTTGCACCACCTGCAATAGTTGCTCCGGTAATAGCGTCAAGATTTGATCTTTTCTTTCCGTAGAAATTCCACCAGTCAGAAATATCGTGATACCACTCATCATCATCACCTTGTACATATAATGTTTTTTCATATTCCCCATCTGGGTTCATTAATGAAATTACCACATAAGCACCTTCGCCTGTATAATTTGTCATTTGAATCATACATTTATAGGTTGAAGATTCTCCTACCGATGTAAAAGATAACATAGCAATTGCAAGACCGCAAATAGCGAGTATAGATTTTATTTTCATAATTATGCGTTTAAAATACTTCCGTAAAGTATATCTCAACAAATTGTGAGCTAAAACCCACGGAAGATTATTTTTTTATTTTAAAAAATTGATATCAATTTGTTTCGCTTCCAAAATCTCATTTTCTAAAGCCAAATCGTATGCTGTTTCACCAAAGTCTGTGGTTGCTTTTTTACTTGCACCTTTAGATAGTAAATATTCTAAAATTTTGGTGTTTTTAGCTGTCATTGCTGCTAAAAGTAAAGGTGTATTTCCTTCGGCATTTTTAGCATTAATATCTACTTTATAGTTTACTATCCATTGTATAAGTTGTAAGTTATTTTCAGCAACAGCTAAATGATATAATGTGTTTCCGTTTCTTTGTTGCTTATCAATTGCAACACCTTCAGCTTCTAATAATTTTATTTTAGCTTTAAAGTCATCTGTTTTTTTAGCAGAAAACGAAGCCATTAATGGTACTACAATATTATTTCCTTTAGCATCAACTACAGCAATATCTGCTTTGTTTTCAATCAAAAAGCGTACCACTTCAGATGTATTATCAGCAACAGCTAAGCTAACTGCTGATTCTCCTTTTTTATTAACCAAATTGATATCTAAGACTTTATTAAACAACTCGCTTACAACTTTAATATCATTATGTTTTGCGGCATTTAAAAAAGGTGTATTTCCGTTATTATCTTTTGCATTTACATTTGCTTTACCTGATAAAAAGAAGTTAATTATATTTAAATCTTTATTTCTAGAAGCAACAATATGAAAAGGCGTCACACCATCTTTATCTGACGCTTTTAAATTAAACCCAAGACCATTAAGATATTCGTACACCTCAATCCCGTTAGTTTTACGTCTTTCTCCGTAGGCTGCAAATAAAAAGGCTTGGTCGCTACCTTTGGCACCCATTCCTCTTAATTTATTTAATCGTTCAATATCTCCTGAACGCGCTACATAATTAAAAATGTCGTTGCCTTTAGCATCGGTACTATTAAGATCTAAACCTTTTGATGTAAAATAATCTAAAAGCGTCATTTCTTTGTCTGCAGCAGCAGAGATTAATAAGGCATTAGCACCATCAGGGTTTAAATCTGTTTTTAAATTGGCACCATTTTCAAGACAAAGCTCATAAACTTCAGTATTTTTTTGACCTGAAGCTGCGGCAAAATTTAAAATTGTATTTCCTTTATCGTCTGTAATATCCGTTTTTGCACCTTCTTTTAATAGGTACTCCATCACTTCAATATTTCCTTTATATGCTGCCCAAAAGATGTATGTACGTCCATCGTGAGTTAATTTATTAACATCGTTTCCGTCTCTAGATTGGATGTATTTAATCACTTTAGTATCGACACCTTGTAAAATAGCATACACTACAGGATCAAAATTATTCCCGTTAGATTCAGCAATATTATGGCCTTCTTTTATTTTTTCTTTTACAATTTTAACTGTTGGTTTACTATCCCAAAAATCGCGACTTAAAAACACATTATCTTGTGCAAATCCTGTAAGACCTAAAAATAATGTAACTGTTGTAATAATTGTTTTAAAATTCATAATTTTATTATTTTACGAAAGCATCAATAATAGGATCGATAGTTTCTGAAGTTTTATAATTGTCGTCGTCTAATAGATATTTAAACATTACTTTATTATCTACTTTTTCTTCTAATACTAAATCTATATTTCTAGCAAATACTTGATTCCATTTTGCACGAACTAGAGCCCATTTTGCTTTGTTTTTTGCCCAATATGCTTGTGCAGCTTCACATTCGCTATCATCAACTTTCATGTAAGTGTTGTAACCTTTTTCTTGCGCTAAGATAATATCTTCTTTACCATCTTCTCTAATAACTTTGTCATTATCTTGATCATGAATCCATCCGTTTTCAACAATTTCGTGACGGTTAGTTCTTACTGTTACATTATAATCACTACGTTTTGTGTACTCACGTCTTGGTAATGGAGCCGATGTTGTGCTTTCCCAGTAGCTTTTTCCATCAACATGTACCCAAGTTGCAGACCCTTCGTAACGTGGACTATCATCTACTTGAAAAACTTTTTGTGTCCATTGTCCTTTCACTTCTTTTTTAGGAAGACTTACAAAGTTCCATTTGTTATCGTGGCTATATTCGTATAAATCGGTATTTTCAAATTCCCAATCTTGTCTCCAGTGCTTTACTATATAAGGATGTTCTTTTGTACCTACAATTAATAAATGTTGCATTGATATTTTGTTCTTATCATCTTCAACTAATTGTACCCACTCCAAACCTTTATCATGTTTAGTTTTAGACGCCATGTAAGTAGAATCGTTTGCGTACTCAAAAGTTTCAGAAAAATTGAAGGTTACCTCATGACAACCACACATATCTTTTATGGCTTCAGTATCTTGTTTGTGTTTGTTTTGAGCTGTTACACTTGTAAAAACTGCAATTAGTAAAAGTGCTGTGAAGTTTAAATGTTTCATTATTAAGAGTTTGTTTTATGTTTTAAAATAATTTTAAATTTTCTTATTCTTATTTAGATTGATTTAAAATAAGGTTTTATATTTGCAACAAATTTATCAAGAATGAGTCTAAATAAAAACAATTTTTTAATTTTTTTTTTAATTTTTTTAAGCACTGTAGGGTTTGCTCAAAAAACGGAAACAGATTCAACTAAAACCGAGCAACTTAAAGAGGTTGTGGTTACCGGACAATATAATCCGCAGTCAATAAAAAAATCTATACATAACGTTACTGTTATAAAAAGAGCACAAATTGAAAGTCAGGCAGCAAATAACTTAGCAGATTTATTGAATTTCAACTTAAACCTTAATATTATACCAAATTCACAAACGGGTAAATCATCTATTTCTTTCTTCGGATTAGACGCACAATATTTTAATATATTAGTTGATAATATTCCTTTAGTAAGTGATAACGGTTTAGGAAACAATATTGATTTAACACAGGTAAATTTAAATGATATTGAGCGTATAGAAATTGTTGAAGGCGCAATGGGTGTTGAGTACGGAGCTAATGCTGTATCTGGAGTAATAAATATTATTACTAAAAAGAATATTGATAACGATTGGGAAGTTACGGTTTCGGCCCAAGAGGAAACTGTAAGCGATGAATATACTTGGTTTGACGAAGGTAGACACATACAATCATTAAGTATTGCACATCGTTTTAACGATAAATTAAATGCAAGAGTTGGTTTTAACCGAAATCAATTTGCAGGTTTTTATAACGGCAGAAAAGGTGAAAATCATTACGTTAATGATAGTTTAAGAGGTTACGATTGGTTACCAAAAACACAAATTAACACAAATGCATTAATAAATTATCGCACAGATAATTTTAGTCTTACTTATAAATTTGAGTACCTCAACGAAATTATCAACTTTTATGATGTTGCAGTAAGAGCAAATCCTGATGTTGCAACACAAACAAGCAATCCATCTGCAACAGATAAAATTTACACAACAAATCGTTTTATAAACAATCTTAATCTTAGTGGTCGTTTAAATAATGGAATTAACTATAATGCCGCTTTTTCTTACCAACAACAAGAGCGCGACTTAAACGAATTTAACTATTACATCCTTAGCGGAAATAAAACGGATGAGGAAGATGAAACCTACCAATCTAGTAAAGTGCTATTTTCAAAAGGACGTGTCAATAATTTAGTTAAAAACGATTTTTTTAATTTCGAATTAGGTTACGAAGCCCGTTACATTGAAGGTTTTGATACGCAAGCTACAGGAAGCGAAACACAAATAGGAAAAACATACACTCAAAACAATATTGCTGTTTTTGGATCTTCGGAAATTGATCTTTCAGACAAATTTTCTATAAGACCAGGACTTCGTTATGAATACAACTCAAAGTTTCATGCTAAATTTCTATCCTCTTTAAGCGCCCGCTATTTATTACCACATGGTTTTGAATTACGTGCAAATATTGGAAATTCATACAGAACACCCAGTTTTGAAGAATTGTACTACTACTTTGTAGACTCTAATCATGATGTCACAGGAAATGAAAACTTAAATCCAGAAGATGGTTTTACAGCATTCATAAATCTTAAAAAACGTAGTTGGATTAATGGCTTATCATTAACAAACACTTTAAAAGCAAGTTATGTAGATGTTAATGACAAAATTGATTTAGCCATAGTAAATGCGACACCATTACAATATCAATTTATAAATATTGATAGCTATAAATTATGGGGAGTTACTAGTGAAAATAGTATTAAAAAAGACAATTGGACCTTTAATTTAGGAGCAACACTACAAGGTATTGCAAGATTAAATAACAACGAAGCAAATGCTGAAGATGACTTTTTATACAACTTTCAAGTAAATACAAGCGGAACTTATTATGTGAAAAAATGGGAAACGGCATTCACTCTACTTGTAAAATATAATGGCGAACAACAAAACTACGTCTCTTACGGAGAAACGGATACTGAAGGCAACTCAATATTCACAAAATCTACCACTAACGCATATAGTTGGATGGATGCATCAATTAAAAAATCATTTTTAGATAAAAAATTACAAGCCACTCTTGGAGCAAGAAACTTATTAGACATCACAGATGTTACTATAAGAAACGGATCAACAGGTGGTACACATAGCGCAAACAATAGCTCACTGCTTTTAGGCTACGGACGATCTTATTACTTAAAACTATTATATAACCTAAATTTTTAAATATTACATATTATGACTAACAGATTTTTAACCCTTATTTCGTGTATTGCTGTACTTGCTTTTTCTAGCTGTAGTAGTGATGATAATAACACACCAGAAGTAATTGAAATAGTAATTGAAGGTGCTGCAATATCTCCTGAAATTGGAGGATCAAACGAACAAAATCAAGTTTATATCGATTTAAGCACAAGTACTTCAACACCTGTACAACGTGATTCTTGGGATCTTGGTTTTTACTCAGGAACTGATTTTAGAGTAGGAATTAATGGTTCAATTTACATGGCTACTGCTCCATTAACAGAAACTGATATTGATGTTGTAACCTCAACATCTACTGAAGTACAAGGTTTACAACCACAAGTTGCTGTTGGAACTTTTGATGCTGCAAATATTGAATTTGTTGATGCACCTTTTGGACAAATTACAGAAACTGCAATTGAAAACATCTCTGCTACTGATTCTGAAAACCCTGTTTATTTAGTAAACTTAGGTTTTGAAGTTGGTACTGAAGCTGCTGCTACAGGAAGTGTTGCTGTTGCTGGTGATGCTAGAGGATGGAAAAAAATTAGAATCCTTAGAAACGGAAACGATTACATTTTACAATATGCAGATTTAGATGCTACAACGCACCAAGAAGTAACTATATCAAAAGATAGTGATTATAACTTTACATTCTTTAGCTTTAATACAGAAACTGAAGTAAGCGTTGAGCCTACAAAAGCACAATGGGATTTAAACTTTACTGTATTTACTAACGAAATTTCTGGTTACGGTTCTTACGGATATTCAGATTTTGTTGTTACAAACACTAAAGGTGGTGCACTTTCTTACGCTATTGATACTGATGAAACAGAATACACTTACGCAGACTTTACTTTAGCTGATGCTGCAACTGTTACTTTTAGTACAGACCAACGTAATGTAGGTAGCTCATGGAGAAATGGTGGTGGACCAGGAACATTACCTTCTTTAAAAGATAACATGTTTTATGTAGTTACTGATGCTGCAGGAAACTACTACAAATTACAATTCTTAGCATTAACTTCTGAATCAGGAGAACGTGGTAACCCAGAATTTGTATATAGCTTATTACAATAAACCTCAGTTTATTGCACATAAAAAGAGCGCCAATTCAAAATGAATTGGCGCTCTTTTTTATTCTTATTTTTTTATTTCCGAAGAAAAATTAAAACCCTTAATCTAGGTGATAAATTTCACGAATATCTTCAAGATAATGTTCAAAATCAATTTTTAAGTCAATTAGCTCACCGGTATGAATATCAAAAACCCATCCGTGAACCTGTAAACCTCTTTCTCTAATTGCTTTTTGTACTGCTGCTGTTTTAATAAGGTTTACGCACTGTTCTTTAGTATTTAATTCTACTAAACGGTCGTAACGTTGCTCTTCATCTTCAATGGCATTCAATTCGGTTTTATGTATACGATACACATCGCGAATGTTACGTAACCACGGGTTTAAAATTCCTAAATCTGCCGATTGCATAGCGGCTTTAACTCCTCCACAAGAATAATGTCCACAAACCACCACGTGATTTACTTTAAGATGTACCACGGCATACTCTACAACAGACATGGCATTTAAATCTGTACCAGAAACCATGTTGGCAATATTACGATGAATAAAAGCTTCGCCAGGACCTAATCCCATAAGTTCTTCGGCGGTAACACGGCTATCTGAACATCCTATAAATAATAGTTCGGGACTTTGCCCCTCACCTAATTTATCAAAATAATCGGGATCATTATCTAGCTTTTGCTTTACCCAATCTTTGTTATTATCAAATACTTTATTTAAATCCATGATCTTTATAATTATTTAAATGTAGGCTTTTTGTTTATTATAAACTAAAAAACAGCAATTTCAAAAAATAAGAAACTGCTGTTTTATTAAATATTTATGTAAGTAGGTTTAGTAAAATTCTACAGCACCTGTATTGATATCATACATAGCACCAATTATTTTAATTTCACCATTTTTTTCCATTTCAGTTAAGATCGGACTTTCAGCATGAATTCTTTCGATAGTTAATTCTACATTTTTCTTAGACACCTCATCTACAAACGCTAAGTTTTTAGAAGTTCGTAAGCTTTCATCTTCTGGAGATGTTACTGCGTTTACAGCAGGTGTTATTTTTTGAATAAGCTTTGTTAAGTTTCCTAATTCTGCATGATCACAAGCGCCTTTAATGGCACCACAACTAGTGTGACCTAATACTACTATTAGTTTTGTTCCGGCTAATTTAGAGGCAAATTCCATGCTTCCTAAAATATCTTCGTTTACAAAGTTACCTGCAATTCTTACGCTAAAGATATCTCCTAATCCTTGGTCAAAAACTAATTCAGCTGATACTCTAGAGTCAATACAACTTAATACTGTTGCGAAAGGAAATTGCCCATCACTAGTATCATTAACTTGCTCTAAAAGGTTTCTGTTTGCTTTTAAATTTTGTTGAAATCTTTGATTTCCTTCTTTTAAAAACTGTAATGACTTATCTGGTGTCATTGTTGACTGTGATTCTCTTGTATGTGCTTTCATTATTGTTTTATTTGTGGTTATATAAGTAGCGTATTTTCTGGTCTTAAAAAAGACGAGAAAGGGCAATTATCAATAAGTATTGTAATGCGATGTGCTAACTTATAGGTATTCTATTTTAAAAAACTTTTACATTAATATTACTACATATGTTAAAATAAAATTGAACATATGTAGTAATTTATAAAGTCTTAACTTAAACTGATATCTGATTTTGGTCTTAATTTGAAAAACTCAATAAAACTTGGAGGGTTTTCAACAACACCACGTTTAGAAATTAATTTAATATCAATATTTCGTTCTTTTGCTTTAAAGGCAAAGTCTTCTAAAATTTCAATAATATCATAATCTAAGTATCTTGTTTTAGTAACATCAAATTCAAAATAAGCATCTCTTGGTAAGTTATCTAATTCTTTTAAAATAGCACCTTTATTAAAGAAGGTAACTTCTTCGGCAAGTGTCATTTTTATTTTATGTCTTCCGTTACTGTTATCTTCAATATGTAGAAAGTGTGAATTTTGGTAATTTTTCAATAAAATAACAACGATACCTACTGCTAAACCTAAACCAATTCCCCATAGCAAATCAATAAATACAATTCCTAAAACCGTAACAAAAAATGGCACAGATTGTTTCCATCCTAACTTATACATTTTTGAAAATAATGCTGGCTTAGCAAGCTTATAACCAATAATTAATAAAACAGCTGCCAATACAGACAATGGAATTTTATTAAGTAAATTAGGAATAAGGACTACTGAAATTAACAGCAATAAACCGTGTAAAATTGCAGACATTTTGGTCTTTCCTCCAGATTGAATGTTTGCTGAACTACGTACAATTACCTGGGTTACAGGAAGACCTCCAATTAATCCTGAAAGGACATTACCAGCTCCTTGCGCTAATAATTCTCTATTTGTAGGTGTTACGTTTTTATCTGGATCAATTTTATCTGTAGCTTCAACACATAATAATGTTTCTAAACTTGCTACTAATGCTATTGTAAAGGCTACAATCCATACTTGAGGATTTGTAATTGCTGAAAAATTAGGAAGACTAAATTGTCCAAGAAAGGAATTAAAATCTTCTGGTACTGGTACGCTTACTAAATGTATTGGAGAAATTCCCAACATGTCATTACCATTTGTTGATACGTAAAAAATAATACCTACAACTACGGCAACTAAAGGTCCTTGAATAACTTCAAAAATCTTTCCTTTTTTAACAAGTACGTTACTCCATAATAATAATATGGCTAAACTTATAAATCCTACTACTGTTGGACCAACAGCAATATTATCAAATATACTTAAAATAGCAGAAAATGTATTTTCTCCTGAAGCTTCTATAAAACTATCAGCACCTTCTGGCTCTGAATCGTATCCAAAAAAGTGAGGTATTTGTTTTAAAATAATGATAATACCAATACCAGTAAGCATTCCTTTAATTACAGATGACGGAAAATAATATCCAATAATTCCTGCTTTTAAAATTCCAAAAATCACTTGTATTAATCCTCCTAAAACAAGAGCTAATAAGAAATTTTCATAACCCCCTAAAGAGCTAATTGCTGTTAGTACAATTGCTGCTAAACCTGCAGCAGGACCACTAACTCCAACTTTAGAACCACTTAATAGTCCTACAACAACACCACCAATAACACCAGATATAACACCTGCAAATAATGGTGCTCCACTAGCTAATGCAATACCTAAACATAATGGTAGTGCAACAAAGAATACGACTACACTTGCGGGAAAGTCGTTTTTTAAATTTTTAAACATGTATAAATTCATTTACGTCAATAAACACTTTTGGCTTATTAACTTATTTTTAATAATTTTTATAGACCAATTACTACGGTTCTATCTCTTGGAAAATTATTAAATGAATTCGGGAGGTGGGGAAACTAAATTAAGTTGTGGTTTAGTATAATCACTAAAAGAATATCCTAAATTATCTTCTGCTTTTGAAGTAAAAACAAGTTCTAAATTTAAAAGATTACTTGAATTTAAAAGCTTAATTTCTTTAATTTTTGAATGTCCACTATTTTCTTCTTCTTCTGCAATTGAGTAAAATAAAGACACATCTGCATTTTCATCTATAGCCATTATTACTGTAGGCGCTGAAATAAGCGACAAGAATAATATTAAAAAGAAAGAGGCTAACAGATTTTTTTTCATAGTAGTTTTAAGAATTGCAAATATAAGAGTACATTTTAAAATATTACGTTAAAGAATGTTTAAAAATTTTTTAACAGTTTAATATCATCATTTCTTATCCATCCCGTAGTACCGTCGGTTAGTTTTATTTCTTTCCAACCATCTACAGTATCTAAAACCTGTATTTTGGTACCTTCATGAAGTTTAAAAGTTTCAACACCTCTTAAATTAGGCTCGTCTTTTACAGTACTTTCTTTAGCAAATACTATTGCTGGCACATCATTTTTATCTAAATTATATTTATGAAATGCAAAACAAAGCGAAATAACACTAATTATTAATACCGTAGAACTTCCTATAAACAGCACCCGTTTTAATGCTGTTGATTTACTAAAATAATAGACTAAAAATAAGATTACAAATAACAAAACGCCACCAATAGCTATATATGCCCAAGCATCAAAATTAAATGTATTAGCACTATTATTAAGCCATTTTGACACGCCAACTTCTGGCATTACATCAATAGCGTCAATGGTCATATTTCTTGCAAATGCTGCATTGTTTTTAATATCTACATCTTCTGGTGCTAATTGTAATGCTTTTTCATAATAATAAATACTAGGTGCAATATTATTAAGTTTATAGTGAGCGTTAGCGAGGTTAAAATATAATTCTGCTGAGTGTTTTTCACTCTTTAAAATGGTTTCATACTTATTAATTGCATCGGTGTATTTCCCGGCATTATACAACGTATTTCCTTCTTTAAATAACGCTGAGTTTTGAGAAAACCCAAACCCACACATTAAAATGGTAATTATAAATAGTAACTTTTTCATCTTAACGTATTTGTTTATCAATTAATGAAATCGTTTTTCCCGCCTTATCATAATCTTGCTGCATTTCTACATTTGTAATTGGCGTATATCGCGCTAATTCGCAATTTTCAAGAATCTGTAAAAAGTCTGATACCGCTAAAGTCTCTACCGATTTAGACAGTAATAATTCTTCAATTTTATCTTTAGTAAACTCACTTGTTTCAATCTGTAAAGTCGCTTTCAAGTAATTATGAAGTGCTTTTTCTAAAGCCACATAAAAACTATCTTTTGTCCCTAGATTACGCTTAGCTTCTCCTAGATATTTCTTAGCTAACTTATCTGCTTTTCTAATTTTATTTCCAAATACATCAGCATCACGTTTTTCTTTTTTTCTTCGAAAAACAATAGCTAACGGTATTGCTAATAAAGGTAATAATAAAGATCCCCAGAAGCCTTTGGTTTTAAAGAAATAATTAGAATTTGTAGACACCAACTGGGTTTCTGTTTTTATATCAGAAAGGTGACTACTAGTGTCTCCATTAGGTTTTTCACCATTATCTGTTATCTGATCAGCAACATTTGTAGGACCTTCAATAACATCAATTATTAAATCTCCCGAATTAATTTGCTTGTAGGTTTCTGTTTTTAAATCGAAATAAGAAAATGAAATGCTCGGTATTGGATATTTTCCTTTATACTGAGGCACCACTGTATAACTATCTGAAATACGCCCACGCATACCACTTAAATTAGTACTTACTTTCTCGTCATGTTCTGGTTCATAAATTTCCAATGAACTTGGAACCGTTAATTCCGGAAGGTCAAATAATTTTAAATTCCCATTTCCTGTAACCTCAGCTTTTATTTGTAAAGATTCGTTAGCATTTAAAGCCTGTTTAGATGCCAAAACTTTAAAATTAAAATTACCAACAGCTCCTGTAAAGTTTGCAGGTTTTGTTGCTTCAGGTAATGGTTTTACGTTTATACTTTGACTTCCTGCCGAAACCGTACGATGTACAGACGTCATTAATCGACCGCCAAAATAATCGCGTCGTTTTGATGGCACATCTACAGTAACATCTAAACTTAAAGGTTCAATTTCTAATTTTCCTGATTTTTGAGGATATAATACAGTTTTACGCAATACTACATATCTGTAATCTTCACCTTTATATTTCCCGTTTTCAATTTTAACACCTTTTAGTTGAATATTCTGACTCCAAAAATCACTGTATTTAGGACTGTTTGTTTCTCGCCAATTACTCACACCTGTTGTAGTTGATACATATAGTTTGTAAACTACAGTAACCGCTTCATTTAAATACGGATTGGTTTTAGAAATTTCAGCGACCAAGTGAATATTATCTTCAGCAACATTTACGGCATCATCAGGATCATTAGGACGTTTAACAGCGCCACCAACAGTAATTTTTACAGCTTGTGTTTTGTAGATTTCACCTTGAATTTCAATAGTGGCTTCTTTAATAGTAAAACGACCTTGTTTTTTAGGGGTTAAAAAATAACTATAGGTTTTAGAAAACGAACGTTTTCCATTAATCCAGCTATTACTCACCGACGTATTAGGACCGCCAGCAACCGTAAAATCACTAAAACTTGGAGGTGTAAAATTATCACCATCCGTATTCATTTTAAAATCTATACGTAAACGCTCATTAATTCCTAGTTTGGTTTTACTCACTTTAGCTTCAAAAGTAACTTGAGCAAAAGTAAATTGCGAAACCGCTAGAAAAAGAAAAATAACTAATGTTGATTTTATTTTCATTACCAATCTTTTTCGGTTTTTACTTTAACACCTTTTTGTTTTTGGGCATTCATTTTTTCTTGAACTTTCTGTTCTTGATTATTCATCGCTTTCAGTAAATTCTGCATTTGTTGTTGTGACATTTGACCTGGCTGTGGTTTTGGCTGTGCTTGATCTTTTTTATCTTCATCACCTTTACCTTGATCCTTTTTATCTTCTTTTTTTTCATCTTTAGGCTTACCGTCTTCATCTTCCTTGTCGTCGCCTTCTTTCTTATCCTTATCGCCTTCGTCTTTTTTGTCGTCTTGATCTTTTTTATCTTCGTCCTTTTGGTCTTGGTCGTCTTTCTTGTCTTGATCTTCTTTGTTCTCGTCGTCCTTTTTATCCTGATCCTTTTCTTTATCTTGTTGTTGTTCTGCACATTCTTTTGCTACAACTAGATTATAACGCGTTTCTTCATCTGAAGGATCATTTCTTAACGCATTTTTATAGGCTTCAACAGCTTCTTTACATTTTTTATTCTGCATTAAAATATTTCCAATGTTATGAAATGCTTTATGCTTTTCATCTTTATCAGTAGCATTTTTAGCTGCTTGAGTTAATCGGTATAAAGCTTCATCGTAACTTCCTTTTTTATAATAAGAAGTTCCTAAATTATAAGTTCCAGATACGGTTGTTGGTTGTTCTGAAATGGCTTTACGATACTCCATTTCGGCAGTCACATAATCATCACTATCTATTAATTGATTGCCTTCGTAAACATAGTTATTTGCTTTTTGCAACGCCAATGCCTGCGCTTCCTCTTTATCTTGAGAAAAAGAGACCGCAGATATTAAAGTGATTAAGATAATTATTAATTGTTTCATGCTATATTTCTATAAGACTAAGATATAAATCTTAGTTTTTTGTGTGCGTTAAAAATTTTATAAAATTCAGGTTATCAGTAAATACTAAAGGTTTTCATTAAATAAATTCAACTTTTTCAACCAAGCTGTTTTTCGTTCTAGTAAAAAGATATCAATACATAAAAAGAATACTGCAAAACCTAAAAACCATTGAAACTGGTCTTTATAATCGGCAAACTCTTTAGCTTCAAATTCCTTTTTATCCATTTTATTTAACAAGTCTCGAATTTGATCTACGACATCACTGGTAACTCTTCCGTTAATATATACCCCGTTAGCATCATCAGCAATTTGTTGTAAAGTCTCTTCGTTTAAACGTGTAATTACTGTTTCGCCTTGGTTATCTTTTTTATAGTTAATCAGTACGCCATTTCTTTTTATAGGAATTGTGCCACCCTTAATATCTCCTACTCCAATAGTAAAAATTCTGATACCTTCTTTATTTGCTTCTTCGGCAACACTGGAAGCCATTTCACTGTGATCTTCTCCATCTGAAATGATAATTAAGATACGGTTGGTTTGTTCGGCATCATCAAAATATGTTTTTGAAAGCTCAATAGCTTCGTTGATTGCTGTTCCTTGAGAGGACAACATATCGGTATTCATATTATTTAAAAACATTTTTGCTGAAGCGTAATCTGTAGTAATTGGTAACTGCGGAAAAGCTTTTCCAGCGTAAGCGATAATACCTACACGATCACTTGCTAGATTATTGATAATTTGCGTTACCAATTGTTTGGATTTCTCTAAACGGTTGGGTGCAATATCTTCGGCAAGCATACTTTTTGAGACATCAACAGCAAATACAATATCTACTCCTTCGCGTTTTACGGTTTCTAGTTTTGTACCAATTTTAGGGTTTACCAAAGCGATAGCTAAACAGGCAAACACCAAACTAAGCACCACGATTTTTAAAATCCCTTTAAACAACGATTGATTAGGACTTAAACGTTTTAACAACGCTTTATCTGCAAAGTTTTTTTGTGCTTTGTATTTCCAGAATTGAAGTCCTACAAATATTACAATTATTATAGGAATAATTGCCAACGCCCAAAACCATATTTTTTCTTCTAACTGCATTATATAAAACTTCTAAAAATTGTAGCTCTTAACACTAATTCTATCAATAATAACAGACCTGCAAAAATGGCTAATGATCTGTATTTTTCTTCGTAGTTGTAAAATTTAAATTCTTCTATTTCGGTTTTTTCAAGCTTATTGATTTCACTATAAATTTCTTCTAGCTTCTTATTATTTGTGGCTCTAAAGAATTTTCCACCAGTAACATCGGCAATTTCTTTTAAGAGCGCTTCATCAATTTCAACTTGCACTCTTCCGTATTGAAAATTTCCGTTAGGCAAAATAGCTACTGGTGATAGCGCCATTCCGTTTGTTCCTAAACCAATTGTATAGGTTTTTATACCGTATTCAACCGCTAATTCACTAGCTATTTTAGGATCTATAAATCCTGAATTATTAACTCCATCAGTAAGTAAAATAATGACTTTACTTTTTGCTTTACTATCTTTTAAACGGTTAACCGAAGTGGCTAATCCCATTCCTATTGCCGTACCACCTTCAATAATTGTATTGTATTTGATATCGTTTAACGAGCGTAATACAATAGATTTGTCGCTAGTAATTGGCGTTTTGGTATAACTTTCTCCTGCATATTCTACCAAACCAATACGATCGTTTGGACGTCCTTTAATAAACTCTGCAGCAACATTTTTAAGTGCTTCTAATCTGTTTGGTTTTAAATCTTTTGCCAACATACTTGCCGAAACATCAATAGCCATAACAATATCAATACCGCTAGTGGTTTTTGTTTTTGTAGACACATCAACCGTTCTTGGTCTTGCTAAAGCTGTAATTAATGCTGCAAGTGCCAATAATCGTAAGGCAAATAATAGGTGTTTAATTTTTGGCAACCATGAATTGGTTACTTTAAATCCTTTTAAACTTGATATTTTTAGTTCAGCGGTTTGCTGTTTGTTTTTAAACACATACCACACAATTAAAAGTGGTAAAGCTAAAAGCAACCAGAAAAATTCTTTATTTAAAAATTCGAATCCTTCAAACATTAGTTTTCTTCTTTTTTAAGTTCTACTGAATTGATCACACGATCTACAATTTCTTTAGCATAATCATCGCCTTCTCGCCATGTTACAACTATTTGTTGCACGACGTTTTCGGCAGTAAATGCTAATACAATGTATTGACCACGTTCTGTTTTACCTTCTATTAAACTAGGGAAATCTGCGGTACCAAACACTTTTAAACCTTCGGCATTATTAGGTGTTGCAAACTTTTCTTTTTTGGTGAACATATTTTGAACACCTTGAGATCCCCAAATTGCTAAACTTTTTTCAACCACCTGATTTAATTCGATTTTATTCTCTCCCAAATCTTTAAATGTAGTAGTGGCTACAACAATATTAAGTTGTTCAATTAAACTTCCATAACCAAATGTAGTAACGTCTAACTTTTCTTTTAATTCTTCTGGAATAGCCACTTCCGTACGTTTTAAAACTTTTGGAGTACTAATATAAATTGGCGGAATACCATATTCGCTAGTTACCCAATCACCTTCTAAAAGTTCTTTACTTTCATGACCTACAATTGAATCTTTCACGTAAGTAAACCCATATTTGATTCCGAAACCAATAAGAATACCCAATACTAATAATACACCAACAACAACGGTGATCATTATTTGTTTGCGTTTTTTCTTTTCAGCTTGTTCTTCTTTATATTTTTGGTCTAACAATTTTTCTTCTTCAGTCGCTTCTGGTAAAGCTTCTTTTACTTGATCAATTTCTAAATCAATTGTATTTCTATCTAATTTTGCAAGCTCTATATCTGGTGCTGATTTTGCGAATTTTACTAAATCGGCACGTTTAAGAATACTTTCAATATTTTTTATATCTTCTTTTGAAATATCAATTTGATTACCATCTTTTAAAAGATTTAAGCGCGTTACCAATTCATCGGTTGTACTTTCTAACGCGCGATCGTAAACTTTCTCATCTAGATATCTTCTGATAATAAATGTTAATTCAGAATAATATTCTTTTAATTCTTCATTTTGTAAGTATGTGCTATCATCTAATGTTTTTAACGCTAATTTTGCTCTATCATAAGGTGGTAATAACGCTATTTTTTCTTCTTGAGTTAACGGCTTTTTTCGCCATACAAACCAATACAATAAAAAGGCGACAACTGCTAAGGCTAACAACACATATAATAATGGTAACCACCAATTGCTTGTTGTTTTTTCTACCTCAATAAATGGTTTAATATCATAAAGCGCTTGTTTTGTAGTATCAACCGCAATGGTATTAACTTCAACTTGTAAAGAATCGGTAAAAAATGTTTTATTACCAATAATAATTTTTTGCTTCGGAATGGTATAAGCGCCAGAATCAAACTGCGTTAATCCGTATTTTTTAACAAGATTATATTTTGCATTTTGTGTGGTGGTATCAATTTTATACGATTCGATCATTTCAAGCGGTAAAAAGGTTTGTCCTTCTGGAAAGACAACCAATTCTGTAGTGTCTGCCTCAACTTGAATTTTATAGGTAATTTGTTCTCCTATTTTTATACGTGTAGAATCTATGGATGATGTTACTTGCGCCAAAGTAATACTCCAAAATCCTAAAACAAAAAATAGTACCAACACAAGTGTTCTTGATTGGCGAGTTTTAAAATTATTATAGTGTAGGTTGTAAGTCTTCATTTGCAATTATCGTCTTTTAAAATAACCTAATAGTTTTTTTACATAACTTTCATCTACACGACAGTCAATACTACCGGCTCCAGATTTTGTAAAACTATCTTTATAATACGCAACACGTTGGGTGTAATATTCGGCATAATTACGTCTCACAGTTTTAGATTGTGTGTTTACCAACATAAGTTCTCCACTTTCTTCATCCTGCATTTGTACCAAACCAATATTTGGCATTTCGGTTTCGCGTTTATCATAAACTCTAATTCCGGTGATATCGTGACGTCCGGCAGCAATTTTTAAATTCTGTTTGTAATTATCATCAATAAAATCACTTAACAGAAAAACAATGGCTTTCTTTTTCATCACGTTTGACAGAAATTTTAAAGCCGCAGCCACATCTGTTTGCTTACTTTTAGGTTTAAATTCTATCAATTCGCGAATAATACGCAATACATGAGAACGTCCTTTTTTAGGTGGAATATAAAGTTCAATCGCATCCGAGAATAAGATAAGTCCTATTTTATCGTTGTTTTGAGTTGCTGAAAAGGCTAAAGTTGCGGCTATTTCTGTTACAATTTCATTTTTAAATTGTTGGTCTGTACCAAATAATCCAGATCCCGAAATATCTACCATTAGCATCATGGTAAGTTCGCGCTCTTCTTCAAATACTTTAATATAAGGTTCGTTGTAGCGCGCGGTAACATTCCAATCTATATTACGAATATCATCGCCATATTGATATTGACGCACCTCAGCAAACGTCATCCCTTTTCCTTTAAAGGTAGAATGATATTCTCCTCCAAAAAGATGATCGGACAGTCGGCGTGTCTTAATCTCTATTTTGCGTACTTTTTTTAGTAATTCCTTTGTATCCATTTTCCTTTCTCCATCTTCTCTCTTAAAGAGAAAAGGTTTTTAAAAATTTAATTTTTCATCCTTTTAAAGTTCTTCTTATCTTGAAGAATTTAGGACGGGATTTATGGCACTTCAATTTCGTTTACAATCTTACTAATAATATCTTCAGATGTTATATTTTCGGCTTCAGCCTCATAAGTAATCCCAATTCTGTGACGTAACACATCGTAAACAACGGCACGTACATCTTCTGGAATTACATAACCACGACGCTTAATAAAAGCGTAACATTTTGCTGCGGTTGCTAAATTGATACTTCCACGAGGTGAAGCTCCAAAAGAGATAAGAGGTTTTAGGTCTTCTAATTTATATTTTTCTGGGTAACGTGTTGCGAAAATAATATCAAGAATATATCTCTCAATTTTTTCGTCCATGTATACTTCTTTAACCGCTTTTTGAGCGTTAAGAATTTGCTGAACAGATACTACTGGGTTTACTTTTTCGTAAGTACCACGTAAATTTGCTCTAACAATAAGTTGTTCTTCTTCTAATTTTGGATAATCAATAACCGTTTTTAGCATAAAACGATCCACTTGTGCTTCCGGTAACGGGTAAGTTCCTTCTTGCTCAACTGGATTCATGGTAGCCATTACTAAAAATGGTTTGTCTAACATAAATGTTTCGTCACCAATGGTTACTTGTTTTTCTTGCATGGCTTCCAGTAAAGCCGATTGTACTTTTGCTGGAGCTCTATTAATCTCATCTGCAAGTACAAAATTTGCAAATACAGGTCCTTTTTTAATTAAAAAATCATTATCCTTCATGTTGTAAATAAGGGTTCCTACAACATCTGCTGGTAATAAATCTGGTGTAAATTGAATTCTACTAAAACTAGCATCAATAGCTTTTGATAAGGTATTAATTGCTAAAGTTTTTGCTAATCCAGGAACACCTTCAAGTAAAATATGTCCTTGTCCAAGCAATCCAATAAGTAAGCGCTCAATCATATGTTTTTGACCTACAATCACTTTGTTCATTTCGTGAGTAAGCAAATCAACAAAAGCACTTTCTCTTTCAATTTTTTCATTAATTGACTTAATATCAACTGTACTTGTTTCTTCCATCATTTTTAATTTTTTAATGCTCCAATATAGCTTCCATATTTGAGTACTGCAAATTGTTAATTTTTTTGATGCTTTACTGTTAACAATCGGTTAAAAGTTAAAAATCGATATATTTCATACTTAATTGTTTACAAGACTGCATTTAATTTAAAGAAAGTAAATATTAATGTTCAGAAAATTATATATCGCTATTGCAACTTAATTCTATTGGTTTTTAATTATTTTTATATCAAATTATATTTTACCAAAACAGCTTTATATTTTACCCCAACTATGACTAAAACAGCACTAATTACAGGCGCTACAAGCGGAATAGGACGCGCAACCGCAAAAGAATTTGCAACACAAGGTATTCGATTAATTATCTGTGGAAGACGACAAGAGCGTTTGGATGAGCTTAAAAAAGCATTAGAATTACAAATCGAAATACATACTTTAAATTTTGATGTAAGTGATAAAGATGCCACTACAAAAGCCATTAACAGCTTACCTGAAAACTTTAAACAGATTGATATTTTAATTAATAACGCAGGGAACGCTCACGGCTTAGACCCTATACAAGATGGAAATGTTGCAGATTGGGACGCTATGATAGATATTAATGTAAAAGGATTGCTTTACGTAAGTCAGACAATTATTCCACAAATGACGGCTAGAAAATCTGGACAAATTATAAACATTGGCTCTTCGGCAGGAAAAGAAGTTTACCCAAAAGGAAATGTGTATTGCGCAAGTAAACATGCTGTTTTAGCAATTACTGAAGGTATGCGAATAGATTTAAATCCTTACGGAATAAAAGTTGGTGCCGTAAATCCTGGTTTGGTAGAAACTGAATTTTCAAAAGTAAGATTTAAAGGAGATGCTATTGCCGATACGGTTTACACCGGATTTAAAGCTTTACAACCCGAAGACATTGCAGATGTTATTTATTTTGCAGTTTCTAGACCGCCACACGTAAACATTGCCGATGTTTTAGTATTGCCAACCGCACAAGCGAGTAGTACGATTGTAAAAAAGGACTAATGAAAAACTGGCTAAAAGAAGATTGGTACAACCTTACATCTCATCACTGCAAAGACAGAAATCTTGTGACGTCTTTTTGGAATGAAATTGAAATAGCCTACACTCAAAAGTCGAGATACTATCATAATTTACAACATATTTACTCAATGTTAAAAACGCTAAAAAAGCATGAAGAAAACATTAGTAATTTAACGGAAATTAAATATGCTATTTGGTACCATGATATCATATATAATGCTTCAAAAAGTAATAATGAAGAAAAAAGTGCAGAAATTGGGGCTTCTAAAGTTCAAAAATTAGGTCTTGATATTAACAGCGCAAAAGTTATTGAAACTCTTATTCTTTCAACAAAAAAACATCAAATCATTAACAAAGAAAACACAGATAACGCTTATCTATTAGATTTAGATTTATCTGTTTTAGGAACAGACTGGGAAACCTATAAAGAATATACACAAGCAGTTAGAAAGGAATATAAAATTTACCCAGATTTTTTATATAATCCTGGTAGAAAAAAAGTATTGAATTCATTTTTAGAAAGAGCACAATTATTTTTCACTGATAGTTTTAAAAATCAACTAGAACTAAAAGCTAGAGAAAACATAAAAAAAGAACTAAAACTTTTATAAACAGAAAGCCATGATTAATAAACGCCTACTCATAAAAAATCTACTCGCTCATAATGACGAGAATAGTTTTTATGACAAAAAGCGTAAAATTGATATTGGCCTAAAAGAAGGAAAGGCTAAGTTTTTAAAACATATTTGCGCGCTTTCAAACAGTAATCCAAATAACAACTCTTTTATTGTTATTGGTGTTGAAGATGAAGACAATACTATTGTGGGTGTCGATTTTTTTGATGATAGTAAAATTCAAAACCTCGTAAATGCTTATTTAACCAATCCGCCAATTGTACAATACGAAAACATTCCGTTTCCTAATTTACCAGATGATAAAGTTATTGGCTTAGTCACCATTAGATCTGTTGAAGGCATAACTTCACTTCGCAAAAACATCTGGAAATATTATGGAGGATCGGTATTTTTTAGAGATGGTAGTATTAGTATGCCTAAAATTTTTGATGTAGAAATTAAAGATTTTAATTCTGAAATTGTAAAAGCCATTGAAAACCATTCGCAAAATAATATTGAACATACTTTAGACGGTGTTTTCGATTTTATGAATACACGCATAGATTATAGTCCGCAATACAAAGTGTTCAAAGAATACTTTGTGCTCTGTTGGTCTGGAGAGAAAAAAACAGTAGGAAATGAAACTTTTTTCTCGCGGGTAGATATCAAATTAATTAACGAACAGGTACGTTTGTTTTTTTCAACCTTAGATGAAGTTTCAATTACATTTGATGAAAACAGCTTTAAGATTATAGAATATGTGAATTTAGGACTTCAAAATTCATCTAAATATTATCCGTTAGAAGAAACCATTATTCACTTTAGCGATAATGCCAACTATCAAATTGAAACACAACTTTTATTTCAACCGCCACAATTTGATAAAAAAGTATTGCATCATATTTACAATACCAATAATAGTATTTTAGATAAACTTAAAAAAGGACTCAAACTAAACAAACAAGAAGAGTTCGATTTAAAAAACCTTCCTGAAACCTATCTCATCTGTTACTTTAATTTATTTCATGAAGCGATCAATAAACTACATGAGGCTAAATTTTATTTAAAAGAGAGAGAAAACTCCTACTACGCTCTCTATAAGGAATCTATACGGATATTACGAAAATTAAAATATAATTGACACAAAATAAATATATGATGTATTTCGTCCCAATTTATTTGTAAATGGTAGTTTTTTTTGAGTAAAAATATATTTTTTATCGACATTAGTAAAGCTATTAATCAATTACTTACAAGCCCATTTCACCCAATGAATATTTGGATCTGAAATGGGTTTTTATTTTTTATTTAACTCCCAAAATTATTTTTCAGTAGTTCGCACAAAAAAGCCACATTTCTCAATGTGGCTTTCTCAATATTTATAAAAATAATTCTATTATAAATCAAATTTGATACCTTGTGCTAAAGGTAATTCGTCTGAATAGTTAACTGTATTCGTTTGACGTCTCATGTATACTTTCCAAGCATCAGATCCAGACTCACGTCCACCACCCGTTTCTTTCTCACCACCAAAAGCACCACCAATTTCAGCACCAGAAGTTCCAATATTTACATTTGCAATACCACAATCTGAACCTGCATAAGACAAGAATTTCTCTGCCTCTTTCATTTCATTTGTCATAATTGCAGAAGATAAACCTTGAGCTACTCCATTTTGCGTATCAATTGCATTTTCTACTTCACCTGAATATTTCATAAGGTATAAAATAGGTGCAAAAGTTTCGTGTTGTACAATTTCAAAATGATTTTCGGCTTCAATAATTGCTGGTTTAACGTAGCAACCAGATTCGTAACCTTCACCTTCTAAAACACCACCTTCTACTAATACTTTTCCACCTTCAGCTTTCGCTTTTTCAATGGCAGCTAAATATGTATTTACTGAATCTTTATCTATTAATGGACCAACATGATTATTTTCATCAAGTGGATTTCCAATTTTAATTTGTCCGTAAGCACCAACAATAGCATCTCTTACTTTATCGTAAACTGATTCATGAATAATTAAACGACGCGTAGATGTACAACGTTGTCCGCATGTTCCAACAGCTCCAAAAACAGCACCAGGAACTACCACTTTTAAATCGGCAGTTGGTGTGATAATGATCGCATTATTTCCTCCTAATTCTAATAAAGATTTACCAAAACGTTGCGCTACTGTTGTACCAACAATACGTCCCATTCTTGTAGATCCTGTTGCAGATACTAATGGAATACGTACATCTGTAGTCATCATTTCACCTACTTTGTAATCTCCATTTATAATATTAGAAATACCTTCTGGTAAATTGTTATCTTTTAAAACTGCAGCAATAATATTTTGACATGCGATAGAACATAACGGTGCTTTTTCCGATCCTTTCCACACGCAAACATCACCACAAATCCAAGCTAAAGCGGTATTCCACGCCCAAACTGCTACAGGAAAATTAAATGCTGAGATAATTCCAACAACCCCAATTGGATGCCATTGTTCTCTCATTACGTGACCTGGACGTTCCGATGGAATAGTTTGTCCGTTTAGCTGACGAGATAATCCTACAGCAAAATCACAAATGTCAATCATTTCTTGAACCTCACCGTAACCTTCTTGTAGAGATTTCCCCATTTCGTAAGAAACTAGTTTCCCTAATGGTTCTTTTAAATCTCTTAATTTATTACCAAACTGACGTACAATTTCTCCACGTTGTGGCGCTGGCATATGTCTGAAAGTTTTAAAAGCCGCTGTTGCTGCTCCCATTACTTTCTCGTAATCTTCTTTTGTTGTTGATTTAACTTTTCCTATTAATTGCCCGTCAACTGGCGAATAGCTCTCAATAATTTCTCCATTAGAAAAATTATTAGACCCTGTAGACGAACCTTCATTTATATCTTTTACACCTAATTGGCTTAAGGCTTCTTTTATTCCGAAATCTGTCGCAACTGCTTGCATAAATTTAAATTTTATAATTATTAGTCTGTTTATTTGCGAATATACTAATAATTAGTCGCTTTAATAAATGATATCACCATTAAAATCATTAACTTTATTTCGTGATTCTTACAACAAAAATTAACATTTTATTAACATTTAAACTACATCTAAAACTTGAAATTTGAACGTAAATAATTAACGAGGAATACCCTACGGTTTCAGGTTCAAAATCCAATATATTAAATTCATCAATCTATGCTATTAAAAAAGCTTTTTGCTATCGTAATGCTTATTACGCTAGTAACATCGTGTAAAAACAAAACTGTAGAAACCGATAATCTTTTTAAATTTAGAGATTACATAAGTTATACATCATCTGGATTAACTTCAATTTCTGAACCCATCCAAATTAATTTAGCAACCGATGTTGAAGGTTGGGAAATGGGACAAGAAATTACCGATAAGATAATAACATTATCACCTTATGTTGAAGGAAAACTTACCGTAGTAAACAAACATACTCTTCTTTTTACGCCAGATGAAACGCTTGAATCAGCAACAGAATATACCGTTAGCGTAAAATTGAATAAAATTTACGATAATATTCCTAGTGAATTTAACAACTACACCTTTCAGTTTAAAACTATTACACCAAATTTTACTATTATTACTAACAACTTACAGTCTTACAGTAAAAATTGGCAATATTTAGAATCTACGTTACGCTCTGCAGATGTGATTTCTCTTGATGATGCAAAACAATTAGCAGAAGCGGCGCAAGACGGAAAAAAACTTTCGCTTATTTTTAATGAAGATAATGAGAAAGCTAAGATTTTTGAATTTAAAATAGATAGTATAAATCGTAAGATTGAAGATAGCGAAATTCTTGTAAAGTGGAATGGAAAACCTATAAAAGCAGATAATGTTGGAGAAAGTAAGGTGATTATTCCTGGTATTAACAACTTTACAATTATTGGTGTTGATGTAATTCAGGCGCCAGAACAATATTTATCTATCAATTTTTCTGATCCTTTAAAAAAACAACAAAACTTTGATGGTTTAGTAACTATTCAAAAAACTAAAAACCCAAAATATATTGTTGATGGAAATGTACTTAAAGTCTATCCTAATTCTAAATTAGTTGGAAATATTCAAGTAGATGTTTTTCAAGGAATTTCGAATACAGATAATTTTAAACTTAAAAAACCCTTTTCTGAAACTATTGCTTTTGAAGAACTAAAACCTCAAATCAGATTAATTAGTAACGGAACAATTCTACCAAATTCAAAAGAACTTAAATTTAATTTTGAAGCTGTAAACTTAAGTGCTGTTGATGTAAGAATTATTAAAATATTTGAAGATAATGTATTACAATTCCTTCAGGATAATAATTTAGATGGTAGTAATAAATACAATATTAGAAAAGTAGGTCGTCGTATTACAAAACAAACTATTCAACTACAATCTGCTGCCGAAAACACCGGAAAATGGAAAGCTTATAGTCTGGATTTATCACACTATTTTAAAGCGGATCCAGGTGCAATTTATCGTGTAGAGTTGGATTTTAATAAAAGTTATTCATTATATGACTGTTCGGTAAACACTTCTCAAACTAATTCTGAAGATGACTATAACGATTACTACTACGAAGAAGATTATTATTACGAAGGCGATTATACAGAAACTGACACCCAAGATGACGATTTAAAAGAAGAAGAATATTGGGATAATCTTACCTACCGTTACAGAGATTACAATTACAATTGGCGAGAACGTGAAAACCCATGTCACGATGCTTATTATAATGAAGACCGCATTGTATCTCAAAATTTATTAGCTTCCAACTTAGGAGTAATTGCAAAAAAAGGTGCTAATAACTCCTATTATTTTGCAGTAACCGATATTATAACAACAAACCCAGAAGCAAAAGCAAAAGTTACTTTATACAACTTTCAACAACAAGAAATAGCATCTAATTTTACAGATAACGAAGGTTTAGTAACTATTGATGCAGAAAAACATGCCGCTTTTGCAATTGTAAATAAAGGACAAAATACAACCTATGTAAAACTTGCCGACGGAAACTCACTTTCACTAAGTAAATTTGATGTTTCAGGAAGTAAATTACAACGCGGTATAAAAGGGTATATATATGGTGAACGTGGAGTTTGGAGACCAGGCGACACTTTACATATTACTTTTATGCTCAATGATGCCACAAACCCATTGCCTAAAAGACATCCTGTAAAATTAGAAATCACAGATCCTAACGGAAAATTAGTTTACAAAAACATAACTGCCGATAATCTTAATAATTTTTACAAGTTTACAGTACCAACTGCGACCGAAGATCAAACCGGAAATTACAATGCAAAAATAGCTGTTGGTGGTGCGGTTTTTCATAAAAGTTTAAAAATTGAAACAATAAAACCTAATCGTTTAAAAATTAAAATCGATTTTGAAAACGATATTCTTACAAGTAACTCTCCTTTACAAGGAACTCTAGATGTAAAATGGTTACACGGTGCTGCCGGAAAAAACTTAAAAGCAGAAATTAAGGCGAAATTCAGTACTTCTTATTCAGGATTTAAAAACTATAAAGATTATACGTTTACCGATCCAACACGAGAATTTAGCACCGAAGAAATTAATGTTTTTGAAGGTCAGGTTGATGAAAATGGATTTGCAACAATAAACAATACGTTGGAAGTTGGCAAAAATGCTCCCGGAATGTTAAACGTTCAATTTTTAGCACGTGCTTTTGAAAACGGTGGAGATTTCTCAATGGATGCCTTTACAAAACAATACGCACCTTACGAATCATTTGTTGGATTGCGTTCTCCAGAAGGAAATGCTTATGGTTCATTTTTTACAGATGAAAATCAAACTTTTGATGTTGCTGTAGTTGATAAAGATGGAAAACCCGTAAAACGAGATAACCTACAAGTAAAAGTTTATAAAATTGAATGGCGTTGGTGGTGGAACTCGTCTTACGATAACTTATCAAGTTATGTATCGAGCACCTATCATAAACCGTATTTAAATACCACAATAAATACAGACGCTAATGGAAAAGGAAAATTAAAACTTAATATTCCAGATGAAGAGCGCGGACGTTACCTTATAAGAATTGAAGACCCCGTGAGTGGGCACGCCACCGGACGTACTGCTTATTTTTACAAAAATTGGTGGAGCAAGTCAGGTTCTGCAGATAAAGAAGCAGCTAAAATGCTTATATTTTCTGCCGATAAAGAAAAATACAATGTAGGAGAAACTGCAAAAATCACATTTAATTCAGGAAGTGAAGGTCGCGCATTAGTAAGTATTGAAAACGGAACTGAAGTTGTAAATTACAAATGGGTAAAAACAAAACAAGGAGAAACTGTTGTTAATATTCCTGTCACTTCAGATATGGCGCCAAATGTATTTATTAATATTTCATTATTACAACCACATGCAATTACGGCAAACGATTTACCAATTCGTTTATATGGTGTAATTCCTATGATGGTTGAAGATCCTAGCACAAAACTAGAACCACAAATAAAAATGCCCGATGTTTTAAGACCAGAACAAGAATTTGAAGTATCGGTTTCAGAAAAAAATAAAAAAGCAATGACGTATACGGTTGCTGTGGTTGAAGAAGGCTTACTAGATTTAACTCGCTTTAAAACACCAAATGCTTGGAACGAATTTTACAAACGTGAAGCTTTAGGTGTAAAAACTTGGGATGTTTATGATGATGTTATTGGCGCTTATAGCGGAAGTATTGATCAAGTTTTTGCAATTGGTGGAGATGGAAGTGCTGCTGGCGGAAAAAATAAAAAAGCCAACCGTTTTAAACCTGTAGTAACCTATTTAGGTCCGTTTACATTAAAAGCAGGTCAAACTAAAACACATACTATAAAATTACCAAACTATATTGGCGCAGTAAGAACAATGGTAATTGCCGGAAATAGTGAAACAGAAGCTTACGGAAGTACAGACAAATCTGTAGAAGTAAAAAAACCATTAATGGTATTGGCATCGCTTCCGCGGAAATTAAGCCCTGGTGAAAAAGTAACACTTCCAGTAACGGTGTTTGCTATGGAAAACAAAGTGAAAAACGTAAAAATAAGTCTAAAATTAAGTAACGGAATATCTATAATTGGAGAGCAAACTAAAAACTTATCGTTTGCAAAACCAGACGAACAGATGACGTATTTTGAATTGGATGTTTCAAAAGCAAAAGGTATAAATACCGTAGAAGTTATTGCTACAGGAAATGGCGAAAAATCAACATATAAAGTAGAATTAGATGTTGTAAACCCAAATCCAATAACCTCTAAACCTATTGATAAAACTATTGAAAACAAAAGCACACAAACTGTAGAGTTTTCAACTTTTGGTGTCGCAGGAACAAATAGTGCCACGGTTGAGTTTTCAACAATGCCTCCAATGGATTTTTCAAGACGTTTACAATATTTAATTCAGTATCCACACGGCTGTTTAGAACAAACGACGTCTAGTGTGTTTCCTCAGTTATTTTTAAGTGATATTTTCGATTTAACTTATGATAAGAAGCAAGACATTCAATCTAATATTGAAAAAGGAATTAAACGTCTTGGGCATTTTCAGCAACCAAACGGAGGTATGAGTTATTGGCTTGGAGAAAGTACAGCCAATGATTGGGGTACAAGTTATGCAGGTCATTTTATGATTGAAGCCGAAAAGAAAGGTTTTGTTTTACCACTAACTTTTAAAAGTAATTGGTTAAAATACCAAAAACAAGCGGCTAGAGATTGGAGACCAAGCTACAAATCTTACAATTCAGATTTAGCACAAGCTTACAGATTGTACACTTTAGCTTTAGCTGGAAATCCAGATTTAGCAGCAATGAATAGACTGAGAGAGTTTTCTGAAATTTCAAATGAAGCAAAATGGCGTCTTGCGGCAGCTTATGCACTTGCAGGGCAAAAGGAAGCTAGTGATAAAATATCAAAATCGGCAAATATTAATTTTACCGCACCAAGATATAATTATTACACCTATGGATCTGTAGACAGAAACCGAGCAATGGCTTTAGAAACTATGGTATTAACCAAAGATTCAAAACAACGAGAAATTGCAGAATACATTGCAAAAGAATTATCTGGAACTAACTGGATGAGCACACAAACTACTGCTTACAGTTTACTTGCAATGGCGAAAATGGTAAATGCAAATGGTGGAAAAGCGATGGATATTAGTTATGCTGTAAATGGAAAAACGGAAACTATAGCTTCTAAAAATGCTATCGCCCAACGTGAATTAGCAGTGATAGATGGTAACAACACGATGTCATTTACCAACAATAAAGACAATGTAATCTTTGTTCGTATTTTAAATTCAGGAAAATTACCATTAGGTGAAGAATTAGCAGAACAACGCGGGTTAAGTGTTTCGGTTCAATATAAAGACCTAAAAGGAAATACTATTGATGTTAGTAAATTACAACAAGGTCAGGATTTTGTAGCAAACGTGAGCGTAAGTAATCTTAAAAGTGAAAACGTGAATGATATTGCATTAACACAAATATTTCCTTCAGGATGGGAAATTGTAAATACACGTTTTACAGCTTTTGGTAGCAGTACAACAAGTGATGCACGATACACTGATATTAGAGATGATAGAGTTAATTTTTATTTCGACTTAAGTAAAAAAGGACAATCTGACACCAAAACATTCAATATTATGCTGAATGCATCCTACTTAGGAACTTATTATTTACCAGGAGTACAAGCAGAAGCGATGTATGATAATGATTATTTAGTAAGAACTAAAGGCGAATGGATTACTGTTGAGAAATAAAAAACCACCTCACCTCAATTTTATTAATTAAAAATAGAGCCACCCCTCCTTTAAAATGGAGACTAATTTAATAAACAATACTAAAAATCCTTCCCTATTTAAGGGAAGGTTCTTTTGGTTTCAATAAGGAAAACAAAAGCGAAAAGGGTGAAATAAATTATAATGAATAAAATAAAAAGTTACATAAAACAGCATAAAATAAAACTGATAATTATCGCTGTACTTTTAATAGCTTACTACTTCTGTTTACCAAAACAATTATTTAAAGACCCTACAGCAACTGTAATTACAAGTTCAGAAAATGATCTTTTAGGCGCAAAAATAGCAACAGACGGACAATGGAGATTTCCTCATAATGATAGTATTCCGGAGAAATTTAAAACCTGTATTCTTCAATTTGAAGACGAATATTTTTACCAACATCCAGGTTTCAATCCTATATCAATTTTTAAAGCTTTACGTGATAATTTAAAAGCAGGTGGCGTAAAACGTGGCGGAAGCACACTTACGCAACAAGTAATTAGGCTTTCCCGAAAAGGGCAAAATCGTACGTATTTTGAAAAGGTTATAGAAATCATACTTTCTACACGACTAGAAGTTAGAGAAAATAAAGATGCTATTTTAGCTTATTATAGTAGTAATGCTCCCTTTGGAGGTAATGTTGTAGGTCTTGATGCTGCTGCATGGCGGTATTTTCATACTAATGCTAATAATTTATCTTGGGCAGAAAGTGCAACATTAGCCGTGTTACCAAACGCACCAAGTTTAATTTATCCCGGAAAAAATCAAGAACATTTACTAAAAAAACGTAATCGTCTTTTAGCAAAGTTAGTGGAACATCAAATTATAGATTCACTAACTTATAAGCTATCTATTGCTGAAGGTTTACCACAAAAACCTTATCCATTACCACAAATTGCATCTCATTTATTACAGAAAACAGCAAAAAATCATTCAGGTAAACGTATACAAACAACTATTAATACTCGTTTACAACAACAGATAAATCATATTGTAAAAACTCATTATAATCAATTAAGTCAGAATGAAATTTATAACGCAGCTGTTTTAGTTTTAGATGTAAAAACACGAAAAGTAATGGCTTATGTTGGAAATACACCTACCGACAAAGCACATCAAAAAGATGTAGATATTATAGATAAACCCAGAAGTACAGGAAGTATTTTAAAACCCTTTTTATACACTGCCATGTTAGATGCTGGTGATATTTTACCACACACATTGGTAAGCGATGTGCCCACTCAATTTGGAAGTTATAATCCCGAAAATTACAATAAAACGTATGATGGTGCTGTTGCCGCAAGTAGAGCGTTATCGCGTTCGCTAAATGTACCTTCTGTAAGAATGCTTCAAGATTTTGGTTTAGATAGATTTCATCATTACCTAAAAGCACTTCAACTTAAAGACTTAAAATATAATGCCAATCATTATGGATTATCACTTATATTGGGTGGTGCCGAAAGTAATTTATGGGATTTATGCAAAAGCTACGCCTCGTTGTCTTCAACATTAAATCATTTTTCGGAAACGGATAGTGAATATTATAGTGGTGAATTTACCGAACCCACTTATTTAGCATCTAAAAATGTTGACTTCGGAAGAAAAACAAATGAAAAAACACTTTTTGATGCAGCATCTATTTATTTAACTTTTGAAAGTTTAAAAGAAGTAAATCGCCCTGAAAGTGATGAAAGTTGGGAGTTTTTTGATGGCTCAAAACAAGTAGCTTGGAAAACAGGAACTAGTTTTGGTTTTAGAGATGCTTGGGCTATTGGAACTACCAAAGATTATGTGGTTGGCGTTTGGGTTGGAAATGCAGATGGAGAAGGTAGACCGGGACTTGTTGGTGTGCAAGCTGCAGCTCCAATAATGTTTGATGTTTTTGATGTATTACCAAATAGCGAATGGTTTAACAAACCTTTTGATGAGATGCAAAAAGTGACTATCTGTAAAAAAAGTGGCCATAGAGCGTCACCAGATTGTGATGATATTGAAGAGCAGTTTATTCAAATTAGCGGACTAAAAACATCGCCATGTCCTTATCACATACTCGTGCATTTAGATAACAGTGAAACCTACCAAGTCAATTCATCTTGTGAAGAGTTAAGTCATATTAAACATAAATCGTGGTTTGTACTTCCTCCGCTAATGGCCTATTATTATAAAACTAAAAATCCGTTTTATAAACCATTACCAAAATATAGAAGTGATTGTTTAGGTAGCAATACAATAACTATGGCTTTTATTTATCCAAAGGAAAACAATAGTATTTTCTTACCTAAAGATTTTGATGGAAAAACAAACGATTTAATTTTGAAAATAGCACACTCAAAACCAGAAACAACACTGTTTTGGTATATTGATAATACCTTTATAGGAAGTACTAAAGATATTCATGACATGGCAATTATACCTAAACAAGGACAACATATTATTACTGTTGTTGATGAATTTGGAAATGAGGCGAAACGTGCATTTAACGTTTCAGAATAGTTAAAAACTTATTATTTGAGTTGGGTAGAGCTTTTAATATGGTTAGAATTATAAAATTCATACATTTGCAACTTAATATTTATTTATAATTTATGTTCTACGATATCATTAAATTTTTACACTCTTATTGGGCTTACATTACCCTTTTTGCTCTAGCAGCAGCAACTATTAATGCTTTAGTTAAATTTTTTGGAAACAAGGAGTTTGCACCAATTGACTTTAGACTTTCGCTTTTTGCATTAATTGCAACACACACTCAATTACTTCTTGGAATTATCTTTTTTGCAGTTTCAGGATATTTTAGTGAAAATTCAATGGGAGAAATTATGAAAACCCCAGCTTTAAGACGTATTGTTATTGAGCATCCTTTTGGAATGGTATTAGCTATTGCAGCACTTACTATTGGGTATTCAAAACATAAAAAGAAATTAACATCTAATCCAAAATTTAAAATTTTAGCTATTACTTATACTATTGCTTTAGCTATTGTACTTAAAATGATTCCTTGGGGAACTTGGTTTTAATAAAATATATTTACCCATAAAAAAGGCGCTAATAATTATATTAGCGCCTTTTTTGTTGAGTTAAAACTCGTTATTTAATTTCTTTAATTAAGTAAACATACACTGGAAAGTGGTCACTAAAACCATCAGTGAAACCTCCGTTAGAGAAACTTCTAAGAGGATATCCTTTATATCTTCCTTTTTTACTTACCAGATAATTTTTACTAAAAATTCCTGCTTTGTAATATCTGAATGTTGAAAAATCTTTTTCTATTAAAGGTTGAGTAATTAAAATCTGGTCAAATAAACTCCAAGCATCTCTATAAGCTGTAGTTCCTAAACCGTCTTTTTTAAACATGTTTTCAAAAGGGTTGTAAATACCTTTAAGTTTTACATCTTCTCTTTCATTTTCAGCTTTCAATACTTTCTTTACACTATCGTTTGTTGGATCGTCATTTAAATCTCCCATAGTAAAAACTTTAGCATAAGGATCGTTTGATTGTAACGAATCTATAATGTGTTTATTCAATTTTGCTGCACCAACACGTTTAGATCTACTACGCGCTTCACCACCACTACGAGATGGCCAGTGGTTTACAATAAGATGAATTAACTCACCATCTAATTCTCCACTAACTAGCAATTGATCTCTAGTATATACACGTTTATGAGTATTATCATCATAAATTAAAAGCTCATGAGAACTTTGGCTTACGGGTTTAAATAAAGCTTTCTCATATAATAGTGCGACATCAATCCCTCTTTTATCAGGAGAATCATAATGGATAATTCCATAATCTTTATCTAATAATTGAGGATCGTTAACAAGATCCACTAAAACTTGAATGTTTTCAACCTCAGACACACCAATAACAGCAGGTGAGTTTCCGGTAACATCTTTACCAATTTCAGCAATTACACGAGCCATATTTTTTACTTTCTTCTCGTAAACCTTTTTCCTATTGGTATTCATCTCCATAATAGGACTAGCCTCATCGTACTTTAAAGGGTCGTTTATAGTGTCAAATAAGTTTTCTAAATTATAAAACGCAATAGTATGAATTTTATACTTTTTCTCTTGAGCGTTAGCACTAAAGCATACTAAGGCAATAAGTAGGAGTAATAATAGTTTTAAATTTTTCATTTCTGTATGTTATGTTATCATTAAAAGAGTACAATTAATGAGCCAAAAGTAGATATTTATTATAAATAATGTAAATTTGCACGCCTTAAATAACTATTATTTAATGCAGGGAAATTATTAATTATAAATTTAAGCATGAAAAAAAGTTTTTTTATTTTCTTATTCGGAATTTTTTCATCTGTAGCAATGTACGCTCAAACTACTACTGTTAAAGGTAGTGTGAAGGATGCTGTTACTTTTGAACCTATTCCAGGTGTAACAATTATTATCGAAAAAACGCAAGAAACAACAACTACTGATGCAAAGGGAGAATTTACTTTTTCTCAAAATTTGCCATTAGGAGAACAAGTTTTAAAAGTTGAAAAGGTAGGATTTGTTACAAAACGTTATCCAATCGTTATTAACGAAGGACAAATTGTAAACATTACAGACATGACATTAGATATTGATGTATCTGATTCTGTTGATTTATTTACTATTTCACTTTCTGACGATGAATTAAATGATGATACAAGTGCATCAGACAACATTTCTGGTTTACTACAATCATCTCAAGACATTTTTCAACGTACAGCTGCATTTGAGTTTAGCTCATCTTTCTTTAAAGTAAGAGGTTTAGATTCAGATAACGGTTCTGTTTTAATTAACGGTGTTGAAATGAACAAAATGTATAACGGAAGACCACAGTGGAGTAACTGGGGAGGTTTAAATGATGTAATGCGTAACCAAGAATTAACGTCTGGGTTAACACCATCAGCTTACAACTTTGGAGGTATCTTAGGAACTTCAAACATAAGCACAAGAGCTTCTAGTTACAGACAAGGTGGACGTGTAACATACTCTTCTTCAAACAGAAGTTACACAAACCGTTTAATGGCGAGTTACTCTTCAGGTTTAGTTGAAGGTGGTTGGGCATATAGTTTTGCTTTAGGAAGACGTTGGGGTAACGAAGGTTATCAAGATGCTTCTTTATATGACTCAAATTCATTTTTTGCGTCTATTGAAAAGAAAATTAACGACAAACACAGTATTAACTTTACATCAATCTATGCACCTAATAGAAGAGGTAAATCATCACCAAACACTCAAGAAGTTTATGACCTTAAAGGAATTAAATATAACGAGTACTGGGGATATTTAGATGGTGAAAAACGTAACTCACGTATTAAAGAAGTTGAAGAGCCTGTATTTATGTTAAACCATTACTGGGATATTAGCAATAAAACAAGCTTAAATACTAACGTAGCTTACCAATTTGGAAAAATAGGAAATAGCCGTATAGATTATGCTGGAGGTGCAAACCCAAGTCCTGCATATTACCAAAACTTACCAAGTTATTTCTTAGGTGATAGTGATGGTCCAGATTATGCAAACGCATACATTGCAGAACAAGATTTCATTAATGATGGGCAAATTGACTGGGAACGTATCTTAGATGCTAACCAAACCAATAACATTAGCGACACAAATGCTGCTTATGTTTTATATGAAGACAGAAACGACGACAAACAAATTACTGTAAACTCTATTTTTAGTTCTGAATTAACAGAAAACATCTTATTAAATGCTTCTGTAAATTACAAGAAATTAAAATCTGAAAACTTCGGTGAAATTATTGATATCTTAGGTTCTAATGTTGGAGCTTTAAATGTAGATTCTTTTGATGGTTTTCAATATGATAACTTAAATCCAGACAGAACTGTTGGTGAAGGTGAAAAATACAGATATAACTATAACCTATATGCTGATGAAATTTCAGGGTATGCACAAGCACAATTTAAATACAACAAAATTGACTTTTACATCTCTGGTAGCTTAACAAACACAACTTACCAAAGAGAAGGTTTATGGGAACACAGTAGATTTGCTGGTGATGAATCTTACGGAAAAGGTAAAGAATTATCTTTCACAGGATACGGAGCAAAAGGAGGATTTACTTATAAAATTACTGGAAAGCACTTATTAGATGTTAACGCAGGTTACATTACAAGAGCACCTTCTTTACGTAACACATACTCTAACTCAAGAGAAAACCACAGTATTGTAAAAGGAATTGAAGAAGAAAAAGTAACTTCATTAGATGCAAGTTATATTTTCCGTTCTCCAATAGTAAAAGCTAAAATAACTGCTTTCTATTCTAAAATTGAAGATGCAAACGAAGTATCATTCTACTACGCCGATGGTTTAAGTGGAGATGAAATTGAAGGAAACGACACATCTGCATTCGTACAAGAAGTATTACAAGGTGTTGACAAAAGACACATTGGAGCAGAATTTGGTATTGAAGCTCAAGTAACACCAACTATTAAATTAAAAGGTGCGGCATCAATAGGTCAATACACTTACGATAACAACCCAGATTTATACTTAACATCTTCTAGCTTTACATCTGAAGATGGTTCAATCTCTTATGGAGAATCTAACTTAAAAGATTACAAAATTGCTGGAGGACCACAACGTGCTGCTTCTATAGGTTTTGAATACCGTGACCCAGATTACTGGTGGTTTGGAGCAACAGCTAACTTTTTCTCTAACGCTTACGTAGATGTTAACCCATTAACAAGAACAGAAAACTTCTATTTAGATAGTGACGGAATTCCTTTTAATGACTATGACGAAGAAATCGCTACAGACTTATTAAAACAAGAAGAATTTGATAGCTACATGGTTGTAAACCTTACAGGTGGAAAATCTTGGAAAGTTGGAGAATACTACTTAGGATTCTTTGCCAGTGTAGGTAACTTACTAGACAAACAATACAAAACGGGTGGTTTTGAACAAGGAAGGAATGCTAACTACCAAGAATTATTAGAAGATAACTCTAAACCAACAAGAACTTTTGGTTCTAAATATTGGTACGGACGTGGTACAAACTACTTCGTAAATGTGTATCTTAGATTTTAAAAAAAAAGAAAAACGAAAAATAAAACACTTACACTTATGAAAACAAATAAAATTTTTACTTTTTTCACGATCATAGCAATGTCATTTGCTGTAACATCGTGTGTGCAAGACGACGACTATACAGTACCAACCAGTTTAGGTAATGAAGAAAATGTAGCAATTACTGCATTAGTAGCAAATGCTACTGAAGTGTCAATGGCAAACGTTAAAGCAATGTACACTGAAGGTGACTTCATTGAAGCTGTTGAACAAAATGTATACGTAAAAGGATACGTATCTTCATCAGACTTAACAGGTAACTTCTATAAAGAATTTTTTATCCAAGATAGCCCAACAAACCCAACAATGGCACTTAAAGTTATTGTTTCTCAATCTGATTCGTACAACAGATACAACCTAGGAAGAGAAGTTATTATCAACTTAAACGGTTTATTCATTGGTGAAGAAAGAGTTGGAAACGGAGTAACTGCAATTGGTGGTGGTATTGAAACTGATCAATATGGTACTACTGTTACAGCTTTAGATGATATTAAATTAACTAACCAAGTTCTTAGATCTGCAGTAACAGAAACTATGGTTCCTAAAATAGTTACTTTTTCAGAAATCTCTGATAACTTAATTGGTGTTTTAGTAAATATTGAAAACGTTGAATTCGCAGATAACTTAGCTGGTGATACTTATTTTGATTCAGTTAATGACTTATACGATACTCAAAGAACATTACAAGCATGTGGTGGTTTTAACTATAGTGAGTTTAAATTAGAAACTAGTGGATTTGCAAACTTCATTAATGAAGTTATGCCTACAGGAAATGGAGACATTACTGCTGTCGTAAACAAAACCTTTGATGGTGCAAGTTTAGTTTTAGCTTTAAATAGCTCAGACGATGTAAACTTCACAGCTGAACGTTGTACTTTATTAGACGATTCTAGTTTTACAGTACTTTTTGAAGAAGATTTTGAATCAGCTGTAAATAATACAGATTTAGATTTTGCAGATTGGACAAACTTCGGTGAAGCTGGAGGATGGTTATGGAGAGAAAAAACTTTCGATGGTAACGGATATACTGAATTTAGTTCTTACAATTCAGGTGATGCTTCTAACATCGTATGGTTAGTAACTCCAGGTATTGACATGGATACACAAGACAACGAATTCTTAAACTTCGAAACTGCACAACATCATTTAGACAACTCAGTAGAAAATACTCTAGAAGTATTCATATCTACAGATTACGATGGATCGAATGTATTAGCAGCAACATGGGAGCCATTAGGAGCTACACTTGCAACAGAAGCTAACTCTTGGTACGAATTTGTTGATTCAGGATTAATCAACATCTCATCTTACACAGGAACAGCTCATATCGCTTTTAAAGTAGTAGGAAACGGCGATGACTTAGCAGGAGGATACCAAATAGATAACTTATCTATCATATCAACTAACTAAGAAATTAAAATAATTTCATAAATTAAAGCCTGCTAATATATTAGCAGGCTTTTTTATTATAAAATATAACACCACGCATAATGACACTATTCGATTCACTTTTTTTCACCATTTTTAACCGTTATAAAGCACAATATAAAAAAAACACTAATAAGATAGGAGTAATATATATAACAATACTACAAGCCTCAATTCTATTCGTATTAGGAGTATTCGTTGCAGAGTTTTTAAATCAAATGCATGTATCAACAATCTCAACAACAAAAGCATGGTCACTATTAATCATCACAACAATTATACTTTATTTTAAAAACTGGATGCAATATACCGGCAGAAACCGTCAAGTACTTAATTCAAAACTCACTAAAAGCAAATTAGAAACACACTCACTAACATTTATCATAGCTTTCCCACTAGGCTGTATATTTATAGCATTATTACTCCTTAAAGTATTATAACATAAAATGGTAACCCAATAAAGTTATCGTTTTTTCATTCATATTATCATAACCTTTTGGGCGGGTTTAAAAAACCGTGCTATCCACTATATCTTTTTATTAGGCATCACAGCCAAAACACATTATACAGTTTTAGGATATTCACTATTATAACAAAGCAAGTCGTTATAATCCCATAAAAAGGATGTCGTTACTATCACTCCCGCAATAACACCAAAGGCATTCTTATAATCACTAATCTCATTTACCACACCAATAAGCATTTCAGTAATAACCCAAAAAAAGCCCATACATTTACGTATGGGCTTTTTTTTATGTTTTTTTTTGTGTGCTGTTGTTTCTTTTATTGAGTTATGTGGAGTTTTTAATAGTCTTTCCTAAAAAAAAGGCATAAAAAAAGTCCTTCATATTACTATGAAGGACTCTTAAAAAAGGCGATGACCTACTCTCCCACAATAATGCAGTACCATCGGCGCAAATGGGCTTAACTTCTCTGTTCGGAATGGTAAGAGGTGAGCCCCATCGCTATAACCACCTTAAATCTTTGGTTGTTATTAATAAGCAACACTAATATCTTAACATATTGAAAAAACGATCATATAGATCACATACATAATAATAAATATTTTTAATAATCCTGTACTTTATAAAAAACAGGCGTACAATAAGCCTATGGGTTATTAGTACTACTTGGCTATGACATTACTGCCTTTACACCTATAGCCTATCAACGTGGTAATCTCCCACGACCCTTTAAAGAAATCTCATCTTGTGGTAGGTTTCGCGCTTATATGCTTTCAGCGCTTATCCTTTCCCAACGTAGCTACTCTGCAATGCTCCTGGCGGAACAACAGATACACCAGAGGTTAGTCCAACTCGGTCCTCTCGTACTAGAGTCAGATCCACTCAAATTTCTAACGCCCACTGTAGATAGAGACCGAACTGTCTCACGACGTTCTGAACCCAGCTCGCGTGCCACTTTAATGGGCGAACAGCCCAACCCTTGGGACCTTCTCCAGCCCCAGGATGTGACGAGCCGACATCGAGGTGCCAAACCCCCCCGTCGATATGAGCTCTTGGGGGAGATCAGCCTGTTATCCCCGGCGTACCTTTTATCCTTTGAGCGATGGCCCTTCCATGCGGAACCACCGGATCACTATGCTCTACTTTCGTACCTGATCGACCTGTATGTCTCTCAGTCAAGCTCCCTTATGCCATTGCACTCTACGCACGGTTACCAAGCGTGCTGAGGGAACCTTTAGAAGCCTCCGTTACTCTTTTGGAGGCGACCACCCCAGTCAAACTACCCACCAAGCACTGTCCCTTCATTGAAGGTTAGACTCTAGATAAGCAAAGGGTGGTATTTCAACAATGACTCCACAACGCCTAGCGACGCCACTTCATAGTCTCCCACCTATCCTACACATTACTTATCCAAAACCAATACTAAGCTATAGTAAAGGTGCACGGGGTCTTTTCGTCCCACAGCGGGTAATCGGCATCTTCACCGATACTACAATTTCACCGAGCTCATGGTTGAGACAGTGTCCAGATCGTTACACCATTCGTGCAGGTCGGAACTTACCCGACAAGGAATTTCGCTACCTTAGGACCGTTATAGTTACGGCCGCCGTTTACTGGGGCTTCATTTCAGATCTTCGAAGTAAACTTCTAAACCCTCCACTTAACCTTCCAGCACCGGGCAGGTGTCAGGCCCTATACATCATCTTTCGATTTAGCAGAGCCCTGTGTTTTTGATAAACAGTCGCCTGGACCTTTTCACTGCGGCCCACATTACTGTGGGCGACCCTTCTCCCGAAGTTACGGGTCAATTTTGCCTAGTTCCTTAACCATGAATCTCTCGAGCACCTTAGAATTCTCATCCCAACTACCTGTGTCGGTTTAGGGTACGGGCTGCTTCTCTCGCTTTTCTTGGAAGTCGATTTGCTAGATTATCACCTTGACCGTAGTCTCAGTGTACTATCGCGGTGTTACCACTCGCTTCAACGTACTATTCCGTCAGTACGCACTAACTTTTCGCCTCCGTCACTTTTAATGAGAGCAGGTACAGAAATATTAATCTGTTGTCCATCCACTTCCCCTTTCGGGTTCGCGTTAGGTCCCGACTAACCCTCAGCTGATTAGCATAGCTGAGGAAACCTTAGTCTTTCGGTGTGCGGGTTTCTCGCCCGCATTATCGTTACTTATGCCTACATTTTCTTTTGTAGCTTCTCCAGCATCCCTCACAGAACACCTTCGACGACACTACAATGCTCCCCTACCACTTATAATAAATTATAAATCCATAGCTTCGGTAATATGTTTATGCCCGATTATTATCCATGCCGAACCGCTCGACTAGTGAGCTGTTACGCACTCTTTAAATGAATGGCTGCTTCCAAGCCAACATCCTAGCTGTCTAAGCAGTTCAACCTC
>NZ_CM128809.1:1040000-1042500 GCF_052934785.1 Lacinutrix undariae
GATTCCGGATAACGCTTGGATCCTCCGTATTACCGCGGCTGCTGGCACGGAGTTAGCCGATCCTTATTCTTACAGTACCGTCAAGCTCCCTCACGAGGGAGTGTTTCTTCCTGTATAAAAGCAGTTTACAACCCATAGGGCAGTCATCCTGCACGCGGCATGGCTGGATCAGAGTTGCCTCCATTGTCCAATATTCCTCACTGCTGCCTCCCGTAGGAGTCTGGTCCGTGTCTCAGTACCAGTGTGGGGGATCCCCCTCTCAGGGCCCCTATCTATCGTAGCCATGGGGTGCCGTTACCACTCCATCTAGCTAATAGAACGCATAGCCATCTTTTACCGATAAATCTTTAATTCTAAATTAATGCTAATCTAAAATACTATAAGGTATTAATCTTCATTTCTAAAGGCTATCCCTCTGTAAAAGGTAGGTTCTATACGCGTTACGCACCCGTGCGCCGGTCGTCATCTGTGCAAGCACAATGTTACCCCTCGACTTGCATGTGTTAAGCCTGCCGCTAGCGTTCATCCTGAGCCAGGATCAAACTCTTCATCGTTAAATTTTTAAGTGTTTCCACTATTGTCTTAACAATTAATAGGAATTAATGTGTACTCAAAATTTTTATTCTCTTTTTGTAATTAACCGTTTCCAGTTAATCACTTACGCTGTCAATTCAATATGTTAATGAACTTTTTATCTTATCTTTTCTTAAAACGTTGCCGTTTTAAGCGGCTGCAAACATACAACCCTTTTTTAACTTCCACAATGTTTTTTATTAGTTTTTTAATAAAGTTTTTAAAACCTTATCTTAACATTTAATAAACATCTTCCTGAAAGAACTTTCCCTTAAAACGTTGCCGTTCTAAGCGGCTGCAAATATACACCTATTTTAATCCCTAATCCTAACCTTTTTTAACTTTATTTCTATTTATTTACTTAATGGCTACGGGTGAGTACTTTATAAATATACGACGGTTTTGTTTTGTTTGAAATCTATCTGTTAGCGTTAATTTCGACATTAAAAATAGATATGATATAGTGAGTGATTCTTTGAAATGACTTTATACATTATATATATGTTACCCGAGTGAATTTGATTTTCTTCTAGCAATAGAGTGCGTGTCTTTATAATTTCAACAGAAAAATGAAATGACTACTATATATAGTGTGCTGAATATTTAGTGAGTGAATTGCTTCTGTAGCTTTTTGATGTGAAAAAATCTTACTTTATAATAGACGGATATTTTTCTTTAATCTTATCTAAACATAAATTCCCTATACTTCCTTCGTGCGTATGTTTTTTAGAAATATCTGGTTTATAAGTTCCGTTTTCAACCTCACCTCCTATTTTTTGATATGCTTCTCTAAATACCACCACCACCGTCATTCTATAAATACTAAACAGTAGTCTTAGCACTGGTGATAATTGGGTAGTAAGTAACCCAAAAAAGCCAATACATTTACGTATGGGCTTTTTTTTATGTTTTTTTTTGTGTGCTGTTGTTTCTTTTATTGAGTTATGTGGAGTTTTTAATAGTCTTTCCTAAAAAAAAGGCATAAAAAAAGTCCTTCATATTACTATGAAGGACTCTTAAAAAAGGCGATGACCTACTCTCCCACAATAATGCAGTACCATCGGCGCAAATGGGCTTAACTTCTCTGTTCGGAATGGTAAGAGGTGAGCCCCATCGCTATAACCACCTTAAATCTTTGGTTGTTATTAATAAGCAACACTAATATCTTAACATATTGAAAAAACGATCATATAGATCACATACATAATAATAAATATTTTTAATAATCCTGTACTTTATAAAAAACAGGCGTACAATAAGCCTATGGGTTATTAGTACTACTTGGCTATGACATTACTGCCTTTACACCTATAGCCTATCAACGTGGTAATCTCCCACGACCCTTTAAAGAAATCTCATCTTGTGGTAGGTTTCGCGCTTATATGCTTTCAGCGCTTATCCTTTCCCAACGTAGCTACTCTGCAATGCTCCTGGCGGAACAACAGATACACCAGAGGTTAGTCCAACTCGGTCCTCTCGTACTAGAGTCAGATCCACTCAAATTTCTAACGCCCACTGTAGATAGAGACCGAACTGTCTCACGACGTTCTGAACCCAGCTCGCGTGCCACTTTAATGGGCGAACAGCCCAACCCTTGGGACCTTCTCCAGCCCCAGGATGTGACGAGCCGACATCGAGGTGCCAAACCCCCCCGTCGATATGAGCTCTTGGGGGAGATCAGCCTGTTATCCCCGGCGTACCTTTTATCCTTTGAGCGATGGCCCTTCCATGCGGAACCACCGGATCACTATGCTCTACTTTCGTACCTGATCGACCTGTATGTCTCTCAGTCAAGCTCCCTTATGCCATTGCACTCTACGCACGGTTACCAAGCGTGCTGAGGGAACCTTTAGAAGCCTCCGTTACTCTTTTGGAGGCGACCACCCCAGTCAAACTACCCACCAAGCACTGTCCCTTCATTGAAGGT
>NZ_CM128809.1:1047500-2510000 GCF_052934785.1 Lacinutrix undariae
TTTTCATGATTTGAACTAATTTATCTAATTCAAAAGCAGCTTTTGCAGTTACGTTAGATTTATCAAAATCAAAATAGATTGGGTTTAATACTACTTTATCAGCAACAATTAAGTCTTCAATTGGAGTTAAAGGAATACTAACAGCAGCTTCTTCTTCATCTGTTCCTTTAAGAAGAACTTGGTTGCTTTCGTAACCATCTAAAGAAGCTTCATAAGATGTATCATTACTACACTCAACAATAAACTCAACAGTTCCATCAGTGTTAGTAACTTTAGATAATACTTTATTTCCTTGAGCATCATATAAAGATACAGATGCAGCATTTAAAGGTGCTCCTGTTTTAGCATCTGTTACTGTAGCAGTAACTAATACATCACATAAAGGTTGTATTTTTTTAATTCCATAAATATCATCACTTCCAACACCACCTTCACGGTTAGAAGAAATAAATCCATCTTTAGTATCTTCATCAATACTGAAAGCAAAATCATCAGCATTACTATTTATTGGAATACCAATGTTACGAACTGGTCCCATTTTACCGTCAACCAATTTAGAGTAAAATACATCTAATCCTCCTAAGCCTAAATGCCCATTTGAAGAGAAGTATAAAGTGTTATTACTGCTAATGAAAGGAAACATTTCTTGACCTTCAGTATTTACTTTTTGCCCTAAGTTAGTTGCTTCTCCTAAAGAACCATCTTCATTAATAGATGCTTTATAAATATCAAATCCTCCAAAACCGTTTGGCATATCAGATGCAAAGTACAATGTTTTTCCATCTGCACTAACCGATGGATTTTTTACAGAGTAGTTTTTACTGTTTACAGCAAAACCTTCTACATTATCCCATTCTGAACCAGACTTAGACGCTTTAAATAATTGCAACGTACTGTATCTGTTTTGAGAGATAGAATCTTTTTCATATTCTTTTTCATAAAAACTTTCTCTTGAGAAATACATTGTTTCACCGTCAGGACTAAATGAAACAATTCCTTCGTGATATTTAGTGTTTATCTCTTTACTTAATAAAACAGCATCAGCATAACTTCCGTCTTCGTTTTCAGTTAACGTGTAGATGTCTAGAAATGGTTGTTCATTCCATCCGTAAGTTTTTCTACTGCTATTTCTAGCTGAAGTAATGTATAATTTACCATCGTTTAAAGTACCACCAAACTCAGAAGATTCTGTATTAAAAGGTAAGTTTTGAACGTTAAACTTTTTACCTTTTTCTAAAATTTTAGGTAAGTAATCTGGATTTGCTTTGAATGCTACTGCTCTATCATCACTAGGACGCATAGAAGCAAATTTAGCCATCTGTACGTTTGATTCTTCATATTTCCCATTTGCTTTAAGCATTTGAGAATATTTATAAATCATTTCTGGCTGTTCAGAAGTTTCTAAGGCTTTTGCGTACCAGCGTTCAGCTTCAACAGTATTAAAGATATTATAATAAGATTCTGCTAATTGCCCATATACATAAGCATCTGCATCACCTTTTTCTACTAATTTAGAATAGTCTTCAGCTGCTTCTACAAATTCGTAGCGAGTAAAGTGCTTATCCGCTTTTTTAGTATTCTTATTTTGGGCGATTATGCTGAAAGAACTCAGACATAAAAGTATTAAATATAGTTTTTTAGTTTTCATATTTTATAGCTTATCTGGTTTAGAAGTATCTTGGTGAACGTGAAATTTTCTTAGGGAAATTCAAGTCAAATAATATCATGATTTCATGAGATGCTGGTGCGTACTTTTTGATATCTGATGTTACGTTATCATAAGCATACCCTATTCTCATAGAAGGCGTGATTGCAAAGTTTACTAAACCTGAAAAAGAGTCGTCTAATCTGTAAGATGCTCCAATTTCAAATTTCTCAAAGAACAAAGCATTTAAGTTAACATCATAAGATGTTGGTGCATCAAATGCAGACTTCACTAAAAATGTTGGTTTTAATTTCGTGTTTTCTGATACCTGGAATACATATCCCCCTGTTAAGAAATAGTGACTAGATTCTGTTCCTAAATCATAACCATTAGCATCTAGATGTACCGAGTTTAAAATATTTGGTACAGAGAAAGCTAAATAATAGTTATCTGTGTAGTAAAAGAAACCTGCACCAACATTTGGTGTTGCACTGTTTACATTTTCAGAAAAGAAAGGATCATTAGGATCAATTAAATCTAAATCTTGTAATCCAATATCATGAAAAGTTGCTCCGGCTTTAACACCAAAAGCTAAACGGTGTTCTCCACCTAAGTTAAGTGTGTAAGAAAAATCTGCATATAAGTTAGTTTCTCTCACTGGTCCTACCTGATCAGTAATTAAAGATAGACCTACGCCTACCTTTTCTCCGACTGGTACATGCCCAAAAAACGTTCCTGTTTTTGGGGCACCTTCTAAACCGGTCCATTGTGTTCTGTATAACATACCGAAGCTTAAGTTGTCTTTCGAGCCAGCATAAGCAGGGTTAATAACATTCATATTATACATGTATTGTGTGTACTGTGGGTCTTGTTGACCTTGCATTTGTGATGCTACCAGAAATACGAGTATGATAAATATTTTTTTCATATTTTTCTATTATTCTTCTGTTAATTTAGTTTTTTATCTTATTTGTTTATGTATACCCAAGCGCTACGAGACTCTGTACCATTATTATACGTCATCGTATAAAAATAAGTACCGACTGGCAATATATCACCTTTATCGCTTTGTCCGTGCCATTCGTCAATATAATTTTTCTTAGAATAAACTAAAGTACCATTTCTGTTGAAGATTTCAATTTTATCAACATTGTGAACTCTTAAATCAAAATTATCATTTACACCATCACCGTTTGGAGAAATTCCTTCTGGGAAGATACATGTTCCATTAACTTGTAATTCAAAACTATTTGTTACAGAACAAAATGTTGCATTTGCATCTTGAATTCTAACATAAATTGTTTGAGGGTTAGATATGCTTGTATAAGGTAAAGATAGATCAATTGGATCTGTTCCGGTTTGTGCATTTGATAATGATTCGTGGTATGTTACATTAAACAACGCTGGATCTTGAGTTCCTAAAATAGCAGAAGTTTGTAATGCTAAATTAAATTCTGCAATTCCGTCTGCTGAAGTATCATCACATGTTTCTAAAAAGTCAACTACGTTTACTGTTGGTTCAATACCAAAGATAATTGTTACAGAATCTTGAGCTTGAGTTTCACAACTATCATCGTATGCAATTACTGTATAAGTATCTGTTTCAGTTACCGTAAGAATACCTGTAGAAGCACCTTCAATAACAATACCATTTTTGTACCATTCATATCTATCTGCAAATGGTGATTCAGCAATAAGATCGTAAGAATCGTATCCACATAAGTTTTGATCTTCACCTAAATCAACTTCAATTTCAGCTGTTACAGATCCTGAACCATCAGTGGTTGCGTTTGTTTGTTCTATTTGAATTGTTCCTGGGTCGTTAGAAAAGTTAGTTACTAATAAAACATAGATTTCACCTTCAACAGCATTTTCAATAGTTACAGTTTCAGTATCTGCACCTGAGTAACTACAGTCAACAATGTTTTCAAAAGGATAGAAAGCTTGATTTGAGGTATTGTTAGGACATGTTGGGCAATCTACTAAAAGATCTAATTCACAATAGTCCATTGTGCTATCAAAAGGTCCCCATAATACGAAATCAACATCTAATCCTTGACCAATACCATTACCTTCATCATCAAACTCTGTATTTTGTTCAATTTGAATGTTAATTGGTCCAGTTTCTCCAATTTGAAGAATGTTCCAAGATGGGTTAGGAATAGATCCTAAACATGCTACAGAACCACTACTAGGAATTCCAATAACGTTAGATCCGTAAAGTGCACCACCTGATCCACAGAAAGGAGAAGCATCTTCACAAATAGTATTTGCTGGAGCTTCTTTAATACATAAATCAAATGTACTAGTTTCGTCTCCTGTTCCTGAACTGTATACTCTAATAAAGTAAGTGTTACCTACTGTTAATTCTGTAGTAATACTTGAAGTATCTGTAGAACAATATAATTCTACTAAGGTATCACAAGTTCCTTCATATACAGCGTGATCAATATTTGTTGTACCACCTATGATATTAGTAATTGAAATTAATTGAACCTCGTTTAAAGCAACAAATTCAAACCATACATCGTCATCTGGGTTACCAGAACATTCTGGTGTTGGTACTCCTGAATCTGTTGAAGCTACTAATGTTCCAGATGTTAAAACGTCACATGTGTCATTATCATTTACAACTGCTATAGTAGCGTTACATGGGTTGTCATTATCAGGAGGACATGCTAGTAAGTTAAATACTGGACTTACAATTACACAATTTTCATCTTGATCATTACTAATTGTTATAATTACATCTTCTAAGAATGGGAATGGACCTACTTGATATGTTCCTGGTTCAATAACGTTTTCTGTTGAAGCTACTGAATCAATAGTATTAGAAATTGTTAATGAATCTGCATCTCCAATAGTTGTTATAACAACATCTACTAAAAATTGATCTCCATTTTCACAATCGTTAACTACAGTATAAGTCGCTTCTGGATTCACACATGTTGGTTCTAAAATGTTTACAGTAAAATCTAATGTAACACCCCAAGACCCTGAGTAACACGGGTTTGGTGTTGATTGACCAAAATCAGCTGTACCTATTCTCATTCTGTGCTCTCCTATAGCAGCATCTGCTGGCATCATAAAAGAAGCATCTAATGTTGATGGATTATCTCCTAAAGATGTTCCTTGATATACAAGCTCATCTGCATCAAAAACAAGGTTGTCATTAAAATCAATCCAAACATTTGTTCCGTAAGTTGTTCCTGTTACAAAAGTAACTTGTAAGTTGGTATTAAATCCTTGAAAAGCATTAACAACTGTAGCTGTATGATTTTCATAAGTTTCGTCTCCAAAACTTGGGAAGTTTGTAATTCCAAAGAAAACATTACCTACTCCATTACCATCATTACTTGTTGGTATAGATTCACAATATCCAGTAAAGAATCCTGATGGTCCTGTCCAAGAACTTGTACCTTCGGCTCCTCCACAATCTGCTTGTACATAAAATTCATATGCTGTATCAGGGTTTAATCCAGTAAGTATATATGGGTTAGTTGTTACACCTGTTACTGTTGGCACTCCTGTTGGTGCATCACCTGCAGCAACTAATTCTATATTCCAAGTTGTACTTGTTCCATTTTCTACCCAAGCAACTTCTGTTGAAGTTAAACTTAAGTTTGTTGATGTTAATTCGGTTGGTTCAGGACATGTTGGTACTGCTCTAACTTGGAAGTTATCTACAGATACATCTACATCTTCTGGATCATCTACAGTTCCTTCTGTTGCCCAAATACCAAATTGAACAGTCATACCAGCGTATGCCGCTAAGTTAAATACATAATGTGATCCTCCTGCTGGTACTACCGATGTATTATCCCAAAGAATAATTGGTGTCCATGTTGCGCCATTATCAGTTGTAATTAAAAGTTGTACTTGATCATCTGATCCTAAAGATCTTTCATTAGTAGAACTTGCATAAGCCATAATAGCTAAATCTAATTCTACTTGAAAAGGACCACCTGTTAAATCGAATAACGGACTTAATAACCAATCACTTTTTCCTGTAGTATATAAATTAATTTTGTTTGCACCATTAAAACCATCATTTGCATAACCATCACCTGTCCAACTTCCTGCTCCTAAATCTCCAGGACCTGTTGTTGGATCACCACTATCTGCTTCATCCCAACATACTTCTAAGAATGAATCAAAAGTTGCTAAATAATCTGGCACATATACATCACATAATGTTGTAAATGTTACTGGACCTTCCCATGAGCTAGTTCCTGAAGCACCACAATCCGTTTGTACATAAAAATCATAATCTGTTGTAGCATTTAATCCTGTTACTGTGTATGGATTTGTAGATACTGTTACTGTTGGTGTTCCTGTTGGAGTCTCTCCAGAAGCAACAACTTCAATATTCCAAGATGTTGCAGTTCCGTTTTCTAACCAACCAAAAGTAGCACCATCAGATGTTACTCCTGACACAGCTAATTCACTTGGTTCAGCACATGTTGGTACTGCTCTAACTTCAAAGTTATCAACAGACACATCTACATCTTCTGGATCATCTACAGTTCCTTCTGTTGCCCAAATAGCAAATTGAACAGTCATACCTAAATAAGCATCTAAGTTAAATACATAATGTGACCCTCCTGCTGGTACTACCGATGTATTATCCCAAAGCATGATTGGTGTCCATGTTACGCCATTATCTGTTGAAATTAAAACTTGTACTTGATCATCAGACCCTAATAAACTTGCAGTAGTAGAACTTGAATAATCCATAATAGCTAAGTCTAATTCTACTTGAAAAGGACCGCCTGTTAAATCAAACTGAGGACTTAATAACCATTCATTATCTCCTGTATTATATAAATTAATTTTGTTTGCGCCATTAAAACCAACATTTGCAAAACCATCTGAAGACCATCCTCCAGCTCCTATACCTGTAGGACCTGTTGTTGGATCTCCATCGCCTGCTTCTTCCCAACATTCTTGTAAGAATGAATCAAATGTTGCTAAATAATCTGGAGTAAAAATACCACATGTTGTTGTAAAAGATACTGGTCCTGCCCAAGCACTAACTTCGGTAGAACAATCTGCTTGCACATAAAAATCATATGCGGTTACAGCTTCTAATCCTGAAAGTGTATAAGGACTTGAAACTCCCGTTGCTGTTGCTACTCCTGTTGGAGCATCTCCAGCAGGAACAACTTCAATATTCCAAGATGTCGCTGTCCCAACTTGTTCCCAACTTAACTCAGCACCTTCAAATGTAACTAAACCTGCTACCAAGGTAGAAGGTGTTGGACAAGATTGTTGAATACCATCTAAAATTATATTAGGAATAGTATCATCAATATTACTTGCTGTAACCGGAGCCGCTGGATCTGGATTTGTTCCATCACTATAATAAGATATCGTTCTCATTGTAGCAACATCTGAATTATAAAAATCATCAGCACTAGTATCATAATCAACCATATTATCTTCAGCTGCAACAATTAAGTTATCTACACCTGTATAAACAAAAGGTGTATCTAATGTTAGCTGTACCCAACCTGCTCCTGCTGACACATCAATGCCTCCAGCGTATACTTGAGTAAAAGAAGCTATAGGTTCCCAATCTGAAGTATCTGCATAATCTGCTCTGGTAGACTCTGCCATGTAAATAACAAGCTCTTGACAATTATCTAAATCTGATGCTCCACTGTAATACCATTGTATTGCAGTAATTGTCCCTGAAGCATTAATTTCTGATGCTAAATAGACACTCTGTGTATATGAGTATCCAAAATAAGGGTCAAAAGGTGCATTTTCACTCTCTAAATTACCAGATCCAACAGCTACTTGAGCATTGACTTGGCAAAGAACAGACAAAAACGCAAAAATCAATAAAGTAATTTTTTTCATAGGTTTTGATTCTATTAGTTATTTTTTTTTAAAACGTTAAAAGATAGACCTTTAACAAAAAGCTTATATTATTATCCGATTTTACACTAAAAACCTTCATTTTCACACAAGCTTAATTAAGTAACCGAAGATAATAAAAATGAATATTAACGTAGTGTTAACATTGCTTTAATAGATAAAAAGCAAATTACATCGATAAAACGTTATTTATTTTAGCATTTAAAGGTTTAAACATTCTTTTTCACCTTAATATATACGGGAAAATGATCACTAAAACCTCCTTTATAATTTTTTCCTACATAAGTTCGAAAGGGTTGGCCTTCATATTTACCCTCATATTGGGTTAAAAACTTCTCATCATAGACATCAACAGATTTATATTTTAAAGCCCCTAATTTTGTTTCCATAAAATTTATAGAACATAAGATTTGATCAAAAAGATTCCATTCAGAATTATAACTCAAGCTTCCTTTATCAATAGATAATAAGGTTTCCATTGGATTAAACAACAAACCTTTATCTACTAAAAACTTAAGACTATCATTACTTGGGTTATCATTAAAATCTCCCATAACAATAATTTTAGGATCTAGAAATTCAACTTTCAACTTGTCTATAATATAAAGTACTTTTTCGGCTGCAATCATTCGCTTAGGAGCTGATACTTTTTCACCCTCTCTTCGTGATGGCCAATGATTAACTATTACATGAATCATTTCTCCATCTAACTCCCCAGAAACCAATAATATATCTCTTGTATAATCAATCTCACCATCTGCTTCTAAATGCACATTAAAAATTTCAGAAGACATTACATTAAACCTCTCATTATCATATAATAATGCAACATCAATACCACGTTCATCCATAGAGTTATAATGAACAAAACTATAGTCATGCTTTTTCATTTTATCACTTTTCAGTAATTCCTTAAGCACTAAATCATTTTCAACCTCTGCCAACCCTATAATTACAGGGGGTGCTTTTGTATTATTTCCAATTTTACAGATAACAGACCCTAATTTATCAAGTTTTTTATGATAACGTTTTTCTGTCCAACGTTTATCTGAGTTTGGTAAAAAATCGTCATCATTAGTTTGAGGATCATCTACGGTATCAAATAAATTTTCAATGTTGTAAAATGCGATTGTATGTTGCATATATTTGATGTAATTTTTATATAGATTGAATTATCAAAGGTAGTTTTTAAAATAGAAAAATTAAAATGCTAACATTTACGTAACTTTGTACTTATAAATTGATATATGCTAGAAAAAAAGGACATTACTTTAGAGAAAGCCGTTTTAATAGGTGTAATTACCAAAGATCAAAACGAAGAAAAATCTCAAGAGTATTTAGATGAGTTAGAATTTTTAACATTTACTGCTGGTGGAGAAGTTTTAAAACGCTTTACCCAAAAAATGGACATGCCAAATCCTAAAACATTTATAGGAACTGGTAAAATGGAAGATGTACAAAAATATATTGAAGACAATAATGTAGGTACCGCCATTTTTGATGATGAACTTTCTCCGGCACAAGAAAGAAATATTAGTCAGATATTAAATTGTAAAGTTTTAGACCGTACCAATTTAATCCTAGATATTTTTGCACAACGTGCACAAACAAGTTACGCTCGTACTCAAGTAGAATTAGCGCAATGCGAATACTTACTCCCAAGACTAAGAGGAATGTGGACACACCTTGAGCGTCAAAAAGGGGGAATTGGAATGCGCGGACCTGGGGAAACAGAAATTGAAACAGACAGACGTATTGTACGTGATAAAATTGCATTACTTAAATCTAAAATTAAAACGATAGATAAGCAAATGGCCATACAACGTGGTAATCGCGGAAAAATGGTACGTGTTGCTTTAGTGGGTTATACCAATGTTGGAAAATCTACTTTAATGAACGTTGTGAGTAAAAGTGATGTGTTTGCTGAAAACAAACTTTTTGCAACCTTAGATACAACCGTAAGAAAAGTGGTGATAAAAAATCTACCTTTCTTAATGAGTGATACTGTAGGATTTATTAGAAAATTGCCTACACAGCTTGTAGATAGTTTTAAAAGTACACTTGACGAAGTTAGAGAAGCCGATTTATTATTACACGTTGTTGATATTTCTCACCCTAATTTTGAAGAACACATTGAGTCTGTAAATAAAGTTTTAACAGAAATAGGAAGTGCCGATAAACCAATTATTATGGTTTTTAATAAAATTGATGCTTACAAAGCGGAACCTTTTGATGAAACCGATTTAATTGCAGAACGTACTGAAGCTCATTATTCTTTACAAGAATGGCGAACCACTTGGATGAATCGTATTGGGGATTATGCCTTATTTATTTCAGCAATAAATAAAGAAAACCTAGACGACTTTAAAAAACGTGTGTATAATGAGGTAAGACAAATACATATAACGAGATTTCCTTACAATCATTTCTTATATCCAGATTATGAAGACATTGATTTTTCTGAAGAAGAAGAATAATTTCTACACCATATATATATAACAAAAAAAAGCGTGCTAAATAATTAGCACGCTTTTTTATATAAATACTGTTTGTAGTTTAAAACTTGTAGCTTAAACCAACTGTCCAAAATGTTTGTAAGTCATTATCTACATCATCAAAAGAAGTTGCAGTAGCAGGTGTTTGTAATAAAGCGTAATTTAACGCTTCTTGTTTATTGCTTCTTAAACCAAAATCAAATCCTACACCAATCATTTTCCAAAGTGTATATCCAAAAGAATTTGTCCAAGTTACGTTAGATAGATCTGAAGATTTGTAGCTTTGAAAAGCAGATACGTTAGATTTAAAGTTAATTGCACCAATTTGTCTTGTATAATCTGCAACAATTTTTGCCCCTAAAGAAGATTCAAAAGCAGCATCATTATCAGCAAACACAAAATTGTAATTCAAAGGATGTACCACAACAATTAAATCTTGTATTGGCGTCCATGTAAAACCAACCCCAATATCTAAATATCCTGGATCGTTAAAGTTATTTAAAATTGTAGTTCTATATTCTAATAAAGAAGACGCAGCAATTTTACTTGTAATATTTCTACCGTATAAAGATGTAATATTGAATACATCTGTAGTTGGGTTAAAGTTATCATCATCTAAAGCAGAATCTTTATCATCTAACTTAATCCATTGTAAGTTTGCAGTTAATGAATTTCTCCAGAAAAATTTCTCTTGAATTAAATTTGCATGACCATTAAAAGTTACACCAATATTTCCAGACGAATTATTTGGTGATCCTTGTGCGTACCAGTTATTAAAGTTAGATAAACTTCCTCCAATAGTACCAAAAGCACCAAATTTCCATCCTGGAAGTGCATCTATTTGTGATTGAATCGCGTTAACACGACCTTGTATTGCAGATATTGAATCACTTTTTATAGCTTTCTCTGCCAATAATTCTTCTTTAGTTTGCGCATAAGAGCTAAAAGCTACTACAGATAACGCAACTGTAAGTATTAATTTTTTCATAGTTAGGTGTTTTTAATCAATTATAAGGTAACAAAAATAGTTCTTTTATTAAGACACAACAAAAACAAAAAAGTCACTATTTTTTCTTTTTATAAAGTGGCACTGTTGAGCAAGCTTCACCATACATGACAGATCGTGCAACGCCTTGTAGTTTTGAAATTAACTGAATATACGCCGTATCCGGGATTGGTTTGTTTGAGCATCCTTTAATAATTACTGGTTTATCCATAAACTCTGAGACATCAAACTCTGAAACTACCTCTTGATAAATAGCTGTTTCTAACGTTTTTAAATCTCCAACAACAATTTTTTTAGCATATTCAGCAGCATTTGCAGCTATTAATAAATAAGCCCATGACGGAATAATTGCATCTACAGAGCAGGTTAGCGCCATATAATTATTCTTATACTGACTCCAATCATGTGTTTTTACATAATCTCTAAATTCAGTTTCTTTTAAAATCAACTCCATATACAACCAGTCCTTAATATCAAAAAGAACACGATTGCCTTTTGGGTATAAATCTTCTAAATCTATTGTAACGAGTTTGCTATTTGCAACACGGTTTATTATCTCTTCTGCCATAAGTACAAAGGTAATTAATTTATAACTTATTTTTAAGATTCCCTTTTCATATAAGATTGAAAAATAGTGTAATTTTATAACCAATTATGAAAAACGTAATACGATACATTAAAGATTTTAGAAGATTAGCACTTCTACTTTTTGTGATATTTACACTTAGCCCTTGCACTGTAAAAATTGCGAGTTTAGAAGTTTTAAATATTGAGTATCAGCGTCCTTTACATAAAACAAAAGTAACTTTAAACAACACACAATCTTGTAGTTCCCTAATAGTAACTCAAACAAAACAGGATACAAATACAAGTGTAAAACAACTTCAGCCACATAACGTTAACACTGTTGTTACCAACACCCTTTTTTTATATAAAAAAACATCTAAAGACCTTTTACATCAAACTCCTTTAGGCATTCACCAACCTTTATATATATTATATAAACGATTTAAAATAGAAACCGTATAACCTAAATACCGGTTTATTTTTTTATTACAATCTAATTATATATACAATTTCAACATGAAACATATATCAAATAATCAGTCCTATAATATGATGGGACTTATCACATTATCAATTCGCCTTGTTGTAGGGTGGACTTATTTCTCTGCCTTTTGGCGCAGACTATTTTTAGCCAATAAATTAAACCCTGAAGAAGCAGGGTATATTGGAGAAAAATTCAATCATTTTCTTCCTAATGCTCTCGGTATAAAACCAATTATTGAATACCTCGTTTCAAACCCTGAAGCCCTTTGGTGGTCTATGGCTATTTTTACAATTATTGAAGGTATCGTTGGACTCTGCATTATGTTTGGACTATTCACAAGGCTTATGAGTATTGGCGTATTTGGTTTAGCAATGGGTATATTATTAGGCTCAGGATGGATTGGCACAACATGTTTGGACGAATGGCAAATTGGTGTCTTAGGAATTGCCTCAGGATTCACCTTATTTTTAAGCGGAAGTGGTTACTACTCTTTAGATAAATATTTTATAGACAAAAAGCTAAAGTTCACACAAACAAAATGGTTTTCGTTTTTAGGCTCGGGAGTTTTACAATTAAAACACCTAAAACCAATTGCACTCACTGGCGCATTAGTTATTTTAGGATTAACCTTATTTACTAATCAATATTTTCACGGTGGGGTTTACGGAACACTTCATAATAAATCTGTAAAACCTTTAGTTGAAATTAGCAATATTAGTTATCATACTAACCAGTTACAATTTCAGGTATATCGTACACAAGGTGTTGATGTTTACGGTTCTTTTTTAATAGGAATTGAACTACTCGATGAAAATAACATGATTATTTCAGAAAGAGATGGAAGTGACTTATCGCAATTTCCAACAGAGCAAATTCACAACCATTACGTTGCAAAAGTGAAACCTGGAGCACACAGTCTTATAATTCCATTAGGAGCAAAAGCTGATATGACATTAAACTTAAATGAGAATGATAAAATTCCACATCGTATTAAACTTATTGATATTAGTGGTGCAGAATGGATTGCAGAAATAAAACACTAACTGCATTTTTTTTTAGATTAAAACTTCTTTGAAACTCTGTTTTGAAGAAGTTTTTTTATTGATACCCTTCCGCCTGTAGCGTAAATAAATCGGCATATAAAGAAGCATTTGCCATTAATTCTTCGTGTGTACCAATCTCTAAAGCTTTTCCTTGTTCTAACACCAAAATTCTATCGGCTTGTCTTACAGTACTAAATCTGTGCGAAATGATAATGCTTGTTTTCCCTTCGGTAAGTCCTATAAATCGAGTAAATACATCACTTTCGGCTCTAGCATCAAGTGCAGAAGTTGGCTCATCTAAAATCATAACTTCGGCATTTTTCATGTAAGCTCTTGCTAAAGCTACTTTTTGCCATTGCCCACCAGAAAGCTCTTGTCCACTAGAAAAACGCTTTCCTAATTGTTGATCATATCCGTTTTTTAATTCGGAAATTACAGCATCAGCTAAACTTAATTCGGCAGCATTCTCAATTTTTTCTTGATTATCTAGTTCAGTAATATCACCAATAGCAATATTTTCTTTCACTGTAAATTCATACTTAAAGAAATCTTGAAAAATCACACCAAAAAACGCTTGATATTCAGCTTTATTAAATCTATTAATATTTACACCGTCTAATAATATTTCACCAGAAGTAGGTTCGTAAAAACGGAGTAATAATTTGGTTAATGTTGTTTTTCCAGCTCCATTTTGACCAACAAAAGCCAATTTTTCGCCAGCTTTTAAGGTGAATGAAATACCTTTTAAAATATTATTATCAGAACCTGGATAAGCAAATTTTACATTTCTAAATTCAAAACCTTGTTGTATCTTCTTTGGAAGTGGTACATCTTCTTTCGTCTTAGAAAGGATAGAAATATCAATGAAATCGAAATAATCTTTAAGATATAAAGCACTTTCAGAAATACGTGTGAATTTTGAAAAGAAGTCTTGAAGATTTTTCATCAATCTATTAAAAGATCCTGATAAAAATGTTAATTCCCCAAGTGTAATAGCACCAGATAGTACACGGTAAATAATAAATACATACGCACCATAATAACTTATTGATCCTAAAACATTGAATAAAAACCCTAATGCAGATCGTCTTACTGCTAATTTTTTATTCAGTTGAAAATATTCTTGTGATAGATTTTGAAAACGGTCTACAATAAAATCAGTCAGTCCAAAGAGTTTAATTTCTTTAGCTGTTTTATCGTTTGCACCAATAAACCTGAGGTAATCTAATTCGCGACGTTCTGAGGTCCAACTTCTAGCTAGCGAGTATTGTTGTTGACTAAAACGGACTTCATTTATAAACGACGGAATAATACTAAGTACTAAAAGGATAATTAAGTACGGTTCAAAGTAAATTAAACCAACCACAAGTGTCGCTATAGAAATAGCACTTTGAGCTTGTCCCAACACGTTAGACATTAAACCTACACGACTAGTAGTTTGTGTTCTTGCTCGTTCTAGCTTATCATAAAACTCAGCATCTTCCAACAAACTAATATTAATTTGATTGGTCTTTTTTATGATGGTAACAGAAGTAGCAATATTATATTCGTCGCCCAACAACCCATCAGTTAGAGAAATGGCACGACTTATTAAATCGGAAAGAATTATAAGTCCAAATTCAATTCCAACGTAAGTCCAAAGTTGTGTGTAATCTGTAATTTCTAATCCTGTTTGCAGGATAATTTCATCGATAATTAATTTTCCTATCCATAAAATAATAACAGGAAGTAATGCACCAATGAGGCGACAGAATGCCGCCAACATAAAGAGTTTTTTATTGACATTCCATATTTCCTTAAAAAATCTTGGGATGTAAACCAAGGCATTAAAAGACGATTTTAAACTGGTTTTCTTATCGTCTTTTAACGACTTTGGAGCTCTTCGTGCCATATATTAAAGCATTCCAAGTTCAAGTTTTGCTTCTTCACTCATTAAATCTTGTGTCCATGGTGGATCGAAAGTAATTTCTACCTCGGCAGATTTTACTTCATCTAAAGATTTTACTTTTTCTTCAACTTCTAAAGGTAAAGTTTCTGCAACCGGACAGTTAGGTGTTGTAAGTGTCATTAATATTTTTACGTCGTAATCTTCATTTACAAAAACGTCGTAAATTAAGCCTAATTCGTATATATCAACAGGGATTTCTGGATCGAAAATGCTTTTTAAAACCTTTACAATTTTCTCTCCTAAATCGTTTGTATCTATTGTAGTTTCCATATTATTTTACTTGTGTTTGATATGCAATAGCATACATTTTTATTTCTTTCACCATACTCACCAGTCCATTTGCTCGTGTTGGTGATAAGTGTTCTTTTAATCCAATTTCATCAATAAAATCTGTATTAGCTTTTATAATTTCACTTGGTTCTTGGTTTGAAAACGCACGAATTAAGATGGCAATAATTCCTTTGGTAATAATGGCATCACTATCGGCAGTAAACACTACTTTATTATCATTTAAAACGGCATGAACCCAAACTTTACTTTGGCAGCCTTTTATAATATTACTTTCGGTTTTAAACTCTTCGTCAATTAACGGAAGCGATTTACCAAGGTCAATCATATATTGGTAACGTTCTTCCCAGTCTTCAAACATTGAGAATTCGTCTATAATTTCGTTTTGAATGTCTTCTATACTCACCTGATTTATTTTTTACAAAATTACAAATTGTTATGTCGTTAATCAACCTTTTCTGTCAAGGTTAACAAAACACTTACTAAAGCTTCAATTTCTTTTGGCGGGTTGCCATGATCAAATGTTTTAGTTTTAAATTCTTCAGTTTTATAAGTGATTTTTAACGCTGCTCCAAGCGCTGCATCTGATTGATGTTTTACTGAAGGTGGTACTAATAATCCTAAATCAGCTAAATTTATAGCCTTTACACTATCATAAATTGCTGCTAATTCTTTTTGTGTACAAAGTCGTGATTTTAAATCTTGTCCTTTTTTCACTCTGTAAGTTACAATATCGTTTTCTACCAAAATACTTAACGAAAACCCACGCGTTACTGCTGTATATGACACATTATAAACTTCTCCTTGAGCAATTTTTATTACAGGCACTTGCTTATTTGCTTTTACAAGCATTTTATTTGCATTACGAAGTTGTAGTACATTTTCTTTTATACTGAAACTAGTTGCGCTGGTTAAAGCCGTTAATAATTTTTGTTCGGAATCTAAATTAGGACAATATTTTCTAGTTGCAGCTAATTGTGAAATTGATATTTTATCGCCATCAACCGTGTAAGTTCCTGAGAAATTATTACATCCCGAATGTCCAGAAACCTTATTATCAGTTTCACTAAAATTAAGTTTTAAAGTTTCAGAAGTAGACGATTCATCATCAAAAATAACAACATTATAGCTTCCTGAAAGCGTGTTATCCGTTTCATCTGATGCTTTTACAGCTCCACAAGATGGTAACATAAATAAGCTTAGTATAAGTGTTACTATTTTCATAATTAATAAATTTTAAGTTAGTACCTTATTCTATTCAAAAAGAACGCCAAAGTTGTTATGACAACATCATTTGTGCTTTTTTCACTCCTGCAACTAAAGTATCAACTTCATCTTTTGTATTGTAAAATGAAAAAGAAGCTCTTACGGTTCCTGGAATCTTAAAGAAGTTCATTATTGGTTGTGCACAATGATGACCTGTACGTACGGCAATTCCTAATTTATCTAAAATTGTTCCTACGTCGTAAGGATGAATACCTTTTAAATTGAAAGAAATCACTGATGTTTTATTTGCAGCTGTTCCGTATATTTTAAGTCCGTCAATTTGTAATAATTGAGCGGTTGCATACTCTAGAAGTTCGTGTTCGTAGGCTTCAATGGTTTTAAAACCGATAGCGTTCATATAATCTATAGCGGCACCAAAAGCGATACCTCCACAAATATTAGGTGTTCCGGCTTCAAATTTATGAGGTAAACCTGCGTAGGTGGTTTCTTCAAAAGAGACTTGATCAATCATTTCTCCTCCGCCTTGATAAGGTGGTAATTTATTAAGCCATTCTTCTTTTCCGTAAAGTGCTCCAACGCCTGTTGGTCCACACATTTTGTGTGCTGAAACTACATAAAAATCAACATCTAAAGCTTGTACGTCTGCTTTTACATGCGGACTTGCTTGTGCGCCATCAATTAAAACAGCGGCACCAACTTTGTGTGCTTCTTCAATGATATACTCAATAGGATTTATGGTTCCTAAGGCGTTTGAAATATGATTTACAAAAACTAGTTTGGTGTTTTTGTTAAGTAATTTATCATATTCTGACATGATTAATTCTCCGTCGTTATTCATTGGAATAACTTTAAGAATTGCCCCTGTGCGTTCGCATAGCATTTGCCACGGTACAATATTACTGTGATGCTCTAATGCTGATACAATAATTTGATCGCCTTTTTTTAATAATGCTGAAAATCCGTTGGCTACTAAATTAATTCCATGAGTGGTTCCTGATGTGAATATAATTTCGCTAGATTTTGCGGCATTAAAATGCGCTTGTATTGTTAGTCTTGCTTGCTCGTATTTATCTGTAGCTTCTTGACTTAGTGTGTGTACGCCTCTGTGAATATTGGCATTGTAATTTGAATAATAATCTACAATAACATCAATGACCTGTTGTGGGGTTTGTGAGGTTGCTGCATTATCTAAATATACCAATGGCTTTCCGTTTACTTGTCTGTTAAGTATTGGGAAATCTTTTCGGATGGTTTGTACGTTGAACATAGTTTAGGGTTTAGCCCCGATTAAGGCATTGTTGGAGCTCCTTTAAAAGAGCGACTGCCGAAAGCGGGATTTAGCTTCAAAAAATACTACTATAAATCGAACCCAATATTTACGCCTAATTTCTCGGCTATAAGTTTGGTGATACGTTGTTTCATTTCTGGAATTTTCACAGAACTTAACACGTTATTACTGAAAGCGTACATTAATAATGCGCGGGCTTCTTTTTCTGGAATACCACGTTGTTTCATGTAAAATAAGGCGCTATCATCTAACTGGCCAATGGTACAACCGTGAGAACATTTTACATCGTCTGCAAAAATTTCTAGTTGTGGTTTGGTGTTAATAGTCGCTTTGTCACTTACTAATATGTTATTATTAGATTGAAATGCATTTGTTTTTTGCGCTTCGCGTTCTACTACAATTTTCCCGTTAAAAACACCTGTTGAACTGTCTCCAAATACACCTTTGTAGTCTTGATGACTTTCGCAATTTGGCTCAATATGGTGAACTAATGTATTGTGATCTACGTGTTGTTTATCTCCAAGAATTGTAACTCCTTTTAGGATAGAATCTATACGCTCTCCATTTTGGAAAAAGTTAAGATTGTTACGTGTTAATTTACCACCAAATGAGAAGGTATGCACTGATGCGATACTTTCTTGTTTTTGCTTGATAAATGTATTATCTACTAAAGAGGCGTTTTTATTATCGTTTTGAATTTTGTAATAATCTACAATAGCACGTTTATTAGCGAAAATTTCGGTCACTGAATTGGTTAAAACAGGGTTATCTGTTAAACTTTGGTGACGTTCAATAATTTGTACGTGTGCGTTTTCTTCAACTACAATTAGGTTACGTGGTTGTAACATTGCAGCGGCTTCGGTACCTGTTGAAAAGTGTACAATTTGAATTGGTTTTTCAACAATTTTATTTTTAGGAACATGTATATACGCACCTTCGTTTGAGAAAGCTGTATTTAAAGATGATAAGCTATCTTTTGTTGCTGCTTTATTGAAATAGTTTTCAATAACTAAGCGGTATTTTGGTTTTGATAACGCTGAAGACATCAAACATACATCTACGCCATCGTGTGTGGTTTGCGATAGGTGTGATGAGTATTTACCGTCTATAAAAATAATTTTATATGAGTCGATATCGTGAATTAAATACGGTTTTATGTCCTTGTGCTCAATTGCAGTTTCGTGCTTTGGGAACAAACAATAATCTTGTTTTAATAAACTGTTTAAAGAGGTATATTTCCAGGCTTCTTCCTTTTTTGTAGGAAAGCCTTTTTCTTCAAATATTTTTATCGCTTTGTTTCTAATATCGTGTAGCGGTGAGTTATCGTCTAGATAATCTTCGCATGCAAAATATGAAGAAACTATTTTATCTTTTAAGTCCATTTTTTTCAATCTTCAGTGTGTGGTTTACAGTTTTAGTTGGTTATTAATTCAGATAATAATCTGATAAAAACTACTATTTTTTACTGTGAACTCAATTAGGCGTTTACTTCTTCTTTAATCCAGTCGTATCCTTTTTCTTCTAACTCATAAGCTAGTTCTTTACCACCTGATTTTACAATTTTACCATTGTATAATACGTGTACAAAGTCTGGTACGATATAATCTAATAAACGTTGGTAGTGTGTAATTAAAATTACAGCATTATCCTTACTTTTAAGTTTGTTTACACCATTTGCAACAATACGAAGTGCATCAATATCTAAACCTGAATCTGTTTCATCTAGTATTGCTAGTTTAGGTTCTAACATTGCCATTTGAAAGATTTCGTTACGTTTCTTTTCTCCTCCCGAAAAACCTTCGTTTAGTGAACGTGATAAAAACTTTCTGTCTATTTCTAAAAGCTCAGATTTTTCGCGAATCATTCCTAGCATTTCTTTAGCTGGCATGTCTTCTAATCCTTTTGCTTTTCTGTTTTCGTTGATAGCGGTTTTAATAAAGTTAGTCACCGATACACCAGGAATCTCAACAGGATATTGGAATGATAAAAACACACCTTTATGAGCGCGTTCTTCGGCAGCTAATTCATTAATTTCTTCACCATTTAACTCAATCGCTCCAGCGGTAACTTCATATTCTTCTTTTCCTGCAATAATATTTGCCAAGGTACTTTTACCAGCACCATTAGGTCCCATAATTGCATGTACTTCACCTGCTTTTACTTCTAAGTTTAATCCTTTTAAAATCGCTTTATCTTCTACACTTGCGTGCAAGTTATTAATCTTTAACATATCCTTATTTTGATCCTAATTTTATAACATTCTTTTCTTCGGCGTCTACTGGCGATACTTTAATAATTTCTTTAATATCTACGCGGTAATCCCAACCTTCTTCTGTTTCTGGTTTTGGAACTAATTGCCCTCTTACCTGAACAGTAACATAATCTGTATCGTCTTTTTTGTATGGTTTTGCCATTGCATTTAGTTCCTGCATTTTCTCGTTTACAATAACACCATAAATATCGGTGCGTGTTTGTAAAACTGCAGCATTTTCATAATATACAAATTCACCAACTACGAGTGTTAACCCATCGTTTTGTTTTACAGTTTTACCGGTTTCGGCTTCTGTATTTATTGGTGTTTCTGTATTTTGCTTTGCATCGTTTTTACATGATACCAAAGCCAACATTACTAAAAGAATACAACTTGTTTTTTTCATACTATTTGGTTTATCCTACAGAACCTTCTAAACTAATTTCTAATAGTTTTTGAGCTTCAACAGCAAATTCCATTGGTAATTTATTTAATACTTCTTTACTAAATCCGTTTACAATTAATGCAATGGCTTTTTCTGTATCAATACCACGTTGGTTGCAGTAAAATATTTGGTCTTCACCAATTTTACTTGTTGTTGCTTCGTGTTCTATTTTTGCTGATTTATTTTTTGCTTCTATATAAGGAAACGTGTGTGCGCCACATTGATCGCCCATTAGTAAGCTATCACATTGTGAAAAGTTACGAGCATTTTCTGCTCTTGCTCCAATTTGCACTAATCCACGGTATGAGTTTTGAGATTTTCCTGCAGAAATTCCTTTACTAATAATGGTAGATTTTGTGTTTTTTCCTAAGTGAATCATTTTTGTACCTGTATCGGCTTGCTGATAATTATTAGTGACAGCAATTGAATAAAATTCTCCTACTGAGTTATCACCTTTTAAGATACATGATGGATATTTCCAGGTTACAGCTGATCCGGTTTCAACTTGTGTCCATGAAATTTTAGCGTTTTTCTCGCATAAACCTCTTTTGGTTACAAAGTTATAAACTCCACCTTTTCCTTCTGCATTACCAGGATACCAGTTTTGTACGGTACTATATTTTATTTCGGCATCGTCCATAGCAATAAGTTCTACAACGGCTGCGTGTAATTGATTTTCATCTCTACTTGGTGCTGTACAACCTTCTAGGTAACTTACGTAACTTCCTTCGTCTGCAACAAGTAGTGTGCGTTCAAATTGCCCTGTTCCTCCTTGGTTTATTCTAAAATAAGTAGATAATTCCATAGGACATCTTACGCCTTTTGGAATGTAACAAAAAGATCCGTCACTAAATACTGCTGAATTTAAAGCGGCGTAAAAGTTATCTTTTGTTGGAACGATGGTTCCTAAATATTTTCTTACTAATTCTGGATGCTCTTTAATAGCTTCAGAAATACTCATGAAAATAATTCCTTTTTCTCCTAATGTTTTTTTGAATGTTGTAGCAACAGACACAGAATCTACAACAATATCCATAGCGACATTGTTCATTTTTTTCTGTTCATCAACCGAGATACCTAATTTTTTGTACATGGCTAATAAATCTGGATCTACATCATCTAAAGTTTTATTAGGATCTACAGCTACCGGAGCTGAATAATAAGCTATAGATTGAAAGTCTGGTTTTGCATAGTGTACATTTGCCCACTCTGGTTCAACCATTCCTTTCCAAACTTTAAAGGCGTCTAATCTCCAATCTGTCATCCATTGTGGTTCATCTTTCTTTTTAGAAATAGCGCGTACAATGTCTTCATTTAAACCTATAGGAAATGTTTCAGATTCAATATCTGTAAAAAAACCATATTCATATTCCTTGGTTTTTAGTTCTTCTCTTAAGTCGTCTTCTGTATATTTACTCATTACTTGGATGTTCAAAATTTAAAAAAGTCTTTCTTTTTAGAAAGATTTATTTGGGGGTTGTTATAGTGAAAACGATTCACCACAACCACAAGTTCTGTTGGCGTTAGGATTATTAAATACAAATCCTGCTCCGTTTAAACCTCCAGAATACTCTAATGTTGTTCCGATAAGGTATAAAAAGCTCTTTTTGTCAACAATAATTTTCACACCATTATCTTCAAAAACTTTGTCTTCTTCTTGTTGTTCTTTATCAAACTTTAAATCGTAAGATAATCCTGAACAACCTCCACTTTTCACGCCTACACGAACAAAATCTGCTGTAGCGTCATAACCTTCTTCGGTCATTAATTGTACAACTTTATTTTTAGCTGTTTCTGATACTTTTATCATAGGTTATGTAGATTATATCTAAATAGACTGCAAATATACAATATATGTAATGTTTTTCAATACATCCTAACATTATATTAGCAAATAGGGGTATTGAGCTTATTGATACATTTTATGTTTAAAATACTCGTATATTATCTGCTTTATTTTTAAATTTGCGGCATGATAGAAGATAAAAATCAACAACGTACACCACTTTCTGAGTTAGGAGAGTTTGCCTTAATTGAGCAATTAACTAAACATTTTGAGATTAAACAAAACACAACAATTAAAGGAATTGGAGATGATGCCGCTGTGTTAAGTTTTGATTCAAAACAAATTGTGGTGACTACAGATTTGCTTATTGAACATGTTCATTTTGACATGAGCTACATGCCACTTAAGCACTTAGGATACAAGGCGGTGATGGTTAATCTATCGGATGTGTATGCAATGAACGCTAATGCTACTCAAATTACGGTATCAATTGCGGTTTCTAATCGTTTTCCTTTAGAAGCGCTTGAAGAATTATATGCTGGTATTGATACTGCTGCCAAAATTTATGGTGTTGATGTTATTGGAGGTGATACGACATCATCAACTTCTGGATTAATTATTTCTATTACCGCTATTGGTGAAGCTGAGGCTGAAAAAATAGTGTATCGAAATGGCGCTAAACCTAACGATTTACTTGTAGTGTCTGGAGATTTAGGTGCTGCATACATGGGATTACAAATTTTAGAGCGTGAAAAAGAAGTATTTAAAGTAAATCCTAACAGTCAACCAGATTTAGATCACTATTCATATATTATTGAACGTCAGTTAAAACCTGAAGCTCGAAAAGATATCGTTAAACTTCTTGAAGATTTAGAAGTGCAACCAACATCAATGATTGATATTAGCGACGGATTATCTTCTGAAGTTATTCATTTATGTAAGCAAAGTAAAGTTGGTGTAGATTTATATGAAAATAAAATTCCATTAGATCCTCAAGTGATTTCTACTTGCGAGGAATTTAAAATAGACAGTACAACTATCGCATTAAACGGTGGCGAAGACTATGAGCTATTAATGACTATTTCTCAAGAAGATTTCCCTAAAATTAAAGCAAATCCAAACTTAACAGTTATTGGATATATGACCGAAGAAAGCGCTGGTATGCATTTAGTAACTAGAGGAGATACTAAAATTCCTTTAATTGCAAAAGGTTGGAATGCACTTAACGAATAAAAGCACAGATCGTTTTTTACATTTTTTTTGAAAGACGATAGTTATAAATTTTCTCTAAATCCTTGTTAATCTCCTTATACTTGGGGGTTAACGGGGTTAGATAACCTTTACTATTAGTAGTCACTTGCGCTTTACACCTAGAACAAGTATATTCTTTTACGTGGAAAGTTACGTTTTTAGACACTTTATATTCGTGACCAAAAACTAAACAATAGGTAGATTTCAAATTTATTTTACTTTTAACTATTATTACTCAGAAGGGAAGCTTAAATATACAAAACAAAGATAAATCCTACAAATTAAGCTATAACATTACGGTATTCCTTTTTTTAAACCGTATTCTTTGAGTTCTTCGTTTATATAGGTCTGCTAAAATGAGATTTATCTCTTTAAATTTTGGAGTTAACTCAATTAAATCTCCATTACCATTTACAGTTAATTGATTTTTACAGCATTTGCAAGTGTACTCTTTAACATGAGAAGTCACATGTTTGGTCACTTCAAATTTATGACCAAAAATATCACAGCGTAAATGATTTTTATACTTTAAGGGAGTTGCTTTTTTCATTATATCATATTTAAAACACTTTAAAACTATAAAAAAGGGAATGGAATACGAAGAAAGCACATTATTATTCGATAAACCGCAAAATACTGTAGTTCAATTCTTTCTTATTTTCAATGTGACTCATATGTCCGTCAGGGAACTCAACAATCTCTACGTCAGAACTTTCTACACATTTTAAAACCGTATCACGATTTAATACAGGATCTTTAGTTCCTATAATAAGCATTTTTTTAAAAGTAGCTTGTTCAAAAAATGCTGTACGATCTTCACGAATTTTCATACCCTCTAAAGTTGCCACAACACCTTGTAATGGCGTTTTTAAAGCTGTTTCTTTTACGGTTTGAATTTCAGTCTGTAAGCGTTCTCTATTATTTACTGCAAATAAATTACCAATTGCCATACTTACAAAGGTCTTTGGATTATGTTTTACTGCTTTTATAGCACGATCTCTATTTAGTTTTCGCTCAGCACTATCTGACGCAGGTGTAGAGTTTAATAAACAAATACCATTAACATTAAATGGATATTTTTCAGCGTAAGCTAAAGCGACATAACCTCCCATAGAATGTCCTATAAAAGTTACTAAATCTATATGAAGCGTGGTTAAAATTTGAGCGACAACTTGAGCCATCATTTCCATTGTATGGATATAACCTAAACTTTCAGAAGCTCCATGACCTAGCAAGTCAATAGCAATAACGCGATGATTTTTAGCTAAATCGGGAATTAAATTCTTCCACATGCTGTGACTTTCTAAAAACCCATGTAGCAATACCACGGTGTTTCCTTTCCCTGTATCTGAATAAAAAATTTGAGTATTTTTGTAAGAAATTGTCATATCTAGATTAAAACACAAAGATAAATACTATTCCTTTAATCGCTTAATTACCGAAAAAGCTTTATCAACAAAATGATCTTCAACCAAAATTGTAAACTCATTGGTGGTTGATACCACTTCGTAAAGCGCAATACCTTCCCAAGCCAAACGTTTAAAAATCTGATAATACAATCCTGTAATTTTAGAATTATTTACCGGAAGATTAATACTAATGGCTGATAACTGCTCCTTCACCCCTAGCTGAGCTTCATTTTTAAAATGTGTTTTAATAGCATTTTTTTCAGAACTAGACACCACAATATTGCTTTCATGAATACCTCGTGTAAATGCATAAAACACATTAACATTTTCATTAATATGTTCTAAAATTTTAGAATGACTATCAATTAAACTTTTAGAATTTTGAAATGTAAAATCACTTAAATTTGAACGTACCGTAATATCCCCCAAACTTTGCATAACGCGTTTTAGTTTTAACGAACTTCCTAAATCTTTAGGTGGATTATAACGACGTAACGCCATCATTATCGCTCCAGGTTTTACAGGTTTTCGCAACATAACACCTATTGGCGTTACAAGTTCTTCAGCTAAAGCCGAATAATTAATAATACTTCTTGATAAGGCTTCCTCCAAAAAAGGTTGCGCTACCAAAATCTCTTCTACACAAGCTGCAATGGTTTTCATATTGTTAAATAATTAACTATTTGTGCAAAAGTAGTTTAATTTTTTTATTTCTATGCATACCAAGACAAGCTTCAATACTTTAGCGGTACAAAAAAACAAGATTACTATGTTTGTATTAAAATTTGGAGGCACATCGGTAGGCTCAGTAGAAAACATGACCAACGTTAAAAACATTATTAACGATGGTAAAAATAAGGTGGTAGTATTATCTGCAATGTCAGGAACTACAAACGCTTTGGTGGAAATTTCAACAGCAATTAAATTGAAAACTCCAGAAGACGCATTACTTAAAATTAATACGCTTCATGCAAATTACACACGCGTAATTTTAGAATTATTAACTACCGAAACTGCTATAAAAAATTGTAATACTTACGTTGAAACTGTTTTTAATACACTAGAAACATTAGCAGACACATCATATACCGAATTGGTTTACAACAAAATTGTTGCTCAAGGCGAATTATTATCTACATTTTTATTTAGTCAGTTTTTAATTGAACAAAATATTAATGCGCAGTTAATTTCAGCTTTAGATTTTATGCGAATTGATAAAACTAATGAGCCAGATAATTTTTACATCAAACAAAACATTAATCGTACAATGAGTGCGTTTCCTGATGCCGAAATATTTATCACACAAGGATTTATTTCTTTGGATGCCGATGGAAATGTAGCCAATTTACAACGTGGTGGAAGTGATTATACCGCCGCAATAATTGGCGCAGCAATACAAGCTGAAGAAGTACAAATTTGGACCGATATTGATGGTTTTCATAATAATGATCCTCGTTTTGTAGAAAACACCGTCGCTATTTCTAATTTATCTTTTGATGAGGCTGCAGAGTTAGCCTATTTTGGTGCTAAAATTTTACATCCACAAACTGTAATGCCTGTTCGTGATTTGGATATTCCGGTACGATTAAAAAACACAATGGTTCCGAGTGCATACGGTACATTAATTACCAATAACATTCATGGAGAAGGTATAAAAGCAATTGCTGCAAAAGATGGGATTACGGCTATAAAAATTAAGTCGGGTAGAATGTTACTAGCGCATGGTTTCTTAAAAAAGGTCTTTGAGATTTTCGAAAAATATGAAACGTCAATTGATATGATTACAACTTCGGAAATTGCAGTATCATTAACTATTGACGATACCACACACCTTAAAAGTATTACCGAAGAGTTAGAAAAATTCTCATTAGTTGAAGTTGATAGCTTTCGTACAATAGTTTGTTTGGTAGGAAATCATATTGTGTACCATCCAGAAACGCCTAAATTATTTCAGATTTTACAAGATGTAAATGTGCGTATGATTTCTTACGGTGGAAGTGATAATAATATCTCGCTCCTTATTAATACAAGTGATAAAATTGAAACGTTACAGAAATTACAACGTTATGTTTTTGAAAGCGAAAGTGCTTTGGCTTAACACCTCTTATTATAACAAAAAAGCGAGCTGTATGGCTCGCTTTTTTTTGTTTAAGCACCTTTTCTAAAGAATTATATATCATAAAATTTAATTAATTTAGCAAAATGGCAATTCAAGATATTATTAGTTATTCGTATAAAGACATTTTTTCACTTAGCGTTGTCGCTTTTGAGAAAGCTTGCGTGATAAACCACTCCAAACAAGTAGAATCTTATAATATCTATTGGATTAAAGAAGGAAAAGGGACTTACAATATCGATTTTAAAACTTATGATTTTGATGGAGGTGTCTTATTTTTCTTATCGCCAGGTCAAGTATTTTCGGTCGCTAACGAAAAAATTAAAACTGCCTACAAACTATCTTTCATTAGAGATTTTTACTGCATTCAAATCCACGATAAAGAGTTAGCCTGCGATGGTGTTCTTTTTTATAATGTGTATGAAACACCTTTTGTGAAACCTGCTGAAAGAGATAATTTAAAATTAGAACTTATTTTAGAAGGACTAATTGAAGAGTTTAATAATACCGAAACTGCGCAATACGATATGCTTCAGGCCTACCTAAAACAGTTTATTGTAAATGCGGTAAGAATTAAAAAAGATGTTGGCACTATAAAAACTGATGAAGACACTAAGCTTTTTAAAGATTTTAGCACTTTGGTAGAACAAAATTTTAAAACTCTACATAGCGTTACCGATTATGCCAATCGTTTAGGAATTTCTCCAAAATCACTCACCAAACATTTACAAAAAATTGGTACAGATACGCCTAGCGATTTTATTAAACAACGCATTATCTTAGAAGCGAAACGTCAGTTAATTTATTCCGATACATCGATAAAACAAATTGCTTTTGATTTAGGATTTAATGATCCGGCGTATTTTAGTCGATTTTTCACAAAAGCAACTACAAAATCTCCTCTTCAGTATAAAAAAGACTTCAAAAAATAGATTATACAAGTAAAATTCATTCTAAAACTGCTTTAATACAAGCATAAGGAACTTTTGTCCATTTTTATCAAGTGTAAATGCACGCATCTTTGCAGTGTAACAAACAACAAGCATTAACACTTAACATATTTACACTATGAAAAATGGAAACTTATTAATACGTATAGGATTTGGAATATTATTTATCTGGGGCGGACTCGAAAAATTTATTGAAGGCTTTTTAGGAGGTGTTGGCTTACAATACATGGCTGACTTTTTTAAAAGCACACCAATGGCTTTTTTAGGAGACTCTGGAACTTATATTCTTGCAGTAGTACTTGCGACCTTAGAATTGGTTGCTGGTGTTTTATTACTAGCCAACAAAAAACTTTTTGAAACTTATATATTTTTAGCCTTTACCATGTTTATGGCCTTGGTACTTGCACAAATAAAACCAGGAAACTGGATGATGATCATGATTCATATTGCACTTGTGTTTTCGTTAACCGGATTAGCGCTACAAAATAAAAAGTAACACAAAATACAGAGTACATGCACTAGGAACTTTTGTCCATGTACTCACTTTTATATAAGCTGCATCTTTGCAGTATCAAAATAAAACAACACACACAATCTTTTTAAATATTACAAATTATGGACATTCAATTAGCAACAGCAGATTTTAAAAATACAGTAGAAAGCAACAAAACAGTGGTATTAGATTTTTACGCAGACTGGTGTGGACCTTGCCAAACATTATTACCAACAATACACAAATTAGCAGAAGAGTTAAAAGACGATGTTATCATAAAAAAAGTAAACGTTGATAAAGACAAAGAGTTAGCAGCACTATTTAATGTAAGAAGCATACCAACTTTAATATTTTTTAATGACGGAAAAGCTGTTGATAGACACACCGGATTACTTACAGAAAACGACTTAAGAACTAAAATTAGCACACTAAAATAAAATTAATAATTACAAAAACATAAATATTATGAGCACAAGAATAGCAACATTAAACCCAGATACAACAACAGGAAAATCTAAAGAATTATTTGATGCCGTAAAAGGTAAAATGGGAATGGTTCCAAATCTTTTAAAAGTGATGGGAAATTCGCCAGCAACTTTAGAAACCTATTTATCACTTGGACAGCTTACCGGAAAAGGGAATTTTAAACCTCAATTTAGAGAACAATTAGCCTTAGTAATTGCTGAAACTAACAATTGTGATTACTGTTTATCGGCACATACTTTTATAGGTGGAAAACAAGGTTTATCTGAAGAAGAAATTAAGAACAATCGTCAAGGATTATCTGAAGATTCAAAAACACAAGCCGGTTTACAATTTGCAAAACGAGTTACTGAAAACAAAGGTAAAGTGAATAATGATGATTTAGCCGCTTTTAAAGCCGCAGGATATACAGATGAAGATGTTGTTGAAGTGATATTAAACGTTGTATCAAACACATTAACAAATTACGTGAATCATATTGCAGAAACTGTCATTGATTTTCCACAAGTGGAATCAGGAAAATTTTAATACCCCTCGTAAAAGAATTATTATATTCTTTAAACCTCATTTTACATCTGTAATTTGAGGTTTTTTTTATTTTATTTCTGAATTACGACACGCTTTGGCGAACCTAGACAATATCATTGTATAAATTTAAAATGATAAGCTATGGAAAAAGATTTTGAAGCAATAAAAACATACGTAAAAGAATATCATCAAATAGAATTGAAAGATGAAGACCTGCAAAAAGAAAGACTTAAAATACTTATTGATATCACCTTAAAAAAATTACCAAACCAAAGATTAAGCTTAAATATAGAAGATGACACTACAACTTCTACTAAAAAACAAAATTCAGAAACTACAACAAGATCTTTCACTGAAATTATAGAATTATATAACTCCTATATTTTAAATAAAACTATGATGGATTGGCTTTAAATAGAAAGCAAAAATATAACACACCTTTTTTAACCCAAATAAATCATCTACCGTGAGCATATACTACCAAATTGAAACAAGATATTGGAGACGACCTATCCCGAATGTGCATGACGATTCTCATGACGATATGTATTCTGAAGATGATTTAGCACAAACCACTAAAACCTTTCATAATTCAGAACCTATTGAAGCTCGAAAAGCAGCTTTTCAGCATTATTTTAGTATTATAGAAGTTTTATACAAAGGTATGGAAGCTATTCAAACCACAGATAAACAAGCACGAATAGACCTACAACAGTATCTAGATTCCGGAAACGGTATTGAATATAAAAGTAAATTTCCTGAGTTAAAACATAAGGTAAATACTGTTGATAGAGATAATAGAATAGAGATTTACGCCATTATAAATGGTTTAAAATCAACAATTCATGGGGTAAGATATCTAGACTATACAGACCGTTTTGATTATGCTATAATTGAAGATTTACAAGGTTTATTTTTAGAACACGAATACTATTACGAAAACAGTCACAGCACTAATGGTCATGATATTACTATAGATTTCACACCTATTGGAGGCGAATATAAATCTATAATACAAACCCCAGTAAATTGGGTAGAACTCAATGAAGATTATGCCGGTTTAGAAATGTTTGAACACTTTTAAAAACCCTAAAACTTAATCATAAAAAACCCTCATAAGCTGTACACTTATGAGGGTTTTTATTTTATTTATAAATAAACTAAGCGTTCATTAAATCTTCAATTTCTTCAGCTTCAATAGGAATATTTCCCATTAAATTAAATGGTTCTCCTTTTTCTTGAATCACAAGATCATCTTCCAAACGAATTCCAAACCCTTCCTCCGGAATATAAATTCCAGGTTCAACAGTAAATACCATATTAGCTTGCATTGGCTCAGTTAAAATTCCGTAATCATGCGTATCTAATCCTATATTATGACTTGTACCGTGCATAAAATATTTTTTATACGCTGGCCATTCTGGATTTTCATTTTGCACATCGGCTTTATCTAATAATCCTAAACCTAATAATTCCGAAGTCATAATTTTTCCAACTTCTTTATGATAATCACCCCAAATAGTTCCAGGAACTAAAAGTTTGGTGGCTTCTTTTTTAACATGATTTACAGCATTGTAAACTGAGCGTTGTCTATCTGTATATTTTCCCGATACTGGTACCGTTCTACTTAAATCACTTGCATAATTTGCATATTCAGCAGCGGTATCAAATAAAATTAAATCTCCAGCTTTACACTGTTGGTTATTCTCTATATAATGTAAAACGTTAGCATTATTTCCCGAAGCAATAATTGGCGTGTATGCAAAACCTTTTGATCGGTTTCTTAAAAACTCATACATCATTTCAGCTTCAATTTCATATTCCCAAACACCAGGTTTTACAAAGCCTAACACACGTCTGAATGCAATTTCTGTAATATCACAAGCTTTCTGCATTAATGCTAATTCAATAGGATCTTTTACAGAACGTAAACGTTGTAAAATTGGGTTACTTTTAGCTACACTATGTGCAGGATATTTATCCTTTAACCATTTTGCAAAACGCGCTTCTCTAGTTTCAGTTTCTACATTAGCACGGTAATGCTCATTCGTATTAATATATACAGTATCACATTGCGTCATTAATTCAAATAACACTTTTTCTAAATCTTGTAACCAGTATACTTTTTTAATTCCAGAAGTTGTAAAAGCCGCTTCTTTAGTTAATTTTTCACCTTCCCAAACGGCAATATGCTCGTTAGTTTCTTTTAAGAATAAAATTTCTCTATGCGCAGCATTTGGGCAATCTGGAAACAATACCAATACACTTTCTTCTTGATCTACACCACTTAAATAAAAAATATCTCTATGCTGCTGAAAAGGTAATGTACTATCAGCACTTATAGGATAAATATCGTTAGAGTTAAAAACCGCTAAACTACTTGGCTTCATCTGAGCAGTAAAGTTTTTACGATTTTTTATGAATAAATTATGGTCAATTGGTAGATATTTCATGATGTGTTTTTTTATTGAATATTCAAAAGTACAAGATAATTTTAAGGTAGAAGAATAGCCTATCATAAAATAATCTTATAATCTGCTTTCAATATAAATGAAACATAAATTGTATATTTATACGCCTATCCACTTAAGGTGAAATTCGTTTTTTAACCAAACCATCTATTATGAAATTCCCAAAGACTTTTAGTCTGTTTTTTACAACGATATCTTTTGTTTGTTATAGCCAACACCCCACAACATCGGCAACTACACAAACAGCTTTACAACAAAAAGCACAACTTACTGAGCAATCACTTATTAAGCAAGTACCTTTAAAAAATATTGGCCCAACAGTTATGAGTGGTCGTGTTGTAGATCTTGAAGTAAACCCAAACGATCCTACCGAGTTTTATGCAGGTTATGCCTCAGGAGGTGTTTGGCATACTACAAATAACGGTACTACTTTTACCCCAATTACCAATACGGCCCAAACCCAAAATGTAGGTGATATTGCTGTAGATTGGAACACAAAAACCATTTGGATTGGTACCGGTGAAAACAATTCGTCAAGATCTAGTTATGCTGGAATTGGAATTTTAAAATCTACCGATAACGGAAAAACATGGCAAAATATGGGACTAAAAGACGCGCATCATATTGGGCGTATTTTAATTAATCCTAACAATCCAAACCATGTAATTGTTGGTGTTACCGGACATTTATATTCTGAAAATGAAAATAGAGGAATGTACGCCACTACCGATGGTGGAAAAACATGGCAAAAAACACTTTTTATTGATGCGCAAAGCGGAATTATAGATGTGCAAGCAGCTCCTGAAGATTTTAATATTTTGTATGCGGCTTCTTGGACTAGAGAACGTAAAGCTTGGAATTTTAATGGAAACGGACATAATTCAGCATTATACAAAAGCACAGACGCAGGTGAAAGTTGGACCAAAATATCAACAAAAAATAGTGGATTTCCAACAGGAGAAGGTGTTGGTCGTATAGGTTTGGCGGTTTTTAACAAAAACACAGTATATGCATTATTAGATAGTCAATTCCGAAGAACAGCTGAAAGCAAAACACAACACAGTAATATTCTCAACAAAGAGGATTTTAAAACCATGAGTTCTGAAACATTCTTAAAATTAGAAGACAAAAAACTAAATGGGTTTTTAAAACAGAATGGATTTCAGGAAAAATACCGCGCACAAAACGTGAAACAAATGGTAAAAAATGGGCATGTAAAACCTATTGATTTAGCACATTACCTAGAAGATGCCAACGCCATGTTATTTGACGCGCCAGTTATTGGAGCCGAAGTTTTTAAAACTACTAACGGCGGTAAAAATTGGAACAAAACACATACAGAAAACATAGATAATTTATATTATAGCTATGGCTATTATTTTGGCGAAATACGAGTAGATCCACAAGATGAAAATGGAATTTACGTTTTAGGAGTTCCTATTTTAAAATCTAAAGACGGCGGAAAAACATTTACAAATATTAGTAAAGAAAACGTGCATGCAGATCATCAAGCCTTATGGGTAAATCCTAAAAAACAAGGGCATTTAATTGATGGAAATGATGGAGGTGTAAACATGACTTATGATGATGGTGAAAATTGGATAAAAAACAACTCACCTGCAGTAGGTCAATTTTATGCTATAAATATAGATTATCAAAAACCATATCATGTATACGGAGGTTTGCAAGATAATGGCGTTTGGCACGGACCATATAACGCTCCAGAAGACAAAAAATGGCATCAAGAAGGGCAATATCCATGGACACGAATTATGGGTGGAGACGGAATGCAAATTCAAATAGATAACAGAAATAGTGATCTTGTGTACACCGGTTATCAGTTTGGAAATTATTTTAGGATTAACACGTCTACAAACAAGCAAATCTACATTCAACCGAAACATCAACTAGGAGAAACACCTTATCGTTTTAATTGGCAAACCCCTATTTTATTATCATCTCACAACCAAGATATTTTATATTTAGGAGGTAATAAATTAATGCGTTCTCTAAATAAAGGTGATGATTGGGAAGCGATTAGTAACGATTTAACTCAAGGTGGAAAAAAAGGAAACGTAGCCTACGGAACTTTAACTACTATTAGCGAATCGCCATTTCAGTTTGGTGTAATTTACACTGGAAGTGATGACGGGTTGGTACAACTTACTAAAAATTCGGGGAATGATTGGACAATAATTTCAGAATCATTTCCAAAAGATCTTTGGGTAACTCGAGTAATTGCTTCACAACATAAAAAAGAACGCGTTTATGTAGCACTTAATGGTTATAGATGGGATGATTTTAACAGCTATGTTTACGTCTCTGATAATTATGGAGCCACGTGGTCAAATATCGCAGTAACGCTTCCGGGGTCACCGGTAAATGTAATTAAAGAAGATCCAGAAAACCAAAACATACTCTATTTAGGAACAGATAATGGCGCATATATGTCGTTTGATAAAGGAGAAAATTGGCAAATTTTTAGTAACGGAATTCCTAGTGTTGCAGTACACGATATGGTTGTTCAACCAGAAGAAAAACACCTTTTAATTGGTACCCACGGAAGGAGTATTTATTTGGTTGATATTAAAAACATTCAAGAAATGACTGTTGAAAAACTAAACCAACCGCTTACACTTTTCACTCCTAAAACGATAAGACATTCTAAATATTGGGGAAATTTTTATGGAAACAATACACAAGCTTATGAAGCTACAACTACGTTAGAGTTTTACAGCTTGAAAGCCGAAAAAAAGACGATAAAAATAATATCTGAAGATAATGATTTACTTCACGAGGTTTCGGTTAATGTAATAAAAGGATTTAATGCGGTGGACTATCACTTAACATTATCTAGAAAAGGACGAAAAGCACTATTAAAAAAGCATTCTGAAATTCAAATTGACAAAGCTGAAAACGAGCTTTACTATCTTCCTAAAGGCGATTATATTTTTAAAATAGACTCGCAAACTAGAAATTTAATTATAAAATAAGTCATTTTCATGAGCTAATATCTTTTTTTTAATTAAAATGATTCTAAATACAAATTTAATAAGTCAACTTTTTGTCTATAATCTAATTCAGCCTTACATTTGTTATACATAATCTAACTTCAAAAAATAATGAGCGGATTTTTAAAATCTTCAATTGGAAGAAAAGTAGCGATGGCACTTTCGGCACTTTTCTTAATGATTTTCTTACTACAACATTTTGTAATTAACCTTTTATCTGTATTTAGTCCAGATGCTTTTAACGAAGTATCACACTTTATGGGGACATTTTGGGCAATTCAATATGTAATGCAACCTGTATTGATTTTTGGTGTATTATTTCATTTTATTATGGGATTTGCTCTAGAAATTAAAAATAAGAAAGCGCGTACAGTAAGCTACGCAAAAAACAATGGTGCTGCAAATTCATCTTGGATGAGCCGTAACATGATTTACAGTGGTTTATTCATCTTAATCTTTTTAGTAATACACTTTTTAGATTTTTGGATTCCAGAAATTAACACCAAATATATTGTTGGTGATATGACAGGAATGCATAATGGTGAGTTTAGATATTTCCATGAGTTACAAGAGAAATTTGTGCCTTTATGGAGAGTTGCTTTATACTGCTTAGGGTTTGTATTCTTAGCATTACACTTATTACATGGTTTTAGTTCTGCATTTCAATCAATGGGAGCTAACAACAAATACACTAAAGGTTTAAAAGGTTTTGGAAAAGCCTATGCGGTTATTATCCCATTAGGATTTATCGTTATCGCGCTTGTTCATCATTTTAATCACTAAAAAACACATCTAAAAATGGCTTTAGATTCAAAAACACCAAAAGGTCCTATTAAAGATAAATGGACTGATTATAAAAATCATATCGACTTAGTTAACCCTGCAAACAAGCGTAACATTGATGTTATTATTGTTGGAACAGGATTAGCAGGTGGATCGGCTGCTGCAACTTTAGCAGAGCTAGGATACAACGTGAAAGCATTTTGTTTTCAAGATTCTCCTCGTCGTGCGCACTCAATTGCTGCACAAGGGGGAATTAACGCCGCTAAAAACTATCAAGGTGATGGGGATTCAACGTACCGTTTATTTTACGATACTGTAAAAGGTGGTGATTACCGTTCTCGTGAAGCTAACGTATATCGTTTAGCTGAAGTATCAGCTAATATTATTGACCAATGTGTTGCTCAAGGGGTTCCTTTTGCACGTGAATATGGTGGATTATTAGATAACCGTTCGTTTGGTGGAGTTCTTGTATCAAGAACATTTTATGCTGCCGGACAAACTGGACAACAATTATTATTAGGAGCTTACTCTGCTATGAACCGTCAAATAGGTCGTGGTAAAATTAAAATGTACAACCGTCACGAAATGCTTGACGTTGTAAAAGTTGATGGTAAAGCTCGTGGAATTATAACACGTAACTTAATTACTGGAGAAATTGAACGCCACTCAGCTCACGCTGTAGTTCTTGGAACTGGTGGTTATGGTAACGTATTCTTCTTATCAACTAATGCGATGGGAAGTAATGTAACAGCTGCTTGGAAAGCTCACAAACGTGGTGCTTACTTTGCAAACCCTTGTTACACACAAATTCACCCAACATGTATTCCTGTTTCTGGAGATCATCAGTCTAAACTAACGTTAATGTCTGAATCTTTACGTAATGATGGACGTATTTGGGTACCTAAACACATGAAAGATGTTGAAGCTATTAAATCTGGTGCTTTAAAGCCTAGAGAATTAGCTGAAGAAGATAGAGATTATTACCTAGAGCGTCGTTACCCAGCCTTTGGAAACTTAGTACCTCGTGATGTTGCCTCTCGTGCAGCAAAAGAACGTTGTGATGCTGGTTACGGTGTAAACGCAACAGGTGAAGCTGTATTTTTAGATTTTGCTTCGGCAATTCAACGTTACGGAAAAGAGCAAGCAATCATTAGACATCTTGATGCTAACGATGCTGCTTTAGTAAAAAAATTAGGTCAAGAAGTTGTAAAAAACAAATACGGAAACTTATTCCAGATGTACGAGAAAATCGTAGATCAAGATCCATACAACACACCAATGATGATTTACCCGGCGGTACATTACACAATGGGTGGAATTTGGGTTGATTATAACTTAATGACAACTGTTCCTGGATTATACGCAATTGGAGAAGCAAATTTCTCTGATCACGGTGCTAACAGACTTGGTGCTTCGGCATTAATGCAAGGTTTAGCCGATGGATATTTTGTATTACCTTATACTATTGGAGATTATTTATCTAATGATATTCGTACTGGAGCAATTTCAACAGACTCAAAAGAATTTGAAGCTGCAGAAAACGAAGTAAGAAAAACATTAGAATTCTTTGTAACTAATAAAGGACAACACTCTGTAGATTATTTCCATAAGAAATTAGGAAAAATCATGTGGAACAAAGTTGGAATGTCTAGAAACGTAAAAGGATTAACAGAAGCTATTTCTGAAATTAAAGAGCTTAGAGCTCAATTCTGGAAAGAAGTAAAAGTTCCTGGATCTAATGATGAATACAACGAAGAATTAGCGAAAGCTGGTCGTGTTGCCGATTTCTTAGAACTTGGTGAATTATTCGCTAAAGATGCTCTTAACAGAGAAGAATCTTGTGGTGGACACTTTAGAGAAGATGCTGTTGAGTTAGACGGTGAACAAAAAGGAGAAGCAAAACGTGATGATGAAAACTTTGCTTATGTTTCTGCTTGGGAATATAAAGGAGAGCCTAGTGATGCTGTGCTACACAAAGAAGAATTAGAGTTCAAGGATATAGAATTAAAACAAAGAAGTTACAAATAAAGGAAGCTATGATGAATTTAACACTTAAGATTTGGCGTCAAAAAAACGCAAGTGATAAAGGGAAAATGGTAGATTATAAAGTTACCGATATTTCTCCAGATATGTCTTTCCTTGAAATGTTAGACGTTTTAAACGAACAATTAGTAAACAACGATGAAGAACCAGTAGCTTTCGATCACGATTGTCGTGAAGGAATTTGCGGAATGTGTTCTTTATATATTAACGGTGAAGCTCATGGTCCTGATCGTGCTGTAACAACTTGTCAATTACACATGCGTATGTTTAAAGATGGTGATACAATTACTATCGAGCCATTTAGAGCGACTGCGTTTCCTGTTGTAAAAGATTTAATTGTTGATAGAGGTGCTTTTGATAGAATCCAACATGCCGGAGGATTTATTTCAGTAAACACATCTGGTAACACTATTGATGCTAATGCAATTCCAGTAAACAAACATGATGCAGATACTGCTTTTGAAGCAGCAACTTGTATTGGTTGTGGAGCTTGTGTAGCGTCTTGTAAAAACTCTTCAGCTATGTTATTTGTTGGTGCTAAAGTATCGCAATTTGCATTATTACCACAAGGTAAAATTGAAGCAACAGACCGTGTATTAAACATGGTAAAACAAATGGACGAAGAAGGTTTTGGTAACTGTACCAACACTGGAGCTTGTGAGGTTGAATGTCCTAAAGGAATTTCTTTAGAAAACATAGCCCGCATGAATAACGAATATTTAAAAGCGAGCCTTAAAGGATAATTAATTGCTGTGAAAACAGGAATCTCGTAAATCAAATATCAATTAACAAATCCCAAGAGCAATCTTGGGATTTTTTTTGTTCCTTTACCAAGTAACATCAATATTATGCAAGCACCAAACATGTTTTATCAACAAGAATTAAAAACGCATCAAACACGCGTGAAGCAGCTTTCAAAAAAGATAGCAATACTAAGTACGCTAAGACTCTCAGTATTTATTATTACCGCTATAGCAATATATTTTACGTTTAGTATGTGGCAAGTTGCAGCAATAATTGCTGTTGTAGGAATTGTATTATTTATCATACTATTAAATAAGCACACAAGACTTAAAAACCAACGTAACTTACATAAAGCATTAGTTAAAATTAATACTGATGAAATAAAAATAGCTTCAGGAGATTTTCATGATAGAGATGATGGATTACAGTTTCAAAACCCAACACATTTTTACAGTTTAGATATCGATTTGTTCGGAAAAGGCTCCTTTTTTCAATTTATAAATAGAACTTCTATAGATGAAGGTGCTCAAAATCTTGCCAAATCCCTAACCGAAAATAATACTAAAAACATTGAGTCTCGTCAAAAAGCGATTCAAGAATTAGCTGAACTTCCTAAATGGCGACAAAAATTTTCGGCAACAGCAAGCCTTATTAAAGTTGAAACAAAAGCATCTGATATTATTGAATGGTTAGCAGATTACAAAACGTTTTCTAATAGCTACATTAAATGGTTGCCATTAGCTTTTACCATCTGCTCAATAACCATAGCTGCATTAGGTGTTTTAGAAATTATTGGCATTTCATTTATTGGTTATTGGCTTTTAGTTGGTTTAGCAATTACCGGACGTTTTATAAAACCTATAAATAATTTAGCCGGCAATACAGACAAGATAAAAGACACATTTAGGCAATATGCTTTATTATTAGACCAAATAGAACAGCAAGAATTTTCTTCGCAATTACTAAAAATTCAACAAGAAAAAATTAAAGCCGAAAGCAAAAAAGCTTCCGTAATCTTTAAAGAGTTTTCAAAAAGTTTAGACGCTTTAGATAACCGTAATAATCTTATCTCAGCCATTTTTGGAAATGGACTATTTTTATCAGACCTAAAAAACAGCTATAAAGTAGAGCAATGGGTGATACAATATGGTAATAAAGTAGCACATTGGTTTGAAGTTGTTTCATTTTTTGACGCTTATAATAGCTTAGGTAATTATGCTTTTAATAATCCAGATTATAATTACCCAACTATCACAACAGATAAAATTACCATTGATGCTAAAAATTTGGGTCACCCACTTTTAGATGCTAAAAAACGTGTAAATAGTGATGTGGTGATTGATGCGCAACAATTTTGTATTGTAACCGGAGCAAATATGGCTGGAAAAAGCACATTTTTGCGTACAATATCTCTTCATATCGTAATGGCTAATGTAGGTTTACCTGTATGTGCAACATCTAGTAAATACAACCCTGTAAAACTAATTACAAGCATGCGTACAAGCGATTCTCTAACAGATGACAGTAGTTACTTTTTTAGCGAATTAACACGTCTTAAATTTATTGTAGATGAAGTACAAAAAGAATCGTACTTTATTATTTTAGATGAAATTTTAAAAGGCACAAACAGTACAGATAAAGCTATTGGATCAAAGAAATTTGTTGAAAAACTAGTAGCTACTCACGCCACAGGAATTATCGCCACTCACGATTTAAGTTTATGTACTATTGAAGACGAATTAAGCGAAGTAAAAAACTACTTTTTTGATGCGCAGATTATAGACAACGAATTACATTTTGACTACAAATTTAAAGTAGGGGTTTGCCAAAATATGAATGCTAGCTTCTTATTAAAGAAAATGGAAATTATAGACTAACAGAAAATTTCAGCATTAAGATAAAGTATAAAAAAAGCCCATTCTAAAAAAATAGAATGGGCTTTAATATTATGGGTAAAATTCAATTAAGCTTCAAAAGCTTCAATAGAAACAAAAGATTTACCATCTTTCTTCTTTGTGAATTTCACTAAACCATCAACTTTCGCGTGTAAAGTGTGGTCTTTTCCTCCATACACATTTTCACCTGGGTGATGTGTATTTCCTCTTTGTCTTACAATGATATTACCAGCTAAAGCTGCTTGTCCACCAAAAATCTTAACGCCTAAACGTTTTGATTCTGATTCTCTACCATTTTTCGAACTACCTACTCCTTTTTTATGAGCCATTGTCTTAAGGTTTTATATTGTTAAACTTAAGTGATTAAGCAATTACGCTTTACCACCATCTAATTCGTCTTGCCATTTTTTCAACTCGTCCCATTTACCATCGGCAGCTAATTGAGCTTGTGCTGGCCATGTATCAGTAACATGGTTCCCACGAACGTCTGCGATAATTTCAGAGATATTTGCTGAATCAGCTTTTGCTAAATCTGCATAAGATGCAATTCCAGCAGCAACTAATGTTTCTGCGATTTTCGGTCCAATACCTTCAATCTTTTTTAAATCATCTGCTTTTGCAGTTGCTTTAGGTGCAGCTTTTTTTACTTCTTTTTTTGGAGCAGCTTTCTTAGCTCCAGAAGTTGCAATACTTTCAATTACGATTTCAGTTAAAGATTGACGGTGTCCGTTTTTAACACGGTATCCTTTACGTCTTTTCTTCTTGAAAACGATTACTTTATCACCTTTAAGGTGCTTAATGACTTTTGCTCCTACTTGAGCTCCGTCTATAGCTGGGGCGCCTACAGTTACATTGCTACCATCTGCTACTAAAAGAACGTTGTCGAAAGAAACTTCCTGACCCTCCTCTATAGCTAAACGGTTAACAAACAACTTTTGGTCTTTTTCAACTTTGAATTGATGCCCTGCTATCTCTACAATTGCGTACATAGCGTAACGTTTTAATGTTAATTATTATAAAAAATGAGTGCAAATATATGTCTATATTCTTAATATACAAAGCTTTTGTGCATTAAGACGTAAAATAAAACTTGCTTTTTTTTTTATTCCACATCAATTGACCAAAAAACGTCTATATATAAAGGAATTACAATATTATATTTTCTTTATAATTTTATAGAAACCGAATTTTGATTTATTATTTTTGTGGAAAGTGTAACAATTTAAAAAAATGTTAGACTTACCATGTTATAGATATAAACTTAAAACAAACTCACAATGAAAAAATGCTTATTTTCTTTAGCTTCTTTGTTGCTAGTAGGACATTTTGCCTCAGCACAGAAAGTTGAATTTGAAGAGTATGATTTAGATAACGGAATGCATGTTATTCTTCATCAAGATAACTCTGCTCCTGTTGTTACTACTTCTGTTATGTACCATGTAGGTGCTAAAGATGAAAACCCAGAACGTACAGGTTTTGCTCACTTTTTTGAACACCTTTTATTTGAAGGAACTGAAAACATTGGTCGTGGAGAATTCATGAAAATTATTCCTGCTAATGGAGGAAAATTTAATGCAAACACTTCTGACGATAGAACTTACTATTACGAAGTATTCCCTTCTAATAACTTAGAATTAGGATTATGGTTAGAGTCTGAACGTTTATTACACCCAGTAATTAACCAAATTGGTGTTGATACTCAAAACGAAGTTGTAAAAGAAGAAAAACGTATGCGTGTTGATAATGCACCTTACGGACGTTTCTTAGAATATGTTAAAGCAAACTTATTTAAAAATCACCCTTACCGTTGGACAACAATTGGTAAAATGGATCATTTAGATGCTGCTACTTTAGAAGAATTTCAAGCCTTCAACAAAAAGTTTTATGTCCCTAACAATGCTGTTTTAGTAGTTGCTGGAGATTTTCAAAAACCTGAGGTTAAAAAAATGATCGAAGATTATTTTGGACCAATTCCTCGTGGTGCTGATGTAGTAAGAAACTTAGCTAAAGAAGAGCCTATTACAGAAACTATGCATGTTAAGGAATATGATGCAAACATTCAAATTCCTGCTTTAATTGCAGCATACAGAACACCGTCTTACAAAGACAGAGATTCTTATGTATTAGAAATGATTTCAACTTATTTAAGTGGTGGAAAATCTTCTAAATTATACAAGAAATTAGTTGACGAAAAGAAAATGGCTTTACAAGTTGGAGCTTTCAACTTTAGTCAAGAAGATTACAGTGCTTACATCTTATTTGGTATGCCAATGGGAGAAACTACTCTTGATGAATTAACAGCTGAAATTGATGAAGAAATTGTAAATCTACAAACTGAATTAATTTCAGAAAGAGATCACCAAAAATTATTAAATCAATTTGAAAACAATTTTGTAAGCTCAAATTCAAGTGTAGAAGGTATTGCTAGTTCTTTAGCAACTTACTATATGCTTCATGATGATGTAAACCTTATCAATAACGAAATAGAAATTTACAGATCTATTACAAGAGAAGACATCCAAAACGTTGCAAAAAAATACTTAAACCCTAACCAAAGGTTATTATTAGAGTATTTACCAGAAGAAAAAAGCGATAACTAAAAAACAAAACAATAATGAAAAATAAAATATCAGCAGTATTAGTATTGTTTTTAATGGCTATTGGAGCGCAAGCACAAATAGACAGATCTAAACAACCTAAACCGGGACCAGCTCCAAAAATTACTTTGGAAGTTCCTGGTGAATTTGAACTAAAAAACGGAATTAAAGTTTTAGTCGTTGAAAACCATAAATTACCAAGAGTTTCTTATTCTTTAAGAATAGACAACTCTCCAATTGTTGAAGGAAATAAAGCTGGAGTATCTAGCATTCTTGGTGCAATGTTAGGAAACGGTACAACATCTATCTCTAAAGATGATTTTAATGAAGAAATTGATTTCTTAGGAGCAAGAATCGGATTTAGTTCTCAAAGTGCTTTTGGTAGCTCACTAGCTAAATATTCTGAAAGAATTTTAGAATTAATGGCAGATGCAGCAATCAATCCTTTATTAACTGAAGAAGAGTTTGAAAAAGAAAAGACAAAACTTATTGAAGGTTTAAAAAATGATGCAAAAAGTGTAGACGCAGTTGCAGGACGTGTTGGTGGAGCTTTATCTTACGGTAAAAACCATGCTTACGGTGAATTTATGACTGAAGAAACAATTAACAACATCACTTTTGATGACGTTATGGCTTTTTATGCTAAATACTTTAACCCTAACAATGCTTACATAGTTGTTGTTGGTGATATCGAATTTAAAAAAGCTAAGAAACAAATCAAGAAATATTTCAATGATTGGGAAAAATCTATTGAAATTTCTAGAACTGTTCAACAACCAAACGCAAACGTACAATACACACAAATTAACTTTGTAGATATGCCAAATGCGGTACAATCTAACGTTACTGTTACAAATAACGTAGATCTACAAATGAAAGATGAAGACTACCTTGCAGCTAAAATTGCAAACTACATTTTAGGTGGTGGTGGTGAAGGTTATTTATTTAAAAACCTTCGTGAAGAACATGCTTATACTTACGGTGCTTACTCTAGTGTAGGATCTAGCCGCTACAATGCAGCTCGCTTTTCTGCTAGTGCAAGTGTAAGAAATATGGTTACTGATAGTTCTATCGTTGAAATCTTAAAAGAAATTACTCGTATCAATACAGAATTAGTAGATGCTGATGCTCTTAAAAGCGCAAAAGCTAAATACGTAGGAAGTTTTGTTATGGCTTTAGAGCAACCTCAAACTATTGCTGAGTATGCTTTAAACATTAAATTAAATGACTTACCAGAAGATTTTTACACAACTTACTTACAAAAATTAAATGCTTTAACTGTTGAGGACATTCAAAATGCAGCTAAAAAGTATTTCTCTACAGATAACGCACGTATTATAGTAGTAGGAAAAGGAAGTGAAGTATTAGGAAACCTTGAAAAATCTGGAATTCCTATTAAGTATTACGATACGTTTGCAAATGCCGTTGAAAAACCAGTATTTTCAAAACCTATCCCTGCAGGAGTAACAGCAACAACTGTAGTTAATGACTACATTAAAGCTATTGGTGGTAAAGAAAACTTAGAGAAAGTTAAAACAATGTTTACAAATGCAAACGTTACTATTGAAGGTATGCCTTTTAAACCAACTGCTGTAATTAAAGCAATGGCTCCAAATAAATCTTCTATGGAAATGAACATTGAAGGAATGGGAACTGTTATGAAGCAAAAATTCAACGGAACTGCTGGATATGCTGAACAACAAGGTAGAAAAATGCCAATGTCTGAGACTGAAGTTGCTTTAAAACAAGCTGAAAAAGGATTATTCCCAGAATTATACTTTGATGCTGCTACTGCTACTTTAGAGTCTATTGCTACTATTGATGGTACAGACGTTTATAAAGTAAAAGCAACTACTGGAGACAATGTAACTTACAAATACTATAGCGTTGAAACGTCTTATTTAGTACGTACAGAAACTTCTGTTAAAGCTGGAGAACAAACAATGACTACAACTATTGATTTATCTGACTACAAAGCAGTAAATGGTGTATTTGTACCTTATACTCAAAAAGTAACAACAGGACCACAAGTTATTCTTTTATCTACTGTAGATACTAAGTTTAACGAAGGGGTTAGCGATGCTGATTTTAACTAATCAATAACGCAAATTCATATAAAAACCGAAGTTAATAGCTTCGGTTTTTTTATATCCAAAAACCACTTATCATAAATTTAGTTAATTAACTAACTACAAATAACTATATTTATTAGATTTGCTATCTATTACAAAACAAACACCTTTAATCATATTATTATGAAATCAATTAAAAACATTTTAGCAATAGCCGTTTTAGCAATTACTATTGTATCATGTAAAAACAATGCACAACCAGAAGTTAAAACTGTAGAAACAGCAACAACTAAAACTGTAGCAAAATTAGATCCTAATGCAACTTATGTAAAAGCAGAGTTTGGTATTGAAGGAATGACATGTGCTATTGGATGTGCAAAAACTATTGAAAAAAAACTATCTAAAATGGAAGGTGTAAAATCTGTAACAGTAGATTTTGACAAAGAATTAGCAATGGTTGAATATGACCAAGCTAAAGTAACACCAACTTCTCTTGAAGAAACAGTTACTAAAACTGGAGATATGTACAAAGTAAAAGACATTAAAACAGTAACCTCTTTTTCTAATGAAAAAACTGAAAAAATGGCTTGTAAAGCAGACTGTAAAATGGCGTGTTGTGCAAACAAAACTGAAGCAGAAAAAGCTGAAGCAAAAACTTGCGATAAAGATTGTAAGAAAGCTTGTTGTACTACAGATAAAAAATCATAATTATTTAATTATACTATATAAAAAAAGCCACTCAATGAGTGGCTTTTTTGTGTCTTATCGTAAGCTGTTTCCTTTTACTGCCCACCAAGGATGAATCTCAACCTGTAAACGTCCAGACTTTACAATAGGGTCTACTTTTGCTAAACTATCGGCAATTTTAAGTGTTGGAACATTATAAATTGTTGCGGCTCTTAAATCACCTTCGCCTTCAAATGGTCCGGAAATATCAGTATAACCTAATTCATACATTCTTTTTAAATATGCTAAATGTTCTTCATGCAATAACGCAGCTTCTTCCTCATTTTGATTATGAATTACGCCACGTTTTAAAAATACCATAAAATATTTTTGCATTATAATAGTATCATTGGTAGCATCATCAATTACATCTTTAATTTTAAACCCTTTTAATCTTAAATCAGCTACCTCCTCTTCAATAGAATTAAATACAATATTACCATTTTCATCAATCACATCTTTATCAATCACTAGATTATCAACATCTATTTCTTTAACGGTATCAATTGTGGTTTCTAATTTTGTATCAATGGTTTTAGTTTCATTTTTACAAGCTACAAAAGCCATAGCTATTATTAGTATTACAAGTTTTTTCATGAGTTCCAATTTTTATATGGGGTTTTACTTAATTGTGAATTATAATATTTTAAATCTCCAGTGACTTCTAAGCCCAACCAATCGGGTTTTAAAAATGTTTCGTTAGTGCTATTTAATTCTACTTCAGCAACAACCAAACCGTTGTTATCGCCATAAAATTCATCTATTTCAAAAATATGAGCACCAATTTTAACTTCATATCTCGTTTTATCAATCATTCCAGGCTCACAAAGTTTAAAAAGGGCTTCAGCATCAGTTTTACTAATTTCTTTTTCCCATTCAAAACGCGACAAACCATCATTTGTAGATTGTCCTTTTACAGTAATAAAGCCCAATTCACCTTTTAAACGCACTCTTACAGTTCGTTCTTTAGCTGTATTTAAAAACCCTTGTATAATGCGAGTTTTGGCAAATGCCTCGGTTTTAAATACCTCTGAATTTACTAAAAACTTACGTTCTATTTCTATCATCATAATATACTACAAGTATGGTTAATTTCATATTAAAAAAGGAAACTGAACGCATACATTTTATTTAAAGTTATAAATTTACGTCATGCAAAACGATTTACCAATACGAAAAATTATTCATGTGGATATGGACGCTTTTTATGCTTCTGTTGAGCAAATGGATAATCCAGATCTTAAAGGTAAAGCAATTGCCGTTGGTGGTGGTGGAAAACGCGGTGTGGTAAGTGCTGCAAGTTACGAGGCACGTGTTTTTGGTGTGCGCAGTGCTATAAGTGGGGTAAAAGCTAGACGCCTTTGTCCGGATTTAATTTTTGTAAAACCCAATTTTGAACGCTACAAAGAGATTTCAAAAAAAATTAGAGCTATATTTTTAGATTACACAGATTTAGTAGAACCATTATCGCTTGATGAAGCCTATTTAGATGTAACTGAAAACAAAAAAGGACATCCTAGTGCATCATTAATTGCTAAAGAAATAAGACATCGCATTTTTGATGAAATTGGACTTACCGCTTCCGCTGGGATTTCTATTAATAAATTTGTTGCCAAAGTAGCGAGTGATTACAATAAACCTAACGGACAAAAAACAGTGAACCCAGAAGAGGTTTTAACTTTTTTGGAAGCCTTAGATATTAGAAAATTTTATGGCGTTGGTAAAGTTACTGCCGAAAAAATGTACCAAAAAGGGATTTTTACAGGGCTTGATTTAAAATTGAAATCCTTAGAATTTTTAGAAACACACTTTGGAAAATCAGGAGCATATTACTATCATATTGTAAGAGGTATTCATACTGCGCAAGTTAGTCCAAACCGAATTAGAAAATCTTTAGCAGCCGAACGCACTTTTAGTGAAAATTTATCTTCAGAAATATTTATGCTGCAAAAACTAGAGCATATTGCTAAAGAAGTTTCTAAACGTTTACAACATAATAAACTATCAGGAAAGACGGTGACTCTAAAAATAAAATACAGCGATTTCACATTACAAACACGCAGTAAAACACTTCCTTATTTTATAAATGATGAAGCGCTAATACTTGAAGCCTCAAAAGAACTTTTATATCAAGAAAAATTAAGTAATTCTGTACGCTTATTAGGGATATCACTATCTAATTTAAACACAGAAACTGCTAAAAAGCCTGAAAAAAAAACAGTCACAGTACAATTGAAATTTGAATTTTAAAATCCTTAATTTGTAATATTTTAGTGACTACAATCTGTTTTATCCCTGTTTACAAAGTTAAACCTACAAACATAAAACAGGTGTTATTTATAATAGCTTATTATAAGCAGCAAAAATCTATATATTCACAATTATAATGTTATTTTTTTTATAAATAAACAACATAAACACTTTCTTAATAAATTATCAATAAATAGGTTATCCTTATTTGGACTTATTATAAATAGGAGTATTTTTGTAAAAAATATTACTCATGTTATCAGTAAAAACATTCTCTACTTTTTTATTTTTTTTCTTAAGCATTTTTGCTTTTAGCCAAGAAGGGGAACTTAGTGGTACTATTAAGTTTGATAACAACGAGCCAGCTTTAGGTACTTATGTTGTTTTAAAAAGCGCTACTTTTCAAAAAGAAGCGAATTCAGATATTAATGGTAATTACCTCTTTAAAAATATTCCATACGGAGAATACATCCTTGAATTTAGCTCGTTAAATTCAAAAGTAAAAATAATTAATGTTACAATAAACACGCCTAAAAAGAACTTAAATACAGCATTAGTATATACTACTTACCAAGATTTAGAAGAAATAAAAATTGATGCAAAAACCTTAAAAAGGAAAATAGAAGATAAAGGATTTGCCGTAAATGTTATTGAAACAAAGGAAGCTAGTATTAGAAACATTCAAACAAATGATTTACTTAACACTTCTGCAGGAGTTAAAATTCGTCAAAATGGAGGTTTAGGTTCTAGCGTAGAATATAGTTTAAATGGTTTATCAGGAAATTCAGTAAGGATATTTATTGACGGAATTCCAATTTCAATGTATGGTAATTCTTTTAATTTAAATAGTATTCCGGCTTCAATGATTAAAAACATAGAGGTTTATAAAGGTGTTGTTCCTGGTCACTTAGCAGATGATGCTTTAGGAGGAGCAATTAATATTGTACTTCATAATACAAGTAAAAACTACTTAAACGCATCTGCTTCTTATGGTTCGTTTAATACATTTCAAACCAATGTAAATGGATTATATCGCTCAGAAAAATCTGGGTTTACGGTTAAGGCTTCAGCGTTTCATAACTATTCAGATAACGATTATAAAGTTTCAGGACGTAGCGTAGTTGTTACTGGGTTAGGTGGTGTACAAACGCCTATTACTGCAAGACGTTTTAATGACGCATATAGGTCAACTGGAGGAGTTGCACAGGTTGGTTTTACAAACGTAAAATGGGCCGATCAATTTTTTGTTGGTGTAACAGCTTCAGATGATTATAAAGAAGTACAACATGGTGCATTTATGACAATAACACCATATAAAGATCGTTTTTTAGAATCGAACGCGCTATTATCAACTTTAAACTACAAAAAGAAAGACCTTTTTATAGAAGGCTTAGATGTAAATGTAAATGCATTATATGGTAAAAGAGATAGAGATATAAACGATACCTTAGCTGCAGCATATAGTTGGAATGGTGACAGAGCAATAGATTATTTAGGAAACGAATATGAATATACTTGGGGATCTCAACAAGAAGGCGGACCAACTTTAGCTAAAATTGAAAGACAAGTTGCTTCGGTTAGAACCGGAATAGCTTATACTATAAATGAACATCACAAAGTACTATTTAACCACGCATATAGTAGTATTGAAAGAGAAGATAGTGATCCTTTAAAAACGGTATTAGAAAACACGTTTATGGGAACTAGAGATTTATATAAAAACATATATGCGTTAACTTATGAATTATCTGCGGTTAACAATCAATTAAAAACTAGCATATTTGGTAAATATTATAATCAAAAAACCTTAAGTATTGATCCTGAAATTGCAACTGATAGCGAAGGGAATAATACTGTTGTTGATGAAATTGTAAGAGCTAATAATAAATATGAAGGCTATGGTTTTGCGGCATCTTATGCTATAATACCAACGGTAACTTTATTAACATCTGCAGAAAAAGCGATAAGATTACCCAACGAAACTGAAGTTTTTGGTAATGATGGAGATAATGTTATTGCAAATCCATATTTAGATCCAGAAGTGAGTAATAATTTTAATCTAGGATTTAGATTTGGAAAATTCAAGTTTAAAAAACACAGTTTTACCCTTTCAACTAATGTATTTTTAAGAGATATTAAAGATAGAATAGGTTTACCTATTGAAACCTCTTTAAATGTAGATGATGAATTAATATTATACGTTAATCAGGGTAATGCAAAATCTAAAGGTATAGACGCACAATTTAACTATACCTATAATAATAACTTTGGATTTAATTTTAATATGTCTCGTTTTGATCTTACAGGCGAAACTACAGGAGGAACAGAGTTTGATATTCCAAACACACCATTCTTCACAATGAATGGAAGTTTACGTTACTCATTTAAAAATCTTATTCAGAAAAAATCGTTGTTAAACGTTTTCTATTCGGTGTATTTCACAGACGATTTTTCATACCTAGTCTCTCAAGGTTCTAATACCGTTGGAGACGATTTCTTTAAAATTCCAGAACAATTAGTTCAAGACTTTGGGGTTACTTATTCATTTCCTAACAAGAAATTAGTAATGAGCCTTGATATTAAAAACATTTTTAACGAGCCTGTTTATGATAACCTTTCAGTTCAAAAACCAGGACGAGCACTTTATTTTAAACTTAATTATACAATCAATAAATTCTAATAATATGAAAAAACAGATTTTAAATCTTAAAACATTAGCACTATTATTTAGTGTTTCATTACTAGCTTTTAGTTGTGGTAGTGACGATTCTCCTAGCGCAGATCAAGGCGAAGGCGGACTAGAAGATGGTAACAGATGGATAACCGTTGCAGCGGCTAGAATGGGTGAAGCACCTGGAGATGGAAATGGTGGTACATTAATCTACTCAATTAGTAGTGATGACGCTAAAGACGAAAATTTTTCTGTTGAACCATTTGAAAACGGATTTATAGCTCCTTCAAATAGAACAGCACGTTTACAATCTTCAGAAGACGGTAATACTATTTTTAACATTAGTTACGCTGGTGATACTGGTGGAAATTACACAAAATACCTTGTTGAAGGTGGTCAAACCTACACACAAACAGGTTCAGAAATTAGTATTGCTCCTTACGTTGGAACTGCACCTCGATGGATTAAATTATTTGATGGTGACCAAACGGGTGCTGCTGTTTATGTATCAACAGAACATGAAGCAGACGCAGAAGGCAATTACACAAGAACTAATGCTACTATTGGTGTAGTAACTTTAGATCTAGAAAACTCTTTAATAAACAATTTTCAAGAACATGATGTCCCTTTATCTGCTGAAGAAGAAGCTTTAGGATACTACATCTCAAGAATTGATATGCCAACTTTAAATCTTGATGGCGACAAATTATATATTGGAGCACGTTTAAGTAAAGTGAACCCAGAAACTACTGAAAGTGATAGTGATTATGAAATTTTAGGATCAAAAACTATTGTTTTAGATTACCCTTCTCTTTTAAATCCAACAGTAATTACATCAACAGTAGGACATGGTAACACTAATGGATACCGTAGTATTAATTCATTTCTTTACAACGGAAGTGTATATCAAGCTAACCAAAGTGATCCAGAAGGTTCTCATATTTTAAAAATTAATGCAGATAATACCTATGATAATTCTTACGATTTTAACTTAGATGACGCTTTAGGTATTGAAGGTGCTTATATTCTTGCTTGGAGACCTGCTGCAAACGGAAAAGCTGTAGTTGCTTACCGTCATAATGGTTCTGCAGAAGGTGTTGCTGGTGCTCAAGGATTTTTTGCTCTTGTTGATTTAAATGCCCAAACTGCTACTAAAATTGATACTATTCCTTATGATCCAGATTTCTACTTATTCCAATACCAAGGTTTTGTAGTTGATGGAACAGAAATATACCTAACTCAAGCTCCTGTTGGACAAAATGGAAACATTTATGTTGTAGATACTGAAACTGGTATTGTAACTAAAGGTGCAGAATTAGTAAATGTAGAAGGAAGCCATTTTATTGGAACTTTCTAATAACTAAATAATAATTACAAACAAAAAACTCCAATAGATTTACATCTATTGGAGTTTTTTAATATATAAATCTTTGTTCTTAAAGATTACATGATTTAATTTCGGTAACACGTAATGTATTTACCATTCCTTTTTCTTGAATTGGCATTGCTGCTAGACTTACAAGCATATCTCCTGCTTCTATATATCCTTTCTTACATGCAATAGCATTAACATCTTCAATTGTTTCATCTGTACTTACAAACTTATCATAAAAGAAAGCTTTAACACCCCATAGCAAACTAAGTTGTGTTAAAATTCGCTTATTAGATGTAAAAACTAAAATATGAGAACTTGGTCTCCAAGCAGAAATTTGAAATGCTGTATATCCACTATTTGTTAATGTAGAAATTGCTCTTGCGTCAATTTCGTTTGCCATATGAGCGGCGTGGTAACAAATAGATTTTGTGATATAACGTTTTGTTTTAATATGTGGTGGAGATTGTGGCACTTGAATAAGTGGAGAATCTTCAACGCTTCTAATAATATTAGCCATTTGCTTAATTACTTGTATTGGGTAACTTCCTACAGAAGTTTCACCAGAAAGCATTACAGCATCAGCCCCATCCATAACAGAATTTGCAACATCATTCACCTCTGCACGTGTTGGCGTAAGGCTACTAATCATTGTTTCCATCATTTGAGTAGCAATAATTACTGGAATTCTTGCCTTTTTAGCACGTAATACTAATTGCTTTTGAATAAGTGGTACTTCTTCAGCAGGAATCTCAACACCTAAATCACCACGAGCTACCATTAAACCATCACAATGAGCAACAATTTTATCGATATTCTCTACAGCTTCTGGCTTTTCAATTTTAGCAATAATTGGAATTTTATGTTCACTATGCTCACTAATTAAATCGTGTAATTGCATTAAATCTTCAGCATGACGTACAAATGACAAAGCCATCCAATCTACTTTCATTTTAATAGCAAAAATTGCATCTTCAATATCTTTTTCAGTAAGTGCAGGTTGAGAGATATCTGTATTAGGAAGGTTAACTCCTTTTTTAGATTTTAATGGACCTCCTTGTATAACGCGTGCTTTAACTTCAGAAACTTCATCTGTAGATATAACTTCAAAAATTAATTTTCCGTCATCTAAAAGAATACGTTCTCCAGCTTTAGCATCTTGAGGAAAACTATCATACGTCATGTAAACGCGTTCTTTAGTTCCTTCAAAACGTTCTCCTGTTGCAAAAATAATTTCGTCACCTTCATTAACAACAACTTCACCTTTCATTACACCAACGCGTAATTTAGGGCCTTGTAAATCTCCTAATATTGCTGCGTTATAGCCAAACTCTTCGTTAAGCTCTCTAATCATAGCAATGCGTTCTTCAACATCTGCATAATCTGCGTGAGAAAAATTAATTCTAAACACATCTACGCCTTCTTCAAGCATTCCTTTTAATACAGCTTTAGAACTTGTTGCTGGTCCTAATGTTGCTACTATTTTTGTTTTTTTTCTTTTTAACATCAATTTAAAAAATTAAATGGTCCTTAGATTTTATTTGTTCGGCATCCACACTATAAGCGGTAATGACCTGTGGTATTTCTTGAATTTTATTAAGGATATCTTTATCGTTAAAAAACTGATCGTCAATATCAATCTTTATAAAAAAGTCTACCTTTTTTAATTCAGGAATTAAATGATATGTTTTAAGCATTGTACTTTTTGTAGTAAACAACGAGCCAGAACTTTGGAGCGCATCTTCTTCTTTTTTACAGACATTTGAGATTAAATTCCATGTGGTATATTGCTCAACATTTTCCCATTCATAAATGGAATATGTCGCTGCAAAATATTTATAATCCAAATCATGTTCTTTTCGTTGTAGGCTTATTTCTAATTTCCTATTGAGAAGATATGCTAATCTATAGTCTTCTAACCTACAATGTATAGCTAGAAGCGCAAAGGAAGCGTCGTAAAAATCATCAACTTGTAGTTTGTGCAATACCATAATCTATCAACTATGAATTGTAAATATAGTATAATACGGGTACTTTAATGTGAAGTTTTCATTAATATTACCAGTAATAGCAAGCGAAAACGTTTGAATTGATATTTTTTTAACTTTTCCTACTGAAAATTATTTATAAAAATCTGTGATTTTTTCTTGAAATGCAAAAAAGGCACGTTTTGAAGCTTTTTCTTCGGCTTTCTTTTTTGAAGTTGCACGTGCTTTTGCAATAATTTTATCATCAATAGATAATTTTACCGAAAAGTGTTTGATATCATCATTACCGGTATCTTCATACACGTTATAATCAAACTGTTTTTTTTCTTTTTGACACCACTCAATAAGTAAGCTTTTATAGCTAATAACTTTAGTTTCAAGAGTTTCAATGTCTACGTGTGGATTAATCACACGTTTATAAATAAATTTTTCACATTGCTTGTAGCCTTTATCTAAAAATATAGCGCCTACTAGGGCTTCAAAAAGATTACCGTGAATATTATTACCAAAATTTGTGGTTGGTATTTTACTTTCTACTAAATCTATTAACCTTAGGTCTTTTCCTAAAGTATTTAAATGCTCTCTACTTACAATTTTTGAGCGCATTTTTGTTAAATAGCCTTCATCTCCATGCGGCACTTCATTAAACAAATAAAAGGCTATTACAGAGCCTAACATAGCATCTCCTACAAACTCTAAGCGTTCATAATTAATAGCGTTTCCTTTTTCGTCCTTAATGTTCATAGATCTATGCGTAAATGCTTTTACGTACAAATCTTTATTTTTAGGATTGAAGCCTATAATTTGCTTCAGTTGTAAAAAAAAATTCCCGTTACTTTTAGAACGGGAATTTAATATGTTACGAATGTAATTCATTCAGGAATTAATCTAGTTTTTTGAATACAACGCAAGCGTTATGTCCTCCAAATCCAAACGTGTTACTCATAGCAACTTTAACGTCTCTCTTTTGAGCCTTATTTAATGTTAAATTTAATTTAGCATCAATATTTTCATCAACTACATTGTGATTTATTGTTGGAGGCACAATACCGTGTTCTATTGCTAATATTGAAGCAATAGATTCTACAGCTCCTGCAGCTCCTAATAAATGACCAGTCATAGACTTGGTTGAATTTATATTAATGTTTTTTGCATGATCACCAAACACTTCAGATATCGCTTTAAGTTCAGCAACATCTCCTAGAGACGTTGATGTACCATGCGTGTTGATATGATCAACATCTTCTGGTTTAAGACCTGCATTTTCTAAACAATTTTTCATCACTGCAATTACACCTATTCCTTCTGGGTGTGGTGCTGTCATATGATAAGCATCTGAAGACATTCCGCCTCCAAGTACTTCTGCATATATTTTAGCGCCTCTTGCTTTTGCATGTTCATATTCTTCAAGAATAATTGCTCCTGCTCCTTCTCCTAAAACAAAACCATCTCTGGTTGCATCAAAAGGTCTAGAAGCCGTTGTTGGGCTTTCATTTCTTGTTGATAAGGCGTGCATCGCATTAAAACCTCCCATTCCTGCAATAGTAACAGCAGCTTCACTTCCTCCGGTAACAATAACGTCACAATGTCCTAAACGAATATAGTTTAGAGCATCAATCATGGCGTTTGCCGATGAGGCACAAGCTGAAACTGTTGTATAATTAGGTCCCATAAATCCATTTTTGATAGATATGTTTCCTGGTGCAATATCTGCAATCATTTTAGGGATAAAAAATGGATTGAATCTTGGTGTACCGTCTCCTTGTGCGAAGTTTAACACTTCGTTTTGAAACGTTTCCAAGCCTCCAATTCCAGCTCCCCAAATAACGCCAACTCGTAATTTGTTAACCTTGTCTAAGTCCAATTTTGCGTCCGCAATAGCTTCATCTGAAGCTACCATGGCATATTGCGTAAACCTATCCATCTTACGAGCCTCTTTTCTATCTAGAAAATCTGTAGCGGTAAAGTTTTTCAGTTCGCACGCGAATTTGGTTTTGAACTTCTCGGTATCAAAATATGTTATTGGCGCAGCACCGCTTTTACCACTTATAAGAGCATCCCAATATTCATCTTTGGTATTCCCTATAGGTGTTAAAGCGCCTAAACCGGTAACTACAACTCGCTTTAATTCCATAAATTCTTTTTGAATTATTTTGCAGCTTCTATATAAGATATAGCTTGACCAACTGTTGCAATGTTTTCAGCTTGATCATCTGGAATTTGGATATCGAATTCTTTTTCGAATTCCATGATTAGTTCAACAGTGTCTAATGAATCTGCTCCTAAGTCGTTTGTGAAGCTCGCTTCAGTAACAACTTCGTTTTCATCAACTCCTAATTTGTCTACGATAATCGCTTTTACTCTTGATGCAATGTCTGACATAATTTTTTTAATTTTAAGTTTTAATTAGAAGGCAAAAATAAAAAACTTTATTTTAAAACACACCTTTCCTTTAAAAATGTGCTTGTAATTTACTAAAATTACTTTTAAGTCTTTCAGTTTTACCCTTTAATTGTTAATATTTATTATTTTATTATTTGAATATCTCTAACAAAATTGTCTGTAATATTATGAATTTTAACTGAGAATTTTGCTAAACATTGTTGTAAATTTGATGCCAATTGAAACTTCTGATATTAATTTTAAAACTAAAACAAACAGATGAAACGTATTGTGATTTTTGCGTCCGGTAGTGGATCTAATGCTGAAAATTTAATAAAGTTTTTTCACAACAGAGATAATGCGTCTGTTATTCAGGTATTAACTAACAATCCTCATGCCAAAGTACTAGATCGCTGCAAAAAACTAAAGATTAGCGCATTATCTTTTAACCGAATAGCTTTTACAGAACGTGAAGACGTGCTTAACATACTAAAAGCATCGCAACCTGATTTAATAGTTTTAGCTGGTTTTTTATGGAAATTCCCCGAAAACATTATTAACGAATTTCCTAATAAGGTTATAAATGTACATCCTGCATTACTTCCAAAATTTGGAGGAAAAGGTATGTACGGAAGTCATGTACATGAAGCTGTTGTTGCTAATAAAGAAACCGAAACAGGAATTACTATTCATTATGTAAATGAACATTATGATGATGGTGCAATTATTTTTCAAGCGAAATGTAATGTTGAAAAAAATGACACTCCACAAGACGTAGCAGCCAAAATTCATGAATTAGAGATGGAACATTTCCCTAAAGTGGTTGAAAAATTATTATCTTAAGAGAGACCTTATATAAGGATTACATCTATTTTTTATTTGATAGCTAACAAAACATGTCTAAAAAGAAAAAAAAATATTACACCGTTTGGAAAGGTCATAAAACAGGCGTTTTTGATTCTTGGAACGACTGCAAAGCTCAAATAAAAGATTACCCAAGCGCACAATACAAGTCATTTCCTACATTTGAAACGGCTAAAAAAGCTTTAGATAGTAACTATTTCGATTTTATCGGAAAAAATAAAAGCTTTAAAAGCGAACTTACAGCCGAACAACTTAAAAAAATTGGGCAACCCAACTATAATTCTATCGCTGTTGATGCAGCATCTTCAGGAAACCCAGGGATTATGGAATATAGAGGCGTAGATACTAAAAGTAAAAAACAACTATTTATTCAAGGTCCGTTTGCACAAGGCACCAATAATATAGGAGAATTTTTAGCACTTGTACATGGTTTAGCCTTTTTAAAACAACATAATAGCGACCGTATTTTATATACAGATTCTAGGATAGCCATGAGTTGGATTACTAAAAAGACTTGTAATACAAAATTAGTACGCAGCGAAAAGAACAAACCTGTTTTTGACTTAGTAGACCGCGCCATAGATTGGTTAAAAAACAATACTTATAAAACTACCATTGTAAAATGGGAAACTAAAGCTTGGGGAGAAATACCTGCAGATTTTGGAAGAAAATAAACAGCTTAGAGTTAGGCCTATTTCAATATAAACCTTAAAAGTACGACACTTTAAGTATCAAATTATAAATCCTTTTTTACAGAATATATTTTACGTAATTTTGCAAAAAAAATAATATCTCAATATGAGCAAATTAGTAGTTGTAGGAACCGTAGCTTTTGATGCTATCGAAACACCTTTTGGAAAAACAGATAAAATATTAGGAGGCGCAGCAACATATATTGGGCTTTCTGCATCACAGTTTAACAATGTAGATACTGCAATAGTATCTGTAGTTGGTGGCGATTTCCCACAAGAACACCTAGACCTTTTAACAGGTAAGGACATGGATATTTCTGGATTAGAAATTGTAAAAGAAGGTAAAACATTTTTTTGGAGTGGTAAATACCACAACGATATGAACTCTAGAGATACTTTAGCAACTGAGCTAAATGTATTAGAGAACTTTAATCCTGTAGTTCCTGAAAACTATAAAGATGCAGAAATTGTAATGTTAGGTAACTTACACCCACTTGTACAACAAGGTGTATTAAACCAAATGAATAAAAAACCTAAGTTAGCGATCCTAGACACAATGAATTTCTGGATGGATATTGCTTTAGATGATTTATTAGCAGTGATAAAAAATGTAGATGTTATTACTATTAATGATGAAGAAGCAAGACAATTAACAGGAGAATATTCTCTAGTAGTTGCAGCACGTAAAATTCATGAAATGGGACCAAAATACGTAGTAATTAAAAAAGGAGAACACGGTGCATTATTATTTCATAATGACAACATGTTTTACGCACCAGCATTACCACTAGAAGAAGTTTTTGATCCAACTGGAGCAGGAGACACTTTTGCTGGAGGATTTGCAGGGTATTTAGCACAATCGGGAGATATCTCTTTTGAAAACATGAAAAATGCTGTAATATACGGATCAACACTAGCTTCTTTTTGTGTTGAAAAATTTGGAACAGAACGTATGGAAAATCTTACAAACGAAGAAGTTTCAAACCGTTTAGCACAATTTAAAAGTTTAACACAGTTTGAAATCACTACAAAACAGAATTAATTAATATCTTTGACAAGAATTTGCTAAAAACAATTCTATTTATGACCTATTTACATAAACATAGACGACTATTAATTAAACATATATAAACTAACGCGCTCATAACTGAGCGCGTTTTTATTTTTACAACTCTCAACAACACAACACAATGAGCGATGCTTTAAAACATGAATGCGGAATTGCACTCATAAGATTATTAAAACCATTAGAATACTACAAAGAAAAATATGGTAGTGCTTTTTACGGTGTAAATAAAATGTATTTAATGATGGAAAAACAACACAACCGTGGACAAGACGGTGCGGGGTTTGCCAGCATAAAACTAGATACTAAACCAGGAGAACGCTACATTAGTAGAGTTCGCTCAATTGCTCAACAACCCATACAAGATATTTTTGCGCAAATTAATGAGCGTATAAACAAGGATCTTACTGAAAACCCTGAGTATGCAAATGACGTTGAGCTTCAGAAAAAAAATATTCCATACATAGGTGAACTACTTTTAGGACACGTACGTTATGGAACTTACGGTAAAAATAGTGTTGAAAGTGTACACCCGTTTTTAAGACAAAACAACTGGATGCACAGAAACCTTATTCTTGCAGGTAACTTTAACATGACTAACGTAAACACACTTTTTGATAGTTTAGTTGAAATTGGTCAGCACCCAAAAGAAAAAGCCGATACCGTTACTATAATGGAAAAAATTGGTCACTTTTTGGATGATGCAGTTGCAAAAAAATACAAACAACTTAAAAATGAAGGTTTCAACAAAAATGAATGTTCACCATTAATTGGAGAACGTTTAAATGTTGCTAAAATTCTTAAACGCGCTTCTAAAAACTGGGATGGTGGTTATGCTATGGCAGGACTTTTAGGTCATGGAGATTCATTTGTACTTCGTGATCCGGCAGGAATTAGACCCGCATACTATTATAAAGACGATGAGATTGTTGTAGTTGCTTCAGAGCGCCCAGTGATTCAAACTGTATTTAATGTTAATTTTGATGATGTTAAAGAATTAGATCCAGGACACGCTATTATCACTAAAAAATCTGGTGAAACAAGCATTACCAAAATTATTGAACCTACTGAACGTAAAGCCTGTTCTTTTGAACGTATTTATTTCTCTAGAGGAAGTGATGCAGAAATTTATCAAGAACGTAAAAATCTTGGAAAATTATTAATGCCAAAAGTATTAAAGGCCATTGATAATGATACCAAAAACACAGTATTTTCATTTATTCCAAATACTGCTGAAACCTCTTTCTTCGGAATGATTGAAACCGTTGAAGAACATTTAAACGAAAAGAAAACCCAAGCCATTCTTGATGGTAACGGGCAATTATCATCTGAACGTGTTACCGAAATTTTATCGGAACGTCCAAGAATAGAAAAAATAGCTATAAAAGATGTAAAACTAAGAACCTTTATTACTGAAGCTAGCAGTAGAGATGACTTAGTTGCACACGTTTATGATGTTACTTATGGTGTTATCAAACCAACAGATAACCTCGTTATCATTGATGATAGTATTGTACGCGGTACCACTTTAAAAAAGAGTATCATAAAAATGATGGATAGACTACATCCTAAAAAGATTGTAGTTGTATCATCTGCACCACAAATTCGTTACCCAGATTGTTACGGTATTGATATGGCACGTTTAGAAGATTTAATTGCTTTTAAAGCCATGTTAGCTCTTTTAAAAGAAGACAACAAATATCACCTTATTGAAGAGGTATACAAAAAATGTATTGCCCAAGTAAACAAGAAAGATAAAGACGTTAAGAATTTTGTAAAAGAATTATATTCTGAATTTGAAGCTGAAAAAATCTCTGAAAAAATTGCAGAACTTATTTCTGATGATACTGTAAATGCAAAAGTAGAAACTATATTTCAACCTATTGAAAACCTACATGAAGCCTGTCCTAAAAATTTAGGAGATTGGTACTTTACAGGAAACTATCCTACACCAGGAGGAAATCGTGTTGTAAACAGAGCATTTATCAACTTTTATGAAGGTAACATAGAACGAGCATACTAAACATAAAATATAGATATTCAACAGTTTAGCGAGCTTAAAATACTGTTTAGCTATAAATATTGCATTTTAGCCAATAATTAATTGATAATCAATAAAGTACATATATCTTAGTGAAACCATAACATAAGTAGGTTAAGTTTATGGTAGATTTGGGGCAAAAAAAGGCGAACATCTGTTCGCCTTTTTTTATTTTAAAAAATTAAGCTATAAAAAAGACTTTTTCTTAAAAAATCATATTATCTCTTATGTCACATTAAAACTCAATATATCTTTTAAGCTAAGAAATGTGCTGTTTATCTAATAAATTTAAGAAATCCCTCAATGGAACATACATTCGTGCTACCATAACATAAGTAGGTTAAGTTTATGGTAGATTTGGGGCAAAAAAGGTGAACATCTGTTCGCCTTTTTTCATTTTAAAAAACTACTTATTTTACTTTTTACCACAAAAAAAGCAAACCTAAAAGGTTTGCTTTCAATATATAATTTACAACTAATGCTTATTTAGCTTCAGCGTAACGTCTTTCAACTTCATTCCAGTTAATTACATCAAAAAATGCATTAATATAATCTGGTCTTCTGTTTTGGTAGTTTAAGTAATAAGCGTGTTCCCAAACATCTAATCCTAAAATTGGAGTTCCTTCACAAGTTACACCTGGCATTAATGGATTATCTTGATTTGGTGTAGAACACACTTCAACTTTACCTCCTTTATGTACACATAACCATGCCCATCCAGAACCAAATTGAGTTGCTGCTGCTTTACTAAAAGCATCTTTAAAAGCATCTACAGATCCATAAGCTGCTTCAATAGCATCTTTTAAATCTCCAGATAAACGTCCTTTTCCTTCAGGATTCATAACCTCCCAAAATAATGAGTGATTATAAAAACCTCCACCGTTATTTCTAACCGCTTTGTTTTCCATATCTAATCCTCCAAGAATCGCTTCAATAGATTGTCCTTCTAACTCAGTACCTGCAATTGCATTGTTTAAGTTATTAGTATATCCTTGGTGGTGTTTTGAGTGATGTATTTCCATCGTACGAGCATCAATTTGAGGCTCTAAAGCGTCATATGCATATTTTAATTTCGGTAATTCGAAAGCCATAATAGTAAGTTTTATGTAGTTAATATTAAATTCATTCAAAATTACGCATAAAAGGGCGCAATTAAAAATAATAAATTGTTATCAAACCATTGATAGTTTCTATCTTGTATCAAAATTTAAAAACATGCAAACACCTAGTGCTTTTACAATTTATAATGCCTCTGCAGGTAGTGGAAAAACGTTTACTCTTGTTAAAGACTACCTAAAGATTCTATTTAAATCTAATAGCTCTTTAGCTTTCAGAAGTATTTTAGCTTTAACATTTACCAATAAGGCGGTTAATGAAATGAAGGTTAGAATTATTGATACTTTAAAAGAGTTTTCCGAAGAAAAAATTTTAACAACACCTAGTAGTATGTTTCTTACTATTGCTGAAGAATTAGAAATTTCTCATCAGCATTTAAATACCAGATCAAAACTTATTTTAGAAACCATAGTGCATAATTATGCATCTTTTGACATTTCAACTATTGATAAGTTTAACCATAAACTCATTCGCACTTTTGCTCACGATTTAAATTTACCTGTTAATTTTGAAGTAGAATTAGACACCACTTATTTACTAGGAAAAGCGGTAGATAAATTAATTGATAAAGCCGGTACAGATAAACAACTTACTAAAGTTCTTGTAGATTTTGCACTTGAAAAAGCAGACGATGATAAAAGTTGGGACATCACTTTAGATTTTAACAATATTGCCAAACTATTAATAAACGAGAACGAAATTCCGTTTATAGATACCATAAAAAACAAATCACTTCAAGATTTTTCAACCTTAAAAAGTAATCTTCGCAAAGAGATTATTAAAGTTGAAATTGAAATTAGTGAAATCGCTAAAACGGCTTTACAACGTATTACAGATGCAGGATTAGATTTTAAAGATTTTTCGAGCAGTTATGTACCAAAATTCTTTGATAATCTTGCTAACGAAAAATTTAATGTATCGTTTACTCCAAAATGGCAAATTGATCTTGTAGAAGGAAATTCGCTTTACCCAAAGCGCGTAAAACCAGATATCGCATTAACTATAGATAATTTACAACCACAATTAGCAGATGCTTTTAAAGCTTGTAAAGCAAAAGTATCAAGTCTTTCGTTTATGCGAAACTGCGTTAAAAGTGTAACGCCATTATCAGTTTTAAATGCCATAAATCAAACCTTACAAATTATAAAGGAGGAAGATAATTTGTTATTAATTTCAGAGTTTAACTCCATTATCACTAAAGAAATTAAGCAACAACCTGCACCTTTTATTTACGAGCGTATTGGCGAAAAGTTTAGACATTATTTTATTGATGAATTTCAGGATACCTCAGTATTACAATGGGAAAATTTAGTTCCATTAATTGATAATGCTATTTCTGGGCAAAACTTAAAAGGAGAAACGGGAACAAGTATGCTTGTTGGAGATCCAAAACAAGCAATTTACCGTTGGAGAGGTGGAAAAGCAGAACAATTTATAGATTTATACGCCAAAAGATCGCAACCTTTTCAGGCAGAAATGTCGCCTAGAACTTTACCTGTAAACTACCGTAGTTTTAAAAATGTGGTAGATTTTAATAATAAATTTTTTACACACCTCAGTACGTTTGCTTTTTCAAACCCTGAGCACGAAGAAATTTACAGTAATAGTGCTCAAGAAATTTTCATAAAAAATGAAGGTTATGTAGAGTTATCGTTCTTAGATACTAAAGATGAAGATAAAAACGAATTACATTGCGAAAAAACTTTAGAGTGCATCCAAAAAGCACAAGCTAATGGTTTTAGTTTGGGAGACATTTGTATTATTGCCCGAAAAACAAAAGAAGGTATTGCTATTGCTGAATATTTGAGCAGTCAGCAAATTAAAATTGTGTCTTCGGAATCTTTGATGCTTAAAAATTCGCCAGAAGTGAATTTTATTAGCACCATTTTAAAACTTACCATCCAAAAAGATAATAGTGATCTTAAAATTGAACTTTTAAGTTACCTCGCAGAATATGCTTTAAAATTAGAAGACAAGCACAAATTTTATGCAGATTTAGTACATTTAGATACTAAAAATCTGTTTAAAGAATTGAGTACTTACGGTTGGGATTTCAACTTTAATACATTTATACAATTACCAATTTACGAAGCGGTTGAAACCATTGTGAGAGCTTTTAATCTTAACAAAACTTCAAATGCTTATATTCAATTTTACTTAGATGAAGTATTAGATTATTCTCAAAAACATCATGCTAATATTTCTGGATTTATTGATTTTTGGGAACGTAAAAAAGATAAATTAAGCGTGGTATCACCACAAAACAATGAAGCGGTTCAAATCATGACCATTCATAAATCTAAAGGACTAGAATTTCCTGTGGTTATTTTTCCTTACGCAAATCAGAATGTGTATTTTGATATGCAACCAAAAACCTGGTTTCCGGTAACCGAAGAAAATGATGTATATCATAATTTTAAATTCGTATACACCAGTCTTAATAAAGATTTAGAAGGTTATAACGAGTTAGGTGAAGCTGTTTACACCAATCACCAAGGAGAATTAGAGCTAGATTCTATTAATCTTTTATATGTAGTTTTAACCCGTGCGGTGGAACAATTATATGTGATTTCGGAGTATGATTTGGATGCTAAAGAAAACGAGAAACTCACCTTATATTCTGGATTATTAATTAATTACCTAAAATCTATTGATAGATGGAACACGGCAGAACAGGAATATAGCTTCGGAAATGCGCAGCGTACTTCAAAAGAAAAACCTTTTGAAGAAGCAGTTGTTCAGGAGCATTTTATTTCTAACTCAAGAGAAGATCATAATTTAAGAATTATTACAAACTCTGGATATTTATGGGACACAGAACAAGAGAAAGCGATTGAAAAAGGAAATTTAGTCCATAACATTATGGCTAAAATAAAAACCAAAGTAGATAGTGATAAGGCATTGAGTTCATTTTTAGACACCGGAAAAATTAGCAGTATTCAGCTTGCGGAGCTTCAACCTATAATAAAAAACATTATCAACCATAAAATACTATCACCCTATTTTGAAGAATCGCTCCTTATATATAATGAAAAAGATATTATTACAAAAAGCGGTTTAATTTTAAGACCCGATCGTGTGGTAGTTAATCAAAATAACGAAGCTGTTATTATAGATTATAAAACAGGTAGTGAAAATATAAAGCATGAACAACAACTTTTAGACTATCAATATATACTTGAAGAAATGGACTTTAAAGTCACTAAAAAAATTCTTGTATATATTAATGATGGAATTGAAATAAAAGAATTTTAACTTTGCAGTAAATACAAATAATATGTACGGAAAAATACAACAACATTTAGAAAACGAAATACAAAATATAAAAGACGAAGGCCTTTTTAAAGAAGAGCGCATTATTACCTCTCCTCAAGGAGCCGAAATCACATTAAACACAGGAGCTAGTGTTTTAAACTTTTGTGCAAACAACTATTTAGGATTATCATCGCACCCAGAAGTAGTACAAGCTGCAAAAGACGCTATGGATACGCATGGTTTTGGAATGTCGTCTGTACGTTTTATTTGCGGAACACAAGATATCCATAAAGATTTGGAAGCTAAAGTTGCCGAATTTTATGGAACAGAAGACACCATATTATATGCTGCTGCTTTTGATGCTAACGGAGGGGTTTTTGAACCTTTATTAGGAAAAGAAGATGCTATTATTTCAGATTCATTAAACCACGCCTCTATTATTGATGGGGTTCGTTTATGTAAAGCGGCAAGATATCGTTACCAAAATAATGATATGGCAGATTTAGAGCAACAACTTATTGCTGCTAATGAAAACGGAGCACGTTTTAAAATTATAGTTACTGATGGTGTATTCTCTATGGACGGATTAGTAGCTCCATTAGATGCTATTTGTGATTTAGCAGATAAATATGATGCTTTAGTAATGATTGATGAATGTCATGCTGCTGGATTTATAGGTGAAACAGGAAGAGGAACACTAGAAGAAAAAGGCGTTTTAGGACGTATTGATATTATTACAGGAACTCTAGGTAAAGCTTTAGGTGGCGCTATGGGAGGTTATACAACCGGTAAAAAAGAGATTATTGAGTTGTTACGTCAGCGTTCAAGACCTTATTTATTTTCAAATTCTTTAGCACCAGCAATTGTAGGAGCATCAATAAAGGTATTTGAAATGTTATCAAACAATACCGATTTAAGAGATAAATTAGAATGGAATACTAATTACTTTAAAAAAGGAATGAAAGCAGCTGGTTTTGATATCATTGACGGAGACTCAGCAATTGTACCCGTAATGCTATATGATGCAAAATTATCACAAAACATGGCTAAACAACTGTTAGAAGAAGGCATTTATGTAATTGGATTCTTTTTCCCTGTAGTACCAAAAGAGAAAGCTAGAATTAGAGTACAACTTTCTGCGGCACACGAAAAAGCACATTTAGATAAGGCAATTACTGCTTTTACCAAAGTAGGAAAAGCTTTAAACGTTATTTAAATCGAATGTAAACACCTATACTTTATAGGAAATAAACAATATTTTAGTCAAAAATTTTTGTTAATAAACTTTAACAAGTTACTTTTGCAACTAATTAACACTTAAAATTAAAATTTTAGAATATGAAAAATCTTAGCAGATTATTTATCGCTATGACGCTTTTATTAAGCTTCAATGCTATTGCACAAGATGAGAACAACCCATGGGCTATTCGAATTGGTACTAATGCAGTTGACATGTATCCTGTTGGTGAAGATGCTCCTAGAGGAGAATTTTTTGACGAGTTTTTTAACGCTAACGATCATTATAACTTCTTACCATCTGTATCTTCAGTATCTGTTTCTAGATACTTAAGTGATGGTTTTACATTAACTGCTGGTGGAACAATTAACGAAATTGAAAAATTTGGAGATTCTACAGTTGATGACTTAACTTACTATGCTTTAGATGGTACTGTAAGCTATAGCTTTGCTAAATTAATTAAATCTGAAAAAGTTGACCCTTATTTAGGTGTTGGTGGTGGTTACACTTGGATTGATGATATTGGAGCTGGTACATTAAACGGAACTTTAGGTATCAACTACTGGTTTACTGATAACATTGGTGTTACTGTTCAAACGTCTTACAAACATGCTTTTGAAGATTACTTATCTTCTCACTTCCAACATTCTGCTGGTCTTGCTATCAAATTTGGTGGAAAAGATACAGACGGAGATGGTATCTACGATAAAGATGATGCTTGTCCTGATGTTGCTGGTTTAGAAGCTTTCAATGGTTGTCCTGATTCTGATAATGACGGAATTGAAGATGCTAAAGATGACTGTCCTAACGAAGCTGGTTCAGCTGAACTTAACGGATGTCCTGATACTGACGGTGACGGTGTTGCTGATAAAGATGATGCTTGTCCTACTGTTGCTGGATTAAAAGCTTTAAATGGTTGTCCTGATGCTGATGGTGATGGTGTTGCTGATAAAGATGATAAATGTCCTACTGAAGCTGGTCCTGCTGCAAACAATGGTTGTCCTTGGGCTGATACTGACGGAGATGGAGTATTAGATAAAGATGATAAATGTCCTAACGAAGCTGGAACTGTTGCAAACAACGGTTGTCCTGAAGTTGTTCCTACTGCTGCAGTAATGGAAACTTTAAATAGCTACGCTAGAACTATCTTATTTGATAGTGGAAGATCTTCTTTCAAGAAAGCAACTCAGCCTGTATTAAAAGCAATGACTGCTATCTTTAAAGAATACCCACAAGCTAACTTCTCTTTAGAAGGTCATACTGATAGCCAAGGTGCTAAAACTTCTAACAAATTATTATCTGAAAGAAGAGCTAACGCTGTAAGAGATTACTTAATTTCTAACGGAATTTCTGCTGACAGATTAACTGCAAAAGGTTTTGGTGAAGGTTTCCCTATCGACTCTAACTCTACTGCATCTGGAAGAAAAAACAACAGACGTGTAGAAGTAAAACTTGTTAAATAAGTTTTAAAAAAACATATAAAATAAATTGAAAAAACGCTCCGATAACTCGGGGCGTTTTTTATTTTTATACTATGACAAGTTTTATAGAAGAAGTTATAGTAGATATACAGAATAAAGGATTAAACCTACAAGAGTTAACCTTTATTTTACCTAGTAAAAGATCGGGAGTGTTTTTAAAACACATGATATCCCAAACCACAGAAAAAACTATTTTCGCTCCAGAAATTCTAGCAATTGAAGAGTTTGTAGAAAACATATCTAACCTAGAATACATCTCTAATACCGAATTAATTTTTGAGTTTTATGAAGTCTATTTAAAAATCACTCCAAAGGATAAAATAGAATCTTTTGAAAGTTTTTCTAATTGGGGGCAAATCCTAATTCAAGATTTTAACGAAATTGACCGATATTTAATTACCCCAAACAACATCTTTGATTACTTAACAGCTATTAAAGAAATAGAACTTGATCATTGGTCTATTGATGAAAATCAAACTCAGTACATTAAAAATTATCTCGCGTTTTGGAAACGTATTAAAGATTATTATTTCAATCTTAAAGACACCTTAATTAGCAAAAATAAAGGCTATCAAGGTTTAGTGTATAGAGAAGCTGTAGACAATTTAGAGACTTATCTAAATACTACCGAAAAGAAAACCTACGTATTTGTTGGTTTTAACGCTTTAAATAAAGCTGAAGAACGCATTATACAACAATTACTAAAGCAAGAAGACGCTTTAATATATTGGGATATTGACGAAATTTTTGTAAAAAACCCAATTCATGATGCCGGTTTATTTATAAGATCTCATCAAAAAAATTGGCCTTATTTAAAACAAAACCCTATCCAATGGCCTTCTAATTTTTATACCGATAAAAAAAATGTTACCGTAATTGGTACACCTAAAAATATTGGACAAGTAAAACACATTGGAGAGTTACTTCAACAGATAAAAAAAGATAAAAAATCTTTAAGAAATACAGCTATCGTTTTAGGAAACGAAACGTTATTAATGCCTCTTTTAGGGTCTATCCCAGAAGAAGTTGATGCCATAAATATTACCATGGGATTACCATTGCACGTTATACCAATGGCCGCATTATTTGAAGAATTATTCCGTTTACATAAAAATAATACCAAGACATTTTACTATAAAGATGTTATTGCACTACTCTCACACCAATTTGTAAAACCGTTATTAAATGGTGAGACTGAAAATTATGCAGAAAAAATCATCTCATATATTCAATCTAATAATATAGTAAATATTACTTCCGAAAAACTAAATGAAATTGCCAACAACAAAAGTGATGTTACAAGTTTGTTATTTAATTCTTGGAATGATAACCCAACAACAAGTATTAGTAACTGTACAAAACTTATCTTTTTTATAAAAGCAATTCTATCGGAAGAAAAAGATAAAAACCTACTCGCTTTAGAATATCTATACCGCTTTAACGAGGTTTTTAATGAGCTAACACGCCTTAACGAAACGTACACACATATCAATAACATTAACACCTTATACGGCATGTATAAAGAGTTAATTAAAACTGAAACGTTAGATTTTCAAGGAGAACCTTTAGATGGACTTCAAATTATGGGAATGCTAGAATCTCGTGTATTAGATTTTGAAACCGTAATTATTTCATCTGTAAACGAAGGTATTTTACCTGCCGGAAAAAGTAACAACTCATTTATCCCTTTTGATGTAAAATTAGAAAACGGTTTGCCAACATACAAAGAGAAAGATGCTGTTTACACCTATCACTTTTACCGTTTATTACAACGTGCTAAAAACGTTTATATCATTTATAATACAGAACCCGATGTACTTGAAGGTGGCGAAAAAAGCAGGTTTATAACACAGTTAGAGATTGAAAAAATTCACTCTTTAAAACATTATATTACAGCTCCAAAGGTACCATCGTTAGTTTCAAATTTAAAAGAAATTAAAAAAACAGATTTAGTACTACAACGTTTAAAACAGGTTGCCGAAAGAGGTTTTTCTCCATCATCGCTGACCAGCTATATAAGAAACCCATTAGATTTTTACTATCAAAAAGTATTAGGTATAAAAGAGTTTGATGACGTTGAAGAAACCGTAGCTGCAAACACTTTGGGAACCGTAATACATAATACGCTTGAGGATTATTACAAACCGTTACAAGGTGAACTATTAACTGTAGATGCCATAGCTGAAATGAAAAAAAACATTGATGCTACCGTGATAAAACATTTTACAGACCTCTATAAAGAGGGTGATATGACGAGTGGAAAAAACTTGATTGTTTTTGAAATTGCAAAACGCTATGTGCTAAACTTCTTAAACCTAGAAATTGAAGATCTAAAAAAAGGAAATATAATAAAAATTGTAAGTATTGAGGCTGATAATAAGGTGAAAATTGATATTCCTGAGTTAGATTTCCCTGTACATGTTACAGGAAAAGTGGATAGAGTTGACGAGTATAACGGCGTGATTAGAATTATAGATTACAAGTCTGGTAAGGTTGAACAAAACAAGGTAGAAATTGTAAACTGGGAAGATCTCACATCTGACTATGATAAGTATAGTAAGAGTTTTCAGATTTTAACCTACGCCTATATGATGAATAAAAATACTGCTTTTACAGAAAATGTTGAAGCAGGGATTATCTCATTTAAAAACTTAAATGCGGGAGTTTTAAAATTCACCAAAAAAGATAAAGACGGTAGAGGTGCTACTAAGAATACTTTAATAACTGATGATACTCTTATTAATTTTGAAGCATCGCTAAAACAATTAATTATTACAATTTGCGATATGGCTGTAAATTTTGTAGAAAAAGAAGTGTAAATAGATGTTACACCTTTTTTAGATTGGCATTAAAACAGTTTTCAATTTTTTCAAGTAACATATTACCATCAATAGGTTTAGTCATGTAATCATTCATCCCTAGATTTAAAACACGTTGGTGTGTTTCTTGCATTGCATCGGCAGTGACAGCAATAATTGGAATACGACCAATGGTTTTACCTAATACGCCACTTCGGATCACCTTAGTGGCTTCAAAACCATCCATTATAGGCATTTGTAAATCCATAAGCACAATATCATAACCATTTTTTGTTAAAGTATCAATAGCTTCTTGCCCATTATTAACCACTGTATATATAATATATTTAGATTTACTTAATAGTTTTTGCATCACTAATTGATTCATCTTATTATCTTCTACAATTAAAACACGTAACGATTTTTGAGTTTTAATTTCAGACTTTAAGGTTTTTATTTCTTCTACAGAAATAGCTTGAAGCGGTAAATCAATAAATACAGATGTACCTTCATTACTACTACTTTCAATATGAATACGCCCTTGAAATAAAACGACTAAATGTTTTACAATTGTGAGCCCTAAACCAATACCTCCAAATCGTCTTTTATCGTTAAGTGACATTTGGTTAAAACTATCAAAAGCATTGTTTTTTTTATCCTCATCCATACCAACTCCTGTATCTGTCACTGTAAAAGAAAAACAGGTTTGTCCACCTGGTTGTAAATTACATCGCAATTTAAAATCAATACGACCAGAAACTGTAAACTTTACAGCATTGCTAAGCACATTATTTATAATTTGAATAAACCGTTCGGTGTCTCCATAAACTTTTAAAGGGATATTCTCACACATACCAAATGTGTAAAGCAGCCCTTTTTTTTCAGCTTCAGATTTCCAATTTAAACTAATCTGATTGAGTAATACTAAAGGATTAAAAGTTTCGATACGCAAGATTAATTTATCTTTTTCAATTTTTTCAAAATCTAAAATATCATTCACACTACTCAAAAGACTTAAAGAAGCATTATTGATCATCTCATAATCTTCTCGGTGTTCAGACAAGGTTTCTTTTTCTAATAAATGACCTGAAACTCCTCTAATCGTATTAATTGGCGTACGCAATTCATGACTGATATTGGACATGAAAAAGGATTTCAACTGACTTATTTCTTCTGATTTTTGAAGTGCCACATTTTGGAAATTTTCATTCTCCATACGTAACATACGTATTAAATTGGTCATGGATAAGGATAAAAAAACGACTTCTAATCCTGCACCAAATTTAGCACTGTTAAGTGTATAAAAATTATTAGGTAACAAGCTTAAATTATTCATTACAAACCCTAAAAGCCCTATTACTAAAAAGAAAATACCTATTGAAAAATAATAATCTATCTTAATGCCTTTATAATACATAACAAACAGAATACCAAGTAAAAATATCAAGCTAATTAAACCATTTAAATTGGCAATAGGATAAGTATACTCTAAAGATTTTGGTGTTATAAAAATCATGACAAACACAAGGGCAAGCACTCCATATATTATTTTAAAAAACTTTTGAACCTGTGGAAGTTCTGTTTTTATTTTCAGAAAATGCTCACAGTATTTTAAAAGAAATAAATTAGAAGATACTGCAGCAATCATAACCATTCTACTGTTAAAATACCCGCCATGAGGAATAATGTATTGAAAAACAAACCCATCTAAAGCGGCTTGTAAGAATACAATTGAAAAGACGTAAAACCCGTAATACAAAAAGGATTTTTCTTTCATACTAAAATAAAAGAACAGATAAATAAGTCCTGCAAAACATAATAAACCATAAAAAACACCAAAAAACAATTGCTGTTTAGATTCTACAAACATAAACTCTTCGGTATCGCGAAGATGTAATGGAATATTAATGGTTTCTCCATCACTTTTAAGATATAAATAAAAATCTTGTTGGATGGCTGAAGGTAATTCTATCCTAAAAACAGTAGACCTGTGCGCCACTTGACGTTCGTTAAACGGAATTTGATCACCACTCCTAAATTTTTGAATTCCCGAATTCGAGACTTGGTATAAATCGGCAATATCTGTGATAGAACGACCTGTTTCTAAAAAATAAGTCTTAGGATAATTACTACTATTATATAAGCTAAATTTTACCCAATAACTGCTACAGGTAAAACCTTCACTGTGGTTATCGCTAATAAGCGGGCTAAATTTTAAAGTTTCGTTTTTTATAATTTCATCAATCGTATAATCATGATGATCAACTTTTACATAAGTTCCATATTCATATAATTCACCCTTACTTTCTTCAGGATTATATGCTTTTTCTTGAGCATGTAAGCTGAAGCAAACAAGACATAATAATAATGTAAAATATTTCATAAGTTAGTGAGTAGCTAATATAATAACTACGAAATATAGTCTTTTTAGACTTAAAAAAGTCTAACATTTTTATATTTGTCATTACGGAATAACACTTACCCCTTTTATAATTTGCACAATACAAAATAATGATAACATCCATAATGGTTACTGATTTAAATCAGAAAGCTACCAATTTAATAGCAGCATATCCCAACCAACCTTTACTATTACTGTTTTATAACAACCGTTGCTTAGGGTGTACAGGAAGAGCTATTCCGTTGGCAAACGATTTTCAAAAACAGTATCAATCTATTAAGGTTATTGGTATACACAGTAATTTTTTGGATAATAATACCACTAAAGCAGACATTAAAAGCATCTTTACAATTGATCATTTACCGTTTCCTATATACATAGATCAAAATCATAAAGTGTATGATGATTTTAATTGTGAAGGTACGCCACAATGGGTATTAATCACAAAATCGGGAATGCTTTTCCGCTCTATATTTGGTTCACAATTAGGTGCTCAAAATAGATTATCTTACGCTTTAGAAGCTTTAATTGAAGCTGAATAATTAACTCATTAGTTTATATTTTTTTTGAATACTACCATCTCCTTAAAACAAATTAATAAACTCGCTATTCCTGCATTAATAGCTGGTGTTTCTGAGCCAATTTTATCGCTCACAGATGCTGCAATTATTGGTAATATTGAATTTAATGCCACCGAATCTCTTGCAGCCGTAGGAATTGTGTCTACATTTTTATCGATGTTAATTTGGGTTTTAGGGCAAACCCGAAGCGCACTTTCTTCAATAATATCACAGTATTTAGGGGCCGGAAAATTAAAAGAGGTGATAACACTTCCAGCGCAAGCGATATATATTATAACCGCCTTAAGTCTTTTAATAATTTTAGGAACCTATCCCTTTTCAGAATCTATTTTTAAGCTTTACAATGCCTCCGGAAATATTTTAGATTACAGTGTATCTTATTATCAAATTAGAGTTTTCGGATTTCCTTTTACCTTATTTACAATCGCTGTTTTTGGTACCTTTAGAGGGTTGCAAAACACCTTTTATCCTATGATAATTGCCAGTATTGGTGCATTTAGTAATATTATTTTAGATGTCATTTTTGTGTATGGAATTGAAGGAATAATAGCACCAATGTATGTAGAAGGTGCAGCTTATGCAAGTGTAATAGCACAAGCGTTAATGGCATTAATTTCGGGTATTTTACTCCTTAAAAAAACAAACATTCCACTCATTGCACAACTTCCTATAAATAAAGAATTAAAAAACTTTAGTGTGATGATTCTCAATCTTTTTGTGCGCACACTAGCTTTAAATGTTACGTTATATTTTGCAACAAGATTTGCAACATCATATGGTGAAGCCCATATTGCAGCGTATACAATTGCCATAAATTTATGGTTTTTTGGGGCCTTTTTTATTGATGGTTTTGCGAGTGCAGGAAATATTTTATCAGGAAAATTATTAGGAGCAAAACAATACGGTACGCTAATTAGCTTGAGTAACACACTTATTAAATACGGTATTTTAGTAGGTATAGGTTTAAGTATTGTTGGAGCCGTTTTTTATATGCCAATAGGTAAGATGTTCTCAAAAGATCCCGAAGTACTGACACAGTTTTACAATGTATTTTGGATTATCCTACTCATGCAACCCTTATGCGCACTCGCTTTTATTTTTGATGGTGTTTTTAAAGGTTTAGGTAGAATGAAATATTTACGCAACCTATTATTGGCAAGTACATTTATAGTATTTCTACCAATTTTATTTTGGTTAGACAGTTTAGATTTAAAACTCTATGCCATTTTTATAGCGCTTACCGTATGGATTATCGCTAGAGGTTTACCATTAATTATAAAATTTAGACAAGTTTTTTTGCCACTAGCTCAAAAAAACTAACTTTGAAGCACAATTATATTTTGCAATGAAACTATTATTTATTTTACAAAACGGAATTATAGAAGAGAAAATAAAAGAAGCTCCCGATAGCGCCTACGAAATTGGTGTTTTTATAGGTTCGCTATTGCCTTTTGTAATTTTAGTAGTGGTCGCATTTGCGTTATTCAGATACAATAAAAACAAAATAAACAAACAATAATATGGATGCAATGTCTTTTTTAAGCGGTAATGGGTTGTTTTTAATCCTAGGAGTTGTATTAGTAATCATTTACTTTTATAACAAGTATAAACGTCGCTAATTTAGCGTGTTTTTAACCAACCTGTAATACTCATTCGTCTTGTATTTACAGGTTTTACTTCGTGTTCTATAATTTGGCTTTCAAAAATAACAACACGACCAGGAAATGGGTAAATTACCTTCTCTGTTTCTACGCCATTTTCATTTAAATATAATACCAATTCGCCACCATTTTCGGGTTGCCAATCTTCTTCATTTAAATAACATACAAAAGACAATTTTCGTCTGTCATCATTTTGAAACGTATCAATATGACGTTTATAAAATGTCCCCTTTGGATATAAGGCATAATGAAACTCTTTAAACAGAATACCCAAAAAGCAAGTCCGATTTAAATAACCCACCAAATCGTTTATTTTATTAAAAAAAAGCTGTTCTCTTAGGTTTGCTTTGGTTTCATCCATCCATAAAATCACATCACCTCTAATCGTTTTTATAATGGTTTCATTAATACGATTTCCAATAGCAGCTTTCTTAAAAGCTTCGGCTTCATGCTTTGCTAATAACGATTCTCTAAGACGTTCCACTTCTTCTAAATTGAAAAAATGCTCAACAACACTGTACTTTTTAGTTGAAATATCGGTTATAATTTGTTCGTATAACGGATTTTCAACAAAATCAATCTCCTCAAAAAGGTTATTCATAGTAGGTTTAACAACATTTCAGTGCTTATAGCAAGCAAAAAAGTAAGCAAATGTAATCTAAAAAGCATTTGCTTTTACAAATTCAATATCTTTGCACCGAAATTAAATAACACATGAGCAAAATTCGTATTACAAAGCTATTCTCTTTTGAAACTGGTCACGCCCTTTATGGTTACGACGGAAAATGTAAAAACGTCCACGGACATAGTTACAAACTTTCAGTAACAGTAATTGGTTCGCCTATTAATGATCCAAATAATGCCAAACACGGGATGGTAATAGACTTTAGTGATCTTAAAAAGATTGTAAAAGAAGATATCGTTGATGTGTTTGATCATGCCACAGTATTTAACAAAAATACACCACATGTTGAACTTGCTAAAGAGTTACAAGACCGCGGTCACAATGTACTTTTGGTAGATTATCAACCTACAAGTGAAATGATGGTGATTGATTTTGCTCAAAAAATTAAAAGTCGTTTACCAGAAGGTATCGATTTGCATACCTTAAGACTTCAGGAAACTGATAGTTCTTATGCAGAATGGCATGCCTCAGAAAACTAATTTTTATACTTTTTAACTCTCACTTTTACATTATGAATATTCCTAAAGGAAAAAAAATATACTTTGCTAGCGATAATCATTTAGGCGCTCCAACCAAAGATGCTTCTTTTCCTCGTGAAAAAAAGTTTGTAGCTTGGTTAGACGAGGTGAAACAAGACGCAGCAGCTATTTTTTTACTTGGAGATTTATTCGATTTTTGGTTTGAATACAAAACGGTGGTTCCAAAAGGTTTTACAAGAACATTAGGAAAATTAGCCGAAATTAGTGACTCCGGAATTCCGATTTACTTTTTTGCAGGAAATCATGATTTATGGATGGATGGTTATTTTGAAGACGAATTAAATATTCCTGTGTACCATAAGCCTAAAGAATTCACGTTTAATGATACCAAATTTTTTATTGGTCATGGAGATGGTTTAGGACCTAATGATAAAGGTTATAAACGTATGAAAAAAGTATTTACAAACCCTGTTTTTAAATGGGCTTTTAGATGGTTACACCCAGATATTGGACTTAAAATTGCGCAATATTTATCGGTTAAAAACAAATTAATTTCTGGTGATGATGACTCCAAATTTTTAGGAGAAGATAACGAGTGGTTGGTACAATATGCTAAACGCAAATTAGAAGATCAACACAGAGATTATTTTGTGTTTGGACACCGCCATTTACCTATGGAAATTCAACTTAATGAAAATTCAAAATATGTAAATTTAGGCGATTGGATTCACTATTACACTTATGGTGTTTTTGATGGTGAAAATATGGAACTGAAGACCTATTAATTTTTATTTCGGAAGATAATAAATCTCTCAACTACGCATGAGAGCACAAATTAATCTTCATTTTCATGAGCTTCTAAGTCTTTTGTTAAGTCTAGTTTTCTAAACGAAGGCGATACTATTCCGGTAGTTAACGCTGTAATTAACGTCATTGATCCACCAAAAACTACAGCACTTGCTGCTCCCATTATTTTAGCGGTTACACCACTTTCAAAAGCACCCAACTCATTAGAAGATCCTACAAACATTGAGTTTACCGAAGCCACACGACCACGCATATTATCGGGTGTTTTTATTTGTAAAATAGTTTGTCTTATTACCATTGAAACGCCATCTGTAACGCCACTAAAAAATAAGGCGACTACCGAAATCCAAAATATAGATGACAATCCGAAAGCAATAATACAGATTCCAAAACCAAATACAGCTCCTAATAATTTTAGACCTGCATTTTTACTAATAGGAATATACGCTGTAATTAGCATCGTTAAAAATGCACCTACGGCAGGAGCAGCTCTTAACACACCAAAACCTTCTGATCCAACTTTTAAAATATCTTGAGCAAATACGGGTAATAATGCAATTGCACCACCAAATAATACCGCAATCATATCTAAAGTTAAGGCACCTAAAACAGCTTTGTTTTTAAATACAAAACTTAAACCCTCGGCAAGACTATGCAATATAGGTTCGCCTATTTTAGGGTTTAAAATTGGTTTTTTCTTAATTTGGTTTACCATTAATAGCGCGAATACTACCATCCCAAACACAAAGCATAATGCCCAATGTACGCCTATAAAACTAATTAAAAATCCCGCGGTTGCTGGACCAAGTACTGATGCTATTTGCCATGTAGAACTACTCCAGGTTGCGGCATTTGGATATATTTTCTTAGGAACAATTAATGCGATTAAAGAAAAAATTGTTGGTCCGAAAAAAGAGCGTAAAAATCCTCCAAAAAATACGAGTGCATAAATACAGTATAGCACTTTTGTTGTTCCCCAACCATCAATAATTCTTGGCCAAGTCAATAAAAACAAACCAAAACTAATTAATGAAAAAGCCGATATACAAATTGCTAATAAATTACGTTTCTCACGCTGATCCACAATATGTCCTGCAAATAACGCCATGGTTAATGCGGGAATAATTTCCATTAAACCAATAATTCCTAATGATAATGGATCTTTTGTGATACTATAAACTTGCCATTCTATGATAATAAATTGCATAGACCAACCAAAAACAAGCGCAAAACGCAATATTAAAAACATATTGAATTCTTTAATTCGCAATGCTGCGTAGGGATCTTTTTTATTCGCCTTTTTCATAATAAATAACGCAATTCTATTTTGTAAATAAAATTTTACTTTGCAAAAATACAATTAGAAAATGTGCTAATAAAGACTTTAACTTTTAAATTAGTTTTTACAAACGTTCATTAAATAATCATCTAAATCTAACTGAAAAAGTGTGCCTTTTATTAAGTCTTCAACCAAAATTAATTCTTCGGCATTTAAGGCAATATCAATTTTACTACTAGGTGTTTTTATTAAAATATTGCGTGTATCACAATCAGTTTTACAGCAAGAACAAGGTTCACTTTCTTGAGAATCACAAATACAATTGTAAAATTGTTGCACTTCTTTATGGGTTAAATAGAAGCCCATATCTCTAAATACAATTTGAACTTTATTACGTTTTTGTTTTGATACAGGTTGTAGCCATTTAAAGGCAATACCAAATTTATTATGATAGATTTTATGGATGTCGTTAGTCATACTTGCCTATTTTTAATACACAAATATAAGTTTATTTAGAACAAATCTAAATAAAGAATTAAAATTTTAACAGTTAATAAAAAAACTGGAAGAAATTTAAGGTTTGATATCTCTTAATTTAAACTGTAAACTCACATTTCCTTTCCAATTGTTTTCATCAACAGAATACACAGCACTAAACGGTTTTTTACCTGAAATTACATTTAATTTATCCCCTAAACCAAAACCTATACATACAAATTGTTTAGCGTGTGGTGGTTGTTTTACGGTAATCCGCAAATGTTTATCATCTTCACCAACACATTTTCCATAACCGGTATCTATTAAATCTTCAGTCATAAAAACGGGTGTCATATTTTGAGGTCCAAAAGGTGCAAATTGTTTAATAATTCGCCATAATTTATCGTCAATATCGGATAAATTAAGACAAGCATCTACTCGAATTTCGGGAGTTAAAAGCGCTTTATCAATGGTTTTTTCAACGACAGTTTCAAAAGCTTGTTTAAAAGCCTCGTAATTTTCGGGTTTTAAAGTTAATCCCGCAGCATATTTATGTCCTCCAAATTGTTCAATATGTTCGCTGCATGCTTCCAAGGCATTGTAAACATCAAAACCTGTAACTGAACGTGCAGAAGCTGCTAATTTATCTCCACTTTTAGTAAAAACCAATGTGGGTCTGTAATAAGTTTCAATTAATCGAGAAGCCACAATACCAATAACACCTTTATGCCAAGTGTCTTTATAAACCACGGTTGTAAAACGTTCTTTCTCTTTATTATCTTCTATTTGCTGTAAAGCTTCTATGGTAATTTCTTGGTCTGCTTCTCGCCTATCGGAATTATATAATTCAATTTCTGAAGCATATATTTCTGCTTGTTCCGGATTGGTTTCGGTTAATAAAGTGACCGCATGATTACCGTGTTTCATTCTACCTGCCGCATTAATTCTTGGTGCGACGGTAAAAACAACATCGGTAATTGTTTGTACTTCTCTATTTAGTTGATTGATTATGGCTTTAATGCCTGGTCTTGGACTATTTCTTATCACTTGTAACCCAAAAAAGGCAAGACATCTATTTTCGCCTGTAATTGGAACAATATCTGCACCAATTGCCGTGGCTACCAAATCTAGATATGGTATTAAATCTTCAATAGTTTTACCTTGTCTAGACGCTAAAGCTTGAATAAGTTTAAACCCAACACCGCAGCCGCATAATTCTTTATAAGGATATAAACAATCGTCACGTTTTGGATCTAAAACCGCCACAGAATCTGGGATATTTGTTCCTGGTCTGTGGTGATCGCAAATTATAAAATCGACACCTTTTTCTTTAGCATAAGCGACTTTATCAATAGCTTTTACACCACAATCTAAAGCAATAATAAGAGAAATATCGTTGTCATCGGCAAAATCAATTCCCATGTAAGACACGCCATAACCCTCGGCATATCTATCGGGAATATAGGTGACAACATTGTCGGTAAGTGTTCTTAAATAGGTGCTCATTAATGACACAGATGTTGTACCATCTACATCATAATCACCAAAAACCATAATATTTTCGTTATTCACCAAAGCTTCCTCAATACGTGCTACCGCAAGATCCATATCTTTCATTAAAAGCGGATCGTGTAAATCGTTAAGAGTTGGCCTAAAAAACGTTTTAGCAGCTTCAAAAGTATCAATCCCACGTTGTAACAAGAGTGTTGCTACATTAGCATCTACTTGCAATGCAGATTGAAGTTCTGCTAGTTTTTTGGCATCTGGTTTTGGCTTAAGCGTCCAACGCATAATTATTTTTTATGAAAGTGAATAGAGGTATTTATTTTAGCAAATTTTCGGAACATTTCCATAACTCCACAATATTTATCAATAGATAAATTAACTGCTTTTGTTATTTTTTGTTCTTCTAAATTTTCACCATAAAAATGGTATTCTACAGAAACTGTATGATAGTATTTTGGATGTTCATCGGTTAATTCACCATAAGTATCCATTTTAAAATCGGCTACTTCAACTTTCATTTTATCTAAAATAGACACAACGTCTAATCCTGAACATCCAGCTAATGATGATAACATCATTGCTTTTGGAGACAAACCAGAGCTATGACCTCCATTTTCTGGACTGGTATCCATAAGTACGGTTTTTCCACTTGGGTTATCCGACTCAAATTGCATATTTCCTTTCCAGTGAGTGCTTACTTTATTTGTCATATCTATATTATTTATCTTATTTTTTTCCTGCAACAACAATTACTATTTCACCTTTTGGTGGTTTGTTTGTATAGTGTGTTAACACTTCTTTTGCTGTTCCTCTTATGGTTTCTTCGTACAATTTAGTTAATTCTCTTGAGACTGACAATTGACGGTCTTCCCCAAAATATTCACAAAAATGAGTTAATGTTTTGATGAGTTTATGTGGGCTTTCGTAAAAAATAACCGTTCGCGTTTCTTCGGCAAGTAATAATAAGCGTGTTTGTCTTCCTTTTTTCACCGGTAAAAAACCTTCAAAAACAAATTTATCATTTGGGAGTCCGCTATTTACTAAAGCAGGAACAAAAGCTGTAGCTCCAGGTAAACAATCAACTTCAATACCGTGTTCTACACACGCTCTTGTGAGTAAAAATCCAGGGTCTGAAATTGCAGGCGTTCCAGCATCACTAATTAGTGCGATGGTTAAGCCGCTTTTTAACTTCTGTATTAAGCCTTCAACAGTGCGATGTTCATTATGCATATGATGCGATTGCGATGGTGTGCTAATTTCAAAATGTTTTAATAATTTTCCTGAAGTTCGCGTGTCTTCTGCTAAGATTAAATCGGCTTCTTTTAAAACTTCAACAGCTCTAAAGGTCATATCTTTTAAATTCCCAATAGGTGTTGGAACGATGTATAATTTCATTACAATATGTTTTACAATTCAAAGTTACAATCTTTTCACTATCTTAACACCTCGTTTATAATAATTGCTATCAATAAATAAACTTAACTATGTTTAAAAGACTACTACTCTCTACTCTTTTTTGTTGCTTTTTTATAAAAACCTTGGCTCAAACCACTGATTTAGCGGTTGTAATTGAAGCTCAAACTACAAATAATGTTGCCGTTTCTCAGGTAGAAATTTATCAAGAATTTCAATATATACTAACACTTATAAACTCTGGAAATACTGTAGAAAACACAACGTTTTCAATAGATTTAAACAACGAAATTAGCGTTGAAAGCTACACGTCACAAAATGCTATAGGAGGAGCTAGTGAAGCAACAAACTTTAATTTAGATCAAAATAACATTATAACAGGTAGCGTAGCAAATTTACCCAACAACTCTAGCGTTGCTGTAAAAATACTGGTTTTAGCTCCAATCAATACCGGAGGTATAGCAGCTTCGGCTATTGTTACTGCACCTAGTGACATTGAAGATACTAATATATCTAATAATCAATCCATTATCTCAATAAATGTTATTGATGTTCCTATTGATTTTTCGGTGACTTATGCACAAACATCACCAGCTTTAGGTACTGCAATTAGTGCTTGGGGTGATACAGCAACTTATCAAGTAACTATTACCAATAATAGCAGTATTGCGTATCCTTTAAATGGCTTTGAAGGTATTGCGAGTTTATCATCACCTTTAGCTTATGGAATAGCGGTTATACAATTACAGTCTGTAACTTGTATTGAAAGTACTAATGGTACTACCTGCCCTGATGTTTCCGTACTCAATGGCAATCCTGTTGTTGTAAGCTCAAGTGGTACTATCTTTTCATTTGGAACAGCCCACACCTTTACCGCAGGAGGCAGTGTTACTTTTAATATTACCTACACTTATTTACAACCTGGTTGCGCTTTAGAACAAGAACAAATAGTGGTGGATACGCGTGTAGATATTATGTTGGGTCATACCAATCAATCTTCAAATAGTTCTAATTCAGTTGAAACTCTTTTGTTTACCGCAGAATTATGCGATACTACTGATATTTGTATTGATACCGTACAAACCTTTCCTAGTATTGGAACGCTTGTAGATTGGGGTGAAGAAGTAACTTTTGAAACTACGGTTTGTAATAATGGGCCTTTGGAAGCGCCAATTCTTTTCTTTCTTCAAAATTTATCTACAACGGTAGAATGGAATATTATTAGCGTAAACTGCATAGACACCTCTGGAACGGCTTCATGTGATGACTTTACAATCACAAATCAAGATATACTTTGGTCAACCAGCTCTTTTACAATGCCAGTTGGAGCAACAATTACCATTGAAACTGTTGTGGTCTTTTTAGAACCCGAATGTTCTACAAGTCCTCAAAATACAATTGCGCACATACGAAGTGGAACAAATGTTTTAGATAGCCAGATTTTTGACATCAATATAATAAATAATGCACAAAGTGACTATGTGACATTACCTGCAACCTCACTGTGTCCATCATCAGATTTACAAGTTACCAAAACACAAATTAACCCTCTTACTCCAGAAGGCACTTCACCTGATAATACTACCGAATGGGGTCCAATAACTTATGAGATTACTGTTAGCAATCAAAGTGATATAGATACTTTTTTAGTCCTGTCAGACTATATAACTTTAGGTAATGCCATACCTGTAACAGGAACTTTAACAGAAGTATCTTGTGTGGCAACAACAGGAACTGCACAATGTTTTGAAATCAATAATACTGCTATAGGTATTCCGCTTGACGGAGAACTAGAAAATGGAGATTATGATATATTTTGGGAAATTAAAGCCGAAGAAAATTGGACATTACCAGCTCAAAGTTCTGTGACTTTTCAAGCGACAGTAAATTGGGATACAGAATGTTCAAATGCACCTATTCCTGTAATTAACAATGTTATTGTATCACATGCTGACGATGCAATTATTGACACTAATAATGGTAACAATTCAGATCAGGTGACCTCATATTTAGCCGCTTGTATTGATTTAATTGTACAAACTTTTCCTGAATTCACGCAAGTTACCGTCAATGATAATTTTGATTGGATAGTAGATATTAGTAATAGTGAAACAAGTTCAAACGCTATAAATATTTATTTTGAAGACACTTTGGATAGTGCTTTTACAATTTCAGGAACGCCAACATGTACAGTAACTACAGCAACTGCAACTTGTGTAACTACTTTTACCGTTTCTGGAAATACCGTAAGTGGTACTATTCCAAATATAGATGCAGGAGCTACAATACAGCTAAGAATTCCTGTAACAGCACCTAGTTATGGTGGTGCTTTTAGTAATACTGCTGAAGCAATTCCGGATATTACAAACAATAAAGAATTAACGCCAGAAACCAATATTTCAATTAGTAATATGCAGGTGATTGCACCCTCATTATTTAAAGCCTTTTCTCCGGAAACGATTTTTGAAAACCAAGAAAGCATTCTAACTTTTACGGTTTATAACTTGGCTACATATCCTATTCAATCGGATATTTCATTTACAGATAATCTTCCAAACGGCGTGTTTATTGTGGGAACCGCCTACTGGAATGAAGCCAACGGATGTACTGCTGTTTTTACGTCAACTATAGGTGAAAATGCAATAGCAATTACCGAATTAAATTTCCCTGAAGGTGTAGCTAGTTGTACATTTTCTATTCCTGTTACCTCAAGTACCACTGGAATATACACTAATAACACCTCAAATTTTGATAATCAAAATAATATAGATACCTCACAAACTTTTGCGCAACTTAACGTTATTGAAGACACCACAAATGTTGACATTTCAATACAAAAACAAGTCACACCTACCGAAGCTGCAATTGGAGATCAGGTAGTTTTTAATATCACTGCAACACATTTAGGAACCACATTAGCAACAGGAATTAGCATTAGAGATTTACTTCCAGAAGGTTTTAATTTTGTGAGTGCCTCTACCACTTTAGGTGATTTTGATATGACTACTCTTGAATGGTCTTTAGAGGAATTATCTCCAACTCAAACAGAAACATTAAGTATTGTTGCCACAGTATTATCTTCGGATAATTTAATGAATACAGCACAACTAGAACATGTAAATGAAATAGACAGAGATGACAATAATAACATGGATACTGCTGAAGTTGTAGTGAATAATTGCTTAGAGATTCCGGAAGGATTTTCTCCAAATGACGATGGCATTAATGATTATTTTGTGATTCCGTGTATTGAAGATTACACAGGAAATACGATAAAAATATATAACCGCTTAGGAACACTTATTTACCAAAGTGATAATTACCTGAATGATTGGGATGGTAAACCCAATAAAGGTTTTCCAAAAAATAATACATTATTACCTGTTGGAACGTATTATTATGTTGTAACCCTACCTAATAATGCGCAAACAAAAGTAGGTTGGGTATACTTAAATTATTAAAAAATTAATGACGAATAAGCTTTAAAGAAAGCATCATCTAAACTTAAGTTTTTTAGTGCTTTTGAAAAATAATTGATAATAAACTGTCTTTCATTACTTGTTGGTGAAAGGCAATCTTTATTTTTATCATTAAAAACAATTACTGAGGTATAATATTCTGTTGGTGTTTCAATACCGCTAGCTGCGATAGAATATGTTCTACTATCGTCTTCTTTAAAAAACGAAATATTTTCCCATACTAAAACAGGATGTCTTTCATTAGCGTTAACAACCACTTTATCCCATTTACCAAATTTATCAAACATGATTTTTTGGCTATGCCTTGCAGATTTTATATTATAAAATCTCAACTCATTAACAGAAATTGTGCTATCTCCAATAGAACTTACAACTGTTTCAATAGAATAATTTGATTTTTCAGAAGTTTGTACCTTAGTACTTTTACAACTAACATCACTACTAAAACAGTTATTTTTCTCATAAATTATATTATAAATTAATCAAATTTACTCTCAATAATTTCCATAAAACGAGTTTCGTAATCTTCTTTTCCAAGCCATTGGTTATAATCTGGTTTTACGATATTCTGAATTAAATGACTAGCTTCATCAAAAGAATCGGCAGTAATCACTTGAGATAAAACACGCTCATAATCTTCGTGTTCTCCACCAAATAAGTGTTTAATAAAAGCAATTTTATCATTAAGACCAATAGAAATCCCTCCACGTTTTAATTTATCATTAAGTGATGTTTTAGCATTAATACGTGCATTTGCTTCTGCTATAGGTTCAAAAATAGGTGTCTCTTCAAAACCTGCAGTAATATCTTGTAAATCTTCTTTTACGGGTGCAACTTTTGGAGTTACTGCGTCAAATAATGTATCTACAGGTGTAGGCTCTTGTGTTTTTTTAATTATTTTCTCTACCTTTTCCTCTACTGGTTTTGGAGCTTCTGTAATTACAGGATTTTCTTCTTCAGGCATTTCTGCAACAAGATTTCTAATTTTATCCATTACAGGTTCCATAATACCATCATCTTCCTTCTCATCCATATTAACATACACACGATCTTCAACTTCTATATTATCACTTACCTTATTATTAAAAGCAACATCTAGCATATCAAAAAAAGAAGAATCGCCTCCAATAGTTGGCATGTTACCTTCAAAATTATCATGAGCAAACTTTAGCAGTGTTAGTTTTTCATATAACACGCGCACTTCCTCATGCATTTTTAAAACATCATCACGTCCTTTTAACTTAAGAAGCCTGTGAGCAATACTCATTAATTCAGATTCCAATTTCTTCTTCATAACTTTTAAAATTTAATCTAATTTATGCTTTTGATTTTTAGTAAATTTACGCCACCTTTATAAAAAACAAAGGCAAACTTTGTTTTAGTGTTAAAATTACAAAATGTTTCTCGAAAATACAGTAAATCATAAAGAACAATTTGGATGGATTGAAGTTATTTGCGGCTCCATGTTCTCGGGTAAAACCGAAGAATTAATTCGCAGACTTAAACGTGCCCAATTTGCAAAACAGAAAGTTGAAATCTTTAAACCGTCAATAGATATTCGTTACGATGAAGATAACGTAGTCTCTCATGACGATAATCAAATAAGATCAACGCCAGTACCAGCCGCAGCTAATATTCCCATTTTAGCCGACGGGTGCGAGGTTGTAGGTATTGATGAAGCTCAATTTTTTGATGACGAAATTGTACGTGTATGCAACGACCTAGCCAACAAAGGTATTCGTGTTATTGTAGCAGGTTTAGATATGGATTTTAAAGGTAATCCTTTTGGACCAATGCCTAATCTTATGGCTACTGCCGAATACGTTACTAAAGTACATGCTATTTGTACCCGTACAGGGAATTTAGCACAATATAGTTACCGTAAAGCAGCGAGTAATGATATTGTTTTACTTGGAGAAGTTAATGAATATGAACCCTTAAGTAGAGCCGCATATTATAAAGCTATGCAATTTGATAAAATGAAAAAACTTAATGTAAACACTCCTATAGAAATTCCTTTTAATTCAGAAAAAGATGCCTAAGGTTACAGAAACTGTCCTTGAAGTGAACTTAAATGCACTAAAGAACAATTATACTTATTTAAAATCTAAAATAAGTAACAACACATTATTTATGGCGGTAGTGAAAGCTTATGCCTACGGAAGTGACGCTAATGAAGTGGCTAATTACTTACAAGAATTAAATGTAGATTATTTTGCCGTTGCTTACACAAGCGAAGGAGTTGCACTTAGAGACGCAGGAATTACAAAACCTATTTTGGTATTACACCCAGTAGCTACAGCTTTTGAGACTATTATTGAACGCTGCTTAGAACCTAGTTTATATAACACTAAAGTTTTAAATCAATTTATTGCAGTTGCCCAAGCTAAAAACCAAAATAATTACCCTATTCACTTAAAATTTAATACTGGCTTAAATAGATTAGGTTTTACCAAAACCGATATCTCAAATATTAGTCAAACCTTAACATCACAAATAGCAGTAAAAACAAAATCAATATTTTCTCACATGGCAGCAAGTGAAGATTTTGATGAAAAAGAATTTACCCTACAGCAAATAGCAACCTTTAATACTATAGCAAAAAGTTTTAGTACTGCTATTGGCTACCAACCTTTATTACATATGTGTAATACGTCTGGAATATTAAATTATCCTGAAGCACATTATAATATGGTAAGAAGTGGTATTGGATTATATGGTTTTGGAAATTCAGAAAAAAAAGACAAAAACTTCACACCTATAGCAAGTTTAAAATCTATAATCTCCCAAATTCATTATATAAAAGCAGGAGAATCTATTGGGTATAACAGAGGTTTTATTACAACTACAGATATAAAAACAGCCACAATTCCAATAGGTCATGCTGATGGAATTAGTCGTCAATACGGAAACGGAAACGGCTTTGTAACCATAAATAATAAGACTGCTCCAATAATAGGAAACGTGTGTATGGATATGATTATGGTAAATATTACCGATATTTCATGTAACGAAGGTGACGAAGTAATTATTTTCGGAAAAACGCCTACAGCTAATCAGTTTGCACACGGTGCAAACACCATTTCATACGAAATACTTACAGCTATTTCACAACGTGTAAAACGCATCATTTCAAAAGAATAACATTAACAGTCTTTAACATTTAACTTTTTTAACTAATATTGTAAGCTAGTAACTAACTTTATATAATTAATTATGTTAAAAGAATTTAAGAAATTTATTATGACAGGTAATGTCATAGATTTAGCTGTTGCAGTATTATTAGCAGGAGCAATGGGATTAGTAGTGAGTGGTTTTGTAAAAGACATCATGATGCCATTTATTGGTCATTTTGCAGGAGGATTAGACTTCGCACAAATGAAAGTTGTATTAGACGAAGCTATTATTGCCGCCGATGGAACTGTAACTAAGCCAGAAAACGCTGTAATGTACGGTAGATGGATTAATGCAATCATCAACTTAATCATTGTTGGTTTTGTATTATTTATGATTGTAAAAGCCTACAACAAAACAAAAACACCTCCAGCTCCAGCGGCTCCAGCTGCACCAGCAGGACCATCTGATAACGATTTATTAAAAGAAATTAGAGACGCGTTAAAAAAATAACACCTTGTTAATAATTTAACAATCTAATATTTCTTGTTAAAAAGCCCTTGTTTATCAAAAAACAAGGGCTTTTTTTAATTCTACAAAAAAATTAATAATTAGTTTTGTCTTATAAATATTTTAAAATTTAAGTAAGATGAAAGTAGCTGTAGTTGGTGCCACTGGTATGGTTGGAGAAGTAATGCTAAAAGTTCTTAGCGAACGTAATTTTCCATTAACAGAACTTATTCCTGTTGCCTCAGAACGCTCTGTAGGAAAAATCATTTCTTTTAAAGGAAAAGATTACACTGTAGTTAGCTTAACCGATGCTATTGCTATGCAACCAGATGTTGCTTTATTTTCGGCAGGTGGAGAAACTTCATTAGAATGGGCACCTAAATTTGCAGAAGTAGGAACAACAGTTATTGATAATTCTTCGGCATGGAGAATGGATCAGTCTAAAAAATTAATTGTTCCAGAAATTAATGCTAACACACTTACTAAAGACGATAAAATAATAGCAAATCCTAACTGTTCAACCATACAAATGGTATTAACATTAGCGCCACTTCACGAAAAATACAAGATAAAACGTGTGGTAGTTTCTACCTATCAATCTGTTTCTGGAACCGGTGTAAAAGCTGTAAAACAACTAGAAAATGAAATGGCCGGTATTAAAGGAGAAATGGCATATCCATACCAAATACACCGAAATGCCATACCACATTGTGATGTTTTTGAAGATAATGGATACACTAAAGAAGAAATGAAACTGGTTAGAGAAACACAAAAAATACTTAACGATAATACCATTGCAGTAACCGCAACTGCTGTAAGAATTCCAACTTCTGGAGGTCATAGTGAATCTGTAAATGTAGAATTTGAGAATGATTTTGATTTAAGTGATGTAAGAACAATTCTACATAACACTGACGGAATAGTACTACAAGATAATACTGATGTTAACACCTATCCAATGGCTATTCATGCACACGGAAAAGATGATGTATTTGTAGGAAGAATAAGAAGAGACGCATCACAACCTAACACTCTAAACTTGTGGATTGTAGCAGATAACTTACGTAAAGGAGCTGCAACAAATACTGTACAAATTGCCGAATATTTACTAAAACAAAACTTAATCTAAAGAAAACGAGACCTTATTCATCCTTATTTTTTAACTTGAATATTAAATAAACAGTAAAACCGTGTATTTCAACTAATTAATTACAATACTATTTAGTTAACTCTTATATTAGTTAACCAAATTTCACTGTAATATGTTAAAAAAATACGCTACTTATAGTTATGTCCTCTTTTTTTTAATTGTCTGTTTTTCTTGTAAAAATGATGACGATTACACTAATGTGGAACAAAGTCAAGTATCGCCTGTTGTTTTTAATATTGATAATGTTCCTTACTCCACCTTATCAGAATACAATTTTTTCAAGGAGGATATTGCCTCATTAGATCCTGTTTTTGGAGTATTACCTTACGATTTAATAACCCCTCTTTTTTCTGATTATGCAAAAAAGAAACGTTTTATATGGATGCCTCAAAACAAAAGTGCTAATTATGTAAATGATTATGCACCGTTAGACTTTCCGATAGGCACAATTCTTATTAAAAATTTTTATTTTGAAAACATCCTTCCCGATGCCTCTACAAAAATATTAGAAACTCGATTAATGATTCTTAAATCTGATGGTTGGATTTTTGCTAATTATAAGTGGAACGATAATCAAACTGAAGCTAATTTTGACCTTAATGGAAGTTTTAAAGCCTTTAGTTTTATAGAAAACGGAATCACAAAAAACTTAAATTATCGTATCCCTTCAAGTTCAGAATGCAATACCTGCCATAAATCTATTAATGAAACTCCAATTCCTATTGGCCCCAAACCACAAAATCTAAACAGACCATACACTTATGATTCGGGTAATGAAAACCAGTTACAAAAGTGGAAAACAATGGGGTATTTATCAAACACAACACCTACAAACATAGAAAGCCTTGTAGATTGGAGTGATACAAATCAACTATTAGAAATTAGAGTACGATCATATCTTGATGTAAATTGTGCACACTGCCATTCAGATAATAGACATTGCGATTATCGCCCAATAAGATTTGCCTTTAACGAATCTGACGACATTACTAATCTTGGTGTTTGTGTTCCTCCCAACACCGTAATTGATCCTGCATTAACATTTATTGTAACCCCAGGAAACTACGAACGCTCAGTATTACACACCAGAATTAGCTCAACCGAAGAAAACCTAAGAATGCCTTTATTAAGCAGAACTCTAAAACACACAGAAGGTGTCGTACTTATTGAACAATGGATCAATACGTTAAACCCTAACTGTAATTAAAAAAATCTGTTATTATGAAAAAATCTTTACTATTAATTCTAATACTTTTTGCAGCTCATCAAATGAATGCTCAAAGTTACAATTTATGCAGTGATGCAGTAAATTCAACCTCTGTTACTGCAGGAACTTACACCGTTTCAGCAATAGATGGTACATTACCATTATCCTATTGTATTAGCGATGGATCGAGTACAGAATATGCCGAATGGATAAAATATGAACCTACGAGTAATTATAATGTTACTGTAAGTTCTGACTTGGCAATAAATGCAGACGGAGACACACGTCTTCATATTTTTAAAGGAACATGTACTAATTTAATTTGTATTACTGGTGATGATGATTCTGGAGAATATACAGGCACAAATACAAGTTCTTATCTGTCTGTAGCAAATTTTAATGTTGAAGTAGGAAACACCTATTACATCGTTTGGGATAATAAATGGAGTAGCAACGCTTTTAGTTGGGAACTTACAGAAGCACCATATATTATACCACCACCAATTGATTTCACATTAACATCTCCAGCAGTTGGCGGTACCTACAATAGAGGTTTTGTAGATATTAATGGTGATTATTTAGATGATTTAGTAAATATTGAACAAAGTGCTATCAAATTAAAACTTCAAAATACAAGTGGTACTTTTGATGCCGTAACAAAAGTAACCACAGCTGCCAATTTTCTTCCATCTTGGAGTTTATCTGTAGGTGATTACAATGCAGATGGTTATGCCGATTTAGTATATGGAGCAACAAGCGGGGTTACTTTTATGACATCTAGCTATTCTGGTACTGGTGGATATACCGACGTATCTTATGTGGAAACCTCAGGAACTGAAAGTGTATTTTCGCAACGTTCAAACTTTGTAGATATTAATAATGATGGTCATTTAGATCTATTTATGTGTCATGATACTGCAAAAAGTATTTCGTATATGAACGATGGAAACAATACCTTAACATTTACCAATACCAATGGACTTGGGAGCCATGTGGATGGTGGAAATTACGCGTCGATTTGGATAGATTATGATAATGATGGTGATATTGATATGTTTATGGCAAAATGTGGAGGATCTGTACAACGCAGAACCAATCAACTTTACAGAAATGATGGCAATGGTGTTTATACTGAAGTAGGGACATTTGCAGGTTTAGACGATCCAATGCAAACCTGGTCTGCCGCATGGGGAGATTATGATAATGATGGTGATATGGATGCTTATGTTGGAGGAAGTGTTAATGAATTTGCTGTTGGAGGTACACACACACCTGATCCTGAAAATTTCCATAAACTAATGAGAAACAATGGAGACGGTACATTTACAAATGTTATTGAACAATATATTGTAGAAAATGCAAATTACGGAATAGAAAGTATTGCTGTAGATTTTGATAACGATGGAAATTTAGATGTCTTCACTAACGGATCTATACTATACGGAAACGGAGATCTTACTTTCAACCTATTCTCCGGACCTTCTGCAGGAGCTATTGGAGATGGAAATAACGATGGTTATATGGATGTGTATAATGGAAGTGGAAATCTTTACACTAATAATGCTAGCTCAGGAAACAATTGGATAAAAATTGTAACTGTAGGGGGAGCAAGTAACGGATACAGTAATATTAACGGTATAGGTGCGCGTGTGGAAATTAATACAGCTTCTGGTAAACAAATAAGAGATGTACAGAGTGGTACAGGTTTCAGGTATATGAGTACCTTAAATACTCATTTCGGGATTGGTACAGATACCAATATTAATTATATAAAAATAACTTGGCCATCAGGTATTATAGATCAAATAAACAGTCCAAATATTAATAATACATTGATTGTAAATGAAGGTGGAAACACATTAAGTATTGAAGATACACTTAGTGAAAACTTAATTATGTACCCTAATCCAACACAAGATCTTTTAAATATTAGTGCTATAGATAATTTAACAAATGCAGTGTATACTGTTTTTGATATCACAGGAAGACGTATTACCACAGGAAAACTAAATAATACAACCATTAATGTGTCGCAACTAAGTGCTGGAAACTACATTTTAAGAATCTCTGCTGGAGCCACAATAAAAACTCAAAAGTTTATAAAATATTAAATTTTAATAGTTATCTGATTTTTAAAAATCGCTTAAGACATTAAGCGATTTTTTTATGTTATTTTTGCAGTATGCTTCAAGTAAAAAACATCACATTTAAGTACCATAAAACAGCCGTTGTAGATGCTATATCTTTTAACGTCGCTGATGGCGAACATCTTTCTATTATTGGAGAAAGTGGCTCTGGAAAAAGTACTATCCTAAAATTAATATACGGTGAACACGATTTAAACGAAGGAGAAATCTTTTGGAACGACAACCAAATATTAGGTCCTGAATTCAATCTTGTTGTAGGCTATGATTTTATGAAACATGTAGCTCAAGGATTTGATTTAATGCCTTTTATAACTGTTGAAGAAAATATAGGCAAACACCTTTCTAATTTTTTTCCTGAAGAGAAGAAAGCACGTATTGCAGAACTTTTAGATGTTGTTGAACTTACCGATTTTGCTAAAGTAAAAGTAAAAACACTTAGTGGCGGACAAAAACAACGTGTGGCATTAGCTAGAGCGATTGCTAACGAGCCCGAAATATTATTACTAGATGAGCCTTTTAGTCATATTGATAATTTTAACAAGCAAAGTTTACGTCGTAACCTCTTTAAATATTTAAAACTAAAAAATATCACCTGTATTGTTGCCACTCATGACAAGGAAGACGTACTTGGTTTTTCTGATAGAATGATGGTTTTAAACAATCATAAAATAGCAGTTCACGATACTACTCAAGCCCTTTACAAAGACCCTAAAACACCTTTAATCGCCTCATTTTTTGATGAATTTAATATGATTAATAGTAAGATTGTATATGCGCATCAATTACAAGTAGTTGAAAAATCAAATATAAAAGCAGTAGTGACTCAAAGTTATTTTAAAGGAAATCATTATTTAATTGAAGCCACAATAAATGGTAGTAATATTCTTTTTTATCATCCTACTTTTATAGAAATCAATACCGGGGTACATCTCGCTATAACTACTCTATAATACGATTTTAAAGTATAGCTATAATTTTAAATTCAGTAGCTCTAAAACAAATAATATCTCCGCAAGTTTTACCTATAAGTAATTGACCAATAGGTGTACTTGGTGAAATAGCATAAAAAGAGTCACTATTTAATTTTAATATGCCAGCACTAATAGCAATGTAATAATTAGCTTCAGTGGTATATACAATGCTTCCAAGACCAACAACTTTTGATGTTTTGGTAGTATCAATTTTAGATAAAGCTTCCTTTACTTTTACAATTTCAGATAGTTGATTTCCTGCCTTTTCGCGCTCTAATTGCAACATAGCACGACCAGTTTCATGTTTATCACCTGCGCTACTTTTAGTTTCGCTAGTTAGTGATTCCTGTATTTCGCTCATGGTATGCTGTACGGTAATAAGACGTTGTTCAATAAAATTGAAACACTGTTGATATAGTTCTTGTTTAATTTTCAATGTGTGGTGCTTGCTCTAAGTTAAAATTAAGTTGTCCCATATATCGCATTTGTTTTACAATCCATATTTTACGCGATTGGATGTATTTTGATGCAGGATTTGCTTTGTATGATCTTGGGTTGGGTAAAATTGATGCAATTGCTGCACACTCATATTCGCTAAGTTTTGAGGCTGGTTTATGAAACCAATATTGTGCCGCAGCTTCAATACCATAAATACCGTTTCCCATTTCAATACTGTTTAAATATACTTCTATAATACGTTCTTTTCCCCAAATAATTTCAATTAAAAACGTAAAATAGGTTTCTAATCCTTTTCGTAACCAACTACGCTCGGGCCATAAAAATACATTTTTTGCAGTTTGCTGACTTATGGTACTTCCGCCTTTTATACGTTTACCTTTTTTATTGTTTTGATAGGCTTTTTCAATGGCTTTAAAATCGAATCCGTTATGGTTTAAAAAACTTTGATCTTCGCTACAAACTACAGCTAATTGTGCATTTTTTGAAATTTCGTTTATTGCCACCCAATCATGTTTTAAAATTATGTCTTTATCTTTTTTATGCATCTCTACGCTACGCAATACCATAAGTGGAGTTAATGGTACCGGAATCCATTTATACAGAAACACAAGTGCTATAGATAACACAAATAGCCATAGAATGATTTTGAAAATGAATTTAAAAAAGCGTTTTATCATATTGAGAAATCCCTATAAATTGGGATTGGTAAAATTATGCTTTTAATTTGAAAATACGCAGTCTGTGTTAAGGATAGTAGCGGCATCCTTTTTTTATATTGAATTAACACATATTTAAAAAATACAGAATGTTTTTTTTATTTAAGAAAGTAGCTAGACACCTATAGAATATTAAAAAAGATATAGCGAATAGCCTGACTTTTGCTTTTTTGGTGAGCAAAAATAACACCATAAAAAAACTCCGAAATTTTATTTTCGGAGTCTTAAGTATTTTTAGTCTTCAGCAGGCGCTTCCATTACGAAATCTTCCATGAATTTAGTGGTATAATTACCAGCTAAATAATCTGGGTGATCCATAAGCTGTCTGTGAAAAGGGATAGTTGTTTTAATACCTTCAATTACAAATTCATCTAAGGCGCGTTTCATTTTATTGATCGCTTCTTCTCTTGTTTGCGCTGTTGTAATCAACTTTGCAATCATTGAATCGTAGTTTGGCGGAATACTATATCCTGCATAAACGTGAGTATCTAAACGTACACCGTGTCCTCCTGGAGCATGTAATGTTGTAATTTTTCCTGGAGAAGGACGGAAATCGTTATACGGGTCTTCGGCATTAATACGACATTCAATTGAGTGTAGGTTTGGGGTGTAGTTTTTACCAGAAATTGGCACACCTGCCGCTACTAAAATTTGTTCGCGTATTAAATCGAAATCGATAACTTGTTCTGTAATTGGGTGTTCTACTTGGATACGAGTATTCATTTCCATGAAGTAGAAGTTACGGTGTTTGTCTACTAAGAATTCTACGGTTCCGGCCCCTTCATACTTGATGAATTCGGCTGCATTTACTGCTGCGGTTCCCATTTTTTCTCTTAGTTCATCGGTCATATAAGGAGAAGGAACTTCTTCTGTTAATTTTTGATGACGACGTTGTATTGAGCAATCTCTTTCTGATAAGTGACATGCTTTTCCACGAGAATCTCCAACCACTTGAATTTCAATATGTCTTGGCTCTTCAATGAGTTTTTCCATATACATATCGTCATTTCCAAAGGCAGCTTTAGATTCGTATCGTGCAGAATCCCAAGCATCTTTAAGATCTTCTGGTTTCCATACGGCACGCATTCCTTTACCACCACCACCAGCAGTAGCTTTAAGCATTACTGGGTATCCGGTTTCAAGTGCTACTTTTATGCAGTCTTCAAAATCTTTTATGATACCTTCGCTTCCTGGTACACAAGGTACTCCGGCAGCTTTCATGGTTTCTTTTGCTGAAGCTTTGTCTCCCATTCGGTTAATCATTTCTGCTGAAGCACCAATAAATTTGATGTTATGTTCTTCACAGATTTTAGAAAACTTAGCGTTTTCTGATAAGAAACCGTATCCTGGGTGTATAGCATCTGCGTTAGTAATTTCGGCAGCTGCTATAATATTAGACATTTTAAGGTATGATTCGCTACTTGGAGCAGGACCAATACAAACCGCTTCGTCTGCAAATTTAACGTGCAAACTATCGGCATCAGCTGTAGAATATACAGCTACAGTTTTAATGCCCATTTCTTTACAGGTTCTAATAACACGTAATGCTATTTCCCCTCTATTGGCAATTAATATTTTTTTAAACATAACTTTTTAAATTAAAAATTACAAATTCCAATCACCAGATTCCAAATATTGGATTTTGAGATTTGTCTATTGGAATTTTTAAATGGTTATGATGGATCTACTAAAAATAATGGTTGATCAAATTCTACTGGAGAAGCATCATCAACTAATATTTTTACAATTTTTCCTGAAATTTCAGATTCAATTTCATTGAATAATTTCATTGCTTCAATAACACAAAGTACATCACCTTCTTTTATTGTTGTACCCACTTCTACAAACACAGATTTGTCTGGAGATGGTTTACGATAAAACGTCCCAATAATTGGTGATTTAATAGTAATATATTTTGAGTCTTCTTCTTGAGCCGCTGCTTGAGCAGGTGCTACAACTTCAGCAACAGGAATAGCAGCAGGAGCCATTTGAGCTTGTGCCATTGGTATCTGTTGTAGAATTGTAGTTGCTTCTGCTTTATCATCACCACCAGTTTTAATAGTGATTTTAATATCGTCCATTTCTAATTTAACCTCACTTGCTCCAGATTTAGCAACAAATTTGATTAAGTTTTGAATTTCCTTAATATCCATAATAAATTAGATTAATTTTTAGTTAGTAATTATTTTTTTAGGAGTTATAAGCCCATTTTAAGTAAATAGACCCCCATGTAAATCCGCCACCAAATGCAGCAAATACAAGGTTATCACCTTTTTTAAGTTGAGTTTCAAAATCAGCTAATAATAACGGAAGTGTTGCTGATGTTGTGTTTCCGTATCTATGAATGTTTTTAAGCACTTTAGATCCGTCTAAATTCATACGATTTGCAGTTGCATCAATAATTCTCATGTTGGCTTGGTGTGGTACTAACCAAGATACATCATCGTTTGATAGATTGTTACGTTGCATTATTTTTTCGCATACATCTGCCATATTTGATACGGCAAATTTAAATACAGTACGTCCGTCTTGATGTACAAAATGTTTTTTGTCTTTAAGCGTTTGTTCACTTGGAGGTAAGAGTGATCCACCTGCATCAATTTTAAGGAATTCTCTTCCTGAACCATCACTACGTAAATATTCGTCTTGAAGTCCTAGACCTTCTGTATTTGGTTCTAATAAAACAGCTCCTGCACCATCACCAAAGATGATACATGTTGCTCTATCTGTATAATCAATTATTGAAGACATTTTATCTGCTCCAATAAGTAGTATTTTTTTATATCTTCCTGCTTCAATATAAGCTGTTGCTGTAGATAAGCCGTATAAGAAACTAGAACATGCTGCTTGCAAATCATATGCAAAAGCATTTGTTGCTCCAATTTGTGTAGCTACAAATACTGCTGTTGATGCTACGGGAAGGTCTGGTGTTGCAGTTGCTACAATTACCAAATCAATTTCCTTAGGATCAAGTTGCTTTTTATTTATAAGGTCTTGGGCTGCTTTTATGGCAAGGTAAGATGTACCTTCTCCTTCTTCTTCTTTAAGTATTCTTCTTTCAGAGATACCTGTTCTAGAAGTGATCCATTCATCGTTAGTATCTACCATAGTTTCTAAAACTTTGTTAGATAATACAAATTCTGGGACATATCCCCCGACAGCGGTTATTGCTGCTGTGATTTTACTCATTTTTTCTTTGTTAGTTACTCGGAAATTTGGCAAAAAAAGCCAAAAACGCGTAAATTTTTATTGAATCTACCACTTTTCTAGATAAATCTTATGCAAATTAAGTTGTTTTTGAGACATTCAAAAATTAATCACAAAAAAAACGCTCTGTTGTGAGCGTTTTTTGTATGCATGCATAATAATTATGCTAAATTCTCTTCTTTTTCAGAGTTGTCTATAAGAACTTGTCCTCTGTAATAAAGTTTCCCTTCATGCCAGTGAGCTCTGTGGTATAAGTGAGCTTCTCCTGTTGTAGGACACGTAGCAATCTGAGGTACAGAAGCTTTGTAATGTGTTCTTCTCTTATCTCTTCTAGTTTTAGAAATCTTTCTTTTAGGATGTGCCATTTTATATTATTTATCCGTTAATAGTTTTTTTAATGTATTCCAGCGAGGATCTGTTTCCTCTGATTCACTCTTAATTTTGTCGCCTTTTGGGCTTAATTCTTCTAATTTTTCAAGTATGTCCGAGTCTAGTGTGCCATCTTCTACCCCTGGGTGAACACGTTTAGCTGGCATTGATAATATAATTAATTCGTAAATAAATTGTGCTACGTTTAATTCATATTCTCCATGAGAGATAATTAAGATATTTTCATATTCGTCATTATACTCATCTCCAAACTTCACTACGAGATCAAAATCTCCTTTAACTTCTTGGTTGTATAGCTCGTTAGTAACGTCACAATTAACGTTTACGAAGCCTTCAACTTCAAAGTGTAATTCAAAAAATGTAGATTTTTTTTCAAACGTTAAGTTTGTTTTAATGTCTACATCATTAAATTCGTCATACTCAAAATGTTCAAAGAACTTTTTATCAATTTGATAATCAAAATGATGTTTTCCTACTTTTAAACCAATAAACGGTATTAAATAATCCTTTAGCGGTTTCATATTCACAATCATTTTAAGCCTGCAAATATATAAACTTTTTATTTACAAAGCTATGTTATAAACAAAAAAATGTTTATATCTTTTTTGGAGCACGTTTTAGAGGGCTTTTTGAAAGCTCTAAATACTCTTCTCTGTTTTTAAATATTTGTAATGCAGAAAACAAGGCTTCTTTAAACGAACTCTCGTCTGCTACTCCTTTTCCGGCGATTTCATATGCAGTACCGTGATCTGGTGAAGTGCGTATTTTATTTAATCCAGCGGTGAAATTTACACCTTCTCCAAAGGCTAAAGTTTTAAAAGGAATTAATCCTTGATCATGATAAGATGCTATAATAGCATCAAATTTCTTGTAGCTATTAGATCCAAAAAAGCTATCTGCTGAATAAGGACCAAATACTAATTTTCCTGATTTTTTAATTTTTTGAAGTGTAGGACTCAATATTTTATCGTCTTCTTCTCCAATAACACCATTATCTCCTGCATGAGGGTTTAAGCCTAAAACGGCTATTTTAGGTTTATTAATTTTAAAATCTTGTACTAATGATTTATATACGGTATTTATTTTTTCTTCAATAACCTGTGGTGTTATATGACTTGCCACGTCTTTTACAGGAACATGATCAGTAAGTAAACCTACTTTTAAAGTATCGGTTACCATAAACATAAGGCTTTTTCCTCCTAATACTTCTGCTAAATAATTAGTATGACCAGGAAAGTTAAAAGTATCTGATTGTATATTATGCTTATTTATTGGCGCAGTAACTAAGACATCTATCTCACCTTCCTTTAATGCATTTGCTGCACGTTCTAAAGATTTTACGGCATAACCTCCTATTGTTTTGTTTTCTTCTCCGAATTTAATGGTTACGTTTTCTTTCCAAATATTTAAAACGTTTACTTTTCCATCTACAACTTGGTTGATATCATTTAACGCATGAAAGTTAATACTGCTTTTAAAGTGTTTTTTAAAGAACGACATAACTTTAATTGATGCAAAAATAACTGGAGTGCAAAAATCTAACATGCGAGAATCTTCAAATGTTTTTAAAATGATTTCTGGTCCTATTCCATTTAAGTCTCCTACCGATATACCTACTCTAATTTTTTCTTCTTTTTTCATCTTTGGATATTCGTATTATTTAAAAAGGAAATACGAAGTTATTAATAGATTGAAAAATCATTAAAATCTTTCACTAAAAATGCTTTGCTTTGTATATCCTTTTTATTTGGTGCAAATTTAATTAATTATTCGACATTATGTTTACTGGAATTATTGAAGATATAGGAAAAGTTACTCGCTTACAACATGAGCAAGAGAATCTTCACCTTACTATAGAGAGTAATATCACTCCTCAACTTAAGATTGATCAAAGTGTTTCTCATAATGGAGTATGTTTAACGGTGGTTGAAATCACAGACAACAGTTATACGGTTACTGCTATTAAAGAAACTTTAGATAAGACAAATATTGGTAATTTAAACACCAATGACGCTGTTAACCTAGAACGTGCCATGAAATTGGGTGATCGTTTGGATGGACACATTGTACAAGGTCATGTAGATCAAACTGCAGTTTGTACGTCTGTTGTATCTCAAGAAGGGAGTTGGGCATATACTTTTAAATATGATGCTTCTTTAAATAATATGACTATTGAAAAGGGGTCTGTAACAGTAAATGGAGTGAGTTTGACAGTTGTAAACTCAAAAACCGATGAATTTAGTGTAGCAATAATACCGTACACTTTTGAACATACTAATTTCAATACCTTTAAAGTAGGAAGTATTGTAAATATTGAATTTGATGTTCTTGGAAAATATATTCAGAAATTAAACAGCACTAAATAGTCTGTTTTCTTGACTGTTTTAATTTTACAACAATACCAAACACAATAGCCATTACTAACACATAAGGCAATGCCGTATCTATAGGCAATCCTGGTGGTGGTGGTGGTGCAGGTGGTTGAGGCACTGAGGTTTCCTGAGCAACAGATACAAAACTTATTAATACTAATAAGATTGAGGCTAAAATGGTTTTATTTTGTATTCTCATTATTCCTTTGCTAAAAAAAAGCAAGCTATCAAAATTTTGATTCTTAAAAGTTAAATCTATGTAAATAATAAATTATTTATAGATACTTTTAAATATAAAAAAATTCTTTCTTAGGGGCTTGAATGATTTTTTTTAAATAGTTCTTATTTGGGGTGTAAATGTATAAAAAAAAAAATCCAAAAGGATAAACTCCTAAATAATATTCACTTAGGTTACATCAAACGCTTTTAAAGTCTTTATCATAAAACAACTTTAAACAACTTATATTAAAAGGTTTAAGTTTATTTATTACATTATCTAAAATACTCATTTTTTCTATTCATATAGTTTTATGACGAATAAAATGTTTTTAAAAAAAATGTTTTATTAAAAAGTGAGCTTTAAACTCTTTTTATATACCTAAATGTATAAAAAAACTACAAAACAATAATTTGAAGTTGGTAATAAATTACTACTATATGGTAAACGTTATTGTATGCAAATCATCATTAATGCCAACAACATCACATGTATTTAGCATTACAGCAGCTGCCGCAAGTGCAACTATTAAATAAAGCGTAAATATATTTCTTCAACTGAAAACTACATCAAAAATACTTTTGTAATTGTGAAAACAAGTGATTAGCTACTTTATATTGAATATAAAATATTGAATAACTTAATACTCATTTTTTTATACTACATCTCTTTTTACTTACTCATAATCATCACTAGTTACAAACTAACGCAAGCAGAAGGTAATATTATGAAGTCTTTAAATTTTGGATATAAAAAGTTATTAATTATCGTAAAGACTATTTATTGAAAGTAATTGTAATGTTTTAGAGAGGTTTTGATTTAATTATTTACATCTATAAACCAAAAAAACCTTTCAATAAATTGAAAGGCTTTTGTTGTGGTCCCACATGGACTCGAACCATGGACCACCTGATTATGAGTCAGGTGCTCTAACCAACTGAGCTATAGGACCAATTAGTATAAAACTAATCTCTCTTATAATAAGAGTTTGCAATATTAATACATTTTTTAAAACTCTACAAGAAAAATTACGGCTTTATCTCTTGGCAAAGTTCAATTAACACACCATTTGTTGTTTTTGGGTGTAAAAATGCTACCAATTTGTTGTCGGCTCCTTTTTTAGGAATAGGGTTTAAAATTTTAAAACCTTCGTTGCTTAAACGCTCAATTTCAGCAACTATATCATCAACAGCAAAAGCAATATGATGTACACCTTCACCTTTTTTATCAATAAATTTAGCAATGGCACTATCTGCATTAGTAGCTTCTAATAATTCTATTTTATTTGGTCCAGATTTAAAAAAAGAAGTTTTTACCCCTTCACTTTCTACAGCTTCGGTTTTATAATGTGGCACACCTAACAAGGCCGAAAACAATGTATTTGAAACCTCTAAGTCTTTTACTGCGATACCAATATGTTCTATTTTATTCATTTTAAGGATGTTTTATGCTATTGAGACAAATTTAATGCCTTTAAAAATAAGATAATCTTTAAATATGCTATATTTTTGCAAATTGAAAGCAACATAATTGCTTTTATCCGTAAATTACTACCAATATTAATTTTGGGAACCTTTTACGATTAAAACATATATTACATTGGAAGAAAGTCACAGACAGAAAAAAATAGGAGGAATTTTACAAATAGATTTAGTTGAAGTCCTTCAAGGAGCCGCTACAAAAGGTGGATTAAGAGGTGTAATTATCTCGGTAAGTAAAGTAAATGTAACCGCAGATTTATCTGTAGCTAAAGTTTACCTAAGCATATTCCCTAACGATAAAGCACCAGAATTATTAGTAGGAATTCGCTCAAACACGCCACTTATAAGACACGAATTAGCGCAACGTACAAAACACCAATTACGTCGTATGCCTAATCTTGAGTTTTTTATTGACGACTCACTAGAGTATATTGATAATATTGAAAAATCTCTAAGAAGGGAAGAAAACCCAATTTTAGATCCAGAGTTATTAAACAAGCGTAAAAAATCGTAACCGATTGAATGTTTCTCTATATATAGCAAAACGTTACCTGTTTTCAAAAAGCAGCAGCAACGCTATAAATATAATGACCATAATTGCCGCATCTAGTATTATCATTACTGCTGCGGCTTTATTTATTGTACTATCTGGCTTTGCAGGATTAAAAGATTTTAGTCTGCAATTTTCATCTTATGTTGATCCAGATTTAAAAGTTTTACCGTCAAGCGGAAAATCTATACAGCTATCACCTAGCCAAATCCAAGACCTAGAACATATTGAAGGTATTGCCTTGTTTTCAAAAATTATAGAAGAACATGTGATTCTTGATTTTGATGAAAAACGACAATTAGCTACCATAAAAGGAGTTGATGAAAACTATACTAAAGTTACCGCAATTGATACCATGATTACCTACGGAAATTGGTTTGAAAACAACACCAATCAAGTCGTTGCTGGTGGTTTGGTGGCTCATCATTTATCTATTGGAATTTTAGATTATACCAAACAACTCACCATAGCAGTACCAAAACCCGGAAAAGGACAAATAAGTTCTGTAAAAGGTGCTTTTAATACTATAAAAGCATACAATGTTGGCGTATTTCAAATTAATGAAGAGTTAGATAGTAAATATCTTTTTGCCGATATTAATACCGCAAAACGCTTATTAAACTACAATGACAATCAAATAAGTAGTCTTGAAATAAAACTAAATGCTAACGCTAATCAAGAAGCTATAAAACAACAATTACTCACCCTTTTTGATCACCAAGTTATTGTTAAAAACCGGTCGCAACTTAACGATTCGCTCAACAAAATGCTAAATACCGAAAACCTAATGGTGTATCTCATTTTTACACTCGTTATAATTATTGCCTTATTTAATATTGTAGGCGTTTTAATTATGATGATTTTAGATAAAAAAGGCGCTTCAAAAACCTTATTTAACTTAGGAATCACCGTAAACCAAGTGAAACAAATATTCTTTCTACAAGGAAGTTTAATGACTATATTAGGTGGTGCAATTGGCTTGTTTTTAGGATTTGTAGTTGTGTTTTTACAACAACAATTTCAATTGGTAATGCTTACGCCATCTTTACCTTATCCTGTACAAATTAAAGCTATCAATTTTGTAATTGTAATGCTTACAATTGGTGTTTTAGGAATTTTAGCTTCAAAAGTGGCTTCTGCAAGAGTTAAAAAAGGATTAATTACCGAGTAGTTTTTTAATACGACTAGCTGTTTTCTAAGTAAAACAAATCGTAAACTATTCTACCTACAACTGTAATAAAGAAACTATTTCATGCTCTTTTCGTCATAAAAATATTAAAATTCGTATCCCGAAAACTTTTGTAACACTTCATCAAAGGCTGCAAATACATCTTTTGAATCATCGCTAGTTACCATTTTCATACGGTATTCTTTAAAATGCGGAATCCCTTTAAAATAGTTAGTATAGTGACGTCTGGTTTCAAAAACTCCAAGCGTTTCCCCTTTCCAGTCTATAGCCATTTGTAAATGTCTGCGAGCAGCATCTACGCGTTCTTCAAGAGAAATTGGTGCTAAGTGTTCACCGGTATTAAAAAAGTGTTTTACTTGCTTAAAAAACCAAGGATTTCCAATAGTTGCTCGTCCAATCATACAACCATCTAGCCCGTATTCATCGCGCATTAACATGGCTTTTTCGGGAGTATCAACATCGCCATTTCCAAATACAGGAATGTGCATACGTGGGTTATTTTTTACCTGAGCAATTGGTCCCCAATCGGCTTCTCCTTTATACATTTGTGCACGTGTACGTCCGTGAATTGAAATGGCTGCACAACCAACATCTTGCAAGCGCTCAGCAACTTCAACAATACGAATAGAATCATGATCCCATCCTAAACGGGTTTTTACAGTAACTGGTAAGTTGGTACGTTTTACAATTTCGGCAGTAAGACTTTCCATAAGACAGATGTCTTTTAAAATTCCGGCACCAGCGCCTTTACTTACTACTTTTTTTACAGGACAACCAAAGTTGATATCAATAATATCTGGGTTAGATTTTTCAACAATATCAATAGTTTTGAGCATACTATCTAGGTTGGCTCCAAAGATTTGAATCCCTACAGGACGTTCTTTTTCGTAGATATCTAATTTCATGGTACTTTTTACAGCATCACGAATTAAACCTTCGCTAGAAATAAATTCGGTATACACCACATCGGCGCCTTGTTCTTTACATAAAGCTCTAAATGGAGGATCACTAACATCTTCCATAGGTGCTAAAAGTAATGGAAAATCGGGTAACTCAATTTGGTCTATTTTTACCATAATAAAACGTAATTTCTATGTCTATTGTATCGTAATTACGATCTACAATTAGGGTTGTGGGATTTCTGTCTTCAAAAAAAAAGTTATCCTATTTATAATAATGATAAGCTTTTTGAAGGTAGAAACTATTAAAGCGCGAAATTAATCATTAAAAGCCGTTCTTTAAAAAAATATAATAAAATCACGTATACTTTATGATTTTACAATATAATTAATAAAAATAAGATGAAGAGAAATGATAGGAACAAGAACTGCTTCTCTACTATTTTAAAGGTGTTTTACTTATTTAAACGATCGGTCTCATCTAAAGTTTTTGAATAGCTATTGGCTTTTAACTTTACATTACCAAAATTATAACGGAACCCAAGTTTAATGTAGCGGTTATCGGCATCCATTCTAACAGAATTATTTTGAAATAAATAATTAGAACTGATATCAAAATCTTGTGCATTAAAAATATCGTTAACATATAACGATACCACTCCACGTTGTTTTAAAACCGTTTTAGAGATCGCTAAATTTGAGCCTATTCTATTTTCCACAACACGAAACCCTTGCATGTTTTTACCTAACCACATTAAGCTAAAATTCACAGACAAACTATTGTCTTTTAACAGTGATACATCATTAGTAATAGCGGTATAATTAGACCACATATCACGCTTATACACGGTATTTGCTGTGGTAAAAGTTCTTACATCTTTTTTATTATAAAAAGACGTTACAGCATATATAAACCAGCGTTTAGAAAGGTAAGAATTGTACACAAAATCAAAACCATACTCAATAGTTTCATCAAAATTAGTTGGCGAATAAGTAACTAGATTAGTAGTATTATCTTGTACTGGTAATTCGTAAATATTGTTTTTAGCTTTGGAGTAATAACTCTCAATCGTATAGGTATCTTTAAAACTAATACCTACGTTCATATAATCATTAATTACGGGTTGTAAATTTGGATTCCCTAAATACAATGTGTTATCATTGATATAAAACTTAAAGGGATTTAAATACTCATAACTTGGTCTGTCAATACTCTTTTTATAGTTGGTATATAGGTTTAAATTATCTGAAGCTCTAAAAGTAATACTCGTTGATGGAAACCATTTTAAATAGTCTTGAGAGTTGGTTTCATCTTCTGTAACCGAGTAGCCATCTACATTAGTTTGTTCGGCTCTAACACCTATAGCTAAATTCCATTTTTTCCAATCACGAGTATAATTTACATATCCAGCAAAAATAGTTTCATCATAATTAAAAGCGTTAGTATTGTTAGTATTTAATACTGGTGTCCCAGAAATAATATTGTAGTGTTTAATATCACTACTATTATCAATACTAGATGTTTTTAAACCTGTTTCAAAAACTGCTACATCACCAATTGGTAAGGTATAATCTAATTGTGTTGTAAAAATATTTGTATCCTGATCACTAAATGTGTTGTACACTGAGTTTTGAATAAGCATCGCATCGGCATCAAAATAATTATTATCTACATCTTGTTGTCTTTCATAATTAAAGAATGTGTAGTGTGCATTAAATGCTAATTTTTCTTCAGGATTTTTAAAAAGGTGTAAATAATCAATATTTAAACCTACGTTTTCTTTTTCATCAAAAGATAAATTATTGGTATCAAAATGACCGCTTAAATCATTATTAACATCAAACATTGTAGTACGATTTTTTACCAAATATTCAAAATCAGGTAACCATAATAGAGAAGAAGAAAACTCTAAGCTATTTTTATCATCAAACGCGTAAGATATATTAGCATTAAGATTGTGTGTTTTAGACCAAGTATTTCTGTTGATATTAGAACGCCATGTTTCGGTAATATTCTTGTCTTGATCTAAATAAAAAACAGCTTCATCACTATCTCTATTTATTTTACTATCTGTATAATTATAGTTAACATAAACATTTAATTTTTCGGTTTTAAAAAAATGGCTCGTACCAAAATTATACCTCGGAAAAACACCTTGTGTATAGTTTGCAAACACACTTCCTTTATAACCTGCAATAAGATTTTTACTCATTTTTATGTTCACCACTACCCCGCTATCTGCATCATATTTTGCCGATGGGTTGGTAATCACTTCAATAGATTGAATGTTATTTGCTGATGCGCCTTCAAAAAGCTGACTCAACTCGGTAGCTGATAAATGCATGCGTCTGTCATTTATATATATTGTAGGCTGAATATTTTTTACTAAAAACTCATTATCTAATACAATAACACCTGGTGTATTTTTTAAAACTTGTAGAATATTTCCTTCAATTAAAGCTGAATTTTCAACATTAAAGATTAACCGATCGGCTTCTTTTTTTAATGTAGGTTGTTTATATACAAGATTAACTTCATTAAGTGTTTCTAGATTTTCAGTTAAACTAATTGTATTTAATATAAGATCATTTTTTACTGTAATCGTTTGAAAAAAATCGTGATACCCCAAAAAACTCACCTTAATAAGATATTGAGAAGCTTCAATTTTATCAAATTTAAAATTTCCTAATTCATTGGTAGAAACCCCTTTTACAATTGTAGAATCACTTGTAGTCAACAACATGACATTAGCATACGAAACCTCAGAATTTTGATTATCAACAACTTGTCCTTTAATAGAGAAATTTTGACTAAAAACAGATAAAGGAAAAATACTTGCTAACGTTAATATAATGTATGGGAGAGATTTCAAATCTTAATGTTTTTATAATGCAATATACTCTTTCTGTTAATTTTTTTAACTAAAAACCTTATAAATTCTTTATTATTAATGTTATAAATAAAAAATATTTAATGGATGATAAATCACTTATATTTGCAGATCTTAGTTTGAAGATTTGATTTTATGAAAAACATTAGAAATTTTTGCATCATTGCACATATAGATCACGGTAAAAGTACGCTTGCTGACCGTTTGTTAGATTTTACTGGCTCAGTAACTGCTAGAGAACAACAAGCGCAGTTGCTAGACACTATGGATCTTGAGCGTGAACGTGGGATAACCATTAAATCGCATGCCATACAAATGGACTATGAGCAAGATGGCGAAAAATATGTATTAAATTTAATTGATACCCCAGGACACGTTGATTTTTCTTACGAAGTATCGCGTTCAATCGCTGCATGTGAAGGCGCATTACTTATTGTAGATGCCGCACAAAGCATACAAGCACAAACCATATCTAACCTTTATTTAGCGTTAGAGAATGATTTAGAAATTATTCCGGTATTAAATAAAGTAGATTTACCAAGCGCAAACCCAGAGGAAGTTACAGATGATATTGTAGACCTTTTAGGTTGTGATCCAGAAGATGTAATTCACGCTAGTGGAAAAACTGGTTTTGGAGTAGATAACATATTAAAAGCAATTATTGAACGTATTCCTGCTCCAAAAGGAGATGTTGATGCACCACTACAAGCTTTAATTTTTGACTCTGTTTACAATACATTTAGAGGTATTGAAACGTATTTTAGAGTTTTTAATGGTGAAATTAAAAAAGGACAAAAAATTAAATTTGTCGCTACAGATAACGAATATTTTGCAGACGAAGTTGGGACATTAAAACTAACTCAAGTAGCCAAAAAAAGTGTAAAAGCTGGAGATGTTGGATACCTTATTACAGGAATTAAAACAGCAAAAGAAGTAAAAGTAGGAGATACAATTACAGATTTTGATAACCCAACTACCAATATTGTTGAAGGTTTTGAAGACGTAAAACCAATGGTATTTGCAGGAATTTACCCTGTAGACACTGAGGATTACGAAGAGTTAAGAAACTCTATGGAAAAACTACAACTTAATGATGCATCTCTTGTATTTGCACCAGAAAGTTCGGCAGCATTAGGTTTTGGTTTCCGTTGTGGATTTTTAGGAATGTTACACATGGAAATTATCCAAGAACGTCTAGAACGTGAGTTTGATATGACTGTAATTACTACGGTTCCCAATGTATCTTACTTTGCGTATACTAACAAAAACCCTGATGAAGCTTTTGTGGTAAACAACCCAAGTGATTTACCAGATCCATCAACAATTAACAGAGTTGAAGAGCCTTTTATTAAGGCTACCATTATTACAAAAGCCGATTTTGTAGGAAATGTAATGTCACTTTGTATTGAAAAACGTGGACTTATAATTAACCAAACTTATTTAACACCAGTACGTGTTGAGTTAACTTTTGAAATGCCTTTAGCGGAAATTGTATTTGATTTTTACGACCGTTTAAAAACAGTTTCAAAAGGATATGCTTCTTTTGATTATCATCCAATAGGAATGAAAACATCAAAATTAGTACGTTTAGATATTTTATTAAACGCACAACCAGTTGATGCACTTTCAGCTTTAATACACGCTGATAATGCTCAAAACATTGGTAAAAAGATGTGTGAGAAGTTAAGAGAATTAATTCCTCGTCAGCAATTTGATATTCCAATACAAGCTGCTATTGGAGCTAAAATTGTATCGAGAGAAACTATTAAAGCACTTCGTAAAGATGTTACCGCAAAATGTTATGGTGGTGATATTTCTCGTAAGCGTAAACTTCTTGAGAAACAGAAAAAAGGTAAAAAACGTATGCGTCAAGTAGGTAATGTAGAAATTCCTCAACAAGCATTTATGGCTGTTTTAAAGTTGAATGACTAATACATAAACAACGCTAATAGCGATTTTAATACTATAAAAAATGCCTCCTTAAATAAATAAGGAGGCATTTTTTATGATCAATATATTAATAATCAGATATTTATTTTCATATTATCTAGCTTTCTAAAGCTACTTTTTCTACATCAATAGATTTCCCTAAGTAAACCAATTGCCAACCTGCTTTTATGTTTTCAACTTCTTTAGCAGATGTTGAAATAATATGAAGCTCATCATTGGTGTCTTTTATAAATAATGGAATGATGTCTTTATCTTTTTTAGTTACCGAAATTAGGTCATCATAATGTGCTTTATCATCCAATTCAATTTCTTGTATTGAAGGATATTTTTTAACCACTTCAAATAACGAACTATAATCATCTTTTAAAGAAAATAAAGCTTGTTTTGGGCTACTATTTGGATCGTTCATTTCGTCGCTAGTAATTAATCTAAACGAGCCATTTTCTCCAAATTGTTGTCCAAATTTACTAATAGCATACTCATTAATATCAGTACTTGCGGTAAGTGCCATAAGATATCCAATATCATTAAGCTCAATATTATCTAATAATGTATCTGAATAAATATTGGTATTTAAAGCCTCTAAACCTAACTCTTTAGCCTTTTTAATATTGTTTTGGTTACTATCAATTAATACTACATGACGATCGTTAGTTTCTAGATAATGACCTATAAGACGTGCTATTTTTGAAGCTCCAATAATTATAATACCTTCAGATTTCCCTAAAAACACACCAATTAATTTAGCAAAAAGTCGAGCAGTAGTAGCATTTAGTAAAACGGTTCCAAGTACAATTACAAATACTAATGGTGTAATATATTCGGCACCTGGTATGCCTTCTTTAGCGAGTTTCAACCCAAATAAAGAGGCAATACCCGCAGCAACAATACCACGTGGTCCTACCCAACTTATAAATATTTTTTCATTCAATTTTAAAGTCGATCCTTGTGTACTTAAAAACACACCTATTGGTCTAATTACAAACACAATAATAGCAAATAAAACAACCGTATTCCAATTAAAAATAAGTTGTAAATCCTGCATATTAATATTTGCTGCTAATAAGATAAATAAGATTGAAATTAACAAGACACTCAATGATTCTTTAAAGTAAAGAAGTTCTTTTAAATAGGGAGAATTAGAGTTCCCTAAAACCATTCCCATCACCACTACAGCTAATAAACCAGATTCGTGAGCAAAGGTGTCAGATAGTACAAAAACCCCTAAAACAGCTGCTAAAGCAAACACATTTAAAAGGTAATGAGGTATCCATTTTTTATTAATTGAAAAGTTTAATCCATGAGCAAAAGTGAATCCAAAAGTAGTTCCAAAAAGTACAATTTTACCAAACTCTATAAGTGCTGTTTTAGTAAATTCTTCACCAGCATCAACACTAATAAATTCAAAAACCAATACCGCGACCAAAGCACCAATTGGATCAATAAGAATTCCTTCCCATTTTAAAACTGCAGAGACATCTTTTTTAAGAGGAATATTACGTAAAATAGGAGTAATTACGGTTGGTCCTGTTACAATTATTAGTCCTGAAAACAAGAATGAAATTTCCCAGCTTAAATAAAACACAAAATGTGCAGCAATAGCTGCTCCAAAGAAAGTCACCATTGATCCTAATGTAATTAATTTGGTAATTACGGGGCCAACATTTTTCACTTCGGTCATTTTTAGGGTAAGACCACCTTCAAAAAGGATAATACTAATTGCTAAAGACACAAAATAAAATAAACTTTCTCCAGGGAAAAGACCTTTGGTACCATTCCAAATTGGTTCAATCCACTTGCTACCATCTTCAGATAAAAACTCCGAAGCAACAGGTCCTACAAGCAATCCTATAAGTATTAAAGGTAAAATTGCTGGAATTTTAAATTTCCAAGCCACCCATTGTGCCAATATTCCTAGAATAATAATTCCTGCAAGTTCTAACATCTGTATTTTTTTGTTAAAATACTAATTAAAATGAATATAGAAAGCGCTTTACATATTTCATACACTTAAATAAATCTTAAAATTAATTAATTATCTAAAAATCAATATTTTAAATTAGATAAACAAAGCTAATTTAAAGGTAATATCAACTGTAAATAATCATAATAAAAACTAAAGTATACCTACTAATTGCTTCAGTTTTTTTATTTTGCATTAAAAAGAATTCACAATGAACTTATATCCTATAGAATCAGGTAATTTTAAGCTAGATGGTGGTGCAATGTTTGGCGTTGTCCCAAAAACTTTATGGCAAAAAACAAACCCTGCCGATGCTAATAATATGATTGATATTGCGGCACGCTGTTTATTAATTGAAGATGGTAATCGTCTCATATTAATTGATACCGGAATGGGGGATAAGCAAAGTGATAAATTTTTTGGATATTACCACCTTTGGGGAAACCATACTATTGATGCTTCTTTAGCTAAATACGGATTTCATAGAGATGATATTACCGATGTATTTATGACGCATTTACATTTTGATCATTCAGGAGGTGCCGTACAATGGAATGCTAATAAAACAGGTTACGAAACTGCTTTTAAAAATGCGCATTTTTGGAGTAATAAAGACCATTGGCAATGGGCAACACAACCTAATAATAGAGAAAAAGCTTCTTTTTTGAAAGAAAATATTATGCCTATTCAAGAAAGCGGACAACTTAAATTTACATCAATCCCAGAAACTGATTTCTTAAAAAATTCAGAGCTTGGTTTTGATATTTTCTTTGCCAACGGACATACCGATAAGCAAATGATTCCTATGATTAATTATAAAGGGAAAACCATCTGTTTTATGGCAGATTTATTACCAACAGCAGGTCATTTACCGTTACCATTTGTAATGGGATATGATACTAGGCCATTATTAACACTTACCGAAAAAGAAAAATTTCTTAATTTGGCTGCAGATGAGAATTTTTACCTCTTTTTAGAACACGATGCTCACAACCCAATAATAACAGTAAAACATACCGAAAAAGGCGTGCGTTTAAACGATGTTTTAACTTGTAACGATCTTTTTTAATCCTACACTAAACATGAAATCTTTCAATAAATTAATAGCAATAACTGCTATATCAGCTATAATGGCAAGCTGTGGAACGTCTCGTATTATTTCTACGCCTATAGAAAATATAGATAGCATTCCACTAAAATTTTCAGCATTAACAGATACGCAATTGCAAAATTGGGGACATCTAGATTTAATAACAGATACCATTCCAGGAATAAGTTTAAATAAAGCTTACGCCGAAATTATTAAGAATAAAAAAGGAAAAACCACTATTGTAGCCGTTATAGATTCGGCCATAGATATTGATCATGAAGATTTAAGTGATGTAATTTGGGTAAACGAAGATGAAATTCCTAATAATAATATAGACGACGATAATAACGGATATATTGATGATGTACATGGTTGGAATTTTCTTGGAGACACTTACGATGAACAATTAGAATATGTAAGAATTTTAGCTTCGGGAGATAGTACAAATCCACAATATAGTGCTGCTGTTTTTGAATATCAAAAAGCGGTTGAAAAATACACACAGTTAAAATCACAATACCAAGCCATAACAGCACAAATAATAGCTGCCGACAAAGTGGTTTCTGGCTATTTAAAAAAACCTGAATACACTAAAGACGAAGTATACGCGATAACTACTGAAGATCAATCGGTAATTGAAGCAGCAAACATGATTAAATCTATTTATAGCTTTGGAATTGGTTCAGTAACCGAAACTAAAACAGCCATAACAAAAGATTTAGTTTCTATAAATGAACAATTAGATGTTTACCTAAACAAGTCTTATAAAGGTAGAAAAACAGGAGATAACCCTAATGACATTTCAGATGTTATTTACGGAAACTCAAATGTGAAACCGTATAAAGCTGATGAAAGTCACGGAACACACGTTGCTGGAATTATTGCTGCAAAACGTAACAATAATATAGGAATGAACGGAATTGCTAATAATGTGAAAATCATGTCGGTTAGAGTAGTTCCAAACGGAGATGAATATGATAAAGATGTCGCTTTAGCTATTAAATATGCAGCAGATAATGGTGCAAAAGTAATAAATATGAGCTTTGGTAAATACTATTCACCACATAGCGAGTGGGTGAGAGATGCTATCATTTATGCTAATAAAAAAGATGTTTTACTTGTAAATGCTGCAGGAAACGAAGGTATAAATGTAGATGATAAAGGTAATTTTCCTTCAGATGAATACCAAGGAAACGAAATTACAGATGCTTTTATTACCGTTGGTGCAATTACCCCAAAATATGGCTCTTTATTAGTCGCAGATTATTCTAACTATGGAAAAACTACAGTAGATGTTTTTGCTCCAGGATCTGATATTTATTCAACATACCCAAATAACACGTACGAATCTATTGATGGAACATCAATGGCTGCACCTTATGTTACTGGACTTGCTGCATTAATTAGATCACAATATCCAAAACTAACAGCTGTACAAGTAAAATCTGTTTTAATGAATTCTGGAATTGAAGTAAAAACAAAAGTAGTAGTTGGTGAAAACGGAATTCAAAATGATTATTTCAATACGTTTTCTAAATCCGGAAAAATAATCAATGCTTATAATGCTTTAATTATGGCATCTCAACTATAAAAACATATTAATATTACAGCGTTTTTCAACTTAAAAAAGAAAACGTCTCCATAAAAAATTATTTATAATGAAACATCTATTTATTGCCGCTTTTAGTACACTATTAGTTGCTTCTTGCAGCACATCAAAAGCCATTTATAAAAACGAATCTACACCAACTATTATCACCAATAATACCTATTGGCAACAACATGTAGATTATAAAATGGAGATAGATATGAATGTAAATACCTATCAATATAAAGGGAAACAAACCTTAGTTTACACTAATAATTCGCCAGATGTATTACATCGTGCATACTACCATTTGTACTTTAATGCGTTTCAACCAGGAAGCGATATGGATGTGAGATCACGTACTATTAGTGATCCAGATAAACGTGTTTCAACTAGAATTAATACTTTAAAACCAAACGAAATTGGGTATATCAAAGTAAATAGTTTACAACAAGATGGTACGCAATTAAAACATACTACTGTAGGAACTATTTTGGAAGTAGAATTGGCGCAACCCATACAACCAGGAGCCTCTGTAACTTTTACAATGGATTTTGATGCACAAGTACCAGAGCAAATTCGTCGTTCTGGAAGAAATAGTGCTGAAGGTGTGGCATTATCTATGTCACAATGGTATCCAAAATTAGCTGAATATGATTTTGAAGGTTGGCATGCCGACTCATATATTGGTCGTGAGTTTCATGGTGTTTGGGGAGATTTCGATTTAAAATTAACCATCGATAAAAATTATACCGTTGGTGGAACAGGATATTTACAAGATGATATTATTGAAAATGGCGACAAAAAAACATTACATTTTATAGCGCCAAATGTTCACGATTTTACTTGGGCTGCAGATCCAGAATATATTCACGATACTATGCAAGTTCCAGACGGACCGTTATTACATTTTTATTACAAAAACACGTTAACTGCAGAAGAACAACAAAACTGGAAAGATTTACAACCAAAAACCGTTGAAATTATGCAGTATTTTAGTGAGCATGTAGGAAAATACCCTTACAAACAATACTCTGTAATACAAGGTGGAGATGGAGGAATGGAGTATGCCATGAGTACTTTAATTACCGGAAAACGTAAATTTAGTAGTTTAGTTGGTGTTACTTCTCACGAAATAGCACATACTTGGTTTCAATTTTTATTAGCCTCAAATGAAGCGAGACACGAGTGGATGGACGAAGGTTTTACTAGTTATATTAGTGATATGGCTATGAATGAAATAATGAACGAAGGTAAAATTAACCCTATTGAAAGCGCTTATAATAGATACATAAAATTAGCTAAATCAGGAAAAGAACAACCTTTAACTACACACGCAGATCGTTATGCCTATAACAGATCTTATAGCGTTGCTGCTTACAGTAAAGGTGCTGTATTTATTTCGCAATTAGGATATGTAATTGGTGATGATAATTTAAAAGCAACCCTTAAAAAGTACTTTGATGATTTCTCTTTTAAACACCCAAGACCTATTGATGTTATTCGTTCTGCAGAAAAAGTTACCAATTTAGAATTAGATTGGTATTTGGTAGATTTTGCACAAACTACAAATACTATTGACTATGCAGTAACAGAAATTAAGGAGAATGTAGTAGCCTTAAAGCGTATTGGTCTTATGCCAATGCCACTGGATTTAACAGTAACCTATACTGATGGAACTACCGAAGATTTTTACATTCCATTACAAATGATGCGTGGAGAAAAACCTACAAAAGCAACTCTATTAAAAGATTGGGCTTGGGCATTTCCAACCTACAATTTTACAACTTCAAAACCTGTAAAATCTGTACAAATAGATCCTAAAGAACTTATGGCAGATATTGAAAAAGAAAATAACAGCCTAAAACTATAAGCACTTAAAAATTAGTTTTTTTATAAAAATAGCATAATTATATTTACATTGTACCTATATTACAGATGAATAACACTTACAGTAACACCGAAAAACTAAAAAGCAAAAAGCTTATAGAGCAGCTATTTTCCGAAGGAAATTCAGTCATTGCTTACCCATTACGTTTGGTGTATTTAAAATGTGAAACACCTTTAGAAGTTCCTCTAAAAACGGGCGTATCTGTAAGTAAAAGAAATTTTAAAAAAGCGGTAGATAGAAACCATATTAAACGCCTTTTAAGAGAAGCCTATCGCTTAAATAAATTAGAGTACATTAACAACATGCCTCATTCTTATGCGTTAATGATTTTATATATTGGAAAAGATGGTATAGATTTTGAAACCATCAATACCAAGATGAAAAAACTCCTTAATAAGTTTACCGAACAGACTTTAAAACATTAAATTTTAATTGAAATGAAACGACTTTTACATAAAAAAATACTCATTCCGGTGTTCTTACTTTCTGTATTTTTTACAGGAACAGCCTTTAAAAGTAATTTTTTTGAAGTTGCTAAACAAATTGAAATTTTCACCACTTTATTTAAAGAACTCAACATGAATTATGTTGATGAAACTAATCCTGGTGACTTAATGGATACCGCCATAAAAAGCATGTTAAGCGATCTTGATCCTTACACTAATTTTATGAACGAACAAGATGTAGAAGCGGCCAGAATTAATAACACAGGCGATTATACAGGTATTGGAGCAAGTGTTTTAACTAAAAAAGATAAATTAGTAATCGTGGAACCTTATAAAGATTATCCTGCCGATAAAGCAGGTTTAAGAGCAGGGGATGAGATTATAAAAGTTGAAAATGTAATTGTTGCAGATTTTAAAGATGATGCCGGAAACTTACTACAAGGTGCTGCCGGAACATCGGTAAACGTGACCTATGTAAGACAAGGTAGAACGCAAAACACTACTATAAAAAGAGAAGCCGTTGAGATACATGCAGTACCACATTTCTCAATGGTTGATGATAAAACAGGCTATGTAGTATTACGAAAATTTAATAATAAAGCTTCCACTGAAACTATAGCAGCCATTAGAGCATTGAAAGCAGAAGGTGCTAAAAAAATAATTTTAGATTTAAGAGGAAATCCAGGAGGTTTACTTAGCGAAGCGGTAAATGTGGTAAACATATTTGTACCACAAAATCAATTGGTAGTGACTACAAAATCTAAAGTTAAAAAATACAACAAAACCTATTACACACAAAAACAAGCCTTAGATACCGAAATTCCTGTAGTAATTTTAATTGATGGAAGAAGTGCTTCGGCAAGTGAGATAGTATCAGGTGCATTACAAGATTTAGATAGAGCTGTGATAGTTGGAGCAAGAAGTTTTGGAAAAGGATTGGTACAACGCCCAAAACAGCTTATTTATGGCACACAAATGAAAATTACTATCTCTAGATATTATACACCTTCAGGACGTTGCATACAAGCATTAGATTATTGGAATAGAGATGAAAACGGAAAAGCTGCACGTGTAAAACAAGAAAATTATAACGCTTTTAAAACTAAAAAAGGACGTACCGTTTATGATGGTGGTGGAATTGATCCAGATTTAAAAATGGACGAGTCAAAATACAGTCCCATAACCACAGCTATACTTAACGATAATCTAATTTTTGAGTATGCTACAAAGTATTATTACAAAAATAGAGTAGCAAATATTAATGATTTTAAACTTTCAGATAGTGATTTTAAAAACTTTAAAAACTATCTAAAAACTAATAATTTCAACTTTGAAACCAAAACAGAAAAAGCATTTGATAACGCGATAGCAATTGCTAAAGAAGAAGGTTTACAAAATGCAATTAACACTAATTATAATACACTTGTAGATGGGTTAAATACCTATAAAAATCAAGCTATAGACGATAATAAAACCCAATTATTAGCTTTATTATCAGACGAGATTGTAAAGCGTTATTTTTACAGAGAAGGTTTATATTCGTATTATATTACACACAATCCTGAAATTAAAAAAGCTACAGAAATCCTTAAAAACCCTTCCACTTATTTAGGATATTTAAATTAAATTTTAAGCTTTAAAAACGGATTATAAAACTAAAAAATGAAAAAACTCTTCATATTATTTCTCTTAATAACTCAATTTATGTGTGCTCAAAAAAAGCTAACACATGAGGTATATTTTGAAACCGATAAATTTGAAATTCCTTCAACAGAAGAAAACAGACTCCTTTTATTTCTATCACAAATAGAAAATTTAGAGATTCAAAAAATTTCAATTTATGGTTTTACAGACGATATTGGGAGTGATAGTTACAATCAAAAGCTATCTCAAAACAGAGCTAATTCAATAAAAAATGTCTTTTCTAATAATGAGTTCGACGAGTCTATAATTACTAATGTAGACGGGAAAGGCGAAATTCTACTTAAAATAATTAAAGAAGAAAATCTTAATAAAATAAGAGGTTTAAATCGTAAAGTAGAGATTATTGTAGAACCTTATGATCCTCCAAAAGTAGTTGAAGAAACTCCTAAAAGTACAGATACTAAAGCTGCTTTAAAAGGCGAATTAAAAGTAGGTGATAAAATTACTTTAGATAATATTTTATTTAGAACTGGGTACAGTTATTTAGCTCCAGAATCTGTAAAAACAATGTCTGAAATAGCAAAAGTACTTGTTGAGCGTGATGATATTTATTTTACAATTCAAGGTCATGTTTGTTGTACAAAATATAGTAGAGATGCGGTTGATAGACGTACAAAAAAACGCAATTTATCTGTAGCACGTGCCAAATTTATATACGATTATCTTGTTAAAAAGGGGGTAAGTGCAAGACGTATGAAATACGTTGGAATGCGTCGTAAATTCCCGCTTGGTGGGGAAGCTAAATTTGACAGACGTGTAGAGCTTTTAGTCACTTATGTAAGTGAAAACAACTAGTGTTTTATCATCTCAATATGCGGAATATCATCTTCTAAATAAGAGGTTCCTACAACTTTAAATCCAAGATTTTTATAAAAATTTTCAAGGTAACATTGTGCTGAAATTTGGACAGTATTGGTATTAAAATGAATATTTACAGCTGCTATTGAAGCCTCCATAATATCATAACCATACTTATGTTTACGCTCATTTTTACTCACCACAACACGTCCAATACTCGCATTTTCAAAGTAATTTCCTGCATTAAATATACGTGTATAAGCCACAATTTTTCCATTTTTCATCCCTAAAACATGAAGTGCTTTAGCATCTTTTCCATCAATATCTTGATACGGACAATCTTGTTCAACTACAAAAACTTGACTTCGTAATTGTAGGATATCATACAACTCTTCAATGCTTAATTTATTAAATTCTTTTACTTTTATATCAATCATTTTATATAAGATATGTGAATTAATTTTAATCTTGAACAATTACTTCTTTAGGATCTTCCTTATTATATTCGGGTTGAATAGTCACATGATTAATGTTAAATTGATCATGTAATAACTGTTCAATCTCTAATAATAAAGCATTAAATTGAGTGGTAGAGATATCTTCTTCTAGGTCTAAATGCGCTTCTAAATGAAGTTCTTCATCACTTAAATTCCATATATGAACATGATGTAGTTTCTTTACTTTAGAGAGTTTATTCACCTTAAAAACTACCTCTTTTATATTAATATGATCTGGCGTAAACAGCATAATCATTTTTGTAGAAGTCTTTAATAAGGCTAAACCAACCCAAATTAGGTAAACCGCAATTAGAAAAGTAAGGAGACTATCTACCCAAAATAACTGGAAATATTTCATCAATAATCCACCAATTAATACGGCAACACTAGCTAACATATCAGTTAGTAAATGTAAATATGCCGACTGCATATTGATGTTATTTTTTGCTGTTTTTTTAATTAAAACAACGCTATATCCGTTCCCTAAAATAGCTACAATTGAAAGCCAAATAACCAAATTAGATTCAATTTCTTGAGGATTTTGAAAGCGTTTTATAGCTTCAAAAATTAAAATTATAGCTACAATTATTAAGGTTGATGCATTGATAAAAGCGGCTAAAATTTCGGCACGTTTATAACCAAAAGTTCTATTTACAGAGGCTTTTTTTTTTGATAATTTTGAAGCAATATAACTTACAATTAATGAAATTACATCACTAAAATTATGCAATGCATCACTTAATAAAGACAAGCTCCCAGACACTAAACCACCTATAACTTGTGCTACCGTAATACCAATATTTAAAAGGATAGAAATCATGAGACTTCTATCCTTTAAATTAGAGTGATTATGTGAATGAGAGTGACTCATATTAGCATGTTTTTGCAGGTATTTTGTCTACTCTATTTTGATGACGACCACCTTCAAAAGCAGTATTTAAAAAGGTGTCTACCATTTTTATAGCCTGCGGAATTGAAGTATATCTAGCCGGTATACATATAATATTAGCGTTATTATGTTGTCTTGTTAATTCAGTAATTTCATCAATCCAGCAAATCCCAGCACGTACATTTTGGTACTTATTAGCCGTCATAGCAACACCATTAGCACTACCACAAATTAAGATACCAAAGGGTACTTTTGAGTTGTTAACATCTTGTGCAACGGGGTGTACAAAATCAGGATAATCAACGCTATCTGCAGCATCAGTTCCATAGTTAGTTAACTCGTAACCTTTAGCCTCTAAATGCTTCATTATAGCAAATTTATAGTCGGTTCCGGCGTGATCATTTCCAATAGATATTTTCATAATATATAGTTGTGTGTTTGTTACTGTAAAGGTACAAAACCAATAGGAAATGAATCATTAAATGACTAGCTTTCGTACCGCTTATTTTTCAATTGTTAATTACTATATGTTTACATGGTGATAACTTGTTTATAACTTGTGATTAATATATGATAGCTAAATTTTGATATTACAATTATTTTTACAAGCGAGATTTTAAGTTTAAAAACCTAAAAAGTTAGCACTTTTTTTTGGTGAAGTTTTAAGAGTAAGAATTGATGGTTATCAACATCAAAAACTTAAAAACTTATAAGAATTTCACTATTAACAACAGTTATCAACAGTTGTTAATAACGTATATTAGATGCTATAAATTAGATATTTAAAAGTAATGTCATTGTTAACTTCCTATTAATAGAACGTAAATAAGATAAAAACAAAATTAAAAACACGAAAGTTATACCGCTATTAACAAACCATCATATACATTAATTTTTTTTTAAATTTTAAAAGAAAAAGGTTTATATAGTATATAATGTGGATAACTCTTTTTTGAAGCTTTTTGTTTACAATGACTTTACCTCTTTAAAAAACGTTTACAGGTTTCAAATGCTAAATTAATATTAAGAAAAAGTTGATTTAATATATAAACCGTAACTTTGTTATATATTTATAACCAGTACTTCGCTTTTTATTAGGTTATAACAGAACACCTTCCTACCTTTAGGAAGATAAAGATTACAAATATTACATGACAAAAAAGAAACACAGGAAACCTTCAAATAATAAGATTTCCAACCTTACAAATACTATTTTAAGTATTTTAAAAAAAGACAGAAACCAGACTTTTAATTATAAACAGATTGCAGCAAAAATTGGCGTTAATGATTCTAGCAGTCGCAATCAAATCATTAAAAAACTTCAACAATTAAAAGCTAAGCAAGAAATTGAAGAATTAGAACGCGGTAAATTTAAAGCCATCATAAATACCGATTATCATACCGGTAGAGTTGATATGGCTTCAAGAGGATCTGGGTATATAATTAGCGACGATTTTGAAGAGGATGTATACATTGCTTCAAACAATATGAATAAAGCCTTACACGGCGATGAAATTGAATTCTATGTTTACAAAAGACGTAACCGTGGAAAAATGGAAGGAGAAGTTACCAATATCATAAAACGCGCAAAAAGCGAATATGTTGGAGTTATTCAAATTCATAAAAATTATGCCTTCGTAGTTGCCGATAGTAACAAGATGTACAAAGACATTTTTGTGCCTATAAATAAAACAAACAAAGCCGAAGATGGTGATAAGGTTTTAGTGACTCTTGAAGACTGGCCAGAAAAAGCAGATTCTCCTAACGGAAAAGTAAAAGAAATTTTAGGAAAACCAGGAGAACATAATACAGAAATTCATGCCATACTTGCCGAATATGGATTGCCTTTAGAATTTCCTAAAGAAGTAGAAGATTTTGCAAATAAAATTGATACCTCAATTACTGCCGAAGAAATTGCAAAACGTCGCGACATGCGAGATGTTTTAACTTTTACCATTGATCCAAAAGATGCTAAAGACTTTGATGATGCATTATCATTTCAAGTTTTAGAAAACGGATTATACGAAATAGGAATTCATATTGCCGATGTGTCACATTACGTGCAATCGGGAACCATTTTAGATGACGAAGCTTACGAACGTGCTACTTCAGTTTATTTAGTAGATCGTGTTGTGCCAATGCTTCCAGAAGTATTATCAAATAATGCGTGTTCTTTACGTCCGCATGAAGAAAAATATACCTTCTCAGCAGTTTTTCAAATTAATGATAAAGCAGAAATAAAAAACCAATGGTTTGGCCGAACTGTAACTTACAGTGATGCACGTTTTGCTTATGAAGAAGCACAAGCAATTATAGAATCTGGTACCAATGAAATTCCTGCAGAAGTTTCGCTTACAGGAAAAGCTTATAAAACCGATCAAAAAATTGCAGACGCCACTTTAAAATTAGATGAATTAGCAAAAATTATGCGTGCAGCACGTATGGAATCTGGAGCTATTTCTTTTGATAAAGTTGAAGTGAAATTCAATTTAGATGCTGAAGCAAATCCAATAGGCGTATTTTTCAAAACGAGTAAAGATGCCAATAAATTAATTGAAGAATTTATGCTATTGGCAAATAGAAAAGTTTCAGAATTTGTAGGAAAACAAAAACCTGAAAAAACATTTGTTTACCGTGTACACGACGAGCCAGATGATAACAAATTAGCAGCACTGCAAAACGTAGTGAGTAAATTTGGTTACAAACTAGATTTTACCGATCGTAAAACAACTACGGCTTCGTTAAATAATTTATTACAGCAGGTAAACGGTAAAAAAGAGCAAAATTTAGTAGATACGCTTACCATAAGAACTATGAGTAAAGCCGAATATACAACGCATAATGTAGGTCATTACGGATTAGCTTTTGATTATTACAGTCATTTTACATCGCCAATTCGTAGATATCCAGATGTTATGGCACATCGTTTATTACAATTATATCTTGATGGCGAGAAATCTGCAAACTCAGATATTTACGACGATAAGTGTAAGCATTCTAGTAACATGGAAAATTTAGCCACTAAAGCCGAAAGAGATTCTATCAAATACATGCAAATTCGTTACATGGAAGATCACAAACAAGAAGAATTTGTTGGTGTAATTTCTGGAGTTACAGATTGGGGTATTTATGTTGAAATTGTGCAAAACAAATGTGAAGGAATGGTAAGTGTTCGTGATATGAAAGACGACCATTATCAATTTGATGAAGATCATTTTGCTCTTGTAGGAAAAAACAACAAAACGATGTACCAATTAGGTGATGAAGTTATTGTAAAAGTTAAAAATACAGATTTAGTAAAGAAACATCTTGACTTTAATTTGGTAGGTAAAAACGAATAGTCTCACAAAAATTATGATATTAACAACAACAAATTCTGTTGAAGGATTAAAAATACAAAGCTATTTAGGTATTGTAAATGGCGTAAGTGTAAATACAAGAAAAAGTTCTTTTTCATTTAAAATGGAAAAATATTACGATGCTCTTGAGGCTAGTGTTAATGAAGTAAAAGATTTAGCTTTTCAAAATTTAACCGAAAACGCTTTAAAGTTAAAAGCAAATGCCGTAGTTGGTATAAAAGTTGATGTTGAAACCTTTCCAGGATCTACATTAATTTTGGTATCAATTACCGGAACTGCAGTTATTGTATTTTAAAAGTGTAACAATTTTTAAATTTCAGTATCTATAAATCAGTCTAGATTTTGTTTAGAACTTAAAACACGTAAACCCATGAAAAAGATAGTAGCAATTTTTATGTTTTGTATTGCTTTTACAGCAATTGCACAAAACCCATTAGATAAACAAGTAGGAGATTTTGATGAAGTTAAAGTTTTCGATTTAATTGAAGTCAACCTAATCAAAGATACCAACACCAAAGTTGTTATTACCGGAGATGATGTTGATGATGTTGAAGTAGTAAATAAAAACGGAAAATTGAAAATCCGTATGAAGTTTAATAAGCAATTTAACGGACAGAAAACATTTGTAGCTGTTCATTATACCAAATTATCTGTTATTGATGGAAATGAAGGCGCTTTTATCACCGCAAACGAATTAATTGAGCAAGATTATATTGAGTTGAAAGCGCAAGAAGGAGCACACCTTAAAATAGGTTTGGATGTTGAAAAACTAAATGTAAAAACAGTATCAGGTGGTATTGTAGAAACTTTAGGAAAAGCAACATTTCAAGACATCACATTAAATACAGGTGGGATTTACGAAGGAAAAACCTTTGAAACCACACAAACAACCGTTAGTATCAAAGCAGGAGGAGACGCTAAAGTAAGAGCTTCAAATATTGTAGATGCTAAAGTGAGAGCTGGTGGTAACGTGAAAATTTATGGAAACCCAAAAACAGTAATTGAAAATATTGCTTTAGGCGGTAACGTAACCCAAATAAAAGACTAGTACAACAGTCTTTTTTACATAAAAATAACAAGTTATAAATAGTGTTTTCACAACGTTGCATAAAAAAAAGATGTAATTTTGTAGAAACACTATTTTTTTTATGTTAGACATTATCTTAGCGGCAATTCCTTTTGGTATTATCTTATCTTTTACCATCGGACCTGTATTTTTTGTACTTCTCGAAACCAGTGCAACAAAAGGCTTTAAGAGTGCTTTAATATTTGATGCTGGTGTAATACTTGCCGATATTTTATTCATACTAGTTGCTTTTTATAGTACAAATACTATTATAGAAAAAATAAAAGGCGAACCAAGTTTCTTAATATTTGGAGGTATTTTATTAGCGACTTACGGACTTATTTCTTTCATAAAAACATCAAAATCTTTTAGAGAAATTGTAAAAGAATACCATACTGTCGAACTTCAAAAAAACTACGGAAAACTATTTTTAAAAGGGTTTTTACTAAACTTCATTAATATAGGTGTACTTTTAGGTTGGTTAGGATTTATTATTATCGCTAACTCAATTGCAGATTCAACTGAAGGCGTTTATGTGTTTTTAGGAACTATATTATCTGTATATTTTATTATAGATCTTATAAAAATTGTAATTGCCAAAGTCTTAAAAAATAAACTAACACCTAGACGTATTTTTAAAACTAAAAAAGTAATTGCTTTAGTGATTTTAGGCTTCGGAATTTTATTATTAGCCCAAGGCTTTTTTCCGAAAGAAAAAGAAATGCTTAAAGAAAAATTAGAGCAAACCATTCTTTAAAAGATATATTTGGTTTTAATGCGTCTGTTTATGGTTAAAAAAACGGCTATAAAAAGTCTTATTATTCAGCATAAAAAAAATACTTTAAAAACGCATTTTAAAGATGTTTTCTTACGTAATACTGTGTCTTATAGTGGTGAAGTTAAAGCTCACGAAATTCTTCTTTGGCGTTCTTCAATACAGTTACGAGCAGCATATCCTGTTTATCATTTAAAATTTGATGAGAATGATATTTTAATAGACATTTCTCTTCAAGATAATCCGTATTATAAATTACTCAATAAAGTGTTTTGGGGTGTGCAATTGCTATTATTTCCATGTCTTCTTATCGTTTCAGGTTTTAAATCTGCTTGTACAGCACTTGTTGTACAAATAATTATTATGTTTTTATTTCAGTTACTTTTTAAGCGTATAAAAAGATTTGAAACTAAAGTAATGACCAATGAATTAGAAACAAAAATTAAGACTTTAGATGGGGTGAAAATTTAATTAACTTTAGATAAATATTAATCTAAAGTTCGTTGAGTTGTCAAACCAATCTATCTTACTCTAAATTTTTATAAAATTTAAAAACAAAGCATAAAAAAACCCTCAACATATGTTGAAGGTTTCTTGAGGTGTCGAGCGGATTCGAACCGCTGTAGATGGTGTTGCAGACCACTGCCTAGCCACTCGGCCACGACACCCTTTATTTTTTACAAAAATAGAAATATTTTAATGATATCTCCGTTTTAGCGTGGGCAAATGTAAAAAAAAATAAGCGGTTTCACTATATACTATTGCTTTTTTCTCTTTTTAGTCATTTTTATAGTCACCATTTCTACATCTCCACCAATTGGCGGATTTAGTTTGCGCACTAAAACAGTAGCTTTGGTTATTAATTTTTCGTCCTTAAAAATTCGATCTAAAATACGTTTTGCAACCGTTTCTAATAAATAAGAAGGTTGTTGCATTTCTTCGCGCACAATTCGGTTTAATAATACATAATCTACCGTATCACTAAGCGCATCGCTAATTGCAGAAGGTTGTAAATTCGCTTTTATTTCTAAATCTACACGATAATCACTTCCTATTTTGGTTTCTTCAATTAAGCAACCATGATGTGCGTAAACGCGTATGTTTTCTACTTTAATAATTCCCATACTACAAAAGTACTATTCAAAATTCAGATTTCAAGTTAAAAAAAGAAAGATTTTTAAATCGGTTATTAGCTCGTAAAAAAGTCAAATACGTTACTTAATCCGCTAGTTTTAGTCTTATAAAATTCGGTATAAGTACAACGTTCGCAAGTTACGGTTGTAAATTTTTTATTCTGAACATCAAAAATCTTAGCGAAAAAACCACCAGTTGCGCGCATTTGGTCTGTTTTAAAACTTTTGTTGTGACATTTTGGACATTCGTAATTTATATGTTTCATAATTTTAGTGTTTACATTATACGTCTAAAAAATATCACTTATGTTACACTTTATATTAACGTCTATGCTTAAAAGTTAGCTTTAAATTAACTAATTTTGCGCCTTACATTTGCAATATATTTTACATTATGTCTGAAGAAATTAAATCACTCAATTTTATTGAGCACATTATAGAAGAAGATTTAGCTAACGGTTTAGAAAAATCTAAATTAAGGTTTCGTTTTCCACCAGAACCAAATGGATATTTACACATTGGTCATACAAAAGCTATTGGTATTAGTTTTGGTTTGGGTGAGCGTTATAACGCACCTGTAAATCTTAGATTTGATGATACCAATCCTGCCAAAGAAGAACAAGAATATGTTGATGCCATTAAGGAAGATGTTTCTTGGTTAGGATATAAATGGGAAAATGAATTGTACTCATCAGATTATTTTCAGCAATTGTATGATTGGACGATTTTATTAATTAAGGAAGGAAAAGCCTATGTAGATTCGCAATCTAGCGAAGCTATGGCCACTCAAAAAGGAACACCTACACAACCCGGAGTTGACGGTCCTTTTAGAAACCGTACGGTAGAAGAAAATTTAGACCTTTTTGAACGTATGAAAGCTGGCGAATTTGAAGCTGGCGAACACATATTACGTGCAAAAATAGACATGCAACATAACAACATGTTAATGCGTGATCCTATTATGTATCGTATTTTAAAGAAAACACATCATAGAACTGGTGACGATTGGTGCATTTACCCAATGTACGATTGGACGCACGGTGAAAGTGATTACCTAGAGCAAGTGTCTCATTCGCTTTGTTCGCTTGAATTTAAACCTCACAGAGAACTTTACGATTGGTTTAAGGAGCAAGTTTACGATTACAATAAAACAGAATACCCAATGCAACCTAAGCAACGTGAGTTTGCACGTCTTAACTTAAGTTATACTATTATGAGTAAACGTAAGTTGCTCAAATTGGTTGAAGAAGGTATTGTAAACGGTTGGGACGATCCAAGAATGCCAACAATTTCTGGTTTACGTCGTCGCGGATATACGCCAAACTCAATTCGTCAATTTATTGAAAAAGTAGGAGTTGCCAAGCGAGAAAATGTCATTGATGTTTCACTTTTAGAATTTTGCATTCGCGAAGATTTAAATAAAACGGCATCTCGTGTGATGGCCGTTTTAGATCCTGTGAAAGTTACTATTACTAATTATCCAGAAGATAAAGAAGAATGGTTTGATGCTGAAAATAACCCTGAAGATGACGCTGCTGGATCTAGAAAAGTTCCTTTTTCTCGCGAATTATATATTGAAAAAGACGATTTTAAAGAAGAAGCAAGTAATAAATTTTTCCGTTTGAAATTAGGCGGAGAAGTACGTTTAAAAAACGCTTACATTATTAAAGCCGAAGACGTTGTTAAAGATGAAAGTGGAAATATCACCGAAATAAAATGTACCTATTCTGAAGATACTACCAAAAAAGTGAAAGGAACCTTACACTGGGTATCAATTAAACACGCGGTTAAAGCCGAAGTAAGAGAATACGATCGTTTATTTAGTGATGAAGCTCCAGATAGTCATGGCGATAAAGATTTTATGGAATTTATAAATCCAGATTCTTTAAAATTAATCACTGCTTTTGTTGAACCAAGTCTTACTGAAGCTCATACTGGCGACCGTTTTCAGTTTCAACGTTTAGGATATTTTAATGTGGATACAGATAGTAGTTCAGAAAAAATAATTTTCAATAAAATTGTTGGTTTAAGAGATACTTGGGCAAAACAAAAGCCAAAAGAACAACAACAAAATAATGCACCAAAGCAAAATAATAATCCGCAACAAGGTGGTGCAAAAGCGATAAATACAATTAATAAATTAGGTAAAAAGTACACTAATTTACCTGAAGAAAAACAAGTAAAAGTTCGTGCTGATATTTTAGAATTAGCTAAAGATGTTACTTACGAAGAGTTAGAACCTTTATTTGCTACCGCTGTGAAAAAAGTAGGAACGCGTATTGCTGCGATGCTTATTTTAAATGTGAAATTAGCAGAAGGCTTAACCAAAAACGAGGCGGTTAATGATTTTATTGCTAAAGCTTTAGAAGATAAAAATGAGCTATTAGTTACTGAAGCTAATGCCGTTAAATAAATAAAAAAAACGTTCAATTAAAACCCTTAAGTATATTTACTTGAGGGTTTTTTGTTTTAAATGATGAAATTCATCTATTTCAAGTATCTTTATTCCACCGTTAATTTCTTTGATTTTCGTGATAGAATTTAAAATTTTCAATAACCATTCTCAACTTTCAATTATTTGGGATGATTTTGTAGCTCACGATGTGTTTTTACAAAGTCAATATTTTAAAGCTGTTGAAGTTGCTTCTCCCAAACATATTTCTTGGTATTACGTTGGTGTTTTTAAAGTAGAAAAATTAGTAGGTGTTTTTATTGTACAACGTGTGCAATTATATCTTGAAGATATTTTTAGAAACCCTAAAGATTCTTGTACTAAACAGCAATTAAAACATCACATATCTAAAATATTAAAAGGAAATATATTAGTTGTAGGAAATTTGATGCATACAGGACAACACGGACTCTTTTATGACACAGATAAACTAAGTGGTAAAGAATTTATAAACGTTGTTTTTAAGGCTTTAAATTCACTAAAAAAAGAGATTAAAAAGTCTTCAAACAAAACTATAAGAACATTTTTACTTAAAGATTATTTTGATACTGACAGTATTCATGAACATACAAAAGTTTTTAAAAAATTAAAATTTCATAAGGTAAGTGTACAACCAAATATGATACTTCCTGTAACGTGGCATACTTTTGATGATTATAAAACCAATCTCACTAAAAAATACAGACAACGATTAAATTCGGCACGAAAAAAAGCGTCTGTAATTGTAAAAAAAGAACTCACTTTACAAGATGTAGAAATTCATCAAAATCGTTTATTTGAGTTGTATAAAAATGTATCGGATAATGCTAAAATTAATACGTTTTTACTTCCAAAAGGGCATTTTTATAGTCTAAAACAACAATTAGGAACCGATTTTAAGGTTTTTGGTTATTTTTTAAATGATATTTTAATTGGTTTTTATACGCTAATTATTAATAAAAGTGTCTTAGAAACTTACTTTTTAGGTTACGATAGTACACATCAATATACCTATCAATTGTATTTAAATATGCTTTATGATATGGCTGAATTTGGGATAAATAACCAGCTTAATTCTGTAGTATATGCAAGAACTGCTATGGAAATTAAAAGCTCAGTAGGTGCCAAACCAATAGCAATGAGTATGTATATGAAACATACTAATGTAATTTTAAATTCGGTATTACAACTTCTTTTTAAAACCATGAATCCTACGCAAGATTGGGAAGAACGTCATCCTTTTAAAGTATAACAAAAAACAACCCCAAAGTTGCCTTTGAGGTTGCATTAAAATATAGATATAAAAAGGATTTAAAAACTTACTCCTCTTTATTTTTTTGAGCATTTTTCATAGCTTCACCAATTTGGTTACTTGCTGTAAAACTTGCTACCATATCATTTAACATATTACTTCCCGCTTGTGGCGAATTTGGTAATAAAATAAGGTTACTATTAGTTTCACTACCAATAGCTTGTAATGTATCGTAATGTTGTGTTACTACAATTAAAGCAGAGGCTTCTTGTGAGTTAATTCCAACACGGTTTAATACATCTACAGATTCTTCCAAACCACGTGCAATTTCACGACGTTGATCGGCAATACCTTGTCCTTGTAAACGTTTGCTTTCAGCTTCAGCTTTTGCTTTTTCAACAATTAAAATACGTGCAGCATCTCCTTCATATTGTGCAGCAGTTTTTTCTCTATCGGCAGCATTAATACGGTTCATTGCCGCTTTTACTTGCGCATCTGGATCAATATCTGTAACTAATGTTTTAATGATATCATATCCGTAATCTTGCATGGCATCATTTAATTCAGATTTTACTGCAATTGCAACATCATCTTTTCTTAAAAATACATCATCCAAAATCATTTTTGGAACTTCAGCTCTTACCACATCAAATACATAAGATGTAATTTGATCATGAGGATAATCTAACTTATAAAACGCATCTTCTACTTTATCTCTAATTACTTTGTATTGTACAGATACTTTAAGACGCACAAATACATCATCTTTAGTTTTGGTTTCAACGATAACATCTAATTGTTGAATTTTTAAACTCAAACGCCCAGAAACACGATCCATTAACGGAATTTTCATTTGTAAACCCGATTGACGGATATTTTTAAAACGCCCAAAACGCTCAATTACAGCTGCCGTTTGCTGTTTTACAATAAAAAAGGATGAAATTAGAATAAATAATCCGAAGATTAAAAAGGGAATAATGAAGAACATAGTTTTTTGATTTTTAGGTTAAAAAATAATTGTTACTAATTTAAGTTATATTTATTGATATATTATAAATATAAACTCAAGTATTATTTATAGGTTTGTTTTTAAAACTCGCTATATCTCATGAAAAACAAACAGTATATTCTATTAGTAGTACTTTGTATAGGTTTTGTTACAATTTCTTTTTCTCAACATAAAAGATATGCCATAAAAAACGGTATTGGAATTCAAGGTGGTATCACTCAATTTGATATTATTACAGATAATTTTGAAACCGTAAAAACCGAAGGTTGGATTGGTGGATTAAACGCCACAGTAGATTTGCCACATAAATGGTATAAGGTGAGTTATAGTATTCAACTTTCTGAAAATAATATAGGAATTATGGCTAACAAAATTAGCGGTATTTCTTTAGTTGAAGAGCAGGTAGATTATAAATTATTTACTGCACAAATTGCCTTTTTATTTCATGCTAAAGTGATACAAGATTATTTAACTATTGATTTTGGGCCTATGTTACAATACAATAGTGAGTTGGAAATGAAGGATGATAATCAAGAAAATTATTTAATTCAGAATTACAATAATTTACTAGCAAAAGACATTACAGGTATTTCGCAATTTAATGTGAATGGCGCAATTGGTGCAACTGTAGGTTTTTCTAGTTTTAAATTGAGAGCACAGTATATTTATGGGTTTACCAATATGCTTAATAAATTAAATAATGATATTGATCTTACAGGAGGGGATTCTAAATTTAAAGGACACCAATCTATGTTAGCTTTTACAGCGATGGTTGTATTTTAAATTTCAGTCACAATAAAGCATAAAAAAAAGCGAGTTTTTCAACTCGCTTTTTTTGTTATCTTATAACGTCTCAGTTATTTTTTCAATACGTTTTATGGTTTCATTTTTACCAATCATATACATAATATCAAATACGTCCGGACCTTGTAATGCGCCAACTAAAGCTAAACGCAATGGCATCATTATCTTACCAAAACTAATTTCGTTTTTAGTAATCCATCCTTTTATTTCTGTTTGAAGTGTCTCTACCTCAAAGTCTTCAATAGGAGAAATAATAGCTACTAATTGTTCCATTAATTCTTTTGTACCTTCTTTTAAAGCTTTTTTGCTTGCTTTTTCATCGTAGGTTTCTGGGGTTACAAAGAAAAAGTGTGTTAAGTCCCAAAAATCACTTACAAATGTGGCACGTTCTTTAATTAATCCTACTGCTAATGAAATAAAATCTACATCAATATCAGCTAATTCTTCACGAGAAGCTTTAAAAGTAGCTGCTAAATCATCGTTATGTTGATCTTGCATGTAATGGTGGTTAAACCATTTTATTTTATCCGGATCAAAACGTGCTCCAGATTTATTTACTTTCGCTAAATCAAAGGCAGCGATAAGTTCTTCTAAATTAAAAATTTCTTGTTCCGTACCTGGATTCCATCCTAAAAAGGCTAGGAAATTTACCATAGCATCGGCAAAATAACCATCTTCTTTATACCCTCTAGAAATTTCGTTGGTTTTTGGATCTTCCCATAATAATGGAAACACAGGAAAACCTAATTTATCACCATCACGCTTGCTTAATTTTCCTTTTCCTGTAGGTTTTAAAATTAATGGTAAGTGAGCAAATTCTGGAGATTCCCATCCAAAAGCTTTGTATAATTGGTAGTGTAAAGCTAAACTTGGTAACCATTCTTCACCTCTAATTACATGCGAAATTTCCATTAAATGGTCGTCTACAATATTAGCTAGGTGATAGGTTGGCATTCCGTCACTTTTAAACAACACTTTGTCATCCAGTATATTAGTGTCAATTTTAATATTTCCTCTAATAATATCTGTAAGATGAAGCGTCTCATCTTGTGGTGATTTAAAACGAATTACATAATCTTCACCAGCATCTAGTTTTGCCTGAGTTTCTTCCGCGCTAAGCGATAAAGAATTACTCATCTGTAAACGATTATGCCAGTTATAAATAAAGGTTTGCTTGTTGGCTTCGTGCTCTTTTCGAGAAGCATCTAAAGCTTCGGCAGTATCAAAAGCGTAATAAGCATCACCACTTGCAATAAGTTGATCGGCGTATTGTTTGTGTAATTCTTTACGTTCACTTTGTTTGTAAGGACCAAATTTTTCGTTCTTGTTTGGGCCTTCATCAAATGGCATATTACACCAATTTAAGGCGTCAATAATATATTTTTCGGCACCTTCAACATATCTATTTTGGTCGGTATCTTCAATACGAAGTACAAATGTTCCGTTATGCTTTTTAGCAAATAAATAGTTGAATAAAGCAGTACGAACCCCGCCAATATGTAAAGGTCCAGTAGGACTTGGTGCAAAACGCACACGAACGTTTTTAGTCATGTTTTTTTATTTAAGTCTCCAAAGATAGACTAGCAAATAATAACGAGCAAAGAAAATAGGATAAAGCCTAATTTTTTATGCTCTAAATACATTTTTAAGCCTTTTTATCTCCAATTGTATTCTGTTTTTTTGAAATTAACACAATCTTATCAGCTGTAACTAATTACAGATAAAAATAAAATTGTAGTTTAGTAAGTTAAAGACGTAATTACTTGAATAATTTTAAAAACATACAAGATAAATTAGAGCAGTTTATAAAACGGTATTACACCAACGAGCTTTTAAAAGGCGCTATTTTGTTTTTTACAATAGGATTTTTATATCTTTTATTTACCTTAATTATTGAATATGTATTATGGTTAACGCCGCTTTTTAGAACGCTTTTATTCTGGATTTTTATAGCTGTTGAAGTTGGCCTGTTTGCTAAATTTATAGCTTTACCATTGGCTAAGTTATTTAAACTTCAGCATAGAATAGATTATAAAGACGCCTCTAAAATTATTGGAGAACATTTTCCTCAAGTAAGCGATAAGTTACTTAATGTGCTTCAACTGAAAGAAAATAATGTAGAGTCGGAATTACTCTTGGCAAGTATTGAACAAAAATCATTAGAGTTACGCCCAATCCCGTTTAAACTGGCTGTTAATTTTAAGCACAGTTTAAAATATCTTAAATATGCTGCGATTCCTGTTGTGGTAGTATTGCTAACCTTTTTTACCGGACATTTTAATTTATTTAGTGACAGTTATGAGCGTGTGGTAAATTATAAAACGGCTTACCAACCGCCAGCACCTTTTGAATTTTTTGTGGTAAATGAGAATTTAAAATCTATAGAAAATGAAGATTTTACACTACATATTTCTACCGCAGGTGATTTGGTTCCAGAGAATGCACAAATTAAATATAATAATCAAACCTATTATTTAAAAAAAACGGCTCCTGGTCAATTTGAATATACATTTACACAACCAAAATCGGCTATCAATTTTCAGTTAACGGCCAATAAGGTGAATTCAAAAAACTACACTTTAGAGGTGGTGAAAGTTCCGGCATTGGTAAATTTTGAAATGCTTTTAGATTACCCCAATTATGTATCTAAAAAAGATGAAACTTTAAAAAGTACAGGAAGTACAACGGTTCCAGAAGGAACAAAAATTACGTGGCAAGTCAATACGCTTTCAACAGATAATGTCAATTTATATAGTAAAGATACTATAGTTTTTACTGCGGAAGACAACGGAAAATTCAACACTACAAAACAGATTTTTAATACGTTTGATTATAGCATAAGTACGAGTAATGAGAATTTAAAAGATTATGAAAATCTTGATTTTTCAATTCGTGTGGTTAAAGATGATCACCCGCAATTAGATATTAAAATGCAAAAAGATTCTATTGATCATCAAACGCTATATTTTTACGGTCAAGCGAGTGATGATTATGGATTAAGTAAATTGCAATTGGTGTATTACCCATCAAACGATGATAGTCATAAACGTTATGAAATGTTACCGGTTTCTAAATCTAATTTTGATGAATTTGTAAGTGCATTTCCAAATCAATTAGAGTTGGAAGAAGGTGTGAATTACGAACTCTATTTTCAGGTGTTTGATAACGATGTGCTTCATAATTATAAAAGTACAAAAAGCACCGTTTTTTCTTATAGAAAACGAACTCAAGATGAAGAAGAACAAAAACAACTTGAAGAACAAAATAAAACTATTGAAGATTTAAGTAAGACATTTGATAAGTTAAAAGATCAAGATGTAAAGTTGAAAGATTTATCAAAAACTCAAAAAGAGAAAGAGCAACTCAATTTTAATGATAAAAAGAAGTTAGAAAATTTCTTAAAACGTCAGAAAGAGCAGGAGCAATTAATGAAGGATTTCAATAAAAAATTGAAAGATAATCTTGAGAATTTTCAACAAGAAAAAAAGGACGAATTTAAAGAAGATTTAAAACAACGTCTTAAAGAAAATGAAGAACAGCTAAAAAAGGACGAAAAATTATTAGACGAGTTAGAGAAGCTTCAAGATAAAATTAAGAAAGAAGAACTTACCGAAAAGTTAGAGCAATTAGCAAAACAGAATAAAAATAAAGAACGCAGTTTAGAGCAATTATTAGAATTGACTAAGCGTTATTATGTGGCTAAAAAAGCTGAAAAACTTCAAGAAGACTTAAAAGATTTAGCAGACGAGCAAGAAAAACTTTCTGAAGAAACTAAAGAAAAGAACACCAAAGAGGCTCAAGATAAATTGAATGAAAAATTTGAAGACCTTCAAAAAGAATTAGAAGATCTTCAGAAAGAAAATAAAGAACTCCAAAAACCTATGGATGTTCCTCAGGATAAAGCTGCCGAAGAAGAGATTAAAGAAGAGCAAAAAGAAGCGTCTCAAGAATTAGAAAAACAAGAACAACAAGAGAAGTCTGGAGATAAAGAAAAATCTGAAAAGAGTGAAAATAGCGCTAAGAAAAAACAAAAAAGTGCAGCTAAGAAAATGAAACAGATGAGTGCTCAAATGTCTCAAGCAATGATGTCGGGTGGGGGAGAGCAGATGTCTGAAGATGCCGAAGCACTTCGTCAGATTTTAGACAACTTGGTATTGTTTTCTTTCAACCAAGAATCGTTAATGAATACATTTAATAGTATTGAAATTAATCACAACGAATACGGTAAACATTTACGTAAACAAAGCAGTTTAAGAACCCATTTTGAGCATATTGATGATAGTCTCTTCGCTTTGTCTTTACGACAGCCTAAACTTTCAGAACAGGTTAATAAACAGATTACTGAAGTCTTTTTTAATATTGATAAAAGCATGAGTCAATTATCAGAAAATCAATTAGATAGAGGTGTTTCGGCTCAGCAATATACTATTACAGCTACCAATGAGTTAGCTAATTTTTTAAGTGATGTTTTAGATAATATGCAAGCTCAAATGAGTGCTTCGGGTTCAGGACAAGGTGGCGAAGGCGAAATGCAATTACCTGATATTATTCAGAGTCAAGAAGAACTTAATAAAGCGATGGAAGAAGGCATGAAAAAAGGCCAAAAAGGAAAACCTAATGAAGGTGAAAATGGTAAAGCTGGAAAAGACGGAAAAGAAGGTGAACCTAAAGATGGCGAAGGAAAATCGGGTGAAGGACAAGACGGTAAAAGTGGTAAGGATGGAAAACAACAAGGCGAAGGAGAAGGTAATAGTGAGGAGATGAATGGCGAGTTGTTTAAAATATACCAACAACAACAACAATTACGTGAAGCGTTGCAAGATCATTTATCAAAAAATCCTATAGGAAATATTGAAGGCAAACAATTATTAAAGGATATGGAGGAGGTAGAATTAGATTTATTAAACAAAGGTTTTACCAATCAAACGCTTCAAAAAATGATGGATTTACAACATCAATTATTAAAAATGGAGAATGCCACCTTTATGCAAGGAGAAGAGAATAAGCGTAAATCTGAAACCAATAATAAAGACTTTAATAACAGGTCTAATAATCAAATACCAACGGCTAAAGAATATTTCAATACTACTGAAATTTTAAATAGACAAGCCTTACCTTTGCAGCAAATTTATAAAAAGAAAGTACAAGAATACTTTAAGAAAACAGATGACTAGTTTTAATTACGAAACCGAGTTTGAGCTTCAAAATGAAGCAGAACTTTCAGAATGGATTTCTGCTACAATAGAAGCAGAAGGTTATAGAGAAGGAGAGATAAATTACATTTTTTGTGATGACGAATACCTACATAAATTAAATGTAGAGTTTTTAGATCATGATACATTAACCGATGTAATTAGTTTTGATTATACCGTTGGAAAAGAAATTCACGGTGATATATATATATCTGTTGAACGTGTACAAGATAATGCTAACGACTTTAAAGTAGCATTTAGTAACGAGCTTCAGCGTGTAATTATTCATGGTATCTTACATTACTGTGGATATAAAGATAAGACTGATACTGACGAAAAAGTAATGCGTAATAAAGAAGAATTCTACTTAAATACGCTGTCTTAAAAGTGTTTTATTCAGCATATATTTGCATCCCAATTTATGGGAATTAATTTAAAAAGAAACAAAATGTTTCACGTGGAACAATTATGAGTTTATTTCAAGATACATACGATGTTATTGTAGTAGGAGCTGGTCATGCAGGAAGTGAAGCCGCCGCCGCCGCCGCAAACATGGGAAGTAAAACCTTACTTATTACCATGAGTCTTCAAAACATTGCGCAAATGTCGTGCAACCCAGCGATGGGAGGTATTGCAAAAGGGCAAATTGTTAGAGAGATTGATGCGCTTGGTGGTTACAGTGGTATTGTTAGTGATACGTCTGCTATTCAATTTAAAATGCTTAACAAATCTAAAGGTCCAGCCATGTGGAGTCCGCGTGTGCAAAGTGACCGTATGCGTTTTGCTGAAGACTGGAGAATGATGTTAGAAGGTACCGAGAATTTAGATTTCTATCAAGAAATGGTTCGTGGTTTAATTGTAGAAGATCATAAAGTTGTTGGAGTAAAAACATCTTTAGGAGTAGAGGTAAGAGCAAAATCAGTGATCCTTACTAATGGGACTTTTTTAAATGGATTGATTCATATTGGAGATAAAAACTTTGGTGGTGGTCGTGCAGGTGAAGGTGCCGCAACAGGAATTACAGAACAACTCGTTGAGTTAGGTTTTGAGTCTGGTAGAATGAAAACAGGAACGCCTCCGCGAGTGGATGGACGATCGTTAGATTTCTCTAAAATGACTGTGCAACCTGGTGATGCTGTTCCAGAAAAATTCTCTTATTCAGATGAAACAAAACCATTAACCAAACAACGCGATTGTTACTTATCTTATACAAGTAATGAAGTGCATGATTTGCTTCGTGAAGGGTTTGATAGATCACCAATGTTTAATGGTCGTATTCAAAGTACGGGTCCAAGATATTGTCCGTCTATTGAAGATAAAATTAATCGTTTTGCAGATAAAGATAGACATCAATTATTTGTTGAACCAGAAGGTTGGAAAACTTGCGAATTCTATGTTAATGGATTCTCGACATCACTTCCAGAAGATGTTCAATTTAAAGCATTACGATCAGTTGTAGGTTTTGAAGGGGTTAAGTTTTTTAGACCAGGTTATGCTATCGAGTATGATTATTTTCCGCCAACACAATTACAGCATACATTAGAAACTAAACTTATAGAAGGGTTATATTTTGCAGGTCAAATTAACGGAACTACAGGTTATGAAGAAGCTGCTTCTCAAGGTTTAATGGCTGGTATAAATGCCGCATTAAAAGTACAAGAACGCGAGCCTTTTATTTTAACTAGAAGTGAAGCTTACATAGGTGTTTTAATTGATGATTTAATTACTAAAGGAACAGAAGAACCTTATAGAATGTTTACATCGCGTGCAGAGTATCGTACGTTGTTAAGACAAGATAATGCAGATTTTAGATTAACGCCAAAAGGATTTGAATTAGGTTTAGCTAGCGAAAAACGATTAAAGAGAATGGAAGAGAAGTTTAAAATGTCTTCTCAGTTTGTTAAGTTTTTTAAAGACACTAGTGTATCGTTAGATGATATTAACCCTATTTTAGAATCTAAAGATTCTGCTCTAGTAAAACAATCAGGGAAATTATTTAAGATTTTTTCTAGGCCAAATATTGGAATGGAAGATGTAAGAAAGATTGAAAGTGTTGAAGCTTTTATTCAAGAACACGATCTAGATAAAGAGGTGATTGAGCAAGCCGAAATTCAGGTAAAATATTCTGGATATATTGACAAAGAAAAAAACAATGCCGATAAACTAAACCGTTTAGAGAATATTAAGATCCCTAAAGATTTTGATTATTCAATACTTAAGTCAATGAGTTTTGAAGCACGTGAAAAACTAAATAAAATTAGACCGGTAACTATATCTCAGGCGTCAAGAATTAGTGGAGTTTCTCCAAGTGATGTTTCTGTACTTTTAGTTTATATGGGACGATAATTTAAAGTTGTTCCACGTGGAACAAAACATAAATGAATTCAAAAAACATACATATTACACTTAAAGATTATTCGGTTTCTGGTGAAGAATTTCAGTTACAGTATAACGAAGATTTACAGATGCTCGAAACATTTCCGATGCCATCTTTAAGTAAGCTACCCGAATATTATAAAAGTGAAGATTATATTTCGCATACCGATACCAAACGTAATCTGTTTGAAAAAGCATATCATGTGGTGCGCTCAATGTCGTTAAAACGAAAACTAAGATTAATTAATTCGTTTACTTCAGAAGATAAAAATCTTCTAGATATTGGATGTGGTACAGGTGATTTTTTACAATTTGTAAAACAACACGATTGGAAAGTTTCGGGAGTAGAGCCAAATGAAGCTGCTAGAAAAATAGCCAATTCAAAAACTAATAATGCAGTATTTGATATTGATAAGCTTTCTCAATTTAAGCCAGAGAGTTTTGATGTCATTACACTTTGGCATGTATTAGAACATTTGCCAAATTTAGAACTGCAAATTTCAACATTTAAAAAACTTTTAAAACCAAACGGAACTTTAATTATTGCTGTTCCTAATTATAAAAGTTATGATGCGCAGTATTACAAAAATTTTTGGGCAGCTTATGATGTACCAAGACATTTATGGCATTTTTCAAAAACATCAATTTCAAAATTAGTGGGAAGAGAAACGATGGAAGTCGTTAAAATTTTTCCGATGCCATTTGATGCATATTATGTGAGTTTGCTTTCTGAAAAATATAAAACAGGAAAAATGAATTATATAAAAGCATTTTTCATCGGTTTTAAGTCAAACAGGAAAGCGCGTAGGGAAGGAGAGTATTCTTCACTTATTTACACCATAAAAAACAGGGAAAACTAATTTTAACAAGCGTAATTAGGTTTTTAGACTTATAAACGCGTAATAATATTAACTTTTTTTAAAACGCGCTTAAAACCGCTTTAAAACGAGTCGTTTTTAATAGGTTGAAATTATAATTAGCCTATTTTTAATTAGTTTTATCAATGAATAAAATATTTTAATAAAAAGTCTACAACTTTTATACATTTGCAAAAAAAATAACAAAAACCAAAACAATGAAATATTTAGGATTAGTAGTTTTAATGGCGATAGGTTTTACATCTTGTCAAGAACAACAAAAAATTGGATTTATTGATAACGGAGAAGTGATCAATGCATACCAAGCAAAAATTGATTTAGAAGAAACATACAAAGAAAAAGATGTTGTTTTTCAAAAGAGAAGAGATAGTATGATTGCTGCTTACCAATTAGAGTTAAAAGAAGCTCAGGTGAAAGCGCAAAGAATGTCTCAAGCTAAATTGCAAGAGTTGTCTCAACAAATTCAACAAAAAGAACAAATGTTATCTCAAAAAATTCAATCTGAACAACAAGAGATGCAACAATCTTTTCAAGCAGATATTGATTCTGTAATTGTAAAAGTAAAAGGATTTGTACAAGATTATGGGAAAACTAACGGTTACACTTATATCTTAGGTACAAGTGAAAATGCAGCTAGTGTACTTTACGGAAAAGAAGAAAACAATCTTTCTAAAGAAATTACTGAAGCTTTAAATGCAGCTTACGAGAAAAAATAAGTAATCAATATATTATATGAAAAGCCAACTTTTAAAAGTTGGCTTTTTTTGTGCTTTATTTTGAGTTGATCTTTATGTTATTTTTTTGACGCTTTCTAATATTTAAAAATAATTAACGTTAGTATTGTGTAACAGATGATTCATAAAATCGTCTATACTATAATCAATCAAAAAAGTAAATAATTTTATGAAACACATTTTTTTAATGTTCTCTCTTTGTTTCTGCTCAGTACTAATGGCTCAAAATAGCTATAGTATTCGTGGTACAATCAAAGATGTTAGTAATGGTGAAACCTTATTAGGCGCCACTGTTTTTTTAAAAGGAACTTCTAACGGTGCGGTAACTAATGAGTATGGTTTTTATTCGTTATCAGCGACCGAAGGATCTTACACAATTATTGTTTCTTATTTAGGTTATGAAACCTTTACAAAGGAATTACAGCTGACTTCAGATCAAACTTTAAATTTTGAAATGACCGAAGCTTCCAACCAATTAAACGAAGTGGTTATTGTTGCACAAGAATCAGAACAGGTAAGTATAAAGAAACCTCAAATGAGCGTCTCTAAGCTTAATACTTCTACAATTAAACAAATGCCTGCTGTTTTAGGAGAAGTAGACGTAATTAAGTCTATACAGATGTTACCGGGGGTTACAAACAACGGTGAAGGGTCGTCTGGTTTTAATGTTAGAGGTGGTGCTGCCGATCAAAATTTAGTACTTTTAGATGAAGCTATCATTTATAACACCTCACATTTTTTCGGATTCTTTTCGGTATTTAATGCCGATGCCATTAAGGATATCAAATTATACAAAGGTGATATTCCTGCAAAATTTGGTGGTCGTGTATCTTCAGTTTTAGATGTGCGTCAAAAAGATGGAAATAGCAAACAGTTTAGTGCCTCTGGAGGTGTAGGGTTAATTTCAAGTAGATTAACCTTAGAAGCGCCTCTTTTTAAGGAAAAAGGCTCATTTTTAATTGCCGGAAGAACATCTTACGCGCATTTATTTATGAAAGGTATGGAAGATTTAAAAGATGATAAAGTCTCTTTTTACGATTTAAACTTAAAAACTAATTACGAAATAAATAAAGATAATCGCATTTATCTCTCAGGATACTTTGGTCGTGATGTATTCAATTTAAATAAAATTATAAAAAATAGCTACGGAAATGCGACAGCAAACTTACGTTGGAATCATGTGTTTAATGATAAACTGTTTTCTAACTTATCATTAATTTATAGCAAGTATGATTATCAAATTGAACTCGATTTTATTGAGTTGGATTGGGTGGCAGATATTAAAAATTACAATCTAAAATATGATTTAAAATATTACTTGAATGATAAGGTAGATTTAGATTTTGGAATTAGCGGTATCAGTTATAATTTAAACCCAGGTGAAATAACGCCTACTTCTGAAACGTCTCCAGTTAATTATTTAAAATTAGATGAAAAACGTGCTTTTGAAGGTGGGATTTACGCCAGTGCCGAACATAAAATCACCGATAAATTGACTGCTCAATACGGAATTAGATACAGTAAATTTTCTAGATTAGGCGGACAAAACATGACAAATTATCTAAACAATCAACCCGTAGTTTATAATAACCAATTAAAAATTTACGAACGTGGAGAAGCAATTTCAGAAACCGAATATAGCAAAGGAGAAAGTATAAAAACCTTCGATAATTTTGAGCCACGTTTAGGGTTGTCATATCAACTTACTGATCAAACTTCGGTAAAAGCAAGCTATACAAAATCTACCCAATATTTACATTTATTATCTAACACCGCTTCGGTAACGCCATTGGATGTTTGGACACCTAGCGGGCAATATGTAAAGCCACAACGCGCTACTCAATATGCGGTAGGTTATTATAAAAACTTTAAAAATAATGTGTTTAGCTTAGAAGTTGAAACCTATTTTAAAACCGTTGATAATCGTATTGATTATATTGATGGATCAGACTTAATAGGAAATAATACTATTGAAACCGAAATTTTAAACGGAGAAGCTAGAGCATACGGATTAGAAGTTCTTCTGAAGAAAAATAAAGGAAAATTTACAGGTTGGTTTGCTTATACGCTTTCAAAATCTGAACAACGCACACCGGGAGGAAATGCTGGTGGACCAGGAATTAATAATGGCGATTGGTACAATACGGCTTACGATCGTACTCACGATTTTTCAATTACAGGAAGTTATAAGCTGAATGATAAATGGCGATTTAGTTCTAATTTAGTATTTCAAACAGGACGTCCTGTTACCTATCCAAACGGACAATATACTTACGAAGGACTTTCGGTAGCAACTTATTCTAATCGTAATGAAGATCGTTTAGCGGCTTATCATCGTTTAGATATTTCGGCAACTTATGTGCCAAATCACAAGCCAGAAAACCGCTGGAAAGGTGAATGGGTTTTTGGAATTTATAATGTGTATAATCGTAAAAACGCAGCGTCAGTTAGCTTTAATCAAAATAGTGATACCGGAATTAATGAAGCAACGAGAATTTCTATTTTCGGCTTAATTCCATCAGTAGCTTATAATTTTAAATTTTAATTCTATGAAAATATATATAAAACTCTTAGCGCTTTTTACTCTAGTTTTTTTAACTGCTTGCGAAGATGTAATTGATGTTGATGTGCCAACTGCGCAAACAAGATTGGTGATTGAAGCGTCTTTAGATTGGGAAAAAGGAACTCCCGGAAACGCGCAAAGTATTACTTTAAGTACAACCACGCCATTTTTTGATACACTTACAGAAACTCAGGTAACTACAGCAACGGTAAAAGTAACCAATACAAATACTGCTGAAGAATTTGTGTTTGCCAACCAAAATGACGGGACGTATTCAACAACAACTTTTGTGCCTGTAATTGATGATACTTACGAGTTGGAAGTAGTGTATAATAATGAAGTTTATACGGCTACCGAAACGTTAATGTCTGTAGTTGATATTAGCAGTTTAACACAATCTGTTGATGGTGGTTTTGATGACGAATTATTAGAACTTAACGTCTATTTTAACGATCCGGTTGGTGTGGATAACTATTACTTATTTAGCTTTTTTGAAGATGGAGATTTGTTTGCAGATCTAGAAGATTTATCTGATAAATTTTTAGATGGAAATGAGATTCATAATTTTTATGAAAAAGACGATGATGACGATGGAGATGAAGAAGCTTTTGTGGCAGGTGATACTGTAGAGATAAAACTTTACGGGATTTCGGAAGCCTATTATAATTATATGCGATTATTAATTGAACAATATTATAGTGGCGGAAATCCATTTTCTTCAACTGCAGCACAATTACGTGGTAACTGTATTAATGAAACCGATGAAGATAATTATCCTTATGGCTATTTTAGAGCGACCGAAGTTGTAAAAACATCATATACGTTTGAGTAGAAATAAAGCGTAAGAAAATTCTTAAATAACCGAATTGCTATCTATAATTTGTAGAAGTTAATTCGGTTTTTTTTATGTCTTTTAATGCGTTAACGCATATACTAAAAAGATAGTAGGAATAAAGTAGATTACAATGGTACGCGCACCATCATAATCTTTTGCAATACGTTGTCCTAAGAGTAGAAAGAAAAGTGTAAAAGAAGACACTATAGCGGCGTAAAAAGCCATCATTTTATCTCCTGTAGTGATTAGATTATAAATTCCTGCAATACATAATACAGTAGCTATAATTTCTAAAATAAGAATAATGCCTAAACTTAATGGTACTATTTTTCCTATAAAAGTATTAGCAAAATGACCTTTTAACCAAGCGACGTTTCCGCTCCAATCTAAAAGTTTATCGAGACCAGATTGAAAAAAAGTAATGATTAAAAAGATAAGAAGTAAAATTTCGGTAGCAAACATAATAGCTGTTATTTTTTATGAAGTAAACGTGTAAGTTTAATAGATAAATCGGTTAAAATAATTTTAGAATTTCCGTTACGTTCAATATGATAAATGGCAGTTTGTAGCTCGTCGCTAATTTCCATAATATTTCCACCATGAATAAAAGGTGCAAAATTTTCAAGTTTAAAACTTGCCGATTTGGGTTCCATAAACACTAATTCATTGGCGTTGTAATTTAGTAATAACGCTTGTCTGAAAAAATCAATACAAAACTGTAAAAATTGCTTTTGAGTTTCGCGTCCTGTTTTAGCAATATCTTCACTCCAAGAAATTAAATCATGGATGGCGGCTTTATTTCCTTTAGCTTTAAAAGCACTACGCACCCAAAAAACAAACCATTCTTCAAACTGAGAATCTTCAGTATCATGATATACTAAATCACAAGCTTTATTATAATTTCCGTTAGCTTGATGCGCTATTTTTGTAGCTTCAGCTTCGCTAATTTCATAATTTTCAATCAAGGCATCTTTAATTACATTTTCGGCTAATGGCGGAAAATGTAAAACCTGACAACGAGATTTAATGGTATTTATAATTTGTCCTTCATCTTCGGCAACAAGTAAAAAAATGGTTTTACTTGGCGGTTCTTCAATAAGCTTTAAAAGTTTGTTGGCAGCCGAAGTATGCATTTTTTCAGCCATCCAAATCAACATTACTTTGTAACCACCTTCGTAAGATTTTAAGGTTAATGATTTTACAATATCATGCGCTTCATCAACACCAATTTGCCCTTGCTTATTATCAACACCAAGAATTTTAAACCAGTCAAAAAGATTTCCGTAAGGTTGTTCTTTAATTAATTGTCGCCATTCTTCCATAAAAAAAGACGATACAGGATGTTTTTTCACCTTATCATTACCTGCAACCGGAAAAGCAAAATGCAAATCGGGATGCGATAAATTATCAAATCTTAGGTTACAAGTGTCGGTACCGTTTGTGTTTTCGCCATTAGTATTACTACACAAAATATATTGTGCGTAAGCAATAGCCATGGGTAATGTACCGGAACCTTCTGGTCCAACAAATAATTGTGCATGTGAGATACGGCCATTATCAACACTTTGTGTTAAATGGCTTTTTAAGTGTTCTTGTCCTAAAATTTCTGAAAATAGCATAAAGCAAAACTATCGATTTTTTTCAACTGAATGAATAAAAAGCATTTTTATAATTTGTGATAGGTAAAATTCAATCTAAAAAAATGTTTCATTTGAAAACGTTTTCGTAAAAAAACACATTTTATACCGCGTTTTAATTAATTATATTTGTGAAAACAATACTAATATAACAATAAATGAAAACTGTAAACGACTTTAATTTTAAAAATAAAAAAGCCCTAATTCGTGTAGATTTTAACGTGCCTTTAAATGACAAGTTTGAAGTTACAGATAACACCAGAATTGTATCGGCAAAACCTACAATTATTAAAATTTTAGAAGACGGTGGAAGCTGTATTTTAATGTCTCATTTAGGACGACCAGACGGTTTTCAAGATGAGTTTTCATTAAAACATATTGTAAACACGGTTGAAGATGTTTTAGGTGTTGAAGTGATTATGGCGTCTGATTGTATAGGAAATGATGTTGAAGCTGCTGCTGAAAACCTACAACCAGGTCAGATTTTACTATTAGAAAATTTACGTTTTTATAAAGAAGAAACTAAAGGCGATAAGGCTTTCGCCGAAAAACTATCTAAGCTAGGAGATATTTATGTAAATGATGCTTTTGGTACAGCGCATCGTGCACACGCCTCAACAACTATTGTTGCCGATTTTTTTGAAGGTGCAAAATGCTTTGGGAAATTATTAGCTCAAGAAATTGAAAGTATAGATAAGGTAATGAAAACAGGCGAAAAACCTATTTTAGCAATTCTTGGAGGTGCAAAAGTATCTTCAAAAATCACCATTATCGAAAATATTCTTGATAAAGTAGATCACCTAATTATTGGTGGTGGTATGGCATTTACTTTTGTAAAAGCTCAAGGAGGAAAAATAGGAAACTCTATTTGTGAAGATGATAAAATGCCATTAGCATTAGAGATTTTAAAACTAGCTAAAGCCAAAAACGTACAAGTTCATATTCCTGTTGATACTATTGCTGCAGACGATTTTAGTAACGATGCTAATACGCAAACAGTAGATATTAATGAAATTCCTGACGGTTGGGAAGGTGTTGATGCCGGACCAAAATCTAGAGCGCAATTTCATGATGTAGTAATGCAATGTAAAACCATTCTTTGGAACGGACCATTAGGTGTTTTTGAAATGGAAAGTTTTGCTGGAGGAACTATTGCTTTAGGAAACTCAATTGCTGAAGCTACTAAAAACGGTGCTTTTTCTCTAGTTGGAGGAGGAGACTCGGTGGCAGCTGTAAAACAGTTTGGATTTGAAAACAAAGTGAGCTACGTGAGTACAGGTGGTGGTGCAATGCTTGAAAGTTTGGAAGGAAAAACATTACCAGGTATTGCAGCTATTTTAGCGTAATTCTATTTGTATAATTACATATCAATTTTATATAATAACTAAGACTTTGTGTTAAAAACAAGGTCTTAGTTTTTTTATTAATAATGTAGGTTTTTAGCTATAAAAATGATTATTATTTAATATTAGTAATTTTTTTATGTTAAATTGTTAAAAATTATTGTGTAATAATTTGTTTTTGTTATTCTTTCTTTCTTGTGGGTATTATTAATCATTAAATATTTTAATTATGAAAATTTATCTATTACGTTTGTGTTAGCTTCATTTTTCTTATCACCAAAAGATGTAAATGTAGAGGAGGCTGAGCTTTTTTTTAATTGCGGTAATACAGGTTATTATTGTAAAGGATATTCTGATGCAAAAGCAAAAAAGGGAGAGTCTGTATATACTTGGAATAAAAGGTATAATAAGTGTATGTCAGATAATAATTGTGTTGGAGGCTTGGAAGAATCACCAAAAACAACAATAGGAACAGGACTATAATTATGAAAAAACTACTAATATTACTTGTTTTTGTATCTCAATTGGCATTTTGCCAAACAAATACAGATGGCTTTGTTATTTATAAGGTGTCTTTAACTGAGGGCTATGGTTATTATGATGAAGAGTATATTCGTGATTCTCCAGATATATATGCAGAGAGTTTAAAAACAGATAGCTTAATAAACGGTATAGAGCTTGGTGTGGTTTTTAAAACCTACAAGAGCAACTCTTTTAGGCTTAAAGAATATCAAGTTGGTGGAAATAAAGAATTTTCTGCACTAAATAAAGTTAGTGGACAAGCAGATTATTATTATAATGCCCAAACAAAAACAAGTAATATACTAGTTAAGTATTGGTTACAGGATTTAAATATCGAAATTAAAACCACAGATAATTGGGATATAGATTTGAGTAAAACCAAAATAATAGACGGTTATAAGTGTTATTATGCACAATATAAACCAAGTGGTTTATGGTGGGAGTTTAGTGAAAAAGAAGATGCTAATGCTTGGTTTACTACACAAATACCTTTACCCTATGGTCCATTACATTATAACGGCTTACCTGGGCTTATTATTGAGCTTAATGTTGAAAATGTAAGATATACTGCCGAAAAAATTGCATTTACCCATGAGTATGATAATAGGATAACACCATTAAAAACTACTATAAAACCAATTACTGGAGCGGAGTTTATTAAAAACAGGTTTGATTATAGACAACAAGCCAAAAGGATTTCGAGAGGTAATTAATTAAAAAACTATTTTAATGAAAAGGCATTGTTTCAGTATTAAACAATGTCTTTTTGTTTTCTGTTAAAAGGTATGAAAATAACGCAATTAATATTCTTTTTTTTATTTTGTAACCTCTGTGTTGCTCAAACACAATATCAAGGAAATGTGTTATCCACTAATGGAGAATTGGTTGAAGGTGTTGTAATAAGTGTTTCTAAATCTCAAACAGCAAATACTATTGAGCAGCTATTGGTGTCAGACCACAAAGGCGCTTTTTTAGTAGAATTAGATACAGTTTATAGCTATAAATTTAAAACACAACATTTAAGTTTTAACGACTCGATTTTTGATTTTAATCCACAAAAACAGAACAAAATACAACTTGTATTAGCACCAGCTAAAAACAGCTTAGAAGAAATAGTTATTACTCACGAAAGACCAAAAGTTAAAATTAAAAATGATACCACATCTTTTAATATCTTAAAATTCATAGATCCCAGTGACCGAAAATTAAAAGATTTAGTAGAAAAACTCCCTGGATTAACCATTCAAGATGATGGTGTTTTATATTTTAAAGGCAAAGTAGTTTCTAAACTATTAGTAGAAAACGAAGAGTTTTTTGGTGGTTCAACCAAACTTGGTTTAGATAATATTCCTGCCGATGCTATTGAAAAACTTGAAATAATAGCAAATTATAGCAAATCAAAAATTTTAAAAAATAGCAGACGCACCAATGATCAGGTTATCAATTTGATATTAAAAGAAGATAAAAAAAACATTGTTTTTGGTAATGCCGAAGCAGCTACAGATTTTAATGAGTTTTATAAGCTACATGCGGCGTTGTTTCAGTTTAAAAAGAAACAACAAAATAATGCCATTTTAGATGTTAACAATATTGCCGAAAATGGCATAAGTACTTCAGATTCTAGTACCTTTTTAAATGTTAATTCTTCATTATTTGATACCGCAGATGTTCCTGTAAATTATATGATTAATGACACCGATTTTTCGGAAGTAAAAAACCAATTGGCAACAGTGAATTTTAAAAGAACTAAAACCAATTCTACATGGGATTTTTTAAGCTATTATAATAAGTAAGTACTACTGAAGAAGAAAAGGAACGACGTGAAAACTTAGAAAATTTTTCGTTAGAAAACCGTTTTATGTTAAAAGAAAAGACTTCTGATGCTCTTTTTTTTAGACTTAAAAATGATATGTTTATGTCAAAAAAAGAGCGATTATTTTCTTTTCATTTTTCTGTAAAAAAACCAGAAGCAATAGAATCTATCATCTCAGAAAGTGATTTTGGAAACAAAAATATAAACACCTCTAATGATGAAACCATTATAAACTCTAGTGTGATATTTGAGGAAACAAAACGTATAAATAAAGCTTCTAACCTTGTGTATGGGGTGAATTTAGATTATAAAAAAGACAAAAATGATTTAAACTTAAACAGTGATTTAATTTTTTTAGAAGATCAAATTAATTGGTTAAACCAAGACGCATATAGAGTTGGGCATAAAGAAAACATCGAGAAGGCAAAAGCTATAGCTGCTGCACAATATTATTACACAATTAATAAACATCATGTTCTTTTATTTTCATTAGGTTTAGGCTATGATTATGAAAATGCAGTAAACAATCAAGCTCAAGTTTTAGATGATAATTCTCAAAACAGTTTTGGGGATTCATTTAATTCAGATACTCAATTAAATACTGTAAAAATTGTGCCTCAATTTTCATATAGCTATTTTAAAAACCAATGGGAGGCTAATTTTGGTGCCAAATTAAGTATGGTTGATTGGCGTTTTAAAAATGCAATTACTAAAAACAACAATTTTATAACAGCTTTCAACCCTTTTCTATATGTACAGTATTCTGTAAACGATAAAAAAAAATTTAGTATAAGTTATAATAAGCGAATTAATTTACCATCTAGGTCGCAATTAGATAATTATACACAAATTAGTAGTTACAACAGTGTTTTTAAAGGAAACCCAAATTTAGGTAAGGCTATTGCACACGCACTTTCACTATCTTATAGCGATTATATTTTTGATGGAATTAATTTATTTTCAACACCAATATTAATAGATAATCAACGCATAGGTTTCAGTACTAGAAATAGCTTTTTTTATTTATTTAAAAATTTTGAAGTTGGTATTGATGTTAACCTTTCAAAAACAAAACAAAATCTTATAATAACTGATTTACAAGAAATTATAAGTGATAAAATAAGTGTGTTTCCTAAAATAAAAACAACTTTTAAATCGCTACCCGAATTATCGTTTACGCCATATTTAAAAGCGTATCAGCAAAAAAATAAAGATGTTAAAACGAGAACTAAAAACATTGGTTACAAGTTTAAAATTCAACATAGTTTTTTTAAACAATATTATGCTAATATGTCTTATACACATTCTAAATTTGAAAACCAAAAAGCATTTAATACACTTAATTTTGAATTGAGATTTACAAATAAAATAAAATCACTAGACTTTTCGGTTGTAGGAATTAATGCACTTTCTTCAAAAGTAAATTCTAGTGTTTATCAATCTCCTTTAGTGTTAATTGAAAATTCAAAATACACATTAGGAAGAAGAATTTTATTAAAGTTAAACTATAATTTTTAAAAGGAGCTGTTAAAAACAAGGTCTTAGTTTTTTTTTGCCCTAAAAAAGCCCGATTTTAGCACACTATCCCAAATGGATAAATATATTAATGATGAAGCTAAAATTTAATACCCTCTTATTTAGTGCCTTACTTTTAACTTGTTTTTCGTATGCGCAAGAAGAAGTTCCTGTAACGCAAGAAAAAGATAGCATTACAACACCGGTAACTCCTCCTGAAACAAAAACTACAGATTCTATTTTAGATGGTGCTGATGAAACTTTAAAACCAATTCCAGTGGTTTTAGATTCTCTATCTATAAAAGCATTAGAAGACCACAAACAAGCTGCAGAGCTTGATGAAAAATGGTTAGAAGAACTTTATAGTACTTCACTTTTTGATACCATTTATAAAACAGTTGAAGAGTTAAAATATAAAAAAGTAGACTATCCTGAGTTATCTACCGATACTTTAAAAGCACGACTAGAGCGATTAAATGCAAGAACACCTTTTAATGTAGAGTATAATCCTGCATTAGAAAGTGTGATTAAAAATTTCTTAAAACACCGTAGAAGATCAATGGAACGCTTAATGGGATTAAGCCATTATTATTTTCCAATGTTTGAACAAGAATTAGATAGCTATGATGTGCCATTAGAGATGAAATATCTTGCCATTGTAGAATCGGCTTTAAAACCTAAAGCAAGATCTCGTGTTGGTGCAACTGGGCTTTGGCAATTTATGTTTGCAACCGGAAAACAGTACGGTTTAGATGTAAGTAGTTATGTTGATGAACGTAGTGATCCTATAAAATCTACCAAAACAGCCGCCGTTTATCTCTCTGAATTATATAGAATTTTTGGCGATTGGGATTTAGCTTTAGCCGCCTATAATTCTGGTCCAGGAAATGTTTCAAAAGCCATCCGTCGTTCGGGAGGTAGCGTAAACTATTGGAATATTCGTCATAATCTTCCACGTGAAACAGCGGGATATGTTCCTGCTTTTTTAGCAACTATGTATATTTTTGAATTTGCTGAAGATCATGGATTCAAACCCGAACGTCCAAAATTTCAGTATGTAGAAACAGATACTATTAGAGTAAAACAAATGATTACTCTAGATCAAGTTTCGGAAGCTACCGATGTGCCAATTGAAGAATTACAGTTTTTAAATCCGTCTTATAAGTTAGATGTCATTCCGTATATAAAAGGAAAAAACTACTATTTAAGACTACCAAGAGAAGCTGTAGGGACCTTTGTAACCAACGAAACAGAAATTTATGCTTACGCTAAAGCTGAATTTGATAAACGTGAAAAACCATTACCTCAGTTTTTTGATAATCAAACACGTACACGTTACCGTGTAAGAAGTGGTGATTATTTAGGTAAAATTGCTCGAAAATTTGGAGTGAGAGTAAGTGAGATAAAAAAATGGAATGGATTACGAAGTAATAATCTAAAAATAGGACAACGTTTAACCATTTATCCAAAAGGAGGAACCGCAGTATCGTCAAGTTCTAGTGCTAAAAAAACAGCACCAAAAACAGTAGATGTTAAAGGAAAAAAAACGTATAAAGTAGAAAGTGGTGATTCATTATGGACTATAGCACAAAAATTTCCAGGAGTTTCTGTTCAAAATATTAAAGATTGGAACGGTATTAGTGGTACAAAACTAAAAATAGGAACGACGCTTGTTGTTTCCAACTAACCGAAAAGTAAAATTCATGAAAAAATTAGCTCTTTTATTTGTAATAAGTCTCTGTTTTGTAAGCTGTAAATCTGATGGCTCAGAAAACAAACGCTATGTGTCTAGTTCTTCTGGAAACATAAATAACTTAACCGTAGTGGTTGATAATATGCTTTGGCAAGATAGTGTAGGAGAAACAATAAGGGATATTTTAGCGGCTTCTGTTGAAGGTTTAGCGCAAGACGAAGCGTTATTTTCAATAAGTCAAATGCCACCTCAAGTGTTTTCTGATTTTACAACCAAAAACAGAACCATTTTAAAAATAGAAAACGGCAAATCTGCAGCAACTAATATTACACGAAATGTATATGCAAAACCACAAACGGTAATTACGGTTTCGGGAAAAAATGCTACTGAAATTAAAGCAGAACTTACAGCTAATGCCGAAAAAATTGTTGATGCTTTTAAAAAGGAAGAAATTAAAGAAAAACAACGTCGTATGAGTTTATCGTTGTTTGATGTCTCTGCTTTAAAAGATAAATTAGGTGTTTCAATTAAGTTGTCTTCTGCATACAGGATAGCAAAAGCAGATGAAGATTTTTTCTGGTTAAGAAAAGATATTAGAACCGGAACTATGGATATTATGGTATATGAAGTACCACTAAATAGTTTAAGACAAGGTGATAGTTTGGTTGTGGATGTTGTAAACATGAGAAATGCTATAGGAAAACAGCATATTGAAGGGCGATTAGAAGGCTCGTATATGATTACCGAAGATGCTTATGCGCCATTCATTTTTAAAACGATAATTGATAATAAACCAACTATTGAAACCAAAGGAATTTGGGAGTTAGAAAACGATTTTATGTCTGGTCCGTTTATTAATTATGCTATTGAAGATAAAGTTAATAACCGTTATTTAGTTATTGAAGGCTATGTATTTGCACCTTCTGTAAACAAACGTGATTATATGTTTGAACTGGAGTCTATAATTCGTTCAGCAGTTATAAAATAAGTCACTAAAACACACAAAAAAAGCGAACTGAAAAGTTCGCTTTTTTTGTACACAGTAAAAGGGTTATTCTTTTTTATCAGAAGGTGAATTTGCTTCTTCTCCTTCTTCTTTGCTAGCATCTTTAAATTCTTTGATGCCGCTTCCTAAACCTCTCATTAATTCTGGAATTTTTTTCCCTCCAAATAATAATAAAACTACCACAACGACTAAAACAATCTGCCATGGTCCTGGAGCTAAAAATATGCTTGCTGATATCATAATGTTATAATTTGAATTGCAAATTTAATAATTAAACTTCAATTTAAACGTTTTAAAGTAAACTTTAAGATTTAGGTACATTACTTGTATATAATTTTATTTAATTTTGTATTACAATGTCAAAGAAAAAGAAAGAAAAAAAATTCTCAAAAAAACTACTTCATAAGTACCGTTTGGTAATCCTGAACGAAGATACTTTTGAAGAGCGGTTTGCTATAAAGCTAACACGACTAAATGTGTTTGTAATTATGGCGCTATCATCAATATTATTAGTGTCTGGTACTATTTTACTTATCGCATTTACATCGCTTCGTGAGTTTATTCCAGGATATTCTTCAACAGCATTAAAAAGGCAAGCTACAGCACTTAATTATAAAACAGATTCGCTACAACAAGTGATTGCTTTAAATGAACAATATTACACTTCTATAAAACGCGTACTTACAGGAGATGTGAAAACGGTAGAATTTAACAGAGATTCTTTAATTGATGCCGCCAAAAAAGAAATTGGAGAGGTAAGTATTGCTCCAAATAAAGCAGATTCGTTATTACGAGAAAAAGTAGATAAAGAAGATAAATACAATTTATTTGAGTCGGCAATATCGGCATCAAACTTTGTATTGTTTCCTCCAGTTCATGGTACAATTTCTGAAGGTTATAATGTTGAAGAGAAACATTACGCTGTAGATGTTGTAATTGCAAAAGATACACCTGTTAAGGCAACTGCCGACGGAACTGTAATTTTTGCAGAATGGACTACAGATACCGGATATGTCGTAATTATAGAGCATAGTTATGAGCTGATTTCGGTATATAAACACAACGGATCTGTAACCAAACAACAAGGTGATTTGGTAAAGGCCGGAGAGGTAATTGCCATGGCAGGAAATACTGGAGAATTTACTACCGGACCACATTTACATTTTGAACTTTGGAACAGGGGATATCCTGTAAACCCAACTAATTTTATCGACTTTAAATAATGTTATCAATAAAATCTGCATTAGCTAAACAATTTGCAAAACGCATTCATAAATCTGTTTTAAAATGGGCTAATAATCCTATTGAAACTCAAGAAAAAGTGTTTCAAGAATTGATAAGTACCGCTACAGCTACGGCTTTTGGTAGCGATCACGATTTTGTGAGTATAAACTCTCACGCCGATTTTGTAAAACGTGTTCCCGTAAGAGATTACGAAGCGTTAAAACCGTATGTAGAACGTGTAGTTGCTGGCGAAGAAAATGTACTTTGGAAAGGAAAACCTATCTATTTTGCTAAAACTTCAGGAACAACTTCTGGAGCAAAATACATTCCTATTACCAAAGAAAGTATGCCAACGCATATTGAAGCAGCTAGAAATGCTATTTTAATGTATATTGCTGAAACTGGTAACAGTAAGTTTGTTGATGGGAAAATGATTTTCTTACAAGGAAGTCCTATCTTAAACGAACAAAACGGAATTCAATTAGGAAGATTATCGGGTATTGTAGCGCATTATGTACCAAAATATCTTCAAAAAAACCGTATGCCATCTTGGGAAACCAACTGTATTGAAGATTGGGAAACTAAGGTTGATGCTATAGTTGAAGAAACCTTACCGGAAAATATGTCGGTTATTTCTGGGATTCCTTCATGGGTACAAATGTATTTTGAACGTTTAGAACAAAAAACAGGACAGAAAGTAGGAGATCTCTTTAAAAACTTTAATCTCTTTATTTTTGGAGGTGTAAATTATGAACCTTACCGTGCTAAATTTGAAAACTTAATAGGGCGAAAAGTAGATAGTATTGAGTTGTATCCAGCAAGTGAAGGCTTTTTTGCATTTCAAGATACACAGAAAGAAAAAGGCATGTTGCTGCAATTAAATTCGGGTATTTTTTATGAATTTATTAAAACTGATGAGTTTTTCGATGAAAATCCTAAACGTATCACTATAAAAGATGTTGAAATTGGCGTTAATTATGTGATGATTATTTCTAGTACAGCGGGACTTTGGGGATATAATATTGGAGATACCGTTCAATTTACAACAACAAAACCATATCGAGTTATTGTTTCAGGTAGAATTAAGCATTTTATTTCAGCCTTTGGAGAGCACGTAATTGGAAAAGAAGTAGAAGAAGCTTTACAAGTTGCTATTGAAGGGACAGCTATTAGAATTTCAGAATTTACAGTAGCCCCACAGATAGATCCTGCAGAAGGTTTACCATATCACGAATGGTTTATAGAGTTTGAAAATGAACCTGACGATTTTTCAGAATTAATTCAAAAAATTGAAGCATCTTTACGACAACAAAATAGTTATTATGACGATTTAATAAACGGTAAAGTTTTACAATCGTTAAAAATAACAGCTATTAAAAATAACGGCTTTAAAACCTATATGAAATCTATTGGAAAATTAGGCGGGCAAAATAAACTGCCACGTTTATCTAATGATAGAAAGATTGCAGACGTTTTAGTCGATTTAAAATTAACTAAATAAAACTCTTTTTAAGAGTAAAACATCATATTATGAGTACACAAACACATCACGACAGAACGAGAGCTCAAGAAAGCTCAAACGCGATAGAACGAATGTACATTACTATGCGACACCTGTTTAATCGTGGTTTTTACAAGCCAATGGGCGTTTCGGGTGAAACATTAAGAGAATCATTATTGTCTTTACGACCAGAAATATATGGATCTATAGGTGATGAAAAAGCAGAATTAGAAGGGTTATTGTACGTTGTAGATCGTTTACCAATAGGTATTGAAGAATGTACATTTATCAACCTTACAAGTGATGAAGGGTATAAAAATTCTCATTTTACATCTATTATTCCACCAAAAAGACGTCGTAATTGCTACCGTATTGATGAGGAGCAAATGAATATTGAAGTGACTAGAGGACGATCTGAGATTTACGATATTTTAACACATCTTACGTTCTTATTTGTAGAATCTCATAAGATAAGTAAACGTGTTTTAATTAATGAAAATGGTGAGACCACTCGCGATTGGATTAAATTAGAAAAAGCGGTGTTATCTTCAAAAAAATTAACACAAAAAGAACGTGAAATTGCCCTTACGCATACCGCTAATATTTTAGGACGTACTTTTCATGAATTAACTGAAGTACATTCGGAATTTGCAACACCAACAAAACCAGAACGGTTATTACATATTGTATATTGGTTAGGAAAACTAGCTATTGAAGAAGTTGTAAATAATAACAAACGTACAGTGACTTTTAGTCCGGTATTAAGAGAGCGTTTAGGACATCATATTCATGGTGAAATATGGGCTGATAATATAAAAGCAGTGCTTTTAGAAAAAGGATTAATTAATCGTCCAATTCATATTATTAGTGCGAATATGCACAGTGTAATGAACTCGCTTTTTGCGCCACAAGCCTTAAAAAAAGAAGCAGGTAAAAAGAGTGTTTTTGAACTTTACGAATCTTTAAGTCAGAAAGATAACGAAGCTTTACGAAAGAAAGTTTCAAAAGAAGCTGAAGATCATGGTATGGTGTATATTAAAGATACATCGGGTACAAATATTGATGTACAGATTTTTGATGGTGAGAAATTGGATTTTTCTAAAATGGATATCGAGATTAGCGAAAAATTAGCGAATTCTGAAAAACCCGTTATATTTGTTATGGATTATGCGTTTGGAGAGCAAGCATATGAAACAATGGATGAGCTTTTAAAGCCTATGAAAGTTGATGGAGGACACCAACATTTAAATGTAGAATCTATCTCTATTATGGGGAAAGCAGGTATTCTGGAAGGTGGAAAAGGTGATATTATGATTCCTTCGGCACATATTTTTGAAGGTACAGCAGATAATTACCCATTTGAAAACGAATTATGTAAGTCTGATTTAGAAGGACAAGGTGTAAACGTTTATGAAGGTGCAATGATAACAGTATTAGGAACATCGTTACAGAACAAAGAAATTTTAAAATTCTTTTACACTTCTACATGGAATGTGATTGGGTTAGAAATGGAAGGGGCACATTACCAAAAAGCCATACAGGCCGCCTCAAAAGTAAGAGGAAGTATTAACCCAAACGTAAAAGTACGTTACGCGTATTATGCAAGTGATAATCCGTTAGAAACAGGAGGAACATTAGCTTCGGGAGGTTTAGGAACATCAGGGGTTAAACCAACATATTTAATAACAAGAAAAATTTTACAACAAATATTTAATTAGAATATAGTTATGAGTGAAAAATTGCCAGAAAAAAATGGATCGGATGAAATAGATTTAGGCCAAGTATTTAAAATTATAGGTAATTTCTTTCAGAGTGTTTTCAACCTAATAAAAACGATTTTAGCAGGTATATTTAATCTTTTTATTGGATTTCTGTTACTAATTAAGGAGAACATTATTAAATTTTTAATTATAGGTGTAGGAACTCTTGTTGCAGGGTATTTATTGGATACTAATAAAGATTTAATTTTTTATGATACACTAAAGATCCAACCAAACTTTGGTAGTACAGATCAAATATATTCGGATATTAAATATTATAACAATTTAATTTTAGCTAAAGATACTATTGAACTTTCAAACAGTTTAGGTATTTCACCAACTGAGGCTGCATCTCTAACAGCAATTTATATCAAACCTGTTCGTGATGAGAATCAGATACTTAAAATGTATGATGAGTTTAATGAGACAATCCAAGATACTTTAAGTACGACAGGTATTAACTATGAAACTTTTAAGTTAAACCTTATTCCATCGGAGTTTCCTGATCACATAATTTTTGTAAAATCCAGAGACCCTTTTGTCTTTATAAAACTTGAAAATTCTATTCTTAATGGAAGCGTAAAGAATAATAAATTCTTAAGAAATAGTCAAAAAGTAACAGTTGATAATTACTCATTTAAAGATAAAGAATTAGCAAAACGAGAAGCTAAGATTGATTCTTTGAGAATTATTTATAGTAAAGTAATGCTTAAAAGTGTTGAAAAACAAGCAAATTCAGGTACTACTATTCAGTTTTCTGAGAATAAAACCACCTCTCACGAGTTAGATTTGTTCAAATTAGAAAAAGAAATTAATAAAGAACGCTTATTGCTTAATACGGATAAAGTATTAACTAATGATATGATAAATGTAGTTTCTGGTTTTCAAAGAAGAGGTAACTTGGTTGAAGTTGAATTTTTTGAGAAAACTCCAATTAAATTTTTTATCATAGGAATGCTAGCGCTATTTGGTTTCCTTTTTATTAAAAAACTAAACACATACTTAGGAAATTATAAAAAGAATATAAACGCATAAAAAATATTTTCAATAACAAGAGGTCCAAGATTTATTAGATCTCTTGTTGTTATTTTTTTGAAAAATATCCAGATTATAAAAGTGTTAAATAATGTTTTGAATGATAGACACCAAACCTATTAGTAAAAACAATACAGTTAAATAAATATGAAGGCCACAGCAACCAAACTAAAAGGCTGTTTTATTTTAGAGCCAACAGTTTTTAAAGATAATCGAGGTTATTTTTTTGAAAGTTTTAATCAAGACAGTTTTAACAAGACAATTCAACAAAACATCACGTTTATACAAGATAATGAATCTTTTTCATCAAAAGGTGTTTTAAGAGGTTTACATTACCAAACAGGAGTGCACGCGCAAGCAAAATTAGTACGTATTATTGAAGGAAATGCTCTGGATGTTGTTGTGGATATAAGACCAAGTTCTGAAACTTTTGGAGAACATTTTTCAATAGAATTATCAGGAGAAAATAAAAAACAACTTTTTATTCCACGAGGCTTTGCTCACGGATTTATAGTGTTAAGTGATACCGCGATTTTTTCATATAAATGTGATAATCTCTATAATAAAGCATCAGAGGGAGGTATTATTTATAATGATCCAAAACTAGCAATAGATTGGCAATTACCTGAAAAAGAATTTATTGTTTCAGAAAAAGATATAATTTTGCCAACATTAGATAATGCTAGATTATGATAAATATCTTGGTTACAGGAAGTAACGGGCAATTAGCTAAATGTATAAAAGATGTACAATCTAATTATTCAGATTTAAATTTTATATACAGAAACTCTATAGAATTAGATATTACAGATTTTACAGCAGTACAATATTTTATTAATCAAGAAAACATTCAATTCTGTATTAATTGTGCCGCATATACGGCTGTAGATAAAGCTGAAATTGAACAAGAAAAAGCAACACAAGTAAATAGTATTGGCGCTAAAAACTTAGCAATTGCTTGCGCGGAAAAAAACACAACCTTAATTCATGTGTCAACAGACTTTGTATTTAATGGCAAAAAATCTGTAGCCTACACAGAAACAGATCCCACAAGTCCTACAGGAGTTTATGGAATAACAAAATTAGATGGTGAACTAGAAGTCGCTAAAAATCTAGAACAACATTTTATACTAAGAACATCTTGGTTATATTCGGAACACGGTAATAATTTCATGAAAACCATGATCAAATTATCTGAAGGAAGAGATCAATTAAGCATAGTTGCAGACCAAATAGGCACACCAACATACGCTACAGATTTAGCAAAAGTAATTATTAACATCATTACTACTAATAATAAAGATTACGGTATTTACCATTATAGTAACGAAGGCGTAGCAAGTTGGTACGATTTTGCAAAAGCTATTTTTGACGAAAAAAATATTAATATTAAAGTCTTCCCAATACCATCGGAATCTTATCCAACACCCGCAAAACGGCCACATTTTAGTGTGTTAGATAAAACAAAAATAAAAACACATCTTCAAATTGAAATTCCATATTGGAGAGATAGTTTAAAAATAGCAATTAAAAACAGTTATGAATAAAGATTTAGAAACAGCCATAAAAGCCAGTTTAGAAGCAGGAAAAGTGATCATGCAAGTTTATGATACACCTTTTGATGTTGAAATAAAAGCCGATAAATCTCCTTTAACGGAAGCCGATAAAAAAGCAAATGATGTTATAAACTCTTATTTAATAAATACTGAATTTCCAATCATTAGCGAAGAAAATAAGCAAACTGATTATGAAATTAGAAAAACATGGAATACCTGTTGGGTTGTAGATCCTGTAGACGGTACCAAAGAGTTTATTAAACGTAATGGAGAATTTACCGTAAATATAGCATTAGTAACAGGCGGTAAGCCAGTTTTAGGTGTTATTTACGTACCTGTAAGTAAAACCCTATATGTTGCAGATGTAACAAATAAAAATGCTTTTAAAGCCAAATTAAGCAGTCATGATACCTCTTTAGAAGGTGTAATGGCTCTTGCCACAAAATTACAACCAAAAGCACCAGGATCTAATCCTGTACAAGTTGTAGGAAGTCGGTCACACATGAGTCAAGAAACACTAGATTTTATTGATACTATTAAAGCAGAAGGAAAAGATGTTGAAGTCGTTTCAAAAGGAAGTTCATTAAAATTCTGTTTAGTAGCCGAAGGAAAAGCAGATGTTTACCCTAGGTTTGCACCAACTATGGAATGGGATACTGCTGCAGGACAAGCTATCTGTAACGCTGTAGGTTTGCAAGTAATATCAAAAGATACGAATGCATCACTTTTATACAATAAAAAAAACCTATTAAATAGTTATTTTTTAGTTAGTAAATAATGGCAGACATATCTTACAAAAGACATATTGCTAAAACAGTAACTTGGAGAATACTTGGTACTATTGATACTATAGTTTTATCATGGATAATTACAGGAGATCCATTTGCGGGACTTAAAATTGGTTTTGCAGAAGTAACTACAAAAAGTGTTTTATACTATTTACATGAACGTGTATGGTTTAAAATTAACCTTTCCCGAGGGGGTGAAATAATTGAGAGTAGAAAAAGACATATTGCAAAAACCATTACATGGCGTATTGTAGGAACTATTGACACTATGACTTTGGCTTGGATTATTTCGGGAAATCCAATGACAGCATTAAAAATAGGATCTGCAGAAATAGCAACAAAAATGTTATTATACTATTTTCATGAACGTGTATGGTATAAAATTAATTTTGGACTATCAGACCGTAAAACATCATAATTTATGAAAGAAAATATTATTCTGCATCATTATCAAGTTTCAAAAACAGATAGAGAAGACAGAAACAAGCACAAATCATTTTTAATATGGTTTACCGGACTTTCAGGTTCAGGAAAATCTACAATTGCTAATATCGTAGAGCAAGAATTGTATAAATTAAATGTAAAGACATACACGCTTGATGGAGATAATATTAGAAAAGGTATTAATAGCGACCTTACTTTTGCACCCGAAGATCGTACAGAAAATATTAGAAGAATCGCAGAAATTTCAAATTTAATGGTTGATGCAGGTGTTGTTGTATTAGCCGCTTTTGTATCACCCTATAAAAAAGATAGGGTAAACATTAAAAATATCGTTAAAGATGATAACTTTGTTGAAGTTTATATAAATACCAGTGTTGAAGAATGTGAACGTAGAGATGTAAAAGGTCTTTATAAGAAAGCAAGAACTGGAGAAATAAAAAACATGACAGGTATTTCGGCACCTTATGAGGCACCTGAAAACCCAGATATAGAAATAAAAACTGAAGAAAAATCGGTTGAAGAAGCAGTTCATGACATCATGAATTATATTAAACCAAAATTAAAATTGGAGCAATGAGTAGGTATTACTTAAATTATTTAGATGAATTAGAAAGTGAAGCAATCTTTATTTTACGTGAAGTTTGGGCACAATTTGAAAATCCAGTAATACTATTTTCTGGAGGAAAAGATTCTATTTTAGTAACGCATTTAGCAAAAAAAGCGTTTCACCCAGCTAAAATACCATTCACTTTAATGCACGTTGATACAGGACATAACTTTCCTGAAACCATTCAATTTAGAGATGATATCATTAAAGAATTAGGAGTAGAACTTATTGTTGGTTCTGTACAAGAATCTATTGATGAAGGTCGTGTTGCTGAAGAAAAAGGTAAAAACGCTACTCGTAATGCATTGCAAATTACTACACTTCTTGATGCTATAGAATCAAATAAAATTGATTGTGCAATAGGAGGAGGACGTCGTGATGAAGAAAAGGCAAGAGCAAAAGAACGTTTCTTTTCACACAGAGATGATTTTGGACAATGGGATCCTAAAAACCAAAGACCAGAATTATGGAATATCTTTAATGGTAAGCATTTTGAAGGTGAACATTTTAGAGCTTTCCCTATTAGTAACTGGACAGAAATGGATGTTTGGAACTACATAAAAAGAGAAAATATTGCAATACCTTCTTTATACTTTGCTCATGAGAGAGAAGTGGTTAAAAGACAAGGAACTTGGATACCAAACTCTGAGTTTTTAATTTTAGAAGAACACGAAGAAGTTGTAACTAAAAAAATAAGATTTAGAACCTTAGGAGATATTACTATCACAGGAGGAGACGAATCTGAAGCAGATACTTTAGAAAAAATTGCTACAGAAGTTGCCGGTATGCGTAATACAGAAAGAGGTAACAGAAGTGACGATAAACGTTCTGAATCTGCCATGGAAGACAGAAAACGTCAAGGGTATTTTTAGAAAACAATAAATTAAATTTTTGAAAAATGTTACCTTCAGTATCGCTGAAAGGCCTTTTTTCAAATTTCAAAAAGTAAAAAATGTTAGATAACAATCAATTATTACGTTTTACAACAGCAGGAAGTGTAGATGATGGAAAAAGTACATTAATAGGTCGTTTATTATACGATTCTAAATCTATTTTTGAAGATCAACTAGAAGCAATTACAAATACAAGTAAAAAGAAAGGTCATAAAGGTGTAGATTTAGCTTTATTTACCGATGGATTACGTGACGAACGTGAGCAAGGTATTACTATTGATGTTGCTTATAGATACTTTACCACGCCAAAGCGTAAATTTATTATTGCAGATACACCAGGACACATACAATATACACGTAACATGGTTACGGGCGCATCAACAGCAAACGTTGCAACTATTTTAATAGATGCAAGACACGGTGTTATTGAGCAAACAAAAAGACACGCATTTATAGCATCTTTATTACAAATACCTCACATTATTGTTTGTATTAACAAAATGGATTTGGTAGATTTTTCAGAAGAAGTTTACAATAAAATTGTAAGAGAATTTGAAGATATCGCCTCAAAAATGTTAGTTACAGATGTGCGTTTTATCCCAATGAGTGCTTTATTAGGTGATAACGTTGTCAATAAATCTGAGAATATGCCTTGGTTTCAAGGCGCTCCAATGTTACACACTTTAGAGACTATGCATATTAGTAGCGATATTAATAAGGTAGACGCTCGTTTTCCAGTGCAAACTGTACTTAGACCTCAAAGAGAAGGATTTATTGATTACAGAGGATATGCAGGACGTGTAGCGAGTGGAATTTTTAGAAAAGGTGATGAGATTACAGTAATGCCATCAGGGTTTACTTCAAAAATAAAAACCATTGATACTCTAGATGCAGAGTTAGAAGAAGCTTACGCTCCAATGTCTGTTTCTTTAACACTAGAAGATGATATTGATATTAGTAGAGGAGACATGATTGTACGTTCAAACAACAAACCAGAAGCTTCTCAAGATATTGAAGTAATGTTATGTTGGTTAAATAATACAGCAGCAAAACCTAGAGCTAAATATACTATAAAACATACTTCAAACGATCAAAAAGCAATGATTAAAGAGGTCGTATACAAATATAATATTAATACTTTAGATCGTATTAACGACGATAAAGAACTTAATATGAATGATATTTGTAAAGTAAAAATACGTACTACAAAACCATTAATGATAGATTCGTATAGAGAAAACAGAACCACAGGAAGTATCATTCTTGTAGATGATGCAACAAACGAAACGGTTGCGGCAGGTATGATTGTGTAATTATATTTTAATAAAACATCAAAGCTTTTTACACGCATTGTGCTTTAATATTTTTTTAGAGTCTCTTTTCTTTAAAAAACGAAATACTTTTATACAAGCTAATTTGGTAGTATTCGTATTGTAAAGTCGATAATTATGCTATTTTTGTACTGAAAAATGAGTGGTTTTTTTATTCAGAATAAGCTGTGATTTAAATAAAAAAAAAATAATGATTCAGAAAAAAAAAATACTAATTGTCTTTGGTACAAGACCTGAAGCTATAAAGATGGCACCTTTAGTAAAAGCTTTTGAAAACGAAAATAAATTTTTTGAAACTAAAGTGTGTATTACGGCACAACACAGGGAGATGTTGGATCAAGTCTTGTCTTTTTTTGAAATTATTCCTGATTTTGATTTAGATTTAATGAAACCTAATCAAAATTTATACAGCCTAACTGCAGATATTATTACCAATCTAAAACCTGTTTTAGAAGCCTTTACTCCAGATTACGTTTTTGTACATGGAGATACCACCACCACAATGGCTACAAGTCTTGCTGGTTTTTACTCTAGAGCAAAAATATGTCATGTTGAAGCCGGTTTACGAACCTTTAATATGCAATCGCCCTTCCCTGAAGAAATGAATCGTAGTGTAACAGGTGTTGTTGCTGATTATCATTTTTCTCCTACTGAAACTTCAAAAGGAAATCTTATAAAAGAAAACAAGAAAGAAAGTCATATTATTATTACTGGTAATACTGTTATAGACGCTTTACTTTTCAGTGTAAATAAAGTAAATAAAGGGTATATTGATGAAGAAATAGAAGCTTTAAAAACAACTTTAAATTTAGATAAAAAAATAATTCTTGTCACAGGACATCGTAGAGAAAATCATGGACAAGGATTTTTAAATATTTGTGAAGCATTAAAAAGCATTGCCTTAAAACATAAAGATTGCGAAATAATTTATCCTGTACACTTAAATCCTAATGTACAGAAACCTGTTTATGAATTATTATCTGATGTTTCAAATATAAAATTAATTGCGCCACTTTCATACCCATCTTTTGTATGGTTAATGGAAAAATCACATCTTATTATTACAGACAGTGGTGGAGTGCAAGAAGAAGCGCCAAGTTTGGGAAAACCTGTTTTAGTAATGCGAGATACTACTGAACGTCCTGAAGCAGTAGAAGCAGGAACCGTATTACTTGTAGGAACCAATACAAATAAAATAATTGAAGAGGCAGATCGTTTATTAAGTAATACATCGGCTTATCAAGCCATGAGTAAATTACATAATCCTTATGGAGATGGTAAAGCCTGTGGACGTATTGTAAATCACATAAAAGAAATTATAAATACCTTTTAATTTTAAAAATAATATGAGTAAACCTCAAGTTGTCATGATTGGTTTGGGATATATTGGATTACCAACAGCGGCCTTAATTGCACAAAATAAAATGGCAGTTCACGGCGTTGATATCAATCCGATTGTTGTAGATACTATTAATCAAGGAAAAATACATATTGTAGAGCCAGAACTTGATGTTGCTGTAGAAAATGCAGTGAAAGAAGGCTATTTAAAAGTTGCAACAACGCCAGTTGAAGCTAATACATATTTAGTTGTTGTACCAACGCCGTTTAAGGCTAAAAATGAACCAGATATTTCTTTTGTAGAAGCTGCAACTAGAGCAATACTTCCCTTATTAAAAGAAGACGATTTATATATTATAGAATCTACTTCTCCTGTAGGGACTACAGAGAAAATGATGCAATTAATGTTTGCCGAAAGACCAGAGTTGGAAGGTAAAATTAATATCGCTTATTGTCCAGAACGTGTATTACCAGGAAATGTAATGTACGAGTTGGTTCATAACGATCGTGTTATTGGAGGTGTAGATGACAAATCTACAGAAAAAGCAATAGCTTTTTATAGACAATTTATAAAAGGAGATTTACATAAAACCAATGCGCGTACTGCAGAAATGTGTAAGTTGGTAGAAAATTCTTCTAGAGATGTACAAATAGCATTTGCAAATGAGTTGTCTCTAATTTGTGATAAAGCAGATATAAATGTTTGGAAACTTATAGAATTAGCAAACAAGCACCCAAGAGTAAATATATTACAACCTGGTTGTGGAGTAGGTGGTCACTGTATTGCGGTAGACCCTTATTTTATTGTAGCCGAATATCCAATGGAATCCAAAATTATAGGAAAAGCCAGGGAGATAAATAACTACAAATCATTTTGGTGTGCAGAAAAAGTGCAAACAGCAAAATTACAATTTGAGTTACAACACGGTCGTAAACCAAGTATTGCTATTATGGGCTTAGCTTTTAAACCAAATATTGATGATTTAAGGGAATCTCCAGCAAAGTACATTGCGCAAAAAGTACTGCAAAATGCAAATAATGAGGAGTACTACATTGTAGAGCCTAATATAACAGAGCATAAAGTCTTTAAATTAACAGATTATAAAGCGGCGACTAAACAAGCAGATATAATTGCATTTTTAGTAGCACACGACGAGTTTAAAACATTAGAAATACCTTCAGATAAAGTTGTTTTAGACTTTTGTGGGGTTTTTAAATAATTATTATAATATGAGATTTTTATTTTATTTTATAGTTAGTATTTTGATGTTTTCTTGTGTTTCTAAAGAAGAGAACTATTTAGAAAACGGATTAGAGAATTTACAAAACCATAGAAACGTAAATGAAGTTTTTCTTAAAGAATATGGGTTAACTAAAGTTGGAATAATTAAAGAGAAGGATAGTTTAAATATTGTATTTCTATTAGACGGAAAGTCAAAAAAAGAAGTTGTGGAAAAATACAGAATGGGAATTAGGTGTTATGTGAAGTATAATGGCAGGTCTCATATTTCTTATGATTTTGATCCTTTTGTAGAAGAAATTAGTGATTATAATTATCTAGTTAGAAAAATAAAGCGACCTGTAATTGAAAAAAGAGTAGATAGTATAGATTTTTATCTATATGACAGAGGTGATTACAAAGGTAGAACTTACGGAAAACATATTCTTTTAAAGAATATAAAATTTTAAATAAATGAAAATATTACAATTTGCAGCTATACTTAGTATTGCTTTTTTAACATCATGTAAGTCTGTTGTGAATACTCAAGATGGAACTTCTTTCTTTAAAACTAATAAATTAAAAAACATTGATATTGTCCCTTTATATCCTTTTACAAACGGAAATATAGAAAAATATGATGATATTGCATTTGATGAAAACAAAATACCTCTTTTAAAATATAAAGATTCATTAATATATTACCCTGTACAGTATACGCAAATAGCGCTTCATTATTACGCTAAATATTATTTTTCTAAACAGGAAAAAGATAAGAATGTGTTTTTAAAGCAAGCTAATGATATTAAAGACAGGTTGGTTGTTAAAGATGGTTTTGGTGTGTGGCAGTGTGGAGTAGAGATATCTCCCTATAAAGTTTATCCTCCTTTTGCTTCTTCTATGGCTCAAGGATTTGGATTAGGAGTAATGCTACAAGCTTATGTGCTAACTAAAGATAAATCATATTTAGAAGCAGCTAACTTAGCATTAAATTCTTTTGAAGTATTGATTGCTGATGGGGGAATTAAGAGTTTATGGGATACTTATCCGCATTATGAGGAATACGCAGACCCCAAATCTCATGTTTTAAATGGATATATATTTTCTTTAGCTGGGCTGTATTATCATTATCAATTAACTGGAAATATAAAAGCACTTAAACTATATAATGAAGGTATTGAAGCGTTAACGGTTAAAATAAAAGATTATGATGCCGGTTTTACTTCTTTTTATAGTATGGTAGAAGGTACAGGTCAATATCCTTATGATTCAGCAAATGGAACAAATCCAGATCATTATCATAAATTAATAGTTCATCAACTAATAACTTTATATCTATGGACAGGTAACAAGGTGTTTTATGAATATGGATATAAGTTTTATCAGCAGCACTTGTCTCAAATGAATAAAGATGTACCTAATAAGATAAAATCAATAGAGGCATCACACACAATCATTCCTAAGACGCATGGTGTGGAAAATTTAATGAATAATAATTGGACGTTTGGAAACTTTTGGAGTACAAATAAATTTCCTACAGAATTGGTGTTGGATTTTGGTGTGCAGCGTAAAGATATTACAAAGTTAGTTTTGTATGGGTGTGTAAATGAACAATCATTACCAGATAAGTTTGAAATTTATGTTTTCAATAATAATAAGTGGGAATTAGCAAATACCGATGAAGATATTTTAAGAACACATCACACTAAATTTAAAACAAGACACCATAAAACATATGTTGTCGAATATGATTTGTTTGGCAGATATGAGGGCAGTAAGTTGAAAATTAAGTTTTTATCCTCAAAAGGAAAAAAAAGAATAGCATTAAGAAATATAAATGTTTTTTTTAATATTAGAAATGAGTATAATGCTTTAATAGATGTAAATAGAAGTAATGCGAAAGATTCATTTGATTAATTTTTTAATTGTCTTGTTACTCTTTAATTCCTGTACAAGCAAACAAGAAAATTATCTTAATAAAGGTTTATTTGAGTTACAAAACAAGCATATTCTTAAAGATTTTTTAATAAATGATTTTAAGGTAGAGGTTTTCGGAATAATTAAATCTGAAGAAAAAGAAGATACATACGATTTGGTTTTTTTATTAAATGAAGATGTAGCCAAAGAAGTTGTAGAAAATTATGCTGTAACCATTAAAGTTGTACCAACAGAAGAAGAGAGGGAAAAAAACAACATTAAAACAGCTGAGTTGATATGGGACTTTAAGCCCGAATTAATTGAGAAAAACGGGCATAAATACATGATTAATACGGTAACGACTAAGTTGAAAAAAATAAAAGAATTTAGGTTTGCGCTTTATCATAGAGCAGGTTATCAGGGTAAAACGTTAAGTAAAGTAATTGCGGTAAGAAATATTACGTTGTATTAAAATTTTTTAAAACACAGCTATTTTTAAAGTTGTTTTTTTGAATAAGAATGCCTAAAAAGATAAAGTTGAACGATTCAAATCAAAATAAGAAAATAGCGAAAAATACAATGTATTTATACATTCGGATGTTTTTTTCTATGGCCGTTGCCTTATATACATCTAGAGTTGTTTTAGATGTATTAGGTGTAGAAGATTTTGGAGTTTATAGTGTTGTTGGAGGAGTAGTTACTCTTTTTGCTTTTTTCAATTCTGCAATGGCATCTGCAACACAACGTTTTTTTTCTTTTGAAATCGGTCGTAGCGACTTTAAAAAACTAGGTTTAACTTTCAATGCTTCAGTTAACATACACATATTAATTGGTGTATTAGTCTTAGTCTTGGCAGAGACTTTTGGCCTATGGTTTGTCAATAATAAATTAAACCTACCTTTAGGTAGTTTAGAGACGGTACAATGGGTTTATCATTTTTCTGTTTTAACTTTTTTAGTAGGTATTATTAGGGTGCCTTATAATGCTATTATAATTGCGCATGAAAAAATGATTACTTATGCGTATTTAAGTATAATAGAAGTCGTATTTAAATTAGGTATTGTTTTTTTATTGGTATTTATAGAAATCAATAAATTAGTTCTTTATGCTGCTCTAGTATTTAGTATTACACTTTTAATAGCCATTGTTTATATTGTTTATTGTGTTAGAAACTTTAAAGAAAGTAAATATCAATTTTATTATGATTCAAAACTGTACAGGACGCTATTAAGTTATTCTGGGTGGAGTTTATTTGGTAATATTGCTTCTGTAGCAAAAGGACAGGGCACAAATATATTATTGAATATATTTATAGGTCCCATTGCTAATGCATCTTATGCTATAACTTTACAGGTGCAATCCGCGGTTAATCTTTTTGTAAGTAATTTTCAATTAGCGGTTAATCCTCAAATAATAAAGAATTATGCTTCCAACAATAAAGAAACTATGTTTTTTCTTATTGTTCAAAGTTCTAAAGCATCGTTTTTATTAATGTACATTCTTTCTATTCCGTTACTATTTGATTCTGATTATATATTAAATTTATGGTTAAAAAATGTTCCAGAATATGCCACTAATTTTGTTTTTTTAATAACCATCAATCTTTTGATAGATAGTCTTTCAGGGCCATTAATGGCTGGTACGCAGGCAACTGGTAAAATAAAATATTACCAAATAACTGTAGGTTTATTGTTGTTCTTAAATTTGCCTATTTCATTTCTATTATTAAAAATATATAATTTACCATCTTTAGTTTTTGTAGTAAGTATAATCTTGTCTGTTATTGCTTTATTTTTTAGGTTATTTTTCTTAAATAAGCTAACGGGCTTTTCTGTTCTGTATTTTTTTAAGAGCGTTTTAGTTAGAGGAGGCCTCGTTGTGCTTTTTTCACTTGTAGTTCCTTTTTTTATATGTAAAACTATGGATGTTGGTTTTTTAAGACTAATAATTTTATTTACCTTGTCAAGTCTATCAATTCTAGTATTTACTTATTTTGTTGGAATAGAGAAAAAAGAAAGAAAACAACTCAATAATATGGTGTTAACTAAATTTAAATCATGAACTCACCAAAAGTAATATCACAAGTAGTAGAACAAGATTTATGTACCGGCTGTGGTATATGTGTAACAGAGTGTACTACCAATAGTATTTCTATGGATTGGAATGCTGATGGGTTTCTAGTGCCTCAAGTCACAGAAAATAATTGTTCTGACGATAGCGCATGTATTAATGTCTGCCCGTTTAATCCTTTTCCTAAAGAAGAAGTAAAAACAGAAGATGAATTAGCTAGTATTTTTCAAAAAGGCGAAAATTTTAAAACAGATGCAAAAATTGGAAAATATGATAAGACCTATGTAGGGTATTCTAAAGAGCATAGAAAGACATCCTCATCAGGAGGGCTTGCTACCTATTTTTTAAGTCAACTTTTTGATAGAAATATTGTAGATGCTGTTGTTGTTGTTAATTATACGGAAGATGCCTCTCAATTTTATAATTTTAAATTAATAAAATCTAAAGAGGATTTATTAAAGGGCTCTAAAACCAGATACTACCCAGTAAGTTTAGAAGGAGCATTGCTGGAACTAGATTGTTTTGATGGACGAGTAGCAATTGTAGGTGTTGGCTGTTTTATAAAAGCAATACGATTAAAACAATATGAAAATCCTGTATTTAGTAGTAAAGTTGCATTTTTGATAGGTATTATTTGTGGAGGGCTTAAAAGCAAGTTTTATACAGACTTTTTAGCTTCTAAAACTATAGGTAGTCAAGAAGGTATTAAAGCGCCAGAATACCGTATTAAGAAGTCCGAAAATATGGCTTCAGACTACTACTTTGGTTTAGATTATAAAAACGAGAAGCATTCGCTTCGAATGAGGGATATTGGAGATATGTGGGGTACAGGTTTTTTTAAATCTAATGCTTGCGATTTCTGTGAAGACGTTACCTCTGAACTAGCAGATGTTTCTCTTGGAGATGCTTGGTTGAAACCTTATGTTAATGAAGGTGATGGTAATAGTATTATTATATCACGTCATAAATTAGCCTCTCAAATTCTTCAAGAAGGACAAGAATCAGGTGAATTAAATATAGATGATTTAAGTATAGAAAACATTAAAATTAGTCAAAGAGGAAGTTATAATCATAGACAAAAAGGTTTAGTCTATCGAATTAATAAAAGAAAAAGAAAAGGATTGTTAACACCTCCAAAAAGGGAGAGAAATCTTCAATCTGTAAATGTACCTTTTAAAATAGTTCAATTTTTTAGGCAAAGAACACGTGCTAAATCAATTTACAATTGGAATCATTCTGAAAATGTAGAGCAGTTTGAAAATAAAATGAAAAAAGAACTTTTATTATTGCGTATAGCAACTAAAGTCTATCACGAAACAAGAAAAATAAAATGGATTCAAAAAAAATAGGGTTATTAACACTACCATTAAATGATAATTATGGAGGTATAATACAATTAACCGCATTAAATAGTTATTTAGAAGGTGAAGGTTATGAAGTGTACCATTTAAATAAAAGGTACGAGGTTTCAAGACTTAAACAATTGGTAAGACAATTTTTTAAATGGAATCCGTTGTATTTTATTTTTGATCTAAATAGCCATGGAAAGAAGGATCGATATATTCAGAAACTGAACAGTTTTATTAAAGTTGAACTGAAAAAATCCACAAAAAATATTTTCACTAACTCACAACTATCTAATACAGTAGAAAGTCTAGGTTTAGACACTATAATCGTTGGAAGTGATCAAGTATGGCGTGAGTCATTTATAAATGAAAACTATAAAGATTATTTTTTAGGGTTTGTAAACTCTAAAAGCATAAAAAAGATTTCTTACGCAGCATCATTTGGTATAGATACTTGGGGTGCGAAAGGTAAAGTTTCTTCTATAAAAACACTTTTAAATGACTTTACAGCGGTTTCTGTTAGGGAAGATAGCGGTGTTTTGGTTTGTAAAAACACATTTGAACTTACTAATAATGTAGCACACGTGTTAGATCCTACTTTTTTGCCGGAGCGCACATATTACGAATCTATTATTGCTCGGGAATTTGTATCCGATAAAAAAATAGGATTGTTTAATTATGTTTTGGATAAATCACCAAAAAAAAATGCAATCATTGAAAAAACAGCAAAGGAGTTAGACTTAAGTGTAGATTCGATTTATCTTGAAAATAATTTAAAGGCATTTTTAAAGAATAAAACACTTAAACCATCCATTGGGGAGTGGTTATATCATTTTAAAAATGCAGAATTTATAATTACTGATTCATTTCACGGTACTGTATTTTCAATTATTTTTAATAAAAAATTTATTGCTATAGGTAACAAAAGTAGGGGTGTTACAAGGTTTACATCTTTATTAAAATCATTAGGATTGTTGGATCGATTTATTTTAGATGATAATGAGAATTATTTAACAATTGCTAAAAAACATATGGATTACGAGTTTGTTAATATGAAGTTAGCGGACTTAAAGTTAAATTCTAAGAATTTTTTAAAGAAGGCGTTAAAGTAAGGTATGGAATTAAATAATGACGTTTTTGTTTCAATTATAGTACCTGTATACAATGTTGAAAAATACTTAGCAAAATGCTTGGATTCTTTAATTGGGCAAACATTAAATAATATTGAAATTATTTTAGTAGATGATTGCTCTACAGATGAAAGTGAGGCTATTATTTTAGAGTATCAAAAAAAAGACGCAAGAGTTGTTTACTTAAAACAAAAAGAAAACCAAGGCCAAGGTTTAGCTAGAAATTATGCTATTAAGGAAGCAAAAGGAGAGTATATTCTTTTTGTAGATAGTGATGATTTTATTGCTTTAACAGCAGTAGAAGTACTATATGAAAAATCTAAAGAATTAAAATTAGACATTTTAGAAGCAAACTATTTTAGGGTATTCCCTAATCACAATACAGAACAAAAAAATGAGGTTTTTGAAGAGGTGTTGACAGGGAATGAATATTTTGAGAAAATACCATTTACTGTAGGTGTTATTTGGAATAAATTATGGCGTAAAACATTTCTTTTAGAAAATAAACTAACATTTGCCAAACAGATTTTTGAAGATGTTATTTTTATTTCAGAAGCTGCTTTAGTTGCTAAAAGAGTCTTTCGTATAGATTATTCTTTTTATTATTATGTGATAAGAGAAAACTCTACAATGACCTCTACAGTCGCTGTAAAACATGTAGATAGTCAAGTTAGATTGGTTAAGTTTTTAGAGGTGTCGTATAAATCAAATAAAGGTGAATTAGGATCAAGCCAAAGACTTAAATTGTTATTATATTCATTCTCAAGTTTAGCAACTTTTATTGTTGGTTTTAAGCCCAAAAATGAATTAGAGTCAAACCTTAAGTTAGAAGCTGAAAATTTATTACAAAAGAAACATAAGTTATATAAAAGCAAAATTTTTTCTTGTAATAAGTTAGGTGTTAAACAAAAAATCTTATTATTTATATCTCCGTACTTAATGAGTTTTGTATTAAATAAAATAAAAAAATACTAAAATGAAAATAGCTATAATCTCTTCTAGATATCCAAGTGCAAATAATCCGTATAACCATATGTTTGTTCATATGCGTTGTGTTGAAATGCAAAATCAAGGAGAAGTTGTTGAAGTATTCGTGCCAGGTAATACTATAACAACATATACACATGAAGGCATTGTAGTTCAGGTTTTACCTTCATTAGAAATTATAAATAAAATAAAAAACTATGATGTTTTATACCTTCATTTATTAAACATTTATCCATTTAGTATCGCTAATGGTTGGCCTATTTATAAGCATATAATGGAAAATAATATTCCCTTTATAATGTACGTACATGGTAGTGAAGTACAAAAATATGGAGCTAGAATGTTTGAATTTAATTATAAATTCACCGATTTCTTAAAATGGTTTAAAAAAGATGCTTTAGTTATTCCTAAAATGAAAAAGTTTGTAAATCAAACTAAGAACAAAAAAAACGCTGCTTTTATATTTCCTTCTATTTGGATGAAAGATGATTTAGAAACAAATTTAAACTTAAGTTTGTCTAATAAATACTCTATTATTCCTAACGGAATTGATACTAATCTATTTGAATTTCGTAATAATTATAGCAATAAATACAAGATTTTAACTTTAAGACCACTATCTAGTAAGAAGTATGCAGTTGATATAGCCATTGAAATAATGCAATATTTACCAGATAATTTTAGTTTAGATATTTATGGTAAAGGTCATTATGAAAAACAGTATAAGAAACAAATCAAACAATTAAATTTAGAGAAAAGAGTAAGTATTAAAAATACTTTTATAGATAGAAAAAATTTAAATGATTTTTTTTCAAACTATGGAGTGTTTTTAACTCCAACACGAATGGATGCTCAAGGAGTAAGTATGTGTGAAGCCATGGCATCTGGATTGTTAACTGTAAGTAGTAATAATACAGCAATACCCGAATTTGTAGACAACAAACAAAGTGGAATTGTAGGAAATGATCTACAAGATGTGGCAGAAAACATAACAACGTATTTAAAAAGTGAAAAATCTTATAAAGAAATCACAGAAAAAGCAAGATCTAAAATGGAAGATATAACTATAAAAAAAACGGTTACTAAAGAGCTTGTTTTATTAAAAGAAATAGCTTCTTTATAATGGGTAAACATTTAAATATAAGTGTGTTTGCTTTAATTTTAATGTTTATACTATTACCTGTAGACATGATTAACGGTGCCCTGCTAAAGAATAACATTAATTTACCTTTATCAATAGGGCAATTTCATAAATTAAGCATTTTATTAGTTATATTTTTAAGCTTCCTGTTTAAAAAAAATAGTGCAATTTTATCATTTTCACTATTGTCTGTTTTATTATTACCATCAATATTTCAGGTGTTTATGGAGTTTGAATTAGGGTTTTTATTTAAAGATCTTATAAAAATAACTAGATATCTTACACCTGTATTTGCATTCTTTTTTTTTGTGAATTATATTAAAAAAGGAAATAGTATTCATCTGTTATTCTTGCTTGTAAAGTTTTCATATATAGTTTTTTGTGCTAACATATTACTCAAGTACCTAGGCTTAGGTTACCCAATGTATTCATACGGAAGTGTAGGTAGTAAAGGCTTTTTTTTCGCAGGAAACGAAACCTCTGTGGTGTTAATTATACTCAGCTCTATATTAGCTTATAAATTGTGGTTAGAACAAAAAACAAAAAAATACATTTACCTCTTTTTATTTACTTTGTTTGTTGGAATAACTATAAGTTCTAAAACCGGGTTATTAGGAGTCATACTCACATTTTTATTACTACCATTGAAACCTGTAGGGGCTACATTAAGTAAAAAAAGATTAAAAATAGTTGTGATAGCAGTTATTTTGGCTATTATTGGCTACTTTATTTTTATATCAGATACAATACAAAACACAGCTATTTTAAAACGAACAAACTATTTCTTTAATAAATTAGACGTTGTAACTTTTCTGTTTTCAAATAGAAATAATTTCTTTATTGAAGCGTTAGATATGTATGCTCAAAAATATAATTTCATTGAAAAAATAATAGGAGTAGGGCAAGCACATTACGAGGTGTTAAACGGAAATGGTATTGTTGAAATTGACATTGCAGACATATTTTTTGCCTATGGAGTAGTAGGTTTAACAATTTTTATTTCACTAATTACATTTTTAATAGTACAAGCCTATAAATTTAAAAAGAGTGGTAAATATCCTTTTTCAGGCTTAGTAATAGTAATGCTTTTTATATTATTAGGAATTTCTACTATTGCTGGACATGTATTTAGTTCAGGAATGGCTGCCGTTTTTATCGGGTTGTTATTTAGTTTAATGTATGTTAAAAATGAAGCTGTTGAAAATTAGTAAAATAGTAAATAAAGGAGTTGTTTACAGTGCTTTTCTTTTTAGTTTTTTTATCGCATTTAGTGTGAAATTAGCTAATGTTTCACTTATAGCATTTTATGTATTTAGTGTGAGTGCCTACTTTGTAAATAAACCAACAATTTCGTCAGGATCTATAAAAGTATTAAAGTTTAGCAGTTTGTTATTTTTAGCATCAATACTATTTAGTGTGTTTTCTCATGCTGAATTTGAGCTAATTTTTAAAGGAATTGGAAGGCGAATCACCTTTCTCTTATCACCATTAGTATTCTTGTTATTAAGTAATGATAATATAAGTGTAATAAAAGAAAAAGCCTTAAAAGGGCTTGTTTTAGGTGTGTTTTTATCATCTGTTTTTTTAGTGATAAATATATTTTATGAGTATTATTTAACAAGACCATTGTTCACCATAGATAAAGATATTTTTAACTTCTATCACACCAATTATTATTTCACAAGAATTTTAGATATCCACCCAAGTTATTATGGGATGTTTGTTATAGCTGCAATATCTGTGGTTTATTTCTATAAAGGATTTAGTAATAAAATAATGAATATTGCATTTGTTGTTTTAAGTGCAATAATTGTTTTATTTCTCAATGCTAGAATTATTTTATTTCTCTTTTTTATACTTAATTCTGTTTATTTAATTCGATATTTTTATATAAAAACAAACAAATTTTTGCAGACTGCATTATTAACAATAGCTGTTTTTATGGTAACGAGTTTTATACTCTTTTTTGCTACCAAAAACACCTATGCCTACCAAAGGGTTTTTAAGGAAACACTATGGGAGTTATCAGATAGTAATAAAGCAACTCCTGACTTTAAAGTAAGCGGAGAATCACGAATGTTAAGATGGGGTGCCGCAGTGCAGATAATTAAAGAAAAACCACTTTTAGGTTATGGTGTGTTTAAAGAAAGAGAAGTTTTATGTAGCGAATACTTAAAACGCAACATGCAAAGTTCTTATCAAAGAGCATATAACGCACACAATCAATTTTTGGGATTTACTATTGAAGGCGGACTTGTTTCTGGAGCCATTTTGGTGTTATTTTTTCTAACTAACTTTTATATTTCGTTTAAGCGTAAAGATATTTTATATGCTTTTTTTGTATTTAGCGTATTGTCTATATGTTTAATAGAGAATTATTTAATAAGAAATGCAGGTGTTATATTTATTAGTTTTTTCTCTTCTCTTTATTTATATAATCAGATAGAAAAATGATAAACAAAATATTTAAAACACAATATTTTTATTTAGGAGTAATCATTTTTTTATTCTCGGATGCCCTGTTGCTGCTTTTTCCAGGTTTAGAAGTTTATAAGGTTTCAACAATTTTAAAAGGAATCGTATTGCTATACGTTTATGTTTTAGCGTACAAGTTAATTTCTATAAAAGAAGCACAATATGTTTTTGTGTTTTTTACGTTTTTTATCATGTCTCAAACTTATTTAGTTTATTATCATAAAATAGAAATTAGTGGTATAAAAGAGAACCTTCGCTTCTTTATATGGTATGTTTTTAGCATATTATTAATGCTGATGTATAAAAAAATGTATCTCAGCATTTCAGATAAAAGAACTATATGTTTTTTAAATAAACTTACCAAAATTATCATAATTACTATTTGTACAAGTATATTTATTGGTGCTGCTTTTCAATTAGATGCTCTAGAAACTTATGTGGGAAAATCACGTTGGGGCTATAAAGGCATTTTAACAAAATCTGTCACCGCTTCTTATTTTTTTGTACTAGTATTGAGTTACCTGTACTACACGCAAATTGTTTTAAAGAAAAAATACCACCTATTTTTTATCGTATTGATTTGTTCTTTTTTATGTGGAACAAAAACAATTTACCTATTCAGCATACTTCTTTTACTTTTTCATATTTTGAATAAAGCAATATACAAGCGTAAAGGTTTTTGGTATTTATCAGCAGGTTTTCTTATAAGCTTATTTATATTTAGAAATTTTATTGTCGAAAAAACAGAGTTTCTTTGGGGGCCTTTTTATAAAATATATGTTGAAAGAGGCTTTATAGATAGTTTTACATCCTATAGAGGCGAAATGTTAACCAGCGGAATTGAACATTACCTACATAATTGGAAAGCTCTTAATTACATAGTTGGAGGTCGCTTATTAGATATAAAATACTTTGAAATGGCGTTATTTGATTTAATTAGTTTTTTCGGAATACTGGGAGCTGTTTTATTTTTAGTCATACTAATAAAATATGCTGTTAAACCATTTATAAACAAAACTAAGATTGTTGGTGTATTTATAGTAAGCTCATTATTTTTAGCGGCCTTTTTTACTGGACAATTTTTCATGAATTCTACAATTGTAATATTAACATATTATTTTATGACTCTAATACAGTTGAACACCACAAAAAATGAATAAAATAAACATACTTAATACCCATATACATAACCTTACCATGCAAGAAACCTTGCAAATTGTAGATCATACAATAAGTAAAGGAGAACAATTACACCATGTAGTTGTTAACGCTGGTAAAATTGTAGCCATGCAAACAGATTTGCAACTTCGAGAAAGTGTTAATGAGAGTGATCTTATAAATGCAGATGGACAAGCCGTCGTTTGGGCTTCAAAAATTTTAGGAAAACCACTTAAAGAGCGTGTTGCAGGGATTGATTTAATGGTCAACCTTGTAGAAATAGCTGCTCAAAAAAATTATAAAGTCTTTTTCTTTGGAGCTAAAGAAGAAGTCGTTAAAGAAGTGGTAAGTAAATATACCAACCAATATTCTTCTAATATTATAGCCGGTTACAGAAACGGTTACTTTAAAAAAGAAGATGAACAAGATATTGCTAAAGAAATAGCCAATAGCGGTGCAAATATTTTATTTGTAGCTATTAGTTCGCCTACAAAAGAGAATTTCCTATATGAAAACAAGCAACTACTAAATAAAGTTAACTTTGTAATGGGAGTTGGTGGAAGTTTTGATGTCGTTTCCGGAAAGGTAAAACGCGCACCATTATGGATGCAAAATTCAGGATTAGAATGGTTTTATAGATTTGCACAAGAACCTAAACGAATGTGGAAGCGCTATTTAGTAGGAAACAGTAAATTTATAACTTTAGTTATAAAAGAGAAATTAAAGAAAAGCTAAACTAACTAGTTTTCGTAGATTTGCAGTCCTAGATTATATTAAAAGAAGAAAATGAAAATAAAAAACATCTGTTGTATTGGAGCTGGATATGTTGGAGGACCAACAATGGCCGTAATAGCCAAACAATGTCCCGACATAAAAGTAACTGTAGTAGATATTAATGACGCTAGAATTGCTGCTTGGAATGACGATAATTTAGATAATCTTCCTGTTTTTGAACCTGGTTTAGATGCTATTGTTGCAGAAGCAAGAGGGCGTAATTTATTCTTCTCAACAGAAGTTGATAAAGCTATTGATGAAGCTCAAATGATATTTATTTCGGTAAACACGCCAACCAAAACCTACGGAAAAGGTAAAGGTATGGCTGCAGATTTAAAATATATCGAGTTGTGTGCACGTCAAATTGCTAGAGTCTCAAAACAAGATAAGATCATTGTCGAAAAATCTACCCTTCCTGTGCGTACCGCTTCAGCAATAAAAGATATTTTAGATAATACAGGTAATGATGTTGCTTTTCAAATCTTATCAAATCCAGAATTTTTAGCAGAAGGAACAGCTGTTGAAGACCTTTTAAGTCCAGATAGAGTACTTATTGGTGGTGATACAAGTATAGACGGCCTAAAAGCCATTGAAGCTCTAGCCTCTGTATACGCTAATTGGGTGCCACAAGAACGAATTTTAAGAACAAACGTATGGTCTTCAGAGTTGTCTAAACTTACAGCAAATGCCTTTTTAGCACAACGTGTATCTTCTATAAATGCAATGTCTGAAATTTGTGAAAAAACAGGAGCAGATGTCAACGAAGTATCTAAAGCCATTGGAATGGATAGTAGAATTGGCGCTAAATTTTTAAAAGCATCAGTTGGTTTTGGAGGTTCTTGTTTTCAAAAAGACATTTTAAACCTTGTATATATTGCTAAAAGTTACGGTTTAAATGAAGTAGCAGATTATTGGGAACAAGTCATTTTAATGAACGAACACCAAAAGCAACGTTTTTCAGATAATATTGTAAGTACACTTTACAATACCGTTTCTGGTAAAAAAATAGCATTTTTAGGTTGGGCGTTTAAAAAAGATACCAACGATACTAGAGAATCAGCAGCAATTAAAGTGGCCGATAATTTACTAAATGAGCAAGCAGAAATTACTATTTTTGACCCTAAAGTGGTTGAAGAACGTATTTTTGCAGATTTAGAATATTTAAACACCAGATCAAACGAAGAAAATAGAAGTCTTTTAACTGTAGAAAACGACCCTTATAAAACTTGCGAAAATGCACATGCTATTGCTGTTTTAACCGAATGGGACGAATTTAAAACCTACAATTGGAAGCAAATTTTTGATAACATGCAAAAACCTGCTTTTGTTTTTGACGGAAGAGGTATTTTAGATAAAGAAATTTTAGAGAATATCGGATTTGTATATTACAAAATAGGAACCGGTAAATAAACCAACAATCAGATAATGAAAAAAGTACTCATAACAGGAGCTGCAGGTTTTTTAGGATCACACCTGTGCGATAAGTTTATCAAAGAAGGTTTTTACGTCATCGGTATGGATAATTTTATTACTGGAGATAAAAAAAACCTTTCGCATTTATCAGAAAACCTTAACTTCGAGTTTATTGAGCACGATATTACAGAGTTTATTGAAATTGAAGGTGACTTACATTACATTTTACATTTTGCATCACCAGCAAGCCCAATAGACTATTTAAAAATACCAATTCAAACCCTAAAAGTAGGATCGTTAGGAACGCATAACTTATTAGGTTTAGCTAAGGCTAAAAATGCTAGATTATTAATAGCATCCACATCAGAAGTTTATGGAGACCCATTAGTGCATCCACAAACCGAAGATTATTATGGTAACGTAAATACCATAGGGCCAAGAGGTGTTTATGATGAAGCAAAACGTTTTCAAGAATCTATAACCATGGCATATCATCGTTTTCATGGTTTAGAAACACGTATTGTACGTATATTTAATACCTACGGACCGAGAATGCGATTAAACGATGGGAGAGTTATTCCTGCGTTTATGGGGCAAGCATTACGAGGAGAAGATTTAACAATCTTTGGAGATGGGACACAAACCCGTTCTTTTTGCTATGTAGATGATCAGGTAGATGGTATTTTTAAACTCATGTTTAGCGACTATTCAGAACCCGTTAATATTGGAAATCCTAATGAAATTACCATTGGAGATTTTGCTGAAGAAATCATTAAACTTACAAATACTAATCAAAAAGTAATTTATCAAGAATTACCTGTTGATGATCCTTTACAACGCCAACCAGACATCACTTTAGCAAAAAAGCTATTAGGATGGGAGCCAAAGGTAGAACGAGAAGAAGGAATGCTAAAGACTTTCAACTACTTTAAGTCTTTATCAGATGAAGATTTATATAAAAGTGAACACAAAGATTTTTCTAAACACATAAAAAAATAAATTGAACGCATTTGCACAAGGAAGATATTCAGTCTATTTAAGACCAATCTCTTATATAATAGACTTATTTATAATAAATAGTTTTGCACTACTTTGGTTTTTTAAGAGTGTTGAACCTGTTTCTTACGTTATTGTGATCTCATTAGCGTGGATTATTATATCTACATTATTTAAGTTTTATGAAGTTTTTAGATATACCAGAGAGGTTAGTATTTTATCATTAACCTTAAGACAAATGTGTTTATTTGCACTTGTAATATTTGCATTTTCAGGATATTTTAATGAATATCAACTCCATCAAAAAACCATTTTTAAATACGTTTTTACAGTATTTGGATGTATTACCTTTTTTAAATTTTCAATATATTATTTTCTTCAAAAATATAGAACCTCATTTGGAGGAAACTACAGACGAACAGTTATTTTAGGAAGCAATAAAAAAACTTTAGCACTCGAGAATTTCTTTAATAAAAACCCAGAGTATGGCTATGTGCATACTAAAACCTTTAACTTTAAAGATAAGAAAAAGGTAGATTTAGCAGCATGTTTTTCTTTTATAAAAGAACAAAATGTTGATGAAATTTATTGTTCAGCTTCTGAGCTTTCTAATAATCAAATTAGTGAAATTATAGATTTTGCCGATAATAACCTTAAAATTATTAAGTTCGTTCCCGATAATAAAGATATTTATAGCAAGAAATTAAAATATGAATATTACGACTATATTCCAATACTATCCTTACGTAATATTCCTCTAGAAGAGTCTATAAACATGCTTGTTAAACGTGTTTTTGATATTGCATTTTCAAGCTTGGTTATTTTATTTGTGTTGTCATGGCTAACACCTATTATCGCGATATTAATTAAACTAGAATCTAAAGGTCCTGTGTTTTTTAAGCAATCTAGAAATGGTTTTAATTATAAAGAATTTGATTGTTATAAATTTAGATCTATGAAGCCTAATGCAGACGCTAATTTATACCAAGCTACTCGTGGTGATCTCAGAATTACAAAAGTTGGAAGTTTTATACGTAAAACTAGTATTGATGAGTTACCTCAATTTTTTAATGTGCTATTTGGAGACATGTCAGTAGTAGGTCCTAGACCTCATATGGTAAGTCATACCGATATGTATGCCAAAAAAATTGATAAGTTTATGGTACGTCATTTTGTAAAACCAGGTATTACAGGTTTAGCACAAACTAGTGGTTTTCGTGGTGAGGTAGAAACAGATAAAGATATTATTGGTCGTGTAAAGTATGATATTTTCTACATTGAAAACTGGTCACTATTTTTAGATATCAAAATCATTATTAAAACATTTGTAAACGCTGTTAAAGGCGAAGAAAAAGCCTATTAAACTATTTTAGTTAACGCCGCTAATTGCATTTCAAAACTAAATGCATTAGTCCCTTTTCTTATAATATTTTCAGAACGTTCTTCCGAGAAATCGGTAATATTTAGCTGAGAAATACAAGCGTTTAATGATTTGTAATTTCCAGCTTCAGCAATCCATCCCAAATTATTTTCTTTTATAACAGTTTCACCTTCTCCACCTCCAAAATAAAGCATTGGAAGCCCTAATTTAGCGTACTCAAATATTTTTGAAGGTACTGAGCCATAAATTCGATTAAGCAGCGGGATAATCGTTAAATCATACTTTAAAAGCTCTTGGTGTAACTCTTGTCTAGAAATTTCTCCATGATAAATAATAGGAAGATTAGGGTTTGCTGTTATAAATTGTTCAATCTGTTCTTGTTCGGCACCAGCACCATAAATATGAAACTCTATTTGCGCATATTCTAACTCTTTACAAAGCTTATAAATACCTTGAGCAATTCCTAATAATCCAGCATAAACCATTTTTATTTTTCCTTCGGAAGCTGCCGAGTATTGGCGATCTGGAGCTTTAAAATCAGGATAATTTCTATATAAAAACACCTTTTTCTCCGGAAACATACCTAAAACGTGAGTTAAAATCTCTTCACTTTGTCCTAAAATTAAATCGGCTTTTTTATAATTAAAACGTTCAATTTTTTCTAGCATTTTATAGCTAAAATTCTTTTTAAAGGCTCCCAATTCTAAACCAGCAATAGGCCATAAATCACTCACGTTTAATATTAACTTACGTTTTTTTCGTCTTAAAAATAACATACAAGTAAACGCTACCAAAAGGGGAGGAGATTGCACGATAACAGTTTTTGGGATGTTATGCCACATAAAAAACCATACTAAACTAAAACTATAAGATAGCATTGCAATAAGGCGTAACAACTTGTTTTTTGAATTGCTGGCGTAAATCCACAGGCGGTTTACGGTAATTCCATTTTCAATAGAAATATGCTTAAAACGACCTTTATAATTATTAAAAATTTTCCCTTTTGGGTAATTGGGCAACGGTGTGGTTACGGCAACTTTAAAACCTTGAGAATGTAAACCGGTTGCTAAATGAAAAATCCTATTGGAAGCCGCACCTGTTTCTGGTGGAAAATAACTTGTTATGATTAATATATCTTTCATTATAGCGAATAAATGTCAACTAAACAGTCTGTAATACGTTTTGCAGCATTACCGTCCCAAAGCTCTGGTGTTTGTCCTTGTTTCCAGTGTCCTGAAAGCAAATCTTTAAAAGCCGATTCAATTTTTTTAGTGTCATTTCCTACTAAAACATTCGTTCCTATTTCGCAAGTTTCAGGTCTTTCGGTAGAATCTCTAAGCGTAATACACGGAACATTCATTACGGTGGTTTCTTCGGTAATTCCTCCTGAATCAGTTAGCATTGCAAAAGCATTTTTTACTAAATAATTAAAATGTAAATAGCCTAAAGGTTCTACATAGTGTAGATTTTCAAAATTCAAATCTAATCCTTCTAAAAGCTTTTTAGTTCGTGGATGCACCGGAAATATTATTGGAAAATCTTTACCTAAACTTACAATCTTATGAATTAAATTTTTAAGCTGATGTTCTTCATCTACATTACTTGGGCGATGTAATGTCATCACCATGTATTTCTTTTCTTCTAAGTTTAAAGATTCCCAAATTTGAGGTTTTTCAAATCTTGGTATATGTTTTAATAAGGTGTCAATCATTACATTTCCAACAAAGAAAACCTTGCTTTCAGAAACCCCTAGAGCCGCTAAGTTTTTATTAGCATAGCTAGATGTGGTAAAAAAATAATCGGTTAAACTATCGGTAACAATTCTATTAATTTCTTCGGGCATATTCATATCTCCAGATCTAATTCCGGCTTCCACATGTGCCACATCTATTCCTGCTTTTTTAGCAACAATAGTACACGCCATTGTAGAGGTAACATCGCCAACAACCATTACCAAATCACAAGGGTTTTGTTGTAATTCCTTTTCAAAACCAATCATTATTGCACCAGTTTGTTCGGCTTGAGTACCACTTTTTACTTCTAAATTAGCATCTGGGAACGGTATGTGTAATTCTGTGAAAAAAGTATCGCTTAAATTTTTATCATAATGTTGACCCGTGTGTACTAATCTGTAATTAATATCAAAACCAAGCGCTTTTTTCTCTTTAATTGCCTCAATAATTGGTGCAATCTTCATGAAATTTGGTCGTGCTCCTGCAATAATTGTTATATTCATAAATTAGTTGAGTAAAGATTTAAATTGCTTTAATTTTCCGCTTTTTGAGCGTTTTATAACGTCTTGTTTTTCAAAAATAAGGGTTAATCCTTTTTCAAGATAATTGGTTATTTCTGTTTTTATATCTTCTTTTTTGGAATCTGAAATGGTTTCAGTACTCACATATTTTATTTTAAAAGTGTCTAATTTATGTTGTTCAATAATAAACTCTTTTACAGCGCTATCTTTTTCAATAATACTTTTAGTAATGTAATAAAAAGTAAGTCCCGCCGCTTTTTTTCCGCTAGGTAAAGTAATAATATCGTTGGTTCTTCCTATTAATTTTTTAAGAATAGGTTTTTGTAGTGTGCTTTTTTCTGAAAGCACGCCAATATCTCCAATATCATAGCGTATAAATGGGTGTGCTTTATTGTAAAGAGATGTAATAACAATGCGACCTTCTTCGCCGTAAGGCAGAATATTATTTTGGTCATCTACAATTTCTACAAAAAGTGTTTCGCTATTTACTTGCCAAATATTTTCAGGGTTTTGAAAAGCAATTAAATCTAATTCCGAAGCACCATATTCATTAATTATAGGAATATTAAACTGTTTTTCTAATAGTTTTTTGTCGTCTTCAAAAAGCATTTCCGAAGTCACAACACAAGCGCTTAATGTGGGACAAATAGTATTTAAAACAATGTTTTTTCTTTCTAAAAACTTAGCAAATTGAACGATTGAACTTGTATAACCGTTGATATAGTTAAAATTAGTAGCCTTAAATTTTTTTAAGCAAACTTGAAAAGCTTCATCACTTAAATTGAAAACCGAAAACCGAAAACGATTCCCTATATAATCTTTAATTCGCTCTTTATAGTAGCCTTTTTTATCTAACGGAATTCCGTAAAATCGAGCTTGTTTAGAGCTGTTAAAATCCAATCTAAACCAACCAAATCTATTCTGTATAACTGCCCATGTTAAGGCGTGGCAAAATTTATCTTTCGCAAAAACAAAAGGATGTCCAGATGAACCTGATGTTTTATTGATATATACGTTTTTTTCATTAAATCCTTCTGAAAGTCTATCACTCAAATCGCATTGTAAATCGCGTTTTGTCATTATAGGAATGGTTTTCCAATCTAAAACATCTGCATTTTTAGCGACGCTTTTGTAAAACGAATTATTTTGAAGGTGATAATTAAAAATTGCTTCCTTTTTTTGAAGCACATAAGCCTTAAACTCTGCTTCATTTTTAGCCTGAATTTTTTGTAAAACACAAGAAGCCTTCTTAATAGGAAAGCGGTTGAGTTTTAATGACAAATCAAATAAATTCAAAGGATAAGATTTTTTGTAAAGTAAATAAAAAATATTGGTGTATTCGACGCATTAGTTTTATTTTTGAGCAAACAACAACACACTATGACAATTTTAATTTTAGGATCAGGAGGAAGAGAACATACTTTCGCTTGGAAAACCGCTCAAAGCCCTTTATGTGATACAATTTATGTTGCTCCAGGAAATTCTGGTACAGCCGAAATTGCTACAAATATTAATATTAGCGTTACCGATTTTCCGGCAATAAAAGCGTTAGTATTAGAAAAACACATTGATATGGTTGTGGTTGGTCCTGAGGATCCTTTGGTACAAGGAATTCACGATTTCTTTTTAAATGATGACGCGCTAAAACATGTAGCAGTTATTGGACCAGAAAAAGCAGCTGCAGAATTAGAAGGAAGTAAAGAATTTGCTAAAGAATTTATGATGCGTCATAATATTCCTACAGCAGCTTACCAAAGTTTTAATGCGAGCAATGTTGAAGAAGGTTATGCCTTTTTAGAAACGTTAAATCCTCCATATGTATTAAAAGCAGATGGATTAGCGGCAGGAAAAGGGGTGTTAATTCTTAATGATTTATCAGAAGCTAAAGCAGAATTAAAAGAAATGCTTGTTGATGCTAAATTTGGAGCAGCAAGTTCAAAAGTAGTTATTGAAGAATTTTTAGATGGTATTGAGTTAAGCTGTTTTGTATTAACAGACGGTAAAAACTACAAAATTTTACCAACAGCTAAAGATTATAAACGTATTGGTGAAGGTGATACCGGATTAAATACCGGTGGAATGGGAGCAGTATCTCCAGTACCTTTTGCAACACCAGAATTTTTAAATAAAATTGAAGAACGTGTTGTAAAACCTACAATTGCAGGACTTCAAAAAGATAATTTACCATATAAAGGTTTTGTGTTTATTGGCTTAATTAAAGTTGGAGATGATCCTAAAGTGATTGAGTACAATGTGCGTATGGGAGATCCAGAAACCGAAGTGGTGTTACCAAGATTGAAAAATGATTTAGTTGAAATTTTTCAAGCTATTGCAAACCAAACTTTAGATACTATAAATATCGAAATTGATGAGCGTGCTGCAACTACAGTAATGCTAGTATCTGGTGGCTATCCAGAAGCTTACGAGAAAGGTAAAGAAATTACAGGATTAGAAAACGTAACAGGTTCAATCCCATTTCATGCAGGAGCAATTATAAAAGATGGAAAAGTCGTAACTTCGGGTGGACGTGTACTTGCTATGACAAGTTACGGTGAAAGCTACAGTGAGGCACTAAAAAAATCTTATCAAAATATAGATAAGCTACATTTTGATAAGATTAATTATAGAAAAGATATTGGTTTCGACTTATAGAAATTTATGAGCTGAAACTGTTTTATCTTCTTCATTGTTATTATCGAATTTTTTAAGTTGTAGCATCCAGTATACAAATGCAACAATAGCTATAGCCATAAAAATCCAGTTAAGCATGTTAGCAGAAAACCAGTTTTCTAGTTCTAATGCTCGTAAAGCATCCATTGGTTTTAGTAGTACGTCTACAAATAAATCTTGAATTGCGTAAAAAAAGTCTTTCATCTTATATAAATTTAAACGCTCTTATGAGCTTCAAAGGGGATTATCAATACATTTACATCGCAAATATACAAACATTATAAATGATTTCAAGTTTTTTCAGCAAAGCAAAACCAATACATTTTTTGGTTATCAGTATTTTTTTGCTAATTGCATTTGTTTTTTATAATTTTTTTATAGAAAATGAAGCTCTTAACGGAACAAATATTACCACGCAAATTGGAACTTTTACTGTTTGTATATTTTCGATTTTTGTATTAAATTTTCTCTCCGGAAAAAATGATTTAACGCATAAGAATAGTTATAATATTTTGTTTATCACACTGTTTATGGTGATGTTACCACAAACATTTTTTAATATTAAAATAGTGGTCGCTAACTTTTTTGTGCTTTTAGCTTTCAGAAGAATTATAAGTTTGCGTACCCAAAAAGAACTTAAAAAGAAGCTTTTTGATGCCGCATTTTGGATTAGCCTCGCAACTTTGCTATTTTTTTGGGCATCATTATTTTATCTCTTAATTTTTGCCGCATTATTTTTATATGCCATCCCCGAACTTAAAAATTGGGCGATTCCTTTTATTGGTGTTTTAGCAGCAACATGTATTACTGTATGTGTACTTATTATTACAGATACTAATATTATAGCTTATTTTTCTGAAATGGATTTTGGTATCAGTTTTAACTATAGTACTCTAAATTCACCCTCAATAATTACAGCTTTAACCATTGTATTTACCTATTTTATATGGAGCTTATTCCATTATGTTGGGATTATGAAAACCAAAGCACGTACTAAAAAACCTACAAGTGTTTTAGTGGTTTTAGCCTCTTTAATTGCTTTGGCAATTGTCGTTATATCACCAGAAAAAAGTGGTGCAGAATTCCTTTTTCTACTAGCGCCATTATCTGTTATTGTGACTAATTATATGGAAACTGTTTCGGTGAAATGGTTTAAAGAAACCTTAATTTGGTTATTAATTATTACACCTATTATCGGTTTAATGTTGTAGTTTTTCTCCAAAAGCTAAATCTCCTGCATCTCCAAGACCAGGCATAATATAACCGTTTTTATCAAGAGTTTCATCTACTGTAGCAATCCAAAGGTGTACATCGCTATCAAAATGGTTTGCAATAAAATCTACCCCTTGCTGCGCACCAATAACACTTACAATATGTATGTTTTTAGGTGTTCCAAAAGGTTTTAAAGCTTCAAAAGTAGCTACCATAGATTGTCCTGTAGCTAACATTGGATCAGCAAGAATTAAGGTTTTACCTTCCAAACTTGGACAAGCTAAATATTCAACAATAATTTCAAAAATCTCCGGATTATCCTTATGATGTCTATATGCCGAAATAAATGCATTTTCAGCCTTATCAAAATAATTTAAAAGTCCGTTATGCAATGGCACACCAGCTCTTAAAATAGAACATAACACAATATCATCATTAATTACAGATACGTCACTTGTTCCTAATGGTGTTTTCACCGTTTGGTTTGTGTAGTTTAGTTTTTTGCTTAATTCATATCCTAATATTTCTCCTGTTCGTTCAATATTTCTCCTAAAACGCATGGGATCTTTTTGTATTTGTGCATCTCTCATTTCAGAAATAAACGTATTTAATATCGAGTTTTGAAGGGATAAATTGTGGATTTTCATTGCTTTTGTATGTAGTTTTAAAATGGTAAAGTTAATTAATTAGACTTATATTTGTGTCTTAAAATTAAGTACATGTTTACAAGCAAAGCCAATTCTATTTTTCAAGACGTTATTAAAACGTATCATATTATCAATACTGTTGATCAGCCTTTTTCAAATCCGTTTGATAAAACCTCAAACCTGTTAGAGCATTTATTATACAGAAAAAGTTGGATAGATACCGTACAATGGCATTATGAAGATATTATTCGCGATCCACAAATTGATCCTGTTGCAGCTTTAAAACTAAAACGCCAAATTGATGCTTCAAACCAAGATCGTACAGATATGGTTGAGTATATTGATAGCTATTTTCTTGAGGAATACAAATCTGTAACTCCAAAAGCAGACGCTACAATTAATACTGAAAGCCCAGCGTGGGGAGTTGATAGATTATCAATTTTAGCACTAAAAGTGTACCACATGCATGAAGAAGCAACACGTACCGATGCTTCGGAAGCACACCAAGCAGCTTGCCAGATTAAATTAGATATTTTGTTAGAACAACGTGTAGATTTATCAACGGCTATTGATACACTTTTAAGTGATATTGAAAAAGGAGATAAATACATGAAAGTGTATAAACAAATGAAAATGTACAATGACGACGAACTAAATCCTGTATTACGTTCACAAAAATAATCACCTGTAATATTAGGGGGTTTAATTTATAATTTCACATGTCTCAACCCAAGCATATTCTCGTTATTAGGCTCTCCGCAATGGGAGATGTCGCAATGACGGTTAATATTTTACGCGCTTTTACTACGCAATATCCCAATGTAAAACTTACCGTGCTTACACGTGGTTTTTTTGCACCATTTTTTAGGGATTTAAAGAATGTTACCATTTTTAATGCCGATGTAAAAGGAAAGCATAAAGGTGTTTTGGGCTTGTTTAAACTCTCTAAAGAATTAAAAGCTTTAGGTGTAGATGCTGTTGCAGACTTACATAATGTGTTGCGATCTAATATTTTAAAATCTTTTTTCTTCGGAATAAAAACTGAACAAATAGATAAAGGTCGTGCCGAAAAGAAAGCGTTAGTTACCAAAGAAAGTTTTCAGCAATTAAAAACCACGCACCAACGTTATGCAGATGTTTTTGAGCGTTTAGGATTTCCTATTGATATTTCAAACCCAACTTTTCCTGAACGAAAAACATTAAATGAAGCCACCCTAAAAAAAGTAGGAACCGATGCTTTACAATGGATTGGAATTGCGCCTTTTGCTGCTTTTGAAGGTAAAATGTATCCGTTAGATTTAATGGAAACCGTAATTAAAACCCTTTCTGAAACTTATAAAGTTGTATTATTTGGTGGTGGAGCTAAAGAGGTTGCTGTTTTAGATAGCTTTCAAAATTCGTATGAAAATGTAGTAAATTTAGCCGGAAAATTAACGCTAAATGAAGAGCTTGATGTGATTTCTAACCTAGATGTAATGTTATCTATGGATTCTGGAAATGCGCATATTGCAGCCATGTTAGGTATAAAAGTAATTACCGTTTGGGGAATTACACATCCTTTTGCAGGATTTGCTCCTTTTCATCAACCAAAAGATTTTACCTTACTTGCGGATGCTAAAAGATATCCACTAATTCCAACATCTATTTACGGAAACAAATGTCCCGAAACTTACTTAAAAGCTGCGGGAAGTATTGCTCCAGATGTTGTTATTTCTAAAATTAAAGCAGTGCTTTAAAGTTGTTTTAATTTTGTGGTTTCTTTCTGTATTAAATAAATAACTCTTCCAAAGTACATTGCAAAAGGAATTCCTGACCCTAGAGTAATTATAAAAAGAAAAGTATCATATTGCCAAGTACCAAAATTGATAGCAATATATGCTATGAATAGTAAGGTTAAACCTGTGTAAATTAAAGACTTTTTTGTCAATGGTTTTTTATAAAACAGACAGGTGATTAGTAGTGTTTTTCCAATTAAAGAGATAAAACCTATAATATTAAGGCTACTTTCAAAAGGATAATTCTTTTGAAAATTAATTCCGTTTTCTATAAGATATGGGATGCTTAAAAATTCAAAAAACCCCATAAATCCATAGCCATGTCCTGATGGAACTCCAATTAAAATTATAGAGTTCAGTATTAATGTTAGAATTATTGCTCTTCTTATCAAACTTTAAAACGATATAAAATAGCCATTAAATATCATCAAAATCAACAGTGATTTTTGCTGTTATAGGATGTGCTTGACAAGTTAAAATTAAACCTTCGGCAACTTCATTATCTGTTAAAATATTATTTTGACGCATTGTTGCTTCACCTTTTGTAACACGGGCTAAACAGCTGCTACAAATTCCACCTTGGCAAGAATATGGCGCATCTAAATCTTTATCTAAAGCGGCTTCCAAAATGGTTTGTTTTTGAGCCATATCAAAAGTTGTTTCTTCATCATCTACAATAACTGTGATTTCTGTTTGTCCGTCACTAACTGTAGTTGGTTCAATTTCTACAGGTTTTGAAGCTTTAAATAATTCAAAATGAATACGCTCTGTGTTCACTCCGTGCTCAACTAACACATCTTTTACGGTGTGAATCATTGCTTCTGGTCCGCAAAGGTAAAACGCATCACACTCAATATGTTTGTACTTGTTTTTTACCACGTAATTAACCGTGCTTTTTTCAATACGACCAAAAATAGCATCGTCTTCATCGGTTTGACTGAATACAAATTGAATTACAAAACGGTCTTTATATGTGTGTTGTAAGGCTAATAATTCATCAAAAAACATGGTGTCTTTAGGTGTTTTATTTCCGTAAACTAAAATTATTTGACTGTTTACTTCTTCTTCTAAAGCACATTTTACAATACTTAATACTGGCGTAATTCCACTTCCTGCAGCAAATAAAGCGACATTTTTAGTCTTTTTATCATTCGCTTCAAAAACAAACTTACCTTTAGGAGAGGCAACTTCTAATGTGTCACCAACTTTCAACTCATTATTAGCGTACATTGAGAATGTTCCGTCAGTAATAGCTTTCACGGCAACTTTAATCTCGCCACTTTTAGGAGAGGAGCAAAGTGAGTAATCTCTTCTAATTTCGTTACCGTTAATAGTCGTTTTTAAGGTAATATATTGTCCGGATTTAAATGCAAAACTAGGTTTTAAGTCTTCAGGAACTGAAAAACTAATAGTTACCGAGTTTTCGGTTTCTCTATGAATTTCTTTTATAGTAAGTGTATGGAATTGTGCCATGTGATATTATTTTTTACAAAAATAGTGAAGCCGTGAGTTTTTAGGTTTCAAATTCAGAAAAAATTAATACCTAAGATTCTTATACATAAGAAATTTAGGTATATTTGGTATTATGGCAAATTCAAAACTTTACAAAGGCAGTTTAACCACCATTATTTTAAAGTTGCTTAATGAGCACGATAAAATGTACGGTTATGAGATGACACAAAAAGTGAAATTACTCACCAAAGGTGAACTCAAAATTACCGAAGGTGCGTTGTACCCATCGTTACATAAACTGGAAGCTGAAGGTTTGCTAGATGTTGAAGTTGTAAAAGTAGATAACCGCCTGCGTAAATATTATAAACTTACCGAAGAAGGCAGTAAAGAAACTGTAAATAAACTCGCAGAATTGGAAGACTATATTAAAACCATGCAAGAATTGGTGAACTTAAAACCGAGTTTTTAATATGATTTTAACCGAAGAAAATATACAATTTATTGATACCTATTTAGAAAATGCAGATGTGGTATTTACAGATGTGAGAATGGAAATGGTAGACCATGTAGCTTCTGAAATTGAAAATCGTATGAAAAATGGAGATGACAGGTTGTTTTATGATGTGTTTAAATCTTATATGATTGAGGAGAAATCAAACTTATTAAAAAGCCATAAAAAACATATTAAGACTATTGATAAAGCGCTTGGTATTTTATTATTAAAACAATTATGCTCCATAAAAAGTTTGTTGATTTTTATGATTCTTTTTTGCGGATTTAAATTAACTTTTAAGCTGTTTGATGTGACATTAAACATATATACAGCTAAAGAGATTGGATTTATTCAGTTGCTATTAATGGCTACATTATACTTTGTTTTTTTATATCGCAAATCTGGAAGGTTCTCAGGTGTTGAGCGTTTAGGCTTTTACTTCGGAATAATAATTTATTTATTCAACACCCTTTTCGATATTGTAAATAGTTTAACCAACCTAGTGAGTTCAAACACTACATCTTTTATGTTATCTTTCTTTTTAACATTATCTATTCTTTGGTTTTTGGAAGCTTTAAAGCAAAAGAATGCTTATCAAAAAAAGTTTAAAACATTATGAAACTTTCAGAAGAAAACATACAAGAACTCTACACGTTTACACGGAAACATTATGTAGAACATTACGATTTACAAACCGAATTAGTAGATCATCTTGCCAATGGTATTGAGCAGCATCTTGCCGAAAACCCAAAATTAACTTTTGAAGAAGCTTTAGATTTAGAATTTAAGAAATTTGGAATTTTTGGGTTTAATGATGTTGTTGAAGACCGTCAGAAATCCCTAATGAAACATTATTATGGTAATATCTGGAAGCTATTTGTGGGCTTTTTTAAGTTACCAAAATTGGTTTTAACCCTTTTATCGATTATAGTGCTGTATCAAATACTGTATTATGTGCCTTATAAAGAATTTGTATTTATTGGCTTTTTTATCCTGTTTTCACCCTTTTATATTTATAAATTAAGAAGTTTACAGAAGTACACAAAAAGACGTATAAAAGAAACTAATAAACGTTGGATGTACGAAGATATCGTGTTTCAGTTGGGTGGCGGTTCTTTTGGATTAACACTTATGCCACAGTTATTACTTCATGGCGATAAATTAAACAATGTGGTGTGGCCATCAATATTTATAGCGGTGGCGGCAATAATTATGGTAGTGTTTACCCTTTACTCTTATATTGTTTTGGTATTGTTACCAAAATCGGCAACAGCCTATCTTTCTAAAATGTATCCTGAATATCAAATTGCTTAATAGTGTAACATTTTAAGAAAAAAGTATACTTATCATTGTAAATCAATTATTAAAAATCAAATCTTATGAAAAAAGTAGTATTAGTTTGTCTATTTATGTTTGCTTTTGTTAGCACAACTGTAGCTCAAGAAAGTTCAGAATTTAAAGCCGAAACTATCGAGTTTATTGAAATTACTGGAGCAGGAAAAGCTTTTGATAATGCCATTGATCAAATAGGGATGATGGTTCCTGTTGCAAATAAAGACGCTTATACCAAAGAAGCTAAAGGCACTTTAGAAGGTTTATACAGTAGTATGGCCGATTTATATATGAAAGAATTTACTCGTGAAGAAGTTCAAGAATTAGTGAAATTTTACAAAACAGATTTAGGTAAAAAATTAGCAACAAAACAATTAGAGTTAACACAAAAAGCAATGATGCTTGGTCAGTCTTGGGGAATGGAAGTACAAGGTATTGCTACAAAATATAACCAATAAACCTTATGGTAAAACGGTTTTTAAGTTTAGAATGGAAATCATTTTTTAGATCGTCTAGTCTAGGGAAAAGTATGGCTCTAAAAGGCGTCATGGTTTTTCTTGCCATTTGGATGGCCTTAAGTTTTCTCGCTATGGGATTTGGATTATACCCATTAATCACAAAAACATTTCCAGATCAAGATCCTTTTTTAGTAGTAAATAGTTACCTGTTTTATTGGATTTTAATGGATTTGATAATGCGTTTTTTCTTACAGAAATTACCAGTAATGAGCGTTAAGCCGTTACTAACATTACCCATTAAACGTCGTAGCGTTGTCAATTTTGTGCTCGGTAAATCTGCCTTGTCATTTTATAATATCTTACCGTTTTTTGCAACAATTCCGTTTGCAATCATGCTTTTAGCCAACAATTATAGTGCTACAAGTGTGTTGGCTTGGGTATTTGCCATGTGTATTATTGCGCAAATTGTCAATTTTTTAAACTTTATTATTGAAAGTCTAACCGCCGCATCAGAATTATCATTTTTACCACTTATACTAGTTGCAAGTGCTTTATTTGGACTTAATTATTTCGAAATATTTTCGTTTTCCGAAGCGCTTTCCAGCGGAATTATTGCCATCACCAAACAACCTGTATTTTTACTCGTTTTAGTATTAATCTTGGTGGGATTATATCTGTATAATTTTAAATTATTAAAACAGAAATTATATTTAGATAGTTCACTTAAAACAAAAACAGAAGCTGTAAAGACCTCTAACCTCGCTTGGACAAAACATTTTGGGGATTTAGCGCCTTTTCTTCAGTTAGATTTAAAATTAATATGGCGAAATAAACGCCCAAGATCAACAATATTTTTACTCATTTTTGGATTACTGTACGGTTTGTTTTTCTATACAAAACCAGTATTTCAAGGTGAAGGAGGAACTTATATGTATGGTTTTGTAGGTATTTTTGTTACCGGAATTTTCCTTATCAATTTTGGGCAATTCATTCCGGCGTGGGATAGTGGTTACTACAAAATGCTAATGAGCCAAAATATAAAATATAAAGAATATTTAAGGTCAAAACACGTGCTAATGAGTATGAGTGTTATTATTCTGTTTGTATTGAGTACGCCTTACGTGTATTTTGGATGGAAAATTTTATTAGCACATTTTGCTGCAGCCATTTATAATATTGGAGTTAATACACATGTTATTTTATTTGCGGGATCTTTTAACCGTAAAAAAATAGACTTAAATCAACGTGCAGCTTTCAATTATCAAGGTACTGGAGCCGTACAATGGTTACTAGGAATTCCGTTAATGTTATTCCCAATTATCATATTTTCTGCAGGTAATTTCCTTTTTAATTTTGAAACCGGAATCGCAAGTTTAATCTTTTGTGGAGTAATAGGTCTTGTTTTTCATCAAAAGATAATGAGTAGTATTACCAAAAAATATTTAAGTTCAAAATACAAAACTATCCAAGCTTTTAGCGAAGATGATTAATATAAAAATCGCCCATGATACAGTCTAAAAACCTTTCAAAAACCTATGGAAGTCATACGGTTTTAAATATTTCAGAATTAAACATTCCTAAAGGACAAAGTTTTGGTTTGGTAGGAAATAATGGTGCCGGAAAAACCACATTTTTTAGCTTACTGCTCGATTTAATTCAACCAACAACCGGTCATATTGAAAACAATTCTATTTTAGTTCACGAAAGTGAAGATTGGAAACCTTTTACCAGTTCATTTATTGACGAAAGCTTTTTAATAGGTTATCTCACACCCGAAGAATATTTTTACTTTATAGGAGATCTTAGAGGTCAAAACAAAGCCGATGTTGATGCTTTGGTAGCTACCTTTAAAGACTTTTTTCATGGCGAAATATTAAATCAGAAAAAATACCTTAGAGATTTAAGTAAAGGAAATCAAAAGAAAGTAGGTATTGTGGCCGCTTTAATTGGGCATCCAGAAGTTGTTATTCTTGATGAGCCTTTTGCAAACTTAGATCCAACAACTCAAATAAGACTAAAAGGAATTATTAAAGATTTGGCAGAAACTCATGGCGTTACCGTGCTTATTTCTAGCCATGATTTATTACATGTCACCGATGTTTGCGACCGTATTGTTGTACTAGAAAAAGGAGCCGTTGTTAAAGATTTAGTAACCAGCGAAGCCACACTTAAAGAACTTGAAAATCACTTCACTGCAAGCGAAACGGTTTAAAAACCAATCAATTTCTCTATATAATTCAAAAAGATGCTTATTTTTACACCGCTGCATAATATATGCGGCTGTTTTTAGTTATCTATAAACCAAATACAACCAACGTTGAAAACACCTTTTAAAGCTATAGTTCTTGTTGTTTGCGCCACACTTTTTATTACTAGTTGTTCGCGTAAAAAAGACAAATTTATAAACCGTAATTTCCATGCAATGGGAACTAAATACAACATTTTGTATAACGGTAATATCGCTTTAGAAAAGGGGAGAGCAGACGTTAATAATGCCGCTACAGATAACTATTGGGATTTACTTACGGTAGAACGTATGGAAATTTTAGAAGAAGTATCACTTCCGGGGCAAAGTAAAAATCGAAATTTTGAACGTGCCGAAGAAAAAGCAATTAAGGCCGTCCAAAAACATGGTATGAACATTAAAGGACGCGAGCACAATCCGCAAATTGATGAAGCCTATTTATTATTAGGACAATCACGTTATTTTGATCAACGTTTTATTCCTGCGCTAGAAGCCTTCAATTATATCCTTTACAAACATCCCACAAGTGATAAAATAAATAGAGCAAAAGTTTGGCGCGAAAAAACTAATATCCGTTTAGAAAATAACGAATTAGCAATAAAAAACCTAAAACGTTTATTTGAACAAGAGGAATTAGAACAGCAAGATTATGCCGATGCTAAAGCTATAATGGGGCAAGCATATATTAATATAAAAGCCAAAGATAGTGCATTAGTTGAGTTATCACTAGCAGCCCAAACCACAAAAAATCATACCGAAAAAGCAAGATACAACTACATTATTGGTCAGTTGTATAATGAATTTGGACAAAAAGATAGTGCCAATTTAGCTTTTGACAGAATTATAGATTTACATCGAAAAATCCCTAGAGCTTACTACATTAATGCACATTTAGAAAAGGTGGCTAATTTTGATTCTAAAACAGGAAACAAGCTAGAATTCACTGAATTTTTAACAGATCTTGAAGAAGATAGAGAAAATCGTCGGTTTTTAGATAAAATCTATTACCGCATTGCCAACTATTACCGTGAAAACAAATCGGATAGTTTAGCAGTAGCCTATTACAATAAATCATTACGAAAAGTAACTTCAGATAGATATCTAAAAGCCTTAGATTATTCTATTTTAGGAGATATGAATTTTGATGCCTCAGAATACAAAATGGCCGGTGCTTATTACGATAGTACGATGTCTAGTATGACTCTTAACTCTAAACCATACCGATTAATAAAACGTAAACGAGATAATCTAGATGATGTTATTAAATACGAAGATATAGCTCAGGTAAATGATAGTATTTTAAATTTAGTTAAGCTTTCTGAATCTGAAAGAATCACCTTTTTTGAAAGTTATATTACCGATTTAAAAATTAAAGCAGAAGAAGTTGCTAAACAAAAAGAAATTGATAATCGTAGAAATTCAGGATTAACAACAGCAAATAATATTGGAGCAACATCAAACAAATCAAGCTCTAGAGGTATGTCATCCAATGGTGCGCAATCATTCTACTTTTATAATCCAACAACGGTTTCTTATGGGAAAAATGAATTTGTTAAAATTTGGGGAGATAGAGCTGCAGGTGATAACTGGCGTTTATCCAACCGTAGTGTAAGAGCTACATCTGTTACAAATGATACTGAAGATATAGCTACTCAATCTCTTGAAGAAGATGAGTTATTTGATCCACAATATTACATCTCTAAAATTCCTACAGATGCTAAGGTAATTGATAGTATTTCTCGCGAACGTAATTTTGCATATTACCAATTAGGAGGAATTTATAAGGAGAAATTTAATGAAAACGAACTCGCAAAAGATAAATATTTACAATTATTAGCAAGCCAACCAGAGGAACGTTTTGTTTTGCCTTCAAAATATAATTTATATAAAATTTATATAGCTTTAGGTCAAACCGATGAAGCTGCAATTACTAAAGCCGAAATTTTAGCTACTTATCCAGATTCTCGTTATGCCGAAATACTTCTGAATCCAAATTCTGAAATTTCAAAATCCGAAAATAGCCCAGAACGTATATATGAAACTTTGTATGCTGCCTTTAATAATGAAGAATATAAACATGTAATTAAGGCTTCAGAGACTTACATTAATCAGTTTGTAGGAGATGTAATGGTGCCAAAATTTGAAATCCTTAAAGCATCTGCTAGCGGAAGATTGTATGGGTTTGACGCTTATAAAAACGGTGTAAACTATATAGCTTTAACATATCCAAATTCCGAAGAAGGAAAAAAAGCACAAGACATTTTAAAAAATACTATTCCTAAAATGGCTGTTAAAACATTTTTAGATGATAAAGACGCTAAAAAATTCAATGTTATTTATCAATTTGATGTTAATGATGAAAGCCTTCCTAAGTTTGTAGAAAAATTAGATAAAGCCATTGCAAAAGTGACTTATTTTGATTTAAAAACATCGGTTGATGTGTATGATGAAAATACAAGTTATGTAGTAGTTCACGGTTTAAAAAGTATTGATGGAGCCGAAGGTTTTGCTGAAATTTTAGCCGAAAATAAAGATAAAATAGATAAAGATTACTTTGTAATTTCATCAGCTAATTATGCCGTTATTCAACGTCATAAAAATGCAAAAGTATATTTAGAAAAATAATAAAATAACCTCATGTTTTCAGGTAAAAAAAAAGAAAGAATGGCAGCAGACACTAGTTTACAACAAAATAGTATCGCTAAAGGCACAATAATTACAGGTGATGTAATTGGGGAAGGTGATTTTAGAGTTGAAGGAACTATTAATGGTACAATACAAACTCCAGGAAAAGTTGTAATAGGAAAAACAGGTGTAATAAACGGAACTTTAAAAAGCGCAAATGCAGATATTGAAGGACAGTTTTCTGGGCAATTGATTTTAGAGAATATGTTAGCGCTTAAATCGTCGGCTATTGTAGATGGTGAAGTTGAAGTTGGAAGACTCTCAGTTGAGCCAGGAGCGACGTTTAATGCAACTTGTGCAATGAAAGGTGCCGTAAAAGAATTAGCAAGTAAAAATGGACAAGGAAAACAAAAATCTTCACGATCAGAAAAATACGCTTAATAAATATTTGCGTTTTTCAACGATAGCCTTTCAAATGATCGCCATAATAGGTGTGTTTTCATTTATTGGCGTATGGTTGGATGAGAAATTTCCAAATGCTTACAGTGCATATACCGTAATATGCGCCTTATTTGGAGTAGCAATAGCAATGTATCTTGTGATTAAACAAGTGATACAAATGAATAACGACGACAACTAATGATCAAAAAAATAAAAACTTTCTTACTAATACTTATTCCATTTACGCTAGTATTATTTGCTGCGGAATATGCGGTTATTGATAATTTAACCACTTCAGAACCTATGTTTTATAGTCTATGGGCTATTTTTACATTTCATTTTGTAGCAACACTTTTAATGTATCTGCTTTTAGTATTTATACACAATACTTTTGCCGATAATACCGGACTCGCTTTTATGGCGTGTACATTTTTAAAAATGATGGCGGCATTAGTGTTTTTATTGCCATTAATACTCCGTAAAGATTTAGGATATATTACAGACGTTTTAGCGTTTTTTGTGCCCTACTTTTTATTCCTTGTCCTAGAGACGATATTTACAGTAAAACTACTGAATAGTAAAGCTGTTTAATTAATTGATAATTAGCAAATTGAATTTAAATGAATTTTTTTTTTCTCAGACACTTTCAAATTATAATTAATACCCTACCTTTGCACCGAAATTTTAGGACTATAATTTTATATTAGATAAGGTATGGCGATAGCAAAAAAATCTATCAAATTATTTACAGTGTTGCTTTTAGCACTACTTCCGTTTTTTGGAACGGCTTCAAATGATGAACATAATGATGCACATCATGCAGAAGAAAAAGAGTTTGATGCTAATGAATTAATCAGTGGACACATTGGTGATTCTCATGAGTTCCATATTGCAGATTGGGATGGTCATGCCATTTCAATGTATTTACCTGTAATTTTATGGACAGATAATGGGTTAACAGTATTTTCTTCATCAAAATTCCATCATGATAATTCAGGTGAAACTGTAGTTGAAGCAAATGGCGCTGAATTTGTAAGACATAATGAAGTGATTTATTATGCGGATAGATATTCAGAATTAGAAGAAGGAGAAAATGGAGCGTTTAACTTTGATGTTAGACCTTTAGATTTTTCTATCACTAAATTAGTGTTCTCAATGTTAATGTCTGCATTCTTATTGTTTTTCTTATTCATCGCAGTAGCGAAGTCTTATAAGAAGAATGATAAAGCACCAAAAGGATTAGCTGGTTTTCTTGAACCTTTAATTCTATTTGTAAGAGACGATATTGCAATTCCAAATATAGGTGAGAAAAAGCATGCTAAATTTATGCCTTACTTACTAACGATATTTTTCTTTATCTGGATTAATAATATCTTCGGATTAATTCCTTTTTTCCCTTTTAGTTCAAACTTAACAGGAAATATCTTTTTTACATTTGTATTATCTTTCATTACCTTTATGGTTACCATTTTTAATGGAAACAAAGATTACTGGAAACATATATTAACGCCACCAGTGCCAAAAGCATTATATCCAATTATGGTGCCTATTGAGATTGTTGGTATGTTAACTAAGCCATTCGCATTAATGATTCGTTTATTTGCAAACATTACTGCTGGACATATTATTATTTTAAGTTTAATATCTCTAATTTTCATATTTAAAAGCGTATTTATAGCTCCAGTATCTGGTGTGTTTGTATTGTTTATGAGTATGTTAGAGTTGTTAGTAGCTGCATTACAAGCGTATGTGTTTACATTGTTATCAGCATTATTTATTGGTCAAGCTGTAGAAGAGCACGATCATCATTAAATTGAGTTTTTTAATTATTAACTATATAAATTTTTTTACTTATGGTATTAGCTGGAATCGGAGCTGGATTAGCTGCATTAGCTGCAGGACTTGGGATTGGTAAGATCGGTGGGTCTGCAATGGATGCAATTGCGCGTCAGCCAGAAGCTGCTTCAAAAATTCAAACTGCAATGATTATTGCTGCTGCACTTATTGAAGGTGTTGCACTTTTCGCTGTAGTAGTTGCGTTAATCGCAAAATAATTTTTGAAAAGAAACTATCATCCCAAAACGGTTGGTTTTGGGATGGTTTTTTAAATTAAAAAAACACTAAACAAATTAATATAAAGATATGAACTTTACTGCACCAGAGAGTTTAATTTTTTGGACTACAATAATTTTTATTGTATTCTTTTTCTTATTAAAAAAGTTTGCTTGGAAACCTATTTTAGGAGCCGTTAAAAGCAGAGAAGAGTCTATAAACAACGCGTTAGCATCGGCAGAAAATGCCAAAAAGGAAATGCAAAACCTTACTGCTGATAACGAAAGACTTTTAAAAGAAGCAAGAGCAGAGCGTGAAGCTATGCTTAAAGATGCTCGTGATATGAAAGATAACATGATTGCAACTGCAAAAGAGGAAGCTCAAGCACAAGCAAGCACAATGATCTCTCAAGCACAAGCTGCAATTGAAGGTGAAAAGAAAGCTGCTATGGCTGAACTTAAAAACCACGTTGCTGGTTTATCTTTAGAAATTGCACAAAAAGTAGTTGGTGAAGAATTATCTGATACAGACAAGCAAATGAAATTGGTTGAGTCTATGTTAGGTGAAGCAAAATTAAACTAAGAATATAATGTCAGGAACAAGAGCAGCAATCCGTTACGCAAAAGCATTACTAAGCTTAGCATCAGATCAAAATACAGCAGAAGTTGTAAATAATGATATGAAGCTAATCGCTAATACTATTGCAGAAAGCAAAGATTTAAATGCGATGCTTCAAAGTCCTGTAGTAACATCTACTGTTAAAAAAGCTGTATTATTAGATGTGTTTAAAAACACAAATAAACTTACAGGTAATTTAATAGATACCTTAATTACTAACAAAAGAATTTCACTTATAGGAAATACAGCTTCAAAATATAACGAGCTGTACGACGAGTTAAGAGGAACAGAAGTAGCAACAGTTACTTCGGCAGTTTCATTAACCGACGATCTTAAAGCAAAAGTGTTAGTTAAGGTTAAAGAACTTACAGGGAAAGATGTTGAAGTTAAAAACATTGTTGATGAAACTATCTTAGGAGGATTCATTTTACGTGTTGGAGATATTCAATATGATGCAAGTGTTGCAAGCAAATTAAACAAGTTAAAAAGAGAATTTACATTAAATTAAAAAGAGTTATACAAGATGGAAACATCAGTATAGCATCTAATATCTAATATAATAAAGATGGCAGAAGTAAAACCAGCTGAAATATCAGCAATCTTAAAACAACAACTTTCAGGTTTTGAAGCAGGCGCTTCATTAGACGAAGTAGGAACAGTATTAACTGTTGGTGATGGTATTGTACGTGCTTACGGACTTTCTAACGCTCAATACGGAGAATTAGTTGAATTTGAAGGAGGATTAGAAGGAATCGTACTTAACCTTGAAGAAGATAACGTTGGTATCGTATTACTAGGTGCTTCACAAGGTATTAAAGAAGGCTCTACAGTTAAACGTACAAATCGTATCGCATCTATTAATGTAGGTGAAGGTATAGTTGGTCGTGTGGTTGACACTTTAGGAAATCCAATTGATGGTAAAGGTCCTATCTCAGGAAAAACTTACGAAATGCCTTTAGAGCGTAAAGCTCCAGGTGTTATCTATAGAGAACCTGTAACTGAACCATTACAAACAGGAATTAAAGCAATTGATGCAATGATTCCAGTGGGTAGAGGTCAACGTGAGTTGGTTATTGGTGACCGTCAAACAGGTAAAACTACCGTTTGTATTGATGCTATCTTAAATCAAAAAGAATTTTACGATGCAGGGAAACCTGTATATTGTATATATGTTGCTGTAGGTCAAAAGGCTTCTACAGTAGCTTTAATTGCTAAAACATTAGAAGAAAAAGGCGCTTTAGCTTATACTACTATCGTTGCAGCTAACGCATCTGATCCAGCAGCAATGCAAGTATATGCACCTATGACAGGAGCATCTATTGGAGAATATTTTAGAGATACTGGTAGACCAGCATTAATTGTTTTTGATGATTTATCAAAACAAGCCGTAGCTTACCGTGAGGTATCTTTATTATTACGTCGTCCACCGGGACGTGAGGCGTATCCTGGAGATGTATTTTACCTTCACTCTCGTTTATTAGAGCGTTCAGCAAAAATTATCAATAATGATGCTATTGCTAAAGAAATGAATGACCTTCCAGATTCTATTAAAGGAATCGTAAAAGGTGGTGGTTCTTTAACAGCATTACCAATTATTGAAACTCAAGCAGGAGATGTTTCGGCATATATCCCAACAAACGTGATTTCAATTACAGATGGGCAAATTTTCTTAGATGGAGATTTATTTAACTCTGGTGTTCGTCCAGCAATTAACGTAGGTATTTCTGTATCTCGTGTTGGTGGTAACGCACAAATTAAATCAATGAAAAAAGTATCTGGTACTTTAAAATTAGATCAAGCACAATTCCGTGAGTTAGAAGCTTTCGCTAAGTTTGGTTCAGATTTAGATGCTGTTACTTTAAATGTAATTAATAAAGGTAAACGTAACGTTGAGATCTTAAAACAAGCTCAAAACGATCCTTTTACTGTTGAAGATCAAGTTGCTATTATTTATGCAGGATCTAAAAACTTATTAAAAGCAGTTCCTGTTGAAAAAGTAAAAGAATTTGAAAGAGATTTCATCGAGTTCTTAAATGCTAAGCATAGAGATACTTTAGATACTTTAAAAGCAGGTAAATTAACTGATGAAGTTACAGATACATTAACATCTGTTGCTAAAGAATTATCAGCTAAATATCAAGCATAAAAATTATAAATTTAGAGTTGTGAGTTACTCATAACTCTAAATTTAAAATATAAATTAATGTCACTCTTTGCATAATCAAAGAGGCTTTATCAAAATAAAGAATGGCGAATCTTAAAGAAATACGTAACAGAATTACATCAGTATCTTCAACGATGCAAATTACCAGTGCCATGAAAATGGTATCGGCAGCTAAGTTGAAAAAAGCTCAAGATGCAATTACTGCAATGCGTCCTTATTCAGATAAATTAACTGAACTTTTACAAAGTTTAAGTGCAACTTTAGATGAAAATTCAGGAAGCAAATATTCTGAACAACGTGAGGTTAAAAAAGTACTTATTGTAGCAATTACTTCTAACAGAGGATTATGTGGTGCTTTTAATTCAAACATCATTAAAGCGGTTAATAGGTTAACTACTTCATACCCTAACCAAGACGTATCTTATATTGCTGTTGGTAAAAAAGCTGCCGATGCATTTAAGAAAACAAACAATGTTATCGCTAACAGAAGTGATATTTTTGATGATTTAACTTTTGATAATGTTGCTGCTTTAGCAGAATTATTAATGGAAAAATTTGTTGCTGGTGAATTTGATAAAATCGAAATTGTATACAACAAGTTTAAAAATGCAGCGACGCAAGAAGTAATGACTGAACAGTTTTTACCAATTGTACCTGTTGAATTAGATGAAAATGTAAACCTTGATTATATTTTTGAACCTTCAAAATTAGAAATCGTTGAACAATTAATCCCTAAGTCTTTAAAAACTCAGTTATATAAAGGAATTAGAGATTCATTTGCTTCTGAACACGGTGCGCGTATGACTGCAATGCATAAAGCAACAGACAACGCAACTGAGTTAAGAGATCAATTGAAATTAACTTACAATAAAGCGCGTCAAGCAGCTATTACTAATGAAATCCTTGAGATTGTTGGTGGAGCCGAAGCTTTAAATAACTAAATTTTGTTTCAGTGTAAACTGAAAATATACATATACAAAAAAACCCAACTTTATAAGTTGGGTTTTTTTTATGCTTTCTATTTTACTCTTAAAAAGCTATTCAACCACACCCTTTTTAGGCTTTTAAAAACCAATAAATAATCGCATTGTATTTCCTCGTTTAAAATAGTACCTTTATCCAAGCAAAAAACGACTCTTGAGCGCATTCAAAAATCTATTTAAACAAACATTCATTTACGGTTTAGCAACTGTATTACCAAGAATGTTAAGTTTTTTACTCGTCCCTCTTTATACTTCAGATGGTGTTTTATCATCAGTTGCCGAATACGGTAAAGTATCTGTTATCTTTTCATATTTCGTATTATTTAACGTGATACTAGCTTATGGGATGGAAACCGCTTTTTTTAGGTTTTTTAATGCCGAAAACAACAAAGAAAAAGTTGTAGGGACTTCTACAATTTCATTAATTATTTCCTCATTAGGGTTTTTTACATTCGCTTTAATCTTTCAGAATCAAATAGCGAATTTTATAGATATTGATGTCAAATACATCAACCTTGTTATCTGGATTTTACTTTTAGATGCGCTTGTAATTATCCCTTTTGCTTGGTTACGTGCCACACAAAGACCCATGCGTTATGCCATTATAAAAATAACAAATGTGGCCATTAATTTAGGTCTTAATTTGTTTTTCCTTTTAGCACTGGCAGATTTATCTTACTATAGCGACGTATTTGGAAGTATTTGTAAAGATAACTTTGAGATTAGCTACATCTTTATAGCAAACTTGGTTTCGAGTGCTGTAACGCTCTTATTAGTTCTTGGTTTTTATACTAAAATCAAATATAAATTTAATGTTCAACTCTGGAAGAAAATGTTTCGTTACGCATTTCCTGTACTTATTGCAGGTGTTGCATTTTCAATTAATGAAACTTTCGATCGTATTTTATTAGATAGATTATTACCAGAAGATATTGCAGCTACCGAAATTGGTATGTACTCGGCCTGTTATAAACTAGCACTTTTTATGACGCTTTTTGCTACTGCGTATCGTTTAGGTATTGAACCATTCTTTTTTAGTCATGCAAAAACTGAAAATCCACAGAAAAATTATGCTAAAATCTTAGAGTTTTTCGTAGCTACCGGATCTGTAATATTACTATCAGTAGTGGTATTTGCCGATGTTTTAAAACCTTATATTGTAAGAAGTGAAGCCTATTGGGAAGCCATGTGGGTAGTTCCTATTATATTAATTGCTAATTTTTGTTTGGGGATTTATCATAACCTTTCGGTGTGGTACAAAATTACCGACCGTACAAAGTATGGCGCCTATATTTCAATATTTGGAGCCTTAATTACTTTAGCTATTAATTTAATCTTTATAAAAACATTCAGTTATAAAGCTTCAGCAATTGCAACACTTGTAGCTTATGCGGTAATGATGATTTTATCATATTTCTACGGAAGAAAATACTACCCAATTCCTTATAATTTAAAGAAAATAGGAAGCTATTTATTACTATCTATAGGATTATCACTGTTATCATTTTATCAATTTAGAGAAAACTATGCCTTTGGAATACCAATGTTAATTGTATTTTTGGGTGTTGTATATGTCTTTGAAAAAGATGATATTAAAAACGCTTTAAAAAGGAAATAGCCTTTTTATAATTTTGAAACAAAATCTAATGCAAATAAAAATAATAAATAAATCTAGCCACCAATTACCTCACTACGAAACCATAGCCTCGGCAGGTTTAGATTTACGTGCAAATATTACAGCTCCAATTACCTTAAAATCTTTAGAAAGAACCATTGTAAAAACAGGTTTATTTATTGAGTTACCAATAGGATTTGAAGCACAAGTAAGACCAAGAAGCGGACTTGCAGCAAAAAAAGGCGTTACTGTTTTAAATGCTCCAGGAACTATTGATGCCGATTATAGAGGTGAAATTGGTGTGATTTTAGTCAATTTATCATCAGATGATTTTGTGATTGAAAACGGTGAGCGTATTGCACAATTAATCATAGCAAAACATGAACGTGCCGAATGGTTAGAAGTTGAAACACTTTCGGAAACCGATAGAGGTGAAGGTGGTTTTGGAAGCACTGGCGTAAAATAATTCCTGCGTAGACAGGAATCTTTTGAAGTGCTAATTAGTCCATATCACAAAGCTAGCGCGTATATTTAATAGCAGAAATAAAGTTTAACAATTAAAATCCCCGCTTTGGCGGATCATTATATGAAAATAATCGTACCAATGGCAGGACGTGGTTCACGTCTTCGTCCACATAGTTTAACCGTACCAAAACCATTAATTCCAGTTGCAGGACAACCTATTGTACATCGTTTGGTAAAAGATATTGTAAAAGTTTTAAACCAACCTATTGATGAAATCGCCTTTGTTTTAGGAGATCCAGCATGGTTTGGTGACGATGTGGTATCAAGTTTAAAAGCACTTGCTGAAAGCCTTGGTGCTAAAGCATCTATTTACCGCCAAGATCAACCTTTAGGAACCGGACACGCTATTATGAGCGCTAAAGATTCTTTAACCGGTCCTGCGGTTATTGCTTATGCAGATACTTTAATTAGAGCAGATTTTAATTTAGATCCAGAAGCAGATGCTGTAATTTGGACTAAAAAAGTAGAAAATCCTCAAGCTTTTGGAGTGGTAAAACTAAACGAGAAACAAGAAATTGTTGAACTTGTTGAAAAACCAGAAACATTTGTATCTAACCAAGCCGTAATTGGAATATACTACTTTAAAGATGTAAGCGTTTTAAAAGGGAAGCTACAAGAAGTTTTAGATGAAAATATTATGAACGGTGGCGAGTACCAAATTAACGATGGTATAAAACGCATGATGGCCGATGGAAAAATATTTAAAACAGGAACCGTTGATGAGTGGATGGATTGTGGAAACAAACCTGTTACTGTTGAAACTAACGGACGTATGTTAGGATTTTTGGCAGCTGATGGCGAAGAACAATTAATTTCAGATTCTGTAAAGAATACAAATTCTACCATTATTGAACCTTGTTTTATTGGAGAAAATGTGGTGTTGAACAATTCAACTGTTGGTCCAAATGTATCTATCGGAAATAATACTGTTTTAGAAAACGTAACAATAAAAAACAGCTTAATTCAAACCAATTCTATCATAAAAAACGCCACTTTAGAAGAAGCGATGATTGGAAATCATGTAAAATACGATGGTAAATTTACACGTATTAGTATTGGTGATTATTCAGTTTTGGAATAACTTTTGAAGGGTAACTTTTCTATATATAGAAATTCAATAATGACAAAAAAAATCTACATCCTGTGTTTGCTTTTCGGTTTATACCTTATGCCGCAGCATACTTATGCGCAAGTAGATTTTAATAAGCGTCCTACCGATGATTTGGGAAATGTTGAAGACCGTTTTCAGGAGTTGTTTTTTGAAGCCCTAAAACAAAAGGGTATTGAAAATTACCAACGTGCGGTTGATGCGCTTCAAGAATGTCTAAAATTAGACGATTCAGAGTCTGTGTTGTATTTTGAATTAGGAAAGAACTATAATAAACTCAAAAATTTTGGAGCTGCTGAAGAAGCCTTAAAAACAGCCATTTCAAAAACACCCGATAACGAGTGGTATTTAGATGAGCTTTACGATGTGTATATTCAGCAAGATAATGTAGATCAAGCGGTAAAAACTATCAAGCAATTGGTGAAATATCATCCCGATTATAAAGATGATTTAGTAGGTTTATATATTAAAGCCGAAAAGTTTAATAATGCTTTAGATTTATTAGATGAGCTGGACGCTGAATTAGGTAAAAGTGCAGATAGAGATTATATGCGCAACGAGATTTACAATATTACAGGTGATGATAAAGAGCGTATAGATTATATTGAAAACCAAATTAAACAACACCCAGAAAACGAGAGTAATTATCTTAAATTAGTATATCGCTACAGTGAAATAGGGGAGACTAAAAAAGCGTTTTCAAGTGCGAAAAAACTTTTAGAAGTTCATCCAGAATCGCAATTGGTGCATTTGGCGTTATATAAATTCTATTTGAATGCTAATGATACCGAAAATGCTATAAAATCAATGAAAACCGTAGTCACTAGTACTACAATTGAACCTGAAGCGAAACTAAAAGTGTTTAATGATTTTGTGAAATTTGTTAGCGCACATCCTGAATATGAGGCTGATTTAGTTGATGTAACTACTTTAGTTGATAATGATAAAAGCGAAAAAACCTTGGTTGAACTTGCGGCTTATTATTTAAAATCTGGCGACAAACAAAAAGCATTATCTTATTACGAAGAAGCGTTAAAGCAAGATCCTAATAGTTATAACTTAACTAAGGATGTGTTATTATTGCAAGTTGAAGTAAATCGTAATAAAGAAGCTGTTGTTTTAAGTAAAAGTGCGTTAGATTTGTATCCGGCGCAACCTATTTTTTACTTGATAAATGGTGTGGCAAATAATAAATTAAAAGCTTCTAAAAAAGCAATAGAAAGCCTAGAAACAGGATTGGATTACATTATTGATGATCCTAAAATGGAATCTGATTTTTACACCCAATTAAGTGTGGCGTATCAATTAGCTAATAATATAACTAAATCTAATGCGTTTGCTAAAAAGGCTGAAGTACTTAATAAAGCTGAATAATAACACGGTATGAAAAAACATTTCTTTGTAGTATTAATATTGATTTCTGTGATGTTTGGTTGTAAATCTGCCAAAAGCATTAGTACAAACGGTGCGCTTGATAATACACTAACCGCAAATCAATTAATTAGAGAAAACTCTAAAAATGAAGTGCGTTTTAAAACCCTTCAAGCGAAGGTTAAAATAAATTTTCAGCAAGGAGATCATTCTCAAGGTCATTCGGTAACTTTAAGAATTGAAAAAGATAAAACCATTTGGATTAGTGCTACATTAGGACTTGTACGTGCTAAAATTACACCAGATAATGTGAAATTTTACACCAAATTAAGTAATGAATATTTTGATGGTGATTATGCGTTATTGAGTGATTTATTAGGTGTAGAACTTAATTACGAAAAACTAGAAAACTTATTATTAGGGGAGGCTATTTTCAAACTTAAAAAAGGAGATTATACTACTGATATTCATGAGCAATCTTATGCGTTAGCACCTAAAAATAAAGATGCAGCTTTAGAGTTGTTTTATTTATTGAATCCTTCACATTTTAAAATAGATTCTCAGCAATTATATCAACCAGATTCTCAACGTTTACTTCAGGTAGATTATAAAGCGTATCAAGAAGCTAATCGCCAAATTGTACCAAAAGAGATTCATATTAAAGCGCTTGAGCGTGATAGTGAGACTACAATAGATTTACAATATAAATCGGTATCGCTAAATGAAGATGTACGTTTTCCGTTTAAAATTCCTTCAGGATATAAAGAAATTCAATTAAAATAATGCGTTATAAATTTTCACATATTGCCTTAATTATCTGTGTCCTTTTAGGAAGCATTTCTGGATTTTCACAAAGTGATAAACAAAAAAAGCTAGAAGCCGACAGACAGCGTTATTTAAAGGAGATTCAGCAAATAAATACGCTGTTATTCACTAATAAGAAGAAAGAAAAATCTGTAATTACAACTGTTGAAGACCTTAATTACAAAGTAAGCGTTCGCCGAAATCTAATTAAAGTAACCAATGATCAGGCCAATTTATTAACGCGTGAGATAAGTAGCAACCAAAAAGAGATTTCAAGCCTTAGAGATCAGTTAAAACAGCTTAAAGAAGATTATGCCGCTATGGTTGTGAAATCTTATAAAAGTAAATCTGATCAAAGTAGAATAATGTTTCTGCTATCTTCTGAAAATTTTAAACAAGCCTATAAACGTTTGCAATATATTAAGCAATATGCAGACTATCAAAAGGAGCAAGGTGAAGCTATAAAGCTTAAAACTGAAAAATTACAAGTATTAAATACCACATTAGTACAACAAAAGGTAGACAAGCAAAAGTTGGTTGAAGAAAACCGAAAAGCCAAACAACGTTTAGAAATTGAAGTTAAAGAACACGAAACATTAATGGCGTCTATTAGACAAAACATGACCCAATATGTATCGCAAATAAAAACAAAAAAGCAGGAAATTGATAAAATTGATAAAGAAATTGATCGCTTAATTAAAGCGGCAATTGCGGCATCAAAGAAAAAAGCAGGAAAAACAACGACTAAAAGCACTTCAAAAGGGTTTGCTTTAACACCTGCAGAAAAAGCTTTATCTTCAAGTTTTGCTTCTAATAGAGGAAAATTACCTTGGCCTGTTGAACGTGGTGTGATTAAAGTGCGTTTTGGAATGCAACCACACCCTATTGATAAAAGTTTGACGTTTAATAGTAAAGGAATTAGAATTTCTACCTCAGAAAATGCACCAGTAAGAGCAGTCTTTGATGGCGAAGTTATTGCGGTGATTACCTCTAAAAAAGGAAATCCTACGGTACTTATTCAGCATGGTGAATATTTAACAGCCTATTCTAATCTTGGGAAAATTAATGTTTCAAAAGGGGATAAGGTGACTACAAAACAAGTTATTGGTGAAGTGTTTACCGATAGCTCTACGAACGAATCTACTTTGGTGTTTAGAGTCTTAAAAGAAACTACAAATCAAAATCCTGAGTATTGGATTTCTAGGTAATTAATGTGTAAAGTAATCAATAACAGATTTGCCAATTGCAATTACAACAACAATTACTAATATAACGAGAATAGCAATTGATTGAAATTTGTAGTGGGTTGATATGGTATCCCAAAATGAGTTTTTTTTCATTTTAAATGTTTTTTAATTCATTTTTTATTTTAATAAACTCTTCTTCAGCGGGATTTTTATTAGCTATTGATTTAATTACGATATAATTACTATTGTTAGATTGAGCGATAATGTCATAAAAAAGTTTGTCGTTTTGTTGTAGCTCAATGTCCTTAATTTCAGAAATTTTAATGCGCTTATTTATTTTAACAAAGCCAAAAGGAACACAGTGAATTCCTTTTATAAGGGCCTGTTTTTTAATAGCAACTATACGAGATGTATTTAATGCGTTTAAGATAAAATAAGAGATCAATGCTAATAAAATAGAGGGGATTAATTCTAAGAAATTCTTTCCGCTAAACTCTAGTAAACTGAAATTATCTAGGCTTGAAAAACTACCAATACCAATTCCAATAAAGATGAATATGAAAATAGGGTGAATTAGTTCTGTTTTATTTAAGACTTTCATCTGATACTTTCAATTCTTAATATAAATATGAGTTATAATAATCCTGTTCTTACAAGGTTTCTGTATGTAATATTACCCAATTATTTTACGAAAACAAAGCTTTAAGCTCTGTAGCGTCGTTAGGTTTCATTTTTCCGGCAAGGACTAAACTTAATTGCTTACGGCGTAAAGCGGCTTCAAAACGTTCAATTTCTTGTTCGGTTTCTGGTTTTAATTCAGGAACTCGAATAGGTCTTCCTGTTTCATCAACAGCAACAAAAGTGTAAATCGCTTCGTTTGCTTTAGCACGTTCACCAGATTCTCTATCTTCTACCCAAACATCCAAAAACACTTCCATTGAGCTTTTAAAAGATCTAGATACTTTGGCTTCAACAGTCACTACACTTCCTAAAGGAACCGCTCTGTTAAATGCCACGTGATTTACTGATGCTGTTACAACAATACGTCTGCTGTGACGTCTAGCAGCAATACTAGCAGCTCTATCCATACGCGCTAATAGTTCACCTCCAAATAAGTTATTTAGTGGGTTCGTTTCGCTTGGTAAGACCAAATCGGTCATTACTGTTTTAGATTGAGATGGGGTTTTTGCTTGCATAGTCATTTTTTTTAATGAAATGCAAAGGTATACTGAATTTAAAAACTAAAGAAAGGAAATACTAGTTTATTGCTTTTACCAATAACCAAGCATCAGGATTATGCGCCGTTTTAATGTTTTTTAAAGCGTTTAAAGCTTCAATTCTATCAGAATAACTGGCATATACCACTTCGTGAAGTCCGTATTTGTTAACCCCAATTTTATGAGCTTTATAACCTAAGTCTTTTAACTGTGATACTTTTTTATCCGAATTTTCTTCAACTCTAAAAGCACCAGCAATAATATGATACTGTCCTATTTTTTTAGCGACTGTTAAAGTTGCTGCCGGAATAGGATTATTAATTACAAAAGTAGCCTCTTGTACTTTAGCATCTAATTGCTCATTAGCAGCTTCTTGTGCTAATTTATTTTCAGTTTCAATTTGTCCTGTATAATAATTTGATGCCGTAAAACCACCTGCTACTGTTAATGCTACTAATGCAATTGCAGCATATTTAAGGTAAGACCTGTTGTTACGTTTTTCTGGAGTAATTGTAATAGGCGTAGTGGCCTCAATAGCTTCTACTTCTTTTTTGTAAACTTCTCTAGTTACATTTGAAGACGTAAATTGAGATAATCCAAAAGCATCTGCTAAATAATTAACATGATGTGACGGATCAAAAACAATTTTGCTTTCAGCATTTAAAGTTAGTTCACCAATATTATTAAAAGCTAAAGTTTCACCTTCAACCAAATACGATTTTATAGCACGTACGTGTTTTGCTAATTTTTGAGTCGCTGCTTCGTAAGGGATTTTTTCAACATCAGCAATATAGCTTGCAAGCAAACCATCGTTTTGTTGAAGTTGTTCGTTAAATGACACCACTTTTTTAGGTGGATAAAATGCGTTTGTACTTTCGTGTACTTTTGCCGATACTCGGTTAGTTAAAAATGCACCAAATTCAGGAATGACAACGCAGTCATAACGGTATAATAAATCGCTTATGTAAGTCTCTAATTGCATAAAAACAAAGTTAAAAAAAAATAATTGCGAATAAATAAATCGGATAACTTTTTATTAACATCTTAAAAATCGCTTACTTGTAGTTTTAAAATCAGCACGTTACCTATGGATAAGAATCAATTATTATACGCTTTAGCCTTGCAACATGTACCTAAAATAGGTGATGTTACAGCCAAAAAACTGATAAATCACTGTGGTTCTGCCGAGGCAGTTTTAAAAGAAAAGAGAGTTAATCTGCTTAAAATTGATGGCATTGGGAGTCTTACAATTAGTGAATTGTTTAATACTAGGCATTTAGCTGCTGCCGAAAAAGAGCTTATTTTTATTGAAGAAAACAACGTAACGCCATTAATTTTTACTGATGCTGATTATCCAGAACGCTTAAAACATTGTATAGATGGACCTTTGGTATTGTTTCAATCTGGAAATATTAATTTAAAAAAACAGCGTATAATTAGTATTGTGGGCTCTCGAAAAATAACAAGTTCGGGCGTTGCATTCTGTGAGAAATTGGTAGAAGATTTAGCCATTTTTAATCCTGTTATTATTTCGGGTTTTGCCTACGGAACAGATATTACCGCACAAAAATCAGCCATGAAACATAAGCTGCAAACTATTGGTTGTTTGGCTCATGGTCTCGATCAAATTTATCCGGCATCACATAAAAAGTATGTTGCAGATGTAGAGAAACATGGTGGTTTTTTTACCGATTTTTGGAGTAATGATGTTTTTGATCGTAATAATTTTTTAAAACGAAACCGCATTATCGCAGGAGTTAGTGAAGCCACAATTGTAATTGAAAGTGCCGAAAAAGGTGGCAGTTTAGTTACCGCAGATATTGCAAATTCATATAACAGAGATGTTTTTGCAGTTCCTGGTCGCATTACAGATAAACTAAGTGTGGGTTGTAATAATTTAATAAAACAACATAGAGCACAATTATTATCAACGCCTTTAGATGTGCCTTATATTTTAAATTGGTCTTTAGATAATAATCAAAAACCAGCAGTACAAAAACAGTTATTTGTTGAGCTTAACGCCGAAGAAAAAATTATTTATAATTACCTAAAAGAGAATGATAAGCAAGTGCTAGATATTATTGCATTGCATTGTAAAATGCCTATTTATAAAATAGCAAGTATGTTACTTAATATGGAATTAAAAGGTGTTATTCGCCCTTTACCAGGGAAATTATTTGAGGTGATTTAAAAACTAAAAAAAACCTGCTTAATAATATAACTAAGCAGGTTTTAAATAAAATATAAGTTGAAAGGTGTTATTAATATCCAACCTTTTCTCTCACACGATTTATTACCGCGTTAGCAACTACTTTTGCTTTTTCAGCACCAATTGCTAAAGCCGCATCAAGCTCGTTAAGATTATTCATATAATGATGGTAGCGTTCACGTTGTGTGGCAAATTTTTCAACAATTAGTTCAAAAAGTGCTTGTTTTGCGTGTCCGTAACCATAGTTTCCATTTTCATAATTAGCTTTCATTTCAGCTATTTGTGCTTCAGAAGCTAACAGGCTAAAAATTGAAAAACAGTTACAAGTTGCCCAATCTTTAGGTTCTTCAAGTGGCGTACTATCTGTTTCAATACGCATTACTTGTTTGCGTAATTTTTTATCATCAAGAAAAATATTGATAAAGTTATTTCTACTTTTACTCATCTTTTCACCATCTGTTCCAGGAACAAGTTTAGTGTTTTCTTGATTTTTTCCTTCAGGTAATACAAAAGTTTCACCCATTTTAGTATGAAATCTCGACGCAACATCACGTGTCATTTCAAGATGTTGTTGTTGGTCTTTCCCTACCGGAACCAACTCAGCATCATAAGCTAAAATATCGGCAGCCATAAGCATTGGGTACATAAATAACCCTGCATTTACATCATCTAAACGATCTGCTTTATCTTTATATCCATGAGCAAGTTGTAGTCTTTTAACCGGAAAAAAGCAATCTAAATACCACGCCAATTCAGTCACTTGTGGAATATCACTCTGACGATAAAAAACGGTAGTATCTAAATCTAAACCAAAAGCAAGCCAAGTCGCAGCAACAGAATAAGTGTTATGTCTTAGCGTTTCTGCATCTTTAATTTGAGTTAAGGTATGCATGTTTGCTATAAACAAAAATGATTCTGTATTAGGAGTATTTGCCATTTCAATAGCTGGTAATATTGCGCCTAAAATGTTTCCTAAATGTGGGGTTCCTGTACTTTGTACACCTGTAAGTATTCTTGCCATAATTTTTAATTAAATAATGCTACAAAGGTACTTTTTTTAAGACAATACCTCAATTAATTTAAGTAGTTTTGAGGCAATGAAGCCGTTTAAATATTTATTAACTACACTATATCGTATTTGGTTCTACATCTTAGTAGCAATCCCTATACTGGTATTATTCCCTTTTCTTATAATTTCAATATTAAAAGAAACCTGGTATCCTTACTTTTTTAAGATTGCACGATTGTGGGCTAAATTTATTTTAATAGGCATGGGGTTTTGTTATAAAATTGAACGCGAGCAAATTCCAGATCGCTCAAAAAGCTACATGTTTATTGCTAATCATACCTCAATGGCAGATATTATGCTAATGTTGGTAACGGTTAAAAATCCGTTTGTATTTGTAGGGAAAGCTGAATTAGCAAAAATCCCACTGTTTGGCTTCTTTTATAAACGTACCAGTATTTTGGTAGATAGGAATGACCCAAAAAGTAGACAAGCCGTTTTTTTAAGAGCTCAAAGACGATTAAAACAAGGCATGAGTATTTGTATTTTTCCTGAAGGTGGCGTTCCCGATGAAAGTGTAATGCTCGATGAGTTTAAAGGTGGTGCATTCAGAATGGCAATTAATCATCAAATACCAATTGTACCTATAACTTTTGCAGATAATAAAAAACGATTTTCTTATACTTTTTTTAGCGGAAGTCCCGGGAGAATGAGAGCAAAAGTACATGCTTTTATTTCTACCAAAGGTTTAGCTACAACAGATACTAAAACGTTAAGTGATACGTCTAGAATGGTTATTGAGCAGCAACTTTTAGAATTTAGTAAAACTTAAAAAGCTGCTCTTGGCACAGAGCAGCTTTAAGCAATTATTGCAACCAACAATAATTAAACTAACCAACTAAAAATTTTTAAAACTTGTAACTCAACCCAGAATAAACCCCTATAAAATACGGTTGAAATTCGCCAGAGGTATTACTAAACGTCTCTATTTGATACTTAAATTGTGGCTCTAGGTTGATATTTAATTTATTTGAAAGCTTATAATTAACACCAAAACCAATGTTGGCACTATAGCTTATATCGTTCATATTTGTTGCTTCACCAATACGCGTTCTGCTAGTATTTGTTACCGAATAAATTTCATTTTTATTCACAAAAAATGTACTAAATCCTCCAATAACATTAACGCCAAATTTGTTACTTATAAGCGCATATTCAATCTCAAGAGGGATTTCAATAAACCCAAATTGCTGATTAATACTGTTTTTATTAAGGCTATTTATTGACTCTGGAGAACTCAAATTGTTAAAAATTTGTGCACTCATTATTGAGTTTTCAGAAGCACTTTCATTAAATTTTATGTTTCCAACCCTTGAGTTTCCTTGATTAATTTCAGCTTTTTTATAAGTAATTACATTGTTAGTTGTATAACTCAAGTCAACCTTATGCACACCAAGTCTTACTTTTATTTTATTATTAACCGCATAACTTCCGTTAAGTCCATAACTCATAGTAACGTCGCTGTTTTTTGAGTTATTTACAAACTGATCATCTAACGACGAACCTTTGCCTAACGAATTAAAATACACCGGAGCCACAGTTGGTGCAATACTCCAACGGCTAAGTTTTTGAGTGTTTTCTATAGTTTTTTCAATAGAATCGTTTTCTTTTATAGCATCTTCAATGGTTTTTGTTTCAGCTACAGATTTTGTGATTGTTTCGGGGGTTTCTATATTATTTTTATCTTCTTCGGAAGCGCTTTTAGCCACAGTTACTGTGCTTTTGTTATGTTCCGGAAGGTTTTTAAGATTGTTTTGCGTTTCTTTTTTACGATTTTCAATTGCCGAAAGTGTATTTAAACTTGACAACTTATTTGTTTCAGAAGGTGATTTTGTAGCTGTTTTTTGAGTGTTAGAAACATTAGTATTAGAAGTTTTTTGGATCTGTTTATCTTCTAAACTATTTTTAAGATTTGTTGTTGCTACCGTATTTTTAGATTTCGTTTTTGTAGTTACAACTGTATTTGTTGGTCTGTGAGCTGTATTTGATTTCTTTTTCACTCCCGAATTTTCGCTATTCAATACTTCAGAATCATCTTTTAAATTATTAGCGGTATCAGTAATTGTCGTGTTTTTTGATGTCGTATTAGTTATTTTATCAGCAGCTTCATTATCAGAAATAATTGTGGTATCTGTAGTTGTATCTATCGCTTTAGTGTTGTTTTTAATTGTTTTGCTATTGTTTTCTTCCGAAGAAGAATTTACTAAAGGTGTGGTGTTTTCGGGAGTTTCTAAATTCGTATAACTAACTATTCCAACGGTAAATAAAAGCACCAAAAGAGCTGCAATACCACCAATTTTCCACCATATAGCAAAAACTCTGCGTTTACGTTTTTCGCCGTGTAGCGAAGTGTTTATCTGTTCCCAAACGGCAGGATCGGGAGTAGCTTCAAAATTCTTGAATTTCTCCTGAAAAAGACGATCTATATTTTTTTTATCACTCATTTATAAAATTTGTGAGTTTGAGTTGGCTTTATATTGTTCTATTTTATTTTTCAAAATTAATCTTGCACGTGCTAAATTAGATTTTGTGGTTCCTGTTGAAATTTTTAATAATTCGGCAACTTCTTTATGTGAGTAGCCGTCCAAAACATACAGGTTAAATACCAAACGGTAACGGTCTGGTAATTGCTGAATAATTTCTAATAAATAATCTAAACTCACTGCATCTTCATCAATATCAACGGTAACATCTTCAATTTGATCTTCGTTTATAATATCAAAAACACCAACGCTTCTGTAACATTGTAATGCGGTGTTTACTGTGATACGTTTTATCCAACCTTCAAAAGACCCTTTTCCTTTATACTGCGAAATTTTTTTAAAAATGGTTACAAAAGCATCCTGTAAATTATCTTGAGCTTCGGCATAACTACGTGAATACTTCAAGCAAATTGAAAATAATGTACTCGAGTAGAGTTTATATATTTCGCTTTGTGCTTGCGCATCATTTTTTTTACAACGCTTTATGAGTTGTTCTAAACTCAATGATTAAGGGGTTTTAATTATTCCACAACTGGTACTTCTACTATATAATATATATCATTTCCGTTTTCATCTTCACCTTGCCAAAATCTAAACACATAATTATCGTAGCTATTGGCTTTAAAATTAAAAGATACATCAACAAGTTCATTAAGATCTTGTTGGCAATCTTGGTTCGTATAAACGGTATTTATAATGGCAATATTTGCCTGATTTTGATTAGGTTGGTAATAGATGTTATTAAATACGTGACATCCTGTAGGTCTTATATAGCTTAGGTTTATTTCGTAAGTTTCTCCATGAACAAATTGTTCTGGCATATCTACACTTTCTATAGGTAAAAAGTCGTAATTATAGCTATCATTACTATCGTCACTAACGCTACAAGAGGTGAGAGACATTATTAGTAAGCATAAAACTAAAAACTGTTTCATATTTTATTTTTTTGTTAGGGAAGTATCCTTTTTCTAAAGGGTAGATGCAACAGGTTGAAAAAGGTTGCGTATAAAACTAAAAAAAATCCCGTTTTAGGCGGGATTTTTTTATTTGGTATATATTTTTTTTAAGATTGAGTAGCTTCTTTTGCTATGACTCTTACTTTTTGCTCAAGCTCATCCATAAGTTCTGGATTATCTTTTATTAGGGCTTTTACAGCATCTCTACCTTGTCCTAATTTTGTGTCACCATAGCTAAACCATGAGCCACTTTTCTTAACAATTTCGCTTTCAACAGCAATATCAAGAATTTCTCCAACTTTAGATATTCCTTCACCATACATGATGTCAAACTCTGCCGTTTTAAATGGTGGTGCAACTTTGTTTTTTACTACTTTTACTCTTGTTTTATTACCCGCTACGTTTCCGTCTGTTTCTTTAATTTGAGTAGATCTTCTAATATCTAATCTTACCGAAGCATAAAATTTTAAGGCATTACCACCAGTTGTTGTCTCTGGGTTACCAAACATTACACCAATTTTTTCACGTAATTGGTTAATGAAAATCATTGTACAATTAGTTTTGCTTATTGATCCTGTAAGTTTTCTAAGTGCTTGAGACATTAAACGAGCATGTAATCCCATTTTAGAATCTCCCATTTCTCCTTCAATTTCACTTTTTGGAGTTAATGCAGCAACCGAGTCAATTACAACAATATCAATAGCACCAGAACGTACTAAGTTATCTGCAATTTCTAAAGCTTGTTCTCCATTATCAGGTTGAGAAATAATAAGGTTTTCTAAATCTACTCCTAATTTTTCAGCATAAAAACGGTCAAAAGCATGCTCAGCATCAATAAAAGCTGCAATTCCACCAGCTTTTTGGGCTTCGGCAATAGCATGTAATGTTAATGTTGTTTTACCAGAAGATTCTGGTCCATAAATTTCTATAACTCTTCCACGTGGGTAACCTCCTACACCTAATGCGATATCTAATCCTAAAGATCCTGAAGAAATAGCTTCAACATCTACAATAGCTCGATCGCTCATTTTCATTACCGTTCCTTTTCCGTATGCCTTATCTAGCTTATCTAAAGTCAACTTTAGAGCTTTTAGTTTTGCTTCTTTTTCACTACTCATCTATTCCGTCTTTTTCAAAGTTTATTTACTGCTAAAATACGATAACTTTTCAACTTTCTCAATCTTATAACGCAACCTTTTTATAGTTTTTACGTCTACTTAATGAAAAAGGGAAAATCTATAGCTATGAAATTCTTTAGAAAAATTATTTTAAATGGAACACTGGGCATTTCAGTTACTGTGAGTTTAAACAGTAATTGTAAAGCCGAAGGAGGATAACTCGTGTAAAATTTTGAGATTTAGATTTAAATTAAAAAATTAGTAATAACGAGTTAGTCCTCAAAAAAGCACCTTGGTCACACTAAGGTGCTTTTTTTGTACTGTAATTGTTAAAAAATATTACCTTTGCACTTTAATTTTTAACCTTAAAACCAGTATAGCATGCAACTGTACAACAACTTAAGCGCTAAGGAAAGAGCGGAGCTTATAGAAAAAGCGGGTAAAGACCGTTTAACAATTTCTTTCTACAAATACGCAAAAATTGCGAATACCGAAACCTTTAGAAATACAATGTTTATTGCTTGGAATGAGCTAGACGTTTTAGGCCGAATTTATATCGCCGAAGAAGGAATTAATGCTCAATTATCTGTTCCTGCAGATAACTTTAATGCATTTAAAAATCATTTAGATACCATTTCGTTTTTAGAAAATGTGCGATTAAATATTGCGATTGAGCATGATAATTTTGCGTTTTTAAAGCTGAAAGTAAAAGTGCGCGACAAAATTGTTGCCGACGGATTAAATGATGAAACATTTGATGTTACCAATAAAGGAGAACATGTTGATGCTTTAAAATTCAACGAACTTATTGAAGATCCAAACGTTGTTTTGGTGGATATGAGAAATCACTACGAAAGTGAAATTGGACATTTTAAAAATGCCATTACGCCAGATGTAGATACGTTTAGAGAATCTTTAGATATTATTGAAGAAGATTTAAAAGCGTATAAAGAAGATAAAAAACTGGTGATGTACTGTACCGGTGGAATTCGTTGTGAAAAAGCAAGTGCTTACTATAAACACAAAGGATTTAAAAACGTTTTTCAACTTGATGGTGGAATTATAAACTATGTAAGACAGATTGAAGAAAAAGGACTTGAAAACAAATTTGTAGGTAAGAATTTTGTGTTTGATGAACGTCGCTCAGAACGTATTAGTGATGATGTAATTGCACACTGTCACCAATGTGGAAACCCAGCAGATATGCATACTAATTGTGCTAACGAAGCGTGCCATTTATTATTCATTCAATGTGATGCATGTAAAGAGAAGATGGAAAACTGTTGCTCAACAAACTGTATGGATATTACTCGTTTGTCTTTTGAAGAACAAAAAGCACTACGTAAAGGCCAAGGAAATAGTAATGATATCTTTAAAAAAGGACGTGCAGATCACTTACCTTATAAAAAAGATTTACGTAATATTTTTGAATCTTTCCAAAAGCAATCATAATATAAATAAACACTTTAAAAGTGTATCAATATTAAATTATTAAAGGCGCTATGAAAATTCATAACGCCTTTTTTTTGTCTTGATATTTAAAAATGAATTAGAGGTTTTTCTGCTAAAAAAACCATTTTAAACTGGTACTATTTTTTTTTGATTTCGAAATAAAAACAACACAATTTATTGCCTTAATTAAGAGTTATATGTGTTTGTTTATAATAGTATTTTATCAACGCCAATAAGCTTAATAAATAATATTATCTTTACGTTTTATAAAAAACAATTATTAATCTGCATTTGTGAGCTTAAAGGCTTTCAAATTATATATAAATATTTATGAGTTGTAACAGTTGCTCAACTGGAAAAGACGGACAACCAAAAGGATGTAAAAGCAATGGAACTTGTGGTACAGATAGCTGTAACAAGTTAACTGTTTTTGATTGGTTGGCTAATATGTCGCTTCCTCAAGGTGAAGCCCCGTTTATAGGTGTTGAAGTTCGTTTTAAAAACGGAAGGAAACAATACTACAAAAATACCGAAAATTTAACATTAAGCATTGGAGATGTTGTAGCTACACAAGCTGCATCTGGTCATGATATAGGAATGGTTACGCTTACCGGTGAACTGGTAAGAATTCAAATGAAGCGTAAAAAAGTAAATATTAATAACGAAGAAGACGTTATGAAAATTTACCGAAAAGCCAACCAAAAAGACATTGATATTTGGTCGGCAGCAAGAGACAAAGAAGAACCTATGAAGGTGAAAGCACGTCAATTTGCTATCGATTTAAAATTGAAAATGAAAATTTCTGATATTGAGTATCAGGGAGATGCGAGTAAAGCTACTTTTTACTATACTGCTGAAGAGCGTGTAGATTTTAGAGAGCTTATTAAATTATTTGCAAAAGAGTTTAGAACTCGAATTGAAATGAAACAAGTAGGGTTTAGGCAAGAAGCTGCTCGTCTTGGAGGAATTGGATCTTGTGGTAGAGAATTATGCTGCTCAACATGGCTTACAGATTTTAGATCGGTAAGTACATCGGCGGCACGTTACCAACAATTATCTTTAAATCCATTAAAACTTGCAGGACAATGTGGGAAACTAAAATGTTGTTTAAACTATGAGTTAGACGCGTATTTAGATGCTTTAAAAGCATTCCCAAAAACAGATGTAAAATTATTCACCGAAAAAGGGACTGCTGTTTGTCAGAAAACCGACATTTTTAAAGGTCACATGTGGTATGCTTATGAAGGTGATTGGATGAACTGGCATAAATTGACGACTACACAAGCCAACGAAATTATTGCAGTAAACAAGAAAAAACAAAAAGTTGCAAGTCTTGAAATTTACGCATCAGAGTTGATGGAAGAAGCAACTGTAGAGTTTGAAAATGTTGTTGGTCAAGATAGTTTAACACGTTTTGATAGTCCAAAACCTAAAAACAAACGTAAAACTAATAGAGCAAAACAAAAACGTAAGCCTAGACCACAAAATAATAAAAATGCTAAAAAATAACTATTGGATTGCACTTGTAATTAGTGTACTACTTTTTTCGTGTGATTCAAAGGCGGTTTTTGATGAGTATCAATCGGTTCCAAATCATTGGAATAAAGATGATATTATGTCTTTTAAAGTCACACCTCCAGATTCTACAAATACATATAATTTATTTGTGAATTTAAGAAACACAAGCGCTTATAAATATAGCAACTTATATCTTATTGTGTGGTTAAATTATCCTAACGGAAAAGTGGAAAAAGATACTTTAGAGTATGAAATGACAGCACCTAATGGCGAATTTTTAGGGACTGGTTTTTCAGATGTAAAAGAAAATAAATTTTGGTATAAAGGTTATGATGCACCATTTGTATTTAATGAAGATGGCGAGTATACGATAACTATTCAACAAGCTATGAGACAAAATGGTATGGTTGATGGTATAAAAGACCTTGAAGGAATTACAGATATTGGATTTAGAATAGAAAATTCAAAAAAGAATTAATTATGGCTAAAAAAGCAGCAGCTAAAAAGACAGAAGTACAAGATTTTTCGAAATATGTGCGTTGGTTTTGGATCACATTTTTAGGAGGATTTATAGCACTCATTATGGTGTTTCTATTAACATCAATGTTTAGCGATTTACCTGATCACACGGTATTAGAAAACCCTAAAACCCATTTGGCAACTGAGATTATTTCTTCTGATGGAAAAACTTTAGGTAAATTTTACTTAAATGATAACAGAACTCCAATTGGTTACGAAGAGTTACCAAAACAGTTGGTAGATGCTTTGATTTCTACTGAAGATGCACGTTATCATGAACATTCTGGGATTGATGCTCGCGGAACTTTAAGAGCTATTTTTAAACTTGGTAAAGGAGGAGGAGCAAGTACAATTTCTCAACAATTAGCCAAACAATTATTTCATGGAGAAGGTTCAAAAAATACAGGAGCACGTATACTTCAAAAAGTAAAAGAATGGATTATTGCTATCCGTTTAGAACGTCAATATACCAAAGAAGAAATTATTGCCATGTATTTTAATATCTATGATTTTGGTAATAATGCTGATGGAATTAGAAGTGCATCAAGAATATATTTTGGTAAAGAACCTCTAGATTTAGATTTAAAAGAGTCTGCAATGTTAGTGGGAATGTTTAAAAATTCGTCATTATATAATCCAAGACCTCACCGTAATCCTGTTGGAACAAGAAACCGTCGTAATGTGGTATTAAGCCAAATGGAAAAATATGATTTTATTACAGAAACGGTAAAAGATTCACTACAAAAAACAGAACTAGATTTAAATTATTCGCCAGAATCTCACCGTGAAGGAATTGCCACCTATTTTAGAGCTTATTTAGATAAGTTTATGAAAGATTGGATTAATGAGAATCCACAAGCAGATGGTGAAAAATATAACCTATATAACGATGGTTTAAAAATATACACCTCTATTGATTCTCGTATGCAACAATATGCAGAAGATGCTGTAAATGCACATATGCCAAGGTTACAAGCAGAATTTGATAATCAAAATACACCAGATAGAAATCCAACAGCACCATTTTTAGGGTTGAAAAAATCTGAAGTTGAAGGTTTATTAAATCGTTCAATGAAACAATCTGAACGTTGGAGACACCTAAAAAAAGATCTTAAAAAAACAGATGAAGAAATTATAGCCTCTTTTAATAAGCCTACTGAAATGAGTATTTTCTCATGGAAAGGTGAAATAGATACCATAATGAAACCTTTAGATTCTATGCGTTACTATAAATCATTTCTTCATACCGGAATGATGTCTATGGATCCACAAACAGGATTAGTAAAAGCGTGGGTTGGAGGGATTAACTACAGACATTTTCAATACGATCACGTAAAACAAGGAAAACGTCAAGTTGGATCTACATTTAAACCATTTGTATACGCTACTGCAATTGATCAATTACATTTATCACCTTGCGATACCTTACCAAATACACAAATTACTATTGAAGCAGGGAAATTTGGAAATCCAGAACCTTGGACAGCTAGAAATTCTGATGGAAAATACGGAGGATTTAAAACACTTAAAAATGCTTTAGCCAATTCAACAAATACAATTACAGCGCGATTAATGGATAAAGTTGGTCCGCAACCAGTAATTAATATGGCGAAGAATTTAGGTATTGAAGAAGATATTTTACCCGTACCAGCAATTGCTCTTGGTACACCAGATTTAAGTGTTTATGAAATGGTTGCAGCCTATTCAACTTTTGCTAATAAAGGCGTGTACAATAAACCAGTAATGGTAACACGTATTGAAGATAAAAATGGAACCGTATTATATCAATTTGCACCAGAATCAAAAGATGTATTAAGTGAAGAGGTTGCTTATGTTACTGTAAACTTAATGGAAGGTGTAACGCAACATGGATCTGGAGCTCGTTTAAGAAGAACTTGGAATCCAGGAACAGGTATTTACAAAGAAATAATGACAGGCTATCCTTATGCTTTTACAAATGCTATTGCCGGAAAAACAGGAACCACACAAAATCAAAGTGATGGTTGGTTTATGGGAATGGTACCAAACCTTGTAACAGGTGTTTGGGTTGGAGCAGAAGATAGAGCAGCTCACTTTAGATCAATTACATACGGTCAAGGAGCTTCAATGGCATTACCTATTTGGGGTAGTTATATGAAAAGCTGTTATACTGATGAGGATTTAGATATTTCGATAGCTAATTTTGAAAAGCCAAAAGATCTTTCTATCGCTGTAGATTGTGATAATTATGATCCAGATGAAGGTTTTGAAACACAAACTATTGATGACGAATTAGATGATGTTATTGATTTTTAATTCTGAAATAAAAAAACAAGACGTATTTATGATACTTTTATAAAAAATCCTGCTCCAAAAAAGCAGGATTTTTTGTGCCTTTACTATTCATATGCTACAATTCTTTTTATAGAGATTTTAATTGATTTCTCAAAATAAGCCCTTTAAAATGCTATTTATAAGGACATCTTATTATTGGAGTGCATTATTTGTAATATGTGAGATAGAAAGCATTCTTTATGTCTTTAAAATTTTGTAAATTTCCACTACAAATAAAACACATTAAAAATGATTAATAAAAAAGTAGCAAATGTTGATGAAGCTCTAAAAGGGGTTTCAGATAACATGACCTTTATGCTTGGTGGTTTTGGGCTTTGTGGAATTCCGGAAAATGCCATTTCAAAATTAGTAGCACTTAACGCTAAGGATCTTACCTGTATTTCAAATAATGCTGGTGTAGATGATTTTGGTTTGGGTTTACTACTTCAAAAGCATCAAATAAAAAAAATGGTATCGTCTTATGTTGGCGAAAATGATGAGTTTGAACGCCAGATGTTAAGCGGTGAACTAGATGTAGAGTTAATTCCTCAAGGAACACTTGCTGAACGTTGTAGAGCTGCACAATCAGGATTTCCTGCGTTTTATACTCCAGCAGGTTACGGTACTGAAGTAGCAGAAGGAAAAGAAACGCGCGAATTTAATGGTAAAATGTATGTGTTAGAACAAGCTTTTGATGCTGATTTTGCATTTGTAAAAGCTTGGAAAGGTGATACTGCAGGAAATTTAATATTTAAAGGAACGGCTAGAAACTTTAATCCTGTAATGTGTGGTGCAGCAACTATAACGGTTGCTGAAGTTGAAGAATTAGTACCAGCAGGAACTTTAGATCCTAATGAAATTCATATCCCAGGAATATTTGTACAACGCATTTTTCAAGGTGAAGCTTATGAAAAACGAATTGAGCAACGAACAGTAAGACAAAGAGATTAGTTATGTTAGACAAAATAGGAATAGCAAAACGTATTGCTAAAGAAGTAAAAGATGGCTATTACGTTAATTTAGGTATAGGTATCCCAACACTTGTAGCAAATTACGTAAGAGAAGATATAGAAGTAGAGTTTCAAAGTGAAAATGGAGTTTTAGGTATGGGACCTTTTCCTTTTGATGGTGATGAAGATGCAGATATTATTAATGCAGGAAAACAAACCATTACCACATTACCAGGTGCCAGTTTTTTTGATTCGGCATTAAGTTTTTCAATGATTAGAGGTCAGCATGTTGATTTAACCATTTTAGGAGCTATGGAAGTTGCCGAAAACGGTGATATTGCCAACTGGAAAATTCCAGGACGTATGGTAAAAGGTATGGGTGGCGCAATGGATTTGGTAGCAAGTGCCGAAAATATTATTGTTGCCATGATGCATACCAATAAAGCAGGACAATCTAAACTATTAAAACAATGTTCGCTTCCGCTTACAGGCGTAGGATGTGTAAAAAAGATTGTGACTAATCTTGCTGTTTTAGAAGTTACTCCAAAAGGCTTTAAATTATTAGAACGCGCTCCGGGAGTTTCAGTTGAAGATGTTATAAAAGCAACTGAAGGTACCTTAATTGTTGAAGGTGATATATCCGAAATGACTATATAACAGTATTTTGTAGAAATATAAATGTTTTAAAAACAGCTGTAATGGCTGTTTTTTTATGCAAAAATGTAAGTTTATTAGTGAGTTGTGTTAAAATAACACGTATTTCATCGAATAAAATAGCTTTTAAACTGATTTAATGAAATAAAAAACACATATTTGTCAAACAAAGTTGAAAGATAATTCCCCTCAATAATCCTTAACTTAGTTTATGATCAGCCCCAAATCTATCATAAGCATGATTTATGATTAGCCCCAAATCTATCGTAAATTAAAACTGGTTTTTAGTAGCCCCAAATCTACCTAAACCTAACACTTTTAAAAAGGCAATAGACGGTCTTTTATAAAAGAAAATTAAAATTAGTTTAAGTGATTTATTACTTATCAAAAAATGATTTATGCCTAAATGCTTAAAGGTCTATTCCTTTAGGTATGGCATGAATCAATTTTTTTGTATAAGACTTTTTAGGATTGTTATAAATTTCATCAGCATCATCTAACTCTTCAATTTTTCCTTTATTCATCACTAAAAGTTGATCAGACATATATTTTACAACTGCCAAATCGTGTGAAATAAATATATAAGTGAAATTAAAATTAGATTTTAAATCATTAAGAAGATTTAAAACTTGTGCTTGTACTGAAATATCTAAAGCCGAAACCGACTCGTCACAAATAATTAATTTAGGCTCTAAAGCAATAGCTCTAGCAATACCAACACGTTGGCGTTGCCCTCCCGAAAACTCATGAGGGTATTTGTAAAAAGATGCTTCATCCAAACCTACTTGCTCTAATAGGTGTAAAGTTTTTATTTGTCTATCTTTTTCCGAAGTTCCAATACCATGTACTTTCATAGGTTCCATAATGGCTTTTCCTATAGGGATTCTTGGGTTTAAAGAGGCGTATGGATCTTGAAATATGATTTGAATATCTTTTCTTAAGGTTCTAATTCTTGAAGATGAAAGTTTATTAATATCCATCCCTTTATATAATATTTCACCAGAAGTTGCTTTGTCTAACTGTAATATAGCATTAGCTAATGTAGATTTTCCGCAACCGGATTCTCCAACCAAACCAAGGGTTTCTCCTTCGTAAATTTTAAAACTTACCGAATTTACAGCCTTAAAACTTTCAGGTTTTGAAAACCATCCAGATGTAGAAATATATTCTTTTTCTAGATTTACAATTTCTAAAATTGGTGCTTTTGCATAAATTTCTGCATGATGCATTTTCCTGTCTTCCGTAGTAATTATCTCGTTACTAGTGGTTCCGTTTATCACATCACTAATAGTTGGTAAACGTTTTAAACGCACATTTAATGCAGGTTTAGATTGTATTAAAGCTTGAGTATAATTGTGTTTTGGATGTTTAAAAATGCTTAACGTATCGTTTTGTTCTACAATACTCCCTTTGTACATCACCATTACACGATCTGCAATTTCTGAGACTAAAGCCAAATCATGAGAGATAAAAATAATACTCATATCTTCTTGAATTTGCAGCTGTTTTAAGAGCTCAATAATATCTTTTTGCACCGTAACATCAAGTGCTGTCGTAGGTTCGTCTGCTATTAGTATTTTAGGTTTACAAGCAATAGCCATGGCAATCATTACTCGTTGTTTTTGTCCTCCAGAAATTTCATGTGGATACGCACGATACACACGTTCTGGATCCGGTAATTTTACCTTTTCAAAAAGGGATAGTGTTTCTGTTTTTATAGCTTTTTTAGAAAGTGAGGTGTGTTGTGCTAATATTTCTTCAACCTGAGCACCACAACGCATTGAAGGGTTTAAAGAGCTCATTGGTTCTTGAAAAATCATCGCTATTTGTTGTCCTCTAATTTTTTGAAACGCTTTATTTTTAAGTGTGGTTAATTCATGGTTTTCAAATAGAATACTTCCGTTTGTTATTTTTGAAATTTTCTTTGGAAGCAAGCCTAAAATGGCTAATGAAGATACCGATTTCCCTGAACCAGATTCTCCTACAATACCTAATATTTCATTTGTGTTTAAATGATAAGAAATATCATGAATAATTTCTTTAGTCTCACCTTGAGATATAAATGAAATTGATAAGTTTTTTACGGTAAGCAAGTGAGGTTTTTGCATCTGTAGATGGCCTTGGGAAGGTTGTTTTTAAATATGAACAATTTCATTATCATTAAGAATCTCATCACCACGCAAACGTAAAAATATTTGAGCTACAGCAATCGTATCTTTTTCACAATACACTACAATACGTTCAATTTCTTTATTTTCATAATACACGCTATACACTTCGCTACCATCAATATCATCTTTTGGTGACGGAATTCCTAAAATATGAGTTAGTAATTTTAAAGAGGTATAGTTTTTATAATCACCAAATTTCCAAAGCTCCAAGGTATCTAAATGCGGAACTTCCCATGGTTTTTTACCAAATAAATTTAGTTTTTGAGGTAATTCAATGTTATGAATAATCATACGTCGTGCTATATATGGAAAGTCAAATTCTTTTCCATTGTGTGCACATAATAAATGATTATTTTGGTTGAAATGTGAGTTTAATAGCATTTTAAAATCCATAAGAATTTTATATTCTTCTCCATAAAACGAAGTAACTCTAAATTTTCTAACATCAGCTTCCATTTTAAAATGACCAACTGAAATACATACAATTTTCCCAAATTCTGCCCAAATACCTGCGCGATCATAAAATTCTTCAGCAGAAAATTCTTCACGTCTTTGATATTTAGATTTTGATTCCCAAAGGGCTTTTTTTTCATCATTTAAATCATGAAAATGCTGTTCTTCAGGAACAGTTTCAATATCTAGAAATAAGATGTTTTCAAGATTTAGTTTACGAATCATAGGTGTTGTTTTATAGTCTTAAGGTACAAAATTATTTGGTTTCTAGCATTTTATAAGCTTCTTCAATATAAGTTGTGATATCGTCTGTAAATGTTGCGACTACTTTAACAGGCCCTTTTGAGTGTCCCAATCTTACGATAATCACATTATCAGTAGGTTCAACAATAACATATTGCCCTAAATGACCACGCATCATAAAAAAGTTTTTATCACCTATAGTTTTTAACCACCATCCGTAACCATATTCTGGACTTTCAGGAAAACGAGGTGTTATAGATTTTGCAATAAAAGCAGAGTCTAATACTTGTTTGCCATTCCATTTTCCATGATCTTTATACAGTTTTCCCATTCTAGCAAAATCCTTAGCGTTACTTGCAATACAACAATAGGCTTTTACAAGATCATGATCTTCGCTATCTACTTGCCAAAGTGTTGGGTTTTCAGAACCTAAAGGAGCCCAAAAGCTTTCACTTAAATATTGATATAATTTTTTTCCTGTAGCACGTTCAATAACTATGGCTAACATTTGCGTATCTCCACTAGCATATTTAAAGGCTGTTCCAGGTTGATCTACCACGTTAAGTCCTAGTGCTACTTTTTCTAAATCATCATCAAAATAAGCACGTGTTGTAATTGATAATGGCGAATAATAAGCTTCATCCCAATCTGTACCCGATGCCATTGATGATAAATCTCCAACGGTCATTTTTGAACCTAACTCCGTTTTAAATTCAGGAATAAAATCAATTACTTTTTGATCTAAACTTTCAATATGACCTTCCATTATGGCTTTTCCTAATAAGGCCGAAACATAACTTTTAGCCATTGAAAAAGAATTAGTTTTTGAGTTAGCATCAAAACCATCATAATAGTTCTCAAACCATACACTATCATTTTTTATAATTACATAAGCAATAGTTCCGTTTTGAGTATTTACTTGTTTTAAAGTTTTGGTTTCTTCAATCGTATTATAAGCTTTGTGTTCTGGCCAAGGCTGTGGTGTTGCATTATCTACAACTTTATTGTCAAACTCTTTATAATCTTCTAAAAATGCTGTAGAATGCCCTTTTAAGTAAATTGTTCTAACGGCTTTTAATAAATAATCAGTATCGGTGATATATAAAACAGCCACCAATAATCCAAATAAAATGATGAGCCCTTTTATTAATTTTTTTAAAAAATTCATTTGTTAGTTTTTAGTATAAAAATTAAAGGTAATGAAATTAATGTCCATTTTACAAAAAGTTTTAAAGTTGAAATTTCGTGTTAAAATCTACAATAAACTGTTATGAAAAAACAAATTTGGTTAATATTGCTGAATGCTTAATTTTTAAAAAATATTATGAGAAAAAATTTAATACAATCGTTGAGTTTTGCTGTACTTTTTTTAGCAGGTCTGAATACGGTTTCCGCACAAGATATATTAGTTAATTCACTAAAATTTAATGCGAGTGAAAACAGTAAAAACAGTTTCAATTTTACTGAAGAAATTAATTTAGGAGCTACTTCTATCAAAAATCAAGGTTCTTCAGGAACATGTTGGAGTTATGCTACTAATTCATATTTAGAGTCTGAAATGATACGTATGGGAAAAGATCCTGTGCAATTATCTCAACTTTTTACGGCTAGAAATGTGTATCTAGAAAAAGGTATAAGCTATGTGCGTATGCATGGTGCTTTAACGTTAGGAGAAGGTGGTGCATTACACGATGTTATTAATATGTTTCGTGAATATGGTGCTGTTCCAAGAGAGGTTTATACAGGTTTAAACTACGGTACAGATAAAAACAAACTAGCAGAAATGTCTACCATTTTAAAGTCTATTTTAGATGCCGTTGTTAAAAATCCTAATGGAACTTTAACACCAAACTGGAAAACAGCTTATGCTTCTGTTATTGACTCATATTTAGGAGACATTCCTGAAACATTTGATTACGAAGGAAAGGAATACACACCAAAATCTTTCGCTAAAGAAGTTGTAGGAATTAACCCAGATGATTACATACAAATGTCTTCGTTTACAGATGTTCCTTATTATGAAAAAACAACGTTATTAGTACCAGATAACTGGGCTTTTAATCAACTTTATAACATTAAAATGGACGAAATGACCGATGTTATAGATAATGCTTTGGAAAAAGGATATACCGTAGCTTGGGCAACAGATGTTAGTGAAAAAAGTTTTAGTTGGAAAAATGGTGTGGCGTATGTTCCTGCAGTAAAATATGAAGATATGACTGCTGAAGAAAAAGCAGATATGTTTGATGGTCCAAAACCAGAACTTGAAATTACTCCAGAAATACGTCAAGAAGCTTTTGATAATTATCAAACTACAGATGATCACGGAATGCACATTGTTGGTATAGTGAAAGATCAATTAGGAAAAGAGTATTACATTGTTAAAAACTCTTGGGGAGAAACTAACGACTATAAAGGGTTTTTATTTGTAACGAAAAACTTCGTGAAATATAAAACAACAGCATTTATGGTTAATAAAGCAGGAATTCCTTCTAGTATAGCAAAGAAAATGGGAATCTAAGTCTCATTTTATAATATTAAAACCCGCATTGAAATTTAATTTCAATGCGGGTTTTTTAGTTTTTAATATGTAACGTTTAAAATAGTGATGCTTGTTTGTACGGACTTTCGTGTTCCAATAACCATTTTTTACGATGTAAACCACCTGCATAACCGGTTAAACTGCCGTCACTTCCAATTACTCTGTGACAAGGTGTAATAATCCATAAGGGGTTTTTTCCATTAGCATTTGCTACAGCTCGTATGGCTTTTACGTCACCCAACTGTTTAGAGAGTTCTAAATAAGACGTTGTTTTTCCGTATGGAATTTCTGCTAACTGTTTCCAAACTCGTTGCTGAAAATCAGTCCCTTTTGCATTAAGTTTTAAGTTGAATTGTTGTCGGTTTCCTGCAAAATACTCTTTAAGTTGCAGCACACAATCTTTTAATTCAATAGGAATGTTTTCTGTTATTTTTTCTTCAGAATTTAAAACCTTTACTTCCGAAACGCCATTAATATCGCCACTTATTTTGGTGTTACCCAACGGACTATTAATGATACAGTGTAACATTAATTATTTTCAGAATTTTCGTCAATTATACCTAAGCGTTTTGCTCTGTTTTCCCAACTTTTTCTAGCCAATTGTTGTAAGTCTGGTACGTTATCACTTTCGTCCATAATTTCTAGTCCTAAAAGGGTTTCAATAAGGTCTTCTTGGGTTACTAAACCGCTTACACTTCCATATTCATCAACTACTAAAGCCATGTGGTTTTTACCTTCAATAAGTTTATCAAAAAGTGATGGAATAGGAAGATTTCTTTCTACAATAATAATATTTCGTTTAATATCAGATAACTTTTTAGTACCGTTACCAAAAGCCATTTCTTTAAACACATCATCCTTTAATACTAATCCTGTAATATTATCTTGATCATTAGTATATACAGGAATTCTTGAATAACGCACGCTATGATTATTGTTAAAAAAATCTTCAATAGTCATTGTTTCATCTTCGGTTTTCATAACCGTACGTGGCGTCATCACGTTTTTAGCTAAAACCTGCTTAAAATTAAGCAGATTTTTTATAATTTTACTTTCTGATTCTTGAAAAACACCTTCTTTTTCAGCCATATCTGCCATCACTAAAAAGCCTTCTCTACTCAATACACTTCCGTGACCTTTACCTCCAATAAGTTTTGTGGTTAATTGTAGTACCCAAAGAATACCGGTCCATTTTAATGGAAAAATTAAAACAGTAAGTGCTTTTGATGTGAAATTAGCTAATTGTTTCCAGTAAGTTGCTCCAATGGTTTTTGGAACAATTTCTGAAGCGACTAAAATTAATAATGTCATAATTGCCGAAACAACTCCAACGGTATTAATTCCGAAAAGTTCAATTTTATAAGGTAAACTCTCTGCTTGAATACCTACCATCATTGCTCCCAACGTGTGTGCAATTGTATTTAATGTTAAAATAGCAATAAGAGGCTTGTCAACATCTTTTTTAAGTGCTTCTAGAGTAGAAGCATACTCTTTTTTCTCTTGTTTTTTTACGTTAATAAATGTTGGGGTAATACTTAAAAGTACAGCCTCAAGAATAGAGCATAAAAATGAAAAGAAAATAGATACGGTTGCCCAAAGGAGTAATGCAGTCATAAATTTGTGTTCTGTTTTTTTACGAAGTTACGAAATCAATTTAACAATATCCTTAGCAAAATACGATGCAATAATATCTGCACCAGCACGCTTAAAAGCCGTAGTTGTTTCTAGCATTACTTGATCGTGATTTAACCACCCTTTTTGTGAGGCTGCTTTTATCATAGCATATTCTCCAGATACTTGGTATACTGCTACAGGAACATCAACTTCGTTTTTAATATCTCTTAAAATATCAAGGTATGATAATCCTGGTTTTACCATCACAATGTCTGCACCTTCATCAATATCTATTAAGGTTTCTCTTACAGCTTCTATTCTATTACCAAAATCCATTTGGTAAGTTTTTTTGTCTTTTGGTACATCAACTAAATCAACAGGAGCAGAGTCTAACGCATCTCTAAAAGGGCCATAAAATGATGAGGCATATTTTGCTGTATAAGCCATAATCCCTGTGTTTTTAAATCCTTCTTGTTCTAATAATTGACGAATTTGTAGTGTTCTTCCATCATTCATGTCACTAGGAGCAATAAAATCAGATCCAGCTTGGGCATGTGTTAAAGCCATTTTTGCTAAAACTTCGGTAGATTCATCGTTTATGATCATACCATTTTGTACAATACCGTCATGACCGTAAGCTGAATATGGATCAAGTGCTACATCTGTCATCACTAACATATCCGGACAAGCATTTTTTACCGTTTTAATGGCACGTTGCATCAATCCGTTTGGGTTTAAAGCTTCAGTTCCTTTGTTGTCTTTTAAATTATCAGGAACTTTTACAAATAGTAAAACCGATTTTAAGCCTAATTTCCAAAGCTCTTTAACTTCACCTTCTAATAAGTCTAAACTAAAACGAAAATAGTTAGGCATTGAAGCAATTTCATCTTTAATTCCTTTGCCTTCAACTACAAAAAGCGGCACTAAAAAGTCGTTAGGTGTAATGATTGTTTCTCTAACTAAGCTTCTAATCGCTTCGTTTGTTCTTAATCTTCTGTTTCTTCTAAGTGGGTACATAATATATGTTTTATTTACTGAATCCTAAATAGGTCCAATGTTTGTTCTCTTTTATAAAAGCAGATTTTTCGTGAATAACATCTACTTCTCCATGGTCATAGAAATACGCATTAAAGGTTACTGTACCTTCAATATCGTTAGCTGTACCTTTGGTAGTTTCTAGAATTTCTAGTCGTATCCATTGTACCGATTTTGCCCATTCTACAATGGCTTTTTTTTCTTTTATTGGTCGTGTTGAACTGTGATGACTTGCCATTAAATAGTCGCCATTTGCCATTACAAAAGCACTATATCTAGAGCGCATAAGTTGTTGGGCCGTTTTAGCAGCTTCCATATTTTTATGGATTATTTCACAGCAATCTGCGTATGGTTTTGTGTTTCCGCAGTAACAATTCATTCGTTTTCTATTTTATATTACACCCAGTTTACAGGGGTTTGTAATACTTTAATTAATTTTTCTTCTTCGCTACCGGCTTCAGGTTGGTGATCGTAAACCCATTGTACGTGTGGCGGTAAACTCATTAAAATACTTTCTATACGTCCGTTTGTTTTTAGTCCGAAAAGTGTGCCTTTATCATGTACTAAATTGAATTCAACATAACGACCACGACGAATTTCTTGCCAATTACGTTGCGCTTCCGTATAAGGTAACTCTTTTCTTTTTTCAACAATTGGCACGTAACTTTCTAGGAAACTATTACCAACTTCAGTTGTGAAATCGTACCAGTTTTCCATGGTCATGGTTTCTGATGCTTTACAGTGATCATAAAATAAACCACCTATTCCGCGACCTTCATTACGGTGTGTATTATAAAAATACTCGTCACAACGTGCTTTATATTTTGGATAAAACTCAGGATTATGTTTGTCGCAAGCCGTTTTACATACATTATGAAAGTGCGTTGCATCTTCTTCAAATAAATAATAAGGTGTTAAATCTTGTCCGCCACCAAACCAGCTACCTACAATGTTTCCTTCTTTATCATACATTTCAAAATAACGCCAATTGGCATGAACTGTTGGTACCATTGGGTTGGTAGGGTGTAAAACCAAACTTAATCCACAGGCAAAAAAATCGACATCACCAACGTTAAAATACTCTTGCATTGATTTTGGTAACTTCCCATGTACTCCAGAAATATTAACACCACCTTTTTCAAATACATTTCCATTTTCAATCACTCGTGTGCGACCGCCACCACCTTCAGGACGTTTCCAGATATCTTCTTGAAACGTTGCTTTGCCATCTACAGCTTCTAATTTTGAGGTGATTTGATCTTGAAGTGTTTGTATATATTGGTAAAATTTATTTTTCATTTATGTATGTTTATGCGTTTTTTTGATAAAGTTCCATATCTAATGGGCCATCTTCTGAGTCAAATTCACCAATTAAAGTTTTTATCCAATTAAAACCACAACGTTTAGCGACATTTATACTTTTTGTATTGGTATGGTGTGTTATAATTTGTAATGTGTTTAATTGTAATTCATTAAAAGCAAAATTTGTAGCGGCTGTAATGCTTTTTGTTACCCAGCCATTACCTGAGTATTTTGCTCCCAAACAGTAGGCAAATTCTCCTTGTTTGTTGGTTATGTTTTTTAAAATGACTAATCCAGCAATTTGCTTGGTGTCTTTATCTTTTATGGCGAAAGCGAATTCTGTTTTATTCTCGCTCTCTTTTATTTTTTGCTGAATATAGCTTTTTGAGGCGTCTTCAGAAATGTTTTGAGCTAGTGTATTTGGTAGATATTTTTGAAACCGTTTTCCATTAGAAATCATTAAATGATTTAAGCCTGAAGCATCTTCTATGTGAAGTGTTTCGAGTAGAAAAGGTTCAGAAAGTAGTACCATTTTTATGAATTTAGAGTGATATGGTTATTCGCTTTTAATACTGCTACTGTTTCTTTAGTTGCAGCAGTTACCGATAGTGGTAATACCAAAATAACCCCAATCACAGGAATTAGTAAAAAGAGCATAAATAGGATGCCATTACCAATAGCTACACCACGATTTTGTCTTACAAAGGTTAAACTTTCTTTATATTTAAAATGACGCTCTAATGTGTAATCCATATTACCAAAACCAGCATAATAGGCTTGGGTTAAGAATAATAAGATGCTAGAAATGATGCCAACAACTGGAATTAACCCAATAATTAATATTGGAATAGTAAGCAATAACTCCATTGATAAATTACGAAGGTTAATTTTTATACCTCTCCAAAGTTGTGCTTTAAATGAGGTTTCACGATGTATATGATGATCGTTTTCTAATAAATGGGCTTCTATTTTTTCGGAAACCGGACTCATAAATGGTGCCGATAATGCCATAATAATGTGTTTGTAAAGTATAAAACCTATAACAACCACCAGTAAACCGCCTATAAAATTTCCGATAGAGGTGAAGGTTTCTTTTCCCCAATCCCAAATCCATAGTTTTGAAATATAAGCACCAATATTATCAGATAAGCCGTAAGCTGAAGTGAAAATTAAGGTTGCTGTTACTAAACTAATTAGGATAGGAATTGCAAAATATTTCCAGAGTTTTAGTTTTGAAATTAAACTGAAAGCTCCAAAGTATGCTTTAATTCCTGAAATGATATGTTTTATCATAGTACTTTTTTTTTGCGTTAGGGATTGTGGCATTTGTTGAAGCTCTTTTTGTGTTGTTGCGTTTATGCAACACAAAAAAGCGACTGCCAAAAAGCCCGACCTACTTTTTTATAGCTATTAGTAGTGTGTAATACTAAAAAGTTACTTTAAAAAAGTAGGTAACGCCCAAGTGAAATTACACTTTATATTCTTTTACGGCATCAATAAATGCGCGTGCGTTTTCAATAGGAATGTTTGGTAAAATACCGTGACCTAGGTTTACAATGTACTTGTCTTTACCAAATTCGTTAATCATTTGGTGAACCATTTTCTTGATTTCTGCTGGTGGAGAAAATAAGCGAGTAGGATCAAAATTTCCTTGTAGTGTAATGTTTCCACCTGTTAAATAACGTGCGTTTTTTGCAGAACATGTCCAGTCTATTCCAAGAGCTGCAGCGCCAGAATTTGCCATTTCGTCAAGAGCAAACCAACAACCTTTACCGAAAGCGATTACTGGAGTTTCATCTTTTAAAGCATCGATAATTTGTTGGATATATTGCCAAGAAAATTCTTGATAATCTACCGGAGAAAGCATCCCTCCCCAAGAGTCAAAAACTTGTACAGCGTTAACACCTGCTTTTACTTTTTCTTTAAGATAAGCAATAGTAGTATCGGTGATTTTTTGCAATAATTGGTGTGCTGCAATTGGGTTTGTAAAACAAAATTCTTTGGCTTTATCAAAGTTTTTACTTCCTTGTCCTTGTACGCAATAGCATAAAATAGTCCATGGAGATCCAGCAAAACCTATAAGCGGAATTTCGTCGTTAAGTTTTTCTTTAGTTGCTTTTATAGCTTGATACACATAATCTAAAGCTACAGTAACATCTGGTACAATAACATTATCTACATCTTTTTGAGAGCGGATTGGATTTGGTAAATAAGGACCAAAATTAGGTTTCATTTGTACCTCAATATTCATGGCTTGAGGGATTACCAAAATATCGCTAAATAAAATAGCGGCATCCATACCAAAACGTCTTATAGGTTGCACGGTAATTTCGCTCGCTAATTCGGGCGTTTGGCAACGTGTAAAGAAATCATATTTGGCTTTGATGTCCATGAATTCTGGTAAATATCTTCCTGCTTGACGCATCATCCATACTGGTGGACGTTCTACAGTTTCGCCTTTTAAGGCTCTTAAAAACAAATCGTTTTTTATCATGTTATATGTTTTTGTTTCTTAAATCGTATTCTTCTTGTCCTACACAATAGCTTTCAATATCTTTATTGTTGCCATAAACAACTAAAGTATCGTTTTCTTGTACTGTAGTTTCTGAATTTACACGACCAATGCTTTCTTTAATTATATGTTTTTTACCCAGTATATTACGTTTTTCTTTTTCGCGAATAATAGTAATTAATGTGAGTTGAAATGTATTTGTGGTATCGAGTTCTTTTAATGTTTTTCCGAAGAAATCCTTTTTTGCTTTGACTTCTGAAATGGTAAAGTTATCATCTAATTGATAATTCTCTAAGGTAGATTTGAAGTTTATTTGCTTTGTTAATCGGTTTGCCGAATCTTGCTCTGGATGAATAATGCTATGCACACCCATGGCTTCTAAAACGGTATCGTGAATAGGTGACAGAGCGCGACTAATAATTTTTACATCAGATAGTTTTTTAATGATAGCGGTTGTAATTATCGCTGCGCCTTCGTTTTCACCAATAGCCACCACAACCTTGTCGGCATCTTTTAAAGGTACGGCATTATAGGCTAGTTCGTTTGTAGAATCCATACATATGGCATGAGATACTTGGTCTTTTACCAAATTAATCTTATCCATTTGTTTATCAATCACAATGACTTCGTTGCCTGTTTCGGTAAGGCTTAATGCTAAGGCATGTCCGAAATTTCCGAGTCCGATAACGATTATTTTCATTTTATAATTATTTAATGTCTTGTTATATTTTTAGTTAATAAGGATGTTCTCTTTTGGGTATTGGTAAAACTGATAATTTATCTGTCGTAATAATCCAATCATTAAATTGAGCATTCCTATACGTCCTATAAACATAACGGCTATAATAACATATTTACTTGCTTCGGTTAATGTAGGTGTAAAATTAAGGCTTAAACCTACGGTGCTAAATGCTGAAAAACACTCAAAAACTACGGTTAATAAAGGAGTGTCTTTAGGCTCAAAAAGTAAAATTGCCATAATTGAACATCCTATAACTATTAGTGAAATACAAATAATAGCAAAAGCTCTGTTTGTAGATTCTCCTGAGATACGTTTTCCAAAAATTTCAATACTTTTTTTACCTCTAGCTACTGCAAAAATATTAAGTGTTGCTAAGGCAAAGGTACTGGTTTTTATACCACCACCTGTTGATGCTGGTGAAGCTCCAACCCACATTAAAAATATAAGAAATAATAATGAAGGTAACGTCATTTGGCTGTAATCTATTACATTAAAACCTGCAGTTCTTGGACTCACCGAGTTAAATGCTGCGTTAGTTAGCTTTCCAATAATTGTGGTATGTTCTAACATGGTATTGTGATATTCTGAAATAAAGAAAAATACCCAACCTACAAATAATAAAATAACCGTAGTGTAAATTACAATTTTTGTATTTAATGTAATAATTGGCACCCGTTTATGAATTGCATTTCTATCAAAAAGTTCTAAAATTGAAATTTTAATTTTCTGATAGAAGTTAAAAATGATATTATGACCTAAACCTCCAGCAATAATAAGCATCATGATAACCCATTGAAAACTGTAGTTAAAACGAATGCTTTCTTGAAATAATCCTGACGGAAGAATAGAAAATCCAGCGTTACAAAATGCTGAAATAGAATGAAAGACTGAAAAGAACAGCTTATTTGAAATCACGCTATTATCTGTTACTGAAAAATAAATAAACCCAGCACCAATAAATTCTAACGCCACAGTAAATGTAACGACGTTTAATGCTGCTCTAAATACATCTTTTAAACCTTCTTGAGCAATAAAATCTTTGGTGTTTAAGCCTTCTTTAAATGAAGAACTTCCTCTAAAAAAGAAAGCGAAAAATGAAGTAAAGGTTAAAATACCTAATCCTCCTAATTGAATGAGTACTAGTATTATCGATTGCCCAATAATTGTAAAATCTTTACTGGTATCTAACACAGCTAAACCAGTTACACATACTGCGCTAGTTGCTGTAAATAAAGAATTTGTAAAAGTAATGCCATTAGTTGTTGCACTAGGTAGCATCAATAAAAAGGCACCTAAAATGGCTAAAATAAAAAAACTTCCTACAAATACAATAGCAGGATTAAAATAGACTTCGTAAACATAACGAACTAATATAAGGAGTCTTAGTAAGAAATATAATACTAAACCATATTCTAAAATTGGTTTTATACGTTGTAAAATAAAGTGATACTCGTTGTGACTATGTACAAGGGAGACTATAAAAGAAGTAATTAGTAAAACTGATATGATAACAATGTTTACTAGGGCTACTTTTTTATTGTTTTGGTATTTATAAATAAAAAATTTTGCGGTATTAAAAGCGAGTAATAAAACCGATAATACAATCAACCCAAAAACATGTGGTGACGTGTAATTATCGGCGTGATCGTACCCAAAATCAAATACAATAAAAAACAATACAATGATATCGAAAAACCGATAAATGTAATTTAGTAAAGATTGTTTTTTAAATTTTGACATTTTAAATCATACTAGTTTGTAGGACGCAAATTTGCTTAAAACAACGTGTTGTAAAACGACTAAATATAGTGTTCGTTTACTAACTCAATAACACTTTCAACAGTTGGTACTTTTGCAACTCTAACATCTTTAAAGTGTTCTCTAGCTACCGCAGCTGTTGTTTCTCCAATACAAAATGCAATTCCGTTAGCTTTATTTTTAGTCATAAAACTATCAACAGTTGAAGGGCTATAAAACATAATACCTTCAATATTATCTTTTACTTTTTCTGAATCAAATTTTGTTTGGTAAGCTTCAATTTCGTTAACTTTTATGTGATTTTCACTTAAGATAGTTGGTAAATCATCTAATCTTAAATCGCTACAAAAATAAGTTACTTCTGTACCGTCAATAAAGTCTACTAAATATTCGGCTAATGCTTTTGCGTTCTTTTCGGTATGGGTTACTTTTCCAATACGTTTTTCAGTCATTCGTTTTGTACGACGACCTACGCAGTATATATTTTTAAATTGTAATTCTTCGGCAGGACAGTTGTTTAAAATAGCTTCAACTGCATTTTTGCTTGTAATAATTACGTTTTGGGTTGGTTTTTTTAATAAAGAAGGTTGTATTCTATTCAGGCTAATTTTAATAGCATCATTACTTTCAGTTACCAAACCGTCATTTAATAGAAAACGTTGGTCTTCTGTAAGTGATTTTGTAGAATATATATTAGTTTCTTTTCCTGAATCTTTAATAGCATCCATTAAACGTTTCCCACCACGTTCAATAATAAATTCTGAAGAAAATTGAGCAATTTGATAATGTTCACCTACTTTTTCAGTACGAGAAACTTCAATTTTCTTAGTTCCATCAGGACTTAATAAAACACCTTTAAAAAGTACTTCTTCGTCTTTTATGTATGCTAAAGCTCCAATTGGCGCCGAACACCCTCCTTCTAAAAGTCTTAAGAAATCACGTTCAATTGTAGTACAAGTGTCGGTTTCTTCGTCATTTAGTTCTTTGCAAATTTCTTTAATTTCTTCATCTTCATCTAAAGCTGTAATCATAACTGCTCCTTGTGCTGGTGCAGGAATCATCCAATCTAAATTTACAGAATTTTCAGGTGTTAAATCTAAACGACCTAATCCTGCTGCTGCAAAGATAGCACCGTTCCAATCGCTGTTTTCTAACTTTTCTAAGCGTGAATTTACATTTCCGCGTAAGCCAACAATTGTGTGTGTAGGAAAACGGTTAAGCCATTGTGCTCTACGACGTAAGCTTCCAGTTGCAATTATACCTTCGGGTGCAGATAAAAACTCTTCATTATTATTAAAAACTAGTGTGTCTTTAATATTTCCACGTTTTAAAACTGCTGCTTTTACAATACCATTTGGTAAAGCTGTAGGTACATCTTTGTAAGAATGTACAGCAATATCAATATCGCCGTTAAGCATTGCAATATCCAGAGTTTTAGTAAAAACACCTGTAATTCCTAATTCGTAAAGTGGTTTGTCAAGGACTAAATCACCGGCAGATTTTATAGGAACTAATACTGTTTTATGACCTAAGTGTTGTAATTGTGATTGTACTGTTTTGGCTTGCCATAAGGCTAATTCGCTATCGCGAGTTCCAATGCGTATTGTTTTAGACATGGTTTGAAGATTCTTCTAGTTGAAATACTTTTTTTATTAATTCTAAGCTTTCAATAGTCGAGCAATCATCATCTTTTAAATGATGTGCAAAATGGTTGGTTATTTTTTGAATAATGTTGTTACTTATTAATTCGGCTTGCGCTTCATTAAAATCAGACAATTTTTTGCGCTGTGTATCTAGTTCAGCAACTTTAAAGTTGTTGAGTTTGAGTTTTAACGCTTTAATTGTTGGTGCAAATTTACGAGTTTCTAACCAACTATTAAACTCTATTTTTATATCTTCTATAATCGCTTCGGCATGTGGTATTTGTGCCTTTCTGTTTTCAAGCGTTTTATCTGTAATTTGTGAGAGGTGATCTAAGTGAATAACTGTAACGTTTTCTAGCTCTTCAACGTTGATATCTACATTTTTAGGGATAGATAAATCTAAGACTAATAATGGTTTTTCAGATTGAATTAAATGTTTATCAACCGTAGGGTTTTGTGCTCCTGTGGCTACAATTAAAATATCCGAATCACTAATTTCTTCTTGTAAGTTGGCATAATCTTTAACTAGTACGTTAAATTTTCCCGCTACTTCTTCAGCTTTGGTTTTTGTACGGTTAATTAAAGTAATATGTTCGTTTTTGGTGTGTTTTACCAAGTTGTCGCAAGTGTTTCTTCCAATTTTTCCTGTTCCGAAGAGTAGAATATTCTTGTTTGAAATATCACTAATATTATTTAAAATGTATTGTACCGATGCAAAAGATACCGATGTGGCACCAGATGAGATTTCAGTTTCTGTTTTTATACGTTTACTTGCTTGAATTACAGCATTAATTAAACGTTCTAAAAAGGCGTTAAGTAAACCTTCTTTTTTTGAGTATCTCGCGCTTATTTTTAACTGGCTAATAATTTCAAAATCACCTAATATCTGACTGTCTAAACCAGATCCTACTCTAAACATATGAGAAATAGCATCTTTACTTTTATATATATAAGCTACTTTTTGAAACTCCTCAACGCTACCGTTGGTGTTATCACAAAGTAATTTAATAAGTTGAAAAGGATGTTCTGCAAAACCGTAAATTTCTGTACGGTTACAGGTAGAAGTGACAATTAAGCTTTCAATACCATTAGTTTTTGCTTGCTGATGAAGGGCTTCCATTCCGTCGCTATTTAAGCTGAAATGACCGCGAATTTCAGCATCAGCTTTTTTGTAGCTTAAGCCAATAGCGTAAAAATAAGTTGTTTTCAATTTGTTATTATTTTCCATTAAACAATTTTGGAACTTTAAAGAAACAAAAGTAACGGTAACGGTTTCTAAAAAATAACGCTCAAGGAACAATAAGTGTCGCTGTTAGTTTTTTGAGGTTATTTTTTAATTAATCCCTTGAATTAGCCTATTTTTGTAAGGTTAATAACACTTTTTAGACTATCAGTTTAGAATTAATCTAAATAACTTTAAAATGGATTCAAATTTTAATTCAGAAAAAAGTATCGCCCAAGGATCTTTTAATGAGGTAGAAATAGATAAAGATTTTTATATTCTTACCTATCAAAATGAAAATAATGTTGAAGCAACCCTTCAGCGACATATTGATAGTAGTTTTATTCAATTTCACTTCTGTTTAAAAGGATCTTGCCAATTTATTTTTAATAATGGAAGCTATGCTTTAGATATTGAAGATGAAAAATCGCTGTTATTGTATAATCCACAACGTGATTTACCAATCCATCTTACGAGTAAACCACATTCATGGATGGTAACCATGTTAATTTCTATTAAGAAATTTCATAGTTTATTTTCTCAAGAAGCTGATTATATCACTTTTTTAAGTGGGGACAATAAGGATAAAAAATATTATAAAGACGGAAAAATTACGCCTTCAATGGCAATTGTATTAACACAATTAATTCATTATAATCTTAATAGTTCTATCCGTAATTTATATTTTAAAGGTAAAGCTTACGAGTTATTGAGTTTGTATTTTAACAGAAGCGAAGATGCAAATATTGAGCAATGTCCGTTTTTAATGGATGAGACCAATGTGGTTAAAATTAGAAAAGCTAAAGATATTATCATTAATAGAATGACTGAACCGCCTACATTACAAGAATTGGCAGACGAAATACAATTAAGTTTAAAGAAATTAAAAGAAGGTTTTAAGGAAATTTACGGGGATACAGTATTTAGTTTTCTGTTTGATTATAAAATGGAAGTGGCCCGTAAACTATTAGAGTCTGGAAATAATAATGTTAATGAAGTTGGATTAAAAGTAGGTTACAGTACTGCGAGTCATTTTATTTCAGCATTTAAAAAGAAGTATGGCACAACGCCAAAAAAATATATAATGTCATTATCTTCGTAATATATAAAGAGTACACATGAAAGGAGTTTTATTAGTAAATCTTGGTTCACCAGAAAGCCCAGAACCAAAAGATGTAAAAAAATATTTAGGAGAATTTTTAATGGATGAGCGTGTTATCGATCTTCCTCTAATTGCAAGGGCATTATTAGTTAAGGGGATTATCCTTAAAACAAGACCTAAAGCTTCTGCTGCCGCTTACAAGAAAATATGGTGGGAAGAAGGTTCGCCTTTAATTGTAATTTCGGAGCGACTTAAAGATAAGGTGCAAGAAGAAACGCCACTACCAATTGCTTTGGCTATGCGTTACGGAAGTATGACTATAAAAAAAGGATTACAAGAATTAGTTGATAAAGGTGTTGATGAAGTTTTTTTAATTCCGTTGTATCCACAATTTGCTATGGCAACTACCGAAACAATTTTGGTGCTTGCTGAAGAAGTTAGAGCTGCAAGTTTTCCAAACCTTAAAATTGACGCTTTACCAGCTTTTTATAACAGAGAAGACTATATTGAAGTGCTTGCTAATTCTTTAAAGAAGAATTTAGAAGGTAAAACATACGAGCATTATCTGTTTTCATATCACGGTGTACCAGAACGTCATATCAAGAAAAGTGATGTTACTAAATCGCACTGTAAAATTGATGGAAGTTGTTGTGCAACGCCAAGTAAAGCGCACGAGTTTTGCTATAGACATCAATGTTTAAAAGTCACAGAATTAGTGGCTAAAAAACTAAACTTACCTTCAGATAGTTTTTCAACATCATTTCAATCGCGTTTAGGTTTTGATCCTTGGTTACAACCTTATACCGATAGAACTATTGAGCGTTTTGGAAAACAAGGTATAAAAACTATGGCGATTTCAACACCAGCATTTGTGAGTGACTGTTTAGAAACTTTAGAAGAAATTGCTATGGAAGGTGAAGAAATTTTTCACGAAGTAGGAGGGAAAGAATTTAAAACATTACCCTGCTTAAATGACGATAAAGAATGGGCTGGATTATTAGCAAAATGGATTACCAATTGGGCTGATGAAAAGGTGGAAGTATAATGGCCGAAAGTCAATCTAAAAACCTAGGAACAGAACCTATTAGCAAATTGCTTGTTAAACAAGCAGTACCCGCATCAATAGGGATTTTAGTGATGTCTCTAAATATTTTAGTAGACACTATTTTTGTAGGAAATTGGATAGGATCTATCGCAATTGCTGCCATAAATGTGGTGTTGCCTGTGTCCTTTTTTATTGCCGCCTTAGGAATGAGTATTGGTATTGGTGGGGCTTCAGTTATTTCGCGTGCATTAGGTTCGGGAGATAAGGAAAAAGCACTAAAAACCTTTGGAAATCAAATTGTACTAACCTTATTCTTTACAATTACTTTAGCGAGTTTAGGACTCATTTTTGCCGATAGTATTATTCCTGCTTTTGGAGGAAAAGGCGCTATTTTTGAATCTGCAAAAATATACTATGTTATTGTACTTTATGGTGTTCCTTTTTTAGGACTAAATATGTTAGGAAACACAATAGCTAGAGCAGAAGGTAAACCCAAATACGCTATGTATGCTATGATGTTTCCTTCGGTAGGAAATATTGTTTTAGATTATCTTTTTATAAATGTACTTGGCTATGGTATGGAAGGTGCTGCTTGGGCAACCACAATTTCTTATCTACTTTGTTTTGCTTTTTTATTACGTTTTTTCTTATCAGGAAAATCAGAATTGAAAGTGAATATCTCTCATTTTATACTAAAAAGTAAGATTGTTTCTGAAATTGCATCTTTAGGATTTGTAACTCTTGCAAGACAAGCAGTGGTGAGTATTACCTATCTGTTTATGAATAATATTTTGTTTGATTTAGGAGGCGAAACCTCGGTAACTTCATACGCAATTGTAGGTAGAATGCTTATGTTCGCACTTTTTCCTGTATTCGGAATTACACAAGGATTTTTACCTATTGCTGGTTTTAATTATGGCGCTTCTCATTATACACGAGTTCGCGAAGCGATTAACATCGCTATAAAATATGCTGTAGTATTAGCAACGCTTGTTTTTATACTATTAATGTGTTTTCCAGAAACAATTACGTCCTTATTTACTACAGAACCTGAAGTATTAAATAAAACACCAAGCGCCATGCGTTGGGTGTTTGCAGCAACACCAATTATTGCAATACAGTTAATTGGTGCAGCCTATTTTCAGGCCATAGGAAAAGCCACTCCTGCATTGTTATTAACCTTAACGCGACAAGGATTTTTCTTTATTCCTTTAATTTTAATTTTGCCTAATTTTTATGGCGAATTAGGGGTGTGGATGTCATTCCCAATTTCTGATGTTTTGGCAACTATTGTAACCGCCTATTTTTTGAACAGAGAAATAAGAACTAATTTGCAACCCGAAGTCGTAAAAACAGACTAACTATTTTATTGCTATGGAATATTACAACTATATAAAATCGTTTCATTTAATCTTTGTGATTACCTGGTTTGCAGGATTATTTTACATTCCACGTTTATTTGTATATCAAATTGAAGCCTCTCAAAAACCATCTCCAGATAAAGAAATTTTAGGTACGCAACTTAAAATTATGGCCAAAAGACTTTGGACAATCATTACCTGGCCATCAGCTATTTTGGCTGTATTATTTGCAGTTTGGTTATTAATTTTGCAACCATTTTGGCTACAAGAGGCTTGGATGCATGTAAAACTGACTTTTGTAGTATTGTTGATTCTATATCATTTAAAAACGCACCAATTTTACAAACAATTACAACGCGATCATGTGAGAAAATCATCAAATTTTATGCGTTTATGGAACGAAGGGGCGACCTTTATTCTTTTCGCTGTTGTGTTTTTGGTCATTTTAAAAAGTGCTATCAATTGGGTTTTTGGTGTGATTGGTATTTTTATTTTAGGTATTTTATTGATGTTAGGCTTTAAAATCTATAAAAACATTAGGGCTAAAAACGATGAAAAGTAGACGCCTTGGCTTGATTATTGTTACCTTTATTTCATTATAATTTTATAGATGAAGCTAAAAAAACTTTCATTACGATTTAGGATATTTATTGCCATGATATTGGTGGTATTACTAGCCTCTATACTTATTGCTGCAGTTTCTATTTATCAATATAATGAAGAGGCTCAAGATTATCATAGAGACCGGTTGGAGCGTAAAGAATCTGCTATAAAAGAACATATCAACTATATTTTAAGCGGTCGGCAAAACACCTATGTGGTGAGTACCGATAATATTCCTTTAATATTTAAAGAGAAAATCTACGAGATTTCTGCTATACACGAGCTTCAGGTAAATTTGTATGATTTAGATGGTGGTTTGCTAAAATCATCAAAAGCAAGTATCACTGCCGATTCTATTTCTACATGTTTAGATGCCGAAATACTAAATCGTATTTCAAATACTGCAGATCATCGCTATATTAGAAAAAATACTAAAGACGGAAAGGTGTTTCAGTCATCTTATTCGTATATCACCGATCAAAAATTTAAACCTTTAGCGATTTTAAATCTTCCTTATTTAGAAAATAATGATTTCTTAAATAAAGAGTTGAAAGAATTTTTAGAACGCTTAGCCTATGCTTATCTATTTATGCTATTTATAGCGGTAGTATTGGCGTATTTACTGTCTAAATATATTACCAAATCATTAAAAACAATTAGCGATAAAATAAACGAAACCCGATTGGAAAAACGCAATAAAAAAATTGAAGTAGAATCATCTAGTGAGGAAATTGAAATTTTAGTACGTTCTTACAATAGTATGATTGATGAATTGGAAGATAGTGCTATAAAACTCGCAAGAAGCGAACGTGAACAAGCGTGGAGAGAGATGGCAAAACAGGTGGCACACGAAATTAAAAATCCGTTAACACCAATGCGATTAAGTGTGCAGAGTTTTCAACGTAAGTTTGATCCTACAGATCCTCAAATTCATCAAAAGTTAGATGAGTATACTAAAACAATTATTCAGCAAATAGATACCATGAGTTCTATTGCTTCGGCATTTTCAAACTTTGCAAAAATGCCAGCACAACAAAATGAAACTCTTAATGTAGTAAGTATTGTAAAGCTAGGTTTAGATATTTTTAGTGAAGATTTTGTGGTGTTTTCAGCAGAAAAAGAAGAAATATTAGCCGATTTTGACCGTACGCAATTAATTAGAGTAGTTACTAATTTGGTGAAAAATGGCATTCAAGCGATTCCTGAAAATCAGGAAAATAAAAGAATAGCTGTTCATATTTCCGAAGAAAATGAAAATGCATGTATTACCATTTCAGATAATGGAACGGGGATTTCAGAAGACAATAAAATTAAAATATTTGAGCCTAAATTCACGACTAAATCTAGTGGAATGGGGCTTGGTTTAGCAATGGTTAAAAACATTGTAGAAAACTATAAAGGAAGTATTACTTTTACAACAGAACAAGATAAAGGCACCACTTTTATAGTGCTTTTTCCAAAAAAATAAAATAATTATAATATGAGTTATAACAACATTCTTTCGGAAACTAGCAATGGAATTACAACCATTACTATTAATAGACCAAAAAAATTAAATGCTTTAAATAGAGCAACTATTCAAGAACTTCACGAAGCTTTTGATGCTGCAAATACAGCTAAAGAAACTAAAGTTATTATTGTTACAGGAAGTGGTGAAAAAGCTTTCGTTGCTGGCGCAGATATTAGCGAATTTGCTGATTTTGATATAGAAAATGGAGCAAAATTAGCGGCAAAAGGACAAGAGATTTTATTTGATTTTGTTGAGAATTTAAGCACACCTGTAATTGCTGCAGTGAATGGGTTTGCTCTTGGTGGCGGATTAGAGTTAGCTATGGCAGCTCATTTTAGACTCGCAAGTGATAATGCAAAAATGGGATTACCAGAAGTATCATTGGGGGTTATTCCTGGATATGGTGGTACGCAACGTTTACCGCAATTAGTAGGAAAAGGTCGTGCGATGGAACTTGTTATGACAGCAGGTATGATTGACGCTGCAACAGCCTTAAATTATGGTTTAGTAAATCACGTAGTGACTCAAGAGGAATTATTACCATTGGCTGAAAAAATAGCAGGTAAAATTATGAGAAATTCATCGGTAGCTATTGGAGCCGCTATTAAAGCAGTAAATGCGAATTATAAAGATGGTGTAAATGGTTTTGAAGTAGAAATTAATGCTTTTGGAGATAGCTTTGGTACCGCTGATTTTAAAGAAGGGACAACGGCTTTTTTAGAAAAACGTAAAGCAGATTTTCCAGGGTAATAAATAAGGGAACTATAAGATATAAAAAAAGCGACCATCATTTTTGAGGTCGCTTTTTTATTGCTGTTAACTGAAGTGATTACTCACCTACAATAGTTAATTCATCTACAATATGTTTTGCATTTGAATACTTGTCAATTAACCAAAGTACGTATCTAATATCAACGTTAATAGTACGTTGTAATTTCTTGTCAAAAATAACATCACCAGCCATAGCTTCAATATTACCATCAAAAGCTAACCCAATAAGTTCACCTTTTCCGTTAATAACAGGAGATCCAGAGTTTCCTCCAGTAATATCGTTATCTGTTAAGAAGTTTACAGGAAGTTCACCTTTTGCATTAGCGTAACGTCCGTAATCTTTCTTCGCATAGATATCTAACATGGCTTGTGGTAAATCAAACTCACCATCATTAGGTATGTATTTTGCAATCATCCCTTTTAAGGTTGTGTAATTGTTTACTGCGGCATCATTACGGCTATCTTTAGGTAGCGCTCTTACTTTTCCGTAAGATAAACGTAACGTTGAGTTTGCGTCTGGATATGCAATGCTACTTAAACCAGATTCACGTAATCCTGCAACTAATAATCTGAATGATTTTTGGTAATCGTTTTCAGGTTGTACTAAGTTTTCAGGTTGTTCTCTGTATTTGTTTAATAATTCAGTTGATAATTTGTAAAGTGGATCATTTTCTACTAAAGCTTTATCAGGGAATTGTAAAAATGCTTCTACTTTTTCTTTAGAAGAAAAGATACTTAATTCCATCATAGCATCAACATAAGCAGTAAAGTCATTGTTGTTTGCAGCTCCTAATTCTGTAATTAATTCAGGAAGCGGATAGTTAGTTTTTGAAGCATATAATCCTAAATGTGCAGCAAATACTTCAGTTTCTAATGGTAAGTACATTTCACTGTAAGATTTTTGTACGTAAGCTGTAAGTCTAGGTAATAATTCTTTACGTTTAGCTTCGTTAGCATCTGCATATTGCTCTAAAGTTTTACCTAATCTGTAAGGTAAGATAGCAAAATTACTTCCACGTAACATTCCTAATAGGTAGTTACTATGTCTTGCTTTTTCGTTTGTTAACTCGTAGTAGTTATTAATATCAGCAATAACATTACCGTATTTAGCTTTGTTGGCTTTTTTATTAGCCCATTTATTGAATTTCTTTTCAACTTTAGATTTTGTAGCAACAGTTTTGTGAGCTGTTAAAGCATCAATCATTCCACCTCTATTTTTCCAGTAGTTTGCAGTACCAGCATAGGTAGAAGCATACATAAGGTTAACAGATTCGTCTTGATCCATGTATTTTTTCATCACATCCATACTTAATTTGCTAGACTCAACCCAAGCAGGATAAGCAAATTTCACGTTTTGCTCAACACCTTGTGCAGGCATCCAACGGTTTGTACGTCCTGGATATCCTAAAATCATTGCAAAATCATCTTCTTGAACACCATCAATATTTACAGGAAGGTGGTAACCCGCTTGCATTGGTACGTTTGTAGTTGCATATTTTGCAGCTTTTCCTTCTTTGTTTGTGTAAACTCTGAATAAAGAAAAATCACCAGTATGTCTTGGCCATTCCCAGTTATCAGTATCTCCACCGTATTTTCCAACACTTTCTGGAGGTGTTCCTACTAAACGAACATCTTCATAATCTTCGTAAACAAAGTAGTAAAATTCATTACCTTGGAAAAAAGATTTTACTGAAACAGTGTATTTTCCACCTTCATTATTTTCTTTCTCAATTTTAGCAATCTCTTTATTGATAGCAGCTTCACGTTCTTTTTCAGTCATGTCATCGTTAACCTGAGCTAAAATACGCTCGGTAGCAGTGTCCATTCTTACAAAAAATCTAACGTATAAGCTTTCTGGTTTAAGTTCTTCTTCCATAGAACCAGCCCAAAATCCATTTTTTAAGTGGTTTTGTTCTTCAGTAGATAATTCTGCAATTGCTGAATATCCACAGTGATGATTAGTTAGTAATAATCCGTTTTCAGAAATAATACTCGCTGTACAACCACCGTTAAATTGCACAATGGCATCTTTTAAACTTTGATTGTTGATACTGTAAATTTCTTCTGGAGTTAATTGTAACCCCATTTTTTGCATATCACGATGATTTAATCGCTCAATATGCATTAAAAACCACATTCCTTCATCTGCAAACAATGGTGCTGCAAAAGAAAATAAAAGCATGGTTAATGATAAAATAAGTTTTTTCATGGTTTGATTTTTTATAGAACCCAAAAATATTCAAAAATTCGGTCATTCTTTGGGTTTACTTGTGTTAAAAGGTGTTAAAGTAATGTAATATTAATAGTGTTAGAATTCGTTATTATTTTTCGCCATTCCACTCTGCAAAAAACTGATTTAGATATTCTTCCATAAACAGATGACGTTGATTAGCTATTTTTAATCCAGTTTTGGTATTCATTTTATCTTTTAGTAGCAGTAATTTTTCATGAAAATGATTAATTGTTGGAGCTGTTGAAATTTTATATTCAGCTTTAGTCATATTTAGATTTGGCTGAATTTCAGGATCGTAAATCGTTCTGTTTTTAAAACCTCCGTAGTTAAATGTTCGGGCAATACCAATAGCTCCAATGGCATCTAATCTATCTGCATCTTGTACGACATCTAATTCTGCAGACTTAAATTGTTGTGCTTCATTTCCGCCTTTATAAGAAATGTTTTCAATAATTTTTATCACATGATCAATGGTGTTTTGATCTACATTTTGACTAGCCAAAAATTGTTGCGCGACTTTTGGACCTACGGTTTCGTCACCATCATGAAACTTGCTATCTGCAATATCATGTAATAAGGCACCAAGTGTAACAATTTGTATGTTTACGTCTTCTGTTTTGGTAATTAAGAGTGTGTTTTTATAAACACGTTCAATATGAAACCAATCGTGTCCGCCTTCGGCACCTTCAAGTTTTTCTTTTACAAAAGCAATTGTGTTTGTGAGGAGTGTGTTGTTGTTCATTATAGTTTTAAAAAAACAATTCCCTTCAAAAAAGATTGAAAGGAATTGGGAAGTTATTTTGTTTTATGCCGTATTTTATTTGATAATAGCCGGTTCTACCCATTTAAACTGGTAAGAATTTTCGGGTATTTTCATACGTTCCGATAAGCGTGTTAAACGCGACGGTAATTTCATTAGATAATCTCTAGCCTTTTCAGCATCATCAGACAGGTTGGTAATTTTATCAATTTCCCAACGGTGAATTAATTTCTGTAAAATATCAACATAATCAGTTGCTGTGTATACACCAATACGTTGTGCGGTGTTAGAAAATTCTTCGAAAGCAGAACTCATTTTATCTCCAGATTCTCTTAAAAAGTGAGCTGGCATGGTGATTTTTTGTTTCATCATATATTGAAACGCCATCATCATTTGATTAGGGTCTACTTTAAAAATACGTTCTACAAACTCACAATATGCATGGTGGTGTCTCATTTCATCTCCTGAAATAATTTTACACATTTTACTTAATTGTTTGTTTCCTTTGTCTTTAGCTAATTTGGCAACTCTATTATGGGAAATATAAGTTGCTAATTCTTGAAAACTAGTGTATAAAAAGTTTTTATAAGGATCTCTATCTGTACCAATATCAAAACCATCAGCAATAAGATATTGCGTAGTTTTTTCAATTTCTTTCATGTTTACACGTCCAGAAAGGTATAGATATTTGTTAAGTACATCTCCATGCCTGTTTTCTTCGGCGGTCCAATGACGTACCCATTTTGCCCATCCGTTTTGTCCATCCATTTGGTTAACGCCTTCTACGTCCATTAACCATGATTCGTATGTTGGTAATGCTTCTTCAGTAATCATATCTCCTACTAAAACTACCCAGAAATCATAAGGTAATTCTTTTGAGAGTTCACGTATTTCTTTAACCTCTTCAATAAAATTATCGCCTTCAGTATTTGGTAAGAAATCTGTTGGTTGCCAGATCTTATCAATTGGAATTAAATATTTTTCGATTAATGAATTTACGTCTTTTTCTAAAAACTGCATCACCTCTAATCTTATGTTTTTTAATGACATTGCTTTTTGTTTTAAAGTTTAATATTAGAAATAATAGTGGTTTCAATACTATTAATTAAGGCTTCTCTATCTGTAAAGGTAGCTAATTTAATAGGCTTATGTGTGGTAATTGTGATATGATTTCCTATACCCATTGGAAATTTTCCGTAGCGTAACATCTTCCAGGAGTTGTTTATCGTTACAGGAACAATGGTTGCTGAGGGGATTTTTTTGAATAAAATTTCTAACCCTTTTGTTTGAAATTTACGAGGCGTACCATCTTTACTTCTTGTGCCTTCTGGAAAAATAGCTGCTGCTCTATTAGATTTTTCAATAGATTCTCCAAATTTCATAATGGCAGGAAGTGCTTGTCTTGGATTTTTTCTATCTATTAAAACAGAACCTCCGTGACGTAAATTATACGACACGCTTGGTATGCCTTTTCCGAGTTCTTTTTTACTAATAAATTTGACATGATGTTTTCTGAAATACCATATTATTGGCGAGATATCATACATGCTTTGATGATTAGCTACAATAATTATTGGTTCGTCTGTACTTATATCATACGGATTTGTAAATGTATAACGCGTTCCTAAAAGATTAGTACATCGCATAATGGAAAACTGTAAGAAATCAACACTCTTCTTATGTGCTTGATATCCAAAAACATTAAAACAAAACCATTGTATGGGATGGAATATGACTAAAACCAAGCCAAAGAAAACAAAATATATTGCGGTAAGCGGATATGCTAAAATTTTTCTCATAATGCAAAGGTAATTCAAAGGATAATATGTACAAAAAAACCACGACTAAATCGTGGTTTTATATCATTTGCTGTAAGTGATTTCTCTGTAAAAGAGGTGATTAACAGTTTGCGTTGTAAGCATCCATAAGGTTTTCTGCAATCATTTCGGCAGGACGACCTTCAATATGGTGACGCTCTAACATGTGTACTAACTCTCCATCTTTAAAAAGCGCCATACAAGGTGAGCTAGGAGGAAAAGGTACCATATGTTGTCTTGCTTGGTTTACAGCGTCTTTATCAACACCTGCAAAAACAGTTACAATATGGTTTGGTTTTTTTGCATTTTCTAAGCTCATTCTAGCACCTGGACGTGCATTTGCTGCTGCACAACCACATACTGAATTTACAACTACAAGCGTTGTTCCTTCTTTTGCTATAGCTGCATCTACAGCTTCTGCAGTATGTAATTCTTCAAAACCAACTTTGGTTAAATCTTCGCGCATTGGTTTTACTAATTCTGCTGGATACATATATTTTAATGTTTTAAGATTAATATTTAAAATGCAAAGATACCAATTGTGTAACAAAGTATTGATCAATTCTACTAACAAATAGTATATTTGACCATAAATAAAATCTATAGTATAATGAATTTTTCAAAATGGATAGGGGCAACATTAGGTTGGTCGTTTGGCGGACCTGTTGGTGCAATTATAGGATTAGCTTTAGGCTCTATGATAGATGCAATGTCTGATGGTAAATCGGGTAAAAACCCTGGTTCAACATCTTATGGAGGTGGAGCGCAGCGTCCTGCAACCTTATCGGGAGATTTTGAGGTGAGTTTACTTATCTTATCTTCAATAGTTATAAAAGCTGATGGAAAACAAGATCAACGTGAATTAGATTTTGTACGTGCTCAGTTTACTCAAATGTATGGTAAAGAACGTGCAAATCATGCCTTTAAGTTATTTAAAGAAATAAATAAACAACAAATTTCTACACGTCAAGTTTGTTTACAAATACAACGTATGATGGATCATCCGTCACGTTTACAACTGCTTCATTTTCTCTTCGGAATAGCTAAAGCAGACGGAAATGTTGCCGAAAGTGAAGTGAATATTATTTACACCATTTCTGGATATTTAGGAATAAATACTAACGATTTTGAAAGTATTAAAGCGATGTTTTATAACAGTAGCGAAAATGCATACAAAATTCTTGAAATTACTAAAGACGCTACACCTGCCGAAATTAAAAAAGCCTACAGAAGAATGGCTAAAAAATACCACCCAGACAAGGTGATTCATTTAGGAAAAGAACATCAAAAAGGAGCTGAAGAAAAATTCAGACTCGTGCAGGAGGCTTACGAGCAGTTACAAAAAGAACACGGGTTTTAATTAAGGGTTAGTTTTACCTAACCCCTATAAAAAACTAATCTTAATCCAACTTATATCTTACACCTAAAAATGCTCTAATACCTTGGTTTGGTCCGTATACATAAGACGGATCAAACGTTAAGGCGTAAGGATTATTGGCAGTTGCTACCGCATTTCCTGAGCCATCAAAGGATACGTTTTCATCAAAAGGATCATCAGCACGAGCTATAATAAAAGGATTTCCTTTGTTTGGTGTCCAATTTAATAAGTTTTTCACTCCTGCATAACATTCAAAATCAGAAAACCCATCATAAGTAAATTGTATATTTTGAATACTCCAAGTAGGCGAATATTCTTGTCTAGGATCTAAATCTCCTAAAAGTGGTAATCGCATTGGGCCGTATAAATTTCCGGTATAATCAATGCTTAAATCATATTTATAAAGTTTGTAGGTTAATCCCCAGGTTGCTGAAAATTTTTCGGTTAATATTTGATCTGTTTTCACTCCATCATCTTCATTACTTACATCTTGATAGGTGGCTCCAAGTGTTGCTTTTAGTCCGTTGCTAAATACAAAATCGGTATTTAAGCTTACCCCTTTTGTCGTTGCGCTTCCGTTTAAATTATCGTAAATAATCTGGTTAGGATTGGTATCATAATCCGGAAGTATAATATTATTAAAATACGTGTACCAAACTGAAGCATCTAGTGTAATCATGATGCTACTTTTTGTGTACATTTTTCTTAAATAATTAAGATTGATATTGTAAGAACGTTCAGGTTTTAATTCTGAAGCTACAACCACATCTCTAGAACCTGTTAATGCTGCATGTTCTTCGGTAAATAAATTAACAACTCTAAACCCTGTTCCGGCATTTATTCTGAAAATAGATTCTGCATTAGGTTTGTAACGGTATGCCACTCTTGGCGTAAAAATATTTCCGTGACGTTTATCATAGTCATATCTCGCGCCTAAAAGCACCGTATTTTTAGTATTGAAAGCAATTTCATCTTGTACAAAAAATGAAGGAATTACAATTTCATCTGCTGTTTCAGTAGCTGGCGTATTATCGTTATAATAATTGTAACGCGCTGCGGCACCTACTAAAATATCGTGATTTTTATAAGTTGTAGGCCATGTTAATTGCGAAAATCCAATACGTTGTTGTGCTAAATATGGTGTATCTCCGTACACTGAATTCTGATCATGATCGGTATAAGAAAATTGAAAAGATAAAGGTGTTTTTGTTGGTAATTGGTAGTTTCCAAGAACTTCAAAACGTTTAGTGTAAATACTTTCTCCGTACACTTCATCGCCACCTCTGTAGCTTTTATTCCATTGCATTTCTCCTCCCCAACGATCTTCGTAAAATATACGACTGGCAATATCAAAAGCACGATTTTCTTTACGTTTAAAACTCCATTTCTGAAATAATGAAATGCGATCTTGTAGTGTTACATCTGTAAAATTGTCGTTATTATTATCAATTGGAGTATTGTAATTAAAATAATTTAGACCTAATAATACGGTTGCTTTTTCTGTAACATTTGCTTTAAAACCTATATCTACATTGGTTTCTGCCCAACTAGTTGTAAATACATCTGCAGTAAATTTAGGTGCACGATCTGGCGTTTTTGTAATGATATTTATTAAACCACCAACGGCTTCACTTCCGTAAAGCGACGAGGCAGGACCTTTTACAATTTCTATTCGCTCGATTAAAGAATTTGGTATTCCAGATAAACCATATACTGTTGAGAGTCCGCTTACAATAGGCATTCCATCAATTAATACTAATGTGTATGGACCTTCAAGACCATTAATATGAATGTCTCCTGTGTTACAAACGTTACAATTAAGTTGTGGCCTTACACCGTTAACATTCTGTAAGGCTTCAAATATATTTGATGTTGGATTCTTTTTTAAAAATGCTGTTGAATAGACTTCAACTGGTACCGGACTTTCTAATCGTGTTACCGGTTTTAAAGTTCCTGAAATAACAATTTCATCTAATGATTCGTTTTCATTAAGATTAAAACTTGCGGTAATATCAGTATTGGTAACTGTAATACGTTTTTGTTCTTTTTTATATCCCGTAAAAGACGCCACTAATGTATATGTACCTTTTGTAACTGTTGTAATTTTATAATTACCATTTTCGTCACTAACTGCTCCTTTGTTGGTGCCTTTTAAATACACGTTTGCAAATGCAACACTGTTATTGTTTGAGGTAATACGTCCTGATATGGTTACCACATTTTGAGAAAAAACGGTGGTTACAAATAATATAAAAAGTAGAGATAGTTTCATTAAGGCTTAATTTTGTTTTTTCAAACATATAAATTATTTTTAGACTTGTCTAAAAATATGTTTACTTTTATTTAAAACAGGATTTTTTCTACCGATTAAAACATGAATGATTATCTTTAGTCTTTAGATAAATAAAGAGTTATTTGTAATTTATAAGATGAAATTTTTTCCAAGTAAGAACATAGAATTTTCGCTCATAGGAAGTTATACAGAAACGTTAGAACGTTTACAAAGACGTACAGAGAAATCTGAAAGTTTAACCTCTCAGTATACCGATAAAACCTTTAGAGGTTGGATTAGAGGTAATAAGTTTAGGCTTATTTCTTCAGCGATAGGAAAAGGTGCTTTTTGTATGATGGCGGGTGAAGTTAACGACCAAAAAGGACATGTAACCGTTACCATTCACAAAGCATTTAAAGTGCTTTTAAGTATTTTGTTGTGTTTTCCTGTAGTGGGAATTATAATTGCCATTTTAACAGGTACTGAAACATTTCATTCTATTTTTATTGTTGTGGTAATTGGTCAGGTAATTTTTCTTAGATACGTGATTATTGAAATTGCTTTTAGAGTTTTATCTAAGCAAAGTTTACAGCGTTTACGTGATGTTCTGGATGTGGAATGGGATAATTGATTGGTGTTTATTCCTTTTCCATTTGAGACGCGATAAATGGAATTTTAGGCGCTAAAAAGTATCCTGTTAAACTCGCAAATAATATGGGAACTAAATGTCCAAATCCTGTTAAGGTTGCTAGTAAAATTGTTGTACTCATTGGTGTACGGGTAACACAAGAATTAATTGCCGCCATACAACTAACAATGGCTAACATGGGATTAACTGTAGGGAATACTTGATGTATTATTAAGCCTAATGTTGCTCCTACAAAATAAAGTGGAATAATAAATCCACCTCTCCAGCCGGATGTTACAGTTATTGAAATGGCAATAATTTTAGCGATTAAAATGGCAAATAATAAGGGTAAAGAGAATTTTCCTGAAAGGAGTTCGTTAATTTCATGATGACCAAAATATCGTGTTATTGGAAAATAAAAAGCGATAACACCAAGTAAAAGCCCTCCAGTTAGGGTTTTTATATAGATGGGGATGGGATATTTCTCAAAAATAGATTTTAAAAATTTTGTACAAAAAATAAAAACCCATCCAAAGGTTGCTCCAATTATTGCAAAAAGAACAGCATAGCCAAAATCAAAAAAGCCTGAATATTTATAAGCAGATAAATCCCACGTAGGACCAAGTCCTAAGTGAACGATTAAAGCAAAAACTAAATAACTAAAGCAACTTGCTACAAATGCAGGAATTATAGCTTTGTAATATTCCACGGCGTGTTTGTGGTGAAGTATTTCTAATGAAAATAAACTACCACCTAAAGGCGCTCCAAATAATGCTGTAAATCCAGAAGCCATTCCAGCGATACTTAAAGACCGTAATTCTTCTCCTTTAAGGCGGAATAATTTTCCTATCCAAGTTCCTGTAGAACCTGTAATTTGTACCAATGGTGCCTCGGGACCGAGACTACCTCCTGATGCCACACATAACAAGGATGATAATATCATTGAGGGGTTATTTCTGGGCTCTAGTTTTCCTTTGTTAAATCGAATATTATTTACAATTAGATCTATTTCTCCGGGATCTCCAATAAAGTGAATTATTAATCCTGCTAAAAGTCCGGAAATTGCCATCACAGGAATCACTTGCCAACCGCTAAAAAAGGCTAATTGATGTGTAAGAAACTCAAGTACAATCCAATATATACCAGCAATAAGTCCGCCCAATAGTCCTAGAAACGCCCATAACAGGAAAGTGCGACTAAAAACAAAAGGATTAAATTTGATAGGTTGATCTAAAATACTTAAATAGGTTACTATTTTTCGTCTTCGTTTTAGTTTCATCTCAAAAAATAATATGAAAATTTAGGGTCAGATAACTGTCTTTTAATGACAACCACAATCATCATCGCCACCACAAGATTTTGTGCTTTTAGATTTCGATTTCCAGAAGTATTTTTTCACTAAATATCCAACAGCCAAACCTAAGGTTGTAAAAAGTAATATGTTTTGTATGATGGTGTTCATAATTTAATTAGTCGTTAAATTAAACAATTCCTTATTTTAAAACTTGATAAGCAATTAAAGCAGCAACATAAGCAAGACCTGTCATAAATGTTAATTGTAATAAAGGCCATTTCCAGCTATTAGTTTCTCGTTTTACAACCGCTAAAGTTCCCATACATTGCATGGCAAAAGCATAAAATAAAAGTAGAGAAATCCCTGAAGCTAAATTAAATAAAGGTCCGCCAGTAACAGGATTTACTTCACCTGCCATTCGGTTTTTAATGGTGTCTTCTTGTTCGCTTTCTACGCTATAAATAGTAGCTAATGTTCCTACAAATACTTCACGAGCGGCGAATGAACTAATAATAGCTATTCCAATTTTCCAGTCGTATCCAAGTGGTCTAATTACAGGCTCAATAGTATGTCCTGCAATTCCTATGTAAGAATGTTTTAATTTATAAGAATCTATTTTTTGAGTTAACTCTTCTTCATTTAAACTTTGCGAATCTACTTGAGAGGTCACAATTGCTTCAGCATTATTAAAATCATCTCCAGGACCATACGATGCTAAAAACCAAAGTACAATTGAGATGGCTAAAATTATTTTTCCGGCACCAAATACAAAGGCTTTTGTTTTTTCGAATACGGTAATTCCAACATTTTTTAGAAGCGGTAGTTTATAGTTTGGCATTTCAACCACAAAAAAGGTCTTTGTTTTAAGTTTCATTAACTTATCTAACAAGTAGGCCGATAAAATAGCAGCACCAAAACCTAAAAGATATAATAGCATTAAGGTTAAGGCTTGGTAGCCAATAATACCAAATAAACGTTCGTCTGGGATCACTAACGAAATGATGATTAAATACACCGGTAAACGTGCCGAACAAGTAGTGAATGGTGTTACTAGAATGGTAATTAAGCGTTCTTTCCAGCTTTCTATATTACGAGTTGCCATTACTGCAGGAATAGCACATGCGGTTCCCGAAATTAAAGGCACAACACTTTTTCCGCTTAGTCCAAAACGTCTCATCACACGATCCATTAAAAAGACTACACGGCTCATATAACCGCTTTCTTCTAAAATAGATAAGAATAAAAATAAGAAGGCAATTTGCGGAATAAAAATAACAATTCCACCAAGTCCCGGAATAATTCCTTCGGCAATTAAATTTGTAAAAGCTCCGGCAGGAAGTACGTTTTTACTCCATTCGCTTAATGCTGAAAAACTACTGTCTATAAAGTCCATTGGAACTCCAGACCAGTCATAAATCGCTTGAAAAATAGTTAATAATATAAAAAAGAATACCACGTAACCCCAAACTTTGTGTGTTAGGATTCTGTCTAATTTAATACGTAAATCTTTGGCAGTGCTTAAGTCTACGGTAAGTCCTTTTTTAAGCGCGTTATTTATAAATTGGTAACGCTTTATGGTTTCTTTTTGCTGTAATCGTTTTAAATCGGCTTTACTTTTAGTTTTAAAATCGGCCAAAGCATCCACTTCATTTCTAGAAATATTTGCAAAATTTACGTCTTGTGTAATCACCAACCACAATTTGTATAGTAATTGATTAGGAAACGCCTTTTCTAAGGTTTCAAAGTATGCAGGATCTATAACTGTTGTATTTAAACACGGCTCTGTAGATAGTTCTTTGTAATTGGTAATGCGCTCTTTTAGTTCCGAAATTCCTATATTTTTTCGTGTGCTAATAAGTGCTATTTTAGTATTGAATTCTTTTTCAAGGTGTTCAATATCTAAAGAAATTCCCTTATAAGCCATCCTATCGCTCATATTAATGACTAGTACGGTGGGAATTTGTAAATCTTTAATTTGTGTAAAAAGAAGAAGGTTACGTTTTAGGTTTTCTACATCTGTAACCACTACAGCAACATCTGGGAAATCTTTATCGTTTTTATTAAGTAGTAACTCAATCACCACATTTTCATCTAAAGACGATGCGTTAAGGCTGTAAGTTCCTGGTAAATCTATAATATGCGCTTTTAGTCCGCGCGGTAATTTACAAACCCCTTCTTTTTTTTCAACAGTAATTCCTGGGTAGTTTCCTACTTTTTGGTTTAAACCTGTTAAAGCATTAAATACTGATGTTTTTCCAGTGTTTGGATTTCCTATTAAGGCAACATTAATCTGCTTACTCATCTATACGATCTATTAAAATATGAATTGCAGTTTCTTTTCTAATGGCCAAATGTGTTCCGTTTATATTCAGGTATAATGGATCTGCAAAAGGCGCAACTTGTACGAGCTCTACATGGTTTCCTGGTAAACAGCCCATTTCTAGGAGTTTTAATGGGATATGGTTAGAAGAAACATCTGTGATGATTCCTTTTTCTCCTCTTTTTAGTTTTGCTAAAGTTGTCTGCAATGCTTATTTAGATTGATTTTAAAGAAGCAAAAATAAGAGAAATTATTAGGGTAAAAAAATAGACATCGTTAAAACTATCTATATTCTTTTTTTAAGACTTTAATATCTTCAATTAGGCGTGTAATATCTTCTGGTTTTGTACCATCATAATACCCTCTAATTTGACGTTTTTTATCAATAAGCATAAAGTTTTCGGTATGTACCATATCATACGCATCACCGTTTCCTTCTGTTTTTACAGCCATATAACTTTTTCTGGCTAGCTCATAAATTTGCTTTTTATCACCAGTGACTAAATTCCATTTGGCATCATTAACTCCTTTTTTTAACGCATAACGTTTTAGTTGCGCTACACTATCTATTTTAGGTGTTACAGAATGAGAAAGTAACATCACATCATCATCGTTTAAAATTTCTTTTTGAATTTTATACATGTGATCGGTCATAATAGGACAAATTGTTTGGCAAGTGGTAAAAAAGAAATCTGCCACATATATTTTGTCTTTATAATCATCTTGCGTAATTGTTTTACCATTTTGGTTGGTAAGACTAAAATCTGCAATCGTGTGATATTTTTTTTGATATTGAATAGTGCTATCCACCATTTCGTCATTAACCATAGCGGGTTGGTAAACAGGTAAAACACGGTCTACTTTTAAGATATTATAAAATATAGAAATAATAATTATAGAAAGTATAGAGAAAGCTATAGCAAAGTACTTGTAATCTTTAAAAAATGATAGCATAACGGTATCGCGGAATTAATGTAGAATAATAGGTGTTTTATACTACAAAAGTACAATAGTAATATGATAATAACACTTTATTTAACATGTAAAATGTAGGTTTATGATGTAAGGAGATATTAAATTTCTGTCTAATTTAGTATAAGATACATAGGTGTGTGCAAACCTCTGGTTTTGTTTTACCTTTAATTCATTAACTTTATAAACTAAACATTGTGCTATGAAATCATTTTTACTCTCCTTTTTATGTATATTCCCTTTAGTTACTTTTGGGCAAGATTTTAATGAAACCCTAAATGATATTAGAGAATCTGAAGCAAAATCAGCATTACGAGCTATGTCAATTCAAGCCAATCTTAATACTGGTGATTATGATGTAAAATACCACCGATTAGAGTTTGATGTTGATCCGTCTAGTGCATTTCTTTCAGGAGAAGTTACCACATATTTTGAAGCTAAAAGCAATTTATCAACCGTAACTTTTGATCTTTCCGATAATATGTTGGTGAGTCAAATTTTACAACGTGGTATTCCATTAGCATTCACTCAAAATACAAATGATGAGTTAATTATTACACTCCCAACTATACAAAATACAGGTGTTTTAGATTCGTTAACCATTACATATTCAGGAAACCCAATAAGTTCTGGTTTTGGGTCGTACGAGCAAACTACGCATAATGGCGATCCTATAATTTGGACACTTTCCGAACCTTATGGCGCAAAAGGTTGGTGGCCATGTAAACAAGATTTAAATGATAAAATTGATAATATAGATGTGTATATAAAAACGCCTCAGTATAATCCTTCAAACGAAGCGTATGTTGCGGTATCAAACGGTTTAGAGCAAAGTCAGACTAATGTAGGAACAGATAAAATAACACATTTTAAACATACTTATCCAATTCCGGCTTACCTAATTGCCATGGCAGTAACTAATTATGAAGTGTATTCGCATACGGTTGCTAATAATGGAAATCCTTTTGATATTGTAAATTATGTATATCCAGAAAATTTAACTTCAGCTCAAAATAGCACAGGAGTTACGGTAGATATCATGAATTTATTCACCAATTTATTTGAAGAATATCCTTATGCCGAAGAAAAATATGGTCATGCTCAGTTTGGATGGGGTGGCGGAATGGAACACACCACGGTGTCTTTTATGGGAAGTTTTAATAGAAATTTAATTGCTCACGAATTAGCACACCAATGGTTTGGAGATAAAATTACCTGCGGAAGTTGGAAAGATATTTGGCTTAACGAAGGTTTTGCAACATATTTATCGGGATTAGTCATTGAAAACTTAGATGGAAATACAGATTTCACCACTTGGAAACAACAGCTTAACTCCTCAATCACTGCTTTGCCAAATGGCGCGGTATATTTATCTAACACCGATACTTTAAGTGTTAACAGAATTTTTAGTAGCCGATTAACTTATAATAAAGGTGCTATGGTGTTGCACATGCTTCGTAAAAAGTTAGGAGACGTTGTGTTTTTTGAAGCTTTACAAACCTATTTAATTGATCCGGATCATGCTTATGATTATGCACTTACTGAAGATTTTATTACAATAGTAGAAACTGAAAGCGGTGAAGATTTAACCGAGTTTTTTGACGATTGGTTATATAATGAAGGCTATCCAAGTTATACGGTTAGTTTATCGCAACCTTCGGCAACGTCAGTATCTATTCAATTAACGCAAACACAAAGTGGTGCTTCTGTATCCTTTTTTGAAGCGCCAGTTCCTGTAAGACTTATTGGAGTAGGAGGAGAGCAGTTAGATGTTGTGTTGAATAATACCATAAATAATCAGGTGTTTACTGAAGCAGTCACTTTTAATGTGGTGAATGTTATTTTTGATCCAGAATCTGATTTAATTTCAAAAAGTAATACGGTAACTCTAGGTCTTGATGATTTTGATATCTCAACACAAATTAGTTTATTTCCTAATCCTTCAAAAGGAGAACTCTTTATTCAAAAACCAGAAGCCATTAGTATTAGTCAGATAAACGTTTATAATGCGTTGGGGCAATTATTACTTCAGCAAAATAATAGCGAAACATTAGATGTTTCAAACTTTTCAAACGGAATGCTTTTTGTGAAACTGCAAACCAATCAGGGGATTATTGTTAAAACGGTGATAAAAAACTAGCTAATACTGTGTGTAATGTTTTTTAGATACTCCTAAAAGGTTACTTTTGTCGCCTATAATTTTTTATTACTTATACATGGATTTTATAATAAAAATATCTCAATTTCTATTGAGTCTTTCATTATTAATAGTACTTCACGAGTTGGGACATTTTATCCCTGCTAAATTATTTAAAACACGCGTAGAGAAATTCTACTTGTTTTTTGATGTTAAATATTCGCTATTTAAAACAAAAATAGGAGAAACAGTTTACGGAATTGGATGGTTGCCTTTAGGAGGTTACGTGAAAATTTCGGGAATGATAGACGAAAGTATGGACAAAGAGCAGATGGCAAAACCACCTGAACCTTGGGAATTTCGTTCAAAACCAACATGGCAACGTCTTATTATTATGCTTGGTGGAGTTACAGTAAACTTTATTTTAGCATACGTTATATATGTCTGTTTATCTTTCGCTTATGGTGATGTGGATATTACTGCAGCAAGTGTAAAAGATGGTTATACGGTTACAAACCCAGTATTAACAGATTTAGGCTTAAAAACAGGAGACAAGGTTATTGCTATTAATGGCGATAAAATTGAAACAGTTTCTCAGATTAGAAGACAAATGATCACTGCCGAAACGTTAACTATTGTAAATAATAACGAAACAAGAGAGGTGTCGCTTCCTGAAGATTTCTTAGGAAAACTTAGTACAGGAGAAAGTAAAAGCTTTTTTGGATTACGTTACCCATTTGTTGTTGCAAAAGTATCTGATTCTTCAGAAAATAAAACTGCCGATCTTAAAGCGCGTGATATTATTACCGCTATTAATGGTGAACCTTTAAAATATTTTGATGAGTTAAAACCAATTGTATTGCCATTAGCAGGACAAACGGTAAACGTATCTATTTTAAGAGACGGACAAACCTTAACCAAACAATTAAAAATTGATGCCGATGGCACCTTCGGAATTTTACCAGGAGGAGATCTTAGTGATATTGAAGCTGTAGGTTATTACGATATTATTAGAAACGAATATACATTAGGCGAAAGTTTTGGAGTTGGTATGACCAAGTTTACAGGACAAATTACAGCTTATGGTGCGCAACTTAAAAAGATTTTTACACCAAGTACTGGAGCTTATAAAGGTGTTGGAGGATTTAAAGCCATTTTTGATGTGTTTTCTAGCACATGGAGTTGGGAACACTTCTGGTCATTAACCGCATTTTTATCAATTATGTTAGGAGTTCTTAACTTATTACCAATTCCTGCACTTGATGGAGGACATGTAATGTTTTTATTATACGAAATGATTTCAGGAAGAAAACCAAGTGAAAAATTCTTAGAACGCGCACAAATGGTTGGTTTCTTTATACTTATAGCCTTAGTGTTATTTGCGAATGGAAACGATATTTTCAAGGCAATAATAAAATAGAAACTTTTTTAAAAAAAAGTTTGGAAGTAATTAAATAAAATGCATATATTTGCACTCGCAAAAGCGATAACACTCCTCCTTAGCTCAGTTGGTTAGAGCATCTGACTGTTAATCAGAGGGTCCTTAGTTCGAGCCTAAGAGGAGGAGCAAGTTAGAACAAGCCACTAGAAATAGTGGCTTTTTTTATGCTATAAAGTGAAAGTTTATCAAGAGTTAAGAACGCTTTTTAAAACCATTAGAGTTTTAATGTTTTTTAAAATTAAATGAGATGATAAGCTGTGGTGTTTTTTATGGTATCATCAACAACTAAAGTTATTTTTTTACTTTTATGTAGATAATAAATAAAATTTATATATTTGCAGTCGCAAAAAGCGATAACACTCCTCCTTAGCTCAGTTGGTTAGAGCATCTGACTGTTAATCAGAGGGTCCTTAGTTCGAGCCTAAGAGGAGGAGCAAGTTAGAATAAGCCACTAGAAATAGTGGTTTTTTTTATGGGATAAAGTGAAGTGTTTGTTGAGGTGCTTATTGTTTTATAAGATTTTGAGTTTAATAAAAGTGTCTTGGCATGATAAATAAACAGAAGCCACTATTTCTAGTGGCTTCTGTTTGCAATTATTAAAAAGGCAGTATTAGTAATTATAACTAATACTGCCAATATATATCCAATAAACTAACTCAAATTTAAAGGGTATTATTCTATGATTTTTATATCTATTGAAGTTCTACCTTGCCAACCCGTTTCGTCTGTTACAGAATATGCGCAGTGATAATCACCTGTGTCAATATCATTAGGGATGGTAACACTAATGTTTATTTCGTATAAAGTTACAGCGTTATCAATACTATAATTTTCAATAAATATAAAAGGATTGATAGCTTCTTTTATAGTTCCTAAATCACATTGTGCTCCTTGATCATCATGTGTGTGATGATCAAAATTATGATGAATATCTAAGCTATATGCGGCTAATGCTTTGTTATCTGATACTTGAGCTTTAAAAACGTAAGTTTCTCCTTTTACGAGCTCTTGGCAAGCTTGTGGAAAGCCTTCAGTATAATTTATACTAATAGTAGGTTTTTGTTCGTCTTTATCAATACTATCATCACTAGAACAAGAAGTCATTATTAATAGTATAGTTGATAATAGCCAAAAAGATGTTGTTGTAAATTTCATTTTATGAGGAATAAAACCGCATAGTTGTTAAGCTATGCGGTGTAATAATGTGTTATTATGCTGTAATATCTATATGTGTTTCATATGATTTGGTGTTTCCGTTTTCATCTTCAACAGTAAAAGTAATATGGTATTCTCCAGTAGGAGCTGTAGCAGGAATATCAATATGCTCATGAAATTCAACTTCAGTTAATTCGTGGTAACCTACCGAGAATACTTCTTCAGCATCCCATTCTACTTCACCTGCAGCAAGCGTAAGTCCATGTGCATGGATATCTACCGTAATATTATGAATACCATTTAAAGCCTCTATATAAAATTCGGCATGAAAATCTGTACCTCTAGCTGCTGTTGCGCTCACTGAATGCTCGCTTAATGTGATGTAGTCTAAAATTTCTAATTCACCTTCAATTTCTGTACTGTTTCCTAATTCATCAGTTACGGTTAACTCAACATGATATATTCCTGCAGGGATATCTGTAGGCACATCTACGTGTTCGTGAAATGTAGGATTTATAACTTGGTAGTTGCTACTTGCATATATTTCGGTAAAATCCCAGTCATACTCATTATCTCCTGGAGTTGCATTGTGTGCATGTATAGAAAGCGTAATACTACTTACAATGGCTTCAGCATTAATTTCGGCCTCTAAGTGAATATCCGATCCTTTAAAAGCTACCTGATCTGTTGAATGTACACTGCCTTCACCGTATTCGAAATTTGATATTATTGGTGCATTAAATGCTGCTGAACTTCCGTCATCATCACTACTACATGAGTTTAATAAGAGTCCGAAAAACGCAACAATTGCTAAAAGTTTAAAATTTGATTTCATAAGATTTGTTTTAAGATTTGTTTTCATGGTTTTTAATTTATTATTGATTGTTTTAAAGTTTTTGAGTTAATGAGATTGAGATATTTCTTCCAGCTTCAGGAACATCTATTAAGCGATAAAAGCTTGTGTGATCGTAATATTTAGTATTAAATACATTGTTCAGTTTGAGTCTTATTTCTAAAGGTGTATTTGTTTTTAAAAATTCTATTTGGGTAAATACAGCCATATTCAACACATTGTAACCGTTAGTTTTTTCTTCTGGAGGTACAATTTCATCTTGTGCTGCAGTAATTCTGTAATCAGTAATTAGTTGCGGTGTTTTTAAGATGAAAAAATCTTTAAATTGATAACTCGCTGAAAATAATCCCGATAATGGCGGTGAAAACGGAATGGTAAACCCTTTTTTAGGTCCGTTAATTTGTCTTGAATGCACGTATTCTGCCGAAGCATTTAATTCTAAATTATTAATGATACTTGTGCTAACTCTAAATTCGGCTCCAGCTCTAAATACTTTATTTTGAGTGTATTCGTAAATTTGTAAAGTCTCGAAATAGCTAGATGTGGGGTTTAAATAAATGAAGTTTTCAAAATAATTGACAAAAGGACTCCCACCAATACTAAAGTTTTTTGTGGTATGATCAATATCAATATCTAGTTGGTAAGATTCTTCAGGATTTAAATCTAAATTCCCTTTTTCGTAACGATACATGTGATAATTAACACCGTCTGAAGCCAATTCGTTAGCTAGAGGCATTCTAAAACTCTTTCCTATATTTATTTTGAAAGTGGTGTTTTTAAGTAGGTAACTTAACCCTGCCGATGCGCTAATGTTTCCAAAATTGAGGGTTTTATCTTGAGCTCTTTGTAGGTAAATATTAGAGGTTGTACCATCGGTATTATTTACGGTAGAAGGATACCAATCTGTATACGATTGACTCTCTACGTATCCTAAATCATATCTAATTCCTGCTAAAAGATGTAAGTTTGAGTTGATTTCAAATTGATTAAAAGCAAAAGCGCCAACGGTAAACCTGTTGTAAGCCGGTATTAAAAATCCCCATCCATCAATATTATTATCTTGATATTCTACATTAATACCAGCAACGATATGATGTTTGTTATTAGGCTGAAACGCATCTTTTATATTTAATGACAATGTGTTTTTTTGAAAACCACGCTCTTTACTGTTTGGAGGTGTTGGCATGTAGCCATGAGGAATAGGTTCAGAATGTTCTTCTCTATGATTATTTTGATACCCTAAATCAATATTTACAGTGTGTCCTCCTAAATTAATTTTGGTATTATTAGTCACTTTAAAGTGATTTACCTTATGATAAGGAAGATCTATATCTCTGTTAGAAGCATCGTAATCTATACTTGATGTTCTCACTTCTAACCCATGAGCATTTGCAAAAAAGCCGTTTTTAGCATTCACGTTACTAATGGTAGTTTCAGAGGTTATTTTATTTGAAACATACCCAAAACTAATGCTTGCGTTAGCTTCTCGACCTGCAGTATTTCTTAAATTATTATCGTGTAATTCAAAAATGTAATTCTCATAATTAATTTTATTAGTTGGTACTTTATAGTCGCCATAATCTCTATAAGTTAGTCGTGCTCTATAAAACCATTTGTCTTTTCTGGTCGTTATTCCTGCCGAAATTCCTAGTAAATCATTATTGCTTTCTCCAAGTAAATTAACATCCCCATTAAATGAGTTTTTAAGCGGAATTTTATTTTGTTGAATATCAACCACCCCAGCAATAGCATCAGAACCATAGACTAAAGAAGCAGGACCTTTTATAATTTTAATATTTTCAATGCCGTATTGGTCTATTTCTAATCCATGATCATTTCCCCATTGTTGTGCTTCGTGTTTTATGCCGTTTTGTACCACAGCAACTCTATTAAATCCTAAACCTCTAATTACAGGTTTAGATTGGCCTGAGCCAATTTTAATCGTACTTACCCCAGGAATTTTACTAAGGGTTTGCATGAGGCTGTTTTCTCTATTTTGAATAAGGAAGTCTTCGGTAACTAATTGAGAAACTATTGGCGATTCTTTATGTGTTCTTTTTTTGCTTTTTCCACTAATTTCAACTTTTTGAAGCTCAGTTGTTGCCTCTTCTAAGTAAATTTTATACACATCAATATTTGCCGATACTTTAATGGTAACCGTTTTATTAGCATAAGCTAAATGTGATATTTTAAACGTATGCGTGCCTTCGGAAACACTTTTTAGTGTAAACGTTCCTGTAGTTGATGATGTTGAATATATACCTTTACCAATAATTGTGGCACCTTCAATAGGTTGTAAAGTGTTTGCGTTTGCAACAATACCTTTTATATAAAAAGCATCTTGTGCAAAACCTATTGAGCTGAGGCTAAAACATAGCCAGAAACTCAGTGTTTTGTAAAACATAATGAGATACTATAAGATTTTAATTGTTGTTCTTAAGTGCGAACTTTAATAAAAAACCTATACCTGTTATTGCTTAATAACGTGTCTATTTCCCGTGTTTAAAGCAATTTTACTGCGTATTAGTTTACCATGCTATACTTTTAGATGATTTTAAAACGATCTAAATGCATAACTTAAAAGTGTATAGTAATTAAACTAAACATTGCTATTAATAATAAAAGGTATAGGGGGATTTATAGTGTAAAGGGAGGGGGTCTACAAAACAATTGATCATTAGCAATAGTATAAGAATTTATAAAACGGTAGTGTTTTATAGAAGGTTTACTAATGATTAATTCTGTGTTTTCAATTAAAAACTCTTGAGGGATTAGAGTTACTAGTGGGGTTGAATTATTAATAACTGCGTGATCACAAATTTCACAGTGTGTATCATTCATTTCGTCTTCATGAGTAAGCGCATGAAGACCTACCATCTTTAAAGATAGAAATAGAATAATAAAAAAATATGTGATGCTATTTTTCATTTAGTACTACTAAATTTTGAAATATGTTGAGGTGTTATTTTATTGTTTTTTGGCTTCTACTCTTAGTAGTTTCCAATTTAAATAATGTGCATAAGCCACAAAACTAGCACCTATAACAGTATTGGTTATTTCCCATATATGTGTAAAATGAAGTCTGCTTAACGCTATACATATAAATCCTAATAAAGCAAATTTTAAAGGTTTGGTTTTGTGGTGTTTACTTTTGTAACTCGGCCAAAGTGAGGTGAGTATAAATATTAAACTTAAACCAATACATGTCCATTCTATAAGCGGATTGTTTAAAAAATATAAACCACTTAAAGAAGAAAATGAAAGTAACACTGGTAATAATGCACAATGTATAGCGCAAATTAATGAGCTTGATAATGCTATAATATCTAGAGTGAAATTTTTTGATTTATTCATTTATAATCGACTTGAAAAATTATTTAACGCAACAATGTCGCGTTAGTTGGTTTTGCAAATATATTATTTATTTATAATATTGCAATGCTGTCGCAATAAATTATTGCAAATAAATCGCATTAACAATGAAAAGAAGAAATACACCTAGTAAAGACGCTGTTTTAAGTGTTATTACAAAAGCAGGACAAGCTATGAGTCAGGATGCGATAGAAGAAGCTATTTCTATTGCTATTAACCGAGCTACAATTTACCGTGTTTTAAATCGTTTTTGTGATGATGGCGTGTTGCATAAGGTTATTGCGGAAGATGGCAAGCAATATTTTGCGTTATGCGAATCTTATCATGTAAAAGCCTCTAATCATCAGCATTTTCATTTTAAATGTACGGTTTGTGATACTGTTGAGTGTCTTCCTAGTGAAGTTGATTTTTCAATTCCAGAAGGTTACCAAGTTGAAAGTGTAAATTGTATGTTAACCGGTGTTTGTAAAGCTTGTTCTTAAATTATTTTACTTTTTAAAATTGACTTAAATAAGACGTTTATATTCTTTAATAATTCTCATGGACTATCTACGGAGTATCTACGGAGTATCTACGGAGTATCTATGGAGTATCTATGGAGTATCTATGGAGTATCTATGGAGTATCTATGGAGGGCGAATGGTTATTGTTTATAATAAGCATACCACAAAAAAAAAGCCACACAAATTGTGTAGCTTTTATAAATGATTACTATCACTTTTATTTTTTCTTACTAAGGTTAGTTAGCATTTCTTCTGTCATTTTATCCAGATCAAAGGTTGGTGCCCAACCCCAATCTTGTTTTGCTTCGGTGTCGTCAATAGATTTTGGCCAGCTATCAGCAATCTCTTGTCTGAAATCTGGTGCGTAGCTAATTTCAAACTCCGGAATATGTTTTTTAATATTTTCAGCAATTTGTGTTGGTGTAAAGCTCATTGCTGCAATATTGTAAGATGATCTTATGGCTACACTTTCTTGAGGCGCTTGCATAAGTTTTACAGTTGCATTAATAGCATCATCCATAAACATCATTGGTAATTCTGTATTTTCACTTAAAAAACACTCGTATTTACCGTTTGCAATGGCTTTGTGATAAATATCTACGGCATAATCTGTAGTTCCTCCACCCGGAAGTGTTTTCCAGCTTATAATACCTGGGTATCTAATACTTCTTACATCTACATTGTATTTGTTAAAGTAATATTCACACCAGCGTTCACCTACTTGTTTTGTAATTCCGTAAACTGTTGTAGGTTCCATTACAGTGCGTTGAGGCGTATTATCTTTTGGTGTTGTTGGTCCAAAAACAGCAATACTAGATGGCCAAAACACTTTTTTAATAAACCCATCTTTAGCTAAATTTAAGATATGGAATAACGAGTCCATATTTAGGTCCCATGCTTTTACAGGATATTTTTCACCAGTAGCACTTAGCATTGCAGCCATAAGATATACCGTATCAATTTGATGTTTTTCAACACAAACTTTAACAGACGTATAATCTTGCGCATCAACAATCTCAAATGTCCCTGAGTTTACAAGGTTTACATTATTATAGTTAATATCACTTGCTACCACGTTATCTTTTCCGTGAATAGCTCTTAGTCTACCGGTAAGCTCAGACCCAATTTGCCCGCAAGCTCCAATGATTAAAATTTTAGATGACATAGTATATGTTTTTTGCAAAAGTAGGAAGAATTTAGGGGCAACAAAACAGATTTATATAAAAAAGTGATGAGCGGTTAAACAAATTAGTTTAATTATATTTACAGTCTTAAAAAGCCGCTCGATTATGAATTATTTTAAAGTGATATTACTCAGCCTTATACTGTTTACTGTATTCAATTGTAATTCAGATAAACGCCAACGTCCCGATGGTCCTCCAAGCGAAATCCAACAAGACAGTACACGTATTACGAGTAAAGACATTGCTAAATTTAAATACACAGAGTACAGATTAAGTAAAGTTGCTAAAAGAAAAATTAGTGATTGGCAACAATACCAAGAGTTAAATACACAGGTTGAATTTTTAAAAAAAGGTGATTTATCATTTTTCTCAGGAAGCGACTCTCTAGTAAAAGCATTTGTAACGGATTTAAAAACAGATGCGCCACCAATAATTAATAACTCGATTGTAAAAGCACGACTAACCGTTATTGAAACTAAATCTTTAAAACTAAATAGTCTTATTAACCTTAACGGCACCACTAAAAAAGAACTATTAACTGTAATTGAAGAACTTTTAGTGACAGTTTCTAATCTTAATCTTCAGATTAATAAGAAGTTTGAGCTCGATGCTAATAATATTAATAAACCATTATAACTAATTTTAGTTTCTATTTTTGATTTACTTTACTCTTAATTTTATGTTAAGATGTAACCTTTCTTAAATGGTGGCGACCAATTAGTAATTAATTTTATATCCAATTAAATTTATACGTAATTATGAAAACCAATATGAAACAAGTATTGGCGGTATCTGCAATTGCTTTAACGACTCTAGTAGCCTGTAAAGATGATAAAAAGCCAGAAACTGCTGCCACTGAAACCGTAGCTGAAACTATTCCAGGGATTAATTTAGATTACATGGACAAAAACGTCAAAGCGAATGACGATTTTTTTAGACATGTAAACGGTACATGGTTAGACGAAAACAAAATACCAAGTGATAGAACACGTTGGGGAAGTTTTGATGAATTAAGACAAAAAACAGATAATGATGCTTTAGCCATTTTAAAAGCAGCCATGTCAACAGATAAAGACCTTAAAAAAATTGAGGTATTACCAGGATCAGACCAAGAAAAAGCGGTGCAGTTATTCCAAACCATTATGGATACGGTAACTAGAAACCAACAAGGTATTGCTCCTATAAAAGCAGATTTAGCTAAAATTGACGCCATTAAAAATAGCAACGATTTACAAGCCTTTTTAATTGAAGCACAAGCTACAGGTGGTGCAGGATTTTTTGGATTTGGCGTTGGCTCTCATCCTAAAAACAGTAGTATTAACGCTGGATATTTAGGTGGCGGACAATTAGGATTAAGTCGTGATTACTATGTAGATCAAGATGCCGATACTAAAGAGAAATTAGAAAAATATCGCGCACACATTGCACGTATGTTAACATTTATTGGCGATACTGAAGCTGAAGCGAAAGCTAATGCAGATGATGTTTTAGCTTTTGAAACTCGTATGGCAACGCCAAGAATGACAAAAGAAGAACGTAGAGATGCACGTAAGCGTTTTAACCCAAAAGCAATTAAAGATTTAAAAGACCTAACACCAGCTGTCAACTGGGAAGCTTATTTTGCAGGTATTGGTGCTAAAAGTTTAGATACCGTTATCGTTTCAGATCCTGGATACTTTAAAGCTTTAAACACTATTTTAAGTGAAAACAAAGTGGCTTCATGGAAAAACTATTTACGTTGGACACTTATTGATGGTTCAGCAGGATTATTAAGTACAGAAATAGGACAAGCTAACTGGGAATTTTACAGTAAAGAATTAACAGGCGCTAAAGAACAACGTCCTGCCGAAGAACGTGCCTTAGCAACCATTAACGGAACTGTTGGTGAAGCTTTAGGTAAATTATATGTAGATGAAATGTTTCCTCCGGAAGCTAAAGCGAAAGCTGAAAAAATGATTAAAAATATCATGTTAGCTTTTGAAAATAGAATTCAGAATTTAGAATGGATGACTCCTGAAACTAAATTGAAAGCTATTGAGAAACTTCAGAAAATGAATGTTAAAATCGCTTATCCAGATGAGTGGAAAGACTATTCTGAATTACAAGTAAAAAGTGTTGCCGATGGTGGATCATATTATGAAAATATGAGCAACTATGCAAAATGGAGCTTTAACGATGAGTTAAACAAATTAGGAAAAGCAGTAGATAAAAGTGAATGGTTAATGGCACCGCAAGTTGTGAACGCCTACTTTATGCCTCCTTATAACGAGATTGTATTTCCTGCAGCGATATTACAACCGCCTTTTTATAACTATAAAGCTGATGCTGCTGTAAATTATGGTGGAATTGGAGCCGTTATTGGACATGAGATTTCTCACTGTTTTGATGATTCTGGATCTAGATATGATGCTGATGGAAACTTAAATAACTGGTGGACAGAAGACGATTTAGCACAATTTAAAGTATTAGGTGAGCAATTATCTGCACAATTTAGTGCTGTTGAAGCGTTACCAGAAACACACTTAAATGGCGATTTTACTTTAGGTGAAAATATTGGAGATTTAGGTGGTATTAACGCTGCTTACGACGGACTTCAATTATATATGAAAGAAAACGGAAGACCATCAGATATTGATGGATTCTCTCCAGAACAACGTTTATTTATGTCTTGGGCTACTATTTGGAGAACAAAAATGACAGACGATGCGTTACGTAATCAAATAAAAACAAATACACATTCTCCAGGAATGTACAGAGCGGTAATGCCACTTCAAAATTTAGATGCGTTTTACGATGCGTTTGATATTAAAGAAGGTGATGCAATGTATGTTGCACCAGAAAACAGAGTAAGAATTTGGTAATACTATTTGGTATTATAATATAAAAAAAGCAGCTGTAAAGCTGCTTTTTTGTATTTAATAAAGGTTGTTATTATTGTTTTTTGATAGATAACAAAGCGTCTTTAGTAATTTTTGCCATATTAAAATTAGGATCAATAACTAAAGCATGATTTATAATTGCCAATGCACTCTCTACGTTTTCTGTTTTGTTTTCATTGAAATTTACAAGCGCTTTTATGTATAATAAAGCAGCTTTTAATGAGGTTTCGTAAGGTTGTTGTGTTTCGTAAAACGGACGTTTCATTTCTGTAGTTACGTTAGCTAAACCGTACTCTATTGCTTTTTTAGCCCCTTCTAAATCTTGTGTTTGTACTTTTAAGTCGGCCATTTCATAAGCTAAATATGCACTTGGGTTTTTAGCAAATAATCTTTCGTATTGCTCTAAGGCTAATTTTGGCTGATTGATGGCTTTAAGCGCCAACGCTTTTACTTCGATGTTAATATCAGAATCGGTAGGGTTTTTATCAACTCCAATAGTATTTAAAGCTTCTAGGTTTCTTCCTTCAGAAACATAAACATAAGCTAAAGTATCTTTTCTGGCTTGAGATGGTGCTAAAACATCTAGATGCGTCATGGCATTTATAACGCCTTGTACATCTCCTTGTGTTTTCATTTGTTGGTAGTAAGCTTCAAAATGCTTTACTAATTCTGTTTTGGTTTGTGCGGTTATGTGGCCAGAGACCATAATAATAACTAAGAGTATGAGTTTTTTCATTGTTTGATTTTTTAAAAGCTTAAAACTATAAAAATTAACGGTATTTGGCATTAAAAGAATACTAATTATTTGATGGGACAGTTATCGTTTTTTTAATTACTACAGCATCGTTTATAATAAATGGTTTAGGTATTGTAGTTTCTGGACGTTCAGGAACGTTAAACATTGGGTCGGTTAATAGATTAAATGACGCTTCTAGAATTTTAAAAGTTGTCTTTTGTGTTTTAGGTACTGTAAATTCTAAATCCAAAAAGTTGTCTTTTGTGAGGTAATAAATTAATAAACGGTCTTGTTTTCGGTTTTCAAAAACAAACTGCTCATCTATATCTTTAGTAATTTGTACTGTATTAGCTTTGAAAGAATTAAAAGTATTTGTTGTGTCAGCAAACACTTCAATACGGTTTACTTTTCGGTTAGGTGTAATGAGTAATCGTACATGTTTTAACTCTCCAATTACGGTATCTTTTAGTATTTTAATAGTTGGTTGCTCAATTGGTTTTACCGTTGTGCTTTTACTAAAAGTCATTTCGGTTTTGTATTTACTAGCGGTTACTATTTTTTCATCTTGTAAAATTTCTGTAGGATTTTCGGTAAGATAAGCTTTGGTCCAATCATCTAATATATGATCATAAGTTGCCCAGGCTGCTGTGTTATTATCTGCATCTAACATATAAACTAAACTGTTTGGTTTTGGATGTTCAGTATTAAAAGTAGAATTGAAATGTGCCACCATAAAACTCACCAAAGCTCCTATTAATAAAGCATAGGCGATGAGGTGTTTTCTTCGGAAGAATCCTAATAAGGACATACAAAGCGAAAAAATTAAAGCCACTAATAATGTTGCAGCAATTATGGTTTTTAAGCCTAAACCTACCGGAAACATTTTTACAAATGGAGACAATATGGTAAGTGCCGGAAATAATAATAATGCTAATACAATTAGGTTAGGTTTTTTCTGTCTTACAAGTATAAAAAGACTAATAAGTGCAAAATATACCGGAATGATAAAAAAGCTTGCACCTTCTAGATACAAAGCTATAAGCGTACAAATAATAAGCCATAATACAATTGGACCAGCGGTTAAACTCGCGGTGTTTTCGGGTTTGTACACTTTATTGTAAAGCCACATACAAATTCCTGCAGAAAGCAAAGCAAATGCTAAAATATAGGTATGTCCGTTGTAGGTGAAACCATGTAGAATTTCGTTGTAATTAGGATATAATGCGGTGAGGGTTTTCCAACCGAAAAAACCAATAATTCCGTTAATAGCTAAAGCGGCAATCCCTGGAAGCATTCCAATACCTATTTGTTTGTAGCTGAGTGTATGTTTTTTTATTCCGTAAAGTACTAAAGCAATAAATAAAATTATAGCGAAAAGTAGCATTGGAAAAATCCATGTGTTGGGATAACTGATGGTTTTAAATAGTGGGACATTAAAATACACATCATCTGTTTGACTCGTTAAAGTGGTTAAATCTGCTTGACTGAAATAGGCGAGTAGTGGCATTAGATAACTTCCTTGATGCTCTAATGTTTCGCGATCTAAGCGTTCGTAATTGTCTAAAGCTGTATGGTAATCAAAATGATCGTCAATAAAGGCAAAATTAAAACCTTGTATGTTTCCGTCTTCTCTAAAATAAGTAAGATCGGTATCGTTAGGGAGTTTTTTGTATACGCTATAGGCGAGTGAATTTGTAACCGGAAACTCAGGATTTGCAGCTTTAAAACCGTCTATCATTTTACTGTTTCCGCCATTAGTTTCTGCCAGCATATAACTTGGACCTCCGCTACCACGTGCTTCAAAATTTAAGACTAAGCCAACATCTTTAGCCCATTCATGTTGATTTACAAAAACATCGGCGCCGTTAAGACCGAGTTCTTCGGCATCTGTAAGTAAGATGATGAGGTCGTTTTTGGGTGTTTTATTAGTGTTTAAAAAAGCTCTTACACCTTCTAGGATGGTGACAACTCCCGATCCAGCATCACTAGCTCCAAAAGAAGAATGCGGACTACTATCATAATGTGATAATAGTAATAATGCTTTGGTATTGTCGCTCCCTTTTACACGTGCTAAAATATTTTTGACTTGGGTAAGACTTCCCCATTTTTTATTATAACTATAGCCTTCTTGAATTTGGGTTTGTAGTCCTAATTTTTGTAATTCTTGTACAATGTAACGCATTACGTCATCATGCGTTTCGCTCCCTACATAATGTGGCGTTTTACTTATTTCTTTAAGATGCACTAAGGCGCGTTGGGTAGAAAATGTATTGTTATTGGCGTCTAATTGAGATATTTTTGAAGGCAATAATGCCGAAAAACTCCAATATATTGCGACTAGAATAAGCGCAAATGCTATAATTTTTTTAAACATAAGAAGTACGTGTTTGTTGGTCTTTTCAATTTACGAAAATATAAATTAAAACTGGACTTATTTAGTCGTCACGTTTTACGAGTGCGTAATAGTCGCCTTCTAACGGGAGATAGCCTTGGTTGTACACAAAGTAATATATGGTGCCAGCTTTGGTTGTATAAATACTTGTGTGGTAGTTAAAATCGAAGCCTTTTTCAATAAGTTTGGCGCGCGATGTTTTGGTTTTCTGTTCAGGGTTGAGGTCTTCTAGTATGCGGTAGTTTTTGCGCAGGCGGTTATTGGTATTTCTTATAAGGTTTTTACTGTCTTTATTAACTCTGTTGTTAAAGGCATTTCGGCAACCATCACTACAGAATTTTTTATCTATTCTGCCCACTATTTTTTCGTCACATTCAGGACATTGTTTTTGTGAAGCCATGGGTTTGTGTTTTTTTAAATTTAACTGCTTGTTTGTAATTTACTAAAAAAGGCTGTGATGGTGAAATATTATTATTGCGTTTTTTTATTACAATTCAATAAAAATACAATTGGTGAAATGTAGAGTAGGTTTTTCAGGATTAGTCGATTGTTTTAAATTGATTATAATAACAGTATTCGGGATTGAATTGATTATCAAATTTTTGCGTTGACATTGATAAGTATGAAATAAATTCAAAAAGGGAAATTATAGCAGGAATAAATGTAAAAGAAAAGATAAAATACATGATACCTTGACCAATTTTTTCTAAAATTAGCAAGCATTAAATTAGTTAACTCAATTAGTCTTGATGTATTTGCTTTATTTTTTGTACCTCTTTAATTGCTTTTATAATTGTACTATCAGATGGTTTAATTCTACCAGAATAATCACTAGTTCCATTAACTGTGTAAGCATTTTTACCTTTAAGTATTATGTTAGCACCTGCTCTCCCAAATTCTCTTCCAAATTGTCTTGAAGCTCCGCTAACAATATCATTAAGTATATTCATAATCTATTCCTTTTTGTTGTTTTGTTCTTCAATGTCTCTAGCTTTAGATAAAGCACTTGCAATTAATCCGGCAGGAATAGTAACAATTCCTACGCCAATTAATAGCGTGAAAAAAGTAAATATTTTACCACCGGTTGTAATTGGATACACATCTCCATAGCCTACTGTTGTTAATGTTACAATTGCCCACCAACCACTATGTATTACTGAGGTAAATACTTGAGGTTGCGCTTCGTTTTCAAAGAAGTAAATTCCTGCTGATGCTAAAAAAATAAAAATGGAAGTAATGATTAAAAATAGAATTATTTCTTCTTTTGCAATTTTAGCAGCAATATGAAATCTATTTAAAGCTTTGTTATATCGAATTAATTTTAAAGCTCTGAATATTCTAAATATTCTGAAAACTCTAAGTGCTCTTAAATCATATGCTCCTTTTAAGTAGAATGGAAAAATAGCCAAGAAATCAATAATCCCATAAAAACTAAAAATATATTTAAGAGGATGTTTTGAAACACCTATTCTTAATATGTATTCTGCTGAAAATATGATAACACAAATTAATTCAAATAGATTTAGAGTATTAATCGTGTTTTCAGAATTGTTAGGAAGTGTTTCAATTGTGAACGCTATAAGTGATAGAAATATTAAAATTTGTATGAAATAATCAAATATTTTTCCTTTTTGAGAAGTGTTATCTTCAATTATACTCCGTATTTTTTCTTTCATATATAGGTTTCTTATCAGATTTAGTAGAACGCTTTGCTCAGTTAAACTGTCCAATTCGTAAATTTTTTTGAACCCATATTTCTTAGTTTCTTCAATTTTAGGGATTTGAATTATATCGTCTTTTTACACGAAAGTCAAATTGAAAAAGCAAAGTAAAAATATGGATTCAATTATGAGTAATGGGTTGATTATAAAAGATCAAAAGCTTTTTTATAAAGCATAATTTGTTTTTATTATTTTGAATGAACGAAATATAATAATTTGTTTTAAAAATAATTTACGGGAAACCGTATTGGGGTAGTTTTTTTTATGTCATAAATTATATATTTTGTTATAGCTATGTACTGCAGATGATATAATACTATCTAAACTGCTATTATAGGTTTACAAACAGGATTAGTTTATTTACAAATCACTTAGAAGTATTTTTTACGAAAATCAAAAGGTGTTATTCCTGTTTTGGATTTAAAATACGTCGAAAAATAGGCATAGTCAGAGAACTGAAGCGTGTATGCTATATTTGCTAAATTGTCTTGAGAATGTACAATCAATCTTTTAGCTTCTAGAATTAGCCTTTCAGAAATTAACTGGCTTGTTGTCTTGCCTGTTGTTGTTTTTATAATTCTATTTAGATGTTTTGTAGTTATATTTAATTGATCAGCATAAAACTTTGGTAATTTTTCATTATGAAAATGTGTGTTAATTAAACTTTCTGTTTTTTCAAGAATGTTAAGGTAATGGGGGGAATTTAGTTTCTCTAAACTAATTTCAAAGGTGTATACTCTTGTTAATTCTATATAAATATTGCTTATAGCGTTAACTATTTTTAACTCTCTTAGAAGGCTTTTTTGTTGATATTCTGTATATACTTCCTCAAATTTGGAGTTTAATTCAGATATTTTATTTGCAGTTAATTGTAGTACTGGTGGGTTTTGATTGGAATAAAAAAAGGGAAAAGAATGTAGCTTATGTTCTAAAAACTTTAGTTCATAAAATTCTTGCGAGTGAAAAAATATATATCCTTCAGGTTGTGTCTTAAATTTCCAAAAATGTGTTTGTCCGGGTTTTAAAAAAAACACCTTTCCTGGTTTTATATTATATGAATTAAAATCAACCTCATGTATCCCTGAACCTTGAGTAAAAAGTACACATAGGTAGAAATTATGCGTATGAGGTTTGTTAATTAAACTTTTATTGAGTTGAATATGGTTTGAAAAAGAATTTACATAAACATCATTGATGGGTGCAGACTCTTTAAACTGGCTAATATTTAAAATAGGTATTTTCATAATTTATGTCCTAAAAGTACAAAAAATGGGGAATATATTATATATGTAAAAATACATGACAGTTATAATTTTGCTATCTAATAAAATATGATGTTATGAGTAAAATTATTAACGCCTTGAGTTGTAAATGCCCGAGCTGTAAAGAAGGGAAAATTTTTAAAAGTAAAGGAAATATTTTATTATTGAATATTCCTGAAATGAACGATAGGTGTGTTGTATGTGACTATAAATTTGAAAGAGAAATAGGTTTCTTTTATGGAGCTATGTTTGTGAGTTATGCGCTCGCAGCAGGACAAATGATAATAGGTCTTGTTGTTTTTTGGCATTATATGGATTTGCCACCTTTATACGTTTTTTTTATTATTGTTTTAATAATAATTATGATGAGTACTATAAATTATAGGTTAGCAAGGTCTATTTGGATTTATTTGTTTTATAGAGATTAGGCAAAAGTTTCTATTTTTTATAAATTCTTAAAAATGAGTTTCTTTTATGTATTTATTATAATAACTTAGTGAGCTACTAAAACACACATTATGAAATACATTTTACTTATTATATGTTTAAGCTTTACTCTGTTTTCTTATGCTCAAGACCGGTTAGTTTTTAAAGACGGAACTGAGAAATCGGGTAAGGTTATTGAAATTAATAAATCTAAAATTAGGTTTGTTGCTGACGGCACTACAAAGAAAAAAAGCTACAACCAAAAGGATCTTACTAAAATTATTGTTTTAGAAGATGGTAAAAGCATAGAATATTTATTTGCATCTGTACCAACTTTAGGAAATGTGTTGTTAGCCAAAATAAGTAAAGGCGGAGATGATAAAGCAAGTTTGTATGTTACACAGAGTTATATTTATAGCGGTACTGCGAGTGATGATGGTGGAATAACAAGAAGTACTTCTGGAGGAATAGTGTTGTTATATTACGCCAAAAGACCTAATGAGAAAAAGTATTATGATTTAAATTATGACGGCGCTGTAGTTAATAAATTTAAAAATAGAGCTTCTAAATATTTAAAAGACTGCCCAAAGTTAGCCACACGTATAAAAAATGGAGAATTTGGTAAATTAGATGTCAGAGCAATTTTTAAAATATATGATGAAGATTGTAACTAATTGCGAGTCGTTTATATAAATATTACTAGCGCTTATTACTCATAAGCGCTAGTAAATACTACTCTTATTTATCTAGAGTTTTAAGTACTTCTGTAATTTGAGACGGTTCGGCTCTGTTACGGTAATCGGTATCTAAAAAGGCGTATATAATTTCTCCGTTGGTATTAATAACGTAGGTTGCCGCTAGTGGAAGCTCGTTTGATGTGTCGCCATTATAAGCATTCATATCAAAAGCTTTATTATAAATTTCAGCCACATCATCCGTCAGTTTAAACACAATACCATACGTTTTTGCGATGGTATTATTGAGGTCACTTAAAACTTCAAAACCGAGTTCATTTTTTTCGGCAGTACTTATAGAATTGTCAGGAAGTTCTGGTGTTAGGGTGATTAAATTTGCGTTTTCAGCTTTAAAATTAGGTAATTCTTGTTGTAATTGGCGTAAAGTTAAGTTGCAATATGGGCACCAACCACCGCGATACCAAGTTAGTACTACAGGTCCTTTTTTTAGATATTCAGATAATGTTACAGCATCACCTGTTGCATTATTAAGGGTGAAATCTGGTGCTTTATCTCCTGTTTGTTTTGCTGTTTTTAAGATGTTAGTATTGGTAACAGCATCAATACCATCTTTATATATTTTCTTTTTGGTAGCGTCTGCATTACGGTTAAAATCTTCTTTTTTTTGATCTAATATATCTTTTAATGATGATGTAGCCATTTTACTATGTGTTTTAGATTATGTGTACTTTTTTTGTCTGTTTTTTTTTAAAAACATTACAGATTGTTATTGTGCATTACTCTTTTTTTGTTGCGAATATTTTCTTTTTGTTCGAATTAATTGATATCTCAAATCATCATAAAATAGACTAATTAATAAACTGATGGCTCCAAGAATTAGAGTATTCAACTTTAAGTTAAGTTTTGAGTAAAGAAATCCAGCTATTAATCCTCCAAGAAAGAAGAAGCAAATTATAAAAATGCGCAGTTTTATAGTGGCCTTTATTTTCTCTCTATGTTGTTTAAATTCAGGAAAAAATAGTTGCGATAATTCAATTCCTAAATCTGTAAATAGCCCAGTAAGATGCGTTGTTCTTACTACAGCATTTGAAATTTTTGTAACAAAAGAATTTTGAAGTCCCATTGCAAAAAGTAAGGCACAAATAATTAGATTTGGATATGTGATTTCACCAAAGTTACTTGTTATTGAGATGGTAATTAAAACTACACATTCAATAATTGTTGGTAATACATAAACATTAAGTCTTTTGTTTTTTTTGAACTTTTCAATTAGAAAACTTGATAAAAAAGAGCCAAAAAGAAAGGAAAAAATATATAGAAAATAAACTGTTCCCTTCCAAACATCTAGATTAGCAACATCACTAATAAAAAGCGCAAAATGCCCAGTTACATTTGTGGTTAATTGTTTGAAAGCTAGAAATCCCGTGATATTTACAATTCCAGCTACAAATGATAAAATTGTAGCAATTTGTAGGTTATGTTTTAACGTTCTGCTTTTACCTTGATGTCTAAACATTTTCTCTTATTTAGGTGCCTTTTTTAAAATCTCACAGTATATTTTTGTGTTATAAATACATGGTGATTTAAAGCCTCTAATTTAGTAAATAAAACTCGAACAGCTTTAAAGAAACTGTAAGGATACCTATTGTTTTTTGTGCTGCGGAAGCATTAAAATCACTCAATTTCAGTTTCGATAGCTATCGAAAACTTAGTATCTGGTTCAATGGTTTTATAAGTTGATTTTTCTGTTATCTGTACAGATTCATCTTCTGAATCTGGAAGCCCTAGCCAAGGTTCAATACATACATAATCTGCTTTTGGTTTAGACCATAACGCTAAATTTGGATATCCTTTAAACGTCACTACCACACCTTTTTTCTCGTCTTTTTTACGGAGTCTTACCCAGTTGCATTCAATATTAGGAAATATCAAAGCATCGTCATTAAATAACGTGTCTGAAAGTGGGAGTACACCTTTATTGGTTTCAATGTAGCGTGTGTGTTGAGATAATAATCCACTGTCTCCTAATGTGCTAGATTTAAGCGGAAATTGCGTAGGAAACTCAATAACATAATCCGATAATTTTGTGTTTTCAGATAACGGACAAGCGTAAGCTGTGTGACCTCCACAGGCAAATTGCATAGGAGCAATGTCTCGGTTTTCAATAGTGTAATTCATTATTAAACGTTTTTCGATAAGTGTAAATGTTACCGAAAACGTAAATGCGTAAGGATATTTTTTAAAAGTTTCAGAAGAACTATTCAATGTAAAAGTACATTCCGAAGTATTATTTTTCTGAAAACTAAGTGTGTCATTATTTCTAATAATACCGTGTTTTGTCATTGCGTAATCGGTGTTATTATACACAATTTTATCGGCTTTAATTTTTCCAATTGCAGGAAATAATACGGGTGAACTACTTCCCCATATTGATGTATTTATTTGCCAGATATACTCTTTTCCTGTTGCTTTATCTTTTAGTGAACGTATTTCTGCACCATTAGAATCAATGGTACAAATTAGGTTGTCGTTTTCTATAGTATGTAACATAATTGAATTTTTTAAACCTGTAATGTTGGTTATTCTCTTTTGTTTTGAGGAGTTATTTTGTGAGCGTTAACTCTTTCTTATCTTTATCAATATGCCAAGTTTTAAACTTGTCTAGCACATTTCTACCTAATAAATTATCGGTTTCGTTTGGCATTATTGCAATAATCACATCATTAACTTTATGGTTGCCAATTTCCATTTCAGAAACACTAATTCTATTACAAAACACATTTGAACCGTCTGCTAAATTATAATACATGCCTTCTAAATACGTAGTATTATTAGTTTTTAAAGACTTCGTTATTTGTGTTAATTCTGCTTGAGAAATGATAGTTTCACTTGCTCCAGAGTCTAAAATAAAAGTAATAGGGACATTATTGATTTCTCCTTCTATATGATAAACGCCATAATAATTAGATAATGGGATTTTGATATGTTGTAATTCTGAAAGTATATTTTTATTTAAAACTACAGCCCAAAGGCTTATCGCTAAGATGAAAAACACGATTGATATAGCAATCCATTTAAAAAAAGCAATCGGATTTCTTTTAGACGTCTTATTCATTTTCAAGAGGTGTTTTTACAACTATTTGATCAATAATAGTATCGTACCAAATGCCTTGCATTTTTCCGTCAAGAAACTTTAATAACATTTTTTGAATTCCAAATAACCATAAAAGTATAGCGGTGCAGAAATTTAAATATATGGCCGCAGCTACTACAGCGGTTGGTCTTAGTAATATGAATTTTAAAATATAAAAGTGAATCCCTAGTTTTTTATGCCTTGTAGAAATATTTCTTATGTTGAATAAAATCTTAAAAATTGTACCGTCAAAATAATATTCAATTGCGATAAATATAATTGAATAAAAGGCAAATAAAGTATAGAGAATACTATCTGGAATCGTGCTAATAAAGATAGTAATGAATTCTGATGTTCCATAAATAAGTAAACCAAAAAGACTATAATCTAATAAAAAAATTAAAGCTCTCATTCTTAGTTTTACCACTTTGTAGCTTTCTGATGGTTTTTCTAAATATTGAGTAGCCTCTATATTGAATCTTGTAAAAATATTCATTTTACTAACTTCCATTCTTTTAAATGACTTAGGTTATTTGGGTCGTGTAATTCTTTTTAGTGCTTACAATATAGTCATTTGTTTTTTAGGTTTATTGCGGCAAACCGTAACGTATAACAGGTTTTAAATTTAGGTCAATAAAAAGCCTCTACAAGTTAATGTAGAAGCTTTTTTTATTGATTTTATATGTAACGTTCTAAACGTTATTTAAGATAATTTCTAATTCCGTAGCTCGCTAAAACACCTTCGCCGGTAGCTGCTGCAACTTGGGCAATAGCACCTTCTCTACAATCTCCAGCTGCAAATATTCCTTTTACAGATGTTTCTGCTAAACCAGAAGTGGTAATAAAACCACTTTTATTTAGAGCAATTACATCTTTAAACGGTGTGGTGTTTGGAATTAATCCAATAAAAATAAATACACCATCTGCCGCTATAAATTCTTCTTCATTAGTCGCGTTATCTTTAACTTTTAACGATTGAAATAAACCGTTTTCACCCGCTACAAATTCAACAGATGTTTTATCCATATAGGTAGAAATATTATCTATCGTTTTTAGTTTTTCCACGTAAGTGTCTGTCGCTGAAAATGCCTTAGAACGGTGTACAATTTTCACCGATTTGCAGAAACCTGCTAAGAAAATTCCTTCTTCTAAAGCTGAATTTCCTCCACCAACAACAATAATATCTTTATCTCTGTAAAACGCACCATCACAAGTGGCACAGAAGTGAATCCCAGATCCTATTAATTCGGTTTCATTAGGAATTCCTAATAATCTATAAGTTGATCCCGTTGATAAAACCACAGACTTTCCAATATAAGAAGTTCCTTTTGTGGTTATGGTAAATAGTCCATTTTGCTTGACGATATTTGTAACTTCTTCACCGGTTTTTATAACCGCACCATAGGTTTTTGCTTGTTCTTCCATTTTGTCCATTAATTTAGGACCAGAAATAGAAGTAAACCCTGGGTAATTTTCAATTTTTTCTGTTAAGAAGGCATTTCCACCTATGTTTTTCTTTTCTAATATAAGTGTGTCAAAACGATCTCTTTGTGCGTAAATAGAGGTGGTTAAACCTGCTGCTCCACCACCAATTATAATGGTGTCAAAAACTTTGTGTTCTTTTTCTGTATTGATTGATAAAAGTTCTGTTAGTGTAACATTATCAGGATTTGTATGGGGTTTTCCGTCAATTAATACGGTTGGAATTATTCTTTTTCCATTATTTATTTCTTCAACTTTTGCAGTTGCCCAATCGTGTTCATCAACATCAATAAATTCAAAATTAACTGAATTATCTCTTAAAAAATTCTTTGCTCTTCTACAATCCGGACACCAATCGGCACCAAATAATTGTACTCTACCAACTTCATTGATACCTAAAACAGCAGATAATTCAATATTATCAGGATTTGTGTAAGATTTATCGTTAATAATTACTGTTGGTATTATTCGCTTTCCGTTGTTTATGGCTTCTACCTTTTGGGTGGCTTCTTTATCTAAATCAACATCAATAAAAGTAAATTCAATATTGTTATCATTTAAAAATGATTTTGCTCTTCGGCAGTCGGGGCACCAATCGGCACCGTATAATACAGTTTTAGTCATGTGTTTAGCTTTTATAATTTGATGAGTTTATTAAATATCTCAAAGTGATGTTTATCGGTTCTCAATTCAATTGAGAGTTTATTATGTCGGTGTTCAACGCTATAAATTTCTTTACTCTCAAAAAGAGGTGCTAATATCTTGGTGAGTTTAGAGATTAATTCCGATGTATTGTTTTGGGATTTGATGATATATTTATGGTAAATATTAAATTTTGATACCGTGCTACTGAACCCTAATTTAATAAAATCGGTTTTTGTTTTCTTCCGAATAATAAAATCTGAATTACCAGTTCCTATCATTTTTGTTTGCCATTCAGCCAATACCAATAAGTTTTGATACTTTGTAGATAGTAATAAATTTGCTGAAGAAAAGGTTGCTTTTTTATACTTGAGAATCCAATTATTTGGCGTTGCTATTTTCCCGAAAAGGGTGTACGACCAAACATTATAATTTCCTTTTACTGTGCCGTTTTTTTCTAAAATGAAATGTTCAAATTCAGTAGCAAAATCTTTATTTATTTTATAAAATGGCGATTCTTTTTCATCTTCTGTTGAATTTGATTTTAAGTTCATTTAGTGGTTTGGGGTGATTTTAACTCGCGTAATTGTATGTCGCCGTGTGGTTAAGCATTAAAGTTAGTGAATAAATTAGAGATAAAAGTATGTCACTATTTTTAATTACTATTTAATTGTTGTTTGGTAGTATTCCCAAAAAATATAAACTTAATAGAATTATCGCTAAAATGATACCTGCTATTTTACTAAAAAACAAACTTATTGATGTGTAGTCTGGTGCGTTTTTGTAAGAATAGTATGATTTTTTTATTCCATAAAATGAGTACAAAAATTGGGCAATACAATATATTAAAAGAATTGTGGTGCTTTTCATAAATGGAATTCTAATAGTTTTCTAAAAGGAAAGATAATATAATTTTTAGGTGTAAAAAAAGCTATGACATTTCATCATAGCTTTTACTGTATAAATTTTTAACTCTAAATAATTAAAACCAATTTTATAAGTTGTAGCGCGATACTATTTTAGCACTCATTTCTGTGTAATTTTTAGCAGTAATACCAAACGCTTCGCTTGCTTTTATAACGTAATCTACAAGGTTCTCTTTTTCGGTATTTTTGTTCTTGTTTTCAAAATCTAATTGTAATGATGTTTTTGATTTTTGGGGGAAATTAGAAAGCATTCCTAATGCTGTTTCAATATCATTATCGCTTAAAGTGATGTTGTTTTTTGCTGCTAAATCCTGTATTTCTTGCATCATTTTTTTAAGTAAATCCATGTGTACTACAGATTCGACTACTTCTCCAAATGTGATATTTAATGCGGTTGTAATTGTTGCTAATGGAGATACAAAAAGATATTTTTTCCATAAAAATGTTTTAATATCCTTAGTGTAACTTGCGCTTAAACCTCCTTTTACTAATACGTCTTCAACCCATTTGTAATCGGCAGTGTCACTATTACCAAAAACTATTTTTCCTGGACCACCAACATGTTTTACCACTCCTGGTTTGTCAATATTAGAGGCAATATAAATACAACCTTCTAGTATTTTATTGCTATTATGAGTTATGTTTTCTTGAATAGAATTTTTAGCATTTACACCATTTTGCAACGGAATTATAACTGTGTTTTCTTTAAGACATTCTTGGTATTTACTAATTGTATTATCTAACGAAAAAGATTTTGTAGCAACAATTAAGATGTCTAATTCGCCAATTTTTTTAGTATCGTCAGTTGCTAAATAAGGTGTAATAGTTGTGGTTTCGCCTTCTGAAGTTAATGAAAGTCCGTTTGTATTGATAGCTTTTTTAGTTTCATTACGGCAGATAAAAACGACATTCGTTTCTGAATCATTTTCGTAATTTTTAGTCAGTTTTTCCCCAATGAAACTTCCAATTCCACCCATTCCTAAGATTCCAATTTTCATAACTTTTGATTTTAGTATAAATTTTATTTTAGCTGATAGTAACAATATTGCTAAAAATCAGAAATATCTTACTCTTTTATATCATAAAATAAAACTAAAATTAGTTGTAAGTATCTGTGAGTGATGTTAAATGATAACAAATAGAATTACTCTACTAATTTTGCATATTCTAATACTTTTTTCACTGTTTTATTAGGGTCATTTTTTCGCCAATTTATATATAAGTCAATATTTTCATCGAGTTTAATGAATTTTACGTTTTTATATTTTGAAAATTTAAACGACCATGGTAGGATAGAAATTCCGATACCTTTTGATACTAAATTTAAAATCATTCCTCCAAAATCCGATTCAATAATTGTTTTAGGCTGAAAGTTATTCCTATCAAAAAAAGTTCTTAAAAGTGAGGCGAAAAATGTTTTTTGATGTAAACCTGCAATAATAAATTTCTCATCTTTTAAGTCGTTTAAATTTTTTAATCCTACTGTATTTAACCAATGATTATCGGGTATAACCAAGCAAATAGGTTCAGTTTGAAGTTTTAATGAATTGATATTTATATGCTGTATATGATCTCTACTAAACGCAATATCTATCTCATAATTGAGTAATAAATTTTCGTGACTTCCATCTGTAGGTTCAATTAATTCTAGTTTTAAATCGGGTAAATTTTGGTTTAGGGTTTCTAAGAAATTAGGTAGAAATTTAAAGGCAATAGATCCCGGATAACTTATAGACACAAACCCGGATACACCTTCATCAATTTTTTTGGCTTGTCTGTGAATTTGATCCAATTCATTAATGGTATTTGTCCAATGTTTTTGAAGAAATTTTCCCGCATCAGTGAGTTTTACATTCCTTTTATTTCTTTCAAAAAGCGTCATTCCCATTTCATTTTCAAGCGCTTGTATTTGTCTGCTTAATGCCGATTGCGAAATGAATACTTTTTCGGAAGTTTTCCAAAAATGAAGTTCGTTAGCTAAAACTAAAAAATATTTTATTTGCTGAATCGTCATATGTAATGCGTTTTTTGCATTAATCAATCAAAAATAAGTATTTTAAAGGAGTTCTCAAAGCGTTTAATTTGCTTTTAGTAATTGTTTAATTCTTAAAAATAAACGTATTATGGGAATCGAAAATTTTATCACCTTTATGCTTACCGCATTAATTTTTGTAATGACACCGGGGATAGATACCGTTTTTGTTTTAAATAAATCTATTGGGCAAGGTGTGAAATCTGGAGTTTATGCTTCTTTAGGAGTTAATACAGGTGTTTTGGTACATACTTTTTTTGCTGCTTTAGGATTAACTGTATTGCTTTCTAGATCGGCATTAGCATTTACTGTAATTAAATATGTAGGGTTTGTGTACTTAGTTTATTTAGGAATTTCAAAACTTAAAAACAGTAAAACGGTTATAGGAATTAACACTAAAAATGTACCACAAAAAAAAGGACAGAATGATTTTTGGTCTGGATTTTTAACAAATACGTTAAACCCGAAAGTTGCATTATTCTTTTTAGCTTTCTTTCCGCAGTTTATTAGTCCTGCACAACTAGAAAATCCGGTGCCATTTGTAATATTAGGATTTACATTTGCTATAATTGGAACCGTTTGGTATTTAGGACTGTCGTTTTTTGCAAGTACATTTACCCATAAAATAAAACACAATCCTAATTTTAGTATTTGGTTAAACCGAATAAGTGGTTTGGTTTTTATTCTTATGGGAATTAAAATTATAATGAGTTAAGAGCTGTTCTATTTTGCTTTATTGCCATAGAATTTTACCAAAAACTTTCCGAAGACAAGATATAAAAACAATACGGTGATTCCTCCAATGAGGTAACCGTTATTAAGTAACTCTTTGTAGCTATAATTAACAAATATTAGTACTAAAGCAATTATAAATTGAAGTATTGCATAAGCGATGTTTCCTTTGGCACTATAGCCAAAAAGCCCAAGGAAATGCGTTTTTGTAAGTCCAAAAATTAAGTGAGGCATCGCATTTGCGAGTAATGCACCAATAAAAAATTCTATAATTTGCATGAGGTTTTGTTTTATGAAATGACTGTTTTATTTAAATATCTTGCCAAATATACACCAGTACTTGCACAAGCTTGTAAGAGATATCCGCCAGTAGGCGCGTCCCAGTCTAGCATTTCGCCAATACAAAATTGATTAGGAAGATTTTGGAGTTCGAAGTTTTTAGAAACCGCCTCTAAATCAATTCCTCCAACGGTTGAAATCGCTTCATCAATTTCTGAAGTATTTTCTATAATTAGTGGAAATTTTTTAATGTTTTTAGCGAGTGTTTCGGCAGTTAAATAGTCTGTTTTAGAAAGGTATGTTTTTAATAAATCAATTTGTGAAGCGCTAAGTTTAAGATCTTTTTTTAAGATATCTGTCGTACTTCTATAATTAGAGGTTATTATTTTAGAAAGCACATTTTGTAGCGTTAATGTAGGTTTAAAATCTATTAAAACTATTGCTTTTTGGTTCGCTGCTAATTCTGTTCTTATCTGCGGACTCAAAGCGTAAATGGCATTTCCTTCTAAGCCAAATGTGGTAATAACGGCTTCACCTTTTTGAGTTTTTTCCGCGCAAGCGATAGCAATATTTTTTAGAGGTTTTCCTTCGTGTTTCTTAATGAAGTTTGAAGACCAATTTATTTTAAAAGCACAATTTGAAGCTTTAAAGGGTTGTGTAACACTATTTTTTTCTGAAAACGTATCAATCCAACTTCCGTCAGATCCTGTAACTTTCCAACTGCCTCCACCTAAAGCAAATACGGAGTAATCTGTAGTAATTGCGGTGTTGTTTATTATAGGTGAATTATGAGTATTCCAACCTAAAAATGTATGTTCATATTTTATAGTAATTCCTCTGTTTTTAAGATGTTTTAGTATGGTGTTTAGCACTTCAATAGGTTTAATTCCTACTTCAGGATATACGCGTTTACTACTTCCTACGTAAGTTGTAATCCCAATTTTAGACAACCAATTTCTGAAATCAGTATTACTGAAATCTAATAAAGCATTCTTTAAAAAAACAGAAGGTGTATAGCGTTCAATTAACTGTAAAATAGGTTCTGAATGTGTAAGATTAAACCCCCCTTTTCCTGCAACTAAAAACTTTCTACCAGCGGTTTTATTCTTCTCATATATGGTAATATCAAATTTTTCAGTATCTAAAAAAGCGGCTAATAAAAACGCCGATGGTCCGCCACCTATAATAGCAATCTGTTTTTTCATGATGTAAAAATAGGGTTAATATTGAATAAGCGCACCGTTTTTAAGGTGAAGAAATCCTACAAATGTGTGTTATCAAAATCTCTTTTAAACTGGTCTTCCGATGGTCTTAAAAATAACAAATACATAATCATTAAAAGTCCGAAGGCTATAAAATCTGGCTGTAAAAATAATAGTACTAATGTTAAACCTTCAATAATTGACCAACGCATAATTGATGCGGTTTGGTACATCATAAATTTTACGTCGAGAGAAGACTCGCGAGTTACTTTTTTTATTTGCGATTTATACAGAAAATTCCCTATTAAAAAAGCAAGAATTGGTAATGCTAAATACACCATTGATGCGCTATTTATAACAGGCATTTTTAAGGTTTCGGGGTGTATAAGATTTCCCATTAAAACGTAGATAGCAATTATACCTGCACAAAGAAAAAGGTGAATTATTTTAATGGTTTTTAGTTTTTCGGTCATTTTAAATTGAATTAATTATCTGTTTTTAAAGGTATAAAAAAATCCCATTCCAAAACCTAAAAAGCGTTTTGTAAATGGGATTTACTTTACAGGGAAATTATTATCGTTTTATTTTGTGTAAGCTCCAGATGAGTAGGTTAATTCGTAACTATGGGTGTAAATTTCAAACACAATTCCAAAAGGATCTTCTACATAACACATTTTAAATGGCTTGTCTTCTGGGTAATATTCTCTAATTGGCATTCTTTGTTTTCCACCGTATTTTAATATTTTTTCTATAAGATCTTCAATATTTGGGTCTTGCACGCAAAAATGAAATAATCCTGTATTGAAAGGATTAAATTCGGGAGCTTCTTTAACGCCATGAGGAAAGGAAAACAGCTCAATTCCAATACCATCTGATGTTGCTAAATGCGCAATTTCAAACTCTTCCCAATCGTCACCAAAAACATCAATACACATTTGCCCAATGGCAGTATCTTTTTCTTTTTTAATGACTGCTGGTTCCATAATTACATACCATCCCATCACTTCTGAATAGAATTTTACGGCTGCTTTAATATCTGGAACTGTAATTCCAATATGTGAAAATGATTTTGGATAATTTTTATCTGCTGACATAATATATAATTTAGACTGCAAAATTAATTTATATTTGTCATTAAGACAATAACTTACTAAAAAGTGGTATAGTTACCTAAACGAGTAAAATGCTAATTTATAGTTATTTAAAATTTTAATTTTGAAGAAAGAAATATCCTGCCCACTTAATTACACCATGAATTTGATAGGTACAAAATGGAAACCTTTAATTTTATTTCATTTATTACACGGTAGCCAACGTTCTGGGGTGTTGCAAAAACAGATTATAGGTATTTCAAATAAGATGTTTACACAAACCATTAGAGAACTAGAAAAAGACGGACTAGTTATCCGTAAGGTTTTTCCGGTAGTGCCACCAAAAGTAGAGTATAAATTGAGCGAAAGAGGCGCGTCCCTAGAATCAATTTTACGACAATTAGACGCTTGGGGATTACAAGATGCTACTTTATAGTTTTGTACTGTTAAAGTGATTTTGCAATTACAATTGTATTGGTGTTATTTACTTTATCGTGTACCACAACTTCATATACATGAGATTTAAGGTAGCTAATAATGTTTTTTAGTTTATGACTTATAGACGACTCTAATGAAGCGTTAAAAATGATGGTTGCGCTACTAGATCTTAAGTTTAAAACGTTTGCCCAAAAATTAAGTTCTAAAAAAGGTGCTGGTACTACAATATCAATAAATAAATCGATAATTATAAGGTCGTATTTCTCTTTGTTTTGAGCTACAAAATTAAGTGCATCATCGCATACGATATTTAAGTTTTTTGATGCTGTGAGTTCAAATTCATCTTTAGCAATTTTTATAATTTCTGGATCAATATCAACTGCTGTAATATGATTTTTGTAGTTAAAATCATTCCGTAATGTTTCAATCACACTTCCACCACCTAAGCCTAAAACTAATATAGATCGCGTGTTTTTAAGATTTATTCTTTCTAAGCTATATTTTAAAATCCGCTGTAATGCACCATACGAATAATTGGCATTTTTAGTATTGAGATGTTTTTTTCCGTTATACCACGTAATTTCCAAATCACCACTGTATTTGGATGGGATTTTTTTTGTAACCGGATAAATATAGCTGATAATTTTTTTCATAATTAGGGTAAAGGTAACCATTTATAAAGCGAATTTATACGATAACAAACGACTACAAGCATTTACAAACGAATTTAAATAGGTAACTACCGATTAATATTTGCATCCCGTTACATCTTTGCAGTGTTGCGATTGTAAGCTCACAATCCATACATAGTTTAACGTTTAAATTTTTTATATTATGAATTCACTTAAAAACAAAGTACAGTTAATTGGTAGATTAGGACAGGATCCTGAAATTATTAATTTTGAAGATGGTAACAAAATGGCTAAATTCTCTTTAGCAATTGATGATAGTTATAAAGATAAAAATGGCGAAAAAGTAGAACGTACCTATTGGCATAATGTTTCTATTACTGGCGGTTTGGTAAAAGTGGTTGAAGAGTATGTTACTAAAGGCAAAGAAATAGCTGTTGAAGGAAAGTTAGTAAGCAGATCATGGACAGATAAAACAGGTGCAAAACGTTATAATACTGAAGTGGTTTGTAATGAGTTGTTATTGCTTACCAAATAGTTATGCGTATAAAAAAAGCCTCGTAATTACGAGGCTTTTTTTATGCAACTTCTTGAAGTAAATCAAAGCACGGGCATTTACCACAGCGTTTGTTTTCACTCTTTTTATATTTTTTGCAGCATTTGCTTTTTACCTTATTGGCATTAATCACTCCTGCTTCGTGTAAGGATTTTAAATCCTTTTTCTGTTGTTTCTTTTCTTTTTTCTTCTTGCCCAAAATACTATAACTTGTAGATTGCGAGGCAAAAATAAACTATTTTTATTAAATCTAAATAAGATTTAATGTTAAATTATTGTAGGTTTTCAGCCGAAGCTGTAGTGACATTTAATTGCATGATGTCTCTATCAAATAAATATAATCCTCCTTTATCATTTCCGATAAGGTTAATTTTATCTAAGATATTACGCGCCACGGCTTCTTCTTCAATCTGTTCAGAAACATACCATTGTAAGAAATTATGTGTTGCATAATCTTTTTCTTGTAAGCTAATGTGTACTAATTCGTTAATACTTTCAGAAACAAAAACTTCATGATCAAACAGTTTTTCAAACATTTCTTTAAATGATTCAAACGTTATATTTGGCGCTTTTAATTCAGAAATTTGTGCATGTCCACCACGTTCGTTTACAAACTTTATTAGTTTTAGCATATGATCGCGTTCTTCATCAGATTGACTGTACATAAAACCAGCAACACCTTCTAGTCCTTTTACTTCAGCCCAACAAGCCATTGCTAAATATATTTGAGACGATTCGGCCTCAATACGTATTTGATTATTTAATGCTTCTTCTATTTTCTTTGATAACATAGTTCTCTTTTTATGTAAAGTTACAGATTTTATTGCGATTGTTTTAATAGAATATTTCTAAATTATAAATAGTAATTAGGTGTTTTTATTAGCTTTTTAAAATTTTAAATAGTGATTTCTCATAAAACGTAATTCGTATTCCAAAGAGTAAAACAAAACCTCCAATTGCCATTTGTATTGAAATGGTTTCATCTAAGAAAATCCACGCTAATAGTGATGCCAAAATTCCTTGTGCTAATAAACTTACAGATACTCTAGTGGCACGCATATGTTGTGTGGCATAACTTATTAAAATCCATGCTAAAAGCTGACAAAATAAGGCTTGAAAGATGAGTACCAACCATCCAGTTGTTGAAAATCCCCAAAAAGGCTCGTTTAAGTTGTAGCTTAAAATTCCTAAATGTATACTAGATGCTCCTAAGCTTATGGTCATAAAACTAAGTACGTTCATTGTGCGTAGTACAAGTTTACTAATTAGCATATAAAAGGCGTATAATATACCCGATAGTATACCAAAACTAAATGCTAAATCAAAATCTAAGGTTTTAAAAACGGTAAAACCAACAAGTAGCATCATACCAAATACAGCGACAACTGTACCAATCCAAAAATTAAATTTAGGTTTATTTTTTAAGAAAAATAAAGCAAGCACACCTACCCAAACGGGTGATAAATTAGTTAAAAGTGAGGCTTGTGTTGCGGTAGATTCTTGTATAGCAATGTTCCAAACAGCAACATCTGTCCCAAATATAATTCCGCATAAAGCGGCTAAAGCAAAAGTTTTTAAATCATGTATTTTTAATTGTTTCTTAAGTAAAACATAGGGGAGAAGTAGTACAAAAGAAAAGGCCATTCTGTAAAATGCCGAAATAACTCCTGGGGTTAAGTTTAGCTTAACTAAAACAGGAAAAATAGAGATACAAATAATACCAACAGCGAGTGCTATTCTTGCTTTTTTCATATAAAAAACGAGATAAAATAAACATGAATTTTAAAGCTGTGAAATTACTTTTTCTTCCGAAATAAAACTACTATCATTCACAATTCCTTCAATAAATAATGTCACACTTTTAGCATTAGTATTATAGATGGAAAAATTAATAATACCTTGTGCGTTTGGTGTAAGATTTGGAAACCAATCAATAACTCCATACTCTTTATAAAAATCTGTATGAAACCCACTATAAATTGGTGCATAAAACTTTTTATTAATGGTGAAAGTGACAGGTATTTTGTAGGTTTCAAAAGCTTTTCCGTACCTTTTAAAGGTGTTTATTAAAGGATCGGTGTAAATTTTAATCACTCCGCTACTTCCTCGTACTCCCATTCCAAATCCTGTTTTATCAATTGATACATAATCTACAATATCCATACGATAATTGTATAAATAGGTAAGATCTGAAATTAACATATCATCCAAATATATTTGTGGTGGCGTTTTTGGTGCTTGTATTGAATTGCTACGTTTTGGTAAGATAGAGAGCTGTCCTTCAAACTGCACCACACTATAACCTTGTGATTGTATAAATGACGCAAAATCTAAATATTGATTTCGTTTATCATCATCAAATATAGTAACGTTTCCTGGTGCAACACCTTTAAGTTTTTCAAGTTTTGTAACTTGTTTGTTAGCAGTAATTATAACTTCATCTAAAGTTTCATTTTTATTCCAAGAAGGTTTAAATTCTACATTGGAATAATCCATAAAAACATCACCTTTTATTGGTAAAGGGTTTTGTTTTAGGGTGAATCCCGGAATTGATGAAGGTGAAAACTGGACGTATAATCCCGGAACTTCTACTTTCCCTTTTTTTGATAGTTCGCCAATTTTTAAGGTTTCATCATCAAAAAAGAAAAATTCACTACGATCAAATTTTGTTTCGTCTTTATCTAAAGCAATCACTGTTGATGTGCTGTATTTTGTAGGAAATATTAAATATTGTCCCGTTTTTTTACGGTTGGCATTGGCGTTTATTTTAATACCTATTTCAAAATCATAAAGTAGTTTTGGCGGATATTTAAAAATAGTATGCCAATCATAACTACTCCAACCTTGAGTTAATAGTAAGTTATCTAATTCGTATTTTTTCTTTCTATTTATAGCCTTAAAATAATACGCCGCATTTTCAATATTTCCGTTTACGTAAGGTTGTAAATAACTGTACGAAATAATATTATGATGCGGATGGTAAGCTTTTGTTGTTGCAGGCAATACGGAGATGCTAAAATGATTAACCTTTGCGGTATCAATGTCTTTTATTGGCAAGCTTATTTGTATAGAATCCATGTTATTTTTTGTTAACGCCATTTCGGACTCTACAATTTTTAAACCTTCATATTTAAAAAATAAACGTTCTAATAAAGGATTATTTTGTGCATCAAAAAGCGTAAAAACATTTACTCCAGTAGTTAAATCTTTATAACTAATCAACTTTGTAACTGTAGGTGTTTCATCAAATTTAACCGTGGTAGTTTTTAAAGATTTTCCATCATGAAAACTTAGTGTGTAGGTCTCGTTTTTTATTTTGGGAAGCGTTTCAGTATTTGTTCTGAACATAATCGCAACTTTAGATCCTAAATCGGTTAATGAGAGGTTAATCCCGGTACTTTCCGTTGGAGGGATTACAAATTCTTGTGCTTTTTTATTTACAGTTGTATGCGCAATATATGTGGTGTTATTAAGCGGTGTGAGTAAAAATTTTCCAATCCCAAACGTATTTGTTTTAAAATTGGTTAATATATTATTGGCACGATCAGTAATATGACCTTCAATAGCCACTCCAAAGCCTAAACTATCTTTAGCGATAATTCCAATAGTGTTTTCGGCACCAGAAATTAAATGACCGCCTTCTGGTAAAAATTGTACAGCAACAGTATTGGTAATGTTTTTAGAGCTAATTTGTGTGTCTTTATCTAAATCAATCACTTTTATTTGTTGTGCATAATAATTTTGCTCATCAAAATTGCGCATCCAGTTGGTGTAAGCTTTAAAAGTGTATTTTCCTGATGTAAAAAGGCTGTCTATAAAAAAATCTCCAGCACCAACACCGCCAAGTACTTTTATCAATTTACTTTTTACAATTTTTTGGTGTTCGTCTGTAATTTCGCAATATAAATTTGTGGTTACAGAAGAGAGTTGTTTACTGTGTTTGTCTAAAACATAAGCATTAAAACCAACGACTTCACCTTTTATAAAAACCGATTTGTTAAGATGTACATAAGCCAATTCTCGTGGCGCTTTTGCATACGTGTTAAATAGTGAAGATAGACTATCATTTTGCGCATATCCAGTTGAAAATAGTATTAAAAAAAGGCTTATAAAAGCACATAATTTTAAGAATGGATTTGAGGCGTTTAAAGTCATATTTAAAAAAAAATTATTGTAGCGAATGTAATGATAATCAAATGTTAATATTCATTTTTTAACAAAAAAAATACTATTAAATTCGTTATTACATCATAGAGTGTTTTTAAATAAATAGAGTAATATTATTAATTGGTATTTATATTTTATATCTTTAATGTCTCTTTATTAGTTGATTAAGTAGCATTTATAACTTTTAAAACTCTTATAGATATGCTAGGTCAAATTTTAAAAATTGCTTTAGGTGAATTAGGACAAAAAGAAATTCATGGGGCTGAACACAATACACGTATTTTAGAATACCAACAAATGACAGGGCTTAATTTTGGTACCGATGAAGTGGCTTGGTGTAGTATTTTTGCTAATTGGGTGGTACAACAAGCTAATTTGGAAATGTCAAATAGTGCTATGGCTAAAAGTTGGTTAAAAATCGGGCATAAAACACAATGGCCACAACCAGGAGATATTGTAGTGTTTTGGCGTGGTGACAGAGATAGTGCATTTGGTCACGTTGGTTTTTTTATGGGATTTACTAAAAGTGGAAAATCCATTTATTGCATTGGCGGTAACCAAGATGATGAGGTAAATATTAAAACATTTCCTTTAGATCGTATTTTAGAATTTAGAAGTCTTACCGATAACATTTTAATTTCTTACGTGATTCCAACCGGTTATTTGCGTCAAGGTGATAGTAATGACAACGTAAAACGGCTTCAGAAAATTTTAATAAAATTAAATTACCTTGTAGGAATTACCGATGGCATTTTTGGTCCCAAAACCGAAGCAGCACTTAAAGCTTTTCAAACCGCCAAAAGTATTACTGTTGACGGTATTTACGGAAGTGAATCTCGTGTAGCTTTTGAAACAGAATTAAATTAAACTATTTTTCAAGTTTAAGTTGAATACGCTTTCGCGGAACATCAACCTCCAAAACTTTTACAATCACTTGTTGGTGAAGACTTACGTGTGCACTAACATCGCTTACAAAACTATCCGATAAATTAGACACATGAATTAAGCCACTTTCTTTAATTCCAATATCTACAAAAGCTCCAAAATTGGTTACATTATTTACAATTCCGGGTAATAATTGACCTTCATGAACATCATTAATCGTTTTTAAATTCTGATTAAAAGTAAACACTTTTGCCTGTGCTCTAATATCTAATCCTGGTTTTTCAAGCTCATTAATAATATCTTTAAGTGTTGGCAAACCTACCAAATCGGTGCAATATTGCTGTAGTTTTATCTTTTGTAATATTTCAGAATTTCCAATAAGTTCACCAATAGTTTTACCTTCATTTTTTGCAATTGCTTTTACAATCGTATAACTTTCTGGATGAACTGCCGAATCATCAAGCGGGTTTTTAGGAGATTTTATACGTAAAAAAGCCGATCCTTGCTCAAAAGCCTTATCGCCCAAACGCGGTACTTTTTTTAACGCATTTCTAGACGAAAAGGCACCGTTTTTATCTCTGTAATCTACAATGTTTTCTGCTAGTTTTTCTCCAATTCCAGACACATAACTCAATAAACTTTTACTCGCTGTATTTAAGTTTACACCAACGGCATTTACGCAACTTTCAACCACTTTATCAAGTTCATTTTTAAGTTTGCTTTGGTCTACATCATGTTGGTATTGCCCAACACCAATAGATTTAGCATCTATTTTTACCAATTCGGCTAGCGGATCTTGTAAACGTCGCCCAATAGAAACCGAACCTCTTACAGTAACATCATAATCAGGAAATTCATCTCTTGCAATTTTTGATGCCGAATAAATACTCGCTCCAGCTTCACTAACTACAAATACTTGAACATCATTTTTAAACTGAATTTTTCGAATTAAAGCTTCAGTTTCTCGTGATGCTGTTCCGTTTCCAATGGCAATCGCTTCAATTTTATAAGCTTCAGTAAGCGAATTTATTTTTTTCATTGCGCCAATACTATCATTTTTTGGAGCGTGCGGATATATGGTTTCATTATGAGTTAATTGCCCTTGCGCGTCCAAACACACCACTTTACAACCAGTTCTAAATCCGGGATCAATAGCTAAAACACGTTTTTCACCAAGCGGCGAACCTAATAATAATTGTTTTAGGTTTTTTGCAAATACACCAATCGCATTAGTATCGGCTTTGTCTTTGGTGATTTGAGAAATTTCGTTGGCTAACGACGGAAATAATAAACGTTTATAAGCATCGGCAATCGCTAATTCTATTTGACTAGCACATGCATTTTGCGAACGGATAATGCGGTTTTCAATTTTAGATAATGCGCGTTCATTATCAATAGTAATTTTTACACGAATAAAACCTTCTTTTTCGGCTCTAGAAATAGCTAAAAATCGATGTGATGGTATACGAGATAATGCTTCTTCCCATTCAAAATAATCTCTAAATTTTTGAGCATTTTCATCGTCTTTTTTCGATTTTACCACTTTCGTGGAAATCATAGCAAAACGTTCTAGCTGCTGTCTTATAGAATTTCTAATATCCGAACGTTCATTAATCCATTCGGCAATAATATGTCGTGCACCTTCAAGCGCTTCTTCAGCAGAATTAAGATCACCTTTTATATATTTATATGCAATTGAGGTAACATCATTTGCTTTTTGGCTCATTATAATTTTCGCCAAAGGTTCTAAACCATTTTGACGCGCCGTTTCAGCTTTAGTTTTTCTACTCTTTTTATAAGGTAAATATAAATCTTCAAGTGTGGTGATGTCTTGAATGTTTTCAATCTTTTGTTTTAAGTCTTCAGTTAAAACCTCTTGTTCTTTTAAGGCTTTTAAAATCGCTATTTTTCGTTTTTCTAAAGCTTCAAATAGTGTTTTATAGGTTACAATATCCCCAATTTGTACTTCATCAAGATTTCCAGTTGCCTCTTTTCTATACCTTGAAATAAATGGTACAGTACAGGCTTCATTCAATAATTTAATGGTGCTTTTTACTGAAGATTCTGGTAATCTAGTTTTAGAGGTTATAAAGTGTAGTAATTGAGTCATTAAAGCTGTTTTTTGGGACAAAATAAGTCTATTTTTTTAAAATTAGGTGAATATTAAATTTCAATATAATTAATAGCGGCATATATGAATAAAGAATTACATGAAATACCTTTTGAAGTTACCGAAAAAGGATCATTAGGTTTATTGGCTGGGGATCTTGGATTAAGAGCCTGGAGAAAAGTAAGGAATGCATCTTATCAAAAGCAAGAAGATGAAGAAAAAAAATAAAGTCCTTTTAATAGGATGGGATGCTGACGAGAGGAAAATTATTGGACTTTTGTTAGTAAAGGGCAAATGGCTGCTTTAAAAAAACTGATTGATAAAGGGGTTTTTGGAAATATGAGTACTATGAATCTGCCATATTCACCAATGTTATGGTTTTCTGTTGCTACCGGAAAAACTCCCGATAAACATGGTGTTTTAGGATTTATAGAATTGCTACCAGATATGTATGGAATTAGAGTAGGGTAAAAACATAAAAAAACCTTGAAGCCAAAGCAACAAGGTTATTTATATTATTATGAGTTGATTTTACATCACTTCAAAAATAGCTAACGGTGCCATTTTATTACCCTTTAATGAGTAGTTGTCTACTTTTTCTAAAACAGCCATTAATTGCTTTTCTGTAGCCATATCCGGACATGCTTTTAATGTTGTAGCAACTTTAGCTAATTCTATTTTAAAACTATCTAAGGTGTAAGATCCACTAAAGTTATTACAGCTATTGTTTCCATAAACCGTATTGTTTTCCGAAGAAAATATAATAAAAGCAGCCTTAATTTGTTTTTTATTGGTTATAAATTATCGTTTGCAAAAAGCAGACCATTTTAGCTTATTTGTAATCCATTAGTAACATTTACGTTATCATCTGGATTTACAAAAACCAATTTACCATCGGCAGTTTCTGTCATTAAAATCATTCCTTGACTTTCAACCCCTCTTAAAGCTCTTGGTGCCAAGTTAACTAATACCGTTACTTTTTTACCTACAACTTCTTCTGCTGAAAAACTTTCGGCAATTCCAGATACAATAGTTCTCACATCAATTCCAGTATCTACTTTTAAGACTAAAAGCTTTTTAGCTTTCGGCATTTTTTCAGCTTCAATAATGGTTCCTACACGTAAATCTAATTTAGAAAAATCATCGTAAGTTATTTCTTCTTTTTGTGGTTCAACCACTTTATTTGCTGCTTCATTAGCTTTTTTAGTGGCTAATAATTTATCAACTTGTGCTTGTACGGTTTTGTCTTCAATTTTAGAAAACAATAATTCTGCTTCTCCTATTTGGTGTCCTGCAGAAATTAAAACAGCTTTCTCGCTTACGTCATCCCAACCATTAGTATCGTCTTTTAAAATACCTTTTAATTTTGTTGAGGTAAATGGTAAAAATGGTTCGCATAATGTTGCTAATGCCGAAGCAATTTGTAAAGCGACATACATGATAGTTTTTGTACGGGCTTCGTCTAGTTTAATAACTTTCCAAGGTTCTTCGTCAGCTAAATATTTGTTTCCAAGTCGAGCTAAATTCATTAATTCTTGACTAGCTTCTCTAAAACGGTAACGTTCAATAGAGCTTGAAATCACACTTGGGTAAGCTTTAATGGCTGCTAAGGTGTCTTCATCTATTTTAGTTAATTCTGATGGCTCAGGAATTATTCCGCCGTAATATTTATTGGTAAGTACCACAACACGGTTAATAAAGTTACCAAAAATAGCTACCAACTCGTTATTATTTCTAGCTTGAAAATCTGCCCATGTAAAATCGTTATCCTTACTTTCAGGAGCATTTGCAGTTAATGTGTAACGCAATACATCTTGTTGGTTAGGGAAATCTTCTAAATATTCTGGTAACCAAACGGCCCAGTTTTTTGAAGTTGATAATTTATTTCCTTCAAGATTTAAAAATTCATTTGCAGGAACGTTGTCTGGTAAAATGTAAGATCCTTCTGCTTTTAGCATACTAGGGAAAATAATACAGTGAAACACAATATTGTCTTTTCCTATAAAGTGAACAAGTTTAGTATCTTCATCTTTCCAATATGGCTCCCAATCTTTTCCTTCTCTTTCTGCCCATTCTTTGGTTGCCGAGATATATCCAATTGGTGCATCAAACCATACGTAAAGTACTTTTCCGTCGGCACCTTCTACCGGTACAGGAATTCCCCAATCTAAATCTCTAGTTACGGCTCTTGGTCGTAATCCATCATCAATCCATGATTTTACTTGACCATAAACGTTAGGTTTCCAATCTTTCTTATGACCTTCTAAAATCCATTCTTTTAAAAAGGCTTCGTGTTTATCTAAAGGTAAAAACCAGTGTTTTGTTTGTTTTAATGTTGGTACATTTCCTGTAATTGCCGATTTAGGGTTAATTAAATCAGTGGCATTTAGGCTGCTTCCACATTTCTCACATTGATCACCATAAGCTTCTTCATTTCCACATTTTGGGCAAGTTCCGGTTACAAATCTGTCGGCTAAAAATTGATTAGCTTCTGCATCGTAAAGTTGCTCGGTTACTTCTTCAATAAATTCACCTTTGTCGTAAAGCGTTTTAAAGAATTCTTGTGCTGTTTCATGATGAATTTTCGCAGATGTACGTGAGTAATTATCAAAAGATACTCCAAAATCTTCAAACGATTTTTTTATAATTCCGTGATATTTATCTACTATATCTTGTGGCGTTACTCCTTCTTTTTTAGCTTTAATAGTAATTGGCACACCGTGTTCATCACTTCCGCAAATAAAAGCAACATCATGTCCTGTTAAACGTAAATAACGGGCGTAAATATCGGCAGGCACGTACACACCAGCTAAGTGACCAATATGTATTGGGCCGTTAGTGTAAGGTAATGCTGCAGTAATTGTATATCGTTTTGGAGTATTCATTGTTCTGTTTTAATAAATAGGTCGAGCGCAGTCGAGACCTTAGTTTTAAGCCACTCAACTGCGCTTGAGGGGATAAATATCATCAATTCCTTTATGGAGCTGCAAAAATAGGCATTTTGTAAAGGATTTAGAAAAAAAATGTACATTTACAAATAGCTTCATTTTTAGTATGAAAACATTTTTTTATAGTCTGGTATTCTGCGTCGTTTCATTAAACGCATTTAGTCAACAAAAAGTTGATGTAAAAAATGAGTCTTCTAATCCTATCATCTATTTAGATGGATTTTTAGGTTATGCAGGTGGCGAACCCAAAGGCCCAACAATTGGGAGTGTTTTAAATGTTCAGCATCACAATAATTTATTTTCATTTAGGTATTTACATCAAGAAGAATTAGATGTCGTGTTTGTGGTTGTAATTCCTACATTTCAATCTAAAATTAATGTAGATGAATTCTCATTACTTTACGGAAAACGTTTTATAAAAGACACATACTCTTTTAGTGCTTCGGTTGGGGTGTCGTTAAACGAATTGGTTTATAATTCATTGGATAACAATATGAATACAAGTACAAAGGAACAGTATATTGGTTTCCCTTTTGAAGTGAATATACGATTGTTTAAACGTAAAAAAGAGCGTATTCGTGTACTTTATGGTTTAATTCCAATTGGGAAGCCTACAAGTTTTGGTAGAAGTATAGGTTTAAAATTATACGGAAATATAGGACGTGTAAATTATGTGGGTTTAGGCATAAACACAAGTTTAGGATGGCATAAAAAGTATTAGTTTCTGACTTAAAAAAAGTACTTTTGTGTTATGTGTAAAAAAACGTTTCAACTTATCGTGCTGTTTGTCTTTATTTTCTTCGGAAAAACAGAACTTTCAGCTCAAGATTATTCAATTAAAACTTCAACAACATTGATACAACCACCGTACTTAAAAGCAGGAGATACTGTTGCTATTGTAGCGCCATCGGGTATTTTAAAAAACCGTAAAGGCGAAATTCAAGCGGCTGTAAATTTATTAGAAAGTTGGGGATTGCATACCGTAGTTGGTAAACATGTGTTTAGTGGCGATCACCATTTTGCAGGAACTGATGCCGAACGTTGTGAAGATATGCAATTGGCTATGGACGACCCAAAAATTAGTGCCATTTGGTGCGCAAGAGGTGGTTATGGTGCGGTTAGAATTTTAGATAGATTAAATTACGACGGACTTAAAAAAGACCCGAAATGGTTAATTGGTTATAGTGATATTACTGCGTTACATAGCGCATTTCATAATCAAGGATTTGAAACCATTCACGCTATAATGGGAGTGAGTGTAACTAAAGATTTAGCTCTAGATTCTCAAGCGGTTATTACTTTTAGAAAAGCGCTTTTTGGCAACGGTTTAAATTATAATTTACCGGCTTCAACATATAATCAAGTAGGGGACGTTACGGCACCTTTAGTTGGTGGAAATTTAACGATGTTACATACTATGTTAGGATCTGATACGAGTATTGATACTAACGGGAAGATTTTATTTATTGAAGAAATAGGCGAGTATAAATACCATGTAGATCGTATGTTGCAGAGTTTAAAACGTGCAGGATATTTTGAGCATTGCGCTGGTGTTTTAATTGGCGATATGACTAAAATGAAGAAAAATACTACGGCTTGGGGAACTTCAATAGAACAATTAATTTTAGATGTTTTAGCAGATTATAATGTTCCTGTAGCTTTTGGAATGCCTGCTGGACACGAAAAAGATAATCGTGCCATGATTTTAGGTCGCACTATTGAAATGAAAGTGAGTAAAGAAGGTTCAACTGTTATTTTTAAAGAGTAAGATAATGAAATTTGTATTAAAATTAGCCCTTGTAGCTGTGATGTTTAACAGTTGCGCACCCAATAGATATTTAATAAATGGAGACACTAAAACAGATCAAAAGTTTTTAGTTGATGAGATTAAAAAAGCAAAATCTAATAAAGAGATTTCTTCTAAAACACCATTAATTGTACTTGATGGGAAACCTTATAGATATGATTATGAGCTTAAAAATGAAACATTAACTCTTAATAAAAAAGATGTTGCATCTATAAAAGCTTTAAAGCAAGATGTTGGCGTTAGAATTTATGGGGATTTTGCTGAAGATGGTGTTTTGTTAGTTACTACAAAATCCCAAGAAGCTCCAAAGAAGGAATCTGATGAAAATGTGTTTGGAGATAAAAATATATTTGTCTTAATAGATGGGAAGGAATTTCCGCAAGAACGTTTATCTGAAATTAATCCAAATGATATAGATAAAATTACGGTTATAAAAGATGCAGAGGCTATAAAAAAATATACGTCAAAAGTATATGATGGTGTTATTCTTATTGAAATGAAAAAATAACTATTTGTCTTTTTAATGATGTTTAAAGATTGTGTTTTACTTAAAGAGTAAGATAGTTCTCAACTCCGCTCGAACGGACAGAGTAAAGTTTTAAAAAAAACCGCATAAAAAAAGTTCCAGAGTATAGTACTCTGGAACTTTTTTAGTTTTAAATCATTAATTCAATCTATAACGTATCGTCTAACCATTTAAAAAATTCATGTTGCCAAACTAAAGCATTCTGAGGTGATAATACCCAGTGATTTTCGTCTGGTAAGTATAATAGTTTGCTTTTAATTCCTTTTAATTGTGCTGCTTGAAAAGCACTTAAACCTTGCTCAATTGGCACACGGTAATCTTTTCCACCTTGTATGATAAAGATTGGCGTATTCCATTTATCAACAAAATTTACAGGGTTAAATTCGTTATAAGCTTTTTGTGTTTCAGTATTAGATTTATCCCAGTAGTTTCCACCAAAATCATGATTTACAAAAAATAATTCTTCGGTAGTTCCGTACATGGTTCGGGTATCAAAAACACCATCATGCGCAATAAAACTCTTAAAACGGTTATTGTGAATTCCTGCTAAATAAAATACAGAATACCCACCAAAACTCGCTCCAATAGCTCCTAAACGATCATTATCTACGTAATCTTCTTTTGAGATGTCATCAATTGCCGAAAGGTAATCGTCCATAACTTGTCCGCCCCAATCACCACTAATATCTTCATTCCATTTTACACCATGTCCTGGCATTCCACGACGATTAGGTGCTACAATAATGTAACCTTGTGAAGCCATAACTTGAAAATTCCAACGGTAAGAATAAAATTGAGATAAGGCAGATTGTGGTCCTCCTTGTGCATATAATAAGGTTGGATATTTTTTTGAAGCATCAAAATTAGGAGGTAAAATTACCCATACTAACATTTGTTTATTATCAGTAGTTGTTACGTAACGTTTTTCAACTTTAGGTAAATCTAAACTGTTGTATAACTCGGTATTTAAGTTAGTGATTTGCGTAAATGTTTTAGATTTTAAACTGAAAGAAAATAACTCACTCGCATGATTCATATCTGTTCTCGTTACTAAAAGTGTATTTTTCAATTCGGCAACAATTCCTCTTACATCAAAAGGTCCTTCAGATAATTGTTTTACAACTGGTGCAATACGTTTTCTTCCAGGGTGATTTACCACAAATAACTGAATAGTTCCATCTACAGGAGCTGTGAAAAAGATGTTTTTTCCGTCTTTACTCCATGTAAAACTATTTACTGTTCCGTCCCATTGTTGTGTTAAATTTTGGCGAGTACCATCTTTATCTAAAACAATAATATCGTTTTTATCAGCTTCATAACCTGGTGTTTTCATTTGTAACCAAGCCAAAGCGCCAGTTTTTCCAAATGCTGGATTAGTATCGTAACCTTTATTATCTTCGGTAACGTTTGCTGTAGTTTTAGTTTCTAAATCGTACTTATAAATATCTGTATTTGTACTTGTAGCGTATGCTTTACCTTTTAGTTTTTTACTTACGTAGTAAATGCTTTTGCTATCTGGCGACCAAATATAATCTTCATCACCACCAAACGGACGTTGAGGTGCGTAGTAAGGTTCGTTAGGCATAATATCTGTTGCCGCATCTTCAGTAGCATCAGTTTTTTGAAAAAACACATGATCGTAAGAGCCATCTTGCCAAGTATCCCAATGGCGATTATCTAAATCTGTAAATACATAAGCATCCGATTTTTCAAGATTTTTATAAATGTCTTTACTTTTTATGCTTTCTAATTGTACCGCTTTATGAAACAGTTTGTAGGTGCCATCAGGTGAGATGTTTTTATCTGTAACCGAAACGTCATCTTTTTTAATTTCAATAGCCGTTCCGCCATCAACTGGAATTTTGTAGTATTTACTATCGTAGCCGTTGGTTTCAATATTAGGAATGCTTACACGATACATAACGTGCTCACCATCTTTTGAAATTCCCATCACTCCCAAACGTTTTACGCCCCAAAGAGTTTCGGGGGTCATCTGCTGTTGTGCGTTAATTGATTGTCCTCCTATCACTAAACTTAAGATTAGAATTAATTTTTTCATGTGTTGAATTTTTATTGTACCCAAAGATACTAATAAGTCCGTTTTGGGATATTTTTTGACGTATTAAAGTTTTTATAATTGTTGAAAATTGACTAATTTATGAAAGATTTTTTGTTTTTAAATTGAAATTAGCATGGCACAACATAATGAACTTGGAGAAAAAGGAGAACAGTTGGCAGTAGATTTTCTACTAAAAAACGGCTATAAAATTATGAAGCGTAATTATCGTTTTGATAAAGCTGAGGTTGATATTATTGCCAAAAAAGAAGCTGTTTTAGCTATTGTAGAAGTTAAAACCCGATCGACAGTTAATTTTGGAAATCCGCAAGATTTTGTAAGTCAAAAGCAAATACAGCGTTTAGTAAAAGCGGTTGATGCTTATGTAATGAAAAATGATTTGGATGTTGAAATTCGCTTTGATATTATTGCGATTGTAAAAACCAACAATCAATTCCAAATAGAACATTTGGAAGATGCCTTTTATCACTTTTAAAGCTTACTGTTTGTAAAAATTCATTTCATCAATATATTCCCAAACATGTTGAGGTAGTAAGGGTTTTACGCTTTTTTCATCTTTTATAGATTTTCTTATAAATGTAGAAGAAAGCTCCATAATTGGTGCGCTTACATGATGAATTTTAGGGTGATTATCAAATTGAGTTTCAATGTTACCTTCAGATAAACGTGGATATACATAAATTTCGTAATCTTCTAAGATTTGCTCGTAGTTTTTCCACTTATGAAATCCTTTTAAATTGTCTTCTCCCATAATTAAGGCAAAATCATAACTAGGATGTTTTTCCTTTAAATGAATAAGTGTATTTATGGTGTAGTTGGGCTGCGGTAAGTTAAACTCAATATTACTAGGTTCTAATTTATCATAACCTTTTGTGGCACGATATACCATTTCTAATCGGTGGTGATTGTCTAGTAAAGTGCTTTTCTTTTTAAACGGACTGTGGGGCGTTACAACAAACCATATTTGATCTAAATCACTATGCTCAGCCATATGGTTTGCAATGGTTAAATGTCCAATATGTATAGGATTAAAGGTGCCAAAATACAATCCGATTTTCATGTTTTATTGTTTTATAAAGTTTGCAACTAACGTGTGAGCGTCTTGAAGTGCTGTTTCTAAGTTGTCGTTTATTACAATTTCGTCAAAAAGAGGGGCGGTTGCTAATTCTGCAGAAGCTTTTGCAATACGCATATTAATTTTGTCTTCGCTTTCTGTTTTACGTTTTTTTAAACGAATTTTAAGCTCATCAACACTTGGTGGTTTTACAAAAATAGCCAGTGTTTCTTCTGGGAATTTACGCTTTATGCGTAAACCTCCAGACACATCAATATCAAAAATAACGTGTTTTCCTTCAGCCCAAATACGTTCTACTTCAGTTTTTAAAGTTCCGTAAAAGTTATCACGATATACTTCTTCCCATTCTAGGAATTCGTCGTTTTTTATTTTGTTTTTAAACTCTTCAAAAGATAAAAAGTAATAGTCTTTTTTATCTTCTTCTTCCCCTCGTTTTTCACGAGATGTTGCAGAGATTGAAAATTCTAACCCTAAATCTTTTTGTTGTAATAAATGCCTGACAAGTGTGGTTTTACCTGACCCAGAAGGTGCCGAAAACACAATTAGTTTACCTTTAGCCATTATAAAACGTTTAGAAGTTGTTCTTTAATTTTTTCAAGCTCATCTTTCATTTGCACTACAAGTTTTTGCATTGGTGCATAGTTAGATTTTGATCCAATGGTATTGATTTCTCTTCCCATTTCTTGACTGATAAACCCTAATTTTTTTCCGTTAGAATCATCAGAATTTAAAGCTTTTGTAAAATAATCTAAGTGATTTTTTAGTCTTACTTTTTCTTCTGTAATATCAAATTTTTCAATGTAGAATACCAACTCTTGTTCAAAACGGTTTTCATCAACTTTTTCTTTTAATTCGGCAACACCTTTATGTAAACGTTCTCTTACGCCTTCAATACGTTCAGGATCCATTTCAATAACGGCATCAAGAAGTTTAGCAATGTTATCTACACGATCAACAAATTCCGACTCTAAGCTTTTTCCTTCATCAATACGGTATTGTAATATTTTTTCAATACTAGTATCTACAGCTTCAGCGATAAGCTCCCATTCATTTTCATCCATTTCTTCACGCTCTGTAGTGATCGCGTCTGGAAGACGAATAGCCATTTTTAATAACTCAACTTCATCACCATCAACTACGTTTTTAAGCTGTTTGATGTATTGATTTACAACCGTTTTATTGATTTGAGTAGATGTTTCTTCGCCAGTAATTTCCATATATAAAGAGAAATCTACCTTACCACGTTCTAATTTTGAAGCGATAAGTTTTCTAATGCTTAATTCCTTTTCTCTATAAATAGAAGGCATTCTTGCATTTAAATCTAAATTTTTACTGTTTAGAGATTTTATTTCTATAGAAATCTTTTTTGTAGGAAGCTGTAACACAGATTTTCCGTACCCTGTCATTGATTGTATCATTAACCTAAATTATAAAAGTTGCGCAAAGGTAGTGAAAATCATAGAGTAATAAAGGGTTAAAAATATCAATAACGATATTGGGTTTAACATTTTAAAAACGATAAATTTGTGATTCAAAATTTAAAAAGATGTATAAAAAACAATTTGAGATTAGATGGAGTGATGTTGATGCTAACCGTCATTTGGCAAATTCAGCTTATGTGAATTTTATGAGTCATACACGTGTGGCTTTCTTTGATGAATTTAATTTTTCGTTACAAACCTTATTAAAGCATAATGTGAGTCCGGTTATTTTTTACGAACATATCTTTTATTTTAAAGAAGCTTTTTTAGGGACTCCAATAACTGTAACTCTTGAAGTATCTGGACTTAGTGAAGATGGGATGTTTTTTAAAATAGAGCACAATTTTTATAATCATAAAGGTGAAAATTTAGCAAACTGCGAGGTTTTAGGAGCTTGGATAGATTTAAAATCAAGAGCTTTAAGTGGCTTACCAGTAGATTTACTAACTGTAATGGATGGTTTTCCGAAGACAAAAAACTTTAAAGTTCTTACTAAAGAAGATACTAGAAAGTTTGGGAAAAAGCCTGTTAATTTAACGGACCTTTAGTTTTTTTAGTCACAAGATATACGCCATAAAAAATAAACAACATGGCAATTATTTTAACAGGGCTCAAAGAATCTGACCCCATTATTAAAGCAAACATACCTGCAATTACAGGTTGCAGGTAAATAAATATACCTACCGTAGATGCTTTTAGTTTTCTTAAAGCTATGGGGTTAAAAAAGTAGGTTCCAAAAGTTGCCGCAATTGTTACATATAATACCGAAAATGTGGCATAAGGCGTGAAATTACCCCATTCTGTAGTTGCAAGGTCATTATATCCAAAGGGAAGCACCATAAAAAAGCCAAAGAGAAATAACCATTTTATAAATGTAAATGGATGGTATTTTTGCGATAGTTTTTTGATTAAAATAATGTAAATACTGTAAGAAATTACGTTAATAAACATAAATAAATTTCCTAAAGGGAGGTTGTCCCCAACGCGTGTAGATGTGGTTAAAAGTGTGAGTAAAATTCCTCCTATAAACCCAAATACGACTCCTGTTATTTTAGTTTTCGTTATTTTTTCATCTAAAAAAAACGACGATAAAATTAAAATAACAATAGGTGTAATGGTGGTAATCACCGAAGCGCTAATAGGTGTGGTGAGTTCTAATCCTTTTAAGAAAAAAAGCATATTTATGACGACTCCAAAAATGGCGGCTAAAAAAAAAGTAACATAATCTTTTTTATCAATTTTCTCTTTCGGAATAAAACAGCTTACCAACCAAAATAAAATAGCCGCACCACCAACTCTAAAAACGACAAGGCCAAACGAGCTTAAAAAGCCTTCGTTAATTACATTCTTTGCTATAGTATAATTGATGCCATATAATAATTGTACGGCAAACAAAGCGATTATAGCTATCGCTCTATTATTCATGTAAAGCTAATTTTGCTGCTTCTGTTACTTTAGCCGTATTTCCAATAAAAATAGTGTTATTATGTATCATAACTGGCCGTTTTAAAAACGTATAATGTTCTAAAATATAATTTTTGTAATCAGTCTCAGTAAGTGTTTGTTCTTTTAAATTCATCGATTTATAAAGTTGTGCGCGTTTACTAAATAAAGCTTCATAACTTCCTGCTAATATCTTCATTTCTTCTAATTGAGATTCTGTAATTGGCTCAGTTTTTATGTTTTGAAGAATAGCGCTTTCTGGTAAATTTAAAGTTTTTAAAATTTTAATGCAAGTGCTACAGCTTTTTAAGTAGTAAAATTTAGTCATAAGATCGATTTTAAGTTACAAAGAAAACGGATTTAAAAGTAAAATGAATACTTTTAAAGAAAATTTTAAGAATGACTTGGGAATTAGATATTACATTAAAAAATAGAGCGATTTTAAAAAACTTTATTGAAAATTTTTCATTGGAAGAATTGAACAAAGTACCGGCCGGATTTTCAAATAATATGATTTGGAATATTGCTCACGTTATTGTGACACAACAACTTTTGGTTTATAAATTGTCAGGATTACCTGCAAATGTTTCGGAAGAATTAATTGCAGAGTTTAGAAAAGGAACAAAAACAGAACGAGACTTAACTCAAGCAGAAGTTGATGATATTAAAGATTTGTTGTTTTCTACCGTAGGAAAATTAAAAGAAGATTATGCTAATAAAATTTTTAAAGACTACACGCCATACACGGTAAGTACAAAAAGTACCTTATCTAATGTAGAGGAGGCGATAGTGTTTAATAATTTTCACGAAGGTATTCACTTAGGGTATATTTTGGCTCTTAAAAAAATGATATAATATTATGGATTATTATGCAATTGCATCTATACTAATTGTAATAGCTGCTTTATTTGGGTATATAAATGTGCGCTTTTTAAAACTGCCAATTACTATTGGTTTAATGGTAATTACCCTAGCTTTTACTTTAGTGGTAGTTGCTGTGGCTCAGTTTGATGATACGTTACTTTTACAAGAAAAAGAGTTTATTTCTAATATAGATTTTAAAACAGTATTACTAGATGTGATGCTTAGTTTTTTACTATTTGCGGGTGCATTACACACTAATTTTAATCAGTTAAAAGTGCAACGACGTCCTGTTTTAGCATTTGCAACATTGGGAGTTTTAGTATCTACTTTTTTGGTAGGTATTTTAATGTATTACCTATTACTATTATTAGGATTAGATATCAGTTTTATATACTGTTTACTTTTTGGAGCTTTAATTTCTCCTACCGATCCTATTGCTGTTTTAGGGATTTTAAAAAAGGCAAAAGCACCAAAAATATTAGAAACCAAAATTGTAGGAGAGTCTTTATTTAATGATGGTGTAGGAGTTGTAGTGTTTTTAACTATTTTTTCTATTGCTGCGTCTCCAAATGCAGATATTAAAATTACAGATATTGCCGTACTTTTTGGACAAGAAGTTATAGGAGGAATTCTATTAGGTCTTATTTTAGGGTGGGTAGCTTACCGTATGCTAAAATCTATTGATAATTATGAAGTTGAAGTAATCATTACCATTGCCGCAGTAATGGGGGGAACTTTACTTGCACATCAATTGCATTTATCAGCGCCTTTGGCTATGGTAACTGCTGGATTAATTGTAGGGAATGATACCGTAAGAACTAACGCAATGTCTGATGTTACCGAAACTTACGTTGATAAATTTTGGGAACTTATAGATGTCTTGCTAAACACCGTTTTATTTGTAATGATTGGTATGGAAATGTTAGTACTTACTTTTAAAGGAAGTTACATTTTAGCAGGATTAATTGCAGTACCATTAGTATTAATGTGTCGTTACATCTCGCTATGGTTACCTATAAAATTTTATGCTAAGAAACTAGAATTTGTACCGCATACCAATTTAATAATGACTTGGGGAGGTTTACGAGGTGGAATCTCTATTGCATTAGCGCTAAGTTTAACACATGATATGCACAGAGATTTATTTCTGGTAATTACTTATATTATAGTTGTGTTTTCAATAATAGGTCAAGGGTTAACTGTTGAACCTATTATTAAAAAACTCACAAAAACTACAGATTAATTTTTAAATAGGAATTGGCGTCTTCATAAGGAATTGTAAACTCTGTAACTCCTTCTGAATACGCCGCAATTTCGTAAGTGTTATATAATATGATAACACCAGCTTCATTAAACCCTATAGATTCTGGTAACTGAAAATCTTTTCCAAAGAAATAATCAGCAGTATCATCTGTTTTAACTTCAGCTTTAAAATGGGTTTCAGCAAGTGCGCTAAATCCATCAAAATCATCAATAAGATCAGTCATGGCATATAATTTACCTGTTTCAGGATTGAAATTTAAAAAATCAATGCGGCTATTTCCATGTGCGCCACCAGTGTTCATATAACTACTCATACCAAAACAAATAAGCTCTGGAGTATCAAGAACTATTTCACCTTCAATATCGGCAATCCATTTTTGATCTTCATCTAGAAAATCGTTTTTAAAACGTGTATAATCAGCATTAAATTTCTCAACTGTAGCTTTAAAGGTTTCTGTTTTTATAGAATCATTAAAGTTTATTTGATTCGAAATATAAGCTTCAATCGTTTCGTTTATACGATTAGAAACCGTTTTATCTCCTGAAGTTTTAGGGTAAATAATAGAAATGTCTGCTTGCTCGTTTGTTATAATACTTTCTTCATTAAAGCTAAGAGTGACTTCTTTTTTACAGCTAAAAATAAGAAGAAATAGGCCAAATATAAGTGGGATTTTTTTCATGATTCAATCATTTTGTTAAACATTCATTAAAGGTATTATATACTTTTGAAACCTACCAATTAAAGATTAAATTTATTGTAATTATTATAGAACGCTAAAAAAAAAGAAGATGAAGTTTAATACAAAAGCCATTCATGGCGGTCAGGAAAATGATAAAGCTTATGGTGCTGTAATGCCACCAATATATCAAACTACAACTTATGCGCAAACCACTCCGGGTGGTCATAAAGGTTATGAATATTCTAGGTCTAAAAACCCTACACGTCATGCACTTGAACAAGCATTTGCGAGTATTGAAAATGGAACTTACGGACTTGCTTTTGGTTCTGGATTAGCAGCTATTGATGCCGTTTTGAAATTATTGAAACCAGGTGATGAAGTAATCTCTACTAATGATTTATATGGAGGGAGTTATCGTTTGTTTACAAGCATATTTATGAAATTTGGAATTAAATTCCATTTTGTAGGTATGAATGAGGCTTCAAATATTGAAAATTATATTAATAAGAACACAAAACTCATTTGGGTTGAAACACCAACCAACCCTATGATGAATATTATAGATATTAAGATTGCTGCAACTATAGCTAAAAAACACAATGTTTTATTGGCGGTTGATAACACTTTTGCAACACCTTACTTACAACAACCTTTAAATTTGGGTGCAGATATTATAATGCATTCAGCAACTAAGTATCTTGGAGGTCATAGTGATGTGGTTATGGGAGCTTTGGTAGTTAAAGACAAAGATTTAGCTGATCAGTTATATTTTATTCAGAATGCAAGTGGTGCTGTTTGTGGACCACAAGATAGCTTTTTGGTATTGAGAGGTATTAAAACACTTCATGTAAGAATGCAACGTCATTGTGAAAACGGTAAGGCTGTTGCCGAATATTTAGTGAAGCATCCTAAAATTGAAAAGGTGTATTGGCCAGGTCTTAAAAGTCATCCAAATCATGAGATTGCTAAAGCGCAAATGAAAGATTTTGGCGGTATGGTTTCTTTTACAACTAAAGGAAATAACTATGAAGAGGCGATAAAAATTGTTGAAAATCTTAAGGTTTTTACTTTAGCAGAATCATTAGGAGGTGTGGAGTCGTTAGCGGGACATCCAGCGAGTATGACGCATGCAAGTATTCCTAGAGAGGAACGCGAAAAAACAGGTGTTGTAGATTCTTTAATACGATTGAGTGTTGGGATTGAAGATGAAAGTGATTTAATAGCAGATTTAAAACAAGCTATAGGTTAGATATTTTAAAATTGAAAACAAAAAAAAGACCAAATTAATGTTTGGTCTTTTTTTTATATAATAAGGTTCAATTTAATCTATATAATAAATGTATCCTACATTTAACCACACCAACCAATCACTATTTCTATTGTAACTTAATTGATGATCTAAACCATCAATAGTATCACTAAAATAATATTGCCATCTTAAATCTAGCATTAAATCAGATACTACATCTAATTTATATCGTACACCAACACTTGATACTACAGACCAAGCACTTGAACTTTCTGCATTTACAGAACCTGGATCCCAAGCGCTGTAAAAATTATTAGCATTTAATACATTTTGGTCACCATAAGAGGTTTCTACCTTAGGGTTTGATGATGTAAAGTGAGCTCCTAAACTCACAAAAGGGGCAAAACGGTAGCTAAATGATTGAAAATCTCTAATGCTTAAAGGAAAATATTCAAGTTGCATCCCAATATCAAAATTTTCAGCAACACCAGTATGTGCTCTAAGTTTATCTGCATTTGCACTTGTTCTATCTGGTGCTACCCATTCTCCTGAATGTTCTAAATTAGTTTTGTTCCAAGAAATTTCAGAACGTAGTTTAAAGTGGTCATTAAAATACGTGTCGGTAGAGTAACAGTTACAATCAGCTCTATAAGAAAAGTTGATATAATGTACTAATCCAATACCAATTCCAGAGTTACCAAAGTTTGTACCTTCATCATTACGACTTCCAAAATCTGATCTAAATTGTACGGGACCAAAAATAGCACCAACTTCATGAGAAAATCCCAATTGAGAAAATCCAGATTGTACGCTTGCTAATAGCAAGAACAATAAAGGCAATTGTTTAAAATTAAGCGTCATAGGATTGTGTTAAGTTTAAGTGCTATAATGTCAACAAATATATAAAAAGTGATGCAAGAAACAAACTAATAGATTTTAAGGTAATCTTAACTTAATATTTAGTTTTTTTTAGAAAATGTTTACTCAGGTAAAAAATCATTGAGAATATAAAAAAAAATACGCTTAATTTTTATAGATAATGTATCTTTGTACTTTAAAACAACTTTATATTTTTAATATTTAGAACATATGAAAAATGAAATTGCAGCTTTTTTAGACCTAGTTAAAGAAAGAAACGGTCATGAGCCAGAGTTTTTGCAAGCTGTTGAAGAGGTAGCAGAAACACTTATTCCTTATATCTTAAAACATGATGTATACAAAGGGAAAAATCTTTTATTAAGAATGATTGAACCAGAAAGAACAATCTCTTTTAGAGTTTGTTGGGTTGATGATAGTGGAGAGATCCAGGTTAATAGAGGATATAGAATTCAAATGAATTCAGCAATCGGACCTTATAAAGGTGGTTTGCGTTTTCACCCTTCTGTAAATGCGAGTATCCTAAAGTTTTTAGCTTTTGAGCAAGTGTTCAAGAACAGTTTGACAACTTTACCTATGGGTGGAGGAAAAGGAGGAAGTGATTTTGATCCTAAAGGAAAAAGTGATAACGAGATTATGCGTTTTTGCCATTCTTTTATGAGTGAATTATTCCGTCATATTGGCCCACAAACAGATGTACCGGCTGGAGATATTGGAGTAGGAGGAAGAGAAATTGGATACCTATTTGGAATGTACAAAAAACTAAGAAACGAATTTACTGGTGTATTAACAGGTAAAGGAATGTCTTGGGGTGGATCATTAGTAAGACCAGAAGCTACAGGTTATGGTACCGTATATTTTGCAACAAGTATGTTGGAAACTAAAAAGGATAACTTAAAGGGCAAAACCGTTGTGGTTTCAGGTTCTGGAAATGTAGCGCAATATGCTACAGAGAAAGCAATTCAATTAGGTGCTAAAGTGATAACTATGTCTGATTCTTCAGGATATATTCATGACAAAGATGGTATTGATGCTGAGAAATTAGCGTACATCATGACACTTAAAAATGAAAAAAGAGGTCGTATTAGCGAATACTTAGAAGAGTATCCAAATGCTACATTTGTTAAAGGAAAAACACCTTGGAGTGTTAAATGTGATGTCGCTTTACCATGTGCTACGCAAAATGAACTTAACGGAGATGATGCTAAAATATTATTAAAAAACGGATGTATTTGTGTTAGTGAAGGTGCAAATATGCCATCTACAAAAGAGGCTGTTGAAGAATTCCATAAAGCAAAAATATTATTTGCTCCAGGAAAAGCCTCAAATGCTGGAGGTGTAGCAACTTCAGGATTAGAAATGACTCAAAACTCATTGAGATATAACTGGACAAGAGAAGAAGTTGATAATAAACTTAAAGACATTATGAAAAATATCCATAGTGCTTGTTTAGAGTATGGAGAAGATGAAGATGGTTATGTAGATTATGTAAAAGGTGCAAATATCGCAGGATTTGTTAAAGTAGCAGATGCTATGATGGCTCAAGGTGTTGTGTAATCAATAACCTTATATACTTAATTAAAAAGCCCTTGTTGTAAAAACAAGGGCTTTTTTATTTGCGATATTATATGATAATATATTATTTCTCGTTAGATATAAATATATTTGACATATAATTTATTAAGATGCAAAAACAGATTATTACTTTTATTATTATCTTATGTTCTTTTGTAGGGTATTCTCAAGATTATACAGCATTATGGAAAGATCATTTTTCTTATTTTGAGATAAAAGATGTAGTACAAGGTAATGGGCAAATTTATGCCGCATCAGAAAATGCAGTATTTAAGTACGATGTAGAGACTAATACAATTGAAACCATTACAACTGTAAATGGTTTGTCTGGTGAAACCATTACAACAATAACGTATAGTGAAACTTATAACTTATTGATGATTGGTTATGAAAACGGACTTATAGAGATTGTTTTTGATGATGGTGAAATGCTATCTGTAGTTGATATTTTAGAAAAAGAAACCGTGTCTCCAGCAAATAAAAATATTAATCATTTTTATGAACATGATGGTTTAGTTTATATTTCAACAGATTACGGGATTTCAGTTTATGATTTATTTGGTTTAGAGTTTGGTGATACCTATCTTATTGGAGCAGGAGGAAGTCAGATTGTTGTAAATCAAACTACTATTTATGGTGGTCAGATTTATGCAGCATGTAGCTCTTCAACAGGACTTAAAACCGCAGCAGTTTCTAATGCAAACCTTATTGATTATCAGCAATGGGATACTGTTCAAGGCGGTAACTTTATTGCTGCCCAAACAGTAGGAGATCAGTTGTATGTTATTAAATCAAATAGAGTATTATCTAGAGTAGAAAATAATGTGTTAACAGCGCTAAATACATTTTCTAGTTCGCTTTTAACCGTTAAAACTTCTTTTGAAAAACTGGTGATAACTACAGTAAATGATGTGTATGTTTATGACAGTGATTTCAATTTAGAAGGCGATATTTCGGTACCTAATAATAGTGAGTATGATACCAATTTCACGTCTGCTACTATAGAAGGTGATAATGTATATATTGGAAGTGAAACATTAGGGTTGTTAAAAACAGTTTTAACAGATGATACAGATTTTTCTGTAATACGACCAGAAGGTCCGTTAAAAAATAGTGCTTTTAAAATTAATGCAGCAAATAATGGGGTTTGGGTAAGTTACGGTGCTTATACGTATTCATATAATTCATATCCTCTTAATAGTTTTGGAATTAGCCGTTTAAATGAAGATACATGGAATAATATTCCTTTTAATAGTCTTTTAGGTGCTAGAAACTTAAATGAAATAATAATCAACCCTTTTAATGCTTTTCAAGTATATATTAGTTCTTTTAAGGACGGAATTTTAGAGTTAAACAATGAAGTTCCTGTAGAGTTATATGATAATACTAATAGTGGTTTAGAGTCTTTAATACTTGATGGGGATCCTAGTTTTGTAGGTATTAGAGTTAGTGGTTCTCAATTTGATAATAGTGGATTATTGTGGTCTATCACTAGTAAAGTGGATAGCCCTCTTAAGTCCTATGATCCAGCAAACGATCAGTGGCAATCTTATAGTTATAATGAGGTTATTGAAAATGGTGGTACAGATGAACAGGGTTTTAGCGATTTAGTTATAGATAACAACGGTACAAAATGGGTGGGTTGTTTTATAAATGGAGTTATTGGTTTTAATGAAAATGGCAATCAAATTAAAAAAATGGATGATTTAGCACTCCATAATATGCCTTCAGAAACCGTTAGAGCTCTAGCTGTAGATCAAAATAATCAACTTTGGATTGGTACCATAAAAGGATTAAGGGTACTTTATAATACATCTAATTATTTTGAAACTGTAACACCGTCGGTTAGCGAAATTGTAATTTTAGAAGATGGTATTCCTCAAGAATTATTGTCCAATCAATTTATAACAGATATAAAAGTAGATGGATCAAACAACAAATGGGTTGGTACATTAACCTCAGGTGTTTTTTATTTTTCACCAGACGGTCAACAAACTATATATCATTTTACAACCGATAATTCTCCATTACCGTCTGATGCTATTAGTGATATCTCTATTGATGATAGCGAAGGACGCGTGTATATTGCCACAGAAAAAGGGTTAGTCTCATTTTTAGCAGGAGGATCAAAAGCAGAAGACGAGCTAAAAGATGTTTACGTATATCCTAATCCTGTGCGCCCAGAGTATAATCTTTTAGGCGATAATGATTTAAATAATATTACTAAAGGAGTTAAAATAAAAGGACTTACCGAAAACGTAAATGTTAAGATTACAGATATTGAAGGAAACTTGGTTGCCGAAGCACAATCATCTATAAATTTAAGATCATCAAGTTCTAATTATAACTTTGCAATTGATGGAGGTACTGCTGTTTGGAATGGTAAAAATTTAGGAAATAATATTGTAGCTTCAGGTGTGTATTTAATTCTTATTTCAGACTTAGATACTTTTGAAACCAAAGTTTTAAAACTTTTAATTATAAGATAAAATGCTGCTATGTTATCTAAAACTAATGCCATTGTTTTATCAAAATTAAAATACAGAGATCACGATCTTATTGTAAAATGTTACACACAGCACCGTGGGGCAATAAGTTATTTGCTTAGAGGGGTTTTAAAAACTAGAAAAGGAAGCTCAAAAGCTGCTTATTTTCAACTATTATCTCAACTTCAAATAGAAGAGCATTATAAGCCTAATAGCTCACTTCAAAATATAAAAGAAGTAAAACTTAATCACGTATATTATAGTTTACATACCAATGTTTTAAAAAGCTCTATAGTAATGTTTCTTTCCGAAGTCTTATCAGGAGCACTAAAAGAAGAAGAACAAAATACCACGCTTTACGAGTATATTGAAACCGCATTATTATGGTTAGATGAAGAAGATTATTTCTCTAACTTTCACTTGTTATTTATGCTAAATCTTACCAAGCATTTGGGTTTTTATCCAGAAATGTTAAATGATAGCTCAGAGTATTTTAATTTAAGTACTGGCTTGTTTCAAGAGAACAGGATTGATGGTTATACCATTTCGGGTGAAAATTTAATCATATTAAAAGCGCTATTAGGCATAAAATTTGATGCATTAAATACTGTAAAACTAAACTCCAAACAGCGACAATCATTTTTAAATATGCTGTTGCGTTATTACGAATTGCACTTAGGTGATTTTAAAAAACCCAAGTCGTTACAAGTATTTAATCAGGTGTTTAGTTAAAAATCAACCAACTCTAACGCATGAAAATAAAACTACTATTAACGCTGTTTGTATGTGTTACGGCACTATCATACGCGCAACAAATTACGGTTTTAGATCAAAAAACTAATAGTCCTATTCCGGGAGTAACTATATTTAATACGCATAAAACAAAATCTGTAATCACAGATTTTAATGGACATGCTAACTTAAAACTATTTTTAAATGATGAAGAAATCCATTTTCAGAATTTAATTTACCTTACCTATAAAACCAAAAAATCAAACTTAAAAACTCAAAATTATACTGTACTTCTTGTTGAAAACGTTGAAGGTTTAAACGAAGTTGTTATTTCAGCTTCAAAATTTGAACAAAGCAAACGCGATGTGCCTCAAAAATTAATAAGTTTAGATGCCGAAAAAATAAAATTTGCAAATCCACAAACCAGTGCAGATCTGTTAGAAAATACTGGTAATGTATACATTCAAAAAAGTCAATTAGGTGGCGGAAGTCCTATGATAAGAGGGTTTTCAACCAATAGATTGTTAATTACAGTAGATGGTGTACGTATGAACAACGCCATATTTAGAGGTGGAAATATTCAAAATGTGATTTCTGTAGATCCTTTTTCTATAAAAAATACCGAAATCACTCTTGGAGCAGGTTCTGTAGTATATGGAAGTGATGCCGTAGGTGGTGTAATGAGTTTTTATACACAAAAACCACAACTGTCTTATTCAGATTCGTTGTTCTTTAAAAGTAATGTTATTACACGGTTTGCTACTGCTAACGAGGAGAAAACAGCTCATGCCGATTTTAATTTCGGATTTAAAAAATGGGGATTTTTATCTAGTGTGAGTTATACCGATTTTGGAGATTTACGCATGGGAAGTCACGGTCCCGATGAGTATTTAAGAAACGAGTATGTAAACACTGTAAATGGCGAAGATTTTATAGTAGAAAACTCAAACCCTAAAGTGCAAAAACCAACCGGTTATAATCAGGTTAACTTTATGCAAAAGGCAAGATATGAAGCTTCAGATGATTTAATTTTTGATTTCGGACTCTATTATACTTCAACTTCTGAGTATTCTAGGTATGATCGTCTAATTAGATATAGAGATGATAATTTACGCTCTGCCGAATGGAATTACGGTCCGCAAAGTTGGTTTCTGGGTAATTTTCAACTTACAAAATTGAGTAGTGATTCTAATTTGTATGATAAAATTAAGCTGACTGCTGCGTATCAAAATTTTAAAGAAAGTAGAATAGATAGAGATTTTCAATCTACAGATAGAAGCATACAAGAAGAAGAAATAGATGCTTTTTCTTTCAATTTAGATTTAGAAAAAGAACTTACCTCAAAAACCGAGCTGTTTTACGGAGTAGAGTATGTACACAATAGTATTTATTCCACTGGCCGTATTGAGGATATTACAACAAACACATTTACAAATGCCTTATCGCGCTACCCAAATGGTTCTGACTGGCAATCGCTAGCCGCTTATACAAGTATCAAATATAAACCTAATCCTAAATTTGTATTTCAATCTGGAGTGCGTTACAATCATATTTTTTCGTTTGCAGATTTTACTGAAAATAATGTGTTTTTGGATTTACCATTTAATACCGCACGAATTAATGCTGGTGCTTTTACCGGAACCGCAGGAATTAGTTGGATTCCAAACGAAATTATGACCTGGAAAGTAAACGCATCTTCAGCTTTTAGAGCTCCTAATATTGATGACGTCGGAAAAGTTTTTGATTCTGAACCCGGTTCTGTTGTGGTACCAAATAATAATTTAAAACCTGAGTATGCTTATGGCGGAGAATTAGGGTTGAATTTAAATTTTAATAATACTGTAATTCTTGATATGTCTACGTATTATACCTTTTTAGACAATGCTTTGGTACGTCGTGATTTTAGTTTAAACGGAGAAACAGAAATTATTTATAATAACGAATTAAGTAATGTACAAGCAATGCAAAACGCATCGAAAGCTTGGATTTATGGTTTTGAAATTGGTGCTAAAATAAATTTCACAAAACAGATTAAACTCACCTCTCAATACAATGTTATTGGTGGTACTGAAGATGATAATGGTGTTGAGGTTCCGGTACGTCATGCAGCACCAAATTTTGGAAATACTCACTTGGTGTGGCAAAATAAAAATTTACATATTGATGCTTTTGCAAATTATAATAGTGAGTTGTCCTTTTTACAATTAGCACCTTCCGAACAAGAAAAAGATTATATCTACGCGCTTGATGCAGATGGAAACCCATATGCTCCAGCTTGGTATACATTTAATTTGCGCACACAGTATAAAATTTCTGATGTAACTACTGTAACCGCAAGTATAGAAAACATTACAGACCAACGTTATAAAACCTATTCTTCGGGAATTGCTTCTGCAGGACGAAATTTAATACTCTCTTTGCAGTATAGTTTATAGCTGAAAAAACATCAATAATAGTATTGATATTTTTTTGTATTTATAAAAAGGGTTAGTAACGTTTTATAGCTTTTTTAGTGATTACTTGTCCGTTGCTTAAGGTTACTTTAGCAATATATGCCGCTTCACTTAATTGAGATAACGTGTAAGTTTCTATGTTGCTATCACCTTGTAAATGGTAAATTGTACGTCCTAAAGTATCTATAATATCTATATTTTTAATTTTGAAATTAGCATTTACACTAAATTTTATATCTCCAGTATTCAGTTCTATAATTGATAGGTCTTTTGCATCTAAAAGTGCATTGCTTAAAGAAAGTGTTTGCGCTCTAAACACCAATTCAAAACGGCTGTTAAAAGTTCCTGCTTCCGAAGTAAACGTATAGGGCGCATTGGTAATATTAAATGTAATTCCGGTAAGGTTATCTTTAATATATATATCTTGATTTTCAGTATCAAATAATCCGTCAACAGTTGCAATGGCGATGTTGTAAATACCACTATTTACCAACTCCACTCCAAGTGGCACAACATCTGTATCATTAAAATTAACGTCTCGTCCTTGAATGATAAACGGCGTGTTGTTTATTAATGAATATAAATTTTGATTTCCTGTTGAAGAAGCTACGGCATCGTACATTCTGTCGCGTTCTTGAGTGGCTCCGTCTATATAACCAACTAAAATTCTGTTTGTACCTTGATTTTCAGAAATTAAATCTAACCAAATACGGTGTTTTTCAGCAGTTGCATAATTGATTTCCGAAGTTCTATAAAATTGAGAATTATCATAATTTTTATGTCTCATGGTATTTGTAAATTCTATTTGTGAAGTTGTTGGTACTGTTTCAAGGATATTTACCATAAAACTTTGTCCTGCTGCAATTTCAATATTACCAGGACCATTTCCTGCTCCTGTAGCATTGTAAGCAATGTAATCAGTTTCGGTATAGTTAGAACCAAAATCGGCATAAAAAGGATCTATAACAGCTTCTGATGGCGCATTACCATGTGTCCATAAGTTTACAAAACCATCTATTGTATTTTGATTTGTTGTGTTGGTTAAAAATTTATACACATCAATAGCAGACGGGTAGGGGTTTCCTACTAAATTCCAATTATCATCAATTCCAGATAACGAGCCTCTTTGTACAGTTACTTCTGTAAAACCATTAAAAGGGACATTATTAAAGTTTGCTGTAAAATTTAATTCGCCAACAGTTGCAGGAGCAGCTTGATCACCAAAACCTCTTACAATATATCCTACACCTTTTATCATGACTTCTCCAGCAGCAGATTCCCAGTTTCCTTGTGTACCATTATCTGTATTGACGTGAATAGGATTCCATTTATAAATATTGGAGGTGCTTGAAATTGTATTTACGTTGTAATTGCTTACAGGAGACGACCAGTATATGTAATCTAAACTCTCAACCGATGCTTTACGTTCCATATTAATATTTCCGGTATTACTACTTGTTTCGTTTATTTGGATTAAACTCCCTGAATTTAAGATATTAAAATTAGCACTTGTATCAACATTCACACTTTCGTCTACAGTAATTGCTTCGTTGGTGTTTACAGTTAAAGAGCTTGAGATGATGTTTAAATCTTCTCCTATTAATATATCTGTAGCGTGACCTAAAGTTTTGGCTGCATTTCCCGATAGGATAACAGTCTTGTATTCGGGAGTGTAATTGGTAATGGTTTGTGTTGCTAAATCTCCTTTATATTCTATAGTTGAATTATCTTCTAATGTAATTGTAGGATTGTTATCAGTATCAACTGCTGTTGCGTTACTTCCGTTAAAACCAGCAGTGCTTGCAATTTTAAATATTGCATAAGGTTTTACGGTAAAAGTTCCTCCATTTTGAAAATGAATTCCTGTAGTCTCAGAATTATTAGAGACGTTGGTTCCTGTAACTTCAATATTAGCATAATCTATTTTTGGTGATCCTATTCTAATTATTCCTGCGCCAGTATTATTGGCATATTCTATAATTGTGTTTGGTGCTAAATTGTACGCTCCAGACGTGTCTGGTTTTTGGCCACCACCATCGGTAATATAACGGCTATTATTTAACATAGTAAATGAGGGACTGTTTGTTGCGCCAAGTGATTTGTTACCAACATTTACTATCGCATCTTCATAAATAGTAATGTTATTGCTCACTTTTGTAGCATTACTAATCCCTTTGTAGTTTGAAATTGGAGGTAAAGGAGGAAGCGTGCTATACGTGTTGGTTCCACTAAAGTTAAGGTTGTAGTAAGTTGGCGATCCAGAGAGTATTTGTGTCTCATTATCTCCATTTAAATTTACTATACCGCCAGATAAATTATAATTAGAATACCCGCTTAATAGCGGAAGGTAATCGCTTAAAGGATTTGTTGTTATAGTACTTATTCTGTATTCTCCATCAGACATGACTAATCTTCCACTTCCAGTAAAATCACCAGTATTTGTACCTAAAACAATTCCTTGCTGAATGTCTAGTTTTCCTCCATTTGGATCTAAATTAGTTGAGTTTGCAATACCAATATTATTAGTTAAACTAAGCGTTTTTGTATTGTCTGAAAGATTTACATATACTATTTTGCCTGTTGAACCTATTGAAATTCCATCACCTGTAAATTGATTTTCTTTTCCTATAAAATGAAAGATTGCTGTTTGGTTAAATTTTTTATTACTGATAGATAATTGCACATTTCCTGCATTAGCGGTATTTTTCACTAAACCATCTAGATGTGTAATTTTTAAGATAGCACCTTCTTCAGAATGAAAAGTATTGGTACCGCCGCCTCCGTTACTAATTAATAAAGGAGTACTATTATCTGCTGCCCAATTAAAATTGAAAGTCCCGCCATTTTCAACAGTAAAAGTAGAACTGTTACTTAATTTCAAGTTGTTGTTTAATAACTGTACATTGGCAGTATTTCTTATATACGTATTTATGTTTTTGTATGGAACTGCATTGGTGACATTAATATTTTGAAGCGTATTTCCTGTAAATGCAATACCACAATCGTCATCTGTACTTTGTATAGTGCCTAGGGTTCCTATTAAATCACCTTCTACATTAACTAAAACTGTTGCAGCTCCTGCAGATTGTTGGTTTAAATCTATAATACCACCGTCTGCTATAATGTGGCCTTTTACAGTATGTGTTAAATTGCTTGAGCCAACTGCTGCAAAAGCAAACTTATTGTGTTGCACAGTTACATTTCCTGCAATTTCTACATTAGCGTTTACATTAGTTAAGATAACACTTTTTAATATGTTATTGTTAATCACCGTAAGATTGTTACAGAGTTTATGATTTCCAATTTTACCTACTAATGTTAGCGCTTTTCCGTCATTTGCAGAATCTGGTGTGAAGTTGATAAATAAATTCCCAAAGTAATAGCCTTCGGAGTTTAGTGAAATTGTATTATCGTTATCTATAATATCATCTTCTCCGTTACTTGAATCGTTATCATATTTTCTGATTTCAACAATTGAATTAGATTCAAAATTTTCAATACCATCAAATAATCCATCAGCATTATTTAATGTACTTGAGTTTATTACTAATGTTCCGTTATTTTCTACCGTTAAAGTTCCTGAAGGATTAATGTCTACACCAGGATCTGAAACAATAAATTCACCTCCATCTTTTACTAATAGGCTTCCAAAAGTACTATTATGTGCATCATTAAAAGAGGCCGTATTTTCAACAACCATAGTAGTGTAAGGTGATGGAGCTGCAAATGAAGCTATTGAAGTTATGTTGTGTCTAATTATTAATAGTTCGGTAGTGTTTGCAGCTGGTATTGCGGTGATCCAACCAGTTGTGGTTAAACGTTCCCATGTTGCAGTTCCACTAGGCCAAGTTCCGTTACTTGTGGTGCGATAAGTACCTATAGCAACATCTATAATATCAAAATCACTAGATGTTATGGTGTTACTAAAAGTTAATCCTGTTGTAGTAGCAGTAAGATTTATAGCTGTTTGTGAGAGGTTAAATTGGATATCTGATATGGCTAATTCTCCATTTGTTAATATGTATGGAGATGTTGTTGAGATTCCTGTACCCGAAGTGTTTATTGTAATATTAGGAGTCTCATCTAAATCTGTATTTCCAAAAATATCAACAGCTGAAATATTAAAGCTGTTTAAATTGGTATTGATAGTTGTACTTGTGGGTTGTGTTGCAAAAGCTATTCTATCAGCAGTAACTTCAATACGATTTCGGTTGTTAAGTATACTTGATGTTGCTCCTCCTGCATTTGGAGTTTCGAAAACTGAACCTGTTGTGTTTGCCGTTGCAGCACTAATGGTAAATTGTAATTGGTCGTTATCTGTTACGTTTGTTAAAAATGTAACACGTAAAGATAAAGATGCGCTACTATCATCTGCAGCAGTATATGATAATCCTGAAAAGGAGATGGTATTTCCTGAAATTATTCCTGCATTAGAAATTAATGCATTTCCATTAAATAAGGCTGCACTTCTAATGTTTTCATTATTTACAGCATTAAAAGTAATATCTGTTAACTCGGTACCTAAAACATCGGTATCTGTTGTATTACCACCATCGCGAATATCAAATTTTAAAACATCTGTACTTTGTGCTGTATTATTAATAGTTGTTGCTTGGTATGCTGTGTAATCAATATTTGAGTTGTAAGTAAATGCGCTGTTTACTATAATATCTGATGCATTACTATTTGTACCATTTCCTTGAATAGTAAAGGTGTAAGAACTTTCGTTATCATCACTATTATCTATGGTTATGATTGCTGTTCTGTTTCCAATGATATTAGGGTTAAATGTAACGGTAAATGTTACTGAATTTCCCGAAGTGATATTACCTGTAGTTGTTCCGGTGATGCTAAATTCGGTAGGGTTTGAACTCGTAATACTGTTGAGTGTTAAATCGGCCGTTCCTGTGTTTAATATAGTAAATGTTTGTGCTTGTGTATCACCTGAAATAGTAATGTTACCAAAATTTGTATGATCATTAAAATCGGGTGTTGTATCTCCGCTTGTAATTTCTGTTGCGTTTCCTTGTATTTCTATTTCTGGGGTTGGGGTTGTTACGACTTCTTTATAAAGTTTTAATTTTATTTGTTCTGAAGTATAAGCAGCAAAGCGAGGACTACTATTATTCCATTGTAGTATTCTGCTATTATTACTAACATTTTTTAATGTCCATAAACCTCCAGAAACAAATGGTGTCCATCGTTCTGTGTTTGCTATTGTTCCATTATAAAAATCAGCATTATTTGCTGTAACTCCAGATCTTCCCCAAGAAGCATAACCTTCATTAGAATTATAAATAGTAATATTTCCTCCTGAGACAGTTAGATTAAAAATATTAGCATTAGTATATCCAGTAGTTATAGTTGCTCCAGGATTTGAAATTGAAGTATAGTTAATAATGACACTACCTGCTGTTTCGTTTTTCATTAATCCATCATTAGAGGTTCCATCTCCAACAATTAGATAATTACCATCTGTAAGTTCTGCTAAAGTTGAAATTTGACTGTAATTTTGCCCATAACCAGAAAAGCTAAGACATAAAAAAGTGATTAATAGTAGTGATGAGTAATTTTTTTTCATAGCTAGAGAATTAATACTTAAAAAATTAATAGTATTAAATTAATTTATTTTTTGTGGAAATTTAAAATTCTCGTATAAAAAGCAGATTAAAACGTTAAAGTGTTGTATTTTAGTATTTTATGTTTTTTCAGGTAGTATAAGTTTTTAATATCTTTTTACAGCTTTTTTGCTGATTATTTGCCCGTTAGACAATGTCACTTTAGCAATATAAGTTGCATTACTTAAGGCTAAAAGTGTATAAATTTCACTATTACTATTTCCTTGTAATTGGTATAGTGTGCGTCCTACAATATCTATAATTTGTATGGTTTTAATTGTTACATTAGAAGCTACTGAAAATTGCACATTTCCATTACTAAGTTCTGTAATTTTTATATCTTTTATTGTAAGCATATGATCTTTTAGTGTTAATGATTCTTGTCTGAAAACAATTTCAAAACGCTCATTAAAAATCCCTGCTTCTGAAGTGAAAATATAAGGTGTGTTAGTGATATTGAAAGTTAAATGTGTTAGATTATCTTTAATATAAATGTTCTGGTTTTCGGTTTCAAAAAGGCCATCTACTGCTGCAATAGATATTGTGTGACTTCCGCTTTCTGTAAGATTTACTCCTAGTGGAATTGTATCTGTATCTACAAATGGTAATCCTTTTCCTTGTATTACAAATGCTTCATCATTAATTGTTGAATAAAAATTTTGTTGATCAACTACAGCATCATAAATTCGATCTCTATCATCTGTAGCACCGTCAATATAGCCTGTTAAAATTCTTGTAGTAGTGCCGTTTTGAGGTGTTAAATCTAACCAAATACGATGTTTACTTACTGCGGTAGATTGAGTTGCTGTTCTGTAAAATTGAGTATTGTCATGCACTTTGTCTCTCATGCTATTATTAAATTGAGCATTTAAGGTTGTATTTAAGGAGATAATTAAAGGACTATCAACGGTGTTTACCATAAAAGCTTGTCCTGCGGCAATATAACCATCAAATGTTCCTGGGCCACTTGAGGTTCCTGAGGCATTGTAAGTTATATAATCGTCTGCGGTATAGTTAATTCCAAAAAGCTCATAAAAAGGACTTAGTATGGTGTCGGTAGGTAAGGTGCCGTGTGTCCATATATTTATAAATCCATCAAGAGAAGCTGCATTTACGGGGTCTAATAAAAAGGCGTCTGCAGATATTGCAGATGGGTATGGATTTCCTAATAAATTCCAATCATCATCATTAAAATCTAGAGAAAGATTTAATCCTCTAAGTACAGAAACATTATATACACCGTTGTGTGGTACACCATTATTAAAGTTTGCAGTGTAACTTGTTGTAGTTGTATCGTATGAGTTTGGACCTCTAACAATATACCCCATACCAGCTGCCATGGTATCACCTGCTGCAGATTCCCAGTCTCCTTGAGTTAAATAGTAATTATATGCAGTAGCATTCCACTTGTAAATTCTACTTGTGGGTGTGTCTGGTGAAATTGCATTAACATTAAATCCTGTTACGGGTGATGACCAGTATACATAATCTAGTTTTTTAATAGCAGTTGTACGTTTCATGCTAATCTTTCCTGTATTTATTGCATCATCATCTATTTGTACAAGTGATCCGTTGTTTTCAATATTAAAGATTCCGTTGTTGGTTACTTCAAAATATATTTCAGTATATTCATTACTAGTAATTGTTAGTGTTTTTCCTGCATTAATAAGTAGGGTACATGCGCTAAAACTTCCGTTTATTGTTGTGTTGTAGTTTCCATCTATTACTGCTACTGTGTTAATATCTGGAGCTCCATGAGACCAAACAGTTCCGTTCCATGTGGTTGCATTTGCATTTGTTTTTTCAGCATTGGAAGTTACTTTACAAGATCCCGCTTCTGTTACTTCACAGTAGAATTGATGGCTATTTAAATGACTTAAAGAATTAGTATCTCCTTCTATTAATAGGTTGTTTCCAGCTTCTCCTAAAATGGTGTAACCTGTAGGTAATGTACTTGTAACTGCTGTCCAAGTAGTACTAACACCATCGTTATAATACCATTGGTAGCTTAGGTCTCCTGTTGTACTCGTGTCTCCTTCTGTAGCTGTAATAGAAAAATCTAATAAAGTACAGTCACTAGTATCTGTTATAGCGGAAATTAATGGGGAAGTAATAGAAAGGGTGTAGTTAAATATACCTAAACCTGTACAAGTCTCATTGTTTAAGGTTGTCCAGTCTGATGCAGAATACGTACTAACGGGACCTGTACTTGTTGGGTCTCTATATATAGAGTACCCTTTATTGTTAGGTGTGTAAACCGTGTCTAATGCTATGTCTTGTTTGGTTAATATAATCTTGTCTGATTCATTGATACCTTGTGCTATTAAAGTTTGATCAAAGCTTATTGTATTACAAGGGTTCCCTGAATCTCCTAAGCGTAATGTGTAAACAGTATAAGGAGCTATAGTACCAGTTAAGGCTATGGTTCTGTCCGGAGTGGTATCTGTATAATCACCGTATCTTTCTATTTTATAATTACCCGCTAATAAATCAATAGTAGCATCTGTAGGATTATACACTTCCATATACCAAGCATTGTTACTTTCTGAATCATAAACTTCGGAAATAATAAGGTCTGAAAAAGAACCAGAAGTAGAAACACAAGATCCTCCTGCTTCTATTATTGTAAATATACCTGTTTGAAGATTACATCCCGTTTCAATAAGTGTAATGGTACTTGTTGTAGCTCCTGCTGGTACGTGTACTATTAAAGTGGTAGCGTCTACAAAATCTACTGTAGCATTTATGCCATCAAAATTAGCTGTTGTACTTGCTGTAAATCCTGTTCCTGTAACCGTAATTTCTGTTTCTTCAGGACCAGATGTTGGTAGCATAGATGTAAATGTATGGGTTGGTGTACAAGAAGTAATGACTTCTATGGTGTAATCTGCAATGGTTCCATAACCAGGATTTGTACAAGGATCTATTGCAGCTTCAGTACCTCCTTCATCTTGAATTATACGCATTCTGTAATTTCCTAGAGTTTGACCAGAAGGTACATTTATTGTAAAATCAACATTAATATTAGAGCCACTAAAATTGATTGTTGCAGTTCCTATTAGTTCACCGGTATCATCAAAGTCACCATCTTGGTTCCAATCTATCCAGACAGCTCCAGCACCATTGTAATATGTTCCATCATTACAGTCACCAAACTCAACAGTTAATATATAAGCATTTCCTTCAGCTAAATCGGCACTCATAGAGGTGTTATCTTGTACTGTATTTGTACAAATATTTGTTGAAGAAAAAGCAATAGCGTTATTTTCTCCAGTCAATAAAACACCTTCTATTTCAGAATCGCTACTCGACCAACTACTTGGGTCACAATAAGCGATATTAGGTGTGCAATTAACACTAACACCAGAACTCCAAGAACTTCCATTTCTTGTAAATACGGTGTAGTAATATTGTGTGCCATTTGTTAAACTAGAGATACTTGTTGAGGTTCCAGATCCTTGATAAACTACATATCCGTTTTCATAAGTAGTTCCAGATCCGTATGTTGTATTAGCTGTAAAACTGTTTCCTGTTGGTGCATTTTCTGAGGTTGTTGAGGCTACAACTAAATAATTGTCGTAACAGCCTGTTGCATCTGTCCAAGAAAGATTTACACCGTTATTTTCGCAGTTTACGGTTGTTAAATTTGTAATATTGTTTGGTGGTACCTCTGTAATGATATGTGTGCCACTAGGGTAAGCTATTCCTGATTTATTACCAGTTGTAAAGGTTAAATCTGCTGTTGTAATAGCATTTACAATTATAGTATTGCCATTTGTAGCGTTACAAGGCAAACTCGCTGTTATAAAAATATAACCTGTATTACCGTTTGCTATGGTTTGTGATAATCCTGAAAAGCTGTGTATACCTGTTCCTAAAGTTGTAGTAATATTATCTAAATTAGTATCTGTTATATTAAATGTTGCATCAGTAGAATACCAAGCTTTCAAACTATTTATATCTGCGTTTGTAGCAGTTCCAGATGTGGTGAAATTAAAAGCTGTTAATTCAGCTTCGTAATTGGTAACTGATAAATCGAAAGCATAAATAGGTGTGTTTTCAATATTATCATCCGCTTGTAAGTTTGTTGCGGTTACTGCAGGATTTTCAGAATGTAAAATTATTGATGGAATTGCGATACCGTTTCCTTCTACATTAAATGTGTAAGTAGCTTCGTCTGTGTCATCACTTAATATTGTAATTGTTGAAGTTGCAGTTCCTATTGTTGAAGGAGCAAAAGTTACTGTGAAAGTTACTGAGTTTCCAGCAGCAATAATTGCTGAGGTTGTTCCTGAAATTGTAAAAACTGAATTATTAGAACTCGTCACACTTGTTAAATCTAAATCTAATGTTCCTGTGTTTTGAATAGTAAATGTATTTGAACTAGTATCAGTTGTAATTAATACATCTCCAAAATCAGTATTGTCTGTTGTAGCTATTGCTGTGTTACCATCTGGAATGTCTGTGGTATTTCCTAGAATGTTTATTTCTGGCATTGGTGTTGAACAGCTTTCTCCTGATAAAATAATATCATCTACATAGTAATAATCACTACCATCTGCATAATGATCTGAGAAACGAATTCTAATTTGAGTTTCGGTTGATGGAATATTAACTATATAAGGATTTGCTTGTACAGGATTCCTTGCTACTGTGCCTACAGTATTTATATTAAGATTATAATTACTACTTCCATCTATTAATTTTGTATCTGTATAGGTACTCCCACCATCATAAGAAATTTCTAAATCTAAATCATCACTACCATCTACTCCTGTTGCAGCGTATGCAACAGAAAGTGTTACATTTGTATATCCTACTAGTGAAACATTATCTAATTCTATAGATTCGTTATTATTCATTTCGTAGGACATTGTTCCATTATATTTGTTGAAATCGTCTTCTAACTGACCTGTCCCAGAATATCCCCAATCATCTCCAGTTTCAAATGAAAGTGTTTTTATGGCACCATTTGTACCATCATTATCACTAATACTTAAAGTAGTTTTATTATCACTACCTGCACTTGCGCTAGAACCACCATTTACACTTTGAATTTCAAGAATATAATCTGTGGCATCAAAACAATCTGTATTATCTGCTATATTTATTGTTACACATTGTGAAGTTGAACTATTTGCAGGAAACGTAACCCCTGTTGTAGAATAGGTTATATGTGGAGTACTCGATGAAGTTAAAACTACATTTGCTGTTGTTGGTGTAGCGCTTTCATTAATAATATCTACACAAAGACTTATCATACTATCTCCTTCGCTTGCAGTATAGGTTGTTGAAGCAAAGTTTAATTCTGTGTCTGTTGAAGTTGACATATAGGTAACCTCAAAAGAATCTATATAAATTCTATTACTGCTAGATCCATCTTTTTGAAAAAACTCAACACTACTAGTAGCCGAAAGACCATTCATTGTATATGTTGTAGATGTTACTAAGTTTGAAACAAAACTTCCGTCTACATCATATCCTGCTGGTCCTGTTGTACCTGAAGCATGCACTATTACACTTGTAATTATCATGTCATTACTAGCATATATTATAATTGAACCGCCTTTTGTTGCATTTTGGTATAATCTTAATTGACCACCATTTAAAGCGGGATTAGAAGTTCCATTATTTTTAAAGGACCCAAAACTAATATTTGCATCTAAAGTTCCAGAAGTAGCGCCTCCTGTTGAGAAATCATAGGAAACTGTTGTTTGCCCAAAACCAGATACAAAAGCGCATAAAAATGCCATTAAAAAAAGAATGTAATTTTTTTTCATAAAGAATTGTTACTAATTAATTGTTTTTTTAAAGAGAGGGGAGTCAAATGTATTGAAAAAATGTTACTAGATTTTTTGTAGATTATTACTAAAAAGTTACTAATTTGTAAACTATGAATACTCACAAAACATATACGGTTATTGAAGCTACCGAAAAATTAAAATCTTATTGCGCCTATCAAGAGCGTTGCCATAAGGAGGTGAAAGAGAAGTTGCGTAGTTTACGTATGATTGATTCAGCTAGCGATGTGATTATAAATTCGCTAATACAAGACAATTTTTTAAACGAAACACGTTATGCAACATCTTTTGCAAGAGGGAAATTCCGCATAAAAAAATGGGGACGTAACCGTATTAAATTAGAGTTGAAGCGTAGAGATATAGGGGTGTACAATATAAATATGGCAATGAAAGAAATTAGTGATGCCGATTATTTGAGTACTTTTTATGAATTAGCGAATAAGAAAGCCGATACACTTACTGAAACCGATATTTGGAAGAAACGTAAAAAACTGTCCGATTATTTACTATACCGTGGTTGGGAATCGCATTTAATATACGAGGCTATGAATGATATTATAAAACCCTAAATTATATAGATTAATATATATAATTTAGGGTTTTAAGAGTGGGGATTTAAAATGTGTTTTATAAACGTTTTATAAGCTTTTTGGTAAGTATTACTTGGTTTGCTAATTCTACTTTAGCTATATAAGTTCCTTTTGCTAATAAGGTTGTATTTATTGTTGATGTTGTTGTATCTGCAGTTTCAGTACTTACTAACTGACCTAATATATTGTATAATGAAACACTGTTTATATTTGTATTGTTAGACATTTTAAACTGAATTTCTGAAGTGTTTATTTCGCTTACAGTAAGTGCGTTTTCAAATTCATTTGTTGAGATATTTAATGTTTCTTGAGTGAATACAACTTCAAATCTTGAATTAAATTCCCCAGTTTCAGAAGTAAATTCATAATCACTATTTGTGATATCATGATACATTCCTAATAAATTATCTTTTATAAAAATTGAATGGTTACTTAAAAAATCACCTTGCTTTTTAGCTATTGAAAACGTGTACTGAGTCGTATTACTTTCCGAAGTATAAAACCCTAAGTCAATACTTTCATTTATAGTTAAGCTTTCTGGTGATTTTCCTTCAATAGCATATTTTTTGTTAGTATTTCCTTGTATAGTTGTGTAAATTATTGCTGGAGCTCCACTTGATAAGTTTCTCATTGCATCATAATCACAACCATCGTTTGAGTTAGTTGCGCCATCTACATAAGCAACTAAAACTTGATTAAATACACCACTATCTGATTTTAAATCTAACCATAATTTGTTGTCTGTTTGCGTGTTATCTGCTCTAAAAAACTGATTATTACTACTGTTATCTGCTACACGCATTGCATTTGTAAAAGTTACAGTTCCGTTTGCCATTCCTTGTACAAAAAAACCTTGTCCTGATGGGATATAACGATTAGGTATTACTGTTGATCCTCCTGCAACTTCACCACTTGCTCCGGTAATAATTGCATAATCATTAGTGTTAAAATTATAAGTTTCATTTCCTGAATTAGCAGCTAAAGGCGGAGAGGCATGTGACCATAGGTAAATTGCACTTCCAATAATTGTTGGGTTTTCAGCTAAAAAGGCATCTACACTTATTGCACAAGGATATGGGTTACCAATAAAATTCCAATCGGCATCTCCATTGTCACCATTGTAGTGGATAGGTACTGTAATTGTTCCGGTATTAAATGCACCTTCAAAATTGTAAGGATAAGCTGTTCCTGAAGTAAAATTACTACCTCCAGAATGTGTTGCAGCATAACCATGACCTGGTTGTAATACCATTTCTTCTGATAATAATAACCAATCATCACCATTATCATCTATATCATCATGTCCAGCTGTCGCTCCATCTAAAATATCTAAGAAATTTTCAGGATTATACCAATAACGCATTCCTGGATTTGAAGATGTAAAAGCATCAGCTGTTGTGGTGTTCACTACAGGAGAGCTCCAGTAAGTGTAATCATACCATTTGTTTAAAGGTGTTGTTAATTTATTTACTACTGCATAACCATTTTCTTCGTTTAAAGTAAATGTTCCGTTATCGTTAACTTGTATAAATGCGCCATTTGTACTTACTGATAATGTACCGTTTACTACAGCGTCATTTTTAATTTTCACATAAGTACTGTTTGCTATTGATAGTGTTTTTTCTGCGTTAACTTGTATGTTATAAGCTTCAATACTCCCTAAAGCAGTATCATAATCAGCAGTTAATGTGATTGATGTGTTAATATCTGGTGTTCCGTTTAACCAAGTTGTACCATCCCAAGTTGATGTTTTAGGGGTTACTTCTCCTTGAATGATAATTTGACTACCTTCTCCAATACTTATATAGTTATCTGGAGTATTAGAATAATAAAGGTTTATTTGACTATTGTATGTCCCTATTTCTAAGTTAGATTTTAATCTCACATATACTGTTATCTCACCTGCAATGAAGTCTAATGGTGCAATTGTAAGTTGATCATTAAATCCTGAAGTTGGCATAGTAGATACTTCATAATTTGTAACTGCATCTACCAAGTAATATTTTGTACCAGCAGAAGTATCTGTAAGTATAAAAGTTTGGTTTGCCGATATTCCAGAATCAAAAATATAAGTAAATCCTGTTAATGTTGGTATTGTTGGTGTGTATAATTTACTTGCAGTATTTAAATTTGCAGTGTTGTCTAAACTATTTAAAGCAATTGATGGTATTGTAAATAATATAGCAACTAGAAAAATATGTAGGTTAATTTTCATAGTTAATAGCGTTTTATGGTTTTTGATTATGCTATTTTAAGACTTATTTCTGACATAACGCTATTAAGTACTCTTTTTTTCGATGAAATGTAATTAATAGTAATCTTTTTCTTACATTTAAAGAAAAACTCACAAAAAAGAGCGCAATATTGCGCTCTTTTTAATTTATATAATTGAGTAGTACTTTTTATAAATTGAAAGTAGCTCCAATGTTAAAAGTGAACTGATTATGTATTTTTTCAGCTGCTGTTAAGGTGTCAGTATTGTATTTTGCTAATGGTGCATTAAATTCAGTAAAAAGACCAAAACCGTCTGTAAAAAAGTAACGTGCTCCTAAGTGACCACCAAAGTTTTTTAAACCAAAACTTAATCCTGGGTATACGTCAAAGTTTTCATCAATATTAATAACGTTTCCTAAGTTAGCATTAAAACGAGCTCTAAGATCAAAACGATCTCCAAAATTAGCATCTAATCCGTCTTTAAGACCTAAAGCGTAAGTAGAAGATAATCCTATTGATATGTTTTCTCCAACACCAACATCATAAGTTACGTTTATACCTGTAGCATATTCTTGAAAGTTAGCTCCAATTTGTAATTTGGTATCTCCTTTTCCTTTATAAGCTTGAGCGTTTACTAAAGCTACTGAAAGAAGTGCTAATGCTAGAATTATTTTTTTCATGATATTTTGTTTTAAATTTTTTAAGGATGCAAATATAGTGCTTTATTTTAGATACTTATGTGTTTTTTTTAATTGAAAAGTACTTTGTGTAAATGTTTGTTTTGTTGCTTATTAAATAATATAACTTGTTTTTTTGACTTCAATATGACGATGGAATAAATTTAGCTGAATCCATATTATAATAGAGTTTTATATATTTTTTAGTGTATAGTTGTTTCCTGTTTCTGTTTTAGGAAGCTTTAAAATAAAAAATCCCGCTATGTAGCGGGATTTTTTGTGATTGTAAGTGTTGTTTTAACCTTCTTTATTATCTGAAATTACTTCAGCATCTTCGGGAACGTCTTTACCTTTTAAGTATTCTGGTAATTTCATTCCAGCCATATCAAACATTTCTTGTAATGGTGGTACAGATTTGTACATTCCTGATAAAAAGTTAGCTGTAGATGTTTTTCCATCTTTTCCGCTACCGTTTTCCCAAACGGTTACTTTATCAATTTTAATATTTTTAATAGCTTCGGTTTGTAATCTTACCAATTCTGGTAATTTATCGGCCACTAATAATAGTACGGCGTCTCTTGAGTTATTTCCGGCAGCTTTAACAATTTGATCTAAACCAGCAGCTTGTTTTGTTAATACTTCGTATAAACCTTCGGCTTCAGCTTGTGCTTTAAATAAAATAGCATCTGCTTCTCCTTTGGCGCGTCTTCTAATTTTTTCAGCTTCAGCTTCAGCATCAATTTCTACTTTTCTTTTATCAATTTCTGCAGGAATAATAATATCTGCCATTTGAGAAGAACGCTCACGCTCGGCTCTTGCTGTTTCTGCTAATTGCTCAGCAGCATAAGATTCCTCTAGGGCTTTTGCGCTTTGTACTTTTTCAGATGCATTTGCTACACGTTCTGCTTCTGCTTCACGTTGACGACGTAATGAATCTGAATTTGCTACAGCAATTTTAGCCGTATTTTCACCTTCTACAGCTTGTGCATTTGCAGCAGCAACTTGAGTTCTTTCATCTTGTACCGCATTAGCTTCACCAATTGATCCATCTCTATTTTTCTCTGCAACAGATTTACGTGCCGCATTAATTGCATGTGCAGCAGCTTCTTTACCAAGTGCTTCAATATATCCAGACTCATCTACGATATCTGTAATATTTACGTTAATTAGTTTTAAACCTACTTTCTTTAATTCTGTCTCAACAGATTGAGAAATATTGGTTAAAAACTTATCTCTATCATTATTTATTTCTTCAATATCCATTGAAGCTACAACTAAACGTAACTGACCAAATATGATTTCTTGTGCTAAATCTTGAATATTATCTTGGTTTAAACCTAATAATCTTTCAGCAGCATTTTGCATAATTCCAGGTTCAGTAGACACTCCAATTGTAAATCTTGATGGGACGTTTACACGGATATTTTGCTTAGATAAGGCGTTTACTAAATTTACTTCAATAGAAATTGGCGTTAAATCTAAAAATTCGTAATCCTGAAATACTGGTAAAATAAATGCAGCTCCACCGTGAATACATTTGGCAGATTGACCACCACCAACTTTTCCGTAAACGACTAAAATTCTATCCGATGGACAACGTTTGTAACGTCGTATTAGGATAATTAAAAGAACAAAAATAAATAGGAGTGCAACTACAATAGTAATTGGTAGTCCTAAATTAAAATCTTGAGCAAGAAGCTGTGTCATAGTGTTTAAAATTTATTGATTTGAAGTGTTGTTTACAATTAAAATACCGTTACTTGTTACATCAACTACGGTTATTACGGTACCAGATTTTAGCTCGGAATTTGAGTCGGTAATCGCTTCAAGTTCTCTAAGCGAACCTTGTACAGTTACGCTTACTTTTCCTATTTTAGATCGGTTTGCACCTATGGTTAAGTAAACTTCACCAGTTGCGTTTAATGCATTTTTATAAACTAAAGTTCCGCTTTCGGTAAGTTTTTTCATATAATAAAACATGGCTGCCATAATAATCATCATTAGTAAACCAGCAATAAAAGAGATAATTATGGTTAAGGTTTTATTTAGGTTGGCATCTATACATGCGATTCCGCTCCATCCAAATATGGTGAAGAATCCAACTAAGTTTTTAAATGAGATAAATTGAAATTCAATACCAGTGTCGGCATCTATTTCTGCATCTACATCTCCAAAGTCATCGCCGCCATCAATTCCTAAGAATGTGGTAATGATTATAAAAAGAAAAAAAAGTGAGCCAATAAGTGCAATTGCCCAATAGAATTTGGATAATATTGCTAAAGCTGAAAACCAATCAATCATAAACTTGTAGATTAAAATTAATACTGAAAGATAAATCCTTTATCACATATTTACAATAGCAATAAAGGATTTAATATATAAGTATCAAAAGTTTATGATTTGTTACAATCTGATAAGATTATTTAAACACATAACTCAATCCAAATAAAACATTTCCTTTTGGATTAGGTACTAAATTGGTTTCAGAATATTCTGCATTAAAGATATTGTTTGCTATTACCGAAACTTCAAAAGCTTTAAGAGTTAGCGCTATACTTGCATCGTATACGTTGTAGCTTTGTCCTGAGGTACGTTGGGCATATTTGTAAACGATGGTTTGCGAGATATTTTTGAAAAACTGACTTCTAAATGATGCCGTAGCTTGGTGTTTTAACGAATTGATTGAATATCTTGAGAAATTTACATTCAAATCTTTAATTTCATCTTCAATAAATGTATATCCTAAATTAATGCTTTGCTTATGGTTAGCTGCTGTAAACGCATATTTTGCATTTGCTTCAAATCCTTTAGTGTTAAGATCTACAATGTTTACGGCTTCCCATAAATCGGCTTCATTTTCTTTTACAAAATCAATTAGTTTTTTAGAATCTCTATTAAAAACTGCTGCAGATACCGTAAGATTTTTGGTGTTGTATTTAATTCCAAATTCTTCAGCAATAGCTTCTTCAGGTTCTAAGTTTTCGTTACCTAAAGTGGTTGGATCGCTATAAAATAAATCGGTGTATGTTGGTACTCTGTATGTATAACCTATGTTTCCATAAAGTCTTAAGTTTTCGGCAGCTTGATATCCAATATCAACTCCTGGAAAAGCATGGAATTTAAAATCAGAAAAATAATTTAAAGCTACACCTGGAGTGACATCAATTTTATCGTTTAAGAATTTAAATTGGTGTTCTAAAAAGGCGTTGGTCATAAAACGATTTCTGCTTCCTAAATTATTACTAGATAAGGCCACTTTAGCAATATCTACTCCAAAACCTGTGGTTCCAAATTTAGATTTGTAAGAGGCATTAACTTCGGCACCCACTTTATTTCCAATGTGTACATTTCTATAAATAGAAGGATCTTGTCTTACAAAAACATAAATGTCTTGATTTCGTCTCCAATACACACGTGGTTTAATGGTTAGATTTTCTATTTTATATTCTGTTGAAACTCCAATTAAACTTGTTTGAGTTTCTTCATATTGATCAATAGCACTAGGAGAGGCGTAAAATCCGTTAGCCCCAAATTTGCGTTCTTGAAAGTTTGCAATCACATTAATTGGTGCATTCTTCGTGTTAAAAGTACTTTTTACAAAGTAGCTTTGGTTATCATAATCTGTATTGTAACGATACCCGTCTGAAGTATTACGCTCAACATGTATAATATGTGATGAGTTTTCAAGGTTGCTACCAACTGTGATTGAGGCATTTTTTTGCCCAAATGAACCTGCTTCAGCTTTTACAGCTACTAAATCTTCAATATGCTTTTTAGTCACAATATTTATAGCTCCAGTAAAAGCATTTTGTCCAAAAATTCTTGCTGCTGGTCCTTTTACAATTTCAATACGCTCAATAACTTCTAAAGGTAACGCCATGTTAAGTGTGTGATGTCCTGTTTGTGCATCTTCAACTTTAATTCCATCAATAAGTAATAAGGTTTGGTCAAAACCACCACCACGAATGTATAAATCTGCCTGACTTCCTCCAGTACCACGACGTCTAATATCAACACCAGCAACTTGCTGTAATAAATCAGCGACATTAGTTGCTGCACTTTGTTTTATGTCGGCAGCAGTAATGATACTTATTGTTTTTGAATTTTCTTTGAAAGGTAAATCTATACGCGACGAGGTAATTATTACCTCTTGTAGCGAGTCGGTTTTCATTTCTTCTTGTTGTGCGTTTATATTAAAGCACGTAATTACACTAAATGTGAAAAGTAAGATTGTATTTTTCATCTGTTTATGTTTTCAATAGATTGTTAAGGTTCAAAAAAAAGACATTCAGTATGAAGAATTTATTTTGAACGTTGCAAAAGTCGTAACTTTCCGGACGATTAAAATAGTCCAGTATTAAAACAATGAATAGTCCGGTTAGTCAAATTATAAAACAACTCATTATCTTCGATAAATGTATTGTGCAACCTGTGTACATTCAAGTAGCTCAGCAAATTATAAATGCAATACAACGGGGTTACTTAAGTAAAGGTAGTAAGTTACCTGGGACTAGAACTCTCAGTGAGGTTTTAAATTTACACAGAAATACAGCTGTTGCCATTTATGATGAGTTAGCATCGCAAGGTTGGGTAGATATTATTGCTAATAAAGGAACTTTTGTTTTAGATCCGGAAGAGGCGGCTTCAAAAATTAAGGCACCGGCTACATATTTAGATGATGCTTATGCGTATCCTGAAGTAGCTGGTTTTCCTTTTCAAAAGTCATTTCATTTAGCTTCAACAGCACAAGAAACCACAGCAAAATATATAATTAATGATGGGAAACCTGATTTGCGTTTGCATCCCGTTCATCAATTTTCACGTTGGTATAGTGCGGCGATGAAAAGAAAATCATTACCAAATAAATGGAATAAGACAACTGCCTCAGTTCCTTCGGTTTTTACTTCTCAACTTTGTAATTATTTAAACGCAACTCGTGGTTTTTATATCAATTCAAAAAACTTAATCAATACACGTAGTACCGAAATGAGCCTTTATATGGTGTCTCAGCTTTTAATTGCAAAAAATGATTTGGTGCTAGTTGGTCAGTTAAGTAATTATGCGTCCAATATGATTTTTCAAGAAGCAGGTGCTACAATTAGAACGATTCCGGTTGATGATGAGGGTATAAATATTGAATATATAAAAAAACATTTTATAAAACAAAGTATTCGTTGTGTGTACGTGTGTGCAAATAGAGATTATCCAACTATGACCACGTTGAGTGCAAAACGTCGTTTAGAATTATTACAACTTGCAAAAGCGTATGGGTTTGCGATTATAGAAGATGATTATGATTATGATTTTCAATTAGAAGGTTCTGCGATGTTGCCCATGGCAAGTGCTGATACACATGGTATGGTGATTTATTTAGGGAAATTAGGACAATCGTTGTTTCCTAGTTTTCATACCGGCTTTGTGGTTGCACCCGAAAACTTTATATCTGAAGCTAAAAATTATCTCCAATTATTAGATACACAAGGTGATTTAATACAAGAACAAATGCTATCGGAACTGATTAGTGAAGGTGAAATTTACCGACTCAAGAAAAAAAATATTGTCACCTATAAACAGCGTCGCGATTGTTTATGTCATTATTTAAAGTATTATTTTGAAGACAGCATTATTTATGAAATTCCATTAGGAGGTTTGGCTATTTGGTTGCGGTTTGTTAAAACGGTATCGTTAGTTAAACTTGCAGAAGAGGCTGAAAAATTAGAGGTGTTTCTACCTAAAACCATTTTATATCAAGATAAGAACACTTGTGCGATTCGTTTTGGCTTCGGACATTTAAATGAAGATGAAATTGAAATTGTCATTAAAAACATGAAAACTGCTTATGATAAAGTGATTAATTTTTAAAATATTATTGTTTTTCGATAATTTTATTATATTTGTTATTGTTAAACGATAATATTTATGAGAAAACTTTCAATTTTAAAAGCACTAATCGATTTTATATGGTTTGTAAACTGTCTTCCATTTTTGTTATTTATGCTGATAATTACGGTAATTGTTTTTTTTGATGTTGAAGCGATTGAAATTTTTGATTCCATTGAAATCGATTCATCTATGTCTCCTTGGTTTATTAAGCTGTTTATGGTTTGTATTGATATTTTGTGTGGTGTAGCAGTTTACTGTTTTTATTTATTCCGAAAAACATTAACTTGTTTCAGACGTCGAAAACCTTTTGATGATCTTGTTATTGATAATTATAATAAGATTGGGAAGTTGCTTTTTGGTTTAGGGATTGTTTGTGCAGTCTTATTTTTCTGTATTAACTTGTTTTTTAAAAACCGTTTTACAATCAATTTAGGAGTCACTCCGTATTTATTGATGTCTTGTTTAGGCTTGTTTTTTATGGTATTAAGTGAGGCCTTTAAAATTGCAAAAACGGCTAAAGAAGAAAACGAACTTACTGTATAAATTATGGCCATACTTGTAAACCTAGATGAGATGCTTACCAAGCGACAAATGAAAAGCTATGAACTTGCAGAAGCCATAGGAATTACCACGGCAAACCTTTCTATATTAAAAACAGGTAAGGCAAAAGCTATGCGATTTTCAACCTTAGAAGCTATTTGTAAAGCTTTAGATTGTCAGCCAAGTGATATTTTAAAATATGTTGCTGATGAATAGTTATAGCTAATTTTATAAACTATTATATAAAAGAAAATGCCCAAACAAACTTGTTTGGGCATTTTTATATAGCAATTGTAATTATGCTTAGTCAGCTAAGATAATTACTTTATTGTCTTTCATTTCAAGTGTTCCTGAACTAATCTTAACAGTAAGAATTTTATCATCATCATTATGAGGAATAATTTCTGCGTGTAATTCGTCAAAAACTAAGTGACTTTGTTTATGTGTATGAATTTTTACAACACCATTTCCTAGTAAAGAAACAATAGGGGCGTGATTATTCAACATTTCAAATTCACCGTTAATTCCAGGTACAACAACAGAATCTACTTCTGAACTAAATAAAGTTGCTTCTGGTGATACAATTTCTAAATACATATTTTTTTAGTATTTAGTAATCAGTAATTAGTATTTAACCAAGGTTATTTACTGTTTTACTGCTTACTAGTTTTAAGCTTCAGCTAACATTTTTTCTCCAGCTTCAATAGCTTCTTCAATAGAACCTTTAAGGTTAAATGCTGCTTCTGGTAAGTGATCTAATTCACCATCCATAATCATATTAAATCCTTTAATAGTTTCTTTAATGTCAACTAACACACCTTTAAGACCTGTAAATTGTTCAGCTACGTGGAAAGGTTGAGATAAGAAACGTTGTACACGTCTTGCTCTATTAACCGCTAATTTATCTTCTTCAGATAATTCTTCCATACCTAAGATGGCAATAATATCTTGTAATTCTTTATAACGTTGTAATAACTCTTTTACACGAGTAGCACAATCGTAATGATCATCACCTAAAATATCTGCTGCTAAAATTCTTGAAGTAGAATCCAAAGGATCTACTGCAGGATAAATACCTAACTCAGCAATTTTACGAGATAATACAGTTGTAGCATCTAAGTGAGCAAAGGTTGTAGCGGGAGCTGGATCGGTTAAATCATCTGCAGGTACGTAAACCGCTTGTACAGATGTAATAGATCCTCTTTTAGTTGAAGTAATACGTTCTTGCATTGCACCCATTTCGGTTGCTAATGTTGGTTGGTATCCTACTGCAGAAGGCATACGACCTAATAATGCAGATACCTCAGAACCAGCTTGTGTAAAACGGAAGATATTATCTACGAAAAATAATACATCTTTTCCTTGTCCTTCACCAGCACCATCACGGAAATATTCAGCAATAGTTAATCCTGAAAGCGCTACACGAGCACGAGCTCCAGGAGGCTCATTCATTTGACCAAAAACAAAAGTTGCTTTTGATTCTTTCATTCCAGATTTATCAACCTTAGATAAATCCCATCCACCTTCTTCCATTGAGTGCATAAAGTCATCACCATACTTGATAATTCCAGACTCTAACATCTCTCTTAAAAGGTCATTTCCTTCACGAGTTCTTTCACCTACTCCTGCGAATACTGAAAGTCCACCGTGTCCTTTAGCGATATTGTTAATTAACTCTTGGATTAATACAGTTTTACCTACTCCGGCTCCACCAAATAAACCAATTTTACCACCTTTTGCATAAGGCTCAATAAGGTCGATTACTTTAATTCCTGTAAATAAAACTTCAGTAGATGTTGATAAGTCTTCAAATCTTGGCGCTTGTCTGTGAATTGGTAAACCAGCATCACCAGCTTTAGGTAAATCACCTAAACCATCAATAGCATCTCCAATTACATTAAAAAGACGTCCGTAAACATTGTCTCCAACTGGCATTTGAATAGGCGCGCCTGTTGCAGTAACTTCTGTTCCTCTGCTTAACCCATCAGATGAATCCATCGCAATAGTACGTACAGTATTCTCTCCAATATGAGATTGTACTTCTAATACTAGAAGAGAACCGTCAGGTTTTTTTATTTCTAATGAATCGTAAATTTTTGGAAGTTCAGCTTCAGCTCCGAATTCAACATCGATAACTGGACCTACTATTTGTGCAACTTTACCTGTAACTTTTGACATTACTTATGTGTTTAATGTTTAGATATTAAAATAATCGAAAAAGAATACTTGCTCAAAATAATTAAGCTAGCGGTTTTTTCGCGATGCAAAGATATGTTTTTTTAATTTAAAATTAAAGGCATTTATTTAGGTTTTCATAATATAAAAAACGCCTTCAAATTGAAGGCGTTAGTTTTTGCTGTAAATATGTATGTTATTGAAGAGTAGGACTGTAGTTTGTTGGATATTCTCCAATGTCTACTAAATTTCCTGAAGCTTCAAAATTTGAACCGTATGTTGCATCGATAGCTTTCATAAATTGGTTAGCGATTAAGGCATATCCTCTTGATGTTGGATGTACACCATCTAATGAAAAAGCACCTCCTGTAACTAAACTAGATGTTAAAATGAAGTTGCCTTCGGCATAACCTCCATTAGCTACCTGTGTCATTAATGCATTTGCGTCAACAAAAGCTAAACCTGCATTAGTTGCTGCATTTTGTAAAGAGGCATTAAATGCATCTGTTGCTGCTGCAATTTCAGTTTGTTCAGTTGGTAGTAATACCCATTTGTCTGCTAACGGAAGTGTTATCCCTTCTATAGCAAATTGTGCTGCTAAAGCTGCTGGTAAGCCACCTAGTTCTAATCCTGCAGCATAATCACTGTTTACAGTTCCAATAACTGCGCTACTAGGTAGTACAAATAAATCTGCTGCAGTAGCTTGTCTTGTTTGTCCGTAAGTGGTTCCTAATAAATTAGCAACAACTGGTGCTGCAGAAGCAGGTAAACCAAATTGTGCTATAAATGCCGGAAATGTAGGACTGTTATTTAATGCATATTCTATTTGAGCAGAAATATCAGTTAAACTTTCGTCTTTAATAACTACAGCACTTGCTTCAGTTGTTGAAAACACAATGTTTCTTTGAGATTCTCCTAGAGCATCATATATTAAGTTGATAGCGCCAAAAATAGAATTTAATGTTGGTATTTGTGGTCCAAAAGATGGATTTGAAGGATCTAATGGATTGTGAGGTACTGTTGTGAAATGTGGAATTGTTGTAACATAAGGAATATTTGCCATAACTCCTTTTGCACCATTAGCTGTTAATGATGTGACTAGTGTATTGATAGAAAAATCAAAAGTTGCTTGATCTGTAATTTGATCTAAAGTAGCATCTGCTCCTGATGTTGCATATCCTAAGATGTCATTATTACCAATCCATAACGTAAAGAATGTTGGGGATTGTGCTACGGCATCTGCTAAAACTGTTGCATTTGGCTCAGACGCCATACGTATAAAATAAGGATTTGCTAATCCTGCCGATAAATTAGATAAGTTACCGTAACCTGGTGCGATTAAGTGAAAACTTTTTGCTCCAGGAACTCCCATATTATTAAATGGACCTGTGGGATTATTTATAGCCAAATCTGTAGTTACAGTTACAGGACCAATTATAGACTCTAATGCTACTGGGCCAGCTCCAATTGTAACTAGGCGAGGTTCTATTATTCTAGTTCCTCCTAAAGCTATTCCTCCAAAATTATCATTCATTAAAGGTTGTGTAAATGTACCACCTCCTGATAAGGCAAATTTGCTAGACAATGTATTTGGAAATGAATTGTTTTGTCCTGCAATAAATAATGCATTATCTGTATATCCTGAAGTTAAAGAGTTTCCAACAGAAACATAGGTTGAAAAATCGGCACTACCAGTTACTAAATCTGGATAAGTATTTCCTGCAGCTGCTGAATCGTCATCATTATTACAAGCTGTTAACCCTAAAAGTACTGCGGAAAGTACTATGTATTTTATATTTTTCATGTGTTTGTATTTGTGGTTTTAAAAATTACAATAACATTTACCCTTATATAATGTGTTAAGGGTAAATGTGTGATTTAGTAAATTTTATAAGTTATTAATTGTCCAAGATACATAGTACATTGATCCAATGTTTCCTGTTCCAATAGCTGTAAAGTATTCGTCACCTAGTACGTTTGTTGCACCAGCTTTAAAAGCAGATTTAAATGATGGTACTTTAAAGCTTACTTGCGCATCAATAGTATGGAATGCAGGAATATCCCCGTCTCCAAATGTTGCTTGCCAGAAATAATCATCACTCCATTTCCATGCTAAATTAAATCCTAAGTTTTTGATAACTTCAGTGTTTCCAAAGCTAGCTTTTACTTTATGTTCAGGTGTGTTAAAGTTTGTTTTGAAATCTGGAAATTTTTCAGAATCAAAATCTTGTTTTGTGTACGTATAACTTCCTCCTAAATCAAAATTACCAAATACTTTAGTTGATACACCAATAGATCCTCCATAAGAGTTTACATCTGCTTGTGAGTTAGTGTAAGTTTGGTATACTTTATAATCTCCATTAGAAAGTGCTACAAGAGATGTAGAGTTATCACCAGCGTCACCATATAAAGGTGCGATTACGTTTTCTCCTGAAATAAAATCTTGGTATTTGTTATAGTATACACTTAAGTCAACTATTATTCTATTTAATTTTCCTCTGTATCCTACTTCTGCGGAAGTTACTTTTTCTGGTTTTACTAATGCTGAATTACCAAGTTCTAAGTCTGCTGGATTTCCACTTTCAGAAAAAGCAATTACTGAAGCAGCAGAATATGAATTGTTGTAAGCTGCAGCACCAGTTTGTGTATAAACATTTCCGTTAGTTGCAGTGTATTCTTTTGAGTATCTATCTAAGTTATCTGGAGCAGAACCAACAAGTATTGCTCTTCCTGAATCTAATCCAATAAATAAATCTTGAGTTGAAGGGTTTCTGAATCCTGTTTGTACAGAAGCTCTAAAATTATGATCTCTGTTTACGGTAAACCCTGCTGAAAGTCTTGGTGATAAGAACCCATCAAAATATTCAGATTTATCATATCTCGCAGAACCTGTAAGTTTTAATGATACTGCTTCACTTAAATCAAATTGTTTTTGAAGTTGTGTGTATATTCCAAATTCAGAATATTCAATAGGCGCATCATAATCTGTATATATTGTTCCCGAAGAATTTAGGCTATATTTTCTGTAAGATCCACCAACTTGTACTTCAACAACATCCCATAAATGAGAAAAGTTATAGTTTGCATCTGCATGGTAGTATTTTGAAGCATCCTTAAATTGTGAACCTGTGCTTAAATCAGGATCTTTAATAACTTGATCAAAAGCAGCTTTAAATTCTGGAGTTCCAGGAATTAATCGACCTGTATCAGCTTCAGCTCTTGCTAATGCATGTGCCGTAGCTTCACTTGCACCACCTAAAGTAGATTCTGCATATTTAGCAATATATTGTCCAAACCAGTCAGTATCACTTTTCCAGTATCTATTAACATTTACTCCTGTAAATACCATATCATAAGAATCTCCAGCATTATCTGCGACTACGTATCCTCTTACAAAGAAATTATCATTACGAACTTCTATTTTATGTTGTTGTTGTATAAATCCATTAATATTGTAACGGTTTGTACCTTGGTAGATTGTTGAACCTGTTCCAACTTTCCCTACATAAGCAATTTCTAAATCGTTAGCCCATGGACGGAAATATAACCCCCAATCGGCTTTAATACTTTCGGCATTATAGTTTGTTAAATCTGATTCATCATAACCTGTTCTACTTACACTTACATTAGGTATAATTCCTAATCCACCTGCAGCAGCTCTTATGTTTGTTGAAACTTCATCTCCATATACATTGTATCCGTCGTAACCAACATCAGCTCTAGTTGCTCCTGTTCCTGGTTTTCCTTCAGTATTATTTGCATACCAGTCTGTTCCTTTTAACCAACCAAAATTTACTTTTGCAGCAAACTTATCGCTAAATTTATAGGCCATTCTAATTCCAGTATCTCTATATGTATTATCTCCACCAGCATCTTGAGATGTTATCCCTTGCTTGTGGTATCCACTAATTCCTTGGTGATCAAATGGGTTTTTACTTCTCATAAATAAAATTCCATTAAATGCATTTGCACCATATAATGCAGAAGCAGCTCCAGGAAGTAGCTCTACACTTTGTACATCTGTTTCATTCATTCCAACTAAATTTCCTAACGGAAAGTTTAAAGCCGGAGCTGAATTATCCATTCCATCAACTAATTGCATAAAGCGTGGATTTCCAAAAGCCGCAAATCCTCTTGTGTTTATTGATTTAAATGTTAAGCTACTTGTGTTAACATCTACACCTTTAAGACTTTCTAAACCGCCATAAAAATCGGCTGAAGCTGTATTCTTTATTTCTTTAAGTCCAAAGCGTTCTACTGTTACTGGAGATTCAAAAATACGCTCTGGAGTTCTAGAGGCTGAAATAACAACTTCATCTAAAGCGGTACCTTCATTAAGTGCGATATCTATAGTTTGTGTTTTTTGTGTAACTTGTTTGGTTACGGTTTCAAACCCTATACTGCTTATTTGAATGGTGTAAGGTGGGTTTTGATCTGATTTGAGGATATAATTTCCATCAAAATCTGAAATTGTACCTGATGATGTTCCGACAATTATAACATTGGCTCCCGGTAAAGGTTGACCACTATTGTCTGATATGTTACCTTTTACTGTGCTCTGCGCGAAAGTAAATGCGCAAGAAAACAGCATAAAAATCTTGAAAATTGTTTTCATTTAGGAAATAAGTTAAGTTATTATAATAGCAATATATATAATTATATGATATTATAATGCGTTTTTGATAAAAACTGTGAGATTTAACTGTGATTTACTAATGAAATAAGGGTGATATTAGGTATTTAATAAAAAAAGAGTGCTAAATATAAATTTAACACTCTTTTAATATGGTTGTAATTTAAAATATTTTACTCAACAGTTACAGACTTTGCAAGGTTTCTTGGTTGGTCTACGTTCTTGTCTAATAAAACAGCAATATGATATGATAATAACTGTAAAGGAATAGTTGTAAGTAATGGTGTAAGAAGCTCTATAGTTTCAGGAACTTCAATAACATGATCTGCTAATCCTTTTACACTAACATCTCCTTCGGTTACAATACCTATAATTTTCCCTTTACGAGATTTAATTTCTTGAATATTACTAACTACTTTTTCGTAATGCCCTTTTTTTGTTGCAATAACAACAATAGGCATGTTTTCATCAATTAAAGCAATTGGTCCATGTTTCATTTCGGCAGCTGGATATCCTTCTGCGTGGATATAAGAAATTTCTTTAAGTTTTAAAGCGCCTTCTAGTGCAACAGGGAAGTTAAACCCTCGTCCTAGGTATAGGCAGTTTTTTGCATCCTTATATATTTCGGCTATAGTTTTTACGTAAGCGTCAGATTTTAATGCTTTTTCAACTTTTTCAGGAATTAACTCTAATTCTATTAAATGTTGTCTGAATTCTGAACTTGATAACTCACCTTTAGCTCTTGCAAGACGTAAAGCAATAAGTGTAAGTACAGTAATTTGTGTTGTAAATGCTTTTGTTGAGGCAACTCCAATTTCTGGTCCTGCGTGAGTATAAGCTCCTGCATGTGCTTCTCGTGCTATAGATGACCCTACAACATTACAAACTCCAAATACAAAAGCGCCTTTAGATTTGGCTAATTTAATAGCTGCTAAAGTATCGGCAGTTTCACCAGATTGAGAGATGGCAATAACTACATCTTTGTCTGTTATAATTGGATTACGGTATCTAAATTCTGAAGCATATTCAACTTCAACAGGTACTCTTACTAATTCTTCAATTACGTATTCGGCTACTAATCCGGCGTGCCATGATGTTCCACATGCAACAATGATAATTCTGTCTGCATTAAGAAACTTTTTCATGTTATCTTCAACACCAGCCATTTTAATAATAGCTTCGTTTGATAATAAACGGCCTCTAAAGGTATCTAATATAGCACTTGGTTGCTCGTATATTTCTTTTAACATGAAATGATCGTAACCACCTTTTTCTATTTCTTCAAGATTTAATTTTAGTTCTTGCATATATGGTGCAACAACAGTATCATCTTTAATTTTTCTTACTTTAATCTTTTTTCCACGTCTAATAATTGCCATTTCTTCATCTTCAAGATAAATAGCATTTTTAGTGTACTCAATAAACGGAGAAGCATCACTAGCAATAAAATATTCGTCTTCACCAATTCCTATAGCTAACGGACTTCCTAATCTTGCAACAACAATTTCGTTAGGTTTCTTTTTGTCAAATACAGCAATAGCGTAGGCTCCTATAACTTGGTTAAGAGCAACTTGTACTGCTTTTCCTAATTTTAAGTTTTCACTTTTCTGAACATCTTCAATTAAATTGATAAGTACTTCAGTATCTGTATCAGATTTAAAGATGTAACCTCTTTTTATTAATTCTATTTTTAAAGACTCGTAGTTTTCAATAATTCCGTTATGGATAATTATAAGATCTCCTGAGTTGGAATAATGAGGGTGTGAGTTTTCATCGTTTGGCACTCCGTGAGTTGCCCAACGTGTGTGACCAATCCCTAGGGTTCCTTTTGTTGAAATCTCTTTTTCTAATTTTTCTTCTAAGTCGGCAACTTTTCCTTTTGTCTTAGACATTTTAATGTCATTTCCATCATAAAGGGCTATTCCTGCGCTATCATAACCTCTATACTCTAAACGTTTTAAACCTTTAAGAATGATAGGGTATGCTTCACGATGTCCGATATATCCAACTATTCCACACATATATTATTAATTGTTTTGTTCTTCAGTATAGAAAATCTCTAACTGTAGTTTTTTATCTTCGTTTGTTGTGTTGTTTCCGTATAATACTGTTCCTCTTGGAGATATAATGCTACTTCCAGGGATTTCATTAACAAGTTCATCGTCACTTTGAATTTTGTATTGTAATAAAGTGCTTTCTAGATTTGTGTTACCAGAAACTACGAGTCCTAATTTTACGTTTGTTGAGTCGTTAAGTAGGATGTTGTTAATGTGATCAGTAATTCTGATCTTGTATTTAATACCTTGTTCTTCTGGGTCATCATCTACATGTTGTAATGGTCCTAGGTGACTTGTTCTTGAAAAAGCTTCAGTAGTTGAATTTGATGCATCTAAATAATAATCTGCTAAAGGCGTTTTATTTTCTAAGTCGTATAAATAAATACGGTTTGGTTCTTCGCTATTTACAAGATCTTGGTCTACGTAAAAGACTAGGTTAGCTTCGTTAATTAGCCAATTATTGGTTCTGAAGTCTTCTAATTCTGTTGAATTTCCATCTTCATCTCCGTTAAATAAATTAATTACAGCCATTGAGCCTTCTCCTCCTTTTAGGTATAGTTTTTCGTCCCCATTTACAGGATCTCCATCTGCTAATGTAACATTAAAATTATTTGACAAGAAATTTGCAGTGTTACCAAAACTAAAAGAAAAGGTTGATTGTACATCGTCAACATCTTCTGTAATAGATTCTTTGGTGTAATAAATAGTGATGTTTGCTGACGAAGACGCTAAGTTTAAAAGTGATAATGTACCGCCGCTAGTTGTAGATTCTGCTTTAAAGTATAAACCTCTAAAGTAATCGTTAAAGTTATTTTGGTTACTTAATTCTGGTTCACCTTCTCTGTCAAGTATTTTTTCTTGCCAAAAATCAGTGTCTAGTTTTAAGCGTAGTGCTGGTGCTATAAATTCATCAAACTCTCCATCAATATCTAAACGTATTGGGTCTGAACTTGGTTTGAATAATCCAACATCTGAACTATTGTAAAGAAGCGTACCTTCTAAAAATGAAGGATTAATAGTTTCTGTTTCAGAAGCAGATGTGTTTGAATAATAGCTTTGAGATTCATCGAAATCTGAACTAGGATCAAAATCTCTTAGAAAATAATTACTTTCATAAATAGAAAAATTGATAAATCCGTTTCCGTAAATAGAATCTAATTCATAAGCAGGAATCCCATCGGCATCTGTTCCTAAAGAAGTGCTAAAATAAGGGATCGTTAAAACTACAGAGTCTAATGACACTATGGTTCCAAAATCGGGATCTAATAAAGAAGCGTTTAATTGACTTGCAAAACTAGCTGTTGTTAATCCGTAAAATGGATCGTTATATGCTCCAAACATATTAACAGGCAGGTTATTGGTTTGTACTGGACCTAATTTTTTACTGTAAGCAATTACATCAAACTTCTCACTATCTGTATTGTAGTGTGTTGCGTTAGAGTTATTTACAATATCAGAGTCAATACTTGCAAAATCTTTATCACATGCTATAAAAGAAGTTACTATTAAGCAGAGTATAGTAACGTTTCTAAGGGCAATTTTTCTTTTTTTCATTTAAGTTTTTCTTGTTTTATAATATCAAATGTAACATCTTCACTTTTTTCAGGGTTCTGTTTAACAAAACTTTACAAAGATGTTACACTGTTTTCACTAGCTTAATACCTTAGTGTTATAAAATTCTGTATATGGGTCTGCAAACTCATCTGGTGCATAATAATCTAGCACTGGTTTGTCTGAAGCGGCTAAATGTTTTTCTAGTTCTTCAGGGATGTCTTGCGATCCTTTTATTAATGCATCAGAGTTATCTATTGCATTTTTCATGATGTTATTATAAGTTGGATCTTCTAAACCTTTAATTAGGTCGTCGTCAATTTTATCAAACTTAATTTTGTTAATCATGTTTTTATCTAACGCACCATCGAAACTTTGATTGTATATCGTGGTTACTATTTTACTTTCAGTAAAAAGAGGTTCGTTTTTGTAAAACTGTTTTAAGTATAAAGGTAGTAATGATGCTAACCATCCATTTACATGAATAATATCTGGAGCCCAGTTTAATTTCTTTACGGTCTCAATAACTCCTTTTGCAAAGAAAATAGCACGTTCGTCATTATCTTGAAAAAGTTTTCCGTCTTCATCTGTTAACGTTGCTTTTCTTTTAAAATATTCTTCATTATCAATAAAGTAAACTTGAATACGTTCTTTAGGAATAGATGCAACTTTAATGATAAGAGGCATATCTAGATCGTTAATCACAAGGTTAATTCCCGATAATCTTATTACTTCGTGAAGTTGATGTCTTCTTTCATTTATATTTCCATATTTAGGCATAAATATTCGTATTTGCCCGCCTTGTTTGTTTACCATTTTTGGAGCTTCAAATGACATTGAAGAAATCTCAGTTTCTGGTAAATATGGTACTACTTCCGATGACACATACAATATTCTCTTATCTTTCATAAATCTATTCGTTTTTGTAAATTATAAATAAAAAACATGCAAAAGTACAAAATTTTATGCAGATTGTCCGTAAAATATTAAGTTTGCACGTTATAAATTTATATTTAGATTGTGGATATTTATCATAAAAAATCAGAATTACATCTTGTTTTAGAGATGTTTAAGAAAAGCGGAAAAACCTTGGGACTCGTGCCTACTATGGGCGCATTGCACGAAGGTCACCTCTCTTTAATTGAAAAAGGGCTTAGTGAAAACGATTTTGTAGTTGTTACAGTATTTGTAAATCCTACGCAGTTTGATAATGCCGAAGACTTAGATAAGTACCCAAGAACACTTGATGCTGATGTGAAATTACTAAAAACAGTATCAAAAAACATTATTGTTTATGCGCCAAGTGTTGCCGATATTTATGGTGAAAATGTAACCTCTACTCATTTTTCTTACGACGGATTAGAACACGAAATGGAAGGGAGATTTAGAGATGGACATTTTGATGGCGTCGGTACTATTGTAAAGCGTTTATTTGAAATTGTTATGCCGAAAACAGCCTATTTTGGCGAAAAAGATTTTCAGCAATTAATGATTATTAAAAAACTTGTAGAGAAATATAATATTCCTGTAACGGTTAAAGGTTGTCCTATTCACAGAGAAAATGATGGCTTAGCAATGAGCTCTCGTAATGTGCGTTTAAAATCAGAATATAGAACAATTTCTCCGTTTATATATGAAACGCTTCAGCAGGCAAAATTAAAATTTGGCACAAAAAGTGCTCAGAAAGTTACAGAATGGGTTGAGGCACAATTTGCAAAACAAAAACTTCTAGAATTAGAATATTTTATAATTGCAGATGTGGAGACCTTAAAAACAACAAAACGAAAATCTAACCAAAACACATATAGAGCCTTTATAGCTGTATATGCAGATGATATTAGACTTATTGATAATATCGCATTAAATTAATTATCTTTGCCTTATGCAAATACAAGTAGTAAAATCGAAAATTCACAGAGTAAAAGTTACGGGCGCCGACCTAAACTATATTGGTAGTATCACTATTGATGAAGATTTAATGGACGCCGCAAATATTGTTCAAGGTGAAAAAGTTCAAATTGTAAACAATAATAATGGCGCAAGATTAGAAACTTACGCGATTCCTGGACCAAGAAACTCTGGAGAAATCACCTTAAATGGTGCTGCAGCCAGACTAGTGTCGCCAGGAGATATCCTAATCTTAATCACTTACGGATTTATGGATATGGAATCTGCAAAATCATTTAAACCATCGTTAGTGTTTCCTGATGAGGCAACTAATTTGTTAAAATAATATTGAAAACCAAGCTTTTTGCAATCTTAAAAATAGCACTGCCATTAGTTTTGGGAGTGTTTTTGGTATGGTATTCTTTGTCTAAAATTTCTGTTTCTCAGCTTTTAGAATACTTTAAGAATGCCAATTATTATTGGATTGTTTTAGGTTTGTTTTTTGGATTATTAAGTCATGTTTCAAGAGCGTATAGGTGGAAATTCCTCTTAGAACCTCTGGGATATGTGCCTAAATTATCTAATAGTATTATGGCTGTTTTTTCAGCCTATTTAGTAAATCTTACTATACCTAGAGCAGGAGAGGTTACCAGAGCAACATTACTTACTAATTACGAAAATGTGCCTTTTGAGAAGGGTTTTGGAACTATTGTTTCAGAACGTGTGGCAGATTTGGTGGTAATGCTTGGGATTGTTGCGGTAACTTTATTTCTACAATTCGAATTTATTTATAATTTCTTCCTTCAAAAATTTAATCCATTAAAAATAATTATTGCTTTATTAATCCTTATTGCTTTTGCAGTTGTACTTTTTGTGTACTTCAAAAAAAGTGATTCAGTATTTGCTAAAAAAGTAAGAAATTTTGTGTTTGGTTTGATAGAGGGTGTTTTGAGTATTTTCAAAATGAAAAAAAAGTGGGCATTTATCTTTCATACCCTCTTTATATGGGCGATGTATGTTTTAATGTTTTATGTTACATCTTTCGCTATAGCTGAATTACAGCCAGTACCAATGGCCGCAATTTTAATAGGTTTTATATCGGCAAGCTTTAGTATTGCTGCAACAAATGGTGGTGTGGGGTCGTACCCAGAAGCTGTTGTTATTGCCTTTTTGTTATTCAATTTACCAGAAGATGCTAGTCGTGCTTTCGGCTGGATCATGTGGTCTACACAAACCGTAATGGTTATTATATTGGGGGGTTTGTCTTTAATTTATCTGCCAATCTACAATAGGAAAGAATAATTTTTTACCTTGCAGTAACATTTTATAAAGCACCTATTATGAAGAAAATTATCACGTTTTTATTTTTGAGTTTAGCATTTACAACTATGCAATCTCAGGCAATTTATGAGTCTATTTTTTCAGAAAAATTAGACCAAGATCGTCAACTAAAAATTCTTTTACCAAGAGGATATGATAGTGACGCAGATAAAAAGTATCCATTAATTGTGGTTTTAGATGGCGATTATTTATTTGAAGCCGTAGCAGGGAATGTTGATTACTATTCTTATTGGGATGATATTCCTGATGCTATTATTGTAGGTGTAAAACAAGGTGAAACACGTTTTGAAGACACAGCATATTCTGAACAAAATTCTTTACCTGTTGATAAAGGAGGCGCGTTTTTTGAATTTTTAGGGATGGAATTATTACCACATATGAGTAAAAATTATAAGCTAGAAGAGTTTAAAGTTATTGTTGGTCATGGGCAAACAGCTAATTTTATCAATTATTTCTTGCTAAAAGATGAACCTATATTTCATGCTTATGTTGCGCTTAGTCCAGATTTAGCTCCAGAAATGACCACTTATCTTACCGGACGTTTTGAGAAAATAGAAAAGAAAGTGTTTTATTATTTAGCAACTTCAGATAATGATATTAAACAAATACAAACCGGTACAAATGCTTTAAATGATGCTTTAAAAACGGTAGAAAATAAAAACTTGTTATATAATTTTGATACTTTTGAAGGACCTTCTCATTATGCACTTCCTGCTCACGCAATTCCTAAAGCGTTAGAAAGTATTTTCTTAATATTTCAGCCTATAACTAAAAAGGAATACACAAATACTATATTAAAATTAAAAACATCTCCAGTAGATTATTTGTTAGAAAAGTATGAAACCATTGAAACCTTATTTGGTATTGATAAACCTATTTTAGTGAACGATTTTAAAGCTATTTCTGCAGCAATTAAAAAGAGTGAAAAATGGGAATATTATGAAGAATTAGGAAAAATAGCAAGAAAAGAATATCCAGATACGTTATTAGGTCATTACTATTTAGCACGTTATTACGAAGAGATAGGTGAATCTAAAAAAGCAATGAAAATGTATCGTTCTGCTTATGTTTTAGAAGAAATTGGAGGAATTTCTAAAGATGAAATGTTAGAACAAGCTGATGCTATAAAAGCAGATTTTGGCTATTAATTTTCCCTTTTAAAATAAAATAATTCTTCTTATTAATATACGATAATACGTGTTTATGGCAAAAGTGAAAACAACATTTTTCTGTCAGAATTGTGGCTCACAATACAGTAAATGGCAAGGACAATGTACGGCTTGCAAAGAATGGAATACCATTGCTGAAGAGGTTATTGAAAAACCTGAAAAAAGTGATTGGAAAACTCCCGAAGTTAGCAAAGCTAAACGTGGTTCAAAACCTTTATTGGTGAATGAAATTGATGTGTCAAAAGAAGCAAGATTAGATACTTTTGATCAAGAGTTTAATCGCGTTCTTGGAGGTGGTATTGTTTTAGGATCTTTAACCCTATTAGGAGGTGAACCTGGTATTGGAAAAAGTACATTATTACTTCAGGTAGCTTTAAAATTACCATATAAAACACTTTATGTGTCTGGAGAAGAAAGTCAGAAACAAATAAAAATGCGTGCAGAACGTATTAATCCAAGTACCAATAATTGCTATATACTAACCGAAACTAAAACCCAAAATATCTTTAAGCAAATTGCTGCGCTTGAACCAGACATTGTGGTGATAGATTCTATACAAACCCTACATAGCGACTATATTGAGTCGTCATCAGGAAGTATTTCTCAAATAAAAGAGTGTACAACTGAGCTTATTAAATTTGCTAAAGAAACCGCAACTCCGGTCATTTTAATTGGCCATATTACTAAAGATGGAAATATAGCTGGTCCAAAAATATTAGAGCACATGGTAGATACTGTGTTGCAATTTGAGGGCGATAGAAATCATGTATTTAGAATTCTTAGAGCTAATAAAAACCGATTTGGATCTACTAATGAACTCGGTATTTATGAAATGCAAGGTTCTGGTTTGCGAGAAGTTTCTAATCCTTCCGAAATACTAATTACCCAAAAAGACGATGAATTATCAGGTAATGCTGTAGCGGCAACACTTGAGGGGATGCGTCCTTTAATGATTGAAGTACAAGCCTTGGTAAGTACTGCTGTTTACGGTACTCCGCAGCGTAGTGCTACCGGATTTAATGCCAAGCGTCTTAATATGTTATTGGCTGTTTTAGAAAAAAGAGCAGGTTTTCGTTTAGGTGCTAAAGATGTATTTTTAAATATTACAGGAGGAATCACTGTTGATGATCCTGCGATAGATTTGGCAGTTGTAGCAGCTATTTTGTCTTCAAATGAAGATGAATCATTACCTTCAAATTATTGTTTTGCTGCTGAAGTTGGCTTGTCGGGAGAAATAAGACCCGTGCAACGTGTGGAACAGCGTATTCTTGAAGCTGAAAAATTAGGCTTCTCAGCCATTTTTGTGTCTAAGTATAATAAGATTGCTTTAAAAAATACAACTATTAAAATTCAGCTGATTTCAAAAATAGAAGACCTTGTTGAATTTATTGTATAAAATTTTAAACTGCTTTTTTGAATAAAAACGCCGATACTATAAGAATTGGACTACATTTTTGTTGTTTTATTTTTAGAGACTAATCGTTGAACGGTTATTAAAAAAGGATGAAGAGTAATGATTTTTATGTAAAATAATAATTTTTTTTTACGAATAATTTATTTTTTATAATGATTTAATGAGAATAATTTACTTTAAATAGTTATATAGGTTGGTTTTTTGATATAAAAAAAGAATTTTTAATTTTATTTTAAACTGTGTTGATTTGAGATCTTGTCTTAAATAGCCGTGTTTCTTGTAGTTAGGAGTTTATAGATTAATTTTGTGATTTGTAAATAACTTAGTTTACTCATATGTAATTTTAGATTTTCCCTTAGGTCTATTTTGTTACAGTAAGGTGTGGTTGTTTTCAAAATATATTTAACTCCCTAAATAATTAATAGCTATGAAACTTCTCCCGAGTTTTCAGACCACCTTTCTATGCCTTTTTTTGGCTGCTTTTACTTTTCAAGTAAGTGCACAAACTACCATTGTTAAAAATGAGTTTTATTCTAACTACGAAACTAGTGTAGCAGATTCTGGTAGTGTTACTTCAGGTGAATCACAATTAAGTTCTGATGATAATTGGGAGTTTACAGCTTATGTAGATAATGGGAAAGTATATTACCCAGGTACTAATGGAAATACAAGTGTTTCATCTGTTTTGAATATAAGAGATTATTGGACAGGTATAGATTATGTAGAATTTGATGAGATAGATATTAGTGGTAAAACGGATGTTGGTTTTTCATTTTCTTTTGCTACAAATAATAATCTTAGTTCTGGTGATTATATAAATCTAACCTATTGGATTGATGGTGTGCAAACAGATGTAACCTTGCATCAAGGAGGAAATGGAGCGCTTAATTTTATGCCAGCGGTAGATGATGGAACATTTCAATCAAACCGATTTAAGCTTAATATAGGCTCTGCATCTACATTTAAATTTAAATTAGAATTATCGGCAGATGCTAGTCCGGGAGGTAATGAGATTATTTATATCGACGATGTGTTTTTAACGACCAATTCAACTACAGGTTCTGGTGCAGTGGGGAGTGTAAATCTAACATATTGCATGCCTATAAATATTGGGGTTAATAATCAGTTTTATATTTCAAATGTATTATTTGGAGATATAGATAACCCTTCGGATAATTCAGCAAATAATTACGAATACTACACTACTCCTACTACAGATTTAGCTATTGGTGATGATTATCCTATGGTGGTTGATTTTGTTACTAATTCATATAATACAACAGGATTAGTGGTTTGGATAGACTTTAATAATGATGGAGATTTTGACGATGCTAATGAAAAAGTTTATTCTGCAACAAATACACCAACGGTTAACTCGGGTAGTCATACTTTTTCTGTTTCAGTCCCTTCAACAGCTATATTAGGAGTTACTAGAATGCGATTAGCTATAAAGCATAATAATGTTTCTTCTACATCTTGTACAAATGATAACCAAAAGGGTGAATTTGAAGACTACAACGTAAATATAATTAGTGCATTAGCACCTTACCCAAGAATACAAATATCAGGAAATAGTACAATTATAACGAATAATGATGATACACCATCAGCAACAGACGATACTGATTTTGGAATTATTGATGTTGGTCAATCTCAAATTAACACCTATACTATTGAAAATACAGGTACAGGAAATCTAACAGTTAATAGTATAACTTTAAGTCCTTTTGCGCCAACTTCAACACAATTTGTACTTATTAATAATCCTGCAACTATAACTTTAGCTTCGGGAGCATCAACAACTTTTCAGGTTGAGTTTGCACCAACTAACGAATCTACAGAAAACGCAAAACTTGTTATTAATAGTAGTGATACTGCTACATCAAATTACGAATTTAAAATAACAGGAGATGCCGATCAAAAATTCTACGACAGTGATAATGATGGGATATACGATAATGTAGATGTAGATGATGATAATGATGGTATTCTTGATGTAGATGAGCAAAACGCTTGTGCTGCATCTTCGTCTGCAACTACAACCAATTATAAGTTTTTAAATGAAACTTTTGGGGTAGGTCCAGGGAGAGGTAATGCTATTAGTACCTTATATACTGCAACTACAACTTATTGTTTAGAAGATGGAACGGCAAGTGCAAATACAATAGATTGTGTAGATTTAAATGACCCTAGTTTAAATGATGGTGAGTATACTATTAACCATAAAATAACAAGTGGTGCTAGTGGTGAATTTGTGGGACCAGGTGATGATGATGCTATTGCAAGTTGGGCACATAGAGTATGGGCAAATACTAAAGATCATACCCCTGATGATGCAGATAATGATGATAGCCCATACGGAAATATGGCTATTTTTAATGCCAGTAACGATCCTGGTGTATTTTACCAAACTACAATTACAGGAACTTTACCAGGAGTGCCAGTAAGTTATAGCTTTTGGGTAATGAATATTGATAATAAATATAGTAATTTAAGTGGTGGTGATACCAGTGGAGGAACGCGTATTAAACCAAACATTACAGTTAAGTTTTTAAGAACAGATGGTACACTTATTTCAAAATATGAAACAGATGATATCTTAAGATGTTCAGGAGATAATGATTGTGACATGTCTGAGTGGCAATTATTTGAGCCACCAACAATTTCAACAGATGAAAGTGAGTTTATTGTTCAGTTTATAAATAACTCACCAGGAGGTTTAGGAAACGATTTAGCGATTGATGATATTAAAATTCAGCAAACACTTTGTGATTCTGATGGTGACGGTATTGCTGATGTTTTTGATTTAGATAGTGATAATGACGGAATTCCTGATATCGTTGAAGCTGGTTTAGGCGCTTATTCTAACGGTACTGCAACTGTAGATACTTCTATTTGGGTAGATGCTAATAACGATGGTTTACATGATGGTTTTGCCGCTTTATCAACACAGCCAGTTTTAGATACTGATAATGACGGCGTACCAAATTACTTAGATTTAGATAGTGATAATGATGGATTATTTGATGTAGATGAATCTGGAATGGGAAACACTAATTCTACCGATGTAAATTACGTAAACGGAGATGGAGATATTTCTGGTAATGGGGTTGGTCAAGGTTTAGATACCGAAGAATTTAGAGAAAAAGATACCGATGGTGATGGAAATATAGAGTATTTTGGAGATGGTATTTTAGATGTTTACGACTTTTTAGAAGGAACTACTTTTGGTGATAGCTATGGAAATAGTGGGCAAATTAACGGAACTTACCTTGTTGTAGATACAGATGGTGATGGAACTCCAGATTATTTAGATACCACATCTAACGGAACAAGTTATGATATAGCAAATACTATTTATGCAGATTTAGATGCCGATAACGATGGCCTTATTGATGATGGCCAATCAGGAAACTTTATTGATAGTGATAATGATGGTGTGCCAGATTCTAGAGATGGAGACGATACGATATTTGGATCGCCTAGAGACTTAAATAAGAGTTACAGTTTATATTTTGACGGACGTAATGATTATGTTGAAGATGATAATATATTAAGTAATACAGATGCTACTCTTATGGCATTTGTAAAAAAAGAAGGTAATAATAAGCTAGAAACTGTACAACAGGTTGTAGGTCAAAATAAATTTCTTATAAGAATAAATAAGGATAATTCTATTAGGATTCGTGTCAATAATTCTAACTTGGAAACAGGCAGTATAGTAAATGGTATATGGTCACATATTGCAGCAACAACAACTGCTGGCAAAACTATATTATATGTAAATGGAATAAAAGTAGATAGTCTTGATTCTGGAGGTATTGTAACTGATGTGACAAAATTCAGAATTGGCGCACGTTCAAATAATAAAAATTATTTTAAAGGAGAAATTGAAGAAGTACGTGTTTTTGATCGCGCATTAAGCGAACAAGAAATACAACGTATGGTATATCAAGAATTAGATGAAAACGAAAACTTCAATATGGGGAAAATAATTCCGCAAACCATTGGAGCTTTAAATACAAACTTGGTACGCTACTTTAAAATGGATGGATATTTAGACGATATTCTAGACGATAAAAAAACCGATCCAGCAAATAGAGACCTTACGGCAGGAGCTAGATTGTATAATATCAAATTAATCTATCCACAAACAGCACCGTTACCATATGTAACAAAAGCTGCTGGTGAGTGGACGGTTTCTAATTCTTGGTTACATGGAGGTATGTGGGATATTACTACAAAAGCAAATAATCCAGATGATATCTCAATTGTGCATATAAAACACAACCTTAATGTCGCTACAACACAAGGAACTTTAGGGCTTCTTGTAGATGATGACGCAGAATTTTCTATTCAAGATGATAAAGGACTATTTAATAGTTGGTATTTAAAACTAGATGGTTTTATAGATTTAGAAGGCGAATCGCAATTAGTTCAAACAGAAAACAGTAATTTATATACTAGTGCTACTGCTAAGTTAGAGCGCGATCAACAAGGAACCGTAAATAAATACACATACAATTATTGGTCGTCTCCGGTACATACAAGTAACGCAGTTGGTCTTATAAACGGAACAGAAACATACACAATAGCAGGTGTGTTACGTGATGGTACAGATGTAGATAACCCTGCAGCAATTAGTTATGTTGGTGGTTATGATGGATCAACATCACCAATGGAAATTGCAGATTATTGGCTATGGAAATTTGATAATTTTACAAGTAATAACTATTCAGATTGGCAATCACTGTCAAGCACATCAAAAATTAATGCAGGTGTAGGATATACAATGAAAGGAACTGCAGATGGCGATGAAGATGATGAACAAAATTATGTTTTTGAAGGAAAACCTAATAACGGTACTTATTCTCATTACGTAAATGCAGGTAACGAATACTTAGTAGGTAATCCATACCCATCTGCAATAGATGCTAATGAATTTATTCTTGATAATACTAATAGTACAGGTACTTTGTATTTTTGGGAGCATTATGGAGGAGGTACTCACGTATTAGCTGGATATCAAGGAAGTTATGGTGTGTATAACCTTATTGGAGGAACTAGTGCTTTTTCTCCCGCAGGAATTTCTAGTGGAGGATCTAGTTCAAAAACACCTAAACAATATATACCTGTAGCTCAAGGGTTTTTTGTAGTAGGGAGAACTGATGGAAATATCTCTTTTGAAAATGACCAAAGAGCATTTGTAACAGAAGGAGCGTCTAATACAAACTCATGGTTTTTTAGGCAAGCAACTAGTGTGGCTGCAGATGAAGAAATACTGTTAGATACAAGACCAAAACTTCGTATAGGCTTTACAGCACCTAATAATTACAAACGTCAATTATTACTAGGGGTTGATGAAAATGCAACAACAGCAATTGATTGGGGGTATGATGCCGAATTAAATGAAGTAAATAGTGAAGATTTTACTTGGTACATTGAAGATAAAGATTTCCTTATTCAAGGTGTAGGTGAACTTACAGAAACTACAATATTACCACTATCTGTAAAAACAAATGCAGGGGGAACTATTACAATAACTATTGACGACTTAGTAAATGTAGAGGAAACTTTACCTATTTACCTTAAAGATGGTGAAGTATATCACGATTTAAGAGCGTCTGAGTATACAATTACCGTAAACTCTGGAGTTATTAATGGACGTTTTGCTATTGTTTTTGCTTTACCTGATACGCTATCAACGGTAGATTTAAATGTTGAAGGATTTTCAATATATCCAAATCCAACACAAGGTATTGTAACTATTAAATTACCGTCAAGCGGAAATTATAATGGCTTAGAAATTGTTTTATATGATATTCAAGGGCGATTAATTAAGACAAGAACTGTTGAAAACTCACAAACCGAAATTACTTTTAATGACTTAGAAACATTAAGTAATGGTGTGTATATTATTAAAATAAATGAAGGTGTAAAGTTGTTGGTTTCAAGTAAGTTAATTAAAATATAGAAGACGTTAAAGTCTGTTTTTTAAACCAAAAATTATTTGAGAAATCAATGTTTTTGGTTTTTTTATGCTATTTTTTAAGGTAAATATGCTTAAAACTTTTTGTTAATAAGTGTATTTTAAGTGATTTGTTTATAGAGTTTTATGTTTTATTTTATTATCTAATTGCTTATTAATAAGAGTTGTATGTATTATGTTTGTATCTGCTTAATGTGTTTTTATTCGATTATCTGTTTTTTGTTGAAGTCTTTTTCTTACAAAACTTAGATTAAGAATCATAAGGAGGTTAAGTTTTATTAATTCACTCTATCTATGAAAAATACCTACTCTCCCTATATTGCATTATTATATGCGCTCTTTTTTAGTATAAATATAGCTTCACAAACTACCATAGCTAAAAACGAATTTTTAGGTTCCACAAATTCTATTATTCAGGATAGTAATACGGCATCACAAATTGCGACTTTAACTCCAGATGATACTTGGGGTTATAGAGCTACCGTAGGGAATGGGAGTGTTTCAGTTGTTGATGATACTGGTGAGTACGGTGTTACTCCAACCTCTGCACCTAATAGTTTAATGATTAGAGATTGGCATGGAGCAAGTGAGATTGTAGAGTTTGATAATTATGATGTTGCAGGATATACAGATATCGAGTTTTCTTTAGATTATGCTTCCGAAGGAAATAATGATAATAATCAATTTTATATACAATACGCTTATAATGCAGGTGGATGGGAAACAGCGGTTTTATTAATTGATAACAATATAAATCAAAATTTTGGTGTTAATCAGTTTACTTTAAATATAAACGATGGTGTTGGTTCAGGAGAAGATAATGTAACCTCTTTTAAGTTTAAAGTATATAATGTAGGCGGCAGTGGAGATGATCGTTTTTATATAGATGATGCCTATTTACGAGGTTTTGCTACAGCTCCTCCAAACGCTATTTGTAAAGATGTTTCAATAGTATTAGATGCTTTTGGTCAAGCTTCAATTACCGGAAATGATATTGATAATGGCTCAACTGTTGGTTATGGACCCGTATCTTTATCTGTAAATAAAGCAGATTTTACTTGTGATGATTTAGGAACTAATACAGTAACTTTAACTGTTGAGGATGTGTTTGGAGATTCAGATACTTGTACGTCTACAGTAACAGTTGTTCAATATGCAGGAGGTCTCGTAGCGCCTATTATAGCTGATGTTACCGCTTATTGCGAATATACTGTTGTTACACCTGCTAATTCAGGGTATCAATGTGAAGATATTACGCCAACAACAAGTGATATTACTACTTTTACAACCCCAGGAGCTTATAGTGTAACTTGGTTATATACAGCTTCAGATGATAGTGTATCAGTAACTCAAAATATAACAATAATAGCCCAAGAAGCACCATCTAATATTGTGGTATCAGACATAGATCATCAAAGTGCATTAGTTACATGGGATGAGCAATTAGGTGTAGGGTCTTACGGAATTAGATACCGTGTTGAAGGTGAAACATCATGGGTTGTAGCTACTACGTCTACAAATTCTTATGATATTACAGGGTTGTCTCAATTAGCAGATTACCAATTTCAGGTTAGTAGTGTTTGTGGCGGTTCAGAAATTTGGTCTTCAACTCAAACATTTTCAACCATATTGTCAGATGCGTATTGCGTACCTACAAGTAATTCAAATGGGTCACATTATATCACAAATTTTAGCGTTACTGGTGAAAATTCAACATTTATAAATAACGGGACGAGTAATGGTGATGATGGAGGTTATGGTGATTATACAAATCTTCCAACAGTTGAGGTTTTTCCGGGAAGTAGTTATACAACTTCTATTACGGTTAATGGAGCTAACTCTGGTTGGGGGGTGTATATTGATTTAAACCATGATGGTGTTTTTTATAGAAATGGTGATAATGATCCTGATGATGAGTTTTTTGACTTATCTACCGAACTTGGTAAGGGTTTAAGTGATATTATAATAGATATTCCTGCAACAGCTAGTTTAGGTAAAACGGTAATGCGTGTAGGAATGAGACAATATTGGTCTTCAACAAACCCTTGTGGAAATACAAATAATAAAAACGAAGAATTTGAAGATTATATTATAGATGTAAAAAATAACTACTCAGATCCAGAGTTAAGTGTTTCTGGTGGAGGAAATAGTATTCCCGGAGACGCCTCAAATACACCCTTAATTACAGATTTCACAAATTTTGGATCTATTAATATTGGAGAAACTACAAATAGAGTATATACGCTTACTAATTTAGGGTATTATCCATTAATTATTGATGCAATTACGTTTTCAAATACAACAGATTTTTCACTTACAGGTGTCTCTTTTCCTTTTACAATTAATGGAGGAGAATCAACAATATTTACTGTAGAGTTTTTTGCTGAAGTACTAGATTTAGATACAAAAACATCTACTATAACCATACAGAGTAATAGTATTAATTATGATACGTCTCCTTATTTTGTTTATAACATTTCGGCATCTAAAGATCAAAAATTTTATGATAGTGATGGCGATGGTATTTTTGATAATGTAGATATTGATGATGATAATGATGGTATACCAGATGAATATGAAGAACAGTCATGTAATTTATCACCATCGGCTGTAAAAGCTAATTATAAGTTTTTAAATGAAACTTTTGGTGAAGGTATTGGTCGAAGTTCAGATATTAGTATACTTTACGATGCTACAACAACTTATTGTTTGGAAGATGGAGATGCTAGTGATGGAGATGTTAATACTACAGAATGTCCTAATGTTGAAAATGCAAGTTTATATGACGGCGAATATACCGTGCATAGTTTAATAACCACAGGAATAGAAGGCGAAACAGTAGGACCTAATGATGCTATAGCAAATTTTGCATGGTACGCTTGGGCACCAATTGAAGATCATACCCCAGGTGATACTAATGGGAGAATGGCTATTTTTAATGCTGATGTTAATCCGGGTGTCTTTTACGAAACCACAATTACAGGAACTATCCCAAACGTGCCAATTACATACAGTTTTTGGGCTGTAAATATAGATAATAAAGACAGCGTTTTTAGTAATTCAGAACTAGAAGGAGGAACTAGAATAAAACCAAATATTAGAGTTAACTTCTTAAAAACAGATTATTCTACCATAATTAAAACATTTACAACAGGTGAAATTACAAGATGTGAAAGCGGAAATGATTGTGATGTATCTATTTGGAAATATTTTGAACCTGAAGAAATCATAACTAGCGAAACTACTTTTATTGTACAGTTTATTAATGAATCTCCAGGAGGAAACGGAAATGATTTAGCTATCGATGATATCAATATTCAGCAAACACTTTGTGATATGGATGGTGATGGTATTGCTGATACGTTTGATTTAGATTCAGATAATGATGGTATTCCAGATGTTGTAGAAGCTGGTTTTGCAAGTAGTAGTAACGGCACAGGGAAAATTGATGTCACTTGGGTTGATGTGAATAAAAACGGAATGTTAGATAGTTTGGAGGGCGAAACAATTCTTGATACCGATGGTGATGGTATCCCAAATTATTTAGATTTAGATAGTGATAACGATGGGCTTTTTGATATTGATGAATCTGGTGCTCAAAATTCAAATAACCCTTATCCAAATTTTATTAATGGAGATGGAGATATTAATGGAGACGGAGTTGGAGATGGACCAGAGTCTGAGTTATTTAGAATAAAAGATACCGATGGTGATGAAAATATAGAATATTACGGAGATGGTATTTTAGATGTATATGATTATTATTCAGATTATACTGAAGGAGCAAGTTATGCTAATACCTACGGAAATAACTCACAAGGAATTGCTTATGCTGCAACCGGATATACGTTAGATTCCGATAATGACGGTATTCCAGATTATTTAGATGTTTATAATAACCTAACGTCTGTTTATGATATTGATACCACAATTTATACCGGTTTAGATGCCGATAATGATGGTGTTATTGATGATGAAACAGATTCAGATGGAGATGGTGTTGTAGACTCTAGAGATGGAAATGACACCATATTTGGATCGCCTAGAGATTTAAATGAAAGTTATAGCCTGTATTTTGATGGGCGTAATGATTATGTTGAAGCTGATAATGCGTTAAATAATACAGATGCTACTATTATGGCATTTGTGAAAACAGATGGTGATAATGCATTGGCTGATGGACAAATTATAGCAGGTCAAAATAAAATTTTTATTAGAGTTTCTCCAAATAACAGGGTCATTGCTCGTGTTGATGGAATTAATATTAGTGGAAATTTTATAACTCAAAATGTATGGGAGCATGTTGCAGTAACAACCACAGCGGGTAAAACAATACTATATATTAATGGTATTGAAGTAGCAAGTATAGATTCGGGAAGTGTTCCTAATGATACCTCAAAATTCCGAATTGGTTCTTTACCAAATAATACTCTTTATTTTAAAGGTGAAATTGAAGAAGTACGTGTTTTTGATCGTGTATTAACGCCTCTTGAAATAAAACATATGGTACATCAAGAGTTAGATGAAAATGAAAACTTTAACAAAGGAAAAATCATTCCAAAAACAATAGGTGCTTTAAATTCAAATTTAATTAGATATTATAAAATGGATGGATATCAAGATGATATTCTAGACGATAAAAAAACCTATCCAACCGAAGTAGATACACTTGTAGGAGCTAAATTATATAACATAAAAGATATTTATTTCCAAACAGCACCATTACCTTATGTTACAGAATCAGATGGGGATTGGACAAGTCAAAGCTCATGGTTGCATGGCGATATTTGGGATATTACAACAAAAGTGAGTAGCGAAGATGATGCTTCAATAGTACATGTAAAACATAATTTAAATACGTCCGATACTCAAGGTATGGTTGGTTTATTAGTTGATGACAATAAAGAGTTTTCAATCAAAACAGATAAAGCACTTTATAATAGTTGGTATTTAAAATTAGATGGTTTTATAGATTTAGAAGGCGAATCGCAATTAATTCAAAAAGAAGATAGTGATTTATATAATGGTACAAATGCAAAACTAGAACGCGATCAACAAGGAACTGTAAACTTATATACTTACAATTATTGGTCATCACCAGTTCATACTAGCGTATCTAGTAGTCCTGTTAATGGTTCTGAAAATTTTTCAGTGGCAGATGTTTTGTATGATGGTACAGATGCCACATCTCCTGCAGCAATTAGTTATGTTGAAGGGTATGATGGTGATACATCTCCAATGAAAATTTCAAATTATTGGTTATGGAAATTTGATAATTATTTAGATGATAACTATGCTGATTGGCAGTCTATCACTAGTGGCTCAAGATTAAATACAGGTGTTGGGTATACTATGAAAGGAACCAGTACAGATGCTCTAACAGGATATCAGAATTATATATTTGCCGGAAAACCTAATAACGGTACGGTAAAACTAAACTTGTCGTCAGGTAATAATTACCTAGTTGGAAACCCTTATCCATCTGCAATTGATGGCTATGAGTTTATTTTAGATAATGAAGATGTTATAACAGGAACACTTTACTTTTGGGAACATTATGGAGGAGATTCGCATATTCTTGCTGAATATCAAGGTGGATACGGACTTTATAATTTATCAGGAGGTGTGCCAGCTATTGCCGATTTAGATGTGCAACAAGCCACACCAGATGATGATGTAAGTAATTCCGGAACTCCTACTAAAACACCTAGACAGTACATTCCTGTAGCTCAAGGATTTTTTGTAGTTGCTCAAGATGGTGGTGATGTTACTTTTGAAAACGATCAGCGTATTTTTGTAAAAGAAGGATCAACAAATAACGATTCTTGGTTTTTTAGACAAAATATTGAAAGTGAGTTGAATGTGGTAAATGAAACCGATAATACACAACTAGCTGATGAAAGACCTAAATTCCGAATTGATTTTGTCTCACCAAATAACTATTGGCGTCAATTATTATTAACCGTCGATGAGAATACAACAACAGGTATTGATTGGGCATATGATGGTGCTGTAAACGAAGAAAATGCTGAAGATATGCTGTGGCGTATTAACGAGAAAGATTTTATTATTCAAGCTATCGCTGAAACTGCGCCGTCTACCATATTACCATTATCTGTAAAAACGTTAAACGGTGGTGAAATAAAAATACATATTCATGATCTTGAAAATGTGCCATTAACTACCCAAGTTTATTTAAAAGATAATGAGATATATCACGATTTAAGAGCTTCAGAATATATAACAACAGTATATCCCGGAGTTATTTTAGACCGTTTTAAAATAGTATTCTCTTTAGATAATACTTTATCTATACAAGAAAATCTAATGGAGCAATCTATTGTAGCATATTATAATAATCAAACAGAAGCTATAGAGATTTCTAATATGAAAAACGAAATGGTTAATTCAGTTACTGTTTTTAATCTCTTAGGACAAAAAATCACAGAAAAAACAATCCATTCAAATCAGCAAAATATTATATTACCGCTTTCTCTTAATACTGGAGTTTATATTTTTAAAATAACAACAGATTTAAGAGAGATCTCCCATAAAATGTTAATTAATAGTAACTAAAAGAATGAAACAAAAATTACTTTCGCTAGCCTTTGTACTAGTAGCATTGATTTCCTTTGCTCAACCAATAACAGATGATACTTCTAAGTGGAGTGTTACAAATATCACCTCAGAAAATGCTTTTAGTTACCCTTGGGAAATTACCTATATGTCTGGTGATAAATTATGGCTAACTGAACGTGTTGGTGAAAAAATTACAAGTTTTGATATTGCAACAAGTAGTATTGATGTGATGATAGACTTAAGCGCTAAAGTTGCAAACTCTACTCAAGGAGGACTTTTAGGAATGGCAATTCATCCAGATTTATATAATGATATCACAACTACAAGTAATAATTATGTGTACGCAGCATATACTTATGAAGATGCGGGTTTTAAATTACGTATTATTCGTTTAGTATATGATTATACAACAAATACATTAGCCGAAGACGTTAGTTTAAATGAAAACGGAGCCATTTTAGAAGGACTTCCAGGAAGTGGTGATCACAATTCTGGTCGACTTATTATTGGGCCAGATTTAAAAATATATTATACCATAGGAGATCAAGGAGCTAATCAATTTGATTATTCTTGTAATCCTATTTTAGCACAGGTTTTACCAACATCACCTACAGATTATGCTAATTATCCAGGAAAAACATTACGTATTAATTTAGATGGAACTGTGCCTAGTGATAATCCTGTGTTTGAGAATGTAAAAAGCCACGTGTATACATACGGGCATCGTAATTCTCAAGGAATTATTTTTGCTGCCGATGGAACACTTTATGCTTCAGAACAAGGTCCAAAAACAGATGATGAAATAAATATCATAAAATCAGGTAAAAATTATGGATGGCCAGAAATTGCTGGATACTATGATAATTGGGCTTACACATATTGCAATTGGTCTTCTTTAGAAGGCGCTTGTAATGCAGGTAACTTTTCCGATCATAACTGTCCAGATGGTGCAGATTCTTATACCGAATTTGAATCTTTTCCAAATGGAGCACCAGTAGATTTTGAACCTTGTATAGGTACTTACGGAAGCTCAATTGAATCTGATCCAGCAGGTGGTTGGGGAACATGGCCAACACCAGCGGTATCTAGTATTGATATTCATGAAACTGGAAATATCCCAGGTTGGGGACGTTCATTATTATTTCCGTCATTAAAAAAAGGAACTATTTACCGTGCAAAATTAACTGCAGATGGTACAGATATCGTAGATGACGCTTACGAGGAGTTTCATTCTTCAATAGATAGATATAGAGATATTGCAATCTCTCCAGACGGATTAACTATTTATGCAGTAACAGATAATGCTGGAGGAACATCAGGACCTTCATCAACAAACGTAGTAGGAACTTTAAGTAACCGTGGTGTTATTGTTAAAATTCAATATATTGGAGCAACAGTTGTTAATCCACCAGTAGCAAACTGTCAAGATGTTCAAATTACATTAGATGATACAGGACACGCAACACTTTTAGCAAGTGAAGTAGATAATGGATCTACTTTTGGTACAGCAGGAGCGGCAACTACAGATAGCGTAGTTATTGATAGAACAGCTTTTTCTTGCGATGATACTTTAGAGGCACAAACAGTTTGGTTAACCATAACAGATGCCGATGGAAATGAAAGTAAATGTTCAGCATTAATAACCGTTTCGCCTAATGCAACACCAGCAGCATTTACAGCACCTATATTAGAAGATGTGGTAAGTAATTGTCAAATTACAGTTGCTGCTCCAACTTTAATCAATAATGCATGTACAGAAATTGTAGCAACAACAACAGGTAATACTACTTTTTCTGCCGGAGAAAGTGGTGTAATTATATGGTTGTTTGATGATGGTGTAAATTCAAATATAGCAATACAAAGCGTAAGTGTTAATGCATTATCTGTACCAAGTACAATTAATGTGTCGGCAAATTCTAATTCGGCTTTTGTAAGTTGGGATGCTATTGATGGTGTGAGTTTTAATGTTAGATATCGTGAAGTTTCTGGAACTTGGAGTTCTATAATCGCAACAACAAATTCGGTGACTATAACAGGTTTAACATTGTCTACAGATTACGAATTAGAAATTAATAGCGATTGTGGTACTTCTCAATCTGCATATAGTTCGGTAGTACCGTTTTCAACAACTGATATCGATTATTGCGACGCTTACGGAATTATAAATGGCGATAATCATCATATAACTAGAGTAGAGTTAGAGACAATTAATAATACTTCAGACGGATCTATATATACAGATTTTACAGCAATATCAACAAGTTTAAACGCTTCAGAGACCTATACTATTTCTATAGATAAATCAATTCCTGGTGATAATTGGAAAACAGCAGGTTTTGGTGTTTGGATAGATTATAATGCCGATGGAGACTTTACAGATGCCGGCGAACTTGTAGCAGGAACAACAGAAGGAAGTGATTTATCACCTTACAATCAAGTAACACGTTCGTTCTCATTTTCGGTACCGTCAACAGTTATCACAACAAGTACAAGAATGCGTGTTGCAATGATGCAATATTATACACCTTACGGAACAAATGCACCTTGCGGAATTGTAAATTCAGATAGTAATTCATCAGAAGTTGAAGATTATACCATTAATTTAGTAGGCGCTACATTATCTATTGCAGATTTAGAAGCTTCTAATTTTTCAATATATCCAAACCCAACAAAAAGTGCTGTAACTATTAAGTTACCGTCAAGCGGAAATTATAACGACTTAAAAATTACAATGTACGATATTCAAGGTCGTGTAGTAAAAACTCAAATAGTTAATGATGCGCAAACCGAAATCAATTTTAGTAATTTAAACGCCTTAACCAACGGTGTATATATTCTTAAAATTACTGAAGGCACAAAACTATTAACATCAAAGAAATTGATAAAAATATAAAGCAGTAATAATCTGTTTTACAACCAAAAGCCTTTGATTTATCAAAGGCTTTCTTTTTTCAGTGTTTTAGGTCCCTTTTTTACTAAAAATCCTTAATTTCGCTAATCGAATTGAATGAATGATATTATGAGTAGTAAATTCCCTGAATATAAAGGTCTTAACTTACCAAACGTAGCAGATGAAATCGCTAGCTATTGGCAAGAAAATAACATATTTGAAAAAAGTGTCACTACAAGAGAAGGTAACAAACCTTACGTGTTTTTTGAAGGACCGCCTTCAGCAAACGGATTACCAGGTGTACACCATGTTTTAGCACGTGCGATTAAAGATATTTTTCCGCGTTATAAAACCATGAAAGGTTTTCAAGTAAAACGTAAAGCAGGTTGGGATACACACGGACTTCCAATTGAGCTTGGTGTTGAAAAAGAACTAGGTATTACTAAGGAAGATATCGGAAAAACAATTTCGGTTGAAGATTATAACGCCGCTTGTCGTAAAGCAGTAATGCGTTACACAGATGTGTGGAATGATCTTACAAATAAAATGGGATATTGGGTAGATATGGACGATCCATACATTACTTACGATCCTAAATACATGGAGTCTGTTTGGTGGTTATTAAAAGAAATATACACCAAAAACTTAATGTACAAAGGGTATACTATTCAACCATATTCTCCAAAAGCAGGAACAGGATTAAGTTCTCACGAGGTAAACCAACCAGGAGCTTACCAAGATGTTACCGATACTACTATTGTAGCACAATTTAAAGCTGTTGAAAATACATTACCAGAATTTTTACAAAACGAAGGTGATATTCATTTTATAGCTTGGACAACAACACCGTGGACATTACCATCTAATACCGCGTTAACCGTTGGACCAAAAATTGACTATGTTTTAGTAAAAACATTCAATCAATATACATTTGAGCCTATAAACGTTGTTTTAGCAAAACCATTAGTTGGAAAGCAATTTGCTGGAAAAAATAATGTGTTAGTGGAAACTGTTGAAGGTTTAGAAACTTACAATTCGGGAGATAAGAAAATTCCATATTTCATAGTAAAAGAGTTTAAAGGAAACGATCTTGTTGGTATCAAATACGAACAATTATTACCTTACGCTTTACCAAACGATAATCCTCAAGATGCTTTTAGAGTTATTGCAGGAGATTTTGTAACTACCGAAGACGGAACAGGAATTGTACACACCGCACCAACTTTTGGAGCTGATGATGCTTTAGTTGCAAAACAAGCCTCTCCAGAAATTCCACCAATGTTGGTAAAAGACGAAAATGATAACTTAGTACCACTTGTAAATTTACAAGGTAAATTTCGTCCAGAAATGGGAGAGTTTGCAGGTAAATATGTTAAAAACGAATATTATACCGATGGTGAAGCTCCAGAACGTTCTATAGATGTGGAGTTAGCTATTAAGTTAAAAGAAGAAAATAAAGCCTTTAAGGTTGAAAAATATAAGCATAACTACCCACACTGCTGGCGTACAGATAAACCAATTTTATACTACCCGTTAGATTCTTGGTTTGTTAAAGTAACCGATGTAAAGGATAGAATGGTAAAACTTAACGATACCATTAACTGGAAACCAAAATCAACCGGTACAGGTCGTTTTGGAAACTGGCTAGCAAATGCAAACGATTGGAATTTATCGCGTTCTCGTTACTGGGGAATTCCATTACCAATTTGGAGAACCGAAGATGGTAAAGAAGAAATTTGTATTGGTTCGGTTGAAGAATTAAAAGCAGAAATGGCAAAAGCTGTTGATGCAGGTGTTTTAGCAAAAGACATTTTTGAAGATTTTGAAGTGGGTAACAACTCAAACGAAAACTATGCTAAAATAGATTTACATAAAAATATTGTTGATGAGGTGGTATTAGTTTCGGCATCAGGACAACCAATGAAACGTGAAAGCGATTTAATTGATGTGTGGTTCGATTCTGGTTCAATGCCGTATGCACAATGGCATTACCCTTTTGAAAACAAAGATAAAATAGACGATAACAAATCTTTCCCAGCAGATTTTATTGCAGAAGGCGTAGATCAAACTCGTGGATGGTTTTATACACTTCACGCGATTGGAACTATGGTTTTCGATTCAGTAGCCTACAAAAACGTAGTATCTAACGGGTTAGTGTTAGATAAAAACGGACAAAAAATGTCTAAACGTTTAGGAAACGCTACCGATCCTTTTGAAACCCTATCAACATACGGCGCAGATGCTACACGTTGGTACATGATTGCAAATGCAAACCCTTGGGACAATTTAAAATTTGATGTAGAAGGAATTGAAGAGGTAAAACGTAAATTCTTCGGAACACTTTACAATACCTATTCATTCTTTACATTATATACCAACTTAGATAAATTTACTTATAAAGAAGCTGAAATTCCGTTAGAAGAACGTCCAGAAATAGACCGTTGGGTACTTTCAGAATTACATACACTTATTCAAAAAGTAGATGACTATTACGCTGAATACGAGCCAACAAAAGCGGCACGTGCAATTTCAGACTTTACACAAGATTATTTAAGTAACTGGTATGTACGTTTAAGTAGAAGACGTTTCTGGAAAGGCGATTATCAACAAGATAAAATTTCGGCTTACCAAACCTTATACACTTGTATGTTAACCATAGCAAAATTAGGCGCGCCAATAGCACCGTTTTTTATGGATAAACTTTACCAAGACTTAACAAAAGTAACACATACAGAAAACTTTGAAAGTGTACATTTGGCGGAGTTCCCAGTGAGCGATAAAAACTTTATTGATAAGAGTTTAGAACGCAAAATGGAGAGCGCCCAAACTATTTCGTCTTTAGTATTATCATTACGAGCTAAAGAAAAAATAAAAGTACGTCAGCCACTTCAAAAAATTATGGTTCCTAGTGATAGCGAACAACAAAAAGAAGAAATTTTAGCAGTTGCCGATTTAATAAAATCTGAAGTAAACGTAAAATCTGTTGAGGTTTTAGAAGATGCTTCTGATATTTTAGTAAAACAAATAAAACCTAATTTTAAAGCTTTAGGACCACGTTTTGGAAAAGATATGAAAGCTGTAGCACAACTTATAAATGGGTTTGATGCAGACGATATTAAAAAAATTGAACAAAACGGAGTTTTAGATGTTGACGTTAATGGGAAAAGTATTACTTTAGAACGTTCAGACGTAGAGATTACCTCTCAAGATATTGAAGGATGGCTTGTTGCAAGCTCAGGATCCTTAACAGTAGCCTTAGATGTAACCATTACCGAAGAGCTAAGAAAAGAAGGTATTGCTAGAGAATTGGTAAACAGAATTCAAAATCTACGTAAAGATTCTGGATTTGAATTAACTGATAGAATAGCGGTACAATTTCAAAAAGATGAACAAATTGTTAACGCCTTAGACAAAAATTTAGATTATATAAAAGCTGAAACACTTACAGATACAGTGGAAGTTTTAGATAATGTAAAAGATGGTATAGAAATTGCTTTTGATGACGTAAATACCAGATTGTCTATTCAAAAAATTTAAAAATATGGCATTAGATGCAACAAACAGATATTCAGATAAAGATCTAGAAGAGTTTAAATTACTACTTCAAGATAAAATTGATAAAGCTCAGCACGATTTAGAATTGATTAAAAGTGCTTATATGAACGATTTAAACAACGGTACAGATGATACATCACCAACGTTTAAAGCTTTTGAAGAGGGAAGTGAAACAATGAGTAAGGAAGCGAACTCACAGTTAGCTATACGTCAACAAAAATTTATTCGCGATTTAAAAAACGCGATTATTAGAGTTGAAAATAAAACCTATGGTATTTGTCGTGTTACAGGAAAATTAATTAATAAAGAACGTTTAAAGTTAGTGCCACACGCTACTTTAAGTATCGAAGCCAAAAACATACAAGCTTAAATTAAAGTTTATATATTAAAAAACGTCTTGCATTTGCAAGACGTTTTTTTTTGAGTTGAACTTAGAATATTAGATTTTTATACCTGTTGTAGATTTTACTGTTTTGTTAAAGTTATGTCTTTTGGTATTTTAAAAGGCCAAGGGTCTGAATCACTGTTAGGTAACCAAAAAATATCCCATTTTAGTTGAGGCGAACAACCAAAACCACAAGGTAAAAATTCTATAAATAGTTGTTGATGAGGAGTTCTGTCGTACGGAATATCTGTTGGTTCATTATAAAATAAAGACATTTTATTTACATTAAGAACTGATAAACCATTTGCGTCTTCTTGGTCAAGAAATGATGAACCAACAATGTTTAATTGTGCAGACAAACTATTATCTAAAAGTGTATCGTAAATAATAGTACCGTTTTCTGTGTACTTAAATTTGGCATAAATTTTATCATAAAAATCTCCAACACCATTTTTATCTTTAACACTTAAATAAAAGGTTACTATTAATTCTTTGTCTGCATCTTGATATTTCCAAGTTCCTAAAAATTTGTTTAAATCTCCATTAATATCTTTATAGTAGTAAGTTTTGTCTATATCCTCATCAATATTTGATGTTAACGGGACTATTACATCTTCTTGTGCATTGCTAAAAAAGACATTTGTAATTAGTAATAATAATGTTATAATATATGTTTTCATTTTTTTGTGTTTTCTCCTATTTTTCATATATAATGTATTTGATTTTACTGTTTAATTAATGTCATATTTGCAGGAATTAAGAATGCTTTACTAGTTTTTATCACAGTAGTTATTTTGAATACCTCTATGCACATAATGTTCCCAATACACTTCATATTTTAAATATTCTTTTTCATTAATTTTTTCAATAAAATATATTTTATCAAAGACATATCTTTTTGAAAACATATCTAATTTTATATATTCCTCTATTAAATAATCAAATTTGACTAAATCTAATTCATTAACATCTGTAGTAGAAATTTTTTCGGGATTTGTATCTTTAACTAAAAAAAGCTTTTCTCTACACATAGAAAAGACAATTTCTTTATTTGAATTTTCAGATTTCTTCATAACTCCAGTGTAAGTTGAAGTGCTTCGGTCTTGTCTTTCATTAGAATTATATTTTACACAATTCACTTGTTCATTCTCTTTAAAAATTAAATAAACAGTTTTTTTTCTTGAGCTTTAGGCTTTACACTAATGCTGTCATTAGCAAAATTTTTTAATTCTATATCTCCATATATATTAAAAGATTCATTTGGGTGAAAATATTTATTTTCAATTATTTTTTTTCCTTCTGAATTATAACCTTTAATTTTTTGGTTTTGACCATAAGAATAATTTAAGCTAGATAAGTTTAATATTATAATCAATAAAAATAGTTTCATGATATTAATTTATGTTGTTATAACAATAGAGTTTAAAACTACATGGTTTATGTTAAAAGCTTGATTATTGGTTCTATTAAATTTACAACGGTTGTGTATAAGAATAGTAGCGGATTTTGAAACGCAAAACTTTCTATTTATGACCCACTGTTAATATATAATAGCGACTTTGATTAAGTAACAAAGCCGCTATTATTTTTATACAATGTTATAGGCAGTATTTATTATTCTAATTTCAATAGTTTAATCTTTTTAATTTCCAAGATTCTAAAATACTATCAGCTTTTTTCTCACTTATTTTTTCCTCTTCTTTTTTCCAATATTCGGATTTTGGTTTATTTGAAGTAACTCCTTTGTCTTCAATTGGGAACTCATAAATATATTGCCAACCTTTACTAATGTTAAGACTGTCTTTAGTCCTGATATCAAATTCTTTATAATCTTCAAAAACATATCTGAGTTTTAAGGTCTCAAAAATATCTGTTTCTTCCATATAACCATATTTATAAAAACCACTCCTATATATGTCTTCTTCATATTGAGGTTTTCCATTATATCTATCCAATTTAGTGTGTTTTTCCCAAAATAGTGACTGTGTTTTAGGTGTTTTACCTCTGTTTTTCGGTTTTGTATAAGAGTCATAATAGATTTTATTTACCTTATCGAAAGTACTTGCACTTTTAAAATAGTAACTGTCTTTGTAAAATGTAGAATCAATGAGACGTAAACCCACTTCTTTTCGCAATTGATTCAGCTCTATTTTATAAGGGTAAGGCGCCTGTTCTTTTTCTGGTAAACAGCTATTTAAAAAGACTATTGTAACCAATAAAACAACGCTTAAAATTTTTAATTTACTATTTCTGTCCATATCCAAATTTGATTTATGGTTCCTCCAAGGGGAATTCCGTCGCCTCTATTCTTATTAGGAAATATTCTGTCATGATTACCATCTCCATCATTATCAATTCTTAACCTAGTTGCAGATTCCCATGTTGAGGGATTTGAAACTGAAAAAGTCAATGTGTAAGAACCATTTGGGTTTTGAGTTATCGCAATGTTTGTTCCGTAAGACCCTAAAAACGAAGTAGCTATATTGCTATTTGTCATACCGTCATAAAATTCAGTTTGCCCATAAACCCATGGGTTTGATACAGTAGGATCACTTAAGTCATTACTGTTTATCTTATCAATGGCTATTTGCCTAGCTTCATTAACACCTTCTTGTTGCTTCAAACTTATTGTTGTATTGTCATTTCCATCAAAAGTAATTGTATCCTGAGGATAATTTCCTAATTCAAATAACCAAATTCCAAATAAATCTAACCAATCTAGGGTTTGTGTATCTGTATCAAATGCTTCACCAGCTATTTCTCTAAACTCATTTACTATAGAGTTGATGTAGACTATTGACGACGGGTAAGTTTGAGTGATTATAGATAGTTTTTTGTATATTCTGTGTGTAAGTTCTGCTGTTGAAGTTACCCCACTTGCAACTGCATCTCTTAATAATTGTTTCCAATCTTCCTCAGAATAAAAATCTATTATGACGTTCGCAATTGCTGAGTTTTCCTCAGTACATCCATTAGTATTAATAAAATTTGCTAAATCTGATTTTTGACTTAGTGTTAACTGCGTTATTTCAGAAGAATACCCTATACAATCAATGATTGTATCATCATAGTCAAGAACCAAAGGAGTAATTATTTCAACAATACAACCTCCGTCAACACCAACTTGAATACAATCTTGAGATCCTTCTTGACCTGAACCATTTGAATTATCAGATCCTGTATTGTTAGAGTTACCAGTTGTATTTGGTGTTCCGTTACCACCACCGCTTGGTGAACCAGAAGGATTGCCAGTGTTTGGGGTACCTGGATTAGTATAAGAAGGTAAATTTGGTGTTACTGAACCACCAGCATCTGAACCATTATCAGCACCTGTGTCAATGCTTGTTACAAATCCTTGTGGACATCCAGCAGGTATCCATCCTGAAAAGGCTGAAGCTGGACCATCAGGGGTATCAATATTTGTAAATGTAGGTTTAATACAGCCATCACTCCCTTCTTGATAATATATGCCTGAGCTCCCTATTTGGATGATACGAGCATCAGTTCCTCTTGAAAGTGGCTGTATTGACATTTTGTTTTCAATGCCACTTGGTATAGTTCCATTTTTAATACTTTGCTTTTCTGTCTCGTTTAAATTATAGCTAACAATAGAAGATTTGTAAGACCCATCTAATTGTTTACTTAATATTAAGTTTTCTATCAAACCATTATCTTGACTTCTGTGAATAGCAAAAGTGTATGAGTCATAGTTACCGTATGTAATATGATATGCCTTTTCATCATTTATGTAAAAGTCATACTCTTCATTATAAACAGTTCTTGCTTGTGTATTAAAGTTATTAGTTAAAAGGGTGTTAGTTTTAGGTAATGTTTGTATTATTGAATTAACTTTTTTGTTATTAGATATTTGTGATTTAGTAATAAGGTCTCGTTTAAATTCTAGTTGAGAATTAGTTGTGTCTTTAGATAAATCATCGTCTTTTTGACAAGAGAGGTAAGACATCGAAACTCCAAAAAGCAGAATCACTAGCTTTAAATGGGTTTTAAATCGATGTTTTTGCATATGTACGAAATGTTTTTTCATGAAAAATGTTTATTTGTGTAGTTTGAGTATCACAGCCATTACGTTAAATAATTTTTTCATATTGTTCTTGTTTTAAAACCTAAATATTAGGTTGATTATTAATTAAAAATAACAAGGCTACAAGGTTAAAAATAAACTAGTACTAGTTTTAAAAAAGACGTCATTTTTTGGTGTCTTAAAAGAGTAAAAAGCCACCTTGTAAATAACCTAATACTAATTAAAGATATGCGAATCTAAAAAAAAAAAAAAACTAAAACCCAAAAAATAATAGCTTTTTTTTGTCTCAATCTGCTGTTTATGTGGTTTTTAGTGTTTTTTGGTGTGCTCGTAAACGATGTATGCTACAAACTACGGAAAAACCGTAATGGTGTAATTTTTTTTATTCATTATAAAATTGTGATATGCCATGTGCAATTAATAAGCGGAGCATAAACATTTAAAACATAAATAATATCATTATTTTAGCTGACTTCAAACGATACTTATGACTCTTAAAAAAGCGACTCTATTTATTATTCTTATTTTACTTATTGATCAAGTGAGTAAATTGTATATAAAAACACACTTTATTATTGGAGAGCGTGTGATTGTTTTTGATTGGTTTGAAATTGCCTTTGTTGAAAACGATGGTATGGCTTGGGGAACTAAACTAAGTGATTTTGCGTCTTTTATTTCAGATAGAGTTGCCAAACTTTGCTTAACCTTATTTCGTATTGTCGCTATTTTTGGAATTGGATATTGGCTAGTAAAATCTGTAAAGAAAAAAGCAGCAACCTCATTACTTATTGCTATTGTTTTAATATTTGCTGGTGCTTTAGGGAATATATTAGATTCAGTATTTTACGGCGTATTTTTTAGTAGTAGTGTACATGAATTAGCTACCTTTTTACCCGAAGCTGGAGGTTACGAATCTGTTTTTCATGGTAATGTAGTTGATATGTTACATTTTCCAATGTTTAGTGGTGTGTATCCAGAATGGTTACCATTTTTAGGCGGACAAACATTTAGTTTCTTTGATCCTGTATTTAATGTTGCAGATATGGCAATTAGTACCGGAATTGGGGTTTTAATAGTGTTTAATAAACAAGCTTTCCCTAAAGAAGAAGAAAGTGTTACTGTTGAAAATGAGGCTTTAAATCAAGCTTTAGAAAACGAATAAACCTTTTCTGGAGTTACACAATAATCTAACGGAATATCGCCTTCAAAAAGGTCCTCAATACTTGGTTCTGCTTCAAAAAAGGATAATCCTATTTTTAAAGTTTCGGGTGTACAATCGGCAAGAAAGGTATCATAAAATCCTTTACCATAACCTACACGATTTCCTTTAACATCAAAAGCTAATAAAGGTGCAAAAACAACTTGTATACTGCTATTTGCTATCGGAATACCATCTACAGGTTCTGGAATATTATAAGCGTTCTTTTTAATTACCGTACTATCTGTAAGTAAGAAATTTTGCAAAGTTCCGTTTGAAAAATCACTCTTCGAAATCACAATATGCTTATCTTTTCCCGAAAGGATATTCAATATAAAATCGGTATTCACTTCCTTGTGCTCTTCAATAGTTAAAAACAGGTGGTAAAACTGATAATCCCAAATTGGTAATTGTAATAATTGATTGGCAATTGCAATGCTAAAATCGTCCGCAGTATCTATAGATAAGGCCTTACGTTTTTCTTTGTAAGCGTGTCTTAATTCTGTTTTTGTCATTTCAATTTATTGGTAATATGAAACAATGCGTCTCCTTGATATACAATTGGAGATTCGTTAACGTTAATAATATATCCAGATAAAGCGGCTTTTACTAACTCGTTAAATTTCCCATAAGGATCTGTAATAGTTCCTATAATATCTCCTTTTTTTACTTTTGAACCTACATCGGCAGAGGCTTTAAATAAGCCTGAAAGACTAGCGCGTTGCCAACGGCTATCTAAAATATAAACCACTTCTTTTTTAGGTTGCGAAACTTTAAATTTTGAAGATAACATACCTAGATGATGTAGTACACGTTTGGCGCCATTAACACCAGTATTTGCAACATTAACATCAATATGAATAGATTTTCCACCTTCAAAAAGTAAAATAGATTTACCTAATTTACTACACGTACTTCTAAAAGATTTTTTTATATTTTTTGAATACAATACAAAAGGTGCTCCAAAAACTTTGGCAAGCTCATCAAGTTCAGGTAAACTCTTGTCAATTCGTATTTGTGGTGCGTTAAAACGTCCGGCACCACCGGTATGAAAATCCATAATATAATCTACATCAGGAATCACTTCATTCACCAATTTGTAGGCCACTCTACTTGCTAGAGATCCATTTAAAACCCCAGGGAAAACACGGTTTAGGTCTCTTCCGTCAGGAAATTCTCTACTTAAATTAATAAAGCCAAAAACATTAATTACAGGAATACAGATAATAGTACCACGTTTAGGTTTGTTAATACCTTTGGCTATAATTTGTCTTACAATTTCTACCCCATTTACTTCATCACCATGAATTCCTGCGGTAAAAAGTACTACTGGACCAGGTTTTTTTGCACGATGTATAATTACCGGAACATCAACGCTAGAGGAGGTGTGTAAATTGGCAACATCAAAACTAAGTTCACAACTTTGTCCTGGTTCAATTTCTTTTCCTAAAACCGTTATGGTGTTGTTTTTTGGGGTGTTCATTATTTATTTTTTTCTATAAATGATATTATTGAACGTGCAATATTTCGTCCAGTAGCTGCTTCAATACCTTCTAATCCTGGAGTAGAATTTACTTCTAATAAAAGAGGTCCTCTTGTTGATTGTAGCATATCAACTCCACAAACAGGAAGTTTTAATGCGCTAGCAGCATTCATAGCTAATTTTAATTCGTCATCAGATAGTTTGATGATTTCGGCACTTCCACCACGATGTAAGTTTGATCGAAATTCACCTTCTTTTCCTTGGCGTTTCATAGCGCCAACAACTTGTCCATCTACTACAAGAGCTCTTAAATCTGCACCTTTAGCTTCTTTAATAAATTCTTGTACAATTACACGCGCTTCAAGTCCGTTAAAGGCTTCTAAAACAGATTCGGCAGCATTTTTAGTTTCAGCAAGTACAACACCAAGTCCTTGAGTTCCTTCTAATAATTTAATAATTACTGGAACACCACCAACATGGTTTATCACTTCTTCAACATCTCTAGAATAGTTAGTGAATACAGTTTTAGGCATCCCAATTCCTGCTTTACTAAGGTGTTGTAAGCTTCGTAATTTGTCTCTTGAGCGTTGTATAGCATCCGATGTAACGATGGTAAATACATTCATCATTTCAAACTGTCTTACAACTGCGCAGCCGTAAAATGTAACTGATGCTCCAATTCTTGGAATAATAGCATCTACATAATCTAGGTATCTATCTTTGTAGTAGATAGTTGGTTTTTCTTTTTCAATAATAATGTCGCATTTTAAAGGATCAATAACTTCCATTTTGTGACCTCTTTTTTCACCTTCTTCAATAAGACGTTGTGTAGAGTACAAATGCGCATTTCTAGATAAAATTACAATATTCATAATTAGTGTTGTGTGTTATTATATGATACATTTTGCTGATTCACATCAACTATAAATTTTTTGCTTAAAAACTGTCGCCCAATAAGGACAGGGAATTTCATGTCTGCTCTGGTGCTTAAAGTTAGGTTAATCTTATAAGTTTTACCAAAAAAAATAACTTCCGATTTTATTTTAAATCTATTTTCTTTAAACCCATTACTACTTTTTACGTCAGTTTTTGAGTACTCGTTAAATATAACATTTTCGGCATTAAAATTTGCATGTCCTTCACTGTAAAAGGTGCAAATTAAGGTGTTATCTTTTTCTACGATTTCAGAACAATGTATGGCAGATGTGTAAGCGCCGGTATCTATCTTAACATCTATATTGTTTAAATTGAGTTTTGGAAAGCTTACTTTGTCTTCTCTCCCTATAATTTTTTTTTCCATTAATTTAATTAAAAAAGTGGCGCAATGTAATCAATTAGTCGATTGAAAAAATTTATTTTCTATTAAATTTTAAAGGTTGAAAATTAAAATAATTACCTTTGAGCTAATGAGCCAAACGTCCCTAGAAATTCAGTTAAAAACACTCCCTAATGAACCAGGAGTATATCAGTATTATGATGCTGAAGGTACCATTTTATACGTTGGTAAGGCAAAGAATTTAAAAAAACGTGTGAGTTCATACTTCACAAAACAGCACGATAATGGGAAAACGCGCGTATTAGTAAAGAAAATTGTAGATATTAAACATATTGTTGTAGCTACAGAGACCGATGCGCTTTTACTTGAAAACAACCTTATCAAAAAATACCAACCCAGATACAACGTACTATTAAAGGACGATAAAACGTACCCGTGGATTTGTATTAAAAAAGAACGTTTTCCAAGAGTATTTAGTACCAGACGTGTTATTAAAGATGGTTCGGATTATTTTGGACCATATACCAGTAAGAAAACGGTAGCTATTTTACTAGATTTAATAAAAGGATTGTTTCAATTACGAACTTGTAATTTTGATTTATCTGAACATAAAATTCAATCTGGGAAATACAAAGTATGTTTAGAATATCATTTAGGAAACTGTAAAGGACCTTGTGATGATAATGAAAGTGAAGAAGAATATCAGGAAAATATTTTGGCGATAAAAGAGATTTTAAAAGGAAACTTTAAAGATTCGTTATCGCAATTTAAGCAGCAGATGAGAGATTTTGCAGCTAATATGGAATTTGAAGAAGCACAAAAGATTAAAGAAAAAATTGAAGTTTTAGAAAACTACCAATCTAAATCTACCATTATCAATCCAAAAATTAGTAATGTAGATGTGTTTAGTATTGTAAGTGACGACAGTTTTGGATATGTCAATTTTTTACAATTATCTTACGGTTCAATTATTAGATCTCATACTTTAGAAATTAAGAAAAAGCTAGACGAAAGCGATCAAACCTTATTAGAACTTGCTATTACCGAGTTACGCCAACGTTTTAACTCAAATTCAAAAGAAATTTTTGTCCCTTTTAAAGTTGATATTGGTGAAGATTTAAAAGTGCTTGTACCACAATTGGGTGATAAAAAACGCATTTTAGATCTCTCCATTCGAAATGCAAAATATTACAGAATGGAGCGTTTTAAGCAAGTAAAAATTACCGATCCCGATAGACATGCCAACCGTATTATGGCGCAAATGAAAATTGATTTGCAATTGGGAGAAGAACCACGTCATATTGAATGTTTTGATAACTCCAATATACAAGGAACAAACCCTGTGGCAGCTTGTGTGGTATTTAAAAACGGTAAACCAAGTAAAAAAGAGTATCGTAATTTTAATATAAAAACCGTTGTTGGACCAGATGATTTTGCCTCAATGGAAGAAGTTGTTTATCGTCGTTACAAACGTTTGGTTGAAGAGAATCAACCTTTACCACAACTGATAATTATTGATGGAGGAAAAGGGCAATTATCATCAGCTTTAAAAAGTTTAGATGATTTAAACCTTCGGAATAAAATAGCAATTATAGGAATTGCAAAACGTTTGGAAGAATTATTCTATCCAGACGATCCAATTCCCTTATATTTAGATAAAAAAAGCGAAACATTAAAAGTGATTCAGCATTTACGAAACGAAGCCCACCGTTTTGGAATTGAACATCACCGTAACCGACGTAGTAAAGGCGCTTTAAACTCGGAGTTGGAAACAATTCCTGGAATTGGCGAAAAAACAATTTTAGAATTAATGACGCATTTTAAATCTGTAAAACGGATTTCGGAAGCTAAAAAAACAGAATTGGAAGCCGTTGTTGGTGTTTCGAGAGCTAAAAAAATAATTGATTTTTACAAAACAAAATGAAAAAACTACTCTACCTATTTTTCTTTGTTATTATAAGTTATACCTCTTATGCCCAAGAAAACCCACCTAAAAAAGACCAAAAAATTGGTTTAGTATTAAGTGGAGGAGGTGCCAAAGGTTTTGCTCATATAGGTGTTTTAAAAGTGATTGATAGCCTTGGGGTAAAGGTTGATTATATTGCTGGTACAAGTATGGGGGCTATTATTGGATCGCTTTACGCATCTGGTTATAGCGGAAATCAATTAGATTCTATCTTTAAAAGTTTAAATTTTGATGATGTCATTAGTGATAATTTACCACGCGAGGCTAAAACATTTTATGAGCGTGATAATTCAGAAAAATATGCGATAACCTTACCTTTTGATGATTTTAAATTAAAGTTGCCTTCAGCAATTTCTAAAGGTCAAAACATCTATAATTTACTCACTTATTTAACTTTAAATGTTAGTGAAATAGAAGATTTTAGCAAACTACCTATTCCGTTTTTTTGTATTGCTACCGATGTTGAAACGGGGAAACCTGTGTTTTTAGATCATGGTAATTTGGCGGAATCTGTAACAGCTAGTGGTGCTTTTCCTTCTTTATTTCAACCTGTAAATATTGATGGGAAACTTTTAATTGATGGCGGTGTGGTTAATAACTACCCTATTGATGAGCTTAGAGCAAAAGGCATGGATGTAATTATTGGTGTTGATGTGCAATCTGGATTGGCAACTCGTAAAGAACTGACTTCTGCACCAGATGTATTGCTGCAAATTAATAACTATCGTACGGTTAAGGATATGCAAAAGAAATCTAAAAAAACGGATATTTATATTAAGCCAGATATTAAAGATTTTTCTGTAATTTCATTTAATGAAGGACGTCATATTGTTAATAATGGAGAATTAGCAGCCTTATCTAAAGTTGAAGATTTAAAAGCCATAGCAAATAAAACAGGAACTCATACTGTTATACGTAAAAGTATTATGCCAGCAGATAGTATTGCGATAAAAAACATACATATTAAAGGTAATGATCGCTATTCTAGAGCTTATGTATTAGGAAAATTGAAGTTGAAAAGCAATAGTGTTGTGAGTTATGAAGATTTTAATAGTGGTGTAAACAATCTAGTTGCTACAAATAATTTTGATAACTTTAAATACAAATTTAAAAAAGCAGATGGTGGTTATGATCTTTTTGCTTCGGTAAGGGAAACTGCAGCAACTACATTTTTAAAATTAGGTATTCATTATGATGATTTATATAAAAGTGGTGCTTTAGTAAATGTGACTAAAAAACGTGTGCTTTTTGGTGATGATACGGCATCTTTAGATGTGATTTTAGGTGATAATGTGCGTTATAATTTTGAATATTACATTGATAAAGGTTTTTATTGGAGTATAGGAATACGTTCACGATTTAATCAGTTTCATAAAAGTGTTAGTGCTAAATTATTTTTAACGCAAGTTGAGCAGGATTTAACGGGTTTTAATAAGGTTGATGCCGAAGTGCAAGATCAAACTAATCAATTTTATGTACAAACTTTACTAAAAAAAGATGTTGCTTTTACGCTAGGGGCAGAGCATAAACGTTTAGAAATAAAATCGGAAACACTTATTAATGAGCTTAATGAAGATGAAGATGTTGTTTTTGAAGGTACAGATTATTTTAGTGTTTATAGTACTATTAAATTAGATACTTACGATAATAAATATTATCCTAAATCAGGGATGTATTTTAATGGTGATTTTCATTGGTATTTACAAGCATCAAAATTTAATAGAGAATTCAGACCTTTTTCAATAGCGAAAGCAGATATAGGTTACGCTTTTAGTTTTTCGGATAAATTTGCAATGAATTTACTTACACAAGGAGGATTTAAATTAGGAGATAACTCCACTACCACATTAGATTTTTCACTTGGAGGTTATGGTAATAATTTTATAAATAACTTTATTTCTTTTTATGGTTATGATAGTATCTCGCTTATTGGAAATAGCTTTGTAAAAGGAACTATTACTGCCGATTATGAGGTTTTTAAAAAGCAACATATTACCGCAGCAGCAAACTTTGCAAATATTGATAATAATATTTTTGAAGAAGGTGAGTGGTTTAAAGTTCCAGATTACACAGGTTACGCTTTAGGTTATGCTGTTGAAACTTTTATTGGTCCGGTGGAAGCAAAATACACCTGGTCTCCAGAAACTAATAAAGGTATTTGGTTTTTTAATTTAGGGTTTTGGTTTTAAGCTCTTAGAGTTTATAAGCAACTTTAAACATGATAATTCTTGGTAAAATATAGGTTTTATTATCGCTAATTAAAAAACTGCTAAAGCTATTTTGTTGTTTAAAAGTAACATTAAATAAGTTTGTAGCATTCACTTCAAAACCCCACGGGCTATCTTCTACTTGATAAAATAATGAGGCATTTGCAGTGTCAAATTTATTAGTTACTGCGGTTGTTTTGTTGATATAAGTATCAAAACTATAATCGGCTTTTATTATAAAATGTTTTAAAAAATCATATTCAAGATCTATAAATAATTTATCGTTTTCAAATTTTGTGATCCCGTTCGTTGCGCTGTAGTTATTAAAGCTTTTTGTGTAGCCAATTTCTACATTTGGATGTTCTTTAAAAGAGGTTTCCATGCTAAATGTAGATGAAATATTTTTTGAAATATTTAAGTTAGTTTCCTCATTTAAAATTTGATAAAAGTCATTATAACTAAATCTGCTGCTTAAATTATATTTAATTTTATGAATTTTCTTTGAAATTCTTCCATTTAAACTCCAATTGTTTTCAGGTAAGTTAAATAGTATTGGTGTGCTGTATTGATCAATACCTTGTAATACAGTAGTGTTTTTAAAAGATTTTGTTTTTCGTCTGTAACTGGTGCTAAAATTAAGATTTAAGTTTTTATATATACTGAATTTATAATAACTCAATCTCGCCGAATGATATAATTGATTATCTAATTCACTATTCCCTTTATACACACCATTAAAACCAGAAAGTACAAAATTATTTGCTAACCTGTTAATCCCCGAAAAACTAGCTTCTAAATCATAATTAAAACTTAGTTTTTCGCTACTACTAAACTCGGTATCAACCGTGAATTTTGGTAAGATTAAGGTTTTGTTATAAGTATTTTTTTCTGTTTGTTGTGCGGTTGACCAGTTGTAAAACTGTGCATATACCATAGGTTTAAATGTGGTAATTCCTATTTGAAATTTATACTCTAAGCCTAAATAGGTGTTTATAAAATTGTAGTTAAAATCGTTACCAAAACCTGCCGAATTAAAGTTGTTAATACTCCCATCACTATGTTGTTGTAGGTCTTCGGTTTTAAAATTTGTAAATGATGAATTGACTCCAAAACTAGTATACAAATGATTAAAATTATTAATGACCCAATACTCCTTTATTGCCGCATTTACCGTGTGTGATTTGGTGGTTTTGGTTTGTAAAATATTGTAAATGGCATCATTTTCTAAAGGAATTAAACCTTGTAAAATTTGCTGATTGGTTAACCATTCGGTAATAGGCTTGTCGTTTTGGTAATTATAATTAGCTTCTAAAGTTGCGGTGTGTTTTTTAGAGAGTTTTCTGCTGTATTTTATATGTTGTTTAAGGTTAAGTCCTTTAATATCATTAATGGTGGTAATAGCATTGTTTTGTGCTGTACTTAATGTTGAAATAAGTCCGTTTGAGTTGTTGTTAGTCAATTTTATAAAACTATTATAAGCAAAATCTTCTTCAAGCGTTGGATCGTAATCAATAGTGAATTTCCCTATGGTAAAAAAGTTGTTTATGGTATTGGTGTTTGTTCTATTTTCAATAAAAGGCGTGTCATTTATATACTCGTTTATAGTATTGCTTTCTGTAGTTGTTTTACTGTTTGAAGTGATAATATATCCGCTAATATCGGTGTGTTTATTAATAGATTGCCTAATGTTTAATGCTCCAAATTGATTAATATTTGAAGTGTAATCTTGATTAATTAAATAGCGTGCAAAATCACTATTATAAAGATCAAAATAAGCTCCTGGATCTTTAAATAGTTGACCAAAACCACCTTCAAATTCTATATAATCATTAAACGAAAAGCTTTTTATACCCTGGTTGTTAAGATCGCCAATAAAATTGACATTAGTTTTTGGGCTGTAATAAAATAAATTAGGATGTATAAGATAGCGGTCTTTAATCCCTGCACCAACTTCAATATCACCAAAAGCAAATTGCTTTTTGTCTTCTTTTAGTTTGATATTCATTGCCATATCTTCGTTGTCCTCCAAACCTTTTAACATGGTGGTTTCGTTGTAATTATCTAATATTTCAACTTTATCTACTGCATCGGCAGGAATATTATTAACGGCTAGTTTACTATTTCCTGTAAAAAAGGTTTTATTTTCTACTAAAACTTTGGTTATTTTTTTTCCATTTGAGGTAACGTTACCCGCTTTATCGACTTCTACACCAGGTAGTTTTTTTAGGATTTCTCGTAGTTTACGTTCTTCACCTGTTACAAATTTGCTAACATCGTAGGTAGTAGTATCTTTTTTTACGGTAATTGGAGGTGTGTAGTTAAGTGTAACCTCGTCTAGTTGGTTTGGGTTTTCTGCAAGTATAAAGTTTTTTGTAATATTTTGGTCTGTAGTGTTAAGCTGTATCTCTTGAGATGTGTAGCCTAAATAACTTACGGTAATATTGTAAGTTTGGTGCTTTGCTAAACCTAGTTTATAGTTCCCATTTTCTATGGTAACAGCAAACCGAATATCTTGGTCGTTACTAGTTGGTATTGCTAAAATATTGGCATAAGCTAAAGGTGCTTTTAAACTATCAGAAACCGTACCCGATACCAAAATATTTTGCGCGTATGATGAAAACCCTACTAAAAGTAGTAGAGTTTTTAAAGTTAATAGTGTTGTTTTTTTAATGACCTGACTCAATACGTTCTCCAATTTTAAGAAATTCTTGATAAGTTATTTTTTTACCTTTTGTTGGTTTTTTAATTTCAGTTTCTAAGGCGTTAATATCTATTTTACGAGCCACGTAAAGTTTATTTTTTTCTTGCAGCTCTAAAATTAGCCCAGGAAGCCCATTATATCCTGCAGGTCCAATTTGTAAAGGGATTTGTGGGGTGTACCAAGCTACTACTTTTCGTTTAAAAACCCCTACCGAATTTTTGATTTCTTTAATAGTAGTGGCTTTGTAGCAGGTATAGTTTTCAATTTTTTTACTTTCTTTAGTTAAAGTCCATTTATAGTTTTCATGGTCTGTAATAATAAAAAATTCACCATAAGATTCGGTTTGGTATATGTTTTCTTTGGTTGAGGTATTATAATAGTATATTTCATACCCACCAAGAAGACCTATTGAAAATTTTAAATTATTATCTTCTTCTAAAGATTCTGTGATTTTAAAAACTGATTCGGTGTTATTAAAACTTAACTCAAAATCTATAAAATCATTATTGATTATAATATCATTTAGAAATTGAATACTGCTACTTTTTGTATCATTATCCATAGGTTTAATGATTTTACTTTTATAAGTAATAACACCTTCTCTTTTTTGAGCAAAGATCTGTGTGCTAAAAGTAATGAGTATTACTAAGAGTGTTTGTTTTATAGATTTTGAGTTGTTTATCATAAAATGGCTGTTAAAAATTAATTTGCTTTATCTGATATAGTATCTTTCTTAGTTTCTAGCTTCCCTTCTTTTTCACATAGTTTTTCTACAATGCCAGATATAAGATATGCCTCTGCATGGGAATACCCTTCTTCTAGTAAAGCACAGTGAACATTTAAAGCACGTATCTCACATTTTGTAAGTTCTTGTTCTGCGTTTTTAGCATTCAATACATTTGTACTCATAAACAGCATCACAGCCATTACACTAAATAATTTTTTCATAATGTTCTTGTTTTAAAACCTAAATATTAGGTTGGTTATTAATTAAAAATAACAAGGTGTGAAAATAACAAGGTTACAAGGTTAAAATAAACTAGTACTAGTTTTAAAAAGACGTCAATTTGGTATCTAAAAAAAATAAAAAGCCACCTTGTAAATAACTTAATACTAATTAAAGATAGGCTAATCTAAAAAAAAAAAAAAAAACTAGACACCAAATTTTTTAACAAGTATTTTTTTGTGTAATGTGGTGTTTGTGCGGTTTTTACTGTTTTTTGTGTTTCTCGCAAGTGATGTATCCTAGAGACTACGGAAAAACCGTAATTGTGTTTTTTTTGTGCTTGTAGGTGGATTTTTACAAGAAAATAGGTTGTTTTTTAAAAGCCAATATCACTAGCAAACTCGCTTAGTTTTTTATTAAATGCTTCTTCACTTATTTTAATTCCTTTTTCGGGTTTTTGTATATTTTGTATTTCGGTAGGATTTAAAGACACATGCGATGCAAAAATTCTAATATCGCCCATAATAACCTCAAGAATCATACCTGGTAAACCATTGTAAGTTTTAGGTCCAAAAGGCACAGGAATTTCTGGAGTATACCATGCAGTTATAGGTGATTTAAGGTTTTGTATAGCTTTATAGCAAGTGTAGTTTCCTATTTTTTTTGTTTCGTTTAGTAATTTCCAATCAGGTAAATTGTAAGATATTAAATATAAGTCGCCAAGCATATGTTTTTGCACTTCTGTTTTTTTATCATCTCTGTGATAATAAAAAATACCATCACCACCTCCAAACGATTTTAAAAAACTTATTTGCAAGGCGTTTTCTGTATCAGATGCCATTTTTTTAGTGCCTTTATGTTGATAAAGTGAGGCTTTGTTGGTAAAGTTTAATTTAAAGTAAGCCTCTTTGGTAAGTAGGTCTTGTAGCTTTTTGTTTTTTGAAACCTTTAAAGTGTCTGGTGCTAATGTCGATACTATAGTGTATTCAACAAAACCCGATATCGGGTTTTGTGAATACATAGTAATTGAGCTAACTAATATAATTATGTAAAAAATGTTTTTCATAGAAAATATTAATCATTAAGGCAATCTAAATAAATATCATGATAGAATTCCATCATTAAGTTGAAGTGTTGACCTTCTCTACTGATGTCTAAATTATATGTTTGAGCAGCATTTAAAATAATATTCCTAGAATATTGAGCACAATCAGATGCTTTTCCATACTCCTCTTGTTCCATGGCAGGAGACATACTTGTTAAACTTCCTACAAACAGCATCACAGCCATTACATTAAATAATTTTTTCATAATGTTTTGTTTTAAAACCTAAATATTAGGTTGGTTATTAATTAAAAATAACAAGGTGTGAAAATAACAAGGTTACAAGGTTAAAATAAACTAGTACTAGTTTTAAAAAGACGTCAATTTGGTATCTAAAAAAAATAAAAAGCCACCTTGTAAATAACCTAATGCTAATTAAAGATAGGCTAATCTAAAAAAAAAAAAAAAACTAAACTCCAAAAAATATAAGTACTTTTTTTTGGTCGCAATCTACTGTTTATGCGTATTTTAGTGTTTTTTGATGTCCTCGCAAGTGATGTATCCTAGAGACTACGGAAAAACCGTAACGACAAATTTTTTTTGTGTTTGTAGGAGGAGTTTTACAAGAAAATATGTTATTTAGTTTTGTGTGTTTAAATACATTTTTTTTGCTAATGTGTCGTATTCGTCTTTAGTTATTAACTTTCCTTCTTTTGGAGGTGTAATTGTTGCATCTTCATCACTTAGTGTGATTTTGGTCGCGTAGTAAGTGAGTTTCTTATTTGAAAACTCTAAAACCAAACCGGGTAATCCAACGGCATCTAGTGGGCCAAAATTAAAGTTTAGCTGGGGGCAATACCAAGCCGTATAATGTAGTTTTATGAATTTTTGTTCTTGTTCTTTCCAAAAATCAATAGTAATAGACGCTTTGTAGCAAGTGTAATTATTTATTTTTTTAGAGATATTACTTAATGTCCATTGTTTTGTTTTATAATTGCTTTTTAGCCTTATTTCTTCTCCAAAAGGAGAGAATTTTTCTATAATTTCTTTTTTATTAGAGTCAACATAAAACACTTTGTCAGATTTTGTAACTAATAAAGCCAAATGTCTGTAATAATCGTTTTTACTGTCATTAAGTAACTCTTTTTTAATTCCAAAAGAAGAAGAGGTTCTATTAAAGTTTAAAATGAGTTCTATATTACCAACCTCTTTATTAATGGATAATAATGGTTCTCGTAAGTCGTTGCTTGTTAAAGTATTATTATTGTTTTGTATATGATATGTAACTGTCCCCGATTTAATTTGTGAAAAGCTTAAATTTATGAATAGTAATAGTGAAATGGATAAGAGGTTTTTCATATTAAAAAGATGAGTAATAAAATTGTAATTGATTTCATTTATTTCAAATAATATACAGACTAATCTATAAATAAAATTTATAAAAATTTAATTTTTAGTTAGTTATGTTGTCGTTTTTTTCTCGTAATTAATTTTTAACTCAAAAAAACCACTCTATTTTTTTTATTGAAATTTATTCCGATATTTGTAACTCTATGAAACTATTTTGGACAGATTTATTATCCTTTCTTCAATTTCTTATAAAAAGAAATCCAGAGTAGTACGCATATTTTGTACCTTTATAATAAGATAATCGTGTTTACGTGTTAATAATGAGAAGGTTTAAAATATAAGTTTCAATTCCTTTTTTGTATTTTCAAGACAAACAAAACAAGGTATCAGTATAAAAATGCTAATTATCAGTTTGAGTAAATTCAATATTTAATTCTCGCAGTAACATAATAATTTAAAACTCTAGCAACATTAACATTAAGTTGTTAATTAAAGCAGAGTTCAATTATTAGTTCGAGCAGAATCGAGAACTCAAAAACAAAACAACGTTTAACAACCTTAAAATAGTAAAGCCAATGCCATTTTATCATAAACTAGGGAAAATTCCACCTAAACGCCACACGCAGTTTAGAAAACCAGATGGAAGCCTTTACAGTGAGCAGCTTTTTGGAACCATAGGTTTTGATGGGATGTCTACAAACTCCTATCACGAGCAACGCCCAACACAAGTAAAAGAAATAAAAAAGCAATACAGCGTAAAACCTAAAATTGCTAAAGAAAACAGTATACAATCCTACCGTTTAAAAGGATTTCAAGTACCACCAGAAAACGACTATCTAGAGAGTCGTAAAACCGTACTTACCAATAGCGATTGTAGTATAATTTTGGCAGCACCAAAAGAATCTACAAGAGAGTATTTTTATAAAAATACAGATGCCGATGAACTTATTTTTGTTCATAAAGGCACAGGGAAACTCCGCACAATGTTAGGGAATCTCGACTTTAAATACGGAGATTATCTGGTTGTACCACGCGGAATTATTTATAAAATGGATTTCGACACCCAAGACAATCGTCTATTTATTGTCGAGTCGCGTCACCCAATATATACACCAAAACGATACCGTAACTGGTTTGGGCAACTGTTAGAACATTCACCATTCTGCGAACGCGATCTTCGTCAGCCACAAGAACTAGAAACTCATAACGAAACAGGTGATTTTTTAATAAAAGTAAAAAAACAAGACGATATTTTCGAAATGGTTTACGCCTCACATCCCTTTGATGTTGTAGGATACGACGGTTACAACTATCCGTACGCCTTTTCAATTCACGATTTCGAGCCCATCACCGGACGCATCCACCAACCGCCACCAGTACACCAAACTTTTGAAACTGCAGCCTTTGTAATTTGCAGTTTCGTACCACGCCTTTACGACTACCATCCAAACGGTATTCCAGCACCATATAATCACAGTAATATTGATTCAGATGAGGTGTTGTACTACGTTGATGGCGATTTTATGAGTCGTAACGATATTGATCAAGGACACATCTCATTACACCCCGCCGGAATTCCTCACGGTCCACACCCGGGAGCAACCGAGCGCAGTTTAGGTAAAGAAAAAACCGATGAACTTGCCGTAATGGTAGATACGTTTAAACCACTAAAAGTAACCGAAGAAGCCATGAAAATTGCCGATGAAGATTACTATAAATCTTGGTTAGAACATTAATTATTAGAAGCCAATCCTGCTGTACACTATATCTTTTTTCAAAAACAAAAAAAAGGATGTCGTTTCCATCAGGGCTAAACATACTTGCTAGCAAATAGCACAATCAAAATACAATTAAACACATAAAAAATACGTCAACAACATGGCAAAAAATATTAAAAACGTAGAATACGGATTAGAAAAAATATTTGAAGGTGCAGAAGATTTCTTACCACTTTTAGGAACAGACTACGTAGAGTTTTACGTAGGTAATGCTAAACAAGCAGCGCATTTTTACAAAACAGCCTTCGGTTTTCAATCTTACGCATACAAAGGTTTAGAAACCGGAAGTAAAGATCACGTAAGTTACGTGCTTAAACAAGATAAAATACGTTTAGTATTAACCACACCGCTAAACAGTAAATCACCAATAAATAACCACATTGTAAAACACGGAGACGGTGTAAAAGTTGTTGCCTTATGGGTAGATGATGCTAGAAGCGCTTACGAAGAAACTACAAAACGTGGTGCAAAATCATACCTAGAACCAACCGTTGAAACCGATGAGCATGGTGAAATTGTAAAAGCTGGAGTATACACTTACGGTGAAACAGTACATATGTTTATTGAACGTAAAAATTACACTGGTACTTTTATGCCAGGGTTTAAAGCATGGAAATCAGATTATAACCCAGAACCAACCGGACTTAAATTTATTGACCACATGGTTGGTAATGTAGGTTGGGGAGAAATGGATACTTGGGTAAAATGGTACGAAGACGTTATGGGATTTGTGAATTTCCTATCGTTTGATGATAAACAAATTCATACTGAATATTCAGCACTAATGAGTAAAGTGATGAGTAACGGTAACGGACGTATAAAATTCCCAATCAACGAACCAGCAGAAGGAAAAAAACGTTCTCAAATTGAAGAATATTTAGACTTTTACGAAGGTTCTGGAGTACAACATATTGCTGTGGCTACCGATGATATTATTACTACCGTATCAGATTTAAGATCAAGAGGAGTAGAGTTTTTATCAACACCACCAGAAGCATATTACAAATCAGTTCCGGGACGTTTAGAAGAACACAGTCACGAACTTCAAGAAGATATCGAGAAATTAAAAGGATTAGGTATCATGATTGATGCCGATGAAGAAGGATATTTATTACAAATATTTACAAAACCAGTTGAAGATCGTCCAACATTGTTTTTCGAAATCATTCAACGTATGGGTGCAAGAGGTTTTGGAGCAGGTAATTTTAAAGCCTTATTTGAGTCTATTGAACGCGAACAAGAAAAAAGAGGAACGTTATAACAAATATTTAACTAAATCATACTTAAAAAACTCCATGATATAACCATGGAGTTTTTTGTTTTTTCATACTTTTGGAATAGTAATTGCAAATCATGTTTTTCAACAATTAAATGTGATTTAAAAAACTACATTTGCAATGCTTTATTTTATGAAAAAACTACTATTTATAATCGCTATTTTTTTTACTGTACAAACATCGTTTGCACAAGAAAAATCAGCCTTCCAAGAAGGAGAATGGTTTAAATTCAGAATGAGTTATAGTGGCTTTTTAAAAGCAGGAAATGCAACGCTAGAAGTTAAAGATGCCAATCTAAACGGAAAGAAAGTATTTCATGTTATTGGAAAAGGATGGACAACCGGTGCTATAAAATGGTTTTTTAAAGTGAAAGACCGTTACGAGAGTTATTTTGATATGGAAACAGGAAAGCCTTATAAATTTGTAAGAAAAATTGATGAAGGTGGTCACACAAAAGATATTGAAATAGATTTTGATCATGTTAAAAAAGAAGCGATTGTCGAGAATAAGAAGAAAAATAAAATCACAACTGTAGCTACCGAAAAAGATGTTCAGGATATGGTATCAGCATTTTATTATCTGCGTAATCACTACGATACAGAAAAAATAAAAGAAGGTGATGTTGTTGAAATGAATATGTTTTTTGATGAAGAAAATTATAAATTCAAACTAAAATTCTTAGGAAGAGAAACTATTGATACCGAGTTTGGAAACGTAAAAACATTAAAGTTTAGACCATACGTTATGGCTGGTCGTGTGTTTAAAGAACAAGAAAGCTTAACCTTATGGGTAAGCGGAGATGAAAATAAAATACCATTAAAAATAAAAGCAGACTTAGCTGTTGGTTCACTACGAGCAGACTTAGAAGCTTTTAAAGGATTAAAACATCCTTTTGAAATACAATTTGATTAACTATGTCTAACGAGCACAACTTTGACGCTATTATACAAGAACTTCAAAAAAAGTTCGCCGCAATAGGTCAAAATACCGAAGATCATTTACATGGCTTACTACACAGTAAGCCAATTACATATTGGGACTATATACAAACCGATGCCCTTTTAGGACTTCAAATTCAACGTACCACTTTGCCAGACGAAATGGTGTTTATTGCATACCATCAAATCAACGAATTGATTTTTAAAATGATTTTGTGGGAAATTGAACAGGTTGCAGATAGCAAAGGTTTAAAAGTAGATTTCTTTGAAAGTCGCATTATGCGTATTAGTCGTTATTTTGATATGCTAACCACCTCTTTCAATATTATGAGAGAAGGAATGGATGTAGAGCAGTATATGAAATTTAGATATACACTTACTCCAGCAAGCGGATTTCAAAGCGCACAATACCGCCAAATAGAATTTGCTTCAACAGAACTTATTAATCTTATTGATTACAGATTCCGTAAGGATATAGATCGTAATACGCCTTACACACATGCTTTTGAACATTTATATTGGCAAGCTGCAGGAAAGGATTATAAAACGGGAGACAAATCAACACTTTTAGTGAATTTTGAAAACCGCTACAAAGACGAGTTTTTAAGATTTATGGAAACCTATAATACCAAAAACCTTTGGACAAGATTTAAAGAGTTGCCCGAAGAAGATCAAAAAGATGAAAGTCTTGTAAAAGCCATGCGTCATTATGATTATACTGTTAATGTTACTTGGGTAATGGCACATTACAATGCTGCCAAACATTATATTGAAAGCGGTACAGGTGATGGAGAAGCAACAGGAGGAAGTGATTGGAAAAAATACATGCATCCAAGATATCAAAGACGCATATTTTTTCCAGAATTATGGAGTGAGCAAGAATTAGAAAACTGGGGAAAAGACCTTTAAAATTTAGAATATCTAATGCAATTAAAAACAATAATAGCAATTACTTTAATAATTACACTATGGTCGTGTAAAGAAAAAGTACAAGTAGAAGTTGAGCCAATAGAAACCTTTGTAGAACCTGAAGGAATTGTAGAATTCGGCTTTAAACTTAATGATTATATTGTAAAAAGAGATACTATAAAATCTGGAGATAGTTTTGGAGCTATCATGCAGCGTAATAGCGTAGGATACTCAACGGTTTATAATATTGCCGAAATAGCAAAAGACACTTTTGATATTAGAAAACTTCAAATTGGGAAACCTTATACTTTGTTGTGCTCAAAAGATTCACTAGAAATTCCAAATACTTTTATTTATCAACCAAATAAAGAGGAATATGTAGTCATTAATTTTGAAGATTCTATTCACGCATACACCTCTAGAAAACCAATTACTTATGTTGAAAAATCAGCTGTAGGGGTTATTAATAGTAATATTTCTGAAACTCTAGAAGCGCAAGGCTTAAGTTCTAGATTAGCTTATAAAATGGCCGATGAAATTTATGCGTGGACTATCGATTTTAGACGTCTTCAAAAGGGAGATCGCTTTAAAGTGATTTATACCGATAAATATATTGATGATACCATTTATGCTGGAGTTGCCAATATTAAAGCAGCTTATTTTGAACATAATAAAGAACCTTTTTATGCTTTTGAGTTTGAAAGTGATAGTGTAAAAGGAATTTCAGATTATTTTAATGAAGAAGCTAAAAACTTACGTCGTGCCTTCTTAAAAGCACCGGTTCAATTTAGCCGAATCTCATCACGTTACAACCTAAACCGCCGTATTGCTTATTACGGTTATAAGTTGCGTCCGCATAAAGGAACAGATTTTGCCGCAGCTATCGGAACACCAATTTTAGCAACCGCAAACGGAACCGTAACCGAATCTACAAGACGTGGAGGAAACGGTAAATTTGTAAAAATAAGACATAACGCAACTTACGAAACGCAATACCTTCACATGAAAGCACAAAATGTTAAAAAAGGACAGTTTGTAAAACAAGGAGATGTTATTGGATGGGTTGGTATGACAGGTAATTCTGGAGGACCTCACGTATGTTACCGTTTTTGGAAAAATGGAAAGCAAGTAGATCCGCTAAAAGAAAAGTTGCCAGCAGCTGAACCCATTTCAGATAGTTTAAAAATAAAATACTTAGAGTTTATAAAACCAATACGAACGCAATTAGATGTGATTCAGTTTGAAGAAGAAAAAATTTCTATAGACACAACACCAAATAATAACCCAATTTCATAATGGCATTACAAGCAATCAACCCTACGACTACTAATTCTTGGAAAAAATTACAAAAACATTTTAACGAGATTAAGGATGTACATATGAAAGATTGGTTTGCTCAAAATAATGAGAGAGCCAATGAAATGACAATTAAATGGGATGACTTTTATGTAGATTTTTCTAAAAATAGAATCACAGACGAGGCTTTAAATTTACTTTTAGAATTAGCTGAAGAAGTAGGATTAAAAGATGCTATTTCAAAATATTTTGATGGTGATGTTATTAATGAAACTGAAGAACGTGCCGTATTGCACACGGCTTTAAGAACTGCTGAAGATAAAGAGGTTTTTATTGATGGTGTAAACGTGGTTCCAGAAATATATGAAGTAAAGTTTAAAATAAAAGCCTTTACAAATCAAGTTGTTTCAGGTGAATTAAAAGGATATACAAACAAAGCATTTACAGATATTGTAAATATAGGAATTGGAGGATCTGATCTAGGACCAGCTATGGTTGTAGATTCTTTAACCTATTATAAAAATCACTTAACCACACATTTTGTAAGTAATGTAGATGGAGATCATGTAAATGAAGTGATTAAAAAATTAAACCCAGAAACAACACTTTTTGTTATTGTTTCAAAAACATTTACAACACAAGAAACTTTATCTAATGCAACCACTATTAGAAATTGGTTTTTAAAAGATGCACCAAGCGAAGCTGTCGCAAAACACTTTGTAGCTGTATCAACTAATATTGAAAAAGTAAAAGGTTTCGGTATTGATGAAGCTAATATTTTTCCAATGTGGAATTGGGTTGGAGGTCGTTTCTCTTTATGGAGTGCTGTAGGGCTATCTATCAGTTTATCTGTAGGATTTGAAAACTTCGACAACCTATTATTAGGTGCTCATAAAATGGACGAACATTTTAAAACTGAATCTTTCAATAAAAATATTCCTGTAGTTACCGCTTTATTAAGCGTATGGTACAATAACTTTTTTAAGGTTGAAACCGAAGCAGTAATTCCTTATACACAATACTTAAACCAATTTGCAACTTACCTGCAACAAGGTATAATGGAAAGTAACGGGAAAAGTATTGACCGTTCTGGGAAACCTGTAAACTACCAAACCGGAACTGTAATATGGGGAGAGCCAGGAACAAACTCACAACATGCATTTTTTCAATTAATACATCAAGGAACTAAGTTAATTCCTGCCGATTTTATTGGCTTCGGAAAATCGTTACATGGTAATAAAGATCATCAAGATAAATTGATGTCTAATTATTTTGCGCAAACTGAAGCTTTATTAAACGGAAAAACTAAAGCAGAAGTTGAAGCAGAAGGTGCAAAAGAAAGTTTAGTGCCTTTTAAAGTATTTGAAGGAAACAAACCAACAACATCTATATTAATTAAGCAGTTAACACCAGAAAGTTTAGGTAAATTAATCGCACTATATGAACACAAAATCTTTGTTCAAGGTATAGTTTGGAACATTTTTAGCTACGATCAATTTGGTGTAGAGTTAGGAAAACAACTAGCTAGTACAATTCTTGATGATATAAATGCTATTAACATTATTAACAAACATGACGCTTCTACGTCTAATCTTTTAGAGTATTACAAAGATTTAACATAATATATGTTAAGAGCTTGTTAATACTTTTAATTTCATACTGAGTTAATTATCAGTTTTTTTAGTTAAATTAGAGCAAACTAAATCTTAACGTTTAGTTAATATTGCATTTTTAATAATGCGTAATTTTGCACAAACTAAAAACAATTTTTAATTGATCAGTATGAAAAAAATTTCAAAATTTTTATTTTCAACTGCGGTAATGTTAATTGCTACAGTCGCTTTTTCGCAAAGCACGATTAAAGGACAGGTTGTAGGTTCAGACATGAATGAACCTTTACCAGGAGCCAACATCATTGAAAAAGGAACTTCAAACGGAGCGACTACAGACTTTGATGGTAACTTTACTATTACTACAAAAGCCGGTTCAGGTGAAGTTGTAATTTCTTACGTAGGGTACATTAGCCAAACAGTTGCCTATACTGGTGATTTAGATCTTGGTGTTATATCATTAAAATCTAGTGAAGTAGGTTTAGATGAGGTTATGATTATTGCTTCGGTTGCAGTAGATAGAAAAACGCCAGTTGCGGTATCTACAATTAAAGCTGAAGACATTTCATTAAAATTAAGTACTCAAGAATTTCCTGAGATTTTAAAGTCTACACCTGGTGTATACGCTACTAAAGCTGGTGGTGGTTATGGAGACGGAAGAATTAACCTTAGAGGGTTTAGTTCAGAAAACGTTGCTGTAATGATTAACGGTATTCCTGTAAATGATATGGAAAACGGAGCAGTATACTGGAGTAACTGGGCTGGATTAGGAGATGTGACTTCTACATTACAAGTACAGAGAGGTTTAGGAGCTTCTAAAGTAGCTGTAGCTTCTGTAGGTGGTACAATTAACGTTATTACTAAAACAACAGATGCAGTTAAAGGTGGTAATGTTTCTACAAGTATTGCAAACGATGGATATTTAAAATACGGAATGACGTATTCTACAGGATTAAATGAAAAAGGATTTGCTGCAACAGTAAGTGCTTCAAAAATTTCTGGAGATGGTTATGTTGATGGAACTGAGTTTTCTGGATACAATTACTTCCTTAGTTTATCTCAACAATTAAGTGATGATCACAGATTATCATTTACTGCTATCGGATCACAACAAGAACACGGTCAACGTTTCAACCGTTCTACAATTTCTGAATTAAGAGCAACTGATGCAGGACCACAAAAAGCAAATAAAGATTGGGGTTATAAAAATGGTGAAGTTTATCACCAATCATATAATTTCTACAACAAACCTCAAATCTCTTTAAACCATTTATGGAATATTGATGAAAAATCAGATTTATCTACATCTGTTTATGCTTCTTTCGGTTCAGGAGGAGGACGTAGAGATGAAGGTTCAAAAATTGGATCTGATGATTATAGATTAGGAACTTCAGGATTACAACCTATCGATTTTGATAAAGTTGTTGAAGAAAATACAGCTAACGGTGTTGGTGGATCTACAGATATCTTGTCTTCTTCAAGAAACTCACATGAGTGGTATGGAGTTTTATCTACTTATAAAAACAAAGTGAATGATAACTTAACAGTATCTGGAGGATTAGATGCTCGTTACTACATAGGATCTCACTGGTATGAAGTTGATGATTTATTAGGAGGACAATTCTATTTAGATAATGAAGATGATACTTATGCTTTTGGACGTCCTCTTAAAGTAGGAGATAAATACAATAAAGATAACCAAGGAATTGTTATAAGAGGTGGTTTATTTGGTCAAGCTGAATATCAAGTAACAGACGAATTTAATGTATTTGTTGCTGGAGATATCTCTAATAGTAACTACAAACAAAAAGAATTTATGAATAATACTATTGTAGGAAGCAGAACATCTGAAGCTGTTAATTACCTAGGATATGGTATTAAAGGAGGAGGTAACTACAACCTTGATTTAAATCATAATGTATTTGTAAATGTAGGTTACTTCTCTAAAGCTCCATTTTTAGATTCTGTATTCTTAGATGATGATACGCTTGTAGCTAACGAAGATGCAGTAAATGAAAAAGTATTTAGTGCAGAAATAGGATACGGTTTCCGTAGCGAAAAATTTAGCGCTAACGTAAATGTGTACTACACAAAATGGTTAGATAAAACACTTAGTGGATCAATAGGAACAGGTGAAGATATTTTCTTTTACAACTTATTAGGTATTGATGCATTACACAAAGGTGTAGAGGTTGATTTTAAATATAAAGCTACTGATAAGTTAACTGTAACAGGTATGGCTTCTATTGGAGACTGGAAATGGGATAGTAACGTGTCAGCAGATATTAGAAACCAAGAAGGTGACGTTGTTGATGTTGTTGAAGTGTTTGCAAAAGACTTAAAAGTTGGTGATGCAGCTCAAACAACATTTGCTTTAGGTGCAAACTATAAAATTGCTACAAAATCTAAAGTTTATGTAGATTATAACTTCGCTGGAGATAACTACGCATCTTACGATGTTACAAATAGAGGAAGTAATGATTTACCTAACGTATGGAAATTACCTGATTTTGGTTTATTTGATGTTGGTTTAAGTCACTCTTTCGCTATGGGAGGTTTTGAAGCAACTTTAATTGGTAAAGTAAACAACGCGTTAAATACTGAATATGTATCTGATGCTGATGATATAGATGGAACATCATCTACTGCTCAAGTTTATTTTGGATCAGGAAGAACGTATAGTGTAGGATTAAAAGTTAAATTTTAAAAAAAAATTAAAATGAAAAAAATAATTTATTGCTTAGCAGTTCTAGGGTTAACCTTTGTAGGTTGTAATCCTTTAGAAGATATCTATGATGAAACAGATGCAGGAACAGCTCCTATTGTTGGAACTGAATCATACACACTAACTAGTGATGATTATACTGAATTAGAGTTAGGTTACGGAAGTTTTAACTCTGCTGATGAAGCAGGAGCATTATTACCAGGTTTCTTAGCAAACAAATACCCATTTTGGGGAGAAGGATCATCGGTAGTTGTAACTTACGATTTATATGTTGGTAGTGCTGAAGGTGTAAGTGATTTTGCTGGAGCAGATATTTATGAGTTTTCTAATGCAGATTATGCAACTATAGGAAGTGATGCTTTTGGTTTTTATCCAAATGAAGATGCGGTAAGTGCTATTCCATCTGTTTTAGATGCACAAGTAGTTGGCCCAGTTGATGGACAAGTTGTATTAGTAAAATACGACCAATTTTTACAAGCCCCACAAACTGGCTTAGCAGATGTAGTTACTTTTGATTTCTTCGGATCTATGCAAGGGTGGAATGTTGTTGAAGAATTTGGAGCTGATGAAACTTGGGTTTCAGAAGAAGGATATGTACAAGCAAGTGGTTTCTTTGGAGGAGCAACTTCTAATACAGAATGGTTGGTGTCACCAGCAATAGATTTAACTGATGAAAGTGATCTTAAATTTCAAATTACTCAAGAATTAGATTTCGCAAATGATGCGTCTTTAGTTAAAATATTAGTTTCAACGAATTATACGAATGATGTATTAACAGCAACTTGGGATGAAATTACTTTAGCAAATCCAGCAACAGGAAATATGGCAGCTTCAGAAGATTATGATTTTTCAGCTTACGATGGTCAAACTATAAACGTGGCTTTAAAATATACTTCTATAGCTGATGATGAGTTAACTACAGATATTGATGAAGGTGATTCTGGAAGATGGAGAGTTGAAAGTGTAGCAATTAAAATTCCAGGACTTACAGGAGATGTGAATTCAAAAGGTGTATACTTTATGTATAATGGGTCAAATTGGGAAGCTGTTGAAGGTACGTACTACTTAAGCTCTATGGATTATGATGCAATGGGTGAAAACGAAGATCAACCAGGAGCTTATAATAGCTTTGGAAGTTCAATTTCTCCAGATAACTATTTACCTGCATTTTTAAGTATAAATTTCCCTTACGCTCAAGAAGATGAAGAGTTATTTGTTATTTATGATTACATATCAAGTAGTAGTGGAGCTCAAATAAGAGGAGACTTCTATACTGTAATTGGTGGAGAATTTACAGGACATGAGTCTACAATTTCTTCAACATTACAATTTGGATTTGATAATGGTATCTGGGTTCCAGATAACACAATCAGACATACTTTTACTGCTGATGATTATGCTGCTATTAATACCGCTTTATCTGCGACTTATGAAACAGCTACCGCAAGTATGATTAATTATGGTAACATGGACAGAAGAGCTGGAAATGTAGCAGAATGGACAAATCCAATGGTTCTTGAAGCAATTAATGTGGTATTAGATAATATCGCACCAGATGCAGAAGAAGAGCAAAAATATGTGGTAACTGCTGAGGTTTATAACGGTAGTAATACTACCGAAGATTTTGCAGTTATTAAAACAGGAGGTGTTTGGGTTTACCAAAACTAATCTAACATAATATACTAAAAAAGCCTCTGAAATTTCAGAGGCTTTTTTTATGTGTTTATTTTAAAAAATAAAAGGAATATGTTATTTCCATTTTAACGTTTCCATAATATGCTTAATATCTTTTTTAAGATATTCTGCTGCCGGATAAATAGAATCAAAATTAGGTTTAGCATAAAAGTATAAAGCACCGTTTAAAAAGTGATTAACGCTATCTGTAGCATAAAACTGTGCTTGTGATGCAGCGTTACCATCTACTTCGTAAAACATTCCAAAAACCTTGTGTTTTGGATTTTCATATAAATCACCCTCAATACCATCTGCTTTAATAGTGTGTTTTTGTGTAATGTTTTGTGCGTCTTTTATTAACGGTATTAAATTGGTGTCATCTACCTTTTTGTAAGTTAAATAAATGGTTCCTTTTAAACTTGGGTATTTAATATCTATCCCATAAGTTTGGTTGCGTTCATCTACTTTAATATTTGTAATAGCATTTGAAAGTTCGTTTTTTTCAAACGTAAAAGGCAAAGCACTTTCTACTGTTTTATAATCTGCGTTAGGATAATCTAAACGCAAATATGCTTTAGGTTTTGGGATGGGATCGTTACCACAAGCCAAACAAAGACTTGCAAGTAGTGGCGCTATAATTTTTTTCATTAATTGAGTATCGTAAACTTTACCTGTTTAATTCTTTTTTTATCTAAGGCTTCTATAGTAAAAACGTAATTTTTGAAATTTATTTTACTAAGTCGCTTTGGGAATAACCCTGAAATCTCTAAAACAAATCCGGCAATGGTTTCTGCTTCGCCTTTATGGTCTTCAAAAATAGTATCGTCTTCAATGTTTATAATCTTATAAAAATCCTTTAATTGGGTTTTACCCTCAAATAAATAATTGTTATCATCAATTTTAGTGTACACTAAATCATCATCATCAAATTCATCTGTAATATCTCCTACAATTTGTTCAATAACATCCTCAAGAGATACAAGACCAGATGTTCCACCATATTCATCTACAACAACTGCAAGGTGAACTTTTTTGGTTTGAAATTCTACCATTAAATCATCTAGTTTCTTGTTTTCAGGAACAAAAAATGGTGCTCTTAATAAAGACGTCCAATCAAATTGTTTTCTATCTATATAAGGTAATAAATCTTTAACGTACAAAATGCCAATAACACTATCAATACTATCTTTATAAACAGGAATTCTAGAATATCCGTTTTTAATAATTTCTGGGATAATATCTTTGTATTTCTGCTCGGTATTTAAAGCAAAAATATCCATTCTTGGGCGCATTACTTGTTTGGTATCTGTGTTTCCAAAAGAGACAATACCTTGTAGTATTTTGTGTTCTTCACTAGTGGTGTCTTCTTCACTGGTTAACTCTAAAGCTTGCGAAAGTTGATCAACACTAATATTCGATTTTTGTCTTCCTAGTTTATTTTGAAGCATTATCGTTGCATAACGCATAGGTAAGCTTACTGGTGAAAAAATAATATCTAAAAAGTTTAAAGGCATAGTCATAAACTCCGAAAATTTTACACGATTTCTACTCGCATAAACTTTTGGAATAATTTCACCAAAAAGTAAGATTAAAAAGGTAACCACTACAACTTCTAGAGTGAATCGTAACCAAGCTAACTCTATATCTTTAAAAAAGTATTCGCCAAGAAAAGCAAAGAGAATAACGATACCAATATTTATAAAATTATTAGCAACAAGAATGGTGGCTAATAGTTTTTTTGGACGTTCTAAAAGTTTAGCTATGATGTTAAATTTATTTGGTTTGTTTTCTAGTCCTGTATTGATATCAGAACGTGTTAAAGAGAAAAAAGAAACTTCGGCACCAGAAATAAGTGCAGAACAAATAAGTAACACAACAAGGAGTATAATTCCAGAGATTAGTGGAATGTTAAAGTCGGATATTGATATTAGTAAACTCGTGGGTTCGGGGTCCAATTTAGATAGATTTAGTTTAAGTATTAAAATGGAAGATCATCTCCTTTTGCAGAGGATGTTGATGCTTCGTTAGGTGTATTTTCTGTTTTTTGAGCAGTATCGTTTTGAGACTCGCTTTTAGTCGTTAAAAACTTAAAATCTGTACATTGAATTTCAGATGAGTAACGCTCAATACCTTTGTCGTCTTGCCATTTTCTTGTTTTAATACGACCTTCAACATATATACGGTCACCTTTAGTAAGGTATTTCTCGCAAATTTCGGCACCTTTATTTCGTACAACTATATTATGCCATTCTGTATTAGTAACACGTTCATTGGTTTGTTTGTTAGTATACGTCTCGTTTGTTGCTAACGGAAAACGGCCTACGCAGTTTCCGCCATCAAAATAATGCATTTTAACGTCGTCTCCCAAATGCCCAATTAGCATTACTTTATTTAAGGTTCCAGCCATAATATTATTGTATCGTTTAAGTTTGCAAAATTAACTATTATTAAAAGTAATAAAAAATTGTGACTCTTTTATATAGGAAAATTAAATTCGTCTAAAAAATTACTAATTAATATAGGTGTTGGGTATTGTTTTATGTCACTAGTAGGAGTGGAGTTGCCGTTTATTTTATCAACCTCTATAATCCAAAACTTAGTATATAAATGTTGATGTGATAATTTATGTACAATATCGGTGTCATTATATAAGGAGAATTCAAAATTTAAGCCGTTTAAGCTTTCTTTAATTAATGGGTGTTCAGTAAAGGTTTCGGTATTTAATATATTTTCAGTTTCAATAAGTGGAAATTGATATAAATTTTCCCAAATACCTTTTCCTACACGTTTTTCAAATCTTGTTTCCTTATCGGAAGACAAAAATACCAAAAAGTTAAAATGCTTTTTAGTCACTTTAGTTTTCTTCAATTTTACAGGCAGTTCTCCAATACTATTTTTTTCTAACGCCACACAACTTGTATTTAATGGGCAAGTATCACAATTAGGGTTTTTAGGTTTGCATTGTAAAGCGCCAAACTCCATAATAGCCTGATTGTATTCATCAGGATGCTTTTTATCTATAAGTTGATCTGCTAAATTTTTAAATTCCTTAATTCCGGGAGTTGTGTTTATAGGAGTAGCAATTCCAAAATAACGTGATAATACACGATATACATTTCCATCAACCACTGCGGTAGGTTCTTTATAACAAAAAGAAGCAATAGCACTAGCAGTATAATCGCCAACACCTTTAAGTTGTAGTAGCGTTTTATAGGTGTTTGGAAACACTCCGTTCAACTCATTTACAATATATTTTGCCGAAAAATGCAAATTTCTAGCTCTAGAGTAGTAGCCTAAACCTTGCCAAAGCTTTAAAACTTGGCTTTCTTCGGCATTGGCTAAGTCTAAAATAGTTGGGAAGTTTTTCACAAAATTGTCATAATAAGGTAACCCTTGCTTAACTTGTGTTTGTTGTAAAATTATTTCCGAGAGCCAAATATAGTAAGGGTTTTTGGTCTCACGCCAAGGTAGTTGTCTCTTATTTACTGAGTACCAATTAGTTAATATCTTGTTAAAATTCATTTTAGTTTTTATATGGCTGCAAAAATAATTCTTTACAACGTTAAATTTTAATTAATTAGGCTTGAAATATTGAAATTAAATTAACTATATTTGCATCCCTTATAATTAATAGTAACCCAAAAAATAGAAAAATGACAAAAGCTGATATAGTAGCTAAAATTTCTGACAAGTTAGGAATTGAAAAAGGAGACGTACAAGCAACGGTTGAAACTTTCATGGAAGAAGTAAAAACTTCTTTAGAAGGTGGAGATAACGTATACTTAAGAGGTTTTGGTAGTTTTATAATTAAAACTAGAGCTGAAAAAACAGGAAGAAACATTTCTAAAAATACAACAATTAAAATACCAGCTCACAATATTCCAGCATTTAAACCTGCTAAAGTATTTGTAGAAGGTGTTAAAACTAACGTTGAAGTTAACTAAAACGAATATTAATTTAAAAAGATAATACTATGCCAAGTGGTAAAAAAAGAAAAAGACATAAGGTGGCTACGCACAAGCGTAAGAAGAGAAGACGCGCTAACCGCCACAAGAAAAAATAGTATAAAAAAGTAGTTTTTAAAACTACTTTTTTAGTTTTTTAAAACAACGTTCTTTGATATTTAATTTATGATGTATTACGAAAAACTTCGTAATACCTAAATTTAATGGATATTACATCCTGTATCAAAAAATATAGTGTAATCCATCTGTTTCTTTAATTAGAAATAGATATAAATTTTCAATATGGATAAAGAATTGATTATAAGATCGAGTTCTGATATTGTTGATTTTGCCTTGTTAAAGGATGGAAAACTTATTGAATTGCACAAAGATGAAGATGATAACAACTTTTCTGTTGGTGATGTGTTTATAGCCAAAGTAAGAAAAGCGGTTCCGGGACTAAATGCTGCATTTGTAAATGTAGGTTATGAGAAAGATGCATTTTTGCATTATCATGATTTAGGACCAAAATTACCTTCTCTTTTAAAATTCGTAAAACGTGTAAGTACAGGTAAGCACACAGATTTTTTACTTAAAAATTTTCAGTTTGAAAAAGATATTGATAAAAACGGAAGTATTGCTGACGCTTTAAAATCAAATCAATCAATCTTAGTACAAATAGTAAAAGAACCTATCTCAACCAAAGGACCTCGTATTAGTAGCGAGCTGTCTATTGCAGGTCGTTATATTGTATTAGTGCCATTTTCTGACAGAATTTCAATTTCTCAAAAAATTGAATCTAAAGAAGAAAAAGATCGTTTAAAACGATTGGTAAAAAGTATAGCACCTAAAGGTTTTGGGGTTATTGTTCGTACTGTAGCAGAAGGCAAAAAAGTTGCTGAGCTAGATAAAGATTTACAAAACTTGTTGGACAGATGGACAACAATGTGTAAAAAATTAAATAAAGCCCATCATCCAAGTAAAGTACTGGGAGAAATGAATAAAGCGTCCTCTATCTTAAGAGACATCTTTAACGATTCATTCTCTAGTATTGTAGTGGATAATGAAGAGCTTTACGTGCAAATTAAAGATTATGTGCAAGAAATTGCACCTAAGAAAGAGTCCATAGTAAAGTTGCATAAAAACGGCGTACCCATTTTTGAAAAACATGGGATAGAGCGTCAAATTAAGACATCTTTTGGACGTACAGTATCAATGGCAAAAGGAGCGTATTTAGTGATTGAACACACAGAGGCCCTTCATGTTGTTGATGTTAACAGTGGAAATAGATCTAATAAAGAAACTAACCAAGAGGACACCGCTTTAGAAGTGAATTTAATTTCAGCATCAGAAATTGCTCGTCAGTTGCGTTTACGTGACATGGGAGGAATTATAGTTGTCGATTTTATTGACATGGGTAAAGCCGAAAACCGAAAAAAACTGTATAATCATCTACGCGACGAAATGCAAGATGATAAAGCAAAGCATAAAATATTACCTCCAAGCAAATTTGGTCTAATACAAATTACTAGACAACGCGTTCGCCCGGAAAGGAATATTAAAACTAAAGAAGAAAATCCTAACGGATCGGGGAATGAAATTGAAGCACCAATTAAAGTTGTGCAAAAAATCACTCAAGACCTAGAAAGAATTCTTAAAAAAGACTATAAAAAGGTGACATTAAACACACATCCTTTTATAGCAGCCTTTTTAACTAAGGGTTTCCCATCAATACGTTCTAAATGGTTTTTAGAACATAAGAAATGGGTGAAAGTTATGCCTAGAGATGCTTACACGTATCTAGAATACCACTTTGTTGACAAAGATGGTAAAGAAATCAAATAATATCAAAAAAGCCTTTTCACTTAGTGGAAAGGCTTTTTTTTGGTTAAATAAGTTTGTTTACTGATGATTATAAGATCTTATACCTCCGCGCTGTGTACTTCTGTATAGTAGTTTATACCTGTAATACATGCTTTTTTCTTTTTTTATTAAATAGATTGGTTTTGTATCGCTTAAAAAATTATGTAAGTCACAAGATGTTTTTTGCGAAAGATCCTGTAATGTTTTCATTTTAAAGGTGTTTAACTCTTTTTTTGAAATGGTGTCTTTTAAATCTTTAAAAGGATGACGTTTAAAATCTGGCATTAAATTATCGAAAAAAAAGATATAGCTGTTAAGATTTGAATCTTCAGGGTTCTTTAAAGTAAAATCTAATGTGATTTCTTCTTTGTTAAGTTCTAAAATGGTCATGTATTTATGGTATTCAATATACAATGTATCATTTACTTGTGCTCTCATATTAATATTTAAGCAAAAGATTATAGTGAATATTAAAAATGATTTTTTCATATTAATTACAGTTTTGATTATAATGTGCTTGAGTTTGTTGGTGTGATTGTGATATTTTAGATAGGCTTAAAGGATCTAGATTATTGTATTCTTGAGTATTCTGTAAACCTAGCCATGACATTGATTCAAAATATTCATCCATAGTTAAATTTAGTAACGAGTTTGTATTGAGATTATTTTCGAAAGGATTTGTAGTATCGTCTAATAGAGGGTGTGCTTGCTCTAAATCTTCAGAAATTTTTGTGATATAATTTAAAGGAGAATATATTTCATGTTGCCAGTTTGGGTTTGGGTTAGAAGTATTAACATATTGACTAATTAAAGATGCAAAAATATAATCAGGGATGTCTGAAGATATGACTTGTCCATTTGAATATGTTATAGTTGTTACTCCAAATCCCGAAGAAGTCATTGAAGTAATAATACCTAGCTGAAAGCAACGCTCCATAATTTCTGCATGTATTGATTCATGAATTAAAGCGAAAGCAATTTCAATTAATGATGAGTTTTGTATGAAATTTTGATCTAAATAAATATCTATAGTTCTTATAGATCCTCCACCTCCATATGTAGGCAAAGTTTTTGCATTATAATAGACTGTTGGATTGTTTTGCGGAATGTTAGCAACTTTAAATGCTAATTTACTAACTTTATTGTTGTCAAAACTTTCTAAGATGCTAGAAAAATAACTATCAGAGATTTGTGAGAGTCTCTCATATACGCATTTAACTTTTTGATTTGCTAAAAAAGTTGGGTCTAACATAAGTAAATCATCAAAATATACGATTGCACCCTCTTCCATTGCCTCAACAGCAATTTCAATAAATTCTTTTTTATCAGCATCAGAAATACCAAATTTTCTTGTGTAATTATAGATACTCTGTTTTTGCTCATCTGTTAAGTTTTGTAACATTTCCTCTCTAACAGGTGTATTATCATAATTTTGATTAAGAAACTCCATATTATAGCCATATAAGAAATTTAATATTGCACTTTCTAAAGGAGCTTCAACAGGTACCACGAGTACAGGTGTAGGCTCTGGTGTTGGGTTAGGGATTGGGTTTGTAGTCGTGCCTCCTACAGGATTTGTAGTTCCTGTACTTGATCCAGGTCCTCCAAAAATACAATCAATAGCTACATATGCACCTGTACATCTTTGACTCGCTCTGTCATCACCTTGAGCTTTACATCCAGATTGTCCATAGCCGTGTTTTCCATTTCCTGTTGCACCTCCACAAGAAAATTCTATAGAATCTCCTCCGTTTGGATCCCATGCCATCACTTCATCACCACTCCAACTACATGGTGAAGACCTAGCTGTTAATAAGCTAATATCATTAATGTATTGTCCGTTTATATTTGAAATATCATAAGAAAAATTTCCATCTATGGTAACTATAGGGTAACTTAATAACATTTGACTAAAACTACCATCATTAAATCGAGTAAGGATATAGTTTTCTAAAATATCATTATTTGGTTCATCTCTTTCTATTACAAAAGTATAACTCTCAAAAGTGTCTGAAGCTAAAACTTGTACTCTTGTTGTATCAATACTAAACCCGTAAGTACTAGACGTTATAGTTCTTGCATTACTATTGTTTGTTGTTGAGAATTTACTGCTTATCTGTTCTCTTAAAAAATTATTGGCTATAAAAACCGAATCTGTTTTTATAATTAATCCTTTTATATCTGAAGTACTGTTAGTGTCCTCTACATTAGTAGAACTTTCTTTTTGAATATCTTCTTTTTGGCAATTCATAAAGGTTAGTGTAAAAACCATTATAAATAACTTAGTAAGTTGCTTTAGTTGTGCTTTGTGCTTTGTGCTTTGTGCTTTGTTTCATGTTATTTTAGAATATATGGATTTAAAGTGTTAAATATATCAATAAATTATCATATTCTTAAAAAGATACACGCTTATTTGTAATAAATATCACTTTATAATCATCAAGGCGCAGGGTTTGGTATATCGGCATGTACTGCATTTATTTCCTTTAAAATAGCATCACTTAATGTGATATTAATACTCTCAATATTTTCTTTTAGTTGTTTTAAATTAGTTGCTCCAATAATATTACTCGTTACAAAAGGTTGTTGTGTTACAAAAGCTAAAGCCATTTGAGCTAAAGTCATGTTGTGAGCTTCTGCAATTTTTAAATAACGTTTAGTGGCTTCGTTAGCACGATCATTACTATATCTTGCAAATCTTGGAAAAAGGTTTAAGCGCGAAGTTTCATCATCCAATCCTTTTATATATTTCCCTGAAAGCACACCAAATGCCATTGGCGAATAGGCTAAAAGCCCAATGTTTTCACGCATAGCAACTTCTGCCATATCACCTTCAAAAACACGATTTATTAAAGAATAGGCATTTTGTATAGTTTTCATTCGTGGTAAATTATGAGTTTTAGATTCTTCTAAAAAACGCATAGTTCCCCAAGCTTTCTCGTTCGAAATTCCTGCGTGTCTTACTTTTCCTGAAGCAATAATGCCATCTAAAGTTTGTAAAATAGACTGAAAATTATCTTCCCATTGGTCGCTAGTATCATGTTTGTAATCTCTAACTCCAAAAGTATTGGTGTTGCGTTCTGGCCAATGCAGTTGAAAAAGATCTATATAATCGGTTTTTAAGCGTTTTAAGCTTTGGTTTACCGCGTCTTCTATAGCTTCAGCAGAAAAACCATTGGTGCGAATATGAGCTGTGTAATCACCGGGTCCAGCAATTTTACTGGCTAAAACAACTTTATCTCTTTGTCCTGTTTTTTGAAACCAGTTTCCTATAATACGTTCTGTTTCGGCATAAGTTTTTGCTTCAGCAGGAACAGGGTATAATTCGGCAGTATCAAAAAAGTTAATGCCTTTTTCAAGGGCATAATCCATTTGCTCAAAACCTTCGTCTTGTGTGTTTTGGTTTCCCCAAGTCATGGTACCTAAACAAAGTTTACTTACTTTAATATTGGTGTTAGGGAGTGTAGTATATTTCATGGTGTAAGTATTATGATGCTTTTTTGTGTACTATAAATATAAGAAGACCCTTCAAGGTTTTAAAGTTTTGAAGGGTCTTCTTTTTATGTAAAATGTTAAGATTTTTATATCTTAATATAATTAGTTGTCAGTCAGTAATTTTGTGATTTCATCTAATTTTGGAGTTAAAATCACTTCAATACGACGGTTTTTAGCTTTTCCTTCACGCGTATCGTTACTTGCAATTGGTGCGTATTCTCCACGACCGGCCGCTGTTAAGTTTTCAGGATTGATCCCTTCGTTTTCTCTTAATAAAGTTACAATTGAAGTGGCACGTTTGGTTGATAAATCCCAGTTGCTTGTTAATTGTCCTTTTGCAGTGTACGGTACATTATCGGTATGGCCTTCAATTAAAATAGCAATTTCAGGATTTTCGGCAAGTACACTAGCCAATTGTTTTACAGCTTGTTTTCCGTTAGTTCCTACAGCCCAACTTCCAGATTGAAATAATAATTTATTCTCCATTGAAACGTACACTTTTCCGTTACGTTGTTCAACAGTTAATCCTTTACCTTCAAAATTTGTTAAAGCTTGTGAGATAGCATCTTTTAATTTTGTCATTGCAGCATCTTTAGTGGCAATTACGTTTTCTAATTCTGCAACACGTTGCGATCTGCTTTCTAACTCTTCTTTTAGTTTTGCTAAACGTTCGTTTTCTGCTGCAAGTGCTTGCTCTTTAGCTTCTAATTGTGCTAAAAGTTCTCTGTTTTTCTTAGAGTTTTGAGCCAATGCAGAAGAGCTATTTTTTTCTAAAGCATCATAAGATGCCGTTAAGTTATCTAAGTTTGTTTTTGTAGCATCATAGTCACTTTGTAACTTATTACGTTGTGCGATGGCTTCATCATATTGTTTTTGAAGTTCATCTAAACCGTTTGATGATGTATTTAAATCTTTAGAAAGTGTTTTGTTATTATCAGATAGTTTTCTGTTTTCCTTCTTTAAATTAGCGTACTTGTTTTCTAAGTCGGTATATATTTTTTTAGAAACACAAGAGGTTGATAATACAAGTGTAAGTGCTATTACAGACAATTTTTTAATCATACTATATTCTATTTAATTGATGTGGGGTTTATTAATTTATTTCTACTAAAATCGGGCAGTGGTCACTGTGTACCGCTTCCGTTAGGATAACGCTGCGTTTTAGTTTTTCTTGTAATGGTGCGGTAACCATTGCGTAATCTAATCGCCAACCTTTATTATTAGCTCTAGAATTGGCGCGATAACTCCACCATGAAAATTCTTGTTTTTCAGGATGTAAAGTTCTGTAAGCATCTACAAAACCACTGGCAATAAATTTACTTAACCATTCGCGTTCTTCAGGTAAAAATCCCGAAACACCTTTCATTTTTGGGTTATGAATATCTATAGCTTCATGACATATATTGTAATCTCCTAAAACCACTAGGTTAGGATGTGTACTGCGTAAATTGGTTAAATACTCCAGAATTAAATCCATATATTCAAACTTATGCTCTAATCTTGCAGCATTTGTTCCGGAAGGTAAATACATACTCATTACTGAAATACCATCAAAATCTGCACGAATATTTCGGCCTTCAAAATCCATAGATTCAATTCCTGTACCATATTCTACATGGTTAGGTTTGGTTTTACTTAAAATTGCAACACCGCTATATCCTTTTTTTTGAGCACTATACCAATAGTTATATTTGTAACCTGCATCTTCAAAAAGAGAAAGGTCTAATTGGTCTTCTTGAGCTTTAATTTCTTGAAGACAAATCACATCGGGGTCTGCACTTTTAAGCCATCCAATGAAGTCTTTTTTTATTGCAGCTCTAATGCCATTAACGTTGTAAGAAATAATTTTCATAGTGATAAATAAGAATTTCAGCTAAAATAAATAATACTGTACTTTTACGCTATAATTTATGGAGGTTTTAACGATAAAATATTTTCCTGTAAATGGAGTTTAGTTACTAATGAAAGTTGTTTTGTGTTGTATGGTGTTTTTGATGTCGTTTTGTGCTATTGCGCAAACAGAGCCATCTGCGTACAAAACAAAACGTGTGGCTGTGCGAGATTCTATTCAAGTAGATTCGGTAAGTATCAATTCGAGTAAATTTATAGTGAAAGGGAAAAATAATGTTATTATTAATCCGTCTCAATATCATATAGATTTTTCTACAGCACTTTTAGTCTTTAATTCGCCTATTGAAAATGATTCTATTACTATTGAATATTTAAAATATCCTGAATTTTTAACACGGAAATACTTTCAACTCGATAAAAATATAATTGTTGAAAGTAACGAAGGTACGCAGCAGCTTTACCGACTTCAGCAATCTACAATTCAAAATCAATTTACACCTTTTGATGGTTTAACAACTTCCGGAAGTATTTCACGTGGTGTTACCGTTGGTAGTAATCAAAATTCAGTTTTAAATAGTGAACTCGATTTACAAATTTCGGGAAAATTGAGTAATAAAGTATCCTTGAGAGCGTCTATTCAAGATGCAAATGTTCCATTACAAGAAAGTGGATATTCGCAACGATTAGATGAGTTTGATCAGGTGTTTATCGAGCTATTTGGAGAACACTGGAATATTAGAGCAGGAGATATTGATTTGGTAAATACCAACAGTTATTTTGCGAGTTTTAGTAAGCGTGTTCAAGGATTATTGGTGAATGTGAATATTGATAAAGAAGTTTCTAAAACCAATATGTTTGCCTCTGGAGCGTTAGTACGTGGGCAGTTTACCACTAGTCAATTTACAGCGCAAGAAGGAAATCAAGGTCCGTATAAATTACAAGGTCCAAATAATGAATTGTACGTGCTTGTGGTGTCGGGAAGTGAAACCGTTTATGTAAACGGAATTCCTTTGGAGCGTGGTGAAAGTAATGATTATATTATAGATTATAATGCCGGTGAAGTAACGTTTAATGCAACGTATCCGGTGACTTCCGAAATGCGGGTTACGGTAGATTATCAATATAGCGATCGTAATTATTCGCGATTTACAACCTTTGCTGGTGGAAGTTATGAAACCGATAAATTGCAACTAGGTGTATCGGTGTATTCCGAAGTAGATTCTAAAAACCAACAACTTCAACAGAGTTTATCTAACGAGCAAAAACAAATTTTGGCAGATGCTGGAGATGATAATGAGCTTATGGTATCGCCGTCTGATGTGTCTGAAAGTTATAGCGAAAACAGAATTTTATACCGAAAAGAAATTATTGGAGGAGAAGAGGTTTTTGTGTTTTCATCTAATCCTGATGACGAATTATATAGCGTAAATTTTACTTTAGTTGGAGATAATCTTGGCGATTATATCATTTCAAATAGTGATGCAATTTCAAATATTTACCAATATGTAGCACCAATTTCGGGTATTCCACAAGGAAGTTATGCGCCAATTGTACAATTAGTTGCGCCTGTAAAATTACAAATTGCTGTACTTAACGGAACTTATAAACCTACTGAAAACACCAATATTTATTTTGAATTAGCAGGAAGTAAAAATGATTTAAATTTATTTTCTTCGGAAGATGATGCCGATAATAATGGATTTGCAGCCAAATTAAGCGTAAAACATCAGCTTATAAAAACCGATAGCCTTTGGAATTTAAATGCTTTTGTAGATGCCGATAGAATTGAAGCTAATTTTGAAACCATAGAACGTTTGTATTATGCAGAATTTGATAGAGATTGGAATTTAGAAATCCCTTTGGGAGATCAAAGTTTAGTGACGGGTGGTTTTGAGTTAATGCATCCCAAACATGGTGTGGCAACTTATAAATTTGAGCATCTTAATTACTCGGAGAATTTTAACGGGAATCGTCATAATTTATTAGCGAATTTAAATTTTGAAAAATTTAATGTGTTTACAAATTCTAGCTTACTAAAAAGTAATAGCGATGTCTCTACCTCTCGCTTTTTTAGGACTTTTAATCGTGTTTCGTATGGTTTTAATAAGCAATGGGTGGGTGGTAAATTTGCTTCCGAAGAAAATAAACAACGTGTAAAAGAAACTGGAAATTTTACAGATGTGAGTCAGAAATTTTCTTCCTACGAACTTTTTACAGGAGTGGGAGATAGTACAAATGTTTTTGTTGAAATTGGATATAAATATCGTGTAAATGATAGTTTACGAACTTCAGGTTTACAGCGTGTGAGTACGTCAAATACCTATGCGATAAATTCAAAATTAATTCAGAATCAAAATACTAATTTAGGCGTTTATGTCAATTACAGAGAGTTAAATTCGGCTGATGATGCTATTGAAAGCGAGGAATCTTTAAATTCTAGAGTTACTTACAATCAAAAATTATTAAACAATTTAGTCATTTGGAATACCCTTTTTGAAACCAGTTCGGGGAGTTTAGCACAACAAGATTTCACTTACGTGGAAGTGGAAGCGGGCCAAGGTTCGTACACTTGGATTGACTATAATTTGAACACCATACAAGAACTTAACGAGTTTGAATTGGCGCAATTTCAAGATCAAGGAAATTATATTCGGGTGCTATTGCCAAGTCAGGTGTATGTGAAAACGCATCAAAATAAATTGAGTCAAACAGTGACTATTAATCCGCAACAATGGAGTAGATCTGAAAATAAAACCAAGTTGTTTTTCTCTCATTTTTATAATCAAACCTCATATTTAATTAACCAAGAAAACGAACGTCAAGGTAGCGGATTTAATCTTAATCCGTTTAAAATTGATGAGGATAATCAATTAGCGCTTAATAAAAGTGTACGTAATGTGCTGTTTTTTAATCGTGGTAAACAGCGTTACACCACGTCATATACGTTTTTAGCAAATACAGCGCGCACGGTTTTATCTATAGGATTTCAGGAAAATAAATTGAACAGTCATCAATTTAATTTTAATCATAAATTAGGTGTGAGTTGGTTGGTTAACTTACAATCTAGTATTGAGGAGAACGAAAGTTTGAGTGAAAATTATTCTTCTAGAAATTATAAAATAGACGAGCTTCGTTTTCAGCCTAAAATATCTTACTTATTTAACGAAAACGCCCGTTTTGATTTGTCTTACCAATATACTAAAAAGGCAAATACTACAGGAGATATGGAAGAGTTGCTTCAAAACAATTATGGCATGTCTTTTACGTATAATAATGCTCAAAAAATAGCTTTAACAGGAAGTCTAGACTTTTTTGAAAACACGTTTGACGGATTAGAAAATACGCCAGTATCATATCAAATTTTAGAAGGTTTACAAGCCGGAAAGAATTTTACATGGACGTTAATAGCCCAAAAAAAACTGACTAAATTTTTAGATTTAAACCTGAGTTATTTTGGTAGAAAAACAGAAACTTCAAACACGATCCATACTGGCACAGTTCAACTTAAGGCTTATTTTTAATTTTTATTGACTGATAAAATTTTCACTATATTTAAAAAATAATTTGCTTTAAATATATCAGAATATGAAAAAAATAATTCTAATGGGAATTTTAATGTCGTTTTCTATGAGTTTGTTTGCTCAAGATGATACAGAAAATGACGATGTTCATAAAAAGAAAAATGAGGTTAAAATCAATGCGCTTTTTATGGTTATTGGTGCTTTTGATGTGACTTACGAACGTTTATTAAATGAAGAATCTGGTGTTGGTATTGAGCTTTTTGTACCGTTTGAAGAAGATATAAGGGAAGATCTTAAATATTATATTTCCCCTTATTACAGGTTTTACTTTGGTGAAAAATATGCTGCTGGATTTTTCTTAGAAGGATTTGGAATGTTAAATTCTACTGTACATGATACTTATAGATTTACAGAAGGTGAAAATCCCATATTAATTAGTAAAACTAAAGATGAAGTTAACTTTGCTTTAGGAATTGGGATTGGTGGAAAATGGGTGACCAAAAGCGGTTTTGTTGGAGAACTAAGTTTAGGTGTTGGGCGTAATTTGTTAGATAGTGATTATAGCGACAGTGATCTTGTTGGTAAATTAGGTGTTACTTTAGGCTATAGATTTTAAAAAAAAATAAACATAAAAAAAACACCCAAACTAATTAGCTTGGGTGTTTTTATATATAATTTTAAGAAGGAATTACACCATCTTTTTTAACCAATGTTTCGCATCAACTTCTTGAGCGATAATACTTCTTAAATCTTCAATTTTAACACGTTTTTGCTCCATAGTATCTCTATGACGAATAGTTACCATGTTATCGTTTAATGTATCGTGATCTACAGTGATACAAAATGGAGTTCCGTTTGCATCTTGACGACGGTAACGTTTTCCAACAGCATCTTTTTCATCGTAAAACACATTGAAATCCCATTTAAGGTCTTCAATAATTTGTTTTGCAACTTCTGGTAAACCGTCTTTTTTAACAAGTGGGAAAACAGCTGCTTTTACAGGTGCTAAAACCGCAGGTAATTTTAAAACAGTACGCGTAGTGTTGTTTTCTAATTCTTCTTCAACAAGAGAGTTTGAAAACACAGCTAAGAACATTCTGTCTAAACCAATTGAAGTTTCTAAAACGTAAGGCGTGTAGCTTTTGTTTTCTTCGTGGTCAAAATATTGTAATTTCTTACCAGAAAATTCTTCGTGTTGTTTTAAATCAAAATCTGTACGAGAGTGAATTCCTTCTAATTCTTTAAAACCAAATGGGAATTTAAACTCAATATCTGTAGCGGCATCAGCATAATGTGCTAATTTTTCATGATCGTGGAAACGGTAATTATCTTCACCCATTCCTAACGATTTGTGCCATTTCATGCGTGTTTCTTTCCATTTATCAAACCATTCTTTTTGTGTTCCTGGTTTAATAAAATATTGCATTTCCATTTGTTCAAACTCACGCATTCTAAAAATAAACTGTCTTGCAACAATTTCGTTTCTAAAAGCTTTTCCTGTTTGTGCAATTCCAAATGGTATTTTCATACGTCCAGTTTTCTGAACGTTTAAAAAGTTTACAAAAATTCCTTGAGCAGTTTCTGGACGTAAATATAAATCCATTGCTGTTTCTGCAGAAGCACCAAGTTTAGTCCCAAACATTAGGTTAAACTGTTTTACTTCTGTCCAGTTGCGAGATCCTGTTAATGGATCTGCAATTTCTAATTCTTCAATAAGCGCTTTTACATCAGCTAAATCTTCGGCTTCAAGAGATTTTCCTAGACGTTTTAAAATCGTGTCTATTTTTTCTTGATACCCTAAAACTCTTCCGTTTGTAGCTACAAATTCTGCTTTATTAAAGGTGTCACCAAAACGTTTTTCAGCTTTTTTAACTTCCTTTTCTATTTTAGTTTCAATTTTAGCACAATAGTCTTCAACTAAAACATCTGCACGATATCTTTTGTTTGAATCTTTATTGTCTATTAATGGATCGCTAAAGGCATCTACGTGTCCTGAAGCTTTCCAAGTGGTAGGATGCATAAAAATAGAAGCATCAATACCTACTATATTATCATTCATTTGCACCATGGCTTTCCACCAATAGTCGCGAATGTTTTTCTTTAATTCTGCTCCATTTTGAGCGTAGTCGTAAACCGCACTTAAACCGTCATATATTTCACTACTTTGAAATACATAACCGTACTCTTTTGCGTGTGAGATTACTTTTTTAAATTGATCGTCTTGATTTGCCATACTGCAAAAATAAAAAACCGCTACAATTAATGGAGTGGTTTTTAAAAATATATTTATCTAAATTATAAGTGAAAGATTTGTATTGTCTTTTAAAAATTAAAAAGCTGTTATTTATTTAGTGTTGTTTTTTGTATCTTATTGACTTATAGGTAATTTTTAAGTGAAAATGATAAGAAATCTGTTAAATTTATTCTTTCCTAATGTCTGTTTAGCTTGCCTAGTGCACTTAACAGATTGTGAAGTATATGTTTGTACGACATGCAGACATAATTTTCCTGTTACCGAATACCATTTTACTAATAGTGATGCGGTTAAAAATGTTCTTTACGGAAGAGTTAAGCTTGAAGAGGCGACAGCTTTATTGGAGTTTTCTAAGAAAGGAATAGTACAACAGTTATTACATAATTTAAAATATAGAGGACAAGAAGATGTTGGCGTGTTTTTAGGGCAATGGTTGGGTGGCGAATTAAAAACTATTCCAAAATATGCTGCAACTATTGATGTAGTAATTCCGGTACCGCTTCATAAATTTAAATTAAGAAAACGGGGGTATAATCAAGTTGATAAATTTGGCAAGGAAATAGCAAAAGCTTTAAACTGTGAGTATAATACGTCTGTTTTACAAAAAGTAACCAATACTAAAACGCAAGTTTTTAAAAACCGACTTACCCGAACGGAGCCTAATGATGCAGTTTTTGAACTTAAAGACTTTAATCATTTAAAAGGAAAACATGTTTTATTAGTAGATGATATTATTACTACTGGAGCTACTTTAGAGTCTTGTGCAAATGTGTTATTACAAACCGAAGATCTTAAGATTAGTATCGCAACAATGGCAATTACTATTTGAACAATGTATTTTTTATTAAATTTAACGTTTAAATGCGCATGTGTTACTGCAATTTTTATAGTCTACATGTCGTTTGTATATCAAATATGTTGTTAATTTGCCTAAAATTTGAGACTTACAATGCCTAAAAATTTATTTAAAAATATAAGCCTACTCGCAACCATACTATTTTGTTTAAGTTGTGCTAATCGCGGTACGCCAACAGGTGGAGATAAAGATGAAACACCTCCAAAAATTGTAAAGTCTGTTCCTGAAAATTTTACAACAAACTTTAAAGGAAATGAAATTCGTATTTATTTTGATGAATATGTAAAGATTAAAAACGTACAAAAACAACTAATTGTATCGCCTCCAATGGATCCTGCTCCAACAATTACACCGTTAAGTACGGCTAATAAATATATAAAAATTGTAATTAACGATACATTAAAACCTAATACAACTTACGCTTTTAATTTTGGGCAAAGTATTGTAGATAACCATGAAGAAAATCCGTTTTCATATTATAAATATGTGTTTTCTACCGGAAATCATATTGACTCGTTATCTGTAAAAGGAATTATTTTTGATGCCGAAAAACGTATTCCCGAAACTTTTGTGTCTGTGATGTTATATGAAATTAATGACACCTTTACGGACTCTATAGTTTATAAAGAAAAACCAAAATATATTACCAACACTTTAGATAGTGTTACCACGTTTAGTGTAGAAAACATAAAGGCGGGAAAATATTTAATGGTTGCTTTAAAAGAAGAAAGTAACAATTACACGTTTCAACAAAAAACAGATAAAATTGGGTTTCATCGTAAGCATATTATGGTACCAACAGATACTATTTATTCTTTAAATTTATTTAAGGAAACCCCTAAATTTAAAGCTGTAAAACCAAGACAAGTATCAGGTCAAAAAATAGCTTTTGGTTATGAAGGGAGTTATGAAGCTATGCGAGTTAAAATTTTAGAAAACACGCCTGAAGGTTATCAAAGCAGATTAACAAAAGATAAAAGTTCAGATACTTTATATTATTGGTATAAACCAAGTTTACTAATAGACTCTACTCAATTTATAGTTTCTCATAAAACATATTTAGACACTTTTAAAGTACGTTTTAGAACTTTAGATAAAGATACTATGGTAGTGCGTAGCGGCCAATCTGGGACCGTAGGTTTTAATGATGATTTTGTATTAGAAGGAAGTACGCCTTTTGATAAATTGAATCTTAATAAAGTGTCAATTATAGATAAAGATTCTTTAGATGTTCCTTTTAAAACAGAATTTGATAGCTTAAAAAACACCTACGCTTTTAAGTTTGATAAAACAGAAGCTAATAGTTATAAAATACAGTTGTTACCAGAAGCGATAACAGATTTCTTTGGTGATGTTAATGATACTTTACAATATAATTTTAAAACCAAAACATTTTCTGAATTTGGTAATGTTCGTGTAAAATTAAACAACGCCATTTATCCAGTTATTATTCAGCTAACAAACGATAAAGATGAAGTAAAATACGAACAGTACGCTACAGAATCACAACCGTTTGATTTTAGTAATTTAATACCAGGTAAGTATTACTTACGTGTTATATTTGATAGAAATAAAAATGAAATTTGGGATACTGGAGATTATCTAAATCAAAAGCAACCCGAACGTATTAGTTATTCACCAGAAGTTATTGATGTAAGAGCTGGTTGGGATTGGGTTGAAGAGTTTACTTTAGAGTAAATTGATCACCATCATTTAAAAACTTAAACCTATCGCGATGTTTGTTAAGAGTGTCGCGATTTAAGGTTACTATTTGTGTATAATCTTTATCAGAATTATTGGTGTTTAATGCTGTTCCTAAGGCATCATATACTACAGAGTTTCCGTTGTATTCAAAACCCTTACCGTCAATACCTACTCGGTTAACACCTATGCAATACGTCATGTTTTCAATAGCTCTTGCTTTTAAAAGAGCATCCCATGCAGTAATGCGTTTTTTAGGCCAATTGGCCACATATAATAGTATATCGTAAGTATTTGTGTTTCTAGACCACACCGGAAAACGTAAATCATAGCATACTAACGGACAAATTTTCCAACCTTTATAATCAATTATAAGTTTTTTAGTTCCAGAAGTAAACGTTTTATCTTCACCAGCAAGGGTAAATGCATGTCGTTTATCGTAGGTTTTAATTTCACCATTAGGTAAAACAAAAAGTAAACGGTTATAATACGTGTTATTTTCTTTTATAATTAGGCTACCAACAATTGCAGCACATGTTTTATGTGCTAAATTTTTCATCCAAAAAACGGTTTTACCAGTCATGTCTTCAGCAAGTGAAGAAGCATTCATGGTAAAACCGGTTGTAAACATTTCTGGAAGAATAATCACATCAACTTCTGTTGAGATTGTTGTGATTTTTTCTTCAAAATTTTGTCTGTTTTGTTCAGGATTTTCCCATTCGAGATGGGTTTGGATGTAAGCAATTTTTAATTGGTTATTCACCTATATTTTTTTTAACGCTTTTTCAGCTTTAGTTACTTTTTTTTGTAATTTACTTAATTTTTCAGCCCATTTAGCTTCGTCATTTGGAGATAATTCACCTTTTTCGTGAAGCTTATTGTATTTTTTTTGTTGATCTGAAAACTTATCTTTAGCGTCAAAAAGATCTTCTCTAGCATCTTTTTTAGCTTTTATTTCTTTTTCAATACGTTCTTGTTCTTTTTCTGCTTTCTCTTTAGCTTTTTCAACTTTCTCTTGTTGCGCTTCAAGCTCTTCTTGTTTTTTATCTAAAGCTTCTTGCTTTTCTTCGGCTAATCTTTCTGCAGCTAAACGTTCGTTAAGCGTGGTCATAATATTTTCTTTTTCTTCAACAGTTAAAATATCGGTAACATCTTCACTATTGTTAAAAAATTGATCTTTTTTAATTTCGTATACCTTTCCTTCATTAGTAATTACACGTTCTGTACTTCCGCAAGAAAAAATAGCAACACTAGATAAAGTAAGTAATAAATATTTGAATTTCATAATTAATAAGTTTCGGGTTTATTGTTTAGACACACAATAATTTGCAAAGTAACGGCTTTATAATAGTTTTAACATTTAAAGCGATGTTAAAAGCAATATAAAATGAGTTAAGATTTAAAGATATGACGCTGCTTTTTTATCTTTGTTAGCACTAAAAAAAAGAAACTATGAAATTTTTAAAATTACTTTTATTCTTTGTCACCATACAAATGTCTGCGCAACAGGGAGGCATGTGGATTCCGTCGCTTTTACAAGGAATGAATGAAGATGAAATGCAGTCGTTAGGCAGTGAACTTTCAGCACAAGATATTTATGATGTTAATAATTCTAGCCTTAAAGATGCGATTGGGCATTTTAATGGAGGTTGTACAAGTGAGGTTATTTCGTCACAAGGGTTGTTATTGACTAATCACCATTGTGGGTTTAGCCAAATTCAATCACATTCGTCTTTAGAAAATGATTATTTAAAAGATGGATTTTGGGCAATGAATTTAAAAGATGAATTACCAAATGAAGGTTTATATGTTGAATTTATTGTAAGAATTGAAGACGTAACTACGCAAGTTTTAGCTGGTGTTACTGATGAAATGTCTGCAAAAGAACAGCAATCTAAAATAGATAAGAATAGTGCTGCCACTCAAAAAAAAGCAACAAAAGAAGCTTGGCAAAACACAAAAATAAAGTCGTTTTATAAAGGTAATCAGTACTTTTTATTTGTAACTGAGCGTTATGAAGATATCAGATTAGTAGGTGCGCCACCAAGTAGTATTGGGAAATTTGGTAGTGATACAGATAACTGGGTTTGGCCGCGTCATACTGGAGATTTTTCAATGTTCAGAATTTATGCTGATAAAAATAACCGTCCTGCAAAATATGCCAAAGATAATGTGCCTTTTACACCAAAACACTTTTTACCAGTATCTCTTGACGGGGTAAGTGAAAATGATTTTACAATGGTTTTTGGTTTCCCAGGAACTACAGATGAATATTTACCAGCTGTTGCGATTGAGCAAATTGTATCTAAAATTAATCCATCAAATATCGCTATTAGAGAAGCTGCTCTTAAAGTAATTGATGCAAGTATGAAAGCTGATGATGAAATTAGAATTAAATATGCTTCAAAACAAGCAGGTATTGCTAATGCATGGAAAAAGTGGATTGGGCAGAATTTAGGAATTGAAAAAAGTGGTGCTATTGCGATTAAGCGTGAGTTTGAGTCGGAATTTGAAACACAGTTAAAAGCTCAAAATTTAGAAGCTGTTTATGGTGATATTTTACCAGAATTAGAGCGTTTATACAACGAAATTGAAGCGACTAAAGTAAAAAGAGGTAACTTTTTTGAAGTCTTTTATCGTACCAATGAGTTAATGAAAATGAGTTTTAGATTGTACCAATTTGAACAATATGCAGCTAAAGGTGATGATGCTTTTGAGCGTGCAAGAACAAATGTACAATCACAATTAAAAGCAGTATATAAAAATTATGATGCAACTGTGGATCAAGGTGTTTTTGAAGCAGTAATGCCATTGTATACTGATAATGTTGATGCGTCAATTTATAAGAAAACAGCATTTACAAATCTTGAAGATGCTATGAATCTTTTAGAAGGTGATGCTAAAAAAGTATTGAAAAAACTAAATAAAGATGCAGCATATAAATATGCTAAACCTTTTATTGAAGCTTATTATAATGATTTAGACCCAAAATATAGCGGACTTAATTTAGAAATTAATGCATATCAAAAGCGTTATATGAAAGCGCTTATGGAAGTGTTGCCAGAAGCACGTTATTTTCCAGATGCTAACAGTACACTTCGTGTAACTTATGGTAAAGTAAAAGGATATGCGCCAAGAGATGCTGTGTATTACCAACCTGTAACATACTTAGATGGTGTAATTGAAAAATATGTACCAGGCGATTATGAGTTTGATGTTCCTGAAAAATTACAAGAATTATATCGTACTAAAAACTATGGAAATTATGCTGATGCTAACGGAAAACTACCAGTATGTTTTATAGGAACAAATCATACTACAGGAGGTAATTCTGGAAGTCCTGCAATTGATGCGAATGGAAATCTTGTAGGGTTAAATTTTGACCGTGTATGGGAAGGTACCATGAGTGATATTTATTATGATCCAGAAATTTGCCGTAACATTATGGTTGATGTACGTTATGTATTATTTATTGTTGATAAATATGCGGGAGCAACACGTTTAATAGACGAGATGAAATTAGTACATCCTAAGAAAGGGAATTAGTATTTATTTAATAGAAAAAAAAAGATCTCACAAGTATTAAAACTTGTGAGGTCTTTTTTTATTGATTTACATTTATATATTTCTCTATACAGTTTTTCGTACCTCAAAAATCACTTGAAGTAAGATTTTAGTAAAGCGTTATTGTGGTTTAAGTACGTAAGTCAGCTCAAGTGAAATAGTGTTTTTAGCAACTTTGTATCGAGAATATTTTTATTTTTCAAGCCAAAAAAAATCCCAAACATTGCTGTTTGGGATTTTTAATAATATATAATTTCTTATAGTAAGAAATGTATTAGTATCTGTAGTGTTCTGGTTTGTAAGGACCTTCAACAGTTACACCAATATATTCAGCCTGATCAGATTTTAATTCAGTAAGCTCAACACCAATTTTTTCTAAGTGTAATTTTGCAACTTTTTCATCTAAATATTTTGGTAACATATATACATCGTTTCCGTATGCTGCTTTGTTATTCCAAAGTTCAATTTGTGCTAAAGTTTGGTTTGTAAATGAGTTACTCATTACAAAACTAGGGTGACCAGTTGCACAACCTAAGTTTACTAAACGTCCTTCTGCAAGTAAAATAATATCGTTACCATTAATGTTGTATTTATCAACTTGTGGCTTAATAGTATCTTTAGTATCACCGTATTTCTCGTTTAACCAACCTACTTGAATTTCGTTATCAAAGTGACCAATATTTGCAACGATAACTTTATCTTTCATTGCTTCAAAGTGTTCAGCACGAACGATATCTTTATTTCCTGTAGTTGTAATAACGATATCGCTATTTCCAACAACAGTTTCTAATTTTTTAACTTCAAAACCGTCCATTGCAGCTTGTAGTGCACAAATTGGGTCAATTTCAGTAACTGTTACAATAGAACCTGCGCCTTTAAAAGATGCTGCAGTTCCTTTTCCAACATCACCGTAACCACAAACAGTAACACGTTTTCCTGCTAACATAATATCTGTTGCACGACGAATTGCATCTACTGCAGATTCTTTACAACCGTATTTGTTATCAAATTTAGATTTAGTTACAGAATCGTTAACGTTAATTGCTGGCATTGTTAAAGTACCATTTTTCACACGTTCGTAAAGTCTGTGAACTCCTGTTGTAGTTTCTTCAGATAAACCGTTAATTCCATCAGCTAATTCAGGGTAACGATCTAAAACCATATTTGTTAAATCACCACCATCATCAAGAATCATATTTAATGGTTTTCTGTCTTCTCCAAAAAATAATGTTTGTTCAATACACCAGTCAAATTCTTCTTCAGATAAACCTTTCCAAGCATATACAGCAGTTCCTGCTTCAGCAATTGCAGCTGCAGCCTGATCTTGTGTAGAGAAAATATTACAAGAACTCCAAGTTACTTCAGCACCTAAAGCTTGTAATGTTTCAATTAAAACAGCAGTTTGAATCGTCATATGTAAACATCCTGCAATACGAGCACCTTTTAAAGGTTGTTCGTTTTTGTATTCTTCACGAAGACTCATTAGTCCTGGCATTTCTGCTTCAGCTAATTTAATTTCTTTTCTTCCCCAAGCCGCAAGCGACATATCCTTCACCTTGTTAGGTACGTAAGCAACAGTTTTTGTACTCATATTTAATTTTTTTCTTATAATTTTTATCGTCAAACAACTTTGGCTATAGCGCTTAAAATAGTTAAATTCGCTTACCAGAATTGTAAAACGTGCCTTAGGCAATGCAAAGATAACTAATAACTTTCAGAATATTAAATGCCACTCTATAAAACCATTATTGTCAACTCACAAACTATTGTTAAAGTCTGGAAGATTACAGAGTCGTATAACGATTTGTTTCAGCCAATTACCCTTGAAGAAAAAAGTTTGAACCGCGTTTTAGGTATGAAAAGCGAATTGCACCAACGTGGTTTTTTGAGCGTGAGACATTTGCTTGCCGAATTTGGTTACACCGATGCAGATTTGTTTTATGACGCTAACGGAAAACCGCATTTAAAAGATGGAAAACAAATTTCTATTACGCATTCATTTACCTTTTCGGGAGTAATTATTAGTGATAATGAAGTAGGAATTGATATAGAAAAACAGCGTGATAAAATTGCTGTTATAGCTCGTAAATTTGTGGATTATGAATTTAAATATCTCCAAACAGAAGCCGAAGATTATATTAAAAAACTAACGATTATTTGGGGAATTAAAGAATCGTTATACAAACTTTTTGCTACACCAGGGATGTTGTTTAAGGAACATTTTTTAGTAATTCCTTTTATGTTAGAAGATCAAAATACGGTAGCTTGGATAGATTATGAAGGCAAAAAATACCGTTATACCTCTCACTTTTTAGAATTTGAAGACTTTACTTGCTCTTACGTTACCACATAAAAATGACCAAGATATATCAAAATATAATTACAGCTATTGCTGAAGGTGAAAAATTATTAGCGGTTTTAATTGATCCCGATAAAATGTTACTCGAAGCATTGCCTTCATTTATAAAAAAGCTGCATACATCTGTAGCAACTCATATTTTTGTAGGCGGAAGTACGGTTGAAGATTTAGTTACCGATACTTTAGTTGATACACTTAAAAAACTCACGCATTTACCAGTGATTATTTTTCCTGGAGATGTTACTCAAATAACTGATAAAGCCGATGCTTTGTTGTTTTTATCCTTGATTTCAGGAACAAATCCCGACTATTTAATTGGTAAACATATAGCTTCTGTAGCGAAATTAAGAACCACTAATTTACAGGTGATTTCAACAGGTTATCTTCTTATTGAAAACGGAAAAGAAACCGCAGTACAACGCGTTACTCAAACGCAACCTATGTTGGAAAACAATGTGCAACATATTGTGGATACCGCAAAAGCAGGAGAGCTTTTAGGAATGAAATTAATTTATCTAGAAGCCGGAAGTGGCGCGGTAAAACCAGTGTCGGCAGATATTATTTCCGGAGTAAAAAAAGATATCCAAGTTCCATTGATTGTTGGAGGTGGAATTAAAAATATTAAAGATTTAAAAAAGGCTTATAAAGCTGGAGCAGATTTGGTAGTTATTGGAACTGCTTTTGAAGACGACGACTCGTTTTTTGAAGAATTAAAATATTAGATTAATAAAATAAAAAAACATGAAAATATCAGTAGAACTACAATTATCACCACTAAAAGATGATTACGAACCACATATTATTGATTTTATAAAACATTTACGAGCTTCAGACTTTACCGTTTTAGAAAACCCTTTGAGTACTCAAATTTTTGGAGATTTTGATAAGGTGATGCCATTTTTAACACAAGAAATTAAGCGTTCGTTTGAAGATATTGATATTGCCGTATTGCAAATGAAAATTGTAAAAACCGATCGTAGCGCTTATGAACCACATTTTTGATTTCCTTTTTGGTCAATACGCTACTTATAGTATATTAGATATCACTCTAGAAATAGTAGCCGTTATTTTTGGATTTTTATCAGTTTGGTTTTCAAAACAAAATCATATTTTAGTATTTCCAACAGGAATAATAAGTACAAGTATTTTTGTGTATTTACTACTAAAATGGGGGTTATTGGGAGACATGATGATAAACGCTTACTATTTTATTATGAGTGTTTATGGTTGGTATATTTGGACACGAAAAGTAGATGATACTTATGTAACACCAATTGCAGCTATGACGCTAAAAGAGAAAAAAATAAGTGTCGCCATTTTTTTTGCAACTATAGCTTTTGTGTATGTTGTGTACACATTTTTTGATAGATGGACCAGTTGGGTAGCAATGGTTGATACCGTTACTACAGCCATATTTTTTGTAGGAATGTGGTTAATGGCGAAACGAAAAGTAGAAAATTGGATCTTTTGGATAGTTGGGGATATTATTTCGGTGCCTTTGTATTTTTATAAAGGATTTACCTTTACTAGTTTTCAATATTTAGGATTTACAGTGATAGCAATATTTGGATATTTAGCATGGAAAAAGCACTTAAACAACACCCCGCAAATTGTATAAAAGTTGTTTTATTTGGACCCGAATCTACAGGTAAAACAACATTGTCAAGGCAATTGGCGGCCCATTATAAATCATTATGGGTTCCTGAATTTGCACGAGATTATTTGCAAGATAAATGGAACAATGAACATAAAATTTGCGAACCTAAAGATTTACTTCCTATAGCTATTGGGCAGATGAAACTTGAAAATACTTTAGCCCAAAAAACCAACTCAGTACTAGTTTGTGATACCAATGTTTTAGAAACTAAAGTGTATTCGGAAGCTTATTATTCAGGAACTTGTGATCCTGTTCTTGAAAAATATGCATTAGAAAATACTTACGATTTATATTTTTTAACCTATATTGACACCCCTTGGGAAGCAGATGATTTAAGAGATAAGCCCCACGAACGTGAAAACATGTTTAAAGCTTTTGAAACGGCTTTAAAAAAATATAACAGACCTTATGTTTTAGTAAAAGGAAATAAAGAGGAACGTTTAAAAATCGCGATAGAACATATTGATAATTTATTACAAAAAAAAGAATGAGTTTTTCAAATTCAGATATAAAGCAAATAGAAAAAAAAGGATTAACCGTAAATAAAGTAAAAGCTCAAATCGAGACTTTTAAATCAGGATTGCCATTTTCAAATTTAATCGCGGCAGCTACAATCAACGATGGTGTTGTGAGGTTGTCTGAAAAAGAAATAAAGAAAAAAATAGCTTATTTTGAAGCTAAACGTAACGTTGTTTCTATGTTGAAATTTGTACCAGCTTCTGGTGCGGCAACTAGAATGTTTAAGTTTTTATTCTCATTTATAGAAGAGTTTTCTCAAGAAAATGAAACTCTTAATTCTTATCTTAATAGGTTTAAAAATAAAGATTTATCAATTTTTTTAGTTGGTATTGAAAAATTACCTTTTTATTCGGAAGTGATAAATCATATAGAAAAAACGCAGCTTAATTATAAGAAATTATCAATTGAAAAAAAAATAGTACTGTTTGTAAAAACAATGTTGGATGAAGATAAACTTAACTACGGGAACTTTCCTAAAGGGTTGTTGCCTTTTCATACCTATAAAAATAATAGAGCAGTAACAGCTTTTGAAGAGCATTTGTTTGAGGCGGCCTTATACGCATCTTCAAATAATAAAGCGACGCTTCATTTTACAATTTCAGAACAACATGATACCAAATTTAAAGCTGAGTTTACACGTATAAAAGAGTTGGTTGAATTGGCAACAGGTGTTCAGTTTGATATTTCATTTTCATACCAAAAAGAGTTAACAGATACTATTGCGGTAACTCCAAAAGATAAACCCTTTAGAGAAGCAAATGGAAAGCTTTTATTTCGACCTTCAGGTCATGGTGCACTTATTGAAAATTTAAATGATTTAAATGCCGATGTGATCTTTGTTAAAAATATTGATAATGTTGTAGTATATAGTTTTAAAGAAGAGGTTGCTAAATATAAAAAAGTATTAGCAGGTGTGCTTTTAGATGTGCAAGAACGCGCATTTCATTATTTAAAACGTTTAGAAGATGATGAAATTTCGTGTAGTGAGTTAATTGAAATTGCAGAATTTTTATTAAATAAACTTCAGGTAAGAATCTCTCCAGAATTTGAAAAATATAAAGATAAATATCAAATCGAATATTTAAGAGATAAATTAAACCGTCCAATTCGTGTTTGTGGAATGGTTAAAAATGAGGGTGAACCCGGTGGAGGACCTTTTTGGGTGAAAGGCGAAGGGTACCGTGTATCGCTTCAAATTGTAGAATCAGCTCAGATTAATTCTAAAAATAAACAACAAAAACATATTATAAAATCGGCGACTCATTTTAATCCAGTAGACTTAGTTTGTGGTGTAAAAGATTATAAAGGCAATAAGTTTGATTTAGGAGATTTTGTTGATCCAAAAGCCGCTTTTATTACCCAAAAAACAAAACATGGTAAAGAGCTTAAAGCACTTGAATTACCAGGGCTTTGGAATGGTAGTATGGCAAATTGGAATACTATTTTTATTGAAGTACCATTAATTACTTTCAATCCTGTAAAAACAGTAAATGATTTATTGAAAACTACTCATCAAATGAAAAGTGATGTTTAGTAAAACACTTTTAATTACCGAACTTGATTTTAAAGGTATTCGTAGCTCTGGAGCAGGAGGACAACATGTTAATAAAACGGCTTCAAAAGTAGAACTGACTTTTAATTTAGAAACCTCTCAGGTATTTAATGAAACACAAAAAGCACTTTTAAGTAAAAATTTAAGTTCACGCATCACAAAAGAGCAATTAATTATTCTACAATGTGGTGAAAATAGAAGTCAACATAAAAATAAAGCACTCGTGATTGATCGGTTTTTTGAGCTTATTTCTAAAGCTCTTATTGTACAAAAACCAAGAAAAAAAACTAAAGTACCTTATTCAGTTAAACTAAAAGTGTTAAAGAAAAAGAAGCAAAAGGCTGAAAAGAAAGCAAATAGAAAACGTCCTAAAATAGAATAAAAAAAGTAGCTGTTTTTAAAGTAAATTTAAAAAATCTATAATACATTTGCAGCGTTCTCAAAAAAGGGGTGCTTTTTTAAGTTGGCAGTCATGAGTTAGATGAGGTTGTTTTTATAATAATTGCAGTTTAATTTTTAACTTTCCAACAAACAAGAGGCTGAGATCATACCCAATGAACCTAGAACAGATAATGCTGTTTAGGGAAACGAACACTAAAAATAAGAGTAGCGTGACGACGTTACTTAACATGTTTTAGGGTTCAAAAAATAATATTATTAACCGAAGAATAATGACCTCTTTTTATTCGATTATACTATAATCGTAATGAAAAATTTATTCGCTTTTTTAAGCCTTTTTGCACTAAGTGTTAGTGCGTTTTCTCAAGAAAAACAAAAAGATTCAACCACTGTTGAAAAACTAGACGAAGTCCTCGTTAAAGCTGTACGCGTTGAGGCAACATCACCAATTACACACAGTAATATTACCAAAAAACAATTAGAAAAACGCAATTTAGGACAAGATCTTCCAGTGTTGTTAAACTATTTGCCATCTGTTGTAACCACCTCCGATGGTGGCGCAGGAGTTGGGTACACCGGTATTAGAGTGCGTGGTATTAATGCACAATCTACAAATGTAACTATTAATGGAATTCCGTATAATGATGCCGAATCATTAGGAACATTTTGGGTAAATTTAGGAGATATGGCATCTTCAGTAGAAAGTTTACAACTGCAGCGTGGTGTTGGTACATCAACTAATGGAGCTGGAGCTTTTGGGGCAAGTATTAATGTGCTTACCGATGCGATTTCTAAAGAAGCAAATGGAGAAATTTCTAATAGTTTTGGAAGTTTTAATACCAGAAAACACACGGTAAAATTTAGTACAGGAACACTTAATGATCATTTTGAAATTGCAGGTAGATTATCTAAAATCGCTTCAGATGGTTATATTGATAGAGCAACTTCTGATCTTAAATCGTATTATTTACAAGCATCTTATGTAGATGATAATACCTTAATTAAAGCCATTGCTTTTGGAGGAAAAGAAGTGACTTACCAATCTTGGAATGGTCTTGAAGATTTAGAAAAATTGAAAGACGACCGTACTTTCAATACTGCTGGAATGTATACTGACGAAGATGGAAATACGCGTTTTCATAATAATGAAGTAGATAATTACAGTCAAGATCACTACCAATTGCACTGGAATGAACGTTACAATAATAACTGGTCTACAAACCTAGGATTAAACTACACTAAAGGCTCTGGCTATTTTGAACAGTATAAAGAAGATGAGGATTTTGCAGATTATAATTTAGATGAAATTACGCTTGGAGGCGAAACTATTAATACTACAGATTTAATAAGACGCCGTTGGTTAGATAATAATTTTTACGTTATTAATGCCAATGCAAATTACAAAACTGATGCTTTAAATTTCACCTTCGGAACATCTTATAGTGATTATGATGGTGATCATTTTGGTGAAATTATCTGGGCTCAATATGCTAGTAATAGTGAAATTAACGACAGATACTACACGAGTAATGGAAAGAAAAAAGATTTCAGTGTATTTACAAAAGCCACTTTTAAACTGAATGAAAACATTAGTTTATACGGAGATTTACAACTTAGAAATGTAGATTATAAAACTACTGGATTAACTTCAGATCGTGTGCCACTTGCTATTGATGAAAACTACAATTTTTTCAACCCTAAAGCAGGAATCACATATACTATGAATGCTAAAAATAATCTTTACTTTTCTTATGCGAGAGCAAATAGAGAGCCAAATAGAGATGATTTTGAAAATAACGACACCGTAAAACCAGAGCAACTTAATGATTTTGAGTTAGGATGGAGACATAATACACCAAAATTTCGTATCAACGTAAATGCATATTATATGTTATACAACGAACAGTTAGTGTTAACAGGAGCTTTGGATAATGTTGGAAACCCAGTACGTACAAATAGCGGAGATAGTTACCGTTTAGGATTAGAGGTAGAATCTGCAATTGCAATTACTAAGCAATTCTCAGTACAACCTAATTTTACCATAAGTTCAAACAAAAACAAATCAACCTTTGCTTCTTTTGATGGAGAATTAACTGACTTTGGAAAAACAAATATTTCATTTTCTCCGGAATTTGTAGCAGCTAATGCTTTTGTTTTTCAGCCTAAAGAAAATATTCAAATCTCATTTTTAAGCAAATTTGTAGGTGAACAATTTATGGGAAATACAGATGCTAAAGCGTCAAAATTAGAGAGCTATTTTGTAAACGATTTTAATGTTACTTATGAAATAAAAACAAAATCGATATTTAAATCGATTGTGTTATCTGGTTTAGTGAACAATGTTTTTGGAGAAAAATACGAGTCTAATGGGTATTATTATACTTACGATGATGATTGGTCTGTACCAGGATCAATAACAACTATTGAAGGTACAGGGTATTATCCGCAAGCAACTACCAACTTTTTAGTAGGCGCAACCCTTAAGTTTTAATTGCTAATATAATATGTATTACTTCCAGTAAGCGCTACACGATATTCTTTTAACCCACAAGGTAAAGGATCATTTAGTGATTGCCCGGTAAATAAACTGTATTCATTATCATCACCACAACTACAAGTTGCGTTTCCACCATTTATGGTTAAAATAGCGCAACTATTTGTAAATGTATGATTTGGGTCTGCTGCATCCCATGCACGTAGGCCCGATCCTACATTAGTAACAATTAATCCTCCATTTCCTTGATTAGCAATATATACTGAATTGCTGGTAAATTGAAGCTGACTAAATTGAGGTAAGTTTAAGTTTACAGTAACACCAACACCAAGATCTAGTAAAAAGTTACAGTTGTTTAATGTGTCTGTCTTACTGCAAGCAGTTAATAGTGTTAACGATAGAAGAAAAAAGAAGTGTTTCATAGGTCTTTAAAAATTGAGATGCAATTTACAATAAAATAAATGTTGCATTAAAAAAATTGTATATTTGTAATATAGATCTCGTGTGAGCGGGATTTTTTTATGCTGACATGTAGTCGGCTGTTTTTATTATTAATAAACGATAAAGTTATGAGTAAAGTATCTTATTATACGCCTGAAGGGTTAAAAAAATTAAGAGACCAGTTAAGACAACTCAAAGATATAGAGCGTCCAAGTGCGTCACAAGCAATTGCTGAAGCTAGAGATAAAGGGGATTTAAGTGAAAATGCTGAATATGATGCAGCAAAAGAAGCTCAAGGAATGTTGGAAATGAAAATTTCTAAACTTGAAGAAATTTTATCTGGAGCACGAGTAATTGATGAATCTCAATTAGACAATTCAAAAGCATTAGTGTTATCTACGGTTAAAATTAAAAATCAAACTAATGGTATGGAGTTACTTTACACATTAGTAGCAGATGGTGAAGCAGATTTAGCTGCCGGTAAAATTTCTGTAAACTCTCCAATAGGAAAAGGATTATTAGGAAAAGCTGTTGGTGAAGTTGCAGAAGTGCAAGTGCCTAATGGTGTAATGAAATTTGATGTCTTAGAAATCACAAGATAATACACGTGTCACACACATAGTATTTCAATAAAATAAGTAAAAAGATTCCTCCAAAAGGGGAATCTTTTTATATTTACAAGTATAACTTTTTAAACACATATCATGGCGTCAATTTTTACAAAAATAGTTAACGGGGAAATTCCATGTTATAAAGTCGCAGAAACTGAAGATTTTTTAGCTTTTTTAGATGTTAATCCTAACGCAAAAGGACATACACTTTGTATACCAAAAAAGGAGGTGAATAAAATTTTTGATTTAGATGCTAAAACTTATACGGCTCTAATGGAGTTTTCAAGAAAAGTAGCTATTGCTTTAGAGAAATCATTGCCTTGTAAACGTGTAGGAATGTCGGTTATTGGACTAGAAGTACCACATGTTCACGTACATTTAGTGCCGTTAAATACCATGGGAGATATTCAATTTATTGATAAAGTAACTTTAGATAAAGAAGAGTTTGAAGCTATTGCAACTAAAATTGCCTCTCACTTATAAAGCATTAAAAATTCCTAAGAAATACAGTACGATTGCAGTAATAATGAGTGCGCTAACACTTATTAAAATCCAAGACATCTGTTTTAGTTTTACAGATTTAGGTTTTGCAGGTGTTGCTTTTTTTTGATATTCAAATACACGCTCAATATCATCGGTCCATTGTACAGGAAAAATATCAGTTTTGCAGGTGTTACAAAAAATAGCATGAGCTGTTTCTTCTGTAATTGCTTTATAAAAACGGTTTTCTACAAACTTTTGTTTAAAAGTAAGTTGTAACCCTTCTTTGGAGTAGCATTCAGGGCAGTTGTTATTTAGGGCAACTTCTTTTAGTGTAAAAAACGATTCTTGCATTCGGCAAATTTACTCAATTATTTTTAATGAAATTTGCATTGTAGTTCCTTTTTCTACTTCAGAATTTAAAACTTTTATTTTCCCATTATGGTAATCTTCAACAATACGTTTGGCTAGAGATAAGCCTAAACCCCAACCGCGTTTTTTACTAGTATAACCGGGTTTAAAAATTTTAGTATGTAAATGATTTTGAAGCCCTTTTCCGTTATCGGTAACCATAATTTTCACATACTTATGATCGTCTACAATATTAAGGGTTAATTTCCCTTTTCCTTTCATAGCATCAATAGCATTTTTCACCAAATTCTCAATGGTCCAACTGTATAATTGCTTATTTAAATTAACGTAAAGAGGCGTATTTGGTGTTACAATTTCAAAATCAATAAGTTTTGATGAACGCGCTTTTAAGTAATCATAAGTTTCAAAAGTTTCGGCAATAATGTCGCATTTTTTTAAGGTAGGTATTGATCCTATTTTGCTAAATCTGTCGGTAATAGTAAGTAGACGATCAATATCTTTTTCAATCTCTTTTATATACTCGGGATTTACATCTTCGGAACGTAAAATTTCGGTCCAACCAATTAATGAAGATAAAGGCGTTCCAATTTGATGGGCCGTTTCTTTAGCCATTCCTGTCCATAATTTGTTTTGTTCAGCATTTTTTGTACTTCTATAAAAGAAATAAGCTACAGCAGCAAAAAGTAAAATGATAAGTAAAAGTGCTAAAGGGTAATATTTTAATTTGTTTAATAGTGGTGAATTTCCGTAGTATAAAGTAGATAAAACTTTTCCGTTTGAACGAATTTCTATAGGTTCGTTTTCACTTTTAAATTTTGTAATAAGCGAGCGTAAATAAGTAGTGTCTTTTGCTTTTTCTTCAGAAATATTATTGGCATTCATTCTGCCATTTGCACTCACATTTATCATGGGAGTTGTAGTGTTGCTTTTAAGAATTACCAGCGGAAGTTCTCCAATATTTATATCTAAATTAGACGATTTACTTAGTTCTTTTTGGGCAAAAGACCAATTTTGCATCTTGCTGCGTTCTTCATCTTTAAAATTCTGAAAAAAGATATATGTATTCCATAAAATTAAAGAAATAGTAAAAAATGAAACTAAAATAATAGTCCAACGTAATACGTTTTGATTTTTGGTAAATGTCATTATGAGAAATTAATTATATATATAATGTCAAACTGTTAATAATATTGTTTGGCGATAAGGCAAATCATTTTTATAACACTACTAATATAACTACATTTGCATAAAACAAAATTATTTTTAGATGGCATCTTTTAAACCCAAAGACATTTCAACGGCGCAACTACATGGTTATCTGCTAAGTGCGGTGGCACCAAGACCTATTGCATTTGCTAGTACTATTGATGAAGAAGGACATCCTAATTTGTCTCCATTTAGCTTTTTTAATGTGTTTAGTGCTAACCCGCCAATCCTTATTTTTTCACCGGCAAGACGTGTAAGAGATAATACAACTAAGCATACTTTAGAAAATGTTGAGCGCGTAAAAGAGGTGGTTATTAACGTTGTGAATTACGATTTGGTGCATCAAGCATCTTTAAGTAGTACAGAATATGCCGAAGGTGTAAACGAATTTGATAAAGCAGGTTTAACCATGTTGAAATCAGATTTGATAAAACCTTTTAGAGTTGCTGAGTCACCAGTACAATTTGAGTGTAAGGTGAATGAAATTGTAAAATTAGGAACAGAAGGAGGCGCAGGAAATTTAGTGATTTGTGAAGTTGTAAAATTACATATAGACGATAGTGTACTAGATGAAAATGGAGCGATTGATCAAATAAAACTAGATCTCGTAGCTAGAGCTGGTGGGAGTTATTATAACCGTGCTAAAGATAGTTTCTTTGAAATACCTAAGCCATTACAAACTCGTGGAATTGGTGTAGATGCAATGCCTGAATACATAAAAAACAGTATGATTTTTACTGGAAATGATTTAGGAATGTTAGGAAATGTTGAGGCATTACCAAATGAAGAAGAAATTGAGTTATTTTTAAATAAGATTAGTGAACGTTATCCAAATATAAAGGAGATGTCTCATAGAGAAAAACATACAATTGCACGTAATTACCTAAGTCTTGGTGATGTAAACAGTGCGTGGAAATTATTATTATTATAAAGTAAAGTAAAGTAAAGTAAAGTAAATTAAATAGGATATGGAAGTACAAGGAAAAATCAAAATGGTAGGAGAAACTCAAACTTTTGGAGGTAATGGGTTTAGAAAAAGAGAAGTTGTTGTAACAACAGAAGAGCAATATCCACAACATATAATGGTAGAGTTCGTGCAAGATAAAACAGATTTACTTAACAACTTTCAAGTAGGTCAACCTGTAAAAATCAGCATCAACTTAAGAGGTAGAGAATGGGTTAATCCACAAGGAGAAACTAAATATTTTAACTCAATCCAAGGATGGAGAATAGAAGCAGCTCAAGCAGAATCTGCAAGTATGCCTGCAACTCCTCCTGCTCAAGCATTTGAACCAGCTGGAAATTTAAATTCTGAGGATCATGATGATCTTCCTTTTTAAGCTATAAAAAAAGAAATTTTTTATATTAAAACCTCAATGTATCTTTACATTGGGGTTTTTTATTTCCCTTAATTTTTTAATATTAAACACATGATTTTACTTACAGACGATCTTAGCTTTCCTAACCATGAGTTAGCTTCTCCTGAAGGTGTTTTAGCTTTTGGTGGCGATTTGAGTGTGGAGCGTTTACTTTTAGCTTATAAGTGTGGTATATTCCCGTGGTTTGAAGCAGACGAGCCTATTTTATGGTGGAGTCCAGACCCTCGGTTTGTTTTATTTCCAGAGGAATTAAAAGTCTCTAAAAGCATGAAACAAGTGTTACGAAATTCCGATTTTGTAGTCACTGTAAATACTGCTTTTGCATATGTTATTGATGCGTGTTCAAAAATTAAGCGCGATGGTCAAGCAGGAACATGGATAACCAATACCATGAGAAATGCCTATATTGAATTGCATGAAATGGGCTACGCAACTTCTGTTGAGGTATGGCAAAATGAGACACTTGTTGGTGGTTTATATGGTGTAGATTTAGGGAATGGCGTTTTTTGTGGTGAAAGCATGTTTGCCAAAGTGAGTAACGCGAGTAAGGTTGGTTTTATCACATTTATTCAGAATACAAACTACAAACTTATAGATTGTCAAGTTTACACAAGTCATTTGGAGAGTTTAGGAGCGCAAGATATTCCTCGAGATGAATTTTTAAGCTATTTAAGTTAAACGTTACACTTCATCATATCTATAACAATCCATCTCATGATCGTTCACCATTCCAGTAGCTTGCATATGAGCATAAACCACGGTTGGGCCTACAAATTTAAATCCTCGTTTTTTTAAATCCTTACTTAATGCTTCGCTTATGGCTGTACTTGCTGGGGCATTTTTATAAACATCAACTTTATTTTTTATAGGTTTTCCACCCACAAAATCCCAAATGTATTTTGAGAACGTTCCAAATTCTTCCTGTATAAGCATAAATGCTTTTGCATTACTTATAGTGGCGTTTATTTTTAGTTTATTTCTAATAATACCGGCATCTTGTAATAAGCTATCAATTTTATCCTGATTGTAATTGGCTATGGTTTTATAGTCGAAAAAATCAAAGGCTTTACGGAAATTATCACGTTTACGTAAAATGGTAATCCAACTTAAACCTGCCTGAAAGGTTTCTAAAATTAAAAACTCAAAAATCGTAGCGTCATCATAAACAGGAATTCCCCATTCTTGATCGTGATAAGCTTCATAAAGGTTATCTCCTTTACACCATCCGCATCTGTGCTTTGTCATTTTGTAAGGTTTTTAAATTGATACTACTAATGTAACAACAGTTACCTAAATATATGCTGTTAAATAGTATTTTTGTTAGAAAGGAATTAAAATTATGAACACACTAGATCAAACACCCGTTTTAAATACAATTACTGAAAGCTTAAAAAAAAGCTATACATATCCTGAATACCGAACATTAGTAAGTGATTTGGTAGCTACAAATGGTGCAACAGGACCAGATCAATCTGAAGCTATGGCAAATTACACCATGCTTAATGATAAACGTATGAAACGTTGGGATAAAACAATAAAAATAACTGAAGACGCAAAACAAAAAATAGCAGATTTTAAAGGCGATTTTACTTGGGTTGTACTTACGGAAAGTTGGTGTGGTGATGCGGCTCATGTAGTTCCAGTAATACAAAAAGTAGCAGAACTTAATGAAAATATTGATTTAAAAATTGTACTGAGAGATGAAAATGAAGCACTCATGGATCAATTTTTAACTAATGGCGGAAAATCAATTCCTAAGTTAATAATGTTAAACAATACTACCGGAGAAGTTGTAGGAAGTTACGGTCCAAGACCAACTGAAGCAACAGCAATGGTTAACGATTATAAAGCCAAACATGGTGCGCTTACTCCAGAATTTAAGGAGGAGTTACAACATTGGTACAATAAAAATAAAGGACAAGCAGTAGTGAATGATATGCTTGCTGCGTTAAGTCTTTAAGATTTTCCCTTAAAATAGAATGTAATAGTACCTATTTGCGATTTTAGAGTTGCCGAGTCAAATATAACCGATTCGGCATATTCTAAAGCGTGTTGGGTTAAACATTGATTATCTGTAGAAGACGAAGTGTTAATATAAGTATCTGTAACCTTACCTGAAGTATTTACTGTGATATTTACCACAATTTTTCCACTGTCTTCGCATAAATAACGTGGCGTATTATATCTTATTAATTCGCGCCCTTTTAAAGAGTAAGTTAATGTACTTGCTGAATTTCCTTTCTCGTTTTTATCTTCTTCTTTGTCAGAGTGCATGGCTAAAATAGCTTTTGCTTTTTTATAGGCATTTAATTCTTTTTCAGAGATAGATTGTTCTTCGTAATTAGAAGTTAGCACGCTTTGTGAACTTGATGTAGTTTCACTTTCTGAAGCTGAAGTTTTTTGAGGTGTTTTGGTGTTATTTTTAAAATCGTTGTTACTTAATGATTTAAAGTTTTTCATTAATTTTTTAAACTCTTCATCTTCATTATAAGCTTTATTTGTTTTGGAAGACGCTTTTTCTAAAGCCTCCAAAGTTTCTAATAGCTTTTCTTCTTCGGGAGTAGGAGGCGTAATTTCAAAGTAACTTTCTGTAATTAATTCTGCCTTTTTTGTAATGTGAAAACTAAACATAGCCATAATTACAATCCCCGAAATTAGAGCTGTAATAAGTAATGCTTTGTATGTATCTGTAAATTTCAAAAATTAGTATTGCTTGTTATAATATATACGTTGTAATTTGATTGTTAGATTATAAAAAGCAATATCTGTTGTGTATAAAGGGATGAAAGTTTTTTTTTTGAGACTAAAACTTAGTCTTCTTTTGTAGCAAACTGATTGATAAATTCTTCTAGAGATACGCCGTCTGTAACTTTAAAATCACCAATTCTGGTACGTCTTAATGCTGAAAGATGCGCTCCAGAGTTTAGTGCTTTTCCAAAATCAAAGGCTAAAGATCTTATGTAAGTTCCTTTGCTACAAACTACTCTAAAATCTACATTATTACCATCAATTTTTGTAATTTCAAATTCGGCAATACTCACTTTACGAGAAGGGATATCTACTTTTTCTCCAGCTCTAGCAAACTCGTATAAACGTTTTCCTTCTTTTTTTAATGCTGAAAATACTGGTGGAAACTGATCTATTTCTCCAATAAACTGTTTTGTAGTTTCATGGATTAATGTGTCGGTAATATGAGCGGTTTCAAAAGTCGCATCAATTTCGGTTTCTAAATCATAAGAAGGGGTTGTGCTTCCTAAAACAAAAGTTCCGGTGTATTCTTTTATCTGTCCTTGAAAAGTGTCAATTTGCTTGGTCATTTTTCCTGTACAAATCACTAGTAATCCTGTAGCTAATGGATCTAATGTTCCGGCGTGACCGACTTTAATTTTTTTGATATTAAAGGCTTGACGAATTTCCCATCGTAATTTGTTTACGGCTTGAAAAGAGGTCCAATTTAACGGTTTGTCAATTAGTAATACTTGACCTGCTTGATAGTCTTCGGCTGTTTTCATATTAATTTAAAATAGAAAAAATGATAGCAATAAGTCCTACGATAGCGCAGTAAATTGCAAAATATGAGAGTTTACTTTTCTTTACTAAGGCGATCATCCAAGTACAGGCAAATAATCCTGCTACAAACGCAGCAATAAAACCAGCAGTTAGTGGTACAATGGTGTGGCTTTCAAAATTTAGATCACCACCTAAAACGTCTTTTGCAATTTTCCCAAATATTAATGGCACTACCATAAGAAATGAAAATCGTGCGGCTTTGGTTTTATCGTTACCTAATAATACCGATGTTGAGATTGTTGCTCCAGAGCGTGAAATTCCTGGGAGCATTGCAATGGCTTGCGAAATTCCTATTAAAAAGGCATTACTAAAACTTACTTTTTTATTGGTGTTTTTGGCTTTGTCTGCTAGAAATAATAAGGCGGCAGTTATTAAAAGCATAAAACCGACTAACATAATGTTTCCACCAAATAGGCTTTCAAGTTGTTCTTCAAAAAATAAACCAACCACAACAGCTGGTAACATTGAGAGTATAATTTTTGATGCAAATTGAAGGTCTTCATTCCATTTAAATTGGAAGATGCCTTTAAGAAGGCTAAAAATATCTTTACGGAAAATAACAATCGTACTTAATGCAGTAGCAAAATGCAATACCACTGTAAACATTAAACTTTCTTCAGGTACAGATTGATCTCCAAGAATAGCTTTACCAAGTTCCAAATGTCCACTAGATGATACCGGAAGGAATTCTGTAAGTCCTTGAATGATACCTAATATGATTGCGTTTATAATATCCATGTGGCAAATGTATCAAAATAGAATAATCAATACCTGAAAAACTTGTAATTTTTACTAAGCTTTAAAGGTAGATTCTCTAATAATGAGGTTTGTTTTAATTTCAATAGTTTTATTGATAAAGTTTTCGGTGGGAGTATCTATTTCATTAACTAGATATCTTACGGCTGTTGCTCCAATAAGTTCTCCTGGTTGGTCTACGGTGGTTAAATGAGGTTCTATTATTGTGGAGTTAATTGAATTACTAAATCCTATAACGGCGATATCTTCGGGGATTTTTATATTAAATTTTTTTAATGTTTTAATAACACCAATCGCTGCACTATCGGTAATTGCAAAAATAGCGTCGGGGCGTTTTTTCATACTTAACAATAAGCTGGTCATGCGACGTCCTTGTTTCATTGAAATATCACTACAACTCAAAACAATTTTATCATCGAACTCAATATTATATTCCTTTAAAGCTCTAAGATAACCTGTATATCGCTTTTCGGAATTATAGGAATGTTCAGATTCTTTAATAATCGCGATCCGTTTTTTACCAGTATTAATTAAATGTTCAATAGCGTGAAAAGAAGCTTCTTCTTCGTTAATAACTACTTGGGTACATGGTATTTTACTAGATACTTTATCAAACAATACTAACGGTAATGTATTTTTCATTTGAATAATACTTTCAATATTTTGTGTTTTTTTGGAGAGTGACATTAGTATACCATCCACTCCAAACTGCACCATTGTTCTTAACATTTCGGTTTGTTTTACGGTATCGTTATCTGATTCCGAAATAATGATCCGATAGCCTTTTAAAGAGGCTTCTGCCAAGATACCTTTTAATATTGTAGAGGTAAAGTAGTGTGCAATGTTTGGTACAATTACACCTAATATGTTTGTTTTGTGGCTTCTAAATCCTTTTGCAAAAATGTTAGGAACATAATTAAGTTCGTCTGCAAGTCGTTGTACTTTTTCTTTTGTAGCTTCACTAATATCTGGGTGATCATTTAAAGCTCTTGATACCGTTGAAATAGAAAGTTTTAGTTGACGCGCCAACTCTTTTAATGTTGTAATTTTTCTCTTCACAATAGAAATTTTAAATAACAAACGTTACCGCAAACGTTTGCGTTGATATTTTGATAGTTTTTTAACCTGAAATTAACAAAACGGTAATAGATTTATCAAAAATATAACAAAATAACAATCTAATGAAGAAAATACTACTATTGTTCACATGCTTACTTAGTGTAGCTACTCTTTTTTCGCAAACGGAAATTAACGGAACCGTTTTAGATGGCTCCGGAGTCCCAATACCAGGAGCGAATGTACTTATTAAGAACACTGCAACAGGAACCACAACAGATTTTGATGGTAAATTTAATTTTACAGTAAGTTTAGACGGCGCGCAAACCGTACAAGTGTCTTACTTAGGTTACGAAACATTTGAGAAATTAGTGACTTTAACAGGAAGTGTAATAACGTTAACTGTGACGCTTCAAGAAGGAGGTAATACTTTAGATGAAGTACTTTTAACAGGAACTTCTACACGACGTTCTCAAAAAGAAACACCAATGTCTATTACATCAATTGGAGCAAAAAAATTAGCAACAATTAATACGAGTAGTCAAGCAGATGTTTTAAGAAGTGTACCAGGAATTACTGCCGAAGGTGGAGGTGGTGAAGTAGCATCAAATATTTTTGTTAGAGGTTTACCTTCTGGAGGTCAATACCAATTTAATCCATTACAAATAGATGGAATGCCAGTATTAGGAACTTTTGGTTTAAACTCATCTGCGCATGATGTTTATTTTAGAAATGATATTGGAATGAAAAGTTTAGAGTTTGTAAGAGGAGGATCATCTATTCTTTACGGAGTAGGATCGGTTGCCGGAATTATTAACTACAACAGTGTTACTGGTGGTAGTCAACAAAAAACAACATTAAAAACTGAAGTTGCTTCAAACTCAAGATACAAAGCGGATTTTGTTACTAGTGGACCATTAGGAGGAGAGGATTCAAATACATTTTATGCTTTATCAGGATTTTATCGTTATGATGATGGTCCAATAAAAACAGGTTTAGCTACAGAAGGATTTCAATTAAGAGGAAATATTAAACAATTAACTGATAAAGGATCAATTACCTTTTCAGGACAATGGATTGATGATAGCGTACAGTTTTATTTACCTTACCCATTAGAAGGTGGTTCTAGATCTAGACCAAAAGGAAATGACGGTGAAACTATTTACACATTACAAACGGCTGCAGCATCTGATATTTCTTACGCAACACCAGATGGTATTTACAACTCACCAATTGAAGATGGTGTTGTAACTAAAGGAGGGTATTTTTTAACCAACTTTAAACACCGTTTTAATGACGAACTTAAAGTAGATGCTAAATTAAGATACTCAAAATACAAGCATGAATTTAACTTATTCTTAGATGGAAGTGGAGTTACAGGAGCAAAAGCTGTTGAAACGCAACAAGAATATTTAGATGCTAGAGGTTTAGCAAGTGGAAACTTTACATATCTAAATGGGCAACCATTAGCAAATGATGCTTTATTATATGAAAACAGAATATTAGATCGTAGTAGACCTTTACAGGAAATTATGGCCGATATTAAATTCACAAAAACTGCAGGAAACCACAACATTACTTTAGGAACTTTTATGTCGCGCTCTAGTGCAGGAGATTTTAATGTAACCACGACTTATTTAGGTGAGTATAATGATCAACCAGAATTAATTAACGTATCTGGATACTCAGTAAATGGAGTTACTAATAGAGGGACAGGATATACAAACAGAAATATTACAAGTAATAAAATTGCACTTTTTATTGCTGATGAAATAAAATTAGACCGTTGGAACTTTGATTTTGGTGTACGTTACGAACGTGCTTCGGGAGATATTGAAGTTGAAGGAACAGAAGTTTATAATGTAGATAATACAGGAATTACAAATTTAGATAACGTAGTTTGGGGTAATGGAAGTTACAACAGAGGTCACGTTTCTGCAGATGATTTTGCAGTAGTTGTAGCAGGACTTTATAAAGTAAACGATAACTTAAGTGTTTATGGTAACTTCTCTAGAGGGTATTTCTTTCCAGAGTTAAGAGGAACACAATTTGATGCTTTAGGTAATCCATCATCTTACGATACAGAAAAAATATTACAAGGAGAATTAGGTGTTAAATATGCAAAAGATAAATTTTCTGGAACCGCAGCATTATACAGTGTAAACTTAAATGACAGACGTTCGATATCATTTGTAAATGCACCAGGAGGAGGATTTACCGAAGAAGTAGATACTCAAGATACAAGTACTTTTGGATTTGAAGGAACTTGGAACTGGAACTTTGTAAAAAACTTAAACTTTGGAGGTTCTTTAACTTACCAAGTACATGAAATTACTAAATCGTCTGCAGATCCAACTATTGAAGGCAACGAATTAAGAAGACAACCAAACTTTATTTCTACATGGTCTTTAGATTATGCTAACGAAAAGTACGATGCAAGTTTTGTATATAATTATACAGGAGATAAATTTTCAAACGATGCTAATACTATTGAGTTAGACGCTATAGGAATGGCAAGTTTAAACCTTGGTTATACTTTTGAGTTAAGCGAAGGCGGAGAAACTTTAAGATTAGGAGCGCAAGCCTTTAACTTATTTAATTCTGATGGTGTAACAGAAGGTTCACCAAGATTAGGAAACAATCAAACTGAAGAAGAATATTTTGTAGGACGTCCAGTTTTACCAACAAGAGTATTCTTAAATGCAACATTTAACTTCTAAAGTTAATTACAATACAATTTTAAGTTAGTTTTAATTAAGATGCATCATTATTTATAAACGATAATGATGTGTCTTTTATTTATTTTTAAATGAACAAAGAAAAATTACAAGCAGAAGCTCAACAGATACTGAATACTAATTTTAAACCTGAAGGAAAATATACAATTCCTTGCGAAAATTTATACCCGTTCCAATGGTTTTGGGATGCAGGTTTTATAGCTATTGGTTTTGCGCATTATGATATGAGTAAAGCTGAAGCTGAAATTGAAACATTATTAAAAGCACAATGGAGTAACGGATTTATACCGCATATTGTATTTCATGTAGAAAGCGATAGTTATTTTCCAGGACCAGATTTTCATCGTGCAGATTTACACCCAGAATCTTCACCAGAATACAAATCAACAGGAATGACACAACCACCAGTAACCGGTTTTGTGTTAGAAGAAATGTACCGCATAAGTAAAGATAAAAAAGCAAGCTTAAAATTTATTGAATCTCAAATAGATAAGGTTTACAATAACCACGCTTACTTTTACAATCATAGAGATCCTCAAAATGAAGGATTAGTATATATTTACCATAACTGGGAATCTGGGACAGATAATTCACCAATTTGGGATGATATATGGAAAAATGTAGACTCACCAGAATATACTTTTGAGCGTCGCGATACTACACATGTAGATGCTTCTCAACGTCCAACTCATAGAGAATACGAACATTATTTACACGTTATTGATGTTGCAAAAGCACATAATTATGACGATGCTAAAATTGCTGAGTTTTCGCCATTTTTAGTTCAAGACCCGTTGTTTAATTCGGTTTTAATAAAATCTAACCAAAGTTTAATTGCATTATATAAACTTATAGGAAACAGCGATGATAAGATTAAGCAACTAGAATTATGGCAAGAAAAAGCCATTTCAGCAGTAAACACAAAATTATATGATGCTGAGGTTGGTGGTTATATTCATTACGATTTAAGAAATGAAAAACCATTAAGACACTTATCTTCATCTTCATTTACACCATTATTTGCTAATATCCCAAGTAAGGAACGTGCTAATGATATGAAAGCAGTTTTAATGGATAAATTTGGAAATGACGATATGTATCTTTGTGCTTCTTTTGATCCAACAAGTGAACGTTTCAATCCAAAAAAATATTGGAGAGGTCCCGTTTGGATTAACTTAAACTGGATGCTTTATAAAGGCGCTAAAGATTATGGATATGATACTGTTGCCAAACGCTTAAAAAACGATACGCTTGAGATTATTGAAAACAATGGTTTTTATGAGTACTTTGATCCAAGAAAATCAGCACATAAAGAAGGTCATGCAGGTTACGGTGGAAAAAATTTCTCATGGTCTGCAGCACTTCTTTTAGATTTAATAAATGAATAATTACGATTAGCATACACACATAATAGCAATTAAAATACCACTAATTTAGAGTTATGAATTATATAGATTACATTATTATAGTCGTTTATTTATTAGGTTTTTTAGGAATAGGTTATTTCTTTAAAGAAAATAAAAACTCTAAAGATTATTTCTTAGGCGGACAATCTATGGGTTGGTTTCCTTTGAGTTTGTCTACCATGGCAACCCAATTGTCCGCAATTAGTTTTATTTCCGCGCCAGCGTTTGTAGGATTAAAAGAAGGTGGAGGTTTACAATGGTTAACTTACGAGTTTGGTGTGCCGCTTGCTATGGCATTTTTGTTAATAGCAGTGATTCCAACCTTATACAATTCGGGCGTTATCAGTATTTACGAATACCTAGAAAAACGTTTTGATGCCTCTTCTCGTTTACTAATTAGTTTTGTATTTCAAATTAGTCGTTCGGTAGCAACCGGAGTTATGGTATATACTATGGCGCTAATTTTACAAGCAACTATTGGTATTGAGTTTTGGGTATCCATATTACTTATTGGAGTAATTACCATGATTTACTCGTTTCAAGGTGGTATGAAAGCCGTTATTTGGGGAGATGTAATACAAATGTGTATTTTATTCTTCGGAATAATTATCTGTCTAGTTTACGGAGTTAGCGAACTTGGAGGGGTTGATAATTTTATAACGCTTGTAGATAAAGACCGTTTAACCGCAGTAGATTTTAGTAAATGGGGATTTAGTAATGCCGATAAAAATGATGAATTCGGATTCTGGCCAATGGTAATTGGTGGGTTTTTCTTATATGCTTCTTACTACGGAACAGATCAAACTCAATCACAACGTTTACTCTCTGCAGACGGTATGCCAACCATTAAGAAATTATTATTAGCTAACGGATTATTTCGTTTTCCAATTACATTAACTTACTGTGTAATGGGACTTGTTTTAGGAACCTTATTATTACAAGATGTAGGTTTTCAAGATATGATGGATAGCGTTTACCAAGCTAATATTGGAACTTTAGAAGGTAAAAAAGCCGATTTAATGGTACCAGTATTTATTATGAATTATTTACCTAACGGAATTATAGGAATTTTAATTGTTGCAATAATGTCGGCAGCAATGTCATCATTAAGTTCTACAGTAAATTCACTTTCTGCGGTAACTTTAGAAGATTTTATTAAACGTTACAAGCCAAACATGTCCGATAAACAATACGTGTCTTATTCGCGATTATTATCTATCTTTTGGGGATTAGTTTGTTTATTCTTTGCCTTTTTTGCAGGAAGTATTGAAGGAACCGTTATTGAAGTAATTAATAAAATTAGTTCAATATTTTATGGACCAATTTTAGCCGCATTTATACTAGCAATTTTTACAAAACGTACACACGCTTTAGGTGCTAATATTGGTATTGTTGTTGGGGTGCTTTTTAATATGTATTTATGGCTTTATGTGCCAAATATTTTCTGGTTCTGGTGGAATGCTATTGGATGTTTAGTAACTATGGTTGTGGCATACACAATTAGTTTATTAATAAAAAGAGAAGCAAAAGAAGGACTTGGCGTTGTGTTTTATAAAGGCGGAAAAAAAGAGATTATTATCTTACTTACCTACTTTGTGATCATTTGCGTATTTGCAACATTCTTAGTTAATTTTTTTAGTTAAAACCTACCTTTTTGAAAATAGTTATAGCTCCAGATAAATTTAAAAACTCTTTAACAGGATTGCAATTTTGTAATGCTGTTGAAGAAGGTTTTAAGCAATCACATTCAAATTTTAATATTGTAAAACTCCCACTTGCCGATGGTGGAGATGGTACTATTGAGGTGGTAAATTATTACTTAAACGGTGAAGAAATTACGGTTACAGTAAACAATCCATTTTTTAAACCTGTTACCGCAACTTATTTATATGCTGAAACTTCAAAAACGGCATTTATAGAAATGGCTGAAGCTTCTGGAGTAAAATTATTAGATCCCAAAGATTTTGATTGTAAAAATGCCACAACTCTAGGAACTGGAGAAATGATTGTTGATGCTATTGTAAAAGGAGCCAAAACCATTATTTTAGGAATTGGAGGAAGCGCAACTAACGATTGTGGTATTGGTATGGCAAAAGCTTTAGGTTATAAATTTTTAAATGCCAACGGAAATGAAGTCTCACCAATTGGACGTTGTTTATCAGATATTGTTTCTATTGATAAGAGCGAAGTACACCCAAAATTACATACCGTAAGTTTTAAGATTGCCTGTGATGTTAATAATCCTTTGCACGGTAATAATGGATCGGCTTATGTGTACGGACCTCAAAAAGGGGCGACACAAGACGACATTGAAATGTTAGATAAAGGGTTGCAAGATTTTGCTAAAGTACTTAAAACGACCTTTAATATCGATCCTCAAGAAATTCTTGGAGCAGGAGCAGCAGGAGGTGTTGGTATTGCTTCAAAATTATTTTTAAACGGTATACTAGAAACCGGAAATCAGCTTATTAAAGAGTTGGCAGATTTTGATACAAAGATTAAAAATACCGATTGGATTATCACTGGAGAAGGACAACTAGATCAACAAACATTTTCAGGAAAAACAATACAAGGTGTAATGCAGTCTTCCGAAGAAAAAAATATTAAAGTCGCTGCTTTTTGTGGTGCTATTTCTTTAGACGAAAAAACAATTAAAAACTTTGGGATCTCTTATTCAGATGCTGTTTTAAATTACGCTACCAATCTAGATGACGCTATGAAAAATAGTTATAAGTATGTCACCGAAATGGCTAAAAACTTTGTAAAAACACTTTAAAAGTGTGTTTTTATTTCTTGTTAGGGTTTAATAAAATAGCATAAATTTCAATACCAAAACCAATTAAAATAAGCGTTGGCGCTAATCTAATACGTCTAAAGCTAAAAATATCTGGGTTAAAAACGTTAGGGTCGTCACTACCACCACCAGACATTAAAATAAATCCTACAGCTATACATGCCAATCCAATAAGCATAAACTTGTAGTTTTTCTTACCAAATATAAATTCGGTTTTTGCGTCTTCTTTTCGTTTTTGTTCTCCCATAATTATAAGGCTTTCAATGCAGCCACAAAGTAACTGTTTTAATTTATAAAGGTCTGTTAAGAGTTTCTAAATTAATAATAAAGTTGGTCTGTTTTTAAGTTTAAAAAGCGTTGTGTAGCTATAAATGTACTAAACCATGTAATAATAATTCCTAGTAAAAAGATGCCTAAAAATAAAGCACCAATTAATAATGGCTGGCGTAATAACTCTAATTCTGGGAAGGTTTGGTTGAGGTAATATAAAACAATTCCCATACCTATAAGTGCTACTAATGCACCAATAATACCTAATTGTACACTTTTAAAAACAAAAGGTCTTCTAATAAAACGTTTTGTAGCACCTACCATTTGCATGGTTTTAATAATAAAACGCTTAGAGTAAACTGCTAAACGGATTGAGCTATTAATTAACAACACAGCAATTAGCGTAAATAACACACTTACAATAAGTACCCAAAAGGTAATTTTCTTTACGTTATCATTCATTAATTCTACAAGATCATTATCGTATCTTATGTCTTCAATAAATTTTTTGTTAGCTAATTCTTCGGTAATGCCATCTAAAGTTTCATTAGTAACATAATCTGCTTTTAGGTGAATATCAATAGAGTTTTGTAACGGATTGTATCCTACAAAGTCCATAAAATCCTCGCCAGTTTCAGCCTTTAAAAATTGAGCAGCTTCTTCCTTAGAGACGTACACCGTGCTTTTGGTGTATTCGGCCATAGCCAAACTTTTTTGTAGCTGATTTATTTCAACATCTTTAGCGCTGTCATTTAAATAGATTGTAACTACAACTTGTTCTTTAAAATGATCGGCAACTTTATTAGCATTTAATACCAATAACCCCAAACATCCCAAAAGAAAAAGCACTAATCCAATACTAATCACAACAGAAAAGTATGAAGAAATTAGTTTACGTTTTTGGTACCTGTCAAAAGATGAACTCATAAATATATTAGGTTGAAGATGTAAAAATATAAAAGAAATTTGTTTAGTGTTGATTTTACAACGTTTAAATTTCATTGTAGGTATGTATATTTTTAAAAATTATAATTTCCGAAGTCCAAAAAAGGTTGAAAACAGTAGCGTTTTAGTAACTAATTTATATTAAAATACGGCACTTGCTTTTTTGATAATACTTCCTTTTACAATCGTATAATTAGCCGTAAATTTGTGACTTTACATGTAGATACACACCACGATGCAATACGATTTTAATACAATAGAAAAGAACTGGCAGAAATATTGGGCAGAAAACCAAACATTTCAAGCCTCAAATACAAGTGATAAACCTAAATATTATGTGCTAGATATGTTTCCTTATCCTTCGGGAGCAGGATTACACGTTGGTCATCCATTAGGATATATTGCTAGTGATATTTATGCGCGTTACAAACGTCATAAAGGATTTAATGTGTTGCATCCTCAAGGTTATGATAGTTTTGGATTACCTGCCGAACAATATGCCATACAAACAGGGCAACATCCCGCAGTAACTACTGAGACTAACGTAGCAACTTACAGAAGACAATTAGACCAAATAGGTTTTTCTTTCGATTGGAGTCGTGAAGTAAGAACTAGTAGTCCGGAATATTACAAATGGACACAATGGATTTTTATTCAATTATTTGAATCTTGGTATAATAATAATACTCAAAAAGCAGAAGACGTTTCTACATTAATAGCTTTATTTTCTTCGGAAGGAAATGCCAATGTAAACGCCGTATGTGACGATAATATAATCCCTTTTACAGCAGAAGAGTGGAACGCTTTTTCTACGGAAAAACAACAAGAAATTCTTTTACAATACAGATTAACGTATTTAGCAGAAACAGAAGTTAACTGGTGTCCTGCATTAGGAACCGTTTTAGCTAACGACGAAATTGTAAACGGAGTTTCCGAACGTGGTGGACATCCTGTAATGCGTAAAAAAATGACCCAATGGAGTATGCGTATTTCAGCTTATGCTGAACGTTTATTACAAGGTCTTGATACTATTGATTGGACAGATTCTTTAAAAGAAAGTCAGCGTAACTGGATTGGAAAATCTGTTGGAGCTTCAGTAACTTTTAATGTGAATAATCACGATGAGGTTATTGAGGTTTTTACAACCCGTCCTGATACTATTTTTGGAGTAAGTTTTATGACTTTAGCTCCAGAGCACGAATTGGTATCTCAAATTACAACAGCAGAACAAAAAGCCGATGTTGAAGCTTATATTACAGCAACAGCAAAACGTAGCGAACGCGATCGTATGGCAGATGTTAAAACCATTTCGGGAGTGTTTACAGGAGCTTATGCAGAGCATCCTTTTAGTAAAACACCTGTGCCAATTTGGATTGGTGATTACGTTTTAGCAAGCTACGGTACCGGAGCTGTTATGGCAGTACCATGTGGTGATCAACGTGATTATGATTTTGCAAAATACTTTAATATTGATATCCCAAACATTTTTGAAGGTGCCGATATTTCTGAAGCTGCTTTTGTTTCAAAAGACAATGTGAAAATTGATAATAGTGATTTCTTAAACGGTCTTAATTATAAAAAAGCCTCAAAACGGGCTATCTACGAACTAGAAAAACTAGGTCAAGGTGAAGGAAAAACCAATTACCGTTTGCGTGATGCTGTATTTTCGCGTCAACGTTATTGGGGAGAGCCATTTCCTGTATACTATGTAAATGGTATGCCGCAAATGATTGAAAAAACACACTTACCAATCAGACTTCCAGAAGTTGAAAAATATTTACCAACCGAAACAGGTGAGCCGCCATTAGGTCGTGCAGATGTTTGGGCTTGGGATACAAAAAATAATGAAGTTGTTGCAAACGATAAAATTGATAATGAAACAATTTTCCCTCTAGAACTTAATACAATGCCAGGTTGGGCAGGAAGTTCATGGTATTTCTTTAGATATATGGATGCCTTAAACCAAGATACTTTTGCAAGTGAAGATGCACTTAACTATTGGGAAAATGTAGATTTATATATTGGAGGAAGTGAGCATGCTACCGGACATTTATTATATTCTCGTTTCTGGGTGAAGTTTATGAAAGATCGCGGATTTGTAGGCGTTGAAGAGCCTTTCAAAAAACTAATTAACCAAGGAATGATACTTGGTGAAAGTGCTTTTTTATATATTCTTCAAGCTAATTTTTCAGATGAAAATGGAAGTAAAAATATTAATTCAGATTCTCAAATAATAATAAGTAAAGATCTTTACGATGATATTAAAGATGGAGGAGAATTAAAAGATTTACCGAAGCCATTATTTGAATTTCTTAATAAGAGAATGGATCTTTTCTTAGATTTCAATAAAAATGCTTTAGGCTTATTAAAGAAATTTATTTGTTTTAAATCAGCTATAGATGTTCAGTTTGTTAATTTAAAAAATGAAATAAACTTAGATGAAATAACTCCTGATGAAAGATATAAATTTTTGCAAGGAGCTTCTGTGTTTAGAGATAATGAAGTTGTAGAAGAAAAAGATTTAAAAGTTATTCGCGAGGTCGAAAAAATGTCTAAATCAAAATACAACGTTGTTAATCCAGATCAAATTGTAGCAGATTATGGTGCCGATAGTTTACGTTTATACGAAATGTTTTTAGGACCATTAGAACAAGCTAAACCTTGGAACACTGCTGGTATTACAGGTGTTCATGGTTTTCTTAAAAAACTTTGGAAATTGTATGTTGGTGAAAACGGACTGAATGTAAACGATGCCGAAGCAACTAAAGACAATCTTAAAACATTACACAAAACCATTAAAAAAGTAGAGTCAGATATTGAAAACTTTTCATTCAATACATCAGTATCTACATTTATGATTGCGGTAAATGAACTTACACAACAAAAATGTACAAGTAAAGTTGTTTTAGAACCTTTATTAGTTTTATTATCGCCTTATGCGCCACATATTACTGAAGAATTATACAGCATGTTAGGACATGAAACATCAATTTCAACAGCAGCATATCCAGTATTTGACGCCAGTCATTTAGTAGAAAGCAGCAAGAATTATCCAATATCATTTAACGGTAAAATGCGTTTTACTTTAGAGTTACCAATGGATATGAGTAAAGCTGATATTGAAGCTACTGTTTTAGCTCACGAAAAAACAATTGAACAATTACAAGGACGCGCACCTAAAAAAGTGATTGTTGTACCAGGTAAAATTGTAAATATTGTAGGTTAATTTTACCTTCAATTTATATTATAAAGCCTTTTCGTTTATTCGGAAAGGCTATTTTTTTAAGCTATTTTTGAAATCGTAAAAAAGTAATTATATGTCTTTAGATTCATCATCATCAGATAAAACGTCAGTAGGAAAACCTTCATTAGAAGAAAAAAGGACTAAAAAACAGTCTGCTCCAAAAAAACGAAAAGTGTTTAAAGATTACTTCGATTTTAAAAATAATCAGACCAATCAAATTGGCTTAATACTGTTTTCGGCATTTGTAATTAGTACATCTTTACATTACTTTTTTGAAAATAGATTTAGCGAATCTCGCTGGAACGAAAGTACAATGAGACGTTATCAAATGTTAGATGATATCATAGATAGAGAACTTTTTATTAATGATACTAAGTCTGAAATTATTAATCAATTAGGGCAACCAAGCGATTCTTCTTCCGAAGAAATAGATCTATTTAATTACCATATTGGTAACAGAGCAAGATTTTCTAACAATAAAGTGAAACAACTCACTTTAATTTTTGAAAACAATCGTGTTTATAAAGTGATCGTTACTCCAAGAACAGATTTCTATTGAAACTATTTTTAATGTCATCAAATATCAGATTACACTCAAAATAAGATCTATTTTTTAGAAGTTTATAAAATAAAAGCTTCAAAATAACAATTTCATAAAAATGAATTTATCCTCTGTGATGCATTTGGATAGCTTGTTTTTTTGGCGGTACTTTCTTACTGTTTACGAATCTCAAAATCTACAAAACAATGAAAGTTGGAGTTCCAAAGGAAATTAAAAACAATGAAAACCGTGTGGGAATGACCCCATCTGGAGTTTTCGAATTAGCAAAAAATAATCATACCATTTATGTGCAAAAATCTGCTGGTTTTGGTAGTGGTTTCTCTGATTTAGATTATGTAAATGCGGGTGCTATACTTATTGAAACTATTGAAGAAGTGTACGCTGCTAGTGATATGATTGTAAAAGTAAAAGAGCCTATTGAAGAGGAATATGCTTTAATTAAACCGCATCATGTGGTGTTTACGTATTTTCACTTTGCATCTAGCAAGCCTTTAACTCAAGCGATGCTAAAAAGTCAATCGGTTTGTATTGCTTATGAAACTGTTGAAGATGAAGATGGTTCGCTACCATTATTAACACCAATGTCTGAAGTTGCCGGAAGAATGGCAATTCAGCAAGGGGCAAAATATTTAGAAAAACCAATTAAAGGTCGTGGCGTATTATTAGGAGGAGTTCCAGGAGTTCCTCCAGGACGTGTATTAGTTTTAGGTGCTGGAGTTGTAGGAATTCAGGCTGCAAAAATGGCCGCAGGTTTAGGAGCTCACGTAACCATTATGGATATTAATATGAAGCAATTACGTTATGTAAATGATGTGATGCCAAGTCATGTGGTGACCGAATTTTCAAGCGAATATAATATTAGAAGACGTATAAAAGATCACGATTTAATTATTGGAGGTGTTTTAGTAAGAGGTGCTGTTGCTCCAAAATTAATTACTAGAGATATGCTTAAAGATATGCGTCCCGGAACTGTTTTAGTAGATGTTGCAGTAGATCAAGGAGGTTGTATTGAAACTACAAAAGCAACGACGCACGAAAATCCTACTTTTATTATTGATGATGTGGTGCATTATTGTGTGGCAAATATGCCCGGAGCAGTTCCATATACATCAACTTTAGCATTAACAAATGTAACATTACCTTATGTGTTACGTTTAGCAAATCAAGGTTGGGAAAAAGCTTGTAAAACCGATAAAACACTTGCAAAAGGTCTAAATATTGTTAACGGACGTATTGTATATGACGAAATAGCAGAGGCGTTTAACTGGGAGGTTGGGGTTGTGTAAGCTTATGAGTTGCTTTTATCCTGACAATATTTCTTAACTTATTTTTGGCTCATTTTTTGTAGTTTTAATAGTAAATTTACAAGACAGAAAAAATTATAAGCTATGGGAATAGGATTTGGATATTATATATTAATTGGGGCGATTGCTCTGGTGAGTTGGTTAGTAAGTAGCCAATTAAAGAAGAAGTTTGCACAGTATTCTAAAATACAATTAAGAAACGGCATGAGCGGTAAAGAAATTGCCGAAAAAATGTTATTAGATAACGGTATTAAAGATGTACAAGTTATTTCGACTGCAGGACAACTTACAGATCATTACAACCCAAAAAATAAAACAGTAAACCTAAGTGAATCTGTTTATAACCAACGTAATGCTGCAGCTGCTGCCGTTGCTGCTCACGAATGTGGTCATGCGGTACAACATGCAAAAGCTTATGGTGCTTTAAAAATGCGTTCGGCATTAGTGCCAATTGTAAGTGTTACCTCTGGGATGTCTCAATGGTTGGTAATTGGTGGTTTAATTCTTGGTGCTGCCGCAGGTGTAGGACTTGGATATTGGATAGCTGTTGCTGGTGTAGTATTTATGGGAGCAGCAACGTTGTTTAGTTTTATTACCTTACCGGTAGAATATGATGCGAGTAACAGAGCTTTGGCTTGGTTAAAAGGAAAGCACATGTTATCACAAGAAGAATATGCAGGTGCAGAAGACGCGCTTAAATGGGCAGCAAGAACTTATCTAGTTGCCGCAATAGGGTCTTTAGCTTCTTTATTATACTGGGCACTTCAGGTGTTTGGAGGAAGACGCTAATTTCTATTTCAATATAAAAATAAAAAAGTTGGATAGGTAAACTGTCTAACTTTTTTATTACATTTCTAATCAATCAATTTAAAAATTATTATGGAACAACAATTTCAATCACAAGTTCTGCTTAATCAAGTTTCAGATGTAGAGCGTGTTGCGTTTTATAAAAAAACGTACAGTCATGTAGCTGGTGGTGTTTTACTTTTTGTGTTATTTGAATATTTACTATTACAAAGTGAAACTATTGTAAACTTTGCTTTATCAATGACCGATGGTTATAAGTGGCTTATTATGTTAGGTGGATTTATGTTTATTACCAATTACGCTGAGCGAATGGCTTTAAAATCGACAAGTAAGCAAACGCAATATCTCGCTTACGGACTATATATTTTAGCAGAAGCTTTTATTTTTGTGCCAATGATTTATGTTGCGGCAACTTATATGGAGTCTGGTCCTGAAATTTTAAATCAAGCAGCAATTGTTACTTTAGCATTATTTACAGGATTATCTGCCGTGGTGTTTGTAACTAAAAAAGACTTTTCATTTTTAAAAACTGGATTAACAATTGGGTTCTTTATTGCTTTAGGTCTTATTTTAGCGGGAACATTATTTGGATTTAATTTAGGGTTATGGTTTTCTGTAGCTATGTGTTTATTAGCTGGAGGATCTATTTTATATCAAACCTCAAACTTGGTTAACAAGTACACTACTAACGATTATATTCCGGCAGCATTAGGCTTGTTTGCATCGTTAATGTTATTGTTTTGGTATATCCTTTCTATTTTCATGTCTAGAGATTAAAAAACAAATATTTATTTATACTAAAAAAAGCATCCGTAATTGGATGCTTTTTGTCTTCGGAAGTTTTAATACTTCAATTTATATTTTTATTTGTCTATCTATTTGCTGTTGTAGTGACATAAACGTTTCGGTCCTTGAAACTCCTGTAATAGATTGAATATCTTTATTTAATAAATGCATTAAATGCTCGTTATCTTTACAAAGTACTTTAATGAAAATACTCCAATTTCCTGTGGTGTAATGGCACTCTATAACTTCGGGTATCTTTTTAAGTTGTTTCACAGCTTCAGGATTACTTACGGCTTTGTCTAGGTAAATCCCAACAAATGCCATGGTCATGTAGCCTAAAACTTTAGGGTTAATGATAAACTTTGATCCCGAAATTAATTTTGATTTTTCAAGTTTTCGTAATCGCTGGTGAATTGCAGCTCCCGAAATACCTACCTGACGCGCAATTTCTAAAATTGGTGTACGTGCATCTTCCATTAAGGCTCTTAATATCTTTTTATCGATACCATCTATTTGAATATTCTGGTTAATAACCTTCATGCAGCACTATTATATTTATCGGTTATACATTTAATGGATTGTACCCTAAATACGGCATATTATATTCTTTAAATACAATACCATAATCTTCAAGTTCTTTTAAGATGGGTTCATAAACTTCGGCAGTTATAGGAATTTGAACTCCAGGAGTTTTAATTTTTCCATTTAAAATAGCTAAGGTTGCCATCGCTACTGGAAGCCCAACAGTTTTAGACATCGCAGTATATGTTTGATCTTCACCTATGGTAACCATAGTAGAATCTATTTGATATTTTTTGCCGTCTAATTCGTAGCCAAATTTATGATACATTACAATCATATCTTTATCATCTTCGGCAAGCGTCCAACTATCCATCAATATTTTTTGAAGAATTTGAGCAGGTGTAGCTTGTTTAAGATCAACCATTTTAGTTTGGCTAAAAAGATCTAATTCTAAAAGTTTGTCCCAGACAATATCATCTTGATCAATTTTTAAAGCATGTCTGAACTTTAACTCTACAGAATCTGTAGGACTGTAAGGTAAAAAGGCGTTTACAAAATCGCGATAGCTCATGTTTTCGCTATCATCTATTGTGTAACTATCGTCTGTCATTCCTAATAAAACAAACATGTTCCAAGCTCTTGAGAATCCTACACGTCGCATGGTTCCTCTGTAAAGAGTTTCAATAGAATTTAACCCGTATACACTTTGGTATTTTAAAGAATCTCTGTTAGCATAAGCTTCAAAGCGTCCAAAATTTTCAACATCTAAAAATTCTGTACGTCTAAAAAGTCTGTTGTAAGGGATGTATTTATAAGTGCCTTCTTGTAAAAATTTTGCGGCACCACCTTGTCCTGCAACTACTACGTTTCTAGGATTCCAAGTAAATTTGTAATTCCATAAATTGTTGTCGCTTTCGGGAGCAACTAAACCGCCTGTAAATGATTCGAATAAAATCATTTTTCCGCCTTTAGCTCTAATAGTATTTATAACTTTCATGGCGCTCATGTGATCAATTCCTGGATCTACACCAATTTCGTTCATAAAAATTAAACCTTTGTCTTTTGCCGATTTATCTAAAGCTTGCATTTCGTTACTAACGTAAGATGCTGTAACCATATTTTTATTGAAAGTAATACAGTCTTTTGCAACTTCTATATGAAAACGTGCTGGTAGCATAGAGATAATAATATCTGCATTTTTAATGGCATTCTCTCTAGAGTGTTTATCAAATACATCAAGCGCAATGGCTTGTGCATTTTTGTGGTTTCCAATTAATTTTTTTGCATTAGTGAAGTTAATATCACCTACAATAATTAATAGGTTTTCAGAATCTGATTTTTCTAATAAATATTTTATAAGATAAGATGCAGATTTTCCTGAACCTATGACTAAAATCTTTCGCATAATGAGATTTGTTAAGTAATTTTGTGTTCTACGAAAGTAAGAAATAGAAAGGTCAATAAAAACCAATACGATATTTATATGGATAAGAAGCTATTAATAACCGCTACAATATTAGGTGTTTTATCAGTGATACTTGGTGCTTTTGCAGCTCATGGATTGAAAGAATTAATTTCGGAAGAAGCTCTAAAAACTTTCGAAACTGGTGTGAAATATCAAATGTATCATGCTATTATGTTACTTTTTGCAGGAAGTACATCTTACCTTAAAGTAACTCAAAAAAAGATGATTTTATATTTGGTTATAATTGGTGTAATTTTCTTCTCAGGATCTATTTATGGATTAGCAACAAATACAATAACAGCATTCAACTTTAAAGCAATTGCATTGATAACTCCAATTGGTGGTTTGTTTTTAATTGCTTCATGGTTAGTGATGTTAGTGAGTTTTTTGAAGCTAAAAAAATAGAATTTTTAAAATAAAGTCCTTTCTTTAAAATATTGTTTTAGTTTTGCATTATAAACAACACAAACAATATTATGGTAGATCATACTCAAATTACGAAAACGATTTCGTTGGAGAGCTACGGAATCAAAAATGCTAAAGTGCAATATCAACTATCTTCTGAAGAGTTACAGAAGGCAACTATTGCAAAAGAACAAGGAGTAGAAACCTCAAACGGGACTTTGGCGGTTAATACTGGTGAGTTTACTGGGCGTTCGCCTAAAGACCGCTTTATTGTAAAAGATAGTATTACAGAAGACAAAGTTTGGTGGGGAGATATCAATATCCCTTTTTCGTCTGATAAGTTTCAAAAACTTTATGATAAAGTTACGGATTACTTATCAAACAAAGAAGTCTTTGTAAGGGATAGTTATGCTTGTGCAGACGATAATTACAAATTAAACATTCGTGTTATTAACGAACATCCATGGACTAATATGTTTGCACATAACATGTTTTTACGCCCTACGGAAGAAGAACTAAAAGACTTTACACCAGAGTGGACTATTGTTAATGCACCTGAATTTATGGCAGATCCAGAAGTTGATGGAACACGTCAACATAACTTTGCTATTTTAGATTTTACAAGAAAAATTGCTTTAATAGGAGGAACAGGATATACTGGAGAAATTAAAAAAGGAATCTTTTCAGCCTTAAACTTTATATTACCTGTATTTAAAAATACTTTGCCAATGCACTGTAGTGCTAATGTTGGTGAAGATGGAGATACCGCTATTTTCTTTGGATTATCAGGAACAGGAAAAACAACATTATCTGCAGATCCTAATCGTAAATTAATTGGTGATGACGAACATGGTTGGACTAACGAGAATACAGTGTTTAATTTTGAAGGTGGATGTTACGCAAAAGTAATTAACCTATCTGAAGAAAATGAGCCAGATATTTTTAATGCTATTAAACCAGGAGCAATCTTAGAGAATGTTATTTTAAATGATAAAGGTGAGGTAGATTTTGAAGATACTTCAATTACTCAAAATACACGAGTTAGTTACCCTATTTATCATATTAATAATATTCAAAAGCCATCAACAGGAAAGAATCCAAAAAATATTTTCTTTTTAACTGCAGATGCTTTTGGAGTATTGCCTCCAATTTCAAAATTAACCTCTAGTCAGGCTGCATATCACTTTATTTCAGGTTATACTGCTAAGGTAGCTGGAACTGAAGCTGGAGTTTTAGAACCACAACCATCATTTTCTGCTTGTTTTGGAGCGCCATTTATGCCGTTACATCCAACAAAATATGCTGAGATGTTAAGTGAAAAAATGAAAGAATCTGGTGTAAATGTATGGTTAGTAAATACAGGATGGACCGGTGGTCCTTACGGTGTTGGTTCTCGTATGAAGCTAAAATACACACGTGCTATGATTAACGCTGTTTTAAATGGTGATTTAGGCGCATATACTTATGAGGATTATCATATTCACTCTGTATTTGGAGTAGCACAACCAAGAACGTGTCCAGGTGTACCAACCGAAGTGTTGAGTCCTAGATCAACTTGGTCTGATAAAGATGCATATTATAAAGCAGCATTTAAGTTAAGTAATGCTTTTAAAGCTAACTTTAAACAATTTGAAGAGTTTGCAAACGAAGATATTAGACGTGGTGGACCACAACGATATGAGTTTTAGTAAGACAGTAAATAAGTGTTAATAAAAAAAGCGATTCTAAATTTAGAATCGCTTTTTTGTTTATGTAATGTAAAAAATAAAAGGTTTATTTCCCTTTATTTGATTTGTCTATGTATTTCTCTAAAGCCATAGTCATTGATGGTGTCTCTGGAGTTGGTGCAGCAATATCTACACGTAATCCACGAGATTCAACGGCCTTAATAGTTGTATTACCAAAAACAGCAATACGTGTATCGTTTTGTTTGAAGTCTGGGAAGTTTTGAAATAAAGAGTCAATACCACTTGGGCTAAAGAATACTAAAATATCATAAGTTACGTTTTCTAAATCAGATAAATCGCTAATTACAGTTTTGTAAAATACCGATTCTTTCCAATCTACACCTAATCCATTTAATACTTCAGGAACTTCTGGTTTTAATTTATCAGTTGTAGGTAAAAGAAATTTTTCGTCTTTATACTTCTTAATTGATGGAGCTAATTCTGTAAACGTACGTTTTCCAACATAAATTTTACGTTTTCTATATACTACGTATTTTTGTAGGTAATAGGCTACAGCTTCAGATTGGCAAAAATATTTTAATGAATCTGGCACTTTAAAACGCATTTCATCTGCCACTCTAAAAAAGTGATCTACAGAGTTTCTGCTTGTTAAAATAATTGCTGTATATTGGCTTAAATCAACCTTTTGATGTCTAATTTCCTTTGCGGGAACACCTTCAACGTGAATGAAAGGTCTGAAATCAATTTTCACTTTCTGCTTCTCTTGAAGATCAAAATAAGGCGAATTTTCGATTTTAGGTTCTGGTTGCGACACTAAAATTGTTTTCACTTTCATAGGCTGTTGGTAATAGATTAAGCTTCGTTTTCTATAATTAACTTATACAAAATCAGATAAGGTCCGATTTCGAGAGTGCAAAGATACAAAATAAAATAGAAAAAGTTGGAAATTATGAGTTTTTGATGGTTTCTAATTGAAGTTATGAAACCAATTATATTTATTATTATTATAAAAGTGGCTATACAATAAATTATAGGTTTTGAGGGAGTTACTGTAAATAATAACAATGCATTTATAGGAAGTAAAACAATACCGCTATAATTTTTAAAACTGGTTTTCTCAAACAGATAAGCATCAATAAGCGGTTCTACATCAAATAATTTACCAATAAAACGCTCAATTAATGTTTTTACAGTTAAAAGGCCTCCAAACACAATAAGGAGTTTGACAAACAATATAAAGTTGAAAGTAGTCGTTTCTGTAAAAACACCTAAAGCGATACAGGTAAAAATAGTAAGAGAAATTATTAAGTTTAAAAAAAGTAAAAGATTAAAACCATCAATAGTTTTTTGTTCTTTCACATAGATTTTAAGATACTTAGAGTTTCCTATAACCTGAATAAAATCGGTAAATCTGTGCGCAAATATATGTTTAGACAGGGTTATAAATACCAAGCCTAACATCATAAAAATTGTATACCATTCGTTTAAAACTATTTCGCGTAACATTTTGTAAAATTATGAAGAATTTTTTACCTGTTTAACTTTTAATTAAGGTGATTTCAATAAAAATAGTCGGTTAAAAAACTTACTTTTGCTAAAATTTTATTTAATGAGAGATGCCGTTGTCATCATACCTACATATAATGAGATAGAAAATATCGAAAACATTATTAGAGCCGTATTTAATCAAGATATAGCTTTTGATGTTTTGATAGTAGATGATAATTCTCCAGATTTAACTGCTTTAAAAGTGAAAAGTCTTCAAAAAGAATTTGGCGACCAATTATTTTTATTAGAAAGAGAAGATAAAACAGGATTAGGAACCGCATATATAGCCGGTTTTAAATGGGTGTTAGCACGTTCATACGATTATGTTTTTGAGATGGATGCTGATTTTTCACACAATCCAGATGATTTAATCAAGTTATATAATGATTGCAAACATGAGGGAGCCGATGTATCTATTGGATCTCGTTATGTAACTGGTGTAAATGTTGTAAATTGGCCAATGAGTAGAGTTTTACTATCTTACTTTGCCTCAAGGTATGTACGTATTATTACGTGTATGAAAATTCATGATACCACAGCTGGTTTTGTATGTTATAAGCGTAAGGTTTTACAAACTATAAATTTAGATGCTATTAAGTTTGTTGGTTATGCTTTTCAGATAGAAATGAAATTTAAAGCATACTTACATAAATTTAAAATTAATGAAATTCCGGTGATTTTTACAGATCGCGCTAAAGGAAAATCTAAAATGAGTAGCGGAATTATTTCCGAAGCCATTTTTGGAGTTATAAACATGAAAATAAAAAGCCTATTTAGGTAATATATATGAGAACAAAGACGGTGCTTATTAAAAATGCCAAAATCGTTAATGAAGGACGAATCTTTGAAGGAGACATCCTTATTGAAGATGATTATATTAAAGAAGTTTCAGATTCTATAAGTGCAAAAACTGCCGATGTAAAAGTGGTAGATGTAGAAGGTAATTATGTGTTTCCTGGAGTTATTGACGATCAGGTGCATTTTAGAGAACCAGGATTAACTCACAAAGCTACTATTGAAACAGAATCTAGAGCAGCAATTGCAGGAGGAATTACGTCATTTATTGAAATGCCTAATACCAACCCGCAAACTACAACTGTTGAGAAACTTGAAGAAAAATTTCAAATAGCTGCAGATACTTCTCACGCTAATTATTCATTTATGTTTGGTGGAACTAATGATAATTTAGATGAAATTTTAAAAGTAGATCCCAAAGCTGTTGCCGGATTAAAACTATTTTTAGGTTCTTCAACAGGAAATATGCTTGTTGATGATCCTCAAGTATTAGAGAAAATTTTCTCAAGTACAGATATGGTAATTTCTGTACATTGTGAAGATGAAGCAACAATAAAAGCTAATTTAGAAAAATTTACAGAAGAATACGGTGACGATATTCCAGTTAAATTTCACCCAACAATTAGAAGTGCAGATGCTTGTTATATTTCATCATCTAAAGCTATTGAATTGGCTAAAAAAACAGGTGCGAGATTACATATCTTTCACGTGTCAACAGCAAAAGAAACCAAACTGTTTAGTAATAAATTACCTTTAAAAGATAAAAAAATTACTGCCGAAGTTTGTGTACACCATCTTTGGTTTAGTGATGAAGATTATGATAAAAAAGGCACACTAATAAAATGGAATCCAGCTGTAAAATCTGCAGATGACAGAGCAGCATTATGGAAAGCACTTTTAGATGACCGTATTGATGTTATTGCAACAGATCATGCGCCACATACATTAGACGAAAAAAATAATGTATATACAAAAGCGCCGTCTGGTGGACCATTAGTGCAACATGCATTAGTTGCTATGATTGAAGGATTTCATAAAGAGCAAATTTCATTAGAGAAAATTGTAGAGAAGATGTGTCACAATCCAGCAATATTATTTCAGGTTGAAAAACGTGGTTATATCAAACCAGGTTATTTTGCTGATATTGTTGTTGTAGATATTAACAGTCCTTGGACCGTTAAAAAAGACAATATTATATACAAATGCGGATGGTCTCCTTTTGAAGGCACAACATTTAAATCGCGTATTACACACACATTTGTAAACGGAACTTTAGTATATAATAACTTTAAGTTTTTAAACGAAAAAGCAGCAAAAAGATTAACTTTTAATAGATGAAAAAATCAGTAATACTCATACTTATAGTGGTTTGTTTTTTTGGATGTGCTCATGATATGCCTCCAGAACCAGATAAACTCATGTCTGAAGAAAAAATGGCAGACGTTTTATTTGATGTTTTTTTGTTGAATTCGGCAAAAGGAATAAAAAAGAAAACATTAGAAGAGAATGGTGTATTACCTGAAACCTATATTTTTAAAAAACACAATATAGATAGTGTGCAGTTTATTCAGAATAATAACTATTATGCACATGATACAGATACGTATAGAGCTATTTTAGAAGCTGTTAAAAAACGGGTAGATAAAGAGAAAAAAGTTTATGAAGCTGAAAAAGAAAAAGAAGAAAATTTACGCAAAGTAAAAAGAGATTCTTTTAAAAAAGCAGTGAAAAAACTCGATACTAAAGCTGAAAAACCAGTAAAAGAATAAATATAAGAGAGGCTAATTAGTCTCTCTTATTATTTAAATCATTAATATATAAAGCAGATGTTTTAGCGATATTATCTTCAATATTAGAAAATTTAAAATCTATAGCAGTTACAATTTTCTTATTACTATAAAGTGTTTTTGTGCGTGCTGATTTAGCCATCTGCTTTGTGAACAACCTTGGCTTTCTTATTAATTTTTGTTTTAACCAATCTAAACGCCAACCTGTTTCTAAAATAAAAGAACTCGCTTCTTTTTTGGCAGGACTTACTTTTAAATGTTTTGCTACTTGAGTTTGAAATTCATTAAAACTTAAATTTTCTGCTACAGCAATATAATTTTCATTAATAATATTACTATCCATAAGTTGCTGCATTGCTTTTACGACATCCCAAACACCTACGTAACCTGTAATTCCGTTAGTAAAAAATGGCAAGCGATTATGTATCTTTTTAAACAGACTTCCACTGCCATCGCCATCCCAAAAACCAGGTCCAATAATAACTCCAGGATTTATAATCACAGCATCAATACCTTCTTGGGTAGCTCTCCAAACTTCAATTTCAGCACCATATTTTGTAATCGCATATACATTATTATCATCTTCTGCATTCCAGTGCGTACTTTCGGTAATTAAATTGGTATCAATTTGTTTGCTTCCAATAGTAGCAATTGAACTTACATAACAAAGCTTTTTAATGCTATTAGATATACATAGGTTTACAATATTTGCGGTGCCTTCAATATTTATTTTTCGAAGTTGATAATATTTATTAGGATCAAAAGATACTAACGCCGCACAATGATATACATGCGTAATATTTTTAAAAATAGGAATTAAAGTGGTAACGTCTGTAATATCTGCTTTTACCCATTCAATACGATTAAAAAGCACTTCAATATTTTTAGAATAATATCCAAAAACACGTTTTACCGCCTGCAATTTATCGTCTGTTCTGTAAGTAGCTCTTACTTTTTTGTTATCACTAACAAGTTTATGTAGTAAATGCGACCCAACTAATCCTGTACCTCCTGTAACTAAAATCATGCAACTAAAGTAAAGAATTATTCATAAAGGCTTAGTAATTATGCATTGATTTTTATCTTTGTGTAAATAAATTTTCAATATTATATATTATGGCAAATAAGCTTGTAGAAGAATTGCAATGGAGAGGGATGGTGCATGATATCATGCCTGGTACTGAAGACCAATTAAATAAAGAGATGACAACTGCTTATATAGGCTTTGATCCAACTTCAGACTCATTACATATTGGAAGTCTAGTGCCTATTATTTTATTGGTACATTTAGAAAAATCAGGACATAAACCTATCGCTTTGGTAGGAGGAGCAACTGGAATGATTGGTGATCCTTCAGGAAAAAGTGATGAGCGTAATCTTTTGGATGAAGCAACTTTAAATCATAATGTGGCAGGAATAAAGAGTGTGTTATCTCGCTTTTTAGACTTTAATTCTGAGTCAGAAAATTCGCCAGTTTTAGTAAATAATTACGATTGGATGAAAACCTTTTCTTTCATTGATTTTGCCCGTGATGTAGGTAAACGTATTACCGTTAATTATATGATGGCTAAAGATTCTGTAAAGAAACGTTTATCAGGTGATGATGGAAATGTTGGAATGTCATTTACAGAGTTTACTTACCAATTAATACAGGGTTACGATTTTTACCACTTATACAAACACCACAACTGTGTGTTACAAATGGGAGGAAGTGATCAATGGGGTAATATTACTACCGGAACTGAGCTTGTAAGACGTATGAATGTTGGAGAAGAAGCAAAAGCTTACGCTATGACATGTCCGTTAATTACAAAAGCAGACGGTTCTAAATTTGGAAAAAGTGAAGGTGGAAACGTTTGGTTGGATACCGATAAAACCTCAGTATATAAATTTTACCAATTTTGGTTGAATAGTACAGATGTAGATGCCGAAAAATATATTAAAATATTTACATTCTTAGATAAAGAAACTATTGAAGCCCTTGTAAAAGCACATCAGGAAGCGCCTCATTTAAGATTATTACAAAAACGTTTAGCCGAAGAAGTAACTACTTTTGTACACTCAAAAGGAGATTTTGAAAATGCAGAAAAAGCATCAAATATCTTATTTAGTAAAACGTTTAAAGCAGATATTAAAACCTTAGATGAAACAACATTTTTAGATGTTTTTGAAGGTGTACCGCAAGCGGAAATTGCTCAGGCAGATTTAGAAGGTTTAGATATGATTGCAGCACTTTCTGCAACAACAAATTTTTTAGCCTCTAATAGTGAAGCAAGACGTGCACTTAAAGAAAATGCCGTATCTGTAAATAAAGAAAAAGTTAAAGAAGATTATATCTTATCATCTGAAGATTTAATTAACAACAGATATATTATCCTTAATAAAGGAAAGAAAAATACCTACATTATTAAAGTAGTATAACTCTAAATATAGTTTTTAGTACTTGTTATAAATAGAAAAACGCCTGATCGAAATCAGGCGTTTTTTAAAAAACCAATAAACTAAAAATAATCTTTCTTTTTCTTAGTGATAGTTTAGACGTAGTTGTTTTTCATTCCTTACAACGCCATTAAATTACAACCCCTAATATCTGAATTATCAAAGCGGCCAATAATCTCAAAAGTGCCGTCATCCTCGACTCTGCCTAGATCTTGTGTTGCAATAAATGCGCAAGAATTTTTATTAGAAAGATCAATAATATTTATACCTCCTGTTTTATTTGTATCTAAAAGTGTTAATGCATCTTCTGGATCGCGTGTTAAAACGGCCATCCAATTTGGGCATTTAAAGCGTCCGTGTCCGTTTGAATATGCCTGACCTAATAATTCGGTCATTCCATATTCGCTATGTATCGCATCAACACCAAAACCTTCTTTAAGTAAATCGTGAAGTTCATCTCTTACCAATTCTTTTCGGCGACCTTTCATACCACCGGTTTCCATAACGATGGTGTTTTTAAGCTGAAATTGGTGCGACTCAATAAGGTCTAATAATGCAAATGAAACGCCAATGAGTAGTGTTTTTTTGCCTTCAGATTCTAATCTTAAAAGTGTGTTTTTTAATTCGGATAAATTATGAAGATAAAAGCCACTTTCTTTATGTTTCGATTGTGTTATCATATCATCAACCATGTAGATTAATGACGAGCCATCACGTTCTAAATAGGAAGGTAATAAAGCTAATATTACATAATCTGAAATATCGCCATAAAAGGCTTTAAAACCTGCTCTAAAACTGTCTTCATAAATCGAAATATCTGTGACATGATGTTTACTAGTAATACTTCCTGTAGTTCCTGAGCTTGAAAATGTTTTTTCAATAGGTTCTTCTGTACTTACAATACTGTGTGATTTAAAAAACTGAATTGGTAAAAAAGGAATGTCTTTAACCTGACTTATATCACTTGGGTGGATGTAAAGTAAATCGCAGTAAGAACGATACACGCGATTGTTTTCAAACTGAAACTTAAACATGTTGAGTGCTGTGGTTTCAAATTCTTGAGGTGTCTTTATGTTAAAAATATCGGCAGTGTGTATCATAGCTACAAAAGTATATAAAAAATAAAAGCGCTACCAATTGGTAGCGCTTTTTAATAGTATGTAAATTATATTATTTAACAATTAACTTCTTAGTTACAGAAGTATTGTTTTGAGATATTTTTACGATATAAACACCAGCGTTTAATTGAGAAACGTTTAAAGTGTTGTTATTTACTGTTTGAGAAATTACTTGTTTTCCTAAGATATCAAATACAGATACTTCAACGGTTCCAGCTTGAGCTGAAATAATGTTTACAGATCCTGTAGTTGTTGGATTAGGGTAAATTGCAAAGTTAGTAGCTTCAACATCAATATTAGATAATGTTGAACAGTCAGCAACAGTTCTTGTTCCTAATACTGGACAAGCTCCGTAAGTTGCTAATTCTACATTAGATAAATCCCATTCAGAATATCCATCTGCACCATCATCAAGATATTGGATACCAACATAAATTTGTGTTCCTGTAGCTGCAGATAAATCAATTTCATAGCTATCTGAAGATGTTAAAGTTTGAGCAACTGACCAAGTTGTGTTTGTAGGACAACCAATATAGTTACTTGTGTAGTTTACAGTTAATGCTGTTTCAGAGTATGCTTTAATAGCATCAAATTTTAAAGCTAAATCAGAAACTCCAGTAACATCTAAAGGACCAAAAACTAACCAACCATCAATTGCGTTTTCACAACCGCCACCACAGTAACCGTTTGCAGAGTAAGTACCGTTGGTTTCTTCCCAAGAAGTAGTAGTTTCAGCATCAAATATTTCGAATTTTTCAGTACCGTTACTAATATCAAAACATGTGTTTTGTGTTGGGTCACAGTTATCAGCTGGCACAACTCCAGATGCGCTAATTGCACCACAGTCTCCACCTACTAAATTAACATTCCAACTATCTCCTTCTGATAAACCAGAAATTGTAACCGTTCCGTTTTCAACCGTAGCAGGGTTATCTCCAGCAACAGTTCCTGTAGTAGTTGTAGTAACGCTAGTAATATTAGCATCAACACCAGAGTAAGGGATGCTAATTGTTACTGTATCATTATCATCACCAATAGTATTAGTCTCACAAGCATAAGTTGCCGTGTTAAAAGTAACCTCGCAGTCTGAACTAAATCCTGTCCAAGTAAAGTTATCTACTATAATTCTTTCTGTAGTTCCATTAGATTTAATTCTAACCATAATGTTATCTGCAGCATTTGCAATTGTAGCTCCAAAACTTACATATTCTGTGTCGTCGTTTAAGCTTTCATTATTTATTGTTGCAACATCTGTCCAACTTGTACCACCATCAACAGAGTAATCTAAGTTGAAATTTGGAGAAGGACTATTATCCCAAGCACTAATTAGTACTGAAAATGTATTAACACCTCCAGAAGCTATAGTAGCAGTTAATTCAGAATTAGAACTTTTATTTAATCTAGATGCTAATCCTTCGTTTCCAAATGTTCTTGAACCGGATTCTTGATAGTTGTTTTCACTAGCGAAAGAGAATAATCCTTCAGAGTAAGTATATGAATCATATGACGATCCAGAAGACCAGTTTTCTGCAGTATCAAAGTCGATAGTTGTTTGTGCCGAAGCATTAAGTGCTGTTAAAGCAAAAAGGAATAAGTAAATTTGTTTCATGTATTTTTTTGTTAGATTTTAATAGCACAAAAATAATAGAAAAAATGAATTTGCTATATTTTATACAATCAATTATTTAACTGATTATGAGAGGTAAAAAAGGCGAAACAATTTGTTAACATATATTTAAATAAAGCCATAAAAAAAAAGCGCTACCGGTTGGTAGCGCTTTTAAGTAATATGTGAATTATATTATTTAACAATTAACTTCTTAGTTACAGAAGAATTATTTTGAGATATTTTCACGATATAAACACCAGCGTTTAATTGAGAAACGTTTAATGTATTATTGTTTACCGTTTGAGAAATCACTTGTTTTCCTAAGATATCAAATACAGATACTTCAACAGTTCCAGCTTGAGCTGAAATAATGTTTACAGATCCTGTAGCTGTTGGGTTAGGATAAAGTTTAAAGTTATTAGCTTCAAATTGGTTTACAGATAAAGTTCCTGGAGTAACTAATGCCCAAGATGTAGCAATTCTTAACTCATCCATTACAATTCCTGGAGTTTCGTTAGTACTATCTTGACGGATTAAAAATTGAGAAAAAGTATTATCTGTACTTCCAGAAGCTTCAGTGATATCAGCAGTTGGTTCAGTACCTCCTAAAGTAGGATTTACCCATGCACTAACTGTATTGTTATCTATATCGTAGTTAAATACAATAAATATAGTTTCACCAATTTGGTAATCTGTAGTTGGCGCATCAATTTGTGTAAGAGTTCCTCCGTTGCTAATTCCTATTCTGTAAGATGTAGCTCCAGTTGGGTTGATCCATAATCTAGATTCGTAACCACCACTATCTGTTCTTAAAGTTGCAAAATAACCATCTATAGCACTTTCTGATAAAGACGTTACTTTTAACATAAATGAAGCGTAAATTGTTCCACTAGCAGTTGGTGTATAATCAACAACAGGGTCAACACCATCACCATCAAAAGAGATTGCATTACCATTACCAGTTAATGTAGAGTAAGATAAATTATCAGCTACTACCATTACATCGTCACCAGAAAAATAGTTTGTCCATGGGGCGTTTGAAGCTAAAGTTTCATTTTCAGTATAATCAAAAGATTCTGTGAAAGGAAGTGTTTGTGTTTCGTAAACGATAAATGTAACTGAAGCAGTTACAGCAGGATCAATAGCAGTATGAGAGTTGTCCATTAATTGTAAATCTACAGTATGCTCACCAGTAGATAATCCTGTTAAAGCAATTGGGTCTGTGTCAAATTTCATTACAGGTGTTCCACCATCAACAGTATAGTGTATGTGTCCGTCACCAGATCCAGTAGTTACATCTACATCAAAATTTTGTACGCTAAGTTCAATACTTACATCAGGACCAGCAACATTACTATTATTAGCAGGAGAAACTACTCCTAAAGTAGGTACAGTTCCAGCTTCTTGTACAACTGAAAAATCATCCCAATATACAACTGCACTACCGTAAGTTCTTACTTCAAAGTAAAAAGAATCTGCAGTAGCAGGAGCTGTTACTGTTGTTGTGTATTCTGTCCAAACATTTCCGTTATTGTCAAAATAAGCATTTTCAGGTCCTCTTAATTCACTAGCGTTATCAGAAACATTAGACGAACCATTTTTCCAGTAACTCCATATTCTAGCATCAGTACCATCAGCTCCAGTTGCGTCAACTTTATACCATAATGATATTGTGTAAGATGTTCCAGGGTTAATTCCTGTAATAGTTTGTCCTAAATCACTAGTTCCTCCTGTCTGTTTTGCAGAGTAAGGTGCGCTATGAAATTCAGTAGACTCTTGTTCAGTGCTTTCAATTTTTGAAAAACTTGTTGGCGTTGTTGCGTCATCCCAACTATCAAAACTACCATTAAGCATTAGCTCTTGGCTAAATGCTGTAGTTGCAATGAATGTGAATAATAAAAAGTAAATTTTCTTCATAATTAATTTGTCTAAATTAGTATACAAATATAATGAGTTTTTGTGATAATTACTAAAATAGAAATCAATACTTGTCTATTTTACAATATGATAACACCGTTTTGCTAGTTGTGTTAATTGAATGTTATGTAGCTTATTAGCAATTAAATGACTGCTGTTTAAACTGTAATCTGTTACTGTAAACGTTGATTAATAGTTATTACTTTGTAAGTTATAGGTTATCATAATGTTATTATTGTTTTACCTTAGTCTTAGATTTTTTCATTAAGTTTACCTTTACACATCAAAATTTCTCAAAACATTAGAAATGAAAAAAAAGGATATTAAAATATTATTGGTAGATGATGAGCCAGACATTTTAGAAATAGTTGGTTATAATTTATCTTCTGAAGGCTATCAGGTAATTACTGCTGAAAACGGATTTGAAGCTGTTAAAAAAGCAAAAAAAGAACGTCCTCAGTTAATCATTTTAGATGTGATGATGCCAGAAATGGATGGTATTGAAGCTTGTGAGCAAATTAGAAAAATTCCAGATTTAAGCGAAACTATTATTACATTCTTAACCGCAAGAGGTGAGGATTATTCTCAAGTAGCAGGATTTGATGCTGGTGCCGATGATTATATCACAAAACCAATTAAGCCAAAAGTATTAGTAAGTAAAGTAAAGGCTCTTTTAAGACGATTAAAAGAAGATGATGCTTCAGAAAGTATCATGAAAATAGGACACCTTATTATTAATAGAGAAGAATATAAAATTACTTTAAAAGGAGAAGAAATTATCTTACCTCGTAAAGAATTTGAATTATTATCTTTATTAGCTACAAAACCAGGAAAAGTATTTAAAAGAGAAGAAATTTTAGATAGAGTATGGGGAAATGAAGTTGTTGTTGGAGGTCGTACTATTGATGTTCATATTAGAAAACTTAGAGAAAAAATAGGAGATAAAAGCTTTAAAACTGTAAAAGGTGTTGGCTATAAGTTTGTAGAATAAATGCAGAAAAAATTAAAAAAAACATACAAGTTCGCTATCCGAACTTCATTGTATATCACCATTTTTTTAACGCTCTTTACGAGTGTTTTTTTATACGTAACAGCAGAATTGCAATGGTTGTTTCCAATGCTTTTTGTGCCAATATGTTACGTCATTTCATTTTTAATTATTCAATACCGAGTTGAACGATTTATATACCGTCGTGTAAAAAAAATATACGATGATCTTACACTTCTAGAAGCACGTTCTTTGCGTAAGCAACCCATAACAACAGATATGGCAACACTTACCAGAGAAATTGATAAGTATGCAAAAGATAAAAAACTTGAAATAGAAACCCTAAAAGTAAGAGAAGAATACAGAAAAGAGTTTTTAGGAAACGTTTCTCACGAATTAAAAACACCTCTTTTTACTGTTCAAGGTTATTTGGAGACACTTATTGATGGCGCACAAAATAACCAAGAAATAAGAGAAAAATATTTAGAAAGAGCCAATAAAGGCGTAGAGCGCCTTATTTATATTGTACGCGATTTAGATATGATTACAAAACTAGAAGTTGGAGATTTAAGTCTTAATGTAGATGTTTTTGATATTGTAGAACTCGTAGATAGCGTGTTCGAATTATTAGAAATGAAAGCCGCAAAAAAACGCATCACCCTTACTTTTGATATGGAATATAAACAGCCAATTTTGGTGAACGGTGACAAAGAGCGCATTCAACAAGTACTAACCAATCTTATTGTAAACTCTATTAAATACGGACGCGAAAAAGGAACTACCGAGGTTAGTATTGAAAATCTTATAAAAAACAAAGTTATCGTTCGAGTTACCGATAATGGAGAAGGGATTGAAAAAGTGAATATCCCAAGACTATTTGAACGCTTTTATAGGGTAGATAAAAGTGGGTCGCGAAAAGAAGGAGGGTCAGGATTAGGACTCGCTATTGTTAAACATATTATTGAAGCTCACGACGAAAAAATTTATATTGAAAGTGAATTTGGTGTAGGAAGTGAATTCTCATTTACCTTGGAAAAGGTTGAATAATTTCTTGTAATTTAACTCATAATGAATATCACTCAAACCCTTATAATTAGATATATTATTAAGTTGTTCTAAACTAAATTCATCCTGTGTGCAATGTGCAACAAGTTGTTGTTCATCTAGCTTTTTAGCCAAATATTCTTGTTCAAATTGCCCAGGAGTTGGAATAAAAAAGGCACGTTTATCCAATTTTGCCAAATCCATAACAGTAGTATATCCAGATCTCGAAATAACAAAAGCACTCTCATTAATAGCCGTTTCCAGTTCATCACTTTTCATATAATTGTAAACCGTCATGTTTTCAAACTGCTCAATATGTTGTTTGTCTTCAATAACCCCTTTTACAAACATAACTTTACCGTTAAAATCCTTAAAAAGCAATAACATTTTTTCCTCCAAAAGTGTACGCTGAGGTTCTGGTCCCGATAATAAAATCATAAAATCATAACGATTAGGAAGTGTTTTTTTCTCAAAACGACTTATCGGTCCAATATATTTAATAGGAATATCTAAAAAATTGATATGCCCCAATTTTCCACTCAAATTTGGAGTTCCCGAATTATCCGGCACCCAACATTCATTAAATTTTGAAATAAATTTCTGATGAATTTTAGTACTCAACCAAGTCGTAGAGCCACTCAAAACCTGTAATTGATGCGTAATAAAAACCGATGGCACTAATTTAGAGTGTACACCTAAGCGATTATCAGAAATAATTCCATCAATACTATAAGTGTTAACAATGGCTTTTGTGGCTTTTTTCTCGTTTTTAATCGCCTTCGCTACTTTGGGCGAATTTGCAATAATTTTCAGCTTAAACCATTTTCCTTTTTTAGCATAAGTTACCCCATAACTCGGTAATTCTACAGTAATAAGTTGCGGAAACTCTTTTTTCAAAAGTTCCAATGCAATTCCATCACTCGCAATAATTGGTTCGTAATCACAGGCAATTAATCCTTGTATAATAGGTATACAACGTGTAGCATGACCAAGACCCCAATTAAGCGGCGCAACTAAAATTCGTTTTTTCATAAGCTTTTGGGCGTGCCTTTCGTTACCTCAAGTCGGGCTTTCAGCAGTCGCTTTATTTTTCTTAAAAAAAATAAGAGCTCCAACAAAGCTTCAATCCCTCACGCATTTTTCAATAATATCAAAGATAAGTATTATATCGCTATGATATATTTCCTTAATTTTACCGAATCTTATAATAAACATTAAATTACAACTGTGGGAAGTAAAAATAAACTGAAACGTTTTAGAGAGAATGATACCTTCAATAACGTATTTCAACCTTCAAGAGAAGAATTGGTTGAAGGCAATTTCGAATTAAAAGGACAATGGAACAAAACCTTTTTTAAAAACGACAACCCTTTAGTTTTAGAGCTAGGTTGTGGTAAAGGTGAATATTCAGTAGGATTAGCGCAAAAATATCCAAACAAAAACTTTGTAGGCGTAGATATTAAAGGTGCACGTTTTTGGAGAGGTGCTAAAACCGCTATTGAAGACGGTATTCCTAATGTTGCGTTTTTAAGAGCACAAATTGAATTAATAGATCACGCCTTTGCAGAAAACGAAGTCGATGAAATTTGGATTACATTCCCCGATCCTCAAATAAAATACAAACGTACCAAACACCGTATGACAAATGCCGATTTTTTAGCACGTTATAAATCTATATTAAAACCAGATGGTGTAATGAACCTAAAAACCGATAGCGAGTTTATGCACGGTTATACTTTAGGATTATTACATGGTGCAGGTCACGAAGTATTATACGCTAACCACGATGTATACAAACAAGAAGGAAGCCCTGAAGAAGTGACTAGTATACAAACATTTTACGAAAGTCAGTATTTAGTGCATGATAAAGCAATTACGTATATTAGATTTAAAATCAAATAGTTTTGAATATCACGCTTGTTTTTTTTCTAGGATTAATTATTGCGCTTGTAGGTGTTGTACCTCCAGGTTTATTAAATATGACTGCCGCTAAAATTAGTCTTAAAGAAGGTGCTAATCGTGGTATAATGTTTTCAATAGGTGCTTGTTGTATTGTGTTTTTACAAACTTATATTGCAGCACTTTTTGCACGTTATTTAAGTAATCATCAAGATGTAGTTGCTGTGTTGCAGCGTGTCGCTTTTGTATTATTTGTACTTATTACAGTTTACTTTTTATTGATTGCAAAGTCAGGACCAAAAAAAGAAATTAAGCCACGTACTAAAAGTAAAAAATCCCGTTTTTTTCAAGGGATGCTTTTATCTGGGTTAAACGTGTTTCCAGTTCCGTATCAAGCTTATATGACGGTTACATTATCGTCTTTAGGATGGTTAGAGTTTGAGCGTATAAGTATCTTATCTTACGTTGCCGGAGCTGCTACCGGAACTTTTGTAATGCTGTATCTGTATATGTTTTTCTTTGATAAAATTAAAGATCGCACATTTACATCTCAAAAAAACATGAACCGTATTATTGGCTCCATTACAGGTTTAATTGCTATTGTAACTTTGGTAAATATTATTAGATCGTTATAAGAAACATGAAGCCCGAAACATTAAATTTTTACGATAAAGTATACGAGGTCGCTAAACAAATTCCTTTTGGTCGTGTTACCAGCTATGGCGCTATTGCAACCTATTTAGGTGCAGCAAGAAGTGCTCGTATGGTTGGATATGCCATGAATGGTTCGCACGGAAAAGATGTTCCTGCGCATCGTGTGGTAAACAGGAAAGGCTTACTTACAGGAAAACATCATTTTGATGGTACCAATCTTATGCAACAGCTTTTAGAAAGCGAAGGGATTAAAGTAAAAGAGCTTCAGATTGTAGATTTACCGTCTGTGTATTGGGATCCTTCTCAAGAACTATAAGCTCGTTTTTTCTTCGGAAGTTAAAAATAAAGAAATTTAAGTGCTTTTTTTAACGTATTTCCATCTTCAATTACACGATTCATCATTTCAATTATTCTACTTCTAATTGTAAACCTTTTGCAGTATATTTGCATAATAGAATGATTCTTAATTAAAGAATAAAACAAACAGACTTAAACCGTGAAATCGCTCATGTAAATAAGAACGATTTTTACGACTAAAATATTTAATATCAGTAGATATGAAGTTAGATAAACAAGATATATTTAAAGCACTTGAAACTATTTCTGCACCTGGTGAAGGACAGAATATGGTAGAAAGTGGAGCCGTTACAAACATAATTACTTTTGGAGATGAGATTGTTGTAGATATTACAATCACAAACCCAAGTTTACAGGCTAAAAAGAAAACCGAAGTTGAAATCATGAAAACAATTCATGAAAAGGTTTACGAAAAAGCAAAAATAAAAGTTAATGTAAAAGTTAACGCTCCAGCAGCTCCAAAAAATGAAATTAAAGGGAAAAATATCCCTGGAATTAAAAATATTGTAGCTGTAGCATCAGGAAAAGGTGGTGTTGGTAAATCTACAGTAACAGCAAATCTTGCGGTAACTTTAGCTAAAATGGGTTTTAATGTTGGGATTTTAGATGCCGATATTTACGGACCATCAGTGCCAATTATGTTTGATGTTGAAAACGAGAAACCTTTAGCAATAAATGTAGAAGGGAAATCTAAAATGAAACCAGTTGAAAATTACGGTGTAAAAGTGTTATCTATCGGATTTTTTACAAAACCAGATCAAGCTGTAGTTTGGAGAGGACCAATGGCTGCAAAAGCATTAAACCAAATGATTTTTGATGCACACTGGGGAGAACTAGATTTTATGCTTATTGATTTACCTCCAGGAACAGGAGATATTCATTTAAGTATCATGCAATCGCTACCTATTACAGGAGCAGTTGTAGTAAGTACACCTCAAAATGTTGCTTTAGCAGATGCTAAAAAAGGAGTTGCAATGTTTCAACAAGAGAGCATTAATGTGCCTGTTTTAGGAATTATTGAAAACATGGCTTACTTTACTCCAGATGAGTTGCCAGATAATAAATATTATATTTTTGGAAGAGCGGGTGCTAAAAACCTGTCGGAAGATTTAAAAGTACCTTTCCTTGGCGAAATTCCTTTAATACAATCTATTCGCGAAGCAGGAGATATTGGTCGTCCAGCAGCATTACAAGAAGATACTGTGTTAAGTCAGGCTTTTGAGAAAATCACTCAAAATGTAGTTTACGAAGTTGTAAAACGTAATGACGATTTACCTCCAACAGAGGCTATTAAAATTACAACAATGGCTGGTTGTTCAGCAGTGAAAAAATAATAATTCCGCAGTAATTCGTTCTTTAAAAAAATGAATTACTAGATAAATAAATAAGAATGACTTCAGAAGAACTTAGATTAAATGTAGAAAAAGCATTGGATGAAATCCGTCCTTTTTTAGAAAGTGATGGAGGCAACATTTCTCTTGTTTCTATTGAAGAAGATAAATTTGTAAAAGTACAATTACACGGTGCTTGCGTTGGGTGTAGTGTGAATCAAATGACACTAAAATCTGGCGTTGAAATGACTGTGAAAAAGTACGCTCCACAAATTGAAAAAGTTATAAATGTAGAAGCTTAAAATGTGATTTTTATCATATTAAAGTAATATTTTCATCTTTAACTTTGTCCCCACAAATTAAAACTCATGATTAAAACAGATATACTTATTATAGGCGCTGGCCCAACAGGATTGTTTACCGTTTTTGAAGCTGGTCTTTTAAAATTGAAATGTCATTTAATTGACGCTTTACCGCAACCTGGTGGTCAATGTTCGGAGTTGTATCCAAAAAAACCTATTTATGATATCCCTGCATATCCAGAAATTTTAGCCGATGATTTAACGGTTAAATTAATGGAACAATGCAAGCAGTTTGAACCTGGGTTTACACTTGGTGAACGTGCCGAAACTATAGATAAACAAGAAGACGGGTCGTTTATAGTAACCACAAATAAAGGAACAAAACATCAAGCACCAGTTGTAGCAATTGCTGGTGGACTTGGTAGTTTTGAACCACGTAAACCTTTAATTCATAATCTTTCGGATTTTGAAGATAAAGGTGTGGAATACATGATTAAAGATCCAGAAATATATCGCGGTAAAAAAGTGGTGATTGCTGGAGGAGGAGATTCTGCATTAGATTGGAGTATCTTTTTAAGTGATATTGCTAGTAGTGTAACTTTAATTCACAGACGTAGTGAATTTAGAGGACATTTAGATTCTGTTGAGAAAGTACAAGAATTAAAAAATCAAGGAAAGATTAATTTAATCACTCCTGGAGAAGTTGTTGGTATTCTTGGGGATAAACACGTAAAAGGTGTTGTGGTAAAACAAGCACAACATATTGAAACAGAAACAGAGTTAGAATGTGATCACTTTATTCCGCTTTTTGGATTGTCACCAAAATTAGGACCCATTGCAAATTGGGGACTAGAGATTGAAAAAAATGCCATTAAAGTGAATAATGCTTTAGATTATCAAACCAATATTCCAGGAATTTATGCCATTGGAGATGTTAATACATATCCAGGTAAATTAAAACTGATTTTATGTGGTTTTCATGAAGCAACATTAATGTGTCAATCTGCATATCAAATTATTAATCCAGGAAAACGCTATGTATTAAAATATACTACCGTTGCCGGAATTGATGGTTTTGATGGTACAAGAAAAGAATCGCCAAAAGCAGTTGTAAAGAAAATTGAGTAAGAGAAAATAATATTCAGTTGAATATTATTTTTTTAGATTACTTCGGAATACCTACAAAATAGAAATATTTTTTAAAATGGAACAAGACATAAACATAACAATTATAGATAGAGATGGTGTTTCTCACGATATTGAAGCACCTACAGATATGGCTATGAATCTTATGGAAGTTGTACGCTCTTACGAACTAGCACCCGAAGGTACTATTGGTATTTGTGGCGGTATGGCTATGTGTGCGTCTTGCCAATGTTATGTGCAAAGTGACACACCATTACCTGAAATGCAAGACGATGAAGAAGCAATGCTTTTTGAAGCTTTTAATGTTAAAGATAACTCACGTCTAGGTTGCCAAATACAAATGACTCCCGAAATGGAAGGACTTAAGGTAGAATTAGCACCTGAAAGTTAAGCCTAAAAACACTCTTTTTTTAAAATCATAAAATTTTCTTAAAATAAATTCGTTTTTTTATTTGTATTAAGTCTAAATAAGAATAGATTTGCAGTCTTATTTATAATGATATAATGAAAAAAGTAATATGTATACTACTAGTGATTGTTTCTGCTAGTGTAAATGCGCAAGTAAAAAACGATTCAATCGCTTTAAAACAGCTTAAGGAAGAAATTAAGCAAGAGCTTAGAGCAGAATTTGAAGCTAAAGCACAATCTCAAAAAAAGCCTTTAGTTGATGTTAGCAGATTCAGCTTACGAGGATATGGTGTTGTTAATTATTATAATAACGATTATGATACTGATCCAGAATTAAAAGACAAATTTGATGCTGAACGTTTAAATTTATATTTAGAATATAAATTTACTGATAAGATAAGTTTAAAAACTGAAATTGAATACGAACACGGAGGAACAGCTTCAGCAATAGGATTAGACACTCAAGAAGAATTTGGTGAATTTGAAGACGAAATTGAAACTGGAGGAGGCGTAAAGCTAGAGCAAGTTCATATTAACTTCCAAATAGCGCCTTATTTTAACATTCGTGCCGGAAAAATGAAAATGTATTTCGGTCTTCATCAAAGTTTAGATACACCCGTACAATATTTTACCACTACACGTCAGGAAATGGAAAATGCCATCTTACCTCTAGGTTGGTACGAAACAGGAATTGAGTTTTACGGTACATTTGCAAAACGCTTTAACTATCGCGCTTATATTGTAAGCGGATTAGATGCCTCAGGATTTTCTTCAAGAGGTTGGATAAAAGACGGATATCAACAACGTTTTGAAATGGCAAACGCACAATCGTTAGCATTTTCAGCACGATTAGATTACAAATTTGGTACACATAAAGATTCATACGTTGGTATTGCGGCTTACATTAATGATGCTGCTGCTAACCGTCCAAAAAATGATATGAGCGAGAGCGCTTATGTTACCATTGTTGAAGGACATGTTACCTATAACGAAAATAATTTACGTTTTAATGCTATTGGTCTTTACGGAAATTTAGAAAACTCAAACATTGTTTCTATCCGAAATGCTAATTTATCAAACAATTTAGGTGTAAAAAGAACACCAGTTGGTAAAAATGCTTTAGGACTTTCGGCAGAAATAGGATACAATATTTTACCGCTATTAAAAGGAAAATCTACTCAAATGCTTTACCCTTTTATGCGTTACGATTATTACGATACTATGCAAGATGTTGAAGGTAGTATTATTGATAACCCACGTTGGGAACGTAGTACAATTACAGGAGGAATTAACTGGTTTGTTCATCCGCAAATTGTAGTTAAAGCACAATATTCAGACAGACGTTTAGGCTCAGAAAACTACGACTTATCTACCTTAGAATATACAGGTGAAAAACAGCATGACAGAACATTCTCAACAGGAATAGGATTCAAATTTTAATACATATAAATACATACACAATGAAAAAACGTTCAATAATTTTAAGCGCATTAGCATTAACTGCAGTTAGTCTTACAAGTTGTAGTGATAATGATGATTCAACAGAAGTTGAAGATCCAAACGCAGGAATATATACAGAAGTTTTAACAGATCTATCTGTTGATGTAATTACAGAAACTTACAACAGTCTTTATTCAAATGCACAAACTTTAGAAACTGCTGCAGCAGCACTTACTATTGGAAACGAAACGCAATTACAAGCAGTTAAAGAAGCATGGCAAAATACAAGAGCACCTTGGGAAGAATCTGAAGGGTTTTTATACGGACCAGTAGATACAGACGGAATTGATCCAGCTATTGATTCTTGGCCAGTTGATGTTAATGCTATTGATAATATTTTAAGTAGTAGTAACGCTATTACATCTACTTTATTAGAAAGTAATAACGAAGCAAGAGGTTTTCATACTATTGAATATTTTGTTTGGGGATTAGATGGAAATAAAGCAGCATCAGAATTAACAGCTAGAGAACTTGAATACTTAGTAGCTGCTACTCAAAATTTACAAGCTCAAACTCAAGATTTATACTTTGGATGGTTAGCATCTCAAGGAAATTTTGCAGCTAACTTTATTAATGCAGGTGAATCTGGATCAATCTATACATCTCAAAAAGGTGCTTTAGAAGAAATTGTAGAAGGATTAGCAATTATTGCTGATGAAGTTGCAAATGGTAAAATTGAAGAACCGTTAAATGGAAATAATGGTGGTGCAAAACCAGAAGCTGAAGAATCTCGTTTTAGTAATAACTCAAAATTAGATTTTGCTAATAATATTAGAAGTATTCAAAACATATACTTAGGTACTTTTGATGCTGAAGACCATAAAGGTCTTACAGATATTGTAATTCTTACAGATGCAGATTTAGATGTTACAGTGAAAGGTGCAATTTCAGATGCTATTACAGCTATCGAAGCCATTTCAGGAACATTCACTGATGCTATTGTAAATGACAGAACAGCTGTACAAAATGCTCAAACCAAAGTTGCTGAATTATTAGTAGTTTTAGAAAGTGAATTAGTACCATTTATTTCAAACTTATAGTCTCCCTTTTAAATAATAAATAAGTGATTAAAAAGAACATCAGATTTTGATGTTCTTTTTCTCGTTTAAAAATTTATATCTAATGAAATTTAAATCTCCTCTTTATTTTTGCTTGCTTTCCGCAGCAGCGTTATTATCTTCATGTCAATCTGATGAGACTAGTAATTACGAAAATTTACCAAATCTAGAATCTCGTTTAATGGCTGGTGGTGAGACTACCATATTCTTAACCTCAAGTAACGCATTTAGTACGCCTGCAGCAAATCTTAATAGTATAGATTTAGATACGCATTTAGATGGTGATTTTCAGTTTGAAGCTGCTTTTGTAACCGCACCAGCAAGTATAAATGGAGGTATTGGTCCCATTTTTAATAACACATCTTGTATTTCGTGTCATCCAAAAGATGGTAGAGCTCCTTTTCCAGATAATATAAATGCCTTAAGTGGTTTTTTCTTAAGAGCAAGCATACCTGGTGTTGACGAGAATGGTGGTCCGGTTGCAGTGCCTAACTTTGGACTTCAAATTCAAAATCAAGCTATTTTTGGTTATGAACCTGAAGCAAAATTTCAAGTTAATTATACAACTTTCGTTGAAACATTAGCCGATGGTACTCAGATCACGCTTCAAAAACCAGACTATAATTTAATTGATACTTATGTGGCTGTACCAAGTTCAATATTATTATCACCTCGTATTGCACCTCCAGTTTTTGGATTAGGTTTATTAGAAGCCATTTCAGAAGAAGATATTATAGCATATCAAGATATTAATGATAGTGATGAAGATGGTATTTCAGGAAAAGCAAATTATGTTTACGATGCTATTTCAGGAACCACAAAATTAGGTCGTTTTGGTTGGAAAGCTAATACGGCAACTATTTTAGAGCAATGTGCAGGAGCATATTTAGGAGATATGGGAATTACTACTTATATTTTTACTGCAGAAACAGGAGATGGTCAAACCAACGGAAACGATGGTTTAGGTGATGATCCAGAAATTACCGAAGAAATTTTGAATCAAGTTGCAACCTATTGTCAAACACTTGCGGTTCCTGCGCCTAGAAATATTGAAGATGAAAACGTAAGACGTGGTGCTCAATTATTTGAAGATGCCTTATGTGCTAGATGTCACGTGCCAAGTATGGATACTTCTAATCATAGTATTGATGCAATTTCAAATCAAACAATTTATGCTTATACAGATATGTTGTTACATGATATGGGTGATGAATTAGGAGATAATAGACCTGACTTTTTAGCCGATGGAAATGAGTGGAAAACAAGACCGCTTTGGGGAATTGGTTTAACACAAGTAGTTAATGGTCATACAGATTTATTACACGACGGTAGAGCAAAAAGTGTTACAGAGGCTATATTATGGCATGGAGGTGAGGCTGAAACTGCTAAAAATAACTTTAAAGCATTATCTACTTCAGAACGTGAAGACTTATTAAGTTTTATTAATTCTCTTTAAGAAGCAGACGTTTTATAATCTATTAATTTTGTGGGACCTTCTAGTAAGGTCCTTACAATTTTAAGAGTACCATCATCGGTAGTTTCAATATGCCATTTAATAAGTGATATTTTACCGTGTTCAATTTCTATACCCGTAATACTTCTTGGGTGTACACAACTACCATCATTAAAAAAAGCAATATCACCAGGCTTAGGAAACCGTGGTCTGTGCGTATGACCAACAATAGTAATTTGATTATTATTTTCGCTAATCCATTTTTTTGTACGACGTTCTACCTTTATTAATTCTGTGTAGTTTTTTGCAGGAGTAGTAGGATCTGCAATTCCCATTACGTTTAAGGGTTTCCAAAGTATTCTAACTAAAAACCGACTCCATTTCCAAAAGGTGTAATTCCACCAATCAGCTTGATGGCCATGTGTTAAAAAAAGTTCTTGATTACTTTCGGTATGTTTTAAAATCAGACCTTCATGATATTTAATTCCGCAGAATAAATCTTTATCTTGTCCTGTTTTAGCATCAAAAAAAGTAGATAAATGTTTCTCTACATATTTAGGGTTGCGATATACCATATCATGATTTCCCCAAATCATATGTAAGCGTTCTGTATCATGAAACTGTTTCATGAGCATGTAAACGTTTTTATGCGCATTAAAAATAGATTCAAACGATAGGTTTTCCCAAAGTTCATCACCATCACCAATTTCACAATACTGAAAACCTTCAGTATAATAATGCTTTAAGGCGTGAAAATAAATGTTACGATTATTAGCAAAATCATCTGCAAAACTATTATCACCTCTATGGCAATCGCTAAATAATATAAATTTAGAATCGTCGTTAAAAGGAATCGTTTTTGCGTTTTTAAAGGCGCGATCTAATCGTGTTTTTGAAGACATGGTTTTACTTTATGGTACTAATTTAAATAAAAAATGCGTCTCAATTAAGAGAAGCATTTTTTATAAGTTATATTTTTAATAGATTTTATGACTATTTAAAAGCGTTTAAACCTGTAATGTCTAATCCTGTGATAAGTAAATGAATATCGTGTGTACCTTCGTAAGTGACAACACTTTCTAGGTTCATCATATGTCTCATAATAGAATATTCTCCACTAATTCCCATCCCACCAAGCATTTGTCTTGAGTCGCGAGCAATTTTTAAAGCCATATCTACATTATTTCGTTTAGCCATTGAAATTTGAGCAGAAGTTGCGGTTCCATTTTCACGCATTACACCAAGTCTCCAAGCTAATAATTGTGCTTTAGTGATTTCGGTAATCATCTCAGCAAGCTTTTTTTGTTGTAATTGGAATTGCCCAATAGGTTTATCAAATTGCATACGTTCTTTACTGTAACGCAATGCGGTGTCATAACAATCCATTGCAGCTCCAATTGCACCCCAAGCAATACCAAAACGTGCAGAATCAAGGCAACCAAGCGGTGCGCCTAATCCAGATTTGTTAGGTAATAAATTCTCTTTAGGTACTTTTACATTATCAAAAATAAGTTCACCTGTTGCGCTTGCACGAAGTGACCATTTGTTATGTGTTTCTGGTGTTGAAAAACCTTCCATACCACGCTCTACAAGTAAACCATGAATACGTCCTGTTTCGTCTTTAGCCCAAACTACTGCAACGTTGCAAAAAGGCGCATTTGAAATCCACATTTTAGCACCATTTAAAAGGTAATGGTCACCCATATCTTTAAAGTTGGTTACCATTCCACCAGGATTTGAACCGTGATCTGGTTCTGTAAGACCAAAAGATCCTATCCATTCTCCAGAAGCTAATTTAGGTAAGTATTTATTGCGTTGTTCTTCGTTTCCGTATTTCCAAATAGGGTACATTACTAATGAAGATTGTACAGATGCTGTACTACGAACACCAGAGTCACCACGTTCAATTTCTTGCATAATCAATCCGTAAGAAATTTGATCTAATCCTGCGCCACCGTATTGTTCAGGAATGTATGGTCCAAAAGCACCAATTTCAGCTAATCCTTTTACAATTTGTGTAGGGAATTCAGCTTTTTGTGCATAGTCTTCAATAATAGGAGAAACGTCTCGTTTTACCCATTCTCTTGCGGCGTCACGGACTAATTTATGTTCTTCTGTTAAAAGTTCATCAAGATTGTAATAATCAGGAGCTTCAAATAAATCTGGTTTCATAATATCGTTTTAGTTGAAAACAAAAGTAACGAAAACGATTTCTATGCCCAATATAAAAATTACATTTTTAGATAAAAATCTTTAGTTAGATTTATATAGTCTTCAGTATATTGATGTCTTGAGGTCTCAATAATCAATTTTTTTGTTAAAATTTCGCTTTCGCGGAATGAAAGCTCAATAAGACTTCTTTTAATGTTTGATGTTTCATGACCTTGTATGTGTAAGGTGTTATTTGCAAATAAGCCTGATTTTGAAGCTAGATTTAAGAATTTTTCTTCTTCTGAATACGGAATAACAACTGCAAATTTACCTTCTTTTGAAAGTAATTTAGTTACTGCTTCAATTAAATGTTCAAAAGGCATAGCATCTTGAAAACGTGCTAAATCTCTTTGCTTGTCTTCGGTTTTATAATCTTCAGAATAAAAGGGAGGGTTTGAAATAATAAGGTCGTATTTATCATCAATCTCTTCTGTAAATTCTTGCAATGCGGCATGGTAGCAAAATAAACGATCACCCCAAGGTGCACTTTCAAAATTGTCAACACATTGCTCGTAAGCGTCATCATCAATTTCAATAGCATCAATAACTTCTGCGTTACTTCGTTGTGCCATCATAAGACTTAAAACACCGGTACCAGCACCAATATCAAGGATAGAAAACGGATTGAAATCTAAGGTTGCCCATGCGCCCAAAAGCACACCATCTGTACCAATTTTCATAGCACAACGATCTTGATTTACTGAGAATTCTTTAAATTGAAATGGCTTGTTCATAAGTGAAAAAGTTCTTCTGTTAAGGAAGGTTTAATATGGGATTATTCTTCTAAATATAAATCAATTAATCCTTCAGGAGTTTTTACAAAAACGGTTTTGTTTTCTCTATCTATTTTTTCTATAAATTCATCATTCATAGGAATTAAAATTTCAATACCATCACGATCTATTTCAAAAAGAGATTGTGCGGTGCTATCGTTTACAGATTTTAAGATTCCTACGGTTCCGTAATTGATATCTTCAACTTTAAAGTTGATTATTTCATGAAAATAAAATTTATTACCTTCTAGTTTTGGTAAAAACTCTAGAGGTAAGTATAAATCACATTTCATAATACTATCTGCATCTTGCTCAGTATCCACTTCTTCAAATTTAATACGTAATAATTCTGATTTATGTAATTGAGAAGATTCAATGAAAAAAGGAATTAGGTTATTTCTAAGTTCCATAAAAACAGAGTCTAGGTTGTCATATAATTCGGGCTCATCAGTATCTAATTTTACTAATATTTCGCCTTTAAAACTGTATTTTTTTACAATTTTACCTAAATAGAAACAATCTTCTTTTTTCATAATTAATGGATGTTACGAGCTAATTTTTTTTGTGTATGCGTATGATATAGTTCGGTAGATTTAGAATACAAAAAACTCCGATACAAATATATCGGAGTTTTTAAAAGTATAAAAAAATATTTTTTATTCTTCTTCGTTTGATGCTTCTGCTTCAACTTCTGGAGCTTCTTCAACTGCAGGTGTTGCTGCGGCGATTCTTGCTTCATTTACAGCTTTTTCAGCTGCGAAAGCTTTTGCTTTTGCATCAGCTTCAGCTTGAGATAATCCGTCAGCTTTAGCTTGTACTTTGTTTCCTTTTTCATCTAACCAAGCAGTAAATTTAGCTTCTGCTTGCTCTTCAGTTAAGGCTCCTTTTCTAACTCCTCCAGCTAAATGGTTTTTAAGTAAAGCTCCTTTATAAGATAAAATAGCTTTAGCAGTATCAGTAGGTTGTGCACCATTCTGTAACCATTGTACAGCACCATCAACATTTAATTCAATAGTTGCAGGGTTTGTGTTTGGATTGTAGATACCTAATTTTGCTAAGTATTTACCATCTCTTTTTGATCTAGCATCTGCTGCTACGATCCAGTAAAAAGGTTTTCCTTTTTTACCGTGTCTTTGTAATCTAATTTTAACTGACATAAAAATTAATTTGTAAGGTTCGCGACCTCTATTATTAATAAGGTGCAAAGATACTATATTTATTTAATATCGAAACATTTAAATTGAAATTAAGTATTATTGATTTTTTATTATACTTTTGAGATTCTAAAATCGTTATTAATACCTAAATTTACTTAAAGATATCTTTTTTTAAGCCGAAAAACCATAAGATAAATGAAAAAAATCGCTCTATTTTTAATAACTATTGTTACTCTCGTAAGTTGTGGTGACGATGTTCAATTTAATTCTCCAGCATTTCAAGGAAATAAGGATTACGTACTTTGGCAAGCTGAGTTTTATAATGCTAGTATTGAAGCTAACGGCTATTTAACTATTACTGCCGGAAATAATATTGAAACAGTAGTGTTAACTATTCCATCTGTAGCGATTGGAACTTATACTTTAGGTGATGTTGCTTCAATGCAAGCCAAATTTATTGATGTTAATGGCGTTGAATATAGCACAGCTAATTCTCCAGATGCAAGTGTATCTGTATATCCAGAGTATGGCGAAATATCTTTAGATGAAATAGGTAATAATACATTTACAGGAACATTTCATTTCTTAGCTTTTGATGCTTCAGGATTAAATTCAGTAGGTTTTAACGAAGGTGTGTTTTTTAAAGTACCTTTACTTTCAGGGAGCATTCCTGCAGTAGTTTATACTTGTGATAATGCAGAAGCAGATGTTGAAACAGCACGTTTAGCTTATGAAGCGACTTTTGATTCAAGTTTGGAATATATCTCAGCATCTACTTATATAGATGCTTGTGAATTATACCGTGAAGCTTTAGAAAATCAAAAAGAATATTGTGGAGATGTAAGTGGCGAAATTCAACAAGCAATTAACGGTTTAAATGAGTGTGTATTTCCTTGTGATTTAGCATCTCAAAATCGTAATACTGCTCAAGCAAATTATGATGCGTCTACATTAGGAACACATATTGTAGCTTGTCAAAACTATCAGTTTTATTTAGAAGAACAAATTACATATTGTGGTGATGCTACCGGAGCAATTCAAGCTGTTATTGATACTTTAAACTGTGAAGATTCTGATGCAGATGGTGTGCCAGATGTATATGAAGACTTTAATGATGATGGTGATTTAACTAATGATGATGTTGATGGTGACGGAATCGCTAATTATTTGGATGCAGATGATGATGGAGATGGCGTACTAACTATATATGAAGCACAAGATGGAGATGGAAATCCTATAGATACAGACGGAGACGGAATGGTTGATTATTTAGATAGCGATGATGATGGCGATTTAATATTAACAATTAATGAAGATGCAGATCCAAATAACGACGGTAATCCTGCAGATGCAGTAGATACTGATGCAGATGGAATTCCTGATTATTTAGATAATATATAAGTTTAAAGATATAACTATATAGAAAAAAGCGACCTAAGGGTCGCTTTTTTTTGTGTAAATATTTTTAAGTTCCTTTTTATTAAGTCTCCTTTTTTTTATCGTATTTTTATACACTTACTTTTTAAAGCACTTCTGCTTTGTAAAATACTTAATTTAAAGGGATTATAAAAATATGTATTTAATTTTTGATACCGAAACTACCGGGTTACCTAAGCGTTGGGACGCACCAATTACAGATACAGATAATTGGCCTCGTTGTATACAGATTGCATGGCAATTACATGACGAGATGGGTAACTGTATAGAAAGTGAAGATTATTTGGTGCAACCAGATGGTTTTAATATTCCGTATGATGCCGAAAAAATTCACGGTATTTCTACAGAACTTGCCAAAGAACAAGGTATCCCTTTAGCCGATGTTTTACAGAAATTTAATACCGCTTTAGGTAAGACGAAGTTTGTGGTTGGACAGAATGTAAAATTCGACCTTAATATTATGGGTGCTGAATTTGTAAGAGGTGAACTAGAAAATCAATTACAAGACTTACCAGTTTTAGATACATGTACCGAACATACGGCATCTTTATGTAAGATAGCCGGTGGACGTTACGGGAAATTTAAATTACCAACATTAACAGAATTACACGAATTTTTATTTCACAAACCATTTTCTGAAGCTCATAATGCAACTGCCGATGTTGAGGCAACAACACGTTGCTTTTTTGAATTGATAAGACGCGAAGAATATACGCTTGAACAACTAGATGTTTCTGAAGATTATTTTCAAAATTTTACTAAAGAAAATCCAAGTGAAATTCAACTTATAGGGTTAAAACATATTAATCTTAAAAGAGAAAGTGAAAAAATAAATAAACGCATACAGAAAGCTAAATCTAGCGGAATTTCTGAAGCAGAAATCAAAGAAAATCTCTCTGAATTAGAATCTGCCGAGTTTTCTCATCTTCATAATCATTCGCAGTTTTCGGTATTACAATCTACCATTAGTATTCCTAAATTAGTAGCTGCTGCTGCAGAGCATAATATGCCAGCTGTAGCTTTAACAGATCACGCAAATATGATGGGGGCTTTTCATTTTGTGAAAGCAGTAAGTAATCATAATAAAGGTGTTGAAGCTAAAAATAAAGAAGCTGAAGAACGTGGCGAAATTCCGAAGTTAAAAACCATAAAACCTATTATAGGATGTGAGTTTTTTGTGTGTGAAAACCATGCCGATAAATCGAGAAAAGACAATGGGTATCAAATTGTTTTACTCGCAAAAAATAAAAAAGGATATCATAATCTAGCAAAATTATCATCACATGCTTTTGTGGATGGATTTTACTATTTGCCAAGAATTGATAAGAAGTTAATTCAGCAATATAAAGAAGATTTAATCTGCCTAACAGGAAATCTTTATGGAGAAGTACCAAGTAAGGTTTTAAATGTTGGTGAAAATCAAGCTGAAGAAGCCTTGTTATGGTGGAAAGAAGAGTTTGGAGATGATTTGTATATTGAGTTAATGCGTCATAATCAGGAAGATGAAAACAGAGTTAATCCTGTATTAATCAATTTTTCTAAAAAGCATGATATTAAACTTATTGCTTCAAATAATACATACTATTGTAAGCAAACCGATGCAAATGCACATGATATTTTATTGTGTGTAAAAGATGGTGAAAAACAATCTACACCAATAGGACGCGGACGTGGATACCGGTATGGTTTACCAAACCAAGAGTATTATTTTAAGTCATCAAAAGAGATGAAAGTCCTTTTTAAAGATGTTCCAGACGCAATTACAAATGTACAGGAAGTTGTTGATAAGGTTGAACCCTTTGTTTTAGCGCGTGATGTGTTATTACCTGCTTTTGATATTCCTGAGCAGTTTATGCATGAAGAAGATCAGGTTGATAAAGGGAAACGAGGTGAAAATGCTTTCTTACGTCATTTAACTTATGTAGGAGCAAAAAAACGTTACGGGGAAGAACTCTCGGAAGAGGTTGTGGAACGTTTAGATTTTGAATTAAGCGTTATTGAAAAAACCGGATATCCAGGGTATTTCTTAATTGTAGAAGATTTTATTAGAGAAGCTAGAAAAATGGATGTTTCGGTTGGTCCTGGTCGTGGATCGGCTGCAGGATCTGTAGTTGCGTATTGTTTATGGATTACAAATATTGATCCTATGAAATACGACTTACTTTTTGAGCGTTTTCTAAATCCCGATCGTGTAAGTATGCCCGATATTGATATTGATTTTGATGATGAAGGGAGAAGTCGAGTAATGGATTATGTAATTAATAAATATGGTGCTAATCAAGTGGCGCAAATTATTACTTATGGTACCATGGCTGCAAAATCTTCTATTAGAGATACGGCTCGTGTACTAGATTTACCTTTATTTGATGCCGATAGAATTGCGAAGTTAATTCCTAATATGTCTAAACTGAATAAGATTTTTGGTTTAAGTGAAAAGGAATTAAGTAGCAAGTTTAGAGCTGAAGACTTAGAAAAAGTAAACGAACTTATTGGAATTTCTGAAGGAAATGGATTGGATGCCGAAACGGTTAATCTTGCCCGAACTTTAGAAGGATCTGTTCGTAATACAGGAATTCACGCTTGTGGGGTGATTATTACACCCGATGATATTACCAAATTCGTTCCGGTGTCTGTAGCAAAAGATTCCGATCTATATGTGACCCAATTTGATAACTCGGTTGTTGAGGATGCAGGATTACTGAAAATGGATTTCTTAGGGTTAAAAACACTAACCTTAATTAAGGATACTGTAAAAATTGTAAAAGCAAAACATGATATTGTTCTCGATCCAGAGACCTTTCCGCTAGATGATGAAGAAACTTATGCGTTATTCCAGAGAGGAGAAACAGTTGGAGTTTTTCAATATGAATCTCCCGGAATGCAAAAACACCTTAGGGATTTAAAACCTACGGTATTTGAGGATTTAATTGCTATGAATGCCTTGTATCGTCCGGGACCAATGGAGTATATTCCAAGTTTCGTAAAACGTAAACACGGAGACGAAGAAATTGAGTACGATTTACCAGCAATGGAAGAGTACTTAAAAGAAACCTATGGAATTACAGTATACCAAGAGCAAGTAATGCTATTGTCTCAAAGTCTTGCCGATTTTACAAAAGGTGAAGCCGATGTATTACGTAAGGCGATGGGGAAAAAGCAAATTGCAGTTCTTGATAAAATGAAACCTAAATTTATTGAACAGGCAAGTGCAAAAGGACATGATGCTAAAATTTTAGAGAAGGTTTGGAAAGATTGGGAAGCCTTTGCAAGTTATGCCTTTAATAAATCTCACTCTACGTGTTACGCGTGGATTGCTTACCAAACAGCATATTTAAAAGCGCATTATCCTGCCGAATATATGGCGGCGGTACTGTCTAATAATATGAATGATATTAAACAGGTTACATTTTTTATGGAAGAATGTAAGCGAATGAAACTTAATGTGCTTGGACCAGATATTAACGAGAGCTATTATAAGTTTTCGGTAAATCAAGACAATGCGGTTCGTTTTGGAATGGGGGCCATAAAAGGTGTTGGTCATGGTGCGGTAATGACAATTGTTAATAATAGAGAAGACGGACCCTATAAGTCTATTTTTGATTTTGCAAAACGTATAGATTTACGTGCAGCCAACAAAAAAGCTTTTGAAAACTTAGCATTAGCAGGAGGTTTTGATCGCTTTATAGATACACATCGTGCGCAATATTTTCATGATGATGGCGATGGTATTACGTTTTTAGAAAAAGCAATAAAATACGCTCATAAGCATAAAGAAAACGAAAACTCAGCTCAAGTAAGTTTATTTGGTGCGGCTAGTGATGTGCAAATACCAGAACCAGAAGTGCCGCCTTGTGAAGAGTGGGGAACTATGGAAAAACTAGCTAGAGAGAAAGAGGTTGTAGGAATTTATATTTCGGGACATCCTTTAGATGATTTTAAAATAGAAATGAAGAACTTTTGTAATGCTAATTTATCACTGTTAGTGGATTTGGCAACTTATGTAAATCGCGAATTAACTTTTGGTTGTGTGGTTACCGATGTGCAGCATCGTGTAAGTAAACAAGGAAAAGGTTGGGCAATGTTTACGGTTGATGATTATCATGATAGTTATGAATTTAGAATTTTTGGAGAAGAATATTTAAAATTCAGACATTTCTTAGTTCCAAACTCTTTTGTGCATATTAAACTTTTTATTAGAGAAGGGTGGGTAAATAAAGATACAGGTAAAAAGAGTGATCCTAGAATTCAGTTTAATAGTTTTCAATTGCTACACGATATTATGGAAACTTATGCACGAAAATTATCTATTCAATTAGATTTAGCAGGATTAGAGCCTTATCAGATAGATGTTTTAGATGAATTGACACAAATTCATTCTGGAGATCAAATTCTTAGCTTTTTGGTTTATGATTTAGAAGAAAAGATTAAATTAAACATGGTAAGTCGAAAAAAGAAAATTAAAATATCACAAGAACTTTTAGAGGCTTTAGATGCAAATAACTTGAAATATAAGTTGAATTAAAAGATTTAAGTACTTAAAAATTCAATGTCAAAATAAAAAAAAGGAGTTATTAATACCTTAAAACAATACCATTATATAAAAAACAAATTGTTGAGGTGTAAGCTTTCGAGATTTTTTTGACTAATTTTGTAACAATAACGAAGTAGAACACATTAAAAAATAAATATTATGGCATTAGAAATAACAGATGCGAATTTTGAAGAAACTGTATTAAAAAGTGATAAGCCAGTAATGGTTGATTTCTGGGCAGCTTGGTGTGGACCATGTAGAATGGTTGGACCAATCATTGATGAAATTAGTACTGAATACGAAGGTAAAGCCGTTGTAGGTAAAGTAGATGTTGATGCTAATCAAGAATTTGCAGCAAAATACAGTGTTCGTAATATTCCAACAGTATTAATATTTCACAACGGAGAAGTTGTTGGAAGACAAGTTGGTGTAGCTCAAAAAAGTGCATACGTAGAAGCTATTGATACGCTTTTATAAAAATACTTTCTAAAAGAAATGATAAAGGTTTGCTATTACAGCAAACCTTTTTTTATTTTAGAGGAAACTTTTTAAAAATTAAAAAAAACGACTTATTATAGCGTTTTTAAATTACATACATATATGAGCAAAATATTAAAAACTCAAGATTTAATAGATAGTACATTATTAAACGAGCGTAAAGTGTTTTTATGGGGACAAGTTGATGATGAATCAGCAAAACACGTTATTGATAGATTATTATACTTAGATGCTTTAGAAACTAAAGACATTCATTTATATATAAACAGTCCGGGTGGTTATGTAACTTCTGGTTTTGCAATGTATGATTGTATTAAGTCACTTAATAGTGATGTTTCTACAATTTGTACAGGATTAGCAGCTTCAATGGGATCAATCTTATTATCTGTTGGAACTAAAGGAAAACGTTTTATCCAGCCGCATGCACGTGTTATGATTCACCAACCTAGTGGAGGCGCAAGAGGACAAGCAAGTGATATTCAAATTACGGCTCAAGAAATTTTGAAAACAAAAGAGTTAAGTGCTAGAATATTAGCAGATAACTGTGGACAAGATTATGATAAAGTAATGAAAGATTTTAATCGTGACCATTGGATGGGAGCAGAAGAATCTGTAGCATACGGTATTGCTGATGCCATAATTTAATTTATTTAAATGAATTTACAACAGGAACTCAACAAAACAGGCGGATTCAAAAATCTAGAACTTCTTGCAAAACAAGTGGTAGAAGGATTTATTGCAGGAATGCATAAGAGTCCGTTTCATGGGTTTTCTGCAGAATTTGCCGAACACAAAATTTACAACCAAGGTGAAAGTACCAAACATATAGATTGGAAGCTTTTTGCAAAAACCGATAAGTTGTACACCAAGCGCTATGATGAAGAAACCAATCTGCGCTGTCATTTAATTGTAGATAATAGCAGCTCTATGCATTATCCTCAAATAAAAGATCTCTCATTAAACAAGCTTAATAAGATTGCTTTTTCGGCATTAGCATCGGCATCAATAATGCATATATTAAAAAAACAGCGTGATGCTGTTGGATTAAGTATATATAGTGATGCTTATGATTACTATTCACCAGAGAAAGGGAGCGAGCGTCATCATCAAATGTTATTACATCAATTAAGTGATACTATAATAAGGAGACCTCTTAATAAGCAAACCGAAACCTATACCTATTTACATCAAATTGCCGAAAAGATACACAGACGTTCTTTAGTGTTTTTATTTACCGATATGTTTCAAACCGAAACTGATGATGTAAAATTGTTTGATGCCTTACGTCATTTAAAACATAATAAACATGAAGTGGTATTATTTCATGTTGTAGATAAGGATAAAGAGTTGGGGTTTAATTTTGATAATACACCTAAACGGTTTGTAGATGTTGAAACAAATGAGACTATAGATTTGTATCCGGATGCAATTCAAGAAACATATTCGGCAGCTGTGAAAAAATATTTTAAATATTTAAAATTAAAATGTGTGCAGTATCAAATAAAATATGTGGAATGTGATATAAATTTAAATTTCGATAAAGTACTGGAAACGTATATGATAGAAAGAAATCGATTTAAATAATGAAAAAAAAACAAAAAAAGTTTGCAAAAAGTTTTGGATAACCGAAAAAGGTTCTTATATTTGCACTCGCAATAACGCAACGGTCTGGTAGTTCAGTTGGTTAGAATACCTGCCTGTCACGCAGGGGGTCGCGGGTTCGAGTCCCGTCCAGACCGCTAAAATTGCGAAAAGCTTCTCTTAGGAGAAGCTTTTTTTGGCAATAAAAATTAGTTGTGTTGTTTGATAGATGTTAAAGTCTATCAATGGTTTAAGTAGTTAAACCGATGGAAAGCTTTCCTTTTTTCTATATAGAAGATTGGGATGCTTTTTTGTTTTAGGCCATTTCTTAGGTGTTTAAATCTTCATAAGTCGTACGATATTATAATTTCATCTTAAAAGTTGTGTTTTTTTATATCGAATTAAAATATTAGATATAATCTATTTTTATTGTTTCATTTTATAACAGTAATAATTGAGTTGAACTTTTAATAATATTAATAGGAAAGACGATAATGTAAATGTGTAAAGCATTATAAAACGTTATGATAATATGTCTTCCATATGAAGTGTAGAATTGAATTATTACTTTATGTGCTTTAGTTTTGGGATGTAGGTGATTAATGTAGCTGGTAAATTTATTATGCATATGACTTTTGATCATGGCATAACTCATTTTGATTTAGCAAACAATTATGGTCCATCTCGTGGATTTGTTGAGATGGCTTTAGGAAATTGATGACAGAAATTTTAAAAGCTTACAGAGGCGAGCTTGTTGTGTTTGTAAAACCGGGATGTGATACTTAAGATGGTTCTTATAAAGAACGTGAGTTTAAAACGGATATGATACATTTATGTAGATGTCTTTAAAAAGTACTACAGACGGGGTTTAAATATGCTCTTAGAAGAAGCTATGTAGCTTTAGGAAGTGAAAATTTTTCGACTTCTGAGTTAATAGCTGTTTTATCTATTTTAAAATAGAGAAGGTTAATTTTTTGTAAGTTAATTTTTAGATAAAAAACGGATTAAAATTCGATATTGAATTAAAAGATTTAGTAATTTTATAGTATGGGGACAAAAATGACACTTAAAGGATTAGCAAAACTTCTTAATGTATCGATTTCTACGGTATCAAAAGCATTAAATGATAATCCTGAAATTAGTTTGGAAACACGAACTCGCGTTAAGGAATTAGCTGAGTCGTATAAATATGTCCCTAATAATGTTGCTCAAAATTTAAAATCTAAATCAACAAAAACTATAGGTGTTATTATTCCTGCGATTTTATTGGAGTTTTTCAGTAAAGCCTTATACGGTATAGAGCGTGAGGCGTCAAAACGTGGTTATAAAATTATTATATGCTTATCTAACGAACTTCAGAAAAAAGAAAGTGAGAGTATTGATACTTTTATAAATGGAAGTGTTGATGGTATTATTTTGTCTGTTGCAGAAGAAACTCAAAAAATTAAAGATTACTCACATTTTCATAAAAGCATGAATTATGAATTACCAATGGTAATGTTTGATCGTGTTGTAGATGAGGTGAATTGTGATAAAGTTACTGTAGATGATTTGGAGGGCGCGTATAAAGCGACTAAATTCTTATCTGATATAAGTAGTGAAAACATTCTGTTTATTAACCCGATATCTGATATTAGCGTTGGACAGTATCGAGAAGATGGTTATACAAAAGCGATTCATGAATTAGGGTTAAAACCTTTAATTATTAATGTTGAAAATTACACGAGTATTGAGAAATTACTTACAGAGCATTTAAAATCTGAAAAAGTAGATGCTATTTTAGCTGCTGATGAATATTCGGCTGTTTTAGCTATTAATATTGCCCGATTAAATGGATATGATGTACCTAATGATATTTCGGTTATTGGTTTTACTAATGGGTTAATGTCAGAACATTCAATACCATCGTTAACTGTGGTAAGTCAACATGCTGAAAACATTGGGAAATTAGCTGTAAGGACGCTTTTAGAAAAACTTGAAGGTGTTACTAAAACGCCAATCCATAAGGTGGTTGAAACCACTATTATTGAACGAAATTCTACTAGAAAAATCGTTTAAAAAATCTTATTTTATTATTTGTATTAGGTGTTATTTAAACACCCTATTGTTGTTGCCTTTTTGTTAAGAAAGTGCAGTTCAACGAATATGTTTTCTTATTTCATAAAAAATGCTATAAATTTACAGTAGTATTTAAGTCCCTTATAATCTTTAAAATAGCAATTGATTAGCAGCATTTTTGTTCAATATTTTCATGTATTGTTTCATCTAACTTCACGATTTTGTATGTATAAGTTTTTATGCATACGTTGGTTTTTTATGGATTTTAGTTACACTAAAAAGGGCTTATATATTTAAAAAAAATATAAAATTTATAACCATTTAAACTAAATCCCCCTTTTATGAAAACTTTAAAAATCACCTCATTATTAGTAGCCGTATTATTCTTAACACTTTCAGGTCAATCAAGCGATACATTGAAAAAAGAAGACGTAAATACTTACAAGAAAAGCGAAACAAAATTTGATGCATTAGCACATTCAAAAAAATACTTACAGTTACCAACTAACGGATAATCTTTCGTAAAACTAATAGCAAAATACCTTATAATCTCTAAAAACATCCTTATGAAAACTTTAAAAATCACCTCATTATTAGTAGCCGTATTATTCTTAACGCTTTCAGGTCAATCAAGCGATACATTGAAAAAAGAAGACGTAAATACTTACAAGAAAAGCGAAACAAAATTTGATGCATTAGCACATTCAAAAAAATACTTACAGTTACCAACTAACGGATAATCTTTCGTAAAACTAATAGCAAAATACCTTATAATCTCTAAAAACATCCTTATGAAAACTTTAAAAATCACCTCATTATTAGTAGCCGTATTATTCTTAACGCTTTCAGGTCAATCAAGCGATACATTGAAAAAAGAAGACGTAAATACTTACAAGAAAAGCGAAACAAAATTTGATGCATTAGCACATTCAAAAAAATACTTACAGTTACCAACTAACGGATAATCTTTCGTAAAACTAATAGCAAAATACCTTATAATCTCTAAAAACATCCTTATGAAAACTTTAAAAATCACCTCATTATTAGTAGCCGTATTATTCTTAACGCTTTCAGGTCAATCAAGCGATACATTGAAAAAAGAAGACGTAAATACTTACAAGAAAAGCGAAACAAAATTTGATGCATTAGCACATTCAAAAAAATACTTACAGTTACCAACTAACGGATAATCTTTCGTAAAACTAATAGCAAAATACCTTATAATCTCTAAAAACATCCTTATGAAAACTTTAAAAATCACCTCATTATTAGTAGCCGTATTATTCTTAACGCTTTCAGGTCAATCAAGCGATACATTGAAAAAAGAAGACGTAAATACTTACAAGAAAAGCGAAACAAAATTTGATGCATTAGCACATTCAAAAAAATACTTACAGTTACCAACTAACGGATAATCTTTCGTAAAACTAATAGCAAAATACCTTATAATCTCTAAAAACATCCTTATGAAAACTTTAAAAATCACCTCATTATTAGTAGCCGTATTATTCTTAACACTTTCAGGTCAATCAAGCGACACGTTGAAAAAAGAAGACGTAAATACTTACAAGAAAAGCGAAACAAAATTTGATGCATTAGCACATTCAAAAAAATACTTACAGTTACCAACTAACGGATAATCAATAGCTATAAAATATTTGTATTTTCTTACAGAAGAAACTTTGTAATTATTGCACTGGATATGTTTTTTTAAAACGATAATAAACCGTTTGCTTTAAATAATTTATTCTAAATTTGGAATAAACCATAATAAACCAAGTGCTATTGTTACGCTTCTTTATTTTTATATCCTTACTCGTATTGAGTAACAGCTCTGTTATGTCTCAGAATATCATAAATTCTCAAGAATTTAAAGATATTAAAAGGTTAAGATCCTTATCTGAAAGTAATGAGTTATCGATGGATAAACGCCTTGAAAACGCCTTAGAAGCAGTTAAGTTATCTGAGGAAATTGCTGTAGATACCGTTTTAATAAATTCTAATAGAGCATTATCAACGGTGTATTTATATAGAGGAGATTACGTTAAATTTAGAGATGTAAATTTTAAAAACTTAGATTTAGCGGTACAAGCTAAAGACTCTTTGGTGATAGGGATTGTTAATCTTAATTTGGGATGGTTTCATCATTATACGATGGTACAAAATGATAGCGCTTATGCGTATTACTCGGAGGCAGCTAAAATTTATGATAAGATAGGCGCAAATGATAGGCAGTTTATGGTATTGTCTTATATGGCTGATATTCAAGAAACTGAAAAAGATTATTTAGGAGCTGAAGCCAATGCTATAAAAGCGATTAAAATTTTAAATGATCTCCCAAAAACAGAAGATAATTTACTGTCTTCTTGGGTGCTGTATAATCTTTTAGGGATTATTAATTTGAAGTTAGAAATGTATGACGAATCGCTTGCTTATCATGAAAAAGCATATGAAATAGCTAAACGAAAAGAGGTGAGTTTAATGCAAGAAATGACCTCTCTTAATAATATGGCTTTTGCGTATAGAAAACTTCATGATTATGAAAAAGCATTAAGTTTATATACGAATGTTTTGGATTATAAAGACCGCTATAATGATACAGATCCTACATTTTACCCTTTAGTTTTAGAAAACTTTGCCTTTACTAAATTTGAAGCCAATCACCAAGATATTATTAATATTGAAAACATGCTTAAAGATGCTTACCAGATAAGTGATTCTTTAAGTGATCCAACTACACAACTCGCGGTAAGTATTGATTTAGCTAAGTTTTATTTAAAGAATACGCAAAAAGACTCTGCGTTAGTTTATGCTGTAAAATCTTATAATTTGGCTAATGAGATTAGCTCGTATGATATTTTGCTAGAATCAATGCAATTATTATCTGAAATTAAAAAAGGTGATCAAGGAAAAAAATACCTTAACGAATACATTGCGCTTAGTGATAGTTTATTAAATAATGAACGAAACGTTAGAAATAAGTTTGCCAGAATTGAGTTTGAAACCGATTTACTTACCGAAGAAAATGAACGTATTTCAAGAGAGCGTTTATGGTTGTCATTCACAACAGTTGCCTTGTTAATTACTCTGTTGTTATTGTATATTGTGATTACGCAACGTGCCAAAAACAAAGAACTAGTGTTTTTGAAAAACCAACAAGAAGCTAACGAAGAAATATATAACCTCATGTTATCGCAACAAGAGAAATTAGATGAAGTGCGTCACTCTGAAAAGAAACGTATTTCTCAAGAATTACATGACGGAATTTTAGGGCGACTTTTTGGTACACGCTTAAGTTTAGATAGTTTAAATTTTAACGAAGGAATGGATGCTGTTAAAAAAAGAGCCAATTACCTGGTTGAACTAAAAACAATAGAGGAGGAGATAAGACGTATTTCTCACGATTTAAATAACGATTTTGTATCTGGATCTAGTTTTATGGATATTTTAAGTGAACTTATTGATAAGCAATCAATCGCATATAAATTGAAATATAAGTTTAATTACACTGATAATATAGACTGGGAAATAGTATCTAATAAAATTAAAATTAGTCTATATCGTATTGTGCAAGAATCGCTTCAAAATATATATAAACATGCTGAAGCTAAAGATATTAATATTAGTATTCAACTTGAAAAATCAGTAATTTTAATGATAATTTCCGACAATGGAAAAGGATTTGATCTTACAAAAAGCAAAAAAGGTATTGGATTAAAAAACATAACCTCTCGTGTTAATCAAATTAATGGTAGTGTTGATTTTTCTTCCGAAGAAAATAAGGGCACAACGATTACTATTAAAGCACCATATTAATCAAAAGAATCAAAAAAAAACGATGCAGTTATGCAAGAGATTAAAATATTAATGGTTGATGATCATCCAATGATTATTGAAGGCTATCAAAACACATTAATGGCCACAAAAAATGAAGACCAAGTTTTATTAATAGACACCGCAGGTAACTGTGATGTTGCTAATGATTTACTTCAAAAAGCAGCCAAAAATAAACCTTATGATATCTGTTTTTTCGATATTAGTTTACCTAGTTCTAGCGATGGACAAATTACATCAGGTGAGGATTTAGCTAAAATCACAAGAGATATAATGCCCGAGACAAAAATCATTATTCTTACTATGTTTAATGAGTCGTTTCGTATTTATAATATTATAAAAGAAGTGAGTCCAGATGGTTTTTTAATAAAAAGTGACCTTACATCAATGGAGCTTGCTGAGGCATTTCAGCATATATTAAAATCACCTCCATATTATAGTAGTACTGTAAATGAGTATTTAAAAAAGACCATTACTAGCGAGGTGTATATTGATGATATAAATAGAAAAATTCTTCATTTATTATCAAAAGGAATTAAAACGCGAAGTTTAAGGGAGCATATAGATTTGTCTATGAGTGCCATTGAAAAACGAAAAAAGCAGATGAAATTATTGTTTTCAATTACGGACGGAAAGGATGAATCTTTGCTAGACGAGGCAAGAAAAAAAGGGTTTTTATAAAATAATATGTTAAAATTAGCTATTTGTGTGTTTTTGTAATGGTCTTTGAAGTGCCGTAAATACTAGAAAGTACGGTTTTTCCGCATCAAGTTTACGGTTTTTCCGCATCTAAAAGTTATTTATGTTAATTATCTTTGGCGCAGTCAGCAACGATTAATTTTTTTATAATCCCTCAAAAAATAATTAGTTGAGTTAATAGCAAAGAAAAAAACCTAACATCTTTATAGTTGTTAGGTTTTATCTATTTATAACAGTTTGTAATTTTATTAAAATATAAGATGTACATGCTCGTAAACTTTTGTTATAAAAAGTCCTAAAAATATAATTGAAACAATAAATTTCATAAATGTTGAAGCTATAAAACCTAAAAAGGACCCAAAAGCAGCTTTCAACGCATTATTAAAATCACTTTTATTTAATAACTCTCCAATAAGTGCTCCTGCAAATGGGCCAATTATAATGCCAAACGGAATAGGAGCGATAATCCCTACAATTAAACCTATTGTTGTTCCAATCATACCAGCTTTACTACCGCCAAAACGTTTTGTTCCCATGGCTGGAATAATGTAGTCTAAAATCCATATTCCTAAAGCGACAATAAATGTGATAATTAAAAACGTATAGTTAATAGGAATTGCTTTTATAAGATAGAATACTAAAAAACCAATCCAACCTGTTAATGGTCCTGGAAGTACGGGTAAAAAACTACCAATAACACCCAAAAGTATAAGTATACTTGCTAAGATGAGTAAAAAAATATCCATATATAATTGTTGTTTAGGTTCTTATATAAGACGTTCTAAAATGTTTTTTGTTACATTTCTATAAGCGCCTATTAAAATTACTAATCCAATAAAAAGAATAAGCTTAGAGATTATATAATTTGGTTTTATTAATTTAGTAAAAGAATAATTAGAAACAAAACCCATATGCGTTACCTGATTTTTATAATTTTAATATGTTTTTCAGTAAAAACCAATGCTCAAATAGCAGTTTTAAATTATGCAGATAGCTTATATACCTCAGGAAATTATAGCAAAGCTATTACAAGCTATAAAAGTTTAAATAATACCAATATGGTGTTATCTAAAATAGCAAAAGCGTATTATGCTTTAGGGAATTATGATGAAGCACTAAATTTTTACGCGAAAAGTATTGCTGTATATCCAGATGATGCATTGCTAAAATACGACTATGCCAAACTATTATACAAAACCAAAAAATATGAGGCGGCAGCCGAAAAATTTAATGATTTGGTATATATAGATTATAAAAACCCTAATTATCATTACGAATTGGGCTTGTCTTTAGAAGCGTTAAAAGATTCTTCAGCTTTTAATCGTTTTAAATCTGCTTATGATTTAGATAAAACACACCAAAAAGCAATTTATAAAATGGCGCGATTTTACGTTAAAAAACGAAAGTATGATTCGGCCGAAAGTTATATCAATATTGGCTTGGAGAGTTATAAAAACAATGTTGCGCTTATAAGTTTGAAAGCTCAAAATTTTTATAATCAACATGATTATAAATCGGCTATAATTTGGTTTGAAAAATTAATAAACCTTGGTGAAGTATCTGAGTTTATTCACGAGAAATTGAGTTTGTCTTATGCACAGCAATCCGATTATGAAAATGCTATTATTCAACGTAAATTAGCTTTAAAATACGACCCTCATAATGCTAGAGCGCTGTATGTTTTAGGAACTTATTATGAGAAATTAAATGATTTTAAAACTGCCGAAACTTATATAAAAAAATATTTAGCTTTAAGCGACAGACCGCTTGATGTTGAGTATGCCATGTTGGGAGCTATTTATAACCGACAAGAAAAATACAAAGAGGCAATTTCTTGTTTTAAAATTGCGGTAAAAGAAAATCCTGAAAATGATAGTGCTGCTTTTTTTGAAATAGCATCAAAAGATAGATATTACAAAGACATAGATACTAAAATAAAGTTATATAAAAACTTCAAAATAAAGTATCCAAAGAGCTTTTATATCTTGGTTGCAGATCAGCGTTTAGCCGAATTAAAGGAAGAAAAGTTTATGAATGCAGATTAAATTCTAAAAAAATTGTACATTTCCGTTTCAGTAGTATATAAATGAAGCGCTTATCACTTGTTTTTTGTGTTGTAATAATGACGTCTTGTAATTATTTTGAGAATAAGAAAATTACCACTCAGGAAATTCTTAACGACGAATTACAAACGTTCAATTGGAACGATGTTGATGAATATCCAACATTTGCTTCCTGTGATACGACGTCGGGTAAAGTGAACAAAAAAATATGTTTTGAAAGCACTTTGCGTTCTATCTTAAATTCAAAACTCTCCAATCAACATATTATTGTTACCGAAGATATTAACGATACTATAAAAATGAAAATCACCATTAGTAAAACCGGTGTATTTACTGTTGATGCTATTGAAATAAAAGAATTAACTCAGCAACAAATTCCGCAACTAGATAGTTTATTATTGCATAGTTTTGATTCGTTACCAAAAATTTATCCAGCTATAAAACGCAGTCAGCAAGTGGCAACTCAGTTTAACTTTCCTGTAGTTGTAAATATTAATTAGCAGATAATTAATCGCTATTTTTTATAAAACAAATTTATATCCAAGAGTAATATTTGTAGGGAAATTCCCTTCATTATCTAGTATTAAACCAAATAATTCGTTGTAACCAATAGTAATGTAACTCTGTGATGATATTTTAATATCTGCTCCAATTCCAAAAGATAGCGGTACATCAAAAGACGTTTCACTTATATCTTCGCTAATAATTGTAGTGTTATCTTCAGCAAAATAATTGGTAGTTACATTTGTAATATTTAAAGCTGCAAATTTCATGTTTGCGTATATATTAAAGGTTTCTGCTTTAATAAATCTAAAACGATATCCTAAAGCAATTTCAGTTGTAGAATAGTCAAAATCATCAGCTTCCAAAACATGTTTTGCTTGTAAAAATATAGCATGTCTTGATAAGTTATTGGTTTCAATAAACTCAAATTCAGCACCAAATTGAGGTGCAATTACATTATTAGGATTACCCACAAACGGGCTGTTAGTAGCACCTCCAAAAAGACCTAAGCGTAATTCCATTTTTGCACGTTTTACAGAAGACGTATAATCAGAGTCAGATAAAACATTGTAATCATCAATAAAATTACGCAAATTAAATAAGGTTAAGTTTACTTTTTCAGCAGATGTATTTGTGAGTGATGTTAGTAAAGTAATGTATTCCTTTTGATATTTTTTCGCTTTATTTTTGGTGTTTACCAACTCGGTAATTGTACCTTCTTTTGTTCTTACAAAATAGCGATATTCACCATCAATAATTCCCCAAAGTAAATCTAGGTCGCCTTCAATATCTATTTTCAGATCAAGTGTTTCCCCTTCAATTGTATATGATTCTTGAGCATTTACTATAGTATAACTAAGTAGAAGGCATAAAATTAAAGCAAATTTTTTCATAGGACTACAGTATGTTGTGTACTTGTAAAATTAGTGAAAATAAATGATAAGTTACTTATTTTGAAAACTGGCGTCCTTTCCAATTATAGTCTTTAAATAAAGAGATGAAAACTACAAAAACGCTAAAAAATGGATAAGAAACTCCAGAGATTAAGTAGCTTGTTAAATGTTTTTTCTGATTAAAAAACAGTGCTGTTTTATTTATTAATATAAAATCGACACCTATTTTTATAGTAAAAAACATACTAAATGTTGTTAGAGGAAGTAGTCTAAAAGCTAACAGAAACCATAAAACGAAGGTGAGTAAATTCATCATAAAAACCGTTAATCCTGCAATTTTTGAAAACCAATCATCATATTTTGATGCTTTTGCAGCCCAACGGACGCGTTGTGAAACCAATTGTTTAAAATTAGCTTCAGGATTTGTTTGTACAATAGCATCTTTATGTTTTAAATACGTAACACTTTCGGGAGCAAATTTCACCGCTTTTTCAAGCATAAAAACATCATCTCCACTAGCTATATTATTATTGCCTTTAAATCCGTTTAAAGTATTAAAAAATGTTTTATTATAAGCTAAATTAGCACCGTTACATAAAAAGGGTTTTTTAAGTCCAAATGCCCCAATTGTCGCGCCTTGTAAACTTAAGATATCTAAAATTTGAAACCGCTCAAAAGTGGTACTTGCGTTAGCGAAAGTAACTGGCGCAACTATAAAATTGCAAGTGTTTTGTATGATGCATTCATTAAAAGTATGGAGCCATAAATTAGGTAAAATACAATCGGCATCGGTAGTGATTATCCATTCATATTTTGCTTTTAAAATTGCCGTTGTAATCGCATCTTTTTTAGGAGATTTACTCATACGAATATTATCTATAATTGTAATATTTAGTTTTTGAGATGCTGTTTTTATAAATTCTGAAATGACTGTAGCAGAATTGTCTTCGGAAGCATCATTTACCAATATCACTTCAAAATTTGCCTTCGGATATTTTAATTCACCAATAGTTTTTAAAAGTTCAGGAAGGTTTTTAGATTCATTTCTAAACGGAATAATGATAGAAAATTTAGTCTTTGGTTTTAAGTTTTTAAGTTTGAAATCACTCACTTTATTAAACCCAAAAATGAGACTCAAAATAAGTGTAACATATAAAAAAGTGATTATAAAAGCAATGTAAAACATTAGATGGTTTTAGAATTTGGTAACTTAAAATTAAGTATATAATAACTTCCCAAAACACTTGGGATTACAAAATTAAGCAACCACATTAATGTAATGCTACTTAAAATGGTGAGTTGATTTACACCAGCAAAATCAAATAAATATACTGCAATACTTCCTTTTATAACTACATCAAAAATAAATATGGACGGAATTATAGATGCTAAAAGGTACATGCTACAAATAATTATCATCGCATTAGTATAACTGATATTTACACCAAAAATAAGAAGTAAATAGTATAATTGAAATGAAAAAACACCATAACGTATTATTGAAAACACAACAGTAAATAGTTTTGTTTTTTTACTGATAAGCTTATAGAAAGCATGAGTTTTTTCAAAAGAAAACCATTTTACTTTAAATACTTTTTTCTTTAATAATATGCCAATTATAATAAGTAATACGCTTATAAAAACTACTAGTTTTAAAATTTTTACGTTATCAAAATTCAGTTGATATATTTTGTCAAAATAAAAAAGACCAACCATTCCAAAACAAGTAGTTACTAGCATTTGCGCTGTATTTCCTATTACGTTTAAACCTACAATTTTTTTGCGTTCTTCTTTTTTAAAATACATGGCTTTTGCGCCATATTCTCCAATGCGGTTTGGAGTAAATAACGATGCTGTGAGTGATCCTAAACTTTGTTCGGTAGCTTTTTTAAATGAAATTGGTTGTATAATATCAACAAGTGTTTTCCATTTTAATATTTCGAAAACCCAATTAAAAATGCTTAAAACAGAAAGAATAAGGCCGTTTTTAATTGAAAACACATTGTTTTTGTGTGTAAATGCTATAAAATCTCCAAACGATAAGTCTTCATTTTGAGTCAGTTTATAATATATAAAATAAAAAGCGCCAACAACTATGCTTAATTTAATAAGTAGAGCAAAGAATTGTTTAATTTTGTGAGGAAGCGTTTCAAAATGCATGCTGCAAATTAAATCAATTTATTGTTAAAATGGCTAACGAAAAAATTATATTAGGTATCGATCCCGGAACAACAATTATGGGATTCGGACTCATAAAAGTTGTTGGTAAAAAAATGCAGTTTTTGCAACTTAATGAACTCGATTTAAAAAAATACGACGATCATTATTTAAAATTGAAACTCATTTTTGAACGCACCATTGAGCTTATTGAAACACATCATCCAGACGAAATTGCTATTGAAGCGCCTTTTTTTGGTAAAAATGTACAAAGTATGCTAAAATTAGGTCGTGCTCAAGGTGTTGCCATGGCAGCCGGATTGAGTAGGGAAGTACCAATTACCGAGTACGCACCAAAAAAAATTAAAATGGCAATTACAGGAAATGGAGCCGCAAGTAAGGAACAAGTGGCAAAAATGCTACAAAGTTTATTGGGCATAAAAACGCTTCCTAAAAACCTGGATTCTATGGATGGTTTAGCTGCAGCAGTTTGTCATTTTTATAATGCCGGACGTGTTGAAATAGGAAAAAATTATTCGGGTTGGGCAAGTTTTGTAAAGCAAAACGAAAGCCGAGTAAAAAAATAAGGGTTCATTAATTAAAATATAAAAATTATCGCAGGAATTTATATACATATCCCGTTTTGTAAACAAGCTTGTTTTTATTGTGATTTTCATTTTTCGACCTCTTTAAAAAAGAAAGATCAATTGATTAAAGCTCTAATTACCGAGCTAGAATTACGTAAATCTACGTTTCAAAATAAAACGGTGGAGACTATTTATTTTGGTGGTGGTACGCCAAGTATGCTGTCTGTTGCAGAGTTAAAATTACTTATTGATGCTGTGTACAAAAATTATACAGTTTGCGACACGCCCGAAATTACTCTCGAGGCAAATCCAGATGATTTAATGACTGTGAAATCGCAGTCTGAAACCATTTTTGAAAATTATCGTAGCATCGGTATTAATCGATTATCTATAGGAATTCAGTCGTTTTTTGAAGATGATTTAAAAAGTATGAATCGCGCTCATAATGCTGAAGAAGCTAAAAAATGTTTGCAAGAAGCGACTCAGTTTTTCGATAATATAACGATCGATTTAATTTACGGAATACCTAATATGAGTCTTCAAAAATGGAACGAGAATTTACAAATTGCTTTTAATTTTGGTATTAACCATATTTCAAGTTACGCACTAACGGTAGAACCTAAAACTGCACTTGATACTTTTATAGCAAAAGGCGATTATCCTCCAATTGACGAGGCTTTGGCCTTAGCACATTTTAACCATTTAATTGCCGAAACTACCGCGCATGGTTTTGTGCATTACGAGATTTCAAACTTCGGAAAACCAGACTATTTCTCAAAACATAATACCAGTTATTGGCAAGGAAAACCCTATTTAGGTATTGGTCCATCGGCACATTCTTTTATTGAAAATACCCGCAGTTGGAACATTGCAAATAATACTAAATATATTAACGCTTTCGCGGAAAAAACGCTGCCAAGTACTTCGGAGGTTTTAAGTACTGCCGATCAATATAACGAATATGTAATGACAAGTTTACGAACCATTTGGGGCGTCTCTTTATCTACCGTTTTAGAAAAATTTGGCACCAAATATCACAACTATATATTAAGCGCTTCAGAAACTTTTATAACTCAACAATTATTGTATATTGATAATGATAAGCTATTAGTAACCGCTAAAGGAAAATTTTTAAGCGACGGAATAGCTTCAGATTTATTCAAAATTAATTAAACTTATGATTGCAACAATTCAACGTAATTCTTCAAAATATAAAATAGATTTATCACAACCTTTAGATATCTCAATCCCTTTAATCGCCTCAAAAAACAATGTCAATGCTTGGTATATTGATGAGCCAAAAATTGAACCTGTTACTGCCGATGATTGGGTGGGAAGTGTTACTGAAGGCTCAGCAGTAAATTTTAATAACATTTATTTTAACCCTCATTCTCACGGAACGCATACCGAATGTGTAGGTCATATTACCGAAAAAGTATATTCAATAAATAAGAATTTAAAGCAGTTTTTCTTCTTTGGAGAAGTCATTACTATCGCACCAGAAAAAGTGGGAGACGATTTTGTGATTTCAAAAAAACAACTGCAATTTGCTTTAGGAAATAAAAAAAGAGATGCCGTTATTATTAGAACGTTACCTAATATGAGCGATAAATTATCTAGGCAATATTCAAATACAAATCCTACGTATATGCTTGAAGAAGCGGCGCAGTATTTAAAGAAAAAAGGGGTGAAACATTTATTAATTGATTTGCCAAGTGTAGATAAAGAAAAGGATGAAGGAAAATTAGTGTCACATAATGCCTTTTGGAATACGTCTGGGAAATTACGATTAGATGCTACCATAACGGAATTCATTTTTGTACCTAATCATGTTGAAGATGGTACGTATTTTGTAAACATACAAATAGCACCTTTTGAAAACGATGCAACGCCAAGTAAACCGGTGTTGTATAAAATTATAGACTAATGGATATTATTTTTGGATTAATCTTAGGAATTATTGTAACCATAGGTATTGTGAGTTATTTAAAACATCAACGCTCTAAAAAACTAGCAAATACACAATCTGTAATCTTATTAGATAAAATAAAAAAAGTCTGTAAATTTATTACTGTTGAAGGTGATTTTGCAGAAATTTACCATTACGAAGATGTAAAAGAACGTTTTTTGAAATTGATTTCTAGTCGAAAAAAAGCCTTAGTTATTATAAATGCGAAAGCACATGTAGGGTATGATTTTGCCAAAGTAAAACTAGAAGCCAATCAAAAAAATAAAACAATCACACTCTTAGATTTTCCGCAACCTGAAGTGTTAAGTATTGAAACTAATTTAAATTATTATGATAAAACCGATGGCGTTTTTAATCGTTTTGAGGCTTCCGATTTAACAGGATTACACAATGAAGCAAAACTTCATATAATGGATAAAGTTCCGGAAAGTGGGTTGTATAAAGTAGCACAAGGAGAAGCTTTAGAAGCTATTTCGCTTATAGAAAATATTGTAGAAACTATTGGGTGGAAATTGGATTATTCAGCATTAAAAATAGAAGGGGAATCAACAAAACTTTTAAAATGAACATCTCACAATTACACGAGTATTGCCTAAATAAAAAAGGAGTTACTGAAACGTTTCCTTTTGATAAAGATACGCTTGTGTTTAAGGTATTGGGTAAAATGTTTGCCTTATTTCCGTTAGAAAAATGGGAAAAAGGAGAAGGATCGGTGAATTTAAAATGTGATCCAGATTATGCTTTAGAGCTTCGTGAAACTTACCCAAGTATTGAAGCCGGTTGGCACATGAGTAAAAAACACTGGAACTCACTTTACATTTATAAGGGAGAATTAACGCCGCAATTAGTGTTTCAACTTATTGATCATTCTTATGATATGGTTGTAAAAGGGATGCCTAAAAAAATGAGAGAAGAGTTGTCATAATAATCACTTTACATTACATAAATCAAAAAGCCATTTCATAATATATATGAAATGGCTTTTCTTTAACACTAAAAACAATTAGCTGTTGCTATTGCCAACCTCCACCAAGGTGACGATACATAGAAACATGCGCTAATAACTGGTCTTTTTTAGTCTCAACAAGTTCAACTTGCGATTCTAGAGCGTCTCTTTGTGTAAGAAGAACCTCCATATAATCTGCTCTTGCCGATTTAAAAAGTTTATTTGTAATCTCTATAGATTTGGTTAACGCTTCAACTTGTTGCGCTTTTAGTCTATAGCTTTTTTTAAGATTATCAATATTTGATAGTTCGTTTGCTACTTCAATATACGCGTTTAAAATGGTTTTTTCATACTCAAAAATAGCTTGTAATTGTCTGTCGTTTGCATTATAATATTCCGCTTTAATGGCGTTTCTGTTTATTAAAGGCGCCGCCATATCTCCAACTACCGAGTATAATAAAGATTCTGGCATGGTGGTAAGATATTTAGGTTTAAAAGCTTCTAATCCTACTCCAGCTTTGATAGTGAATGATGGATAAAAATTAGCTTTAGCAACTTTAGTATCTAATTTGGCTGCAGCAAGCTCATATTCCGCTTGACGGATATCAGATCTGTTTACTAATAATTGCGATGGCACACCAACAAACATAGTATCGATTTCTTTTTCAATAAATTGTTCAGAATTTCTAGTGATATGTTGCGGTGTTCTACCAATTAAAAAGTTGATTTTATTTTCGGTTTCAACAATGTCTTGTTTCACTTCAAAACGTTCACTTTGGTTTTTAAATACTTCGGCTTCTAAACGTTGTACACCAAGTTCTGTTGCTCTTGCTGCTTGTTTTTGAAGTCTAATAATTCTTAAACCATTATTCTGAAGTTCTAAATTCTGTTCAATGATATTCAATTTGCTATCTAAAGCTTGAAGTTCATAATAAGAATCTGCAATTTCAGAAATAAGATTAGTAATCATGAAATTTTTTCCTTCAACAGAAGATAAATATTCCATAACTGCCGCCTTTTTAGAGTTGCGTAGTTTTTTCCAAACATCTAGTTCCCATGATGCCGAAATTCCAACATTATAATTAGGAAGTGGCTCCGGAAATTCTACTCCAGGTCTAATATCTGTATTCGCATCACTTGCACCTTGGCTAGTGTAACGTCCTACTTTTTCAACCTCTGCACCCGCTTGTACGCCAACAAAAGGGAGATATTCTCCCTTTCTAGTTTTGACTTCATTTTTGGCCATATCTACCTGTTGTAACATAATATTTAACTCTTGGTTGTTCACCAATGCAGTATCAATAATAGCGGTTAAATTAGGGTCGTTAAAAAAGGCTTTCCAATTTATATTAGCAGTATTTGTACTGTCTTTTACGGCAACTTCTTGATAGTTGCCTGGTAAAACAGTACTCTCATCTCTAATTTCTCGGGTTGGTACACAGCTATAAAATACAACGGTTGTTAATACTGAAGCAAGTACCACCTTAAAGCTTGTGAATTTTATATTATATTTATTCATTGTCTTTACGTTTCATTAGTTTTTTTAACTGTCTGCTAATTACATTCAGTTTTTTCTCTACATTATCTTCGGCTTCGCTATGTCTCATTATTTCTTCTGAAACAGGTTCTTGAGCTTCATCTTTAATTAAACTACGTCCTTCAGCCATTTTACCAAAAACATAATATAATCCTGGAATAATAATTACCCCTAATAAAGTTCCTATAAGCATTCCACCAAGTGCAGATCCTCCAATAGTTCTGTTTCCAATAGCTCCAGCTCCTGAAGCGAAAATTAAAGGAATTAATCCTGCAATAAATGCAAATGATGTCATTAAAATTGGTCTGAAACGCATTTTAGCACCTTCAATCGCGGCTTCTAAAATAGTTGCACCTTGCCTGTTTTTTTGAACGGCAACCTCTACAATTAACACGGCATTTTTACCTAGTAGTCCTACCAACATTATGACCCCAATTTGGGCGTATACATCATTAGAAAGTCCCATAAGTTTTAAGAGTAAGAATGACCCAAAAACTCCAACCGGAAGTGATAATAATACGGCGAATGGAAGTAAGAAACTTTCATATTGAGCCGCTAATACGAAGTACACAAATATGAGTACAATTCCAAAAACTAAAATGGCATCGTTTCCTCTATTGGCTTCATCGTATGATAAACCTTCCCATGCAATATCATAACCTCTAGGAAGTTTTTCTTTAGCGACTTCTCTAATCGCTTGAATAGCATCTGCGCTTGTAAACCCGTTTCCTGGAAGTCCTCTAATTGCTGCCGAATTGTAAAGGTTGTAACGTGTAATCTCATTAGGACCTAAACGTTTTTCCATTTTCATGAACGCAGAATAAGGTACCATTTCGCCTTCTTCATTCTTCACATAAAGCTTTTCTAAATCGGAAGGTAAGCTTCTGTATTCTGGAGCTGCTTGTGTATAAACTTTAAAGAAACGACCAAACTTAATAAACCCTTGTTCGTAAGTACTACCAATAAGAATGTTTAGGTTTTCCATAGCTTTTCCTATAGAAACTCCTTTTTGCATTGCTGCTTTATTATTGATAACTAACTCATATTGAGGGTAGTTTGCTGCGAAGAATGTAAATAAACCAGTAAGTTCTTCACGCTTGCTTAACTCGGCAATAAACTCATTATTTACTCTTTCAAATTCTTGATAATCAGTTCCGTTAGTTTTGTCTAATAAACGTAATGAAAATCCTCCTGAAGAACCAAAACCTGGAACTGCTGGTGGTTCAAAAAATTCAATAACTGCACCAAGATCTTTAGATTCTTCTTCTAATTCTTCCATGATTTCATGCACAGAATGTTCTCTGTCTGACCATGGTTTTAGGTTAATTAAACATGTACCAGCATTAGATCCACGTCCTTCAGTCATAATTTCATATCCCGCAAGTGACGATACAGAGGCGACACCATCCATTTCTTCACAAATTTTTTGCAGTCTGTGAGCTACTTCATTAGTGCGTTCTAATGTTGCTCCCGGAGGAGTTTGTATAATGGCATAAATCATCCCTTGATCTTCACTTGGGATAAATCCTGCAGGAAGTACTTTATTAGTTACGAAAATACCAGCACAAAATGCGATTAAAATTCCGAAGGTAATAACACGTCTGTTTACAATGTGTTTAAGAAAACCAACATAACGACCGGTAAGTTTTTCAAAACCACCATTAAACCAATCAATAAAACGATTTATAGGTGTTTTCTTTCTAGGTTTACCGTGTGTGTTTTTAAGTAACATTGCACAAAGCACAGGTGTTAATGTTAATGCTACAATTGCTGAAATTACAATTGATCCGGCCATAGTAATTGAAAACTGGCGGTAAAATACACCTACAGGTCCAGACATAAATGAAATAGGTATAAATACCGAAACCATTACCAAAGTAATTGCTATAATTGCTCCTCCAATTTCTCCAAGAACTTCAGATGATGCTTTGTAAGGTGAGAGGTTTTCTTCGGCCATTTTTACATGGACCGCTTCTACCACCACAATGGCATTATCTACCACAATACCAATGGCGAGTACTAAAGCAAATAGGGTAATAATATTAATAGATAACCCAAATAATTGCATCACAAAAAAGGATCCAATTAAAGATACCGGAACTGCGATAATAGGGATAATTGTAGAACGCCAATCTCCAAGAAATAAGAATACTACAATAGCTACAAGAATAAAAGCATCTCTTAAAGTATCAATTACCTGATCTATTGAGGCGTTTAAGAATGTAGAAACATCATAACTAATTTTATAATCTACTCCCGGAGGTAAGTTTTCTTTAATCTCTTTTAGTTTTTCTTTTACATCTTTTATAACATCACTACCGTTACTTCCAAAGGTTTGTTTTAATACAATTGAAGCAGATGGGTCACCATCTAAATTGGAGTAGATATCAAAAAATTCACTTCCTAATTCTACATCGGCAATATCACCAAGCGAGATGGTTTCTCCTTCGGCATTGGCACGAATAATAATACTTTTGTATTCGTCGGGTTCGCTATAACGGTCTCTATAGGTTAATACATACTCTAAAGCTTGCGATTTTTTACCCGAACTACGTCCAATTCGTCCTGGTCTAGCCAAAATACTTTGGTCTTCCATGGCTTCTAATACTTCTTCTGCCGAAATATTATAAGCACGCATTCTATCTGGTTTTAACCATACACGAATTGCAAATTTTCTACTCCCTAATATTTGAGCACTTGCAATACCGTTAATACGTTGTATTTCTGGTACAATTTGAGTGTAAGCATAGTTGTATAAGAATTTTTCGTCGTTATTTTTATCTTTACTAAATAGGTTAACGTACATTAACATACTTGGTTGTACGGGCGTAATTACAACACCTTCACGTTGTACCAATTCTGGAAGTAAAGGCATTACTTGATCTACACGCGTTTTTACCCTTACCACCGCATCATTGGGATCGGTTCCAGGTTCAAAAATAATACGTAAAGTTCCTTCACCAGCACTTGTAGCATCAGAAGCAATATATCGCATTCCTTGTACACCATTTATGGCGGTTTCAAGCGGGATTAATGTTGATTTTACTAATACATCTGCACTAGATCCTGGGTAAGCAATAAATATATTTACGGTTGTTGGGGCAATTTGTGGAAATTGCGAAATAGGTAATTGTTTAATAGCTAACAACCCTAGAAACACAATAATAACCGATATAACGATAGCGAGTACCGGTCTTTTTATAAATTTTTTAAACATTATGTGAGATTTTAGGGGTTATTCGGCGTAGATATCCAAGTGAGAAAGTACCTCGTTTGGATCTTCAACTTCAAATTGAATTTTTTGATTGTCTTTAACCAATCTGATACCATCTAAAAGAATATGATCATTTTCAGTAATACCATCTTTAATGGCAAACAAGTGAGACAATTCGGCAGCGACCGTAATTTCTTTTTGTCTTACAACGTGATCTTCTCCAATAACAAACACAAAACGTTTATCTAAAACTTCGAATGTTGATTTTTGCGGAATTAATAAGGCATGTTCTAACGGAATAGTCATTAAAACACTTCCGGTTTCACCATGTCTTAAAATACCATCTGGGTTTGGAAATGTTGCTCTAAAGGCAATGTTACCTGTTTCGCTATTAAAATCTCCTTCAATAGTTTCAACAATTCCTGTTTGGTTGAATTTTTTATTATTAGCTAATAATAAATCTACTTCTTCATTTTCTGTTCGGTCAACATTCATGATATAATCTAAATATTCTGCTTCCGGAACATTAAAATAAACCCACATTTTGCTGTTGTCAGAAAGTGTAGTTAACAGTTCGCCTTCGTCTAGCATACTACCTTCTCTTACATGTAAATGATCCACAAGACCTTCAAAAGGTGCTTTAATACTTGTAAAACCTAAATGTGTACTAGCAAGCGAAACTTCGGCTTTAGCCTTATTATAATTAGCTTTAGCAAGTGCTAACTCATTTGGAGATACCACATCGTTATCTGCTAAAAGTTTGGTGTTTTCATATTCAATTGAAGCGGCATCACTTTCGGCAGCAGCCTTTTGTAATTCGGCTTGATAAACGTTAGGCATAATCTGAAATAATGATTGTCCGGGTTTTACTTTCTGACCTTCATCAATAGCTATTTTTTGAAGATAACCTTTCTCCATTGCTCTTAATTCAATATGTCTGATGGCATGAATTTGAGAAATATATCCTTTTGTAATTGAAGTATCCTTGTAAATAGGATTAGTAACCTTAAAGGTTCTTTCTTCGTGTTTTTCTTCCTTATGTGAGTTACAGCTAAAAGCAAAAAGCATAGCAAATGTACCTACGTAAATAGGGAGTTTTTTCATAATTAAAATGAATTTTTTAAAATAATAAATAGTGAGTGTGAGGTCTGGTGTTTTAAAATAATAAACAGACCAATTGCGCTTATAAATGATTATAAACGTGAGATGTTGAAGAGAAAAACTCCAATCATATTTTAAAGAAGGTGTATTTTAAATTCGAAAAACTTCAAATTGAATATAGCGCTTGCAACGGTTAAAGTTTACAGGCTTGCTTTGTGCTAACGTTGTTTGACGCTCAAGAGTATGGCGCGAAAATAACGCATGAAAAAAGACAGCAGAAAGACTGTCGTGATATGAAAAAGGATTGTATTTATTGGTGTTAATGTTGTCTTCAACTTCTTCATTTTCGCTAACTTCGGTTAAAAGTTGTTCAAAATCTAAAGCTCTTTTTGAATCTAAAGGACGAAATTCGTTATGAGAATTAATAACATCTGATTGATGTATTCCGTTAGTTTTATGTGAAGACGCCGAATGATTTAAAGTGGCATTTGCATACAAATTGGCCATCACTCCTAGAAGGATGATTACCGAAAGTATATATTTTACAAAAGCCTTTTTCATTTGGACTACAAAATTATTTTTGTGAGGAGTTTCTCGCAAGTTTTTTATGTTAAGTTTAACAAAGTTTTTAAACTCAATTAGGGGAACACAAAATATTTAGGGTGCAAATAACGGTTATAATTCTTTATAATAATGTGTTTGCCTCTTAAAATTAGTTGTTATTTGTATAGTTTTTGAAATTTAAAATTAAGATAATGAATAAAAAAATATCACTAAAAGACGCTATTTCTATAGGAATAGGAGGTATGGTTGGTGGCGGAATTTTTGCGGTTTTAGGACTTGCAGTTTCCTTAGCAAAAGGAGGAACACCTATCGCATTTCTTTTTGCAGGAATTATCGCGTTATTAACGGCTTATTCTTATGCTAAACTTTCAAAAAAGTTTCCAGAAAATGGTGGAACAGTACGATTTGTGCATCAGCAATATGGAAATGGAATATTTGCAGGAAGCATAAATAACTTGCTTTGGGTGAGTTATATTGTAATGTTGGCTTTATATGCATCGGCATTTGGGTCTTATGGTGCGGAGCTAATTCATATAAGCGGAGATAAAGCGATAGATGTGCGAATTAGCCAAACAGGAATTATTATTTTGGCTTTAGCTATAAATTATTTGAGCGTGAGTTTGGTGAGCCGTATAGAATCTGTAGCTGTAATTATTAAATTATTAATACTTATTGCCTTTATAGGAATTGGTTTTTATGGGTTTTCATTGCATCCCGAAAACCTTTCGCAACTTTCTCCCACAAATTGGGAAAGTCCGTTTTTACTTCTATCTGGAGGAATGGTGATTTTTGTTGCTTATGAAGGCTTTGAATTGATTGCTAATTCAATTTCCGACTTAAAAGACCGAGAGAAAAATACCGAAAAAGCATATTTTGGAGCGGTTGGTTTTGTAGTTGTTTTGTATGTTTTAATTGCTATTGTAACCGTTGGTTCTTTACCTTTTGAAAAAATTGCGAGTGCAAAAGATTATGTGCTTGCTGAAGCTGCGCAACCTACTTTAGGGCAAATAGGATTTACAATTATTACAATAACGGCATTGATTTCTACGTTTTCTGCTATAAATGCCACCATTTTAGGAAGCGGAAGAGTGAATTATGATATTGCTGAAGATGATGAATTGCCTAAATATTTTTGTCATAAATTTTGGGGTAAACCTATTGGGTTTTTAATTACCGCTGTTTTATCTATAATATTGGTGAATCTGTTTAATTTAGAAAGTATTTCGACCGCTGGAAGTGCTGGGTTTTTATTAATTTTCTGTTTGGTAAATTTTATAGGATTCAAAAAATATAAAGAATTAGGTTCAAAAAAATGGATTCACGCTTTAGCGAGTGTATTCTGTTTAATTGCCTTTTTTACGCTAATTGTTCAGCAGTTTTCAACAAATAAAATAGGTGTTGCGGTGTCTTTAGGGATAATTGTTTTTTGCTTTGTAATGGAATGGTTGTATAAAACTTTTGGTTTTAAAAAAGTGTAAAGTATCAAAACAAGCTAATCGATCAGGTTGGACACTTAATATAATTCCTGAAAAACAATCTATTTCAACCACAGGGATTTTTATTCCGAAGAAAATTATAAAATATATGAGGAAAAAACCAAGCTACAATTCTACATTATAATCCTTAAAAAGGAATGATTTTTAATGCTATAACCACAATCTAAAGTCATTTTATGCTTTTAATACGTTGCAATTACTATATTTGCTCGTATAAAAATAAATATAATGAGCGTACTAGAAACATTACAAACACGAAGCAATTCAACTTGCGAAATGTGTACTTCAACAACAGATTTAAATCAATATACAATTCCACCTTCATTAAACGAAAACGTAGCTAACGATGTGTTGGTTTGTAAAGTTTGTTTAGATCAGATTGAAGAAAATGTGGATATGGATCCAAATCACTGGAGATGTTTAAATGACAGCATGTGGAATGAAAATGTAGCTGTACAAATTATGTCTTGGAGAATGTTACAAAGATTACGTAACGAAGGTTGGCCAAAAGATTTATTAGATATGATGTATCTAGATGACGATGCTATTGCTTTGGCTCGTGCAACTGGAGAGGATAAAGATGACTCTGAAAAAATTATTCACCGTGATGTTAATGGTGTGATTTTAGTAAATGGAGACTCGGTAGTGTTAGTGAAAGATCTTAAAGTAAAAGGATCTAGTTTAGTAGCAAAACAAGGAACTGCAGTAAGAAATATTCGTGTTGATCATGAAAATGCAGAATTTATTGAAGGTAAAGTAGGGCCACAACAAATTGTGATTATTACTAAATATGTTAAGAAATTATAATAGCAAATTTTAGCTATTTTACATATAAAACCCCAAAAACGGATAGCTGTTTTTGGGTTTTTTTTTATGCTATTCTATTGTTATTCTAATTGGAGAAAGCATAAAAGATTCACTGTCTTTAATCATGAAAAAAAGTATCACATCTCCACTTTTTGATGATTCAAGTAATTTTTTCATTTTCTTGGTAAGCTTGTTTCCGTTTATTGTTTCGGTAGGTTTCCCTGGAATCTTCATTTTAAACTGATTAATAGCTCCTTTTTTAGTGGTTATTTTACAGTTTGAAAGCGCTGTTTTACTTAATATTATTTCTTTTGTAGGATCTATTTTTGTCCCGTTAATAAAAATAGCATCATCACTTTTACCATTGTTTGGAATTATAACAGGTGTTTCTGTGATGTAAACCAGTATTTGTTTCGTCTTAATTTTTTGAGCATTGATAGATAAATCTTCATTTTCTTTAATTAATGCTATGGCTTTGTCTGATGATATTTCTTTATCAGCATAAAAGAATTTTGTATTCTGTTTTGCCAAATCAATAACAAAATCTAAAGGAGTTTGTTGTGTGGTCGTGAGCGAATTAATCTGCTGTTCTGTAATTTTAGTTTCTTTTACGACTTCTTTTTTCTGACTGAATCCATAAAGTGACATGGTAATTAGTGGTAGAATCAATAATGTTCTTAACCAAATTTTCTGTGTTGAGGTGTGTGTGTTCATAATTGTAAAACGTTTTTTGATTGATGAATAATTAAAAGCATTTGCAAATGGTGTATTTGCCGCACTTGATGAGAATGCTAGTACTAAATTTTGATAGTTTGATTTTGATATTCCTTGATTTATCACGGCTTGGTCTGCTAGAAATTCATGATTTAATTTAATCTGTTTTTTTATCAGATAAATCAATGGGTGAAACCATAATACAACTTGTATAAATTCAATAAATAAAATATCAATACTATGTTTTTGTTTAGCGTGTGTTTGCTCGTGTAATATAACTTCGGTAGGAATTAATTGATTCTCAAAGCTGTTTTTATTCAGAAATATAAAATTTAAAAATGTGTGAGGAACACTTTCATTATTTAATAATACATTGGTGAATTGACCTTGTTGCTGCTTTTGATTTCTTTTGATTTTTAAAATAATGAGTGCTAAATTTCTAATAAATTTAATTCCGAAGATAAAAACACCAAGCGTATATAATGTCCATAATATTAGCGGTAAATAATTTGTAGGTTTAGTAATTTCTGCATTGGCATTTAAAAGCGTAAGAGGTGTTGCTGCTTCAATATTTTCAGAAATATAAACAGGATCTACATACGTTATAAATGTTATTAATGGTATTGAAAACGCTAAAATAATTACAGATAATAAGTAAATACGTTTAAAAACATGCATGTTTTCTTTCTCTAAAAACAGATTGTAGAAGACCATAAAAATGGTTAAACACGCGCTAAATTTTATAAGATAGATGAGCATAATTATTTGTTTTTAATTTCTTTATCTATAAGAGTTTTCAAATCTTGTAATTCTGCTTTTGTTAAATGGGTTTCTTTAGTGAAAAACGAAGCGAATTGCGATGCACTATCATTAAAAAAGTTTTTAATGATACCATTTACATGTTTTGAGAAATAGTCTTGTTTTTTTACAAGTGGATAATATTTTCTAGATTTTCCGTACAGTTTGTAACCTACAAATCCTTTTCCTGACATGCGTTTTAATAGTGTCGCGACTGTTGTTGTTGCTGGTTTTGGTTCTGGATAAGCTTCTAATAAATCTTTCATAAAAGCTTTTTCAAGTTTCCAAAGGTGGCTCATTAGCTCTTCTTCTGTTTTTGTAAGTTGCATGTTCTACAATTTTAGAGTTTGTTCTACGAATGTAGAGTAAATATTTAAGTTCTACAAATGTAGAGCGTGTTTTTTAGCCAAAAAAAATCCACATAGAACATAACTATGTGGATTAATCTTTGTTTTTAAGCTCTAATATTATTTAGAAAGCTCAGTAAAGTATTTGTAAAATAGCGGAATAGTTTCAATTCCTTTAAGGTAATTCCATACTCCAAAATGTTCGTTTGGCGAGTGAATGGCATCACTATCTAAACCAAATCCCATTAATATAGTTTTACTTTTCAATTCTTTTTCAAATAAAGCTACAATAGGAATACTCCCTCCACTACGTTGTGGTATTGGTGTTTTTCCAAAAGTATCAGCATACGCATTACTTGCAGCTTTGTAACCAATACTATCAATAGGAGTTACGTAACCTTGTCCACCATGATGAGGTGTTACAACAACTGTTACACCTTCTGGAGCGATATTTTCAAAGTGTGTTTTAAATAATTCGGTAATTTCTTCCCATTCTTGGTTTGGTACTAATCGCATTGATATTTTTGCATAAGCTTTACTAGCAATAACCGTTTTTGCACCTTCACCAGTGTAACCACCCCAAATACCATTAACATCTAATGTTGGTCTGATTGAGTTACGCTCGTTTGTAGTATATCCTGCTTCACCGTAAACAGCATCTATATCTAAAGCTTCTTTGTATTTATCTAAAGAAAATGGCGCTTTTGCCATTTGTGCACGTTCATCTGCTGATAATTCTTCAACTTTATCATAAAAACCAGGTACAGTAATATGATTGTTTTCATCATGTAAAGAGGCAATCATTTTAGTTAACACATTAATTGGGTTAGCTACAGCACCACCATATAAACCAGAGTGTAAATCTCTGTTTGGTCCAGTTACTTCAACTTCAACGTAGCTTAAACCACGTAAACCTGTTGTAATTGACGGTACATCTTTAGATATCATTCCTGTATCAGAAATTAAAATCACATCATTTTTAAGTTTCTCGTGATTGTTTTTTACAAAAGTTGCAAGGTTAACGCTTCCTACTTCTTCTTCTCCTTCAATCATAAACTTTACGTTACAAGGCAATTGGTTTGTAGAGGTCATAAGCTCCATGGCTTTAACGTGCATGTACATTTGTCCTTTATCATCGCAAGCTCCACGTGCAAAAATTGCACCTTCAGGATGAATTTCTGTATTTTTAATTACAGGTTCAAATGGAGGAGAGGTCCAAAGTTCAATAGGATCTGCTGGTTGCACATCATAATGACCGTAAACTAGTATTGTTGGAAGGTTTTTATCAATTATTTTTTCAGCATATACAATTGGATAGCCATCTGTTTCACAAATTTCAACAAAATCACAACCTGCTTTTTCTAAGCTGATTTTTACTTCATCTGCTGTTTTTAAAACATCATTTTTGTAAGCTGAATCTGCGCTAACAGACGGTATTTTAAGGAGTTCGATAAGTTCACTTAAAAATCGGTCTTTATGTTCTTCAACATAAGATTGTATATTTTTCATAGTCTATTGTTTGTATTTCATTCAAAAGTACAAAAAGTGTGACAATTTATTTGAAATAAATGCTTGTATATTAAAATATGTTTATATATTTGCAGTCCTTTTGCAGGCGTGGTGGAATTGGTAGACACGCTAGACTTAGGATCTAGTGCCGCGAGGTGTGAGAGTTCGAGTCTCTCCGCCTGTACAAACAGAAAGCTTCTTATTTATAAGAGGCTTTTTTTGTGTTTTATACTTAAATAAAGAATATACTTTAATTATTTAGATGGTTGCTGTCAAATATCACGTAAGAATAAGAGTTTTCTACTAAAAATGTGATAGTTATTAGCTATTGAATAATAAAAAAGGTTCAACATTATGTTGAACCTTTTTGTTTGAATATAAATTGTAAGCGTATTAAAACTTAATAAGTTTTGTGGTTTCTGTAGCTCCCAAACTGTTTTCGGCTTTTACAATATACATACTCTTTGGAAGACTTGAAATATCAAAAGTATGTCCTTTTTGGAAATCACCTTTAATATCTTTAATTAGTTTTCCTGTGATATCTATAATTTGTAAATGCGTAATTTGAGTAGTAATAGAAAATGAATTATTTGCAGGATTTGGGTAGATTGAAAAAGCATTAGCTAGCGTAGCATCTTCAATAGCTAATGTTGAAGAAGTGTTTCCAAAGATTCTAAATTGTCCTGGTGCAAGCTCAATAGTTGCAGCACTGTAAGTTGTTGCTCCAGAATCATCCATTAAATCATACCAGTTTCCTGTTGTAGGAAAATTGGTGTTTACTGTTTGTGCAATCACATCAAAATTAGCTAAAACAATTACGTTTCTTAATTCAGTAGTTGGTAAAGAAGTATCGTAAATGTCAATTCTAGGTGTTAAATTTCCAGAAGTAATTGTATAATCACCTTCAAAAACAGCTTCATTAATTTTTAAAGCATTTAATCTTGCCCAATCATTATATATCTGATTTCTATTGGCGTCCGCTAACCAGTTGTTTGACCATTGTGGTTGAGGTTTTGTATCTAACTTACAATTACCGTCTGTTCCATCTTCTGTATTTACGGTACCATTATTACACGTAAAAATAGAATTTTCCATTCCTAATTCTGCAAAATGCCAAATCATTTTAGGACCAGGAATTGTAAGTGTTACAGCGCCTAAAGCAGACATTCTTGATAAAGCAGTGTTTAAATCGGTTACATTATGTGCGGCATTTGTGGCATTCCCATATTGTAGATTTTTGTACATTAAACGTTCTTCATCATGACTTTCGGCATACCCAACAACGCGTGCTTTTGTGAAACCTCTAGCTTGGTGCCCCATACGAGTAAAATCGTTACTAGAATTGTATCCCATGGTTAATTGGTTGTACTCACTAGTCATTTTTCCCCAAAGCATAATTCCTTTACTAAGGGTTTCGTTAACTCTGTAATTTGCCCATTCTTGTTCTTCGTCATCTTGTCCCAAATGTTCAAAAATCACATAATGCGTAGGATCAAAACTCCAAGAATAATCTGCATATTGTTTTAAAATATCTACACGATCTTGTTGGAAAGCGTTGGTACAAGAATCACTACCTGTACAATTTTGAGTAAATCCTTTTGTTAAATCCCAACGGAATCCATCAATATTAAAATCTTCAATCCAATGTTTAATGACCCGCTGTGTGTAGTATTGTGTTCTTGGTTGTTGATGATTAAAATCGCTACCTACACTATAACTATGTGTTGCCACTTGATTAAAGTACGGATTTTCGCTACTTGGTTCTCCCCATCCATCGCCATCGGCATCATCCATCCACATTCTGTTCATAGGATTTCTACCAAAAGCATGATTTAGTGCGACATCTAAAATGACTGCAATATCATTTTGATGACATAGATCAATAAATTCTTTAAGCTTGTCCTCTGTTCCGTAAAACTTATCTAAAGCCATATGAAAAGAGGTGTTGTAGCCCCAACTTTCATTACCTTCAAATTCCATTACTGGCATTAATTGAATAGCGTTAACATTTAAGTTTTTGAAGTAAGCAATTTTATCAATTAAATCTTGAAAGTTCATATCAACATCAAAATCTCTAACGAGTACTTCGTAAATTACTAAATCTTCTTTTTTAGGTTTTTCAAAATTTGTTACTTGCCAATCAAATGCTGTTTTTCCAGTTTCTAATACGGTAACTTCACGTTCTTGACCAGCAGGATATGTAGGAAGGTTTGGGTAAGTATCTGCAGAAATATAAGGATCATCAAAAGGTGATAATACTAGTATTGAATAAGGATCGGCAGTTTTAACTAATTTAGGTGAGTTTATAATAGGAGATAAATCGGCTACCCAATACTGGTATGTTTCAATATCTCCAGTGGTAAGACCTGTTAGCTCTAACCAAAATTTACCTGTAGTATTATCTTTTTTCATGGCATAACCAGAAGTTGGTGTCCAATTGTTAAAACTTCCTGCAACGTAAACAAAATCTTTGTTTGGTGCATCTAAAACAAGTGTTGCTTTAGTAGTATCTGTAGTGTTATAATTAATTCCGTCTTCTAAATCTGAAGGTAGATCTTCTAATTCTGTACCGTTTACTAAAATTAAAAATGTGCGTGTAATAGAAGTTCCATTTTGAGTAATAACTAATTCACAATATTGATTTTCAGTTAAATTTGTAAACTGATATCCGTTGTAAAAAGTAGTACCGTTTTGTGTATGAATAGCTATTGTGTTTCCGTTTACATACAAAGCGTAATCTGCAGGACCGTTAGTGTTTTGTGCTAATACTTGCGTAGAACTGCTGCTGCCTACAAGTACAATACCGTTTTCGCTAGGCGAAGGATTAATCATTGTGACTTGAAAGGCACCAACGCTAATCTCTAAGTCTGTAGTTTGTTGAGAGCCATCAGCGCTTCTAAATACCATGTTTATTGCTGTGATACTTCCTGAAGGATTACTGTAGAAATCTTCAATTGTTGGTGTTAAATCTAACTTGTAAATATTCCCTGAAACTAATGTTAGTGTTGGTTGGTTGGTATTTCCCCAATCTCCAATAACGTTTTGCCAAGGATTTGTGTCATCGGTTGTAACGCCTGTATGTGCGTAAATTGTTCCGGTATAAGACTCTAATCCAGTACCTGTTTTATCAAATAAAATTGTTGCTGAATCGGTTTGATTAGGTGTTGCCCCTCCTTGCCATGATACTTGAGCAAAACTGTTTGAAGAAATAACTAGAATGAGTAATAGTAATAATTTTTTCATATCGTTTATTTGTTTGAAAAAAAAACCTACAAGACGCAATTGTTTCTTGTAGGTTTTTAAGTTAATTATATGTGTTTTATTGCCACTGATACATTGTTATTGTTGGTGGTTCAACAGCGAAATTTACTGTGATATTGTACGTTCCGGCAGTTACAGGGATATCTGCTCCTCCAACCTCTAATGTTCCGTCGTTTCCATCGTCACCATAATTAAGAGCCCAAGCATCGTTTTGACGTACTTTTGCAAATCCATTAGTTAAAACAGCTCCGTTAATGTAAAATGTACCTTCATTAATTCCGAAATCTGGTACAAATTTTTGATCTGGTCCATCCCAAGCGTTAACCGTTCCATCTCCAACAAGTCCCCAAACATCCATTGGTTCTAACGTGTACTCAAGTGCGTTTAAGTCTAAAGTTACAAGATAATGTCCGGCAGTAACAGTTATGTTAGTTCCATTATTATCAAGGGTTCCATCAACACCATCATCACCGTAATTTAATCCCCAATCGTTATTAAAACGGAATTTAAACTCACCATCTCCAAGAGTTACTACAGCTTTCCAATTGTCTTGGTACGGATTGTATGCTAACATCATATCAGGACCATCCCAAGCATTTGTAGTTGCGTCTCCAACAAGTCCCCAAGTATAATCTTCCATACTCCAAGTAAAGTCGTTAAGATTCATGGTTATTTTATAAGTTCCTGCAGTTACAGGAATGTTTGTTCCTCCAGCATCTAATGATCCATCGGCGTCAGTATCACCATAATCATTAATCCATTCATTATTTTCTCTGAATTTAATTTCACCATCTCTTAACGTAACATAAGCAACTAAAACCCCAGCAGAACCTGTTGTGTAAAGTGGTAAATCTGGAATATTCTCGGTTCCCCAAGCTCCAGGAGTTGCACTTCCTACTAGTCCCCAACTAGATGTTAAATCTAAAAGAGAAGAATAAGGTGTTACTGCTAATATTGCTGTGTTAGAGTAAATTTTTTGAGAATCACTTAAAGTAACTTCAATTTTAATATTTACATTATCTTCAGTGTTAGGTGTTAAGCCAAGTGTTAATAATTTATTGTTTAATTCTGAAACTGTAAATGTTTTCTCTGTTGCTGTTGCTACAGGAATAATTTGAGCATTAGCAAAATCACCACCTTCAACATCTATTAAAATGTTGTAGGTAGGTGCTGCGTTAAAGCCAAAATCTGGTTCATCCCAAGATACAACTACAGTGTTATCTGTAGCAGTATCTTCGGTAAGTGTTACAGTGGTTTCAGAGAGCATTACTGTAACATTTGCATTGGGATCTATTTGTACAAGTTCAACATCGTCACAAGCTGTAAAAACAAGCAAAGCGCATAATGCTAAAATTGATGTGTTAATTATTTTTTTCATATTAATTCGATATTAATAACCGTCATTTTGGATGAGGTTAGGGTTAGTTGATAGCGTATTACTTGGAATAGGAAACAGTTTTCTGTAGCTAGGAACTGATACTCCTGAAGCTTCGTTTCCTTTAAATGGCCATAGATAACTATCTGTTGTAAAGTAATCGTAACGTATTAAATCTGTACGACGTTGTCCTTCCCAGTATAATTCTCTTGAGCGTTCATCTAGAACAAAATCTAGAGTTAAATCACTGGCGTTAATGTTTCCTAAAGTATTTCCGTATGCTCTAACTCTTAATTCGTTAATTAATGTTACGGCAGTATTCATATCACCGGCACCACCTCTTAAGGTTGCTTCGGTATAGTTTAAATAAATTTCTGCTAAACGAATTACTGCTAAATCTGGATCTGTAAAGTCTCCTGAAGAATCATTTCCTTGATTTCCGTTAGAATCGATATTTTTAAATTTAGTTACAGCGTATCCATTTTCAAAAGGAGGGATAGTTTCAATTTCTAAACTCTGTCCGTCTGAGTAAAACATACCTCTTTTATCACCTGCGTAAAGATCTGCAGTGTAAGTTAATGTTGCTAAATCTAAAGTGATATAATAAGTGCCTTCGGCTGTGATAGCCATATTTTGTCCTCCAGATTCTAATGTTCCATCAACATTATCATCACCATAATTTTGTCCCCAATCTTCATTAAAACGAAACTTGAATTCTCCAGCAGTTAAGTTTGCATAAAGTGCGTATTGGTTACTTCCTGTTTGGTACATTTCCATATCTGGACCATCCCAAGCATTTTCAGTAGCATCACCAACAAGACCCCAATCTGAAAGTGAACCTAAGCTGGAGTTTAATGAATTGATATCTGCAAATTTATTAACTAAGTTTTTAGTAGTACGGATTCCTCCCCAACCACCGTTTACTCCAGAAGCAGCTGCATCCATTGTTCCTCCAATAGAGGCATGGATTAAAAATGTGCTTCCACCGTAAGTGGTAGATTGTACTCCATCAAAATTGATAGGGAATATAAATTCGTTTTGGGCACCGTTACTGTTGTTATCTGCTAAAAATAATTCATCATAAGCAGATCCGTTACCGTTGGCGTCATTCATATTAATACTATAAGAAGAGTTGATTACATGGTTTGAAAATGTTACAGCTTCATTGTATTTTGGACTACCTGTCCAAGCTTCAGAATTTAAATATAATTTAGATAGTAATGCCCATGCTGCTACTTTATCAACACGACCATATTCATTAGCTTGACTTTCTGGTAATAAATCTTGAATTTCTAATAATTCAGTTTCAATAAAATTGAAGGTTATATCTCTTGGGCTTTGGCTTGGTAATGCTGTAGTAATTTGAGTTACTAAAGGTACGTTACCAAATAAGTCAATAAGATTATAGTATGCAAAAGCTCTTAAAAAACGCGCTTCTGCAATAAAAGACTGTACTTCTTCTCCTTCTAATTGTGATGCGTTTTCTATAAATGAATTACAGAATGATACTTCTTGTGCTAAACGTAAATACATTGCTCCTGAAAAATCATTTCCAGCAGACCAATACATACCGTGTAAATCTGGTAAACCAGAATCTCCCCAACCAACTACTGCGTGATCTGTAGTAAGTTCGTTAAGATTAAAAAGCATACGTGTATATTGAGAGAATCCTTGATCGATATTACTAATATCTGGATTTCCACTATCTCCACCATTTTGACCTGTTAAAGCTAAACTAGCGTATAATTTTGCTAATCCACCTTTTGCTTCGGTAGCATTTGCAAATACGTCTTCTTCAGTAAAACTATCTGGATCAATTGGACTTTGATCTAAATCATCGTGACAAGACACCATAAATGATGAAATGGCTACCATGAAAATGAGTTGTTTAAATCTATTTTTCATATTTAAATTTTTTAAAAGTCAATATTAACACCTAAAACAAACGTTCTAGGTCTTGGGTAAAAACTATTGTCAATACCACCTGTAATTTCAGGATCTAACCCGTCGTAATCTGTAATAGTTGCCACATTTTGTAAAGAACCGTAGATTCTGAAAGAGGTGTTTTTTACAGCGTCATCTAATGTGTATCCGATAGTAATATTATCTACTTTAAAGAAAGATGCTTCTTGTAGGTAATAATCACTTAGGAAATTTCCTTCAGTTTGATTGACAAAGCCTGAGTTTAAATAATCTGAATGAATGTTAGATAAGAAATCTCCTGTAGCAGGAACTACAGATGTTAAAGCTGAATTTGCTGAAGCCACATTGTTGTAAGCATAGTTTCCTATGTTTGCTCTTGTTACTACGGCTAAATCCCATTTTTTATAATTAATATTTGTGTTTAATCCCATAAGGATATCAGCATAAGGACTTCCTTTAAAGTATTTATCGGCGTCGTTAATTGTACCATCGTCATTACGATCTACATATACACCTTCAATTGGAGCGCCTTCTGCATTGTAAACTTGTTGGTATACATAAAAACTATATGGTGCATAACCTTCTTTATGTAATTGTACATTATTACCAGTACCACCAGTAATTCCTCCCGTTTGTTGATCAAATGGTAGGCGTGTAATTTTATTATCGTTAAATGCTACGTTATAGCTAAGTGACCATTCAAAATCATCAGTTTTTACAGGAATAAGGTTTAATTGAAATTCAATTCCTTTGTTTTCCATATCACCAATGTTTTTTTCAATAGAACTTCCAAAGTTTGTAAATGGATCTACATCAGAAAAAGCAATTAAGTCTTTCGTTTTCTTGATATATGCATTTAAAGAACCAGACACACGACGATTAAACATACTGTAATCTACACCAACATTAAGTGTGTTACCAATTTCCCATTTTAAATCTGTGTTAATTGGGTCTGGTCTGTAAGTTTGGTAAAATGAATTTCCAAATTGGTAGTTTGCAGAAGATTGACTTCCTGTGTAGCGTGTTAAAAATTTATAATCTCCTAAACCGTTTACGTTACCAACTTGACCGTAACCTACACGTAATTTTAAGTCGTTTACAAATGTATTAGCAAGAAAATCTTCTTTACCAATATTCCATGCAGCAGATACAGATGGGAAAATTCCCCAACGATCATCTGGATTTAATTTTGAAGAGGCATCAGCTCTTAATGTTGCTGTAAGTAAATATTTACCATCATAATCGTAGTTTAAACGACCAAAGTAAGATAATAATACGTTTTTAGATTTATCAATAAATTCAAAATCTACACCATCTTCCTCATTTTCACTATTATAACTGTAGTTGTTGTACTCAAATGATTGGTAAGAGTATCCTGCAACAGCTTTAAAGTTATGCATTTCGTTTACTGATGTGTTGTAAGTTAAATATGCATCAAATAATTTACTTGTAGATTCGTTTCTGTATGTGCTTCTAGATCCATTCCAAGTAGGATCTGATGTTGGCATTAATTCTGAAACTAATGTTCTTCCATGACTGTTTGATTTATCAAAACCAACATTTACTGTTGCAGTGATATCTTCAAAGAAGTGTAACTTATAATCAAACTTAGCATTAGTAATTAAACGTCTTACTTCAGCTAAATCATCTTTAAGATTTAATTGAGCAACAGGATTAGCCGAGGCTAAGTTTGGTAAATATCCAGCTGAATTATACCATCCAGAATATCCTCCATTTTGAGTGTTTGTTGGATCAAATACAGCTTCTGTTGGCGCATAACTAGTTGCGGCTCCAATAGCGTCTCTATTTGCAAATTTATTTTCGGTATAAGATGCTTTTGCGTTTAATTCAACCTTTAAATGGTCGTCAAAAAATGATGGCATAAGATTTAAAGATCCGGTAGATCTTGTAAAGTTATCACGTTTTAAAATACCATCTTGGTCTGTATGCGCTAAAGATAAACGCATTGGGACACCAAAAGCAGCACCTCTAGCACTTACCGCGTGGTTAAAACCTGTAGCGTTTGTATAAATTTCATCTTGCCAGTTGGTATTGTTTTCTTTTAATAATGCTAATGTACTTGCAGTAGCATTTGGGTGAGAGGTTACGATTTGAGTAAATTCTTCAGCAGATAATACATCTACATAATCTACAGGAGTATATATCATTGCAGATGAACTTATGTTGAATTTAAAACCTGTGTCTTTACCTTTTTTAGTTGTAATTAAAATTACACCATTAGCAGCTCTAGATCCGTAGATTGCAGTTGCCGATGCATCTTTTAGTACCACCATACTTTCAATATCGTTAGGATTTACCATGTTTAATGGATTACGAGATCCACCAACACCTCCATTATCAAGAGGGAAACCATCAACTACAATTAATGGACTACTACTTAATGATAAAGATCCATTTCCTCTAATAAGGATATTTTGCCCGTCACCAGGTGCTCCACTTCCAGAAGTTACAGAAACCCCTGCAACCTTACCAGAAATAAGTTGTTGAGCAGATACAACAGGACCTTGGTTAAAGTCTTTTGCTGTAATTAAATCTGCAGCACCTGTTAAATCTTCTTTTCTTGCACTACCATAACCAATTACAACAACTTCGTCTAATGCCGAAGCGTCATCAGCTAATCTAATATTTATAGTTGCTTGTCCTTTATATGTTACTTCTTGAGTAATATAACCGAGGTAAGAAAATACAATAATATCTCCATTGTTAGCATTTAATTGGTACTTTCCATTAAAATCACTAGCTGTTCCTGTACTTGTGTTTTTGATAATCACATTTACTCCAGGTAACGGTAATGATGAGGATTGTTCAGTTATTGTTCCTGAAACTTTTACTTGTGCAAACATAAATGTTGGCAAAATAAAAAACAGAAATAATAAGCCATTTAACGTTGTTTTCATACAATACATTTAAATTAGTTTGTTAACTTTTATAGTTATATTTTCACTTCTCGATGTTAAATCTATGTAAATTTTATATAGATTTTAACATGAGCATATTTATTTAAGTTACGAAAACGTTTTCGTGTTAAAAACTTTTTTAAAAATGATATAAATTAATTAAAACAGAGCTCAAATTATCAAATATGTAATAATAAAGCATCTTTATTATTAGGTGTTGAATTCGATTATATATTTAAAAAGTTTAATTTAGCCTATAATTACTATTTTATTAGCTAATCTATCTACAATAATGAAACGAAAAATTACTTTAAAACAAATTGCAAGAGAACTTGATGTCTCTATTTCTACAGTTTCAAAAGCTTTAAAGAATAGTGCAGAAATTAGTGATGATACTAAACAAAAAATTCAAGCATTTGCTAAACTTTATAACTATCGTCCCAATAATATTGCATTAAGTTTAAAAAATAGAAAGACAAAAACTATAGGGATTATCATACCTGAAATTGTACATTATTTTTTCGCAAAAGTGATTCGAGGTATTGAGTTAGTTGCTAATAATAGAGGGTATAATGTAATTGTAGGGTTGTCTAACGAATCCTTTGATAAAGAGGTTATTAATATGGAAATGCTTGCTAATGGAAGTATTGATGGTTTTATTTTATCAATTTCAAAAGAAACATTAGCACAGCAAGATTATCATCATTTTCATGAAACTATCAATCAAGGAATGCCTATTGTAATGTTTGATCGTGTTGTAAACGAGGTAAATTGTGATAAAGTAATTGTTGATGATTTAAAAGGCTCTAAAAAAGCAGTTGAAAAATTGATTGAAAATGGCTGTAAAAATATCGCAATTATTACTACTAAAGATTACGTAAGTGTTGGTAGATTAAGAACTCAAGGGTATTTGGAAGCTTTAGAAAATCATCAAATAGAAGCACAATCTAATTTAATTTTGAAAATTGTTGAAGAATTAGATTCCGAAGATCATTTAGATGCTTTAGAAGCAGAAGTAGAGCAGTTACTTATTGAAAATAAAGACATAGATGCTGTTTTTGCAGTGAACGAACTTTATGCGCTAACCGCAATGAAAGTAGCTCGAAAATTAAATAGGCGTATCCCCGAAGATATTCAGGTTGTAGGTTTTACAGATGGAGTGTTGTCTAAACATGCTACACCAGGACTTACAACAGTAAGTCAACATGCCCAACAAATGGGAGAAAAAGCTGCTGAACTTCTTATAGATAAATTAGAAGAGGTTACCGAAGAAGAACTATACCAAACCGTCGTTTTAGAAACCACATTAGTAGAACGCGAGTCTACCAAATAAAAAATTAACACGCTTATTTAAATATCTTTTATATCTTTGCAGTATCAAAACTTATATTTTCACATCTCACCTTTAAGTTTTGATAAGTAAAGAAGCTTATCAGAATAGTATAAATTAAAACATACTATTACGATGAAAAAGCGTGCCCTAAGTTTTTGGGAAATCTGGAACATGAGTTTCGGTTTCTTAGGAATTCAATTTGGCTTTGCCCTACAAGGAGGCTTCATGTCTCGAATATTTCAAACACTCGGCGCCGAAAAAGATGCTATTCCATTATTATGGATTGCAGCTCCATTAACCGGATTACTCGTGCAACCAATTATTGGTTATATGAGCGATCGTACTTGGAGTCCAAAATGGGGACGAAGACGTCCGTATTTTTTAATAGGTGCTATTTTAAGCTCCATCGCTTTGTTTTTTGTACCCTATTCTCCAACATTATGGGTTGCAGCAGGTTTTCTGTGGATTTTAGATGCGTCTATAAATGTGTCTATGGAACCCTTTAGAGCGCTTGTGGCAGACAAATTACCCAATTCGCAACGCTCTTACGGCTTTGTTGTGCAAACTTTAATTATAGGTATTGGTACTTGGGTAGCAAGTAATTTACCTTGGTTGGTTTCGCAATTTGGAGTGAGTGATTCTGCCGATATTGGCGTGATTCCAAATTCAGTAAAAATCGCATTTGCAATTGGAGCATTTGTATTTTTAATAAGTATCTTGTATACAGTGTTTACAACTACCGAATATCCTCCTGAGGATATGGAAGAATTTAATGCCGAAAAAGCTAAGAAAAATGAATTTATACCTGATATTTTAAATAATATTGGAAATATGCCACTTACCATGAAAAAATTAGGACTTATTCAGTTCTTTTCATGGTTTGCCTTTTTTACGATGTGGAGTTTAGCAAATCCAGCACTTACCGAACATGTATTTCACACACCAGCACCAATTCAATCAGCATATGATATGGCAAATACTGTACAAGCCGAAGCATTTAATGTGGCCAATACAGCATTTCAAGAATCATCAAACGCTGTAGGTTCAGCAATGGGAGTATACGGATTATCATCAATGGCATTCGCTCTACTACTTGTATTATATACTTCAAAACGCCGCATTAACCGAAAACTAGTACACATGTTTTCTTTAATGTTAGGAGGTTTAGGGTTTTTATATATGAATTACGCCTCTCCAGAGCACCTTAAATACTGTTTTGTATTAATAGGTTTTGCTTGGGGAAGTATTTTATCAATGCCTTATGCTATGCTATCAAGTTCGGTAGACCCTAAAAAAATGGGTGTAATTATGGGGATCTTCAATATGTTTATTGTTATTCCGCAAATTATCGCAGCACTAGGAGGTATCAATTACATCTCAGGATTATTAGGAGATGAGGCTATAAATGCCATGACAGTTGCAGGAATTAGCTTAATAATAGCTGGTTTATGTAACCTGTTAATTACAAACAAAAACGCAATTACATATCAAGCAGAAGAATTATAAAATGAACACAAAAGGATTTATATTCGATTTAGACGGTGTTATCGTTGATACCGCAAAATACCATTTTTTAGCATGGCAAAAACTGGCTAAAAGCATAGGTGTAGATTTTACCGAAACTCAAAACGAACAACTTAAAGGTGTAAGTAGAGTAAAATCATTAGAGAAAATATTAAACTGGGGACAAAAAACAATTTCAAAAGATGAGTTTGAAAGTTTAATGGCATCAAAAAACGATGATTATTTAGGACATATAAACGATATGAATGAAACTGAAATTCTGCCTGATGTTCCAAAAATATTAAATTATTTAATTGAAAATAAACAAGGCATTGCTTTAGGATCAGCAAGTAAAAATGCAGGTCCAATTTTAGAAAAAGTAAATCTGCTTTCAAAATTTGATACGATTGTTGACGGAAATAGTGTTACTAAAGGTAAACCAGATCCCGAAGTTTTTTTAACAGGAGCCAAATTATTGAAAATTGAAGCTAAAGATTGTATCGTTTTTGAAGATGCTGTTGCTGGAGTTAAAGCTGCAAATGCTGCCAATATGATTTCAATAGGTATTGGAGATAAAGAAACTTTACATGAAGCAGATTATGTGTTTTCAGATTTTACTGAAATTTCAATCGAATTTATACAAGAATTAATAAACAGATAAATGAACTGGTGAAAATAAATTGAATACTTAAGAGGTCTTTTTAAAATCTAAAGACAATTCAATAGCACTAATTCAACAATAATAAATTACAGAACGTACATAAGTTCACTTCTAAAAGGTGAACATATAAGTTCTACATCTTATAAAAGCACAACATGAATCAAGATTATATAAAACCAGACAATTGGTCAATCATCGAAGAGGGGTTCGATGCGAGTAGAGTAAAATCTTCAGAAAGTTTGTTTAGTATTGGTAATGGCGCCATGGGGCAACGTGCTAATTTTGAAGAACATTATTCTGGTGCAACATTTCAAGGAAGTTACATCGCCGGCGTTTATTATCCAGATAAAACACGTGTAGGTTGGTGGAAAAATGGTTACCCAGAATATTTTGCTAAAGTATTAAATGCGCCAAGTTGGATAGGAATTAACGTAACTGTTAATGGCGAAGTTTTAGATTTATTTACCTGTAAAAAGGTGGAAAATTTTAAACGCGAATTAAACATGAAAGAAGGTTGGTTATCGCGAAGTTTTATAGCAACAATGCCAAACGGATTGGACGTTAAAGTGAACACAAAACGTTTTTTAAGTTTAGATATTGATGAGGTTGGTGCTATTGAGTATCAAATTGAAGTGCTAAATGCCAATGCAAAAATTAGCTATTCGCCATATATAGATTCAGGAATTACAAATGAAGATACCAATTGGGATGATAAATTTTGGAATACTACCGAAGTTTCTCACAATTCGCATCAAGCTTTTATTGAAGCACGTACTATGAAAACCAATTTTGGAACCTGTACGTTTATGGAATCACAATGTTTTATCAACGAAAAAGTATGTGATATTACGCCAGAAATTAATAAAGAAGAATCTAAAATCACTTTTACATATACTGCTGAAATTAAACAAAACCAAACGTTTACAATTCAGAAGTTTGGTGGTTATACTGTAGATACAAACCATGAAACTACACAATTAGTAGATGCTTCAAAAACAGTATTAGAAACTGCTAAAAAAATAGGATTTGCAGCACTTTTAGAACAACAAAAAAATGCTTGGGCTAAAATTTGGGAAAAAGCAGATATCACTATTGATGGAGATACTAAAGCACAACAAGGTATTAGATTTAATATTTTTCAACTCAATCAAACCTACTTAGGAACCGATGCACGTTTAAATATTGGTCCAAAAGGGTTTACAGGCGAAAAATATGGAGGAAGTACTTATTGGGATACCGAAGCTTATTGTATTCCGTTTTACATGGCGACAAAAGATCAAAATGTAGCACGCAGTTTACTAGAATATCGTTACCATCATTTAGATAAAGCCATTGAAAATGCGGCGAAATTAGGATTTAAAAATGGAGCAGCTTTATATCCAATGGTAACCATGAATGGTGAAGAATGCCATAACGAGTGGGAAATTACCTTTGAAGAAATTCATAGAAACGGTGCCATCGCTTTTGCAATCTTTAACTATTACAGATACACCAACGATTATAGCTATATTCCTGAAAAAGGATTAGAAGTTTTAATAGGAATTGCTCGTTTTTGGCAACAACGTGCTACGTTTTCAACAGCTCAAAACAAATATGTTATTCTAGGAGTTACAGGTCCTAATGAGTATGAAAATAACATAAACAATAATTTCTATACCAATTATATTGCGCAATGGTGTATTAAATATGCTTTAGAAAATATAGAGAAAGTAAAGACAGAATTTACTTCAGATTATACACGTATTATGGATAAGGTAAAATTATCTGAAGACGAATTATCTAAATGGAAAGCCGTTGCCGAAAATATGTATTATTCATATTCCGAAGCACATCAAGTATACTTACAACAAGATGGGTTTTTAGATAAAGAATTAATCACAGTTGCCGATTTACCAAAAGCAGATCGTCCAATAAATCAAAAATGGTCTTGGGACAGAATTTTACGTTCGCCATATATAAAACAAGCCGATACACTTCAAGGATTTTACTTTTTTGAAGACGATTTTTCAACCGAAGAATTAGAACGTCATTTTGATTTTTACGAACCATTTACCGTTCACGAAAGTTCATTATCACCTTGTGTACACAGTATTCAGGCAGCAAAACTAAACCGTATGGAACAAGCGTATACATTTTATTTACGTACTTCTCGTTTAGATTTAGATGACTATAATAAAGAAGTTCACGAAGGTTTACATATTACATCTATGGCTGGAACTTGGATGAGTATTGTTGAAGGTTTTGGAGGAATGCGTGTGAAAGAAAACACCTTGAGTTTTGAACCCAAAATACCACAACAATGGGATGCTTACTCTTTTAAAGTGAACTTTAGAGGTCAAGTTGTAAAAGTAAATGTTACTCAAAACACAACAAGTTTTGAGTTAGAAGGCACCAAAGATTTAGCTATTAAAGTGAACGGGAAAACAGTAACAATAACACCTAATAATTTAGCGACAGTTTAAATTTAAGGAATTATAATTTAGATAACGCTTCTCAAATTTGTTTACGAGAAGCGTTATTCTTTTATAACTTAAAAAAGGAATCATCTCCAAAATGTGATTCATAGTTAAATAGAAAATAATATTAATATGAAGGGTTTTAAACTTTTAGTTGCTGCTTTTTTTTTAACGGTTTATGCTTTTGCACAAAACTCAGATCGTATTTTTAAAAATATTGAAGATAAAAACACATACTTTCAGGTAAATGTTAATGATGGGAAATATCTGATTTCTCGTTATGATGCAAAAACTATCGAGACTACTTTTATTCCTACAGGAGAAACTGAAAACACCAACTCTCATGCTGTAATTAAAACTTCTAATATTGAATATTCGTTATTAAAAGAAGATAATAATACAGCCAAAATTATTACCGATGGAATTACTGTTTCTATCACTAAAAAACCTTTTCAGATTGCTTATTACTACAAAAATGAGCTTATAATTTCTGAAAAAGAAGGCTATTCAAAAGACGATTCAGGAGAAAATATTCAATTCAATATCACTCCAGACGAAGTTTTATATGGCGGTGGAGCGAGAGCTTTAGGGATGAATCGCCGAGGATACAAATTACAACTTTACAATAAAGCGCATTATGGTTATGAAACGCATAGCGAACTCATGAACTTTACTTTGCCAATTGTAATGTCGTCAAAAAAATATATGGTGCATTTTGATAATGCGCCAATTGGATATCTAGATTTAGATAGCAAAAAGGATAATACATTAACTTATCAAACAATTTCTGGACGCAAAACCTATCAAATAATTGTAGGTGATTCTTGGTTAGATATTGTTGATAATTATACCAATTTAACAGGAAAACAACCTATGTTACCACGTTGGGTTTTAGGAAATTTCTCTAGCCGTTTTGGGTATCATTCGCAAAAAGAAACATTAGCAACGATACAAAAATTTAAAGCAGATAGTATTCCTGTTGATGCTATTATCCTAGATTTATATTGGTTTGGAAAAACTGTAAAAGGCACGATGGGAAATCTTGCGTTTGATAAAGATTCGTTTCCAAATCCAAAGCAAATGATTAAAGAGTTGCGTAATGATAACGTAGAAACCATTTTAATTACTGAGCCTTTTGTATTGACAACTTCCAAACGTTGGGACGAAGCGGTGCAAAAACAAGTGTTGGCAAAAGATAGTATTGGAAATCTGTTTACCTATGATTTTTACTTCGGAAACACAGGACTTATAGATATTTATAGCGACACCGGAAATACATGGTTTAAAAAAATATATAAAAATTTATCGCAACTTGGTGTAACAGGTTTTTGGGGAGATTTAGGTGAACCAGAAGTGCATCCTTCAAAATTAATTCATGCTACCGGAACTGCCAATGAGGTGCATAATATTTATGGTCACGATTGGGCAAAATTAGTAATGGAAGCAAACCAAGATTCCAACCCAAATAAGCGTCCGTTTATTTTAATGCGTGCTGGTTATTCGGGATCGCAACGTTACGGTTTAGTGCCGTGGTCTGGAGATGTTAATCGTACTTGGGGAGGTTTACAAAGTCAACCAGAAATTGCCCTACAAATGGGAATGCAAGGTTTAGGATATATGCATAGTGATTTAGGTGGTTTTGCAGGCGCAAATCTAGATGATGAGCTATATGCGCGTTGGTTACAGTATGGCGTTTTTCAACCTATTTATCGTCCGCATGCACAAGAAGATGTGGCAAGTGAACCCGTTTTTAGAAGTGATAAAGCCAAAGGATTAGCAAAAAAAGCAATTGAATTACGTTACAAATTACTACCCTATAATTACAATTTAGTATTTCAGAATAATCAAACAGGAGCGCCATTAATGCGACCGTTGTTTTTTGAAGATAATACTGCGGAATTTCAAACCGTCTCGAGCACTTATTTTTGGGGAAATCAATTTTTAATCACTCCAATTTTAGAAGCAGGAATTACCGCGCAAACCGTGTGTTTTCCAAAAGGCTCAAATTGGTTTGATTTTTATACTGATGAGAAAATTGTAGGCGGACAAACCAAACAAGTCGCCACTACAAAAAGTACAATTCCTACGTTTGTACGTGGTGGAGCGTTTATTCCTTTAGCCAAAAAAATGCAGTCTACAAAAGCATATTCAGGCAATGTTTTAAACATGCATTACTATTTTGATGATACGGTGGCTAAAAGTAATTATGAGCTTTATAATGATGACGGACTTTTAGCAAATGCTTTTGAAAAAAGGGCTTTCGAAATTTTAAAATTTAATGCTGAAAGCAAAAAAAAGAAGTTGAATTTTAACTTTAATGCTGAAGTTGGTCAGAATTATTCAACTTCAAAAAAGCAAATAAATTTAGTGATTCATAATATTAAAAATTACCCAAAACGTATTAAAGTTAATGGTGAAAAAGTAGATGTAATTTGGAATCAAACACGCCAAACTATTACAATTCCTATGATTTGGAATATTTCCGAAGATTTAAAAATTCAAATAAAATTAAAACAATAGCTTATGACATTTCAATATAAATATCTTTTGCTAGGACTTGTAGTTGTTCTTTTTTCTTGTAAAAATGACGTTGAAAAAGTCAAGATAACTTCAGTAGATAAAAAAATAGAAAGCCTACCTAAAAAACAAGTAGTATATCAAGTGTTTACAAGATTGTTTGGAAACACAAATACTACAAATAAACCTTGGGGAACACTTGAAGAAAATGGTGTTGGGAAGTTTAATGATTTTACAGATAAAGCTTTAAAAGAGATTGAAAATTTAGGAGTTACACATATTTGGTATACCGGAGTGCCGCACCATGATGTGATTACAGATTATACAGAACATGGGATTTCAAACGACGATCCAGATATTGTAAAAGGACGCGCAGGATCGCCTTATGCGGTGAAAGATTATTATAATGTAAATCCGGATTTGGCCGAAAATGTAGATAACAGATTGCAAGAATTTGAAAGTTTAATAGCGCGTTCTCATAACGCCAAATTAAAAGTGATTATTGATATTGTGCCAAATCATGTGGCGCGTAATTATAAAAGTTTATCTCATCCAAAAGGAACTACAGATTTTGGTGCAGAAGATAATACTAACGTAGTTTACGATGTAAATAATAATTTTTATTACACGCCAAACGAAGCTTTTAAAGTGCCAAATTGGAGAGATGATTATAAAGTTTTAGGTGGCGAAAAATTAGCTATGATTGATGGTAAGTTTGATGAAAACCCAGCAAAATGGACCGGTAATGGTTCGCGTGCTGCACAACCGGATATGTATGATTGGTACGAAACTGTAAAAGTGAATTACGGAATTTCTCCTGACGGAAAAAAAGATTTTAACGAATTGCCTGAAGGTTATGATACCGAAGATTATAAAGTGCATTTTGAGTTTTGGAAAGGTAAAACGGTACCAAATTCTTGGATAAAATTTAAAGATATTGCTTTGTATTGGACGGCAAAAGGTGTTGATGGATTTCGTTATGATATGGCTGAAATGGTACCTGTTGAATTTTGGAGCTATATGAATTCGCATATTAAAATGGAAAATCCAGATGCTTTTCTTTTAGCTGAAGTGTACAATCCGAGTTTATATCGCGATTATATAAAGAAAGGAAAAATGGATTATTTATATGATAAAGTACAGTTGTACGATACGATAAAACATATCATGCAAGGTCATGGGAAAACAGATCATATTCCACAAATTCAAGACGATTTAAAAGCTATTGAACATCATATGGCACACTTTTTAGAAAATCATGATGAGCAGCGTATTGCTAGTCCAGAATTTGCAGGTAACGCTATGAAAGGAAAACCAGCAATGGTAGTATCTTCAACCATAAGTACATCGCCAACTTTGGTGTATTTTGGACAAGAATTAGGGGAAGATGGATCGGAAATGGCAGGATACGGAACGCCAAGTCGTACTTCAATTTTCGATTATATTGGAGTGCCAACCGTACAACGTTGGGTAAATAATAAACAATTTGATGGCGACCAATTAACCGATGATGAAAAAGCGCTTAGAGATTTTTATAAACGTCTGCTTAATTTTACAATTAACAGTTCAGCATTGATGGGAGAGTATCAAGATATACATGCCTATAATAGAAAATCTACTAATAATTATACAGATAAAGTTTTATCTTTTGTACGTTGGTCTGATGACGAAAAACTAATTGTGATTTCTAATTTTGATGCTGAAAACGGTTATGAATTCGACTTAAAAATTCCTCAGGATATTATCACCACTTGGAATTTAGAAAACGGAACTTCATATACACTAAACGATCAGTTATATCATAAATATAATACCAAAATAACTGTTGAAACTGATAAAGCAGCAGCCAAAATCAGTTTGCAACCTTTACAATCTCTAATTTTAAAATTGAAAAAATAGTATGAAAAAATTACTTGTTTTAATCACTATATGCGGCTTGTTTTTAAGCTGTAATTCCACAGAAAAAAAAGAAATTAAAGCTGAGAAACCAGAAGTGCCTTTTGTTTGGGAAGGTGCTAATTTATACTTTATGCTTACCGACCGTTTTAATAATGGTGATACGACTAATGATGTGAATTTTGAGCGTACTAAAACCTCAGGAAAACTTCGTGGTTTTGAAGGTGGTGATATTAAAGGAATCACTCAAAAAATTGAAGAAGGATATTTTACTGATTTAGGAATTAACGCCATTTGGATGACTCCAATTGTTGAGCAAATTCATGGTGGAACAGATGAAGGTACCGGATTATCTTATGGTTTTCATGGTTATTGGACAAGCGATTGGACAAATTTAGATCCTAATTTTGGAACTAAAGAAGATTTAAGAAACTTAGTAAAAGTCGCACATAGTAAAGGGATTCGTGTTGTTTTGGATGCTGTAATAAATCATACAGGTCCTGTAACTGAAAAAGATCCTGTTTGGGATGAAAATTGGGTACGTACCAAACCTCAATGTACTTATGATTCTTATGAAAATACAGTAACATGTACGTTGGTTAAAAACCTTCCGGATATTAAAACTGAAAGTAATGCAGATACAGCATTACCACAACAATTGGTTGAAAAATGGAAAAACGAAGGACGTTATAATGAAGAAATAGCAGAACTAGATGCCTTTTTTAAACGAACTGGTCATCCAAGAGCACCACGTTTTTATATTATGAAATGGCTTACTGATTATATTTCGGAATTTGGAATTGATGGTTATAGAGTTGATACCGTAAAGCATACCGAAGAATTTGTATGGCAAGAATTTAAAGTAGAATGTGATTATGCTTTTGCACAATGGAAAACTGCACATCCTGAAAAAGTGTTAGATGATAATGCGTTTTACTTAGTTGGTGAAGTTTATAATTACGGAATTTCGGCAGGTAAAGCTTATGATTTTGGAGATAAGAAAGTAAACTACTTTGATAAAGCGTTTAATAGTCTTATTAATTTTGAATTAAAATATAATGCAGCACAGCAAACAAAAGAGGACGTGTTTAGTCGCTACTCAGATACTTTAAACGGCCCATTAAAAGATTATGGAATTCTTAATTATTTAAGTTCTCATGATGACGGACAACCTTTTGATGCTTCACGGGAAAAACCATTTGAAACGGCTACAATGCTATTATTGTCACCAGGAACTTCTCAAGTATATTATGGCGATGAGTCTGCACGTTCTTTAATTATTGACGGTACAGTTGGTGACGCTACATTGCGATCTAATATGAATTGGGACGCCATAAAAAATGATGCACATATAAAGTCTGTTTTAAAACATTGGCAAAAATTAGGGCAGTTTAGAGCGCAACATCCAGCGGTTGGAGCAGGAGTTCATCATATGATTTCAGAAATACCTTATACGTTTAGTCGTACGTTTTTAAAAGACGAATTTAAAGATGACGTTGTTATTGGTTTAGATTTTGTTGCAGGTGAAAAAACGCTAAATGTATCTTCAGTTTTTAAAGATGGAACATCACTTCACGATGCATATTCTAATAAAGATATGGTAGTGGAAAACGGAATGGTTACCTTCACATCAGATTTTAATATTGTTTTATTAGAAAGTAAATAAATTATGAAAAAGTTAGCTATTTTATTCGTGTTTTTAGGGTTGGTATCTTGCCAAAATTCCGAAGAAAAAATAATAAAAGTAACCTCTCCTGATGCGGCCATTTCAATCGATTTTAATGTGAACGATTTAGGAGCACCTTTTTATCAAGTATTTTTGAATAATAATGTGATTGTGGACACGTCATATTTAGGGTTTGAATTTAAAAACGCTGCTGCTTTTGATAAGAATTTCAAAATAAAAAATACAACAGTTAGTACTTTTAATGAAACTTGGCAAATGCCGTGGGGAGAACAATTGGATGTTGTAAATCATTATAACGAATTAAAAATTGAGTTACAAGAACAAGCTGCGTCACAACGGTTTTTAAATATTGTATTTAAAGTTTATAATGATGGTGTTGGATTTAGATATGAATTTCCTGAACAAAGCAATTTAAAAACGGTTGAAATTACCGAAGAACATACACAGTTTAACTTAACTCAAGATTATAAAACGTTTTGGATTCCTGGAGATTGGGATATTTATGAGCATTTATACAACACCACTAAATTATCGGAAATTGATGCTTTAAGTAAGCAAAATCACCCCAATTTGGCACAAACTTATATTCCTAATAATGCCGTAAATACACCAGTAACATTAGTTGGAGAAAATGGATTACATTTAAGTTTTCATGAAGCCGCTTTGGTTGATTATTCAGGAATGACTTTACAGGTTGATACCAAAAACTTAAGTTTTGAAAGTGTTTTAGTAGGCTCTGAAAATAGAGATTTCAAAGTCGCAAAAACGGTTCCGTTTAACACGCCTTGGAGAACCATCCAAATTGCCGATAATGCGCCAGATTTAATTACTTCTAATTTAATTGTAAATCTAAATGAGCCTAACAAACTAGGAGATGTTTCTTGGTTTAAACCTATGAAATATACAGGTGTTTGGTGGGAAATGCATTTAGGAAAATCATCTTGGGATTATGGGATGAAACAAAACATGAGTACTTGGACAGATGGAGGAACCTCAAATGGAACACACGGTGCCACTACCGAAAACGTTAAGAAATTTATAGATTTTTCTGCCAAAAATAATATTGGAGGTGTTTTAGTTGAAGGTTGGAATACTGGTTGGGAACATTGGATTGGTTTTGAAGACCGCGAAGGCGTCTTCGATTTTGTAACACCATATCCAGATTACGATATTAATGAAGTGGTACGTTACGGAAAAGAAAAAGGCGTGCAAATTATTATGCACCACGAAACTTCTGCAGCTACCCAAACTTATGAAAAACAACAAGACACAGCTTATGCTTTAATGCAAAGCTTAGGAATGCATACTGTAAAAACCGGTTATGTGGGTAAAATTCTTCCGAAAGGAGAATATCATCACGGGCAATATATGGTGAATCAATATAATAATGCGGTTGAAAAAGCAGCTAAATATGAAGTTGCAATTAATGCTCACGAACCTATTAAAGCTACAGGATTACGACGCACGTATCCCAATACAATTTCTCGCGAAGGTTTAAGAGGACAAGAGTTTAATGCTTGGGCAAGTGATGGAGGTAACCCGCCAGAACACTTACCAATAGTAGCTTTTACACGTATGCTTGCAGGTCCAATAGATTATACTCCGGGGATTTTTAATATAAAATTTAACGAGTACAAACCCGATAATCAGGTAAATACTACATTGGCTCAACAGTTGGCTTTATATGTAGTCATTTATAGTCCGGTACAAATGGCAGCAGATTTGATAGAGCATTATGAAGCCAACCCAAAAGCATTACAATTTATAAAAGATGTTGGTGTAAACTGGGAAACTACGAAGGTTTTAAATGGTGAAGTTGGCGAATATGTTACTATAGCAAGAAAAGAGCGTGAAACCGAAAATTGGTTTTTAGGAAGTATTACTAATGAAGAAAATAGAACTATCACCATTGATTTTAGTTTCTTAGATACAGGAGAAACATATACAACACGTATATATAAAGATGCAAAAGATGCCGATTGGGATAAAAATCCAACAGCTTTAGATATTGAAGAAATTACTGTAGATAACACTTCAAAAATAGAATTTAATCTTGCTTCAGGTGGAGGGCTTGCAATGAGTTTAATAAAAAAGTAATATGATATAACACAATTTTGATATATGTAATTTTAAAGTTGTAATAACGACTAAAGTTATAATTTGTAATTTTGCAGTATGAAAGACATTAATGATAATATCGCATTGCCATTTGCGCTTCAAATTAGTTTTGATGCCATATTAAGACATTATGAAGCGCTGTTAGATAGTGATGATGAGTTTTTAGTTGCTAAAGCAAAGTATGTTTTAGAAGCAGGAAATAAGCATCCTGTTTTAAGAGAAGGTTTTACGGATTACTCAATATTAGAAGTCTACAAAAAAGAAATTGATATCATTTTACGTGATGCTTTTAGTCCTGTATTGACTAAAAATGAAATAAAAATAGCCTCAATACCTTTTGAAAATGTAGTATTTAATGCTTCAAAGCGATTTAAAAATATCATTAAAAATGCAGGTGAAGGTTTTGAACTTAAAATAAAAAACCTTCCAGAAAACGATCGTTATATTATTACATGTATCACTATTCTTAATTCTTATTACGGTTACGAATTGAATGTTAAGCGTCCGTTTTTTTATGAAATTCCTGATGAAAAAGGAGTTCTGCGGTATTATAAAATTTTATATAATGCCGATTTTATTGATGTTACAAAAGCAGACGATGCTCCCGAAATTACAAATGAGGATATAGATCACCTTTTAGATAATTTTGAAAATATAGAGTTATGGAAAACTAAATTTCCAGCAAATAGTTACTTATTTAAAGGCTTTGCTATTTCAAATATTTTTGATGTTACAGACGATCAAACAATTTCGGCAATCAAATCTAATTTAATAGCTGAAGGCAAAAGAAAGGACGAGAATTTTATTGAAAATCTTCAAAAGATATTTAACTCGTTTTTTAATATTCCAGATTTAAAAGTTGGATTTTCAACCTATAGTAAAACTAATGATACTTTTCACCGGGTACACGGAGAAGGTATGCATAGTTTTTTGCTTCATAATTTAGAAATAGCAAGTTGCTCAGATGCACTTTGTAAATGGTCTTATAACAGACTATTAAAGGAAAATAAATATTTTTCGATTTCTGATGTTGATAAGATGTTTGAAAAAACAAAAGGCGAAATACCTCATGTTAAAATACTACATGAACAAGGTATTAAAAGTGCCATTTTTGCACCAATTAATAGTCGCGATGGTTTATTAGGTATTTTGGAATTAGTTTCTGAAACACCAAAAGTTTTAAACAGTATAAATGCTAGTAAATTGGTAGATATCATGCCGTACATAGCAACTGCTGTTGAACGATCAAAAAAAGAACATGAAAATTTAATTGAAGCGGTTATTCAACAAGAATGTACTTCAATTCACTCTAGTGTACATTGGCGTTTCAAAGAAGCTGCAGAGATATTTATTAACGAAAATATACTTCAGGATAAGAAAACATCTTTTAATAAAATCATCTTTGAAAACGTCTATCCTTTATTTGGGCAAATTGATGTTAAAGGGTCTTCTGAAGCAAGAAATCTCTCTACCCAAAAAGATTTATCGCTACAATTATCTTTAATTAAAAAGATTTTTGATGAAATTACCGACAATAAAAATCTTCCAATTTTTGAACAAATAAAATTTCAAGTAGAACATTATGTTAAAGAAGTAGAGCAAGATTTTAAAGTAGATAGCGAACATCAAATAGCAGCATTTTTTCATGATGATATTGAGCCTCTATTTAAATTTATAAAGAAATCTATCCCTAAGTTATCTGATGATATTGATAATTATTTTAGTAAAATAGATGATAAAGTAGGTGTAATTTATTTCTACAGAAAAAATTATGACGATACCATTACGCTTATCAATAAAAACATGTCTAACATGTTAGATAAAAAGCAGGTAGAAGCACAGAAAATGTATCCGCATTTCTTTGAACGTTTTAAAACAGATGGTGTAGAGCACAATATGTATATTGGCGAATCTATAACTAAAGAAAATAGTTTTAATCCTATTTATTTATACAATTTAAGATTGTGGCAATTACAAGTAATGTGCGAAATGGAAAACGCATTTTATAATAATCAACACGAATACCCTTTATCGTTAGATGTAGCGTCTATGATTTTAGTATTTAATCAGTCATTATCTATCAGATTTAGAATGGATGAAAAACAGTTTGATGTTGATGGTACTTACAATGCACGTTACGAAGTTGTAAAAAAACGAGTAGATAAAGCGTATATAAAAGGCACACAACAACGTGTTACCGATAAAGGTAAAATTGCTATTGTGTTTTCTCAAAAAGAAGACGAAATGGAATATATGCGTTATATTAATTTCTTACAATCTAAATCTGTTTTAGGAGATGTTGAAATTGTAGAATTAGAAGATTTGCAAGGTGTTACTGGATTAAAAGCCATAAGAGCAAATATTTTGTATCACACAACTAGCGGTGAAAATTTTTACAGTTATGATGATTTAATGGAAACACTTAAAAATTAACAATAATAAGTTGCTGTATTTGAGTGAGATAAAGAAGGTGGAGTATGTACACCTCCTATAATATCACCTATTACTTTTTTAGGCTGTTGCGTTTTAAAAGAAATAGCAAAAGCAAATACAGAAATAATCATTCCAACCATAAATATGGTATAGGTGTAACGTAAAATACGGTACTTTCTATCTAATACTTTTCCTAAGAAATATAAATCTTTAGTTAATGAACTATACAGGTATTCTTTATCTTGTATCAGTTCATTAATTGCCCATTGGTATTCATCTAGTCCCATTTTATGGAAATTTCCAAAAAACGTTAAATTCACTTTTCTATTCTTAACATCTTCTTTAGTAAACTCCCCGCTGGTAATATTAGGTCTTGTTGCTACGATTGATAAAATCATTGAAATCACACTAGATGCAGTAAAAATAGCTGTGGGTATTATTAAGTATGCATTAGATGGACTATCTAATTTAGACATTAAATTTGAAAGCACTAACGAAATAATAATTGCATTTACAGAGAGTAGAATATTGGCTTTTGTATCGGCAATATCACTCAATTTAATATGGTTTTTTAAAGCCACACGATAAAAAGTTTGTATGCCTCGCTCCGGACTTTCATTTTTATATTGCGCCTTGTATTTTGCTTTTAACTTCTCGGTACTTAGTTTTTCTTTGCTTTTTTTCTTCTTTTTTATAAGTTTCGCAAGATTTGTTTCTTTTTGTGATTGCCAGTTTTTTAAGGCATAATCAGTATAGAAACAATGTTTTTCGGTAAGTACTTTTATGTTTTCTTCTCGCCATTTTTTAGGTGAATAATTAGCGACACCTTGTAGCTCTAACTCTTTTCTTAAAAATTCACTAGTTTCTTTAAAGTATATTTTTCCAAAGTGAGACGCATCGGCATCTCTAATGATTTTTCCAAGGTCACAGCTTGGTGTTCCGCAGAATTTAGTCGCTAAAATACATTCGCAAACCGCTAAAATTGTGTCACTGTTTATATTTTCATCCTTTAAAAAAGCAGTTGCAATTTTAACACTTTCTTCTTCATGGCCGTCTCTAACTTTAATGTAACCTGTATCATGAAATAAAACAGCAAGCTCTAAAATTTCAGTATCAGCTGCACTAATAGTGCTGTCTGCAATAATTTCTCTTACACTTTTTAATACACGTTTGGTGTGCGTAAAATTGTGATAAAGAAAGGTTGGGGCGAGTTCGTTTTTTAATAAATCAAAAACAAATGCTTCGGCTTTTTCTACAATATTTGTCATAAATTTGAAACTATGAAAAGTTAGACGTACAAATTACTAAAAAATTACCGTAATAAACGAGTTCTTACGGTTTGTATTCTTGTAAGTTTTAAAGAAAAAACTCGACAAAACATGCGCTTCAACGTGTGTAAGTTATTTAAAAATGAGTAGAAATGTGCCTTTAAAATCATTTACTCATAAACCTATTATTTTATTAACAATCAAAACAATAAGTCATGTTAACTTGGAAAGATATTATTGCATTCAGTGTAAACGGAAACCCAAAACCAGCGGCTCGTGTTGAGAAAACTGAGCTAGAGTGGAAAGCGATTTTAACTGCTGAACAATTTAGAATTACCCGTAAAAAAGGAACAGAAATGGCTGGAACAGGTGATTTATGTAGCGCTTTTGAAACAGGAAAGTATAATTGCGTATGTTGTAATTCGCCATTATTTGATTCTACAATAAAATTTAGTTCAGGTTCTGGGTGGCCAAGTTTTACACAACCCATACAGGTTGAAGCGGTAAAATATCATAAAGATGTAACTTTTGGTATGGTGCGCGTAGAGATTTTATGTAACACTTGCGATGCCCATTTAGGACACGTTTTTCCTGACGGACCAGAACCAAGTGGTTTACGTTATTGCGTAAATTCAGAATCTATGATTTTAGAAACAACAACTCGTTAGATTGTAATTATTATGAAAGATAATTTAGAAATAATGACCATTGGCGGTGGCTGTTTTTGGTGCTTCAATGCCATTTTTAATCAAGTAAAAGGTGTTAAGAAAACCGAAACAGGATATATGGGGGGCACCGTTCCCGGAATTCCTACTTATAGAGAGGTGTGTTCTGGGTTAACAGGACACGCAGAGGTGGTTCAAGTGACTTTTAATCCTAATGAAATTTCATATAAAGAATTACTCATTATTTTTTTAACAAGTCACGATCCTACAACATTAAACCGTCAAGGTGCAGATGTTGGTACGCAATATCGATCGGTGATTTTTTATCATGATGATAGTCAAAAACAAATAGCAAAAACCGTGGTTGATGCAGTTTCTCCTTATTTTGAAAGTCCTATTGTAACACAAATCACTGCTGCAGAAAAATTTCATGCTGCCGATAATGATCATCAAGATTTTTTTGAAAACAACCCCAATGCAGGATATTGTAATGTGGTGATTTCTCCAAAATTGGCAAAATTACGACATATGCATGCTAATAAATTAAAGTAGTATAAAGATGCATTAGATGTTTTTAATTCCCTAACTTATACGTCAATGAAATTAAATATAAATAATACATTCACACAAGAATTACCTGCCGATTTTAATCTAGAAAATAGCAGGAGACAAGTAGAAAATGCTTGTTTTTCTTATGTCACTCCAAAAACTACAAAACAGCCTAAATTACTTCACGTATCTCCAGAGATGCTTAAAAATTTAGGCCTCACAGAAACCGATTCTAAAACCGATGAATTTTTAAAAGTATTCACCGGAAATAAAGTTTTTGAAAACACTAGGCCATATGCTATGTGTTATGCAGGACATCAATTTGGAAATTGGGCAGGACAATTAGGTGATGGAAGAGCGATAAATTTATTTGAAATTAATCATGACAACACACATTGGGCTGTACAACTTAAAGGCGCAGGACCAACACCATATTCTCGTACTGCCGACGGATTAGCTGTTTTACGATCTTCGGTAAGAGAATACCTATGTAGTGAAGCCATGTTTCATTTAGGTGTGCCAACTACTAGAGCATTATCCCTTTCTTTAACGGGAGATAATGTACTTAGAGATATTTTGTATGACGGACATCCAGATTACGAAAAAGGAGCTGTTGTAACGCGTTTGGCTCCAAGTTTTTTACGCTTTGGAAATTATGAGATTTTTGCAGCTAGACAAGATATCACTACATTAAAAACATTAGTCGATTATACTATAAAACAGCATTTTTCACATTTAGGAACACCTTCAAAAGCAACATATTTGCAGTTTTTTGCTGAAGTTGCGCAACGTACCCTAACTATGATTGTACATTGGCAACGTGTAGGTTTCGTGCATGGTGTAATGAATACAGATAATATGTCTATCCTTGGGCTTACCATAGATTACGGACCTTATGGTTGGTTGGAAGGTTTTGATTACGGATGGACACCAAACACTACAGATAATCAACATAAACGATACCGTTACGGAAATCAACCAAATATTGGCTTATGGAATTTATACCAACTTGCCAATGCTTTATATCCCTTAATTGAAGATGCGGCACCTATTGAAGATATTTTAGAAACTTATAAAACCGACTTCGATAAGCAATCGCTACAAATGATGCGTGGTAAATTAGGACTTAATTCTGAAGAAAAATTAGACGAATTATTGATTCAAGATTTAGAAGATTTACTATTACTTACAGAAACAGATATGACTATTTTCTTTAGAAATTTATCTGATTTTGAAAAAGAAAACCCTTCCGAAGGTGTAAAACAGATTTTTGAGGCTTTTTATATGCCATCTGAAGTTTCGGGAGCTATTGAAGATAAATGGAATATTTGGTTTAATCGTTATGCCGAAAGATTACAAAAAGAATCTATTACCGATAGCGAAAGACAACTGAAAATGAATACCATAAATCCTAAGTATGTATTACGAAACTATATATCACAATTAGCTATTGATGCTGCCGATAAAGGCGATTATACATTAATTGATGAGCTGTTTAAAATACTTAAAAAACCTTATGATGAGCAGCCAGAATATCAAAAATGGTTTGCTAAACGTCCTGAATGGGCACGTTATAAAGTAGGATGTTCTGCATTGTCTTGTAGTTCGTAAAATTAAAATAGAATAGTAAATTTTAGAAGGTATTTACAACTGTAGAATTTTAAAATAATAGATTATTGTTATGAGAAAGCGCTTTAAAAATATATATGTGATGGTGTTATTGCTTACCGTTTTTGGTTGTGCAACATTTAAAACGCAATACAAAAATGCTGAGTTTAAAAAAGAAGCTTCAACTAAACCGGTTGCACATTCTTTTTACTTAATTGGAGATGCGGGAAATTCACCTATCGGAACAAAAACAGATGCCTTAAAAGCTTTTGAAGAAAGTGTAACTAAAGCTGATAAAAATAGTACAGCTTTCTTTTTAGGAGATAATATTTATCCAAGCGGATTACCAAAAGAAGATAGTGAGGATTATACATTTGCAAAACATCAATTAGATGTGCAAATTGATGCGGTTAAAGATTTTAAAGGAAAAACTATTTTCTTACCCGGAAATCACGATTGGTATTCTGGAGGTTTAAAAGGTTTAAAAAGGCAAGAAGATTATATAGATGATGCTTTAGGGAAAAATTCTTTTTTACCAGAACATGGTTGTGGTATTGAAAACGAAACTATTAATGATGATATTGAACTGATTTTAGTAGATGCCAAATGGTATATTGCTAATTGGGACAATCACCCTACAATAAATGACGATTGTGATATTAAAACACGTGCAGCTTTTTTATCTGAATTTGAAAGTAGAATAAAAAAGGCTAGAGGGAAAACTACTATTGTAGCCATGCATCACCCAATGTTTACAAACGGATCTCATGGCGGGCAATATTCGGCGAAAAGCCATTTAAGTCCGTTACCTATTTTAGGAACTTTAAAAAATGTATTGCGTCGCACTACAGGAATTAGTCCAGAAGATACACAGCACAAACGTTACAACGAACTTAGAAAACGTATTATTACTATCGCTCAAGAAAATGATCGTGTTATTTTTGTGTCTGGTCACGATCATAATTTACAATACATTGTTCAAGATAATTTAGCCCAAATTGTTAGTGGTTCGGGGTCAAAATCTACAGCAACAAGAAATAAAGGTGGTGGATTATTTTCATCAAGTGAACCTGGTTTTTCTAGATTAGATGTTTTTGAAGATGGTTCATCTGAAGTTGTTTTTATAGCAGCTAAAAATAAAGAAGTCTTATTTAGAAGTGAAGTCTATCCAAAACGTATTCAAGAGGAAAAAAATTACCAAGTATCATTTCCAAATTATACTTCAACATCAATTTATACTTCAGAAGAAACTAACAAGAGTAAGTTTTATAACACGCTTTGGGGAGCACGTTATTCTGAAGATTTTAGTGCAAAAATTAAAGCTAAAATCGTAATGTTAGATACACTTATGGGCGGATTAACACCGGTAAGAAAAGGAGGTGGTACACAATCTAATTCTTTACGATTAAAAGATGCTGACGGAAAAGAATATGTAATGCGAGGTTTGAGAAAAAATGCACTTAATTACATTCAGTTTTTCATGTTTAAAGACCAATATGTAGAAGGGCAATTTAACGATACTGCAACTCAAGAATTGGTAGCTCACGTGTTTACAGGCTCGTATCCTTATGCGCCTTTTGTAACGGCAACTTTATCTGATGCTGTTAATGTATTGCACACCACGCCTAAATTATATTATGTGCCACATCAAAAAACTATTGAACCATACAATGATACATTTGGTGACGAATTATACATGATTGAAGCACATACTGGCGATGATCACGGTGATAAAGCGAGTTTTGCTTATTCAAATGAATTAATTGGAACAGATGATATGCTGCTTGAAATTAGATCGGATGAAGATGTTATTATAAACGAAGCGGCTTATGTACGTGCGCGTTTATTTGATATGCTTTTAGGTGATTGGGATCGTCATTATGATCAATGGCGTTGGGCTGAAACTAAAAAAGATGGAAAAACCGTATACCAGCCGGTTCCTAGAGATCGTGATCAAGTATTCTCAAATATGGCTGATGGTTTGTTATTTGATATTGCTACAAAACTTGTTCCGGTGGCGCGTATGCTAAAAGGATATGATGGCGATTTAAAAGATGTAAAATGGTTTAATTTTGAACCTTATCCGTTAGATGTTTCCTTAATGGGACAGATGGATAAATCGGTTTGGGATGCTCAGGTAAAAATTATTACAACACAACTTACAGATGAAGTTATTGATGCTGCTTTTAATGAATTTCCGAAGGAACTTAACCAAGAAACCATTACCGAAATTAAAACGAAACTAATTGAAAGACGTTCTAATCTTCAAAAGATTTCTGATACTTATTTTAAAGTAGTTAATAAAACGACCGTAGTAAAAGGAACCGATAAAGATGATTGGTTTGATATTGAACGTTTGCCTAATGGCAAAACAAAAGTGACCGCTTATCGTATTAAAGGTGGCGAGAAAAAGGATAAATTTCATGAACGTACATATTCTAAAAAAGATACCAAAGAATTATGGATTTATGCTTTTGATGACGATGATGAAATTCATGTTTTTGGTGAAGGCAATCAGTTAATTACTTTACGATTAATTGGAGGTCAAAATAATGATATTTACACTATTGAAAACGGTAAAAAAGTGCATGTTTACGATTATAAGTCGAAGAAAAACACGTTTAAAACCGACGCTGGTAAAATACATTTAACCGATGATTATGATATTAATACTTACAATTATAAGAAGTTAAAATATAACAGTAATCAAGTATTTCCAATTTTAGGAATTAATCCAGATGATGGTGTTAACTTCGGAATTATAGATACCTATACCGTAAATGGGTTTAATGAAAATCCGTTTCGTTCAAAACATGAATTTTCAGCATCTTATTATGCGTCTACAGGAGGATTTGATGTTGGTTACAACGGAGAATTTGCCAATGTAGTTGGGAATCTAAATCTTATTTTAGACGCCCGATTTACAAGTCCTAATTACAGTGTTAACTTTTTTGGCTACGGAAACGAAACTATAAATCCTAATGCAGAAAATGATGATGCTTTTGATAAAGATTACAATCGTGTAAAATTAAGTAGATTAAAATTTGCACCCGGTTTAGTGTTAAAAGGCGATTTAGGTAGCGAGTGGAAATTTGGTGTAAGTTATGAATCTGTTGAGGTTGAAAAAACTTCAGGACGTTTTATAAATAGCTATTACCTCTCTACACTTATTGAAAATAGCGACAGTTTTATAGGTGCGGAAGCTTCTCATCATTTTGAAAATAAAGACAACAAAGCATTCCCTACATTAGGCGTGGAAACCGATTTAGCTTTTGGGTATAAAACCAATGTTAATACTGCTGATAATTTTGGATATATAATTCCTAGTGTTGCATTTAATTACAGGTTAGAGCCTTCAGGGAAATTGGTTTTAGCAACAAAATTTAAAGCCCATTTTAATATTGGTGATGGTTTTCAGTTTTATCAAGCAGCATCAATTGGTGCAAGTGATGGCTTAAGAGGTTACAGAAATCAACGTTTTACAGGTAAAAATTCTTACTACAATCTTACCGATGTGCGTTACATGTTTAAGAAGAAAAAAACAGGGTTAATTCCTGTTAATTTAGGAATGTACGGAGGTTTTGATTACGGTAGGGTATGGTTAAAAGACGATCCTTCAAATAAATGGCACAACTCTTATGGAGGTGGATTTTTAGTGATGGCTGCCGAAACTATTACAGGTGACTTTTCACTGTTTAATAGTAATGACGGACTTCGTTTTGCTTTTGGGTTAGGGTTTAAGTTTTAATTCAAACTAAATTCATAAATATTACCACCATCGTTTTTGTGCTGCTCATCAGTAATTAAAACGGTGGTGTCATTTTTAAAGCAAATACCTTCCTTTTGTGTATCATGATTAAAAGGAACTTGGGTGATTTTACCCTCAAAAAAGTTGTCACCTTCAAAATTGCTTAGTAGCCAAAGTTTTTCATGGTTTAAAAGCACTATTTTTTTTCCATCATCACTAATGTCTGCAGAAGTGATTTTGTTGTTTTTCCCTTCTAAATTAAATTCTGAAACCAATGTCGCTTTATGTGAACCTATAGTATTTGGTACTGAGAATACTTTAAAGTTTTTAGTCTCTTTACTAAACAAATAAAAGTTGTTGTCGTGTAAAAAGAAACCTTCAAAATCTTTCTCTTTCATTTTCTTTGGAAGCTTAAACTCTATAATTTCTGCAGTAGTAGTTTCAGTACTGTTTTCTGGATTTGCAATTTTATAAATGGTGTAAGTATTACGGTTTTCTTTATTGTTTCCAATGTCTCCAATGTAAATGTTTCCGTAACTATCAGAGGTTAAATCTTCCCAATCTTTATTTTCGGCATTTGTAATTTTAAGTTCTTTTTTAATAGTTCCGGAGGTATCTAAACCGTAAAGAATATTTTTATTTCCGGCATCTTCAATTACCCAAATTAAAGCAGATTTTGAAGTTGTTTCTGCTGCCGAAATTTCTTCTAAACTACTTGGTGCGTTTGCTATGACGCTTAATTTTCCGGTAGAACACGATAAAAATATTAAAAATAAAAGTGTAAAACTATGAATTTGAAATGACATCTGTAAGAGTTTTGGTTAAAGTAAGTATACCGCTTTAAGCTGTAAAATTAAAACTTTATATCTTAAACTATTTATAAAATGTGTAGCTATACCGTTTGTAATTTTATAGTTTTGAATGATAAAATAAAACGACTATGATTACAGTAACCGATTTATTATCTCATTTACATTTAGATACGCTTTCTGAAACGCAATTTGAAGGACAAAATGTTACTATTGGAAGTCCTATAGTGTTTGGAGGTCAGGTTTTGGCGCAAGCATTAAATTCTGCACAACGTACCATTACAAACGATCGTGTTTTACACTCTATGCATGCTTATTTTTTGGAAGCAGGAAATTTAAAATTACCTATTACATATAATGTGAGTTTGGTGAGAGATGGCGGTAGTTTTTCGGTAAGACGTGTTACAGCCGAACAGAATGGAAATACCATTTTTATTTTATCGGCTTCATTTCATAAAAAAGAAGAAGGTTATAATCATCAAATAGAAATGAATGCAGTAAAACTGCCCGAAGAGTTATTAAGTTGGACGGATATATTGGCTAAATTTGGCGACGTACTTCCGGCAGCTACAAAAGCATTTCTTGAAATTGATCGACCTATAGAATTTAAACCTGTTGAGGTTGTTAGCCCGTTTAATAAAGAAGATTTACCACCATTTACTAATATGTGGTTTAAGTTGAAAGGCGATACTAGCGGATTAGATTTAGCTGCAAAACAGCAAATATTAACCTATGTTTCTGACTATAATATTTTATCTGCAGCGATGAATCGTCATGCAAGTAAAGCTAATTGGGGAAATACCCAAACGGCAAGTTTAGATCACTCTATGTGGTTTTTTAGAGATTTTGATCTTGATGATTGGTTATTATATGCTATTGAATCTCCAAACATGTCTAACGCTAGAGGTTTTGCACGTGGTAATATTTTTACAAGAGATGGTAAACTTGTAGCATCAGTAACTCAAGAAGGCTTAATGCGACCAATAAAAAAGTAAAAATGGCAACTTCAGTTTTAAAAATAGGACACAGAGGTGCTAAAAATTATGTAACAGAAAACACTATTCAATCTGTTGAAAAGGCGCTAGAATTTGGTGTGGATGCTATAGAAATTGACGTGCATGTTTGTGCATCTGGTGAGTTGGTGGTTTTTCATGATTTTACTTTAGATAGAATAACCGATGGCTCGGGAGAAGTCGCAAAATTTACACTTTCTCAATTAAAAGAGCTAACAGTTGTTGGTGGATATAAAATTCCAACATTAACCGAAGTTTTAAGAGTAATCAATAAAAAATGTATTCTTAATATTGAATTAAAAGGAAAATTTACAGCCGCAAAAACCTGTGAAGTTATCGCTTTTGAAATTGCCGAAAATAATTGGAGTTATAAAGATTTTATCCTCTCTAGTTTTCAGCAGAAAGAATTAGAAAAAGTTTACCAAATTGATAAAAATATTCCATTGGCAGTTTTAACAAAAGCTAATGTTGCCGATGCAATTACATTTGCAAAAACAATAGAATCTAAAATAATTCATCCTAATTTTGCATTACTAACCGAAGATAACGTAAAGTTGTCTCAACAAGAAGGTTACGCAATAAATACATGGACGGTAAATGATCCCGAAACGATAGCACGAATGAAACGCTATGGTGTAAACGGAATTATTTCGGATGTCCCAGACAAAATATGACACAATATAACGTAATAATAGTAGGTGGTGGAGCTGCCGGTTTTTTTGCAGCAATTAACATTGCAGAACAAAATCCTCAACTTAAAGTAGCCATTTTAGAACGTGGTAAAGAAGGTTTACAAAAGGTGAAAATTTCTGGTGGCGGACGTTGTAATGTAACACATGCCGAATTTATTCCGCAAGAATTAGTGTTGAATTATCCGCGTGGTGAAAAAGAATTATTAGGTCCTTTTCATCAATTTATGACGGGAGATACTATTGAGTGGTTTGAAAAGCGTGGTGTAGAATTAAAAATTGAAGATGACGGACGTATGTTTCCGGTGTCTAATTCTTCGCAAACTATTATTGACTGTTTTTTAAATGAAGCCAAAAAACATAAGGTTGATGTATGGTATAGTCAGACTGTAAAATCTATTTCAGGTGTACCAAATGCAAATTTTGAAGTCTCAACACAAACTGATCTGTTCTCTACCGAAAAACTATTAATTGCTACCGGAAGTAACGCCAAAGTTTGGAGTTTACTTAAAGAATTTGGACATACGGTTTCACCTGCTGTTCCGTCGCTTTTTACTTTCAATATAAAAGATGATCGTATAAAAGAAATTCCAGGAGTAGTGGCTTTAAATACCGAAATAAAAGTAGTTGATACCGATTTATGGAGTGAAGGTCCGTTGTTAATTACCCACTGGGGAATGAGCGCACCAGCAATTTTAAAACTTTCGGCTTTTGGAGCTATTGAATTGGCAAAACGTGATTATAAATTTAAAATAGAAGTGAATTTTATCCGACAATCTTTTGAGAACTGTTTAGAGTCTTTAAAGGCTTTTAAGCTTGACTTTGCAAAGAAAACAGTGATTAAGCAAGCGCAATTTGATTTGCCAAAACGTTTGTGGCATCAATTGGTTTTAGCTGCACAACTAGACGAAAACACCCGTTGGGCAGATCTTAATAAACAACAATTAGAAGCCTTAGCATCACAATGTACAGAGGCAGTTTTTGATGTAGATGGAAAAAGCACATTTAAAGAAGAGTTTGTAACTGCAGGAGGAATTAACTTACGAGAGATTAATTTTAAAACTTTTGAAAGTAAAAAATTACCAAACCTGTATTTTGCTGGCGAAATTTTAAATGTTGATGCCATTACTGGAGGTTTTAATTTTCAGAATGCTTGGACTGGTGCTTTTATTGCAGCCAAAGCTATTTCAAAATAATGAAAAACTACATCGCTTTACTACGAGGTATAAATGTTGGTGGTCATAAAAAGATTAAAATGGCCAATTTACGAACTGCACTTAGTGATTTTGGGTTAAAAAATGTAGCAACCTATATACAATCGGGGAATGTGTTTTTTACTTCCGAAGAAAAAAATATTAAGAAATTAGAGCAGGATATTCATAACATTATTTTAAGTGATTTTGGTTTTGAAGTGCCTGTTTTAATAACTACTACTGAGGAGTTGCAATCAGTTTTAGATGATTGTCCTTTTGATGAAGAGGTGAAACAAAACAGCTATTTTATATTGTTTTATAATACTCCAAATGCAGATTTAGTAAAAGAGTTTTCGGTAATTTCTCATCCTAATGAAACTGTAATAATTAGAGAAAAATGTATTTATTTTTATAGCTCTGTAGCTTATGGGAAAGCGAAATTTAATAACCGTTTTTTTGAGAAAAAGCTAAAAATAAATTCTACAGCAAGAAATTACAAAACGATGCTATATCTCACTACTTTTCATTAATAAGCTAGATATTATTTCCTGAAATTCATTAAAATCATAAGGTTTAGTAATGATATGGTTCATGCCGCTTACAAAAATCTTTTCATTGGTGTCATTTGAGTTTAATGCTGTAAGTGCAATAATTGGAATTTCTTTATTAAACTCTCGTATAAGTTCAGTGGTTTTGTAACCATCAATTCCTGGCATATTTATATCCATTAAAACAAGGTCGTAATGATTATTTTGTAAAATTGTAATGGCATCAAAACCATTATTTGTAGTTTCACAGACGCAATTATTAATTTTTTCAACATTCTTTTGAGTCACTAATAGGTTGATTTTATTATCATCAACAATTAGTATTTTGTAATTGTCTTCTTTCTTTAAAAGTAGAGATGTATGACTTTTTTCGATTCCTTCAGATAGTTTGAATGTTATCGTAAAAAAGAAGTTGGTACCTTCTCCCGATTTTGATGTGAAATTGATATCAGAATCATGACTTTTTAAGAGTGTTTTTACAATGTATAAGCCAAGACCAGATCCGCTACTATTATTCTTTAAAAACGTTTTGTTTTCAAAAGCATTAAATACTAATTCTCTGTGCTCTTCTTTAATTCCAATTCCAGTATCTTTAATTTCAAAAAGTATAGTAAGATCTTCTTCTGTACGTTTTTTCTCTGTTACATTTATAGAAATATTACCTTCTTTGGTGTAACGAATGGCATTATAAGCTAGGTTAATAAGTATTTGACTGAATAATACTTTATCTATTAATACACAATCGCTCCCTTTAATATTAACCGATGTTTTAAGCTGCAAACCTTTATTTATAGCCGAAATATTAATGGTGTTTGTTGTGTTTTTTATAATCTCTGAAAGCTTATTAGACTTTAATTGCAAGGTCTTTTTTTCGAATTTTAATTTTGAAGCTTGAAGTACATTGTCAATTAATAACGAAATATAATTACTTGATGATAATAAAGCATTGAGGTAATCTTCCTTTTTTTCTTGTGACTGTTCTTGCTTTATCACATTTGCTAAACCACTAATACCATAAATAGGGGTTCTTAACTCATGACTCAAAATTGAGAAAAACTCTAAGCGTTCTTTATCTATTTCTAATAGTTTTTTGTTTGATGCTTTTAGTTTAGAATTGATAAATTTAATTTTAATTCTATTAGTGTAATAGTGAAATAAAAATCCTCCTAAAACAAGAAATAATAAGCCAAAAATAATGGTAGAAATGATGAAATTTTTATAGATTTTTTTATCCTTTTCTATAAGCTTATGAGTGAGGTTAAGTTGTTTTTCGGTGTTAATTACTTTTGCAATTAAATCACCATTTGTAGCCGACTTAATTTCAAGATCTCTAATAGCATAATACTTGTAAGAATCAGAAATTAATAAAAATTTGTTAGCTAAATCTAAGTTATTCTCAACCGTAGTATAGTAAAGATATTTGTAATAGTTTAAAGTTGCAAGTTTGTTTTTAGGTTTATGATTTTGTTCGGATCTATTGTATAATAAACCGTCATCAATAGCGAATAATAATTTAAAGCCTTCTGCTTTATTTGAAGTTTTAGTTAGCGAAATTCCTTTGTAATAATTAAAAAGAGTTTTTAAATGTGCCTTTGTAAGTTTATCTTCATTGTTTGTATAGATAAAATCAGGATTATTAAGAATAGCTAAAGCTTCATCAGCATATTTAATAACCTTTTCACTCTCAAAAACGTAGTAATTTTTTATAACAAGGGATTCTAAATTAACTAAAATATTAACACTGTTTATTGATCTAGAGTGTGCTAAAGCAATAGGCGCAATACTATCAAAAGCGGTGTAGTTTTTGCTGTAAAGGTAAGATTCAGCTAAATGCGCTAGTACAAAATCTATTTTTTCTATCGCATCTAATGATTCATAAATCTTATAAGCATTGTTGTAGTTGTTATTAGCAATAGTATGACTTCCAATTTTTGTAAATACATTTCCTAAGGCGTAATAATTATCGGCAAGTATTTCGGTTTCATTATTTTCTAATGCATTCTGAATGTTTTGATTAATAAAAACAGTAGCTTTATATACGCTGTCATTAGCCATTAAACTGCTTAGTCTAGCTGTTTTTTGTACTAAAAAAGGGGCGCTAAAAGATGTTTTATAAGCAGCAGTGAATACTATGAAAAAGATTAATAGAGTATAAACTAACTTTATTTTTTTAGTGCGCATTAGAGAGAGGGTGTGATGTTAGATAAACATGGGTCGTGTAAAACTACAATTTTTTTTAAAAAAAGGAATAATTATTTCATTTTAACATGAGTAGTTAAGTTTTTAGTGCAATTATTAAAATAAATAGTAAAGTTGTTATCTTTGTCAATTGATGATCTACAAATAGTATGAACGATACAGTATTTATTCCAAAACCATATTCTATAACCGTTAATAACGGAGTCGTTTCTTGGCAATCACCAAGTAACATTGCACTTGTTAAATATTGGGGAAAAAAAGAATATCAAATTCCCGAAAATCCTTCTATAAGTTTTACGCTTAATAATTGTAAAACACATACAAAATTGACCTTTACGGAAAAAATCGAGACTTCAAAATTTAGCTTAGATGTGTTTTTAGATGGTGAAGAAAAAAACGAATTTAAACCCAAAATAGAAACCTTTTTTAAACGTATTGAAAAATATTTACCGTTTTTAAAATTGTATCATTTTAAGGTTGAAACGTCAAATACATTTCCACATAGTTCAGGTATTGCCTCTTCAGCTAGCGGATTAAGTGCTTTAGCATTATGTTTAATGAGTATTGAAAAAATGCTGGTAGCAACAGATGATATATTACTTACTAACCAAACATTTTTTAACCAAAAAACCTCATTTTTAGCACGTTTAGGGTCAGGAAGTGCTTGCCGAAGTATTGAAGGCGACCTCATTGTTTGGGGAGAAAATGAGACTGTTGAAGGAAGTAGTGATTTATTTGGAGTAAAATACCCTTATGAAGTTCACGCTGTTTTTAAAAATTATCAAGACACTATTTTATTAGTTGATAAAGGCGAAAAACAAGTAAGTAGTACCGTTGGGCATAACTTAATGCACGGACATCCTTATGCGCAAAATCGTTTTCAACAAGCTCATGATAACCTTAAAAAGTTAAAGCCAATATTAGCATCAGGTGATCTTAACGGGTTTATCGCGCTTATTGAAAGTGAAGCGTTAACTTTACATGCTATGATGATGACGAGCATGCCTTATTTTATTTTAATGAAACCTAATACGTTGCAAATCATTAATAAAATATGGGAATTCAGACAAGAAACAGGATTACATATTAGTTTTACTTTAGATGCCGGAGCTAATGTTCATGTTTTATATCCCGAAGACGAAGCACCTAAAATTCTTGAATTTATTAAGAACGAGTTAGTTGCATATTGCCAAAACGAACAATATATTTGCGACCAAATTGGGTTTGGTGCGAACCAAATACAAGAATAAATCGTATATTTGATACGCAAACGCCCAAAAAGCATATGAAAGGACCTTTATTTTACTCGAAAATTTTACTCTTTGGAGAATACGGAATCATAAAAGACTCTAAGGGATTATCAATTCCTTATAACTTTTATAATGGCGCTTTAAAAAAGATAGATATAGATACGGAAACGGCTGTAAATTCTAATGAGAGTTTACAACGTTATGTCGCTTATCTAGAAAATATTAACCCAGAGTTAGTAACCTTTGATATTGCAACCTTAAAGCAAGATGTTGCCGAAGGTATGTACTTTGATTCGTCTATTCCTCAAGGTTATGGGGTTGGAAGTAGTGGTGCTTTAGTAGCTGCTATTTACGATAAATATGCACAAGATAAAATCACCGTTTTAGAAAACTTAACGCGTGAAAAATTATTACAATTAAAAGTTGTTTTTTCTGAAATGGAATCTTTTTTCCACGGAAAATCTTCAGGATTAGATCCATTAAACAGTTATTTAAGTATTCCAATTCTTATCAATTCAAAAGATAATATTGAAGCAGCTGGTATTCCTTCTCAAAAAACAGATGGAAAAGGTGCTGTATTTTTATTAGATAGTGGCATTGTAGGAGAAACTGCTCCAATGGTGAGTATTTTTATGGAAAATATGAAACAAGAAGGGTTTCGTAGTATGCTTAAAAATCAATTTATAAAACATACCGATGCTTGTGTTGACGATTTCTTAAAAGGAGATATAAAATCGTTATTCACAAACACAAAACAATTATCAAAAGTTGTGTTGAGTCACTTTAAACCAATGATTCCTGCACAATTTCATGAACTTTGGAAAAAAGGACTAGATACTAACGAATATTACCTAAAACTTTGTGGTTCTGGTGGTGGAGGTTATATTTTAGGGTTTACTGAAGATTTTGAGAAAGCACAACAATCACTTTCTGCTCATAAATTGGAAGTTGTTTACAATTTCTAAAACATAAAAGTTATGTTTACCCGTAAGCAAAAACACATTCTGCTAAAGTTTTTTAGTATGTTTTCTGTAGTACGCGGTTACAATATTCTTATTATAGTTGTGGCTCAATATTTAGCTTCAATATATATTTTAGCATATGATATTCCTGTAAATAAAGTTATCACAGATCTTAATCTGTTGTTGCTTGTTATGGCATCATCTGCAACTATTGCTGCTGGATATATTATAAATAATTTTTATGATTCGGAAAAAGATTTAATTAATCGCCCACAAAAATCAATGTTAGATCGTTTGGTGAGTCAAAATACCAAATTGTCACTCTATTTTGTGCTTAATTTTGCAGCAGTTATTCTGGCTAGTGCTGTATCTTTTAAAGCTGTAGTTTTCTTTTCAATCTATATTTTTTCAATTTGGTTTTATTCTCATAAGCTTAAAAAACTACCATTTATAGGTAATTTTACTTCAGCAATATTAACAATCACCCCCTTTTTTATAATTTTTATTCATTACAAAAATTTCGAATATGTAGTTTTTGTACACGCGATGTTTTTATTTTTAATAATTTCTATGCGCGAACTCACTAAAGATTTAGAGAATATAAAAGGTGATTTGGCTAATGATTATCATACAATTCCTATTGTTTACGGAGAAAGCGCATCAAAGGTTATGCTTACTGTTTTGGGGCTTTTAACCTTAATTCCGCAATTTTTATTAATTTGTAAGTTTCAGGTTGGTAATATGGCGTATTTTTTCTATTTAACTATTTTATTTCTTGCTATTTTTCAATTTTTACTATGGAAATCTAATAGTAAATCACAGTATTTAATTCTGCATAATATATTGAAATTCATAATTTTAATGGGTGTATTGAGCATTCCTCTTATTGATATTTCTTTAGTGCTTAATAAAATTGTATTAATTAGCTAAGCAACGAATTATCAACTATCTTTGCAAAAAATATTAAGTAATGACGAGACAACAAGGAGGCAACAAAAAAGGAAAGACGTCTGGACGTGGTGGAAATACAAATGCCAAAAAAAGTAATGCAAGAGGAAATGCTCCTGTTAATAAAAAAACAGTAAAACGCGATAGTGATGCACCAGTAAAGAAAGCTCCTGTAAAAAGAGTAGCCGTTGCCGGAGAAATGCGTTTAAATAAATATGTCGCTAATTCTGGTGTGTGTTCACGTAGAGAAGCTGATGAGCATATTGCTGTAGGTTTAGTGAGTGTAAACGGAAAAATAATTACAGAAATGGGATACCGTGTAAAACTTGAAGACGAAGTTCGTTTTGATGGTGCACGTGTAAATCCAGAAAAATTAGCTTACGTTTTATTAAACAAGCCAAAAGGTTTTGCAACCACTACTAGTGAAGGTAAAGGCCGTACGGTAATGGATTTAGTAGCTAACTCAACAACTTCAAGAATTAAACCAATAGGTCGTTTAGGAAGAAACTCAATGGGGTTATTATTGTTTACTAATGATGAATCTATTGCTAAGAAATTCACCAATTCTAAAAACGGTGTGTCAAGGTTATTTCAAGTTGAATTAGATAAGAGTCTTAAGTTTGATGACTTAAAAACGATTCAAAATGGAATAAAAATTGAAGGTAAAATGATAAATGTTGAAGAAATCAGCTATATCGAAGGCGAAAGTAAAAACTATATTGGATTAAAAATAAAGAATACTGGTAATACTATTATTCGTTCAATTTTTGATCATTTAAAATATGAGCTTGTTAAAATTGACTGTGTTGCTATTGGACATTTAACTAAAAAAGATATTCCAAGAGGTCACTGGAAACACCTAACAATCCAAGAAATTAATACGCTTAAAATGTTGTAATAACTTTAAAGCTTTTTATAAAAAATCCAATTGACGTGTTTACGCAATTGGATTTTTTTATGCCTAATAATTAAGAGCTGCTACTCTATTGCTAACATTAAAAGTGTGTGTAGCTATCAATTTGTTTTTAATAAATACATGCACATCATAAAAACCTATTTTGGTAAATTGGTAAGAGAATTCTAGTTTGTTTTGTTCTTGTTTAAGTGTTGAAGGTTCTGTTTTTTTAGAGTAATCTCCATTATCAATAACTAGATAAACACCATGAGTTAATATGCTTTTTTTTAACTGATAACTAAATTTTATAGGTTGATATATTAAAATTTCTTGATGAAATTTTTTAGGTGAATCATAAGATTTTAGCTCAGTAAATGTGCCACTGTATACAATTGGAGTATTTATAAATTCTTGAAAAGTAAGTTTGTTATTTGCTATTAATAACCATTTTGTATCTGTAGGGAAATGATTTAAAGCAAAAAGATTTGCTGCGGTTAAAAAATACCCATCATTATATTGAAATTCAAATTCATTTGTTTTAGGATTTGAATTACCGCTAGCCCAAGTGGCATCACATAAATACCATTTTTTATTAAGTTTTACAGCATTCCAAGAATGATTAGGGCTATTTAAGGCTTTAATATCTGTAATACTTGTCTTACTATAACCTTGTACAATTTCACACTCTATACGTGCTAAATTGGCTAATTCTCGTATTAAATAGGCGTAACCAGTACAAACGGTTCGCTTTCTTTTTTGTAGGGTTTTAAAAAGAGTTTTACTAAAATTAGTATTCCAAGTATGTAGTTTTAAACTGTCGTTCTGATATTTAATTCGGTTATGTTTGTTTTTTAAAAACGATTTGTAATCATTTGAAATATTTGTACAAACCCACATGTAAATTGCTCTAAAACGTTCAACATCTGTAGTTAAATTTGCTGTCAATTTATAAGCGAGTTGTGGTAAATTATCAAGATCTTCACCTTTATAAAACATAGCAATACTATCTGCTGTTTTAAATTTTATCGATTTAAAATCAGAAGATTGTGCATTACTACATATAGTAAAAATAAAGATATTGATAAGTATTAAATATTTCATACAAGGTTAAATTTTATTCGCTACGCTTAGATTTGTAAACTGTTTCGGTTGCTAAATCTCCAATCATATCGAGGGCATCAATAGCTAAAAAAACATTCATAATTGTAGTGTTATTTTTTACTTTTAGTTGTTGCGTAGTGTAACCTAAATAACTCACTAGTAAAATATCACCTGCTTTTAAAGCACGTGGAAATACGTATGCGCCATTTTTATCTGAAGCAGTTCCAATATTTGTACCTTGTAATATGATATTTGCACCTGGTAATATTCCAGTTTCATCGCTAATTACCCCTTTCACAGTTAAGGTATTTGCGTCTTGTTTAATTAAAACATTTTTTTCAGTTTGTGCATTAATAATTGGACTTCCAAGTAGGAAAATGACCATTAATCCAATAAAATTTAAGGTGTTTAATGTCTTTTTTTGAGGTGTTTTGATTTGTGTTTTCATAATTTATAGTTTTATTTCTATCAAACTTACTATCATTATGTATCCCTTACAATACTAGTCTAGTAAAGGGTTTACTTGAGTTAGTGAACGCTACTTTTGGATGAGTGAAGTGGTTGATTTAAAAATATTTTTTCAAAAAATCACAAAAAAGTTTTGCGTGTCAAAAAATAAATTACATTTGTTGCTCACTTTTTTAGCTGAACAATTGAAATCTGTTTATATGTTCGGGCACTTGAGGATTAGGAAGTCATATTCAAGAGCAGCTTATAGATTAAGTAACCGAATTTTAGAGCTAACTTCCGCTTACTACATAAGATCTAGCCAACATTTGTATGGCTTTATCCCTACAACTCATCCTCAACTGCAGGTATGATATTCTTTTCTTGTTATTAATTTAATAACGAATTACCGTATAATTCACGATTTTAAAATTTAAAACAAACTTTTAAAACAGGATATGTATGCTTTTTTTTTCATAAAAAACAAAGTGTTCATAGCGTTTTATATCCTATAAAGAATACAATAACAGATGAATACCAAATATATTGACCTCATTCAACAATCTTTCGATTTCCCTCAACCGGAATTCAAACTAGAAGAAAAAACACTAGAATTTCATGATGTAAATCTTATGAAACTAGTAGAAGAATACGGTGCACCATTAAAATTTACATATTTACCACAGATTTCAAACAACATTAATCGTGCAAAGCAATGGTTTGCAGACGCGATTAAAAAACACGATTACAAAGGCGCATATAACTATTGTTATTGTACAAAAAGTTCGCATTTTAAACATGTTTTAAATGAAGCTTTAAAAAATGATATTCACATTGAAACCTCTTCGGCTTTTGATATTGATATTGTTGAAAACCTAAAAGCAGAAGGGAAAATAACAGACGATACTTACGTAATTAGTAACGGTTTTAAACGTGCGCAATACGTAACTAATATTGCACGATTAATTAATAACGGACATAAAAACTGTATTCCTGTTATTGATAATTACGAAGAGATTGAATTGCTTTCAGAAGAAATAAACGGAAAATATAAAGTAGGAATTAGAATTGCTTCGGAAGAAGAGCCAAAATTTGAGTTTTATACATCTAGACTAGGAATCGGGTATAAAAATATTGTCCCTTTTTACAACAAGCAAATAAAAGATAACGAAAAAGTTGAGCTTAAAATGCTTCATTTTTTTATAAACACAGGAATTAGAGATAATGCCTATTATTGGAATGAGTTAACCAAGTGTTTACGTGTATATGTGAGCTTAAAAAAGGTGTGTCCTACATTAGATAGCCTTAATATTGGTGGCGGTTTTCCTATTAAAAACTCTTTAGGGTTTGAATTTGATTATGAATATATGGTTGATGAAATCATTAATCAAATCAATCTTATCTGTGAAGAAGAAGGTGTAGATGTGCCAAATATTTTTACAGAATTTGGAAGCTTTACAGTTGGAGAAAGTGGTGGTGCTATTTACGAAGTGTTGTATCAAAAACAACAAAATGATCGTGAAAAATGGAATATGATTAACTCATCATTTATTACAACTTTACCAGATACTTGGGCGATAAATAAACGTTTTGTGATGTTACCAATTAACCGTTGGCATGAAAGTTATGAGCGTGTACTATTGGGAGGGTTAACTTGCGATAGTGACGATTATTACAATAGCGAGCAACACATGAATGCCATTTATTTACCAAAATATAATAAAGACAAACCTTTATATATAGGGTTTTTTAATACTGGAGCATATCAAGAATCTATTGGAGGTTTTGGAGGATTACAACACTGTTTAATTCCTTCACCAAAACATATTTTAATAGAAAAAGATGACGATGGAAACATCACTACAAAATTATTTAGCGAACAACAAAAAAGTGAAGACTTACTTAAAATATTAGGTTATGGAAACTAAAACATATGCTGGAATACAAGAAGCGTATTCTAAATTAGACAATTCTAAAATTGTGCTAATTCCGGTACCTTATGATGGTACAAGTACATGGCAAAAAGGAGCAGATAAAGGACCAGATGCCTTTTTAAATGCTTCAGAAAACATGGAGCTTTATGATATTGAAACGGATACCGAAGTATATAAGCAAGGGGTGTTTTTGGTGGATCCAATTACTGAAAATTCATCTCCAGAAGCCGTTGTTGAAGCAGTTCATCAAACCACAAAAAAATATATTAAACGCAATAAATTTGTTACTGTTTTTGGAGGCGAACACTCTGTGTCAATAGGAACTATTCGTGCTTTTAATGAGTGTTACGATAACTTAACGGTATTGCAATTAGATGCACATGCCGATTTACGTAAAACTTACGAAGGTTCAACATGTAATCACGCTTGTGCACTTTATGAGGCAAGTCAAAATACCAACTTAATCCAAGTAGGAATTCGTTCGATGGATGTGATGGAAAAAACCGTTATGGATACCGAAAAAACCTATTTTGCTCACGAAATGGCGGTTGATGATACTTGGATGGATTCAGCAATAGATCAAATGACCGAAAACGTATTTATTACTTTCGATTTAGATGCTTTTGATCCTTCAATTATGCCAAGTACAGGAACACCAGAACCAGGAGGGATGCTTTGGTATGAAACATTAGAGTTTTTAAAACAAGTATTTGCAGAACGTAATGTGGTTGGCTTTGATATTATGGAATTATGTCCTAATACCATTGATAAATCATCAGATTTCTTGGCTGCAAAACTGTATTACAAAATGCTAACTTATAAGTTTCTAGAAGAAAATGTAGAGCAGGAGTACGATAACAAATTCAAAGATAACAACACAGGAGTAAACAAATTTTCTAAATTTAATGACGACAATGACAACTAAAGGACAAATTTCACAATTCATAGAAAAGTATTATTTACATTTTAATGCTGCAGCGTTAGTTGATGCTGCAAAAGGCTATGAAACGCAACTTAATAATGGTGCTAAAATGTTAGTATCGTTAGCAGGAGCAATGAGTACTGCTGAGTTAGGAAAGATTTTTGCAGAAATGATTCGTAAAGATAAAGTGCAAATTGTGTCTTGTACAGGAGCAAATTTAGAAGAAGATATCATGAATTTGGTAGCACATTCTCATTACAAACGTGTGCCTAATTATCGTGATTTAACACCTCAAGATGAGTGGGATTTGTTAGAGAAAGGTTTAAATCGTGTTACAGATACTTGTATTCCAGAAGAGGAAGCCTTTAGAAGAATTCAAGAACATATTGTAAAAATTTGGAAAGATGCTGAAGCTGCAGGCGAACGCTACCTTCCTCATGAATATATGTACAAATTATTACTATCTGGAGTTTTAGAGCAATACTACGAGATTGATTTAAAAGACTCTTGGATGTATGCTGCTGCCGAAAAAAATCTGCCAATTATTTGTCCGGGTTGGGAAGATTCAACAATGGGTAACATTTTTGCATCGTACGTATTAAAAGGAGAGCTAAAAGCTTCAACAATGAAATCTGGAATTGAGTACATGACGTTTTTAGCAGATTGGTACACAAATAATTCTGAAAACGGAATTGGATTCTTTCAAATTGGAGGAGGAATTGCAGGGGATTTCCCAATATGTGTAGTACCAATGTTATACCAAGATATGGAAAAACCTGAAACACCATTTTGGAGTTATTTCTGTCAAATTAGTGACTCAACAACAAGTTACGGTTCGTATTCTGGAGCAGTACCAAATGAAAAAATTACTTGGGGAAAATTAGATATTGATACACCAAAATTCATTATTGAAAGTGACGCCACAATTGTAGCGCCATTAATTTTTGCTTATCTTTTAGATATGTAATGGAAGATCATCATATTAAAAATATAGAATTAAAGTATTTAACAGTTGCTGATTTTGAGGAATTAAAATCGGCAACTCTTGAATCTTATGGCGGTGTTTTAGATTCCTATTGGAAAAAAAATCACATCCAACGATTAACAACAATGTTTCCAGAAGGGCAAGTTGTAATTAAAATTGATGGCAATATTGCTGGGTGTGCATTGTCACTTATTGTAGATTACGATAATATTGATGATAATCATACTTATGCAGATATTATTAGAGGCGATTCTTTTAAAAATCACGATCCGCATGGTGATGTGCTTTATGGAATTGATGTGTTTATTAAACCAGAATATAGAGGATTACGATTAGGAAGACGTCTTTATGATTACCGAAAAGAAGTTTGCGAAAACTTAAATTTAAAAGGTATTGTATTTGGAGGAAGAATGCCAAATTACCACAAGTATAAAGATTTAACGCCAAAAGAATATATTGAAAAAGTAAAGCGTAAAGAAATTCATGATCCTGTTTTAAATTTTCAGATATCTAACGATTTTCATCCAGTACGTGTTTTAAAAGGGTATTTGGAAGGCGATACTGCTTCTCATGAATATGCTGTTTTAATGGAATGGGATAATATTTATTATACCAAAAAAAGTAAAAAGGCAAGTGCTGTAAAAACGATTGTAAGATTAGGGTTAATTCAATGGCAAATGCGAACTTATAATAGTTTGGATGAGTTGATGCAACAGGTAGAATATTTTGTAGATAGTGTAGCGGCATATCGTTCGGATTTTGCGTTATTTCCAGAGTTTTTTAATGCTCCGTTAATGGCGAAGTACAATCATATGCACGAGCCAGATGCGATTAGAGAATTAGCAAAATATACCAAGGTTATTGTTGAAAAAATGCAGCAATTATCAATTTCATATAATATTAATATTATTAGCGGAAGTATGCCTGAATTAATTGATGATAAGTTATTTAATGTTGGGTATTTGTGTCGTAGAGATGGAAGTTTTGAACGTTACGAAAAAATACATGTTACACCAGATGAAGCTAAAGTTTGGGGAATGCAACCAGGGCATAAATTAAATACTTTTGAAACTGATGCTGGTAAAATAGGAATATTAATTTGTTATGATTCTGAATTTCCTGAATTATCACGATTACTCTCTGATGAAGGTATGGATATTTTGTTTGTTCCTTTTTTAACAGACACTCAAAATGGCTATTCTCGAGTACGTTTATGTGCGCAAGCAAGAGCTATTGAAAACGAATGTTATGTTGCCATTGCTGGAAGTGTTGGTAATTTACCAAACGTAAATAATATGGATATTCAATATGCGCAATCTGCTGTGTTTACACCTTGTGATTTTGCTTTTCCAAGTAATGGGATAAAAGCAGAAGCAACAACTAATACTGAAATGATATTGGTTGCAGACGTGGACCTGAGTCTGTTGAGAGAGCTTCATTCTTTTGGTGCGGTTAAAAATTTAAAAGATCGAAGAAAAGATATGTATAATGTTGTTCGTGTAGAAAAATAAATATTATATTTAGAATTAATTAGCTTCAATTATTATAAAAAATGAAACGTAAAGACGCAAACTTAAAAAGAGTTATCGTTGATTTTAAAAAATTAACTCCCGAAATTTTAGCCTTATTAGTTGAAAAATATCCTGATGGATATGATGACGATCAAATTATAGCTTTTAAAAATGCTAAAAATGAAATTGTTGAGACTGTAGAGGTAACTACTGAAGACACTAAGTATTTAGTAAAAGTAAGTACAAAACTTCAAGTTACGATGGAAAATTATGACGAAGATGATTATGAAGATTTCGAAGATAATGATCCTGATGCCGTGCAAGATCCTGATGCTATTGCAGAAGAGGAAGACGATATGTAGTTTTTTGTTTTAGGAAGCCCTTTAGTTATTGCAAATTTTAATTGTGATAGCGGTTATTTGGGAGCTGATATTACGTGTTTTCTTAATATAGAAATATAAAAAATCCAAAGTGAATAGTCTCATAATAAGACAACTCAATTTGGATTTTTAATTTTATAAACCTTTAATAAGTGCTTTAAATAAGGTAATCATATTAGGTTCTGCAATGGCAGCTGTAGCTATAATTTCGTCAATAGAAACAGGTTTTAAATTATCTGGATCACATTCATCTGTTAATACAGAAATCGCAGCGACTTTCAATTTTAAATGATTTGCCACAATAATTTCTGGAACAGTGCTCATTCCAACAGCATCTGTACCTAATATTCTTAGCATTCGGTATTCTGCTCTAGTTTCAAGCTGTGGTCCAACAACACTTGTGTAAACACCTTTGTGTAATGTAATATTATTGGTTTTTGCAATATCACTAAATGTTTTATTCAATATAGTATCGTAAGGCGCGCTCATATCGGCAAAACGTTCTCCTAAAGAAGATACGCCTTTAAATGCTAATGGCGAATTACCTTGTAAATTAATGTGGTCGTCAATAAGCATTAATTCTCCTTTTTTATAATCAGGATTTACAGCTCCAGAAGCATTTGAAACTAATAAAGTATTAATTCCTAATTTCTCCATAACTCTTATAGGATACGTAATGTCTTGTAGTGTATAACCTTCATATAGATGAAAACGACCTTGCATTACAATCACTTTTTTCCCTTCAAGCATTCCATATATAAGTTTTCCCTTATGAAATTCTACTGTTGCTGTGGGGAAATTAGGAATATGATTGTAGCTAACTTCTTTCAGTATTTCAATTTCATTTAAAAGTAAACCAAGTCCGGTTCCAAGGATAATTCCAACTTCAGGAGTGTCAAAACCCTTATCTTTTAAATAGTCTACTGTCTCGTTTATATTGTTAATCATAATGTTTTTGTTTTTATGCTGACTCAAATGTATTTAAACTAAAATAAAGAATCAAGTTAAATTTTGTAAGGTTTTGTGTGTATTGTTTACTAAAGAGGAAATAAATGTTTAAAAATTAAATAAAACACATCTAATGAGATCAAAATTATTAATCTTAGCAGTATTCATTTCTTCATTTGCAATGAACGCTCAAGTAGCAGACCAACCAGAAAACGTAAGTCCATTATTAATTGGAGAAACTTTACCTAATGCAGAATTGGTAGATGGCAATGGTAAAACTGTTGAATTAAAAAATATTATCAGTGAAAAACCAACAGTACTTGTGTTTTATAGAGGAGGATGGTGCCCATACTGTAATAAACAATTAGCAGCTTTAGCAACAACAACAGATGAGATTGTTGAGTTAGGTTACCAAGTTGTAGCAGTAAGTCCTGATCATTACGAAGGATTAAAATCTACTGAAGAAAAAAACGAAGTAAACTATAAAGTGTTTTCTGATCCAGGAGCAAAATTAATTCAAGAAGTTGGAATTGGTTTTAAAACAGGAGATGGAACTAAATCTTACATTGTTAAGAAAACAGAAATGGATGCTACAGAAATTTTACCTGTACCAACTGTAATGATTTTAAACAAAAAAGGAGATATCTTATTTGAGTATATCAGCCCTAACTACAAAACAAGATTAAGTGAAGAATTATTATTATCTACTTTAAAAGTTTTAAAAGCAGATATGTAATAGTTTTATAATACATATTTTTTAAAAAAAAAGCTTACCGTACTGGTAGGCTTTTTTTTTGTAAATTTTATAGTACGGATTGTTGTTTGTTAAAAAACTGACAATGTAGTAGTTGTGTGGATTTTTATAAAATAAGAACGTTAAAATGAAATCATATTTTAGACTGCTGTGTTAATAATTATGAGCTAATTGTTTTACATCAGCGCTTAGGAAACAAAAAACGAGTAATTTTGCAGTGATAATACTTAATTATTAACCACACATTACATTGATAGATTTGAAAATTTCTTAAAAGCCATGTAATATTATCCCTAAATTATGCCTAAAAAAGCGATTCAGTACATGCTTATATGTGCATTAGCTTTTACATTATTAAATACATGTATAAAGTATCTTTCTGATTTTAACGTCTATCAAATTGTTTTTTTTAGAGCTTTAGGATCTCTTTTTTTCTCCATTCCATTTATAATAAAACATAAAATTCCGCCTTTAGGGAATAATCAAAAACTACTTTTTTTAAGAGGTGTTGTGGGGTTAATTTCTATGACACTATTTATTGCATCTGTAAAATTTTTGCCCATGGGAACTGCAGTTTCTATACGTTATATTGCCCCAATATTTGCAACGGTTTTTGCTATATTCATTTTAAAAGAAAAAATTAAAAACAGCCAATGGCTTTGTTTCTTAATTGCTTTTATAGGTGTGTTAGTTTTAAAAGGATTTGATACCCAAATAAATATTACTGGATTAAGTTTAGCATTGTGTTCGGCAGTGTTTTCTGGTTTAGTTTATAATGTACTCCGAAAAATTGGTGATAGTGAACATCCTGTAGTTGTGGTTAACTATTTTATGGTAATTTCAGCAATAGTAGGAGGGGTGTTAGCTATAAATCATTGGAGAAATCCAGAAGGATTAGAGTGGGTATTACTGCTTACTTTTGGATCTTTTGGTTACTTTGCTCAGTTGTATATGACAAAAGCATTTCAGTTAGCTGAAACCAATCAAGTAGCGCCGTTTAAATATGCTGAGGTTATTTTTACCATGATTGTTGGTGTTATTTGGTTTCATGAAATTTACACCTTATGGAGTGTTATTGGGGTTGTCCTAATTGTTTTAGGGTTATTACTTAATGTTTATGTGAAACGTAAATAGTTTTGTTTAACTTTTTAAGTTAAATAATAAACAAAATAGTATATTTGTAATATAACTAAAAATTAATTTCAGAACATCTGATAATATTAATTTAAAACAATTGCGATGAAAACTATAGTGATAATAGGCGGAAGTAAAGGTATTGGTAAAGAGATCGTAAACATCATGTTGGCGCATCATAAAGTGATTAATATAAGTAGGACTGCTCCTGATGTTTTACACGCTAATTTAGTTCATTTTAATTGTGATATTCTTACTGATGAATTACCCGATTTAGAGCATGTTGATGGTTTAGTGTATTGCCCTGGAAGTATAAATTTAAAACCAATTTCGAGATTAAGTTTAGATGATTTTAGATCAGATTTTGAAATTAATGTTATAGGAGCTGTTAAGTCAGTTCAGAAATATTTACCACAACTAAAACAAGGTAATAATCCATCTATCTTATTATTCAGTACCGTGGCATCAAAATTAGGAATGCCATTTCACGCTAGTGTAGCAACATCAAAATCGGCAATTGAAGGTTTAATAAAATCCTTAGGTGCAGAATTGGCTCCTATAATTAGAGTGAACGGAATTGCGCCAACAGTAACTGATACCGATTTGGCTTCAAAATTATTACGAAATGATAAAATGGTTGAAAATATCACGCAACGCCATCCGTTAAAGCGATTTTTAAATCCTAAAGAAGTTGCAGCAACTGCTGAATTTTTATTATCGGATAAAGCTGCAGCATTTTCAGGACAAATATTTGAAATGGATTGCGGAATTGTATCTTTTAAAATATAATAAGTTTTATAGCTTTTAGCTTTAAGAGGTGAGTTTTTTTAGCATTCCCTTAAAAATAAAACCATGAAATGGCAATACCGAAAACCAATATAAACGCCCAGATAAACCTAATGGTCTAAATGTAGCAGTTTGTACTAATTTGTCATTTTCCATTTTAAACTCTAACCAAGCTTCTCCAGGAAGTTTCATTTCAGCAAATAATAGTAAGCGTCCTTCTTCTTTATTAGCGTATAATACACGCCAAAAATCTATTGAATCGCCAGTAATTAAAGCATTTTGATTGGTACGTCCTCTACGTAAGCCAACACCACCAAAAACTTTATCAATATAACCTCGTAATCTCCATAACCAATTTGCATAATACCATCCGTTTTCGCCACCTATACGCCATATTTTGGATAAAGATTCTTCTCGGTTTTTAAAGGTTTTGGCTCTTTTATCAATAAAACATCCGTGAGTTGGAACTTCAATAAAATTTGAAATTTCGATATTCATTTCGCCACTAATAAAAGCATCTTTCCAACTAGATACTATCTGATTACTTTCTATTTTAACAAATGCTCTATCTAATGATGCTCTATACGAAAGTGGTTTGATGTTTAAAATTTCTGCAAGATCATTATTCTCACAAATTACTTCTACCTTCATACTACTCACTAACGCAGAAGCTAATTTATATGAAGTTGAGGTTACAAAATATAACCAATAAGACGATAATTTTGGCGTCATTACTGGTACGGTAATTATGGTGCGTTTTAAGTGTCTTTTACGTCCAAATTCAAGAAGCATTTCTTTGTAAGATAAAATATCTGCGCCTCCAATATCAAAGCTTTTATCTAAAACGGCTTCATTAAATAATGAACGGTCTAAAAAAGACATCACATCCGAAACGCCTATGGGTTGACATTTTGTGTTTAGCCATTTTGGAGTAATCATTATAGGTAATTTTTCAACGATATCTCTTATAATTTCAAATGAAGCGCTTCCTGATCCAATAATAATTCCGGCTCTTAATGTTGTAAAATGATAATCCCCTTTAGCTAATTCATTTTCAACATTTTTTCTTGATGATAAGTGTTTAGATAAGTTTTTATCATTTACAATACCGCTCAAATATATTAAGTGCTTAATGTTTGTGTTTTGTAATGCACTTCTGAAGTTTTTAGCGCATTCCAACTCTAGTGTTTCATAGTTGTTAGCATTAGACATAGAGTGAATTAAATAATATGCACCATCTATATCTTTTGGGATATTTTGTAATGTTTTTGGGTCTAATAAATCTAATTTTATAACCGAAATATTAGCTTTTAAAGCTTTTGGTGGAGAAAACCGATTGATATCTCGTACGCCACAAATTACATGATACCCTTTATTTATGAGTGTTGGTAGAAAACGTTTACCTATGTATCCCGTTGCTCCCGTAAGTAGTATTTTCTTTTTAATTTCCATATCTTACATTTTATATTCGTTATAATTCTGGAACCTCATGTACTCTCACATAAGGATAATTTGCAATTTTTTTTAAGCTGTAATAACTGTTTAATCCAGAAATCCCTACGCTATCGGTGGCTTCCAAATTAATATCTCCATCTACAATTGCAGAATCCGGAATAATAAGTTGTTCTATTTCTCCAATAATTAAAGTTGTACCGTTAAGTTTAATATCAATAGCTTCTTTAAATCGCATGCCTAATTTAAAATGACTCTCTTTTACAAAAGGCGCTTCAAAATTGTTAACATATTCTTCGGATAAATGACAACGTTCAAATTCCGAAATATTAGCATCAAATTTAGCAGAAGTATAATGCGCATTTTTTGTAAAATTAGAATGTACGTGATTAATGGTGTACACTTTATTTGCTTTAATATTACGTAATGTATGACCAACTTCTGGTGTTTCAGGTCTAGAAATAAAACCTAATAATGCAGGATCACTTCCTAAATGAACTATAGAACTAAAGATAGCTAAATTAGTTTTACCTTGGTTGTTTATCGTACCAATAAGATTTGCAGGTTTAATACCACTTACTGAATTTATGATTTTTAATCGCGTAATACGATCCAATTCACTGATATCTTTTTTAGTGTAAATCATTATGAAATGTTATTTATATGTGAAAAATCGTGTATTTCTGTGAAGTTTTTAGAAAATTAGATTATAAATGAATTGCTTATCTTTTACTTATTCTATTTCCTGAAATAGCACTTTGTCTACTGCATTTAAATCTAGTAATATCTGTATTACGCTTTTTTAAATGTTTTGTGCTTACGCCGCTATTAACACGTTTTCTCCAACGCTTAAAATTTCCCGTTTTAAGTTCTGTTCGCATTAATTTAATTACTTCTTTTTCTGGTAAATCAAACTGAAATAAAATTGCTTCAAATGGTGTGCGATCTTCCCAAGCCATTTCTATAATACGATCTAGTTGTCTTTCGGTAAATTGTGGGGTTTCTGTTTTCATAGTGAGATTATATTTTTTCCCAAATTTGATCGGCATTTAAATAAAAGCTACCTAAAGCATGAAAATTACATTCGTTTGGTGCGATAATAGAAAGAAATGATTCGTTATTATCCTTTTTGTATAAATGATAAATCTCTCCAGTAATAGGTTCAAAAGTGAATTTAGCACTAAAAATAAGTTTATTGTATTCAAACTCTTGCATCATTTTTTCGTACTCAGCTTTTAATTCGGTATATCTCGATTTTAATTTATGGTTTACCTTATTAATGCTTCTGTTTTTCCAAGCAATGCTATCTGTTGTTGTAATAATGGGAGCATTTACAGAGGTTGCATAGGGTTTTAATGCAGCATCGTATTGTTGAGTTTCGGTATTAAAAACAACATTATCTGGCTTTTTATTTTTGTCCATATTGTTGTGATTAGGTGAGTTTTTCTAATTTTTTTAAAACTTCTTCAGCTTCAAAAACTTTTTGATCACTCATTTTTCTACTGGTATTAGATAACCGGTGTGCTTCACTTAAAAGTGATTGATATTGTGCTTGTAATTTTTCTTTTTCTGATTTCTTTTTGAATAGTCCGAACATCTTTTTTTTTATAAAGATACAAAATGTTTAATCTTTTTTAGTTAAAGTTAAACAAAATTAAAAAAGAACTGAGTTTAAGCCTTAGAAAGAAGGGGGAGTTATTTAATTTGAGTGTATAATTATATAGTTTTTAGTTTGTATAAAGTGAAAATTACAATAGGTAATAATCCACTTATGGCTGATAAAGGGTGTTTTGATAAATAATTAAAAAAGTTGTTTTGAGTTAGCTTATAATATTTCCTTTCAAAGTATAGAAAAGTTATATAAACCCAAAAATATATAGTTACAAGAAAATAAAAACCAAGATGCTGTAGGTGTTCAATTGAAAGCGCTAAAGAGAAAATTACCGCGCCTAAAAAAGCAATTATTCTTACTGTTTTAGTTGTTTTAAACTGAGCGATTTTGTCTTTTGTTTCTTTCATTAGTTAGTGCTTTTCTATATTTTAATAATATCTAATCCTTTTATTTTATATGTTTTTCTGTTATCTACAGTGGCATTTCCATCAGGATGAGTTAAAATCCTTTTATTTTTTTTATCTACTTTTTGAATTTTTAGATAGTCCCAATCTTTCAAGTTTTCAAATTTATTCGATTTTGGAATAAAAAGATAATACCTTAACCATTTGTAATTAATAGGTATAGTGAAGTCTAATTCTCCATCAAAATTATAGTCATAAAAACAAAAATTAATCTCGCCTAAAGCAATAGTGTCTTCAATATCATTTAGTACTTGTATCTGTTTGTTGTCTTTATAAATTGTCATTTTTTTAATTCCTCCATAATAACCTATGTTATTTGAGTAGTCTAATTTTTCATCCCAAATAACGTCAAATGTGTAATTTTGTACTTTATATATGCCTGTTTTATCTATTTTTAATCTTTCTGTTTTTTCTTTTGAAAAGTCTATCCATTCATTTTTTTGAGCAAAAATGACGTTTGATGCGACTAGAAGTGTTATTAATACTATTTTTTTCATAGATTCATTAATCTGTATGTTGTTGTTGTTGTTGTTGTTTATGTTTTTTTTACTTCAGGTAAGATTTTAATACTTTTTTCACTTCTTCTGCAGTTGGGTCTTTAGCTATAATAATTCCTTCTTCATTAATTAAAAATAGGCCTCCGCCGGCACCATTAATACCATATTTTTCCCAAATGGCATTTTGTCTATCTAATTCTACTAAATTTAACCATTCCCATTTTTCGTTATCAAGAAACCTAACTAATTTGTCGGTGTTTTTAAATTCCCCAGCAACTCCAATAATTGTAAAACCTTTGTTTTTGTATTCATTATATATTGGCACCATTGTTCTGCTTTTTGCTATGCAAGGTCCACACCATGTTGCCCACAAGTCTAGTAACGTAATTTTTCCTTTTATTTTTTCTGAAAATTTTATGGTGTTTCCATTTAAGTCTGGTGCTGAAAAATCTATAAATTTTTTTCCAATTTTAACATTTTCGATAGCATGTATTAAATTAGAAGCTAATTTATTATACGGATGATTTTGGTTAGCCTTTGAAAGTATTTGAAAACTGTTTTTCGCAGCATTAATATCAATTGTTTCTTTATCGTAAATTAAGTTGCTTAGTAAAAATGAATAAGATACAATAGTGGGGTTATTTTTTATATAGTTTTCCTGATATATTTTCTGTTCTTTATATATAGGTTGTTTTTTATCCTCTAATTTTCTGACTTTAGGGCTTAAGTTCTCACCTGATTCATTTAAAGCCTCCAGCTTTTTATAAATAACTATTTTTGCTTCTTGATTCTTTGCTTCTTTTAATTCTGTGTAAATTAATTTTGCTTTATCACTGAAGTATTCGTCGTTTTTAGAGAGTTTGTCAATACTGTCTTGTAGTGGTTTTATTCTGTCATTAAAAGTATCTTCAAAATTTCGAGTAAATTTTTTGTATTCAGCATTTAGTTTTCCTCCTTCAACTATATTTTTGTCAAATTCATCTTCAGAATAAATAGTTAATTCTATTTTTTCATTCTCTAAAAATAAAGGCATAAACCGTCCTAGTTCTTTAGTAAGAAAAAGATCTACAGCTTCTGGATATTCAAGTTTAGATTCATAATGAAATTTACCGTCTATAACCGGAATTTCAATTAAAGAGTCGAATCTTGTGTCTTGATTAGGTTTTACTAAAATGATTGATTTTGTGTCTGTCCCAATAGTTTTTCCATCAATTTGTAAAATTTGATTTTTTTTAGGGGAACAGTTTAATAAAAATAGTGTTGTTAGGAGTAAAGTGAATTTAGTGGTGAACTTCATTTGTAATGCGTTTTGTTTTATGAAATTTTAAAGGTTTTCAGTCCTGATTTTATTGAATTCAAATTTAAAAGAAACTTCCAATTGTAATAACTGAACAAATTACTAATGATAAAAAACTGATTATTACCAGAAGATTTCTTTTGTTTTTTATCAAATAGCCTATTCCTATAACTAAAAATACAATTTGTGCTATCAAAAAGGGGAGCGTGAATATTTCTCTAAAAACTCCAATTAAGACAAAATCTATCTTGTAAAAGTTAATTAACCAAATGAGTGTAAAATATAATACAATTGAAAAATTTGCAATTATAAAGGTTCTGTTTGTTATTGATTTGTTCATTTTTACATGTGTTATTCAGTGTATGTATTAAATTCAAACTGTTATTTTTCATTTACTTTCTCAAAAACTCCATATTCAGCTTTAATTTCATAGGGTTTTTCCTATTCTGAATATTCTTATTCGATTGTCGTTTACAAATTCGTGTTTTGATTCGGATAGTTTCTCGTTCCATTCGGTTCTGGCTTTTGATAATTCATTTCCGTTTTTTGATTCAAGTTTAAAATGGATGATTTGGTTATTATTGAATTCAATAAATTCGAGAGGACAATAGTTGTCTTCTGTTTTAATATTAACCAAGTTCCACTCAGATTTTTCATTTGTTTTTCTACGATTTTGTGACATTATGTACAACTTAGTTATAATATATTATTGAATGTTCTATATTATATTAATAAGGTGCTCAACTTATTGATAACAATATACTTACTTTATTGTCAACTATCAAAAGGATTTTTTAAATAAAAAAATGAAGTATAATTTAGTTAATATATAAGCTTTAACTAAAAAGAAAGTTAAGGGATTAAGATTGCTTTGTGTTATAAAAAACAAAACCCCCAATAACAGAAGTTATTGAGGGTTGCTGGTGGTGCCTCCAGGAATCGAACCAGGGACACAAGGATTTTCAGTCCTTTGCTCTACCAACTGAGCTAAGGCACCAGTCGCTTATTGCGGTTGCAAATATAAACGCTTTTTTAGTATTACCAAACGGTTATGCTTTTTATAAAAAATAAATTTTAAAAAGAAACTTGTTTTAAGTTGCCGGGGTTTGTAAAAAGGAAATTGTGTGCTGTTTTTTAAATGGCTAAAAGTAGAAAAGTCTATAAAAAACAAAACCCCCAATAACAAAAGTTATTGAGGGTTGCTGGTGGTGCCTCCAGGAATCGAACCAGGGACACAAGGATTTTCAGTCCTTTGCTCTACCAACTGAGCTAAGGCACCAGTCGCTTATTGCGGTTGCAAATATACTACCTTTTTTAATATTACCAAACGTAAAATGTAAAAATTTCATTTTGTACCTTTGTTTTTTAAAATTTAAATATGAACTTAATAATAGATATTGGAAATACATTTGTAAAATTTGCTGTATTTCAGTTAGATAAAATGGAATATAAGCTTGTTTTTGAACTTGAAGATTTTGAAAAAGAATTTCAGCAAATTTTAAAAACCTATCCAAAAATTGATAAAAGTATCATTTCATCTGTTGGAGCTTTAAAAGAAACCACTATTAATTTGGTTAAAAACCGCTTAAAAACAGTAGAGTTAAACCATAATACAAGTTTGCCGTTTAGTAATTTGTACGAAACTCCAAAAACTTTAGGGGTAGATCGTATAGCACTTGTTTGTGCATCGGTAGCGCAATTTCCAGATAATAATGTACTTATTATTGATGCTGGTACCTGTATGACTTTCGATTTTATAAATAAAAATAATCAATATTTAGGCGGCGCAATTTCACCAGGGATTAGAATGCGTTATAAGAGTTTAAACAATTTAACAGCAAAATTACCGTTATTAGACACGCAGTTGCCTAATAGTATGATAGGTAACTCTACGGCAAATGCAATTCACTCTGGAGTTGTTAATGGTGTTTTAAATGAAATTAATGGAATTGTAAACCAATATCAAGAAAAATATTCAGATTTAACAGTTATTTTAACAGGAGGTGATGCTAAATTCTTGTCTAAGCAATTAAAAAATGGCATATTTGCCAACTATAATTTTCTTTTAGAAGGTTTAAACTTTATTTTAGAATTTAATTCAAACTAATGATAAAAAAACTTGTAATAGTTTTCATAACTTTTTTTACTCTACAATCATTCGCTCAAGAAGGAACTGCTTCGCCTTATTCTTTTTTTGGTATTGGAAGTTTAAAATTTAAAGGAACCGTCGAAAACCGAAGTATGGGTGGGCTAAGTATTTATACAGATAGCATCCATGTTAACTTAAGTAATCCAGCAGGATATACTGGTAACAATCTTAAAAGTTTTAATAACGAAAGTAGACCAGTAAAGTTTACCGTTGGAGGAACTTACTCAAGTGTAAAACTTGAAAATTCAGATATTAGTGACAGAACAAGCACTACAACTTTTGATTATTTTGCACTAAATGTACCAATGGGTAAATTTGGTTTAGCATTAGGATTAATGCCATACAGCTCTGTAGGGTATAAATTACAATCTATGAATGATGAAGAGCTTTTAACTAACCGATATACTGGTGATGGAGGATTAAATCGTGCTTTTTTAGGTTTAGGTTATCAAATTACCGAAGAATTAAGTATTGGTGCTGAGGCAAGCTACAATTTTGGAAACATTCAAAATAGTGTGGTCGAATTTATTTATGATGAAGACGGAAACTTAGTACAATATCAAACTCGCGAAAATAACCGATCAGATTTAAGTGGTTTAAATGTTAATTTAGGACTATCATACAAAACTATGATTAGCGATAAATTACAATTAACAACAGGATTTACCTACACACCATCAAGCGAATTAGTGTCAAAAAACACAAGAGAGTATTCAACAATAATTATTAATAGCTTTAGTGGCGAAGAATTTGTTGTAAATACGCTAGATGTAGAACAATTAAGTAATACAGATTTAACATTACCATCCAAAATTTCTTTTGGAGCAGGTATTGGACAACCAAGAAAATGGTTTGTTGGTGCTGAATATTCATCTCAAAAAACAAGTCAATTCTCTAATCCAATCTTTACTATTGACAATGCAACCTTTGTAGATGCCTCGAGTTTTAAACTTGGTGGGTTTTTTGTTCCAGAGTATGATTCGTTCTCTAACTACTGGAAAAGAGTAACATATAGAGCGGGTGTTCACTTTGAACATACCGGTTTAAAAATAAATAATGAAGACATAAGAGAGTTTGGCATGTCTTTTGGAACAGGATTACCAATGGGAGGTTTATTCTCTAATGCAAACCTAGGTGTAGAATTTGGTAAACGTGGAACAACTAACCAAAACTTAATACAAGAGAACTTTGTAAACTTCCAGTTAAGTCTATCTTTAAACGATAGATGGTTCCAAAAAATAAAATATAACTAACGGTAAAAATAATACAACATGAAAACGAGAATTACATTAATAATTGCAGCCTTATTTTTGAGCGTAAATTTCGGTTATGCTCAGCAAGACGAAGAATGCATGACTAATGGGACTGTCTTTTCCGATTACGCAAAGAACAAAAGATACGATGAGGCATATGAGCCTTGGATGGCAGTAAGAACAAAATGTCCTAAATATAGTTATGCTATTTATGCTTATGGTGAAAGAATTCTTAAACATAAAATAAAAAACGCAACAGGAGCAGAGCAAATTGCTTTTATAAACGACTTAATGAAAGTTTGGGATGAAGGTGTTGCAAACTACCCTAATAAGTACACAAAATCTGGAGTTATTACAGACAAAGGATTATTAATGTACGATTATAGAGATGAGTTAGGAACCACAAAACAACAATTATTTGATATGTTTGATGTGGCGTATAAAGAAGATTTAGGTCACTTTACACATCCAAAAGCGTTATACTTATACTTTTCTTCAACAGTAGATTTATTTAATGAAGGAACAATTGAAATTCAAAATGTATTTGATAAGTATGATGATGTATCTGATAAAATTGATACTGAAGTAGAAAACTATACTGAGAAGTTAAATAAATTAGCTGAAAAAGAAGAAGCAGGACAAGCTTTAAGTAGTAAAGAAACTAGAAGTAAAAAATCTTATAACTCTTACTTATTAAATTACGATAAAATTGGAGGTAGTATTGATAGTAAATTAGGTCAGTTAGCAAATTGCGAAAACTTAATTCCATTATACACTAAAGATTTTGAAGCAAATAAAAACGATGCTGTTTGGTTAAAACGTGCTGTAAGCAGAATGTTTAACAAAGAATGTACAGACGATCCTTTATATGTTGAATTAGTAAAAGCTTATGATGCAACAGCGCCATCTGCAGATACTAAGTATTTTGTAGCAACAGTATTGTTTAAACAAAATAAAGATACTGAAGCAGTAAGCTACTTAAAACAAGCTTACGATTTAGAATCTGATAACTATAAAAAAGGAAAATTAGCAAAACGTATTGGTGGTATCTTAAAAAATAAAGGACGTTACGGTGAAGCTAGAGGATATTACAGAAATGCTGTAAAATTAAATCCATCTGATGGAAGTCCTTATTTATCTATCGCAGCAATGTATGCAGCAAGTGCAAACAGTTGTGGTACTACAAACTTTAACAAAAGAGCCGTGTTCTGGTATGCTGCTCAAGAAGCTTTAAAAGCAGGAAGAATGGATGCTAGATTAAAATCTACAGCTCAAAAAACAGCTGATAGCTATAATGGTAGAGCACCTCAAAGATCTGAGATTTTTAGTGAAGGAAACTCAGGAGAAACAATCACTATTGGTTGTTGGATTGGTGGTAGTGTAATTGTACCAAGTTTATAATGAGCAACCTAAATTTACATATAATTAAAACCGTAGTTGTAGCTTTTGCTATGACTACGGTTTTTTCATGTAAAAATAATTACAATGAAGTTCAAAAAATAGGAATCCTTCAAAACGAACCTATAGGTATAGCTGAAAATATTAATTTAAAATATACCGAAAAACTTCAAGACACAGCAAGATTGAAAGCCAATTTGGTTAGCCCAGAAATGTTAGATTATTCTAATAGAGATTTTGCGTTTTCAGAATTCCCTCAAGGTATTCACCTCACAACTTACGATGATAATGGGGATAAAACGGTAATCATTTCAGACTACGCTATTATTTACAATGCTACAGACCTTGTAGATTTACAAGGAAATGTTGTGCTAGCAACAAGTGAAAATGATACGCTATTTACAGATCAATTATATTACGATCAAAAAAGCGAATGGATTTTTACAAACAAACCTTTTACATTACGTTCGGGTTCAGAAATAATTAACGGTAATGGTTTAGATACCGATTCAGATTTTAACAATCTTCAAATATTTGAGTCTACTGCAATCCGTTATCTAGACGAGTAGAAAAGCACTTACTATTACTTTAAATCTTTAGGTTTAAAACAACTTCACCAAAAATTAAAATACATATTAGTACAGATAAATAATTAGTTATCTTTGTACTCTAAATTATACTTAATGAAAATCTTAAACGTATTTCAATACGCATATCTCATTTTTGCAATCCTATTTATTTATGACGGTATTACAAAATTTGCAGAAGAACCTAATAAAGCTTATTTGTCTTTTTTCTTTGCGGTTTTAGCAGTATTTATGTTTTTCTTTAGAAAACGTTTCCGTAAAAAAATGAATGATAATTCTAAATAACCAATGGATTTAGGGATTATTATTTTATCGTTATTGCTCTCTGCTTTTTTCTCAGGAATGGAAATTGCTTATGTATCATCAAATAAGATACATATTGAAATAGAGAAGAAGCAAGGCGATTTTTTAGCAAACATACTTAAACGTCTTACTGAGAAACCTTCAAAATATATTGCTGCAATGCTTATTGGAAACAATATAGCACTAGTAGTATACGGTTTTGTTATGGGAGACGTATTAGTGAGTTGGTTTGCAAGTTTAGTTGTTGATTATCCGGTTTTAGAGTATCTACTAACCGATTTAAGTCTGTTGTCACAAACCATCATTTCAACTATAGTCATTCTTATTACTGCAGAGTTTTTACCCAAAGTGTTTTTTCAAATCTATGCCAATTCATTTTTAAAAATATTTGCTTTACCTGCATACATCTTCTATATTTTATTCTGGGTATTATCTTCATTTATACTTTGGATTTCAAACAATATCTTAAAATTATTCTTTAAAACAGAAGGTGATGATGTAGAGTTGGCGATGACTAAGGTAGAATTGGGAAACTATATTACCGAGCAAATGGAGTCTGTTGAAGAAGACGATGAAGTAGATAGCGAAATTCAAATCTTTCAAAATGCTTTAGAGTTTTCCGAAGTGAAATCAAGAGAGGTAATGGTGCCGCGTACCGAAATTACTGCAGTTGATGTTAGCGATTCGGTAAAACATATTAGTGGTTTATTTATCGCTTCAGGATTGTCAAAAATATTAATCTATAAAGATAGTATTGATGATGTTGTTGGGTATGTACATTCTTTTGAACTCTTTAAAAAGCCTAAAACCATCAAAGAAATTACAATGCCGGTTGAGTTTGTACCGGAAACCATGCTAGTTAAAGATGTGTTGAGTATTCTAACTAAAAAACGCAAAAGTATTGCCGTAGTTATTGATGAATATGGTGGAACTTCGGGTTTAATGACTATTGAAGATATTGTTGAAGAACTTTTTGGAGAAATTGAAGATGAGCATGATACTATTGCTTTAATTGAAGAAAAAATTGATGATAATAACTATACCTTTTCAGCACGATTAGAAGTAGATTATATTAATGAAACTTATAAAATTAACCTCCCAGAAAGTGAAAATTACGAAACTTTAGGAGGATTGATTGTAGATAAAGCCGAAGAAATTCCTCAAGAAAATACTCAAATTATCATCCAAAATTTCCTATTTACCATTCTCGAAGTGTCTTCAACAAAAATAGATGTTGTGTCTCTCAAGATTTTAGAAGAAGAATAAACGCTATATTGCAAATAAAATGTGTGCATCGGCTTTTATTATTTGATAGAAAATGGTATTTTCGCGCACTTATATTTTATAAACTTATACAACAAAAATGGCAGTTTTAAATAAAATTAGACAACGTTCACTTTTCTTAATCCTAATCATTGCATTAGCATTATTCGCATTTGTGCTTTCAGATCTATTCAGAAACAGTAGTGCATTATCAGGTGCTTCACAAGATGTAGTAGCTTCAGTAGATGGTACAGATATTAATCGTCAAGACTTTATGGTTAAGGTTGATAACGCTCAAAGACAAGCTCAAGGGCAATCTACCACTCAAGTTATGAACAGAGTTTATGATCAAGAAGTAAGAAATACGATTTTAAAAGCGCAATTAGAAAACTTAGGTCTAAGCGTAGAGCAAGACCAAATGAGAGCTTTGTTAAAAACAAACTTTTCAGCTTATGCAGAGTTTAATAATGAAGCGGGTACTTTTGATGAAAATAAACTAAACGAATTTATTGCCAACCTAAAAGCTATTCAAAATACCGCTCAAAACAGAGCCGTTCTTGGAAGCTTCCAAATTAGCTATGCAGAATGGGTAAACAATGAAGAAGCTATTGCATTACGTGCAAATGAGCAATCATACTTTACAATGATTAGAGCTGGTGTAAATAGTACACTTAACGAAGCTGAAACAGATTATTTATTACAAGGAAATACTAGAGACTTGAAATATGTAAATATTCCTTTTACATCTATCCCTGATAGTGAAGTTGAAGTGTCTAAATCTGATATTTCAAAATTCATTAATGATAACAAAAGCAAATATGAAGTAGAAGCAACTAGAGATATTGCTTTTGTGGAATTTAAAGAAGTTGCAACTGTTGAAGATGAAACTGAAATTAAAAATAGTGTTGCTAAATTATTAGAAGACCGTGTTGAGTTTAATAATACAACTAAAGCAAACGAAACTATTTTAGGATTTAAAAACACTAAAGACATTGAAGGATTTGTAAACTCAAATTCAGATCTTAAATACAACGATGCTTTTGTTGCAAAATCAGCTTTACCAACGGTAGCAGCAGATGAAATTTATAACTTAAGCGAAGGTGAGTTTTACGGACCATATAAAGATAACGGATACTACAAGTTAAGTAAAGTTGTTGCTGTAAAACAAATACCAGATTCAGTAAAAGTAAGACACATATTAATAACTTATGCAGGAGCAAGAAACGCACAACCTGATGAAGTTAAAACTATAGAAGTTGCTAAAAAATTAGCAGATAGTATTGCAGGTGTTGTAAAAAACAACAATTCTAAATTTGCAGAATTAGTAACTGAATATTCAGCAGATCCAGGAAGTGTAGATAAAGGAGGAGAATATGATTTTCACCCTTACAATACAATGGTAAAAGCTTTTAATGATTTTGAATTTGAAAACAATGTTGGTGATGTTGATGTTATTGAAACCATCTTTGGATACCACGTTATTGAAATTTTAGATCAAAAAAATAAATCTAAAGCAATCAAAGTAGCTACAGTTGCTCAAGTAATTGAGCCTTCTGAACGTACTATTGATAATGTATTTAATACAACATCTAAATTTGAAGTAGCTATACAAGATGCAAATTTTCAAGATGTAGCAAAAGAAAACAACTACGTTGTAAAACCAGTTAGTTTAAAAGTATTAGACGAAAATATCCCAGGATTAGGAAGTCAAAGAACAATTGTTCGTTGGGCTTTTGAAGCTGGAACTAATGTTGGAGATTCAAAACGTTTCCCAATGCCAGGTGGAGGATATGCTGTTATTCAATTAGTGAAAGCTAACAAAGCAGGATTAATGTCTGCTGAAAACGCTTCAGCTTCTGCAATTGCAGAAATTAGAAACGAAAAGAAAGCTAAATTAATTTTAGATAAAATATCAGGAACTACTTTAGAAGAGGTTGCTACAAATAATGGTGTTTCAGTATCATCAGCAGCAGCTGTAAATATGCAAAACCCAACTTTATCTGGAGCAGGTGTTGAACCTAAAGTTGTAGGTACTGCTTTTGGATTAGAAGAAGGAATAGTGTCTAAACCAGTTGTTGGAACTAAAGGTGTGTATTTAGTACAAGTTTCTAAAATTACACCAGCTGCAAAATTAGATAACTACCAACCAATGGCAAACAGATTAAGCTTAACAAGAGCAAGTGGTGTGCAAACAAAAGCATACAACGCGCTTAAAGAAGCTGCTGAGATTGAAGATAACAGACCAGCTTTCTATTAATAAGAAACGGTTTATATAATATAAAGCGTCTCACGTTGTGAGACGCTTTTTTTAGGCCCTTTTTTAGGTTATAATTACTTTTAAAGGTCATTTGTTAGAATAAAAAAACGTCTTTAGATCATTTTCTAAAGACGTTTTTTATGTATTGAATATCTTATTACTCACATGATTTAGTTAAGCTATATAGTTTTGTATGTGTGCCATTATGTTCAACTTTAATGCTTGCGCAAATACTATTAGTTATTTCTGCTGATAATTTTTTAGTGAGTATTTGTAATGCATCAGTTACACAGTCTTTAGTGTCACAACTGGTATTAAATTCCCATTTTTCAATAGCATCACTTATTGAGTTTTCAGTTTCAAAAGGTGTTACTGTAAAATCTTCAGTAGTTAAAACAATATCAAACCCATAATAAGGCAGTGTGTTTTTGGAATCTTCATCACGTTTAGAAAAATCTCCATGATATATGGCTTCAGTTAGCTCTTTATAAAGCTCCTGTTTGTTATTTTTTTCACGTTTATAGGTTTCACTAAAATCGATGTCAAAATCGAAACTTAAATCCATGTTTTCTAGATTCAATTCTGTATTGGTATTTTCTTCTTGTTTGTTTTCACCACAAGATGTCATTAATGTTAGTATTAAGATTATAAATAGAAGCATAGATAGACTTGGTTTTTTCATGATCTATATTTTTTATGATTAGTGCATTAAACTTACAATAAAATTTTGGCATAAAAAAAACGTCTTATTTATTTAAAATAAGACGTTTATAGTGTTTTTTAGAATAAACTTATTCTAAAAAAATATTTAATATTTAATAATCCTTCCACAAACCTTTGCGTTTAAAGCATTACGTTTAACTCTAATGTCAAGACATTTTCCAGTTCCTAATCCATCTTTTAATTCTGCTGTAGCTTTTTCTGCTTTTTTCTTGACACAACTTTCTGACATGCAAGACCCATAAAGTTTCCATCCATCTCCTTTTCTTCCGCCACAATCTTCATTGTCACCATCAGGATTAACTGGCTCAGTACCTTCAATAGGGGTAATTGTTATGTTATCTTTGTTAATAAGAACTTGAAACTCAATATAAGGTTGTTCTTGTGTGTTAGAATCTACTCTATATGCTAAAGCATTTACTTCTGATAATTCAGTATTATAAAGTTCATCAACAATATCAGATAATAGTGCATCAATGTCTGTGCCTTCTCTTTTTAATGTTGTTGTCATGTCTATGTTAATATCAAATGAAATATCATTTAATGATAAGTCATCTTGAGTATTTTGATCTTCTGTAGTGCATGAATATGTAGCTCCTAAAATAGTAGCAACAATTAATAGTGTTAAAAATTTAATTTTTGTCATAGTTGTAAAGTTTTTTATTGACTAGTTAGTTTTTGTTGTAAGTTTTTTGCAAATAACTTATAAGTATCGATAAGTCAAACTTAAAAAAAAAAAACTATTAACAAAATACAAGTCTATTTTTCTGATATTTAGCTGTTTAAATGAGGTTCAAAATATCATCTTCTACAACCATTTCATTATATGGGATTACAGTTTCAAAGCCTTTTGCTTTAAAATAGTCAGTTGGATTGGTTTGGCTTGTTGCTAATACAAAATCGCCTCCCCAAGCACCAAGACTTTTAATACTTCCATTAAAATCACTAAAAAGTAATTCTTTTACAGGGGTTTGTTGTATTAGTTTTGCAATAATAGCTTCGTGTTTGTCAATCAAACTATTAAATGTTTCGAGCGTCTTACAAGTTGTAATTTGTGTGGTAATTGCCGAAATTTCAGCAATAGCTGTAGCGTTATCAGTACTGTTTTTTCGGTATTGTGCAATACCATCTCTACTATTTTGTTTCTTATTTAGATATACAAAATATAAATTGTCCTTAAATTCTGGATCAAAATCTACCGTAGTCACAGTTTTTGAGTTGTCTGCTTCAATTTTATAAGTTAATGCCGAAAAATTTTGGGCACAGGCAATATCATAGCCACTTCCGCCAAAAGTGAGTTCTAATAATTTATAGGCATCTACTTCTGCCCAATTTGCAATATTATTTATTAATGTAGACGAAGTTCCTAATCCCCAATCTCTTGAGAAATCTAATAAAGTCGCGACTTGATATCCCATTTTTCCTGTAAGGAATTTAGGATTTAATTGTTTTGCTCCATAAAAAATATCTAATAAACGTGCGGTTAATTCATCACCTCGTGTATTGTATTTTGTATCAATATCATCAAAAGCAAATTCATGTTCATACCAAGTTTTTCCGGTATCATCAACGCTTTTCCAAATAATTAAAGGTTCATCAAAAGCTTCAATAATTAAAGATTGTCCTGCTTCAGTTGGTACAGCTAACGAAAGTGCGCCATCTAGAACAACGTATTCTCCGGTAAGTAATAATTTTCCGTGGCTAAAAAAAGTGTCCATTAGCGTCTTAAGTTTTCAATAGCTTCCACAACGGCGCTATGTGTTACGGTATGTGTTTTAAAATGCGTAACAATACTTAGTTTTTCGGCTTCGGTAGCTTCAAATTGGTTCAGTATGTTCATTAGGTGCATTTTCATGTGTCCTTCTTGTATTCCTGTAGTTGTTAGTGAACGTAAAGCGGCAAAGTTTTGTGCTAATCCTGCTACGGCAACAATTTGCATGAGTTCTTTTGCGCTAGGTTTGTCTAACAATTCTAAAGCTAATTTTACTAACGGATGTAAATTGGTTAAACCTCCAACGGTTCCTAATGCTAAAGGTATTTCCATCCAAAAGGTAAATATGCCATTTTCAACTTTAGCGTGCGATAAGCTACTATAACTTCCGTTTCTGGCAGCATAAGCATGTACACCAGCTTCAACAGCTCTAAAATCATTTCCGGTAGCTAAAACTACAGCATCAATACCGTTCATAATTCCTTTATTATGGGTTACGGCGCGGTAAGGTTCTACTTCTGCAATTTGTACGGCTTGTACAAATTTATCAGCAAATGCTTGTGGCGTTATGTTGGGGTTGTCGTTTAATTCTTCAACAGTACAGCTTACTTCTGCGCGTACTAAACATTGCGGCACGTAGTTAGATAAAATACTCATCACTACCTGTAATGGCGCGCTTAATTGTTGTTCGGCTTCTGTTTTTAATGTTTTTGAAAACTGCTCTAAACACGAATTAATAAAATTGGCACCCATAGCATCTAGGGTTTCAAAAGTAGCGTGTAGTTGGTAATAATTAGGGATATCGCTTGTTTTGTTTTTCAGAATAATATCTAAAATTCCGCCACCGCGTTTTTCCATATTCTTGGTTAATGGCTTTGCATCTTCAAGAATTTGAGGCTTTATAGTATTAAAAAAAGCTTGTAACGTTTTAAAATCACCTTCATAAATAAAATGAACTTGTCCGATTTTTTCAGTCGAAATCACTTCGGTTTTAAAACCACCACGATCATACCAAAATTTAGCAGCTTTACTAGCCGCTGCAACTACTGAGCTTTCCTCAATAGCCATAGGAATGGTGTACACTTTATTGTTAATTAAAAAGTTTGGCGCCACACCAAGTGGTAAATAATAATTGGTAATTGTGTTTTCAATAAACTCATCATGTAGCTGTTGAAGTTTAGTGTTAGAATTCCAATATTGGGTTAAAACTGTTTTTGCAGCTTCTTTATTTGTAAAATACGTCTCAACAATCCAATCTGTTTTTTGAGATTTAGATAATTTAGAAAACCCTTTAATCGTTTTGTTCATTAACTTTTATTTAGACGTACAAAGATACTATTCTTAGTTTTAAAAAGCTTTGAGTATCCTAATAAACCGTATTTAACTGTTAATTGTTACTGTTTTTTGCTGAATTTTTAGTAAACTTGACATTATTTTATTGAAAAAATAATTTTATGAAAACATTAAAATTCTTCACGCTATTTTTATATTGTGTAACCGCTTTAACATCAGCACAAAATAAGGATATCTCTCTCGAAGAAATCTGGGATGGTACGTTTAGGACAGAACGTATGTTTGCATTACACTCAATGCAAAACGGACAACAATATTCGGTTTTAAATTTTGAAGACGGTGCCTCTCAAATTGATATCTACGATTACAAAACATTGTCTAAACAGCGTACTTTATTAAATTCTAATACTATTGATGCGGTTGATCGTTTTTCAAACTACACCTTTAGTGATGATGAAAGTAAAGTGTTGCTAGCTACAAATGTGACGCCTATTTTTAGACGTTCGTCTTTAGGAACTTTCTATGTTTACGATACAAAATCGAAAAGTGTAACGCTTATTTCCGAAGAAAAAATACAAGAACCTACTTTTTCTCCAGATGCAACTAAGGTGGCTTACGGACTTCATAATAACTTATATGTAAAAGATTTAATTTCAGGAAAAACGACTCAAATTACGTTTGATGGTGATAAAAACAAAATCATTAACGGAATTACAGACTGGGTTTATGAAGAAGAATTTGGTTTTGTTCGTGCTTTTGAATGGAATGGAGCAAGTGATAAAATTGCATTTATCCGTTTTGATGAAACGCAAGTTCCAGAATTTTCAATGGATGTTTATGGAACCGGACTTTACCAAACACAACATGTATTTAAGTATCCAAAAGCAGGTGAAGCCAATGCAGTAGTGTCACTTCATATTTATGATTTAGATAGCGAAGTTTCAAAAGAGTTTATGCCAAGTAAAAATTATTCTGATTTTTATATTCCAAGAATTGAATGGTCTAAAAAAGACGATGTGTTAACCGCACAATACATGAACAGACATCAAAACGAACTAGATTTGTGGTTTGTAAATGCCGAAACTCTAAATGGAGAAATCGTGTTAGCAGAAACAGATAAAGCCTATATAGATGTCACTTCAAACTTAACATTTTTAAACGATAATAGTTTTATTTGGACGAGTGAGAAAGATGGTTTTAATCATATTTATCATTATGCTGAAAGTGGAAAACTTATTAATCAAGTGACTTCAGGCGACTGGGAAGTGACTGGTTATTATGGTTATAGTAATAAGAATAAACGTATTTATTTTCAATCTACCGAAGATGGATCAATAAACCGAAGCGTATATAGTATTGCCTTAAACGGAAAACGTAAAAAAAGATTATCTACCGAGATAGGAACAAACTCAGCATCTTTTAGTGCAGATTTTACGTATTTTATAAACAGTTTTTCTAGTGCTACAACAGCACCACAGTATACTTTAAATGCTACAAAAACGGGGAAACTTATAAAAGAAATTAAGGATAATAAAACCTTAACAGAAAAATTAAAAAACTATAATTTATCTAAAAAAGAATTCAGTACGATAAACGTAAATGGAAACGATTTAAATATGTGGGTACTTAAACCTGCAAATTTTGATGCTACTAAAACATATCCATTATTTATGTATCAATATTCTGGACCAGGATCTCAACAAGTAGCAAATACTTGGAACAGCGCCAACGATTATTGGTATCAACATTTGGCAGCACAAGGTTATATTGTAGCTTGTGTAGATGGAAGAGGAACAGGATTTAAAGGTGCCGATTTTAAAAAGGTAACTCAAAATGAATTAGGAAAGTACGAAGTTGAAGACCAAATTGCTGCAGCAAAACAATTAGGAGAATTATCGTATATTGACGCCGATAAAATTGGTATATGGGGTTGGAGCTATGGTGGTTTTATGAGTAGTAATGCATTGTTTAAAGGAAACGATACGTTTGCAATGGCAATTGCAGTTGCTCCTGTAACAAGTTGGAGGTTTTACGATTCAATTTATACAGAACGTTATATGACAACGCCACAAGAAAATGCTTCAGGATATGATGAAAATTCTCCAATTAATCATGTAGATGAATTAAAAGGTGACTTTTTATTAATTCACGGAACAGGAGATGATAATGTACATGTACAAAATACCATGCGAATGGTTGAAGCCTTAATTCAAGCCGATAAACAATTTGAATGGATGATTTATCCAGATAAAAATCACGGAATTTATGGAGGTAATACTAGATTACATTTATATAAAAAAATGACGAATTTTATTCATAAAACACTAGGGGATAACCAATAGGTTTTATCAAAAACGCCTTACTAAACTAAACTAACTAAATAACTATAATTTTATGTCAAGAACAGCTGTTAAGCCGCATCAAAAAGAACTATTCGGTCATCCGGTAGGTTTGTATGTTTTATTTTTCACAGAAATGTGGGAACGTTTTTCATACTATGGAATGCGTGCACTACTTGTAATTTATATGATTGCACAAGCAAATCATAAAGATGGACCAGGTTTAGGGTGGACAGAATTAGAAGCTTACCAATTGTATGGTTGGTATGTAATGTTAGTATATGTAGTCTCTATTCCAGGAGGTATTTTGGCAGATAAAGTTTTAGGTCAGAAGAAAACCGTCATGCTGGGAGCCATAATTTTGGTGCTAGGGCACGGAACTTTAGCTATTGAAGCATCTTGGGCATTCTTTGTAGGTTTAGGATTAATCATTTTAGGGGTTGGTTGCTTAAAGCCAAATATCTCAACAATGGTTGGAGGACTTTACAAAAAAGGAGACATTAGAAGAGATAAAGGATTTAGTATTTTTTATATAGGAATTAACTTAGGGTCACTTTTAGCAACTTCAATTGTAGGAGTTGTTGTTGCAAAATGGGGATGGCATGCAGGTTTTGGACTCGCAGGTATCGCCATGTTATTAGGACTTGTAGTTTATGTTTTTGGTCAAAAATATATTTCACACGTTGGAAATAAACCAACTTTTGAAGATAAAAAAGAAGATGTTTCTATAATGAAAACCTTCTCTAATATTTTTAAATCACCAGTTCAGTTAGCCATATTTGTTGTGCTATTAGCATTTTCAATATATGTTGGATTTACTAAAGATGGTGTTGATCATTGGGGTTACGGAGCCTTATTTATATTCCTTTCTTTTGTGGTAGGATTAATGATGATGATCTTTAAAAGCTTAGAAACTCAAATTCTTAAAGACCGTTTCTTAGTCTTATTATTATCATTTTTATTAGTAATCGTTTTCTGGGGAGCTTTTGAGCAAGCAGGAGGGTTAATGAGTGTTTATACAGAACAAAAAACAGATAGAATGTTGTTTGGTTGGTTAGTACCAACACCAATGTTTCAAGGATTAAATGCCGGTTTTATTATCTTATTAGCGGTATGGGTTGCTAACATTTGGGCAAAACGTAAACTTAAAAATAAAGAAGCATCATCATTATTTAAAATGGCTACCGGAACAATCATCATGGGATTAGGTTTCGTGTTTATGATTTTTGCTGTAAGAGAATATGAAGCTAACGGAAGTTCAGGAATGTACTGGTTAGTATTAGCTTATTTATTCCATACAATTGGAGAATTATCTTCTTCACCAGTATCATTATCTTTTGTAACTAAATTAGCTCCAGTAAAATATGCCTCATTAATGATGGGATTATACTTTGCAGCAACAGGACTTGGTGGAAAAGTAGCAGGAATTTTAGGTGAAAAATCTTCAGAATTTGGTGAATATGCCATCTTCACAGGAATTGTAATCTTTACAGTAACTTTTGGTCTTTTAGTAATTGCATTATTAAAACCATTAAAACGTTTAACTCACGGAGCTGAAGATAATGAGGTTGAAATGACAACTGAAGAAGCAGAAGGTTACGAATTAGCTGATAATTAAAAAAACAAATACACACAAGAAAAACCCTCTTTTGGAGGGTTTTTCTTAATTATAATTAAACATTTTTTATATGAATACTGATATTGAAAATCTATTTAAAGATAAGGTGATTGGGCATCCAGCAGGATTGTTTATCATCTTTTTTACTGAAATGTGGGAACGTTTTTCATTCTACGGAATGCGTATTCTTTTAGTATTGTTTCTTACTGCTCCAATGTTTGGTGATAATCCAGGTTGGGGTTGGCCAAGTGAAAATGCATTAGCGTTAATTGGAACTTATGGATCACTTTTATACCTAACACCTATTGTAGGAGGTTGGTTTGCAGATAAAGTTTCAGGATATAAATGGGCTGTAATTATTGGTTGCTTTATTATGATGCTTGGTCATGCCGCTATGGTTTTTGATACGCCTTGGTCTTTATATTTAGGATTAGCTTTATTAATTATAGGTACTGGTTTCTTTAAGCCTAATATGACTTCTATGATTTCTGAAATGTATAAAGGTAAAGAATCTAAAAAAGATGGAGCATACACTATTTATTATATGGGTGTAAATGCTGGAGCCTTTTTTGGAATGATGCTTTGTGGTTATTTAGCAGAAAATATGGGATGGCATTATGGATTTGGTCTTGCAGGTATTTTTATGCTTTTAGGATTAATTCAGTTTTGGTTATCTAAAGATTTCTTCGGAAAAATTGGTGATAAACCATCAAAAGTTCATGACGTAGAATTACCTCAAAATATCAACGAACATTCTGAAGTAAAAACAGCTTCTATAAAAGAAAAATTAAACCCTTTTACAAATGTAGATGTCGCTCTAATTATACTTTCGGCTTTAGGTGGTGTACTTTACTTGTTTAATGATCCGTTATCTAAAATTGGTGACATCAATTTATTGCCATTTTCAATAGGAAGTTTAGATGGATCAAATGTGGTAGTTTTAACATCTTTAGCGCTATTTTTATTCTTAATTATTTCTAGAATTTCTAGATATTCAAGAATTGTAAGAGATCGTATTATTGCGGTTTCTATTTTCGGAATTTTTACAGTATTCTTTTTTGCTGCTTTTGAGCAATCATTAGGATCAATGACTTTATTTGCTCGTGATTATACAGATAGAGCTTTAACAGGAAATTCAGCAATGATATTTAAAATTATCGATTTAATTTTAACTGTTACACCATTAGCAATTATCACTTGGGTATTATTCTTATTATTCAAAAAGACCTTTTCAAAAATTCCATATTCAAATATCATTTTAGCCATATCATTTGCGTTCTTATGGTACATTGTATATTATAAAATTAGCAATGAATTTAGTAAAGATTCTACCGATGTTCCAGCAACATGGTTTGGTATTTTAAATTCGTTCTTTATTATTACGCTTGCGCCTGTTTTTTCAAAATGGTGGGAAAGTAAGTACAATCCAAGTGCCGGAATGAAATACGGTATTGGGTTAATATTATTAGGACTTGGTTTTGGAGTTTTAGTTTTTGGAACTTTAGGAATCCCTCAAGGCGCAAAAACAGCCTCTGTAAGCATGGCGTTTTTAATTTTAGCATACTTGCTCCATACAATGGGAGAGCTTTGTATTTCGCCAGTAGGATTGTCTTATTTAAGTAAATTAGTGCCAGCTAGAATGATTGGATTTATGTTTGGTATCTGGTATTTAGCTATTGCAATTGGTCAAAAAGCAGCCGGTACAATGGGAGGTATGATTGATAAGATTACAGCAGAATACTCACTGAGTACTTTCTTCTTAATATTTACACTTGTTCCTGCGGCTATAGGACTTCTAGCGATGGTTTTAAATCCGTTACTTAAAAAATTAATGCACGGTGTAAAATAGTACGTAAAACGTTAAAGTAATTTAAAAATGCACCTCTTTTGGTGCATTTTTTGTAAGTTCGGACCAACATTTGCTACAAAAGAATTATGAAGAAACTTGGAATTATATTAGTATTAGCTCTATTAACAACGGTTAATAGTATCGCTCAGGAGATTAATTGGGTAACTTTTGAAGAAGCTTTAGAACTTCAGAAAAAAGAACCTAAGAAAATTATGATGGATGTGTACACCAATTGGTGTGGTCCATGTAAAATGTTAGATAAGAATACATTTCAAAATAAAGATGTTGCAGCTTATGTTAACAAACATTATTACGCTGTAAAGTTTAATGGAGAAGGTAATGAGAAAGTAACTTACGATGGTAAAGATTTTGAAAATACAGGATACAAACCAGAATTAGCAAACCGTAGAAATAGTGCACACCCATTAGCTAATTACTTACAGGTTGATGCTTATCCTACTATTGTGTTTTTTGGTGAAGATGCTAAGGTTTTAACACCTTTAAGAGGATATCAACAACCACAACAATTAGAATTATATTTAAAGTTGTTTAAAGATAACCAACATGTAAATATGAATTCTCAACAAGATTTTGATGCATATTTTGAAGCTTTTAAACCAGAATTTAAAAGCTAATAATTGCTTACTTTATAATAAATGCTCCCTTTTCACTCGTTTGATGAAAAGGGATTTTTTTTGTTTTACAAGTCGCTTTCCAACGTTTAATATATGATTTGTAATTACTCCCATCTGCAATAATAACTTTAGGGTTTATGGAGTCGATTAATCGGGTTAAATTTATTCTAGGCGAATTTCTTAGCATGATATAATGTGGTTGAAAAGACTTTACATTATACACGCCCAAACTGTCAATAATTAATAGTGGTTTTTCTGAAATTAGATATACTGAAGATACTGTGCGTTCAGAAACAGTATCAATATAATTACCCACGTTATAATTTTTAATAATATTAGTTTTTGGTTTTATTACGCTATCTAAATTATGAAATACGGTTAAGTTTCTTCCTCTTTTTTGAGCAAGCATACTATATCTGCTTTTATGGAAAATTATAAATTCTGAAGACGAATGTTTATGCATTGTATAAATGAAAACACCCTGGCAAAGTAGTGTTGCCGCTAATGTGTATTTTAAATAGATAGGTTTTTTGTGTTTATACCATTTCATGAAAAATAGAATAAAAATATAAGTCGAAATCACTTGTAGTAGATTAAAAGGGAGGTCTTTAAATAAAAAATCATCTTGATGCGACACCCATTTTACAATCCAATTCATCCAACTTATAATAGTTTCATAAGTATATGCAAGCCAATTAGGAAGTGCGTTTAATAAGGCTAAAGCAATGATTAAAATTCCGAAGCCTAAAACAAGTCCTAAAAACGGAATGATTAATAGGTTTGAAATAAAAAACAAACTCGGAAACTGATGAAAATAGTATAAACTAATTGGGATAACTCCAAATTGTGCTGCAATAGTTACCGTGAAAATATTCCAAATAAAATTGACAGCTTTATATTTTGGAATCCATAATTTATAAAGTAATGGTTGTATATATACAATTGCAATAACCGCTAAATAGCTCATTTGAAACCCTACATCTAATAAAAATAAAGGTTTAAACAGTAGTAATACAAATATTGAAATGGCTAAAGTGTTATAAATATTAGTGAGCCGTTGTAAATGTAGCGCAATAGTAACGATGCTAAACATGGTTACTGCTCGTGTTACAGATGCCGATAAACCTGCAATAATTGCAAATACCCATAAGATGAGAACGAGTAATGCAGCTTTATGAAATTTACCATGTTTTAGATATTCAATAGGTTTAAAAAGAAAGTTGAGAATGTATAAGATTATCCCAATATGTAACCCTGAAACTGCTAGAATATGTACTGCTCCAGCATTTGTGTAATTATTGTAAATTTCTTTGCTTAAATCTTGTCGTTGCCCTAAAATTAAAGCGTTTATAATGGCCAACTCATCGGGGTTAAAATTGTAGGCTTTTAGTTTAATGTTTATTAATTGTCGTAATGCTGCTGCGTATCCAAAAATGGTGTGAGGCTTATTCTTAACTTTATACAAGGCAGAATTTTCAGCAAAAATTTGATGGTAGATATATTGCTTTTTTAGATAATTTTTATAATCAAACTGATTAGGGTTTAATGGTGAAATTAAATCTTTAATCGTCGCTTCTGTGATTATAATCTCATCAACTTCAAGTCTGTTAAATAAGCTGTCTTTTTGTATATTTAACAAGGTTTTACCAAGTGTGTTTTGTGCGTCTACTTGTAAAACATCAACAATATATTTATGATAGTAAGTTCCAGATTTAAGCTGTTTTCTTACCCGTAGCATAATAGGTTTTGATACCGATTCATCTACAGCAATGTATTTTGTGTAATGATTTAAAAATTGTTTTTGGTCATGAAGATTACAGGTAGAAATTCCTATACTAATTGTAGTGATATAGCAGATAAGTCCAAACCAAATGGTTTTAGTAAATTGATGTCTTGCTATTAAATAACTTATAAAAAGCGTAAAAAGAAGTAAGCCACTTATATAAACAGATAAACGTAGTGGAATTGTAAACGCATAGCCAATACAGATGCCAATTGTTAAGCAAAGTGTTAATTTTATAAATGTAAAATTTAGTAACTTCATGTAGTAAGTTACTAAAATAAAATGATTTACAGTACGCGTCTTGCTTGTACGAATGCAAAATACCAATAGCGTTCGGCTAAATTAGAGATCATAACACCTTTACTTGAACTTGCGTGAATAAAATCCACATAACCATCTCGTGAGGTGGTCACAATACCAATATGATTTATCTGTCGACTGTTTTTTCTAGTGGCAAAGAATAATAAATCTCCTTTTTTTACTGTTTTCAAATCAATCCAATCTCCCGATGAAGATAAATCTCCTGTAGTTCTTGGTAACGAAATATTTTCACTACCAAACGCGGTAACAACTAAGCCAGAACAATCCATTCCTTTTTTTGTTGTACCACCATATTTGTAACGTACGCCTTTAAATTTCTCAGCCTCTTTTACAACCGCATCTGCAGTAGCATTGCTGTAAGTGTTAGTTGTATTGCTGCTAGAAGTATTAACAGATTTTGGTGTTGTATTTGTTGTTGAACTTTTAGAACTCTTTTTAGTCGATTTTTTAGTTATAATCTTAGTCGTTCTCGAAGATCTGCTTTTAGCACGTTTTGATGATTTACAGCTACTAAAACTGATAAGGACGATTAAAAGGATTATAATTTTTTTCATATAATATATTATGACTGTTTAATTGAATTATAAATTAATTCAGCTGTTTTTTTACTTGCTCCATCTCCACCAAGAGCTTGTTCTAATTCAAAATAATGTAGAAATAATTCTGTTCTAATTTCAGGATTCAAGATGCGTTCTAATTCTGATTTTAAACGTTTTTTATTGAAATCACCTTGTATTAATTCGGTAACAACCTCTCTATCCATCACTAAATTAACGAGTGAGATGAATTTTAATGTAATAATACGTTTTGCAATATGATAAGAAATTGCGCTTCCTTTGTAGCATACAACTTGCGGTACTTTAAATAAAGCAGTTTCTAAGGTTGCTGTTCCAGAAGTTACCAAAGCAGCATAAGAAAGGCTAAGTAAATCGTAGGTTTTATTCGAAATAAATTTTACGTTTTCCGAAGTCATAAAAGTTTGGTAGAACTCAAAATCCTGACTAGGCGCTCCAGCAATTACAAATTGATAGTCTTCATAATCACTAACTAAACTTAGCATTACCGAAAGCATGTTTTTTATTTCCTGTTTTCTACTTCCAGGCAATAAAGCGATAATAGGTTTTTCGCTCAATTGGTGTTCGGCTCTAAAAGTAGCTTCATCAACTTGAGTTCGGTTTGCAATGGCATCAATAAGTGGATGACCTACAAAATTCACATCGTAATCATATTTCTTGTAAAATGCTTCAACAAAAGGTAAAATCACATACATTTCATCTACATCATTTTTAATCGCTTTTACACGACCTGCTCGCGATGCCCAAACTTGTGGAGAAATGTAATAATGTGTTTTATAATTAGCTAATTTTGCCCATTTAGCAATACGTAAATTAAACCCAGAGTTATCAATAAAAATAATAACATCGGGTTGGTAGCTTTCAATGTCGCTTTTACATAATGAAATGTCTTTAAATATCGCGGTGATATTCATTAACACTTCAATAAACCCCATAAAAGAACGTTCTTTATAATGTTTCACTAAAGTACCGCCAACGGCTTGCATTAAATCGCCACCCCAAAACCTAAATTCGGCATTTGGATCTGTATTTTGCAATGCTTTCATTAAGTTTGAACCATGCAAATCTCCCGAGGCTTCTCCAGCAATAATGTAATACTTCATTAATCTTTAGTTTTAGCTTACAAATAATTGATTGCAAAGGTAATTAAAGCCATTAAGATAGTTGCTATAATTACACCTTTAGCTTTGTCCTCTTTTTGTTTGGTAATAAAAAAGTAAAATAACCCAATATTAAAAACAGCTGCAAAACTGGCAAGTTTGGTAATGTGACCTTTAGCGATAATACGTCTTATAATATCAGGAATGTTTACACCATTTCCTAGTACTAAACTTCCAACGATACTTCCTAAAATAGTTGTGGCAAGCCCTAAAGCAAAACCAATAATAATGTGTTTTTTAGTCATTTAAATTCCAGGTGTTTAAATGTTGCATAAAATGATGTGCTGTTAAATCAAAATGAACAGGAACAACAGAAACATAACCTTCTTTTAATGCCCATTCATCGGTATCTTCACCTTTATCTAAGTTTACAAATTTTCCACTAAGCCAATAGTAATCTCTGCCTTGTGGTGTTTGGCGTTTATCAAATTTTTCTTCCCAATTTGCTTTTGCTTGTCGGCAAACTTTAATCCCTTTAATTTCTGTTATAGGTAAATTAGGGATATTTACGTTTAATACAACGCCTTTTGGTAAGCCTTCTTTTAAAGTGTTTTCAACAATTGTTTTTATAAACGGTTTAGAACTTTCAAAATTAGCATTCCAACTGTAATCTAACAGCGAAAACCCAATAGCAGGAATACCTTCAATACCAGCTTCAATTGCAGCGCTCATTGTACCGGAGTAAATCACGTTTATTGAGGCGTTTGATCCATGATTAATTCCTGAAACACATAAATCTGGTTTTCGTTTTAAGACTTCTTTAATCCCAAGTTTTACACAATCGGCAGGTGTGCCAGAGCAACTATATTCTTCTTGTTTATTATTATCTATCACTACTTTTTGTACAAATAATGTAGAGTCTATAGTTATAGCGTGTCCCATACCGCTTTGTGGGCTATCGGGCGCTACAACTACAACATCGCCAATAGTATTCATAACATCAATTAAAGTTCTAATTCCTGGTGCTGTAATACCGTCGTCATTAGTAACAAGGATAAGAGGTTTTTTTGCCATATCTGTGTGTAATTTTTCAACCACTAAAATACATAAAATACGTTTTATAGCCTTATGAAATTGGGTTTAACAAAAAATTAGTAGCGATACACTTTATTGGCATGGTTTTTTCTTTTACTTTAGTGAAAAATATAACCTGCCATTTAAGGTTTCCCCACTTTAGCTGAAAATATGAAAGATATTATGAAAAGGAATTATAAAATTTTACTACTCGTTTTAATGCTTGCATTTGCGTCTTGTAGTTTTACATCAAAGAAATTTGAAGATCCAGATAAAGACCGTTTATTAATACAGTTAATTAGCTATGTTTTAGAACAAGGTCATTTTAGTCCGAAGGATATTAATGATGATTTTTCTGAACATGTTTTTAATGATTATCTAGATCAGTTAGATCCTTTTAAACGCTATTTTTATGCTTCAGATATCGAAGAGTTTGCAGCTTATAAAGATCAAATAGATGATCAAATAAAAACTTACGATTTAGCATTTTTCAACTTAACACATAATCGTTTATTAAAACGTATTGAAGAATCTCAAGTACTTTATAAAGAGGTTTTGAAACATTCGTTTGATTTTTCTAAAAAGGAAGCCTTTTTAGCAGATTACGAAGATCTAGAATATGTGAGTTCTAAAAAAGAAATGAAAGAACGTTGGAGACAACAACTTAAATTCTCAACGATAGCAAATTATGACGATTTAATTGAAACTCAAAATACAGACGAAAAAAATGCTGCTGAAAATAGTGAGGTGAAATTTAAAAAGAAATCACTAAAAGCAATTGAAGAAGAAGCTAGAGAAACCACTCAAAATTCACTTAACGAATTATATGATTATATTAATGATCGCCAACGTAAAGATTGGTTTTCAGTATATATCAATGCTATTGTAGAAGAGTTTGATCCGCATACATTCTATTTTGCACCAGAAGATAAAGACCGTTTTGACGTCGCTATGTCTGGTAACTTTGAAGGTATCGGCGCAAGACTTCAAAAGAAAATGGATGGAATTCTTGTTAACGAAATTATTAGTGGTGGTCCAGCATGGAGACAAAATGAACTTGAAGTTGGTGATCAAATTCTTAAAGTAAGACAAGGTGATGAGCCAGAAGCTGTAAGTGTTGTTGGTATGCGTTTAGATGATGCTATTAAATTTATAAAAGGTCCTAAAGGAACAGATGTCATTTTAACTTTGAAAAAAGTAGACGGTACTATTGAAGACGTAAGTATTACACGAGATATTGTTGAACTTGAAGAAACATATGCAAAATCATCAATCGTAGTTAAAGAAGATAAAACTTTTGGAGTTATTAACTTACCTAAGTTTTATGTTGATTTTGAAAATTATAACAAACGTAATGCCGCTTCAGATATCAAAAAAGAAATTTTAAGATTGAAGGAAGAAGGTATGGAAGGATTGGTATTAGATTTAAGAAATAATGGTGGTGGATCTCTGCAAACAGTTGTAGATATGGCAGGATTATTTATTGAAGATGGCCCAGTTGTACAAGTTAAAACTGCTGGAGAACCTAAAGAAATTTTAAATGATCGTGATAAATCTGTAGTTTGGAACGGGCCTTTAGTTATTCTTGTTAATGAACTTTCGGCATCTGCTTCTGAAATTTTAGCTGCAGCAATGCAAGATTATAAACGTGGAATTATCATTGGAAGTAAACAAACCTACGGAAAAGGAACCGTTCAAAATGTATTAGATCTTAACCGTATGGTTCAGAATAACTCTAACGGAGATATGGGTGCTTTAAAATTTACAACTCAAAAGTTTTATCGTATTAATGGTGGATCTACACAACTAGAAGGTGTAAAAAGTGATGTTGTTGTTCCAGATCGTTATAGCTATATTGATATTGGTGAAAAAGATCAAGAAAACCCATTAGCTTGGGATAAAATTGATGCTGTTGAATATAGTACTTGGGAAAGTTCTTATGATTATGACGGTACGATTGCCAAAAGTAAAGCGCGTATGGCTAATAATGAACAGTTAAAACTAATTGATGCCAATGCACAATGGTTAAAGAAAATTAGAGATAAAAACGAATATTCTTTAAACTACTCAGACTATAAAGCATCTTTAACAGTTAATGAAGAAGAGGCTAAGCGTTTTGATAAAATTTCAGAATATAAAACAAACTTAACATACAAGTCGTTAAACTATGAAAACAAATTAATGGCTCAAGATTCTGTATTAAAACAAAAAAGAGACCGTTGGCACACGAGTTTAAGTAAAGATGTGTACATGGAAGAAGCTGTTAATGTTTTAAATGATTTAAACACAACTTACACTGTAAAACAAGAAACAGTATCTGCAGTTAAGGAATAATATAAATGGCTAAAAAAAGCAATTCATTATCACAATTAGCGCTCCAAAAGTTTAAAAAGAACTTTTGGGGCGTTTTAAGTTTGGGGATGATTATCTGTATTGGATTGGTAGCTGTTTTTGCTTACGTTATCGCGCCAGATAACTCGCAAAACGCAAATCAAATGCATCTGTCTATCCACTCTAAAAGTCCTGGTTTTAACGTACAGATGTTAACCGTACCTTCTCAAATTATTAATGAACAGTCTTTTTTCTCTAAAACTTTTTTTGGAACTATAAATAGTGATACCGAAATTCCTATTACAAGTTACCAGGTTTCAAATACAACTTTAGAGTATGTAGAATATGCAAGTGAAGGTTTGGAGGGTTTACAGAAAACAATTGCTTTAAGTGTTTTCCCAAACAATGATGTTACACCATATATATCTAGTAAATCTTTTTTATTTGGAACTGATAAATACGGGCGTGATTTACTAAGTCGTGTTGTTGTAGGTTCCCGAATCTCTTTTTTTATAGGTTTTGTAGCTGTTTTTATCTCATTAATCCTTGGGATATTTATGGGGAGTCTCGCTGGATATTTTGGCGGAAAAGTAGATGCTGTAGTAATGTGGATTATTAATGTAACTTGGTCTATACCTACCTTATTATTAGTTATTGCAATTACCTTAGTTTTAGGAAAAGGCTTTTGGCAAGTTTTTATTGCCGTTGGAATTACTATGTGGGTAGAAGTTGCAAGAGTAGTAAGAGGACAGATTATAAGTGTAAAAGAAATGCAATATGTAACCGCAGCAAAAGCGTTAGGTTACACGCATTTCAGAATCATAGCCAAACATATTTTACCTAATATTATGGCGCCAATTATAGTCATATCTGCGGCTAACTTTGCCGCAGCAATATTAATTGAAAGTGGTTTAAGTTTTTTGGGTATAGGAGCACAACCTCCAATGGCAAGTTGGGGAGCAATGATTAAAGATCATTATAATTACATTATCTTAGGAAAGCCTTATTTGGCAATGATTCCTGGAGTATGTATTATGATTTTAGTAATGGCCTTTATGCTTATCGGAAATGCGCTAAGGGATGCTTTAGATGTTAAAAACTAACACTATTAAATTGTTTTCTTTAACGCGCTAATTTCAATATTAGTATCATCTATATATTGTAAAACTTCATCTCTACCAATTGCTTTACTAGACGAGGTTACAAAATAATTTGGCATCTCTTCCCAGCTTTTTAGCATTTCGGCAGCGTAATCTTCAACATGTTTCTCAATAGCTTTAGGTTTTAACTTATCAGCTTTAGTGAAAATCATTGAAAACGGAATTTGGTGTTCTCCAAGCCATTCCATAAATTCTAAATCAATACTTTGTGGTTTATGACGAATATCTACAAGCACAAAAGCAGAAACTAACTGTGTTCTTTTTTCGAAATAATTAGTAATAAATTTTTGAAATTTCTTTTTTGCACTTTTTGAAACACGCGCATAACCATATCCTGGTAAATCCACTAAAAACCACTCTTTGTTAATTGAAAAGTGATTAATCAATTGTGTTTTTCCTGGTCGTCCAGAAGTTTTTGCTAAACTTTTATGATTAGTTAGCATGTTAATTAACGATGATTTTCCAACGTTACTTCGTCCAATAAAAGCATATTCAGGAATCTGATCTTTTGGGCATTTGGTAACCTCAGAATTGCTTATAATAAATTCAGCAGTTTTAATTAGCATGGTGTAGTGTGGGTATTAAAAATTTCTTTCAGTAAGCCATTTATTTAAAATGGTATTGAACTCTTCTGGGTGTTCCATCATTGCTGCGTGTCCGCATTTGTCAATCCAAAATAAATCTGAATCCGGTAAAAGTTCGTTAAATTCAACGCCAACTTCTGGTGGAGTTACGGTGTCATTTTTACCCCAAATAATACACGTTGGTTGTGTCATTTTAGGTAAATCTTTAGCCATATTATGACGTATAGCACTTTTTGCTATCGCAACAGTTTTTATCAATTTGTTCCTGTCGTTTACTGTTTCGTAAACTTCATCAACAATTTCTTTAGTAGCTATTTCTGGATCATAAAATACATCTTGAGCTTTCTTTTTGATAACTTCATAGTCGCTACGTTTGGTGTATCCACCTCCCATTGCGCTTTCATATAATCCTGAACTTCCTGTAATTATTAATGCTTTTACTTTCTCTGGAAATAACTTGGTGTGATACAAACCAATGTGACCTCCTAAAGAGTTTCCAAGTAAAATGACATCATCTAACTCTTTATATTCAATAAAATCATGAAGATATTTAGCAAAAGCTTTAACATTTGTCTTCAGTAAAGACATTGAGTATATTGGTAATTGAGGAATAATAACTTTGTAACCTTTTGTGCTAAAAAAATTTGTAACAGCTTCAAAATTACTCAATCCGCCCATCAATCCGTGTAAAACTATTATAGGTTTACCTTCTCCTACTTCAATGTAATTATAGTTATTTTCTGTTTTTAAAAGGTGTTTCATGTACTATTTAATCGTAAATCATTGTCAACAAATATAGGTAAATCATTCCTATTTTATGGTTTTTTTGGCCCTCTACTTTAAATACTTTTAAGATTGCTTTGATTCGTGTTTTTTTTGAAAAAATAGAAAACTTCAAAATGCTGATTTTTAGCTATTTATTTTTTGTTACTATTAAAGGTTTTGAGCTGTGAAATTTATTGAAATCAAAAACTTATTAACAAAGTGGTGTAAAGTGGTAAAAAGTGGTATTATTTTCAATATCTTTGAAATGTAATCGTTAGTAATATAAAATAATCATTTTGAACGCTTTAATAGGATCTTATGAATGCAAGGTAGACGCCAAGGGGCGTTTGATGCTTCCTGCTGCTTTAAAAAAGCAGTTGGCTCCAGCGTTGCAGAATGGATTTGTTTTAAAAAGAGCCGTTTTTCAACCATGTTTGGAGTTATATCCAATGGCTGAATGGGAGGTGCTTATGAAAGATATTAACAAATTAAATCGATTTAAAAAGAAAAATAACGATTTTATAAGACGATTTACAGCTGGTGTTAAAGTAGTTGAGGTAGATGCTACTGGGCGACTTTTAATTCCGAAGGATCTTATTGCGTTTTCAGGAATCACAAAAGAAATTGTGGTCTCTTCTGCAGTAAATATTCTTGAAATTTGGGATAAAGAAAAATACGAACAAGCTATTGATGATGCTACAGGCGATTTTGCTGATTTAGCTGAAGAAGTAATGGGACAAGACGATGACGACTATGGAATATCATAATCCAGTATTATTAAAAGAAACAGTTGACGGTTTAAATATTAAACCCGATGGTGTGTATGTTGATGTCACTTTTGGTGGTGGTGGACATAGTAAAGAAATATTAAGCCGACTAGGGGAAAACGGACGTTTGTTTGCTTTTGATCAAGATTTAGATGCACTTTCAAACGCTATTGATGATCCTAGATTTACATTGATTAATGAGAATTTTAGATTTATAAAACGCTTTTTAAGATTTCACGGTGTAAAAGCTGTTGATGGAATTTTAGCAGATTTTGGAGTGTCGTCTCATCAATTTGATGTTGCCGAACGTGGTTTTTCTACGCGCTTTGAAGCTGATTTGGATATGCGAATGAATCAAACAGGAATCATTTCAGCTTATAATGTGGTTAATGATTATGATGAAGCACAAATTGCACAAGTATTATGGCAATATGGCGAATTACGTCAAGCAAATACTATGGCAAGTGTAATTGTTGAAGCTAGAAAAGAAGGCGAATTAAAAACTAGTGAGCAGTTAAAAGAAGTATTGAAACGCTTTTTACAACATAAAAAAGAAAATAAAGTTTTAGCGCAAATTTATCAAGCGATTAGAATTGAAGTGAATCAAGAAATTGAAGTACTTAAAGAATTGTTATTACAAACTCCAGAGTTATTAGTTGAAAAAGGACGTTTAAGTTTTATTTCTTACCACTCATTGGAAGATAGGTTGGTGAAACGTTTTATAAGAAATGGGATGTTTGAAGGCGAGCCTGAACGTGATATGTTTGGAAACTTTGATGTGCCGCTTAAGAAAGTTGGTGGTTTAATTGTGCCTTCAAGAGAAGAAATTAAACTAAATAATAGAGCGCGAAGCGCAAAATTAAGAATCGCAGAAAAGCTATGAAAAAACTAAACTTTGAGTTTTTAAAAGGCGCGTTTTTAACCGATGAAGCTTCGGGGAAAAGTTGGACTGTGATCATTTTTATTTCAGTTTTAGCTATCGTTATGATTGCGAGCTCTCATAGTGTAGATAGAAAAGTGTATGATATTGCGCGATTAGGAAATGAAGTCAAAGAATTAAGATCTGCGTTTGTGGATGGACGTTCAAAATTAATGCGACTTAAAATGGAGTCGTCTATTGTTAATAAAATGAAACCTTTAGAAGTGGTGCCTTCAGTGATACCACCAAAAAAAATAAAAATAAAATCGAATAAATAACCTTGTCTAACCCAGGAAACAACATATTAAATAGATTGTACTTCGTAGCTGGAAGTATGTTTGTCTTTGCCATCGCCGTGGTGGTTAAGTTGTTGGTTATACAATTTATTCAAGGTGATGCTTACCGTGCATTAGCTGAAGAACGTAATATAAAAAATTTCGAAATTCAAGCAAATAGAGGTAATGTGTATTCTGCAGATGGAAGTTTGTTAGCGACGTCTATTCCTAAGTATGATATTCGTTTGGATGCTGTGCAGGCTACAAATTCAACTTTTGAAATGCATATAAAGGCACTAAGTGATTCTTTATCAAAATACACAGGGAAATCAGCGAGGGCTTACGAGAAAAATATACGTAGAGCACGAATTAATAAAAGTAGGTATCATTTGATAGCTCGTGATATTAGCTATTCGGATTATATAAGATTAAGGAATTTTCCTTTACTGAAGCTTGGTGCTTATAAGGGTGGATTAATTGTGGAGCAAACTACACGACGAGAACATCCAATGGGTGGGATTGCTCAACGTACTATTGGTTATGAGCGTATTGATGAAGATGGTAATGTAACACGTCCTGGAATTGATGGTGCTTTTGGAGCTGATTATTTGCGAGGCGTAAATGGGTATCGTTGGAAACAAAAAATAGGAAAAGGACAATGGAAACCTATCACCGATCATAATGAAGTAGATCCTAAAGATGGTTACGATGTGTATACAACAATTGATGTTAATGTTCAGGATATTGCGCATCATGCATTATTAGGACAGTTAGAATATTATGAAGCCGAACATGGTTGTGTAGTGGTAATGGAAGTCGCTACAGGAGAGATTAAAGCGATTTCAAACTTAGGGAGAAATTCAAAAGGGCATTATTATGAACGTTTAAATTATGCGGTTGGCGAAAGTCATGAACCGGGGTCAACTTTTAAAGTAATGGCGCTTATGGCAGCATTGGAAGATGGTGTTATTGATACATCAACTGTTGTAGATACTAAAAAAGGTGTTAAGACATTTTATAGACGAAAAATTTATGATTCAAAACGAGGAGGTTTCGGAAAGATTTCTGCAGCACGAAGTTTAGAGGTGTCCTCAAATATTGGATTGGCAACTATTATAGATGATCATTATTCTGAAAACCCAAATAAATTTATCGATCGTTTAAAAAGTTGGCATCTTACTACGCCTATCGGGATTTCAATTATTGGAGAAGGAATTCCTGATATTCCGGAGCCAGGAGATAAAAAATGGAGTAAAAATGCATTGCCTTCAATGGCGTATGGGTATAATTTAAGTTTGACTCCATTGCAGACCTTGACGTTTTATAATGCTATTGCTAATAATGGCGAAATGGTAAAACCACGCTTTATAAAAGAGGTTAAAGAATTTGATAAACAGATAAAAGTATTTGAAAAAGAAGTGATTGAGCCTAAAATTTGTTCAGATAAAACATTGAATGAAATTCAGGAAATTCTTAAAAATGCCGTAGTAAGAGGTACGGGGCGTTCGTTGTATTCTGAAACATTTTCTATGGCAGGAAAAACAGGAACAGCACAAACGGAGTATTGGATGAAGGATTGGAAAGCAAACAAGCGTTATGTATCGTCTTTTGCAGGGTATTTTCCGGCAGAAAATGCTAAGTATTCTTGTATTGTAGTGATTCATAAGCCAAGTACAAAAAAAGGCTATTATGGCGCAGATGTTTCTGGACCCGTATTCAAGAAAATTGCACAAAAAATATTTACAGATACGCCATTAATTGATGAGGTAGAAACTTTAGAGTTTGCAGATGCAACTACCGAAAAAGATTTTGATGTGTATTATGATTTAGCCGAAAAACACAAAACTATTATGCCGAGTGTTGTAGGAATGCCTACAATGGATGCTCTGGCTTTGTTAGAAAACATGGGCTTAAAAGTTGAAGTAGATGGTGTAGGCGTTATAAAGAAACAGTCTATACATAGAGGCGTTAAAGTCAAAAGAAATCAAACCATAGTTTTAGATATATAATGATTACGTTAAAAAACATATTATATAAGGTTGAAATCAATGCAGTTGTAGGAACTACAGCTGTTAAGATAAATGCTATCGAATTTGATTCGAGACGTGTTGCTGCTCATACTGTTTTTGTAGCTATAAAAGGAACTGTTGTTGATGGGCATAATTATATTGAAACCGCTATTTCAAGTGGTGCTTCGGTAATTGTTTGTGAGCAAAATCCTGAAGTTTTAAAAGATGGTATTACTTACATAGAAGTTGAAGATGCTAGTCGTGCTTTAGCATTTATGGCAGCTAATTTTTATGGTAACCCTTCTGAGAATTTAAAACTTGTTGGAGTTACTGGAACTAACGGAAAAACAACGGTATCTACATTATTATATCAGCAGTTTAAAAAAGCAGGATATAAAGTAGGGTTGTTGTCTACCGTAAAAATAATGATTGATGATAAAGAATTTAAGACGTATCATACCACGCCTGATTCTTTAACTATAAATAAATATTTAAGCGAAATGAACGCCGCAGGTGTTGAGTTTTGTTTTATGGAAGTGAGTTCACATGGAATTCATCAAAATAGAACCGAAGGATTACATTTTGAAGGTGGGATTTTTACAAACCTATCACATGATCATTTAGATTATCATAGTTCGTTTGCTGAATATAGAGATGTCAAAAAACGTTTTTTCGATCAGTTACCAAAAACAGCATTTGCTTTGGTAAATAGTGACGATAAAAATGGCGCTATAATGTTGCAAAACACTAAGGCGAAAACATATACATACGCTTTAAAAACGTATGCTAATTATAAAGCACAAATTTTAGAAAATCAGTTTGGAGGTTTACTTTTAAAACTGAATGATCATGAGGTTTGGTCTCGATTAATAGGAACTTTTAACGCTTATAATCTATTAGCAATTTATGCTACAGCAGAATTATTAGGATTAGAAAATGTTGAAAATTTACGTTTAATAAGCGAGTTAGAAAGTGTGAGTGGTCGCTTTCAATACATAGTTTCAGATAAAAAAATTACCGCTATAGTTGATTATGCACATACACCCGATGCATTGAAAAATGTATTAGAAACGATTAATGCTATTCGAACTAAAAACGAAGCACTAATTACCGTTGTAGGATGTGGTGGTGATCGCGATACAACAAAGCGACCAAAAATGGGGCATATTGCTTCGGCTTTAAGTACTAAGGTGATTTTTACAAGTGATAATCCGCGTAGTGAAACTCCTGAAACCATTATTGAAGCTATAGAGAAAGGTGTAGAGCCTCAAAATTTTAATAAAGTATTATCTATTACAAATAGATTGCAAGCCATAAAAACAGCATGTCAGTTGGCGCAGCCTAATGATATTATTCTTATTGCAGGAAAAGGACATGAAAATTATCAAGAAATTAACGGCGAACGTTTTGATTTTGATGATTATAAAACAGTACAAGAATTACTAAAACAATTACAGAAGTAGGATGTTATATTACTTATTTGAATATTTAGAACAACATTATCAATTGCCAGGAGCATCACTTTTTGGGTTTTTAACCTTTAGAGCAGCTGTGGCTATTATTTTGTCGTTATTAATTTCTACCATCTTCGGAAAAAGAATTATTAGATTTCTACAAAAACAACAAGTTGGAGAAACCATTAGAGATTTAGGCTTAGAAGGTCAGGTTGAAAAAGCAGGAACACCAACAATGGGAGGGGTAATTATTATTCTAGCAACTTTAATTCCTGTATTGTTATTAGCGAAATTAGAAAACATATATATCATATTATTGATTGTAACCACACTTTGGATGGGAGCAATTGGGTTTTTGGATGATTACATTAAGAAATTCAAAAATGATAAAGAAGGTTTAAAAGGACGTTTTAAAGTACTTGGTCAAGTTGGTTTAGGGCTTATTGTAGGCGCTACTTTGTTTTTTCATGATGATGTAACGCTTAAAGAGCAATTGCCAATAGCACAACAGCAAGAAATTTTAGCAGAAAATCCTAATGCATCATCTTCAGCATTATTTGATGTTGAAAAAAAATCGACTAAAACAACCATTCCATTTATGAAAGGTAATGAGTTTGATTATGCCGATTTAATTACATGGATCAGTCCGGATTTAGAAAAATACGCATGGGTAATTTTTATCCTAGCCACCATATTTATTATTACAGCTGTTTCTAATGGCGCAAATCTAACCGATGGAATAGATGGTTTAGCCGCAGGAACATCGGCAATTATTGTGTTTACTTTAGGGATTTTTGCTTGGGTATCTGGAAATATCATTTTTTCAGATTATCTCGATATTATGTATATCCCAAGGGTAGAGGAAATTACTATTTATATTGCTGCTTTTGTAGGGGCATTAATAGGTTTTCTTTGGTATAATACTTATCCCGCACAAGTGTTTATGGGTGATACCGGAAGTTTAACTATTGGAGGTATTATTGCGGTAATTGCTATTGCGGTTCGTAAAGAGTGGTTAATTCCTGTGTTATGCGGAATTTTCTTAGCAGAAAACTTATCGGTAGTAATGCAGGTGAGTTATTTTAAATACACAAAGAAGAAATTTGGTGAAGGACGACGCATTTTTAAGATGTCGCCGTTACATCACCATTATCAAAAATCAGGATATCACGAAAGTAAGATTGTAACCCGTTTTTGGATTGTAGGAATTTTACTTGCGATTTTAACAATTGTGACCTTGAAAATTAGATAGAAATGAAACGACTTGTAATTCTAGGAGGCGGAGAGAGTGGTGTTGGTACAGCACTTTTAGGAAAATCGGAAGGATACGATGTGTTTGTTTCAGATAATAAAAAAATAAAAGAAACGTATAAAAACGTTCTTATACAGAATGAGATTGAATGGGAAGAAGCACAGCATACAGAGAGTAAAATCTTAAATGCTGACTTGGTAATGAAAAGTCCTGGTATTCCTGATAAAGTTGCTTTAGTTCAAAAAATATTAGCAGAAAAAATCCCTGTAATTTCAGAGATTGAATTTGCTTCAAAATTTACAAAAGCAACCTTAGTGGGTATTACGGGTAGTAATGGGAAAACTACTACTGCTACACTAACGCATCATATTTTAAAGCAGCAACTTCATGTTGGATTAGCAGGAAATATTGGCGATAGTTTTGCGAAACAGGTTTTAGAAGAGAATTACGATAATTATGTGTTAGAGATTAGCAGTTTTCAGTTAGATGGCTGTGTTGATTTTAAACCACATATTGCGGTGATTACAAATATTACACCAGATCATTTAGATCGTTATAATTATGATTTTGAGCAATATGTTGCTTCAAAATTCAGAATTGCAATGGCTCAAACTAGTAGCGATTATTTAATTTTTGATGGCGACGATGTTGTTATCACAGATTGGTTAAAACGATATCCAGTTCAATCAACATTATTACCATTTTCATTAGAAAAACCTATTGAAAACGGTGCGTGTTTGGACCAGGATAACATTAAAATAACAATTGATAATAATCAAATTATTATGCCAACAAAAGATATTGCTCTAGAGGGCAAACATAATATAAAAAATGCCATGGCAGCGTCTACTGTTTCTCATTTGCTTAGAATTAGAAAGCAAACGATAAGAGAGAGTTTACAGAGCTTTCAAGGTGTTGAGCATCGCTTAGAGCATGTCCTTAAAATAAATAAGGTGTTGTATATAAACGATTCTAAAGCAACGAATGTTAATGCAACTTATTTCGCTTTAGAAAGTATGGATGCGCCAACGGTTTGGATTGTTGGTGGTGTAGATAAAGGAAATGCTTATAGCGAGTTGTTTCAGTTTGTAAACGAAAAAGTGAAAGCTATTATTTGTTTAGGAACAGATAATACAAAGTTATTAGAAAATTTTAGCTCAATGGTTGATGTTATTAAGGAAACTCAATCTATGAGTGAAGCTGTGCAAATGGCATATAAATTAGCAGATTCAGGTGATAATGTATTGTTATCTCCGGCATGTGCAAGTTTTGATTTATTTGAAAATTACGAAGATAGAGGGCGTCAATTTAAAGATGCTGTAAGACAGTTATAATGAAAAAGATTATTGAAAACATAAAAGGAGATCGACTAATATGGGCTATTGTGGCGCTATTGGCGATATTTTCATTCCTTCCGGTTTACAGTGCAGCCAGTAACTTGGCTAACATTGGGGGCAGTGGTGCTTTTTCGTTTTTAATAAAACATTTAGTGCATTTAATTTTAGGATTTGCACTTATTTATGGTATTCACAAAGTGCCTTATCGTTATTTTAGAGGTATTTCAATGGTGATGATTCCAGTGGTGGTGGTGTTGTTGGTTATTACTATGTTTCAAGGTACCACAATTGCTGGTGCAAATGCGAGTCGTTGGATACGTATCCCTGTAGTAGGTGTATCTTTTCAGACTTCTACTTTAGCTTCTGTAGTGTTAATGGTATATGTGGCAAGGTATTTGTCTAAAATATATGAACAAAAAGTTTCTTTTAAAGAGACGGTAATATTTTTGTGGCTTCCTGTATTTTTTGTGCTGATTTTAATTTTACCAGCCAACTTTTCAACAACAGCCATCATTTTTACTATGGTGATGATGTTAGCGTTTATAGGGGGTTATCCCTTAAAATATTTGGCTGTTATTATAAGCTCAGGTATTGTTGCGTTATTGATGTTTATCTTGGTCGCTAAAGCCTTTCCTGATGCTATGCCAAATCGTGTGGATACTTGGATGAGTCGTATTGAAAACTTTTCAAATGGAGCAGATACTGATGCAGATTATCAAATTGAAAAAGCAAAAATAGCTATTGCTTCAGGTGGAATAAAAGGTGTAGGTCCAGGGAAAAGTGTTCAGAAGAACTTTTTGCCGCAGTCATCTTCCGATTTTATTTTCGCCATTATTATAGAAGAATACGGGTTAATAGGTGGTGTCTGTTTATTGATACTCTATTCTTGGTTTTTATTCCGAATTGTTATTGTCTCTCAAAAGGCAGATACTGTATTTGGTAAATTATTAGTGTTAGGAGTGGGATTACCCATTGTATTTCAGGCTTTAATAAATATGGCGGTTGCCGTAGAGTTATTTCCAGTAACGGGGCAAACTTTACCGCTTATAAGTAGTGGAGGAACATCTATATGGATGACTTGTTTATCTATAGGGATTATCCTTAGTGTAAGTGCTAAACGTGAAGAGATTAAGGAACAGGAACATGTGGATGATAATCCTTTAGAAATTTTAAGTGAAACAATTTAATGAGTAATTATAAAATTATATTATCTGGTGGCGGTACAGGAGGACATATCTATCCTGCAATTGCTATTGCGAACGAATTAAAATTGCGTTATCCTGATGCTGAATTTTTATTTGTAGGAGCAAAAGACCGTATGGAAATGGAAAAAGTTCCAGAAGCAGGTTATGAAATTGAAGGTTTATGGATTTCTGGAATTCAACGAAAATTAACACTTAAAAATTTAGTGTTTCCATTTAAGTTGCTCTGTTCATTATTACGTGCTCGTAAAATTATAAAAAGCTTTAAACCCGATGTTGTTATTGGTACAGGCGGTTTTGCTAGTGGTCCATTATTGCAAATGGCAACATCAAAAGGGATACCTAGTTTGATACAGGAGCAAAATTCGTTTCCAGGGATTACTAATAAGATCTTAGGTCGAAAAGTAGATACTATTTGTGTCGCGTATGATGGTTTGGAACGTTTTTTTCCGAAGGAAAAATTAATAAAAACAGGTAATCCAATACGTCAAGATTTATTAGAGTTAGATGACAAACAAATTTTAGCCAAAGACAATTATAAGTTGCGTCATGGTAAATACACCCTTTTAGTTTTAGGAGGTAGTTTGGGATCTAAACGTATTAATGAGCTTATAGAAAAAGAATTAGATTTTATACATGCGCAAAATGTGCAAATTATATGGCAATGCGGAAAACTGTATTATAATCAATATAAAACATACAATGCCTTGGAAAACGTACAGGTATATCCGTTTTTAAATACTATGGATATGGCGTATTCTGCTGCCGATGTGATTATATCACGCGCAGGAGCAAGTTCGGTATCAGAGTTATGTGTGGTGGGGAAACCAGTTATTTTTATTCCTTCACCAAATGTTTCTGAAGATCATCAAACTAAGAATGCCTTGGCAGTGAGCTCAAAAAATGCAGCCTTATTAATTAAGGAAGCAGATTTAGATGTTGATTTTGAAAATCAATTTTCAGAACTTATTAATTCTGTTGAAAAACAAAAAGAGTTAGGTGCAAACATCAAGAAATTAGCCTTGGTAAATGCCACAAAAGATATTGTAAACGAAGTCGAAAAATTAGTGCAGAAATAAATGAATTTAAATCATATACATAACGTTTATTTTATAGGCATTGGAGGTATCGGGATGAGTGCTTTGGCGCGTTATTTTAAGGCCAACCAAAAGCGTGTATCTGGTTATGATAAAACAGCTACCGAAATCACAAATTCTCTTGAGGATTTGGGAATATCTGTAGGTTTTATTGACGCTATTTCTGCAATTGATTCAGACTTTATGATCCCTTCGGAGACTTTAGTCGTATATACACCAGCGGTACCAAATACGCATGTTCAGCTTAATTATTTTAAGACTCATGGGTTCAGTGTTTTAAAGCGATCGGAGGTTTTAGGCGCAATTACTAAACACACGTATTGTTTGGCAGTTGCGGGTACACATGGAAAAACAACTACTACAAGTATTTTAGGACACTTGTTGTATGTATGTAATGAAGAGGTTACTGCATTTTTAGGAGGAATTAGTCAGAATTATGATTCTAATTTAATTTTAAATGGTACCAAAGTTTCTGTAGTAGAAGCCGATGAATTTGATAGATCGTTCTTAACTTTGTCGCCCGATTTGGCATGCATCACCTCAATGGATGCAGACCACTTGGATATTTACGGTGAAGCTGAAGAACTTGAGAAGTCGTTTGTAGAGTTCTCAAAACGTATAAAACCTAACGGAAAACTGTTTGTTAAAAACGGATTGCCTTTGCAGGGAATTACTTACGGTATAGAAGATGATGCTGATTATTCAGTACAAAATATAAAAATAGAAGACGGGACTTATGTGTTTGATGTCAAAACACCATATACTGTTCTTAAAGGATTCAAATTTAACCTACCTGGTAGACATAACTTGTCTAATGCATTAATTGCATTGGCCATGGCTTTAGAGTATGGTTGCTCTTCTGAGCAGCTTGTTGATGCATTAGCATCTTACAAAGGAGTTAAACGACGATTTACCTATCATATAAAAACAGAAGATCTTGTGCTAATTGATGATTATGCACATCATCCAGAAGAACTAAAAGCCGTACATCAAGCTGTAAGAGAGATGTATCCAGGTAAAAAAGTGTTAGCCGTATTTCAGCCACACTTGTATACTAGAACACGCGATTTTGCCGATGAATTTGCAGCACAATTATCGTGTTTTGATAGTGTATTGCTGTTAGATATTTATCCCGCAAGAGAATTGCCAATTGCAGGAGTAGATGCGCAATTGTTATTAGATAAAATGACTTTAGAGTCTAAGAAATTGGTTCAGAAAGCTGAATTGATTTCAGAAATAAAAAAATCAGATGCACCAATTATATTAATTATGGGTGCAGGAGATATTGGAGTAGAAGTAAAATTAATAAAAGACGCGTTACAAATTGAAGCTTAACTGGAGCTATATAAAAATTGGATTACTACTTGTATTAGTAGTGTTTCTTTATGCTTTTTCGTCAGCTAGAAATTCAGTAAGAAAAGTATCAAAACCTATAGTGAATTTTGTAGGTGAGGATAACTTATTTATTACGCATGAAGCTGTTAGTAAATTGTTGATACAAAGTCAAGAAACAGTTGCTAATAAACGGAAAGATATTATAGATTTGTACGGTTTAGAGAACGCCTTAAATTCTAACGCGATAATTAAGCAAGCGCAAGTGTATCTGAGTGTTACAGGAAACATTGTTGCAGAGGTTGAACAAAAGCAACCTATCGCAAGAGTGCGTACTAATGCTTCTTATTATATTGATAGAGATGGGGGCGCAATGCCGCTATCAAAAAACTATACAGCTAGAGTGCCTTTGGTTACAGGATCTGTATTGAAAAATGATTTAAAAAACGTATATCAAATTGCTCAAAAAGTAGCCGATGATGCGTTTTTAAATTCACATGTTGTAGAGATTCATCAAAATGAAAATGCAACGATTGATTTGAAATTTAGATTACATGATTTTAATATCCACTTAGGGTCTTTAAATCTGTTAGATAAGAAAATAAATAATCTTAAAGCTTTTTACCAAAAAGCTTATAAAGATAAAACATTGGATAGTTACAGTGTAGTGAATTTGAAGTTTGATAACCAGGTTATCTGTACAAAAAAGTAAGGGATGGAAAATAATAAGATTTCAGTAGGATTAGACATTGGAACCACAAAAATTGTGGCGATGATTGGTCGTGAAAATGAATATGGAAAAGCCGAAATATTAGGCGTTGGAAAATCTAAAAGTTTGGGTGTACACCGCGGGGTGGTTAATAATATCACACAAACTATACAATCCATCCAACAAGCTGTACAACAAGCTGAAGAAGAAGCTGGTTTAAAAATAGAATGTGTCACTGTAGGTATTGCAGGTCAGCATATACGCAGTTTACAACATAATGATTATGTGACCCGTTCAAATTCTGAAATGGTGATTGATGAAAGTGATATTGAAACTTTAATCAATCAAGTTCATAAATTGGTAATGTTACCAGGAGAAGAAATTATTCATGTTTTACCACAAGAATATAAAATAGATGGTCAAGGTGAAATAAAAGAACCTATTGGAATGTATGGAGGACGTTTGGAAGCCAATTTTCATATTGTTGTTGGGCAAATACCATCAATAAGAAATATAGGGCGCTGTGTGATTAGTTCTGGTTTAAAATTAGGAGGTATTACCTTAGAGCCTTTAGCATCTGCAAATGCCGTACTAAGTCAAGAAGAAAAAGAAGCCGGTATTGCTTTAATTGATATAGGAGGAGGAACCACAGACTTAGCCATTTTTAAAGATGGTATAATTCGTCATACTGCAGTGATTCCTTTTGGAGGAAATGTGATTACTGATGATATTAAAGAAGGTTGTTCAATTATTGAACGACAAGCCGAATTATTAAAGGTTAAATTTGGTTCAGCATGGCCTGGAGAAAATAAAGATAATGAGATTGTATCTATTCCAGGATTACGCGGTAGAGATCCAAAAGAGATTACGTTGAAAAATCTATCAATGATCATACATGCCCGTGTTAGAGAAATTGTAGAGCAAGTTTTTGTAGAAATAAAAAACTACGGACACGAAGAACAGAAGAAAAAATTAATAGGAGGAATTGTTTTAACCGGAGGAGGCGCACAGCTTAAACATTTAAAACAACTTGTAGAATATATCACAGGAATGGATACTCGAATAGGGTTTCCTAATGAGCATCTTGCAGGTAATAGTGACGAAGAGATTGCAAGTCCGTTATACGCTACAGCCGTAGGTTTAGTTATGGACGATATTAAACGTCAAGAGCGTGAATGTGTTAAAGAAGCGGTTGTTGAAGAAGTTCCAGAAGTTGAAGAAGCCCCTCACCTTGTTGAAACGCCCCCAGAGACCGTTGAACCGGCACCTGAGAACGTTAAAAAGAAAGCACCTAAGCTCACCTTTTTAGAGAAGCTAACACAAGGTGTTAAAGATTTCTTAGACAACGCAGAATAAGAGTATAATAAAAAGAATAAGTAAGATTAAAATATATAAATCAGTAAAGAACTAATTATGAGCAACAATAACGAATTAGGGAATATTGCATTCGATTTACCAAAAAACCAGTCTAACGTCATTAAGGTGATAGGTGTTGGTGGAGGTGGTAGTAACGCTATTAACCACATGTTCTCGCAAGGGATAAAAGGAGTAGATTTTGTAGTCTGTAATACAGACTCTCAAGCGTTACAAAGTAGTAGCGTTCCAAATAAAATTCAATTAGGAGTTAACCTAACCGAAGGATTAGGAGCAGGAGCAAACCCAGAAGTGGGAGAGCAAGCCGCTTTGGAGAGTAGAGAAGATATAAGACGTATGTTGGATACTAATACCAAAATGGTATTTATCACAGCAGGAATGGGAGGAGGTACCGGTACAGGTGCAGCGCCAGTTATAGCTAAAATGGCCAAAGAGATGGATATTTTAACTGTAGGTATTGTTACTATGCCGTTTCAGTTTGAAGGACGTACTCGTAATGGACAAGCACAACAAGGAATTGAGAAATTACGTAGCCATGTTGACTCGTTAGTTGTTATAAACAATAACAAATTAAGAGAAGTTTATGGTAATTTAGGTTTTAAAGCAGGCTTCTCAAAAGCAGATGAAGTTTTAGCTACCGCTTCTCGAGGTATAGCAGAAGTTATTACACATCACTATACACAAAATATTGATTTACGTGATGCTAAGACCGTATTAAGTAATAGCGGTACTGCTATTATGGGGTCTGCTACAGCGTCAGGAGAAACTAGAGCTGCTGAAGCGATTAAGAATGCTTTAGATTCACCATTATTAAACGATAATAAAATTACTGGAGCCAAAAACGTACTGTTGCTTATCGTTTCTGGACCTCTTGAAATTACTATCGATGAGATTGGTGAAATTAATGATCACATTCAAAATGAAGCAGGTCATAGTGCTAATATTATTATGGGAGTTGGTGATGATGATACCTTAGAAGATGCTATTTCTGTAACAATCATAGCTACGGGTTTTGATTTAGATCAGCAAGATGAAATTTCTAATACCGAAGCTGTAAAAGTCGTTCACTCTTTAGAAAACGAGATTGGAAAAGTAAAAAATGTAAGCATACATAACCCTGCGCCAACACATAAAGCAGTTGCTGTACCTACAGCACCAGCCTCAGAGGTTGTACGTCATACTTTATCGTTAGATGATACACCAAAAGCAGAAGCTCAAACGGTGATGGATATTATACCAACATCAGCATCACTTAAAGGTATAGATGTAGCGTATGATGAGGTTTTAAATAGTAAAGAAGTTGCTGAAGAGGATGATTTTGTTATTACTTCAGTAGATGATGCGCCAGGACATGTTGAAACTCCTGTTGAACAAGAAGAACAAATTACCTTAACTTTTGATATGCCTATAAACGCGCCAATTTCAGAAGTACAAGCGCCAAAAACAGACGCTAAAACGCATTTCAATTTGAATGAAGGTGTTCATGCTATTGAAGTTAATGATCCTGTAGAAGTGACTACAGCCCCTCAAGCTCAAGTTAGCGGTACTAACGAAAAACGTTATGCTTTAGGTGATTATATGGAGGTTGAATCTTCTGTTTTAGAGCAAAAAGCACCTGTTGAAGCGGTAGAGGAGATTGAAGAGGTTGAGGAAGCTATTGTTTTTGAAAGAAAAACAGTGGCCGCAGCACCTGTTGATGACAGTCCAAGTCAAGAGATTGATCCTATGCACACGCCACTTTCTGAATTATTAAAAGAAAGAGCCGATGAGCGTCGTCGTAAAATGAAAGACTTTAATTACAAGTTTAATACCGCAAAAATTGATGAGATTGAACGTCAACCCGCTTATAAAAGACAAGGATTAAGTTTAGATAATACTCCGCATTCTTCAGATACATCTGCATCAAGATTGTCTGTAGGAACCGATGATAATGATGATATTCAATTAAGAAGAAATAATTCATATTTACATGATAATGTAGATTAAACACTATATCACTATTAATTTATACACCCGAGTTACTCATTGAGTTTCTCGGGTGTCTTTTTTTTATATAATTAAAAATTACAAGGCATAATAGTTATATGTTGTCCGTAAAGAATCTTAAATTTCTTAGTATATTTGGCGCATACAACCAAGATTTTAAGTTATGAGTTTACAACAAGATATTATGACTGCTATGAAAGCAGCAATGAAAGCTAAAGATCAAACCGCTTTAGCAGCTTTAAGAGCTGTGAAGTCTGAGTTATTATTAGCTCAAACTGAAACAGGCACTAAAGAAGAGATTAGCGAAGACCAAGAAATAAAAATATTATCAAAGCTTGTAAAACAACGTAAGGATAGTGCTTCTATTTTCTCAGAACAAAACCGTGAAGATTTAGCAGAGCCAGAATTAGCACAAGCAGCAATTATCAGTCAGTTTTTACCAGAACAATTAAGTGAAGCCGCTGTTGAAGCAGTTGTTGTGGCTACTATTGCTCAAGTAGGAGCAGAAGGTATGAAAGATATGGGTAAAGTTATGGGGCTTGTTAATCAACAATTAGCCGGTAAAACCGATGGTAAAACTATTTCGACTATTGTAAAAGCGAAATTGTCTTAAATATATGATTAAAGATTCCTGTCTTTTCAGGAATTAAGGCTGCGTAGTTCAACTGGATAGAATATCAGATTTCGGCTCTGAGGGTTGGGGGTTCGAATCCCTTCGCGGTCACTAAGTTAAAAAATATTCAGGCGGAAAGTTTGGGGAATACCCTTAACTTTCTGTTTGGTTGTGTTTTAAGTGGTTTTTTTGTTTTTTAAACGAAAGAAATATTTGAATTAAACTACCCAAAGAACTACCCAAAGAAAAATACTGGGAACTTTACTAAGAAAGTAATTATTAAAGATGATTACATAAAGGAGGATGGAACAGCAGCTTTATACATTCAAGTCTTCTTGAATAAGAAGCGTTAATTCCGAAAGTGGCTCAATTTTTTATTCAGTTCAGATTGCACAAACTTGTTGAAATTCCGACTGAGTAAAATTCAAGAGTTGAGTGAGTATTCAATTCCGACGTTTTATTTCAACACTTTTAAATTCAGAATTTGATTATTTTTTTTTGCATACTATTCGGATTTCATGCTTTGTTTAAGCGAAATCATAAGGGATTTTTCATATCTATTATTATTTATATAACTTACTGTTTTACTTTAATAAGATTAGGATTATAGAGATTACAAAAAGACCAAAACATAGAAATAGAAATTTAAATATGGTTTTGTTATTATCTATTAATTTCTTTTCTACTTCGTTCAATGCACCCAAAAATTCATTGTCTGAAAATGCATTTCGAGTTAACATTGTTCCGAAACTATGTTTTTTATAAAGTTCAGGTTTTGTCCTATTAACAGAAACAGACAGTTTGTGAATGTTCATTCCATAATTCAGTAATCCAAATAGCCCTATAGCCCAAAATATTATAGGTCCACAAGCAGCAATTTTCTTACTGAAAAAGATTAGAATAGTAATTTCCGCTATTATTCCAAATGTAATAATTGTGGTATATAATTTATTCATTCTTATTTTTCGCGTTATTAGTGCCAACGGTTTTGTGTATGGTTAGTTGCTTGGTTAAGCAACTAATTTAGCAAATAAATTACAGATAGAATATTCCGCAGGAATGTTCGTAAGTCGGCAGTGACCAAGCAATTAATTATACACGGTGTTGTGTAGATAACACTTTGTATGTATTGATTTTATTGACTTAAACAAGAATTAATTAAAAAAGGTACAACATAGGTAAAACTTTTTAAACTGTAAAATAGAGAAGAAAATATAGTGATCTATAAGCATAAAAAAACCGTTACAAATATACTGTAACGGTTTCTTTTTGAATGTATTTATGCTTAAAGTTATTAAGCTGCCGTACCAGAGCCTAAATACACGCTGTTTGATACTTGTGTTCCATCAGCAGAAACAAATGCCATAAACAGCTCTACTGTATCACCTGCATAGGTGTTTGGTATTGTAACTACTTGAGAACCTACTGTTCTATCAGCACCGTCTAAAATGTACATCGATTCTTTTTTACTTGGGTTGTAAACCAATACCATTGATTTATCTGTTAGGTTTGCATTACCTTCAGCAGAGTTATCATCCCAAGCAAAAGAAACTTGTCCTGCTGTTGCTAAATCTGTTGTTGCATTTAATGCTCCAGATAATGAACCTCTACTTAATAAAGCATTAGCATAATCTACCGTAAAGTTTGGTGCAATACCTCCTACTGCATTATTCAACACGTAAGACATTGCAGCATTAAACTCCGTTTTCTTGTTCGCAAATGCCTTATAACCAATTTTAATAAAGCCTTTGTTTGCTTGCAAGTACTCCAATGTAATAGTAAATTTATTACGTTGATTTACTTGTCCTTCTGTTCGTGGATTCGCCACGCTTGATGGCTTGATTCTTAAATAATCAATACCTTTCCAACTACCACCAATTACGTTACCTACTTTTCCTGATAACCCTCCTAAAATTCCCTGTGCAATTTTACCCATTACTATTTAAATTTAAAATTAATACTCGTTCGGATTTGGTACGGACTTGATATTGCTTTTAAACTTTGTTTACTCTTCTAATATAACTAAAATAATGCCATTTTGTTACTGTTTTAAGGCTTTACGATACCTTTGCGTTAGGCTTCTTTCGTTTGCATCAAGTTGAAACAATTACGTATATATGCGACCTTTAAAACTGCCATTTTATCAATGACATTTTGTAACTCCTTTTCTTTTTTACTGATAACCTCAACCGCTTTAATATGTTTTTGCATTATATCCTCTGCATTAGAATTTGATTTTAAACTATTTTTAAGGGTTTTTCTGCAATCATGTATTGAGATAAACGGAATAACACTTCCTTTTAAATAATAAGCGTAAAAACCGCCTATTTGTAGCATCATAGATAAATGAAAAAGTGTGTTTTTCTCTTTTTCGGTTGAAGTAGTAACTACAAAACAATTAGGACAAGGATTTGAGAGCGGTTTTCCGCTGTTTAAACCTTTGTTTAGGATGAAAAAATGAGGGTTTGAGTAAGTTTTTCCTGTACGGTGTGTTTTCAGTTCAAAAGTTGACATAGCTATCCAATTTAAAATTGCTCGCTACGCTTCGCTACATTATTTTTTTTGAAAAGAATAAAAAGATAGCCATAGTTGTTGTGGCGTGGGTAAGGCTGTCAAGGTTTTTGGATAAAAGTTTTTTGAGTTAAAATGTTTAATGAAAAAGAAAAAAGTTTGTGAAAAAAGTTTTATTCAAAACCCGTAGGGCTTGACCTTTACAGGCTTGTGCGGCTGGCAGAGGAAGCCACATATATTTGCTACCTTTTTTTATTTTAATTCTATAAATGCGAATATTACTATAATTATCAGCATAACTATTGTAAAAACTTTTGTTGTATATGAATCGTCGCCTTCAGGATTTTCAATTTCATTACCGTTTTCATCTATATTTTTAGGAAAGAATAAATCAAATAAATCTTCAATCATTTTCTTCATTCTATAAATTTAACTTTTCTGGGGAATTAACACTTAAAAAAATAGGTTTTAATCTTTTACTGTGCGGTGGATGAAGCGTTTGTATGGGTATTGGTTTAAATAGTTGTTTGATAAAACAGCATTTAAATTAATACTTATACAGGACTTTTAGACGATAGCTTTTTGTTTTTTTGAGGCACGAGAAAAAGCAATATGCTATGGCGTAGTACTAACTTTCTTAAACCTATTTTTTTATATCCTATTTCTTGGGTGGTGGGGAAAAGTGGTCTTTAATATTTGTTAGTGAAATGAAACAAACAAAGACTTGAGTTAAGGAATACTTGGACTTAATGATGGTTTTGTGCAGTTGAATGAGATAACGAATATTATTTTCAATTATCTTAATCCTTTAATTGTTCAACTGTTTAATGTTTGTTCAGAATGTTGTTATATGTTCGGATTTGAGCGTTGGATAAGCGGATATTTAGCTCGTATCTTTTTTATTTTAAATTAATGTACTCGTGAATATCGACTTATAATGTTTATTACACTTGACCAAGGGCAAAGGCTAGCCGATATTTTACATAATAGCAGTTATAGCGACGAAAATATAATAAAACGCCGTAGGCAACCTTTGAAAGGATTTTTGCTCCTATAACTTCTATTATGTAACTTAGCTTTGGGTTGGTTTTGTGGCGGAATAGTTGTTTTGAGCGTTGGCAATAGCTCTTTGCTTTTTTATTGTACCAATTTATTAAAATAGATAAGTTTAAATAAAACAAGCAATGTGCTATTATAGCGTTGGCTACAACTATTATGACATAAAACCAACTATGCGGTGGTGCGCGGAACAACACAAAAGACAGAGGATTTTTACTTTTTCGTAAAAAACTGGGTTTTGGGTTGTGTGGAATTAATATGACCGTCTTACTAACTTAAATTTTGTATCGCTTTAAGTACTTCCGAAAAGCATTGATTAATAGCTACAATATTATTTTCAATTACATCCTTTTCTTCTGAGTAATACTTGATATTTTCCTCTGTGCGTAAATCATCAAACAAATCTTCAAAACTATCTAATTGCTCTTCTAAACTATCAATACAAGTACAATCCTTTTCAAAAGCATTAAAAATATTTTTAATAAAACCTACCTGATGCACAATATCTTGACTAAAACCAGATAAAGTTTCTAAAGGCACTTTTGTATCTAAGCTAATAACTTTTGCTAAAGTTGAAAATTTAGTCCAACAAGTATCTAATTTACTTTCTAAAAAAGCATATTGATTTTGATTTTTATTGTTTTTGTTTTGAATATTATCTGCTATAAATAAACCGATACCTAATCCTAAAACACCCAATACCAATGAAGGTACATCAAGCTCTTTTTTTATTTCAAAATAATGAAATCTTGTAGCAATAAAACATATTAATACGCCTGAAAAAAACGCAATTAATAAAAGCCATTTATTTTTTTTCCATTGCATAAACACCTTTTTTTATACGTTCGATATATTTGGGTACTTCATTAGAAACAATTACTAACCTATCCCAAACAGCATCTGCACCAAAAGCACCACCGAGTAAGCGAAAAGCCTCGTTTAAAAAAGATGTAGTATAACCATTTGAACCATCTAAAATAACCTTGAGTTTTACATTTGTTTTTAAGGCTTCTTCAAATCTCTCTTTTAATAGTTTATCATAAAATTCTTGTCCTGAATTAGGGCCATCATCATAAGTACGCCAACCTGGTGTCTTTGTGAAATCGTTAGGTATATCTATTATTATCATAATTATGCAAAAAATGCTGGTGTACAGCTGTTATTTACTCTCCAGAAATAATATGTTCCTGAAAAAGGAACTTTTATTTCCTCAAATTTTTTCTTATCAAAGTCTAAATAGACATTATTAGTAATAACTACTAAGTTAGTAATTATATTGTCTGTATACAATTCGTATATTGTAGGCAATCCTTCACCGCGCCAAGGTAAACCTGTTTGAGATGCTATACCATTCTTATATGCATTCTCTAATACTGTAGCGTCACTCTTAAAATGATCTTTTACTTTCTGCCAATTGTTATCTTCATAATATTTTTTAATAATACCAACACCATTATCTACAAATGAAAATTTAACTGTATTATCCTTTTCAATATGTGATACACCTAAATGCCAAGAAACACTATTATCCGTTTGAAAAGCGTGGTCGCAAGAATTACGCAACATTTCACCAATTACACCAAACAACTGAGGACAACGCCCTGACACACCCCAAACCGTTTCCATAGCCTGTGGCATTGCAGGCTCTAATTCTTCTTGCGAGGTGGTAATATCACCTGTATGAATAATTATGTTCTTTGTTTTCAAATTCTCTGGTGATACATAACCACGCATATACTTGAAAAAGCCTGACATTTCTAATTTATTCCTTGCTATTGTATTTGATGGTTTCTCACCTTTTAAAGCTATACCTGCGTTAGTAAGTTCTTTCATAACAGAAAGAAGCATAGCTATAGCTCCTTCACCAATATCAGTTACTTTATGTAATCTTATATTTATAATATCTTCAGACTTACCTAATTCTTTTAAAAGACTTATAAATCTAAGGACATCTTCAGAATAACCTAATTGTAAGGTAAGTTTTTCTGGTGCATTAACTTCAGCATATTTACTAAAGTATTTACGCTTTTGTTTTAGTTTAGTCTGAGCTATCCTATTCTTTTTCTTTTTTTCTTTTCTACGCTTTTTACGTCTTTCTTCTTTGAGTAAACGATTTTGGGTAAAAGCTTTATTTGATTTGGTGTTTTTCAATAAATTGTATGGAATAAATATTATAACTAAATTGTTTTTTCAAAATCATCACATAATTGGTTTACTATGTCTTCGGTTTCTTTGATAAAGAATTGACCTAATAATTTACGGTTTCTTCTTATGTACTTTTTATAAATAATTTCGAAGTCTTTGTAAATTTCATCTTCATCAAAAGCGGTTTTGGTACTTTTCATTTTAGCAATTACTCTTGTACCTTCTTTATTTACATACTCGAAAAAGGCTTCTATCTTATGTTCAAAATCCAATATTAAAGCTTCAATTTCCTCTTCTTCTTCATTACGTTTTTCTATTACTGCTAATATATCGAACTTATATTGTTTACCATATTCTCCTCCTGGTTCACTTACACCTGTTTTAGATTTTTCTTTCTTTTCAACTTCTTCAGGTGGTGCTACAATTCCTATTCTATTATCAAAATATACTTCAACATCATCTATTAACTCTGTTGTACCTGTTAATGAGTTATACAGCACACTGAATCTATACCAAAACTCTGTAAAATGCTCTTCGCTATATTTTTCATCTATCTCTATAACAAACGCTATTAAGTTTAGAATTTTAAAATATTTATTGATACTTTGTTTTAACTTTTTAGCTTCTTCTGGTTGCTTTCTTACTAATTCTGTTACTGCACTTTCAAAATTAAGAATAGCAGATATATCTTTTTTATCGCCTAATTGATATGTTTTAAACAGCTTAAAATGTGCTTTAAAAATATCTACTTGTTTTAGGTTTTCATAAATCTCTTGTAATAATTGCTCTTGACCTAAAGGATCAAAATCACTTACGACTACATTACTAAAATGCTCAAACGCTTGTTTTATGTTATTTACGTTTACATTTTTATATGATAAATCTATAATCTTACAATCCTTTTTATATTTACCTGCTGTACGGTTTACTCTTGAAATAGTTTGTATTGCGTTAATACCTCTTATTTCTTTATCTAAGAATAAAGTATGCAATTTAGGTTCATCGAAACCAGTTTGTAATTTATCTACTACTATTATTAAACCATTCTTTTTAAGTGCAAAATTCTGTAACACTTTGGCTTCTGACAAACCACCGTTTAAGGTTGTTGCGCTCTCGTATTTCTGACCATCTGAACTGTACACAATATAAATAGGCGCATCTTTAAATCGTTCGTGTTTTTTCTCTGCAACTAACTCGCTATAATATTGCTGTATGTATTTACGATATTTAATCGCTGCTTTAATAGAAGATGCTGCAAACATTGCTTTTGCTGTACCTCTAATATTATGATATACTGCTGATACTAATCGTTTTGCTACAAACTTTGAAATCGCTTCTATACGTTCTTCATCTTCGTATATTTTCTTTTTACTAATTCTGTATTTTTTACCATTAGCATCAACTCCTGAATCTGGATTGTCTGGCATTTCTCTATAATAACCAGTATCTCCTTCAAAACCTTCTGTTGCATCGTCTGGCTTTTCAAAATACATTTTAGCAGATACAGGAACAATACCTTTTATTGGGTTTAAAATATAGCCATCTTCAATAGCTTCTTTCATTGTGTAACTATCAAACGGAACCCATATTTTTTCGGCTTCTGCATATTTGTTATACTCTCCAAAACGTGCTAATGTCACATCACTTGGTGTTGCTGTAAAACCTATAATTAAGTTTTTCTTATTGTATGTTTTCTTGTATTCTTTATTAGTATCGAAACTGTTTTGTAATTCATCAAATAACGATACCATTTCTTCGTGTTGTTGACCACTATTAGAACGGTGTATTTCATCAATTAAAAAAGCAATACGCATAGCGGATAACTTTTGTACTACTTCATCATCTAAAAACTCTCTAATTGAATTGAACTTTTGAAGATTGACTACTACTATACGTTTGTCTGTATTTAGAGCTTCTAAAAAAGACTTTTTACTATTGGCTTCTATGAACATACTATTCGCAATGTTCATATTATACATTTTACTATCTAATTGGTCTCTTAACTGCACTCTATCTACAACCAACATTATTTTATCGTAGACAAACTCATCATTTTTACGTAAATCTTTCAGCATTAAAGAAGTCCAACCTATAATATTACTTTTACCAAAACCTGCTGCGTATTGTAAGAGTAAGGAATAGACGTTTTTATTATTTTGATACTTCTGCCTTTTAGTAATTAACTCTTCTATTTGAGTAGCTCCTAAGCCTTTATCGGTTAGTTGCTGACGTAGTTTATTGATAAAATAATCTGGCTCGTCTTCGTGTTCTAAAAACTCATCTATTTTATTGATGATTTTATCTGCTCCAAACTTTTGTTTTGGTCTTGGCGCAATTAATCTACCATCGTTATGCTTATATCCTTTTTGTTTTCCCTTATCTTCTTTTACTAATTCTCGTTCAATAAAGTTATAATAGAGTATTTCACGCTCTATCATTTTTTTACCGTACAAAGCCTTAAAGACTTCTTCAAAACGTTGTTGTTTATTAGCTTCTGGATTAGTTAAAGGATAAGATTTTAAACCATCATTAACATTGGCTTTGTACTTATCAAAATCAAACGAATTGTCTTCTACCTTAGCTTTAATTTCATCAAACTGATTGGAAATATTTCTGATGATAAAGGTATCTTGAACATCTGTAGTTGTAATGTGTATGGCTTTCTCGAATATCTTTAAAAAATCTTTACGTATAGTTTGTGAAACATCATTACCCTCTGCAATAGTTAAATAATTGGTTACTGCTTTTTGATAATCATTGGCTATTTTTATTTTACCGTCTTTATGCGCGCTTTGGTTATTGTAGTTAGATTTTAATTCTGAATAGCCTAAAAATATACCGTTTAAGAAAAAGGTAATATCTGGACGAAAACTAAATTGTGTTTTGCCTTGATGCTTGTATATGTATGGTAATTCTTGTACTACAGAAAATTGATTTTCGTTAAATAATGTATCTCCGTGTGTTATACTACCGCTTGGATAAAACAAATTGACTTTAACACCCTTAAACGTGATAGATTGATTACTACCAATAAACAAAGCCATATTTTTAGACTTACCAATACGCTCGTTTAATTCTTCTTGAAACTCTTGTAATAATTGCTTTTCGTTATTATCGAACTTTTTTAAGAGTTTACGGTATGCTGTTTTATTTAGTGTTGTTTCGCTTATAAAGTATTTTAAATCTTCTACTACAAAATGTAATTTAGATACTGTATTTGCTTTTACTTCTTTGTATTGTAACCCATCTGCACGATTGGTAAAGAAGTTCATTAAGTATTTGTCTTGTAGTATTAATTCGTCCATAATTATGCGCTTACTTTTACTTTACCTGTTACTACTTCGTTTATTAATGTTTTACGCAACTCTTTTAAGGTGATAATTTGAGTTTCTATGTTTTTTACAATTTTATCTATATTGCTTGTTTTAGTATCTAAATAATCTGCTATTTGTTGTTGTTCTTTTATTGGTGGTAATTGAATATAGAAGTTTTCAATTTGTGTTTTACTTATATTCTCTTGAGCACTACCTCCACATAATAAATCAATATAATCTTTAAAAATCTGTGATTTAATAATTTGAAATAAGAATAAATTATTAATGCTTTTTTTAGTTCTTATTATACCAACACGTTGATTTAATAAAGCTTTTCTCTCACTATTATATATTGAGTTTTTACCAATAGTAGCACCAGTCATTGCTACTAAAATATCATTTTCTACTATTAATGCGTCTTTAGCTAATTTTAAATATTTAGAATCTACATATCTGCATTTTTCAAAATCCATATCATTTGAAATATTACTAATTCTAATAATTGGTACACCTTTATCAATATATTCCTTTGAATTAAAAGCATAACCATTAATAAACTTAGATAAATCTTTCAATCTCTTAACTTCCCAATGCTTTGGAATTTCACCTATCCAATCAATACCGCTATCTTTTAATTTTACAGTTTTATCTATACCTTTGGTAACTGTTTCATTAATTAACGTTTTACGGTAGGCTTTGTAGTGTTTTATTTTTTGCTGCAATAAGTTTACTTTTTTGTCTATTGCAATCGTTTTAGCATCTAAATAATTGGCTATTTGGGTTTGTTCTTTTAATGGTGGATAACAAAAATCAATACGCCCTAAGATAGCCATTGGTAGATTAGGTTGTGCTGAAGTAACTGCATAAAGCCAAATTAAACTTTGAAAACAACTACTATTAATATAATAATACTTATAGCGTAATGACTCTTTTTTTTCTTCGTTTTTTAATCTCAAAAAACAAACAGCTTGATTAGTATTTGCAGGTAATTGAGATTCTTCAATTACAGCAATTTTTCCTGTAGTCGCACCTGCTATAACCAAAAGCAAATCATTAGCCTCTAATTGAGACCTTTTTAATATCTCATTAGTCTCTTTGCTAATAAAAAAAAATGGTTTACTTACAACTTTTCCATTTGAATTTACGTTTTGAGCTTTAACAAATCGAACTCCTGTATTTGTGTAAGCTTCTCCCTCAGTGCTTGGTGTTGTACCTTTAGAAATGATTTTAGTTAAATCCTTAACTCTTCTAAATTGCCAATTTTTTGGAATTTGATTTAACCAAGCTACTCCTGAATCTTTATACTCGTTATATTTTTCCATTAAATCGCTAATTCTTTTTCAAGGTTTAACAAATCATCTTCTAAGTTTTGTAAATCGGTAGTAATCTCTACTAAAGAACGTAACTCTTCTGGTTTATAGAATACCTTATTAAAGTTAATTTCTACACCTATAGTGTTTTCTATATATCTAAACGGTTTTGTAATATATTTTGCCATAAAACTGGCAATATTTTGTTGGTTGTCTTCTACTGTTGGTGCATATGGTATTATCTCGTAATCTTTCTCGTAATCTGGCGTTAACTCTGTTGTAATTACTATAGATGCTTCTTTAGTTTTTGTTGCTTTTTTATACGATGCTTTGATTACTATTTTACCATTACCTAAGGCTGTTTTATTATCTTTCGTTTCTTCTATAATAGTTTCCTTATCAGAATCAAAATAATAACTTGTTTTGGCTGTAGTTACTTTTAAATCTGCTTCTTTATAGTCTAAATTAGCTATTAAAGGTTTTAATTCATCATTAAAATAGGTTAACAAAGAGTTGTGTTTTTTAGCATCAAAGGTTTTAATTTCAAAGTCTGTTATTTCTATAGTTTCCTCTTCTGTAACTTGCGTTATTTTAGTAGGATTTAATTTTATAGATTTTGCTCTAATTTCTTCTCCTTCTTTATTCTTTTTAACAGGTAATACGCTTTCAAAGGTTTTTCCGTTTTCATCTACATTAGTTAGCATTATAGCTTGTTTGTTAAAATAGAAATGCCATTTATCAAATACCTTTGCGTATTCAGTATCTTCAAAATTAGTTAAGGCTTCAACAATAGTTTTTCTATTATCTAATACCATTTCTTTACGCTTTTTACCTTTACTTTTCTTTAAAGGTTCGTAAAAGTCGCTACCATCAATTAAGATTACTTTGTCTTTACGTGCTCCTGCTTTATTTTTATTGAAAATCCATAAATAGGTGTAAATACCTGTATTGAAAAATTCATCGGTAGGCATTTGTATAATAGCTTCTACCCAATCATTATCAAAGAAATATTTACGAATATTACTTTCGCCACTTCCTGCATCTCCACTAAATAATGTAGAACCATTATGCACTACAACTGACAAACCTTTAGCGTCTAATTGAGATAAAATATGCTGTGTAAATAAAAATTGCCCATCTGAAATGGATGGTAAAGCGTGAAAACGTTCTGTTGTATCGTTTACTATATCTTTTTTATAACCTTTCCAATCTACACCATAAGGCGGATTAGCTACAATTACATCGAACTGTTTTTCTATAAATGAAATATTGGTTAATGTGTTACCATAACGAATATCTGAATCTGTACGGAAACGACTTTCTATTTTTGCTAATGCGTATAAGCTATCACTCCAATCCTCACCGTAAGTTTTTGTTGGTCTGTTATAACTTTTTTGAATAATATCTTCTACACCAAAAAGTAAGTTTCCACCACCACACGTTGGGTCGTATATGGTTAAAAATTCTCCATTATCCTCTGTTTTAGATAGGATAATTTCAGTAATTAATGCTATAATATCGTCAGGTGTATATTGTTCTCCAGCAGTTTCAGCAGAAATGTCTGCCCATTTCCGTTTTATGTGTTCTTCTAATGTTGTTATATCAGAGTTATTGTAAGGTGTTAAATCTACCTCACTCCATTTTTTAACAGTATCAAAAAGGATGTTCTTTTTACGTAATTGTCCGCTAAGTCCTGATATATCTAAATACTTTTCTTCTGTATTCCCTCTATCTACACCAAGAAGTTCTTTTGTTTCTGGGTCAAATGCTTTTAAGTAGGTATCAAAATCATTAATAAATGTTGTATCGTTTTTACAGATGTCTGCTAAGGTTTTTTGATTCTTTACTATTATTTCATTATACCCGATTTTAGAATCTTTAAACTCTTCTAAGAAATCGTTAATATCTTCTATATCATCAATAGAATCTACTCCTAAATCTTTTAGTATTTCTTTAGAATGACGCACCAACCTGCTCTCTAACATCATTAATGCAAAATATGGCATCATATATTTAGGGAAATCTGATTGTTTTATACCTGCACCAATTAAAAGGTCGGCAGTAGACCATACTTTAGATTCGTATTGTAGTATATTTTGGCTCATTGATAGTTTTGTCTTTAATCGTTAAAAATATAAATATATATTGGTTAAATAATAAGGATTTCCTCATTTACTTTTTACCCCTGTTTTATGTTATATTACAAGTACTAAAATAGCGTGTGTTTTACACTTGTTTTTAATTGCTCTTTTACGTGTGTTAGATAATTATTATTAGAGCGTTTTTTAATTTTATTATAAACCGTTCTTCTATCTCTAAAGCTTTCGAAATGGTCTATTTTATACTGTTGTAATATTTCTTGATTTTGAAATAATGCTAACACCTCTTTTTCCTTGTTATTAAGCTTTGATAATGAAACACTTTGTTGCTTTTCTATTTTATCATATTTACTCAATAACTCATCTGCTAACATTTGATACTTCTTTTTATCTATTAAATCTTTAACGGTATAAATACCAATAGCATTTTTACGATTGTTTAGATTACGTGTATAGATTTCTAACTCGAATCTGAATAATGGTTTATTTAACCTTATACGTTCGTGTGTTTTTACTTCAAAAGTTTTATCGTAACCTTTAACAGTATAATCTGTGAGATAGAATTTTTTACCGTATTGTTTATTAGCACCTAACATTGGTATTGGTGTTTTACCGTTTAGACTTAACCAAGGATCTAGAATTGGTTGTGCTTCTTCTTCTATAACTGTGCCTACTGCTAAATAATGAATATTTGCATTATAAACATTGAACGGTAAAACACTATCTAATTTCTCTAATGCCTTAACGACTTGTGAATAGGTAAACAACTCGTAATTATTACCCATATACCATTTTTGTAATGAGTTATTACAAGAGATTGTATTTCCTTTTAAACGCAGGTCTAAGTTATTTACACTCGTTTCATAACCTTTTACTTGATTTGTTTTTTTATTGAAAATAGGTGTCCATTTTAAGCCTTTCCAAAAAAATGGACTTTCTTGTTGTTCTATAACTTCTTTAGGTAACTGTGTTACTTGATGCTTTATTTTAAGTGTGTCGTACAAAACGACTACCTTTTATTTTTAAAGGCTTTATTGTAGTTTTTATCTAGTAAGACTTCTACATCTTTCATCTTATAGTAAATTTTACTACCTATTTGAGAAAATGATATCTTACCCTCGTCTCTCCACGTTTGCGCTGTACGTTTACTAATATGCATTAGCTGGATAAACTCTTGATTGTCGAGAAAAGTTTCTTTTGATGTTTTTTGATTAGACTCTAAAGTAGAATTTAATTTGTCTAATCTTGATACTAAATTGTTGTACTGCTCTGATGTTAAAATTACTGCTTCCATTTACTTCTTTTTTAAATGTTAATGATTTAATTATGAAGCAAATATGAGTTAACAAAGGAAGCAAAAACAGTTACATACGGTTATATAACCCTACGCAAAACCCTTATAAACATTGACTTTAGTGGGAATAAATTATTTTAATTTTCTTAATTCTGATAGCATTGTATGTAGATGTTTTTCCCAAAATTCGATAGCTTTTAGATCTGGACTATTACATTCGTTTCTTAATTTTTGTGTACTGATTCCTTTTTCTGTAGATTTTTTAGTTTGAAAATTAGCAGATATGAAACGGAATAATTCGGCATCTGATTTAGTATTAAATATTTTAGGTTTTAAGTCATTTATCATTTTAAATAATAATGCTAATTGAGGAACAGAAAGGTCTGTTTTAAGTTTAGGTGTGCTTTTTGTTTGTGGATTTATTAGGTCTTCCTTTTCTTGAATTTTAGATAATTCGGCATTAATTAAACCTTGTAATTGGTAAATAGGGAAAAACTCTAATGGAAAGAATAATTTCTCTTTATTGATATAGGTATAATCTAAGGTTAAATCGTTTGTCTTGACATCTAAAGCTTTACTTTTTCTTATGTAACCTAACATTATTAAATCGTCCTCTGTATGACCTTTGGCTTTTAAATCTTCAATTGCTTGTTCAGTTTCTTCTTCGGAATAATTACATTCAAAATCATCTTTTTCACCAAACAAATAGACTTCAATATCTTTATATAGGTACTGTAATGCATCTTTATTTAATTGGGTGCGTTCTTTTACTATATTATATAATTGTAAATCTGTATGGTCTTTAGTTCTAATTGTATCAAGTAAATCGTATATCTCGTTAGTTTCTTCTGATTCGGTTTCTTCTTTATGATATTGTAAGAAGCTTTTAAAGGTGTTTAACCTTTCAGCTATTGCCATATATTTTATGAAGTGGTTCATAAATTTATTATCAATACCGTATTCGCCATCTTCAATTACTTCTTCCCAAAATGACTCGTAAACTTCTTCAATAGATTTTAATGTTTTAAACTTTGACTTTAAAACCTCTAACACATCATTAATTTCAATAGATAGAAAATTCCTTACTAAACGTTTTCTATAATCGTATATTGAATCTCCATCTAAATCAAGTGTTGAAGGATTAATATAACAAGTCAAATATCCTGCAATATCTGGACTACATTTTGCAAGTTTCTTTTGCATTTTTTTGATTTCACTTTTTGTGAAGTCGTGTTTTTCATCCTCGTTTACACAAGATACAAACATCATTTTGTCTTTATCTTTTTGACTATAAGTATTTGTTTCTATGAAAGCATCTATAGCTTCTGTAAGCTTTTCTAATAATGTTAATTCTATTTTTGAATATTCTCCCATTTTTTAATTGATGTATTTGTCTACTGCATTATCTAATTCACTACTTATAATTTTTGCATAAACCTGTGTAATTCCAATATCGGAATGATCCATTAATTTAGATACGTGTTCTATACGCATACCATTGTTTAATGCTCTGGTAGCAAATGTATGTCTGCTAATATGAAAGGTTAAAGAAAATGGTAACTCTAAAGTTTTACCCATTTTAGTCAGATACATATTACTCAAAGCTGTTGCTTGTCTTACTACTTTTTCCCTGTGTTCTCTGTCTGTAAAATAATCGTTATTAATATTTGCGAAAGGAAATATTATATCGTCTTGACTTACATTTTCAGTTTTATATTTTTCTAAAATATCTATTGCCACTTGCCCAATTCTAAGACTGTGCTGTCTGCTTGTTTTACGTATTGTCTTTGTTATTTTATGCGCTTTTGCATTGTAATTATTCCACTTTAATTCTATTACATCGCCAAATCTTAAACCTCCTGCAAAGACAGCAAATAGAAACATATCTTTTATGATTTGTGCCTTTGCTTTATCTGAAACCTCTAATTTAGTAAAAGCTTCTAACTGTTCTGCTGTTAAAAAACGTTTTGTGCTTTTTGCTTTCTTGACTTTAAATTTACTAAATGGAAAATGATTTAACGGTATTAAATCCTCTCTCTGCGCTTCTTTAAACATTAAGCCTAGAATCTTTAGAGAAAAATTTATCGTTGTGTTATTGTTGCCTAAAGTGGTGCTACAGTAACCTGCATAGTCTTTTAAAGTGGTTACCGTTATATCATCGAACATTAACTCTTTATGGCCTACGAACTTTTCAAACTTTTTAAGGTAGTTTTTATAGTTGTTATATGTTGATAATGCTAAAGTGTCTTTTTGTTTTTCGCATCTGTTATATGCGTATTCAAAGAAATTAACTAACGGTTTCCCTTTTATAGCTTCTTTTAGTTTTCTTGCCGATGTGGATTGATTTTTAGTTTCTAAATCTGCTATTTGTCCTTGTGCATCTGCAACCTTTTGAGTTATGTAACTATTTAGTCGTGTAGAGTTACTATGATTTTTTTTAACCTTTTGCTTTTCTTCATCCCATTCGTTAGGCTCTAATTTTAAGCTTAAAGAAACGAAATTAGTTTTTCGGTCTTTTATCACTCTTAAATATAAAGGTGCTTTTCCAGACTTATCTACTTTTGATTTTTTTAAAATTAGTTTTATTGAAGCCATAACTTATTGGTTTATAGTCGGTGCAATAGGATGCAAACGAATACTAAGGTACAACAATAGGTACAACAAACAATGCTTTTTATTGTATTTTGTTACATTATTTTGCATTGCATAAAACAACAAAACCCTTTATTAACAAGGGTTTGAGTGAATTTTAAAGAAATTGAATATAATAGTTAGACAACACGGTGTTACCACACGTATTTAATTTCCGTTTTTCTTTTTTTCAGTTGGTGGTGCAGGTGGTGGCGGAATATTCAGAGTTCCAGATTCTTTTTCGGATTCAGCACTTATTTCCTCCATTTGTTTTTTACTCACAACTTTTATGTCGTCAACCAAATTATTTTCTCTGTCCTTAAATCGGATAAATTCAATATGGTTTTCGGTGTTATATTCTCCCAATAAAGCATTTAAAAATTTATATGGATTTATATTTACATTTTTATGATTTCTTGATGTACATATAAAGACCAAGTCCTAGTGTAAATTCTTCATACTGTATATAAATATCATCATATCCTATTTCTAAATCTCCATATTTTATTTTGTAATCTCCTTTTTCTATAGTTTATTTAAAGAATCATCACTACTAAATAAAGGCAGTAATGGGACTAGTAATGTCCCTAATGCCCCCGTTCCTGCATAAACAATTTCAATTTTTTTATTTTTGAAAATTTGTATTGCCTTTTGTATTGCTTTGTATGATCCTTTAATAAAACGAGCAGTTCTTACATAATCTTCCAAACAGTCTTTAGTATGTTTTGGAGATAGCGCTAGCCTACCATTAACTTCTGTGCCAGTTGCATTAAAATCCTTAAATAAAATGACTTTTAAAATTTTTGCGTAAAAATTTGATAATAAATTAACAGCCTTAATTTCTTCTTGCTCTGTTTTTGAATCAATTAACAGTTTTGTTATATCTTTTAAATGCAATTCAGAGGACATATCGTTTTTTATGATGTTTAAGATGTAATTTAATTAAAATTAAATAAATTATTTAGAAAAATACGTCTTAATAATTAGTGTTGCTTAAATATCATCACGGGTATGGTTGTTTGTTAGTTGACTACGTATAAATACCTGTTTTTTAAAATATTACGACTGTATTTGATGCTGAATTGTAAATAAAAATATATATTTGTTAGTGAACGTTAAATCTAAAAAAAAATGAAACAAAAAACTACTCAATCTTTACCTCTTAAATACTTACAGTTTTTTGTAGTATTTCTTTTTTTAAGCTGTATTAGCTTAGAAGCTTCGGCCCAAACTACAGAGGCATTCGAATATGAAACCGGTGGCTCTACGTCATTTACTGATAATGGACAAATTTTTAATATATCAAGTGAAGACCCATTGGAGTTATTTAATATTTTTAAAAGCGGAACCAATGATAATGGCTCAACCGATACAGGTCTCGGTTTTGGATGGGGAGGAAGCTCTGTCGATGATCAATTTATAGATAATACAGGGTCATCTAATAATAACGGACTAAATAATGGAAGCACCTTTACTATCGAAACTAATGATGGAACAGATATTAGTGTTAAAAGTTTTTATCTTTTTGTTTCAGATAGAATTCAAAATCCTGCAACAACAACGGTTACTATAACTGGTAAGAAAGATGGCTCAACGGTTTATACTATTGTAAAAAGTAGTGGCTTTTTTAACGGGGCATATAGCCCTAACAATGGCTTTACGTTAATTGACCTTGCAACTCAAGGGGGGTCTGATAATTCAAACATTGCTGTTGATGAAATAGTAGTAGCTTCAACAAGTAATGCAGATTACTTAGCTTTGGATGCTTTTACTTGGGGTGTGGCTCCGGTATGTACAGCGCCAGCTATACCAACAGCTGTATCGGCACCTGGAATAATATGTGATGGGAATGCCGCTCTTATTTCTATTTCTGGAAATAAAAATGATGCAACGCAATGGTCTGTTTATACAGGCTCTTGTGGAGGGAATTTAGTGGCGACAACAACTGGATCATCTGTTATTGTAGTCCCTACGCCACCAAGTACCACCTATTATATTCGAGGTGAAGGTGGTTGTGTTACACCTGGGGTTTGCGGAACCGTTACTATAAATACAACAGCTAGAGAAGATGCTTCTTTTAGTTATGGAGCACCGGGTTACTGTGTGGATAGTGTAGATCCAACACCTACTGTTACAGGAGTTGCTGGAGGTGTTTTTTCATCTTCAGGAGGGTTGTCTATAAATGCAAATACGGGTACGATTGATGTGTCAGCTTCAATACCTAATACCTATACTGTTCAGTATAATACGCCCGGTTTATGTGATGGTAGAGAAACAGTTAGTGTTACTATCGATGCATTACCAACAGTAACCTTTACAGCGCCTATGGATTTATGTATTGATGCTGGTGTGCAAGCTGGTTTAGGTGGCGGAACCGCTACAGGTGGTGTGTATTCTGGAGCAGGAGTTACCGATGATGGCAACGGAACAACGTATGCTTTTGACCCAGCAGGAGCTGGTGTTGGAACACATACTATTACATATACCTTTACAACCGCTAATGGTTGTACCAATGCTGCTAGTGATGACGTAGAAGTATTCGCATTACCAACAGTTGCATTTACTACACTTTCAGATTTATGTGTTGATGCTGGTGTGCAAGCTGGTTTAGGTGGCGGAACCGCTACAGGTGGTGTGTATTCTGGAGCAGGAGTTACTGATGATGGCAACGGAACGACATATGCTTTTGATCCAGCAGCAGCTGGTGTTGGAACACATACTATTACTTATACTTTTACAACTGCTAATGGTTGTACTAATGCTGCTAGTGATGCCGTAGAAGTATTCGCATTACCAACAGTAACCTTTACAGCGCCTTCAGATTTATGTGTTGATGCTGGTGTGCAAGCTGGTTTAGGTGGTGGAACCGCTACAGGTGGTGTGTATTCTGGAGCAGGAGTTACCGATGATGGCAACGGAACAACGTATGCTTTTGACCCAGCAGGAGCTGGTGTTGGAACACATACTATTACATATACCTTTACAACAGCTAATGGTTGTACTAATGCTGCTAGTGATGACGTAGAAGTATTCGCATTGCCAACAGTAACCTTTACAGCGCCTTCAGATTTATGTATAGATGCTGGTGTGCAAGCTGGTTTAGGTGGCGGAACCGCTACAGGTGGTGTGTATTCTGGAGCAGGAGTTACCGATGATGGCAATGGAACAACGTATGCTTTTGATCCAGCAGGAGCTGGTGTTGGAACACATACTATTACATATACCTTTACAACAGCTAATGGTTGTACCAATGCTGCTAGTGATGACGTAGAAGTATTCGCATTACCAACAGTTGCATTTACTACACTTTCAGATTTATGTATCGATGCTGGTGTGCAAGCTGGTTTAGGTGGTGGAACCGCTACAGGTGGTGTGTATTCTGGAGCAGGAGTTACCGATGATGGCAATGGAACAACGTATGCTTTTGATCCAGCAGTAGCTGGTGTTGGAACACATACTATCACTTACACATTTACAAATGCTAACGGCTGTACCAATGCTGCTAGTGACAATGTGGAAGTATTTAGCTTAGATATTACTATTACTCAAAATACAGCTGTTTTAACAGCGAATCAAGCTGGAGCAACTTACCAATGGTATGAGTGTCCAAGCACTCTATTAACAGGAGAAACAAATCAAAGCTTTACGGCAACTTCAAATGGTGATTATAAAGTTGTAATTACAACGGGTACTTGTTCTTTAGAATCAGCATGTGTAACTGTATCTTCTTTAAGTTTAACAGATGTCGATAAAATTGATTCTAAATTTTCAATGTATCCTAATCCCGTTTCTAATAATGTAAAAATCACATCTAGTCTAGGAGGTGATTTCCAAATTATTAATCAATTAGGACAAGTTGTAAAAGTATTTAATACGCAAGCTGCAGTAAAAACAACAGTTTATGTTGGAGACTTAAGTGGAGGCGTGTATTTTGTAAAAGCTATAAATAGTTTAAATGCTTCTTCTAAAAAATTAGTCATAAAAAAATAGTAAAAACTCTAATTATAGAACTTTATACAGTGTAAAAAGCGTGAATTCAAATTAAGAATTCACGCTTTTAATTTTTGTAAAAACTAAATTAATTAGCGTTTCTCAATTGGTCACAAAACACACTTAAAACATATCTAATGGTTGTTTTAGGTGTTTTTTTGTTTTATGGCTGTATCTCTTTTGTGCTTTATTAGCTCATTTTAAGTCCGTTTTTGTCGTATTCCTATAGAGCGTTGAGTTTATGGTTGTAAAGATCTGTGTGACTACTTAAAACAACTTGTAGGGTGGCTTATGAGGCTTGTTTTATCTCTGTTTTCCTTTGTGGTGAATTATTATCATTAGTCGTTGTTTTTGTTTAAGTTAATGCTGAAATTACCTTCGTTTTATCACCTAAAACTTCCTAAAAAGCTGTATGTTTATAGTAGATTTCTCAGTTTAATTTACAGCTTGTTTTTATAAGCTCATTACGGTTTGAAATAATTATTTGGAGTGTTGATTTTTATTACTGTAAATACCCCTGGTTATTTTGATATTTAAACTCTATTACGATACAGATGAAGCTCTACAAAAATTTAAAAGACACACTTTCTTTCTTTAATATTGATTGTCAGAACTCTTATTATATTTCCACTGGTCACTCTGTTTTTGAGTTCCCTGAAGCGCCTTTTCGTATGGATTATTATACTTTTTGTATCTGTACCAAAGGGGGTATTGATTTAAAGATTAATGGGATGGCTTATCAAGTGCAAACTGGCACTCTTATTTGTGCAGCACCCTCAACAGTCATACATTTTCTTAATGCTACTGATGATTTTCATATGCAATTGGTGTTTTTTAAAACCTCTTTTTTATTGGCAAATATTTCAGATCCTTTTATTATTGAAAAAATGGGTCTGTTTCAAAATGATTCATATTCTATTATTACAACTTCCTCTAGTGATCTCAATGTTTTATTAAGTATTGTTGATAAATTAAAGGCTGAAGAAAAGCGAACAGGAGCGTTTACTGTACCTAAAATAAGAACTTTAATCTTCCTACTTCTTTTTGAAATTGCCGAGATATACCATAAGGTTGCTCCCGAAGCTATTATTACTAAAGATAATCAAGCTCCACTTCTTTTAAAATTTAATCAACTTATTAGAGAGCATATTTTATTGCATAAGCGCGTTTCTTTTTATGCTAATGCTTTATGTGTTTCTAGTAAGTATTTAATAGAAATCACTAAAAAAGCTACAGGAAAAACTCCGCATGATCTTATTAATGATATGTTATTGAGGGAATCTATGGTTTTATTAGGTGATCCTGATTTGTCCATCTCTGAGGTTGCATATAAATTGCAATTTACATCTGTCTCTGCCTTTGGTCGGTTTTTTAAACGACAAACAAATTACACCCCATCAGTATACAAAAAAGAACATCTTTAAGTTTGTTTTTTAGGGATGTCATTTCTGAATTTAGGGATGCTTATCACATTATATATCCTGTAAATTTGTGTAAGACTCACCTTAAAACCCTTTAAATATGAATACAGATAGCTCAAAATTTGACAAGGTATTAAACGCCTCTCCCTATTTAGGACATGTTACTCATGATCCAGATGCAAGTAAAGAGGTTGTGCATCATTCCAAAGATAAACCGCTGCCTTTTGCTGATTTAACAGGAAATTATCAGCGTAATAAAGGTATTCCTTCAAGCTCTTTTGAATCGAGTAAAGTGTATATTGTAGGAAGTGGTATTGCCGGTTTATCGGCAGCCTATTACTTTATTAGAGATGGTCATGTTTTAGGCGAGCATATTGTTTTTCTAGATCAGTTATCTTTAGAAGGCGGTTCGCTTGATGGTGCTGGAAATGCCAAGGATGGTTATATTGTTAGAGGCGGAAGAGAGATGGAGATGACTTATGAGAATCTTTGGGATATTTTTCAAGATATTCCCGCTTTAGAACTTCCAGCTCCATATAGTGTTTTGGATGAATATCGTTTATTAAATGATAATGATCCTAATTATTCTAAAGCCCGATTAATTCATAATCAAGGAGAGCTTAAAGATTTTAGTAAATTTGGTTTGAGTAAGACCGATCAATTAGCCATTGTCAAACTTTTATTAAAAAAGAAAACTGATTTAGATGATTTAACTATTGAAGATTATTTTAGTCCTTCTTTTTTACAGAGTAATTTCTGGTTCTTATGGCGTACCATGTTTGCCTTTGAAAACTGGCATAGTTTACTAGAGTGTAAATTATACATGCATCGTTTTTTACATACTCTTGATGGGATGAAAGATTTATCCTGTTTAGTTTTTCCTAAGTACAATCAGTATGACACCTTTGTAAAGCCTTTAACCGATCATTTAAAATCTAAAGGCGTCCAATTTCAGTTTGATACTTTGGTTCGTGATTTGGATATTAAAATTCATGCAGAAGGTAAAGTTGTTGAAGGGATCATTACTGAACAAGACGGAGAAGCGGTAGTTATTCCTGTTGCTAAAAATGATTATGTTATAGTAACCACTGGTTCTATGACTGAAGGTACTCAATATGGCGATAATACAACTCCTGCTATTGTTTCACTAGATGCTATTTCACAAGGAGCTAGTAGTGGTTGGACGCTATGGAAAAACTTAGCCGCTAAATCTTCAGTATTTGGTAAGCCCGAAAAATTTTGTAGCAGTATAGCTCAATCGGCTTGGGAATCTGCAACATTAACCTGTCGTCCTTCGGCTTTAACCGAGAAATTTAAAGCTTATTGTGTGAACGACCCATATTCAGGACGCACTGCCACAGGAGGTATTGTTACTATCACCGATTCCAATTGGTTAATGAGTTTTACAATCAATCGCCAACCGCATTTTCCAACACAACCCGATGATCTTTTAGTGGTTTGGGTTTATGCTTTATATATAGATAAATCAGGAAATAAAGTTAAAAAAACCATGCCAGCATGTACTGGTAATGAGATTTTATCAGAACTATGTTATCATCTTGATATTGAAGATGCTATTGATGATGTGATTGCACATACTATTGTTCGTACAGCATTTATGCCTTATATTACTTCTATGTTTTTACCAAGAGCAGTAGGTGATCGTCCAGAAATAGTACCAGAAGGTTGTTCTAATTTAGGACTTGTTGGTCAGTTTGTATCTACTAAAAACGATGTTGTATTTACTGTAGAATCGTCAGTTAGAACCGCAAGAACCGCTGTGTATAAGTTGCTAAATTTAAATAAGCAAGTCCCTGATATTGCAAGTACACAATATGATATTCGTCAATTATTAAAAGCCGCTAAAGCTTTAAATGATAATGCTTTATTTCCAGGAGAACGTCTTTTAAGACGCGTGTTAAAAGACACTTATTTTGAGCATATTTTACCAACAGCAGTTGTTTCAGAGACTGATGATCATGATTCTTTTCTTCATGAACAATTTGAGCACCTTAAAGCATGGGCAAAAGGTATTAAGTAACCTTTTAAACAGCTATAAGCATTTTATTTTAAGTTAATTGCATTATAAACACTAAACAAATACTATCAAATGAATTATAAAAATATTACCGTTGCCGGGAGTGGCGTTTTAGGTTATCAAATCGCCTTTCAAGCAGCCTTTCATCATTTTAATGTTATGGTTTACGATATAAATGATGAGATGCTTGAAAAAGCAAAAGCAAAATTCAGTCTTATGAGTGCTGCTTTTAAAAGGGACTTAAATGCTTCAGATGCAGCACTAGATGTTGCTTATTCAAATTTAAGTTATAGCTCAGATTTAGCTACAGCAGTAAAGGATGCCGATTTATTAATAGAAGCAGTACCCGAGCAGCCAGAAATAAAAACGGCTTTTTATAAAAAGTTATCAAAAGTTGCGGTTGAAAAAACAGTATTTGTCACTAATTCCTCTACACTTTTACCGAGTGATTTTGCAGCAGTTACGGGGCGACCAACTCGGTTTTTAGCCCTTCATTTTGCTAATGATATTTGGAAAAACAACACTGCAGAAATCATGGGGCATTCTACTACAGATGCTAGTGTGTTTAATGATGTTGTTGCTTTTGCTAAAGCCATTGGGATGTTGGCATTACCTTTAGAAAAAGAGCAGCCTGGTTATATCTTAAATTCTTTATTGGTTCCTTTTTTGGATGCTGCTACTCGTCTTTTGGTTAACGAAGTTGCTACAGTTGAAACGATAGATAAAACCTGGATGAAAGCTACAGGCGCACCAATTGGTCCGTTTGCTATTCTTGATATAGTGGGTATTAATACGGTTTATAATATTAATAAAATAGCTTCAGAGCATTCTAGAGACCCTTTTAAAGCTAAGATGACTGCCTATTTGAAAACCCATTTTTTAGACACTAATAAATTAGGTGTTTCTACAGGTGCAGGTTTTTATACTTATCCTAATCCGGCTTATAAAGCCGATGATTTTTTAGAATAAAGGTTTTTTGGGCATTTGATGAGGTGTGATGGCTTTTAAAAATGTCTTAGATTACTACTCATAAATGTCCTAATGGTATTTGAATGTACGGGGTAAAAACTACAATTAATTTATAGACAATTAGTTGTAGTTTTTTATTTTAAATTAATGATTGCTTGGTCTAGCATAAGACTAAGTTTTTTTGCTCCAATTTCAGATAGGTGATCTGCATCGTAATAATCTTTTGCTATAAAATTAGAGTCGCTTAATAAATTTAAATAAGTACAGTTTTCATATTTAGTAGCAATTTCATTATTTGTATTTATCATTAAGTTTAGTTGTTCACTATTTAAGTTTTCATGATAGGTTTTGTATGTTGGAGTTGTAATTAAAATGATTTTTATATTACGCTCTTCACACCATTTTACAATTGCCTCTACATTAGATTTATTCTTATTAATTATTTGTTTACTCTTGTCTGTATTACTCTCTTTTTGTGTATGTCTTAAAGCTGCTTTTTTTCCTGTTTCTTCTAAGTCCTTTTGTTTTGTAGCATTATAGATTGTCCCCCATCCAAGGTTTGAAGAGGTGATAACGGATTTGTTTAAGATGTAGCTTGAAGCTATTCTTTTTATATTTGTACTTGTCTTATTACCAAAAACTTCAGAGTTGTCTGAAAGGGATTTAGATATGTTCAGGTCATAATAGATCATGTAATTTTTTATTCTCCATGCTTCCTTTCCATCTTTAAGTCTTGTGGCATAGGTGAAGTAGGATATAGGTAGTATGACTGTTTTTAGGTTTTTAAAGTTAGATTGGTATTTTTTCAGTATTTCAAAATCATGATTTGGATATTGAGAGACATGACTTGCATTAAATGTGTTACTCGAAAAGTAACTAGGGTCCACACCATAATATGTATGCGAGCTCCCAAGAATTAAGGTTTCTATTTCATTTGAATTCTTGTCTAGGTATTCTTTTTTAAAGGAATAATCATTAGGAATATTTCTTAATAAAATTTCCATTAATATAAAAGCAAGTATAATTGGTATTGCTATGTATATTGTGTTTGTAATGAATTTTCTCATAATTTAAAATTGAAAATAAATAAACTGTTGTTCTTTTCCGCTATACCATAATATTGCAAAAATGATGGCATAATACATGGCGTATCTGTATATTTTTTTCCAATTATGACCTGTTTTTTCAATAGCATATTGTTGTCTTCTTCCTGACCATTCTATTCCTAAAAATATAAGGATTAATATCAATACAATTATCGCATTATTTATTCCAGAGAACTTAGGGATGTTAAATAATGATTTGGAGAAAATTGTAGAAATATAGTTTAAAGCGTGATTCATGTTTTCTGCTCTAAAAAAGATCCAAGCAAAAACGGTTAATCCAAAAGTTGATGTCATTAATAACAGTTCTTTTAGACTAGGCCATTTATTGTCTTTAGCTACAACATCAGTATTCATTCGGTTCTTATTAAGTAATAATAAGGGTAGGAAATACATAGCATTTAATGTTCCCCAGGCAATAAAAGTCCAATTTGCCCCATGCCAAAAACCACTCACCATAAATATTATAAACGTATTCCTTACTTTCATCCAAGTACCTCCACGACTTCCACCTAATGGAATATATAGATAATCTCTAAACCATGTTGACAGTGATATGTGCCATCGTCTCCAAAATTCAGCAATATCTCTTGAGAAGTATGGGAAAGCAAAATTTTGTTTTAAATCAAAACCAAAAAGTCTTGAGGTTCCAATAGCTATATCTGAATATCCTGAGAAATCCCCATATATTTGGAATGTAAAAAAGATGGCTCCTAATACTAGAGTGCTTCCAGAGTAGTCATTGGAGTTATTAAATATTTCATTCGCTATTTGTGAACAGTTATCTGCGATGACTATTTTTTTAAATAAGCCCCATAGTATTTGGCGTAAACCATCAACTGCTTTACTATAGTTAAATGTTCTTTTTTTATAAAATTGGGGTAATAAATTTGAGGCTCTTTCTATTGGGCCTGCCACTAGTTGCGGAAAGAAACTTACAAATGCTGTAAATGCAATAAAATCTTTTGTAGGTTCTAGTTTTTTTCTGTAAACATCTATGGTGTAGCTCAGTGTTTGAAACGTATAAAAACTGATCCCAACGGGTAAAATAATATTTAAACCTTGTATGTTTATTGGTGTGCCTAAAAAAGAAAATGCTGTAATAAAATTATCTAGGAAGAAGTTGTAATATTTAAAAAACCCTAAAAACCCAAGATTTACTAATATACTTATCCATAGTAGTATTTTTCTTTTTTTTATATGTTCTTCTTTAGATAATGCAACTCCTATTGAGTAGTCTATTACTGTGCTAAATAAAATTAAAGCTAAAAACCTCCAATCCCACCAGCCGTAAAAAAGGTAACTCGCCAAGACAATTAATAAATTTTGAAGCTTTAAATTTTTGTTTACTACAAACCAATATAATAAAAAGACTATGGGTAAAAATATAGCGAAATCTATGGAATTAAATAACATTCAGTTTTCTTTTTAATGATTGTTTTCCTTTTTAATGACATTGTTTAAAATACTAGACCGTATACGAGAAACTTATGTATGCTAAAAAGATGATTTGTATTATGTTAATTAGCGAATTTAACTTTTTTTAGCAAAACATTCTGTGTATTGAAATTTTTATTCAGATTTTTAGTTGTTGCTTGGCATCTTGTTGCTTTTTCTTATATTTATATATCAATATAATTTGTAGGTTTGCAGTGTTCCTTTTCACTGTATTTATGTCAGATCACAAACCACGTACTAAAACCCCTTGGCCCACCGAAGCCGCTATGTCACAAGTTTATGACCAGCATCTTTGGGGTGGCGCTGCTAGCGATTTTTATTCAGGAGACGGTTCACATACTCCCGAAATTGTACAGCCTTATATTGCGGAAGTTCATGCTTTTTTAACTTCTTTTGAAAAGGATTTAACTGTGTGTGATTTAGGTTGTGGTGATTTTAATGTTGGTCGTTCGTTAGTGGACGCTAGTGCGCACTATATTGCTGTGGATATTGTACCTGCTCTTATTGCTCGGAATAAAAAGATCTTTATGATGCCTCAGTTAGAATTTCAATGTTTGGATATTGCTGTTACCGCTTTGCCCGCTGGCGATTGTGTTTTAATTCGGCAAGTACTACAGCATTTATCTAATGCAGAAATACAACGTATTGTCCTTAAATTACAGGCTTACCAGTATGTTGTTTTAACCGAACATGTCCCTGAAGGTGATTTTACACCTAATATTGATATTATTTCTGGACAAGGTACGCGGCTTAAAAAAAATAGTGGTGTAGATTTGCTTCAGGCTCCATTTCATCTTAAGGTTGTTAATGCTCAAACAGTGTTGTCTGTTCCTTTAGCACCAGGTAAAGGTGTGATTGTCACTACAATTTATACGCTTTTTTAAATACCGTTTATCGGTAATATATGCAATTTTAACAACTACGGGTTGGGTACGGACTATGTACGGCTTATCTACGGACCATCTATGGACTATCCATGGACCGTCTATGGCTTATCTATGAGGTATGATTAGAGGATTTATTTCTGTTAGATGTGGAATGTTTATATTTACAATGTCTCATATTGTATGCACTAAATGTTATCTATGAATTATTTTAGTATTGTTAAAGCTGTTCAAACACAAGGCGAAATTATTACTATGATTATCCTTGGTGTGCTTGTTGCTTTGATGTTTATTTTTGCGGTGGTTGTATTTATCGCTTATATTGTTAAGCATCTTTTTATAGGTATTGAAACATTTAGTATTCGGGTTTTTAAGCCACGATTATTTTTTAATCATGTGTATTTAAAAAAACGCCAACTTTCCCCATCCCTCCATGGTATCTTGGCCTCAGAATTTGAGTTTTATAAACGATTAAATGCCAGACAGCAATCGTATTTTGTACATCGTGTACAGTATTATATTGGGTCTTGGGAATTTATAGGAAAAGATATTGAGATTACCGATACCATGAAAGTTTGGACTGCTGCTACTGCCGCTAAGTTAACTTTCGGACTCCGGGATTATAAGTTTGCTCTTGTAGATAAGATTATCATTTATCCTCAATCCTATTATTCTACCCTTAATAAACGAATGCATAAAGGCGAATTTAATATGGCTTATAAAGCTTTGGTTTTTTCGTGGAAAGATTTTGAATTGGGGTATTTAGATACTACTGATAATATTAATTTGGGAGTACATGAGTATATGCATGCGCTGCATTTTACGTTCTTAAAAAACAGGCGTAAAAGTGCTAGTGCGACTTTATTTTTGGTGGCTTATGACGAGTTGGTTACTTATTTATCGACTCATGAGCGTGTGAAAACGGCGTTAATTGCCTCGGGGTATTTTAGGGCTTATGCTTTTGAAAATCATTTTGAGTTTATCTCGGTACTCGCCGAAAATTTTATTGAAACCCCTGCCGCATTTGAAGATCAGTTTCCTGTGATTTATAGTAAGATTAAATTGATGTTGAACTTTAATTTTAAAGGCTATTAATATTTAAACCTAAAAAAGCCTCACTAGTTATAGTGAGGCTTTTTTGTATGAGGTATTATTTTTATAATTTAAAAATAACTTGTGCTGTGTATTGGTAGTGGTTTGTGTTAATTCCAACATCTCCGTTATTAGCTGCAAATTTAGCCATTACTTGAGTTTTTAAACCAAATGTTTGGTTTTTGTTTAACCAGAATAAAAATCCTCCACCTAAGTTACCTGTAACATTTCCTGTACCTGTATGTTTAAAAACGTCTCCTTCACCAAGAAGAAACATTCCTACACCGGCAGATGCATACATGTCTAACCATTTTACAGAAGGAATAATGTGATCTCCAAAGTAGTATTTTACGTTTGTATCAAGCGCGTAATATGTATACTTTTTGTCGCTAATTTCAAGTTCATTTTTATCAAAACCATTTATAGTTCCAGCAATTTCAAGAGAGAAATATTTAGACCATGCTTTTTCAGCACTAATAGCAATAGGAGTTTTAAATGCCCAGTCGTCAATATTTTCAACTGGTGATTCTGATCCTGTATCATTGATAGCATTCACACCAATACCAAAAATCCAACCGTCGTTCTCTTGTGCATAGGTACACACACTTAAAAGTAATGCGATTATTAATGTAATTTTTTTCATTTTCGTTCCGTTTTAAATTCGAGATAAATTTTAAGATTCAAAAATAGCGTTTTATCAATTAATAGTGTTCTTTTTTTTAGAAAATATCATTTTGAAAAGGTGTTTTCTATAGCTTTTGTTATTGATTACTAATATAATTCGTTCCCTATTCTCAAAATAGAATACTTTAAGAAATTTAGAAGTCGCTTTTATATATTTGCTTTTCAGTTTCAGAAGGTGTTGTTTTCTATAGCATTTCATTTTAGGATGAGACACTATTTCTGTATAATCGGGATAGTATATTTTTGCTAATTCTAAAAATGACTGTCCGAAATTTGTCGTATATAAGTGTGTGATTAGTGTTTCATTTTTTGGTGTGTTTAACATCAAGCTATCATATAATGTGCGGTGATTGATTTCTCCGTAATAATGTCCATGATCGTTCAATTGCCAATTGCACACATTATGTAGTGCTCTGTAGTAGGGGTTAGGAATAGCCATCCCTTCACGTATTTCTCGGGTTTGCAATACGTGATTTACATTTATATGGTGTTGGTTTTTTTTAGCTAATAATTGGGCGTGTAATTCTATTGCTGCTAACTCCTTATCAGGAATCAAACGCTCTAGGTGTCTGTGTTGTGGGTTGTGATAGGCAAAGCCTAATGTTTTTGAGTATCCATTTGCTTTGATGAGGTTGAATGCCGTTATGAGTTTTTGTTTTTCCACTAAAATATCAATATCTCCAACCATACGTTCTGCAAGATCATTGTAATGGTTTAAGACTAACATCGCGGTTCCTTTTAAGAAGACATGTTTAATATTATGGGCATTTAATATTGCCGAAATATCTGTTGCCTGCTTTAGGATGGCGCGGTTTCTATTTCTATTGATCTGGGTGATCTCACTTAAGTATACTTCTAAATCTTTAGGTAGTATCTGTAAGGCGTCTTTTGTTTTTAGGTTGGTGTATATGGCTGGTAATACTAGATTTTTACTGCCTTCCATCACGATGTTATCCCAGTTAACATTGGTAGACATTGTATTGTTTAAGTGGGTTCGTGTTGTGTGCCTACTTAAAATTGTTGCAATCTGTTGGTGCGTTATTAGGTTGGTCTCCATAGTTGGGTTTACAAACTATTTACATTTAGCTGTTGGATTTAAAAATATCTGTAATTGCAGCAATTCCTGAATTGGTATTGCTATAAGTTAATTGGTACAAGTTAAGTGATTTTAACCAATTTAAAAATTGTTCGGCATGTATTGGGTTTGGAGAAATCCAAGAATCTGGAATAAGCGTTTGTAATACTTTATCAATAGCTATAGCTTCTACTACCGTATCTGCGTCCTTTTTGTAATTTACCATTACGATGGCACAGCAGGGGTAATTATGTTGTTTTGGTGTTGGAAACGGCACATATTTTATCTCTCCTTTTTCTGGGTTATAATTTGAAGTTGCTAAGTTATTAAAATTAGGAACGAAAGGTTTTATACGTTTAAAAGCACCGTGTTTTATAGATACTGCAGCGGGGTTGTGGTGTATGTTTGTGGTATCTGCATTTAATGGCGATACATCGTCGGCTACTAATTGAAACCCATGGGTTGCTAATAAAGTGGTTAATGTGCTTTTCCCTTTTCCCGATTCTCCCATTAATAGTATTGCAGCATCGTTATTGCTAATTGTTGAGCCATGTAAGGTGGCTATCCAATCTGCTTCGGTATTGTTATAAAAAGTACACAACATTAGCATTACAAATTTCCCTTGTATGCGGTGGTATTGGTGTTGTGGTACTTTAATGATTAGTTCTTCATCTTTAAATAGATGCAATTCGCCGTTAGCTAGGTATATGTCAATTTTAGCTTTTACCGTTGCTGTAGTTTCGGTTTCTAAATGCGATATACTAGGATGAATTATATTTTTTAATTTCTGACTACTATAGCACACTTGTAGTCTGTGCTTGTTTATGGTGTAGTCGTTTTTAATTCTTGCTTTATTGGTCTTGAAATTTGCCTGAGTAGTGGGTATTTCAGGTGTCTTTTGATTGCATGATTTCAAGTAGTTTTCAATATGCGATGTAATTATTTCTTTATCTGTAGCAGACATCGTGTTTTCTAAGCTATCCTGAAACTCGTTGCTTGTTTTAGCCTCAAAAAAAGCGTTTAAAGTGACTTTAAACGCTTTGTCTATAACTGTATAACTATTTGACGATTGGTACCACAGTATCCAATGTTCTCCGTGCTTTTTTATTAAGGTGGGGGCTAAGTTATGCTTCAAATTGATTTTATTTTATTCATCAAACAAACTACCACTTGGATTAGGAGGTCCTGAAGCGGCTTGAGATTTTTGAGGGTTTAATATGATAAAAGTTCCAACGGCAGTTAAAGCGGCATATTTTCCCATTTTTTTGATGGCTTCTTTTCTCGTCAGCTGATCTGTGTTATTTTTTTTAGTCATGATGTCTCTTTTCAAAGTTAAAAAAAAGAGATGCAATTTGGTGTGTATTACATCTCTTTTTTAATGCTGTATTACTTAATAATTACTTTTTGTGTTTTCTGTTGTGTATTGTTTGTCAGTTTTACAATATACACCCCTGCACTTAGGTTATTAGTTGTTATAGCTTGTGCATTTGTATTGGTGTTTAGGGTTTCTGTTTTTATAGCACGTCCTTGTATGTCATATAATGTACAAGTTGTTTTGTGTGCTAAAAGGCCTCTAATCTCAATAGTTTTTGTGTCTGATTTTGCAAACACATTTATTCCGTTTAGTTCATTTTCTACGGTATTTAAAGCGCTATCTGCATAACGTAAAAAGAAACGTCCTGTACCATTTATCGTTTCACTTGGAGTTATTGTATAATCCCCCGTATTCAATAATGTAAAGGTATTTGTTACATTATCCTCTAAGTACACTTGTACCGTTTCAGGTATTGTAGATGCGTTGATGCTGAAGGTCATTTGTTCCCCTTGATTTGCATTTACCCCTAAAGCTATAGTAACGTTTGTAAGGTCGTTATCACTTAATGATTGTACTAACATTGCACGTCCTTGATTATCTTGAACCAAATGCGAATACAATGCAAATTCTGGTATCGTGTTACCAAAACGTGCGGCGTCATATCCGTGATCTAAACCTTGCGATGCATTTGCTGTGAAGTAAAATTCAGTAGCTGTAGCATTTGAAGCGGTATTCAGTTGTAACTGTAGATGAGAAATAGACGTGTTATTTGTTCTTCCGTTTATAAAATCATCCTCAGTACCTATAGCACGCATTGCATTTGTAAACGTAACTGTTTCTGCTACTGTTGCAGCTGCTACGTAAAATCCTTGACCAGGAGCGATTTGTGTTCCTGGGTTTGCTTGTGCGTAAGCTAAATTATACACGGTAAAATCTGAACCATTATATCCGTAAATTCCTGCCTCTTCCGTAGCGAACTTCGCATTGTTTTCAGTTAAAAACTCGCTTAGAGTGATGTAAGACGGGAATGGGTTTCCTATAAGGTTCCATTGTTCATAACCAGCACCAGACGTTGTTATTGGAGCTACTACAGGCGCTGTAGCTACTGTTCCGGTAAAGGTTAGAGTTTCTCCTGCGGCGGTTGCTGTTCTGTATCCAAGTCCGTTTACTAAAGCAGAAACTGTTGCATCTGTATAATTTACATATTGCGCTGGAATTGCCGTTTTATCAAAAGGCGCAAACCCGTATGTAGTTCCGCTACTTAATAATACTGATTGGTTATTTGTTAGGAAATCTGCCCAAGTTTGTCCTACTAATGGTGGTGCAATTAGATCGTTACCATTAGCTGTTGCGTTTACAAAACGTTGGTAGTTTACTGTTCCTGTTAGTGTACCGTCTACAATTACACTAGCAAAACTTGTTGCTGTTGATTGTAGGGTTAGGTTTCCATTATTGATAATGTTTTCTGTTATAGTCATAGCATTTCCAGGTGTAACGGTATATGTCGCTCCTGTTTTTATTTCTAAAGATTTAGCCGTTAAATTATCATTAGCATTTATGTTTGAAAAAATGATAACCTCATCACCACTGGTTGCATTATCAAAACCATTTCTTGGCATCCAAGCCGCATTATTGTATCTAAATTCATTCTCTAAAGCCCCTGGAGTCATATCTACATCATCAGCATCTGTAATTGTCCATTCAGAAGCTGTCCATGTTGCATTAGGGCTAGTTGTCTTTGGGTTATTTCTTATGGCTCTCGCGTTTTCGTATACCCAATCTTTACCTGAACCATCTTCTCCAATTACACCATAAGCATCTAGCAGAGTTCCTGAACTGTAGTTTCCGTCAAAATATAAGTAGTATCCGTCATCACCATTACCACTAACTTGATTGTTATTATTATTACTATCAAAACCATATGTATTGTTGAAGCTTGTGCTTCCAGATATTACATATACTTCTCCTGGGTTTATAGTACCTGTAAGAGTTATGTCGTTTATATTGTTTCCGTTTACTTGCTTTACTAAATAAATGTTTTGAGCGTCTAAATCAATAGTTGTTGTACCGTTATTATATAGTTCAACAAATCTTCCGTTACTTGCATTGTTATCAGGATCTGCTACTTCAGATATAATTAAGCTTGGTACAATAACAATTGCATTACTATTAAATGTATTACTTGTTACTGGACCTGCATAACCATCATTAGCTGTTAATGTTAATCCGTTTTCAATCACTGTATGTATTAGCGTTGCAAAGGTGGCAACTCCATTTGTTGCATTTGCTACTATAGATGTACCTGTTAGAGTTCCTGTAGATGTGATGGTTATATCTGAATTATAGTCGGTATCTATATTTCCATTTGTATCTACAGCAGCTACCGTAACTTGAGGTGTCATTATCGCTTCAATTTCAGTATCTGTAGGTTGTTGTGTGAATGCTAATTGTGTTACTTCAACATCTATAGTGAATTGGCTACTGTTAACCTCTCCAGAAGGCAGACTAGAAGCAAATCCTGAACCTGCTGTGTCAGCTGTAAATCCGCTTGCTGTTTCTGGGATGTTAAATTCTAAAATACTTCCATCTGTAATATTGGTTGTGTTTAAGTACACTCCTAAAAAGAATTCTACCGCTGTAGCATCTGCGATTGCGATTGGTGTGCTAAATGTTAAAACAATTTCATCATCTTCAATGGTGGTTGTTGTTGGTGTGTAATCGTTAAGACTGTCGTCATATAATGTAATGCCTTGTAAATGATCTGTCCAATCTGCTGTATTATTTGTACCAGGCACAAAACGCATAGTGGTGATGTTTGTTGGTAAACCATCTGATGTTCCTTGATCTTCAATATTGAACGCAAATACATCTACAGACGTTGCTACTGTTGTATTATCTTCAGCAGTTAGTGTTATTGCTGTAATTGGAGTTGTTGATTCATAAATTTCGGTGTCTTGATCTTTAGCAATTACATTATCAATACTAACGTTTTCAATAACCCATTCTTCGGCACCAGAACCTGCTGCGGTATCATATACAAATGCCAAGTAAGCTACTCCTGTAATACCTGAAGCTTCTACGCTTGTTATTGAGGATGGAGAGTAGCCTCCTCCAGAGGATGTGTTGTTTGGGTTGAAGGTTAATGCCGTCCAAGTTGCCGTTGTAGGATCTCCAGAACCTGAATAATCTGTAGAGTATCTTAATTCAAATTCTCCTACTTCATTAGTTGTGTTTCCGTATTTTTCTTTAGTTGTGACATCAATGATAGGGTTGGTATATGCTGAGAAATCAATAGTAAAATCTGAAATTAACCAGTCTATATCGTCATTATTACCAAATCCATTCATGGTGTATGCTCCGTAAGTACATGTCCATTCTTTACTAGCAGATTCATCAAAAGGAGTCCATTCTGCTGTACCACAATCAGTGAAATCTTCATTGTAAGGTAATGTTGTTGGTGGTGTTGCATCATTATTCGTGATGGTAAGATTGAATGTGTCTTGACTTCCAACTTCTGCGCTATTTCCACCAGTTACGTTTTGTATGGTAAATGTTAGTGTGTCGTCTGGCTCAAAGTCTGTATCATCCGTTACTGTTATGGTTGCGGTTTGATTGGTTGCGCTATTTGCAGGAAATGTTATTGTTTGTGTGCTGTAGTTATTTATCTCTGAGGCGTCTCCAGTTGTTAAAGCGACTTCAAAGTTTGTTGCTGCAACATCTTCGTTTAGGATTGCAAATTCTAGGTTGTAAGTTCCTATACCTTCAGATACTGATGCTTCTGCTGCTGTGAATTGTACTTGGGTGTTTGTGGTGCTAAGTGTACCTTGTAATTTGATATTATTAACTCTAACAGCTTTAGTTCCTGTGTTTCTTAGCCATCTAATTTTGTTAGTAGATCCTGTAAGTGTACCTATATTAAAAGTGTAATTAATATAGGTATTAGCTAAATCAGTAAAAGATTGAGAGACACCATCCCAGGTAGCTCCATTATCCGTTGATATTTCAATTAGACAGTTTGCGGTGCTACCTCCTCCGTATGAGCGTAAATTAGTTACTAAAACTAAATCGGAGTAAGCTCCAAATGTTTCAGATGTTACATATCCATCAACTTCATCTATTTTCCAATAACCTGATTGTTGACTAGTGTCACTAAAAGACCAATCACTTGCTGTTTGGTTGTCGCAGCTGTTTTCAAAAATTGTTGTTTGCCCAAAGCCTAAATAGGTTGACATGAGTACCATTAATAATAGGTAGAATTTTTTCATTTAGTTCTATTTTTTAAGTTCGTAGCCAGAGGGATGGGACCACATTGATTGGTTAAAAGTGTAGCAAATTTAGAAAAACGAGTATGTTATTGGTTATGGAAGTGTTAAGAAACGGTGAAATCTACTTTTATATAGGTGTATGGTTAATAAATTCGATGAGGTGCTCTTTTTTAGGTGTGATATTTGAATTTTGCAGGTTTTAATTTTCAATATATCTGTGGTTTGTTCTTTTTGAGTATAAAAAAAAGCGTTTAAATACCTTTAAACGCTTTTAGTTTTTTTATAAGCTTGTTAGCTGAAGAGGTCTCCATTAGGATTTGGAGGTCCAGAAGCTGCTTGAGATTTTTGTGGGTTTTCTTTCTGAATTATTTATTGCTAGTGTTCAAAAACGTTGCTTTGTCTTTTTATTAGGATGTCTTTAATGATTTGTTACAGTGTATTGGTAAAGTTATCTGATTCAATTCGTTGGAATTGGTTGGTAATTTGTTAGTTTTGCCTGAACTCTTGTGTTTTTCACTATTCTTGTATTTATTTACTAGAGGTGATTGCTAAAGAGGTTTTTTGAAAAATAAGACCTTATTAAAGACCATATATAGCATGAAGCGGACTATTTTAATTACTGGAGGTGCTGGGTTTATTGGATCTCATGTTGTGAGACGATTTGTTACCAATTACCCTGATTATCATATTGTGAATTTAGATGTTTTGACCTATGCCGGAAATCTAGAGAACTTAAAAGATATTGTTGATGCGCCTAATTACTCTTTTGAAAAAGGTGATATCACCGATGCTGTTTTTGTAGATGCCTTATTTGCACGTTATCAATTTGATGGTGTTATTCATTTGGCTGCGGAATCTCATGTAGATCGATCTATTACAGATCCTTTATCGTTTGTAAAGACCAATGTTTTTGGAACGATGGTACTTTTAAATGCTTTTAAAGCACTTTGTGCAACTGGCTCAGAGGGCAAACGTTTTTATCATATTAGTACCGATGAGGTTTATGGAAGTTTAGGCGCTGAAGGTTTATTTACAGAAGATAGCTCTTATGATCCAAATTCTCCATATTCGGCTTCAAAAGCAAGTTCAGATCATTTTGTTCGTGCTTATGGTGAAACGTATGATATGCCTTATGTGATTAGTAATTGTTCAAATAATTATGGACCTCATCATTTTCCTGAAAAATTAATCCCTTTATGTATTCATAATATTATACATCATAAACCTTTACCTATTTACGGTGATGGTCAGTTTACACGTGACTGGTTATATGTTATTGATCATGCTTTAGCTATAGACCTTATTTATCATGAGGGTGTTACTAAAGAAACCTATAATATAGGTGGTTTTAATGAGTGGACAAATATTGATTTAGTACGTTTGTTGTGTACACAAATGGATGAGAAATTAGGACGTGCAGCTGGTACAAGTGCAGAGCTTATCACTTTTGTAAAAGACAGACCAGGACATGATTTGCGTTATGCGATTGATGCTAGTAAAATAAATGAAACTTTAGGGTGGTCGCCAAGTGTGACTTTTGAAGACGGTTTATCTAAAACTATTGATTGGTATTTGCAAAATGACGATTGGCTAGCGAATGTGACTTCTGGTGCGTATAAGGATTATTATAACACACAATACTCTTAATATTATGAAAGGAATTATTTTAGCAGGAGGATCGGGAACACGATTACACCCCTTAACATTAAGTGTGAGTAAGCAGTTGTTACCTATATATGATAAGCCGATGATTTATTATCCGCTTTCGGTACTTATGTTGGCTGGTATTACAGAGATTTTAATTATCTCTACCCCTCACGATTTACCCAACTTTAAACGTTTGTTAGGCGATGGTACAGCTTTAGGATTGACTTTAAGTTATAAAGTACAGCCTTCTCCAGATGGTTTAGCGCAAGCTTTTATTATAGGAGAAGCTTTTATAGGTACAGACGATGTGTGTTTGGTTTTAGGTGATAATATTTTTTATGGCGCTGGTTTGCAAGGTTTGTTACGGCAAGCTGTAACTGCGGTTAAAGATGAACAGAAAGCTGTGGTATTTGGTAATTATGTGAGTGATCCAGAACGTTATGGTGTTGCTGAGTTTGATGCCGATAACAATGTGATTAGTATTGCAGAAAAACCGCAAGTCCCAAAATCTAATTATGCTGTGGTAGGGCTTTATTTTTATCCTAATTCGGTTATAGATGTTGCTAAACAAGTTAAACCCTCAGATCGTGGAGAATTAGAAATTACTGCTGTTAACCAATATTATTTAGAACAACAACAACTTAAAATGAATATTTTAAGTCGTGGCTTTGCTTGGTTAGATACGGGAACCCATGAAGCTTTAACTGAAGCGACTGAGTTTGTGAAAGCTGTAGAGAAGCGTACAGGACTTAAAATAGCTTGTTTAGAAGAAATAGCCCTTAATTATGGGTGGATTTCAAACACAGAGTTAAGCGATAGAATAACTCATTTAAAAGGCGATTATTATGCGTACTTAAAACGATTAACTCAATAACATAATAAAAGTAATGGACAATTCGTACTACTATAAAAAATAATCGTTTATTAGAACTCATAAATAAAAACATTTCATGAAAATATTAGTTACTGGAGCTGCAGGATTTATAGGCTATCATTTATGTGTAAAATTAATATCCTTAGGTTATAGTGTTGTTGGCTTAGATAATATTAATGATTATTATGATGTAAACTTAAAAATAGCACGTCTTAAAGAATTAGGGATTTGTGATACAGAAATAATATATAATAAAAGTATTGTAAGTCAGTTGTATAATGAACAATTTAGCTTTATAAAGCTGAATTTGGAAGATAAAGAAGAGCTTCCTTTATTTTTTGAAGCGCAGAAATTTGATATGGTTTGTAATCTTGCTGCTCAAGCAGGGGTACGCTATAGTATTGAACAGCCAATGAAATACATTGAAAGTAATGTTGTTGGTTTTATGAATTTATTAGAATGCATACGAAGTTATAATGTGAAAAAACTTGTTTACGCAAGTAGTTCTAGTGTTTATGGAATGAATGACAAAGTTCCTTTTTCAACAGAGGATAATGTAGATCATCCAATAAGTATTTATGCAGCGACTAAAAAGAGTAATGAGCTTATGGCACATGCATATAGTCATTTGTTTAATATTCAAACTATAGGTTTACGTTTTTTTACGGTTTATGGTCCTTGGGGACGACCAGACATGGCTATGTTTTTGTTTACAGATGCTATTCTTAATAAGCAACCCATTAAAGTGTTTAATAATGGAAACCTCTCAAGAGATTTTACATATATAGATGATATCATCAACGGTGTTGTAGCAACAATAGAAGTCCCTTCAAAAAAACAATACGCAGTTTATAATATTGGAAATAATAAACCTGAAAAATTATTAGATTTTATAAGCGAAATTGAAAAAGTAACTGGTGAAAAAGCTGAAAAAATAATGCTGCCTATGCAAGATGGTGATGTTACACGTACTTGGGCGGATACGACGAATTTACAAAACGATTATAATTACAATCCTAGTAGCTCTATCAGTTATGGTGTTGCGCAGTTTGTAAAATGGTATCAAAAATTTTACAGTTTGATGTTTTAAGAATTATAATTAATCCATTTTTTGGAATAATTTTCTATGTAATTATGTCTTATTTATTTAAAATAGATTCCTTAATTGAAATCATTAATATTATAAAAAAACGATGATAAACGTCACTAAAACTTTTTTCCCACCAATAGAGGAATACCAAAAACAAATAGAGCGCATTTGGAAAAACGAGTGGTTAACCAACAGGGGTGAATTAGTATTAGAGCTAGAATCTAAATTAAAAGATTATTTAGAAATATCTAATATTACGTTAATGAATAACGGTACAATACCTATACAGATTGCTTTAAAGATTTTAGGTGAAAGAGGGGAAATCATAACGACTCCATTTAGTTATGTAGCAACAACTTCTGCTATAGTTTGGGAGAGTTGTACACCTGTTTTTGTTGATATTCATCCTGATTACTTAACCATAGATGAAACAAAAATAGAAGAAGCTATTACATCAAAAACTAAAGCGATTTTAGCTGTTCATGTTTTTGGTAATCCTTGTAATGTAGCTGTAATTGAAAAAATTGCTAAAAAACATGGTCTATATGTAATATATGATGCTGCACACTCTTTTGGTACAACCTATAAAAATAAATCTGTTTTTGAATATGGAGATGTTAGCACCTGTAGCTTTCATGCCACAAAAATATTTCACACAGGTGAAGGTGGAGCTTTGTTTTGTAAAGATGAAGAACTGAATAAAAAACTATATTATAGCCATAATTTTGGGCATAAAACAGCTACAACTTTTTATGGATTGGGAATTAATGGTAAAATTTCGGAGATTAATGCTGCAATGGGTTTAGCAGTATTACCTCATATGGAGCACATAATTGCTAAAAGAAAAGAAGTTGTTGATTATTATAATGAACATTTGAGTTTTTTAAATTATAAAACCATTAAAATAAGAAAAGGTACACAATGGAATTATAGCTACTACCCCGTTATCTTTGGAACAGAAGAGAAATTGTTGCAGGTAATGACTTTATTAAATAGTAATAATATTAAGCCAAGACGTTATTTCCATCCTTCTCTTAATACATTGGACTATGTAGCCTCTATCAATATGCCAATTTCTGAAAGTATTGCTGAACGAACTTTATGTCTACCTTTGTATGCGGGTTTGATAAAAAGTGAGTTAGAGCTTATATGTAACCTAATAAATAATGTTAGTATTAAGAACTAATGACCTTGAAAAGGTCATTTACTTAGAAGCAAGATAAGCGTTTTTTTTTTTTCTGTTTTTTAAAATGATGTAAATGAAAAAAAGGTAGATAAATTAAAAATATCACACTTTGAAACTTTTATAAAGTGTGAATTCTAAAAAAAAACAGAATTATGAAAATAGTTTTAATAGGTGGCGGAACACAACTTTCTTATTCCGTAGACATAATTGAAAAACAAAATATTCACACAATTGTAGGTATTATTGATAGTGAAAAAAAAATTGGTAAAAAAATCGATGGTTATGAAGTTATAGGTAGGCAGGAAGATATCAGCACTCTTATTGAAAAATATAAATTTGAAGGCTGTCTTATTACTATTGGAGATAATTATACTAGAAAATTGATTTATGAAGAGGTTAGTGAAAAAGCACCTAATCTTAATTGGCCTAATGCTATTCATCCTTCTGTAATTATTGGAAAAAATGTTATGATGGGAATGGGAATATTGATGATGGCAGGTGTTATTGTAAATACCAATGCAAAATTAGGAGATTTCACAAATTTTTTTACACGATGTAATATTGAACATGATTGTGTGATTAATGATTATGCGAGTATTTCTGCAGGTGTGGTTTTAGGCGGGAAAGTTATCGTTGGAAAACTATCAGCTGTAACTTTAAATGCTACTGTTTTCGATCGATTAACAATTGGTGAAAATGTAGTTGTCGGTGCTGCTTCACTTATTACCAAAAATATACCTGACAATGTTTTAATTTATGGAAACCCTGGAAAAATAATAAGAACACGAATATTAGGAGAAAAATTTTTAAATTAATGTTAAAGATAATTTATTGTTAATAAGTATTGTTTCACATATAAATAATCAATAGTAGGTTTACTCACAGAAAGAGTTTAGAAATACAGATTTAAACTGAATACTATTAGGTTTTACTGAAACACCAAGACAGGAGATAAGATTGTATCAAGACGTAAAAAAAATGAAGAAAAGAACTATGATTCACTTATTATTAAAATATAAAAATAAATGAGTAGTTTAAAAAAGAAAACGCTTGATGGGTTATTATGGAGCACTATTGAAAGGTTTTCTATTCAAGCTGTTCAATTTGTATTAGGCATTATTTTAGCTCGTTTACTACTTCCTTCAGATTATGGATTTATAGGTGTGTTGGCTGTTTTTATGTCCATTTCTCAAGCATTAATAGACAGTGGTTTTTCTCAAGCCTTAATTCAGAAAAAGAATGCAGACGAAAAAGATTACAACACAGTATTTTATTTTAATATAGCTTCATCCGTTTGTATTTATATTGTTTTATTCTTACTATCCGAACCAATAGCTGTTTTTTATGAAGAACCTTTATTAGAAAACTTGATAAAAATTTTAGGTTTAAATATTATTTTTTCTTCATTCTCAATAGTTCAATTAGCAATACTTACTAAAGAATTAAACTTTAAAACTCAGTCTAAAGCATCCTTAATCTCAGTTATAATCAGTGGTGTAATAGCAGTTTATTTTGCTTACACAGGTATGGGAGTTTGGGCTTTAGTTATACAAGTATTGCTTAAAAGTAGCATTAATACACTATTGTTATTTGTATTTACTAAATGGAAACCTATTCTGTTGTTTTCTAAAAAATCTTTTCATTCATTATTTTCTTTTGGATCTAAACTGTTGTTTTCAGGGTTGTTAAATGCCGTTTTTAATAATATTTACTTAATAATTATTGGTAAATTTTATACAATTAAAGAATTAGGGTATTATACTAGAGCAAATCAATTTCAGCAATTACCCTCGGAAACACTTACTGTAATTTTACAAAGAGTAACCTTTCCGGTTTTAAGTTCAATTCAAGATGAGGATGAGAAGCTATCATCCTATTATAAGAAGTTTATTAAATTAGCGGCCTTTATTAATTTTCCTTTAATGACTCTTTTAATAGTTCTTGCAAAGCCATTAGTAAAACTATTACTTACGGATAAATGGATTGAAGCGGCTCCTTTTTTACAATTGCTTTGTTTTGTTGGTATTTTATACCCTATTCATGCAATTAATTTAAACCTATTAAAAGTAAAAGGAAGATCCGATTTGTTCTTAAAATTAGAGGTTTACAAGAAGGTTTTAATTATAATTTCAATTGTTATAACAATTCCTTTTGGAATTAAAGTATTAATAATCGGTCAAATAGCCTGTTCTTTTATTTCACTATATTTAAATACTTACTATACAAAAAAACTTATCGATTATGGTTTTTTTGCACAATTGAAAGATTTATTTATATATTTTACAATTTCTGTAATAATGGGTATTGTGATGTATGTTTCAATTATGTATATATCTTCAAGTAGTTTAAAGTTAATAGTAGCTACTATAGTAGGCTTTTTTGTGTATTCTATACTTGGTTTTTTCTTAAAAATAAATGAAATTGAAGAAATAAGAAAAATAGTGCTTTTAAAAATAAAAAAAAATAAATGAAACCATCCATTTTAATTATAGCAGATTTCCCTAATTGGGCTTATTATGAGATTCAACAATTTGTGGCAAAATCACTTTCTGATGAATTTGATTTTTATTGTGATTTTTTAATTTACAATACTAAAATTAAATCCAAACATCCAATAAGACGTATTAAAAGTTATTTAGATAAGAAAAAGTATTCATATATAAAGCCAGATTGTAACTATGATATTGTTTTTTATTTGGGGTATTATTTTGAAGAACAGATGAAAGTTGATTGGACTGCTAAAAAGGTTATAAAAGGAATTTATACAGATGGATTTCCTCCTTCTAATGCGAATTTTACAGGTACAATGAACGCTTTTTTAGAGCATTTTTTTAAAGACGCAGCTGCTATGGCTTGTGGGTCTAAACAAATATTAGAAACTTATAATAATTATTATGATAATTGTTATAATGCAAATATGATCTTAGATACAGAGTTTTTTAAACGCAAGTCAGAGAAAAAGAATACTAATTTTACTATAGGTTGGACTGGTAATCCGAAAAGAGATTTTAAAGGGTATTATAGTCATATAGTTCCAGCTATTGAAAAGCTACAATTAACATACTCAGATATTAAATTAAAGTCTCGTTTTTCAGGGCCAATGGAAACACTTCCTAACTTTTATGAGGATGTAGATATCGTTGTGATTGCATCAGATGCAGATGCTGGACCATCCCTTTTTGGAGAAGCAAGTCTGATGGATGTTCCTACAGTATCTACTAATGTAGGTTGGCCTGAAAATGTAATTAAAAATAATGTAAATGGATTTATCGTTGAAAAGGATATCAATGAAATTGTCGATAAAATTGAGCAGTTATATCTTGATAGGGTATTATTAAACAGTATGTCAAAAAGAATAAGAAAAGATTTTATTGAAATATTTAATAGAGAAGATGCTGTTGGACGATGGAGAACTATGTTTAATGAAGTTTTAGAGTCGTAAATTTATGCAAGATCCCCAAATATTATTATCAATCACACTCGCTACCTATAATGTTCAAGATTTTATTCAAGAAAGTCTTGATAGTATCTTGAGTCAAAGTTTTAAAGATTTTGAGCTCATTTGTATTGATGATGCTTCGCAAGACAATACCGCTCAAATTATTAAATCATACGCCCAAAAGGACGACAGAATTACCTTAATAGTAAAACCTAAAAATGAAGGTCTTGCTGTGGCGAGAAACGCATCACTTGCATTAGCAAAAGGTAAATATGTAACTTTTTTAGACGGGGATGATATTTATGATACCACACTTTTTGAAAAAGCTGTAGCATTAGCAGAACAAGAACAAAGCGATATGGTACTTTGGGATTATGTAACGTTTTATGATAATAAAGACCTTAATAAATTAAAAACAGAACCCTCTAGTTTGCTTAACTTTAACGTTAAGGATAAAAAAGCATTATTAAAAAGGCCAGCATTTACTTGGGTAAAGCTATTACGAACAGAAAAAGCAAGAACTTTAAATATACACTTTCCAGTAGGCTATACACGCCAAGATATTCCCGTACATTGGCATTTAGTTACTGAATTAGAAAAAGTTTCTGTTTTACCAGAGCGGTTGGCTTATTATAGGCAACAACCAGATGCTACAACAGCAAAAAAAGACTCAAAATTATTTCATTTGGTATATGTAATGGATATTGTTGAAAAAAAGTTAAAAACACAAGGGCTATTTAAACAGTATAAAGAAACATTTTATACGCAGCAACTTAATTTTTTTCAAGGTATGTATGATAATATACAAGATAGCTATAAGGTAGAAGCATTATCTTTAATTAAATCACGTTTAAGCGACACGCATTTGCAGTTTTTAAACTCTACTAAACAAGTACGACCACAAACTAAATACTTTTTAAAAAGTATTAAAGGTGATACATTTGCAACTATTCAATATCATGTTTGGCAGATGTTTAGAAAAGTATATCGCACCCTAAAGAAATAAGTGATGAGAAGTTATTTAGTGAAACTTAAAAATAATATTCCATTTCTGTATTATTTATGGAATTATCAACAATGGAAAAAAGGGGTAAAAAGTCTAGAAGAAATTTCTGACGAAGCCTGTGTTTTAAACCTATACACCACTTATAGTGGTAAAGTTCCTAATTTAAAAGCACCACGCACTTTTAGTGAGAAAATGCAGTGGTTAAAATTGAATTACCATAACCCATTAATGACTATTTGTGCAGATAAATATGAAGTGCGTAATTATTTAACTCAAAAAGGATATGCTCATATTTTAGCCAATGTAATTGGTGTTTATGAAAAAGTAGCTGATTTACCAATAAGTACATTACCTTCAAAATTTGTAATAAAAGCGACTCATGGTAGTGGTTGGAACTTAATATGTACCGATAAAGCTAAGATTAACTGGTTTTGGTGGAAAAAAACATTAAATATTTGGTTGAAAAATAACATTTTTTGGCCAGGTCGCGAATGGCCTTATAAGTATATGAAACCACGATTAATTGTTGAAGAATTTTTAACAGATACTAGCGGACAATTAATGGACTATAAATTTTTCTGTTTTAACGGGAAAGTACATTTTATTCAAGCAAATAAAGGAAGAGATACAGATAATCATGCACAGAATTTTTACGATTTAGATTGGCATATTCAACCTTTTGGAAAAGATCTAACCCCAAGACCCGATATTACAATAGCGCCGCCAATTAAGTTGAAAGAAATGACTGCTATCTCAGAAGATCTTGTAAGAGATTTACCTTTTGTGCGTGTGGATTTTTATGAAGTTGAAGGACAAATTATTTTTGGGGAAATGACATTTTATCCTAAAAGTGGACTTCCTGATCTTACACCCGAAATTTATGATAGTAAACTGGGAGAACTATTAACTTTACCAAAACCAATGATGTAATGAAGAAAATGAAAGTGACTCATGTAGTTGGTGCGATGAATAGAGGCGGAGCAGAGGTAATGCTGATGGATATTTTTAGAAACATGTCCAATGATTTTCAACTTCATTTTTTAGTAAATTACAAAGTGAAGTCTGGAATTGTAGCAGGTGATTTTGATGCTGAAATTGTAAAAAAAGGTGGTAAAATTAATCACATTCCTGCACAATGGGATATTGGTCCTATAGCTTATTTAAAAGCATTTAAAACTTTTTGTAATGAAGAAGGTTTACCAGATGTAGTTCATATACATATGAATGCTAAATCTGGTATCATAGCCATGGCAGCTAAAAAAGCAGGTGTTAAAACAGTAATTGTACATTCGCATGCCAATTTAAAGTTTAGAGGTAACATAATTTCAAGAACAGCAGCAACAACAGAGTTGTTTTTTCAAAAACGCTTAATGGCAAAATATGCAGATTGCTTTTGGGGATGCTCTGAAGAAGCTAACCAAAGTTTGTTTTTAAAGCATTTGCTAACTAAAGATAAATCAGAAATAATTAATAATGCTATTGCTGTTGAGGTTTTTCAAAGTGTAAATATTGAAAAGATAAATCAGTTAAAATCAAAATTTAAATTAACAGACAATACCATTGTACTTGGTAATATTGGTAGAGTTGTAAGACATAAAAATGTTGGTTTTATTATAGAAATTCTTAATGAGTTACATAAAAAAGGGATTGATTTTTCATTTGTATTTGCTGGTAGAGATGAACAACCCGATTATTTAAAAGAAATTTTACATAAAGCAGAAACCTATAATATTTTAGATAGAATACATTATTTAAATGTACGTGAAGATATTGCTGAATTAATGAATGCTTTTGACGCTTTTATTAGCCCAGCTCTTAAAGAAGGTTTTGGTTTGGTTGCGGTAGAAGCTCAAGCTGCAGGAACACCTTGTTTGTTATATGAAGGCTTTCCTAAAACAGTAGATATGGATTTGGGCTTAGTTAGCTTTTTTAGTTCATTTAAAGTGAATGAATGGGTAGATGAAATTGTAAATTTGTCTCCAAGACTAAATGATAAGACTGCAATACATCATAAAATTAGCGAGAAAGGTTTTGACATACAGTCAAACATCGCTAAAATTGAAGAATTGTATTTGAAACATATAAATAAAATAAAATAAAATAAATTAATTAATATTAAAGCTTTTTGAATGAATAATTCAGTAGAACTTGTAATATGTGGAGATATTTGTCCCACAACAGATACCGAAGCTTTTTTTAAGGCTGGTTCACCAGAGCCTCTTTTTAATAAGATTATGCCTGTTTTTGAACAAGCAGATTTTGTTATGGGAAATTTAGAGTTTGTGCTTACAGATACGCCTAAAGCCATTGAAAAAGCTGGTCCTATTCTTTACGGAGCTACTAATTATATAGACATCATAAAAAAAGCAGGTTTTAATTTACTCAGTTTAGCAAACAATCATATTAAAGATTGTGGAGAAGAAGGAGTGAAAAGTACTATTAAGACTTGTAATAATGCTGAGATTGCTAATTTTGGAGCAGGAAAAAATATTTCGGAAGCAAAAAAACCGTTTATAACAACCATTAATGGAATTAAGATAGGTGTTATGGCTTTCGCCGAACAAGAATTTAATTGTGCATCCATTACAAGTTATGGCGCTAATTTTTTAGACCCTTTTGTAGATTTAGATGCCATTACAGAAATTAAAAATAAAGTAGATTATTTAATAGTAATTTATCACGGAGGCGTTGAGTATTATGAATACCCAAGTCCGCTACTTCAAAAAAAATGTAGAAAATTTGTTGATAAAGGTGCAGATTTTGTAACCTGCCAACACAGTCATTGTATAGGAACTTTAGAAAACTATGCTGAAAAAAAGATATTATATGGACAAGGAAATACACTTTTTGGATATCGTGAAGGTAATACATCTTGGAATGAAGGCTTATTGGTGAAATTGAATTTAATAAAAAAGGAAGATAAATTAATTGTTGATACTACATTAATTCCTATCCATGCTGTAAGTAAAGGAATAGAACTTTTAGATACAGTAGAGTCAAAACAACTTATTGATAATCTGCAAGAGCGTTCCTTAAAAGTATTAGATAAAGATTTTATTCAAGCCTCTTGGGAAGACTTTTGTGAGCAAAAAAAATGGTTGTATATACCATGGCTTTTTGGATTTAATCGCTATTTTATTCATTTAAATAGAATCCTTAAGCATAAGGTTGTGAAACAGTTTTATAGAAAAAAACAAATTGCAACTTCATTAAATATCATTAGATGCGAAGCACATAATGAAGTTATTCAACAATTATTAAAAGAAAAATAAAACATTTTTATGCTAGTATATTTTATCTTACTACCAATAGTGTTATTCTTTTTACGCTTGTCTTATTCAAAAAAAGCAGGAAAGCGTATAAGTTATATTCCTGTGTTTATTTCAGCACTAATTCTAATCTTTTTTGCAGGATTAAGAGCTAGTAGTGTTGGGACAGATACCAATAATTACGTAGGAATTTATGAGAGTTTTAGTTCTTATAAAGGTTCTGTTTTTGAAATGCAAACTACTCTTGAAGTAGGGTATTTACTTTTACAGAAAATAGCCTTATTGTTTTCAAAAGAATATTGGGCCATATTAATCATAACTGCTTTAATGTCTGTATTACCTTTTTATTATGTTATTAATAAGCTTTCTCGTAATGAAGTGCTTTCGTTATTCTTATACATCACTTTAGCTGTTTATTTGGTGTTTTTCAATGCAGGTAGACAAGGTATTGCGGTCGCTATTTCTTCTATTTCTGTAATTTACCTTATAAAGCGAAGTATGTTTAAATATTTTGCTTGTATCATTATAGCCTCTTTATTTCATAATACCGCTTTTATATTGTTGCCTTTCTATTTTTTATTAACACGAAAAGTAACCATAAAAAGCACATTACTTTATCTTTTTGGAGGACTTGTTAGTTTTGCTTTTTTAAGTGTGTTTCTATCTTTTTTTAGTAGTGATATAGAGGCAAGATATGCTGTTTATGAAGATAGAGGTGCTACTGGAGGTTACTTGTTGGCCGCTTTTTTTGTGTGTTTGAGTATTTTTCTATTTATAATTAGAAACAAAATGTCAGATAAAAACTTAAAAATGTTTGAAGTGTATTTTAATTATTGTCTGTTTACCTCTATAATTTACATAGTTGTTATTTTTACAGGATCTGATGTTAATTTTATACGTTTAACCAATTATTTTGCAATAGGATATATTTTAATTTGGCCTATAGTTTTTGAAGATGTTAGGATTTTTAAGTCCAACATGATAAAATTGATGTTTGTATTAATTCATCTTTTGTTTTATGGTGTATATTTAAATCAAATGGCCAGTTTAACACCTTATAGTTTAAATCCTCTGATATACTAATGAAAGTCACTATTGCTATTCCATTTTACAATGCTGAAGCTTATTTGCTAGACGCCATTCGTTCAGTATTTGCTCAAACCCATAAAGACTGGGAACTTATTTTAATTAATGACGGCTCTACAGATGATTCATTGAAGATCGCTCAGTCTGTAAAAGATCCTCGAGTAAGAGTTGTTTCTGATGGAAAAAATAAACGATTAGCAGGACGATTAAATGAAGTAACTAAACTAGCTAAGTATGACTATATCGCCAGAATGGATGCAGATGATTTAATGTCGCCAAACCGAATTGAGAAACAGTTAGCTGTATTTAAAGAAAACCCTGAAATTGATATTATAACCACAGGCGTTTTTTCGACGCTTAATAATCTTACGTTAAAAGGAGTTAGAGGACAATCCTATAATGAAGCTTCCTTTGAGGATATTATAAGTAGAAGAAAAGCTGTTACTCATGCCGCTATAATAGCAAAAAAAACTTGGTATGAACGTTATCAGTATGATGAGAGTTTAAGCATTGCTCAAGATTTAGAATTATGGATAAGAGCTTCGTATAATAATGATTTTAAAATAGTATCTATAGCAGAGCCCTTGTATATATATAGAGAAGAAGATAATGTTACAGGTCATAAATTATTGAGAGCTTATGCAAATGAGCGACAAATGATTTCTAAATATAGTTTGGGCGTTTTAAAATATAAATTAAGTATTAAATCATACTTTAAATCTGCTTTTGTAAGGTTGTTAATTATATTTAATAAAGTAGATATTCTTTTAGCTAGACGCGCTAATGGAGAAATCCTTGAAACAGATAATCAGAAGTTAGAAAATGCTATTAAGCAGATACATGGAGTAAAACTTCCTCTATAATATTTAAATATTAAAGTCATAATGAAATTAATACATGTCTTTTCGGCACCTCAATCAGCCTATTTTTTTATGAATGGGCAGTTAAATTATATGATGTCTAAAGGTGTAAAGGTGACTGTAGTAATGCCTTTTGATAAAGAGTTTAATATTAAGTTTAAAAAACAACAACCTAATGTAGAAGTTATTAATATTAATTTTGAAAGAAAGATATCTTTAATTACAGATCTTAAATGTCTGTTTAAATTGATTAAAGTTTTTAAAATTATTAATCCAGATATAATTCATTTACATACACCAAAAGCCTCTTTATTGGGTGCTTTAGCAGCTCGGATTCTACTTAAAAAGTATATTATTTATCAAATGCATGGTTTGGTTTCAGCGTATGGAAATACGGTTAAAAAAGGTATTCTGTTTTATATGGAAAAACTAACTTGTAGCCTGTCAACTCAAATATTTGCAGTATCTCCTAGCTTAAAAAAACTGGCTGTTACTCATCAATTTTGTAAATCAGATAAAATTTCAGTCATTCAAAATGGGACAATTAATGGTATTGATTTTAAAAATCAATTTAATCCAGATCATTTAAAGTGTACAAATACTAAGCTTAATCAATTAACAAAAGGCCAATTTGTAATTGGCTTTGTAGGGCGGTTACAAAATGATAAAGGTATTGATGATTATCTTAAGGTTTTATTGGAATGTAAAAAGCATAAATTAGATACCATAGGTGTAGTTGTTGGACCAGATGAAAGTCAAGGTGAATTTGCAACACTTTTAGAAAAATATAATTTACTAGAAGGAGAAGATCTTATTTTGTTAGGACAACAATTGCAGCCTCAAAATTTTATGATTTACTTTGATGTACTTCTCCTACCAACAAAAAGAGAGGGTTTTGGTTTAGTAGGAGCCGAAGCAAATGCTTTAAAAATACCTGTTGTAGGTTATGATATTCCTGGTTTTAGAGATGCTGTAATACATAATGAAACAGGGTGTTTAGTGCCATTTGAAAATGTAAAATCGTTGTTTGAAGCTGTTTTTATGTACTATGAAAATCCAGTTTTGAAAAAAGAACATGGAGAAAAGGGTAGCTTGAGAGTTGAAAGAGATTTTAAACCAGAGGCTATATGGGAAGCCTTACTTGAAATGTATCAAGGTTTAATAACGCATTAGATTAATTATATAAGAAATTTATAGACTAAGCATGTCACAAAAACAACAACTTTCGTTTATAGGATATTCAGGTCACGCTTATGTGTGTATTGAAATTGCGCAGCTTTTAGGACATAACCTATTGGGGTATTACGATATTTTAGAAGTTTCTAACAATCCTTATAATTTACAGTTTTTAGGACATGAAGAGGATTTTGAAAAAGAAGAAAGCTTATTATTTGTAAGCATTGGAGATAATAAAACTAGAGCCCAGATATATGCTAAACTTTCTGCTATTAAAGCAGATGTTTTTACGTCATTACAACATCCAACCGCTGTGGTTTCAAAGACCGTGAAAATTAAAAAAAACACACTTATTTCATCGGGAGTTTCTATAAATGCTTTAAGTGTTATAGAAACAGGATGTATTATAAATACAGGAGCTATAATTGAACACGAATGTTATATTCATGAATTTGCACATATTGCTCCAGGCGCAGTTTTATCAGGAAATGTTACTGTAGGCGCACGTAGTTTTATAGGAGCAAGAGCTGTTGTAAAGCAAGGTGTTACTATAGGTAAAGATGTTATTGTAGGTGCAGGTGCAGTTGTAGTTAATGATATTCCAGATAATTATACGGTAATTGGGTGTCCCGCAAAACCCTTAAAAAAATAAAACAAAAATTATGATCCCATTATCAATTCCAAAATTAAACGGCAATGAATCTAAATATGTACAAGATTGTTTAAGTACCGGTTGGATTTCATCGGCAGGAACTTATGTAAATCAATTTGAAGCTGAGGTTGCTAAGTATGCAGGCGCCAAATACGGTATTGCTTGTATGAATGGTACGGTAGGTTTACATATTGCTCAAATTTTATTGGGCGTTACTGAAAATGATCATGTTATTGCCCCAAATATTACATTTATAGCGACATTAAATGCTATAAAATATACAGGTGCGCAACCTATACTTATTGATGTAGATGCTAGTAATTGGCAAATGGATTTAGATTTGCTAGAGGCGTATTTACAAGACGATACTATTGCTGAATCTACAGACACCGAAACCTACCGTATTGATAAAACCACCAAAAAACGTGTACGCGCTATTATGCCGGTTCACGTATTAGGAAATATGGGCGATATGGATCGTTTACTCGCTATTGCACACACGTATCATTTGGATGTTATTGAAGATAGCACTGAAGCTTTAGGAAGTACTTTTAAAGGCCAACATTCTGGAACTTTTGGTAAATTAGGGGTATTCAGTTTTAATGGGAATAAAATAATATCTACCGGTGGAGGAGGTGTTATTGTAACCAATGACGAAGCCTTAGCTAAAAAAGCCAAACATTTAACTACCCAAGCCAAAGTGAGTGCTATGGATTATATTCATGATGACATAGGTTATAATTACCGACTTGTTAATGTTTTAGCCGCTATTGGCGTAGCGCAAATGGAACAATTTCCTGATATCTTAGCCGATAAGCGCGCTATGGATGCCTATTATAGAAACGCCTTACACGGTGTTGGCGATATTACTTTTCAAGCTATTCCAGAAGGTACACATCCTAATGGTTGGTTGTTTACGTTTAGTACGTCGCGTATGCGCGAATTATTAGATTATTTAAATGCTAATGGTGTGCAATCTCGTCCGTTTTGGATGCCAATGCATCAACTAGAAATGTTTAAAGATGATATCTATATCACACGCAATAATGTTTCAGATATGGTGTATAAAAACAGTATAAGTATTCCAAGTTCAGCAGGAATTACACAAAAGCAATTAGAGACTGTTGTTAAAGCGATTAAAGATTTTTATCAGCAATAATTAAGGTGATATTCATATAAATCAGGTAAATTGCGCCCTGTTGTTTTTTCTTTAGATATAGAAAAAAGCAATTATTAATTCATGTCATAACTTATAAATAGTTGTAAAAAAAGAAGCCTAATGAATCTTATAGATATTCCTAATTTTATAAAAACATATATTACAAAAAGACAGAAAAGCCTTTTTGAGAACGATATTGAAACTCACAAAGCTGTTTTGAGTGAAAAGATAGCCGGTAAATCTGTATTAGTTATTGGAGGTGCTGGAACTATTGGATCATCATATATTAAAGCTATTTTAAAGTTTAAACCCGGCAAGTTATACGTGGTAGATACCAACGAGAATGGTTTAACTGAGTTAACGCGTCAATTGCGTTCGGATGCTAATTTATTTGTGCCAGACGATTTTAAAACCTATCCCATGAATTTTGGTGATCCGGTGTTTAAAAAAATGTTTTTAGCAGAAGATCGATTTCATATTGTAGCTAATTTTGCAGCGCATAAACATGTGCGAAGCGAAAAAGATAAATATTCTATTGAAGCTATGATTGATAATAATGTTTTTAAAGCGAAAGCCTTTTTAGATATTTTAGTAAGTAAAAAACCAGAACATTTCTTTTGTGTTTCTACCGATAAAGCTGCGAATCCTGTAAATGTTATGGGGGCAAGTAAGAAATTAATGGAAGAGGTTATTATGTCTTATAGTAATGACTTGCAAATTACTACTGCACGTTTTGCTAATGTGGCTTTTTCTAATGGGTCGCTATTAGCAGGTTATATTGAACGTTTATTTCAGAATCAACCTATTTCTTGTCCTTCAGATGTGAAGCGCTTTTTTGTGTCTCCTGAAGAAAGTGGACAAATTTGTATGTTGGCTTGTATGTTAGGGCAATCTGGAGATATCTTTTTCCCGAAATTAGCAGAAGAGGAAATGGTGTTTTTTAAAACCATTACCCTCGGCTTTTTTAAAGCTTCTAAACGCCCAATTATAGAGTGTTCTTCTGAAATTGAAGCCAAACAAAAAGCATTAACTACTCAAGAAAGTGATCCATATCCTGTTTATTTTTTCGATACCGATACCTCTGGTGAAAAACTTTACGAAGAATTTTACACTGCAAGTGATGTTGTAGATCAAGCGACTTACAACAGTTTAGGTGTGATTAAAAATGCTAGAAAACTATCGCAAGACACCATTAATACATCTATTTTAGAATTAAAAGCTTTAATGGATTCTGGAACTTATGATAAAGCAGCTATTGTAACGCTATTAAAAAAGCACCTTCCTGATTTTGAACATATTGAAACCGGAAAAAGTTTAGATCAAAAAATGTAAATTATGTATATAATATTTAAAAGACTTTGTGATATTTTAGTGTCAAGTCTCGCTTTATTGGTGTTGTCTCCATTATTAATACCTGTAGTTATTGGTCTTAAACTTACAGGTGAAGGTTATATTTGGTATAAGCAAGAACGTGTAGGTTATAAGAATAAGCCTTTTTTGATTTGGAAATTTGCGACGATGCTAAAAGACAGCCAAAATATGAAAGGAGGAGTAATTACTACCAAAAAAGATCCTAGAATTACACCAATGGGAGGCTTTTTAAGAAAAAGTAAAATAAACGAGTTGCCACAATTAATCAATATCCTTAAAGGCGATATGAGTGTTGTTGGTCCGCGTCCAGTAATGCAAGTCAGTTTTAATGCCTATCCTGATGATGTACAGAAAGTAATTTATAATGTCAAACCAGGATTAACAGGTATCGGTTCTATCATTTTTAGAGATGAAGAAGATCTTATTACGCAGGTAAAAGATAATGGTGGAGATACTTGGGCTTTTTATGCTGAAAAAATATATCCTTTTAAGGGTGAAGTAGAAAAATGGTATCAAGCTAATGAATCCTTTTTAGTAGATATTAAAATAATTATTGTTACTGCTTGGGTGATTTTAAACCCTGCAAGTGAAATTGTTTATACTTGGTTTAAAGATATTCCAAAACGCCCTTTTTAAAAAAAAAATATTTTTGTTAAAGAAGCTTATTAATACTCCTTTTCTTTTTGAATAGGGGTGTTTTTTTTGTTTTAAAACCTTTGTTTTTAAATAGTTAGTTTTTTTGTACTCACTCTCTGTGAAATTAAAATAAAATGTTAAATAGGTTAATTAATCCTATGAAAATCAAAATCTTATCTCTAATTTTGTCCAGTTGTAATTAATGATAGCTTATCATGTAACGCATCATTATGAAATACATTCATATTACAACTAGCCTTAAATAATTTATTTTTGTATGATTAAAATATTACTAGACAATTTTAGTCCAGAGCATAATGCTGTCGCTTGGTTAGTCGCTGCTTTTATATTGGCTTTTTTGATTGCCTATCGTGCATTTCCAACTATTTTATATGTAGCAAGAGAAAAGCATCTTATGGATGAGCCTGATAGTAGGAGTATGCACACGGATAAAACGCCAACTTTTGGCGGTATTGGTATTTTTTTAAGTTTGGTTGTTGTGATGTCTATAGTAGGGGCGATGTTGGATACTAAAGTCTTATTATTAGTGATGGGTGGTTTAACTATTTTATTCTTTTTAGGATTGAAAGATGATTTAACCACACTTCCTGCTAACCGTAAGTTTTTAGGCCAGTTATTTGCTGCCGCTTTACTTATTATATTTACAGATACACGTATTGGTAGTTTTTCAGGGATTTTGGGCATAGGCACGTTGCCTTATTGGGTATCGTTGGTTTTTACGCTTTTTGTATATGTGTTAGTTATAAATGCTTATAATTTAATTGACGGTATAGATGGCTTAGCCGGTAGTGTTGCTTTATTATTGAGTATTGTATTTATGTTTGCTCTTTATAGTTTAGGTGATTTAAGTTTAGCGACTATTTGTGTGGCTTTAGCGGGGTCTTTATTGGCTTTTTTACGTATGAATTTTTCTACCAAGCATAAAATTTTTATGGGTGATACCGGCTCTATGATTGTTGGTTTTTTATTGGCTTTTTTTGCTGTAAGTTTTATTTCAGCAGCAGAAAGAAGTTCTGATTCTATATTTTTATCTGGAGCACCAGCTTTAGCTTTGGCCATGTTATTTTATCCGTTAGCAGATACTTTTAGAGTCTTTTTTATTCGAATTATAATTTTAAAGACTAGTCCTTTTAAGCCAGATACCAATCATATACATCATCGGTTTATTCGTGCTGGTTTTAATCATAAATCTACTACAGCGATTGTAGTTGCTATTAATCTTTTGATTATTATTATTGCTTATAATTTATTATTCTTGAACTTGAATACACAAATTTGTTTATTATTTGTGTATGGTTCGTTATTGTACTCCATTCCATTTATGCTTAAGAAACAAGTGTATCAAAATAAAGGAATTGTTAAGCAAGATGGTATCTAATGGCTTGAAATTATAACGTTCGCTTTGTGGATACCATTTATTGCCACTATATTTGTCCATCATAAAAAGTATATTCATGAAACTCAAATTTTTAGGATTAATTATAGTTGCATTACTTAGTTCTTGTACATCTAGAAAGGATATTTTATATCTTCAAAATGCAGATGATCAAAACGAGAACACTGTTGTGTATCAAAACACTACTATTCAGCCTAATGATATTTTAAAAATTACTGTAGAGAGTTTGATGCCCTTAGCTGCTTTACCTTATAATAAAGGGGCCGGACAAACTGTACAGCAAAATAGTATTGAGTTGATCAAATTAGATGGGTATTTAGTATCTTCTGATTATGAAATTAATTTTCCGGTATTAGGTGCTATTTCTTTAAAGTCACTGAGTGTTCGTGCAGCCGAAGCTTTTATTGAAAAGCAACTTATAGATGGCGGCCATCTTAATGATGCTCGTGTAAGTGTACGTGTTGTAAATGCAAAAGTATCAGTACTAGGTGAGGTGGCTAAACCAGGAACTTATACTTTTACAGAACAAAATATTACCCTTTTACAGGCTTTAGGTTATGCTGGGGATTTAACTATAAATGGTGAACGTGAAAATGTGTTAGTGACTCGAGAAGTTGATGGTGTACGCCATGTTGCGCATTTAGATTTGACTTCTGCCGATTTTATGGATAGTGAGTTTTATTATGTAAAACCTAATGATGTGATTGTGATTAATCAAAATAATCCCAAAGTAAAAAGTGCAGGTTTTGTAGGAAATGTAGGTACCGTACTGACTATCTTTTCTTTAATATTAAGTACCACCATTATATTGACGCGTTAAGCTTATGATTACTCCCCAAGATATTACAAGTTATACCTCTGATACAGACGAGGCTTTAGACATAAAACAAGAAATTTTTAAATATTTACGTTATTGGCCTTGGTTTGCTGTAACGTTAGTGATTAGTTTGCTAGCCGCATATATGTATTTGCGTTATACACCTCAAATATATGAGACTTCAGCTAAAATGAAAGTTTTAGATGAATCTGAAGGTTTAGAATTGCCTTCGGCAGGTTTTTTATTGAATAGATCTAGTATTAATTTAGAAAATGAAACCGAAATTTTAAAATCGTATTTGATTTTAGAACAGGTTACTCGTAATCTTAAATTAAATACTACTTTTTATGTAGAAGGCAATGTGCGTACCTCTCAAATAGATAAATTGCCTTTTTATTTTGAACAATTAATCGCTGCTGATAGTATACAAGAGGCTGTAGATTATGATATATTTGTTCATGAAGGTGGTTTTGATATTTTTAATCATCTTACAGAAACTACAAGTACTATAACTCTTAGTGATTTAGAAAAATCGCCTTCTGGTTTACCTTTTATCATTAAGGCTAATGATGTTATGTCATTAGATGATTTAGTAAGCTCTCATTATATTGTAAAATTTAGACCTTTTAAATCTACAGTATTAGGTCTTAAAGGGCGTTTAAATGTGTCCGCTGTAGGAAAACAGAGTCATTTATTAGAAGCTTCTATAAAAGGCGAAAGTCGTGAGCTCTCAGAAAAAATTCTTAACGAATTGATGGTTGTCTTTAATAATGATGGGATTAACGACCGACAGTTGGTCTCTAAACGTACCTTAAGTTTTATTGATGATCGTTTTGTGTTTTTAGCAAAAGAATTAGACTCGATAGAAGTTGATAGAAAAGAATTTAAACAAGACAATAATTTAGTAGATCTTGTTGCCGATTCTCAATTAGGTTTAGAACAACGTTCAACATCGGATGCTGAGGTGTTTAGAGTGAATAATCAAGTGGCGCTAGCCCAATTGTTACAACAAAGTTTAGCGGAAAGTGCTACTGGTAATGGTGATTTATTGCCTTCAAATATAGGTTTAGAAAACGGCGGTATTAATGCTTTAGTTGCCGATTATAATACGGCTGTTATTGCGCGAGATAAATTAGCAAGTAGTGGTGGTGTTAATAATCCATCGGTTGTGTTTGCTCAGCGCGAAGTTGCTGGTTTGAAAAGCAATATTACGCGTTCTTTATCTAGCTACCTTACACAATTAGAAGTTTCAAGACAGCAAGTACAGCAACGTAATAATCGTTTTGTAGGACAAGTCTCTCAGATTCCTTTAAAGGAAAAGTTATTACGCTCTATAGAACGTCAGCAAAAAATAAAAGAAAGTTTATACTTATTACTTTTACAGAAACGTGAAGAGGCTGCTATTAATTTGGCAATTACAGAACCGTCAATAAAGGTTGTGGAGTATGCGCTTTCTGGTATATATCCTGTATCTCCAAAATCTAAAATAGTATATGCAGGAGCTCTTTTATTAGGACTTTTACTTCCTTTTGGGTTTTTGTATGTGATTTTTATGTTGGATACTAAGTTGCACGGTAAAGAAGATGTTTTAAAATTTAACTCAAAAATCCCTGTGATTGGAGAGATCCCTAATCATAATGTTAAGAAATTTGGGAATTTTATGTTCTCTGATCCTAATGATCGTACTCCAGCCGCAGAGGCTTTTCGTATTTTAGCATCTAATGTAAATTATATTTTACCCTTAGAGACCCCGCATGACGGCGGAAGTGTGATTTATACTACATCGACCATTAAGGGAGAGGGTAAAACTTATATCAGTTTAAATCTGTCGTTATCTTTAGCGAGTTTAAACAAGAAGGTGTTATTGGTAGGAACCGATTTAAGAAATCCGCAAATACATACACATATTAATAGACCTAAAACAAGTACGGGACTTTCAGATTATCTTTATGATACTTCTGCTCACTGGCAAGACGCATTAATAAAAGGTTTTGATAAGCAGCCTAAGCACGATATTTTGCTTTCGGGTAATATACCTCCAAATCCTGCTCATTTGTTAACTAATGGACGCTTTGAGCAATTTCTTAAAGAGGCTAGATTAGCATATGATTATATTGTTGTTGATACTGCACCAACCTTATTGGTGACCGATACTTTATTAATCTCTAAATTTGCAGATACCACGATATTTGTAACGCGTGCTAATTATACGGATACTAAATTATTAGGATTCTCTAAAGATCTAGTCGCTTCAGGTAAGCTAAAAAACTTAGCTTATGTTGTAAATGGTGTTGATGAGAAAAACTCTTATGGTTATGGCTATAACTACGGTTACGGTTATGGTTACGGTAGTGATTAATCTGCAATAGTTTATAATATAAAAAAAGGAACACGTTATAGCGTGTTCCTTTTTTTATGTTTAATTATCTGGTATTTAAAATGATTAGCTATTTGCTAGTGCTTTTAAATCTTTTATAGTTGTTGTTGGGTTGTCACTTTTAAATACATAACTCCCAGCTACCAATACATCGGCACCAGCATCAACCAGTTGTTTAGCATTTTTATTGGTTACCCCACCATCAATTTCAATTTGTGTAGTGGCTCCTTTTTTCTCAATTAAAGCTTTTAATTGTTTTACTTTGTTATACGTGTTCTCTATAAAGCTCTGTCCACCAAAACCAGGGTTTACACTCATAATGCATACCAAATCAATATCGTTGATAGTATCTTCTAAGACCTTGATATTTGTATGCGGATTTAATGCTACACCAGCTTTCATACCTTCAGCTTTAATAGCTTGTAGTGTGCGGTGTAAATGCGTACAAGCTTCGTAATGTACTGTTAAGATGTTACTTCCTAAATCGGCAAATGTTTTAATGTAACGATCAGGATCTACAATCATTAAATGGACATCAATAGTTTTGTTGGCGTGTTTGTTTATAGCGCTAAGTACAGGCATTCCGAAAGAAATGTTAGGTACAAAAACACCATCCATAATATCAATATGAAACCAATCGGCATCACTATTATTAATCATTTCTATGTCGCGTTGCAAATTTGCAAAGTCTGCGGCTAATACCGACGGGGCAATTAATTTACTCATTTTTTAGTGTGTTGTTTTGTTTGGAACAAAAGTAGCGGTTTCGTTTATTTTAATGTTATTTACTTTCAATAAAATTTTCAACCATAGCAATCACTTTATTTGCTAATTTATTATCGGCATTTCGCAACCATGCTAAATAGTCATTAAGATTACTTAAGCTTTGCTTGTTATCTATAATGGTAAATCCAAAGTTGTAATCTTCAAATATGCGACCTTCAATCGTGGTATTTATGACTTTAAAGATGTTATGATGTCGTGCATCATACGTAATTTTTTCATAGGTGGTATTTACTGTATCAATCTCACCTTCGAGTACTTGTAAGAAATTTTTATTTTTATAAATAAGTATACCTGTAATATTATTTTTAAAATTATTAGCTTTTGCTTTTTCGTATAGTGTTTCTATATTATCAAGTGATTCATGTTCTAATGCATCACTTATATAGCAAATAGTTTTGATCATAGTTTTTTAGGGCAGTTAAGTTGGTTTGTATTTTAGTTATTGTATGTGTAATTTAAAAATAAAATAAAATAAAACAAAACAAACCCACGGTAATCAGCCGTGGGTTCTTTCATCAATCAAAAAACGAACAGTTATGAGTAACTGTTTGTTGCTTTTACTTAGTCGGAAGCTTTTTCAATTCCTAACCTAAATATGTTTTTAATATTTTACTTCTAGATGTATGTTTTAATCTTCTAATAGCTTTTTCTTTAATTTGACGTACACGCTCACGAGTTAAATCGAAAGTTTCACCAATTTCTTCTAAAGTCATTGGGTGTTGATCACCTAAACCAAAGTATAAACGAATTACGTCTGCTTCACGAGGTGTTAAGGTCTCTAAAGCGCGTTCAATTTCGGTACGTAAAGATTCATGTAATAAATCTCTATCTGGGTTTGGCGACTCTCCACTTCGTAATACATCATATAAATTTGAATCTTCACCTTCAACTAAAGGCGCATCCATACTTACGTGACGACCAGAGTTTTTCATAGACTCTTTTACGTCGTTAATAGTCATATCTAACTCTTTAGCAATCTCCTCAGCACTAGGTGGGCGTTCATGAGATTGTTCTAAAAAGGCAAATGTTTTATTGATTTTATTAATAGATCCAATTTTATTCAACGGTAAACGTACAATACGAGATTGTTCGGCTAACGCCTGAAGAATAGATTGGCGAATCCACCATACAGCATAAGATATAAATTTAAAACCACGTGTTTCATCAAAACGTTGTGCCGCTTTAATTAAGCCTAAGTTTCCTTCGTTAATTAAATCCGGAAGCGTTAATCCTTGGTTTTGGTATTGTTTTGCTACAGATACCACAAAACGTAAATTAGCCTTTGTTAATTTCTCTAAAGCTAATTGATCACCAGCTTTAATACGTTGTGCTAATTCCACCTCTTCATCAGCGGTAATTAAGTCAACCTTTCCAATTTCTTGTAAATATTTATCTAGCGAAGCGGTTTCTCTGTTGGTAACCTGTTTCGTAATTTTAAGTTGTCTCATCTAATTTGCTTCTTTTAAGAGTGGGTTTTGTGTTACTATTAGGTTATACGTACAAAAGGTAAAAAATGTTACAAAAAGATTTATTTATTTTTTATGGCGTTACGATTTTAAGTTTAAAACCTTAAAATTGTCAGGCTTTCGCAAGTCGCCATCACAGATGGGCTTCAACAATTGCTCCATCCTTAACGCACTAAATACTATGGTTTTTGCTTACACGTTAACCTTTTCTATATACCATTATTAATTTCTAATGTGTCCATCACCAAAAACATAATACTTATTAGTCACCAATTGTTTTAAACCTAACGGCCCTCTATGATGTAATTTATCTGTACTAATAGCTAATTCAGCACCCACACCCATTTGGCCACCATCGGTAAAACGGGTTGACGCATTATGATATACTGCAGCGCTATCTACACGCTCCATAAATTTCTTAGCCGCTTTTTGATGTTCGGTAATTATAGCTGCCGAGTGTCCTCCAGAATAGGTGTTTATCATCGTTATTGCTTGGTCGAGATTTTCTACTTCTGCCAACAATAATTTCATGGCTAAAAACTCTTCATACCAAATATTCTCATCCACTATTTTAGCTTCGTTTGGTAGTAGTTTACCTATGTTTTGATCAACAACCAGCTCTACTTTTAGTTTAGTTAATATGGTTTGTAGCTCTTTTACTTTAGCCTCGTAATTAGGGATGTTTTTATTAATTAATACTTTATCAAGCGCATTACAACCTGATATTTTATCCGTTTTTGCATTTACAATTACTTTTATGGCTTTTAGCCAATCTGCTTCAGTATCTACATATAAAAAATTGTTCCCACGACCGCTAATTAAGACCGCACAATTAGCATTCTCTTTTACAAACTTTATAAGACGTTCGCCACCTCTAGGTACAATTAAATCTATTTTTTCTGGCGGATTTTTCAAGAATTCTTGAGTTGCTTCACGTTTTAAATGTAATAAGGTGATCCAGTCTTTAGATAAACCATTTTCTTCAAGCGCTTCGTGCCAGCATTTTTCTAACATAATATTACTATTTACAGCTTCCTTTCCACCTTTAAGTAATATTTTATTATTCGCTTTAAAAGCTAAAACAGCCGCTTCAATAGTTACATCAGGTCGCGATTCATAAATAATCATAATGGTTCCAAAGGGTGCCGTTTTATTAATTATTTTTAAACCACTCTCTAAAGTAAGATCAGAAATCTCTTTTCCTACAGGATCTTTTTGTGAGGCAACAGCTTGAATAGCTCTTACCATATCGTCAATTTTAGAGTTGTTTACCACTAATCTGTCGTATAGTGCTTGATCCTCTTTATTGAATGCCTCTAAATCTTTTTTATTCTCAATAAGGATGTTTTCACGTTCCCTATTGATAATGTTAATCATTGATTTGAGGACTTTATTTTTAATTTTTGAACTTAAAATTTTCATGTCTTTTTATTTTTAATGAATAAATTTTGTCCCAACTTTTTTGTTATCTATAATATCTACAATAATATTTTCGCGTTTTCCGTTGGCAATGTATGTTGGGATATCTTTTCTAGCAGTGCCTTTGGCAATTCTTAGTTTTGAAGCCATTCCACCACGACCTTCACCTTCTTTTTTGTTAGATTCTTGAACGTATTGTTCAACATTTTGATCGACTTGAACTTCGTTTATTTTTCTAGAATCTTCATCATCTGGATCTCCTGTAAATAACCCATCGGTATCTGATAAAATAATTAATCTATCGGCATCTAAAAGTTCGGCAACTAAACTTGCCAACTCATCATTATCAGAAAACATAGACATGGTTAATGATACCGCATCATCTTCATTAGCAATTGGGATGACACCTTCGCTAAGTAAACCTTCATAACAATTGATCATGTTTATGCGGTGTTTTCCTATATCAAAATCTCTTTTTGTTGCTAATACTTGTGCGCATCGCATTCCATAATCATGAAACAAACTGTAGTAATGACGCATCATTCTTGGTTGTCCTACAGATGAGTATACTTGACGTCGTATTGAAGAATCTTCAATATTGGTATCGCCTAAAATTTCTTTTCCTGCAATTGCAGAACCAGAGGAGACTAAAATCACCATAATATCTCGCTCGTATAATACCGAGATTTGTCGTACTAATTCTCGTAGTACAGGTCCTAATATTCTGTTGTCTTTATTTGTTAAAACGTTGGTTCCTACTTTTACAACCACTCGTTTAATTGTCTCTTCCATAATTTATTGATCTTTTCCTAATTCTACAGCTCTATCAAAGGCCGCATAGGCAGCATCTTCAATAAGTTGTTTTACATTATTATCATCCATTGAGTCTATTGCTGCTTGCGTAGTTCCTCCTTTTGAGGCTACTTTTGTGATCCAGCTTTCTGGAGAAATATCAGATTGGTTAAACAATTCAATAGCCCCTTCAAAGGTGTTGCTTACTAAAACTTTAGATTCGTAGTCTGTAAAGCCCATTTTTAATGCGGCGTCTAGCATAGAGTTCATAAAGTAAAATACATAAGCAGGTCCACTTCCTGAAATCCCTGTAGAGGCATCAATAAAGTTTTCTGAGCTTACGTGTATGGATGTTCCTGTAGTATCTAATAAATGTTTTACCATTAAAAGTTCGACTCTAGAAATTGCTTTTGCAGCAGTGTAGGAGGTTACTCCTTTTCCTACTTTAGCCGGGAGGTTAGGCATTGTACGAATTACCTTTTGTACGTTTAAGCCCTCTTGAATTGTTTGTATGGTTACACCAGCCATAAGCGATACAAAAATTTGTTCTTTATTAACAAATGGTATCATGTCTGCAAAAAGCGATTCGCAGTGATAAGGTTTTACAGCTAAAAACACAATGTCTGCTTGCGGCAGTGCATCATCTAAAGCTGTGAATACATCAAATTTTGGATTTTTTTTAAGTTTTTTAATTGTTTTAGGATCCGTATCATAGATTCTTAAGTTGTGTTTCCCTAATAACGCGGAATCAGCCATTCCTTCTGAGTAGGTTAACCCCATGTTTCCGGCTCCTATTACTAATACTTTCATAATTTAATTTTGATTAACTATTTTATTGTCAGTTACTCTTATAGCCTCAATTACTATGCGATAGTGCCAAATAGAAAAGTTCATTTAAAGAATTCTCATGTTTATGACAATTTGTAGTAATTGTTGTCATATTGAAAATAATAGCGCTTTATACTGTGAATATGTAAATATGTAAAAATGCTTAAAAAGGAATGAGTGACAGTTTGTCGGTGACAAATGGTGAGATTTGTATAAAAAAAAGAAACTTACCCCTGAGCAATTAGGGGTAAGTTGTGTGAATTGTTATTTTTTTTCTTCTAATCCGCGTGTTAACCACCCTCTTCTATTTGCCGTTGCAATAGCATAAGGTGTAATCCAGAATAGACCAAAGGTGAATAAGAAACTGTAGGTATATGCCCAAATGGCTTCTTTAATTTTATAGTTATGCGCATAAAAAAGTACAGAAAACGAAGACGTAATTAAAATACCCAGTACGGTTGATCCTAAAAATAATAAAGGATGTGTTAGTACAAAGAATAGCATAAATAATACAATTGGATAACTCATTAGAATATGAGTAAACTGACTTATAAACAATATACGTGTTCCAAATTTACTTTCCTGTCTAAAGTTGGTAAACACATATTTAGACATGGCTAAGTTTTCTCGTACATTACTACGTCCCCATCTGATAAACATTTTATATAATCCTGGATATTCTTCAGGCACATTAGTGTAGGCGACCGCATTTTTTTGAAACAATACATGTTCCCCTTGTTTTAAAATCATGTTGGTCAAGGCGCGATCTTCACCAATATCTGATGGTTGTCCCATAAAGGTTTGATTGATCCATTCTGGTAAACACTTAAACACAGATGTACTTCGGTATGCCGCTAAAGCTCCTGGCGTACATAGTACCGAATTTAAGTTGCTTTCAGCAGAACGTACAAACTCAAAACTCATTACAAAACTTACGTCAAGCATTTTAGGAAGCATTTCCTTTTCATTATTTAAAACTCTAATATTTCCTGCGACAGCACCACATTTTTGGTTTTCAATAAAAGGACTTACTAAATTTCTTAATGTATTTTCTTCTACTATAGAATCGCTATCTACGGTTACAAAAATCTCTCCTGTACCACTATTAAAACCACGGTATAAGGCCTGACGTTTTCCTTTGTTTTCTGGTTGGCGGTAAATTTCTAATTGTTGCCCTAATTCTTCTTTTGCTTTTAGCATCCATTCCCAAGTATCATCTAAGCTTCCATCATCAATAGCTAAAAGTTGAATATTTTCTTTAGGGTAATCACTTTTTGCTAAACTCATTAAGGTGTCCCAAACTTGTTTTCCTTCATTATAGGCAGGCACAATTACAGTACAGGTTGGAAGTTGGCTATCCTTTACAGAAGCTACTGGCTTATATTTAAAATATTGATATGCCATGTAGATGAACGATCCTATTTTGAAAAGAAACAGGACTCCTGTAATTGATAAGAAGGTAAGTCCTATTATTGTAGAGGTTTGATTGGCATTAAATTCTTCGAAATCTGTATGAAATGTTGCAAAAAAGTAAAGTCCAATAATTATAAAAAGTAAGGTTCCTAATAGTGTGATGCGATTGTATGAACTCTCTTGTTTTCCTGTGCTATGAAAAATAGAATTAAAATACGCTTTAAGGCTTTTAACTTTATTCTTAGTGTTGAAGTGTAATTTTTTGGTAGTAACTTTCTTTGACGCCATAAAATTTTTAGATAAAGGGTTTGTTATATCTACGGCTTAAAAAGGTGTTTAGATTTTTTTGTAGGAAAATTAGTATAAAAAAAACCTCAATAAGAATTGCTTCTCATTGAGGTTTTATATGTAAAAAGTGGATTAAAAATTAATCTTCTTTTTTAGTTTCTCTAGGTTTACGATCATCGCGTCCACGATTATCTCTTCCTTTATTATCACGTCCACCTGAACGTTTATCGTCTCTTGGTGGTCTTGCTACATAACCTTCTGGTTTTGGCAAGATAGCTTTACGAGATACTTTTTCTTTACGAGTTCTTGGGTCTACACCAAAGTACTTCACATCAAAAACATCACCCATATTAACAACGTCACTTACATTTTCAGTACGTTCCCATGCTAATTCAGATACGTGTAATAATACTTCATTTCCAGGCGCATCTGCATATTCTACAACAGCACCAAAATCAAGCATTTTAATTACTTTAACTTCGTAAACACTACCAACAGTAGGTTTGAATAATAAAGAGTCAATTTTTGCTATTACTTTAGCAATACCTTCATTACCTACACCTAAAATTTCAACGATACCTTCTTCCGTTACCGGATCTTCGTTAATTACGATAGTTGTTTCAGTTTCTTTTTGCATTTCCTGAATAACTTTTCCACCAGGTCCAATTAAGGCTCCAATGAATTCATTAGGAATACGACGCGTAACCATAGTTGGCGCGTGATCTTTAACGCTTTCTGCAGGTGCAGAAATTGTATCAGTAATTTTTCCTAAGATATGTAAACGACCATCACGCGCTTGTTTTAGTGCATTCACTAAAATTTCGTATGATAATCCTTTAATTTTAATATCCATTTGACATGCTGTAATCCCTTCAGAAGTACCAGTTACTTTAAAGTCCATATCACCTAAGTGATCTTCATCCCCTAAAATATCAGATAATACTGCGTAACGGTCACCATCAGAAATTAATCCCATAGCAATACCAGAAACAGGTCTTGTCATTTTAACTCCGGCATCCATAAGCGCCATAGTACCAGCACAAACTGTTGCCATTGAAGACGAACCGTTTGATTCTAATACTTCAGATACAACTCTTACTGTGTAAGGGCAATCTGCAGGAATCATTCCTTTTAATCCACGTTGTGCTAAGTTACCATGACCAACTTCTCTACGAGATGTTCCTCTTAATGGTCTAGCTTCACCTGTACAGAAAGGCGGGAAGTTATAATGTAAATAGAAATTTTCTTCACCTTCGTGAGATGGCATATCTATTTTGTTGGCGTCTCTTGATGTTCCTAGAGTAACTGTAGCTAAAGCTTGAGTTTCTCCACGAGAAAAGATAGAAGAACCGTGTGTAGAAGGTAGGTAATCTACTTCACACCAGATTGGTCTGATCTCATCAGTTTTACGACCATCTAAACGAATTCCTTCGCTTAAAGTTAATTCACGAACAGCTTCTTTTTCTGCTTTGCTGTAGTATCCTCCAACAAGGTGTCCAAATTCTGCCATTTCTTCTTCAGTAAAAGCAGCTTTCACTTCTTCTTTTACTTCAGCAAATGCAGCAGTACGTTCAGCTTTAGAAGTTCCCTTCTTAGCGATTGCGTAACATTTGTCGTAAGCTAGTTCGTGTACTCTTTTTTGTAAATCTTCGTTAACTTCTGCAGTTGCATATTCACGAACCTCTTTTTTACCAAAAGCTTCGGCTAAACGTACTTGTGCATCAATTTGTACTTTAATTGCTTCGTGAGCGAATTTGATAGCATCAGCCATCTCTTCTTCAGAAATTTCATCCATCTCACCTTCAACCATCATTACAGAGTCTGCAGAAGCACCAATCATCATTTCTAAGTCAGATTCTTCTAATTGCGCTCTTGTTGGGTTGATTACAAATTCACCATTCACACGTGCAACTCTAGCTTCAGAGATTGGACATTCGAAAGGTAAATCTGATAATTGGATAGCAGCAGAAGCCGCTAATCCAGCCATAGCTTCAGGCATAACGTTTTCATCATGAGACATTAATTGAATCATCACTTGCGTTTCTGCGTGGTAATCTTTAGGGAATAACGGACGTAAAACACGGTCCACTAAACGCATAGTTAATACCTCACCGTCACTTGGTCTTGCTTCTCTTTTGAAGAAACCACCTGGGTAACGTCCTGCGGCAGCAAACTTTTCGCGATAATCTACCGTTAACGGTAAAAAGTCAACGTCTGATTGTTTGTAGTTAGAAACGACTGTACATAATAACATACATTTTCCTGATTGTACTACAACGCTACCGTGAGCTTGTTTTGCTAATTTTCCGGTTTCAATAGAAATTTCTCTACCGTCCCCAAGGTCAATGACCTCTCTAAAAACTTTTGGAATCATAAATTTTTTAATTCTAATTAAACAAAGGTCGTTGTGTTGTTGTTGCGTAGTTGTTGTGTGTTGACCAATGAAAAACTGTAATTTAGCTTCTTATTTTGCGGTAGTTATACTCTTCCGCAAGAGTTGATATAAAACAAAAAAAGAGGCGCGAAGCCTCTTTAATAGTGATTATTTTCTTAATCCTAATTCTTTAATGATAGCACGATATCTTAAGATATCTTTCTTCGTTAAGTAATCAAGTAATGAACGTCTTTTACCAACTAACATTACTAGAGAACGCTCAGTGTTATAATCTTTACGATTTTTCTTTAAGTGTTCAGTTAGGTGATTAATTCTTTGAGTAAATAAAGCGATTTGTCCTTCTGCAGAACCTGTATCGTTTTTATCTTTACCGTGTTTTGCAAACATTTCCTGTTTTGCTTCTTTAGATAAGTACATTCTAATATTGTTGTAAATGATTGTTATGTAATAAGAAAGATTTTCTTTCAAGCGGCAAATATAATAAATATTATTCTATTTATTGCCAAAGTTTCCTTCAAAATATTGAAAGCGTTGTATTATTTTAATAATGACTTCTGTTTGCTTAGTTGCTGCTATTATTTGTGTTTTTAAGGCTATTATTAATTCTATGTTTTATTGCATATTATCAACTATACTAGGTTGTATTTGTGAGTTAGGTTGTTTTTTAGTATAAATGATTGATGTTTAGTGTTATAATATCTATTAATGTTGCTTGTTTTACTGTGAAATGGAAAAAAAAAGTTAAATTTGGTGTATTCTACATTAAATGTTAAGGGTATGAATGAGGGGTATAGTTTTATCAAAGACACATTGTTTGAGTCTATTTTTGAATTCGCTCACGGCGGAATTTCAATAGTAAGCACTGAGGGTAAGTGGCTTAAGGTTAATCAAAGTGTTTTAGATTTTTTGGGATATAATAAAGCGGAATTGTATAGCTCCACTTTTCAGGATATTACCCATCAAGATGATTTAGATATTGATGTGGGCCTTATGCATCAATTATTATTAGGGCAAATTGATAACTATCAGATTGAAAAACGTTATCTGCATAAGAACGGCTATGTTGTTTCGGCATTATTATCGGTGAGTTTGGTGCGGCTTGATGATGGAGCACCAGGCTATTTTATTTCGCAGGTCACTGATCTTTCTCAGCAAAAAGAAACGTCTTCTCGGTTAAATGCTTTAATTGATATTGTAAATAATCAGAATAAAAAACTTATAAATTTCGCTGATATTGTTACTCACGACATTAGAACACATGCTGGGAATCTGTCTACTTTGACGACATATATTGAAGAAGATTTTAACGCTATTCAAACTAATGACAACTTTATGATGTTGAAAGCGTGTTTAACTAATTTAGAAAGTACTTTGTTGCATTTAAATGCTATTAAATCTGTTGAATTAACGCATGTACAAAATATAAAACCGTTGTTATTGGCAGATTATGTAAATCAAGCGATTTATAATGTGTCTGCTATTGCACGATTTAATAATTGTAAAATTATTAACAATGTTGATAAGCATTTGCGCATATTAGGTATAGAGGCTTATTTAGATAGTGTGATACTTAATTTTTTAACTAATGCTATTAAATATCGTTCGGAAGATAGGGCGCCAGTTATTGAAATTAACGCTACAGATGGTAGTGAATATACTGTAATTGAATTTAAAGATAATGGTCTTGGTATTGACTTAGATGTTGATGCGCATAAACTATTTAAACTTCATGAGACCGTACATGCGCATAGTGACTCTAGAGGTATTGGGCTTTTTATTACTAAAAAACATGTTGAAAGTATGGGGGGGAAGATAGAGGTGAAGAGTAAGTGTAATGAGGGCACTAGTTTCTCGGTTCATTTTTTAAAAGCAGCATCGGCCTAATTCTTATACGATATAAAGTAAAAACCCTCAGCAATAAATTGCTGAGGGTTTTTTATAGTGTAAAGTAAGCGTATTAAGCTCTTACTGGTTGATTTGTAATTAAATCGATATATAAGTTTACTTTCGTTTTTAATGCTCTACGGTGTGTAATAAAATCTAAGAAACCATGTTCTAGTAAGAATTCTGAAGTTTGAAAACCATCAGGTAATTCTTTTCCAGTTGTATCTTTTACAATTCTAGGACCAGCAAAACCAATTAAAGCTCCTGGTTCTGCAATATTAATATCACCTAACATAGCAAAAGAAGCTGTAATACCTCCAGTTGTTGGATCTGTACATAATGAAATGTACGGAATTCCAGCATCAGCAAGTTGTGCTAATTTTACAGATGTTTTAGCCATTTGCATTAATGATAATGCGGCTTCCATCATTCTTGCACCTCCAGATTTTGAAATTATCATAAAGGGAATGTTGTTTTTTAATGAATAATCTGCAGCACGTGCAATTTTTTCACCAACAACCGATCCCATTGATCCTCCAATAAACGCAAAATCCATTGCGGCAATGACTAGGTCTTTCCCGTTAGATTTCCCTACAGCTGTACGAACAGCATCAGTAAGTTTTGTTTTTTCTTGAGCCGCCTTTAAACGGTCTGGATATTTTTTGGTATCCTCAAATTTTAAAGGGTCTTTAGACTCTAATTTGGTATCAAACTCTTTAAATTTATTATCATCAAAAAGAATTTCAAAGTACTCTTTACTACCAATTCTTACATGGTAATCATCCTCAGGACTTACGTAAAAGTTCTTTTCTAATTCTTCGGTATCTATTATTTTTCCAGTAGGAGATTTGTACCACAGCCCTTTAGGTGTGTCTTTCTTCTCTTCGGTAGTGGTAGTTATACCTTTTGTTTTTCTTTTAAACCAAGACATTAAAAAATATTTTAATTAAAGTTAATTTAATGCAAAGTTATAAAGTATTTACATTATTAAGGTCTTCAAACGCTTTTTTTAATCTTTCAACAAAAGTATTTTCTCCTTTTCTTAACCAGGCTCTAGGGTCGTAGTACTTTTTATTTGGTACACCATCACCTTCTGGATTGCCAATTTGAGTCTTTAAATACTCAGATTTGTCATTCATGTAGTCTCTTACTCCTGTCATAAATGCGTATTGCATATCCGTATCAATATTCATTTTAATAACACCATATCCAATAGCTTCTCTAATTTCTTCAACTGTAGAACCTGATCCTCCATGAAACACGAAATCAATATGATTAGCTTCTACATTATATTTTTCTGAAATATGCTCTTGAGAGTTTTTAAGAATTTTTGGTGTTAATTTTACGTTTCCTGGTTTGTAAACTCCGTGTACGTTTCCAAATGCTGCTGCAATTGTAAATTGATCACTTACTTTACTTAATTCTTCGTAAGCATAAGCTACTTCTTCTGGTTGTGTGTATAATTTAGAATCGTCAACATCTGTATTATCTACACCGTCTTCTTCACCACCTGTAATTCCTAGTTCTATTTCTAAAGTCATGCCAATTTTAGACATGCGTTCTAAATATGTTTTACAGATTGCAATATTTTCTTCAAGTGGTTCTTCACTTAAATCAATCATGTGAGAACTATAAAGTGATTTCCCTGTTTCAGCAAAATGTTTTTCAGAAGCATCTAATAAACCATCAATCCAAGGTAATAATTTTTTAGCACAGTGATCTGTATGTAAAATTACTGGTACACCGTAAGCTACTGCCATTTCATGTACATGTTTTGCTCCGGCAACAGATCCAGCGATTGCTGCTTTTTGATTTTCGTTACTTAAGCCTTTTCCTGCATTAAATTGAGCACCTCCATTAGAGAATTGAATGATTACTGGCGCGTTTAATGCTGCCGCTGTTTCTAAAACCCCATTAATAGTGTCTGAACCAATAACGTTAACCGCTGGTAATGCAAACCCTTTTTCTTTTGCTAGTTTAAAAATCTCTTGAACTTCTTTTCCTGTAGCAACTCCTGCTTTGATATTATGACCCATTTTGTTTTGTTTAGTTGTAAAATAATCTTCTCAAAAGTAATCATTTTTTTGAAGACTTTAGCACTCGCTATAAACATTGTTGTTTGCGTGAAGTCACTAAAACGTTGTAGTAGTGGTGGTTTTAAGCGCTTAAAATGGGTAGTTGATACCAATGTTATACACTGCGTTGTTAAAGTTGTAATCTTTTAACCAGCGGTCTCCAAGATCGTAAGACGGATCGTAGGTTTTAAATCCAATATCCCCACGTAAAACAAAGTATGTAAAGTCATATCTAAGTCCAAATCCAGATCCTACAGCGATATCTTTAAGGGAATCAATACCACTAAAAACAGCCGATTCATCTTCAACATCATCAAGTACATTCCAGATATTTCCGGCATCAACAAATACGGCAGCATTAAAATTTCCTAAAATATTAAAACGGTGTTCTATACTAAGGTTAATTTTTAGGTTGGCTTCATTAAACTCATTAGTAGTTTTTGAGCTTCCAGGGCCTAAATTGTATGCCGACCAAGCTCTGTTATCATTAGGTCCACCAGCAAAGAAACTTTTTGAAAAGGGGATATTGCTAGAGTTTCCATAGGGAATTGCAATTCCAAAATACGAGCGTGCTGCAACTATGTTTTTATTTCCTAAATCCCAGTATTTCACATAATCTATTTCTGTTTTTATATATTGAGAAAATGCTACATCAAAAATTTCGTATTGGTCATTTGCATTCTTTTTAGCTCCTGTTAATTTTGAAATGTTTGCTAGTAAATTACCCGCAAATTCTAATTTCATTCTTAGGGTTGAAAAATCATTATCTAAAACGCTTTCTCTTTTGTTTTTTATATAACTGAAATTAGACGCAAAAATTAAATTGTTTTCTGTAAGACGTTGTTTTCTTTGCGAAATATTATTGATATCCACATAATCTTGATCATCTGAGGTTAGTGAAGTGTTATTATTAAGTACATCACTTATAAATGTGTCTGTATCTGTTGGGTAACTTAATTCGTCATCACTACCAATATAGCTAATGTCTTGTGCAATTTCATTTAACAAGTCATATGAGTTTTGGTATACGCCAAAATAATTAGCTGTATTTAGGTTTTTTACAAACTGGATATTAAAAACATCTAATGTATTGGTTACTTTTCGTGACGGATACCAATTGTAATTTAAAATTCCCGAAAGTGTTTCTTTATCAAGACCTATATTACGTTGGCTTGTTGCCGCCATACTAATACGTGTACTTGGCGACATGTATTTTGGAATTATTTTTGAAGTATTAAAAGGCACAAATAATCGCGGGATAGTTAGTTTTATATTGGCACCAACTTCATTGATGTCAAAAAATTGATCGGCATCATTTGAAGCGTCTTTTGAAGCTCCAATAGATCCTAATGCTGAAATTTCAAGCGTTTCGGCACCTCTAAAAACATTTCTTATTGATAAACCTGTACTGAACGAAAACCCTACGGTTTGTATATTACTCTGTGTAATATCTGTATTAATATTAAGTTTGTACTTCTTTTTTGGGGATAAAAATATGTTTGCAGTAAGGGTGGTATCTATCTCATTCACTACATAATTAATGGTGGGATAATCAAAAGTTTTTAGCTCACTTAAATAATTGTAGGTTCTTGCTCTTGCGATATCTTTAAACACATGCCCTTTACCTATAAAAACAGCATCTGTTAAGGCTTTTGGACGGTAATTTAATTTGTTATAGCTGTATAAATTAAAACCATTATAGGTGGTTGAATCTTTAATTATAGCGTCTTTGTTTTCGTAGGTATAATCGGTATAAATATTAACATCTTTTATTTTGTAGATTTTAAAAGGTACTCGTATTGTAGAATCTTCGGTTCTTACAGCTTTGTTTTTTATAATCAAATCTGTATTCACCTTTTTATTAGTACCAATTGTATCTAAATCATAAGAAATATAATCTTGACCAAAATAGTAGAATCCAGAATTTCGTAAAGCTGTTGTTAGGCGTTCGCGCTCATTGGTGAAATTACCTTCATTATATTGCTCCCCTTTTTTAATTAGCGATTGTTTTTTTAATGTTTGATAAATTGAGTCTATCGCAGGTGTAGAAATTCGTGGGTTTATGGAATCTAAAATATAAGGAGATCCTGTGGTAACATTGTATGTTACATTAGCTCTTTGGTTATCTGTTTTTGTAATTTCGTATGATGTTTTTACATCTAGCCAACCGTGTTTGAAATAATATTTTTCTAAATTATTAATTGTTTTTTCAGCCTTTAATTCACTTACAATTACTGGTGCTTCCCCCGTTTTTTTAAACCATTGATTTCTTGCTATTCTAGATTGTACATCTCTATCTAGCTGTTTTCTTGATAGTAGTTTTGTTTTCCAAGACATTTTTCTTGGATTATTATAGATTTTTTCATTTAAGATAGAATCTATATTTGGGCGTGCTAAATTATAAATGTGTAATCGTAACGGAATCCCAAAGAGCGGTAATTTTCCGTTAGGTTTTTGGTAGTATAAGTTGTTAAGTTCGTCGTTAGTCGTTTTTTTATCATTAACAATTGTAGTATTTGATGTTAATAGATGATCGCCTTCTTTTACTCGTTTCATCACATCACATGAGGTTATAAAGCTGGCTAAAACAACTAAAAGAGCAATATGTTTAAAGGTGTTTTTCAATGAATAACGGCTTAAAATTAGACGAGGTTTAAAAATACAGTTTTATTATTGATATAGCTTAGCAAAAATTAATCCAAAAATGTATTACTTTGTAGCTTATTGCAACATAACAAAAATAAAGACATTTTAATGTTATCAAAGAGCCAAATAAAATTAATTAATAGTTTATCTCAAAAAAAGTTTAGAACCCAGCAGCAACTATTTGTAGTTGAAGGTGTAAAAGGGGTGAAAGAGTTTTTAAATTCAGAATTTAAACTCCATCAGTTATTTACTACCGAAGCTATTTTTGATTGTGAACATACGTTGATTACCGACGTAGAGTTGAAAAAGATTAGTACTCTAAAATCTCCAAATACAGTATTGGCTCTTTTTCATATTCCAGAAGTACAACCTGTAGATAGTTCTGGTTTAGTTGTTGCTTTAGATGATGTAAGAGATCCTGGTAATTTAGGAACCATTATACGTCTTTGTGATTGGTTTGGTATTAAAAATTTGGTATGTAGTCTAGCTACTGTAGATTGTTATAATACTAAAGTCATACAAGCTACAATGGGATCTTTAACCCGTGTGACTATTAATTATTTGGATTTAGATGCTTATTTAAAATCTAATTCAAATGAAAAATTAGGGACTTTTATGGATGGTAAAAATGTGTACAATACAACATTACCTAAACAAGGTGTTTTAGTAATGGGTAACGAAGGAAATGGTATTTCTCAAACTATTGAAAGTCATATTGATACGCGCATAAGTATTCCGCGATTTGGAAACCTTCAAGCTACCGAAAGTTTAAATGTTGCTACTGCAACAGCTATATTTTTAAGTGAATTAAAGCGCTAACCGTTTATTGGAACGTAAAGTTAATAAAAACCCCTCTAGTTTTCATGGTGTTAACGTTTCCTGTCCATGGGCTATTTGGGTCTTCATCTTTTACAATTTCATCATTAATGGCAAAAAGGCCTCTAATAGATGGGGTGAATTTAAACCATTCGGTATAAAAATCTACTCCAAAACCTAATTCGTAAAAGAACATGCTTTTTTTAGTTCTAAATTGTCCCACGCTATTATCGTCTGGGTTTTCTTCGTTACTAGATAAGTTTAAAGCCGCCGAAAAACCACCTAAAATAAAAGGCTTAAAGTTGTTAATTCGTTTTGTAGATACTTTTAATAATAAGGGAAAATGAATGTAAGTTGATTTTACTTCGCGAAGCAAATCAGAATCATTAAAAGTAGTACCCGCAAAATAACTTTCATCGTACATTAAATTACGTTGAGAAATATGTAAACCTGGTTCAAATCTTAAGTTTAAGTGGTTGTTAATTCGTAAATCTGAAATTAATCCTACACTAAATCCAGTGGTGCTTTCCGATAAGATATCAGCACGATCTTCATTATAAGTAAACTGAAAATCGTAGTTGTTAAATCCTAAGAAAAACCCCCAACTTAATAGTTTTTGATCAAGATTATCTATATTGTTAGTTACTTTTTCTTTCGTAAAAAGTTGTGCAGATACAGTGTTACTTAAAAGTACTACGGTTAAAATTAAAAGTATTTTTTTCATTTAAAAGGAAAAATCATTAATTAGTGGCGCCTTTTAGGCTTTAAATGCGGTGTAAATTGATGCCGAACCAAATGTTTGCGGTAAGTCATCCACATTTATAAACCCTGTTTTTCGTAAAATATTGTTTAAAGCTTCACCATGAGGAAATAAAGATGCCGATTTTGATAAGTATGAATATGCCGATTGATCTTTTGAAAACAAACGGCCAATAGTTGGCATAATATATTTTGTGTATACGTTATATCCTTGTTTAAAAGGTGTTTTTGTTGGTACAGAAGTTTCAAGGATTACAAAAACGCCATCGGGTTTTAAAACTCTTAATATTTCTGAAAGTCCTTTTTCAAGATTCTCAAAGTTTCTAACTCCAAAAGCTACAGTGATCGCGTCAAAACTATTGTCTTCAAACGGTAAGTTTTCAGAATCACCAATAACCATAGATATGATGTTATCTAGTTTTTTGGCTGCTATTTTTTGACGACCAACCTCAAGCATTCCATCACTAATATCTAAACCAATAATTTTTTTAGCATTAGTTTGGGTTAAATTAATGGCTAAATCACCAGTTCCGGTAGCAATATCCAAAACGTTTTCAGGAAGTGTTTTTGCTACAATTTCTACCACCTTTTTACGCCACTTTATATCTATACCAAAAGAAATTACACGGTTTAAACCGTCATACTCTTTAGATATATTATCAAACATTTTAGTCACCTGCTCTTTTTTATTAAGGTCACTATCTTTATAAGGTGTTACTTTTGTAGACATTACTTTTTTTTTGCAAAATTACATAAATTTTCAATAGGCTATTTACTTCTAAGTATTGAAATAAACAAAATATTAATTTATTTCCGCTTTTAGCACCTTTAAATTTATTACAAACAATGTACTTGTTTTTATGTTTTCAGTCATTATTCTAATTTATTACCTCATAAAATAGATATCTCACAAATTTTTTTGAAAACTAAGTGTAAAATTTACCTCCTTTAAATTTATAGTATATTTGTATGTTTTTCAATAACATTATACATGAAAATTATTATAGCTGGTGCTGGTGAAGTAGGATTTCATTTGGCTAAATTACTGTCATACGAGTCTCAAGAAATCACACTTATAGATTGTAGTAAAGATAACTTAACTTATGCTGATAATCATTTAGATATTAGAGTGGTTAAGGGGGATGCCACCTCAATCGCAACACTTAAAGATGCGCGTATTGATACGGCGGGTCTATTTATTGCGGTAACATCTTCTGAAACTACAAATATTACAGCCTGCGTTTTAGCAAAGCAATTAGGTGCAAAACGTACTATAGCTAGAATTTCTAATGTAGAATTTATTGAACAAAAGGAAGAGGTAGGGTTTTCTAAATTTGGAATTGATGAGCTCATCTCTCCAGAATCTTTAGCAGCTTGTGAAATTCAATTATTATTAAGTCAGTATGCCTTTAATGATAGTTATGAGTTTGAAGATGGCGCGCTTACTATGTTGAGTTTACGCTTATCTCGTACCGCAGCTTTTGTAGATAAAACAGTTAAAGAAGCTGCAGAGTCTATGTCGCAACTTCATTTTGTACCCATTGCCATACAACGTTATGGAACACAATATACTATTATTCCTCGTGGAGATACCGTTTTTAAAGAAGGTGATAAAGTTGTGTTTATCACTTCAAAAGGCGGTGATGAAGAATTATTTAATGTCTCTGGAAAAGTAAAAATTGATGTTAAGAATATTATGATTCTTGGTGGAAGTAAAATAGGACAGCAAACGACAAGGCATTTATGCTCTAAAAAATTTAATGTCAAACTTATTGAAAACGATCGTAATCATGCTTTTGAGCTTGCCGATGATCTTCCAAATGCGTTGGTGATTAATGGAGATGGTAGAAATGCCGAACTATTAGAGGAAGAAAATATAGAAGATATGGACGCTTTTATTGCGGTAACCGGAAATTCTGAAACCAATATCATGTCTTGCTTAGTGGCTAAATCACGTGGCGTTAAAAAAACCATCGCTTTAGTTGAAAATATGGATTATTTCCAGTTATCACAATCTATTGGTATTGATACTTTAATCAATAAAAAACTACTTGCAGCCAATAATATCTTTAGATATATTAGAAAAGGTGAAGTTGTAGCCATGACTAAGCTGAATAATATGAATGCCGAATTATTGGAGTTTGTAGTGAATTCAAAATCTAAAATCTGCAATAAATTAATTAAAGATTTAGATTTTCCACGTTCTGCAATTATTGGCGGTGTTATTAGAAATGAAGAAGGCTTAATTCCTTTAGGTAGTTTTAAAATTTCAGAAGGCGATCGTGTTGTAGTCTGTTGTTTACCACGTGCCATTACTAAGGTTGAAAAATTCTTCTTTTAAACCCCATTTATGAAACTTAATTATAAAATTATTGTCCATTTTTTTGGATTATTACTCTTGTTTAATGGTGGTTTTCAGCTTATTTCGGCGTTAGTCAGTTTTATTTACGATGATGGTGTTACTTTAGAGTTGTCTTTTTCAGGATTACTTATTCTGTTATTAGGTGTCTTTTTAATGGTTGCCACACGTAAACATAAAAAAGAACTTAATAAACGTGATGGATATATAGTTGTTGCCTTTGGATGGATTGTTATGGCAGCTTCTGGTGCATTACCGTATATGCTTACTAATACCATTCCTGGATTTACAGGTGCGTTTTTTGAAACCATGTCTGGATATACCACTACTGGAGCCACTATTTTAAATGATATTGAGTCTGTACCTAAAGGTGTCCTGTTTTGGAGAAGTATGACCCATTGGATTGGTGGAATGGGAATTATTGTACTTGCCATTGCTATTTTACCGCTTTTAGGAATAGGAGGTATGCAGTTATTTGCTGCTGAAGCTCCAGGACCAAGTGCCGATAAATTACATCCTAGAATTACAGATACTGCAAAACGTTTATGGCTTATTTATTTTGGCTACACAGCTATTGAAACGGTATTACTTCAGGTTGCAGGAATGTCGTTTTTTGATGCCATAAATCACTCTATGTGTACACTTTCAACAGGAGGGTTTTCAACAAAAAATGCGAGTGTTGCTTATTGGAATAATGAACCAGTTATACAGTACATTATCATCTTTTTCATGTTTTTAGCAGGAACCAACTTTGTATTGAGTTATTTTGCTTTTAAAGGGAAAATTCAGAAGGCTCTACGCGACGAAGAATTAAGATTGTATTTTAAATTTACTATAATTTTTGCTTTAATAGCAGCTGTTATTATCTATTTTAAAGCCGATTTATCACTGTCGTCTATTGAGCATCCAATGGTTTGGGGACGTGCAGAAAGTGCATTCAGACATGCTTTATTTCAAGTGGTATCAGTAATTACTACGACAGGATTTATTACAGCCGATTATACGTTGTGGAGTCCGTTTTTAGTGGTTTTTTTCTTCGGATTAATGTTCTTAGGAGGATCTGCCGGAAGTACTTCGGGTGGTGTAAAAGTAGTTCGTCATTTAATTTTAATTAAAAACGGATTTCTAGAGTTTAAACGTGCTTTACATCCTAATGCTATTTTGCCGGTGCGTTATAATACGAAATCTATTTCTGGTGATATTGTATTTAATATTCTTGGGTTTTTCATCCTATACATGTTATCCTTTATTGTTGGGGCTTTAGTATTCTCTATGTTTGGATTAGATTTTGCTTCTGCAATTGGTATTGCGGCTTCTAGTTTAGGAAACGTTGGACCAGCACTTGGTAATTTTGGTCCTGTTAATAACTATGCAGCATTGCCTCCTTTAGCACAATGGTGGGCATCATTTTTAATGCTTATTGGTCGTTTAGAGTTATTTACCGTATTGATTTTATTAACACCTTTCTTTTGGAGAAATAGATAATTCTATCTTTTTTTATTTTGAAGCAACTCTTTATAGTGTTTGCTAAAAGACTTATGCTGTTTTTTATCGATTAATTACTGTTTTAATGTAACGCTTTCAGTGAGTTAGCGTCGTATTATTATTTATAAATTTAAGTATTTATATATCTAAATTTTTAATCATTAAATCAGAAAATATATGAGTTTTGGAGGCGCACAAGGCATGATAACAAGTCTTAAAAACAATGCTAAACAGCGTTCTAATAAAGCAAAGTTTAAATCATCCTATAAAACGGTTACGCCTTCAAAAGCTATAGTACTTAAATTTCCTGATGCAACTCCCGAAATGCTAGATGAGATTAAAACACGTTTGAAAGTAGAACGTAAAAAACGCATCATTCAAGAAGTTATACTATTTGTAGTTTTAGTAATTCTTATTGTTGTTGTATTTAAGTTTTTTATTCTCGCCTAAATTTCTGTTTATAGGTTGTTGATAACTGTGAAATCCTTAAAATTTCGACATAAAAAAAAGCCGCAATAAGATTATTACGGCTTCTGTATATATTATATGTACTAATTAGCTTACCGCTGCTTTAATACGTTTTATTGCTTCTGTAATTTGTTCTTGAGATGCTGCGTAAGACATACGAATACAATCTGAATTTCCAAAGGCTTCACCGGTTACTGTAGCTACGTGCGCTTCTTCTAATAAGAATAAAGAAAAATCTGTAGCATTGTTAATAGTTTTTCCTTTTATCGTTTTTCCGAAGTAAAAAGAGACATCAGGAAATACGTAAAATGCACCATCAGGAACGTTAGTTTTAAATCCTTCAACATCATTAAGAAGATCTAAAATTAAACCACGTCTTACTTTAAATTCGTCCACCATGTATTGAACACGTGTTGGAGATTCAGTTAAAGCTGTAATTACGGCACGTTGTGCAATACAATTTGCACCAGATGTAATTTGTCCTTGCATTTTAGTACATGCTTTAGCAATCCATTCTGGAGCACCAATATATCCAATTCTCCATCCTGTCATTGCAAATGCTTTTGCAACTCCGTTAACGGTAATTGTACGGTCATACATGCTTGGTATTGCAGCAAAACTAAAGTTTTCAACACCGTAGTTAATATGTTCGTAAATCTCGTCTGAAAGGATATAGATATTTGGGTATTTCTCTAAAACTTCTGCTAACGCTTTATATTCAGCTTCGGTATAAATACTTCCACTTGGATTGTTTGGCGAGTTAAAGAAAATTAATTTTGTTTTTGGTGTAATTGCAGCTTCTAATTGTGCTGGTGTAATTTTGAAATCGTTTTCAATTGAAGACGGAATTTCTTTATAAGTCGCTTCACAAAGTGTTGCAATTGCAGAATAACTTACCCAATATGGCGCAGGTAGTAAAACTTCATCACCAGGATTTAGTAATACTTGCGCTACATTAGCGATAGATTGTTTTGCACCTGTTGAAACCACAATTTGGTTAGGTGTATATACAACATCATTATCACGTTTAAACTTTAAACAAACCGCTTCTTTAAGTTCAGCATAACCATCTACAGGAGTGTATGAGTTATAGTTGTCGTTAATTGCTTGTATTGCTGCTTCCTTAATATAATCAGGAGTGTTAAAGTCTGGTTCTCCTAAGCTAAGCCCGATAATATCAATGCCTTCTGCTTTTAGTTCTCTTGCTTTTGCTGCCATTGCTAGAGTTGCAGACGTAGGTAAGCTGTTAATACGATTAGATAGTTGTTTGTTCATTGTTAGTTGTGTGTTGTTGTGTTACGCTTGTGCTGTTGGTTTAGTACCCATTTGTTTTAAAAAGTGAAAGTGAGCTGAAATGGCCTTACGTGTCGACTTGTATTCGTTATACGGAAGGTTAAATTCTTTTGCAGTTTCCTTTACAATTTTTGAAAGATTAAAATAGTGTACGTGACTAATATTTGGGAAAATATGGTGTTCTACTTGGTGATTTAATCCTCCAGTAAACCAGTTTACAATTTTGCTATTACGACCAAAATTAACGGTTGTATTTAATTGGTGAATTGCCCATGTGTTTTTCATCGTTCCGTTTTCTTCTGGTAAAGGCATTTCTGCTTCATCCATAACGTGCGCTAATTGAAAAACAACACTTAAAATAAGTCCTGCAACATAATGCATGATAAAGAATCCTATTAGGATTTTCCACCAAGAAATTTCTAATACTAACATTGGTAATACCACCCAAATTGATACATATATGATTTTTGAAATCACTAATTTACTCCAGTTAGCTACTGGATTAGGAAATTCACCGTAAGATAACTTACGTTTCATATAACGTCTCATTTGTTGCCAATCTGTAGTAATTGCCCAGTTTATCGTTAATAAACCATAAAGTAAAACTGAGTAATAATGTTGAAAACGGTGGTGTTTTTGCCACTCTGTGTGTTTTGAGAAACGTAAAATACGTCCTGCTTCTAAATCTTCATCATAACCATGAATATTTGTGTACGTATGGTGTAATACATTATGTTGTACTTTCCAATTGTATACATTACCAGCTAAAATGTAAATACTACTTCCCATTAAACGGTTAACCCATTCTTTATTTGAAAAGGCACCATGATTTCCATCGTGCATCACATTCATACCAACTCCAGCCATACCAATTCCCATAATTACGGTGAATATAAGTTGTAACCAACCTGGTATAGTGCTAATAGTTAGGATTAAAAAATAAGGAAGTAAAAATAAGGTAAACATCACTGCGGTTTTTACCCATATTTTCCAGTTTCCTGTGCGTTTAATGTTATTGTCTTTAAAATAATCGTTAACACGCTTGTTTAGCGTTCTGAAAAATTTAGCAGAATCGGTTCTTGAAAAAGATAACGTTTGCTTTGTCATAAAATAAATATTTCTGTAAAAATGCCCAAAATTGGCATTATTACATTTAGATGCAAATATAATTAATAAAAGCGGCGATTTAGTTATTAAAATGCTAAAAATATACCCGTAAAAATGTATACTTTTGCTGAAAAATAAAAAGCATGGAATTAATCCTCAAATATTTCCCTGAGTTAACAGAAACTCAAATACAACAATTTGAATCCTTAAAAGCGTTATACCAAGATTGGAATTTAAAAATAAATGTGGTATCTCGTAAAGATATTGATGAGTTGTATTTAAGACATGTATTGCATTCTTTGGCAATTGCTAAAGTGGTACAGTTTAAAGATGGTAGCCGTATTATGGATGTGGGTACCGGTGGTGGATTTCCAGGAGTTCCTTTAGCTATTTTATATCCAGAATGTTCTTTTCATCTGGTAGATAGTATTGCTAAAAAACTAAAAGTAGTTAACGAAGTGGTTGAAGGGTTAGGTTTAACTAACGTAAAAACGTCACACTGTAGAGTAGAGGAGATTAATGAAAAATTTGACTTTATTGTAAGTAGAGCAGTTGCAGCAATGCCAACTTTTGTACATTGGACTAAAGGAAAAATACTAAAAGAACAACGCCACGATCTTAAAAACGGAATTTTATACCTTAAAGGTGGTGACCTTTCTGAAGAATTACAAGATTACAAAACGGCAACGTTATACGATTTACCAGAATTTTATACTGAAGACTTTTTTGAAACTAAAAAAGTGGTGCATTTACCAATGAAATTTAGAGGATAATCTCTAGTATTGATATAAAAAAAAGCTCTTGATAATTTCAAGAGCTTTTTTATATGTTTTTTTTAGCTTAAAAAGCCGTTGAAAGATTTAAAGTAAATCCTGTGTTTTCTGGTACAAAGCGACAAACACCTCCTACACAAATTAATCCACCACGTTGACGACCGTATCCTAAGGCTACACGTGTTGCACCTTTAGTGAAACTACCACCAAAGTTGTAGTAATGTATTTGATCATCTTCATCATCATTTCCGTAGTTATAAATATCAGTAACATACATAGATAATTTTGAGCTAAAATTGTATTCGGCAGTTGCTCCAGCCCAATTTTTCTTATCATCATTAGTAAAAAGATGTTGAAGTTCTACTCGCATTGATTTTCCACCACCAAATTTATGGGTTGCTTCTCCAACAAGAACAGTTGCATTTACTTCTCCAGTTGTTTCTTCAACATATCTTTTGTTGTAATAGGTATTTACTACAGAAAAAATAGTAGACCAATCTGGCGATAGTTTTTTACGCATTTCTAAGCTTGTTTCTCTGTAATATTTTTCACCAAAACTTAAAAATCCGGCAGAGTCATAATCTCCATTTGTAGTATCAAAATCATCATCTAGTCCATGCCAGCTAGCATAGTTGAAAGCGAATTTTGTGCCATATTTACCACCTAAAGTTGTTCCTTTTTTAAATTTGTAATAGACATCTACTTGACCACCAATTTCTCCAGATTTTCCTATTCCAAAAACTTTTAAGTTAGGTTGTGCTTGGTATACGTATATGTTTGTTAAGCTGTAATCGTGTTGTTTAGTAAGTGCAGGAACATAATTGATAATTCCTTGGTTGTAGTTTGTGTAATCGCTAAAAGCTTGATCGCGTTGCGAGTAAAATGCCATGTTTTCTATACGTCTGAAAGTGGCATCAATTCCTAATCCTGATTTTGCATATCCAGCATTAAATAAAAAGGCGCTACCGTTATAGGCTTTGTCGTTAAAAAACGTATTGTTTTGTATGTAAGCATCTTTACTTTTTGAAACATATTCTACGCCAGTATAAAAATTACCTTCGGCATAATCTAATCGTCCAGAAATCATGTTGGTTAAATCATTATATGGCGCATCATCAAGACCTGAATCTTCAGAACGTCCTACATAACTTAAGCCTAAATCTAAGCTAGTAGTTTCAAAATTTAAAAATTCACTAAGGCCAACCTCTGCATTAAAACCAAAGATATCTCCTTTAGAAATATCAAAACCATCACGTTGTCTTCCGTAAAGGGCTGTTAACTCTACATTATTTGTTGGGCGGTATTTTACATTAACCCCTCTCATGGCATTATTGATTCCTAATTGGCGGTCTTCCCAAGAACGTAAAGCTAAACCGCTACCAAATTGCTCGTAGAAATATCCTACGGTTGCTTCAAATTTTGTGGATTTATATCCTACGGCGTAAGTTCCTAAGTTGGTCCCTTTGTATTTTGGGTAGTAATTTAATAAGGCTTGAGGTTCGTATGATTCTAATTGTACGTTTGCAAACCAGTTTTTGTAATCGTAAGCTAAACGGAGGTAGCTGTTAGAACGAAATTTATTGTCTTCAGTAAAATCTCCTGTTTTAGAGTCGTCTACATAATATTGAGAGTTAGATTCTAGTCCGCCACTTAAACGGCCTTTATCTTTTTCTTGAGCAAAAGTGCATAATGGAAGCCCTAAAAGAGCAACTATTAATTTTAAATGTTTCATGTGTTTTTAGTTGGTTGGTTTTTTTTTTTTTTTGAAACTTTGAATAGGTAGTTTATTTTATTTTGAAAATTCTTTGATTTTTTCAAATAATTCATCTTCACTCCCAGGCGTGTATCCTGAATGACGGTATAGTATTTTGTTGTTTTTCACTAATAGCGTTAACGGAATTGTAGGTGCGTTTAATTGTCTTTTTAAATCACTATTGGTATCTAATAAAATTTCAAAAGGCCAATCTTTTCCGCTTACTAATGGTTTTACACGTTTTACAGTACGTGAATCATCAATTGAAATAGCATAAATTTTTACACCAGTTTCATCCATCCAGTCATCATATACTTCCGCGAAAGCGTCTAATTCATTTTTACAAGGTACACACCAAGTTGCCCAAAGTGCTACGACAACTAGTTGGTCGTCTTTTGAAATATCGTTAAGTGGTATGTTTTTTCCATCTAATGCTTCTAGTTGCATATTAGGTAATACGTCTTGTGCTGAAATTGTAGATGATAAAAGACTTAATGTGAGTAATAAAAATAAATTTTTCATTAATTTAAATGTTAGTGTTATTAGTGATGTTTGTTGTGTTTTTCTCATAAAAGAATGAGCGAATATAAGGTATAAATATTTTTTTTGTTAAAAAAGGTTAATTTTTTTAAAAAAAAACATCTAATTTAGGCTTTTCAAACTAACACAATCACACTAACAAAATTAATTTATGAAATCACAAAAACTATTTCAATTTTTATTATTATTTACAGCGGCGCTGTTTTTTACCTGTTCTTCTAGTGAGGATGGAGACGGCGGAGGAAGCGGTAATGCAAATTCAATTATCATTAGTTCTCCTAATAGTACTGTACCATTTGGAGGAACGTTTATTTTTATAGTAAAAGATAATGATGGAAATACAGTAACTTCTGGCTCAACAATTTATTTTGATAATACAGCTATTTCTGGATCAACTCACATATCAGCTAATCCTGGTGTTTTTGATGTTTATGCAGAATATGATGGGCTTGTTAGTGAAAACATTAGCGTAACCGTTAGTGATCCGGGACCTTTAAATTCAATTAATTTAACTAGAAGCAAAGCATCTGTTGCTTTAGGTGGACAAGTAAGCATGTCTGTAGTAGGTAATAATGGTGTTAATTTAACAGGAGAGTCTACTTATTTTGTAAATGGAACTGAAATTGTTGGTAATACTTACACTACAACAGCTTACGGTGAAGATGTATTAACTGCTACTTATGAAACTTATACTAGTACAGAAAAAACAGTACTTGTAGGATATTCTAAAAAAGTTTTAGTTGAAGATTATACTGGTACATGGTGCGGATGGTGCCCAAGAGTAGCTTACGGAATTGAGCTTGTTGAAGACGAAACAGAAGATGCTGTTGTAGTTGCAATTCATAGAGGAGATGATCCTTATAATTATCCTGCGAGTGCTCTAGAAGGTTTTGTTGGATTGACAGGTTACCCAACGGCAAGATTAAATAGAACTGTTGAATGGACATATCCTGAGCCAAATAATATAGATCAGGTAGTTGGTTATAATGGAATTAGTGCTTCTGGTATTGCAATTAACTCATCTGTAGTAGGAGGAAACTTAGATGTTTCGGTAAAAGTTAATATGATTACTGGAGACGCTACTGATCTTAAATTGGTAGTTTATGTTTTAGAAAATGATCTTTTTTACAACCAAACTAACTATACAGATTATTACGGTGGAGCATCAACACTTTCAAACTTTGAGCACGATAACGTGTTAAGACAAACACCAACAGGTTTATTTGGTGAAGTTGTTGCTACTTCAGATCTTAATGCTACTTCAGGGTTTTATGAGAAAGATTACAACTTTGCTATTAGTGCAGATGTTGAAAATGATAGTAACTTAAGTGTTGTTGCTTTTCTTGTAGATGCTAGTGGATTAGCTGTAAACTCTCAAAAAGAAAATGTTGGAGTTAACGGAGATTTTGACTAATACTTTATTTTTATAATATTGAAAAAGGCTGAATTATTAATTCAGCCTTTTTTTTATGCTTTAATTTTATAAGCTATTTGATAATAAATTTTGTGCGATAATTTTGGTTTTTATGATCTGTGATATTAAGAATATATAATCCCGAAGTAAGCTGTAAAGGTATTTGTGTGCGATTACTTAATGTACTTTGTGATTGATACACCATTTTTCCTGTAACATCTGTAATGTAAATTGTCGCTTGAGTATTTGTGTGTGTATTTAAAATGGTTAAAGTGTTTTTTATAGGATTTTCGGCCAGTTTAAAAGTAGATGTATTATCAAGTGTTGGAATAAACAAAGGTTCTAGTATAATTTCATTTAATGCAAAAGTTACATTTTCGGGGGTAAGTTGAATATGGTTTTCATTGTCATCTGGCATATGCCAATTTACAAAAGGTGTGTTATTAGAAACACTAGTATTATTATCTTCAACTGGACCTAAATTAATATCATGATACCAGTTTATTTCGTTATTAGTCACATTTAAAGCCATAGCGCTAACCGAAGGAATAAAACTAAACTTATCAATAGTTAATCCGTTTAAAAAATTGCCAGCAATTCCATCTGCAGGAAGCTCTCCGCTTAAACCTCCAATATTAAAAAGTCCTCCAGAAGCAGCATCAACACCATCGCTATAAGTTGGGGCTTCAGCATTAATATCACTGTTATATAAATCTATAAAACCACCAAAAACAACTTGTATTTTACTAATACGTTGTGCTCCAGAAACAGATGCAGGCGTAAAGTTGACTTCAATATTAGCTGTTACACCAGGTGCAATGTTGCTAAATGTTTGGTTAATTACTGAATGTCCTGGATTGATATCTGTATTATTTATGGCTTGGTAAGCGTTACCAATTCCACTACCATTAATCATGGCTACATTTCTGGTGGTTTCTGGGTATCCGGTTGTAGTTAACGCGTTAAGATGTGTGTTGAAAATAGCACGAAACGGATGTGCTTCGGGCAGTGTTTTTGAACTGTCAAAATTTACGTTACTACCCGTTTGTAAATGACTTTGATAATGATCTATTAACATTTGTTTTGATGCCGGAGCACTTAAAAAATTGGTTACTAATGGCTGAAGTGCTTCTACATTATATTCTCCTAAGCCAAACGCAAGAAAATTAAATTGATGTTGTAACCCAAGAGGTACATTTGCACCATGATGTGGTGCATCAAAAGAAAGCCATAATCGCGTGTCGTGATTTAAATCTTGGTTTTCCATGTAGTTTAAAGCATATCTAGAAATTAAACCTCCCATACTTGGTCCAATAATTACGTTTTGTTGCGCATCGTCTATTTTTTGAGTGTTAATCATTTGTATGAGCGTTACTAAAAGCATTGCGTTACGTTCAATATAATCGGCACCTCCATCAATATAAGTGCTTCCTGCGGGGAAATCAATTTCGTCAATAATCATATCGTTATTAACGTCTGTAATGGTATTGATATTCACTAAACTATTGTCTGCAAGTTTTAAATACTGCGGAAAATTAAGCGTAATCACATCAAAACCTTCAGCTCTTAAATTGCTTGCTAGATTTTGAGTTCCTTCTGTAGATGTGTAATCTAAAAGGTTATGTATTCCGGCGACAGACCGTGTATCTAAAGGATCAAAACCATCAATAATAAAAATTGGTTTATCTAAAACACCATCTTCAGTATCTAGGTCTATTTGATATTCCCCTAATCCAGAAAAGCTAGGAGATGTGTATGCTGATAAATCAGGAATTTGCGTAGAAATGAAATCTGTTTGTGCAGAACTAACAAGTGGGATTGTGAGTAATAATAGTGCGTAAAAGTGTTTCATAAGTTATGTTGAATTGATTAATACTTATGAATATACAATGATTTAAGGTTTTAGTTTTAAGAATGTTAGGTGTTTAGATGAAGTGTAAAAAAAAATCCTCAAAAGGAGAACCTTTTGAGGATTTTAGAATTATAATATATAAAAGGATTATCCTAAAAATGGGTAACGATAATCTGTAGGTGTTACAAATGTCTCTTTAATCATTCTTGGAGATACCCAACGTAATAAGTTTTGAGAAGATCCTGCTTTATCGTTAGTTCCTGAAGCTCTTGCGCCTCCAAATGGTTGTTGTCCTACAACAGCACCCGTTGGTTTGTCGTTAATATAAAAGTTTCCAGCACAGTTTTGTAAAGCTTCTGTAGCTTCTACAATTGCGTATCTACATCCAGATAAAATAGCGCCTGTTAAAGCATATTCGCTAGTTTCGTCTACTAATTTTAATGTTTCAGAAAACGCATTTTCTTCATATACGTAAATAGTCATTACAGGTCCAAATAACTCTGTATGCATTGTAGCGTATTTTGGGTTTGTAGTTACGATAACTGTAGGCTCAATAAAGTATCCTTTAGATTTGTCGTAGTTTCCTCCAACAATAATTTCAGCATCAGCATCGGCTTTTGCAGCATCAATAAAAGAAGCTAATTTATCAAAAGAACCTTCGTGAATTACAGCTGTAATAAAGTTGCTCATGTCTTCTGGAGATCCCATTTTAAAAGACTCAACATCTTTTATAACGTTAGTTTTAACATCGTTCCATAAATTACTTGGTACGTAAGCTCTAGAAGCTGCACTACATTTTTGACCTTGAAACTCAAAAGCACCACGTACAATTGCAGTTGCCACTTGTTTTGCGTTGGCTGTTTTGTGAGCTACAATAAAATCTTTTCCTCCAGTTTCACCTACGATTCTTGGGTAAGTTTTGTAGTTATGAATATTGTTTCCAATTTTTTTCCAAAGTTCTTTAAAGACATAAGTAGATCCTGTAAAGTGTAGTCCTGAAAATTCTGGACTTGCCATTACGGTATCTGTAATCATTTCTGGATCACCAAAAACAACATTAATAACCCCGTCAGGAACTCCCGCTTCTTTAAAGATATCCATAATTACCTTTGCAGAATAAATTTGGCTATCACTAGGTTTCCAAACTACAACGTTCCCCATCATTGCCATACATGCTGGAAGATTTCCGGCAATAGCAGTAAAGTTGAAAGGAGTTACAGCGTAAGTAAAACCTTCTAGAGGTCTGTACTCAACACGGTTCCAGGCGTCGCTTGTGCTTTCTGGTTGTTCTTGAAAAATGTCAGTCATAAACTGAACATTAAAACGTAAGAAATCTATCAGCTCACATGCTGCATCAATTTCAGCTTGATGAATTGTTTTAGACTGCGCTATCATTGTCGCAGCATTTATTTTTGCTCTATAAGGACCAGCAATTAGTTCGGCAGCTTTTAAAAAGATACCAGCACGTTGTTCCCATGGCATTTGTGCCCATTTTGTTCTCGCTTCAAGTGCTGTAGCGATAGCGTCTTCTACGTGAGATTTTTCAGCTAAATGGTATGTTCCTACTATGTGTTTGTGATCGTGTGGAGGAGACATTGTTCTTGTGTTACCAGTGGTTACATCTTTTCCGTTAATATAAAAAGGCACATCAATAGTGTTATTGTACATCTCTTTATATGCTTTTAGAACTGCTTCACGCTCTGGAGATCCAGGTGCGTAAGATTTTACAGGTTCGTTTATTGCAACCGGTACGTTGAAAAATCCTTTTCCCATGAGTTTTATTGTTTTTAAATTCAGTATAAAATTTGTTACACAAAGGTATTCAATTTTAATTATTAAAACGATTGCGTAATCTTAAATGAGTATTAAAAAATTGATTTTTTTTTGTAAGTTGCTAACTTTAAATCAGACTTTAAACGCAACATAAGTACACTTAAAAGAATTTGTTTGCATGACTAATACCGGATTAATAATAACATTAGGTTACCCAGAAACTATTGTAAGAGTTGCAGAGGAATGGTACTCGCCTTTTTTGCGCTTTATTGGTGTTGGTAAAAAGAATTATGTAAGAGCAGGTCATGCAGCACTTGTTTTGATTGATAAAAAAACGGGTGTTTTGGAGTATTATGATTTTGGACGTTATATTACGTTGCAGCCTTACGGAAGAGTAAGAGGACGTGATACTGATCATGAATTAGATTTTACTCTAAAAGCGATTATTGAAAACGGTGTTATTGTAAACTTAAATGAAATTTTACATTTTTTAGCAACACAACCTAAGTTAACGCATGGTAAAGGTCCGCTTTACGCTTCGGTTTGCAGTGCTGTTGATTATAAACGAGCCAGAATTTATATTGATGAGATGTTGTCTCGGAATTTTGTGAATTATGCTGCTTTTACTAAGGGCGCTTGTAATTGTGCTCGATTTGTTACTGATACAGTTATACAGAGTACTACCGATATTTCTATACAACAAAAATTAAAACAATCTAAATGGTTTACTCCAAGTACGCTTGGTAATGTTGTGATTTCTGATACCGAAAATAAGATTTATAAAATTTCTGATACTGGTGAGTTTTTAAATTATAATACCACCGTTAGCAAAGAAAATAGACGTTTGTTTTTAGATAAATTAAAAGGCCATGAGTCTGATTTTATAGGAACTTTACATCCTAAAGAGAATCACGAAAAAAATGAAAAAGCCCAATGGTTAAGTGGGATTGGATCTGGAGCTTGGTTTGAGTTACATGATGTATCTCATGAAAATATGTATCGTTTCAGGCGGGTGTCGGCAGATGGTGATATTGATGTAGATGGCTTATATCGGCTTGAGAACACTGATTTTGATATTCATTCAGATTATGAATTTGCGCATCATTCTAATTGTAAATCATTCTATGTGAAACAAGCAGCAGCAGTATATGAGTTTGAGTTTGTTAAAAAATACGCTTAGTTTATTGCAAATGGCGCATTGAGTTTAAAGGTTGGTATCATCACTTTAAAAGCTGTATTGTTTGTAAAGTTTTTCATAATATAATACCCTTTCATAGCTCCAAAAGGGGAGGTAATTAAACACCCCGAATTATAAGTATGGCTTTCTCCTGGGATTAAAACAGGGTTTTGCCCAACAACTCCATCACCTTCTACGACTTCTACATGGTTTAAGGCGTCTAAAATTTCCCAATATCTCGTGTTGAGTTGGACAGTATCATTACTTTGGTTTTCAATAGTTATTCTGTAAACAAATGCAAAATATACTTTATAATTTTTATAAAAAGTATCTTCAAATCTGGTTTCCACCGAAATTTTTATGCCGCAAGTTACTTGTTGAACCATGTGTTTTTAGCTATTATCTATGCTAAAGTACGCTATTTTTTTATTGGTTTTTAGTATTTAACGCTAAAAATATCAATTTTTAACAGCTTACTTTAGCAAGGTTTTGTATTTCAATTTTAAAAAGAAGCCACTTCAATCGTATTAAAAAACGCTGCTAAATCTTCTTTGGTAATATTGGTGTTTATAGTTACTAATCTTACAAACTCTATATCATTATGTGTCCCGTAACCAACCATTGCTTTCGCATCTTTGTAAAGTTGTGTACATAATGTGTTTGCTGCAATGTTTTTGTAATTAAAACAGATAGATATTGAATCGTCAAAACTATATAAGGTGTAGTCTGGATGATTTTTAATATAATCTCTAGCAAAATCTGCTAATTCAAATTGATGATTTACTAATTGCTCTAATCCGTCACTTCCAATAGACTTCCAAAGGGTCCAAAATTTTAATGCATCATTACGTCTTCCGCATTGTAGGGAGGTTTTTCCTAAGTTAAAATCGTCATCATCGGTTTGGTATAAATATTCGGCATCATTAGAAAACGATTGGTGTAAATGTGCTTTATCTTTAACAACAATTACTGAGCAACTTAAAGGTGTTCCTAGCATTTTGTGTGCATTAACGCTAAACGAATCTGTTAATTCAATTCCTTTTACAAGGTGTTTATATTTCTCACTAAAAATTACCGAACCACAATAAGCACCATCTAAATGCAACCATAAATTGTGTGTTTTACAGATTTCGCTAATTTTTTGTACATCATCAAAAGCACCTAAAACAGTTGTTCCTGCTGTAGCGTTTACAAAAAACGGGTGATGACCATTATTTAAATCGTCTTTAATTTTTATTTCAAGATCTGTAACGTCTAATTCCCCAACAGTATTTGCTTTGACTAAACGAACTTGTTGACGCCCAATTCCTGCGAAAGCAGCATTTTTAGCAATTGAATAGTGAGATAATTCTGAGGTGTAAACGATCATTTTTTTAGTAACGCCTTCTTGTTTTATTTTAGGGTCAAAACGATCTCTCGCCATCACCAAAGCCATATAGTTACTCATTGAACCTCCGGGAGCAAAAGTACCATCGCTTTTGTTTCCGTAGTTAATCATGTTGCAAATTGTATTCAAAATTATTTTCTCAATACCTACTTGCGGACCTGCAACTTTATAGGTGTACATGCTATTATTTAACATTACCGCTAATAAATCACCTAAAGTAGCTTTACTCATTCTGCCTCCAAAAAGTTGGTTGAAAAAAGATTTTGAAGCCGTTTTTGGTGTGCTTTCAATAATTTGAAGTAATGTTTGTTTAAAATCAGCGTCTAAAGTTGGAGCCGCATTAAGCGATAAATCTATAGTGTCATACAATTTATGGGTTTCTATAGGAGTCGCTACGGGTTGCTGTTGTTCTTGGTTTAAAAGAATTTCGGCGAGTTCGTTAAACAATTTTAAATCTTTATTCATAACTTGGGCATTATTGGGGTTGTTTGTTTAATAATCCTTAAAAATATTAAAATTAAATTCATTTACTGTTTGAAACCTTTATATACTTTACAAGAATTTATAGCTGCTTTGTCTGAATCTTCAAAGGATAATTACAATAATGTCTTTGAAAAATTTAAAATAGACAAAGCGTTTGTGTCTCAATTTGAAAGTTGGTCGGACGAGAAGTATGTGAGAAATTGTATTTATAAATGTGATGATTTTGAGCTTATTTTATTGTGTTGGGAGCCTAAACAAGGTACTTCAATTCACTGTCATGGAGGTGAAGATTGTTGGATGTATGTTGTAGAAGGTGAGTTGGAGGAAATTCAATTTCAAAAATCAGAAAACGATATACTTATTCAAAAAGGGACTCGTAAAATGGAAATAGGGGATTGCGTACATATTAACGATAGTATTGCAGTGCACCAATTGAGAAATAGTTGTAGCGGGCGTAGTATGAGTTTGCATTTGTATGCTAAACCAATATTAAAATGTAGTTATTATAGTAAAGTGACTAAGCGTTTTGAGTTAAAAACTTTAAAATACGATACTTTTAAAACTGATGTTTTAAATAAATAAAGGTTTTTAGTTTGAAATATTAACTGAAGAACCTTCTCCGTAACCAATTAGCTCATCGTAACGCGCTCCTAAATTTCTATAATACACTAAAACTTTATAGTTGTTTTCTGTTTGGTAAAAGTTACCGCCAATTTTTCCTTCATCAATAATTCCTTTGTTATTTACCACTACATATTTGTAGTTATAAAATCCTTGTTTAAGTTTAAAACTGGTTTTATAAGTTTCAGAATTTGGATCAAAAACCATTTTGTTAGTTTCATTTAAGGCGTAATTATTAAAATTTCCGTACACATATATAGAAGTGTCTAAGGGTAATGGTTCGTATCGTAATGCAAAATGCATCATGGTGTAATCTGCTTCAATATCTGCATTATCAGTATCGAGCGCTGTGATTAAAAAATTACCATTAATATCGGGATTGTAAGTATATGGTCTGCTTGCGCGTTCGGTATTTACAAAAAGAAAATTGTGATAAATATCTCTTAAATCTATAAACTGAACGCCAACATTTGCAGCTCTAATATCTTTGTTTTCAAAATACAGATATTCATTTCCTGCCCAAAAACTACTTTCGCTAGTATATCTGTAAATTAATTCGTTTCCTAAAGTGTATTGTGGTTTTAGTGTGGTGATTGCCGTGTTGAGGTTGTTATTCTGGATGACCATTGTTTTTACGGTTTCCGAAGGGTTTGTGAGATTTAAGCTGTTTGAAGAAATCGTAAAATCTACAGATTGTTTATCTCCAATAAAACTCACATCTCTAGAGCGTTTTATATCTACACCAACACTAAGTTGGTCTTCGTAAATCATAAATTTTCTAGTGAATACTAATTCGTCATAATCATCATAAATTGAGATGAGGTAATTTCCTGTTTTTAAAAGTCCTCTTGTTTGAGTATTTGGAATTTCTAAATTATAATGTGAATAAATTTGATAGGTATTAAACGAGTTTTCATAATCTCTAATACGTTGATTATCGAAACCACTTAAATATTCAGATTTAGAAAGCTGTGAAGGCGTCCAATCAAAATTATAATGTTCAATAATGTAGTAAAAATCATCTTCATCACCGTTTAAAACGTCAAATTCTAAAAGAAGTGCTTGCCCTAGTTTTAAAATAGGGAGTTGGCTTTCGTTTGTGCTTCCTCTAAAGGTAATCGCTCCAATATAATCTGGCGGATTTACTTCTTCTACCTGACTGAATATACTGCCAGAAATTAATAGTACGATGAAAAGGCTAATTTTTTTAAGAATCATTTATGTGTCATTTCGTTAGTGTAAATATACACAATTTTTATGCCTAATATTAATTTGAAGAATTGCGATATCCTATTTCTTTAGAAATTACAAGTTATCTGTAGAAGTACTCTTATGCGAAGTAATTTAAGATTAAAACCATCTGTATTTCTAGTTTTAATATATAATGGTATTCCTAAAAACAGTATTAATAATTGAATTTTTACTGATTAAAGCATGGTGTAAATGATGAATTTACATTTGTACTATGAAAGGGTGTGAAATTCTTTTATTTAGAATAATTATAAATAATTAAGTTAACGGAATTTCAAAATACTTTTAGTGTATAAATTCGTAAATTTGCTCGGATTTTTTAGACAACTAATTTCAATTTAGAAGATATGTCAAAAGACATTAAGATTAAAAAAGGTCTGAACATAAACCTTAAAGGTGAAGCTGATAAAGTAACTGAAAATGCTATTATTAGTAATTTTTGTACGATCAGACCAGACGATTTTCATAGCATAATCCCTAAGCTTGTAGCAAAAGAAGGCGCTAAAGTAAAGGCAGGAGACACTGTTTTTTACGATAAAGCTAACGAAGCTGTTAAGTATGCCTCTCCAGTATCTGGAGAAGTTGTGGAAGTTTTACGAGGTGCGAAACGTAAAATTTTAGCTATCAAAATTAAAGCAGATAAAGAGCAATTACACCAAGATTTTGGTAAGTTTAACTTAGCGTCAGCATCTGCTGATAGCGTTAAGGCACACTTACTAGCTTCAGGATGTTGGCCATTTGTTAAACAACGCCCTTACGATGTTGTTGCAAACCCTGAAAAGTCGCCAAAAGCGATTTTTGTATCAGGATATGCATCAGCGCCATTAGCTGCAGATAGCGATTACGTGCTGCAAGGTAAAGAGGCCGAATTACAAGCAGCAGTTACTGCACTTGGAATGTTAACAGAAGGACAAGTACACATTTCTGTAGGTGCTAATTCAAACTCTCCGCTATCAGGAGTTTCAGGAGCAACTTTACATACGGTTTCAGGTCCGCATCCTTCAGGGAATGTAGGAACTTTAATCAATAAAGTAGATCCTGTAAACAAAGGCGAAGTTGTTTGGACAGTAAACCCACAAGATCTTGTAATTATTGGTGAGTTATTGTTAACAGGTAAATTTAATGCTGAACGTGTTGTAGCTTTAGTAGGATCTTCGGTTAAAAAACCAAGATACTTTAAAACTAAAATTGGTAGCGAAATTGCTACTATGATATACGATAATGGTGTTGATAAAGATGGTAATGATCGTATTATCTCTGGAAACGTTTTATCTGGAAAACAAGTACAACCTGATGGTTCATTAGACTACTACAGTAACACAATTTCTGTGATTCCTGAAGGAGACGATTATGAATTATTTGGATGGAACAAACCAGTTTTTAATAAAATATCTACATCAAGAGCATTAACGTTTTCTTGGTTATTTCCAAAGAAATCTTTCGACCTAAATACAAATACAAACGGTGAGCACCGTGCTTTTGTAACTACAGGAACTTATGAAGAAGTATTTCCTTTAGATATTTATCCAATGCAGATTTTAAAAGCCTGTATGTATAAAGATTTAGATGAAATGGAAGCTTTAGGAATGTACGAAGTTGCACCTGAAGATTTTGCTTTAACAGAATTTGTTTGTGTGTCTAAACAACCACATCAGGATATTATAAGAAAAGGATTAGACTTAATGCTTAAAGAAATAGGATAATGGGTTTAAAAAGTAATTTACATAACTTAAAAGAAAAGTATAAAGGAACTAAAATGGCCCCTGCATTTAATGCAATCCATACCTTTTTATACTTGCCAAATGAGACCACTCATAACGGAACTCATATTAAAGTAGCCGATGATTTAAAACGTACCATGAATACCGTAATTATGGCATTGGTACCTTGTTTAATCTTTGGTATGTTTAATGCCGGTTATCAACACCACGTTGCTTTAGGTGATATTGGTCGTGCAACTGGATTTTTTGATGCTACATTTTGGAGTTGGGATAACTTAGTTATCGGACTTTGGAAAGTATTACCATTGGTAATTGTGTCTTATGGTGTTGGTTTAGCAGTAGAATTTGTATTCGCTATCATCAAAGGACATGAAGTTGAAGAAGGATATTTAGTAACAGGAATGTTAGTGCCTTTAATAGTGCCAATTGATACGCCATTATGGATGTTATCTGTGGCTGTTATTTTTGGTGTAGTTATAGGAAAAGAAGTTTTTGGAGGAACAGGGATGAACATCCTTAATCCAGCATTAACTATACGTGCCTTTTTATTCTTCGCATATCCAACTTGGATGTCTGGAGATAAAGTATGGGTTCACGGAGCAGATCCAAGAGTTCAAGATTTAGCAGCAGGAGCAACTCCAGATGCTATCTCAGGAGAAACTATTTTAGGAACATTAGCTCAAGGTAAAGAAGTAGCGTATTCTGCATGGGATATGTTTACAGGTCTTATACCAGGTTCAGTTGGTGAAACGTCTACCGTATTAATTTTAATAGGTGCTATCTTTTTAGTATTTGCTAAAATTGGAAGCTGGAGAATTATGTTATCATCTGTAGCAGGAGCTTTAGTTATGGGATTAATCTTTAACGGAGTTGTAAGCTCAGGTTGGATTACTGAAAGTAGCAAGTTTTACGGATTAATGAGTACAGAATTTTGGCACCACTTACTAATTGGAGGTTTTGCTTTTGGTACTGTATTTATGGCAACCGATCCCGTTACAGCATCACAAACAAATAAAGGAAAATGGATTTACGGTTTCTTGGTAGGGTTTATCTCTATTATGATACGTGTATTTAATCCTGCATACCCAGAAGGAGTTATGCTTGCCATTTTATTAATGAATGTGTTTGCACCAACTATTGATCATTACGTTATACAAGGTAATGTTAAAAACAGAATGAAACGTCTAAAAGCGAAAACTGCATAACGATGGAAAATAGAACAGACAAAAATTCATATACAATTATATTTGCTATTGTAATGGTATTGATTGTAGGATCATTACTAGCATTTACAGCAGCATCTTTACGACCACAAATCGCCGAAAATCAGCGTATAGAAAAGCAACAAAATATTTTGTATGCTATGGGCGTAAATGCTAACGAAGGGAACTCTGCTATTTTTGTATCTACAGAAGAAGCTCCAAAATTATTTTCAGAAAACATAAAAAAACAAATTGTTGTTTTAGATGGTGTTGAAACTGAAAATGATGAAGCTTATTTAATAGATATTAAAAAAGAAAAAGCATTAGCTAATGGTGATGCTTCAAAAAGACGTTTACCAGTATTTGTTGGAGAAAAAGACGGAAAAACATATTACATCGTTCCTATCTACGGAAAAGGATTATGGGATGCTATCTGGGGATACGTATCTTTAGATAAAGATATGGTTATTCAAGGTGCTTACTTTGATCACAAAGGTGAAACTCCAGGTTTAGGAGCTAACATTAAAGAACGTTTCTTTATGGACGACTTTATAGGTGAACATGTATTGGATGCTAACGGAAACTTTAAAGGTGTTACAGTCTCTAAAAGTAACGGTGACCCAACAAACAAAGACAAAACAGATAATGAGGTTGATGCTATTGCAGGAGCAACAATCACTGGAGATGGTGTAACAGCTATGGTGAAAAGTGATTTAAAGCTTTACAAACCTTATTTCGATAACTTAAAAAATAATTAATTTATGGGACTTTTATCAAAAAAAGACGCGAAGTTAATCACAGATCCATTAGCAGATAATAACCCAATTACTATTCAAGTATTAGGGATATGTTCAGCATTAGCAATTACGGCGCAATTAAAAGCATCTATTGTAATGGCAATTTCAGTAATGGCCGTATTAGCAATTGGTAACGTTGTTATCTCTTTAATGCGTAACATTATTCCTTCAAAAATAAGAATTATTGTACAACTTATTGTTGTGGCAACATTAGTAATTATTGTAGATCAGGTATTAAAAGCTTTCTCTTATGAGTTAAGTAAAACATTATCTGTATTTATTGGATTAATTATTACCAACTGTATCATTATGGGACGTTTTGAAGCTTTTGCTTTAGCAAACAAACCTTGGCCATCTTTCCTTGACGGAATTGGTAATGCTGCAGGATATGGTTTAATCTTAATTATTGTTGGATTCTTTAGAGAGCTATTAGGTTCTGGTACTTTATTAGGTTTTCCTGTATTAGGAGATCCTATTGAAAAAACAGGATTATACGCTATAGGATACGAAAACAACGGATTTATGTTATTGTCACCAATGGCATTAATAGTTGTAGGTATTATTATCTGGGTACAACGTAGTAGAAATAAAGACTTAATAGAAGACTAATATACGGAGATAGTTAAAGTGTTTTCTTTAACTAAAACCCAAAACATTGAAATATGGAACATATAGAATTATTTTTCAAATCAATATTTATAGACAACATGGTATTTGCAACGTTCTTAGGAATGTGTTCTTACCTTGCAGTATCTAAAAAAGTATCAACAGCTGTTGGTCTTGGAGCTGCCGTTGTTTTTGTAATGCTTATTACAGTGCCTTTAAACTGGTTACTAGATCAGTATATTTTACAACCTGGAGCTTTAAAATGGTTAGGAGCAGAATATGCAGACTACGATTTAAGTTTCCTTTCTTTCATCATGTTCATTGCAACTATTGCAACCATGGTACAATTAGTTGAAATTGTTGTAGAGAAATTCTCTCCATCATTATATAACTCATTAGGTATTTTCTTACCACTTATCGCAGTAAACTGTGCTATTTTAGGAGGGTCTTTATTTATGCAATCACGTGAAATACCTACTTTAGGATTAGCAACAACTTATGGTGTTGGTTCTGGTATTGGATGGTTTCTAGCTATTTTAGCTATTGCCGCTATTCGTGAGAAAATTAGATACTCAAATGTACCACCAGCTTTAAGAGGATTAGGTATTACATTTATTATTACAGGATTAATGGCTATCGGGTTTATGAGCTTTGGTGGAATGTTAACCGGTGGTGATGACGAAGGTGCAAAAGAAGAACAAACAGTAAAAGTAGACACTCAAAAAGTGGATGCTGAGAAAGAGTTAGCTAACCATACTAAAGCAGCAGAATAACATGATTTTATTAGCAGCAGGAACATTAGGAACAATCGTAGCAACCGTAGCCGCTTTTTTAGTGGTAACGATGTTGTTAGTTGCATTGTTATTATTCGTAAAACAAAAATTATCTCCATCTGGTCCAGTAAAAATTACGATCAATGGAGAACGTGAAATTGAAGTCGCTTCAGGTAGTAGTTTATTATCTACTTTAGGTGGACAAAAAATATTTTTACCGTCAGCTTGTGGTGGAGGTGGAACTTGTATTCAATGTGAGTGTCACGTAATGTCAGGTGGAGGTGAAGCTTTACCTACTGAAACACCTCACTTCTCAAGAAAAGAATTAGCTCATGGAGCGCGTTTATCTTGCCAAGTGAAAGTGAAACAAGATATGGAAATCACTATTCCAGAAGAAATCTTCGGAATTAAAAAATGGGAAGCAACTGTAGTTTCAAACTATAACGTTGCAACATTTATTAAAGAGTTTGTAGTTGAAATCCCTGAGGATATGAATTACAAAGCTGGTGGATATATTCAAATTGAAATCCCTAACTGTGAAATTAAATATTCAGAAATGGATGTTACTGCACACCCAGGAGATCACCCAGGAGAACCAAATAAATTTGAAGCAGATTGGGACAAGTTTGGTTTAAGACCTTTAGTTATGAAAAATAACGAACTTGTTGAGAGAGCTTATTCAATGGCTTCTTACCCTGCGGAAGGACGTAAAATTATGCTTAACGTACGTGTAGCAACACCCCCTTTTGATCGTGCCAAAGGTGGCTGGATGGATGTAAATCCAGGAGTAGCTTCATCTTACATCTTTAATCAAAAAGTTGGAGATAAAGTAACTATTTCAGGACCTTACGGTGAATTCTTTATCAACGAATCTGAAGCAGAAATGCTTTACGTTGGTGGTGGAGCAGGTATGGCGCCAATGCGTTCTCATATTTATCACTTATTCAGAACATTAAAAACAGGAAGAAAAGTAACATATTGGTACGGAGGACGTTCTAAAGCAGAATTATTCTACATCCATTACTTTAGAGCTTTAGAGCAAGATTTTCCGAACTTTAAATTCTTTATCGCATTATCAGATCCTACTGAAGCAGATAACTGGAAAGTTAAAACTGATGTTGAAGATACAGAAGGAGACGGATTTACAGGATTTATTCACCAAGTGGTAATAGATCAGTATTTATCTAAACATGATGCTCCAGAAGACTTAGAATTATATTTCTGTGGACCTCCATTAATGAACAAAGCTGTTCAGAAAATGGGAGAAGATTTTGGTCTTGATGACGAAAACATTCGCTTTGATGACTTTGGAGGATAGACTTCAAATGTTAATATATTTTAAAACCCAATACGAAAGTATTGGGTTTTTTCGTTATCGTAATCTATGAAGACACGACTACTTTTTTTATTATTAATTATAGCAGGTATTATTACTGCTTTTCAGTTTCAACCTGTAGCGCAAACCAGTTCTAATTTATACAATTCATTCAAGCCTACTTCTTTAATTGATAAAGAACAACTCAGTATTATTACAAGAGTAAAAGTTCCAGAAGGTTATAAAAGAGTTACTTCTCCAAAAGGATCGTTTCAAGAATATCTTCAAAATTATAAATTGAAAGCTTATGGAAGTAAAATAATTAATTATGATACCACCGAATATTTTTGGCAAAAAGGACATGTAGGTATATTGGATATTCCGGTACCTAAAAATGGTTTGCAGCAATGTGCCGATGCTTTAATTAGAATTAGAAGCGAATACTTATGGGATAGTAATAGGAAAGCCGAAATAGGTTTTAATTTCACCTCTGGTCATTACTGTTCATGGTCTAAATATGCAGCTGGTTACCGACCTAAAATTAATGGTAATAAGGTATCATTTCATAAAACTGCTTCAGCTAATCATTCCAAAGAAAATTTTTATAAATACCTCAATTTAATTTACACCTATTCTGGGACTTTATCATTGTTTCATGAACTTCCAAAAATTAACGATACATCAAAATTACAAATTGGAGATATGCTTATTAAAGGCGGCAGTCCAGGACATATTGTAATGATTGCAGATCAAATTGTAAATGATAAAGGTGAGAATATGTATGTGTTAATTCAGGGCAATACACCAGCGCAAAGTGTGCATTTGGTTAAAAATCTTGAAAACGATACAACATCTCCTTGGTATACTTTAGAGAAAGATGTGGTGATTCCAGTGTCTAATTATACGTTTCAGTCTTCAAAATTTGTCCGTTTTAAATAACGTCCAACCTTTTTATAAATAACTGCTTTATCGTATTTTTGCAGTATGAGTAAAGCATTATCCGAACAAGAATTACATAACCTTGCCATGAATCATGTGGGAAAGGATTTAGAGAAACGTGGCTTTGAGTTTGTGGCCATTAACAGTACGCTAAAACGTCATCCGCAATTTGTGTGTATTGATAAAAATAGTCAGTATTTTTTTGTCATTGTAAAAGCGGTGATTTTACCAGATAATGCTAATAATTATGATGTAGTTTGGATGGAAACATTTAAAAAACATGCGCGCGAAAAAAACGCAAAAGTATTGTTTGCAGGTGTAGGTTTAGGAAATCCTGATGGCGAAGAATTACCTATTTATTTAAACGAAGATTACTTAATTGAGTATAACGGAATTCAAGTACTTGACGATCATTTAAACTAAAATTCATGAATTTAAGATTTACAAACCCATTAAAATCTATTAAAAGATATTCAGTATTTAGTTTTATACTACTCATTTTTTTGGGTACATCTTGTGCTGATAAATCTTCAAAAAATATCAAACTTTCAGGACCTGTTTTTGGAACGTCGTATTCTTCAATTTACGAATCTGAAGTTGATTATACACCACAATTTGATAGTCTGTTTACAGCGATGAACAACTCATTATCAACTTATATTCCAACATCTGATATTTCAAAACTAAATAGAAATGAGGCTGTAACAGTAGATGCCTATTTTGAAAGCGTATTTATGACTTCAAAAGAAATATATAACAATACCAACGGTGCTTTTGATCCTACAATAGGTGATGTTGTAAACGCTTGGAGTTTTGGAGCAGATAAACATAAGTTTTTAACCGATAGTACTACTATAGATAGCTTAATGCGTTTTGTAGGCTTTAATAAAGTGTTATTGTATAATAAAAAAGTAGCCAAACAACCGGGAACTTATTTGGAGTTTAATGCCATTGCAAAAGGTTACGGTGTTGATGTGATTGCTGAGTTTTTAGAATCAAAACATATCACCAATTATTTGGTTGAAATTGGTGGAGAAATTCGCGTAAAAGGCATTAATGTAGATAAAGGAACTCCGTGGACTGTTGGTATTGATAAACCAAATTTTGAAGGCTCACAATCGGTTTTAAAAGCTGTTCCTTTACAAACCTCAGCTATGGCAACTTCAGGAACATATCGCAAGTTTAAAATTGATGATAACGGTAATCGATTTGCACATATTATAAATACAAAAACAGGATATCCTAGTAAGACTAACATTCTTAGCGTATCTGTAATTGCAGATAATTGCATGACTGCCGATGCTTATGCTACCGCTTTTCAAGCTATGGGAATTGAAAAAGTAACTACATTTTTAAAATCTCATCCTGAATTAAAAGTGTTTTTAATTTTTGAAAATGAAAATCAAGAGTTTGAAACTTTAAGCTTAAATAATTTTCCTGAGGCCTAAAATTACTGCATTAAAAACTCAAAGAGGCATTTCAGCAGTTGGTAAGTAGAATATTGTGATATTTCAACGATTTTCACAATATATATATCAATCAATGAAAAAAATACTACCATTACTTATAGCGTTATTACTTTTTCAATTTAGCTATTCTCAACAAAAAGTTATTGATAGCTTAGAGCAAGTATTGTCTAAAATAGAAATAGATAGTTTAAAAAATAAAAAGTCTGCAGAATTTATTAACGCTTATCGTTACAGTGATTCTGATGTGCATTTACATTTTTTAACACAGTTATTAAACAAAAGTATTGAAGATAAGAATGAAAATCTTCAAAGTGAATGGTTTAACGAAAAAGCACTTTATTATAGAGTTCAAGGCGAATTAGATTCATCTTTAGTATATAGTAATAAAGCGTTGGATATTGCACAAAAACTACAAGATTTTGACTTAACGACTAATGCTAAAATATCTCTTTCAGCTATTTATCAATCTAAAGGAGATTATACAAATGCTATAAAAATAAATAATGATATTCTTAAAGATCACGAAGATCAAGGTAAAGAAGGTGAAAAAAATTACCTCATTACCAAGTATAATCTTTCTGGTGCTTATTATAATATTGAGGAATATGAAAAATCTTTTAGTTTAGTAGAATTTTTATATAATAATGACAAAGTTAAAGAAGATGTTGAGTTTTTATCTGAAGTTTGTTTGCAAATGGCTGCAATTAAATACCAACAAGATGAACCTAATTTAGCCATAAAATATGCTAAACATGCAGAGTCTATTGAGAGCAGACTTTATGTACAGGCAATGATTTATAATATTTTGGCAGCTATTTATGCTGAGTCTGAAGATTATAAAACAACCAATGCATATTTAGCAAAATCACTTCCTATTTTTGAAAGTATGGGCGACCAAATTAGAGTGATTGCTACCAAACAAAATATTGGTAAAAACTCTATGCTTGAAGGCGATTATAATCTGGCAGAACAACAATTAAAAGAAGTAGAAGAGATCTTATCTACCCAAACACATCCTAATTTATCTAATTTAGAAGTTAATTATAATGTGCTATCAGAACTTTATGAAAGCACATCAGACTACAAAAAAGCCTTATATTATTCAAAAAAAGAACAGGTAGTACGTGATAGTGTTTTAGGTATAGATAAGCAAAATGCCATTAGTGATATTGAAATAAAATACGATACCGAAAAAGTAAAGCGCCAAAAAGAAACAGCAGAACAACAGGTTGTAATTACAAAATTAGAAAGTGATACAAACCGCAACTTATTTATAGGATCATTAATTATTGCAGGTTTATTATTGTTAGTCGCAGTATTTTATTTTGGCCGATTAAAGACTAAAAAGAAAGCCGAATTAATAGCTTTAGAACTTAAAGAAACACAAAAGCGTTTAGCGATTGAAAAGCAATATAGAGATTCAGAATTAAAAGCTTTAAAAGCGCAAATGAATCCGCATTTTATATTTAATGCCTTAAATTCTATCCAAGATTATATTGTGTTGAATAAAAAAAATCTTGCTAGTGATTATTTAGGGAAATTTGCCGATTTAATTCGTAATTATCTTCATTTTAGTGACACTGGGTTTATTTCTATACCAGAAGAAGTTTATAATTTAAACCTCTATTTAGAACTTGAAAAATTACGTTTTGAAGAACAACTAGAATATACTTTTCAGGTAACTGAAGATGCCAATTCAGAAGCGATTAATATCCCAACAATGTTAATTCAACCTTATGTGGAAAATGCGTTAAAACATGGCTTGTTGCATAAAAAGGATAATAGAATACTTACAATTTGTATCTGTAAAACTTCCGATAAAATTATACAATGTAGTATTGAAGATAATGGAATTGGTAGAGAGAAATCTAAAGAGATTAATAAAAAAAGAGAATCACAACACAAATCTTTTGCATTAAAAGCGACTACAGAACGTTTAGATTTACTAAATTATGGACGTGAAAAAAAGATAGGTGTAGATATTATTGATCTATACGAAAACAACCAAGCATCAGGAACTAAAGTAGTTTTAAAAATACCAATACTAAAAAAATAATATGAAGGCACTTATAATTGACGATGAAAAAAAAGCAAGACAAGTTCTTCATATTTTAGTAGAAGAAAATTGCCCAAAAATCACAGAGATTTTTGAAGCTGAAGATTTGCTTTCGGGTGTCGCACTTATTAAAAAAGAGCAACCTAGTGTTGTGTTTTTAGACATAGAAATGCCAGAACATTCGGGTCTTGAAATTCTTAATTTTATTGAAAAAGAAGTCCATAATTTCGAAATTATTTTCACAACAGCTTATAGTGAGTATGCTATACAAGCGTTTCAACTTTCGGCAATAGATTATTTATTAAAACCCGTAAGACCAAGTCAGGTAAAAGATGCCGTAGATAAAGCGGTGGCATTTATGGGGAATACTCAAATTAACAAACGTCTTACAGAGCTAAAAGCGAGTTTGCAAGATTCTAATTTTAAAAAAATAGGATTGCCAAATGCCGATGGAATTAAATTTGTAGATTTTACAGATATTATTACCCTAGAGGCCGATGGGATGTACACTAACGTATCAACAGTTACACACGGTAGTATTTTAGTAAGTAAGCCATTAAAATTCTTTGTAGATATTCTTCAAGATATAAAAACATTTTACCGTCCGCATCGATCTCACCTTATCAACCTCTCTTATATTAAAGAATATATCAAAAAAGACGGAGGTTATATTGTGATGGAAAATGATAAAACAGTTTCTATTTCTAATGATAAAAAAGAAGAATTTTTAACCATTGTTCAGAATATTGGATAAGATTTTTAGCTCAAATATCTGCTTTAAAAGTATAAATATGTGTTTTTAATCATTAGATAGATAGTTTTAAAACACAATCTGCTAAAAGTCTGTATTTTATTGTAGTTTTAGCTACAATTTTTAGATGTTGAAGAAAGCCCTACTTTTTATATTATTTCTATTTTTTTCATGTGTACTACATGCTCAAGAATCAGTGAGTATTCATATAACTGAGAAAGATGGATTACCAGATATTGAATTTTACAGTATTTTAGAAGACAGCAAAGGCTTTATTTGGCTGGCTTCAGATAGTGGTTTGTATAGATATGATGGTAAAACTTACACACAGTTTACCAATGCCGAAAAACGCGGTTTATCTGTTTTTCAACTTTTTGAAGATACTCAAGGACGTGTTTGGTGTACCAATATTTCAGGACAATTTTTTTATGTTGAAAATAATAAGTTAGTCACTTTTATAGATTTAAAAGCAGAACTAAAAGGGCAACTTGCAAACTTTAATATAGAAGACGGGAAGGTTTTAATTACCACATCTAGAGCTTTGTATGTTATAGATTTACACTCAAAGAAAATTCTCTTAAAGCAAATAGGTAAAGAAGGCGGCGTAAGATTGTTTTCGTTAGAAGATTCGTATCTCATTATGGATTTTAAAACCATGAAAATCTTGGGTAAAGACTTAAAGGAGAAACACAGTTTTCAATTTAATGTAAATAATAGAGATGCTAAGGGAATTAGTACGATGCAAGGTCAAACTCTTGTTTTTAAATTACATGAGACGTTGTTTTTTTCGCAACAATTTAAGTATCAAAATACATTTAAAAGTATAAACCTTAATGGGGGTTCAGTAGCGTTAGTTAAAGGCCTAGAACTTTTAAAAGATATTAGGATTGTTGCTGTAAAAATTCTTAATAACAATTTATGGGTGTTATCTAATAAAGGGATTTTTGTTTATGAATATCAAAATAAAGCATTCAAAATAAAAAAACGAATTTTAAAAGAAGAGATAGTTACCGATGTTATTATTGATAAAGATCATAATTATTGGGTCACAACATTAACTAATGGTATTTATTTAATTCCTAATATAGAAGTTGTAAAACATACATTACCAACTAAGAGTAACGATGTTATGGCTATTAATAAAGTGAACGATTCAGTCGTTTTCTTTGGATCTAAAATTGGTCAAGTAGGTTTGCTTAATATAAATACATCAACCTATAAATTATCTTCATTTTTAAATAATAAAGTATCTGCCATACAGTATAATCCTGAAAAAACATATAGTTATATAAGTACAGATGATGGGTCTTATTTTGTAGATAATAAGACCTTGAAAACAACACGAAGAGGAAATTTTAAAGGCGTGAAAAGTTTTTCCCGTTTAGATAAAAATACGTCGTTGTATGGCACTTATTTGCGATTGTTTTTTTTAAATGAAACTACTGGAGTATCCAAAATATTCTCTAATGATAAGCGCGTTTATGTTACACATTATAATATGTCTAATGATGCCATTTATGTAGGATATGTTGATAATTTAGCCGTTTTAGATTCAGATTTAAACCCCACAATAATACATTACCAAGGGAAAGAAATTTTAGCGATTTCTATTACAGAAACTACTAATGGTATAATTTGGGTGGGAACCTTTAAAAACGGAATGTTTGCTATTAAAGGTCACGAGATTATTGAACATTATACAACCCAAAAAGGCTTGCTGTCTAACCAAGTTAGTTTCTTAAAAGGCGATGGGAATTCTGTTTGGATTACAACGCCTAATGGTGTTCAGGTGTTTAATACAGATTTTAAAACATTTAAGAATTTAACCAAAACAGACGGAATACTTTCTTATAAAATATCGGGGATTGAAATTTTAAATAATAAAGTTGTTTTATCTTCAAATAAAGGAATTTTTTCTTTTGATAAGGCTAAAGTTTTTAAAACGACATCCTGTCCCGAAATTTATTTTAATGATATAAAAATTAATGAAAAAACGGTACCAATAGAGACCGCTTACGATTTAAATTATAATCAAAATTCAGTACAGTTTGAGTTTAATGTAAATGGTGTTTTATACAATCAAAACAAAACTTATCAATACCGTTTATTAGGGTATAATAATAATTGGATTACTACAGATTTAAATGTAAATACGGTAAAATATAATAGTTTGCCTGATGGATATTACGATTTTCAAGTAAAACCAACCGAAATTAGTGAGACAGATAGTATTGCCATAAAAAGTATTAAACTGAATGTGAAATTACCTTTTTGGAAAGAATGGTGGTTTATTTTATTATGCACATTATCACTTATAGGTTTTGTTATTTTGTATTATAAAAGCAAATTAAAACGAAAAGAAAGGGCCAAACAGTTAGAAATAAAACAACTCTCTTTAGATAACGAATTGATAGTTTTAAAACTTGAAAATTTACGATCACAAATGAATCCGCATTTTATTTTCAATGCACTTAACTCTATTCAAGACTATATAGTTTTAAATAAAAGTAGATTAGCAAGTGAGTATTTAGGCAAATTTGCCGATTTAATACGCACCTATTTAAACCATAGTACAAAAGGGAAGATCACATTACAAGAAGAAATAAATTGTTTAGAAATGTATCTAGAATTAGAGAAACTACGTTTTGAAGACAAACTAAATTATACCATAAATGTTACTGGCGATTTAAATGCCGATCAAGTATATATCCCTACAATGTTAGTTCAACCTTATGTAGAAAATGCTTTAAAACACGGTTTGTTACACCGGAAAACAAATAGGAATTTAGAAGCTAATTTCAATATTAATTTAGAAAGTAAAACCATAAAAACTATTATTACAGATAATGGTGTTGGTAGAGAACAAGCAAAAAAAATAAATTCTAGAAAACTTAAAACGCACGAGTCTTTTGCCACCAAAGCCACACAAGATCATTTAACATTATTGAACTACGGAAAAGAAAAACAGGTAGGTGTTACCATTATAGATTTGTTTGATGGTGAAAAACCAACCGGTACACAAGTAGAAATTATAATTCCTTTTACTATAGATTAAAAGTTGTAAATTCATTATATCTAAATCTCGTAAGTGTAGCGCTTACGAGATTTTTTTGTTTAGAAGTTGAAAAATAGGTTTCAGAAAGTGAGTCTATATTTTTGGAGGTTTAGGTTTGATCTTTGCTTTCATAAATAAAATGTAACCTATTATGAAAACAAAATTATTTTTAATACTGCTTCTAGTAAGTAGTTTCGCTTTTGCGCAAGTGCCAACAACAGATTTAGTAAGAGAATATCTATTTACAAACGGAAGTTTAGCAGATGGAATAAGTCCTGGTACAAATGATTTAGTAGCAACAGGGACCTCAAGGGTTTTAATTAACGATGCTATTAATCAACCAAATAATGCGTTAGATATAAATACAGATACATTTGTTGGAAGTCCTCGTGGAAGTGGACAAAACCTAAGTGTTAGTTTCTGGATTAAAACAGGGACTGTAGATGCTACAGTAAGATCAGTAATAGAACAATCAGGAATTACTAACTTTGGACCTTACGGTTGGAAAGTACAATTGGTAGATGGTAAAATTAGATTAAGGTCTAAATTTACTAATGGAGGTACAGACTTTAAAGAAGTCGTGATTGAAACCTCTGTAATAGCAGATAACACATGGCACCATATTGCATTTACAGCAGAAAATAAACAACAACCTGGCTATATAGCGTTTGGTTTTTTAAATAGATTATATGTAGATGGTATACAAGAAGCAACTGGAGTAGATTATAATAATGGTTATATTACAGTACTAAATAATCCTAATACAACAAATACTGCTTATACTCATTATATTACAGTATCTAATAGTACAGATACTTTTACAGATGGTATAGATAATATTAGAATTTATAACAGAGTTTTATCTGTAACAGAAGTTAATGAGTTATATAAAGAACATTTTGGTAATTTAAATCGTTTTTATGTTAATAAAGCTGCTTCAGGTTCTGGATACGGAGATTCTTGGGCTAATGCATTTACAGATTTAAATAAAGCATTAACACTTGCAAGTGGTCAAGAAATTTGGGTGGCTCAAGGAATATATACACCAGCTATAAGTGATAGAGGAAAAACATTTACTGTTTCAGAAGATGTAAAGCTTTATGGAGGTTTTATTGGTAATGAGACAAATTTACAAAGTAGAGATTTTATAAATAATATTACTACTTTATCTGGAGATTTGTTAGGTAACGATACGACTACTTTAAGTCTGAATGAACCTTCGCGATTAGATAATTCTTATCATGTGATAACCATTACTGGAGATGCTACATTAGTAGATGGATTTACTATAACTAGTGGTCATTTTGACACTAACAGGTATGCAAGAGGTGCAGGTGTTTTTAAAGATAATTCAGTAAATACTTTGGAGCTTAGAAACAACGTTATCATAAACAATGTGGCTCATTTAGATGGTGCCATTTCTGCTTTATTTCCAGATGTTGGGTCTGGTCAAATAGCAGTAATTGATAAGTGTACAATAAGAAATAATTTGTCAAGAGGAAGAACCGCTTTTAATCTTGGCTTGGCTTATTCTACAGCAGCACCAAGTAGTTTTAACGCATATGTAACAGATTGTCTTATAGAAAATAATTTCGCCACAGATATTAATGGTTATAAAGGTGTTTCATCAAGTTCAGGTGCTTTTAGTGGTTTATCTTTAGCAAACAAAGTTGTAAATGCTTATTTAGTTAACAGTACCATTACTAATAATTCAGATACTGGTACAGATCCGGCTTTAACTAATCCAGCTTTAATTTTTGGTGGAGGAAATGTAAATTTTAAATTGTATAATACTATTGTTTGGAATAATTCTATAACAAAAACCTTTGCAAGAAATAATAATAGCACTGGTTTTTCGGCTTGTCAGAATGCTATAGCATTTAAAAATAATATTACTGCAGACGATTTAAGTACTATTTGCTCAGGTGCAGTACTAGCTAATAATACTAATGTAGATCCTTTATTTGTTAACGCCTCTACTAATTTTAATTTGCAATTAGGTTCGCCAGCAATAGATTCTGGAGATAATACATATATTACAAGTACAAAAGATATTTTTCAAAACGATAGAATTTATAACGGTACAGTAGACAAAGGTGCTTACGAATCTTCTTTTGGTCCAAATAATAAAAGTTTAACACTAAATATTGAAGGTCAAGGAACTTTAAATCAAAGTTCAGGTACTTATGCTCCAAATGCTACAGTTAGTATAACTGCAACATCAAATTTAGGTGCAACATTTGTTGGTTGGTCTGGAGATGTTACATCTACAAATGCTACCATTTCAGTTTTAATGGACAGTAATAAAGTGCTAACCGCTACATTTGAATCACCAATTTATGTAAACAGTTCTGCAACAGGAAACAATGATGGTGCTAATTGGGCAAATGCTTATACAGATTTACAAGACGCCTTACAAAATGCTGTAACAGGAGGCCAAATTTGGATAGCTAAAGGAGTTTACAAGCCAAGTACTTCAGCTAGAAATACGTATTATGTTATAGATAAAGAAGATTTAAAAATTTATGGTGGTTTTGCTGGTACAGAAGGGCAATTAAGTGAGCGTGTTTTAGGAACTAATGAAACCATTCTTTCCGGAGATGTACAAGGTAACGATGCTAATGTAACAGATTTTTACTCTAACTACGATAATATAACTAGAAAAACAGATAACACTTATAGAATAATAAATGTATCTACAGCAGGAAATAATTTATTATTAGATGGATTAACCATAAGCGATGCGCATAACAATTCAGGTTCAACTTCAAGAGGAGCTGCTATTTATAAAGAAAAATCAGTTTCAAATTTAACGTTAAGAAACTGTATTATAAAGGATAATGTAGGGAGAAATGATAATGCCGCATTATTAGCCGAATTTGAACTTAATAATACAACTGGAGATCGCGGAAGCTTAATTGTAGAAAATTGCCAGTTCATTAATAATATGTCACGTTGGGCTACAGGTATTTATGTTTTTGTAAGAGCTAGTACTAATGTAGATGTTAGTGTAGCAAACACCTTATTTAACGGTAATTTAACAGGAGATTTAACATCAACAGTTAAGGGTACAAGTGGAAGTGCTTCTTGGTATAAAGTAGTAGGTGATAACTCGGATATGAATTTGAATCTATTTAATAACACCTATGTAAATAATATAGATATAGGAACAGATCAAGGCATGACAGCTAATAATAGAGGTGTAGTTGGTATTAGTAAAACTGCAGGTTCTAACAGAGTTATGAATGCAACAGTTGCAAATACAATATTTTGGGATAACAAAACAACAGGAAATGTAGCAACACGATCTATTACAGATTTTTACGAATTACCAATAACTTCTGTGAATGTATATAACTCTATAGATGAAGCCAGTTTTAACGATTCATCACTTAGTTCAACTACAAATACAAGTGACGCTAATCCATTATTTAATGATGCAACAAATGGCGATTTTACACTAACCGCTGCGTCACCAGCAGTAAATACCGGAGATAATAGTTATGTAACAGGAACATTAGACCTAGCTGGAAATCAACGTATATTCAATTCAACCGTAGACATGGGGGCTTACGAATATGTTTCTACTTTAAGCACAGATAATTTTGGGTTAGTTGAAAATGATATAAAACTATATCCAAACCCAACCTCTTCTGTTTTAAATATTAAAATGAATACAGGCTTAAAACAAGCGACCATTTATTCTATTTTAGGAGCTAAAGTGTTACAAACGCAATCGTCTGTAATTAATACATCAAACCTAAAAACGGGAATGTATTTAATTGAAATTCAAGATGAAAACGGAAGTGTTTCAACCAAAAAATTTATAAAAAAATAAGGTTAGAGTAATTTTAGTTTTTGCTAAAATCTCGCAAGTTATTTTGCTTGCGAGATTTTTTTAAACAGAAACGCCCTTTTATAAAATCAAGGTAATTCAATAAAAAACAACAAAAATGAAAACAAGAATATTTTTAATCTTAACGCTTGTAATAGCCTTAAAATCATTCGCTCAAATACCAACAACCGACTTAGTAGCTTGGTATCAATTTAATAATTCTAATACAACGTTAGATCAAGTAGCGGGTAGTAATTTAACGCAAACAGGAACAGCTGCTACAACTAGCACAGACAGGTTTGGAAATGCAAATAGTGCATTAGATCTAAAAGGAGATGTACTACATAGAGCAGATATGCCAACAACACCAGAAGATATTTCTATTAATTTCTGGATAAAAACAACTTCTTTAGGCCTTAATGGCCAAATTATTATTAACGATACAAATGATGATAGTATTAGTCATTTTGCAAATTTAAGTTCGGGTAATTATTCCGATAGTGGTTATATGATTTATATCCAACATGGGTTAATTAGGGTAAAGGCACAGGCAAGTACCACGCAATATTATCATTTTCCAGGAACTTTTCACTATAACAGTACTTTGGTAAATGATGGCGAATGGCACCATGTATCTGTAACAATAAAGGAAGATTTTGAGCCATCACCACAAGGTTATCTTCTTGATTTAGTATTAAAAATAGCTATAGACGGTCAAACAGCAGCTGTTCAAAGTACCCCTTCAACATTTCAAGTGGCATCAAATATTTTTAATAATAGTATTCATAGTACCGGAACTTTTCATATTGGTAATAAACCAACAGCAGCTACAGCAAATTATTATACAGATAATATAGATGACTTGTTAGTTTATGATAGAGAACTTACAGCTGCAGAACTTTCTCAAATTGTTGGAGATGGCGGGTATTGCACAAGGCCAGTATTTGGTAGTTTAGTCACTTATCCAACTACAACTACATCAACTTCAATAGCGTTTAATTTGCCAGATGCAGATACTTATGATATTGCTTATCATGAAAGTACAGATGCTTTTAGTAACGCAACTATAGTAAGTAATGTTAGTAATACTACTGGAGGTGTAACTTTAAATGGTTTAAATGCGAACACTAATTATGCTGTTTATTTAAGAAAACAATGTGTAAATACAACACCTTGGTCTACTCCTAGAACCACAAGAACAGCTAGATCTAATGGTGTAGCAAAATTATATGTAGATATTAATGCTTCTGGTGCGGCCGATGGTTTAAGTTGGACAGATGCCTTTACGAATTTAGATGCTGCTTTAGCAGATGCATTACCAGGTGATGAAATTTGGATTGCAAGTGGTGTTTATAATCCAACAAGTAGAACAGCATATTACACTGTAGACAAAGAAAATATTAAAATTTATGGTGGTTTTGTAGGTACAGAAACAGCAATTACACAAAGAGTTTTGGGTAGTAATGAAACTATTCTATCTGGAGATTTAAATAATAACGATGCAAATTTTACCGACTTGATTAATAATTATGGTAATACAACACGAAATGGTGATAATAGCTATCATATAATTAATATTACAGCCACAGGAAATAATTTAGTGTTAGATGGTTTAACAATAAGTGATGCTCATAATAATTTAAGTGCTACGGAAAGAGGTGGAGCTATTGTTAAGGAGAAAACAATTTCACATTTATCATTAAAAAACTGTATTGTAAAAGATAACGTATCTAGAAATGATAATGCGGGTTTAATTGCTGAGTTTGAATTAAATAATGTTGCAGGAACTAGAGGTAAGCTAGTTGTAGAAAACTGTAAGTTTATTAATAATATGTCTCGCTGGGCGTCTGGTATTTACAGTTTTGTAAGGGGAAATACCAAGGTAGATATAAATGTGACAAATACCTTGTTTGATGGTAATCTTGCAAGCGATTTAAATACAACCTCGGCAATAGGAGTTAGTGGAAGTGCATCTTGGTTTAGAGTTATCGCAAATGGTTCAGACGTTAATCTAAATTTAACGAACAATACGTATGTAAATAATAAAGATTTAGGTACAGATAACTCTTTAAACAATTTTACAAGAGCAACAGTGGCAATAAGTAAAGGTGTAGGAATAACTAGTACTTTTAATGCTGTAGTTAGTAATGCTATTTTTTGGAACAATACAACTGTAGGAGGTGTAACTACACGTTCTATTACAGACTTGGATAAAGCAAGTGCAAACTCATTAACCGTTAATAATTCTATAGATCAGCTCGATTTTAATGATGATAGTATTACAAATAAAGTAGATACATCTTCTGCAAACCCATTATTTACAAGCGCAACAGATTATACTTTACAAGCTGGGTCTCCAGCAATAAATACGGGAGATAATACTAAAATACCCGCAGGAATTACAGCAGATTTGGCTGGAAACCAGCGTATTTTTAATGCAACCGTAGATATGGGAGCTTATGAGTTTGGTTCTACTACACTAAGCACAGGTAATTTTGGGTTAGTTGAAAATGAAGTGAAATTATACCCAAACCCAACAACATCAGTTTTAAATATTAAAATGACTAATCATTTAAAACAGGCCACTATCTATTCTGTTTTAGGTAGAAAAGTTTTAGAAACAACATCAAAAACAATTGAAACTTCAAACTTAAAAACAGGATTGTATTTAATTAAAATAGAAGACGAAAACGGAAATGTTTCAACGAAACGATTTATGAAACAATAATTATTTAGTTACGTTTTTTTATCGATTTAAAACCTTGTAAGTTATATGCTTATGGGGTTTTTTGTTTTAGAAGTTGAAACAGCTATTTCAGAAAGTGACTTAGTTTTAAAGCGATTTCATGTTAGATATTTGTCTTTTAATCTAAAAAAGCAGTCAGTTATGAAAACAAAATTACTATTACTTATTTTATTTATTAGCAGCATCACGTATGCTCAAGTACCAGGGGATTACCAACTACGATATGATTTTACAGGAGGATCACTACAAAATTTAGGATCTTCAGGTGCAAATCTTGTAAGAACAAGCGGTAGCGGAACAATTTCACAAACAGATCATTATGGAACCAACAATAATGCCATAAGAGTAAATGGAGATGAGTATTCGGGTGGTTCTTTAGCAGCAACCAATAATCTTACTATTAGCTTCTGGATGAAAGGTGGAGGTCCTGATGGTACATCTCAAAGAATTCTTCAGCTTATCGATAGTTCTGGTAGTGGCGTTTATATAGAAAACGTAAATGGTGACCGTTTAAAAATTCATATAGAAATAGGAACAACAGTGCTAACAACTACAGACGTTAGATCAGATGTATATGATGGTGAATGGCATAATATTACTTTAACAGTCCAATTAAATGGATATTATTACTCTAATTTATATGTAGATGGTGCAGCGGTTAGTACAACTTCTTCTCTTAATTTAGCTTCAGGACCGGATTTTATAAATTCTAGTGCACAGTTTAAAATCACACCAATATCATCTCTTAAGTTTTATGATTCTATAGATGATATTTCTATTTTTAGTAGAGCACTTTCTGCTTCCGAAGTTTTTGCACTTTATAATCAATCAGAAAATACAGGAAGTAACCTTAGCCGTTATTACGTAGATCATACTGCAACAGGTTCTGGTGATGGTTCGTCTTGGGCAAATGCCTTTGTAGGTTTGCAACAAGCATTGGTTAATGCAGGTAGTGATGATGAAATTTGGATAGCTTCAGGTACTTATAAACCAGCAGTTGCTAGTCGTTCTACATATTTTCATATTACACAACCTAATTTAAGTATATATGGAGGTTTTGCAGGTACAGAAACTTCAATTGAAGATAGAGTTTTAGGAGCCAATGAAACAAAACTATCTGGTGATTTACTAGGTAATGATGTAAATGTTACAGGTTTTGTAAATAATTATGGAAATACAACCAGAAATGGTGATAATAGTTACAGAATTATAGCTATACAAGCAGCAGGAGAAAATTTACTTTTAGATGGCTTAACAATTAGTGATGCACATACTAATGTTGATGGAACAACTATAGGAGGTGCAATTTATAAAGATGATGCAGTTAATAACTTAACACTTGTAAATTGTATTATAAAAGATAATGTAAGTAGAAATTTTTCTGCAGGAATTTCTGCAGAATTTGATTTAGCTAATACAATAAGTACAAGAGGTAGTTTAGTTGTAGATAGATGTCAGTTTGTAAACAATATGTCTCGTGGAGGTTCAGGTATGTATAGTATTATTAGAGGAAATACATATGTAGATTATATTATTACTAATAGTGTGTTTGATAAAAATATAACGAGTGATTTAAGTAGCGCATTAAAAGCTGTTTCAGGAAGTTCAATGTGGTTAAGATCAGCAGGTGCTGGTTCAGATGCAAGCATTAGAATTTATAATAATACCTATGTGAATAATATAGATAACGGTACTCAGTATGCTACTGATGATAGTTTTAGATCAACTTTAGCAATCGCTAAAAACGGAACATTTTCAAATAATATTGTTGGTTCTGTTGCTAACTGTATTTTTTGGAATAATACAGGTGAATCAGGACTTACAAGAGCTATTTCAGATCTTTGGGAAAACCCTATTGCATCACTTAAGGTTTATTATTCTTTAGATCCATTAAATTTTGTAGAAGGTAGCATCACTAGCTCAATTGCTACAGAAACTACAAGTCCTTTATTTGTAGATATTTCAAATGGTGACTATAGCTTAACAGCAAATTCACCAGCAGTAAATACAGGTGGTAATAGCTATACTTTAGGAGCTATGGATTTATTAGGAAACCAAAGAGTTTATAGTGCCAATGTTGATATGGGAGCTTATGAGTACGACACTGTGTCTTTAGGAGTAAACGATTTTTCTATAGCAGAAAATGAAGTGAAATTATACCCAAACCCAACAACAACTGTTTTAAATATTAAAATGACTAGTAGCTTAAAACAAGCCACTGTCTATTCTGTTTTAGGTAGAAAAGTTTTAGAAACAACATCAAAAACTATTCAAACTTCAAACTTAAAAACCGGATTGTATTTAATTAAAATAGAAGACGAAAACGGAAGTATCTCAACAAAGCGTTTTATAAAACAATAAGTATTTAGTTAAGTTTTTTTAGGGACTTAGTTGTTAAGAAATCTCGTAAGTGTTATGCTTACGGGATTTTTTTTGTTTTAGAAGTTGAAAAAGTGGTTTCAGAAACTAGCTCTGTTTTTAGGTCTAATTCTGTAAGATATTTGCAGAAGAAAAATATAAATAACCAATTATGAAAAAAATAATAGTATCGGTTGTATTACTTTTAGTAGCAACCATTTCACAAGCACAAAACAGTTTATTTAATAATATTTCTACTACAGAGCAATATCAAGAATATTGGTCAGTTTATGATGAAAATGGAGATGGGGAGTATACAGCAACCAAAAAGCGTTTTCTTGTTACATTTCAAACAGAATATCTAGCCACTGGAGAAGGGTATAAAATAGAAGCTGTTATTGAAAGTGAGGGGGTTAATAAAGGAAATGTACAACACAGGTATGATGCCACTGATAATTATTATTTGGCCTCTGGATACCCATACGAATCTATATTAAAACATAAATATCTAAAAAATGGATTTGTATCTATGGGTGATTATGTATTCTTGCTTTCTGGTATCTCAGAAGATGGTACGTCTTTTGAAGGAATTGAAAAAATATACATAAAAAAAGGAGCAGCGAAACCAGCAAAAGAAGAAGAAGCAGAAAAGGTAGAAGCGCCCAAAAAGAAGAAAATGTCGTTTAAAGAAAGAATAATGGCATTAAAAACTAAGGCAACTGGTGTTGCTAATAGTAATGGCGGAATTAAAATAAAAGATTTACGCAAAAATATCACTGCTTACTTAGTCGCTATGAAAGCAAAACAAGATGCCAGAACATCTGCTGAATTAAAAGGAGATAAAAACATAATATCTGCCAGAGAAAGAGGTGATGCAGATATAAAAAAATATAACGACTCTATTAAAGCAACACCAGAGTATAAAAAAACGATGGCTTTCCATAAACGTAGGGATGGTGAACAAGTAACTATTAATAATGAAACTGGTAGAACTATTTATGTATATCAAAAAGGAGATACTAAGTTTATGACAAGCGAAGTTTGGAATCACGGTTCAACAAAAGTGGAGTGTGACGAAGATTACGTTTATAGTTTTAGTGAAAAAGGTTCAGATGCAGGAGTTTCTTGCTATACCGCTAATACCGCTTGTGGAAGTAGTGTAACTGTAAAATAAATACAGAGTATAAAAAACTTAATCAATTACTTTTTTAGTCCCAAACAAAAGTTTGTAAAATATTAAAAACACTATTAATTGGGTGAAGAAGTTGGGTTACTTATGTAGCTCAGCTTTTTCTTATTTACTTAGATATGAAAAATTTAAAAAACTATAAATTAGAATTATTTTTAACGTTATTCTACAGCTTTTTAGCACTTATTTTAATGAAGATATTCTAACAGAACTATTTTTTTTAAAACGCATTAATAAGTAAGAGTAACCAACCTGCAACCAAAAATAAACCGCCAATAGGAGTAATAGGTCCTAAAAAACGCAGTTTTTTTCCTTTAGCATCAGAAAGTACCAAACCGTAAATACTAAAAGAAAATAATACAATTCCTACAGTAAAACACCAGTATGTCGCTGAGGTAATAGTATAAGAACTCACACCTAAAGCCAATAAAACAATCGCATGGTACATTTGGTATTTCACGCCAACTTCAAAACTATGTAATTGATCTGTAGATAATATTTTTTTTAATGCATGGGCTCCAAAAGCACCAAAAATTACAGATAGCATGCCAAAAAAAGCACCAGTAGCAATTATAATATGTTGTGTCATTGTTATCTTTTTCTATTTGTAAACCACAGGAATAATTTCCCCTTTGGCTAAACAGTATTTTTTTATCGCTTCCGCGGAAAGTGTAGCGGTATAATCAATTTCTTCAACCTTAAAACCTATGCTGCGAAGTTTATTAAAATAATCACGACCATACACACGTACGTGATCGTATTGTCCAAATATTTTTGCGCGTTCAGCTTTATCGGTAATACTATCATCTTCAAAAGTAATCTCACGATCTAATTCTTGCGGAATTTGAAAAATACCATATCCGCCAGGTTTCATAACACGATACAGTTCTTGCATCGCTTTAGTATCGTCTGGGATATGTTCTAAAACATGATTACATAAAATGATATCATAACTATTATCATCAAAAGGAAGGTTGCAAATATCAGCCTTTACATCTGCAATTGGTGATAGTAAATCTGTGGTTGTGTATTCTAAATTTTTAAGCTGTCTAAAACGGTTTAAAAAGCATTGTTCGGGAGCAAAATGGAGCACTTTTTTTTCCGCAGAAAAGAAAGGAGTTTCATTTTTTAAATACAACCACAACAGTCTATGACGTTCTAAACTTAATGTAGATGGTGATAGTACGTTGTTTCTTGGGTTACCATATCCGTAAGGTAAAAAGGTTTTAAAGCTTTTACCATCAATAGGATCTGTGAAGGTGTTCCCTTTTAAAAAGAAAGCTAAAATTGGTCGTGCCACATAACTCAACCTTATCAATAAAGGTCTAGGTATGGTGTTTAATATGATTTTGAATAGTTTTTTCAATGTAATCTACCAATTTAAAAAGTCTTTAAATTTATCTGTAGTGAATATTTTATAGATTAAAAGTATCCCAAAAATCACTTTAAAGAATGTTCCAAGAATATAAATTTCACTTGCAAAAGCCCAATGCTGAATTTTAAATAAGCTACCTATTATGGTTAAAATAAATCCAAAAATGATAAATGTTAATAGATATTTTACTTTCATAATTGGTGGTTGTTTTTAAGCGTTTTCTTCCGAAGAAATTAAATTATAAATTCCGTCCCAAAGAGCAATTCTGTATTGTAACGCTTCTTTTGCTACTTCAAGAACGTCGTCCCATTTTTGAGCATCATCACCACATAATTCTTCAATCATTTTTAAAGAAAGTGGTCCGTGTTCATCACCATCTAATTCTATATGACGTTTTAAATAGTAGGTTAATTTACTATAGGTATTGTCGCTAGTTTTAGATTGGTTTATAATTTGGAAAAACATATCTGGAATCACATCTTCACGTCCAAAAGTAAATGCAGATGCTATTTTATGAGGTGCATTTGTAGCAATGACACTAAATGTATGTTGTACAAATTTTAAGGTTTGGGCATTTAAGCTCACTTTATTTGCAGCCTCATCAATTGTAGCTCCTTCTTTTATAAAATCAACAAAACGTTCCATTTGTTTAGTACTTGCATCTACTTGGTGCATGGCATCCAAATACATTTCGTAATGACTTTTTGGTTCGTTTAATTCGTTAACATCACTTTCTTCTCCAAGAACAATTTCGTTTATAAAACGAGACGTTGCAGGATTTGCAACAGGTGTCCAAGGTACAGATGTTGTTGTTAAATGATTTTGTAACGCTTTTAGTAAAGACATAAAATCCCAAACTGCAAAAACATGCTGTTCCATAAAGATTTTTATATCTGTTACCGATGATAGCGCACTATATAATTTGTGGGAGTTGAGTGTTGCTCTTAATGTGCTTAACTCGTTTTCAATGTGTTTAATGTTATCCAAAGTTACTACGGGATGAGGGATTAAAGTATAATTGGTTGTTGTCTAAATTCGTCTTCTTCGTTACTAGTAATTCCTAAAGCGTCATAAATATAAGCGAAAGTAGAAAGTAATTCAGGTTTTCCGTCTACAATAGCAACATCATGTTCAAAATGTGCAGAAGGTTTACCATCTAAAGTGGTAATTGTCCAACCGTCGTTATGTTGTTTAATTTTATGAGTACCCATATTTGTCATAGGTTCAATGGCTACAACCATTCCTTCAATAAATTTCTTACCACGACCACGTCTTCCGTAGTTTGGCATCTCTGGATCTTCGTGCATTTTGCGTCCTAATCCATGACCTACCAATTCTCTTACCATTCCGTAACCTTGATCTTCACAGTGTTTTTGAATAGCATAACCAACATCTCCTACACGATTTCCTACTTTAAGTTCTTTTATACCTGCGTATAGTGAAGCTTTAGTAACGTCTAGTAGTTTTTTAGTTTCGGCATCAATTTCTCCTACAGCAAATGTGTAAGCATGATCACCATAAAAACCGTTTTTTATAGAACCACAATCTATAGATATAATATCGCCTTCTACTAATGGTTTGTTATTTGGAATTCCGTGTACAACTTGCGAGTTCGGACTCATACAAAGTGTATTTGGAAAATCATATAAACCTAAAAAACCAGGAACAGCGCCTTGGTCTCTAATACATGTTTCTGCTATTTTATCTAACTCTAAAGTCGTTACTCCTGGTTTTACTGCTTTGGCAACTTCACCTAAAGTTTTTGACACGATTAATGCTGCTTCACGCATTAATTCTATTTCTTCTCTTGTTTTTACAATAATCATAAGTAATAATATATTTACAAAGATACTTAAAAATTACCACCTATACTTTGTGTTGAAACAAGATATTGATTAGATTTTTTAAGTCGTTTTAGAGCAAAAAAATATTGCTCATCTAGATGTTGTGAAATCTTGAATGAGCAATAGTTATTATTTTTATAATGCGGTATTCTTATTTCTTTAAAAATGAAAACAAACCTTTTTTCTTCGGAAGATGTATTTGCGGAGTTTCGTTAGTAATGAGTTGGTAAACTTCTCCCCATCCTAAAATTCCACCAATATTTCTATCATCTATAAATAAGTCTGCATTAATTTTTCGACTTTTATTTTCATCATATTGTTCTTCAGGAAAACTTTGGTTAACGGCATAAAATGTAATACCATTTTCTTTACAGAATTCAACAGCTTCATCTAATCTTTTACCACTGCGGTAGGTCCATAATATTAAACGGTGCCCATCATCTTGAAGTCTTTTTAAAGTTTCAAAAGCAAAAATTCTGGTTTTCCCTACTTTAGGGTAAGCATCTTCAACAATGGTTCCGTCAAAATCAACTGCAATAAGTAATCTATCTTGAAAATTCATTCTTCATTTTTTTTGTGGTTGCAAGTATATGAAATAAAAAACAGATGTAATTAATCTATTAATGGATGTCTAGTCATTATCTCTGGTTGTTCAATACCTATAAGTTTTAAAATTGTAGGCGCAATATCTCCTAAAACACCATCTTTAATTTTGGTATGATTGTTATCAATTAAAATTACAGGAACAGGGTTTGTGGTATGTGATGTATTTGGTGAACCATCAGGATTAATCATCGTTTCGCAATTTCCGTGATCTGCAATTAAAAGTGTTACATAATCTTTTGCTAAAGCGGCGTCTATTACTTTTTTTACGCAAACATCAACAGTTTCACAAGCTTTTATAGCGGCATCCATATCTCCTGTATGTCCTACCATATCTCCGTTAGCAAAGTTAAGACATACAAAATCTACCTCTCCTTTTTCTAATTCGGGTACTAATGCATCTGTTAATTCGTAAGCACTCATTTCTGGTTTTAAATCGTAAGTAGCTACTTTTGGAGAGTTGCGTAAAATACGTTGTTCGCCTTTAAAAGGTGTTTCTTGTCCTCCTGAAAAGAAAAATGTTACGTGAGGATACTTTTCTGTTTCGGCAATTCGTATTTGTGTTTTGTTGTTTTTTGATAAAACTTCACCTAGAGTTTCGGTAAGATTATCTTTGTCAAAAACAATGTGAGTTCCAGTAAAAGAATCGTCATAATTAGTCATCGTTACATAATGTAAGTCTAGCTTATGCATGTTTTCTTCATGGAAATCTTTTTGTGTTAAAGCTTCGGTAAGTTCTCGACCTCTATCTGTTCTGAAGTTAAAAAAGACTACTACATCTCCATCTTGTATTTTGGCTACGGGTTGATTATTTTCATCAACAGCAATAATAGGTTTTATAAATTCATCGGTAACGTTGTTTTCATAGCTAGAATTTAAGGCTTTTAATGGTGTCTGTGTATGTTCACCAATATTATGTACCATTCCATCGTAAGCTATTTTTACACGTTCCCAACGTTTATCTCTATCCATGGCGTAATAACGACCAGTAATTGTAGCTAGTTTGGTGTTTTTATTTTCAATGTATTCTTGTAATTCGGTAATAAAGCCAAATCCGGATTTTGGATCTACATCTCTACCATCTGTAAACGCATGTACAAAAGAGTTTTGTACACCATAATCTTCGGCAGCATCAATTAATCCCAGTAAATGGTTAATGTGAGAATGTACACCACCATCACTTACTAATCCTAAAAAGTGAATAGGCTTATTGTTAGTTTTTGCATAGTTAAAAGCATTTACTAAAGTTTTTTCTTGTCCAATAGTTTTGTTTTCTATAGCTAGATTTATTTTTACTAAATCTTGATATACAATACGTCCAGCACCTAAATTCATGTGTCCAACTTCACTATTTCCCATTTGTCCTTCGGGTAAACCAACATGCAACCCATCGGTTCTTAAACTTGCGTTAGAATATTTTGTGTATAGAGAATCTATAAAAGGCGTCTGTGCATTGTCTATTGCTGAAACTTTAGGGTCTGGAGAAGTTCCCCAACCATCAAGAATCATTAAAATAACTTTTTTGTTCATAATAAATAGTGCTTTAGGATACCAAAGATAAAAGTTAAATGGGTAAGATTAAATAATGTAAGCCAAAAAAAATAAAATTTAAAGCTTATGTAAAGAGGGTTTTAGTTTTTAATAGAATCTTAACATATTCAGGTGTAAATAGTTAAAACTATGTTATTACTGAAAACCGGGTGTAACAGATTGAAAAATGTGGAGTCTTAATAGTAGAAACAAATAACAATAATTTTAATTAAAATCTTTCATCATGAAAAAATCAGTAATCATTTTCGCAGTTGCATTAGTAGTTTCAATGGGTACTACTCAAGCAACAAATCAAATTGTATCTTCAGAAAATACGACACATGTAGTTTCTAAATTTGTAGTGAATCCTTTTTGTGCATCTATTGCTAAAGGAGATATAGATACCGTAAAAACACTTATAAAATTAGGGGAGGATGTTAATAAGCGATCTAACGGAATGACGCCATTAATGTACGCCGCTAAATTTAATAGAGTAGAGATCTTAAAACTACTTATTGCAAACGATGCAGATTTAGATAAAAAGAGTGCTAAAGGACTTACAGCTCAAAAATATGCAGAGTTATCTAATGCTAAAGCAGTTTTAAAAACAATTAGCGATTATGAAACTAAAAAGAAAACTAGAAAGGCGTAATTGCTTTTTTAGTTGAGATTGGTTAGTAAAAAAAGACGTCTTAAACTGTTAAGCCGTCTTTTTTATAGGCTTCAATTGCTGCCCTAATTTTTTCAATTCTATTTTCGGGATCAGGATGTGTACTTTGCATTTCTGGTACTCTATTTGGACCAGCTGCAGCTTTAAGTATTTCCATAACGCCAATCATTGCTTCAGGATTGTAACCCGCTTTCATCATAAATTTCACACCTAATTCGTCACTTTCCAATTCATCATCTCTACCATTGGTTAATAAGGTTTGTTGCCCAATACCACTCACCATTTGTCCCATATCTGCTCCTACAGAAGCTCCAGTAGTTACCGTACTCCAAAAATCGGATTCTGCAATACGTTCTGCCGAATGCCGTCCAAGTACATGCCCAATCTCATGACCTAAAATTCCAGCTAGTTGATCTTCATTATCTAATTTTGAAAATAGGGCATAAGTAATAAAAACCTGACCTCCAGGTAAAGCAAATGCATTAATAGTATTAGGGTCTGCTAATAAATGAAACTCATAGTTGTAAGGCGTTTCTCTTGCAATACTATTATCAATTAATTTTTTTCCTACCTGATCTACAAAAGCTTGATATTCTTGGTTTGGGTGGTGTCCGCCATGTTGTTGTGTCATTTGAGGAGCACTTTCAAGACCAATAGCTATTTCTTGATCCGAAGACATATTTATAGTTTGCTCTCTTTGTGTATAAGGGTTTATCTCTTTACTACTACAGCGCTTAATAAAAGCAAATGCTACAATGGCAAGACCTATAACTAATCGGATTTTAAATTTATTACTTCTCATAACTATAATATCTGTTTATACATTGTAAAATGTGTTCCTATATTAGGGGTGTTAAAAGGTTCGCCTATAATTTCAAAACCGTTTTTTATATAAAAAGGTGTCGCTATTTCTCTGGCATTACACCAAATATAATTGATGTTCTTCTTTTTTAATAAATTTTCACCAAAATCAAGTAAAGTTTTCCCGTAGCCAAAACCTTGATAGTGTTCTAAAATGGCCATACCTCGTAATTGATAATAAGAACCTTCATTTGTAAGTAAAGGTGTTTGTTGTTTTATGTATGTAACTACACCAATATGTTCATTATTTATAAAAAGACCAAGATGAATACTGCTTTTCTCATCATCAAAAGGAAATATGCAATCGGTAATTGGTTTGCCTTTTCTTAAAACAGGATGTCTTATAGTGTGCGTTTCTTCCGCAGAAATAGGTTTTACTAAAATTTTTATTTTTTTTTCTGAAGTCAATTTGTCTGATATTTAGTTTGTTATAATTTTACGCAAAACAAATTTAAAAATAATTTCAAATTATTCTTTGTAAATCGAAAAGTAAGCGTATATTTGCACCCGCTATGCGAGAGTAGCTCAGTTGGTAGAGCGTCAGCCTTCCAAGCTGAATGTCGCCAGTTCGAACCTGGTCTCTCGCTCTAAAAGCCTTATCTTTATTGATGAGGCTTTTTTTATGTCTATACTTTTCTGAAGCCATATTCATGCAAAAAAAATCGAGAATCAATAGTTTTTCTACCAATTCCCGATGTATTCTATTTCAAAATAAGTACTATTTACTTTAAAGTATTCAATTCGGTACCAGTTTCTACTTCAAAAGGTTCTTTATTGTGTTCAAAAATTCGCGCTTTAAGCGTTCCTTTTAAAATAATAGAATCGCCTTCTACTTGTAGCCAACTTCCTTCTCTAATTCCTACAACAGGTTGCGTGTTAAAGGCATGAAATTCTCTAATTCTAGTTTCTCTAGTTTCTCCCATGTGTGTACTATCTGGATCTGGATCTAAATAATGCGGATTGATATTAAAAGGGACAAATCCAAAGGTTTTAAAACTTGGTGGGTACATAATTGGCATATCATTAGTCGTGTTTACGGTAAGTCCGCAAATATTACTTCCAGCACTTGTGCCAAGATATGGTGTACCACTTTTTACAGCTTCTTTTATGGTTTCAATAAGATTATTTCTGTAAAGTTGACTTACCAGAACAAAAGTGTTTCCTCCGCCCACAAAAATACCTTTAGCTTGTTTTACAGCTTCAACAGGATTCTCAAATTCATGAACTCCTTTTACGTTTTTTCCTATGCTCTTAAACGGGATACTCACTTTTGCAGTGTATTCATCATGCGAAATTCCTCCTGGTCTTGCATATGGAATAAATAAAATATCATCTGTATCTTTAAAAAACTCAGCAAGATCGCTTAGTAAATATTCTAAAGACCCACTACCATGAACAGTTGATGTACTTGCTATAATTATATGTTTCATCATTGAATTATTTGTCGTAAATTTAAGTAAACATTCCTTTTAACAAAAGTTTATAAAGGGTTTGCTATTTAATTTGAATTTCAAATCGTTTCTTTAACTATCAAATTTTTTAATTATGAAAACAAAATTACTAGCTTTATTTTTTCTACTAGCTACATATGCTATATCTGCTCAAGTTGTTGAACGTGTTGAGGTTTTGGGTAAAATAGTTGTAGAGCAAAACGATATTGAAGGGGTTACCGTTTATAATTCGTCTTCAAATAAAGGTACAACAACTAACGAGAAAGGGGAGTTTAAAATAGAGGTGGCTCTTAATGACGAAATTCAGTTTGGCGCACTTCAATTTAAAGACTTTAAGATTACTATTGATAAAAATGTAATTGAATCTAAAAAACTAACCGTGTTTCTGGTGGAACAAGTTAATAAGCTTGATGAAATTTTAATTTTACCTTATGATCTTAGCGGAAATTTAGAAACCGATTTAAAAAGTGTACAGACTTTTAATCCTAATATGGATGCTATTTATTTTGGAGTTGCAAATGCTACTGAATATGAGTTTTCTGATGATATTAGATCTAAAACCGAAAATATAGCGATGCATTCCCAAGGTCAAGCCATGGAAAATGGATTGAATTTTGTAAATGTAGCTGCGCTATTATTGAAACCTTTATTTAAAGAAATTTTTAAGTCGAATAAAAAAGGAAACAATTTAGAAGCAGAAGAAAGTATAAGCTATGAGGTTTTAAAAGATAAATATAGTACTGATTTCTTACATCAAAATTTTAACATTCCTACTGAGCGTATGGATGAGTTTTTAATATATGTTGAAACTCATGGTTTGGCAGAAAATATGTTAGCTAGCGGTAATGAGTTGGAGTTTTTAGAATTTATATACCAAAAAAGTATAGCGTTTTTAAAAGAAGCTCTAAATGAAGATTAAACATCTTTTATGTTATATATGTTGTTTATTTTATGCTACTAGTTATTGTCAATTAGTAGATTTAAAAGGGCAAATTATAGCTAATGATGAGGTTGAAGGTATTCATATTATCAATAAAACTAGTGAGCGTTATACGTCGTCATTAATAAACGGTGCTTTTGTGATTCCTGCAAAAATTAATGATACTATCCTCGTTTCCGGTGTGCAGTATAAACTAGAAGAAATTATAGTAAATCACACACATATTGATGCTAAACAAATTATTGTGCACTTAGAAGAGCAAATAAATACGTTAGATGAGGTTATTGTAGGGAAAGTGCTTACAGGAAATTTAAGCTCAGATATCAATAATGCTGAGGTTGAGCGTGAAATGAATTTTTACGACTTAGGAATTCCTGGATATACAGGGAAACCTAAAACGCAAAATGAGCGACGCGTTTTTGATGCAGACCACGGGGAGTTTGCAAAATTTTACGGCTTATTCGCAACTATAAATGTGAATAAAATTCTTAATAGAATTTCAGGACGTACTAAAAAGTTGAAGTATATTGTGAGTTTAGATCATCAATATGACTGTATGTTACGTGCTAGAGGTGATTTTTCAAACTTGATGTTTGGAGGTTTAAACATTGAAGAAGAGCTTATTAAAGATTATTTTTATTACGTAGCCGAAGATCCCGAATTTATAACTCATTGTGATTCAAATAACGATTTAAAAATGTTTGAGTTTTTAACCAAAAAACTTTTAGCTTATAATGAAAATCGTAGCGAAGGTGAAGATTAATAGTTAAATTTGTACTTTATTTCATACTAAGAAAAAACAAGTTATTATATTTGCACCGTGATACTAAGAACAACATTTTTATTTATAGGAACTCCAGAAGTCATGTTCATACTTTTAATAGTAGTTATGGTTTTTGGTGCCGATAAAATTCCTGAAATAGCCCGTGGGTTAGCTAAAGGAATGCGTATGCTAAAAGATGCCTCAAATGACATCAAAACTGAAGTTACTAAAAGTGCCGAAAGAAGCGGACTAGACACTAGCATAACTAAAGATATTCAGAATGAATTAACCAAAGTAAAAGATGATCTTGAAGACTTTACAGGATCTGTAAGACGAAAACTCTAGTTTTATATTTATTAAGAAACTTACCTGTTGTTTGTCTAAAACGTAAAAAACACATCTACATTTTAGTAATTATTTAATATATTTAGAGAACAATAATCCTCTAAAATATATTAGTAATGAAAAAAAATTACATTAAATCGCTTTTGCTGATTGCTATTGTAACAGTATCTTGTTCTAAGGAAGATGCCACAACAGCAATCCCCGAACAGGAAGTTTTCCCAGAAAACGCACTAACCGTTCAAGAAATTAACGCCGTAATTACCGAAGGCTTAAATACCACAGGAGATTTTGATTGGAATAGTAAAAATGCTCATTTTTTATGGAGTGCAGTTACGCATGGTCAAAATGTATTAACCATAGGTTATGGTAATGCAGGTGAGAGTTTTACCGAAATTATGACTCCCGAAATTGAAGCCAAAAAGAATGACTTAATTGATGTTGTTGCCGTTAATGAAGGTGTAGAACTTTCTAAATTGAAAGTTGTAGAGCATGAAATCATAAATGTTATTGATGTTGAAGTTATAAACATTGAAACCATAATTGCACTTAAAAACAATCCTTATGTACGTTATTTAGAGCCTAATGGTTATAATCAGTTTGCTGTAACAGCATCTAACGCAAGATCAAGTTCAGGTTGTGATAATAGTGCAGATGCTATAAACGCAGCGCATTATTCAACAATATCTCCAAATAATGCACAAGTATCTTGGCATTTTGATGAACATAATATTCCACAAGCTTGGAATTATAGTACAGGATCTGGTGTAACAATTGGTTTAATTGATACCGGTGTTTCTGCCTCTCAATCTTTATTAAACTCTTCAGGGTTTAATGATGGTGCATCAACAGGACGTACCGTTCAAAAATATGGAACATTCATAGATTCAAACTGGTGGTGGTCTAGTAATTATGATGGGCCACATGATTTATGCGGACACGGTACAGCAATGGCATCAACTATGGCATCGCCAAGAAATGATAACGGAATGCCAGTAGGTGTAGCATATAATGCCAACTTAGTAGCTTATCGCGCAACCGAAGATGTGCTTTTAAACGATTATCACGAACGTAAAGGTGTATCTGATGCCTTAACTCAGTTAGGAAACAGGAGTGATGTAAAAATCATTTCAATGTCTATAGGATATTTATGGTCTATAGGAAATATTAAAGACGCAGTAAAGTATGCGTATAGTAAACAGAAATTAATTTTTGCAGCAGGAGGAACATCAACAAGTTTTACTAATGGATATGGTGTTATTTTTCCTGCAACTATGAGTGAAACTTTAGCTGTAACAGGTGTTAATGATGGAAGTTCTTATGAGCGTTGCGATGTATGCCATAGCGGAAGTAAAATAGATTTTACCATTATTATGGAAGGCGACAATAATACAAGTAAAGCCCCACCTGTTTTAGGATTTAATAATGGCGAGCGTCGTTATACAGGAGGTTCATCGGCAGCAACGGCTACTACTGCAGGAATTGCAGCTTTAGTGTGGTCTAAAAACCCAAGTTGGTCACGTACACAAGTATTGAATAAGCTAAAACAATCTTCAGAGTTTTACCCAAGTAGAAATAGTAGTTTTGGTTACGGAAATATTGATGCGTTACAAGCGGTTCAATAAAAAACAGAAAACTATTATAAATAAAAAATCCTCTTCAGTTTTGAAGAGGATTTTTGTGTTTTATAAGTTGTTATTTTTTTCTACTAATCGTCAACCCATCTCTAATAGGCAGTACAACAGTTTCAATTCTATCATCTTCTTTTAAAAGCGTATTAAATTCTAAAACAGCTTTTGTAGAAACGTCTTTATCTTTTAGTGGTTCAATTACTTTTCCGTGCCATAACACATTATCCGAAATGATAATCCCACCCGGATTTAACTTATCAATAATTAAATGAAAGTAATTAACATAGTTAGGTTTATCTGCATCAATAAATACCAAGTCAAAAGTTTTATCTAGCTGAGGTAAAATATCAATAGCACTTCCTAAATGTTGATAAATTTGGTGTCCGTATTCCGATTTATCGAAATATTTACGCTGAAAATCCTCCAATTCTTCATTCACATCAATTGTGTGTACTTCACCTTCGGGATGTAAACCTTCCGCTAAACATAAAGTTGCATAACCTGTAAAAGTTCCTAATTCTAAAATAGTTTTCGGACGTGTTAATTTTGAAATCATACTCAATACACGACCCTGGTAAGGACCGCTAAGCATAATAGGTTGCAATATTTTTTGATACGTTTCTCGTGTGAGTTGTTGCAATAATTCTGGTTCGTTTTCAGAATGTGCAACAATATAATCGTCTAGTTTTTCAGGTAAAAAATGCATGACTATGTATTGTAATTTGTTTAATTTTTAATTATCAGTTCTAGCAGAGTCGAGCTCTTTTAATTTCCTAATATTCTATTCACTAATTTATCTTTCGCCGCTTGGTCATCACCACACAACCATTGTATCACGTTGTCTTCCCAAATCGCATCACGTTGGTTTTCGGTTATAATATCTCGTTCCATTGCTAAATCTAAAATTTTACCAGGATAAGACGCTTGTTTTTCACTTTCCATTTCCCCTAAAGGATACGGATCGTCAAGTCCCATTAATACCTGTTTTGAACCTTGATTTCTAATTAAAAGTTCTAATCCACCAGTATCATGTACCAAGGTGTCAAAGAATATATTTTTATGACCAACCGCTTTCCTTGGGTGACTTTTACCTTCAAATAAATCTGGTCTTCCATCAAAACCTTGAATACGTCTTCCTAAATTTATCTGTGCCAATTGTCCTCCGTGCGCAAAACAAGTACGCATATTTGGGTATTTATCTTGGTACCCATTAAGTGTTAAAAAGTGATACGCATCGGCACATTGCGCCAACATCCATATCAAGTGAAAACGCCAAGATGTGTTTTCTAACTTAATGAATTTTTCACCATCATAAGGGTGAATTTCAACCGCCAAATTATATTTATTTGCCAATTCAAAAATCGGCTCATTTTCTTCATCAAAAATACAACGCCATGTCCCAATCGTGTCCATATAATGCGTTGGCAAACATAATAATTGCATGCCAAGTTCTTCAACACAACGCTGAATTTCCCAACAAGCACCTCTTACAAAACCGGGGTGAACCACAAAACCGGTCGTAAATTTACTAGGATTATCACGCTGTACTTTCGCATTAAAATCATTCTGAAAACGAAGCGCTTGTTTCATTTCTTCAACACGTAAACCGTTACCGTATAATTGCGACAGATTTAAAACTACAGCATGATCAATATTAAAACGTTCCATCCATGCTAACTTTTCATCTAAGAAAAAACTAGAATCTGTAATTGGGCGATTCCAATCCTTCTGAAGCATAAATTTCCTGTCTTTATCCACCCAAAAAATCCCCTTATCTTTCATGAATTGAGGAATATCTTCCGGGTAAGGTAATAGGTGAGAATGACCGTTTATTCTAAGTTTTCTTTTTTCCATGGTTGTCTTTATTGACAGTTTTAATGTTGTTTTAAGTCGCCTATTAAGCTTTAACTTTATTTGGAGGCTGCATCACTTCACCACATTTTGGGCAAGAGCGTTTGTGTAAATCTCCATAATATTTATCAAAAATTTTAGGCATATCTGTTTCAATATTTTCCACCGTAAAATCCTCTTCATATAATTTGGTTACACAACTTTCACAAAACCAAAGTAAAGCATCTCGCATTCCTTCAGGACGTTTATATTCAATTACTAAACCAACTGTATTTGCACCTCTTTGTGGAGAATGCGGTACTTTTGGAGGTAATAAAAAGATGTCACCTTCCTTTATGTGTATGTCTTTTGGCGTCCCTTTATCAATCACTTTTAATACGATATCACCTTCCACTTGATAGAAAAACTCAGGGGTTTCATTGTAATGATAATCCTTTCGATTATTGGGGCCACCAACAACCATTACTATAAAATCACCGTCTTTCCAAACCACTTTATTTCCAACAGGTGGCTTTAAAAGATGTCTGTTTTCTTCAATCCAAGCTTTAAAATTTAAAGGCGAAACTAAATCACTCATGTTGTTTTATTTTGGGCGTTACCCTAAAAAGGGTCAGGCTTTTCGCTATATCTTTTTTAAACGTGTTTTCAATACATTTTGTTCATACTTCACAAAACACTCAAACTGACGTTTAAAAAAGGATGTCGCTTCAATCCTTAACGCAAATTCATCAATTCAATAAAATTACAATAAAAAACGAAATATCTTACTATAAAGATTTTGTTCTTCCACCATCAACAGGAAGATTAATTCCGTTAATATAAGCAGCACGTTCACTCGCTAAAAATGTAATAGCTGCTGCTAACTCTTCGGGTTTTGCAAAACGTTTTGCCGGAACAGCGCTTTTCATGGCATTTGCAGCTGCTTCTTCTGATTGTCCTGATTTTGCCGATTTGTTTTTAATAATTTCAGCTAATCTATCTGTTCCTGTAGCTCCAGGAAGTACGTTATTTACTGTAATTCCAAATTGACCCAACTCATTAGCTAACGTTTTACTCCAGCTAGCAACTGCACCACGAATAGTATTACTTACCCCAAGTCCATCTAAAGGTTGTTTTACAGACGTTGAAATAACATTCACAATACGTCCGTAACCTTCAGCTTTCATAAAAGGTACAACCGTTTGTGCTAACACGTGGTTACATTTTAAGTGTTGAGTAAAAGCGCTTTCAAATTCATCAACTTCAGCAGAAAAAACAGGACCTCCTTTTGGGCCTCCAGTATTATTAACTAATACATGAAATCCATGATTTTTTGAAATATAAGCGGCTACTTTTTCTTTTAATTCCTTAGGGTTAGAAAAATCGGCTACTATATAATCGTGTGCTCTTTGTTGGGGTAATTCAGTTAAGACCGCTTTTAGTTTATCTTCATTTCTAGCAATTAAGGTCACTTGTACGCCTTCTTCTGCAAGAGCTATTGCTGTTGCTTTACCTATTCCTGCTGTACTTCCGCAAACTAATGCGTATTTATTATTTAAATCTAAGTTCATTTTTATGTTTTTTTTGAAACCTCTAGACTGTGCTCGAGGAGACATTTAATTAATACTTTATGCAAACATTTTTAGCTTCTGTAAAAAAGCGTAAGGCTTCAAAACCTCCTTCACGTCCAACACCTGATGCTTTTACACCACCAAAAGGCGTTCGTAAATCACGCATCATCCAAGTGTTCACCCAAACAATTCCTGCTTGTAGTTCGTTACTCATTTTCATGGTGCGTTTTAGATTGTTGGTCCAAAGTGTTGCCGAAAGTCCGTATTTTACTTTATTTGCCATCTCCAATACTTCATCTTCTGTAGTAAAGGGCATGATAGTTACAACGGGCCCAAAAATCTCTTCCTGATTCACTCTGCATTCGTCTGTAGGAACTTCAATAACTGTTGGTTCTAAATAGTAACCATTTTCAAAGCCTTCAACAGTCACTTTTTGTCCGCCACAAAGTATGTTGCCTTGTTCCGCTTTAGCGATATCTATAAAATCTATGACCTTTTCTAAATGTGATTTAGAAACTAAAGCGCCAATATTGGTTGTGTTTTCCGATGGGTGACCAACTTTTAAGGCGTTTACTTTTTCAACAAAATCTTTTTTGAATTTCTCATAAATTGAAGCTTCTACAAAAATGCGACTTCCACAAAGACAAATCTGACCTTGATTTGCAAATGATGAACGCACTGTAGTATTTAACATATCTTCATAATCGCAATCTGCAAAAATGATATTTGGGTTTTTTCCACCTAATTCTAAGGATAGTTTTTTAAACATTGGTGCAGCAACTCGTGCAATATGTGCACCTGTTGCTGTTCCTCCCGTAAAAGAAATAGCTTTTATGTTTTTGTGTTCAATAATGGCTTGTCCTGTTGAGCCTCCAAGACCATGAACAATATTCAGTACACCTTTTGGTAATCCTGCTTCGGTACATATTTCTCCTAAAAGAAAAGCGGTCATTGGTGTGACTTCACTTGGTTTTGCAACCACACAGTTTCCTGCGGCAATGGCAGGAGCAATTTTCCATGTAAATAAATAGAGTGGAAGGTTCCAGGGTGAAATACAACCAACAACACCTATGGGTTGGCGTAGTGTATAATTTATGGCTTGTCCTACGCTTTCATGACTTTCACTAGCAAATTGAGTAATGGCGTTTCCAAAGAATCTAAAATTACTTGCAGCTCTTGGGATATCTACTGTTTTTGCGAGGTTAATTGGTTTTCCGTTATCTTTACTTTCAGCTTGCGCAAAAGCATCTAAATGTTCTTCTAGTAATTCTGCAATCTTTATTAGTATTCTGCTACGCTTTTCTAAACTAGTTTGTGACCAACTAGGAAAAGCAGATTTTGCAGCATTATATGCTTCTTCTACATCTTCTGAAGATGAATTTGGAATTTTTCCATAAACTTCTCCGTTACTTGGATTATAGTTTTCTATCCAATCATTATTTATGGGAGATTTAAATTTTCCGTTTATGTAGTTTTTGATGTTTTCCATTTTCTTCATCTTTATTTTATGTCGGTAAGTTATTGTTGCTTCTTGTAAGCCATAACCTTAATTTCTACTACCAAATCTGGATGTGGTAATTGGTGTACGGCTACTGTGGTTCTGGTTGGTCCAGTTTCTTTTTCAAAAAACTCTCCGTATGCTTTATTATAGTCTGCAAAGTCGTTCATGTTAACTAAAAATGAAGTCACATCAACAACATCTTTTAAACTTGCACCTACTTTTTTAAGATTGGTGTCTATATTTTTTAAAACCTCTTGCGTTTGTGTGTAAGCGTTTAGTTTTTTTGTGCCCATTTCATCAATAATATCAACTCCAGCAATACTGTTGTCTGCTCTACGAGAACTGGTTCCGGAAACGAAAATGAAATCGCCTACTTGTTTTACATGTGGATATGCACCTCTTGGTGTTACTTTTGTGCCTTCGTTCATTGTTCTATTTTATTTATTGCCAACTACTTCAATCCTGCAATTTTATCGTCTTGAAGAATTGCTTGGGTTTCTTGTTGTACTTTTTTTAAAGTACTATTTAAATCATCTGTAATAGTGATTTTTTTATCTACTAATAAATTCAAAATCGCTTTGTCTTGTGCGCGTCCTTTAGTCATTGCTGTGTAATACGGAATGTCTTCTTTAAAAGTTACCATTGAATATTTTGAAAAATAATCGTTTGGAAATTCTTTTTCTAAAGCCATTTCAATAGCGCGTTTTTCTTTAAAAATAGGATTTGCAACGTGATCGCGCATTTCGTAATAATTATCGATAGCCAAATCTGCGATAGCATCTGTATCTGCTTTTCTTGTTTTTTCGTAGACTTTAAAAATGGTTTCCCAATCGCCTTCGTGTTGGTTTATAATAGCATCAAAAACGGTTACATCTTCAAAAGAAGCATTCATACCTTGTCCGTAAAACGGAACAATAGCATGTGAGGCATCTCCTAAAATCACATTTTTATTTTTGTAATGCCAAGGTGAGCATTTTACAGTTCCTAAAGCACCTGTTGGATTGTTAGCAAATTCTTGGGCTATATTTGGGATTAACGCCAACGCATCTGGGAATTGTGTAGCAAAGAACTCTTTTATAGTGGCTTGGGTAGTTAAATTATTAAAATTGTATTCGCCTTCTTCATAACTTAAAAATAGTGTTACTGTAAAACTTCCATCTAAATTTGGAAGTGCAATTAACATATAATCACCTCTTGGCCAAATATGAAGATAATCTTGACTTATAAGATGCTTTCCTTCCGCGGAAGCAGAAATTTCTAACTCCTTATACCCGTGAGTTAAATAATTTTGTGAGTAACTGAATAAAAACTTACGTTCTAAATAATAGCTTTTTCTAAGTGAAGAACCCGCACCATCGGTACCAAAAACAACATCACCTTGGGCTGTAAATTCTTCTTTAGTTTGGTAATCATAAAAACTAGCTGTATTGTTTTCGATATCTACTCCGTTACATTTTTTATTGAAATGAATGGTTAGGTTATCGTATAAATCGGCTTCGGTTAGTAATAATCCGTTTAAATCGCCTCTAGAAATTGAATTGATGTATTCGTTATCTCTTCCTGAGTAATTTGAAGGAAAAGTATTGCCTTCGGTATCATGAACCAATCTTCCGTACATTGGAATACATAACGGTTTTACTTTATCTTCAACTCCTACAAGTCTCATGGCTTTTAAACCTCTATCTGATAATGCTAAGTTGATAGATCGTCCTGCAGAAATATCTGTAGTTCGTAAATCTGGTCTGCTTTCGTATACGTTAACAGTGTAACCACGTTGTGCTAAACGTAAGGCTAGGAGTGAGCCACAAAGTCCGGCTCCAATGATTAGTATGTTTTCTTTTTTGCTCATATTTGTTGTTGTCTGGTCTAGCGGAGTCGAGATCTGTTAAACCTCTTGATTCTGCTCAAGGTGACATTCTTTTTATTCTAATATCTCTTTCAATTTTTCAACCATTCTATATACATCTTCAAAAGTGTTGTATAGAGGTATCGGAGCGCAGCGTATAACGTCTGGTTCTCTCCAGTCTGTAATAATATGTGCTTCGGTTAATTGTTTGTGTAAGTTTTTGTCGGCATCTTTTACTTGAATAGATAATTGGCAACCACGTTCTTTTGGATTTGAAGGTGTGATAATTTTTATCTTGTTGTTATTTAATTCGTTAATTAAAAACTCAAAATAACCTGTTAGCTTTTCAGATTTTTCGCGTAAAGCATCCATTCCAACTTCGTTAAACATGTCTAGAGATGCTTTTATTGCCGCCATAGATAAAATTGGAGGATTACTAAGTTGCCATCCTTCAGCTCCCGGTATAACGTCTAATGGTTGACGCATATTAAATCGTGTTGATTTATTATGACTCCACCATCCCGAAAAACGTTTAAGATCTTTGTTGTGCGCGTGTTTTTCGTGTACAAAAAGTCCACCTAGACTTCCTGGTCCAGAATTTAAGTATTTGTAGGTACACCAAGCTGCAAAATCTACTCCCGAATCGTGTAATTCTGGGTTGATATTTCCTGCGCCATGTGCTAAATCTATCCCAACCATACAGTTTTGTGCATGACCAAGTTGTGCTATTTTTTTGATATCTAAATATTGACCTGTGTAATAATTAACACCTCCAATAAGTAATAAAGCTATTTCATCGCCTTGTTCTTCAAGAATTGTTTCAAGATCTTCAATATTGAGTAATTCTTCACCTTTACGAGGCTTCCATTCAATAATACCTTCAGAAGCATCAAAACCATGAAATTCTAACTGAGTTTGTACTGCATATCTATCGCTAGGAAATGCATCACTTTCAATTACAATTTTAAATTTCTTTTTGGTAGGTTGATAAAACGATACCATTAGCAAATGTAAATTTGTGGTAAGCGTATTCATTGTAACTACTTCAATAGGTTTTGCACCTACAATTTTTGCCATAGATTCGGTAAGGAATTCATGATATGGCATCCAAGGGTTTTTAGCTTCAAAATGCCCTTCTACACCAAAGTTAGCCCAATCATCTAATTCTTGTTGAATATATTTTTGAGTGCTTTTTGGTTGTAAGCCTAGTGAGTTTCCTGTAAAATATAACCAGTTGTTACCGTTTTTATCTTTTGGAATATGAAATTGATCTCTGTATTGTGAAATTGGGTCATTTTGATCTTGCACTTTGGCATAATCAAGACCTAGTTTGTAGTTAGACAATGGCTTTAGTTTTTCGGTTTCCAACAAAAATAAGGATTATAAATTTAGTAAAAAAGGTGATTTTTACCTGTTATAATTTATGAAAAACAAAAAGCACTTCAACCATAGGAAGAAGTGCTTTTAATATATATAGGCGCATATAGCGGAATATTATATAATATATGCGGTAGGATTTATGTTTAAGATGTTTTAATGATCATCTTTAATTAAAAGCGGGCAAGTTCTTTTGAAAGCTGCTAAACGTTTTTTTGATACATTTTGAATGTACGGGTTGTTAGGGTTTTTTTTTTCAAAATCCTGGTGGTAGGCTTCTGCTTCCCAAAATTTTTGAAAAGGCATGATTTCGGCTGCAACTTTAGTGCTTAATTTTTTTGTTAATTCTGCTTTTTTTGCAATGGCTATTTCTTTTTGAGCTTCATCTTGAAAAAATATGATTGAGCGATATTGTGAACCATAATCGTTGCCTTGACCGTTAAATTGTGTTGGGTCTTGAGAATTGAAAAACACATCAATAAGTGTTGCGTAATCTACAATGTTTGGATCGTAAACAACTTCAATAGCTTCGGCATGTCCTGTTTGTCCTGTATTACTAGCTTCGTAAGTTGGGTTTTTTGAGTGTCCTCCAGAATATCCTGAAGTAGCTTCTTCAACACCTTTTACGCTTTCAAAAATAGCTTCGGCACACCAAAAACAACCACTAGCAAAATAGGCTCTTGCTTTACCATCTTGTAATGGCACTACAACAGGATCTAAATCCATTAATGATTTTTGTTTTTTATTGGTTTGTGCATTGTTTTGTGCATTGTTTTGACAGCTAAATAAGAACATAAGTGCAAGTGTAGATAATATGGTTTTCATAAGGTGTTTTTTATTATAGTCGAAAAATAAGGAGAGACCTTAAGTTGTAGTGTGTGAAAGTTATCTTAAATAAAAAAGCCTTCATAAAATATGAAGGCTTTTTAAAATATGTTGAAATGGAATTATAGTTTTGCAAACATTTTTTCCATTTTAGCTTTTTGTTCTTCAGCTAACTCAGCGTCAACTAAAATACGACCACTGTGCTCATCTGTAATTACTTTCTTACGAGAAGCAATTTCTACTTGAATTTGTGGTGGAATTGTAAAGAAAGATCCTCCTGATGCTCCTCTTTCGATTGGCACAACAGCTAAACCATTTTTCACATTAGCACGGATTCTTAAGTATGCTTTAACTAAACGTTCTTCGATTTGCTTTTGGTAGTCTTCAGATTTCTGATGTAACGCTTGCTCTTCTTTTTCAGTTTCAGCTAAAATAGCATCTAATTCCCCTTTTTTGTGCTTTAAATGTACTTGACGATCTTTAAGACGTCCTTTAGTTTCAGAAATAACTTCTTTTTTCTGCTCTATTTGTACTTTAAATTCTTTGATATGCTTTTCAGCTAATTGAATTTCTAATTCTTGAAATTCAACTTCTTTAGTTAGTGAGTTAAATTCTCTGTTATTTCTAACATTTTTTTGTTGCTCACTATATTTTTTAATTAAAGTTTTTGCCTCTTCAATTAAATTCTTTTTGCTTTTGATATCATCATCAATAAGCGCTAGGTTAGAATTTAATTTTTCAAGTCTTGTGTTTAAACCTTCAACTTCATCTTCTAAATCTCTAACTTCTAAAGGAAGTTCTCCTCTAATGTTTCTGATTTCGTCTACTCTAGAGTCGATCAATTGTAAATCGTATAATGCTCTTAATCGGTCTTCAACAGAAGCTTCAACTTTCTTTGCCATAATTATAAATACTTTACTGGATTGGTATTTGTCATCGATAAAATGATTGCAAAATTAGTGATTTTTTTTGAGAGATAGTTGACTAAAAACGTTTTTGTGTGTTGTTCGCTTTCATAATGTCCAATATCGGCTAAAATAATTTTGTTTTCAGCAGCAAAAAAATCATGGTATTTTAAATCGGAAGTAATTAAGATGTCAGCATTTACGGACTTTGCAGCGCTAATAGCAAAGGCACCAGAACCACCAAGAACTGCTACTTTTTTTATAGTGTTTTTTGTTATTTTTGAGTGTCTAATTGCGGTGACATTCATCTTGTTTTTTACAAATTGCAAGAAATCTTTGGTGTTCATTTCGTTTTGAAGCTCTCCAACCATACCAATTCCTATGTTTTGATTGTTATTATTGAGTGTTATAATTTCAAAAGGGACTTCTTCATATGGATGATTTTCAAAGAGTGTATTTAAAACTTGAGATTCTAAATGTTTAACGAAAGTCATGGTGACTATAGTTTCATTTTCGTAGCGCATTTCTTCTTTTTTACCAACTTTAGGATTTGAGTTTTCATTTCCTTTAAAAGTTCCTACGCCTTCAATATTAAAACTACACTTGTCATAATTTCCTAAACTTCCTGCGCCAACATTAAATAAGGCATTTCTTACTGCTTGTACGTTTTCATTTGGAATGTAAGTGGTAAGTTTTCTTATGGTTTCTTTCTGCGGAATTAATATTTGCTTGTTAATAAGGTTTAATTGATTGCAAATAATATCGTTTACACCTTCTATGTGATTGTCTAATGCGGTGTGCATTGAATAGATGGCGATGTTGTTTTGTATGGCTTTTATGACCACACGCTCTACATAATTGCTGCCGTTTAGTTTTTTTAAACCTTTAAAAATAATGGGATGAAAACTCACAATCATATTGCAGTTTTTTTCAATAGCTTCGTCTACCACAGCTTCAAGCGTATCTAAGGTAACGAGTACTCCTGTAACTTCTTGTGTATATTGTCCTACTAAAAGTCCTACATTATCAAAATCCTCGGCGTAGTTAAGTGGTGCTAATTCTTCTAAATAATTAATGACGTCTTTTACAATCATAGTATATTTGTTTGCTTCAAAGATAAAATATTATACATTCGTTACGATGAAATTATTAAGATACATATTATTCCCGGTTGTGCCGTTCTACTATTTAGTAACTTGGTTGCGAAATAAGTGCTATGATTTAGGGCTTTTTAAGTCTACTTCTTACAATTTTCCTGTGATTTGTGTAGGGAATTTAAGTGTTGGCGGTACTGGAAAAACGCCTATGATTGAGTATTTGATCCGATTATTGTCTTCGGAATATAAATTAGCGACTTTAAGTAGGGGGTATAAAAGAAAAACCGAAGGTTTTATTGTTGCAGATCATCAAACAACTGTAGCCGATATTGGCGATGAGCCATTTCAGTTTTATAATAAATTTAAAGATGTTATTGTAAGTGTTGATGCAAATAGAGTGGAAGGAATTGAAAATTTACAGGCTTTACCAACTGCCCCTGAAGTTATTTTATTGGATGATGCTTTTCAACACCGTAAAGTAAAAGCAGGATTTTATATATTGCTTACTGCGTATAGTAAATTGTATGCTAAGGATTTTGTATTGCCTACTGGAGATTTACGCGAACCTAGAGCTGGTGCTAATCGTGCCAATGTAATTGTGGTTACAAAATGTCCTGTTGGCATATTGGAAGCCGAAAAAAATAAGATTAGAAAATTACTGAACGTAGCCAATCATCAAACAGTAGTTTTTAGTGAAATTGTATATGCTAATACTATTATGTCGGTTGAAAACGAATTACCGTTAGCTCATTTAAAAGATAGGCCATTTACTTTGGTAACCGGAATTGCAAATGCACAACCTTTAGTTGATTTTTTAAATGAAAAAGGCTTGAAATTTAAGCATCTTAACTTTAAAGATCATCATGATTTTACTGAAATAGAAATAAACTCGTTGAAGGAAAAAACGTTTATTTTAACTACTGAAAAAGACTTTATGCGCTTGTGTACTGAATTTGTAGATGCTAAAACACCGTTATTTTATTTACCTATTGAAGTGAAAATAGATGAGGCAGAATTATTTAATACGTTTGTGAAAAAGTTTGTAACTAAGAATTAGCTGTTTTTTTTAGCATTTTGATTGCTTTCTAAAGCGGTGTATAGTTTTTTCTCAAAATCCTCTTGTTTAAATGGTTTTGAGATAATATCATTAAAACCTGCTTCATCAAACTCATGCATTTTGTCATCTAAAGTAACAGCTGTAAGCGCAAAAATAGTTAGATCTTTATCAAAGGTTCTAATTATTTTAGTTGCTTCAAGGCCACTTATTCCTGGCATATGAATATCCATTAATACAACATCATAGGTTTCTGCTTTAACCATGTCAACTGCATCTTCTCCGTTATCAACAACATCACAATATAGTTGCATTTTGTTTAAAATCTTCTTGGTAATCATTTGATTAATTTTGTTGTCTTCTACAACTAAGATTTTAATTTTATCTAGATCCAAATTACTAATGTTTTTTGAGTACATATTATTCTTAACGACTGCTATTTCTTTACTATATTTTAATGGGATTTCAAAAAAGAATGAAGATCCTTTTCCTAATTCACTTTTTAAATAGATATCTCCTTTTAAAATTTCAATTAACCCTTTTACAATAGATAATCCCAATCCTGTACCACCATATTTACGGTTAATTTGTATAGATCCTTGAGAAAAACTTTCAAACATATGTTCTTGTTTTTCTTTGGTTATCCCTATTCCGTTGTCTTCAATTTCAAAGCGGACATTAAAAATACCATTGTCTTCTCCTATGTTTTTAATTTTCACCCAAATATCTCCGTCTTTGGTGAATTTTATCGCGTTACCAATAAGATTAATTAATATTTGAGATATTTTTAGTTGATCAGCTTCAAAGGATTCAGGAAGGTTACTATCATATTCATAATGCATTTTTACATTATTATCTGTAGCCGAATTTGTTAGTGCCGAAATAACGTTGTCTACCTTTTTCTTTAAGTTGAATACTTCGGGGTCTATATCTACTTTGTTGGCTTCTATTTTATTAATCTGAAGGATGTCATTTATAAAAGTTAATAGGTAATCTCCAGAGAATTTTAATGATTTTAAATGCGGAATTTGCTCTTCTTTAGGACTTTCATCTAAAAGCATATTAGTTAAACCTGTAACAGCGTAAAGTGGTGTTCTTAACTCATGAGTAACGGTTGATAAAAAATTGGCTTTACTTTTAGATGCTAATTCTGCTTTTTCTTTGGCTTTAATTAACTCATCATTCTTCTTGTGAAGCATGTTGTTAGTTTTTAACCTAATATTATTATTTTTATATAATGATAATGTTAATAGTGATAAGATTGTAATTAAGGCAATACTTAAAATGGTTGTGATTTTGGTAAGATTACTTTCTTCGTTTTTCTCTTCCATTTGAGCCTTTAGGTGCAAGTTTTCGGCTTCACGGTATTCGTTTAAATATTGGTTGTTTGTTGTTTCTGGCGAAAGATTTTCACGTTTAATATTTAATATAGAATCTGATAGCTGAATGTGCTTTATTAAAAACGTATTTGCAAGTTTGTAATCTTTATTGTTTTGATAAATGTCACTTAAAGTGAGGTAGCTTTCGTTAATGTTTTCGGTAAAGCTATTTTCTTTAGCAATTTCTAATCCTTCATAAGTTCTAGCTAAACCTAACTTAGGGTTGTCTAAATGATATAAAGCTTTACCACTGTTTATTAAAGCGTTACTTAAAATGTTTTTTTGAGAATACTTTTTAGCTATCAGTATCGATTTATCTAAAAGTGATTTAGCAGATTTATAATCTTCTAATTTCAGATAAACTTTAGCTTCATTAAGGCAAACTTCAGAAGTGTATTCTTCTAAATCGTCTTCTTCAAATTTAGTTTTAGCCGAATTAAAATAATCTAAAGCCGTTTGATATTCTTTATTGTTATAGTGTAAAATTCCTCGTGTATTAAACGTGATTGCTAGATTTTTATAATCTTCAATATCTCGTTGAATTTTAGCTGCTTTAGTTAGTGATACAAAAGCTTCTTTTGGATCGTCTATTATAAATTGAAGTTTTGCTATTTTGGTATGAATAATACCTTCGCTTTTTAAATCGTTAATTTCGATAGCAATTTCTAAAGCTTTTATTAGGTTGTCTTTGGCATTATAGTAGTCTCCTCTATCACTATCAAAAGATGATTGTGTGATATAGTTTTTTACACGCATTTCTAGTAAATCTAAATCTGTAATATTATCTTGTGCAGACACCTGTACAGATAGGCATGTAAGTAAAATAATAATGTAAAACCTCAGTTGAGACATGTTTTTTAGACCATTTTTATTTAAACAAATATACTTATTAATGTCAATAAAATTAATTCTTAATTACTTAAATGATAAATTAAGTCTAAAATACGAGAGGAGTATCCTGTTTCATTGTCATACCACCCAATAATCTTTATCATATTACCAATCACCGATGTCATTTGAGAATCAAAAATGCAAGAATGTGTGTTCCCTACAATATCAATAGAAACGATGGGGTCTTGGGTGTATTCTAAAATCCCTTTTAGTTCATTTTTTGAAGCTGTTTTAAAAGCATTATTAATGTCTTGAATACTCACGGTTTTTTCAACATTAAAAGTAATATCTGTTAGTGATCCGTTAGCGACAGGAACTCTAATTCCGCAACCTCCAATAACTTCAGATAAATTTGGAAAAATCTTTGTTAATGCTTTTGCAGCTCCTGTAGTTGTTGGTACAATAGATTGTCCTGCAGCTCTAGCTCTTCGTAAATCGCGATGTGGTTGATCGTGTAAACTTTGGTCTGTAGTGTAGGAGTGAACCGTTGTAATGTAGGCTTGTTTTACCCCGCAAAGTTTATCAATAACCGAAATCATTGGTGCAGCATTATTTGTGGTACAAGACGCGTTTGAAATTATGCTTTCAGAACCATCTATAATATGATCATTAACTCCTAAAACAACTGTTTTTATATCGTCTTGAGTTGATGGTACAGATAAAATAACACGTTTTGCACCATTGTTAATATGATGTTGTAATTCGGTTTTAGTTTTAAATTTACCTGTAGCTTCAATAACAAAATCTACATTGTAAGGTGACCAATCAATTGCTTGAGGGTGATTGTGGTTTAGTAATTTCACTAATCTTTCATTTACAATAATATGTGTGTCATCATGAGTTACGTTTTGTTTTAAAACGCCATGAATACTATCGTATTTTAAAAGATGTGATAAGGTTCTTGCATCGGCTAAATCATTGATAGCAACAATTTCTATGTCATTGCGATCTTCAATAAGTCTAAACACACGTCTTCCAATGCGCCCAAAGCCATTAATGGCAACTCTAATCATATTAGTTTATGTGTTTTTGAGCTTTGTATGATGATCTCACTAAAGCACTACTTTCTACATGTCTAAAACCTAACTCTAAACCTATTTCTTCGTATTCTTTAAATTGGTCGGGAAGGATAAACTGTTTTACAGGTAAATGTTTTTTACTAGGCTGTAAATACTGCCCAATTGTAACCACATCTACATCATTAGCTTTAAGGTCATGAAGTGTTGCAATAACTTCTTCTCTAGTTTCTCCAAGACCTAGCATAATACCAGATTTTGTACGGCGTTGTCCTTGAGATTTTAGGTATTTTAAAACACCAAGACTTCTATCGTATTTAGCTTGTATACGTACATCACGTGTTAAACGTCTTACGGTTTCAATATTGTGAGATACAACTTCTGGTGCAACTTCAATAATTCTATCAATATGATGTTCTATACCTTGAAAATCCGGAATTAGGGTTTCAATAGTTGTATTAGGGTTCATTCGTCTTACAGCTTTCACTGTTTCAGCCCACATAATACTTCCCATATCTTTAATGTCATCTCTATCCACACTAGTTAATACTGCGTGTTTAATGTCCATTATTTTTATAGAACGTGCTACTTTTTCAGGTTCATCCCAATCTAAAGTTTCTGGACGCCCCGTTTTTACACCGCAAAATCCACAAGAACGCGTACATACATTTCCTAAAATCATAAATGTAGCAGTTCCTTCTCCCCAGCATTCACCCATGTTTGGGCAACTTCCAGAGGTACAGATTGTGTTTAATTTATACTTATCAACTAAGCCTCTTAGCTCGGTGTATTTCTTACCTGTTGGTAATTTTACACGTAGCCATTTTGGTTTAGGTTGTCTTTGTGACGGCGTTTTTGTAGCTATTTCTGTATTCATTTACATTGTAATTTGCAGTAGCAAAGATACAAAGTATAATTGTAAAAAGATGTTAAGATAATAAATACCGTTTATGTAAAAAATAAACGATTTAATTGTAGGGGATTAACTTTGTTTTTAATGCCGAATTACTTCTTTTTTATAATCTCGGCAAGTAGTTTTTTTGCTCTAAGTAATTTTACTTTTACATTACTTATAGGGTCGTTTAGTTCTTCCGAAATTTCTTTGTAACTCAATTCCTGAAAGTATCTTAAGTTGATAACTTTTTGGTAACTAGGTTTAAGTTTTTTAATATCACGTAGCAGTTTCGCTAAATTTTGCTCAGTAATTAATTTATCTTCTGGAGAAAGAGATTCATCAATAATATCGTAAAATTTACCTTTTACAGTTTCTGTAGATGTACTAGGAATAGTTGCTTTTTGCTTTCTAATTAAATCAATATGAATATTTTTAGAAATAGTAATTAGCCATGTTTTAAAAACATAGTTATCATTATAAGTTTGAATTTTATCAAAAGCTTTTGAAAATGTTTGTATAGTGATGTCTTCCGCATCATTTTCGTTTTCGGTGCGTTTAAGTTGAAAGCCATAAACTGCATTCCAATAAGTGTCTAATAAAAAATTAAACGCTATTTGGTCGTTGTTTTTTGCTTTTTCAATGGCGTCTTTTATTTCCAATGATTTGGTTTTGAGCTTATATTTTTTATAAAGATAAAGAATTGCGCTATAATTAAAAATATTTCGAAAACAGGTAGAAATAATAATAGATCTTTTTCATTAAATTTCTTAGCAGTCATTCCAAATATAGCGTATAGCATTATTAGCCTGAAACCAGAAAGTACTGCGACAATAATCCAGTTGAATTGTAAGCTTAATAGTATGATTGCTAAGACCCAAAACAAGATTTGCGAAGAATAAAATAAGGCTAATAAAATTTGATGCTTTAACTTGTATCGTGTTGCTGTGTTAACGTGTCTTCGTTTTTGAAGTATCCAATTACGGTAGGTTGTTTTAGGTTTTGAAATGGTAAAGCTATCTTCTGAAAAACAAAGCGCTGTATTACTTTTGGTAGCGACTTGGTTTACAAATAAATCATCATCTCCCGAAAGTATATCCATATGACTCATAAAGCCTTTGGCCTCATAAAACAGGTCACTTTTGTATGCTAAGTTTCGTCCAACAGCCATGTAAGGCATGCCTATTGCTGCGTAAGAAAAGTATTGAGTAGCTGTTAAGAGTGTTTCAAAACGAATGACTTTGTTTAAAAACGAATTTTTGATTTTTTCATAACCTCCATACCCAATAACTAAGGATTTAGTGTCTGAAAAATGGCTACTCATTTGACTAATCCAATGTGTAGAAACAGGCTTACAGTCGGCATCCGTAAATAATAAAGTATCATGCTTAGCTGCTTTTATACCAAGTGTAAGTGCATATTTTTTATTTCCCCAAAAAACTTCAATGCTTTTTACGTCAACAATCTTTATGCGATCATCTTTAGCTTTAAACGCTTCCATAACTTCTAGGGTGTCATCACTAGAGCTATCATTAATAAGTATGATTTCAAAATTCGGGTAATCTTGAGTTAAAATTGAAGGGAGGAATTCTTTTAAGTTTTCTTCTTCGTTTTTAGCACAAATAATTACAGATATAGGTTGCTGGCTGTTAATTTTTTGTTTTGCCGAAGTACTAGAGAATTTAGCAAATATACCAACGTAAAAAAAAGTTTGAACAGCAATAACTACAATAAAAATGTAGAATGCAATTGTAAGTAGAAGCATTAAAAACTATGAATGTTGAGTATCGTTACAGTTTTCAAATTGATCTGGAGTTTTTCCGCAAAAACCACAAGCATCTCCGTCTTTATTAAGCATTGGATTTTGACTTGCACAAGTTCCTGCAAATTTCCCGTCTTTTTTAGCCCATAGTTTAATAGCAATACCTGCTACTCCTATACCTAAAAGTGCTAATGTGAGTAATAAAAGTTTCATTGTAAAATTTTATACAAAGATATAGTTTTTTCAGATAATAATTCTAAACAATCTGTTAAGATGTAAAAGTGTTTGTATCTCTAGTTGTGACTTTTTAATAAATATAGGGTCTTAACTACTGAGAGAACTATAATTATTAAAATGTATATATTATGAAAAAATTATTTGCAGAATTCTTTGGAACGTTTTGGTTAGTGTTTGGAGGTTGCGGAAGTGCCGTTTTTGCAGCAGCTTTCCCAGAGTTAGGAATTGGATTTGCTGGTGTTGCATTAGCTTTTGGTTTAACCGTATTAACTATGGCTTTTGCTGTGGGGCATATTTCGGGAGGTCATTTTAATCCGGCAGTATCTATAGGATTATGGGCTGGAGGGAAATTTTCGGCAAAAGATTTACCAGGTTATATTGTAGCACAACTTATTGGAGGTGTTGCTGCAGCAGGATTATTATATGTAATTGTTTCTGGTCAGCATGGTTTTACTGGTGTTGGTGGTTTTGCATCTAATGGGTACGATACTTTATCTCCTGGAGGTTACTCAATGACTTCGGCTTTTATTGCTGAATTTTTATTAACCTTATTTTTCTTATTAATTATCTTAGGAAGTACAAGCGAAAGAGCGCCTAAAGGTTTTGCACCTATAGCTATTGGTTTAGGTTTAACGCTTATTCATTTAATTAGTATCCCTATTACAAATACATCTGTAAATCCTGCAAGATCTACAAGTCAGGCATTATTTGCTGGAGGAGAGTACTTACCTCAGTTATGGCTGTTCTGGGTTGCACCTATTGCTGGGGCAATTGTAGCTGGATTTATTTATAAATTAGTTTTAGATAAAGCTGAATAATCTTAAGAAAGACTAAAAAAAAAGGGAATACTAATTAAAGTACTCCCTTTTTTTATGCGGTATATTTTGTGTTACTTAATATTTTTTAAAGTGATTTCGGCAACTTCATTATCTGCACTATTAGTGTTTGGAGTGCCTTTAGGTTCAATAGTAATACTTAGGCCAAGTGCGTCTTCCATATAAGGGATGTTTTTAAAACGCTTATCTTTAGTGTCTAAAATTCCTAAGTTTACCATACGATCTTGTAATTCTGCCCAAATTTGGTAGGTTTGATTTTCTGGTAATTGAGGTAGAGAAACTACATCAATTAAAGAGGTTTTATCAACCGCGTTAATATATGCTACAGTTTTTAAATCTTTAGCTCTGTCATTACCACGTAATACATATTTTTCGGTTTCAGGATTGTTCAGTTTCATAAACTGACGCATCATATTATCTAACTTTTCATTATTGCTATTGATGTCGTTTCTGATATCAAAAATTTCATCAACTACCACTTGGTTTTCTCTAGTTAAAGATCTGTTTTGTTGAAATAACATAAATGAATAACCAGCAAAAATAAATGCAGCAATACTCGCAGCAATACTATACCAAGGTGTTTTACTTACAGGCGTCTCAGTTTGTAATGCAATTACAGGTGTGTCATCTAGCTCTTCATGTATAGCGTCTAATATAAATGCTGGCGCTTCTACAGCTTGTACGTTAGCTAGAGTTTCTAAATTGTTTTGTAATTTAATATATTCAGCTTCAACTTCAGGGTAGGTGTCAATATAATGTTCTGTTTCCTGTGTTTCTTCAGGGGTTGCAGTTCCTAGAATATATTTATCCAGTAGGCCTGCATTTAAGAAAGTTTGTAATTCTTTTTTCATAATATATAGGTTTAATCGACGTAGATTTTTTTTAATTCTCTAAGTCCAATTTTTAATCTAGATTTAATAGTTCCTAACGGAATATCTAATTCGTCACTTGCTTCTTGCTGCGTCATGCCTTCAAAAAACAATGCTTTTAGTACAATTTGATATTTTTTATCTAGTGTTGCAACATGTTTTTTTAAATCTATAGTATCTTGATTTATACTTGTTGCTGGTAAAATATATACGTTTGATTTATCGATTTGGACTTCCTTCTCAAATCTATTATTATGACTTCTTAATTTATCAATAGCTGTGTTTCGAGCAATACGAAATAACCAAGTAAATAGCTTAGCTTTTTTTGAGTCGTATTTTTTAGCATTTTTCCAGACTTTTACAAAGGTTTCTTGTAAAGCATCTTTAGCTAGCTCTTTATTTATTGTTATTTTTAAAATAACACCATAAAGACTATTTGAGTAATTTTCATAGAGTATATTTAAAGCAGCTTTGTCTCCTTTTTGAAGGAGCGTTACTATTTTTTCTTCAATTGACTGGCTCAAAGATTTAAAATTTAAGTGTTAGTAAAAAAACGTTTTACTTTATTTAAAAGGCTTTTTTGTAGGGATCTAAATGTGGTTGTAAAATTACTAAATAAATACTACTTAGGTTATTTTAGTTTTAAATGTGTTTTTGATTGTTTGTATAAAGAATAAAAGCCTCATTTTTCATTTGAGGCTTTCTAATTTATATGATATTAACTTCAGTTTCAATATGAATATCAAAAAGACGTAATACAGTATCTTGTATTAAATGTGCTAAGTTTAAAATATCTTGTCCTTTAGCATCACTATAATTTACAAGTACCAAAGCTTGTTTTTTGTGTACACCATAATTACTAAAAGTTTTTCCTTTAAATCCTGACGTCTCAATAAGCCATCCGGCAGGAACTTTTATTTCATTTTCTGAAATCACATAACTTGGTGCTTCAGGAAAACTCTTTAAAAGTATATCAAATTTAGCTTTATTGATAATTGGATTTTTAAAGAAACTTCCGCTATTTCCTATTTTTTTAGGATCGGGGAGTTTACTTTCTCTAATAGCTATAATAGCTTTTGAAACCTCCTGAATTGTTGGTGTTTCAATGTTTTTATCTTTTAATTCAGCTAAAATAGCACCGTAACCTGTGCGAATGATATGTTTGTTTTTAGTGAGTTTAAAAGAAACAGAGGTAATAATATAGTTGCCTTTTTCGGCTTGTTTAAAAACAGATTCTCTATATCCAAAATTGCATTCTGCTTTTGTGAACGTTTTAAGTGTTTTACTTTTAATATGTAAAGTGTCACAAGATTTAAATACATCTTTTAATTCCACGCCGTAAGCACCAATATTTTGTATTGGAGCAGTACCAACATTTCCTGGTATTAAAGAAAGATTCTCAACACCACCAAAATTATGAGCTAAACACCATTGTACAAACTCGTGCCAGTTTTCACCAGCACTAGCTTTTACAATAACTTCATTTTCGGTTTCCGAAATGATTTCAATCCCTTTAATATTTACATGAATTACTAAAGCATCAAGATCTTTTGTGAGTAACATATTACTTCCTCCTCCTAAAATAAAAGGTTTTGGGTATCCCTCAAGGGCTAAAACGTCTTGAAGTTGTTGCGTATTAGTTACCACTACAAAATAACTTGCTTTGGCGTCTATACCAAAAGTGTTGTACGGTTTTAAAGATATGTTTTCTTGAATATGCATTTAGTCTTTGTACACTTTTAATGCTGCTTTTAAGATGCTAACTGCTTTAATTAAACTTTCTTCATTAAGTACGTAAGCAATTCTAATTTGGTTAAGTCCAACACCTGGAGTTGAATAAAAACCAGCAGCAGGAGCAACCATTACAGTTTCACCATTAACATCAAAATCCTCTAATAACCATTGCGCAAATTTATCGGCATTGTTAATAGGTAATTCAGCAATACAATAAAAAGCACCGTTAGGTTTTGCTACTTTTATACCGTCTATTTTTTCAAGTTCAGTAATTAAAGTATTTCGTCTTTGTACGTATTCAACAATAACTTCATCAAAATAACTTTGTGGTGTTGCTAATGCAGCTTCACCAGCAATTTGAGCTAATGTTGGCGGACTTAATCTTGCTTGTGCAAATTTTAAAGCCGTTTTAATAAATGTTTTATTTCTAGATACTAAATAACCAATTCTTGCACCACACATGCTGTAACGTTTAGAAACCGAATCGATAATAATTGCATTTTCCTCAATGCCTTCTTCTTGCATAATTGAGTAAAAATCAATTCCGTCATATACAAATTCTCTGTATACTTCATCGGCAATTAAAAACAGATCATGTTTTTTTACTAACGCTGCTAATTGTTTGATTTCTTCTTTTGAATATAAGTAACCTGTAGGGTTTCCTGGGTTACAAATAAGAATAGCTTTAGTTTTAGATGTAATTAATTTTTCAAACTCTGCAACAGCTGGTAAAGCAAAGTTGTTTTCAATTTTAGAAATTACAGGCACAACTTTTACATCAGATGCTGTAGAGAATCCATTGTAATTTGCGTAAAATGGTTCTGGAATAATAATTTCATCATCAGAATCCATAATACTTCCAAAGGCAAATAATAAAGCTTCACTACCACCAGTAGTTACAATAATATCTTCTTTTGTAACATGAATATCATTCTTTGCGTAATACTCGGCAATCTTAGTTCTGTAACTATCAGAACCTTCAGATCTTGTATAAGCTAAGATATCTAATGAGTTATTTTTTACTGCATCTAGTGCTACTTGAGGTGTCTTTATGTCGGGTTGCCCAATATTAAGATGGTAAACTGTTTTCCCTTGTTTGTAAGCTTGTTCAGCATAAGGTACTAACTTTCTTATTGGAGATTCTGGCATTAATTGCCCTTTAGTTGAAATTACTGGCATTTGATTAAATTTAGAAGGCAAAGTTCTGAAAATTATCTCAGAGTTTTTATAAAAATGTATTAAAAAAACCGTTAAACTTTTTGTAATTTAAAGGTTTGTTTTTTAGTTGTTTGTGATTGTTTTTGTGCGTGTTTTCTTAATGTTGAAATATTTTAGTTAACATCAATAATTTTAAAGTATTCATTATTTATGTCGAAAAACGGCTCACCATTTAAAACAAAAAAAACCTTCAATTACGAAGGCTTTTTTATACTATTTAAACGCATAGATTATTGCTCCATCACGCTTGTTGTTTTCTTTTTTAGTACACTAGTTTTGCTAGAGTCTATAATAAGACCTTTAATTTTTAAAGCTATTGTAGGTGTTTCAGCATTAGAAGTTACAGTAATTGTTTTTCTAATAGGATTTACTCTATTAGTATCGTATTTTACTGAGATTTCTCCAGTTTGACCAGGCATAATAGGACCGTCTGGTTTTTTTGGTACTGTACATCCACAAGTTGATTTTACATTTGAAATAATTAAAGGGGCATCTCCTGTGTTTGTAAATTCAAAAATACGTACACCGTTTGATCCTTTTTCTATAGTTCCGTAATCAATAACATCTGTTTTGAATTCTATTTTAGCGACTTTGTTTTGTGCAGAAGCACCAAAACTCATTACGCTAACAAATAAAATTAGTATTAAGTTTTTCATCATTTTAAGGTTTAAATTGATACTATCAAAATTACTTACTTTTTACCGTTTTGCAAAATAAAAAAGAGCATGGACTCTAATCTTAACATTGTTATTATAAAAATGGTCATTAATCGTCTTTATAATTTCACAAAAAAAGAAATATAAGTACTTTTGTAACTCAATATTCAAAAACTATTCCAAAGTATGAGCATTCCGTCAAAATATGATGCAACAAATGTAGAAAGCAAGTGGTACGACTACTGGATGAAACATAATTATTTTCATTCTACACCAGATGAAAGAGAACCATATACTATTGTAATTCCTCCACCAAACGTCACAGGAGTATTGCACATGGGACATATGCTTAATAATACCATTCAAGATGTTTTAATTCGTCGTGCACGTTTGCAAGGTAAAAATGCGTGTTGGGTACCCGGTACAGATCATGCATCTATTGCTACCGAAGCAAAAGTTGTGGCGAAATTAAAAGAACAAGGAATAGATAAAAACGACTTAACAAGAGAAGAGTTTTTAGAACATGCTTGGGAATGGACCGAAGAATATGGTGGTGTAATTTTAGATCAACTTAAAAAATTAGGATGTTCTTGTGATTGGGAACGTACTAAATTTACAATGGATGACGATATGTCTGAAGCAGTAATAAAAGTATTTGTTGATTTACACGAAAAAGGACTTATTTACAGAGGTTACCGTATGGTAAACTGGGATCCTGAAGCAAAAACAACCTTGTCTGATGAAGAAGTTATTCACGAAGAACGCCAAGGAAACCTTTATTATATTAATTATAAAATTGAAGGAAGCGACGATACATTAACCATTGCAACCACAAGACCAGAAACTATTTTTGGAGATAGTGCAATTTGTATCAATCCAGAAGATGAACGTTTTGCACACTTACGTGGAAAAAAAGCCATCGTACCAATTTGTGGACGAGTAATTCCTATTATTGAAGACGAATATGTAGATGTTGAGTTTGGTACAGGTTGTTTAAAAGTAACACCTGCACACGATGAAAACGATAAAAATCTTGGAGATAAACATAAATTAGAAGTTATTGATATCTTTCATGAAGATGCTAGTTTAAATAGCTTTGGGTTACAATTTGAAGGTCAAGATCGGTTTGTAGCAAGAAAAAATGTAGCAAAAGAATTAGAAACATTAGGTGTTTTAGTGAAAACTGAAATACACATGAATAAAGTAGGAACGTCTGAACGTACCAAAGCAGTTATTGAGCCAAGATTAAGCGACCAATGGTTCTTAAAAATGGAAGAGTTGGTAAAACCAGCAATCGAAGCTGTTTTAGGAGAAGATGCCGAGATAAAATTATTTCCAAAGAAATTTGAAAATACATACCGTCACTGGTTAGAGAATATTCGCGATTGGAATATTTCTAGACAGTTATTATGGGGACAACAAATTCCGGCCTATTTCTATGGCGATGGAAAAGAAGATTTTGTAGTTGCTGAAACTATGGAAGCTGCTCTTGAAAAAGCACAGAAAGTAACAGGTAAATCAGATTTAAAAGCCGAAGACTTAAAACAAGATACAGACGCATTAGATACATGGTTCTCTTCTTGGTTATGGCCAATGTCTGTTTTTGATGGCATAAGAAACCCTGAAAACGAAGAAATTAAATACTATTACCCAACTAACGATTTAGTTACTGGACCAGATATTTTATTCTTTTGGGTAGCACGTATGATTATTGCGGGTTACGAGTATAAAGACGAAAAACCTTTTAATAATGTGTATTTAACAGGTTTAGTTCGTGATAAGCAACGTCGTAAAATGAGTAAATCTTTAGGGAACTCACCAGATGCACTAAAATTAATTGAAGAATACAGTGCCGATGGTGTACGTGTTGGAATGTTATTTAGTAGCGCAGCAGGAAACGATTTAATGTTTGACGAAGCACTTTGCCAACAAGGAAAAGGTTTTGGAAACAAAATATGGAATGCTTTTAACTTAACCAATTTATGGGACGTTAGCGATACGATTGAGCAACCTAACTCAAGCAAAATAGCTTTAGATTGGTACGAAGCAAAATTTAGTACTGTATTAGTAGAAATTGAAGACCACTTTAGTAAATACCGTTTAAGTGATGCTTTAATGTCTATCTATAAATTAATTTACGATGATTTTTGTGGATGGTTATTAGAAATAGTAAAACCAGCATACCAACAGCCAATTGATGCTATAACGTACAATAAAGTAATGTCTGCTTTTGAGGATAACTTAAAGATATTACACCCATTTATGCCTTTCTTAACCGAAGATATTTGGCAATATATTGCTGAACGTACTCCAGAGGAAGCATTAATTGTAGCAAAATGGCCAGAAGTAAAACCAATAAATACGGAGATTATTTCTCAGTTTGAATTTGCTTCGGAAGTGATTTCTGGAATTAGAACCGTTAGAAAAGAAAAAAATATAGCGTTTAAAGATGCTATAGGTTTTTCTGTAATAAACAATGAAAAATCTAATACAGCATTTGATGCGGTTATTTCTAAATTAGGAAATCTAGAAACTATAGAATATGTTACGGAGCCAGTAGAAGGTGCTTTGACTTTTAGGGTGAAATCTAACGAGTATTTTATTCCAATGGATGGCGCAATTGATATTGAAGCAGAAATTAAAAAACTTACTGAAGAATTAAAGTATACGGAAGGTTTCTTAAAATCGGTACAAAAGAAGTTGTCTAACGAACGTTTTGTTGCCGGAGCTCCAGAACAAGTTATTGCAAATGAACGTAAAAAAGAAGCAGATGCTTTAGCTAAAATAGAGACACTAAAAGCAAGTTTATCTAGTTTGAAATAAAATAGAATAACTTAAATTTAAAAGCCTTTTCAATTATGAAAAGGCTTTTTTTTGTTAACAAAAAATTAATTTTCATTTTATTTTTTCGTCTAAAAATTAATTTTTACTACCGTCATCGGTTATAAATATCGGTTCATCGAAATGTCTAAATGTCTTCGTTAAAATGTTTTAAGTAGGAGATTTCTTTCTATATCTTCGTTGTCCCCTAATACTATAGCATGATTAATAAATTAACCTTCAATGTAATGCTTTTAGCATTGTTTTTACCTGTTTACACTCTTTTAGCACAAACCGGACCCGGTGGTGTTGGAAACTCTACAACAAATGGATTATGGCTAAAAGCCGATGATTTAAGTCTCTCAAATGGAGATGATGTATCTACTTGGCGTGATGTTTCTGGTAATAATAATGATGCCAATCAAACCATTGCTACTGAAAAACCATCTTTTATTAGTAGTTCTTCTTTTAATAATTATCCTAGTATCGATTTTAACGGTGTTAGAGATTGGTTAAGAGTTGAAGATGCTGATGTTTTAGATGGAACTAGTGAAATTACTTATTTCACTATATTTAAACCAAAAGGGCTATATGGTAGTAATGATGTACATGGGATAGTTGGTAAAAGAACTAATTATTCAACTTCAAACCAGTATGCTTATGACTTTTTTTTCTATGATAATAAGCTTACAACAGATATTGTAACTCAAAACAATCGTTATAGCGCAAATTCTACATCTTTTTCTAATGATGAAAACTATATTTTAAGTTTTGATTTTGATGGAGATAATCCATCTGGTCCTAGAAGTTCTATGTATAGAAATGGTGGGCTAATAAAAACAGGAGGAGAAACTAGCACTAGTATTATTAATTCAAACGAACCTTTAACAATTGGGACGATGAATGTTGGTTATCATAAATACGCTAAAGGTGAAATGTCTGAGCTTATCCATTTTAATTATAAGTTGAATGCAGCTGAAAGTGTTATTGTAAATAATTATTTATCTGCAAAATATGATATCGCTTTAACTGAAAACGATCTATATACTCAAGATGATGTAGCAAATGGAAACTTTGATCATAATGTTGCAGGAATAGGTCAAGCATCAGATGGAACTAATCATACAGATTCTCAAGGCTCAGGAATTGTTAGAATTAATAACCCTTCAAATTTAACAGGTGAAACTTTCTTGTTTTGGGGAGAAGAGACCAAAGCTGTTTCTTACGCTTTAGTTAGTGATCCAATTACTTATAGTGATCAATTAAATACAAAATGGAGAGTAAGTAAAACAGGAAGTATAAATACAGTAACAGTAACTTTTGATATTAGTGATTTTTTAACTTCTGTATATTGTGATAAATTAAAATTAGTTGTGGATAACGATAGTGACTTTACAAGTCCAACATCTTACGAACTTGTAGTTTCTGGAACTACCGCTACTGCTACAGGTGTAGTTTTTTCTGATAATGATTATTTTACAGTGCGTACTCCAGGACAAATTGTTTGGGATGGTACGACTTTCTTTAACGGATCTGGTGCTTCAAATGCGCCAAATGATACTGATGAGTGTTTAAAATTAACTGTAAAATCAGGCGATATAGCTGTTGTTACTGCAGATGTTCATGTAAGAGAAATTGAGGTTGAAGCAGGAGGAGTATTACAAGTTGCTGATGGCATATTATTAGAAGTTGAAAATGGTATTGTTAATAACGGAACTATTAATCTTTTAAACGAAGCACAGTTAATTCAGAATCATACAGGAACCTCTTTAAATAGTGGAAGTGGAAATTTAACAGTCGTACAACAAGGTTCTAGCAACTTATATAACTACAATTATTGGAGTTCTCCTGTACAAAGAAATGGAAACTGGAAAATAAACTACCTAGAAACTGCTACAGGTTCAGTAAGTTTTACATCAAGTAATAATGCGAGCACTTCAGGAGGTTCAACAGTATTAAGTAGCCGTTGGTTATATACATTTAACGGACTTACCAATGCTTATGCAGATTGGAACTATATTACTCCTGCTACTGAAATTGCTCCAGGTTTAGGATACACAATGAAAGGGTCTGGAAACACGGTGGATGCCGAACAAGAATATGTTTTTAAAGGAACAGCAAACGATGGAGATATAGTTATAAGTGTATCTGCAGGTGATGAAATTTTAATTGGTAATCCATACACATCTGCATTAGATGCTGATCAATTTATTCATGATAATATAGGTGTTATTGACGGGACTATTTATTATTACGAACAATTTCAAACTAACGATACTCACAATTTAGTTGAATATCAAGGTGGTTATGGGGTATACAATTTATTAGGAGGAGTAGGATCGCCGGCACCACCTGTAAATGGAGGAGTATCTTTAAAAGGAGGTCCGAAAAAGAATATTCCAGTAGGACAAGGCTTTTTTGTAAGAGCATATACTAATGGTAATATTACATTTACTAACAGCCAACGTGTGTTTGTAAAAGAATCTTCAGGTGAATCTACTTTTTTTAGAACCGCTCAAGAATCGGTAACCGATACTCGAATTAAATTTTGGCTTCAGTTTAAGGATGCTAATGAAAACGAATCAACCATCGCTTTAGGATATGATACAAATGCTAGTGATGATTTTGATTACGGTTATGATAGTCGCACATATAACGATTTATCAAATGAAATATATTGGACTATTACTGATGAAGAATTAGCTATCCAAGGATTACATAATTTTGAAGTCTCAGATAATATTCCTTTAGGACTTCGTATTACAAATTCTGGAGATTATACGTTTGAAATCAGTGAAACTTTAAACTTTCCTGAAAGTGAAACTATATATTTAAAAGATGCTCAAACTAACAGTTATTATAATATTACAGATAATCCTGTAACGTTATACTTAATAGAAGGTGTTGATGATTCTCGTTTTTCTATTGTATATCAAACAGAAGAAAGCTTATCTATAGGAGATATAAATACTAATGAGGTTTCAGTATTCTATAATATGAATAAAGAAACTCTAGTTTTAGATGGAATAGAAAATTTAAATGCTATTAAAAGTGTAAATATTCATAATATATTAGGACAGAATATAGTGACATTTAATACTGTTGAAAGTAATGAAATCAACCTTTCAGTTTTAAAAACGGGTATTTATATTGCTGAAATCACTCAAGATAATGGCGTAACAACAAAGCTTAAATTTGTGAAGCGTTAATTTAATAACGCTCACAATTTTTATTTATATTTACTTTTATGTCAAAAAAACACACAACTTTCACCATCCTATCGATAATACTATTCATTTTTGCAATACCATCTTATGTATTTGCACAAACAGGACCTGGTGGGGTAGGTGCAACCGATGGAACTTCAGAGTTAGTTTTATGGCTTAATCCAGATAAAGGGGCTAATACAGCTAGTGTTTTAGAAGATCAATCAGGAAATAACTTCAGCTTCGTTGATGGTGCTGGTTCAGTATTAAATATTAATACTGTTAATGGTTACAATGCATATGGGTTTAATGGCGTTAATCAGTATTTACAAAAATCTTTCGAAAGTAAATTAAATCCAGAGGAGTTTAGTGTGTTTTCTGTAAGTAATGTGTCTAACTCATCTTCTTATAAGGCTGTTCTTTCAAGTAGAGATGATCCAGCAGGAAGTGTAACTAAAGGTTTTATATTGTATGCGAGTCCAAGTTCAGATACTTGGTCTTTTTGGACAGGAACTAATAGTTCATGGCAAACTACTGGGGGAGCATTATCAACTACAAATAATTGGTCTGTTCAAAATTTGTATTATAAAAATGAAGTAGATGGTAAAAGGTTGTTTATCGACAATGCTTTAAATGCGACATCAACCCATGATATGGTGGCTAATACTTCTAGACCTTTTAGGATTGGAGCAGGTAGAAATGAAAGTACTCCAAATTATTTTTTTAAAGGAGAAATAGGTGAGATTGTAATGTATGATGCTGTTTTAAATTCGGCACAACGTATTATTGTTAATAATTATTTATCAGCTAAGTATAATATTAGTATTGCTGAAGATTATTATACACAGGATAATCCTGCAAATGGTGATTTTGACCACAATGTTGCAGGTATTTCAAGAGTTGATAATCTAAATCAGCATTTAAATTCTCAAGGAACAGGGATTATAAGAATTAGTAAGTCTGGATTGGGAAATGGTAAGTATTTATTTTGGGGGGAAAATAATAAAAACGCAACATATAGTTTCTCTTTAAATACATCAGATTATCAGGATCATATAGATACTATGTGGAGAGTTAGTGAGCCTTTTGGAATTAATGATAGGTTAATGGTTAATATTAAAAAGAGTGATCTTAACTTGTCTGTAATATCTGGTTGTACTCAATTGGAATTGATAGTTGCTGATAATTCCAGTTTTACTGGAGCATCATTAAGAGTATACCCGTTAACAGAGACTGCAACAGAGTTTGTTTATAATACAAATGGATTAGGTTTTGATGATGGAGATTATTTTACCTTAAGATATACGGATCAAATTGTTTGGGATGGTACGACTTTCTTTAACGGATCTGGTGCTTCAAATGCGCCAAATGATACTGATGAGTGTTTAAAATTAACTGTAAAATCAGGCGATATAGCTGTTGTTACTGCAGATGTTCATGTAAGAGAAATTGAGGTTGAAGCAGGAGGAGTATTACAAGTTGCTGATGGCATATTATTAGAAGTTGAAAATGGTATTGTTAATAACGGAACTATTAATCTTTTAAACGAAGCACAGTTAATTCAGAATCATACAGGAACCTCTTTAAATAGTGGAAGTGGAAATTTAACAGTCGTACAACAAGGTTCTAGCAACTTATATAACTACAATTATTGGAGTTCTCCTGTACAAAGAAATGGAAACTGGAAAATAAACTACCTAGAAACTGCTACAGGTTCAGTAAGTTTTACATCAAGTAATAATGCGAGCACTTCAGGAGGTTCAACAGTATTAAGTAGCCGTTGGTTATATACATTTAACGGACTTACCAATGCTTATGCAGATTGGAACTATATTACTCCTGCTACTGAAATTGCTCCAGGTTTAGGATACACAATGAAAGGGTCTGGAAACACGGTGGATGCCGAACAAGAATATGTTTTTAAAGGAACAGCAAACGATGGAGATATAGTTATAAGTGTATCTGCAGGTGATGAAATTTTAATTGGTAATCCATACACATCTGCATTAGATGCTGATCAATTTATTCATGATAATATAGGTGTTATTGACGGGACTATTTATTATTACGAACAATTTCAAACTAACGATACTCACAATTTAGTTGAATATCAAGGTGGTTATGGGGTATACAATTTATTAGGAGGAGTAGGATCGCCGGCACCACCTGTAAATGGAGGAGTATCTTTAAAAGGAGGTCCGAAAAAGAATATTCCAGTAGGACAAGGCTTTTTTGTAAGAGCATATACTAATGGTAATATTACATTTACTAACAGCCAACGTGTGTTTGTAAAAGAATCTTCAGGTGAATCTACTTTTTTTAGAACCGCTCAAGAATCGGTAACCGATACTCGAATTAAATTTTGGCTTCAGTTTAAGGATGCTAATGAAAACGAATCAACCATCGCTTTAGGATATGATACAAATGCTAGTGATGATTTTGATTACGGTTATGATAGTCGCACATATAACGATTTATCAAATGAAATATATTGGACTATTACTGATGAAGAATTAGCTATCCAAGGATTACATAATTTTGAAGTCTCAGAAGATATTCCTCTAGGACTTCGTATTACAAATTCTGGAGATTATACGTTTGAAATTAGTGAAACTTTAAACTTCCCTGAAAGTGAAACCATTTATTTGAAAGATGCTAAGACTCACAGTTATTATAATATTACAGATAATCCTGTAACTTTAAACTTAACAGAAGGTGTTGATGATTCTCGTTTTTCTATTGTATATCAAATAGAAGAAAGCTTATCTATAGGAGATGTAAATACAAGTGATATTTCAGTATTTTATAATCTTAATAAAGATGAATTGGTGTTAAAAGGTATTGAGAATTTAAACGCTATTAAAAGTATAAATATTCATAATGTATTAGGACAGAATATGGCAAATTTTAATGCTATTGAAAGTAATGAAATCAACCTTTCAGTTTTAAAAACGGGTATTTATGTTGCTGAAATCACTCAAGATAATGGCGTAACAACGAAGCTTAAATTTGTGAAGCGTTAATTTAATAACGCTCACAATTTTTCTCATATAAAAATTTTTCCTCAAAATTTTTATTTATATTTACTTTTATGTCAAAAAAACACACAACTTTCACCATCCTATCGGTAATACTATTCATTTTTGCAATACCATCTTATGTATTTGCACAAACAGGACCTGGTGGAGTAGGTGCTAATAATGGGGGGTCTAGTTTAATTATGTGGTACCGTCCAGATAACGGATTATCTACTACAGGAACATTAATTGATAGTTGGCTTAATTCAGCAGGAATTCCCGAATTCAATATGAGTGAAACCAATACACTAAGACCAACTTTAAACGTTGGAACTGTAAATGGTTACGGAGAAGTTGCTTTTAATGGAAGTAATAGAATGCGGACTGGTTATACCTTAACTGCTACTAATTTTATTGTAAATGAAGCGTCTTCGTTTCTTATGGCAAAAGCAAATAAGACCTCACAAACATCATGTGTATATACTACTGATAATTTAGAAAGTTCTACACGTTTTTCAAATCATATACCTTGGAATGGTACTGTGTATTACGATATAGGACAATGTTGTAGTAGTAGTTCAAGATTACAAGTAGGTGGATTAACAGGCTTGTTAGATTATTCAATTTGGTCATATGATGCTCATCCTGCTTCTGGAAAGCAATTATATCGTAATGAAGACTTGTTAGTGTCACGAGGAGGAAGTTCAACCTATAATTCATACGCTTCTCAGCAATTTAATATTGGTGGCTTTACAGGAGGAACTAATGGATTTGAAGGGAATATAACTGAATTAGCTATATATAAAGAAAAAGTAAATGCAGCTCAACGTATTATTATTGATAATTATTTGTCTTCAAAATATAATAATGCATTAACAGCTAATGATTTTTATATTCAAGATGATGTAGCAAATGGAAACTTTGATCATAATGTTGCAGGAATAGGACAAGCATCAGATGGTAGTAGTCATACTGATTCGCAAGGAACAGGTATTGTGAGAATCCATACACCTTCTGCTTTATCAAATAATGATTTTTTATTTTGGGGAGAAGAAACAAAAGCACCTTCTTATGCTTTAGTAACTGAAACAACCAATTATACCGAACAATTAAACTCTAAATGGAGAGTAAGTAAAATAGGAAATTTAGGAACAGTTACTGTCGCTTTTGATATTACAGATTTTTCAACAGCTATACATTGTGATCAATTTAAAATGATTGTTGACAACGATAGTGACTTCAGTAGTCCAATCACATATAATCTTACTGTTTCTGGAACTATCGCAACTGCTACAGGTGTAGTTTTTTCAGATAATGATTATTTTACAGTACGTAACACCGATCAAATTGTTTGGGATGGTACTACTTTCTTTAACGGATCTGGTGCTTCAAATGCTCCAAATGATACTGATGAATGTTTAAAATTAACTGTAAAAGCCGGAAGTACAGCAATTTTAAATGTAGATGCACATGTAAGAGAAATTGAGATTGAAGCAGGAGGAGTATTACAAGTTGCTGATGGCATATTATTAGAAGTTGAAAATGGTATTGTTAATAACGGAACTATTAATCTTTTAAACGAAGCACAATTAATTCAGAATCATACTGGAACCTCTTTAAATAGTGGAAGTGGAAATTTAACAGGTGTACAACAAGGTTCTAGCAACTTATATAATTACAATTATTGGAGTTCTCCTGTACAAAGAAATGGAAACTGGAAAATAAACTACCTAGAAACTGCTGCAGGTTCAGTAAGTTTTACATCAAGTAATAATGCGAGCACTTCAGGAGGTTCAACAATGTTAAGTAGCCGTTGGTTATATACATTTAACGGACTTACCAATGCTTATGCAGATTGGAATTATATTACTCCTGCTACTGAAATTGCTCCAGGTTTAGGATACACAATGAAAGGGTCTGGAAATACAGTGGATGCTGAACAAGAATATGTTTTTAAAGGAACAGCAAACGATGGAGATATAGTTATAAGTGTATCTGCAGGTGATGAAATTTTAGTAGGAAATCCATACCCATCGGCATTAGATGCTCATCAATTTATTTCAGATAACAACGCCTCCGTAATTGATGGAACTATTTATTTTTATGAACATTTTGATACAAATGATTCACACGTGTTATCAGAATATCAAGGTGGTTATGCAACCTTAAATTTAGTAAGTTCAGTTGAAGCACCAGGATCTACAGCTTTTTCTAAAGGTGCTCCAACAGGAAATATCTCTGTTGCTCAAGGATTTTTTGTTAGAGTGATTGCTAGTGGTGATGTTATATTTAAAAACTCTCAGCGTATATTTGCTAGAGAATCTTTAAACGAAGCTACATTTTATAGAACAGCACAAGAAGCGGTAACAGATACCCGAATTAAATATTGGTTAAGTTTTACGAGTAGTGAAGACTATGAGTATAAAATTGCTTTAGGTTATGATATTAATGCTTCTAGTGGTTTTGATAATGGTTATGACTCTAGAGTATTAAATGAGAAATCAAATGAAATATATTGGACTATTCCTGATGAAGAATTACGTATTCAAGGACTACATGATTTTCAGGTGTCTGATGAAATTCCGCTAGGAGTTCATGTTACAGATGCCGGAAATTATACGTTTACAATTAGTGAAACCTTAAATTTTCCGGAAGGTGAAACTATTTATTTAAAAGATAATGTGACTAATTCTTTTTATGATATATCTCAAGATAGTGTAACATTAAATCTTTCAGAAGGGGTTTACAATTCGCGTTTTGTAGTTGTATATCAAAATGCCGAAGCTTTATCTATTGAAGATGTAAATACTAATGAAATTTCAGTATTTTATAATATGAATAGTGATACTTTAGTTTTAGATGGAATAGAAAATTTAAGCGCTATTAAAAGCTTAAATATTAATAATATATTAGGGCAGAATATGGCAAATTTCAATGCTATTGAAAGTAATGAAATCAACCTTTCAGTTTTAAAAACGGGTATTTATGTTGCTGAAATTACTCAAGATAATGGCGTAACAACAAAGCTTAAATTTGTGAAGCGTTAGGGAAAGATATAAATTTCATTAACTTGAAGTTATACATAAAATATATAAAAGAGAATCTTAATGAAGGTTCTCTTTTTTTTGTTTACCACTCGTTTATTTTGTTGGAATCTAACTTTACAAAAATAAACAGTAAAATAGCAAATCCCCAAAGTCCAGAGCCACCATAACTAAAAAAGGGTAGAGGAATACCAACTGTTGGAATTAAGCCCATTACCATTCCTGTGTTAATTGTAAAATGGACAAATAGTATTGAGGCTACACAGTAGCCATAAACCCTACTAAATTGATTTTTTTGCGCTTCGGCGAGGTAAAGTATTCTAATAATTAAACTAACAAATAAAATCACTACCATAGCACTTCCTAAAAATCCCCACTCTTCTCCAACGGTACTAAAAATGTAATCTGTATGTTGTTCGGGTACAAACTTTCCTGTAGTTCGTGTGCCTTCAAGAAATCCTTTTCCGTTAAGGCCACCAGAGCTAATTGCTTTTTCCGATTCGTTTAAGTTATAAAGAATCGTTTTTTTCATCTGTTGTAATTTTACAGGATCTTTTTCTAGACGTAACCACAAACTAATTCTGTCTTTTTGATGTGGTTTTAAAATACTATCATAAAAGGTTTTTACTCCAAAAGAAAACACCACACACAACACAAATACAATCATAGGTTGTATTATTGAAGGGCGTTTTTTCTTCATGAAAAAGTACAATGCTGCAATGATAATTAAGGAAACACCTGCAGAAATAAGAATACCAAATTTTAAAGAAATTACAGAAAGGAGCATAATAATTACACCAATAATTAGATAGATTTGCTGTAAACCTTCTCTGTAAAATACAAAGAAAAAAGAAGCGTAGACTACAGTACTACCGGCATCATTTTGTAATAAAATAAGTATTGCAGGTATTACAATTATTGCAATGGTTTTTAATTGATCGCTTAGTGATTTCATGTTAGTTTGTAAATCACTAATGTATTTAGCAACAGCTAATGATGTTGCAAATTTAGCAAACTCACTGGGTTGGAAGGTCATACCTCCAATTCCGTACCATGATGTGGCACCGTTTACGTTTTTTCCGAAGATAAATAAGCCAACAAGAGAGAGCATGGAAATGATATAAATTACACTTGCAAACCGTTCATAAAACTTGGCTTCAATGGAGAGAATAATCCCTATTAAAACGATGGTTAGCATAATAAACAAAAGTTGTTTCCCGTAAGGTAAACTGGTGTTGAAATACGTGATGATTTCACCTTCATGAGATGCCGATAATATATTTAACCACCCAAAGCCAACTAGTGCTAAAAATAAAACAATAGTCACCCAATCAAACTTAAAACCTCTATGATTTTCTCTTAACATGTATTATAAACTTGGTTTTTGAGACGTGCTAATTGTTACGTCATCTGTATTATCTTCATTTTTATAGTTGTCAATAACTTGTAAAAGAGAACCTCTATTGATATTAAAAGGCTCACCTGAATATGGTTTTTTATATTCGTCCTCTAAACTGTGGGTTAAAATCCAATCTTCTAAATCTGTACGGGTAATATTACCGTTAATAAATTTTTCAATCATTAAACTGGCCATTCTTCCTGCAAATCTACTTCCCCAATAACCGTTTTCAACAAAAACAGCAATTGCAATTTTAGGATTATCTTTAGGTGCAAATGCCACAAAAATAGAGTGATCTGTAAGTTGTGTAGTTTTACCGTCAATTTTCATAAAGTTCTCGGCAGTTCCTGTTTTTCCACAAATTTCAATACCTGGAACTTGTAGTGATTGTGCGGTTCCTTTATTAAATACATCAAACATTCCTTCTACTACAGGATCAAAATTCTTTTTATCTATTGTAGTGTGATTTTTAGTTTGAAATTGTTTAGGGATGGTATCGTTCTCAATACTTTTAATGATGTGAGGTGTGTAATAATAGCCGCGATTTGCAATAGCAGCAACCATATTTGCTAGCTGTATTGGTGTTGCTTCAACTTCTCCTTGGCCAATGGCATTTGATACATTATAGGTTGATCCCCAACGGTTATCACCATATTGTCTGTCGTAATAATCACCATCTGGAATTCTACCAGGTCTTCCTACCGATAAATCATTGTGTAAAAAGTCGCCCAATCCAAAACTCTTAGCGTGGTTTGCCCACACATTTAAACCTTCACCAGCATCATCATATTTTTCAACAATACGTCTGTATACATTTACAAAATAAGCGTTACATGATTGTGCGATTCCTGCATTCATATCAACAGGGCTTTTATGGTGGTGACAACCGGTGAGTTTTCTACTTCCGTAGTAATATCCCATTCTACAAGCAAAACTTTCGTGAGCTGTTACAACACCTTCCTGTAATCCAATAAGTGCATTGATTACTTTAAATGGTGATCCCGGGGCATATTGTGCCATCAAACTACGATCAAAAAGTGGTTTTGCTATGGTGTCATAATGCATTTTTGTGTAATTTTTAGAGCGGTCTCTACCTACTAATAAGTTGGGATTGTAGCTTGGTCCAGAAACCATTGCTAAAATTTCTCCAGAGCTAGGTTCAATAGCTATAATTCCACCGCGTTTATGCTTCATTAGCATTTCGCCATAGGCTTGAAGTTGTGCGTCAATAGTGATATTAATATCTTTTCCTGGTTCTGGTAAGGTGTCAAAAATTCCATCTTTATATGGGCCAATATCTCTATTAAAGCGGTCTTTTTGTATAAATTTAATACCTTTTATACCTCTTAATGTTTCCTCGTAAGAAACTTCAATACCTTGTTTACCAATTAAATCTCCCATTTTATAATAGGGTTTCTTATTGATGATAGCTTGGTTAACTTCTCCAATGTCTCCTAAAACATTAGCTCCAATCGAGGTTTGATAATCTCTTAAGGTTCTCTTTTGAATATAAAAGCCTTTAAATTTTCGCATTTTCTCTTGAAGTACAGCGTAATCTTTTTTTGAGAGTTGTGGCACAAAAACAGAAGGTAACCGGGGCGAGTAATGTCTTGCTTTTTTATATGTACTTATAAATTTTTCTTTAGTAATTTTTAATAAGTTACAAAATTCGATGGTGTCAAGTGGTTCTACTTCACGGGGAATTATCATCACATCATAAGATGGTTGATTGGCAACTAAAAGTACACCGTTGCGATCGTATACATAACCTCTTTTAGGGTAATCGTATACTTTTCTAATGGCATTGTCTTCAAGTGGGTTGTAGGCACTTTGATTGTAAACTTGTAAATAAAATAATCGTGCAATAAAAATTAGTCCAACAACAACAACTGTAAATAATAATAAGAGTTTTCTCATCGACGCTTTTTGCTAAATAAAATAGAAATTAAAAAACATAAGAGTATAGTGAATATACTAGAGAATAACGTTTTTTGAAGTATTAAAATTATTTTTGATATGTTAAATATTTCTAATGATGATAAAACAAAATTATGAATTAAAGCTAATAGCGAAAAGTAAAGCAATCGGTTACCTAATTCAGTTTGACTGAATTTTATAGATTGATGCTCGTAAAGCATTCCAAAAGAAAATTTTAAGATAAAAGGACGTACGTATGCTATGGTAACACAGGCGGCAGCATGAATTCCTCCTGAATCAGAAAAAATATCAATAGTTAATCCTAATAAAAAACTTAAAGCAATAATAATAGACTTATTACTTCTTATGGGGAATAAGAAAATAAATATAATATAAAGGTACGGATTAACGTAACCTAAAAAATTAATATGGTTAAGTAGCAAAACTTGTATGAGTACAAGTGCTATAAATTGTGCGGTTTTTGTGGCTACAGAATTATTCATCTACTGCGTTTTGTAGTTTTTTAATTTCTTTAGCATCCTTGTTTTTTATGATATATACATGACCAATATTCGTCATGTCGTTAAATAATTTCACATCAATTGTATAGGTGTCTCCATTATTATCCACATTAAAAGTGTTTATTGTTCCAATAGGAACTCCTTTAGGGAAAATAGTAGATTGCCCACCTGTAATAATTGTATCACCAATGGCAATAGGTGCAAATTTAGAAACATCAATAAGTTGTGCTAATTGAGATGATTCAGCATTCCAAACTAACGATCCTATGTGGTTTGATTTCTTTAACTGCGCATTAATTCGGCTTTTAGTATTTAAAATAGATAAAACACTGGCGTAATTTCCAGACGTATTATCAATAATACCAACAATCCCTTTTGAGGTAATTACTCCGTAGTCTTCAAAAATACTATCATTACTTCCTTTGTTTATAGTAATATAATTTTTAGGTAACGAATAGCTGTTTTTGTACACTTTTGCTGGCGTTAAATTATAATTACCGCTGTATAATGTGCTGTCTTGGGTATCTGTGTTTTTTAGTATTGATTTTTTGTTGAAAAGTAAAGATTTTAGTCTATTGTTTTCTTCGAGAAGGATGTCGTTTTCTTGTTTTAAATCAAAATACTGACCAATACCATTAGCTTGCTTATAAATTCCGCCAGTAAAAAAATTGGCAGAATTTATAAACTTACTTTTTTGATATGAATTAGATTGAATTGTTAAAGCAAGTGATACACCAAACAACATTAAGAACAAAAGAAATGTTTTGTTTCTTATAACAAAGTTGATGATTTGTTGCATATGTAACTACTTATTTTATCAATACACTTTTAAATTTAGGAAGGTTTTTCAGGGTAATTCCAGTACCTCTTACTACCGCTCTTAATGGGTCTTCAGCAATATAAACTGGTAAATCTGTTTTTTGAGAAAGACGTTTGTCTAGCCCTCTTAGCATTGATCCTCCACCGGCAAGATAAATTCCTGTATTGTAAATATCGGCTGCCAATTCTGGTGGTGTTTGCGATAAGGTTTCCATTACAGAATCTTCAATTCTTAAAATAGATTTGTCTAAAGCTTTCGCGATCTCTCTATATGAAATTTGAACTTGTTTAGGCTTTCCTGTTAATAAATCTCTACCTTGAACACTCATGTCTTCTGGTGGTAAATCTAAATCTTCGGTCGCTGCACCAATTTGAATTTTTATCTTTTCAGCAGTACGTTCACCAATATATAAATTGTGTTGTGTACGCATGTAATAAATAATATCATTTGTAAATACATCACCGGCAACTTTTACAGATTTGTCACAAACAATACCTCCTAAAGCTATTACTGCAATTTCTGTAGTCCCACCACCTATATCTACAATCATATTTCCTTTAGGTTGCATAATATCAATACCAATACCAATTGCCGCAGCCATAGGTTCGTGTATTAAATATACTTCTTTACCGTTAACACGCTCACAAGATTCTTTTACAGCTCGCATTTCTACTTCTGTAATTCCTGATGGAATACAAACTACCATACGTAATGCTGCAGGAAATAATCGTTTTTTTAATGCGGGTATGTTTTTAATAAACATACTTATCATTTGCTCAGAAGCATCAAAATCTGCAATTACACCATCTTTAAGCGGCCTAATTGTTTTAATGTTTTCATGAGTTTTACCTTGCATCATGTTGGCTTCTTTACCAACAGCTATTATTTTTCCTGAAATTCGGTCTCTGGCAACTATTGATGGACTATCTACAACAACTTTGTCGTTATGAATAATTAATGTATTTGCTGTTCCTAAATCTATGGCTATTTCTTCGGTTAAGAAGTCAAAAAATCCCATATGCTATTTGTTGTATGATTGTTATTTATTTCATTTAGAGGATTGTAAAAGTAATAAAATTAATGTTTAAAATGACGTGTACCCGTAAATACCATTGAAACGTTATTATCATTACAGTAATCAATACTCAATTGATCTTTTATAGATCCTCCTGGTTGAATTACAGAGCTTATACCTGCGATTTTTGCAATCTCTACACAATCAGGAAACGGAAAAAATGCATCACTCGCCATTACTGCACCTTCTAAATCAAATTTAAAAGATTGTGCTTTATGAATAGCTTGGTTTAAAGCATCTACACGACTTGTTTGTCCTGTACCACTTGCACATAATTGTTTGTTTTTAGCTAATACGATAGTATTAGATTTTGTGTGTTTGCAAATTTTAGAAGCAAATATTAAGTCTTCTAACTCGTTATTTGTTGGTTTATTGTTAGTCGCATTAGATAAATCTTCTAAAGTGTCTGTGATATTATCTTTATCCTGAACTAAAACTCCGTTTAAACAAGTTCTAACAGAAGTTTGAGGTAAAGCAATATCATTAAGAATTAATAAAATTCTGTTTTTCTTTCCTTTTAAGATTTCTAAAGCATCTTCAGAAAAAGAAGGTGCAATTACAACTTCACAAAATAATTTGTGAATGTCTTCTGCTGTTGCTTTGTCAATTTCAGTATTAGAAATTAAAACCCCTCCAAAAGCAGATACTGGATCTCCAGCTAAAGCATCGGTATAGGCTCGGTGTAAAGTATCGCGTTGTGCTAATCCACAAGCGTTATTATGTTTTAAGATGGCAAATGTTGGTGCGTCGTTTTTAAATTCGTTCATTAAATTTACAGCAGCATCTACATCTAAAAGATTATTGTAGCTTAATTCTTTTCCATGAAGCTTTGTGAAAATCTCATCAAAGTTTCCGTAGAAAAATCCTTTTTGGTGTGGATTCTCTCCGTAACGTAACGCTTTTCCGTTAGTCTTACTGATTTTGAAAGATGTAATTCCTTCTTCAGTATTAAAATAATTGAAAATAGCCGAATCGTAATGAGAAGATACATTGAAAGATTTTGCAGCAAAACGCTTTCTATCTGCTTCAGAAGTTTCTCCGTTTTTAGAAGTTAAAAGTTCTAAGAACTCATTATAATCTTCAACAGAAGATACGCAAATTACATCTGCATAATTTTTGGCAGCAGCTCTAATTAAAGAAATTCCTCCAATATCAATTTTTTCAATGATATCTTGGTTACTTGCTCCAGAAGCTACAGTGTTTTCAAAAGGATATAAATCAACAATAACTAAGTCAATTTGTGGAATATTAAATTCTTCCAACTCGGCAGCATCACTTTCGTTATTCTGACGGTTTAAAATTCCTCCAAAAACTTTAGGGTGTAATGTTTTTACACGACCTCCTAAAATTGAAGGGTAAGAGGTGACATCTTCAACTGGTACGACGTTTATACCTAAGTCTTTTATAAATTTTTCAGTACCTCCAGTAGAGTAAATCGTTACATTTTGTGCATCTAATGCTTTTACAATTGGTGCTAATCCATCCTTGCTAAATACAGAGATTAATGCAGATTTAATAGTTTTGTTGTTGTTCATTGTGTTGTTGTGTGGTTTAAAAATGCAAAAATAAACATTATACCTATATATAATGACTACATCGTAGAGTTTATTTGTGTTTTTTGTAACAAAATTTACTAAAAAACGTCCTATCTTTAAATTCGATATAATCCATTCAATAACATGCTAGTTTACTTACGCTTATTTAAAGAAAGTTTTACGTTTGCCATCAATGCACTTCGTAATAATAAGTTGCGAACATTTTTGTCGTTATTGGGTGTAACTATTGGGATTTTCTCAATTATTGCAGTTCTTGCAGCCGTTGATTCTTTAGATAGAAATATTAAAGATCAGTTAAGTGGTTTAGATAAAAATACTATTTATTTAACCAAATATTCTTTTGGTCCTACCGATGTGCCACGTTGGCAACGTGATAATTTTAAACAAGTTGAACATGATGATTTTGAATTTATCCAACGTAATATTGCTAATATTGAAGCTTCAGCTTATGTGATTTTTGGTGGTTCGGAAACTATAAAATATGAAGGTGAAACTATTGCAGGTGTAAATGTAACGCCGGTTTCAAACGGAATATATGATATTGAAAGTTTAAAGGTTGAAAATGGCCGTTTTTATACAGAATCTGAATCTGTATCTGGTGCACCAGTAATTGTTTTAGGTAACACTATTGCCGAAAATTTATTTAAAACTATTAACCCTATCGGAAAAACAATACGTGTTTACGGTAGAAAGTTAACTGTAATTGGAGTGCTTAAAAAAATGGGTTCTGGTTTAGGAGATTCTCCCGACGAAAAAGCATTTGTACCAGCTAATTTTGTAAGACGTTTTCAAAATGGAGGTAGTGATGGTATTGCGGGAGCTGTAATTATAAAACCTAAAAAAGGTGTAGATATTGCTGCTTTTGAGCAAGTTTTAAAACAAAAATACAGAAACTATAGAGCTTTAAAAGCTGATGAGCCCGATAACTTTTTTGTAAATAAACTATCAGGAATGACCGATGCTATTGATGGTATTATTGCCACCATGAATGGAATGGGGTGGATTATTAGTGGATTCTCATTATTAGTTGGAGGTTTTGGAATTGCCAATATTATGTTTGTAAGTGTTAAAGAACGTACAAGCCTTATTGGAATACAAAAATCACTAGGTGCTAAAAACAGATTTATATTATTTCAGTTTTTATTTGAAGCCGTTATTTTAGCTGTAATTGGCGGATTGATAGGCTTGGTATTTGTGTGGATTGTGTCCTTAATCGCTTCAAGTTTTACCGGAGATTTTGAGTTTATCTTATCTTTCGGAAATATGTTTTTAGGATTTTCTCTCTCTACATTAATTGGATTAATATCGGGAGTGATTCCTGCAATTTCAGCATCTAGATTAGATCCTGTTGAAGCGATTAGGACGGGAATGTAAATTTTCGGGTTAACCTAAATATTAAATAATTGTAGCTACTTCGCTACATACAAATTCTAGAAAACGTTCGTCTGCTTCAGTAAAAGGATCAGGAGTGTTTGAGTCAATATCAATTTGTCCTAAATTTTCACCATTCACAAAAATAGGAATTACAATTTCAGCCTTTACAGTTATGCTACAGGCAATATAATTGTCTTGAGCAGCAACATCTGCAACTACAAAATTCTCATTACTCACAGCAACCTGTCCGCAAATACCTTTTCCAAAAGGGATAATAGTATGATCTGTAGGTTCTCCAACATATGGACCAATTTTTAGTTCATTTTTATCTCCATTTTTAAAGTAAAATCCAACCCAGTTGTAATATGAAACATTGCTTTCTAAAACTTCACAAATAGTCATTAACTTTTTGTTAGTATCAGTTTCTGTGTTAGATATGATAGTCTTTATTTCGGTTTTTAGGAGCTCGAAATTCATGATTTTTAATTTTTTTTGTAAAAGTATCTTAAAACAGAGACATAAAAACTTCAATTTGTATAAATTTAACACTCATTAACGCCTGTAATTTTTTAAAGTGAAACACTTATTTGTAAAATATAAATCTGTAGTGAAATTTATAATCACTTTTTTGTTGGTATATCTAGTGCTTACAGTAATGTATAATACGTATTTAGGTTATTCGACTGGTGGGGAATTTAAAACAGATTATATAACCAATTTAGTAGCCAAACAAAGTCAATCACTTATTCATACTTTTGGTTACGATGCTACGGTGTCGCAACATACAGAAGAAGCCTCTGTTAAATTAATTTTAAATGGGAAATATGTAGCGCGTGTAGTGGAAGGATGTAACTCAATAAGCGTAATTATTTTATTTATTTCGTTTATTATCGCTTTTGCTGGAAAACTCAAAAGCACGATTTTTTATCTCCTAGCAGGAAGTGTGCTTATTTATGCTGTAAATATTATACGTATTGCCATCCTCTCAATAGGATTATACAATTATCCTTGGCGGAAAGAAATTTTACACACCGTTATATTTCCATTAATAATTTACGGTATTGTATTTTTATTGTGGATGTTTTGGGTTAATCGTTTTTCGAAATTAAAAAAAACAAATGAGTAAACTTCTCAAATATATCTGCATCTTTTTATTGTTTCTAATTTTGGTGCTTATTCGTGCTTTTGAGGATCAATTATTTTATGACCCATATTTATCGTTTTTTAAAAACGATTATCTCCATATGGATTTTCCAAGACGAGAAATTTTAAAACTAACGCTATTTACCTCGTTGCGATATGTGATGAATTCGGTGGTTTCATTGGGTGTTATTTATTTGTTTTTTAAAGACAAATCTATTTTAAAGTTTTCTACACTTATATATGTAGTCGCTTTTGTGGTGCTAATTTTAATTTTCTTGTATTTTGTGATTAATCCAGAACAAGAAGCTTATTATTTGTTTTTTAATTTCAGACGATTTTTAATTCAACCTATACTGCTATTACTACTATTACCAGCATTTTATTATTATAAGTTGAATAAATAAAATGTTAATCGTTGTGTTAGTATCTATTTTCTTTTTATGTATTTTTGCAACGTGATAACAACACTTTTACATAAAACGTTTTCAGTCGCATTAGCTATTTTAGTGCTTATATCTACAGTATATTTTACCGTAGATAAACATTATTGTGGCGAAAACTTAATGGCTGTTGCAGTGTTTTCTAAAGCAGAAAACTGCGGTGATGCTGTTGATGATTTTGTAGAAGAAGCGCATATAGAAGATCATTGTTGTACAAATAAAACTGAAATTGTTAAAGGTCAGGACGGGTTGAAATTTAGAGATTTTGACGATTTAGCCGATTTTCAACAATTATTTATTTCAAGTTATGCTTATTCCTTTATTAACCTTTTTGAAGGTTTACAACAACAAGTAATACCTCATAAAGATTATTCCCCACCCAACTTGGTTGCAGACATACAAGTGCTCGATCAAGTGTTTGTCATTTGATATTTTTAGAAGTTATGCTTTTTTTTGCTTCCGCAGAAATATGCCTGACTATACCCTTTTTTGATTGTAATTGATATAAAATCATTGTTTTATCAAGCAATCATTAAGCCGTTTACTGAAATTATTTAAAATGAAAAACAAAAAATAAATGTATAAAATATTATATTTCCTATTGTTTTGCCCCATGATATTGAGTGCACAAAACACTCTAGATGGTGTGATTCTAGAAGCAAATTCAGACCAAAAAACAATCCCATTGGCAGGAGCAAATGTGTATTGGTTACATACTACCGTTGGTGTAGTGACGGGGTTAGATGGTGAATTTTCAATTCCATATAAACCCGAATATAAAAAACTCGTAATTAGTTATGTGGGATACAAAACCGATACCTTAACTGTTAGAGATTCAAAATCGATTACTCATAATCTTCAACCTACAAGTGATTTAGATGAAATTACCATTACCTCAAGAAAACAATCTACCTCAAAATCTTATTTAGCTGCTCAAAATATTATGACAGTTAGTAGCGATGAGTTATTAAAAGCGGCGTGTTGTAACCTTTCTGAGAGTTTTGAAACCAACCCGTCTATTGATGTTAATTTTGCCGATGCTATTTCGGGAACACGACAAATACGTATGTTAGGTTTAACGAGTCCATATATTTTAATAGCTATGGAAAATATCCCAACCGTTCGTGGTGCAGCACAGGCTTATGGGTTGAGTTTTACACCAGGAACTTGGGTTGAAAGTATTCAAATTACTAAAGGAGCAGGTAGCGTTGTTAATGGATACGAAAGTATTGCAGGACAAATTAATGCCGAACTTCAAAAACCATCAAAAGATAATCGTTTCTTCTTAAATTTATATGGCGCTACTAGTGAGCGTTTAGAGCTAAATACACACTTTAATACTAAAGTAAGTGATAAGTGGAGTACAGGATTGTATATTCATGGGAATTCGCATCAAAAAAAGCACGATGTTAATGATGATGGTTTTATGGATATGCCAATCTATAATCAAATAAATGTGATGAATCGTTGGCAATATACTAATAACGAAAAAGGCTTGGTCAGTTTTCTTAATGTGAGATATCTTAATGACGAAAAACAAACAGGTGAGATTGATTTTAACCCAGATACAGATAAGCTTACTACAAATGCTTGGGGTAGCGAAATTAATACTGAACGTTTTGATTTTTCAGGTAAATTTGGATACGTAAACCCAGAAGTGCCTTGGCAAAATTTAAGTGCACAATTTGCAGCAAGTCATCATAAACAAGAGTCTTATTTTGGATTAAACACTTATAATATTAAGCATAATAGCGTATATTCTAGTGTTAATTATAGTTCAATTATTAGTGATTCTAGACATAAATTTAACACAGGAGTTAGTTTTACTTACGATCATTATGATGAAACTTTAAGTACAACAGATTTTGAACGTACAGATAATTCTGTTGGCGCTTATGTAGAATATGCTTTTGATAATTTGGAGCGTTTAAATTTAACCGTAGGTTTAAGAGCAGATCAGCATAATAGACTAGGTTTTTTTGTAACACCACGTGTACATGCAAGATATACGCCATGGGAAAAAGCAGCATTCAGAGCCTCTTTTGGTCGTGGAAAACGTAGTGCTAATATTTTTGCTGAAAATCAAAATATATTTTCAACATCAAGACAGATTAATATTTTAAATTCAGGTGGTAAAATTTATGGGTTAGATCCAGAAATTGCTTGGAATTATGGCGTATCTTTCTTACAAGGATTTAACTTCTTAGGAAGAAAAGCAGATATAACGTTAGATTATTACCGTACCGATTTTCAAAATCAAATTGTTGCCGATTGGGAAAATCCTCAAGAAGTGAATTTTTACAATTTAGATGGCGAAAGTTATGCTAATAGTTTTCAGGCAGAAGTAAGCTACAATGCTTTTACAAATTTTGATATGCGTTTAGCCTACAAATTATACGATGTAAAAACAACGTATCAAACCGAAACCTTAGAGAAGGCATTAACTCCAAAACACCGTTTTTTCGCCAATGCATCTTATCAAACAGCAGGACATGGTGTGATTGAGAAATGGAAGTTTGATGTAACATATAATTGGTTAGGACAACAACGTTTTACAAACACATCAAGTAGTCCGTCTCAATATCAAAGAGATGAATACACACCAACTATAGGAACTTTAAATGCGCAAGTCACTAAAGTGTTTTCTTCTAAATTTGAAGTATATTTAGGAGGAGAGAATATAACTAATGTTAGACAAAGCGATCCTATTATTGGAGCAGACGATCCTTTTGGAGCTAACTTTGATACTAGTTTTGTATATGGTCCAATTTTTGGAAGTATGTATTATGCAGGTTTAAGATTTAAAATATTATAAAAATAAAACAAAGAATTATGAAAAAACTAATTGTATTATTAACGCTATTAGTAGCGAGCGTGTCATTTGCACAAAACAAAAATGAAAAAGGATCTTTACAAGTTGATGGTGTTTGTGGCATGTGTAAAGAACGCATTGAAAAAGCAGCTATTAAAACTAAAGGTGTAAAAAGCGCTATTTGGAGCGTGAAAACTCACGAACTGAAAGTTATTTTTGATGCTCGTAAAACAAACTTAGATAGTATTGAAAAAAAAGTAGTAGCTGTTGGGCATGATACTCCAAAAGTTAAAGCTACACAAGACGCATACAGCGCATTACACCCATGTTGTTATTACAGAGATGAAGCTGTGAAAGATGATCATAAAGAGTAAATGCTTATAAGGCCTGAATATCTATTCAGGCTTTTTTTTTGTCTTGTTTTTCTCACAAAAAATATGTATATTACTGTATCACTAATAATATGAAATTATGGCAAGAGCACTTATTTTTTCAGGAACTTCACAGGTGGAGGCTCTGGGTATAAAAAACAGATTGAATGAGGAAGGGATTTCTTTTTTTGAAATAAATAAAATGGATTCTTCCTACGCAGGTGTTATAGGAGAAATTGAAATTTATGTAAATACTGAAGATGAAACAAAAACTCTAGCCGTTTTAAGTTCACTGTCGACAGAATAAAAGAATGATTTATTTAGAATAAAAAAACGCTTCAAAATTAATTGAAGCGTTTTTTTTAGTTATAATAAACTGAAGCTGTGTCTCGATAATTTCGATTACATCATTCCTGGCATACCACCACCCATTGGAGGCATAGCCGGAGCATCTTCTTTAATATCAATTAAAGCACATTCTGTAGTTAAAATCATACCAGCAACCGATGCCGCATTTTCTAATGCGATACGTGTTACTTTTTTAGGATCTATAATACCAGCTTTAAGCATATCAACATATTGATCTGTTTTAGCATCGTAACCAAAGTCTTTTTTACCTTCTAATACTTTTGATACAACAACACTACCTTCACCACCTGCATTTTCAACAATAGTACGTAAAGGTGCTTCAATAGCACGTGCTACAATTTGAATTCCTGTAACTTCATCAAGATTTTCACCAGTTAGTTTTTCAAGCAAGCTTTTAGCTCTCACTAAAGCAACACCACCACCAGCAACAATACCTTCTTCAACAGCTGCGCGTGTAGCATGTAAAGCATCATCAACTCTATCTTTTTTCTCTTTCATTTCAACTTCACTAGCTGCACCAACATAAAGTACTGCAACACCTCCAGCTAACTTAGCTAAACGTTCTTGTAGTTTTTCTTTATCGTAATCACTAGTTGTAGTTTCAATTTGAGCTTTAATTTGGTTTACTCTACCTTTTATAATTTCAGCATCACCAGCACCGTTAACAATTGTTGTGTTGTCTTTATCTATAGTTACTGTTTCTGCAGTTCCTAACATTGATAAATCAGCGTTTTCTAAAGAGAATCCTCTTTCTTCAGAAATTACAACTCCACCTGTTAAGATAGCGATATCTTCAAGCATGGCTTTACGACGGTCTCCAAATCCTGGTGCTTTTACAGCAGCAATTTTTAATCCACCACGTAATTTGTTTACTACTAATGTTGCTAGAGCTTGTCCATCAACATCTTCAGCGATAATTAATAACGGACGTCCAGATTGTGCAACTGGTTCTAAGATTGGAAGAATTTCTTGTAAGTTAGAAATCTTTTTATCGAATAATAAAATGTATGGATTTTCTAAATCAGCAATCATTTTATCTGCATCTGTTACAAAATATGGAGATAAGTAACCTCTGTCAAATTGCATACCTTCAACAACGTCAACATAAGTTTCCATTCCTTTAGCTTCTTCAACAGTAATTACACCTTCTTTACCAACTTTTCCAAATGCTTTGGCAATTAAATCACCAATAGTATCATCATTGTTAGCAGAAATAGCAGCTACTTGTTTTATTTTATCTGAATCACTACCTACTTTTTGAGCTTGTTTTTCAAGTTCTGCAGTAATAGTTAAAACCGCTTTATCAATACCGCGTTTTAAATCCATTGGATTTGCACCAGCGGCAACATTTTTTAATCCTTCTTTTACAATTGCTTGAGCTAAAACAGTAGCGGTAGTTGTACCATCTCCTGCTAAATCATTGGTTTTTGAAGCAACTTCTTTTACCATTTGAGCACCCATGTTTTCTAATGGGTTTTCTAATTCTATTTCTTTTGCAACAGAAACACCATCTTTGGTAACTTGTGGAGCTCCAAAGCTTTTTCCTATAATTACATTACGACCTTTTGGTCCTAAAGTTACTTTTACAGCATTTGCTAATGCATCTACACCACGTTTTAATCCGTCGCGAGCTTCGATATCAAATTTTATGTTTTTTGCCATTTTTGTATGAATTTAAAGTTTCAATATTTAAAGTTTTTTAGCACTTGTGTATAGAAACGTTTGTGTTTTATAATTTATTAATTGTAATAATACGTTGCTTGTAATTAAACAAGCTGTTATTTATTTTAGATAATTGCTAAAATATCTGCTTCACGCATAATTAAATAGTCTTTACCTTCTAATTTAAGATCAGTACCAGCGTATTTTCCGTAAAGAACAGTGTCACCAACTTTAACAGTCATTGGCTCATCTTTTGTTCCTTTACCAACAGCAACAACATTTCCTTTTTGAGGTTTTTCTTTTGCGTTATCCGGAATTATAATTCCTGATGCTGTTTTAGTTTCAGCCTCTACAGGTTCAATAAGAACTCTATCTGCTAGTGGTTTAATGTTTAAGCCCATTTGTTATATGTTTTTTTAATTAAATTTTGTTTTATACTATGTGATAGTACTAAAAATGTGCCAATGAAAGCTGACTGACAAACTTTCAGTCACAAAAAAAAGCCAACGATATTTCGTTGGCTTTTTTTTTATGTTAAAGGCTAATTTTTATTTAGCGCTATCGTTTTCTGTTGTTGCTGCAGGTGTTGCAGTATCTGTTGTTGGAGCTAATTCAATAGGAGCAGTTGTTGCTGCATCTACATCTAAAGCTTTAGATTCTGTAGCGCCATTACCTCCGTTGATTGCCACACTAGACACAAGGATTAAAGCTAAAAGAAGTGTTGCTAAAGCCCAAGTACTTTTATCTAAAAAGTCTCCGGTTTTTTTAACACCACCAATTTGTTGAGATCCACCTCCTCCAAATGAAGAAGATAATCCACCACCTTTAGGGTTTTGAACCATTATTACTACAACTAATAAAAATGCAACTAGCACTATAAGGATTAAAAAGATTGTAAAAGTATTCATTATTTATGTGTTATTTTTTTCTTGTAATTGTTTTACTGCCTTAATTTGGTCTGCAAAGAAACCACTTTTTTCTGGATATTTCAAACTTAAAATTTTATAAGATTGAATTGCCTTGTTATAATTCTTCTGTTCCAAGTAAATTCTTGCCAAAGTTTCGGTCATGAGTTCATCGTTTTGAACTTCAGTAGACTTAGCGAGATTGGGGGTTGGCTTGTTTTCTTTGGTTGGTTTTATTTTAGGATTTGCAATTAAAAATTTATCAATAAGATCGAAATTATTTTGTGATGAAATCTCTTTTATTTTTATTTTTTTAGCCTTTTTTTCTTCAATTTCTGGGTTTCTTTCAATAGGATTAAAGCGTGTAATGTTTAACCATTCGGAAAAAGAATGGGTTTCATTTTTGGAGAAATCTAGAGGTTCTCCAATTTGAAGTTGCTTTTCTATAGCATCAGGTGTGTTGATTTTTAGGGCTAATTCAGTATCGGTTTTTTCTTCAAATAAATTAGGATCTAAAACACCTTCGGTAGCATCAATTTGTTCTTTTAGAATGTCATCTAGTGTTACATTTTTATTTACCGAAAGATCATCGGCATCATTAATGTCTAATGTTTTTAAATGCTCTAGATTCTCTTTTATTTGTTGCGATATTTTATTTTGGTTAAATGCTTCCGAAGTAATAAAATCAAATAAAACACTACGGTCTGTGGTATGTGCTGCTGTTGTTTTTAATTCTTGATTGTATTTGAAACTGCCGTTATTTTTAAGTCCTTTTAAGTATAACGTTCTTGCAGGTTGAAAATACGGATACCGCGCAATTAGTGCTGTGAGGTCACTTATTTGTGTGATGCTCACCTCTTGTGGGTTTTGTATTAATATTGTAAAATCTTGTAACTGCATAAATTTAAATTACCATTTTGCTAATGTAGCGTTAATGATATCTTGTGTTAAGCGGTCAAAAATTTCTTCGTGTGCTGTTGTTTTTGCTGATCCGGTAAGTTGTTCGTCTCCATCATAATCGTAAAAGAATGAAAAACGTTGATTAAACTCTTCTTCAAAATTAGTTTTATCATAATAACGTACTTGCACACTAATGGTTAGTCTGTTTTGTGCTGCAGTATTATCGGCAGTTGCAGTGGTAGGGGAGATGCGATATTCTGTTATTTCACCTTCGTAAGTTAAATCTCCGTTTGAATTAACTAAACTTAAACTGGTTTGGTTTAGTATAAGATCTTGCAAAGCTTGTGTGAAATCTCTGTCTAATCCAGGTTCAATTAATGCCGCGTTATTTTGAAAATAATTGACTTGAAAAGTTTCTATTTCTGGCCCGATAGAGATTCCTGTAAATCCGTATTGTACTTTACATCCAAAGGTTGTAAGTGCGATAACAATAAGTAATGTGTATTTAAAAATATGTTTCATGCGTGTAATTTGTTGCTAATTTATTCTATTTTATTTCAACGGAATTAAATAATACTAACGTGAAATTATAAATCGTATTGTTTAATTTTTCTATATAAGGTACGTTCGCTAATACCTAATTCTGCGGCAGCCAATTTACGTTTTCCTTGATGACGCTCTAAAGATTTTTTAATCAATTCTAATTCTTTATCGTGTAATGAAAGGGTTTCTTCTTCTTCAATTTCTTCAGCAAAATGATATTTGTCTTGTAAATCATCGCTAATAATTGTGTTGGTTTCTGTACCTTTTTCAGGTAAAGATAACACGCTTAGATCTTCAATTGTTACATCATCATGTGTTTCATTATCATTATCTTCACCGTAAATTTTTTGAATTAAACTTTCATTATCCTTCTTTACATCTTTTACGTTATCATGTTTCATGAGTTCCATAGTAAGCTTTTTTAAATCATTTAAATCGCTTTTCATGTCAAATAATACTTTGTATAGTATTTCTCGTTCACTACTAAAATCACTTTCAGATTTTGAGGTGTTTATAACTGCGGGTAAGTTATTGTTGATATTAGGTAAGTATCCTTGTAATGTTGTAGCGTTGATAATTCTGTGTTGTTCTAATACCGAAATTTGCTCAGCAACATTACGTAATTGTCTAATATTACCAGACCATCTGTATTTTATAAGTAAAACAATAGCCTCGTCGGTAAGTTTTATGGTTGGCATTTTATATTTTAAAGCAAAATCGCTCGCAAATTTCCTGAACAATAAATGCACATCATCTTTTCGCTCACGTAATGGTGGTAAAGGGATGTCAATAGTGCTTAATCTGTAGTATAAATCTTCTCTGAATTTTTCTTTTTTAATGGCGTCAAACATGTTTACGTTTGTTGCGGCAACAATACGTACGTTTGTTTTTTGAACTTTGCTAGATCCTACTTTTATAAATTCACCATTTTCTAACACACGTAATAAACGTACTTGTGTCGTTAATGGTAATTCTCCAACTTCATCCAAAAATATAGTTCCACCATCTGCAACTTCAAAATATCCGTTTCTGGTTGCAGAAGCTCCTGTAAATGCGCCTTTTTCGTGACCAAAAAGTTCAGAGTCTATAGTTCCTTCCGGAATTGCTCCACAGTTTACAGCAATATATTTACCGTGTTTTCTGTGTGATAATTGATGGATAATTTTAGGAATACTTTCTTTACCAACTCCAGATTCTCCGGTAACTAAAACCGAAATATCTGTTGGTGCAACTTGTATCGCTTTTTCAATAGCACGATTAAGTTTGTCGTCGTTACCAATAATGCCGAAGCGTTGTTTAATAGCTTGTATAGATTCCATATATAGTAAATAAAAGTATCTGGATTTTAAAATACCTATTTATAGGTCTTCTGTTTTAATCGGTCAACTTTGTTCTTTTTTATTTTAGTTAGTGTTGTTTATTCCACAATTTCTCCAATAAGTGTTGAGCTTGTACAATCGGTGATTTTTACATTCACTAAATCTCCAATTACATATTTTCCTTTTGGGAATACAGCCACTTTATTTTCAGAAGTTCGCCCAGACCATTGTTGATCTGATTTTTTAGATTGACGCTCTACAAGAACTTCAACTACAGTATTAAGGTGTTGTTTAGTTCTTAATTCGTTATGTGTACGCTGTAACGCTACAATTTCGTTAAGACGTCGTTTTTTAACTTCTTCAGGAACATCATCCTCCATTTTTCGCTCTGCAAGTGTTCCTGGACGTTCCGAATATGAATACATGTATCCAAAATCGTATTTTACATAGTCCATTAAACTTAAAGTGTCTTGATGATCTTGCTCGGTTTCTGTTGGGAATCCTGCAATTAAATCTTGACTAATTGCGCAATTAGGAATAATACGACGAATGTTATCTATTAATGTAAAATATTCCTCACGCGTATGTAAACGGTTCATTTCTTTTAATATCCTGTTGCTACCACTTTGCACAGGTAAGTGAATATGGTTACAGATATTATGGTGTTTCGCCATAGTTTCAATTACATCTAACGTTAAATCTTGTGGGTTAGATGTTGAGAAACGCACACGCATTTTTGGTTGTGTATTAGCGCATAATGCTAAAAGACTAGAAAAATCTACTGCCGTTGCTTTTTGCATATCGGTAGCTTTTACAAAATCTTTCTTCATACCACCACCATACCAAAGGTAACTATCTACATTTTGACCAAGTAGCGTAATTTCTTTATAACCTTTGCTCCATAAATCGTTAATTTCTTCAATAATACTTTGTGGATCTCTACTGCGTTCGCGTCCTCTAGTAAAAGGTACTACACAAAATGTACACATATTATCGCAACCACGTGTAATAGATACAAAAGCACTTACGCCGTTAGTATTTAAACGTACTGGAGAAACATCACCGTAAGTTTCTTCTTTAGATAAAATAACATTTATAGCATCTCTACCATCTTCAACTTCAGCAAGTAAATTTGGTAAATCTTTATACGCATCAGGACCAACAACAAGATCTACAATTTTTTCTTCTTCTAAAAACTTACTTTTTAGTCTTTCGGCCATACAACCTAATACCCCCACTTTCATTTTTGGATTAATACGTTTTACCGCATTGTATTTTTGAAGGCGTTTACGTACAGTTTGTTCGGCTTTATCTCTAATTGAACAGGTGTTTACTAATACTAAATCGGCATCTTCCAAAACAGTTGTGGTATTGTAACCTTCTTTAGATAAAATTGAAGCAACAATCTCACTATCACTAAAATTCATTGAGCAGCCGTAGCTTTCAATAAAAAGTTTGCGTGTGTTTTCGGTCTTCTGTTCTACAATAAGAGCGTTTCCCTGTTTATTTTCGTCAATAATTTTTTCCATAGCATTTACTGAAATTACAATCAGTCTATATAAGTATACAAAGATACTATTATTTTAGATATTGTGACAAAGTGACAGTTTCATTTTTTTATCTTTTTATATGTTGAAGTGTTAGGTAAACGTGATTTCGGTTTAAATATATATTAAGGTATTATCAAATTTTCAAAGAATATCTTAAGGTTTTGTTGAAAATGCTTCATTTTAAACGAGGATATTATGTCCGATTTAGATAAAATTGAATTGAAAATTTGAAAAATTAGGCTCGTAAACTTTTTTTCACATACATTTGTAGCCTTAAAAAAATGATATATGGCGAAGAATTTAGTAATTGTTGAGTCACCTGCTAAAGCAAAAACTATCGAAAAATTTCTTGGAAAAGATTATAAGGTAGAATCTAGTTTTGGACATATTTCCGACTTACCATCCAAGGAGTTAGGTGTAGATGTGGAAGGTGATTTTAAACCAAAATATGAAGTTTCAAAAGATAAAAAAGCAGTTGTAAAAAAACTGAAAGATTTAGCAAAGAAAGCAGAAATGGTATGGCTAGCTAGTGATGAGGATCGCGAGGGAGAAGCTATTGCTTGGCATTTAGCTGAGACTTTAAAGTTAGATAAAGACAAAACTAAACGTATTGTATTTCATGAAATTACTAAAACAGCTATTCAAAAAGCGATTGAAAACCCTAGAGGTATAGATTATGATTTGGTAGATGCACAACAAGCACGTCGTGTATTAGATAGAATTGTAGGTTATGAATTATCTCCAGTATTATGGCGTAAAGTTAAAGGAGGATTATCAGCAGGTAGAGTACAATCTGTATCGGTAAGACTTATTGTAGAACGCGAACGTGATATACAAGAATTTACAGCACAAGCATCTTATCGTATTGATGCTGAATTTTCAAATGAAGATGGCCAAACCTTTAAGGCGAAACTTCCAAAAAACTTCTCTTCAAAAGCCGAAGCACAAAAATTTTTAGAAGCTAATTTATCAGCAGACTTTAAAGTTGCCGATTTACAAAAAAAGCCAGCTAAAAAATCTCCAGCAGCTCCATTTACAACATCTACATTACAACAAGAAGCCGCTAGAAAATTAGGGTATTCTGTAAGTAGAACAATGTCAAACGCACAACGTTTATATGAAGCCGGTTTAATTACCTATATGAGAACAGATAGTGTAAACTTATCTGACGAAGCTAAAAAAGGTGCCGAAACAGAAATTAAAAACGCTTACGGTGATGATTACAGTAAGCCAAGAAATTATAAAGGAAAATCTAAAGGTGCTCAGGAAGCTCACGAAGCGATTAGACCAACAGATTTTTCAAAGCATACAGTGAATGTAGAACGCGACCAAGCTAGATTATATGATTTAATCTGGAAACGCGCCATTGCATCACAAATGAGTGAAGCGCAATTAGAACGTACTAACGTGAAAATTAGTGCAACAACGCACAAAGAAACATTTACTGCAAATGGTGAGGTAATTACTTTTGAAGGATTCTTAAAAGTGTACTTAGAAGGTACAGATGATGAGGATGCCGAGCAAGATGGAATGTTACCTGCAATGCGTACCAATGAAACATTACTTAATAGTTATATCACCGCAACCGAGCGTTACACAAGACCACCAGCAAGATATACTGAAGCTGCTTTAGTGAAGAAACTTGAGGAACTTGGTATTGGACGTCCGTCAACTTATGCGCCAACCATTTCAACAATTCAAAATAGAAATTATGTTGAAAAAGGAGCGGTAGATGGTGTAGAGCGTAATTACACGCAAATCACCTTGCAAGACGACAGTATTGCTGATAAAACATTAAGTGAAAAAGTAGGATCAGATAAAGGGAAATTAGTACCTACTGATATTGGAATGATTGTAACTGACTTTTTAGTGAATCATTTTGAAAATATTTTAGATTACAACTTTACCGCAAAAGTAGAAGCAGATTTTGATGAAATTGCTGAAGGTAAAGAAGACTGGATAAAAATGATGAAAGCCTTTTATAAAGATTTTCATCCTGTAGTTGTTGATGTTCAAGAAAACGCCGATAGAGAATCTGGAGAACGTATTTTAGGAACAGATCCAGAATCTGGAAAACAAGTGAGTGTACGTTTAGGTAAATTTGGGCCAATGGTACAAATAGGTACTGTTGATGATGAAGAAAAACCTCAGTTTGCTAGTTTGTCTCCAGAACAACAATTAAACACAATTACTTACGAAGAAGCGATGGACTTGTTTCAACTCCCAAAAGCTTTAGGTGTTTTTGAAGATGAACCTGTTGAAGTTAATAATGGTCGTTTTGGACCTTATGTAAAGTTTGGTACTGCTTATGTGTCTTTACCAAAAGGAACAGATCCTTTAAGTGTAGAGTTAGATGATGCTATTGTTTTAATTAAAGAAAAACAAAAAGCAGACGCACCTATATATATGTATAAAGATTTACCTGTACAAAAAGGTAAAGGACGTTTTGGACCATTTATAAAATGGAACAATATGTTTATCAATGTGAATAAAAAATATGACTGGGATAATTTATCAGATACAGATATTGTAACTCTTATTGATGAGAAAATTCAAAAAGAAATTGATAAAGTAATCCATAATTGGGAAGACGAAGGTATTCGTGTTGAAAAAGCCCGTTGGGGACGACATAATGTAATTAAGGGGAAAGTGAAAGTAGAGTTAGCTAAAACTGTTGATGTAACAGTGATGACTCTAGAAGAAGCAAAAGCACTTATTGAAGAAAAGTCACCTAAAAAGAAAGTTGCGAAAAAGAAAGCACCGGCGAAGAAAAAAGCTCCAGTGAAGAAAAAAGCAGCTGTAAAAAAGAAAGCAACAACAGCAAAAAAGAAATAGGCTAATACATGGATTTTAATTTTCTTTCACCAGTTTCAAAATTTGTTTTAGACCATAATGAGTTGTTATCTCATCAGGCATTAGGACGAAAATTGAAAGTGCATTCTGAACACGATGGGTTTCCAGACTTAACGGGTGTAACAGTTGCAATTGTAGGTGTTTTAGATAATAGAAATGAAGCCAATTACATTGGAGACGCTATTCAATTTGATGACGTTAGAAAGTCGTTATATAGTCTGTTTCCAGGAAATTGGCACACTACCATAGCCGATTTGGGTGATATAAAACCCGGAGCAAGTGTTGAAGATACTTATTATGCTCTAAAAATTACAATTACAAAATTATTAGAGCTAGACGTTATTCCTGTAATTTTAGGAGGAAGTCAAGATTTAACCTATGCTAATTATCGCGCATACGACACTATTTCGCCAATGGTAAATTTAGTGAACGTGGATAGTAATTTTGATTTAGGAGGTGCTATAAATTCTATAAATAGTACAGATTTCTTAGGGAAAATTATTCTTGAAGAACCTTTTAATCTATTTAATTATTCAACTATTGGTTATCAAACTTATTTTAATTCACAAGAACAAATAGATTTAATGGGTAAACTATATTTTGAAGCCTACCGTTTAGGAGAGGTTTCTCATAATATTAGTTTAGTTGAGCCCGTAATGAGAGATGCACATATAGTAAGTGTGGATTTAAAAAGTGTAAAAGCATCCGATGTTGGTTCTCGACAAAAATATTCACCTAACGGATTAGACGGAAAAGAAATTTGTGCCATTTCACGTTATGCAGGAATAAGTAATAAAGTATCCTCCTTTGGGATTTACGAATACAAGCCTTCTTATGACGATGATGTGACCGCTGTTTTAATAGCGCAAATGATTTGGTATTTTGTTGAAGGAATCAATTGTCGCGTACAAGATGACGATTTTAAAGACACAGATCAGTATCAGAAATACAATGTACTTATTGAAGATGAAGAACTTATATTTTTTAAGAGTATAAAAACTGGACGTTGGTGGATAGAGATACCTTTTTTACCAAATGTTAATAATAAATTAAAAAAACATACGTTATTACCTTGCACCCATGAGGATTATGTTGAAGCCAGTCATGGAAAGATACCAGAAAGATGGTATAAAGCGTATAAAAAGAATAGTTTTTAGTATATTTAGCTCTTTAAAATTTTAACACAGTCATAATAGATGAAATGCATTTTTAATAGACGAAATGCAATCATTGTAAAAAAAAAATTGTTTTTTTAAAAATATATAGATATGTTTACGACCTTAAATTTTGAATACCATATATTTTTAACAGAATATATATAAAAATCAACAACTAAAAATAATTTTAACCACGAGTTTCTATGAATATGAAGAAGTTTGCATTATTAACCGCTATTTTAGCTCTTATGGTCAGTTGTGGCTCTGGAGACAGAGGAGAACTAGTTGGAGTTAAAGGAAAGAAATGGCACCCAGAAAAGCCTTATGGTATGACACTTGTTCCTGGAGGAGCATTTATTATGGGGAAATCAGATGATGATTTAGCAGGAGTACAAGATGCACCAACTAGAACAGCAACTGTTAGAGCTTTCTATATGGATGAAACTGAAATTACAAACGGAGAGTACCGTCAGTTTGTAAATTGGGTAAGAGACTCAACTATCAGAACCAGACTTGCAATTATTGCAGATGAGTTTGGAATTGCACAAGCTGATGGTGGTGTTGGAGAATTTGCATTTAAAGATGCCGATTCATCTAACATGAGTGTTTATGAAAAATACATGATGGATAACTATAGTGGCTTAGGTCCTACAGGTTATGAAGGTAGAAAACTAAACAATGACGTTGAGCTTATCTTTAACACAGATGAATATCCTGATGAGTATTATGCTGAGGTTATGGATACAATGTACTTACCTTTAGAAGAATCTTATAATGGACAACGTACTTGGGATGTAGAGAAATTTAAATTTCAATACACACACATGGACATTCAAAAAGCTGCAAAAGATCGTAGTTTAAGACGTAGTGATGTTTTAATTACTGAAGAAGTAACTGTTTACCCAGATACTACTGCTTGGATTAGAGATTTCGCTTACTCTTATAATGAACCAATGCATAATGATTATTTCTGGCACGATGCTTACGGAGAATATCCTGTAGTTGGTGTGTCTTGGAAACAAGCTAATGCATTCTGTCAATGGAGAACATTAAATAAAAACGGTTACCAAAAAGAAAGAGGTAAAGCGTTTGTGAATAAATTTAGATTACCATCTGAAGCTGAATGGGAATATGCAGCTAGAGGGGGTCTTCAAGGAGCAACTTACCCTTGGGGTGGTCCTTACGCGAAAAACGATAGAGGTTGTTTTATGGCAAATTTTAAACCTTTACGTGGAGATTACGCAGCAGATCAAGCATTATATACTGTTGAAGCAGATGCTTACGAACCAAACGATTTTAACCTATACAATATGGCAGGTAACGTTTCAGAGTGGGTGTATGGGTCTTACGATGCAGGATCTTACGAATATTCTTCTACAATTAATCCTTCTGTAAATGACCAAGACAATCAACGTAAAGTTGTACGTGGTGGATCATGGAAAGATGTAGCTTATTTCTTACAAGTGAGTTCAAGAGATTATGAGTACGCAGATTCAGCAAGAAGTTATATCGGTTTTAGAACTGTTCAAGATTACATGGGAACAGAAGTAACTAAAAACGCAGCAACAAACTAACTAACAACATTAACAACTATTATTAACCAAACTAACAACTTAAGTAATTAACTTAAAAAACTAAACACAAAGTATTATGGCACAAAAAGGAAAACTTTCAACAATGAACATGGTCTATGGACTAGGAGCTGCAATTGTAATCGTAGGAGCTCTATTTAAAATTCAACACTGGCCTTATGGTTCTCAAATTTTAACATTAGGAATGGTTGTTGAAGCTGTTGTATTCGCAATTTCTGCTTTTGAAAAACAAGGAAATGAATTAGATTGGTCTTTAGTTTACCCTGAATTAACAGGAGGACAATCTGCACCTAAAAAAGGAGGTAAAGTAGAAGCTCCAACTGACGCAGATGGATTATTATCTAAAAAATTAGACAACTTATTAAAAGAAGCTAAAATTGATGGTGCATTAATGGAAAGCTTAGGAACAAGTATTAAAAACTTTGAAGGTGCTGCAAAAGGAATTTCTCCAACTGTAGATTCTATCGCTTCAACTAAAAAATACGGTGAGCAAATGACATTAGCTGCTGCACAATTAGAGTCATTAAATAGCTTATACAAAGTACAAATGGATAGCGCAAGCCGTCAAGCATCTATTAATGAAGAAGCTGTTGAAAACGCAACTAAATTAAAAGAACAAATGCAATCTTTAGCATCAAACTTATCATCTTTAAACGGTGTATATGGTGGAATGTTAACTGCAATGAACAAAAACTAATTAGTAACTAATTATTACTATTAATAATATTTAAAAAAACTAATTAGCATGGCAGGAGGAAAACAGTCCGCAAGACAGAAAATGATTAACTTAATGTATTTGGTATTCATCGCGATGATCGCAATGACAATGTCAAAAGAGGTATTATCTGCATTTGGGTTAATGGATGAAAAATTTGATAAAGCTAACGTATTAGCTGCAGCATCAAATGAAGGCATCTTAAATCAATTAAAAAGTAAAGCTGAAGATCAACCAGAAAATTTTGGTGAATCTGCTAAAAAAGCTGAACAAATCAGTAAAGTATCAGATGATTTATTTAAGTTCTTAGAGAACGTAAAGCAAGATGATATTGTTACTAAAGGAGGATACGAAAGAGAAGAAGACGGAAGTTTACCTTACGAAGAAATGGATAAGGGAGATAAGTTAACTGAACTTTGGTTTAACGGTGATGGACTTACTAAACGTGGTGAAGAAGTTGTTGGAGCAATCAACAAGTATAAAGCAGACGTGAAAAAAATAGTTGGTAACGAAGCTAAATGGGCTCCAGTTATTAAAAGTTTTGAAGAGCGTTTTTATACTGGTAAAGTTGCCGATAAAGATGGTGTTAAGAAATTATGGTTAGATTACCATTTTCAAGGATTCCCTTCTATCGCATCTTATACTAAGATTACTGCATTACAAAACGATATTAAATCTACTGAAACTAACATTTATAATGGTTTCTTAGGTAATCTTGTAAGTTCTGCAACATCTCTTAAAAACTACAAAGCAATTGTTATCGCAGATAAATCAGCATTTTTTGCTGGTGAGAAATTCCAAGGTAAAGTTGTATTAGGTAAATACTCTAATGTAACACCTACAAAATTAATGGTACAAGGTCAAGAAATTGATTTATCAAATGCTATTGATTCTACAGGAGCTGCAAGATTAGATTTCAACGTAGGTAACGTAGGAGAACATGATATTGAAGGTAAATTTACTTTCATGGAAGATGGGAAAGAACTTCCTATTGATATCATTGGAAACTATGTTGTTGTACCAAAACCAAACTCTGCTACTATTTCTGCAGATAAAATGAACGTTGTATATCGTGGTGTTAATAACCCAATGACAATTTCTTTTGCAGGTGTACCAGATAATAAAGTTTCTGCATCAGGAAACGGATTAACTAGAGCATCAGGATCAGGAAAATACAACATGAAGCCAACATCAGGTAGAGAAGTTTCAATTAGTGTAACTGCTACTTTAGATAATGGTGATCGTGTAAGTGATAAAGCAACTTTCAGAATTAAAGATATTCCTAAACCTTCAGGAAGAATGGCTGGTAAAACAGGTTCTTTCAAATTACCAAGAAACAATGTTGCTATTGGTAGAGTTGAAGCAATTTTAGAAGACTTTGATTTCGATTTACCTTTAACTGTTACAGGATTTAAAATTAAAGTACCAGGAAAACCATCAATTACATGTTCAGGTAATAGATTAAGTGGAGCTGCAAAGTCTGCTTTATCTCAAGCTAAACGTGGTGATGCAGTACAGATTTTCGAAATTAAATCGAGAAGTAATGGACCAGTTATTAAACCAGCTGCACCTATTGTAATTGAATTATCTAACTAAATCAACAAACGTTTTTAGTAGTAATTAATAAAAAAAAGAATGAAGATGAATTATAAATTTTTATTATCAGTAGCTCTAACTGTTGGTCTTAGCTCTAGCATGTTTTCTCAAGCAAACGTTTTAAACGCAAATGCTGCAGAAGAGATAGGAGTTAAAACAGAAGCTCAGTTAGCTTTGGATAATGACAAGCCGTTAGAATATGGTTATGTAGATGATAGAGACATTTTATACTCTAAAATGACATGGGAAAAAATCGTTCTTGATGAACGTGTTAACTTTCCATTATACTATCCTACAGATACTAATAATATTGGTAAAAATAGAAGACCTCTTTACTACGTGTTATTAAACGCTATTAAAGCAGGTAAAATCAAAAACGTTTATAGCGATTCTTATTTTACTACTAAGCGTACAGAGAAAGAGATTAAGGATATTACTACTAAAATTGATACATTAGATGTTGGTTACGACCAGTTTAATGCAGATGGTTATGTAGATCCTGAGTATATTACCACTACTACAATAGATGCTTACCACGTAAGTGCTTATTTGTTAAAAGGATTATGGTATTTTGATAAACGTCAAGGTGAATTAAAATACAGAATTCTTGGTATTGCTCCAGCAGCTCCGGATGTTAACTTTTTAGATGCAGAAAATCAAGTTCCAAATCCTTTATTCTGGTTATTTTTTCCAGAAGTAAGAGAAGTGTTACATGAAGCTAAAGCATTCAATAACAAAAATAGTGCAATGCCTGTATCTTTTGATCACATGCTAAATGCTAGACGATTTAACGCTTACATGTACAAAGAAGAAAATGTATATGGTGATAGAGAAGTTAAAGAGTATGTTGCTGATAATGCTTTAATGCAAATGTTGGAATCTGATAGAATCAAAGAAAAGATTAGAAATTTCGAACAAGATATGTGGTCTTACTAAGTTAAAACCATAAAATATAAAAGCCCACTGAAAAGTGGGCTTTTTTTGTTTAAAACTGAACCCAAACCTTAGTATCTTTGTCACTATGAAAGTAGATTATATTATTGTAGGTTGTGGTTTAGCAGGTATTGCTTTTTGTGAACTTTTAAAAGCAAATAACAAAACATTTATAGTGTTTGATAATGCTTCTCAGCATTCGTCTGTTGTTGCAGCAGGATTGTATAACCCTGTAGTTTTAAAACGATTTACAGAAGTTTGGAAATCTGATGAGCAATTACAATTAGCCTTACCAAAATATAAATTACTTGAAGAATTACTAGATGTTAAGTTAGATTATAAGTTACCGGTATATCGTAAGTTTTATTCTATTGAAGAACAAAATGAATGGTTTACAGCTGCAGATAAACCTTCGTTAGAACCTTATTTATCTACGCAATTGGTAAAGAATGATAATCTTTCTGTTGAGGCACCTTTTGGCTTCGGAAAAGTATTACAAACAGGTAGAATAGATACAAGTACACTAGTTCCTGCATATAAGAATTATTTAAAATCTAAAGATTGTTTGCAAGAAATTGGTTTTGATTACGAGGCGCTAATTCAAAATGAAAACTCAGTAAATTATAAAACCATTGAAGCCAATCAAATTGTGTTTGCTGAAGGTTTTGGCGTGGTTAAAAACCCGTTCTTTAATCACCTGCCTCTTAATGTTGCTAAAGGTGAAATATTAACTATTAAAGCACCCGATTTAAAGATTGATTATATTTTAAAATCATCGGTATTTGTGGTGCCTCTAGAAAATGATTTATATGCTGTTGGTGCAACATATAATTGGAAAGATACGACTAATGAAATTACAGAATCTGGTAAAGATGAGCTTGTTCGTAAACTAAAAACATTCATTAATTGTGATTTTGAAGTTGTCAATCAAGTCGCAGGAGTAAGACCAACAGTAAAAGACAGACGCCCTTTAATTGGACAACACAATACTTATAAAAACTATTTTGTATTAAATGGATTAGGAACACGTGGTGTAATGATTGCGCCTTATGTTGCTGAACAATTATTTCATTTTATTGAAAATAATACACCTTTAGATACCGAAATAAATATTAATAGGTTTACTACTTCTTAGAGTACTTCTTATCATAATGCACAAAAAAGTTAATCCATATATTTCTTGATAAACGCATTATTATTGGCCCAAAGCCAATTAAGGTTGCCACAATAACAAAGAAAGAAGTGACTAAGCCTCCACCTAAAAATAAGTAACTAATTACAAAAGCAGCTACTGCAAAAGCAATACCTACACCATAACTCACGTACATCGATCCGTAAAAAAATGACGGTTCCATCTCATATTTCGTACCGCAATTAGAACAATTACTATGCATTTTTATAGCGTGAGACAATATGTATGGGTTTTTCTTTACATACATAGATTCGTGTTGACATTTAGGACAACTTCCTGTGAAAATACTATATAATTTAGAGCCTTTTTTTATCATAATAAAACAGTTACTTTTGCGCTTTGTAATTCTATTACAAAAGTAGCTATTTATTTAAACCTGTATTGTAACAATTGTAACAAAATGCTGAATATTCATAATCTTTCTATTTCTTTTCAAGGGACCTATCTATTTGAAGATATCACGTTCAAATTAAGTCCTGGAGACCGTATTGGTCTTATCGGAAAAAATGGAGCAGGAAAATCTACAATGCTTAAAATTCTTTCTAAAGAAATTGAGCCAGATTCAGGACAAATAGCTGCTGATAAAAATCTAAGTATGGGGTTCTTAAAACAAGATATAGATTTTGTTTTAGGACGTACAGTTTTAGAAGAATCATACCAAGCTTTTCATGAAATTAAAGCTTTAGAACTTAAAATAGATGAAATTAATCATCAGTTGGTTGAACGTACAGATTACGAAAGTGAAGGGTATAATCAATTAATGATCGACCTTAATGATGTACAACATAAATACGAAATTATTGGAGGTTATAACTATCAAGGTGAAACCGAAAAAATTCTTCAAGGTTTAGGTTTTAAACGTGAAGATTTTAATAAACTTACCGATACCTTTTCGGGAGGTTGGCGTATGCGTATTGAATTAGCAAAACTATTATTACAAAATAACGATATCTTACTACTGGATGAGCCTACCAATCACTTGGATATAGAGTCTATCATTTGGTTAGAGAATTTCTTAAAAGGATATTCAGGAGCTGTAGCTATTGTATCGCACGATAAAATGTTTTTAGATAACGTGACCAATCGTACTATTGAAATTTCATTAGGTAGAATTTACGATTATCCAAAAGCATACTCTCAGTTTTTAGTACTTAGAAACGAGCTAAAAGCACAACAATTAGCTTCTCAAAAAAATCAGCAAAAACAGATTGAACAAACCGAAAAGTTGATCGAGAAATTTAGAGCAAAAGCTTCTAAAGCAACTATGGCGCAATCACTGATTAAAAAATTAGATAAAATTGACCGTATTGAAGTTGATGAAGATGATAACAGTGTAATGACACTTAATTTTCCAGTATCAATTACACCAGGTAAAGTGGTTGTTGAAGCTGAAGGAATTTCAAAAATATATGGTGACTTACAAGTTTTAAAAGACATCGATTTAAGTATTGAGCGTAATACAAAAACTGCTTTTGTTGGTCAAAATGGACAAGGGAAATCTACTTTAGCAAAAATTCTTGTTGGAGATTTAAAACATACCGGACATTTAAAACTTGGTCATAATGTACAGATTGGATATTTTGCTCAAAATCAAGCCGAATATTTAGATGGTAGCAAAACGGTTTTAGATACCATGATTGATGCAGCCAATGAAACCAACCGAAGTAAAGTACGTGATATTTTAGGGTCATTTTTATTTAGAGGTGAAGAGGCAGAAAAATATGTACGTGTATTATCTGGAGGGGAACGTAACCGTTTGGCATTAGCTAAATTAATGTTACAACCACTTAATGTGTTGATAATGGATGAGCCTACCAATCACCTGGATATAAAATCTAAAAACGTATTAAAAGAAGCTCTAAGGAAATTTGAAGGAACTTTAATATTAGTATCTCACGATAGAGATTTCTTACAAGGATTAACCGATACGATTTATGAATTTAAAGATCAAAAAATAAAAGAATATTTAGGAGATATTGACTACTATTTAGAGCAACGTAATGTAGATAACTTACGTGAAGTTGAAAAACGCGATGTGGTTAAAGAACAACCTAAAGAAAGTAATAAACATACGTACAAAGAGCAGAAAAAACTTAAATCTTTAAGTAACAGATTGAGTAATACTGAAGCAAAAATTAATCAAGTAGAAAAAGATATTAAAAAGTTAGATCAGGAATTAGCCGCTAATTATGATGTAGTTGCCGCAAAACCTGGATTTTTTGATAAGTATCAAGCTAAAAAAGATGATTTAACCCAATTAATGGAAGATTGGGAGGCTATACAAGAAGAGATTGATAATATAGAATCTTAATAGTTCAGATTTAAGTTTACTTTAACAACTTAAAACTAAACAGAACGCTTCCTTTTACGTCTAACGTTATATATAACCAACCTCCATAATGAGAAAACTTATACTTACAATTTTAGGCGTATTGCTTATTGTTGCGTCAATTTTTATTGCATACCTTTTAATTCAAAATAAACATAAGGTAAAACCAGTACCAAAAAAAGTAGTAAAAACTGTTTTTGTTGATACGGTAAAGAATGCAACAATACCTATTATAATTCCTGCAAACGGAAACCTTACAGCAAAACAACGTGTAGAGTTGTATGCTGAAGTAGAAGGTGTGTTTTCTTCGGGGTCAACCTTATTTAAACCAGGACAAGAATACAAAAAAGGGCAATCGTTAATTCGTATTAATGCTTCGGAATATTATGCAACTGTACAATCTGCAAAAAGTGAATTGTATAATGCGATCACTGCGGTTATGGCAGATTTAAGACTAGATTTTCCTGAAGTATTTGCTAAATGGGAAACCTATCTTAAAGGCTTCAATTTAAACAAAAGCACGCCAGAACTTCCACAGATGACTTCCGATAAGGAAAACTATTTTATTACAGGTCGTGGTATTGTGTCGCAATATTATAATGTGAAAACTTTAGAGCAACGTTTATCTAAATATACTATTTCGGCACCTTTTAACGGGATTCTTACCGAAGCTTTAGTTACCGAAGGAACTTTAATTAGAGGCGGACAAAAATTAGGAGAATATATTAATCCTGCAGTTTACGAAATGGAAGTCTCTATTAGTAAATCTTACGTGTCACTTTTAAAAGTAGGCGAAAATGTAGTACTGAATAATCTTGAAGGCACGCAAACATTTAAAGGAATTGTTTCTCGTGTTAACGGAAGTATTGATGCTACTACCCAAACGGTAACGGTGTTTATTGAAGTTAAAGATGATACCTTAAAAGAAGGAATGTATCTAGAAGCACAATTAAATGCAAAACAAGAAGAAAATGCTATTGAAATAGATAGAAACTTACTTCTAGAAACTCAAAATATATATGTAGTTAGAGATAGTGTTTTGGATGTAATTCCTGTAAAACCTATCTATTTTAGTGATACCAAAGTGGTACTTAAAGATGTGCCAAACGGAAGTGTTATTTTATCAAGTCCTGTTCCAGGAGCGTATGCTGGTATGTTGGTGAAAGTTTTTGAAGATACAGCAACAACCCAATCAAACGACTAAGATGAGAAAAATAATTTCGTATTTTATAAAATATCACGTTGCTGTTACTGTTTTTATATTAGCATTTACAGTATTCGGTATTATTGGATTGTACTCGTTAAAGTCTTCGTTTTTTCCATTAGTAGAATCAAAAATAATTACCATTCAAATAGCTTATCCTGGTGCGTCTCCTCAAGAAATTGAAGAAGGAATTGTACTTCAGGTAGAAGATAATTTAAAAGGATTAACCGGTGTAGATCGTGTTACGTCAACTTCAAAAGAAAATAGTGGAACCATTACTGTTGAAATTGAAAAAGGCGAAAGCATAGATTTTATGCTTTTAGAAGTTAAAAATGCGGTTGATCGTGTGCCATCTTTCCCTACCGGAATGGAACCTTTAGTGGTTGCAAAAACCGAAAATGTAAGAGAAACTATTTCATTCGCTATTAGTGGAACAAATATTCCGTTGGTCACTTTAAAACAAATTGGACGAGAAGTTGAGAACGATTTAAGAGCTATTGAAGGGATTTCGCAAGTAGAAGTTTCTGGGTATCCAGAAGAAGAGATTGAAATTGCCGTTAACGAAAATAGTTTGTTAGCTTATAATATTACTTTTAATGAAGTGGCAGATGCCGTAAGTGCTTCAAATATTTTGGTAACCGGTGGGAATATTAAAACTGATGCCGAAGAATATTTAATTCGTGCCAATAACAGATCGTATTACAGTAAAGATTTATCTAATGTTGTAGTTCGTGCAAGTAACGACGGTAAAACAGTACGCTTAAAAGATGTAGCGATTTTACGAGATCGTTTTTCTGAAACGCCAACTGTTGCCTATTTTAATAAAGAGTTATCCGTAAATGTAAGTGTTACTAGTACAGATAATGAGGATTTAGTGTCTTCCGCAGAAAAAGTTAGAGATTATATAGAAAATTATAATCAAGTTCATAATAATGTGCGATTAGATGTGATTGATGATCGCTCGGTAACTCTTAATCAACGTACACAATTACTTACAGAAAATGCTATTGTAGGGATGCTATTGGTACTCCTTTTCTTATCGTTATTTTTAAATACACGTTTAGCCTTTTGGGTAGCTTTTGGTTTGCCAATTTCATTTTTAGGAATGTTCATATTCGCCGGTCAATTTGATGTCACCATAAACGTATTATCTCTTTTTGGGATGATTATAGTTATTGGTATTTTGGTGGATGACGGAATTGTTATTGCCGAAAACATCTACCAGCATTATGAAAAAGGAAAAAGCCCTGTTGATGCCGCTATTGATGGAACTTTAGAGGTTATTCCTCCTGTAGTTTCAGCAATCATTACAACACTATTAGCATTCTCTACATTTTTATTTTTAGAAAGTAAGATAGGGGAGTTTTTTAGTGAAGTTTCGGTGATCGTTATTCTAACATTAGTGGTGTCGTTAGTTGAAGCACTCATCATTTTACCAGCTCATTTAGCCCATTCAAAAGCTTTACGTCGTGATAAAGAAAATGACGATGCTCCAAAATCTAAAATGAAACAGTTTTTTGCCAAAATGCGAGGAATTAATGCTTATGGTGATCGCTTAATGACGTTTTTAAGAGAACGTTTATATGTGCCAATTTTAGACTTCGTTTTTGAATTTAAAATATTATCCTTGGGAATTTTTGTAGGTGCATTAATCTTAACTATCGGTGCAATTGGTGGTGGTGTTATTGGAGTTACTATTTTCCCTAGTGTTGCCAGTGATAGTGTGTCTATTCAATTGGAAATGCCTAACGGAACAAATGTAAAAGTGACCGATTCAATTATTAATATGATTGAAGAAAAAGCATATATTGTAAATGAAGAATTTACAGAAACATACTTAGAAGGTACTGATAAAGTTTTATTTGTAAACACTATTAAAACATTAAATAGTGCTTCAAGCGCAGCATTAAAAATTAATATGTTGCCAGGAGAAGAACGTCCTAACGAAATTAGTTCAGCCATGGTGGCTAACAGGTTAAGTGATTTAGTTGGTTCTGTTGTTGGAACAGAACGATTAATTTTTGGTTCGGGAGGAAATTTTGGTGGAAGTCCAGTGTCTGTTTCTCTATTAAGTAATAATATTGAAGAATTAAAAGCCGCAAAAATAGAATTGAAATCTGTTTTAGAAGCAAATCCTTTATTAAAAGATGTTGCCGATAATGATCCTGCCGGAATTAAAGAAATACGATTAGAACTTCGTGAAAGTGCTTATTTATTAGGTTTAGACTTACAAAATGTGATGAGTCAAATTAGAGGCGGATTTTTTGGAGTACAAGCACAACGTTTTCAAAGAGGACAAGATGAAATTAAAGTTTGGGTGCGTTACGACATTGCAAACAGAGCATCAATAAATGACTTGGATGATATGCGAATTGTAACACCATCAGGCGAGCGTGTTACATTAAAAGATATTGCGAGTTATGTTATTGAACGTGGCGATGTAGCTATAAATCACCTTGAAGGACGTAGAGAAATACAAGTATTTGCAGATTTAAAAGATCCAAGTACAAGTACTACAGATATTATTGATGATATAAAATCTCGTGTTATGGTAGATTTAAAATCAAAATACCCTACACTTTCTGCATCCTATGAAGGTCAAAACAGAGAGAAAGACAAGCTAAATAGCTCATTAAAAAGTGCGGGATCCATAATTATTCTGCTTATTTATATCACGATTGCTTTTACTTTCCGTAGTTTGAGTCAGCCTTTATTATTACTATTATTAATACCATTCAGTTTAACAGCAGTAGCTTGGGGACATTGGTTATTAGGTTTTCCAGTAAACGTATTGTCGTTATTAGGTATTATTGCTTTAATAGGTATTATGGTAAATGATGGTTTGGTATTGATAGGTAAATTCAACACCAATTTAAAAGAAGGATTAAAATTTGATGACGCTTTAAAAGAAGCTGGTAAATCTAGATTTAGAGCAATCTTTTTAACCTCATTAACCACAATAGCTGGTTTAGCTCCTTTATTATTAGAAGAAAGTCGTCAGGCGCAATTTTTAATACCAATGGCGATTTCCATCTCTTTTGGAATTGCTTATGCTACAGTTTTAACATTATTGGTATTGCCTTTATTTTTATCATTCAGTAATTCTATTAAGCAGAAAACAAAATGGTTAATTACGGGTAATAAAGTAACTAAAGAAGAAGTTGAACGCGCTATTAAAGAGCAAAACGAAGAAGATAATGAACATTAAAATCATCATACAAACCTTTACGCTGTTTTTTGTAATTACAGTATCGGCACAAGAATCTTTACCCGTTTCAAAAGCGGTTTCATTAGCTTTAGAAAATAATTACGGAATTAAAATTGCTAACAAAAGTGTAGAAGTTGCCGAAAATAATACTAGTATTTTAAATTCTGGCTATTTGCCAACGCTAACAGGAAATGCAGGTGCAAATTATAATTTAGATAATAATGAATCTGAATTTTCATCTGGTGATGTTACCACTTTAAATGGAGCTGAAAGTTCAAACTATAACGCTTCTTTAAATTTAAATTATACCCTTTTTGATGGACAAGGTAGGCGTTACGACTACAAGCAACTTAAAGAAGAATATCAGTTGTCTGAATTAGAAGCTCGTGAAACTATTGAAAGTACTATGATTGAGTTGTTATCTGTTTATTATACCGTAGCAAAACTTACTGAAAATGCAAATGCCTTACAGGAAACTCTTGAGATTTCAAAAAACAGATTAACACGTGCCGATTATCAATTTGAATATGGACAAAGTTCAAAATTAGAAGTTCTTAATGCTGAAGTTGATATTAATAACGACAGTATTAATATTATTAATGAACGACAAGAATTAAAGAACTCTAAACGTGATTTAAACTTTGTTCTAGGTAATGTGCTGCAATCTAACTTTAAGGTTGATACCCTTGTTACTTTTGCTTTTGGATTAGATAAGGCAGATATGTTAGAGAAAATGAAACGTAATAATGTTTCGTTATTACAGTTAGATAAAAATATTTTAATTGGAGAGTATGATATCAAATCTAACAAATCATCTTATTTACCAACCTTGGATTTAATTGGATCTTATGGCTGGAATAAAAATAATAACAATGGCGCTTCATTTGTATCTGTATCTACAAATACAGGTTTAACAGGAGGTTTGAGCTTGAGTTGGGATATTTTTGATGGCGGAAGTACAATCACTAACGTAAAGAACGCAAAGATTAATCTTGAAAGTCAGCAACTTCAAAAAGAACAAATTTTAATTGATGTTGAACGTAATTTTAATAACGCTTGGGACGATTATCAAAATAAATTAATCATTTACCAAGTGCAAGAACGCAATATTGTTACAGCTAAAAATAATTTTGAACGTACTAATGAGAATTTTAAATTAGGACAAGTTACTTCTATTGAGTTTCGTCAAGCCCAGTTAAACCTACTAAATACTGAAGTTAGTAGAAATCAAGCTAAATATGATGCTAAGTTATCTGAACTTGAAGTATTGCAATTAAGTGGTGAATTATTGAATGTAAACTTCTAATTTTATTACTAAATTATAGCTGCTTTTAGTTAAAACATGAATTTGTATTCGTCTTGTTTTTAGGTGATTACTAATAGATTTTTTTGCTTATTTTTGACAATTAATTGTTTTTACCGAAATCTTAAAAACCTGTTTTTTAGCTAGTTGAATTCTTGTTTTTTATTTTAAGGTTACCGTTCGTCGAAAAAAGTTGGTAGTTTAGCGATATGTGTCTATATTCGTAATATAAATGTATCCCTCACAAATATTACATATTATGAAACTATTTAAAATCACCTTATTATTCTGTTTAATGACAGTGCTTTCTTTCGGGAATATTTCTTTAAAAGAAAAAGAAGCTTTAGTAGCATTACATAATGCAACAGAAGGTGAATCTTGGTTTACAGCTTGGGATTTGAATGCTCCAGTATCTACTTGGTATGGAGTTGTTATTAAAAATGATCACGTTGTAGAATTAAATTTAGAGTTTAATAACTTACAGGGAAATTTACCAATCCAAATAGGAGATCTAGTTCATATTGAAAAAATTAATTTCTTCAGAAATAACATTACAGGAAACCTTCCTAATACAATCTCAAATTTAAAAGCTGTAAAAGAAATTAATATTGCTTTCAATAAACTTACTGGAGAATTACCTGAAGCAATTAGTCAATTAGAATCTTTAGAAGTGTTAGAGTTATTTATGAATAGAATTGAAGGAATTATTCCGGTATCTATTGGAAACTTAACAAACTTAAAAACACTGTCGTTATACAATAATAATATTACAGGAGGTATTCCCGATTCAATTGCATCTTTAACAAACTTAAACGAGTTAATGATAAGTAGTAATAGACTTACAGGGAAACTACCTAGAAGCATCTCAAAATTAAAGGAACTTAAAGTTTTAAGTGTATTTGATAATAATTTATTAGGTGTTGTACCATCATCAATAGGAGAGTTGGCTAATTTAGAAGAGTTGGTATTATCTAACAATGCATTTTACGGAAACCTTCCAAATGAATTAGCAAACCTTTCAAATTTGAAAGTTTTACTTCTAGGGAATAATGGTTTTAAAGGTGATTTAGTATCATTACAAGAAAAATTTCCAAATATTATAGATTTTGATATCGACCATACAAATTCTAGAGGAACCATAGTGACTTTAGATTCAGAGGATTAAGTTGTAAAAACATATAGCTTTAAAAAAATCAACAAAAAAATGTTGATTTTTTTTTGAAATATAGTTGGTAGTCTTAAAAAGAGTCGTATATTTGCAGTCCGAAACAACAACATCGACATTATGAATCGAAAGTTAAAAGCTAAGGTTTGTGTTTCAAATTAACATCGCGGGATAGAGCAGTAGGTAGCTCGTCGGGCTCATAACCCGAAGGTCACTGGTTCGAGTCCAGTTCCCGCTACTAAGTTTAAAGCTTGTGAATAAGCGGTTTAGGTAACTAAACCGTTTTTTTTATGCCTACATTTAAGCAATTAATTAACTTTGCATACAATAGTGAATACGAAAGTGCATACGATTTGTTACAAAAAAGAAATTTTTCCGACCCCAAAATATATACAGCAAAAGGTGATATAAAAAAACGCTGGTATGTTTATTTTTCCTATCGAAATCCTAAAACAGGAAAGTTAAAAAGAGTCACTCCTATATATGGAGATGCAAATACATATAAAACAAAAGAAGCACGATTAGAGGTTTTAACCGTTTACCGAAAAGTTTTGTTGAAGTTACTTAAAGAGGGGTATAATCCTTTTGAAGATAATACAGTATTATTCGAAAAGCAAAATAAAGAGACTAGTGTAAAACCAGCAAGCTCAAAAACAAATACATTAGAAGTTAAGAAAGATGTTGTGGTGCTTGAAAAAGAAGTAGCGGAAGTAAAAGAACCGTCGATGTCTATAAAAGATGCTTTTGCTTTTGGATTGAAGCTAAAAGAGAAATTATTAAGTAAGACGACTAAACGATCTTATGAAAATAGAATAAGTAATTTTCTGAAATGGATTAAGGAATCTCATCCAGAGGTTACCAATATAGATCAACTTAACAGAAAGCTCGTAACAGGTTTTTTAAATCATGTTCTAGATAATACAAGTGCACGTAATAGAAATAACTTTAGAGTTGATTTAAGTAGTATTATACAGGTTTTAGAAGATAATGATATTGTGCCTACTAATTTTATAAAACGAATTCCTGTATTAAAAACTATCCCACAAAGAAATAAGACTTACACCAAAGAAAAGCAGGAAGAGATTTACGAATACCTAGAATCTAAAGATGCTTTGTTGTTATTGTATATTAAGTTTATATCCTACAACTTTTTAAGACCAATAGAGGTTTGTAGATTAAAAGTAGGTGATATAGACTTAAAAAATAAAGTGATTAAGTTTAAAGCGAAGAACAGTCCTTTAAAAACTAAAATCATACCCGATTTATTAATAAACGATTTACCTGATCTTTCAGAAATGGATGCTTCTCTTTCTTTATTTACACCAGATAAAATAGGGGGTGAGTGGACTACGAGTGTAGATAATAAACGAGATTATTTTTCAAAACGTTTTAAAAAGGTTGTTAAAGATCATTTTGAACTAGGCACAGATTATGGTTTATACAGTTTTAGGCATACTTATATAACAAAACTTTACAGAGCGTTAGTAAAAGGATCTTCTCCTTTTGAAGCAAAAAGTAAATTAATGTTAATAACAGGTCATTCGTCAATGTCTGCTTTACAAAAATACCTTAGAGATATTGATGCGGAGCTTCCAGAGGATTATTCAGAATTATTAAAATAGAACTATGGAGTTAGAAAAACTATTTGATAAACTATGGAAAACTCTTTATAAGCCTTTCATATTTTATATACCAAAACAATTGTTTCCTGATACAGACGATGAGGCATACTTTAATCTTATTATTTTTATTGATAGTGAGGGTTATGATAGCGAGTTAAAAGAGCAGTTGACTAATTATAAAATCCTTTCTAAGGATATGACTTTGGCTGAAAATATATTCAAGTTGATTGATGTGCGACATCGTTTATCAAAAACTCAATTTGATTTCTTATTAGAGAAATATATGGGGCACGTTAATTTTTTGGTTCTCGTTTCTCAATGGATGCAAAACAATGTTTGTGCAGATGTGAAAATATTAAGAGAGGAAACTGAAAATGCTTTTTATTCGCAAGCCACGATGTTTTTAAAGCATTTTGACGACATACAATCTAAAGTATTACAAATGGAAGCTCCAATAGTAAAAGAGCAAATAGATGTTCTTAAATTTATTAAAAGTGACTTATCAGATATCAAATCAGCTTTGTCTTTAAATAAAGAAACAGAAAAAATTATAAAACCTTTAGAGGTGAAAAATAAACCAAGAGTAACTAGGGCAAAAAAGAAACAACCTTTAATAACAAAAGAAGCGGCAGAAACCTTTTTGTTAGAAACGGTTTTTAATATAAAGCAGGTATAATTATTATAAATAAAAGAACAATGTCTAAAGGAGTAGTGCAACCTTCTATAAACTTAAAACTATCAGAAGAGTTAAAGAGAAGGATTAAGGAGAAGTCAGATTTTGAAGGCCTAACTGTGTCTAAGTATATTCGTGAATTATTGTCTAATTATTTTGATGGAACACTTTGTGTTGAGGAGAAAGAGGTTGTTAAAGAAGATACTTTTTTCACTTCTATTGATTTTTTACAATTAATTGTATGGATGTATTCTAAACGGAATAAAAACTCTTTTCAGGAAACTGAAGAAGATCTTGATAGGTATATTAGAATTTTGAAGAAAATAGAAATGCATCTCCCTAAAAATTTATCTATAGAATTTGATAAAGTATTATTAGATATACTTAGAGTTAAGAATGAAAAATCTAAGTATTCTAAGAATTATGAATTTGCAAGATCTTACTCTTCAAGTCCAGAGTTTAATTTTATGCTTTTAGAAGCGTATTTACTTACTATTAAATAGCTGTGTATTTTATAAAAAAAAGCGATGATATTTAGGTGATATTATTAGTGATAAAAAAGTGATAAATAATTATCACTTTTTTGTTTTTGCTCTTTTTATGTTTTAAAAGATTGTTTAAGTGTGTTTATTTATGTGTTTAGCTGTGTTTTTGGTAAAACAATGATTATTTAATAGTGATAATTTTGAAAGTAAACGAATTGTTTTTTACTTCGAATAATGTATTCTTGTTCTATTTTATTACTTTAGTAAATATCCTGTAAACTAGTTAGTTGAGTTTTTGTTAAATCTATTAAACTTTATGATCAACTATGTTAAAAAAGACCCTACTTATTGAAAAAAAGAGTAAAATAACAACTCAAAACCTACAGCTTAATATTAAAAGTGAAACACGAAATGCTACAATACCTATTGAAGATATAGGTTTTATTGTTGTAGATAATCCTGAAATTTATATTAGTATTCCTGCGCTAAATTTACTTGTTAGCAATAATACAGCAGTTATAATATGTGACAATACGCATACACCTAATGGTTTATTTTTAAACTTAAATAGTCACCATATACAGCAAGAAATTTTTAAGCATCAAATAAATGCAACTGCACCGCTTAAAAAGCAATTATGGCAGCAAACTATAAAAGAGAAGATTAAAAATCAGGGAATATTACTTCAAAAAATAACAGGAGCTTCTAACAAGTTTGAATATCTAGAAAGCAAAGTAACCAGTGGAGATACAACAAATATGGAAGCCGTTGCTGCTAGTTTTTATTGGAAATCTTTCTTTCAATTAGATTTTAAACGAGAACGCTTTGGTAATTACCCTAATAATTTTCTTAATTATGGATATGCTATTTTAAGAGCTGCAACAGCAAGAGCGCTTTCTGGAAGTGGCTTATTAAATACTTTGGGAATACATCATAAAAGTAAATATAATGCATTTGCTTTAGCTGATGATATTATGGAGCCATATAGACCTATAGTTGATGAAGTTGTTCATACTATAATGGCGCACTATGATGAACAAGAATTAAATACCGAAATAAAATCTGTACTACTTAATATATTAACACGAACTGTATATTTTAAAAATGAAAAAAGCCCACTCATGGTGGCGTTACAAAAAACAGCAAGCTCACTCCAACAATGTTATACTGGTAAGCGTAAGAAAATAACATATCCAAAATTATGGAATTAAACGGTTATAGAATTATGTGGTTATTTGTTTTCTTTGATTTACCAACAGACACTCCTAAAGATCGTAAAAATGCATCAGGATTTAGAAAAAATTTACTAAAAGATGGTTTTAACATGATGCAATATTCTGTTTATATGCGACACTGTGCTAGTAGCGAAAGTGCTGATGCACATGAGAAAAGAATAAAACGTTTACTACCTCCTTTTGGAAAAGTGAGTATTTTAAGAATTACTGATAAGCAATTTGGAAATATTATGAATTTTTGGGGTAAGACAGAAGTTGAAAAAGAACGGCAACCAACTCAATTAGAGTTGTTTTAAAATAAAAAAATGCTTCAATATTGCCTTATCACTGCAATAAAGAAGCATTTTTTTAATCGATATTTATTCTTAACCCTTTAGTTTATAGAGGGTTTTGAGATAACTAATATCGTGTTTTCTAATCTTTAATCAAACCACAACTTAGGCTGTCCTAACATCTCAATTAATATAAATATCGTGTTTTCTAATCTTTAATCAAACCACAACCATTGTCTTTGCCAATAATAGCAGCATAGAAATATCGTGTTTTCTAATCTTTAATCAAACCACAACCAAAATATACTACATTCTTTTTGGTCGTTTAATATCGTGTTTTCTAATCTTTAATCAAACCACAACCTTTAGAATGGATAAATAGTAATATTCCTAATATCGTGTTTTCTAATCTTTAATCAAACCACAACCAATAAAATTAGCATACGCGCTCACTATTCAATATCGTGTTTTCTAATCTTTAATCAAACCACAACCATAATACATACCTCCTTTTTTGTACATTCAATATCGTGTTTTCTAATCTTTAATCAAACCACAACTCTTTGAGATAATAAATATTAATCAAGACTAATATCGTGTTTTCTAATCTTTAATCAAACCACAACTTAACGGGCGAACTCTTCGGCAATATATCGAATATCGTGTTTTCTAATCTTTAATCAAACCACAACACTATCTTGTTTTGCTAACGTACCGTTATCAATATCGTGTTTTCTAATCTTTAATCAAACCACAACAAAGCGATAGGTATATTTAATGGAGTTAGCAATATCGTGTTTTCTAATCTTTAATCAAACCACAACATTGTATCACCAATATAATCACCTGTTAGAAATATCGTGTTTTCTAATCTTTAATCAAACCACAACTTCACAGGAGCTATAAAAGGCGCTGCGGTTAATATCGTGTTTTCTAATCTTTAATCAAACCACAACAGTTGAACCGCTTGGAGTGATTGCATTGGCAATATCGTGTTTTCTAATCTTTAATCAAACCACAACTAATTATGAAACCTACAAAAAGATATGATTAATATCGTGTTTTCTAATCTTTAATCAAACCACAACCTTAAAGGTTGAGGGTGTGACGCTGGATTTAATATCGTGTTTTCTAATCTTTAATCAAACCACAACCTTTCACTTGCAGCATTAGCCACAAAAAAAAATATCGTGTTTTCTAATCTTTAATCAAACCACAACTTTGGGGTGGCAATTATTTTTTTGATTTAAATATCGTGTTTTCTAATCTTTAATCAAACCACAACTTTGCTTATAAACCAAGATGCGAAACTAACAATATCGTGTTTTCTAATCTTTAATCAAACCACAACCCCCGTTAAGGTTTAGAGCGTTCCAAGTATAATATCGTGTTTTCTAATCTTTAATCAAACCACAACACTTTTGAAGGAACACCAGCAGAAGGTGAAAATATCGTGTTTTCTAATCTTTAATCAAACCACAACATACAAAGACGCTGCAATTAATAAAATATTAATATCGTGTTTTCTAATCTTTAATCAAACCACAACAACTTTTTTCTACTGAATTTGTTATACCAAAATATCGTGTTTTCTAATCTTTAATCAAACCACAACCTCGCTAAAGCTAATAATTCAGTTTCTTTTAATATCGTGTTTTCTAATCTTTAATCAAACCACAACAGCGTCAACAGTTGAAACTCCTATTTGCTCAATATCGTGTTTTCTAATCTTTAATCAAACCACAACCTGCTGGTATTACTCTTGTTTACTATATCAAATATCGTGTTTTCTAATCTTTAATCAAACCACAACCTTTGTAAAACCAATTTAACAGTTTCAAAGAATATCGTGTTTTCTAATCTTTAATCAAACCACAACTGCGCCTTGAATATCTATATTTAATAGAGTAATATCGTGTTTTCTAATCTTTAATCAAACCACAACTATTTGGATTAATAAATATTTGAGTGTCTTAATATCGTGTTTTCTAATCTTTAATCAAACCACAACTTGACAAAAAAAGCGATCGAACTTGCAAAAAATATCGTGTTTTCTAATCTTTAATCAAACCACAACTTTTCCTTATAAACTTTGTATCCCCATTTAAATATCGTGTTTTCTAATCTTTAATCAAACCACAACCAGTAGTATGTCTTCAGAAAAATATCAATTAATATCGTGTTTTCTAATCTTTAATCAAACCACAACAAGCCAATGGCTAGCTATTGAATTAAGCACAATATCGTGTTTTCTAATCTTTAATCAAACCACAACTAATATAACACCTACGAGCGTTAATCTTAAAATATCGTGTTTTCTAATCTTTAATCAAACCACAACTTTAAGCGATAAACTAATATAAAACATTATAATATCGTGTTTTCTAATCTTTAATCAAACCACAACTTCACCTGTTGCATACGAAAAGATAAAGTAAATATCGTGTTTTTTAATATTTAGCGACGTCTATAAGGTAGGTTTATAGAAGTTTGAAAATTATGTCAATGAACTTTTATATCTGAATTTAAAAAACTATAATATTTCTATTTTTCCTGTAGATGATATTTTAAATTCATAGCCTTCGATAAGGCAGTCAAAACTATTAACGCCTATTTTAATCCATGGGTATTTTTTATAATATCCAATATTTTTACCACCTTTCATTCCTGTTTTTAATCCCATAAAAGATGTTAGTGTTTTCTTGTCTCTAGCTTCTGAATGGTGTAATAACTTGATTTCTGCTGATTTTTCTACATCTATTTGAGTAATTTGAAATAGGCGTTCTAATAGTTGTAATTCATTCATTTCAAATAATTCATCAGGGTTTTTATCATAAAGAAGGATCATTTTTCCTTTTGTTAAAATGTATTTTAATGGATTATTACTTTCATCTTTCTCAGGGGCAACTGGATAAAGTTGATTATTAGTATTACTCTTTTTAAAATAGCTACCTGCATCAAAATTATTAATTAATAAATTAGACCTTTTTACTTTTCCTTTTGTATCAATACTTTCATAAATTGCCATGCAATAATTACTATCATTCTTTGCGAAATAATGTTGTTTGTGCTCATGTTTGGATACATCTCTATGTTTTTTTATCTCTAAAGGTGTTTTTACATCTGTTGTAAAATATCTAATCTTTTTTATAGGTATTGAGTTCCCATTCTTGTTTGGTAATACATAAAGATTATGATCAATTTCATGAGTTAATGTTTCAATTCTTGCTTTTAAAATGGCCTCTTCAGCATCATTTACTTTATTGATTTGCTTTTTTAATGTTTCAATTTCTTTCTTTAAAATCTTTTCTTGTTGCCTCGCATTAGTTACTATTTCTTTAATTTTATCATCTACTATGTGCTTCAAGTCAGTATCTTTAAAACTCTCTATAGGTTTCCGTAATACATATTTAATAGTATCTATCACTTCACCTTTTTTGTTTTTTTCTTCTCTTTTTATAGCGCCATAAAAACTTTCTTTATGTAAAGCACCTCTAACGGTATCTCCTTGTTTATATTTAATTTCACCTTTTTTATTACGTTGTATGGTACCACGTTTTCTAATAGCTTTTTTACTTTGTATAGGTAAAACATCTGGCGTATGATGACTTATTAAGGTGTTGTTATCAAAATTTTTAACATCGGTATTAAATCCTTTCCATGGTATTCTGTGTGAGAAAGACGGTTTTGTTTTTCCGTAATATTTATAATCTTCGTAGTTGTGATAATAAACTGCTAAAGCATCGTTAATATCTTTTGAGCAACAAGCTACAACAACAGCATCTTTTGCGTGATGAGCATGGTTAATACGTTCTTTCTTTTCTAATCCCCAAACATCTCTTAAGTTAGATGTAGTTTTTCCTTTTACAGGATATACCTTTGTAAATAATGATTTTAAAAATAAATTTCCATATTTACTAATAATTCCAATATCAACTGATTGACTGTTTTTGAAGCCTCTTGGTATCTCAACCATAGTAAAGGTTTCGTATTTGCTTTTTAAATAATTATACTCAAAGCGAAGTTTTGTTCTTTTTTGTATGTTAGTATCTCTGTTTTCTTTTGTTGTTGCTCCTCTTACTTTTTTAGTTATATCTCTAATCTGTCTTTCTAAACTTTTATATTGAGCAAACCAATGGTTTATGCGTAAAAGTATTTCTCCATGATCATTACACTCCGTTGGTATTTTATTTTTTTTAACCTCTCTATTATATCTAGAGCAACATAATGTTTTATTAATTTGAGAATTGTCTAAACTTTTACTTCTTGGGATTGTATGTTCAATATCAAATTTTGGATTTGCACCTATAAAATCACAAATGGGAATAGTTTTTCCTGTGTATAAACAAACCTTATTTTGCTCCAGCCAAAGTTGATATTTTAAAATTTCATTTTCAGAAGGCTCAATGTTTTTTCCACATTGTTCTTTATAGAGTTGCTGTATTGTATCTATATAATTTTTTCTGTTATTCTGTAAGTCTGTTTGCCTTTGCTTTATTGCAACTCTTTCATTTGCGCTTTTAAGTTCTCTGGCCATTTCAATACGTATAGTGGTGTTCTCATCTATAGTATCATCCTTTATAAGTTGGTTGATAACTTTACGTAGTTGATGTAAGGCACGCATTGCCATTGGGTTTTTTATAGAAGAAATTAACGGACTTCCTAGGTATAATTTACCATCTGTATCACTCCGTTCAGCTTTGTTGTAAACTTCTATAGCTGATGGGTGGTATAGTTTCTTTAATAAATTTTCATCAACATCAAAATTATCTCTTAAAAACCCTTTTATACGCTCTTCTAAAGTTTCTTTTTTTAGAAACTCACCTCTCCCTAAATTTAATTCCATTTGAGAAGAAAAAGTATCAAAACAATTATTTACAGTTTCCTTTTTTTCTTCTTCAGAAAAAGAACTCCATCGTTTTGCTCCGTAATAACTTTCAACGCTTTTATTAATATCTTTTTTATATACATCAACAACAAAAGAGTTTGTTGCATTCCATGTTTCCTTGTTATCCTTTACATTTTTAATAACTCCATTAACAATGTCAATTATAGTTTTATAATGGTTATAGTTTTCAATAATAGAGAAGACTTCTTTATTTATGATTTTTTTATTCTCCTCTATATCCCATACTGTTTTAGGTAATACAGTTTTCATGTTTGCTAAAAATACAGCATGAGAATATAGTAAGTCCTTTTTTAGGTATGGTAAAATATTTCTAATAGCCTTTAAGCTTAATGAGCCATAATCTTGTTTTAATTTTATTTTAGAAAACTTAGAAGCGGTTGTTTCATTACACCCTAAGTTGTTAATTACAAAAAGTTTTAACTTTTCGGTGTTATCAAATCTAAAAAGAACATGCCAAATTGCATCAACAATTTGATCTTCTGTTTTAGCTGTATTATCTTTGTTGTTTTTAGTGAAATTGTTTAATAGATAAGGTTTCCAGTCTTCTCCAAAAACAGATTTTAAGTTTGCTATAGTAGGGCATCCAGTTATATTAGTGTAACTTCCATAATTAAATAGAATGTCATACTCTTTTGATTTTTGAGATTTATAATATCCAGATTTTAAGTTTTTAGGAGTTAGTTTTTTTATTATTTCTTCAAAATCAAAATTAGGTTTTGATTTTCTATAAAAGAGAGGGGTTATAGTTGCTTTTTCGTTTGGATTTAAAAATCTTAATTGGTCATCATTTTTTGTCTTTATTTTTATAGTATTAAGAAAGCTAAGCATTCTAAATAATTCAAAATCAGGATGAGATATAGGTACTCTTGCTTTGTCATTTTCTAGCGGGCATTTCGCTACTAACCCTTTTTGAGATTTTAAAGGCCTTTGAAAAAATATAGCATTTTCTATATCTTTTTTTAAATGTACAGGAAGATTTTGTTTGTCACAAATAACATGAAACTCATGTAAGTAATGTTCTTCTCTATGGGTGTAATTATTTCTTATTTTTAATCCTTCTTTGTGTAAGTCATAAAAGTATTCACCTAATGTATTACAATTGGCTTCTTCAATTTTAGCGGACAAATCACTAATAGCACTTTTTACTTTACCTAAAAATTCTTTTCTATTTAAACGCTCTAGTAGTTTTTCTTTAATAAGGTTAAACGTTTCAGTAGAGCTCTCTTTTAAGATTGCCTTAAAAGCTCTTTCTAAAGTAAATAATGCTTTACTGTAAGCTTCAGATTTATCGTAAGCTTCTAAAAAATCACTATAGATATTTAAAAAATCATCAGAATTGATAGCCTTCTGAATAATTTCTTCTATCTCACTGTTTTTTTCTTCAACAATAGAATTATCAGATGTATCTAATCTGTTACTTAAAAAACCACGACGTTGAGCCATATGGTAAAAAGCTCTCCCTAACTCATGTTTTTCTAGAATATTATTTAAATCTAACTTTTGAGTAGAAGATTTAAAACGAAAGTGATATGGGTTTTTTGTTTGTTTTTTTCGTTCTACTTTTTCATCTTGATTATCTGTGCTTAACCAAAGTCTGAACGCATCATTATTAGGATATATTTTTTTATAGCGCCATAGGTGTAATTCTTCATCAGTTAGAGTTGGGCATAAATTATTATCTGAAAGAACCTTTAGTAGAGCTAGTTTTCTAAGTTTTCTCCTGTATTTTAATTTTCTGCCACTTCTATATTCTGTACGTTGTGCAGCTTTTGAACTTTCTCCATTTGTTTTAGGTTCTATATTTACACCTTCACTAAAGATTCTAACACCTTTATCTATTAAAGTGTATTCTTTTTTGTTTTTTTCTTCATCTACAATTGCCCAACCTATACTGTTGGTACCTAAATCTAATCCTAATATTCTACTCATATTAATGTCATATTTATACAGCTAACAAGTTACATAAAAGAAAAATATCTATATTGAGGATATCCGTAAAACAGGATATTATTTTTTTACTATATTTGTGTCAGATTAAAATTTCTAATCTTTAATCTTATCACAATAAGGCTATATGCCGTAGATGAAAATCTTTAGTCCTGCTTCGGTGGGACTTTTTTTTTGATATATTTTGTAGGGAGTAACGTTATTAGTTTTTAATTCATTAAAAAAAATAGAAGCTTTTAGTTTTAGTGAAAAGATCTTTACTCTGTATGAGATTTAATCGTTTATTTTGTTGAGCCGAAGAACAATAGATGTATTTATATTAGTAAACCCAAATAAGAAAAACTTATTTAGACTATTCTTTGTTAAGGAGGGTAACCAAAGGGGAGTAGATTGTAGTAATTAATTTAGTAGCTTCCCTTGCCTTTTACACAATGTCTGATGCCTCCTTTTGGGTTTTTCATATCTCCTTTAAACCTTGGGATAATATGACAGTGAAAATGCATTACAGACTGTCCTGCAACTTCTCCGCAATTCATTCCTATATTATAACCATCAGGATTATATTCATTTTCTATAATTTCTTTTGCTTTATGAATGAGTTCTGTTAACTCTTTAAGTTCATTTTCACCTAATTCAAAATAATCTATTTTTTCTTTATTAGATATAATTAAAATATGTCCAGGGGAAACTGGATATCCATCTTTTATTAAGAAAAAATGTTTCCCTTGATGTATAATTCTTTTTTCTTCTATGTTGTTAAATACGCTCATTAAAAATTTCCATTTAATTCAAATTCTGGTTTCCAATTAATAATTGCAGAATTTAATGCTAATTGATATTGTTTATTTAAAAAATCTATTCTTTTATGTTTTGTATTACCAGTTTGATTAACAATTGTTTCAGCTAAAGGGTGTTTACTTTGAATATAAAATTCATTTCTGTTAAACAATCGTTGTAAATATCTTTCTTCAGGAATACGAGCAGATTTATTCCTATTAACTTCTTTGTTGGCTAAAACAAGATTCCATACACCATTTATATTTGCTCCATATTCATTATGTATTGTTTTATTTACGTGTGGAAAAAAATGGTCAACTTCACATAAATTAGAAGAACCACTTACAACTGAAATATCTTGAAAACTATAAAAACATTTACCTTTCTGATATCCATTTAAAGAATCTCTAACAGAAGTTATGTCGGTTCTTCTCATAAAATCATTTTCTAAAAAGAACAGGGACTTGTCTTCATCATATTTAACCTCTAGAAGTTTAGGGTTTATATTAAGGTTCCAAGCGGTTTCAACTAAGTTCCAACGAGCTTCAACTTCTTGATTAAAGTTTTGGAAATGAAAAGATTCTTTTAGTTTTAAAAGGTTGTCTTTAATGATTATTTCTTTATTGCCTGATTTATAGTTTTTTTCATAAAAAATATCAGGAATTTGAGATCCGTTTAAGTTTTGAAAAGCATCTACTACATTTACAAAACCTAACTTTTCAGTTTTAGACCATAACTCGGTATCTGAAACTTCACCTTTTATATGACTTCTACAAATATTTAAAAAACTACTTGATTTTGAATTTCCTTGTTTATCGTTTTCTTTTAAATGCTCAATTATATTTTTAGAAAATGGTTGAGATAATTCAGCTAATGTAATTTTAGTTGTTTCCTTATTTACAAGTTCTAATAAACTTTTAGCAAATGCAAATTTATAAGTAGCACTATTTTTTCCAAACAGAATTAAAGCTCTCCATTGAGATTCTAAACTAGGGTCATTTATTTGAAATTGTGTCATTTGTTTTTCTCTAATATGGTGTCAATAGTTTGTGATCTATTACTGAAAATTGGCATTATTCTAAAAATGCTTTCGAATTTCCGCATTTCAAATAAACATAATTTGGAGCAGCAATAAAGTTTAAATAATACTTATTTCTATTTGAAGTCTTTGTTTAGCTTATTTAGATATTTTTATTAAAATGTGTTTATGACTTTTGTGAAATTTCATCAAGGCTAATACTTTTTATCCATTCTCTTAAATATTTTAAAGGAAAAGGTAATACAGTTAGTTCTCCATTTTTTACAAAATCAACATTCATTAAAGGTAGTAATTTGTCAAATAGAAATTCCGAGTTATTAATGATTTCAATTTCTCTAATTACAGAAGCTCTTGATATATGTTGTTGAATTCCTGTACCTTTTACACCTACAAAATAATAAAACCTATCATTTTCTCTAAATTGATGAATATCTAATTGGCTGTCTAAAATTTCATAACGTGTTTTATCTCGTAAATAAGATTTTAATATTTCTCCTGTTTTGGACTCTACAAAATCAACAAATATTTTTTTATCATTTCTGTTTGAAAAACAATTTAATAATGATTGTTTATTCCATTCATTTATTGCGTTCAGATTAGTTAAAACAATGTTTAATTTTGATTTATCTTCAATACATTCTCGAATATATTTGTCGGCTTCTTTTTTTGTTAATTCTATAGGTTCTGATTCTTGATACAATGTGTTATAAATTATATCAAACTCAGGAATAGTGTAGTTTTTTGTTTTTTTTATGCAATTAAGATTACCTTGATTGTCTTTAACAATAAATTCAGTATTTACATCATTATCAAAAATAGCACACAAATCATTAAATTCATTTTGACTAAATAAATCAGGAATAAATTTTTCAAACGATAAACTACCATTTGGTTTTATGATTATAAAATAAAAAATATCTTCTAGTTTACTTCCGAATATCCAATCATTAGTAAAGTTGAAAGATTCCCAATCTATAATGCTTACTTTTTTGTTTAGAATGTCATTTTTTAAGATTAATTCTTTAAGAATAGCTTTTATTGAAGCTTTAGAACTTAGTTTAAAATCTTGTAAAGTTAAATGCTGTGTTTTAATACTTGATTTATAAGGGTCTTTTAAATTATATTTTTTGTAATGATTTTTGTTGTTTATAAGCTTAATATTATTACCATTTTTGTTTTCTTTTAAAGCTATTTTTACAGAACTTAATGGAGAAATATTTTTTATTTCAGATTGTAGCTCATTAATTATATCAATCGAATCTTCAGTATCAGACAAATCGATTAAAGTCAAGTTTAATTTTTGGTCTTCTATCTTAAATTTACTTTTAAACCTTTCTATGTTCTCTGATTTATTACTTAAAAATGATATAGTTAAATATTTAGAGAGCTTTTGTTCGATGGTTAATAATATGTCTTTTAAAAATCCAATCTTACTTATTTTAAAGTTTTCTAAATTTTTAAAATCTAAAAAAGTGATATTGTTTTTCTCTAAAATCCCATTTTTAGAAGTTTGTTTTAAAATGAATTGATTTTCATTTGAACTATCAGAACTAAGTATTCGTTTTAGTGAGTTTGTAGAATATATGAAGGTGTATTTAGGAAACTCTTTAAATTTCTTTTTGCTAAAATTCATTTTTTTAGATAGCAATACATTCGAAAACGTTTTCACATTTAATTCAAGAGAAATCTCGTTATTAATCTTAAATTCTAATCCAACGATTTTGAAAATGAGTTCCTTATCTCTGGTTTTGCTAATTTGAAAATGATTTGGGTTGAATAAATATAGTTTTCCTGTTAAATTATTAAAAGATAATCGTTTGTGTTTTGGAGTTGAAATGGAATTGATTAACAACTGTGATAAAAGATGTTTAGGTATTTCTAACAATTCTTTTTTATTGTCAATTAATTTATAGGTTAATGAATCACTATGTTTTAAAGATTGTAATTTTTTTGAAAGGTCAAGTTTTGATATTTCTATTTTTTCATAGAGGGCATAGAATGAATTACCCTGCTCAAAAACAATACTTTTTGCATTTGTTTCTAAATTTATTTCATCTAAAAATAAAGCTCCATATTTTATATATTTTTCAGATGTAGAAAACTTAATTATTGAAAAATCATTGAGAATTTGCTCATGATTAATATCTATAGAAAGTTTATTTGTCTTAATATTTTTCATTTACGATATTAAATTTAGAATTTCTTGATTAAATTGTTTGGTATTGGAATTCCATAAAGAAGGGACTTCGATAATTTTATTATCAGCAGTTTTAATTGTTTTTAAACTAGAAGTAGATAAAATATTTATGATTAATACTTTCTCTCCTTTTACAGTATTTAATTTTTTTCTAATCTTTTCAATTTGTTCTTTTGAATCAATTTTTGTTTCTTCTTTCCAATGCTTAAAATCAATATAAATATTTTCGCCTTTAATTTTAAAGTCAAAAAGCTCATATTTGTCTAGAGGGAGTTCCTCTAATTCAATTTTTAGATGTTTTTCAAAAATGAATTTACCAATTTGTTCACCTAAAGCTCCCTTGTATATGTTATTGAATAGTTCAGGAGGCAATATGTAGTCTTTGATTTCAAATTTAGTAGCCCATTTTTTGCGTTCAAAAAGTGATTTTACTCCTGTTATTTCTAATAATTCTGTCAATCTAGCAGATTCTTGAGACACCTTAAAGGGTAAATTATTTTCAAAATCTATTTTTATATTAGCAAAATCTTGTTCTTGATTGTAAGAGTAATTGTTGTTTGGCTTAGGTTGTTCTATATATAAGTCTAATACTCTATTTAAATTTCTGTCTATTACATCTTGATTTGAAATAGTTGGAAAAATTAAACACATTTCTCTTAGATTTTCCCATTCTTTTTTCTGGCCTTCTTTCCAATTCCAATCCGAATTAATGAATTTTTTAATGTAAGAGTTGATTTTTTTATTTGTTAAATTAGCTAGATTTAAAAGAGATTTTTCAGAATTACGAGGTGTGTTTGTTCGATGCTTAGAAGACTTGACAAGTTCTTTAAATTCGTTTAAAACAATATTATTCTCAATGTCAAAATCACAAATTAATTTATCTAATTCTGAATCTGCGTAAATATAAATATTTGTTGATTTTAAATTTGTCCTACAAATCCTACCTAATGCTTGGATTATATATTTTGCAAAATGCTGTTTTATATTATCATCACTATAAAGGAAACCATTTTGAGGTCTATCTAGTTTGGTGGTAGTATTAAACGATGCTAATAAATGTTTAAATGCAATTGTTACTTCTTTGTTTAATTGACTAATTGATATTTTACCAACTTGTAATAAAAATTCTAATTGGAAAAGGTATTTAATAAATCCTTCTTCATTTAAGTTTTTATTTATTTGTTGAATTAAATGAGTAGGCTTATCTAAGTAAATAGCATTAATATCTGTTTTGTTTTCTGTATTCCAATTTGGTAGTTTTTTATCTTTTACATTGATTAGTTCTTTTGGATTAGGAGCTACAAATTGAAGATTTTGACCTGCACCCATTGTTTGATACATGGATATAATAAATATTTTATTTCCATTTTCTAAACGAGTTATAAATGATTGTTTTTTATTATCAAAATCATTACTGTTTATTATTGTGTAAGAGTTTTGTACTTGATACTTGTTTTTTCCTTTTGTAAAAAGTTCTTTTGTATTAGTTGTTTCTTCTATTAATATAGAAAATATTTCTTCAAGTATTTTTAAATTTAAATTTTTATCGTTCCATTTAGGTTCTTTATTTAATAAACATAAAAACCCTCTTATTTTATCTTTGGTAAGAAATTCTTTAAAACAGAATCCAAGCTTAGTGTATCTGTTTAAAAGATAGTCTGTTATGTTGGGGTTGTCACTTTTTATTTGTCCTATAATATCATCTGCTAATTCTTTATCTTCAAAAAGGTTTTCAAAGTCAGATTGGTAGTCTGTGAATGATAACCAATTAGTATCTATTTGAACTTTGTCATAATGCTTGTTTTGATTGTCAAATAATTCAGAAAGGTGTTTTTTTTCATTTTCTTTTAATTCGAAAAAATGTTGTCCTAATTGTCTTTTGAAATATGAAATATCATAATTCCCCGTTACTGTTTTAATTAATGCAGTTGCTGAAATTCCGATAACTTTTGATTTTTCAGCTAATTTTAGTATAAATTTTTCAGGGGTGTTTTGAAAATTATATATGTATGTTTTAGTTTTTGATTGGTGTAAATCGTTATCAACAAAATCATAATACCTAAACCCATTTTCGTATATGCTAAAATCGTAGTTTAATTCAAAATTTTTTTTCTTAGGTTTTTCCCTTGCGCTTATTATGTTTTCTATAATATAGTTTTTGTAGCGATTGTCAAAACCAAATTCTTCAATTACGGAACTCAGAGCTAGATCAAAAGTAAACTCTAAACGATTTGGATTTTTTATTCGTTCTTGGGTTTCTAATTGCTGATAGTTTTCAGCAATACTTTTTATAACTCCACTGAAATAATTAATAAAACCTTTTATTTGATTTAATAAGGCAACAATATTTTCACCTGAATTTGGACGTTCAGTTTCAAATATAATTTCATTTACCTTTGAATTGACATTGGTGTTTAGACGAATGAATTTTTTTTCATTTCTATATACTGAATGATATTGAAAATCGTGAAAAAGTAAATTTCTTTGATTTTCATTTTCATTATTTATGGATTTAAAACTATAATTAGTTTTATATTTATCTACAATTTCTTCTGCTTTTTTTAGTAGAGTCTCTTGTATATTTTCAAGTTTTAAATTATATTCATTGCTAGATTTCTTTATTAATTCTTCTCTCTTTTCTGAATGTGTTATGAATTTTTCAGGAAATATATTATTAGATAAAGCCCAATATATTTCTGTAAAAAGATGAATAAAATCTATTCTTTGTTTTTTCCCTTTTTCAATGATGTTTTTAAGAAGATTATCTTTTGTAGCATCAAATTCATCTATAAATATTATTGCATCTTTGGTTATGTCGCTTTCTAAAAAGGAATAGGAAGGTTCAACCAGTGTGCTATTTTTATAATAAAATTTATCAATACTTAGAAAAAAGACTTTCCTTTTTGAAGAAAAAACAGAGGGGTATAATTCACCAATCCATTTTAGCTCTTTGTCTTGTTCAATAGCCTTTATCCTTTCTTTTTTATTAGGATAATTTTCTTTTAAAAATTTCTCTATAATCCTTCTAAACTGAGGTTCAAGTTCATTTCTTAATTTGTTTTTTAAATCTCCAACAATACCTTTAAGTTCATTATTGTTTTTGTGTTTCGTTATTTGTGTAACACAATGTTTTATCGAATAAAAAACAGTATGATTTTTAAAATATTTATTTATAGAGTCTTCAACTTGATCAAATCTTTTTAAAAGACTATCTGAATTTGAATCGAGGAATAAAATATCTTTATCAAAGTCTAATTTTTTGTTGTTTGGAATAAAAAAATCGTTTTCTAATTCCTCAAAAGGGAGGTTTTTCTTTAAATTAGTTAAAAAAAATATTTTCTTATTCTCTTTACAATAATCTTTATAATTATCAAAAATCCACTGTAGTACATTGTGAGTTTTTCCAGAGCCTGTAGGAGGATTGAATAACAAAAGTCCGTTTTCTTTATTGCAGTAGTTATTCAGTATTTTAATCATTAATCGAATTTAGTTTTTATTAGGGTTTGATTTTTTGAAATGCAATTTTCACTTAAAAATTAAGGAATTAAATATACTATAATTTTCTGTTTTGTACTTAATGATGTTATGTATTTAGAAATTAATTTCAAGTAAAAGTAGAAAATATTAAGGTTGTTGTTTGTGCGGAAATCATCGTTAAACTTTTAGCTTAATTTATGTTTAGTGATGTTTTTTGATATCAAAAAATAAATGAATAAAGATTAAAATATTATTAAATAATCGTATATATTGCACTATATATTATTGATAATCTAAAAACCTAAACTGCATACGTTTTTGCATACGTTTTTAAATTTATATAGCGCGAAACACCTCTAGAAGGGTGTTATTCAAGGATGACTTGGGGCTCATAACCCGAAGGTCACTGGTTCGAGTCCAGTTCCCGCTACTAAGTAAGACCCATCACTAGAAATAGTTGATGGGTTTTTTTATTCCCTATAATCTTATTTTTATATAGCGTACACAGTCGCGTACACGATTTGTTTATAAAAATTAAATTTTTAGGCTCTAAAATGTTTACGAATACTAAAGATAAGCGTTAGAGATTATATGGTATTGATACAGATTAAAGCACATCTATTTAGTTTTTAAATTCAACCTTATTATTATGTGTAATGCTAAATCTTAAACTCTCTTTTAATTCCATACAAGCCAAATAAGGCACTTTTAGCCTTTAAGTAAGTACATATATTATGATATTTCTAATTCCCTAAAAAACGATAGTTTACTAGTGTCTTCGTTTCTCTCTATGCTATATTATAGCTTTATTTCAAATAATACATCTCGATAGTTATTTGAAATATTAACATGACCAGTAAGCATCATTCCGTGACCTGTTATTCCTTCAATTTCCGATATTACTACTTTGTAAGTATCAGGGATTTTCATGGCAGAACTAACAAATAAGAAAGAAAAGGTGAAAAAAGCAATTTCAATTAGCTATCAGATTGCTGAAATTATTTTCAGTCATAAAATCTGTCTCAAGTGATAGCAATATAAGTCTTAATCTTTAAAAAGTTATTGTTCATTTCTTGAAGGTGATTACGGAATTATATCTATTTTTTTTCAAAAATAATACGTCTTTCGGACTTTTTCTTATACATGTTTTTAGGAATTACCTCACCATTTGCAGTTGCGCAATAGTTTTTACTATTAGGGTTTAGAATATAGTCCAGTTGGTAGGCAATCATTTTTTCAAAAGGAATAAGAAAATCCTCCATTTTACAGTGTTCTAAGTCGCCTTTATTAAGTGAATTTAAAACGGTATAAACAGACTCAATAGTGCTAAGACAAAGCGATTCTGGTTGTTGTTTGATAATAAATTTTGATGTTATCTCATTGTCAAAACTTACTCTTTTTAGCTGTTGCAAGTTTTTACTTAGTTTTAGCATTTTACGAGCACACGGCCATGTACCATCTATAATAAAGATATGAGGTTGATGCCCCATAAAAGAATTTATTTCGGAACTTTCCCTTAGTGATAAATTGAAATTATCTTTTCCCGGATAAAGTAAGAAAGAAGAACAATCTTCTTGAGCTAGTATGGCATTTACACGATTATTATGAGTGAAATCAACACCAACTATAATTTCTGAATTTTCAAGCTGAAGATGCGTCATATGTCCCGTTCCATTTTTTTCCTTTTTGTACTCTTTCGGGTGCATAAGGATAATAAAACGCGTTTTAGTCTGTAAAGGACTAATGTGTTTACAAATACAAGTGCTTGAAGGCCTCATACATTTGTAACATGTTACTCTATGATTTTTTAGATCTATTTGCAAGGTCATCTCTTTTTGTTTTCAATTGGTAACGGTGAGGTATAAGAGTAGTCTGGTTTTATACTCGTGGATTTTTCACAAGTAAATCAAACGTAGTAAACTAGCAACGACCTTTGGTTAAGTTTAAAATGAACATTTTTTTTTATACATTATAAAACCCCTTTTCATTATCAATGCTAACATTGTTTATGTGCGGTAAATATACCATCTTATTGGAAAAGATGCCTTTTTTCTAGTTGTGCTTTGCTATTCGTTTTTAAAAACTCACTAACTCTTTGGCAAATTGATTTTCAAAAGGCAATATAACGCATCACATCTTTCCCTTCTTCATCAATATAAAAGAGACTTAAGCAACCTTTTTTTACAAAATAACTTACCTGACTGTTTTTTTCCATTTGAGAATAAAATATCATTTTTCCTCTTCTTAATTATTTTAAAAGACGACAACACAATTTTTAACTCGTCATCGTCTATTTTATTAGTTTCTCTTATGAAATGAGTGAGTTCTGTATGATTTGTCATTTAGTTATAATCTCTTACAAATTTACGATAATGAATAATATCCTGAATAGATAGCACCACCAAATTGTGCGTATGTGCAAATTCCAAAATCGTATCAATTTTGGCTAGAGTTCTATCGTCATTCATCAATTCACAGAGAACGGCTTCTGGTTACAAACCAGCTAACTTCATTAAATCTACGCTTCCTTCTGTATGTCCTTTTCTCTTAAGTACTCCGTTGTCATGCACTCGTAAAGGAAAAATATGACCTGGTTTTGCTAAATCGTTGCTTTTAGTATTTGCTTTTCAAACTGTTTTAATAGTTCGTAAGCCTTTCTTTACAAAGTCTTTGTAGTGTCTCTAATTCTGTAAGTATCATCTTAAATTGTATTTAACTATTCTAACAGCAAAACTAATGGTGTTATAAGTAAAACTGTTTGACCTATGTCAATAAATTAAGCGACTAATAAGTTGTTGGTAATGGAAATGTGTAAGAAGTAATAGCTTTTAGGAAACAACTTTTCGCAGTTCTTAATTTTATACTATAAATTTTTATAAACAGACCAATTCATTGCATCTTAATAGGAATATTGAACTGAATTCAATACATGAGATTATGGTGTTATGTTTAGTTTTTTCCATCCCTTAGATTGCTCATAAATGCGGTAAGCTCTTTTATAAAATTATCTAAAGAAAGTGCGGAATTTTTAATATAACCGACAATTTTTTTTAACTCATCCACAGAGTAATCCGTAGTTAATTCAAGTAAATCTGAGACCCCTAAAATATGCGAAACAGGTTGTCTCACTTTATGTGAAGTTATAAACATCATTTCTTCCAAGCCTTTAATGTAGTCTCTTAGGTATGCTTCAACTTTTTTAAGTTCGTCATAAGCCATGGTCAGTTCTGTTGCCATTTCCATTTTTACGTGGTATTGTAAATCAAGCTCTTTGTTGGCAATTAATAATTCATCAGCACGTTTCTGTTTCTCTTCATTTTGAAAAGCAAGTTCTTTGTTAGCAATGGATAACTCATCAGCACGTTTCTGTTTCTCTTCATTTTGAAAAGCAAGTTCTTTGTTGGCAATTAATAACTCATCAGCACGTTTTTGTTTTTCTTCATTTTGAAAAGCAAGCTCTTTGTTGGCAATGAACAACTCATCAGCACGCTTGTGTTTCTCTTCATTTTGAAAAGCAAGCTTTTTATTGATAATTAATAACTCATCAGCACGCTTCTGTTTCTCTTCATTTTGAAAAGCAAGTTCTTTGTTAGCAATGGATAACTCATCAGCACGTTTCTGCTTTTCTTCATTTTGAAAAGCAAGCTCTTTGTTAGCAATGAACAATTCATCAGCACGCTTTTGTTTTTCTTCATTTTGAATTACATGCTCTTTCTTTATGAGGGTTAACTCTGTTGCTTGTGTTTCAATTTCTACTTTTTGAAAGGCAATTTCCCTTTTAAGAAGCGCTAGTTCATTTGATTCCTGTTTGTTACTCATGGTTAAGTATAGTGTCTAATTTGTGGGTTGAAAATGGGGGTAACCTTTGTGTGAGAATGTTTTTTGCAATAAATTAAAAGCTAGTAAAAGTACACTATTCTTGGTTTAAGCGCTAATCTACGTATTGTTTTTATTCTTCTTTTCAAGCGCTTTTTTTTATGGGTAACTTTTATTTTAACCGAAGAATAAATTATAGCAGATGTTAAAAAAAGAGCTGTTCTTTAAATTAGAAGTGTTTTAATATTTGAGTTGTTCCTAATCCTAATTCATGTGAATAGCTATTGTTTTTCAATGCTGATTCAATGGCACCTACCGTGGCGAGTAAATCATTCTTGTTTACCGACCCCATGTGTCCAATTCTAAAGTAATTATTTTTTAGTTGAGGTAAAAGACCTCCAGCAAGTATAACCCCTTCTTTATTTACGGCCTTTAAAAAAGAGGCAGTATCTATTTGGCTAGGATATAAAGGCGCTGATAAAGTGTTTGCAGAAACGGCGTCGTTTTTTGATAATAAGTCTAAGCCTAAAGCTTTCATTGCAGCTCGCATGGCTTTTCCTGCTCTTTGGTGTCTGTCAAAACGGTTATCTAGACCTTCCTTTAAAATAAGTTGTAAACTTTTTTCTAATGCTATTACAAGATTTACGGCAGGTGTTCCAAAATAAGAGGCTTGTTTATTTTCATATGCTTTCATTATTGGTAACCAGTTGGTCCAATCTCCATAGTAATTAGTAACAGGAGTTGTGCGTTGTTCAAAAGCTTGTATGGCATTTTGAGAGGCTACCAAAAGTGCAAGTCCTGGAGGAACTCCTATTGCTTTTTGGGACGCTGTAAGTACAACATCAATACCCCAATCGTCTTGTTTAATTTCTTCGCCCGCAACCGAACAAACACCATCTAGAATGGTTAATACTTTGTGTTTCTTACCTAAAGCTCCAATACTTTTTGCGTCATTTAAAACAGCTGTTGAGGTGTCAACATGTGTAAAAGTTAAAAGTTTATAGCTTTTAGATTGTAGGTGTTGCTCTATCAGCTCTAAGGGGACAATGTTACCTGTTTCAGCTTCAAGGATATCTACTTCAGCACCATATCTTTTTAAGATTTCGGCATAACGCAATCCAAAATAGCCCGTAGATATTACAAGCGCTTTATCTCCGGTTTCTATCAAATTTGCTGCGGCCATGTCCATTGCAAGTGTACCCGTTCCTGCAACTATGAATGCCTGACCAGATGGAGATTGCCAAACGTCTTTCATTAGTTTTAAGCTATTAGCAAAGCAATCTATAAAATCAGGATCCACATGACTAGGAGTTGGGACTGCCATACATTGCATAACTTCACTTTCAAATTCTATAGGACCAGGTATCATTAATAATTTTCTCGATGTCATCTATGTGGTGTTTAAGTGCCTAATTTAATGAAAACGAAGCAAATTAGAGAGGATTATAAAGGAATTTATGAGCGATTAGTAGCCAAATGACATCTAAAAATTAGTCTTAACATATAGACAACAACTAGAGGCGTTTTAGTGAGAGATTAATGATTTTCACGTCTTAATACTAATGTCTCACTGAAACAGAATCAACAGTAGCGTTTTTAAGAGTGATTTTTTTTGGTTAATTTAGACATAATTTGAAAAATGAGCTCCTAAACAAATAAGACAGGAAGTAGTGCTAAGTAAAAGAGGTGGTAAAATAAATATAATTTTAACGCTCTTTTAATTATGTTTTATTTTAAAAATTTGTGTCTTTGAAGAATATTATGAAACAATCAAAATTAATACAAGCGATAAACAAACAAAAAGAGGAAATTAGAGTTTCTGTTGCGCTAAAGCAAGAATCTCAGCGGTTTACAATTTTACTTTTTAATGCCTTGTTTGATCAAGGTACAGAAACAGAAAAGGCACTTGTAGAACTTGAAGTGCTATTTTTAAAAATAAGAAATTTAGCCTGTCCAGACATTGTAGGTAAACCTTGTAAAACTTGGGAAGACTTCACTCAAAGCATTCCTGATTTATTTTGTAGTCTAAAAAAAGATGCAACAGCGATCTTTAATAACGATCCTGCGGCAAAATCTATTGAAGAGATATATTTAGCATATCCTGGTTTTTTTGCCATTTCTATTTACAGAATGGCAAGAGAGTTCTTAAAATTAGGGTTACCACTTATACCAAGATTAATGACAGAATATGCACATCAACTTACAGGTATTGATATTCATCCAGGTGCGCAGATTGGGAATTCTTTTTTTATTGATCACGGAACAGGTATTGTCATAGGCGAAACTACAGAAATACACGATAATGTTAAGATTTATCAAGGTGTAACTCTAGGGGCGCTTAAGGTTAAAAAGCATCTTAAAAATAGTAAAAGGCATCCTACCATAGAAAAAAATGTTGTTATTTATGCAAATGCGTCTATACTAGGCGGGGATACTATTATAGGAGAAAATAGTATGGTAGGGGGCAACACGTGGCTAACGGCGTCAATCCCAAAAAACTCTAGAGTTTTGCATACTCCAGAATTACAAATTATTACAAAATCATATAAAAAGAATGAATAATACATTAATTGATCAAATAGGAAACACACCCCTTGTAAAATCGATGGTATTAAATACAAATCCTAATGTGAGTTTGTATTTTAAACTTGAAGGCAACAATCCAGGAGGGAGTGTAAAAGATAGAGCAGCATACAATATGATTAAAAATGCGCTCGATAATGGGAGTATAAATCAACAATCAAAACTTATAGAAGCTACTAGCGGTAATACGGGTATTGCCTTAGCTATGATTGCTGGTATATTTAAACTAGACATAGAATTAGTAATGCCAGCTAAGGCTACTATAGAGCGTGTTCAAACAATGAAAGCCTATGGCGCTAAAGTTACTTTACACCCTGACGGCATAGAAGGAGCTCGTGATTATGCTATTGCAAAAGTTGAAAATGAAGGGTATTATACCTTTAATCAATTTGCAAATGAAGACAACTGGAAAGCGCACTACAAAACCACAGGACCTGAAATATGGAGAGATACTAATGGTGAGATTACGCACTTTGTTTCTTCTATGGGGACTACAGGAACCATTATGGGGACTTCTAGTTTTTTAAAAGAACAGAATGAAGCTATACAGATAGTGGGAGTTCAACCTACAGATGGTGCTAGTATACCTGGAATACGTAAATGGCCAAAAGAGTACCTACCTAAAATATTTAATGCTAATAAAGTAGATAGAACAATAGAGGTGAGCCGTGAAGAAGCAATCTCAATGACTAGAAGATTAGCAAGAGAAGAAGGGATTCTTGCAGGTATGAGTAGTGGAGGTGCCACAACAGCAGCATTAAAACTCGCAAGTGAATTAAAAAGTGGTGTTATTGTGAGTATTATTTGTGATCGTGGTGATCGTTATTTATCGTCAGGCCTTTTTGAATAAAATATTTTGGACTTGACATCAGTCATTTAGTTTTTGATGTTACAGATTCCGAAGGGAATTATTAGCAGTTTATAAACAACAGTTTGGGCTTTAAAAAGTTCGTAAAATTGTTAGATTTTAATAACCATTGTGTGATGGAAGCCATAGGGTATTATCATTACCAATTGGTCTATTATTTACAAGAAGAAGGCATTAAAGTTTCGGTGGAAAATCCATTATCGGTAAAACGATTTATTCAGATGAAGCTATCAAAAATTAAGACCGATGAAAGTGATTCGAAACTAATATGTGAGTATGCTAAACATGTAGAATTAAAGCTGTGGAAAGGCAACTCAAAATATCAATTAGAATGCCTTCAAATGATCAAATTCCTTGTTGTGAATACAAAATAAAGCACCATGCTTAAAAAGTAATTTAGGAATTGGACCAAAAGCAGCAGTAATGTTAGTGGTTTTAACTGATGGCTTTGATCGTTTTACAAGTAGTTGTGAATGGTGTAATTACGCAGGTTTAACTCCCGTGATTAGACAAAGTGGAAGTAGCGTAAAAGGTCGTCCGAGAATTAGTAAAATAGGGAATCAAAAACTTCGAAACTTATTATTTATGTGCAGTTTTAATGCCTGTAAATGCAACTATGCTTGCAAAGCAATTTATGAGCGATTAGTAGCCAAAGGAAAGAGCAAAAAACTAGCCTTAATTACGGCTTGTAATAAGCTACTAAAACAGATATTTGCTATCGCAAAATCAGGATTAACATACGATAACAATTACAGAAGTGTTTTTAGTGAGAAATTAATGTCTTTTTATTTATAATATTCAATCTTTCTTGTCCAAATAAATAGTTTCTTTCCATTTACCGACTTGATTTGTTTTGTCCAATTATTTTGATGGTCAAATTCGTATTCAAATTCTACAGATATGGGGTTGTTTTTATCTGTATATATAAGCTTTTTGATATTGCTATTTTCATCGTAAAAATATTCATACGAAAGATTGTTTTCAGGATATTCAGGAACTATATGCTTTTCATTTGTTTTTTGCTTTTGTTCATTGTGAGAGTATGAAGTATATTTCTCAATCTTTCCTGCTCTATTCAAAGTTGTTTCTTTTACCAAAAATCCGCTATTATATTCTTTTAGTGTTTTTCTTTTGATTTTAGGTACAGTTTCACTGTAAAATTCACCGTCGTAAGCTTGTATTTCGATAATGTCTCCATTTTCATTATAAATAAATTTACGGTCTAATTTATTATAACCTCTACCATCTTTAAATAATATTCTCTTATTATTTTTTACAATAATTTTAAAAGGCGAGTAGCTAATTACTTCTTTGATTTTTCCATTTGGATAATGAGTATATTTTGTGCCATAGGTTTCCCCATCATTATTGAAATCTTGAGATTGGATTAGGTTATCATTTTCATCGTAAATAAATTCCGAATATGAATATAGGTTTGGGTCATCTGAAGCGTAATAAATTGTTGATTTTAATTTATTGTTTTTGTTGTATTTGTAATTTCTAACTGTATAGTCGTTCCTATCGTAGTGCTCTTTTTCTTGAATAAGATTGTTATTCTTGTCATACTTATAATTGAAATAAGCAACTGTATCACCATTTTTATAAAACCAAATTTCATATGTTGGTTTTCCATTTTTATTTAATTCTTTGTAGTAATTTGAATAATGAACCCAAGGTGTATTATACCACCAATTATGAAATCTGCTTTTAGTAAATTTAGGACTTGAAAAACCGTGATGACCATAATCTCCTTCATCGCTAAATAATTTCATGTTCTGCTGATCTTCATCAAGGAAATTGAGTTGCTCTCTAACAGATTTTACTTGTCCATAAATCGTATCTTTTTGTTGACCATAGGAAAATGAAAACCATATTAATGAAAAAGCTAAAATTAGATTGGTTTTGTTCATTGTTTTTTTTGATAAATCTATTCGGTTTTTTGCTGCTGCAAAAGCATAAATGAGTGAAACAAGTTATTAGGTTTGTAACACTAGTTTTTGGGTTAGGCAAATGCATTACAACGTTGTTGTATATGGTTTTTTGCGTGTTTTAAGCACTAAATTTAGTAAATAAAAACTGAATATAACATACGCGAGAACTTTCGTAAGTAGGCTATAACCAGCAATTAAGTTTAAATGGTGTTGCCAGTAGTCTTTATCTTCTTTGCACAGTCAGATGCAATTATTAATCCAGCTGCCATCATAATAATGTCTTTTAAAACCAATCTTCCAGCTCCAGATAGAAAAGGAAATCCAAATTGAGGTGTTGGCATATCGCCTCCTAAATTTGGAACATATACTTCTGGAGTGCTTATGAGGAAAGTTAAAGTAACAATGGACATTCCAAACGTCAACAATCCACCCCAAAGACCGATTTTTGGAAACCAAATTCCCAAAAATGTCAAAAGTCCTATAATAACAATTACACTTCCTAACCCATAAGAAAAGGCATATGTATTATTGGATTTATGCCATTCTATATTTTTCTCTACCATTTTACCTTCTGGGTTTTTGTGTAGCATGTATTCTTTAACGGTTTTTCCTTCTTCATTGATGGCTGTTTTGTTAGTGTTTTCATAAAAGAAGCTCATTAAGGGGCTATTTGTTACGAAAGGAACTATTCCATCTGCTTCGTATTGATAAGCTTTTAGACCACCAATCCATACCATCACTATAAAAATGGCAAAACGAATAAAATGGATAAAGTTAGTTTGACTGTTTATTAGGAAATTAAGTAAGTTATTCATAATTATATTTATTTGAGAGCAAAACTATATATTAAGAATAAGCTAAAGAATGGATTAAATCGGATGAATAATGGATTATTTTGCCACTATAGAAATCCCTGCTTTCTCGCGAAAATGTGTGGGTGATAATCCAACTTCTTTTTTAAAATATCTGCTAAAATAAAATTCGTCATCAAAATTTAACTCAATTGAAACTTCTTTTACAGTTTTAAAAGTTAGGTGCAATAATTTCTTAGCTTCTAAAATAACACGCTCCTGAATGAGTTGCGTTGGTGTTTTTCCTACTTGAGATTTTATTTTTTTACTAAATGAAGAAAGGGACATATTTAACTTATTGGCATAGAATGAAGAATTACGTTCTTTATGAAAATGCAATTCTAACAAACCTTGAAATATGAGCAGCTCATTTTCATTAGTTTGTTGTGTGAGTCTATTGCCAAGTTGTTCATCTTTTTCACTACTACAAATAGCTAATATGAGCTGTAGATAAGATTTTATAACAGATTCTGAAAACCTTTTATTGGCTCCAACTTCTTTTTCCATTTTATCGACTAGTTGCGATAGTTCTTGAAATTTAATTTTATTGAGTGAAATGTATGGTTGCAAATAGATATTATTAAATAACAATCCATTACAAGCAACTTCTTTTTTATGATACTCAATACAATAAAAATCTCCGTGAAATTGTAGTAATTTCACTTTTGAAGAAGTAGAACCGAACCATTTTAAATTTTGATAAGGAGAAAGGAATAAAATAGACTTTCGTTTCGTTTTATATTTTACAAAATTCACAGAAAAATCCGACTCGTCATCTAATAAAATAATGGAATACAAGGGAACATTATAATTTTTAATAAAATATTTTGCTTCTATAGATTGTATTGAAAACAACTTGAGATTTTTTTAATTACTGGCAGCGGGTTAGAATATGGAAAGTAGAGCAGTTAATAAGCACTACATTTCAGATTTAACACTTAGCTAAATATAAATATTTTGTTTTTAATCTTCGTTTAAATGCCAAATTTTATATTTAGTGGACTTTGTAAATAAATACAGACCTTTGGAGTTAGCACAAAAGCCCTATGTTTTATATACATCTTAAGTTTGTTTTTTATTAAATTAGATACATAATTAGAAAAGACAAAAGAGAGGAATAAGGTTATTATATACGTAGAGACTACAGATCTCGTCAACATTGAAAATCCCCTCTCTTTTACTACACAGATTTCGTACAGTTCTATGAGGCTTTAGACCTCGATTTTATAGCCTGTACAGAGCTTGTCGAAGTATTGAAACTCGCGTAGCTTGTCCTTTACTCATTCTATAATATTTCAATAAATTGGAAATCGTGAATCTTCGTTCCTTGATTTCAAAAAACATTTCTTATGAATAAAGATATAAAATATTTTGGACTTGACATCAGTCATTTAGTTTTTGATGTTACAGATTCCCAAGGGAATTATTACCAGTTTAAAAATAATAGTTCGGGCTTTAAAAAGTTCGTAAAACTGTTAGATTTTAATAGCCATTGTGTGATGGAAGCCACAGGTTATTATCATTACCAATTGGCCTATTATTTACAAGAAGAAGGCATTAAAGTTTCGGTAGAAAATCCATTATCGGTAAAACGATTTATTCAGATGAAACTATCAAAAATTAAGACCGATAAAAGCGATTCGAAACTAATATGTGAGTATGCTAAACATGTAGAATTAAAGCTATGGAAAGGCAACTCAAAACATCAATTAGAATGTCTTCAAATGACCAGACTCCTTTCTGTGTATACAAAACAAAGCACCATGCTTAAAAATAAACTACATGGAGAAGCTGTTTTAGGCAATCCAAGTAAAGCAGTTGTGAGCTCCTTAAAACGAAATTTAAAACAGGTTCAGAAAGAGATGAAAACGATAGAAGATAAATTACTTATTTTGGTAAAAGAAGCACATCAAGATGTTTTAACTCGCTTAAAAAGTATTCCAGGAATAGGTCCTAAAACATCCCTAATGCTAGTTGTTCTAACCGATGGTTTTGATCGTTTTACAAGCGGCAGTGAATTGTGTAGTTACGCAGGTTTAACTCCCGTGATTCGGCAAAGTGGAAGTAGCGTAAAAGGACGTCCGAGAATTAGTAAAATAGGGAATCAAAAACTTCGAAATTTATTATTTATGTGCAGTTTTAATGCGTGTAAATATAACCATGCTTGCAAGGCAATTTATGAGCGATTAGTAGCCAAAGGAAAGAGTAAAAAACTAGCCTTAATTGCGGTTTGTAATAAGCTGCTAAAACAGGCTTTTGCTATCGCGAAATCAGGATTAACATACGATAACAATTACAGAAGTGTTTTAGTGAGAAATTAATGAGTTTTTACTTGTTTTTTACCACAGTACTTTGTTGTAACCAGTACTTCTTTAGAATAAGCTATCTGGATACTTCTCAATTTCTTTTTCAGCTTGTTCATCTTTAGCTTCCTGCATTTGTTTAATTATAGATTTTGTTTCTCTGAATTGTTGAGCTTCTATAACTTTTATAAAATCAACTTCTTTTTCATATTTCTCAATAATAACTTTTTCGATTTCGTCTAATGAAACTCTAAAATATTCTTTTCTGTAATTAACTTTATTGATACGTCTATCATCAAATTCCTTATGTAATAGATTCTCTAATTCAGGTGCGTTTTCTGAAAATATCATTGCGTGTAAATCAAATGTAAAAGGAACAGAAGCATCTCCTAACTCTTTTACTCTATCCATTGGTTCAAGTCTTCTCGTCATTCCGATTTTGTAAACATTTTCCCCAAACGAGCCAAGGTTAGATATTATATAAACGTGTCCAGATTTGGTTTCTTGCGCTCTTGAAATTGCTCTTTCCTTCGCTTCGTGAGCCTCTTTTAAATTCTCTTCTAATTGTGCGATTTGAGAATTTAGTTCGTCTAACTTTTCTCCACTAACTAATCCTAAATCTTTTTTCGCACGTTCTAATGCTTTTTGGAAACGCTTTTCTTCTATTTCTGCATCTTTTCTCGCTTTTTCAAATTCTCGTTGCGCTCTTTCTTCTTCTCTTTGTTCGTCTCTAATTGCTTTAGCTTCCTCTTTTTCTTGATATTTTTTGTGAGCTAATTCATAAATTAAATTAAGTTCATCTAATTTTAATTTAAGATACTTGTCAGTTATAAAAGTGTTGTTAGATTTACCGAGTTTATTAATTGCAATAAAAGCCTTTTTTATTCTTTCTTCAAAGCGTTTTATATTATTCCAACGCACTTTTGAAATTAATGCGTCACATTCTCCATTAAATGCTCTTAAAGTCAGATTAATGTATCTTCTTGTCATTATTTCGCCTTGTTTTCGGCTATTTCCAACACTCCATTCTGTATTACAAACACAGGCATTTCCTTCTTTTATAAGTTGTTTTTGACTTGTTACAATTTGTGTAATTCTCTCTTTGTATTTTTCTGAAGTTTCTAAATCAAAAATTGGTTCATAAATTCCAAGTTCTACAAATTCTAAATCGTTTTGGTAGAGCTTAATATCTTTCTCTAATTCTTTGAAGATTGATTTTGCATTTATGAACTTATCGTTCAATACTGTTGCATTTGATTGAATTTCAGAAAACTCTTTATTCTTTGATTCAATTTCATTTTCGATTGAAATAATTCCGCTATATTTTTCTAAATTTGAATTAAGTTTCTTGTTTTCTTCAATTTTTGTCGAAAGTTCTGAATTAAATTTGATTTTTGTTTTCTTACATTTATTTAGAACAATAAATAAAGTAATTCCTAAAGCTAAAATTGTAATTATTAGTCCTAATGTCATTCTTAGTTCGGATTTTTCTTGTATTGGTTACAACGTTGTTGTATAAGATTAATTGCGTGTTTTAAGCACTAAAGTTAGCAAATAAATCACAGATAGAAAGTCCGCGAGGACTTTCGTAAGCAAGCTAAAACTAGCAATAAATTATATACAATGTTAGCTGTAGTTTTTATTCCGTTTCGCAAATTTCCTTATCAAGGTTAACTCTGTATCTTTTAATATCCGATTTTGCAATCGACATATAAGTCAATAAAATCATATTATTTTTATCTTTCATTCCGTCCACAAAAACTATATTCCGTGTTAATGTGTCCTTATTTTTGATACAGTTTTTTAGTATTTTCATACCTTTTTTCTTTTCCTTTTCAGTTGCGACAATACTTTTAAATTTCTCTCCAGCAATAATGATACTAGAATTTGCTAATTCTTCTTTAGTTGGTTTGAATTTCGGTAACTTAATTGCATTGCTATTTATTGGAAGTGTAATATAAAATTTGTCAGTTTTCAATGTCACGATTTCAAAATTGTATTCTTTTTCGTTGTAGCAAACGATTATTTTAAGTTCGTTGTCTTCATTAATTTCACATCGTTTAAAGACCGTTTCTTTCAAATCAAAACCTTTTTCTGAAATTTCAAGCCTTAATTTTTTTGCGCTAGATATTAATTCAGTTTTCAAAGAACCTTTAATTTTTAAAAGTATTTTATCGGTTTCCTCGGATTTAGTCCAATGCAAAATTTTTCTTTGTTGCTCAATACTCATTATAAGACTATCGAACCTTTCATATTCTTCTATCTTAATTATATTCCAAATTTCTTTAGAAAGCGATTCGCATTGACTCTGAACAGATATTGTTATCAGACAAAAAAGGATTATAATATTAATATGTTTCATTTTTTTTAAATTACAGCTAACGTTGTTGTATATGGTTTGTTGCGTGTTTCAAGCAACTAATTTAGTAAATAATTACCGACCAAGAAAGTCCGCGAGGACTTTCGTAAGTAGGCGAGAAGCCAGCAATAAATTATATACGGTGTTAGCTGTAGTTTTTTTTATTCGCATTTTTTATGAACTTTTCAACAGCTCTATTACTGTCAGATTCTCGTTTAATTAAAATGTCTTCTATAATTTTTCTAACAGTTTTCTTTTCGTGAATTGGTTTGAAAGCAAAATGATTATCGAAGACAATTAAGTATATTTCGAAAATAATTTTAACTATAACATTTATTAATTCCTCAGTTGCTTTTAAAGTCAATTCTGAATTGTTAATTACATTTTCATAGTTATTATCTGTATGAGCATAAAGCTTAAATCTCAAAGTACTGACTTGTCCTATAGATTCATCCTGCTTTTTTAATTCGGTTTCCCATTCACGAATTTTCAATTCATCTATTTTTAATGACTGATAAATTCCACCTTTTTTCAGTTTTCTCAATAAATGATGAAGGTTGTATTTGTCTGTACCTTTATTGTCATTTGTTAACTTATGTATTTCTATAATTGTTACTCGCCAAAGTGCATATCTAGAAAATGAAAAAAAACCTGAATTGGTAATATATTTTAGGTGCTTCTCATCTAATTTATTGTCAGTTTTAGGATAGTTAAGATAGTAGCAAAATTCAAAGGCTTGAAGAAAGGTAACGATACTTTTAGTAATCTTATCTAAATCTTGTTTTAATTGTTCTTTCTTGTTCATTAAAATTACAGATAAGGTTTATATCTTATATAAGTTTATTAATTAAAACTTTATGTTTTGCTGTTTAGCATACTCTTTTAAAGCACCACAAGTTTCATAGTCTTCATTTTCAAGTGCTTTTTCATTAACTTTTTTTAGAACTCTAGCGCTAGGCACTTTAGCCATATTGTTTAAATAATCGACTCTTTCTTTTTTATCTTTCATTTTCGTAATTCCTGTAGAAATATTTTCGGCATATATATCTAAAGCCTTATTCAAAGCTTTCTTAGCATTCAGGTAATTCTTATGTAAATCGTTTATATCACTCATTTTTTTTGTTTTAATTACAGCTAACGTTGTTGTATAAGCTTTGTTGCGTTGATTAAGCAGTGAATTTAGTAAATAAAACACGAACGGCGAAATTCCAGAGGAATTTCCCAAGTGAGCCAAAACCAGCAATAAAGTTTATACGGTGTTGTGTGTAGGCTTTTTTTCATTCCGCTCATTTATTTTCAGTTTCAGCTATTAATTTAGTTATTTTCGGTTGTAAAATCCAAACACCAAACATTAAAAATAGAATTAGTATTAAATTCAATAAATAATCAGAAAATTTCACTTCTCTTTTCAATTCAATCATTGCAAGTGTTTTACAAGAAAAAATTATTGTTTGAAAGAGCGCAAAAAACATATAAAGAGAAATCGGTATTAGTAAAATTGTTTGAGTGTTAAATTCCGCTTGAGTATTTTCAGCAGTTTGTTCAGGTGAAAGTAGAAATGAAACGATTAATAAAATCGGAAATAGAATTATGTTGATTTTAAAGAATTTCATATTTAAAGTCGGAAGTTTTAGAGATTCCAATTTCGCTTGTCCATAAATTCCAACAGCATAAATCCAAATCAAAAATGTTACAAGAGCAATTGAATTAATAATCTCCTTTAATGGACTTGGTGATGTCCAAGCTCCTGTCAGAACAATTAATATAAATAGATGCCAATGTTTAAATTTTAAGATTTTTTTCATTCGTTAGTTCGGATTTTCAGCTTACACACAACGTTGTTGTATATGGTTTGTTGCGTGTTTCAAGCAACTAATTTAGTAAATAATTCCCGACCAAGAAAGTCCGCGAGGACTTTCGTAAGTAGGCAAGAAGCTAGCAATAAATTATATACGGTGTTAGCTGTAGTACTTTCTACACGTATTCCATTATTTCAAAAGTTTCATTTAAGATCTTATCCCAAGAATTATTATGCCTTTTTAAGATTGACTCTTTATTGATAGAATCTCCAATACAAATTAATTTTGTAGCGTCATCGAAAAAATTATTTTTATAATATTCAATTTTTGGTTCTTTTGATTTATTATCTGCTACTGAAATAATAGTTTGTGTATCATTTGGTTGATTCTTGAAAATAAATTCAAGAATCATTTCTTTACTATTTGCGTCTAAATCTTCTTTAAAAATACTATCTAAAATTAACGGAAGCCTATGAATATTTTCAGTTTCATTAATTATTTTATTGAATGAAAAATGATAACTCAAAACAGCTAAATGTAATTCAACTCCTTGAAACGGGAAACTTGATAGCTCGTAGATATAATTGAACCTGCTGTCTTTTAATTTAGGCACACCTAACTTTATATTGTTAATGTTATAATATTGCTTAAATTTTTTATTTTTTTCAAGTCTTTCATTTTCAATATCTTCATCATCCTTAAATTCCTTTAACTTCTCTTTTACTTTTGCAATTTCAATTGTTAATTTTCCAATATTTTCATTTATTGAACTTTCTAATTTCACATCAGCTTGCGCTTTTATCCAATCGTCAAGAGTAATATTGTTGTTAGAATATATTATATGTTTATGATAGTCATTAGCTAAAGATTCTCTTAAATCATTTATTTTTTTATTCAATGAATTAAGTTCAGATTGTAATTTTTTGTTTTTATCTCTTATTTCCTCTTTAATCTTAACAGTATCATTTTCTTCTTGATAAAATTGATATATTTCACTTGTGTTACTTGGTAAAATCTGTTGGCAAATTGGACAATTATCTTTACCAGGAAATTGATGAGAATGATTACGACTTACTTTTGATATTACGGATAATCGTTGAGTATTATAAGTTTGTAAATTTGATTTTTGAACATATTTATTTTCAAGCTTCAATAGTTCAGATTTCCTTTCGGTAATTTCATTTATAAATTCGTTCCCTTTTCCTTTGAAAGATGCATTGACTATTTTAGAATTTTCAATTTCAGAATCTGTTTTTTCAAATTGTATGTAAAAATTGTTTTTTTCATTTAATTCTTTCAATTGATTTTCAAGTATTTTTCTTTCTTCTTTGTTTTCTAACTTCGTAATACCTAAATAATAATCTAAAAAATCTTCTTTGAAATTTTTGTAAAACTCCAAATTACTGAATGATTTTCTCAAATAAACCCAACCTACATCTTGAGAAACATAATAGGGTAGAAACATTGTTTCTATGGGTGCTTTAGAGATTCCTGATTTAGTTTCAAGCAATAAATCAAAATCAAACAACTCATTAAAAAATTCTTTTAATTTATAATGTTCAACCGAATTATTACCACTAATACCTTTAAATATTGATACTTTTTTTGAAACCGAATCTTTTATATATAATGTTTCATCCTTTCTTACAAAAGAGTAATCAACGCTATCATTTCCTTTTTTGATTGTTATATCAAGTCTTGTGAAAATATCTTCGGATAAGATTTTTATTAGTTTTGCTTTATTATCATTTATACCGAAAGTGAATAAAATCAATTGTATCAAAGTGCTTTTACCAGATGTATTTGCACCATAAACTACATTAAGTCTTTTTCCAAATTCGGTATAAAAACTTTTATCGTTGACTTCGCTATGGATGAATAATTTATTAATTGTTAAGTATGTTTTCATTTTTGCATAAGTATTAAAAAGTAACCTGCAGCTATTGACGCTTTTAATTGATTTGGAATTAGTGTTGAATTTTTCTCTTTTAGGAACAAATTATATAATTCTTTAATACAAAGAATATCATTTGTAAATTTCATCATTACACTTTTTTTGTTTTCAATAAAACGAATTATTTTTTGATGTTCTCCTTGTTTTAAGTCTTTAAAAGCCTCTAAACTATTTTCAAAATCAAGTTCAAATGACATTGCGTCAAAAACATTTATATTTAGTTCCTCGCAAATTCTTTCTGCTTTTTGTCTGCAAAAATCAAGAGCTAATTTTTTAGTAGTAAATATATTTAAGATGTAATCTATTTTCGTTGATTCAAGTCGTTTATATTTATCACTCAATTTAGGTATATCTCCTTGATTATATGTGCTCTCAATTTCTTTTAAATGATAAATTAAAGTATCTCTTGCAGCTTTATGGTCTAAAATTGTGTTACCAAAAACATCTTTAAACTTGCCCGTTAAAAGTTCTAATTGTGACTTTGTATTTCTTCCTAAATCAATAAATGAGAAGTTTAAATTTTTAAAATGTTTAATTTGTTCACTATCAAAATTGATATCTGAATTACCTTTTTTTAATGCAGTTTTACAATCTTCGTTTAAGGTAGAATAAGCTAAAGTTTCGTTAGTCTCATTTATATAAATCTTCTTTTTTTTATGAGTAGCAGAACATTTATAGTCAAGTGCAATAGTATGGTTTGTAATAAAAAATTGAGATTGGTTGTAGTCTTTAGATTTTTTAAGTTTGTCTTTCTGTAATACTATTCCAGAATTAGAAATTTTTTGAATAATTTCGTAAACTTTGTTCGTCGTCCAAACATTTGAAGATTTTTTTGCTTGATAAGTTGTAACTTCTGATAGTTCTCCGTTTTGGTTTAAAAACCCAAATACGATATCATCATAATGCTCAAGCATAATAAAATACTCTTGAGTTTTCAAAGTATTGTACTTTTCTAAAAAAACGTAAATGCACGTATTTCTTTGAAAGTCAAAACCTACATTAGCTTGAACTCCAGAATTACTATCTATTTTTCTATTTACCATTTAGTTTCTTCTCAATTACGATTTTTTTTGGTATTACAGCTAACGTGTTTGTATATGGTTTGTTGCGTCATTAAGTACGTAATTTAGCAAATAAAAACCGAATAGAAAATCCGCGAGGGTTTTCGTAAGCAGGCTAGAACTAGCAATAAATTATATACGGTGTTGGCAAATCGTTTTTTATTTATCAGTATCAAATTCATTCGGTATTGGTGGTGGTGGTGGTGGAATGCTTGAAATGTCATAACCCTCAAAAAGTATATTATATGTAAAAAAATCCGAATCGTTTTTAGTATTTAAGGCTGAAAATTGTTCAGCTATTTCTTTTAAAACAGTTTTTGTCGTTAAAATCGGATATTTGTCTTCTACGTAGAAATGAATTAAAGCTGGCTTGACTTTGTTTTCGTTATATTTAAAATTATGAGGTTTCGCCATAATATTATTCAGTTCAGTTTTCAAGTAATTTATTGGTTTTTTCTTTTTCTCTTTTCCATATCCAAGTATTAATGAATCGTTTCTAATTGTCAAATGATTTCTTCTGAAGTAACATCCAATTTCTCCTGAAGTTGGGCAATCTGAAAACCCTGTAATGTAATAGCGTGTTTCGTTTAGCTCAAATTTTAAACCAGAAATTTTTCCCAAGCAAGTCAATTCTCCCATTTTTTCTATTAATTCCGAGAAGTTCATTACGGAATCTAAATCAACAATTCCGATTTCATTATCAACTTGGAATTTTTTAAAATCCTGCGAGTACAATTCATTAAGATTCTTTTTTTCGTCCAAATTAGAGCAAGAACTTAAAATCAGAAAGAAAATTAATATGTAGTTCAGTTTTTTCATCAAATGTTTGCCAACGTTGTTGTGTATGATTAGTTGCGTGTTTTAAGCACTAAAGTTAGTAAATAAAACACAGATAGAAAGTCCGCGAGGACTTTCGTAAGTAGGCGATAACCAAGCAATTAATTATACACGGTGTTGGGCATAGTTATATTCTTTCTTTAAGCTCATTAATTATTAATTCAGCTCTTCTTTCTCTAAATTTTAAGTAGTCATCTTTAGAATATATTGACTTATCTAAAGGGAATAAATTACTTTGTAAGATTTCATTAAATTCATTTTGATTAATTATTGAGAAAAAATAATCTGATGGACTTTTTCTTGATATTAATTTGTTAGAATCTGAAGGTAGAAAACAAAAATTAACTAATGAAAATATTTCATTTTTATCAAAACCTTTCTCTTTCAAGAATGCGTTAGGGAAAACGTGATGAAATTCTTTTCTATTATATTTTGATAATGCATTGTCTAAATCTACGTTTATATTTTTTGCTAAATCTCTAGGTGTGAATTGAGCCATTAAAAGTAGAAGAGCTCTAGTAGTTGAATTCGCTTTAGAAAACTTTGTTTTGATTAGTTCTAATTCAGAAACAGTTACTTTGTATTCTTCTAAATCTGAATAATCTTTATTTCTGATTTTTGTTACAAATTCTATATCAGCATTCATTTTTGCGGTTGTTGTACCAGATGAATATCTATTAGAAAAAGCTCCTCTCCAGAACCATCTTTTTAGAATTTTTAATTCTTCCGCTTGTGGTCTTCCTGAAATACTAAAGAACTTTGCTAATCCTGTAATCTGCTGTTGATATGGTAAAAAGTCAATATTTTTACAAAGAAGTTCAGTTGATAAAAAATCAATAGTTTTTCTTAATGTTTCACAATAGAATTCCCAATTATCTCTAATCGTATTTCCTTCTAGGTTAATAATCGCTTTAGTTGTTGAATCTCCTTGAATAACACCTGAAAGTGATTGTAAAAGTATGTTTTGAGTTAACTTTCCAAATCCTTTTTCGTCTAATTCGTCAAAAAGTTCAGCTGTTTTTTCTTGAAGATGAAAATCATCTGTCCAAGTCCAAGCTGTCATTAAATCTAATGTTCCTAATTTGGTTCCAGTATTATTAATTCTTTCGAAAATTATTCCTACTTCTTGCTTTGACCTATTCTTTATTGTAACAACTGGAACTTCATAATTTATGAATTTTGAATATAATTCTTTCGCACTAATATGGTGTACTGTGTTTAAAGTCATTAATGAATCAATAAGTTTAGAAGCATCAAGAAAGTTTCTTAAACAAATCATTGAATCAGTAATTTCATCTATTTCGGCTCTAGGTATAAACGTGTTTTTATTAAAATCAAAATAGATATCAAAAAGAGCAATATCTGGGTTATATTCTGAAGTTGTTTCGTCTTCAATATAATTATTTGCAAAAACAGCATAAATCGAAGATATACGTTGTTGTCCATCTAAAATATAGTTTACGGGATATTCTTCTGTATTATCGGGAATATTAAAGCCAGCGATATTTCTTGTGTGTCTCAATTTTTCTGAAGAATTCCATAATAATACACTTCCAATAGGATAATTGTTTAATACACTATCAAGTAATTCAATTATTTGATTTTGTTTCCAAACATATGACCTTTGAAATGCTGGGATTTTGATATCTCCTGAATTAATTCTGTTTAATAATTTATCTATCTTCTCAGAAGTAGGATTAATTTCAGGTGCTTTTGTCGATTTATTTATAGCCATAAATTTTTCTATATTCTTTTAATTTGATGATGTCGCTCTAATTATGCCCAACGTGTTTGTATATGGTTTGTTGCGTGGTTAAGAACGTAATTTAGCAAATAAAAACCGAATAGAAAATCCGCGAGGGTTTTCGTAAGCAGGCTAGAACCAGCAATAAATTATATACGTTGTTGTGCATAGTTTTTTTATTCATTATTCAGCTTTTCAAATGTCTTTAAAGATTGAATTAAAATCGACATATTTTTCTTTAAATCCGATGTTTGGGATGCTGATGCTGTTAAATTATAAAAAACGCCATCAATTCCGCTATCTAAAATAAAACTAATAATTTCCGCTTCTCCATATTTTCCTGTGTCTGATTTCGTATGCAAAAAATAGGATTTTTGATTTAAGATTTCCGTTTGTCCAGATTCAATTATTTTTCTGTTCTGCGAGTTCGTTTCTATTAAATTTAGACAATATTCAAATTCAGATTTTAGGTCTTTATTTTCCCCGAAACTTTTTATTTTTTGAATAGAGATTATATCTATAAATCCGTCTTTGTCAGGTTTAGAACTTGCGTCAATTCCTAAAAGGATGTTTTCATTGTCATAATTTTCCACTTTCCATTCCCAATCTTTTTGGATAAATATTGAGAAATCGTTATTCGGATAGTTGACTTTCTGTTTAGCAAATTTTACTGGGAAATTCGCATATTGTTCCAAAGTGTTTTCATTGTTTGAACAAGAAACAAGTAAAATCAAAACGATAAATTTTCCTATGAATTTCATTTTTCTCAAATTATGCACAACGTTGTTGTATATGGTTTGTTGCGTGTTTCAAGCACCTAATTTAGTAAATAATTACCGACCAAGAAAGTCCGCGAGGACTTTCGTAAGTAGGCGAGAAGCCAGCAATAAATTATATACGGTGTTGTAAGTAGTTTTTATTCGGATTCTTTTTTATAAATCAAAACGTAATTTTTTTCATATTCGATTTTCATTATTGTATCTGTTAATGAAATTATTTTACTTGTAGAAGAATCAAGATAATTTCCTTTTTCATCTTCTTTCCATTTTTTACCCATAGCTTTTTGAGCTATAGCAATAAATTTTGCTTGTTCAGAATTATTTAGGAATAACCATTTCAAATTTAATTTCATCTTTTTTTAGCATTTCCCAATTCCCGTAATCTGTATTTTCTTTCGTGAATTTTTTCTCGTAAGTACCATCATTTTTAATAATAATATTTGGCCCACTTGCAACAATTTTCATTTCTTTCCCATTTGGGTATTTACGAATAACGTGTTTAATAGATTTATTTTCTTTGTCAGTAGATTTTATATAATTCCATTTCCCAATTATTAATTTATTAAAGGCTTTATTTTCTAATTTTTCAGAAAAATCCTTTTCGTGAATTAATTCTCCTTTTTCATTCCACCAAAACCATTTTCCAATATTAGTTTCGCTTAATAATTTTCCTTCAGACTCTTTTTGTCCGTTATTAAAGTACCAAGTCCATTTCCCATTAGAAGTTCCATTTTTATAAAAACCTCTCTTTTTTAATTTTCCGTTTTCATACCACCAAGTAAATTTTCCTTCTTCTTTATTGTCTTTGTATATTCCTTCTCTCAGTTTATTACCATTAGAAAACCAAGCTATCCAATTACCATTTTTTTTTCCTTTAACCATTTTTCCGGAAACTTCAATTTTTCCGTTAGGAAACCATTTTTTCATTTCACCGTTCAATTCTCCATCAGTGAATTCTGTAAATGTTTCTTTTTTGTTTTCAGAATAGAAGGTATAAGATTCTCCAGTAAAAGGAATCTCTTTTCCTATTTCATAATATTTACCATTACGATTTTCTAATTCAATCTTTTTAACCTGTGCTTGACTTGCTAATGTTATAAAAATTAAAATAACGTTTGTCAATATTTTCTTCATTTTCTATTGTTCTGGTAAATTACTTACAACGTTTATGTATAAGGAAAGTTGCGTGTTTGTGTGCGAGGATTTTCCGAAGGAAAATCAGAAGCTAGCAAACAAGCAACTAACTTTGGTTTAGCTAAAATTAGCAATTTTTTTTATACGGTGTTAGCAACAGTCTTTATTTTTCCGGAGTTACCAACTTTGTTTTTTTCCTCCGTTACTCCCTGAATATGGCAAAGGTCGGTCGTAATGCAATTTTTTATTGAATGCATTATTTTCTAGTTTTTTTAATTCAGGAAAATCAGATATTCTTGAATTTACCACATCAATTATTTTGTCAAGTTGTTCAGTCAGAAGATATTTATTCCAAATCAATTTATCTCCATTAGAAGCAATTCCTTTTACGTCATTCAAGGATTCAGATTTAAGAAACCTTTGCCAATCCTTTTCTAAATTTTTTTTGTCACTCAGCCTATCTTTCCAAATGAAATAATAAATTCCAATTGAAATCAGAGAAATAATTCCTAATGAATAAAATAACATCATGTTTTGTTCAGATTGTTGCTAACGTTGTTGTATAAGCTTTGTTGCGTTGTTTAAGCAGTGAATTTAGTAAATAAAACACGAACGGCGAAATTCCGAAGGAATTTCCCAAGTGAGCTAAAACCAGCAATAAAGTTTATACGGTGTTATGTGTTGCCTTTTATTTCATCTTTAGTTCTATAGTCCATTGGAAAAGGATAATATGTAGCATATTTATTCAAAATAATTAATGGATTTATCAATTTCCTGTTTTTTTCATAATTTTTGAAACTCGTTATTTCAGTAAATTTCATTAATTGATTTGGATTGTCAATACTCAAGACAAAACCAAAAGGAGCGAAAGTAAATTCACATATTGCTCCGTACAAATTTGTATAATGAATGTTTCCATTTCTTGCTTGACCTTCATTATTCAAATACATATAAAATCTATATTTTTCAGGCAATTTTGTTAAGTTCTCATTTTTAACAAAATCTAACAATTCAGGATAACATTCTGTAAATATTAAATTATTAGAAGCAATAAAAATTGAAGTTATTTGTTTCAGGAAATTCAGAAGATTAATATCTGAAATATCAAATTGAAAGGCTTTAGCATTTTTGTCACTCGATTGAATTATATTCATTGCTATATGAGCAAATTCCTTATAAGTTCTAACGTATTTAGAACCTAAAAATCCATTACAATCTATACAAAAACTATATTCTCCAACACCTCCTTGTTCTTTTCTTGATTTTGGTTTAAGGTTTTCAAAAGTATATTCTTTCGCTTTTTTATAATATTCCGTTTGATCTACTATGTAATATTTTGTTTCTTTATTAAATGCAGAACGTGGAGGAATATGCTCAAAATTTAGTTCTTTGGTTTCTAAGCATAGTTTACATTTTCCAACTTTCGTTCTTTTTCTCATTTTTTTTTAGGTTACACATAACGTTGTTGTATATGGTTTGTTGCGTGTTTCAAGCACCTAATTTAGTAAATAATTACCGACCAAGAAAGTCCGAGAGGACTTTCGTAAGTAGGCTAGAACTAGCAATAAATTATATACGGTGTTAGCTAACGTATTTTTAGTTTGTCCAATGACTCAAAAACTTGATTTTTAGATTCGTTTAATGGAATAATATATTCTCCTTTATCATTAATAACAGTATACATATTTGATTCTTGAACGAAGGCAAGAGATTCTTTAAATCCATTTTCCTTTAATTTCCAAAAAGAGCTAGATGGTGATTCTTTGCTTCCAAACACAAATACTGATTCAAACTTATACTCTGTTAATTGATTGCCTTTTCGGTCAAATATTGCCCATTTATTATTTTTCTTAAATGCAATTATTCCTTCAAACTCTCTTATATAATCATTATGCATAAATGGAACTAGAGTGTTTCCTTTTAAATCAATCAGTCCCCATTTTTTATTTTTTCTTGCAGCTGCACATTCTAAATGAGGATAACGTAAAATTTCATAGTCGGATTCAAAAAATATTTTACCGTTAATGTCCATAAAACCTACTTGACCATTATGTTTTCTGAATACAGTTATTTTGTTATAATATTTGCTAACCGAATAGAATTCAGGTTTTATAACTTCATACCCACTTTTATCGATAAATCCATATGAGCTATCTATTCTAACAGCTGCTCTATTATTATGAAAATCTCCAAATGCGGTATATTTCAAATTAGTTAGAAATTCCCCATTGCTTTTAACCATAGCATAATATTGTCCTTTACTTACTCGTAAAGTATCCGAACCGATTTTATTAAACCAATCGTAAATAGGTTCCAATATTGGGTTGCCGTTTAAATTATATATACCATAAGTTTTTTTAATACTTCTCGTGTCTGTAAAACGTGTTTTTGAAATCAGACTATCTTTTCGTTTTTCTACAAATAACTTTTCGTCTTTTAGATAAATTTTGCTGAATTTTAATGGAAGAATTTCATTATTATTTTTACTTAAAACACCACAATTGTACTCGTGTGAATATTTAGTTCGGTTTTTAACATAAATCAATGAATCATTAAAAAAGTATATTTTATCATATTCAAATGGAATGATTAATTTGTTATTGGTATTAATAACACCAGCCTTATTGTTTTTATAAACGATTGCCTTGTTATCAACAAATTCATTAGCATATTGGTATTGAGGTTTAATAATAATTCCTGCATCATTTTTATATCCAAAAAGGCTATCAATTTCAAATACTTTTAGTTCTTGTGAAAAGCAATTGACACTAATAATAAAAAGAAATATGGTTTTGAAAATGTTGTTCATTTATATGTTAGCTAACTCGTTATATAATTACTTTTATTACTGATATCCCGTAAATAAGTCAGGATATGCTAGGTTTGTTAGTATTGTTATCCCGTAAGTATAAAACAGGTTGTAATATGTTTTTGTTAAATATATTGAAAAAAATGTAAGTAATAAAACTACAATTAACATTTTAAACATGTTAAAACGAAACAACAATATATTCAAGCAATCACCCAAATGTAAATAATATTAAAACAAGAACATTACGGGAATCCGTAATCAGTATCTTTTTTTTTAAAGACCATTAAAAAATACTTGTCACTTTAGTCCATAGTCCTATTCAAAAAGCAAAAAGTACACACAGTATGATCACATGGTAATATCCAAAAACAACCAAATCACCAGCCTAACTTAATACGTGTAAAACAAGTCTAACAGACTTAGATTATCCATGCTTATACCGACTTTATGCCGAGTATATGCCGACTTTATGCCAACCTAAATTAATACATACCTCATAGGAGGATAAACAGAAAGAAGAGGAGGTATATACCTCATGTGAATTAAAATACTACAAATAGCTAAAGAACAAGCCGTATACTTCAAATACCACCAAAGGAAGGAGGGGAGAATAGTAAGTACTACAAAATACTGTAAAAAATAGCACAGTAAATGTTTTAAAACAAGAGTTGTATTAGAGAATAAGCCATAACATAGTTAAGACTAAAAGTTAGGGGTTTAGGCTGTGGTGTTATACGTTAAGGTAGCAGATGCTTTGTTGTTTACTTAGGTAAATCATAACTAGGCTTTGTCAATCACTAATTTTGATAAGGCTTCAGGATAACCTCTATCTACTGCAAACTTTCCAGCTAAAACATCAATATCGGTTTTTAATACATGATTCAGTAAAGTAGTAGATTTCAAATCATTTGAAAGCTCAGCAACAATACCTTCCTCAATAATTTTTTGTATAATTTGATTTGCAACTGTTAATGCCGAAGACGCTTTTATAATCTCACTACGTGCATAAAACGGACTAGGAAAACGTACCTCTCCAACCCTTAAGTTAGGATCGTCACCAAAAATTTGTTGTGCACCATATAACGGAGGTCCGCCAACAGTGGCATTTACAAATGATGGCACAAATTGCCCTACAAAAGCAATAGCATTTTCAGTTCTGGTTTTTATAGCTTCTGCAGTCCATTTACGAGAGAGTTTTTGTTCAATATCAGCATTAAATTCAGGTTGCGCATCATCGGTTTTAGATTGTACCAAACCATCATCAAACAACGTAATATCTGTAGTCATACCGTGAATTTGGTAATAATCATCACAGTAAGGCGTAAGTTGTGCCATACCATGTGGCGTACCACGTTCACCATGAAAAATTAACTCCGGAATTAATCCAGCAATAGGGTGCCATTTAGAGACATAAGCCGCCTTAAACTCAATTAAACGTTCAGATTTTAAGTGTAACGTATTATCAATTTTCCCCGTTTTAAACCCCGAAGAATTTACTAAATATTTCACCTTATATGTAGCGTCTTTTGTACATATTTCCCAATTATGAGTCAGGTTTTTAGCTCTAACATCTTTAATATCGGTAACAAAAGTATTTGTTTTTAAAGCACATTTTTCAGAAGCATTCAACGCCAATTGTGCTTGTGCTCCCAATCTAAAAAGATTCCACCCGTATTCTTGTACTAAAATTACAGGTGTTTTTAGTTTTTTATAATCTATCAATTTAATAGCATTACACATCCATTCATCTGCCGTATTTGGGACAGCTGTAGTAGGTTGTGCTGCTAAAATTTGTAAATCGGCTTTATTGTAAAGTTTATAATAATCTTCTGGAGCACCAAGAATTTGGTTTTCTGGATCTTCAGCAATTAATGTTTTGTAATAATCCACCAACATATCTAGTCGGTTTTCAATTTGAGAAACCGCGTATTTTTCTGTCTTCGGAATACTTATAAATGTTGGTCTTTCATCAATAGACTGCGGAAATAAACGCGCCATTTCTATCGATTGTTTTAAGAGAATTCTACATTGCTCATCAGAAATGTCTGGATATAAATTCCCTCCAGCATGCAAATGGCAAAATGGCGGACCATTTACCACGCTATCTTCTTGTTCAAACAAAATATGATCTATGCCATATTCGGCCAATTGTAATGCAATTACAACACCCGAAACACCACCTCCAATAATTCCAACATCATGACTCGTATTCATACTAAAAAAGCGCTTCTAAATCTGTAAAACGATCCACAACCATTGTTGGGTTGTAATCGGCAATATTTTCGTTGTAATTATAACCGTAACTCACACCAATACTATCCATTTTTGCATTTTGAGCTGCCAGAATATCATTCTTTGAATCTCCTACCATGATGCAGTGTGCTATGGGGGTTTGCATTTCCTTTGCTAAATGTAAAAGTGGTGCTGCATCTGGTTTTTTAGTTGCTAAAGAGTCTTCTCCAATCCAAAGTTTAAAGAGATGTTTTATCTCTAGTTTTTCTAAAATAGGGGCAATAAAATTAGAAGGCTTATTTGTGCAAATCACTAACTTATAGCCTTTTTTATCTAACTTAGTTAACGTATCAAAAACACCAGGATACATAAAAGTATGTTGGCAAGTAACTTCGGTATATGCCGAAAAATAAATGTCAAATGCCTCTTTAAAAAACGCATCGGTAATCTCTTTTTCGGGCATTGCTTCAGCTAAAGCACGTTGTACAAGTGGTTTTGCACCATTTCCAATAAACGGAGTAACATCTTGTATTGTTAACGGTGTGGCTTTATAATGTACTAACATTTTGTTGACCGCCAAGGTTAAATCTGGGATACTGTTAATAAGTGTACCATCAAAATCAAATATAATAAGTGTTTTGTTTGTAAAATCCACAGTGTCTAGTTTAGATGCAAAGATGCGGAAGTTTTACTTAAATAGTAAGAATTTACAATGTTTTCGATCAATTTTAGCGTCGTTATAACATTTTCTTAAATTTTGAGCTTTAAAATGTGTTATCCTAATGTTTATGCTCAAATTTTAAAGGCCTTAGAAATGTTTTTAAGACGAAGACCTAATTATGAAAATCTAATTTTAGAAGATTTAGTTATACTTTTAAACTAAAATAAATTGTTAAAAATTTTAGCAGTTTAATGTGTTCAGACCGTTTTATATTAAATTGAAGTTAAACCGTTTGTGTTATTTTGAATACCATAAAACAAGAGTTACCTTATGCATATGGAAAACATTTTAATAGCAGGTGCCAACGGTACTACAGGAAAAAAAATAGTTAATCTTTTGCAAGAATCTCAATATTTTAATCCCATCGCAATGGTGAGAAAAGAGGAACAGCAAGCTTTTTTTAAAGCAAAACAAATAGACAGTGTTTTAGGAGATTTAGAAAAGGAAATGTCTCATATATTTAAAAACAACACTATTCATAAAGTGCTTTTTGCAGCTGGTTCAGGTGGAAAAAATGTAATAGGAGTAGATCAAGATGGGGCAAAACGTCTTATTGACCAAGCAACTAAAAATAATATTAAGAAATTTGTAATGCTAAGTTCAATGGGAGCAGATCATCCAGAGGAAGCAACAGCGTTACAAGACTATTTAAAGGCAAAACAAAATGCCGATAATTACTTAAAAGCTAGCGGACTCAATTACACTATTGTTAGACCAGGAAGTTTAACAAATATGGGCTTAACAAACGCTATTGAATTAGAAGAAAAACTAAATAAGCGCGGTGAAATTAGTAGAGATGATGTGGCACAAACTTTAGTGCGTACACTTAACGATGATGTGGCGCATAATGCCACTTTCGAAATTATAAAAGGAGAGACTTTAATTGGTGTGGCCTTACATAAGTTAAACACCGTTAATATGTGATTTTTAAGTTTTTTTAAAATAAGATTTTTAATACTGAATAGCTGCCGTTTTGGGGGCTATTTTTTTTTATGATGTTTGAAAATTCTGCGTTAGGGATTGTAGTGAAAAGCCCACAGTGCCACGAAGTTTTTTGGCACGAGGACTTGTAACGTAAAGCGCGACCCTTGCGGTAACGCCCAAATTATTTTACGGTTGTAGCAGTTAAAAAACGTTCAACTAAATCTTTTGAATGTGTGGTTTTTGGTACCGGAAATTGAAACCATTCTTGTAACGAAAGATCAAATCCTGCTTTGTTTAAATAGTTGTGTAATGCCAAATTTAAACCTTTGGTGTATTTAGGATGATCGGCACCTTGAGGATCGTTGTGGTGTAAATCATTTTGAGCAAATCCTTGAAATTCGGGACCAGTAATAGTGATACCAAATTCTTCGGGATTCTGACCAATCGGACTGTGGATTGTGGTGGTAAATTGATGCCAAAATGCCGACTGAATACAGTTTTTTTGAAATAATTGACGTACAATTTCAAGCGAATCAATGGTTTCTTGTTCGGTTTGTGTAGGAAAACCATACATCAAATAGGCGTGAACCATGATGTTGTTTTGCGAGAAATTATGTGTTACTCGGGCAACTTGAGCAATGTCTACACCTTTTTTCATTTTAGAAAGTAAACGGTCTGAGGCGACTTCTAATCCACCTGTTACAGCAATGCATCCCGATTTTTCCATAAGTTGACAGAGCTCAAAAGAGAAGGTTTTTTCAAACCTAATGTTGGTCCACCATGTGATTTTTACCTGTCGTTCAATTAATGCGTTTGATAGTGCACGGAGCATTTTTGGTGGTGCAGCTTCATCTACAAAATGAAAGCCTGTAATACCGGTATCGTTAATTATTTTTTCAATTTTATGAACTAAATCTTCAGCAGTAGTATTCTGGTAATTTCCAATATAATCAAGATTAACATCGCAAAAAGAACATTGTTTCCAATAACAACCGTGAGAAATGGTGAGCTTGTTCCATCGGGCGTCCGTCCACATACGGTGCATGGGATTTACAACGTCTAAAAACGAGACATATTTATGATAAGGCAACCCCGAATAATTAGGCGCTGGTAAATTTTTGTGATGGTAAATGGTATTGGGAATTTTATTCTTGTAAACCACTTGTTCATCTTCTAGAATAAAGGTGCGTTCTAGTTGATTAATATCTACTTTTCCGTCAATATAATTTACAATTTTAAGCAACGGACCTTCGCCATCATCTAAAGAAATAAAATCTACAAATTCAAAAATACGTGGGTCTTCTAATGAGCGTAATTCGGTATTACAATAGCCACCACCAAAAGCGACTTTAATGTCTGGGAATAATTGTTTTATAAATTGCGAACAGCGTAAGGCTGCGAATAAATTCCCTGGAAAAGGAATTGTAAAACAGACAAGTTTTGGTTGATGTGTTTCAATTTGAGCCACCAAAAGATCCAACATTGTCTCCTCGATAAGTGTGGGTTGATAGCTTAAAAATTCATCTAACTGATCAAAACTACTTGCAGAAGTGGCAATCTGTTCGGCATATTTAGTGAATGCAAAAAACTCATCAACATTAGCTTGAATAAAATCGCCAATTTCTTCAATATAAAGCGTGGCGTGATGTTTGGCTTTATCTATAATCCCCACATCGCCATCGGCCCATTTAATTTGGGTGTTTACGTGTTTTAAACGGTGCCCTTTGGGTAAAAAATTAGACTTTAATAGTTCTTGTGCCGTTGTAATATCATGCTGTTGCAGAAAAGCAATCACCGTATCAACAGTAGAAATATATTGAGCTTTCTTGTTGCTGACTTCCGGATAATTATAATTCTCCAAATCTTCAGCTTCGCGAAACATATCTTGTAAAAAGTCGCTAGAAAAAACAGCCGTAAATAGCTCAATGCTTAAATCGCAATGTGGCATCACAATATCATGCACTTCCAGAAAACCTTTTAAATAAGCGGTTGCTGGGTATGCGGTGTTTAACTGCGTAAACGGTGGTGTTATAAAAAGGACTTTTGACTGCATGCTGCAAAGATAGTCTTCTTTAAAATAAATGAATTGAAATATGTGCCTTTTTACTCGTTTAGCAAAGGAAAGTAACTTGTAAAAAAAAAGCCCTAAAATTAATTGTGTAATTTTAGGGCTTTTAAATGTTGAAAATAGAATGTACTACAAATCTATTTTATTTATAGTGAATGTGAAGTTACTAATATCGCCTTCAATTTCGTTAATTCTAGAATTAGTATAATATAATTGATTGTTGAAAATACTAAATGTATCAGCCCATTTTATCTGTGTGCCTTCAGCAAAAACACGACTGTTTCCTGTTGATAATTCTACTTTCATAATCTTATCATGTTCTAAATCGGCTAAATAAAGATTGTTCTTGTCATCTAAAATCATACCGTCTGGTGCCGAAGTTTTCATAACAAGTTTTACGTTGTTTTCAATAGCTTCTTTACTACCGTTAATTAGTGTTTCGGTAGGAACCGAAAATAAATTGTAACCTGTTAACGCGTGGTAGTATAAAAGATCGTTTTTAGTATCTAAAGCAATACCATCTGAATGTATTTTACGCTCCCATTTTTTATCATTAAATGTTAGGAAATCTACTGCTGCTAATGTTGAGGCGTGATTATCTAAGACACGTTTTGAAACGCCAGTTTTTAAGTCTAAAATGACAAGACCTGCATGTCCTGAGTCTGTAAAATAAATAACTTGGTTTTTCTTATCTACACGTAAATCATTAATGTACGAATCGTTATGAAAACTCCCTTCTGTTAATATATAAGTGTGTGCTAATTGTTGTGTTTTAAGATCAAAAACAAAAACTCTTGGGCTATCTACAAGTCCTTTAAATTGTGGGTTTCTGGTGTCTAAAACATATAATTGATCTTCAAAAGCCACTACAGATTGTACGGCAATAAATGTAGAATCTGTTACAGGGGTGTCAATCTCCCAGTTGTTCCAACGGGCATCAGGAAATGCTTTAGAAGCTCCTGTACTATCAACTTCCACGACAGCGTTATTAACACCTGTTCGCCATCTTGGGAAATTTGCAAAAATGCGCCCTTGATCACTTACCGTAACTCCAGTAACTTGCTGACCTTTAAAATGAGCAACTTCTGTAATGTTTGAAACTTCTGTTGTCGTTTTTTCTGTTGAAACCGTTTCGGGTTGGTGGTTGTTTTTAGTATCGGTTTTACAACTAACTAAAGCTAGTGTACATACCATAAAGGCTATTTTTTTCATGTAGAATGAGATGATATTAAACTAATTACTTTTACAATTGGTATTTACAAGATTACATTTTTTGCAAAAATCTGGTGTCGTGTTTTTAAACCATAATTTTCTCCAATCTTGATAGTCTTCACTGTTTAAAACATTAATTAAAGAATCTGAACCTACGCTACCAAAACTTTTTTCTTTGGGGAATGGTTTTGCGCAACATGGCGGTACATATCCATCTTGACTTACATAAAAATGATTCCAAGGGAAATTACATGTCTTAAAACTGTTTTCGGTCTTGAAATTTTTGTTGGTAATAATAACATCCTTAACGGTTTTACTAACACGGTCTAGCTCATTAGCAACTGCTAAAAATGCTTCCGATTCATAAAAGTCATAATATTCTATAGGTGTATCTGTGACTGCAGCAAGATTAAATAAAGAAAAATCTAAATAGGTAATTCCAACTTCTTGTGCGTAATTTACCAATCTAGGCATATGTGTGTAATTCTCTTTGGTTACCACCATATTTAGCATCAACTCAGTATCTGTACCTTTGCAGAGTATTGCTAATTCTCTAATATTACTGTCTAATAATTTAAAACTAGATTTTATTCTAATAGCATCATAAACATCATCCATACCATCAATTGATATTTGTATGGTGTCAATTTTACCAATAACTCCTTTTGCTTTTTCAATAAAATTAGGTAGTACTGCGTTTGTAGAAATAGAGATAATAATTCCCTTGTTTTTAGCCTTGATATAATCTACAATCTCTTCAATTTTTTTATACATAAAAGTCTCACCTAATCCGGTAAGCCCAATAGAATCTAGATAAGGATGTGCTTCGTCAATAACGCTTTTAGCATGGTCGGTATTCATCATCCCTTTATCCATTTCTTTTCCGTAAAAATGCTCTCTAGGACAAATTGTACATGCTAAATTACATTGGTTGGTAAGTTCTAGCATTATTGTAGAAGGGTAGGCTACTTTTGTAGATTTAATTAATTTAAAATAGAATCCCTTAATTTTATTGGATGAATAAATTAATAAATTTTTATTTAAAGGTAAATAATAAAGTCGCTTTATTGCTTTCTTTAATTTTCTTTTATTCATGATCGCTTTTTAGTCATTAATCTAATTATCGGGAGCTTGGGTCTCATCTTTTATATGAAACTTATTAACAATAAGTTTTTGATTGGGTTAAAAGTAGTATTTTTTTATAAAAATTATTGACTTTGTGAGAATTAAGTTGGGTGTAGTTAACTTTATAAAAAGGAGTATAAGTAGCTTCTATGATTAGTTATTAAGGGGATTCTAATCAATTTTTATAAAAAAAAAAGAACTGTTTTGAAAGCGATGATAACATATCCCCATTTATGAAAAAAGTGCTGTTTTGTATTTGAAATAATTTTATAGCTCAAAAACAACCAGATTATGAGCTATAAATGTTGTGTTTATAGCTCATGATATATTTTCTAAACAAATATTCTCCAAATTTGAGCCACTAAAAAGGTGATAATAAAACCAGCAATAACGGGTAATATTGAAGCAACTGTTGTCCATTTTACACTATTTGTTTCTTTATATATGGTATAAATCGTGGTGCTACAAGGGTTGTGAAGTAAGCTGAAAAGCATCACGTTTACAGCGGTAAGTAGCGTCCAACCTCCAGAATGTAAAATATCGGCTGTGGCAGTTACAGAGTCTAGCTCAAACATAACACCGTCACCAACACCTCCGGCAACACCTGTTACCATTACGGTTAGCATTAATATGGTTGGTATTACAATTTCATTTGCAGGAATTGCGACTATATAAGCTAGTAAAATAACACCGTTTAAGCCTAATAGAAAACCAAAACCATCTAAGGAGTTAATTGTCCATGTGGCAATACTCTCATCACCTATAAAAATATTAGAAATCAGCCAAATTACCGCTCCTGCTGGTGCAGCAAATACAATAGCTCTCCACAATACAATAGCGGTTCGGTCAATTAATGAGGTATAAATTGTTTTCCAAAATACGGGTGGTCTATAAGGCGGTAATTCTAAATTAAAGGTTGAAACTTCTCCTTTTAAAACCGTCTTTGATAAGGCCCAAGAAAAGAAAAACATAAAGAAAATTCCTAAAACAGCAATGCCTATTACGGCAGATAAAGAAGCTAAACTAGAATAAGTTTCTGGTACTACAGCGCCAATAAAAATAGTAGCTAATAGTATTTGCGTTGGCCAACGTCCGTTACATAACGAAAAGTTGTTGGTAATAATCGCTATTAATCGTTCTCTAGGACTGTCAATAATACGAGTAGCTACAACACCTGCGGCATTACAACCAAATCCCATGCTCATGGTTAAAGCTTGTTTTCCGTGTGCTCCAGATTTCTTAAAAAGATTATCCATATTAAAAGCGACTCTTGGTAAGTAACCAAAGTCTTCTAACAGTGTAAATAAAGGGAAAAAGATTGCCATAGGGGGAAGCATTACTGCAATTACCCAGGCTACGGAGAGGTAAACACCATCAAATAAAAAGCCGTTTAACCACCAAGGGAAACCAATATCTGTTCCTAAACCTTTTAAAAATGGATGTACATTATCCAATAATAAGGTTGCTAACATGGATGATGGATAATTAGCGCCAATAATGGTTAGCCATAATACCACACCTAAAATGAATAACATAATAGGGAAACCCCAAATTTTGCTCGTTACAATTTTATCGATTTTAGCGTCTAGTCTAAATTTAGATTTTTTATCGTCTTTTGTTACTGCATCTTCAACAATTTTTGAAGCATCAGCATAAATACTTTCGGCTAAATTATCGTGAAAATCATCACCAATTTTCCAACGTAATTCTTCCGATAAAGCAATAATATCGTCTATGTTTTTAGTTTTCATTAGTGGCTATTTTTCCTGTTCGTAATGCATCTATAATTTGCGTGTCACCTTCCAAAAGTCTAAAAGCAATCCATCTACTATTTGAAATATTTGGATATTCCTTTTCTATACTTTCGCTCAATTCCTTAACGGAATCTTCTATGTTTTTAGGGATATTCTTTATTCTACGAGGTTTACACTTTATTTTTCCGGTTGCTAATTCACTTATGGTTTGAATTAACTCAGGAATCCCTCTTTGAAATCTCGCACTTGTTGGTACCACAGGAATTCCTAAATCTTTAGCTAAAACTCTAGTGTCAATTTCAATATGGTTTCTTTCAGCTTCATCAATTAAGTTTAAGCACAAAACGGCATTGTTTGTAATTTCTAAAATTTGTAAGACTAAATTTAGGTTACGTTCCAGTCTACTGGCATCCACAACAATTACCGTAACCGTAGGTTTTCCAAAAAGAATAAAATCTCTAGCAACTTCTTCATCTTCTGATGTTGATAAAAGCGAATAGGTTCCTGGTAAATCTACCAATTTGTATTTTTGATCGTTATATTCAAAACCACCTTCAGCTCTTGTAACTGTTTTTCCAGGCCAATTTCCTGTATGTTGTCTCAATCCGGTAAGCGCGTTAAAAACGGTGCTTTTTCCGGTATTTGGATTTCCTGCAAGCGCAACTACAAAATCAAAATCATCGGTTTTTATACCTAGTTTTTTAAGTCCGTCAGCATTAAAATGTCCACAAGTTTCGCAAGCACTTTTAGTTTTGTTTTCCATGACTACTTTTATTGATTAAAATTTTTGCAGCTTGATCTTTTCGCAATGCAATAGTGGTCCCTTTTATAAGATAACCTTTGGGGTCGCCTAATGGGTTTAGTAAATCAATCTCAACGGTGGCACCTCTTACAAAGCCTAAATCTAATAAACGACGTCTGCTTTCTCCACGAGATTCTTTTGAGAGTCCAACAATTATAGCTTTTTCATCGAGTTGTAAACTAGATAAACGGGCAATGTTTTCTTCTTCAATTTCTGTTTTTTCTAAGACCGATACTGTAATGTTTCCTGCTACAATTGGAGCGAGTACAAATTGCTCTCCTTCCGAATGAAAAACAACACGTGTTTGGTTGCTTTCAATAATACGAATGGTAGAGTAGAGGTGAATGTTTTCGGCTAAAATTTGCTTGTAAATAATATCGGGCTCATCTTCAATATGAATAATTTTACCAATAGTATCTACTTTTAATGATGATAATTGCACTCCGCGTTTACGCATCATTTTACCTTTACTTGTAGGAATTGGATCGCCATGTGGATCAAACTTTGGGTTTCCTAAAAGACTTGATAAATTATTAATTTCGGCAGCGCTTAATTCATGCTCCATTTTTTCGGCTCTTTCGTGCCATTCTTTTTTATGAAATCCTGTCTTTTCAGAAAGGTATTTTTCCCATAAACGGTGTGCTCTAATAATTTGTAGCGCGTATTCATTACCGTTTGTGGTTAAATTATAACCGTCCTTTTCTAGAAAAATAAGGTCAGTATCAATCATTTTATTTAGACTTTCAATAATTAATGAATTCGAAAAACTTAAAGCATTCGTTAAATCATTAGTGGTGATTGTGTTTTCTGAAATATGATTGTGATACAGAAACTTTAAAATGTCTTCTATAATCGTTTTGTCTTTTTGATGATACGTGTTTTTAAGATTGAAATACAAACCTTTTTTAGGTCTGAAAACCAAAAATAATAACAAGCTTACCCCAAAAAAGATAGCGAGCGCTGTGAGTGGATTATAAGTCATCGTTTTAAGTATAAATTATTAATGACGTCTTCAGAAATATTAAACTGCTTTTTATCAATTTCAATAGTGATAGAATTATCAAAATCTTCTTTATCTATCACCTTAATTTTAGCGCCAATAGTGATGTTGTTTTTGGTAAGATATTTTAAGAATTTATCCGAATCATCTTTTACTTCTACAAAAACACCTTCGTCATTAATAGCTAATGCGCTTAAACAAATGGTTTTTATAGTAATGAAATTTCCATTAGCATCAGGAATGGGGTCGCCATGCGGATCAACTTTTGGGAAATTTAAAAATGCATCTAATTGATTGGTGAGTTTTTCAGAATGAATATGCTCTAATTGTTCGGCAATTTCATGAACTTCATCCCAAGAGAAATTTAACTTCTGAACCAAAAAGGTTTCCCAAAGGCGGTGTTTTCTAATTACTGAAAGCGCGATTTTTTCACCTTTAGTATTGAGTTTTGCGCCTTTATATTTCTGATAGATTAATAAGTCTTTTTTAGCTAATTTTTTTAGCATATCAGACACCGAAGATGCTTTGGTGTCAATTTTCTCAGCGAGTAAATTTGTGTTTACATCTGTTTTGTGTTTCTGCTCTAAAGCATAAATCTCTTTGATGTAATTTTCTTCGGATTTTGTAAGCATAAAAATATTAGTTTATGCAAAGATAAATAATATTTAGACACGCCTAAACTGTAAAGCGTTAAAAATCACTTAATACTTTTTATGATGTTGTATTATGTTTTTTTTAGGTAGAAGAAATGCGGGTTATTCTATAATTTCGTAGTCAATATCTAGCTTTCTTAAAGCTCTCAATGCCGATCCAGAATTTTTATCATCAACCTCAATATCTACGGGATCGCCTTCTAGTAAAATATCAGTAAGTTCGTTTGCTAAGCTAGAACCCACTTGAGAAGATAATTCTGTAATACATTTTGCAATAGCTCTTTTATCTGGTCTTTGCGCATCGCAAGACAATAAGTTTAATTTCATAATAGGACGAATTTATGTACTAAAGTTAGTGATTATATCTTAAACCAAATGGGTTTACAATTTACTTTCGGTATTTATAATACTATCTACAGCTAATCTGTATTTTTTAGGATTAGTTGCTTTTTTAATCGCTTTATATGTTTTTTGAGGATTGGATGTAGATTGTGCAAAGAACTCCCAAAACCCTAGCATTTTCATTTTTATAGGCGTTGGTCCCGATAAATATTCATCATATTGTTGGTAAATAGTATCATGGAATTCTGCAAAAATCTGCCAACGATCTTTAGGATATTCTGTAGTATCGTTTTTTATCATACTTGGTAAAAAAGGATCAGCAATTAAGCCGCGACCTATCATAAAATGATCAATATTAGGAAAGCGTTTTTCAATAGCTTTATAAGCCGAAACACTAGTAATATCTCCATTATAATACAGCTTGTGTTTGGTGCTACTCATGCATTTTTCAAAAGCATCTAAGTTTACCGGACCTTTATAAAGTTGTTTTCCAATACGCGCATGAATTGCGATATTTTTTAACGGATAGGCATCCAAAATAGGAAAAGCGTCTAGTATTTCTTCGGCATGTTCATAACCCATTCGCATTTTCATAGACACCAAAATATCGGTTTCATTATGTGCGCGATGTAAAATATCATTGATTTTTGCCGGATTACATATTAAACCCGATCCCATTCCAGATTTTGTAACCATTGGATATGGACAACCTAAATTCCAGTTTAATTCTTTGTAACCTAAACTCTGTACATATTTTGCAACATATATAAACTCATCGGCATCATTGGTAATAACTTGCGGAATCACCTCTAAAGTGCTGTTGTTTTCTGGAAGTAAATCGTTTTGATACGACTGTTTGATTTTTAATTTTCCGTTAAGCCTAATATAAGGCGCGTAAAATGTATCAATACCTCCAAAGTAATGATGAAAAGCGTTGCGAAATCTAAAATCTGTAAAACCTTGTAAAGGTGATGAAAGTAATGTAGAAGCCATCGTATTATTTAATTGGGCAAAGATAGTGTATTTGGTGGCTCGTTTTAATTTAGTTTTATAATATGCGTTTTTATCTGAAATAGATTAATTTTTTCATGCTTATAATATTTAAAATGAGCTTTACTAAAGCGCTAGATATTAATTCGTGAGAATTAGCACTAGGGGGTATAGATATATATAAACATGTTTAGATGATATTAATCGTTATGATTTTGGCTGTTTTATAATTTAAGAAAATGGTATTATAATGGGTTTAAAAAAGTATCTTTGCACCGTATTTTTTATGTGTTGTTATTAATTATCATCTCGCAGTACTTCAGCGAATTGCTAAGATTTTGTTTTGTAAATCTTTAATTTTTATCAATACAAGTCTAGTAGATAACCTGAAGCCTAATTGCTAGAGCCAATAATACGCCATAAGAATTTTAATTATCGTAGGGCAAATATCCTTAATTTATACTATTATTTCTGTTGAATAAAATGCTGCTAAAAGTGTTTTAATTTGATGTTAAAATAGCTAATTAAAGATGTGAAAAATTGCTCACGACCCCTTTTATACTGAAAAAAATGATTACAGATTTAACTATAAATAAGCCAGAGGCGCTTCAATTAGATAAAGGAAAATTGCTAGGATTTGATAGTAAAAGTAGTGTTAAACGCGCTATTTTTGAACTAGAAGAAGGCACAAATTTATTAATTACCGATTATTATAGTGATGGTTTAATGCTTCTTAATGAACTTAAAAATCACCTAAAAAGACAATATTCCGGACATACATTTAAAGAACAACGCGAGTATCGTGCTGCTTACCATAAATTATCTAACCTTATTTTAACCGAAATTAAAGACCACCAATTACCGCTTAAAAAAGCACCTTCTATTGGCTGGTTAAAAGAATTGTATCCTGAAACAAGAGATTTCTTTTTGTCTTTTCCTCAAATTCAAGGTTTAAATAGTTCTTGGCAATGGTATTCAAACGGAATATTAACACCTGTGCTTCGTAATAAATTACACCCTTTTTACGGCACGTATTTCCCAACAAGATTTGATCATTTAATCCTTTTTGATAACTGGTTAAAACGTTATGAAGGACCAAAAAAATCTGCAATTGAAGTTGGTATAGGAAGTGGTGTACTTGCTTTGCAAATTATAAAACATGGTTTTCAAAAAGTTTTTGGAACAGATACCAATCCAAATGCTATTTTTGGACTTACCGAATCTATGAAAGGCACTAAAATGTCTAGAAAGATTGAATTAGATTTTGGACACCTTTTTGGGAAGTGGGAAAAACAAACCGAATTGATTGTTTTTAATCCGCCTTGGTTACCACAATCTCATAACTTAGATAAAATAGACGAAGCTATTTATTATAACAGACAACTATTTCCTGAGTTTTTTGAAGAAGCTAAAAAACGCTTATTACCTGATGGCGAATTAGTAATTATATTTTCTAATTTAGCACAAATTACAAAGGTTACAAAAGCACACCCTATAAAAAAAGAATTAGATGAAGGTGGACGTTTTCAGTTAGAAAAATGTTACACACGTTCAGTAAAATCTGCATCAGATAGAACAAGAAGAGATCAAAACTGGAGAGATCTAGAAGAGGTTGAACTTTGGGTTTTAAAACATATATAAACTTTTTAGTTTATAATAAATTATCAGATAAGAATCGTAATGATTTTTATCTGATTTTTTTTGTCTAAATGTAACTTTTTAACTCCTTTTTAAAGCAAAAAAACAACTAGTAATAAGTATTACTTAGTTGTTTTTTATAAAATTATGATGTTTAATATTTATGATTTTATTGTTTTACGCTTCTTTTTTATGATGAAAAATAAAATAGCAATACCTAGTATAATAATTATATATACCGGGTTAAATCCTGCGTTTAAAGTTGCTGTATTTTCCCAGGTTTCATCATTGAGTACAAGATGTATTTGGTGATTGTTATCTTGTTTTAAAACATGTTTTTCCTTCGGGAAACCTTCTAATAAAAAAATTACTGTAGATTGATTGTTATGAATGTCTTTAAATAATTCATTCTTCAGTTGGATGATATTTACCGTTTTTGGAAGTCCTATAATTTCGGTAACTAACTTTGTTTCGTGACCTAAAAATAACTTCGTGTTTTTAAATTGTAAAGTATCGTTTTCATTCACTATAAATGAAAAACTAGTGTTAAAGTGAGCTATTGCTAAGGCTTCAAATTCTTCTGGAGTTTTATAGGCACCTTTACCATTTTTATAAATCACTTCCTCTTGAAAAGCAGTTAACGAACTGTTGATTTGTAAAATAATTTGTCCGTTTTCAGTTTTCGAAATAATAATATTTGAGACATCAGGTTGATGAGCAAACGTAATATGGCTTATTAGTATTACACCTAAAACTAATAAAGGTTTTATATTTTTTTTATAAAGCATATTCTCCTCTTAATCCATTAATAAAGTTATTGTTTCCTGCTTTATCAACATGATAATGATAACCTCTAATGTCATCATAATGACCTCTAGAATCATCTAAATCTGTAGCTTCTTTTCCGTTAGTATTAGTGTTTTCGTAAATTCCATAACCATCAAAAGCGTAACCAATCATTGCTGCGTGATTATCTTTTTGGCTAATTTTTTTAGAGATACCAGTTGCTGCGTGATAATGATATCCGGCAGCTAAATTAATATGTCCACCAGCATCATCAAAAGGCGCTAGGGTATAAGCCGCCAAAATATTATCTGTAGGAGCTGGCGCATCAAAAACAACACCATTAAAAGCTAAACCTCTACTAGAAGGCATTCCATTTTGGTTTTCTGGAGGTGGTCCTTGCCCTTCAGGTCTTTTATGTGTGCCATCATCTTCTGGATGTTCTGGTCTTTTGTGTCCTTCTGGTCCACCTGGACCTCCGCCACCTCTTGGGCCTCTAGAAAAAGAGTAAGCAGTAGCTGCTTTTTTAGGTGTTACCGGAATGTAATAAGTATGTGTCACATCGGCCACATAAGAGGGTAAACATTCTACGCAGTAATTTTGATACTCTTCACCTACATTTGGGTTGGCAGCTTCTTCACATTCTTGTTTTGTACTTGTTTTTGTGATTTTTCCTGTGTCTTTATCATATAACATCCAAGTATCATCTTTGTAAAACGTAGCTAAGTTTTTTACAAATTCACCATCTACATCATACGCTTTTCCATCTTCTAGCCAAATTCCTCCGGCAGAAGCATCATCAGCAATATTATCAGGACACCAAGGTCCCATTTCATGATCTGTAGGTGTTGAGGTAACAACTATTTTGTAGCAATCTGAAGTGGTGCCGTCTGAAAGTGTTCTGCTTTCAATAGTAATGGGTTCAGCTAAACCTCCCGGTAAAAAATTCTCGCTCTTTACAGCAATAGTCACTTTATCTTGGGTGATGTTTTTAGTATCGGCTGTTTTGTCTTTACATGCTGAAAATCCTACTAAAAGTAGACTTGCTATAAGAATTTTAAATGATGATTTTATCATAATGTGATGATGTGTAATCTATAATGTTTTGTGAAACTATATTACTTTATGTATTAGATGTTTTTTGTTGAAGAAACTTGTGTTAAGTTACTGTTTTTTTTAATTTATTAAACACCGTCTATCTTGGCTTGCAAGTTTTTTGATTGCTTTTTATATTTTCGATATTTAAAATATATATAAATTGTTATTGCGGGATGAAGCATAACAAATAAAATAACGTTTAACTGTTGGTAAGTAATACCTAACATACCGCTCATTACTTGCATGATTTTTACGCAAATCCAAAAGATCGTATCCATTTATAGGCTTTTAATTATTGATTTTATGTTTATAGAAACATGCCTTTAGCAACTTCCCATTCGTTAATTTCATTAAAATCTGAAAGTGATTTAGCTGTAACGTTTAATTTTAGGGTTTGGGAAGTAGATGCTTCTTCCGATATATTTCCAATTTCATGAACAATAATTCCTTTTTTAAAATCATAACTGTTATTTTCAAAAGTCCCAATAGCAGCTTGTGTAACACCCGAAAAGTTTGCAGCGGTAATCATCATCTGTTTGTTTTTATAGGCAAACGTATAAGATTTTTCACTACGTGTGTATTGATAGAAAATAGATAATAGCCCGTTTTTAATTGTTAGTTCAGGTTCTAGGTAAGGTAACATGCCGCCTTCATCACCTAAAGGTATAAATTTGTTATTTTGAATAATCGCGCTTTGGGTAGTGTTTTCATTTAAAAGCACAACAATAATTCGAGGTTTGTTTTTTAGAACTTTAGAGACTTCATTTCTTTTGGTTAGAATAGAGTCTGTAGATTCTAATATTAAAACCATATCACTGCGATTATCATTGTTTAAATCTCCCGATGCTTTCTGTAGTATTTTCCAATCCAGATTGTTTTCAATAGTACTTAAATTTTTACCTATAAAATTAGGATACCTATTAGTGTTTTCTTGTGCGTTAGTTAAAACTGTAAAGACTAAAAAGGTGATTAAAAGATTGAATCTTTTCATAGAAAAATGGGATTATGAAATTGATAGATGATTGAGTTTCTAATGTACTGAAAAAATATGAATTATAAGGTTTTAAGTGTTTTAAATCGCTCAGTAAATTGAATAAAATAGTTTTAGTTTAAATACGTTTAGAAGGATATCAAACCCGATAATTGAATTATTAATAGTATTTTTGATGTCTGAAATTTTATATCACCAAATCCTTAATTTATGTCATATCAAGAAGAGTTTGTTCTTTTTTGGGAACAAGTAGAAGAAAGTGTCAAAGAAGGGCGTTTTGCCAAATTAACAATGGCAAAAACAATAGGGAAACCTAACTTGCGAAACATATTTGTAAGACCTTTAGCTTCTGAAGACGATTTTAAAGTAATTGTGAAGTTACGTTACCGCTCAAAAGAAACCGAAGATGAAGAGGAAACATTATCTTTAGATGAAGCTTATATGATGCTTAAACCTCATTTAGTGAAATCTTTTAGCTCTGTATTATTATTTACAACAACAAAAGATGTCACTTTTAAAGTGAATAAAAAAGGTGCTGGAAAAATTACCGAACATCCTCCAACATTTAGAGATGTAATACAAGCTAAAATGGATTAGTGATAATCATTAATTAAAAGAATTATTATACTTTTTTGTTCGTAACAACACTCGTGTAATTTTGATGTTTAAAATTGTATAAAAATGTTATTTTTGTGTTATGCATCATATTCTCCAGGATTATATTCCACCAACTTCCTATACATATATTTTAAAACTCATAGAGGAGGAGGATTTAGTAGTAAAAATAAAAAAGGAGCGTAAAACCAGGCATGGTGATTATAGGCAATTACCAAATGGTTCGCATGTAATTACAATTAATGCTAATCTTAATAAATATAAATTTTTAATTACGCTTGTACATGAAATAGCGCATTTAAAAGTTTATAAAACGGAAGGAAAATATATAAAACCTCACGGACATGAGTGGAAGTTAACATTTAAGCTTTTAATGTTACCGCTAATTAATCCGTTAGTTTTTCCTAACGATTTATTACCTCTTTTAGCACTTCATTTTAAAAATCCAAAAGCAAGTAGTGATACGGATGTGAAATTAGCATTTGCGCTAAAACAATTTGATACTCCTAATGATAAGACCTATGTTTTTGAAGTTCCGGAAGGCCAATCTTTTAAATTACACAACGATCGTGTGTTTATAAAAGGGAAAAAACGCACTAAACGTTATGAATGTGTTGAAGTTTTGTCAGAAAAATTGTATCTTTTTAATCCAAATGCAGAAGTTGAGCTTTTAAATAAATAACTATGAATAAAAATTATTATGCTATTTTAATGGCAGGAGGCATTGGGTCTCGTTTTTGGCCTGTAAGTACAAGCCAATTTCCTAAACAATTTCACGATTTATTAGGAACAGGAGATACCCTTATTCAAAAAACATTCAGTAGATTAAGTCGACTTATACCAAAAGAAAATATATTTATTTTAACACACGAAAATTATAATGATTTAGTGTTAGAACAACTTCCAGAAGTCTCTCAAAGACAAGTTATTTTGGAACCTGAAATGAGAAATACCGCACCTTGTATTTTGTATGCTTCGTTGAAAATTCAGAAAGAAAATCCAGAGGCAATGATGATTGTTGCACCTAGTGATCACTGGATTGAAGATGAAGCCGCTTTTACCAAAAATGTACAGCAAGCCTTCAATTTTTGCGAAAAAGAAAACAGCTTGGTAACTTTAGGTATTAAGCCAACGTTTCCAAATACGGGTTACGGTTATATTGAATATGATAAAACGAACAATACAGCTATTAAATCTGTACAACAATTTCGTGAAAAACCAGATTATAATACCGCTAAAACCTTTATTAATCAGGGGAATTTTTTATGGAATGCCGGAATTTTTATCTGGAGCGCCAAAACCGTAATTAATGCATTTAAAAACGATCAACCTGAATTATTTGGTTTGTTTGAAAAAGGACTTCCTGTATATAATACAGAACATGAAGAAGCGTTTATCTTAGAAAATTATCCTAAAGCCGAAAACATCTCGGTAGATTATGCTATCATGGAAAAGAGTAAACATATTTATGTGTTACCAGCAACTTTTGATTGGAATGATTTAGGAACTTGGGGAAACTTATACCAAGAACTTGATAAGGATGAAAATAATAATGCCATCGTAAACTCTAAAACTTTATTAGAAGACGCGACAGGAAATATGATTAGAACTGAAAAAGACAAAATTGTAATTGTTGATGGTTTAAAAGATTATATTATTGTTGATAAAGATGAAGTTTTGCTTATCTTTCCTAAAGCAAAAGAACAAGATATAAAGCGTGTGCTCAATGATGTAAAAACAAAATTTGGTAAAAAGCACGGTTAATTTTTTTGTTTTTCTTACATTTTTAATAATAATAAAGCATATTGAAATTATAGTATTTTAAGAATATGGACGAGCATAAATTTAATTTCTCTGAGGCCGAAAAAGAAGCTAAAAAAGAACAAACAGTAAATGAATCTAAAAAAGCTGTACAAGAAGACGCTCATGGTCTTTTTATGAGTATTAAACAGTTTTTAGGAGAACTATTAGACTTTAGAGAAGACACAGATAGAGATGCAACTATTGCAGCAATTAAAGCCGATATTCCTTTTAAAGGAGCAACAGCGTGGATTTTAATTTGTTCAATATTTGTCGCTTCTATTGGGCTTAATGCCAGTTCTACTGCAGTAGTTATTGGTGCCATGTTAATTTCGCCGTTAATGGGGCCTATTTTAGGAATAGGTTTATCTGTAGCAATTAATGATATTGATACCTTAAAAAAAGCATTAATCAACTTAGCAACTATGATTGTTTTAAGTTTATTAACCGCCTTTTTATTTTTTAAATTCTTTCCGCTAAGTAAAGATACTTCTGAGCTTTTAGGACGTGTACAACCAGATATTCGTGATGTACTCATAGCTTTTTTTGGAGGTTTAGCCTTAATTATTGCACGTACAAAAAAAGGAACTATTGCCTCAGTTATTTTTGGTGTTGCTATTGCAACCGCATTAATGCCACCTTTATGTACCGCCGGTTATGGACTAGCTATTGGGAATTGGGATTACTTTACAGGAGCCATGTATTTGTTTACCATTAATACTATCTTTATTGCAATGGCAACCTTTTTAGTACTGAAAATTTTAAAATTTCCAATGCTAAAATATGCGAATTCTGCAAAACGAAAACGTACTGCACGTATTGCTTCTGTTTTAGCTGTTCTTGTTATGATTCCTGCTATTTTAACGTTCTTAAGCGTGTTAAAGAAAAGTAATTTTGAAACCGATGCTGCAGCTTTTATTAAAAATGAAACCAAAACATTACCAAACGCAAGTTATATTGAAAAATATGCAACAGCAACATATAATGACGAAGGCGAATCTGTAATTGAATTAATACCGTTTGGAGCTGAAGAAATTCCGCAAACCACAATAGACTTGTTAGAGTCGCGTTTTGCGAATTATAAATCTTTAAAAAACACAAAACTGTATGTGAATCAAGTTGAAAATCGTTCGATAAACAACTTGGAGTATATGGAAGAATTGCGTTCTAGAGACTCTCTAGATTTATTATCTCAATCTCAAAAAATTGTATATTTAGAAGACAAAGTGAGAGCATTATCGCGATTAGAACGCGATCAGATACCTTTTAAAGAAGTAGTAGATGAAGCACAAATTAATTATGATAACCTAGAGTCAATAGCTTACGCAAAACAGATAACTAGTGATTTTATAACTGTTGATACTTTAGCTGTTTTTACGGTAAAATGGAAAGATGATACTTCAGATCCTGAGAATGTAGCTAAAGACGTTAATAAGTTAGAACGCTGGTTGAAATTAAAACTGAAACTAGATACTTTACAAGTGAAAATTATAAAGTAGATGTAGTAAAATAAATAAGTAAAGTTGAAACCTATTCTAGTAACTAGAATAGGTTTTTGTTTTTTCTAACAGATGATGTGAAATTAATATAATATTTTAAGCGTAGCTACTCATGCTCTTCAATGTACATTTTACGTACTTTTTTAAATAAGTTAGAAGAATATACAAAGTTAGTAACGGCTTCATTATCGGTTCTAAAAATGGTGTCTTTTGAACCTTCCCATTCTTTATAACCATCTTTTAAAAATACAATTTTCTGACCAATTTCCATCACAGAATTCATGTCATGTGAGTTAATTACGGTAGTTATATTATATTCTTCGGTAATTTCCTGAATAAGATTATCAATCACAATCGACGTTCTTGGATCTAAACCAGAGTTAGGCTCGTCACAAAATAAGTATTTTGGATTGTTAACAATAGCACGTGCAATTGCTACACGTTTTTGCATTCCTCCAGAAGCTTCACTTGGCATTTTATTGTGAGCATCTTCTAAGTTAACACGTTTTAGTACAAAATCTACACGATCTTGCATTTCACTCTTGCTCTGTTTTGTAAACATTTTTAAAGGAAACATCACGTTTTCGGCAATGGTCATGGAATCAAATAAAGCACTACCTTGAAATACCATTCCTATTTTGGCACGTAAGTTTCTTTTATCGGCATCAGATAATGATCCAAAAACTTGACCATCATAAGCGATACTTCCTTTCTCATAAGGAAATAAACCTAATAAGCATTTTAAGAATACTGTTTTACCAGAACCACTTTGCCCAATAATAAGGTTTGTTTTTCCTTTTTCAAAACTAGTAGTCACACCTTTTAAAATGTGATTCTCTCCAAATGATTTATGTAAATCTTTAACTTCTATCATTGACTTAGTAACATTTGAGTTAATAAATAGTTTAAAAGAATAATAACAACACTAGTCCAAACAAATGATGTTGTACTTGCTTTTCCAACTTCTAGTGCGCCACCTTTCATATAATAACCATGATAAGAAGGTATGGTTGCTAAAACAAAAGCAAAAACAAATGTTTTTATAAAAGCATAGGCAAGATGAAACGGAATAAAATCCATTTGTATCCCTGTAATATAATCGTCTAGCGAACCAAATCCACCATAAACACAAGCAGCCATCCCTCCTAAAATCCCTAAAAACATTGCTATTGAAATTGCAAAAGGATATAAAAGTAAAGCAATTATTTTTGGGAAAACTAAATAATTTAAAGAGTTTAATCCCATAACTTCAAGTGCATCAATTTGCTCAGTAACACGCATGGTACCAATACTAGATGTGATGAATGAGCCTACTTTACCTGCCATAATTACGGAGATAAATGTAGGAGCAAATTCTAAAATAACAGATTGTCTAGTGGCAAAACCAATTAGATATTTAGGTATTAAAGGATTATCAATATTTAAGGCTGTTTGTATTGTAACTACACCTCCTACAAAAAAGGAGATAAAAGCTATAATTCCTAGTGAGCCAATTATTAAGTCGTCAATATCTTTTAAGATTAAGGTACGCATCACAGACCACTTAGTAGGTTTGCGAAATACTTCTGCAATCATTAAAAAATAGGCGCCAATGTTATGAAGGTATTTCATATATAAATTTGTAACTGCTAAAGTAAAAAAAAGATATAGGTATTTAACTTTAAATTTAAATTATGATGCGTTAAATTCTGTATTTTTGAACATCATTTATAAAAACATACAATGAAAAATTTATTTTCTCTTCTGTTAGCCCTTGCTATATCTACATCATGCAGCGCTCAACAAAATGTAAACGCTAAAAAAACATCTACAACAAATTTACAAACAAGTCAGCCAAAATTAGTGGTTGGTATTGTAGTTGATCAGATGCGATACGATTATTTAACCCGTTTTTTAGCAAAATATGGTGATGGAGGTTTTAAACGTATGATGAATGAAGGTTTTAACTGTAAAAATAATCATTACAATTATGTGCCAACTTATACCGCACCAGGTCATGCTTCTATTTATACAGGAACTACGCCAAAATATCACGGAATAATTAGTAATTATTGGTATGATAAAGAAGTAAAAGAGAGTGTGTATTGTGCTGAAGATGATAATGTAACATCTGTAGGAACAAAAGATGATGCAGGGAAAATGTCTCCAAATCGTATGCTAACAACGACTTTTACTGATGAAAACAGATTGTTTACGCAAATGAAAGGTAAAACAATAGGAATTTCAATAAAAGATAGAGGTGCAATTTTACCAGCAGGTCATACCGCAAATGGGGCATTTTGGTTTCATGGAAAAGATGAAGGACGTTTTATTACAAGTTCATATTATATGAATGAATTACCAAAATGGGTACAAGATTTTAATGATTCGAATATTGCAGAATCGTATTTAAAAACTTGGGATACGTATTATGATATTTCAACATATACAGAAAGTGGAAGTGATTTAAATAATTTTGAAGGCGGATTTAAAGGAAAAGAAACGGCAACGTTTCCTTACGATTTAGCAACTTTAAAAGAAACTAATAAAGGATTTGATATTATAAAAGCAACTCCTTACGGAAACAGTATTGTTGCAGATTTAGCTATAGCATCTATTAAAGGAGAACAATTAGGAGTGGATAATATTACCGATGTTTTAGCAGTTAGTTTTTCTAGTACGGATTATGTAGGACATAATTTTGGCGTAAATTCAAAAGAAATTGAAGATACTTATATTCGTTTAGATAAAGATCTTGAGCGTTTATTTAACGCATTAGATGAGCAAGTAGGAAAAGGAGAGTATACCGTGTTTTTAACTGCAGATCATGCTGCGGTAAACGTCCCTTCATATTTACAGAGTGTGAAAATTCCTGCAGGATATGTAAATTCTTCTGAATTAAAAACAAAAGTAAATACATTTATGGAAAACACTTACGGAGCTTCAGATCTTGTTGAAAGTATCAGTAATAATCAAGTGTTTTTCAACAGAACAAAATTACAAGATTTAAAACTGAATTTGCAAGAGGTGCAATTAGCACTTGTTAATGAAATGATAGCTTACGAGCATGTTTCAAAAGTATATACTGGTACAACTATGTATTCTACGTCATTTACTACGGGTATTGAAGAATTAATTCAGAATGGATACAACCAAAAACGTTCTGGAGATGTGATTTTTGTTTACGACCCAGCAGTAATTTCTTACAGTAAAACAGGATCTACACACGGGTCTTCTTTTAGTTATGATACACATGTACCGCTTTTATTCTTTGGTAATGGTATCGCAAAAGGAAGTACAGTACAAAAAACAATAGTTACAGACATTGCTCCAACTATGTCAATGATGTTAGGTGTTAATTTTCCTAATGGCGCAACTGGTCAACCTTTAGAATTTGTATTAGAGAATGAATAAACGTAATCTGTATTCGGCGATTGCCATAGTTATTGTAATTGGTGTTTACGGTTACGAGGCTTACTTTGATAAAACAGTTGCCGATGCTGTTGTTGAAGCTGGCGAAACTGTAAAAACCAATACTAATGTCTCGTTTATGCCTACAAGTACAACGGGACAAGTTGTACATCACAACGGATATTCGTTATCATATAGTGAAGCTAATGAGCAAGCCGAATGGGTAGCGTATGAGTTAAAACGAAATCAGCTATCTAAAACTAATTTTAAGCGTCCTTATTTTGAAATTGATAACGCTGTAAAATCGGGTGCTGCTAGCTGGCGTAATTATAAAAACTCAGGTTATGATAAAGGGCATTTATGTCCCGCAGCAGATAGACGTTACAGTAAATCTGCCCATGATGAAACTTTTTTAACAAGTAATATCAGTCCGCAAGAACATAAGTTTAATGCTGGAATTTGGAATACGCTTGAGCAAAAAGTGCGCTATTGGGCTCAAAAATACGATGGCGTTTTTGTAGTAACAGGTGGTGTTTTAAAAGGGCGTATGAAAACTATTGGAGACGAAAAAATTGCGGTTCCTAATCAGTTTTATAAAGTTTTAATTGATGCGAATAATGGTGCGCCAAAAATGTTAGCTTTTTTAATGCCTCATGAAAATTCAAGTGAACCTTTGTATAAGTTTGTAGTTTCGGTTGATGAAATTGAAGCACTTACTGGAATTGACTTTTTTCCAGAATTAGATGATGCTATCGAAAATAAATTAGAAGCATCAAGTAGTTATAAAGGGTGGAGTTTTAATTAAATTTATTACGCATTCCGTCCCAACGTAATTTACGTATAAATTTACCTTGTTCTTCGCTAACTAAATAGTCAATGTTATTGTGTTTAGCTTTAAAAAAGCCTGCCACATAATCATTAAAGAGTAGAAAACTTTTTTTCTTATAAGCCAGTTTTAAAGCAGAAATTAGCGTGATAGTGAAACCATACCTCATTTTGTACATAGCTTCTCCTTGCAAGTGTTTTGACGCTTTATTATAGCTTTGACCTGTAGGTTTTAAGTGTTTAACATGTAAACTCTCATCGGTTAAAATATCCCAGTTATAAAATTTTGCCAGCAATTCATCAACAGTATCCCAACCCATAGAGGTTTTTAGTTGTCCAATTTGTGTAAAACAGGCTTTTCTATAAGCTTTTAATGCGCCTCTTATATGATCTTTTCTGGTGAGATTCTCTAAAACCCACTGGTTGTTTTTTTCTATATAACAAAAACCAGAAACCATTCCTAATTGTTTATTTTCATTAAAATGAATGGCTAATTGCTCAAGGTAGTTTTTCGGAAAAATTAAATCGGCATCAAACTTACAAATCACATCATAATCAAGATTTAATGTTTGAAAACCTTTATAAAAGGCATTAATAATTTTACTTCCCGGAAGATGTTTGTTTGATGAGGTAGAATTTACTAGCGTAATCCAATCGTGTTTTTTTGCAAATTCTTCAACAATTTGCTGCGTATTATCTGTAGAGTTGTCGTTAACAATAACCAATTGTTTGGGTAGTAAAGTTTGATTAACCAAAGAGTTGATGGTTAAGCTAATTAAATCTTGCTCATTATGAGCGGGTATGATGATTGAAAAGTTCAATAAATTAAGATTTTACAACAAATTTAGAAATTAAATTGAATTTTGAATCAGGAACAAAAAAACAATTTCTGATACCATTATCTATATCACGAGTAATGGTTGATACTTTTTTTAAACCTTGAGGTGTGTGGTTATAAAAGGTGTAATTTAATGATTTGAAGAAATCTTCTAATTCAGATTCTATATTATTAAATAAAGTTTCACAGATAATAATTGGCTGATGTTTTATGATACTATCTTTCCCAGATTTTAAAATATTCACTTCTGTTCCTTCGGTATCCATCTTAATTAAATCTATTTTTGAAAGTGATTCTTCTTCAATAAATTGATGTAATGTTTTAGAGTTTACCGTATTTTTCACAAAGTTTCTTGAGGTTGTTTTTGTACCCGCATTTCCTTCGCCAGCTAAGTTATATTTTAGGTATTTGTATTTTATGTTTTCAACTTCATAAAAATCAATTTTCCCTACATTTTCAGAAAGTGCTACATCTAAATGTTTAATGTTTTTGTTGAAATTATTAACTTCAATATTTGCTTTTAAATAATGTTTTGGTCCCATTGCAGGCTCAAAAGCATAGGCTTTAATTTGTGGGTTAGCGTTGGCGGCTAATAGCGAGTAGTAACCAATATTAGATCCAATATCTAAAAAAACGTCAATGTTTTTAGAAAGTGTTTCAAAAAGTGCAGAATATTCAAAAGATTTATAGCCATTCCAAAACAGGAGTTGCGTTAAATAACTTGTTTGATTTGTTTTAATATTTAATAGTCCAGAATCTGTTTTTAATTTTAGTAAACCAGATGGTGGGATTTTAATTTTGCCTAAAAATATAGGACTTACAACATAGTTAATATTTCTAAGGATGTAATTTATATTCTTGTGATATATAATCTTGTATAATTGCTGAATAACGCTCATGAATCTGCTTTATATGTAAAAAAAATACTGCTGACGAAGTTATGATTTTTAAATGTTAATGTTACTATTATTTATGTAGAACATAGACTTATTACTGTTTCACTTTTTTACATTTAGACCATAATAGCTGTTAACAAAAAAACACATGAAGCTTAGTAGCCTCATGCGTTTGTAGATATTATAAAAAATGTATTATGCAGTTAGTATTTCCGCGAAAGCGATATATTAATACTTATAAACAATTGTGTTAAGATTCATTCCGGCACCAACACTTGCAAATAAGATAATATCTCCTTTGTTAAGACTGTGATCTTTTAGTTTGTCATGTCTCACTAAATCAAATAATGTAGGTACTGTTGCTACTGAGCTGTTTCCTAATTTCTGGATACTCATTGGCATAATGCCTTCAGGGATTTCTGTTTTATATAAACGGTAAAAGCGTTTTAATATCGCTTCATCCATTTTTTCATTTGCTTGGTGAATAAAGATTTTTTTCACTTCTGAAATAGCAATACCACTTTTGTCTAAGCAAACTTTCATTGCTTTAGGAACGTTAGTTAGTGCAAATTCATAAATTTTACGACCGTCCATTTTTATATAACGCGTATCTGAATCTGATGTTATATCATAAGTTTTTCCGTAGTGTAAAAAATGAGCTTCTTCGTATGTGTAACTCGCTGTTTCGTGAGCTAAAATTCCACCTTCTTCATTGGTTGCTTCTAGAATTGTTGCGCCTGCTCCATCACTATAAATCATAGCATCTCTGTCATGTTTATCAACTACACGAGAAAGTGTTTCAGATCCAATAACTAAACATTTGTTAGCTATTCCTGCTTTTATAAATGCATGAGCTTGTATAGTACCTTCAATCCATCCAGGACATCCAAATACAACATCATATGCTACACATTTTGGGTTTTTTATACGCAATTTGTGTTTTACTCTAGCAGCTAAAGATGGTACTAAGTCACTTTGATTAGAATTATTGGTGATATCTCCAAAATTATGAGCTACAATAATGTAATCAATAGTTTCTGGATCAACTTGGGCGTCTGTTATTGCTTTTTCTGCTGCATAAAAAGCCATGTCAGAAGAGGTTAGATGATTGCTAATATAGCGCCTTTCTTCAATACCAGTTATCGATTTAAATTTCTCAATAATTACATCATTTGTGCTATTGAAAGATGTGCCGTCTGCGTTTAAGAAATGGTGTTCTTGAAAATCTTCGTTTTTTTCAATATTGCTAGGGATATAGCTTCCTGTTCCTGTTATTTTAATACTCATATTAAACAAAAAATGCCTTTTAAAATGTTACTAGTAAACAAAGATACAAGTAACGGTTTTAAAAAGCATTTTTTTTTAATTGAAATTACGACGTTCAAGACGTAATTTTACTCCTACATGTAGTCTTCAATAGGCGCACATGTGCAAATTAAGTTTCTATCTCCATAAGCATCGTCCACACGTCTTACGGTTGGCCAAAACTTGTTAGTCTTCACGTAATCAAGAGGGAAGGCAGCTGTAGCGCGAGAATAAGGGAAATTCCACTCATCACTAGTTACCATTGCTTGTGTATGTGGTGCGTTTTTTAAGACATTATTAGTGTCTTCTTTTGTGGTATTGTCAATCTCTTTTTTAATTGAAATCATAGCATCACAAAAGCGATCCATTTCTTGTTTACTTTCACTTTCGGTAGGTTCAATCATTAAAGTTCCTGCAACCGGGAAAGATACTGTTGGTGCATGAAAACCATAATCCATTAAACGTTTTGCGATATCTGTTACCTCAATTCCGTTAGCTTTAAATGCACGGCAATCTACAATCATTTCATGTGCAGCTCTACCACGTTCTCCTGAGTAAAGTGTATCAAAATTTCCTTGTAAACGTTGTTTAATATAGTTGGCATTTAAAATGGCTGTTTTAGTAGCATCTGTAACACCTTTTGCTCCAAGCATTTTAATATATCCGTAAGAGATTAAGCATACTAAAGCAGAGCCAAATGGCGCTGATGAAATAGCTGTTATAGCTTGTTTTCCTCCTGTTTTAATTATTGGATTTCCTGGTAAAAATGGTACAAGTTGTTTGGCAACACAAATTGGTCCTACACCTGGTCCACCACCTCCATGAGGAATAGCAAATGTTTTGTGTAAGTTAAGGTGACAAACGTCTGCGCCAATATTTCCAGGATTTGTTAATCCTACTTGAGCATTCATATTTGCACCATCCATATAAACTTGTCCGCCGTTATCATGAATAAGTTTAGTAATCTCTTTAATTGAAGCTTCGTAAACTCCGTGAGTTGATGGGTAAGTTACCATTAAACATGATAAGTTATCTTTATGCAACTCTGCTTTTTCACGTAAATCGTCTACATCAATATTTCCTTCTGCAGTAGATTTTGTAACAACTACTTTCATTCCTGCCATAACTGCACTCGCTGGATTTGTTCCGTGAGCAGAAGAAGGGATTAAACAAATATTTCTGTGATGATCATTACGAGATTCGTGATATGCTTTAATTACCATTAATCCGGCAAATTCTCCTTGCGCACCAGAATTTGGTTGTAAAGATGTTGCAGCAAAACCTGTGATCTCTGTTAATTGATCTTCTAAATCTTTTAAAACTGTAAGATATCCTTTAGCTTGTTTTGTAGGAACAAATGGGTGAATGCTTCCCCATTTAGGAGAACTTAATGGCAACATTTCTGCTGCTGCATTTAATTTCATTGTACAAGATCCTAACGAAATCATAGATTGATTTAATGATAAATCTTTACGTTCCAACATTTTTATATAACGCATCAATTCAGTTTCAGAATGATGGCTATTAAATACATCTAAAGTTAAAAACTCAGTAGTTCTTTGTAAGTCTTTAGCAATTGTATTATTTTCTGTAAGTTCAGAAAGTTTGATTGTTTTTTTCTTAGATGCTTTTGCAAATACGGCAATAATGGCGTTAAGATCTTCTATAGACGTTGTTTCATTAATAGAAATTGTAACGGTATTTGAACTTGGATAAAAGAAGTTTATTTTCTTATCGTTAGCAATCGTTTTTATTTTTTTAGCCTTCGCTTTAATTTGAAGGGTATCAAAATAAGAGGTGTTTGTTTGCTCGTAACCTAACTCTGCTAAAGCATTTGCTAAAGTAACAGCACTAGTGTGTACTTTATTAGCAATAAACTCTAATCCTTTTGGTCCGTGATATACAGCGTACATTCCTGCCATAACAGCAAGTAATACCTGAGCAGTACAAATATTTGATGTTGCACGATCTCTTTTTATATGTTGCTCACGTGTTTGTAAGGCCATACGTAAAGCTCTATTGCCATCGGTATCTTTGGTAACTCCAATAATACGACCCGGAATATCTCTTTTGTAGCAAGCTCTAGTTGCAAAATATGCTGCATGAGGTCCACCGTATCCCATTGGGATTCCAAAACGTTGTGTGGTTCCAACAACAACATCGGCACCAAATTTACCTGGAGCTTCAAGTTTTACTAAGCTTAAAATATCGGCAGCAACGGCTACTTTTATTTCAGCAGCTTTAGCTTTTTCTATAAAAGATTTTATGTCTGTAACTTGTCCGTCTTTTCCTGGGTATTGTAAAATAGCTCCAAAAAATTCAGTAGAGAAATCAAAAGTAGCTTCTTCTCCAACAACCAATTCTATACCAATAGGCAATGCTCTTGTTTGTAAAAGTGAAAGGGTTTGTGGTAAGATGTTTTCAGAAACAAAAAACTTATTAGTGTTTGCTTTTTTCTGAGCACGTTCTCTTACTGCAAATAATAAACTCATGGCTTCGGCAGCAGCAGTACTTTCATCTAAAAGAGACGCATTTGCTAATTCCATTCCTGTAAGATCGGTGATCATGGTTTGGAAATTTAACAAAGCTTCTAGACGACCTTGAGCAATTTCAGCTTGGTAAGGTGTGTAAGCGGTATACCATCCTGGGTTTTCTAAAATGTTACGTTGAATAACAGGAGGTAAAATGGTTGGGTGATATCCTAAACCAATGTATGTTTTATAAATTTTGTTTTTATTGGCTAACTTATCAAGATGATTAAGATAGTCGTATTCCGACATTGGAGCATCTAGCTCTAAATCTTTTTTTAAACGAATATCGTCAGGTAACGTTTCGTAAATAAGTTGATCTAGTGAGTCAACACCAATGGTTTTTAACATCTGCTTTTGATCCTCTTCTCTAGGACCAATATGACGTAGTGAGAAATCAGTTGTATTCATTCTAAAAGTAGTTGTGTTTTAAGGCGCGAAAATAAGGAATTAATGGAGTTTTTTTGCTAATCTAAACTTAAAGTTTTTAACCAATTGCAATGTGTTATTAACACTTTACTTATTTTTGCATTATGAATTTATTACAGAAAGTCTTTAATTTTTATCTCAATAGTAGTATTCATGTGGCTTTGTCTGTGTATGCGTTGTCTTGGGTTACTTTATTTGAGTTTGACTTGCCTTATGATGAAAACGTGTTGTTTTTTATTTTCTTCGGGAGTATTACGGGCTATAATTTTGTGAAATATTTTGGGCTAGCAAAGTTTCATCACCGTAGTCTTACGAGTTGGTTGAAAGCTGTACAAATATTTTCGATGTTATGCTTTATAATGATGTGCTATTTTGCATTACAATTACATCCTGAAGTACTGTTGATTATTGCTATTTTAGGAGCGATAACTTTTTTGTATGCTATACCAATGTTGCCCGAAAAAGTATTACTTGATAAGCATAAAAACTTACGAAGCATTAGCGGTGTAAAAGTGTATGTAATTGCTTTAGTTTGGGCGGGTGTAACGGTGTTTTTACCACTGTTTAATGAAGATGCACACCTAAGTTATGATGTGCTAGTTACTGTAATACAACGCTTTTTGTTTGTATTGGTATTAATGTTTCCTTTTGAAATTAGAGATTTGCAGTATGATAGTTTAAAACTAGCTACAATACCGCAACAAATAGGAGTGAAGCGGACTAAAATAATAGGTGTTTTATTACTGTTGATATTTGTCTTGTTAGAATTTTTAAAAGACGAATTAAGTGTTAAAAAGATAATAACAACATTAATTGTGGCTTTAATAACTATGACGTTATTAGTATTTTCTAAAAAAAATATAGGACGCTATTATACAGCCTTCTTGGTAGAAGCAATACCTGTAATGTGGTTATTTTTATTTTTGTTGATGTAACTGCTGGTTAAATTCAGCTTTTAAAGCATCCCGTTCAGCTTGTTTTAAACAATCAACTTCCGATGTGTTTATTACTTTAGTTAATTGCTTGTTCTTTTTAGAATAAGACTTAGAAACCTTACACCAAGATAGACGAATTGTAAGCTTTATTTTTTCCCAAAAAGTAGCTTCTCCGTATTGAGCTTTGTCGCAAATTTCTTTTGCTTCTTCGCAGTTTATAAATAATTTATTCTTTTTCATTTTGTGATCTTAAAACCAATTTTTTTCAAGGCATTCAGCCATAGTAACACGAGCTCTATGTATAATTACCCATAGATTAGACGCAGTAATGTTTAATTCATTACAAATAGTTTCGGTATCTAAACCTTCAATAGTTTTTAATCTAAAAACCGATGCTTGTTTTTCTGGTAATTTTGATAAACAGCTATGGATAGCATCACCTAATTCTTCGTTTTCTAAAGTGGCTTCAGCAGATTTATCATAAGGATCAGCAACTCGTTCTTCTAACCAATCACCTTCGTTTTCATCGGTATTATAGTTGATTCTAACCTCGGCTTTACCTTTGTTTGAATTTATTTTACGGTAATGATCAATAACCTTTCGTTTTAAAATAGATACTAACCAAGTACGTTCGCTTGCTTCTCCTTTAAAATTTTTCATAGATTTTAAACCAGAAAAAAAAGTTTCTTGTACCAAATCTTTTGCAATCTCTCTATCATTTACACGCGTAATGGTGTAATTGAAGAGGTAATCGGAATATAAATCAATCCATTTGTTGGGATCTAATAGGTGTTTAGGCATATTTGATTTTAAGTGATGTTGGCAAAAATAGACTAATTAAATGAATGGTTTAAAAGGTTAATTGTTAATTAATTGATGGATATTGTTAAAAAGGTAATACTCAAATATAGCCATAAAATTGTAAATAAGACATGCATTGAGGTTTCAAATTTTTTTCCTGTCCATAATTGTTTTGAGTATATAAAGATTTGAAAAAATAAACGCACACTCCAGAAGATTCCAAAACCAAAAGAAATTTTTTGTCCTAAATTATTTTCTATCAACTCTTTTGTTTCAGTTAAACATAATATGCCCATTAAAAAAACAGTAAAAGCTATGAAAAAGGTATGAGTTGTCATCATCTGTTTGTTAATTAAACTTAATGGCTGCAATTCTTTTTTCCAATTAAAATATTTAGGAAAAAATATATGAATACAAGCTAAGAGAATTAAAAAAGTTCCTATTATTTTTAGATGTATATACATAACGCTATGGCTTAAGGTTTGCTGTTGAAAATTGACATGAAAGGTGTGAATTTTATATCATTGATTGTTGAGAATCCTGCTTTTTTATAAGCATCACTCCATGTGTTTTTTGAGAAGAAATGTGTGAAGCCTATTGAGAAAGCTAAGAAATTTGGTAAATCTCGTAAATGTTCAATCATAATTACGCTTCCATTAGGTTTACATATTCTATAACATTCTTTTAAAAATATAATTTTCTCTTCTTGAGAACGTATTTCATGTGCTGCTGAAAGTAAAAAAACAACATCAACACTTTTGTCTTCCATTGGTACTTTTTTAATCTTTATTTTTTTTGTGTTTGGATATGTTAAACTCACTTTCCTTGCTCTTACTATCGCAGGTTCGGTATGCTCTTTTTTATTGTAAAAATCAAAAACGTTTAACGTAGATCTTGGGAAATGTTTTTTTAATAGAAAACTTGTTTCATCAAATCCAGCATTTATGTTAACTATTTTAGTTGTTTTACTGTCTTTTAGATGTAGTTTCTCTAACCATTCAAAATTGTAATATTTTGAAAAATCATACACATATGCCGATACAATAAGTGGCATTATTAAGCCGTAAGTAAACGCTGCTACAATAAAATAAAATAACGTAGAGTGCCATTTTAATAGAATATAACTTATAATTATTATAGCTAAAAGGATGCCTCCATAAACATAAAAATGTCTATTGAAACTTAGTATATTTAAGGCACCTTGAAATTTTTTTCTTTCTATTTCCATAATTCTTTTCTTCCTTTTCTCCATTGATATGGAATGTCTTTAATAATAAAAGCGTTTGCTAAGACTACGTTTTTTAGTTCTAAATTTTTTAGAAATTCAATATGAAAATGGTTAATGTTTATAGGTCTTGGTTTCCAATTTTGTCTTACACCTTCAATAATTAAAACTTCTTTTGTGTCTTCATTATATGTGAAAGTAAATGGGAGTGGACCAGCAAAACGTCTCGCTTCTTTCCAATTTAAAAATGGTGACTTGTTTGGTAATGGTGTTTTGTCTGTTTTTGAGGTGTTTAATTCTATCTTAAAATTGGATTTTATGGATTGAATTACTCTTAGATTTTTAGTCTGTGTGTCATTAATATCTGTTGTAGTATAGTTGTAATGTGTGAAGATATTTCCCATAATCTCCATTTTTAGCTTATCGGTTTCAGATTTTATAATGAATAATCCACGTAGTCGCTTGCCTTTGTTTGTTGTATAGCGTACAAATATTCTAAATCCTATTAAGTAGAAATCATTTCCCATAAATTTAGGGCTTCCTTTAGGGCGTAAATGTTTTGTTTTAACCATAGCTACCGCTATAAAAGCATACTTGTTTTTAAAAGTATCTAACTCTAAACATTCTGGAATCATACTTTGTAATTCTTCTTTTGGAACTGCAAATGTTAATACTATTGACGTTTCAAAATCTGCTTGTACAGCAAACGGATGATTTTTAAGAAATGCGAACATTTGTTTGTGTGTTATTAAAATTTGTAAAATAAACTAACGTGATAAATAAGAAAGCAAATACAATATTCCATTCTCCCCAAAGTAATAAATCGGGAGCCAAAATGTATTCTATTACATTCATTGTAGCGACTATAACTATTTGTGTTATGGCGTTTATTTTTGATTTGTATTGACTAATAATCCATAGTGCCATTATAATTTCACTAACTCCAATAATTATAGCAAACTCTCTTGAAAACTCACTTTCAGTAATACGTTTTATTATAGCTTCATGTCTAGGGGTGAAGTTTAATATTTTACAGAATAACCCATTTATAACCCAAACTATAGAGATGCCGTATATGCTAATTTTATATGTTGTGCGTTTTTTCATGTTTCTATTATTTTAAAGTTTCAGAAATTATTGAAAGTATGATTTAAATTTTTTTATTTAAATAGTTTTAACAGCGACTTAGTAATCCAATTTTGTTGTTGGCTCACAAGTTTGTTAATCATAATATCTGCCGTTTCTGTAAGTTCGTGTAAAGCTGCTGTTTGTTTAATAAGTTCTTTTGTTTTTTCGGTACCATCATCAGTAATGCTAGATACTTCTTTTAAAACTTTAACTACAGGTTTAATTTCTCTGCGGCTACGTTCTTTAGCTACAATTCTCGCTAATTCTTGTACATCTTTTTCGGTAGTAAAATACTCTTTTCGTTCTCCAGGAATTAACGTTTTACTCACAATTCCCCAATCCATAAGCTGGCGTAAATTCATACTTGTATTACCACGAGAAATCTTAAGATCTTCCATGATATCTTCCATAGATAAAGGTTGTGTTGAAATAAAAAGTAAGGCTTGTATTTGAGCCATAGCTTTATTAATACCCCAAAGGCTACCTAAACTTCCCCAGGTATTAATAAATTTATCTTTTGCTTCTTGATATTCCATACTGCAAATATATATAAGTTTTTTAAACTTTCAGTAATTTGTGAAAGTTTATTTTTTTTAATCTCTTTATTTTACATTTCAGAATAAAAAAAGGTTTCTAAACTTAACGCTTAGAAACCTGATTTTAAAATATATGATTACAATTATTTTATTAATCCTGCACGTTTTAATAATGCTTCTGGTTGAGGTTCATGACCTCTAAATTGTTTGTATAACGTCATAGGGTTTTGTGTTCCACCTTGCGAAAGTACATTGTCTTTAAATTTAGTAGCAACTTCTTTATTGAAAATTCCTTCAGATTTAAAGTATTCAAAAGCATCTGCATCTAAAACTTCAGCCCATTTGTAAGAGTAGTATCCCGAAGAATATCCACCTTGAAAAATATGAGAAAACGCAGTACTCATACAGTTTTCTGCAACATCAGGATATAAAGCTGTGTCTGAAAAAGCTTTAGTTTCATGTGTTTTCACATCTTTTATTGCTGAAGGATCTTGTGCATGCCAACTCATATCTAATAAACCAAAACTTATTTGACGTAGGGTTTGCATTCCTTCGTTAAAAGTTGCCGATGCTTTGATTTTTTCAACCAGTTCCATTGGAATAACTTCACTCGTTTCATAATGCGTAGCAAATAACTCTAAAGCTTCTTTTTCGTAACACCAGTTTTCTAACACCTGACTTGGTAATTCTACAAAATCCCAAAATACACTAGTTCCAGATAGGCTAGGGTAGGTGGTATTGGCAAGCATACCGTGTAATGCGTGACCAAATTCATGGAAAAGTGTAGTGACTTCGTTAAAAGTTAATAATGAAGGTTTGCTTTTGGTTGGTTTTGTAAAGTTGCATACAATTGATACGTGTGGTCTGTTGTTAATACCGTCTTTAATAGATTGCGATTTGTACGACGTCATCCACGCACCATTACGTTTTCCTGCTCTTGGAAAGAAATCTGCATAAAATATAGAGACTAAATCTCCTTTATCATCAGTCACTTTATAAGTTAATACGTCTTCGTGATATGTATCTATGGTATCAATAGTTTCAAACTGTAAACCAAATAATTTGTTAGCCACAGTAAAAGCGCCATTTATAACATTTTCAAGTTTAAAATATGGTTTTAATTGCTCATCATCTAAACTGAATAATTTTTGTTTTAATTTCTCTGAATAATAAGACGCATCCCATTTTTGTAGGGTTTCAATACCGTCTAAATCTTTTGCGAAATCACTAAGCGTTTCAAATTCTTGTTGAGCTGCAGGTTTAGCTTTCTCTAATAATTCGTTTAAGAAATTAGTAACCGTTTCTGGTGTTTTTGCCATACGTTCCTCTAAAACAAAGTGAGAATGTGTAGCATAACCTAATAAATTAGCGCGATCATGTCTTAATCCTGCAATTTTTAAAACGATGTCTTTATTACTAAATTCATTGTCTTTAAAAGCTTTTGTTCCGGCAGCAATAGCTAATTCTTTACGTAATTCTCTATTATCTGCATAAGTTACAAATGGGATATAGCTAGGGTAATCTAATGTGATTAACCAACCTTCTTTGTCTTTGCTTTCTGCTAATTGTTTAGCGGCTTCTTTGGCACCATCAGGAAGTCCGGCTAAATCAGCTTCGTTAGTAAGTAGTAATTCAAAACTATTAGTTTCTGCAAGTACGTTCTCACCAAACTTAAGTTTTAATCCACTTAATTCTTTATCAATAGCACGTAATTGTTGTTTTTTATCTTCGGAAAGATTAGCTCCATTTCTAGAAAACCCTTTATATTTTTTATCTAAAAGTGTGCTTTGTTCAATAGTAAGATTTAAACTTTCTTTTTGATCGTAAACAGTTTTTACACGCTTAAATAACTCTTCGTTTAAAGTAACATCATTACTGAAATCTGATAATAAGGGCGAAACTTCTTGTGCTATTTTTTGAATGGCATCATTAGTTTCGGCAGAATTTAAATTGAAGAAAATACTAGAAATTCTATCTAATTGTTCTCCCGAAAAATCTAAAGCCACAATGGTGTTTTCAAAAGTAGCCGCTTCAGGATTATTTGCAATTGCATCAATCTCAGTTCTGGCAACTTCAATTCCTTTTTGAAAAGCAGGAAGGTAATCGGCTTCATTTATTTTAGAAAATGGCGCCGTATTATATGGAGTTTGAAATGGTGTATTTAAGATGTTCATATATTTTTGTTTTATAAAAAAATAACATTTTATTAAGAAGGATTAACCTTTGGTTAAGATTTTTCTGGAAAGAAAACTCTTAAGTTTGCATATGTTTTAACTAGAGTAGTTAGGAAAGACTCTTTTTGAAAATTGATTAATAGCAAGAAAACCCCAACTGAAGAGCTGGGGTTTTTTAGTATAAGAATATTAGTTTAAGTCTTTGGCAGACTCTATAACTTTTGCTTTTAAGCTTTCTTTGTATTCTACTATTTTAGCTAAAACAGTTTTATCAGCACTTCCAATAATTTGAGCAGCCAAAATACCTGCGTTTTTTGCACCATTTAAAGCTACTGTTGCTACTGGTACACCACCTGGCATTTGTAAAATTGAAAGTATAGAGTCCCATCCATCAATTGAGTTGCTACTTTTTACAGGAACCCCAATAACAGGTAAAGGTGATAACGAAGCGATCATTCCTGGTAAATGTGCAGCACCACCAGCTCCAGCAATAATTACTGTGAACCCTTTGGTGTGAGCGTTTTTTCCGTAGTCAAATAATTTTTCGGGTGTACGATGTGCCGAAACAATATCTACTTCAATTTCTATATTAAATGCTGTAAGGATATCAATAGCGTCTTGCATTACTGGCAAATCACTTTTGCTTCCCATAATAATTCCTACTTTACTCATAAAATGTTGTGTTGGTTGTTGTATTATTTACTAATCACTTCAATTGTTGTTTTTACTATCTGTGCAACACGTCTGGCTTCATTGATATCTTCATTTACAATAGTAACGTGCCCCATTTTACGAAACGGTCTGGTTTCCTTTTTCCCATAAATATGAGGGGTAACACCATCTAATTTCATAATATCTGCAATGTTTTTGTATACTACATCACCTGTATAACCTTCAGCTCCAACAAGATTTACCATTATTCCGGCAACTTTATTTTCTGTTTTTCCTAACGGAAGATTTAAAATGGCACGAATATGTTGTTCAAATTGTGAGGTGTAACTTGCTTCAATAGTTTGGTGACCCGAGTTATGTGGTCTTGGCGCAACTTCATTTACTAAAATAGTGTCGTCTTGTGTTTGAAACATTTCAACAGCCAAAATTCCAACATGATTAAAAGCTTCCGAAACTTTTAACGCTATGTCTTGTGCTTTTTTAGCTACGTCATTATCAATACGTGCAGGACAAATTACATACTCTACTTGGTTGGCTTCTGGGTGAAATTCCATTTCCACTACAGGATATGTTTTTACGTCACCATCTGGAGTTCTTACTACAATAACTGCTAATTCATTTTTAAAAGGAATCATAGTTTCTGTAATACATTCTACATTTGGTAAACCGTTTAGATCGCTTACACTGCGTACTACTTTTACGCCATTACCATCGTAACCAAACTGAGCACTTTTCCAAACAAAAGGGAGTTGTAAACTTCCATCTGTAATTGCTGCTTTAATTTCCGAAGTAAAAGCAAAACGTGAAAAATCTGCTGTAGGGATATTTTGATCTCTATAAAATAATTTTTGAGTCGCCTTATTTTGTATAGCGCGTAATGTTTTTGATGACGGATATACTTTTACGCCTTCTTTTTCTAATGCTTCTAAAGCATCTGTATTGACATTTTCTATTTCAAAAGTTAATACATCTACTTGTTTTCCAAAGTTATAAACGGCATCGTAGTCCATTAAATTACCTAAGGTAAACTCATTACAAGCTAGTTTAGATGGTGCTTCGGGGCTAGGATCCATAACATGTGTATGGATGTCAAACTTTCGTGTGCTATAAAGCATCATTTTACCTAGTTGTCCGCCTCCAAGGATACCAAGTTTAAATTCTGAAGAAAAAAAATTCATTGTGTTGATTTTGTACAAAAATACAAATCAAAACTCTGTGATAAAACTAAAACGTAAACAATCTAAAGCAGAATTCGTAAAACGTTAATCAAATGATTATCTTTGCGTTTCTAAAATTGAAAACAAGTGATAAAACTTCATGATTTATACTTTAAGCCATTTATTTCTGAACAAGGAATACAAGACATTGTGCAAAACATGGTGGATGAGGTGGTTAATGACCTTGGAGATGAAGTACCTGTTTTTATAGGAATACTAAATGGCTCGTTCATGGTGGTTAGTGATTTTGTAAAAAAATATCCTAAACCTTGTGAGGTAACATTTATAAAACTAGCGTCTTATGAAGGTGTAAAGTCTACTGAAGATATTCAACGTTTAATTGGGTTGACTCAAGATTTAACCGGACGTACTGTTGTGATTTTGGAGGATATTATTGAATCTGGAAACACTTTAGACGAAGTACACCGTATTTTTGAAAACGAAAACGTAAAAACGCTTAAAATAGCTTCATTGTTTTATAAACCTGAAGCTTATAAAAAAGACTTTAAAATACATTATATAGGTAAAGAAATCTCTAACGAGTTCATAGTAGGATACGGATTAGATTATGACGGATTAGGGCGCGATTTACCAGAAGTTTATCAACTAAAAACAACACAACACATGACGAATTTAGTGCTATTTGGACCTCCAGGAGCTGGAAAAGGAACGCAAGCAAACTTTTTAAAAGAAAAATACAACTTAGTACATATCTCTACAGGAGATGTATTTCGTTTTAATATAAAAAATGAAACAGCTTTAGGTATGTTAGCTAAATCTTTTATTGATAAGGGAGAATTAGTACCAGACCAAGTAACTATTGATATGTTAAGTGCTGAGGTAGAAAAAAATGCCGATGCTAATGGATTTATCTTTGATGGGTTTCCAAGAACAGAAGCACAAGCAGAAGCTTTAGACGTATTAATGACCGCTAAAGATTCTCAAATTAATGCAATGATTGCTCTAGAAGTAGATGATGAGGTGTTAGTACAACGTTTGTTAGAACGTGGTAAAACTAGCGGAAGAGCAGATGATGCTGATGAAACTATTATTAGAAATAGAATAAAAGAATATTATAATAAAACAGCGATTTTGAAAAACTTTTACACGGCACAAGATAAATATTTTGGTGTGGATGGAGAAGGTAGTATTGAAGATATTACAAATCGCCTAAATACAGTGATTGATAAATTATAAATCACTGAGAGTTTAAACCCTATGTTTTAAACTATAAAAAATTAAACTTAATTTATGACTGAAGGAAATTTTGTAGACTACGTGAAAATGCACGTGTCTTCTGGAAAGGGAGGACAGGGATCATCTCACTTGCACCGTGAAAAATATATTGCAAAGGGAGGACCCGATGGAGGAGATGGAGGTCGTGGAGGTCACGTAATTTTAAGAGGAAATGCTAACCTTTGGACGCTTTTACACTTAAAATTTAAACGCCATATTAGAGCAGGACATGGTGGAAACGGAAGTAGCGGTAGAAGTACCGGTGCAGACGGAGAAGACGTATATCTAGAAGTACCTTTAGGAACTGTTGTTAGAGATACAGAAACTAACGAGATAATTTTTGAAGTTACCGACGAAGGTGAAGAACTTATTGTTGCCGAAGGTGGTAAAGGTGGACGAGGAAACTGGCATTTTAAAACGTCAACAAACCAAACACCACGTTACTCACAACCAGGTATTCCATTAGAGGAAAAAGATATTACTTTAGAACTTAAAGTACTTGCCGATGTTGGTTTGGTAGGATTTCCTAATGCTGGTAAATCTACATTACTTTCTGTAGTAAGTTCTGCAAAGCCTAAAATAGCAGATTACGAGTTTACAACATTAAAACCTAACTTAGGAATTGTTGAGTATCGCGATTTTCAAACTTTTGTAATGGCGGATATTCCTGGTATTATTGAAGGTGCTGCTGAAGGTAAAGGTTTAGGTCATTACTTTTTAAGACATATTGAACGTAACTCAATTCTATTGTTTTTAATCCCAGCAGATGCTGATGATATTCTTAAACAATATGAGATTTTATTAGATGAATTAAGACGTTATAACCCAGAAATGTTAGATAAAGATCGTATGATTGCCATCTCTAAATCAGATATGTTGGATGACGAACTTAAAGCTGAATTAAAAGAAGAATTAGATGAGGCATTACCAATTCATTACGTATTTATCTCATCTGTAGCACAACAAGGTCTTACTGAACTTAAGGACGATCTTTGGAAAATGCTTAATTAAATAATAACTATTAAAACGTTACACTACATAGCTAAAGCGGTGTAGTGTAACGTTTTACATTATATATTTATTTGTCCTTTTTGTAATCGTAAAAAGGATAAAAAAGGATGACATTTCAATCCTTAACGCATCCTCCCTACCAAGCTAGTATATATTGTTAAATTTTAGGTTATATTGCACAAAAAATATGCAAAAACCTCCAATAATTTAAAAACAGGTATGGGTTTCAAGAAAAAAATTAATAAGTACAGAAGGCGTTTAATGAACCGGCTTACCAAGCGTATTGGTCAGGCTAGTTTAAAAAATATAGATGTTTCAAAAAAACATGATATCAAACGTGTTTTGGTTTGCAGACCCAACCATAGGTTAGGTAACTTATTACTAACAACTCCTTTAATACAAGAAATTAACATCTTATTTCCAAACGCAAAAATAGACGTTGTGGTTCAAGGAGGTTTAGCCCCTATCTTATTTCAAGAATATAAAAATGTAGATAAAATAATATCTCTTCCTAAACGAGCATTCAAATTTCCCTTGCAATATGCAAAAGGTGTTTTGTCAATTAAAAAAAACAGATATGATATTGCCATAAATGCGGTAAAAGGATCTTCTTCAGGACGTTTGTTTACCTTGTTTTCAAATTCAAAATATAAAATTTTTGGAGAAGAAGACGATCAATTTTTTAGCGAAAAATATTCAGATTATAATCATATTGCAAAACAGCAAGTTTATGGTTTAAGAGAATATGTTTATAAATTAGGATATCCTCAAATTACACGTCCTGTTGCTGCTTTAGATCTTAAATTATCTGAAACCGAATTGTTAGCAGGAAAAAAAAATGTTGATAACCTTGTTGATAACGATAAAGAAACGATTTGTATTTTTACTTTCGCTACTGGAGCTAAATGTTTTTTAGAATGTTGGTGGGGTGCTTTTTATGAACGTTTGAAAAAAGAATATCCAAATTATAATATTATTGAAATTCTTCCGAAGGAAAATGTATCGCAAATTCAGTTTAAAGCGCCATCTTTTTATAGTAGAGATATTAGAGAAATTGCTGCGGTAATTGCAAATACAAAAGTTTTTATAGGAGCAGATTCTGGAATTATGCATTTATCTTGTGCATCGGGAGCGCCAACAGTTGGTTTATTTTCGGTTACTAAAGTTGGTAAGTATAAGCCTTATTGTAATGGTGTGCCTTTAGATACTAGAATTACAGATTTAGACGCCTCAATGATACTAATTAATAATATGCTTCAAAAGAATAAGTAAATTGATTAGGCGTACTTAAATTAGTTTTTAATTAGCTTTTTACTTGCAATTAAAACATTGTTGTCGTAAAAATTAGTAATGTATATTCCTGCACTTAACGCGCTAATATCTATTTGCGTGTTTTGGCTGTTATTAAGATTTATGGTTTTAACTTGTTTACCATCTATACTTGTTATTTTTATAGTAATATTTTTATTTAATAGATTTTCTAATTTAAAATTTACCACATTACTAGAAGGATTTGGAAACATACTTATATTAAAGTCGTTAGCAATTACATCTTGAAGACCTAAAGTTTTATCAATTGTCCAGGTTACTGTTGCAACATGAATTGTTTCATGGCCATCAATATTAAGTTGTGTAGTAGCATCGTGTATTACAGCGGTTAAATTATTAGTGCCATTATTTAAATCACTTTCTTGTAAGTTAACAGAGTTAACGTTGGTGCTAAAACTAACGTTGTTAAGTGTCCAAGTGCTTTCTAAAGTGTTTGTAGGTAAAGTTTGTATGGTTGTTATTTCAAAATTTATAGGATATGTATTAGCGCTAAAAGTAGTTTGTGTAGGCGAATAACTATCTAAAGGAGATACTAAATCGTGAATTTTCTCAATAATTCCTTCCTTACAAACCGAACAAAAATCATAACCTAAATAACGCATTTTACAAGCTTGATGAGGTCTGTTCCATGTTGCAGCGGTTCCAGAACTTGCATAAGGGTAAACTCCAATATTGTTTGTGCCTACCCAATTTTTCCATTTTACTAATGTTGCGTCTGTTTCTTGAGTCATATTTATAGCTTCTGCGGCTAAAGCATCACCTGGATAATATTCATCTTTTAAATCTGAAAACGAATGTCCCAACTCATGAATTGCAATTTCTTGTGCGTTGTTTCCTGTTGAGGTTATTGGGTATGTACCACCGCTTCCGCCATAATAAGACGAATTTACCAAGATAAGAGCTTGGTCAAACATTGGAAAATTATTAGCTAAAACAGTACTTATTGTAGATTGATTTGGAGTAAAAAGCAAACGATGTATGCCGTAGCTATCGTAAGTTGTTCCAAAATAATTATCTACAGTTTGAGTTGGTACAGTATATGAAGCTTCATCTGAAGCTGTTCCGGGATGGGATGCGCCACTTTCGGTTGAAATCACTTTTATAATATGTACATTAAAGTAGTTTTCGTAACTCGCAAAAGGTTCTTGACTAAACAAATCGTTCATAAAAGCTATAGCATCGGTTTCAAAAAGTGAAAGTTCACTTTCTTGATATCCGTCACCCAAAATAACTAAATTTATACGTTTATCATCATCACCAGAATTTTTTATAGTTTGAACATCAAAAACTTGAGAAAAAGCAAATTGAAGATTAAATATAACGAGTATTGAGAGTAGTAGTTTTTTCATATTTAATTGAGTTCGGTGATAAGAGAGTGTATAGATTTTGGAGTTGTAACCTCTGTAATTGTAATATATTTAGCATTAACTGGTCGCTGAATTCTAATAGAAAACTGAACGCTATTTAGATCTATTATTTTTTTTTCAAAATTACCGAAATCATTTACAAATTCAACAGTTTTTCGTAATGGATTTTTTATAAAATACGATTCAATCTTCTGATAGTCTTTATCTAAGATCGTATATTTTAAATCGCCATTATCAGGATTGTTAATCTCTTTAGGTTTTTCTTTTAATTTACCATCGGCTGTAATTTGATTAATAAATCGGATATCTTTTTGATTATACATCCCTTTTACCAATTCGTAATTAAGAAATAAAATTTCAGTTGAAGGTGCTATTTCTTTCTGCTCACTAATAACTTGCTGCTTTGTGCCGCATGAGATTGTTAAACATAGAATTATAAAATAGAGAATGTTTTTAATTTTCAAAGTGTTTGTATCAGGTTTATTAGGTGTTTAATTTATAAAGTTAGCAAATATAAACTGAATTAAAATTTATATAAAATTTTAATGCTTAATCGGCATAATCAAATAGTATATTTCTTCACGTTTTTGTTATTTAACTTACTCCACAGTAATTTTTAGACCTTCACTATGATTACTGAATTCTGGAGCATACATACTTTGTATGGTTGTAATTCCGTTGCTCATTTGTCCTTTATTGGTTACCCTCAAATCATATTCAAAAACAAAAACACCTTTAGGTAAATTATCAAAAAAGAAGTTTGTAGCCGCATCTTTTGTGGATTCATAATAACCTAAACCATCTTGCCATTTGTATTGCGATAAAACATTTATAGGCTCTAATCCGGCAGCTCTCATATCTTTCATATGTACAAATTCCATGGGTCTGTCATTTTTCAATTCAATACGTACACGTACCAAATCACCAACTTGTAATGCGGTATTTGTTGTGATTTCTTTAAGTTGTTCTCCGTAATCTGTATTTGTTTTTAAGAACAGTTTTTTACTTAGTTTTAATGGTGTTTCTGCCGAAGTAATTTTATCTAAATCCTCAAAATATTGCCAGTATAAACCACCCCAAGCAATACCGTTCCCTTTTTTGCTTAGTGTAACTTCTGCCATTTCAGGTGTAATTTCACTTGCATTCCAAGACGTTTTATAATACCCTGTTCCAGCTTCAGTTTTTACGTTTTCTAATTTTTTAGGATCAATAGTTTTTCCTCCAATAGTTACATCTACCATTTCAGTAACACTCAACCAATCACTTCCTTGTAAAAGTAAGGCGTACACAGCTTCCGAAGTTGCTTTTGTAGTTTCCCATTTGTTGGTTTGTTTGTGTTTTAATAACCACGTTTTTAGGTTGTCAATTGTAGCTGTGTTTTTGTCTTTATTTTCAATTAAAGTTCCAGCTTCTGCAAAAGCTTCAATTAATAATGCTTGGGTTTCAATAGGCGCTTGGTACCAATACCAAGAACTCGTATTTGCTTTCCAATACATCCCTAATTCATTGTTTGTAATACTGTTTTCTTTTAGCGATGTTAATATTTTTTTAGATGTTTTAGTATCTCCATTTCGGCTAGAAATTAATGTCATTAATCCTTTAGCATAAAGCGAACGTGATGTCCAATATTTTTTAATTTGATTGTTATAGTAATCGGTTACTTTTTGTGTTTCTTTAGATTTATCAATGTCACTAAAAAAGCTTCTCATGTATAGATATTGTAATTGAGAATAACTTAAATGATCTTTAGTTAAATCGATTTCAGAATTATATTTTTTTAAGTTTTTGTACTCCTCAATAAACGCTTCATCTAGATAATTTACGGCGTCTTCAATCATATCCATTTCATCTTCGGAAATCACAACATTCAATTGTTTTAAATGTCCAAAACCACTCACAATATGTTGTGTGATAAAACGATTTTCTCTTCCGCCAGCAAACCAAGACCACGCACCATTATCCATCTGATTTTCCGATAATTTTCGTTTTGCAGATTGTAATTCCGATGTCATTTTATTCAAATCAAATAATAAAGCAATACGTTTTTTCTGTTCTGTTTCACTTTGTGCATCTCGTAACCAAGGTGTTTCTTGAATAAGAATAGACTTTAATTCTTCATTTTTTTCTAAGTTAGAAAGTAGCGCATCACTAGATTTCCACTGCTCAAAAACGGCTTTAATTCTAGGATTACTATTTGCAATATGGCTCGCTAAAGCATTAGCATAATAGCGAGAAAAAGTTTGTTCGTTACATTCGTAAGGATATTCCATTAAATACGGAAGCGCTTGTATCGCATACCACGCAGGGTTTGAAGTGATTTCTAAACTCAATTTATGATGCGTTAATGTGCTTGATGTATTGTTTTTCAGCTTATCTAAGGTAAACGTTCTTGTTTCGTTACTTTTTACCCACATTGGTAAAGTTTCGGTCACCAACATGCGGTTAGATAATACCGGTAATGCATTTTGCTCACCGTCGCTAAAATTCCCTGATTTTGCAATCACTTTATATTCTACCGCTTGTATGTGTTTAGGGATTTGTAAGGTCCAAGATACTTGCGTATTTCCTTTTGCATCTACTGTAAAAGGTAGTCTTGCGTTATTATTTTGTAATTCGGCATCAATAATAACTCCCGAAACAGCATCAAATAATTGTAAAATGGCATCTCCTGTTAAGGTTTGAGAAGATAAATTTGAAATTTTACTACTCACCGTAATAGTATCGCTTTCGCGGAAAAAACGCGGAAAGTTAGGCACTACCATAAGTTCTTTTTGTGTTACGGTTTGTAATGATTTTACACCGCTTTCTAAAGTTTTGGTATGTGCTAATAATTGTAGCTTCCATGAGGTTAAGGCTTCCGGACTTGTAAAATTAAAACTCACATTTCCATCAGCATCTGTTTGTAATTGAGGAAAGAAAAAAGCAGTTTCTTGAAGATTTTTACGAATACTAACTTCCGTAAAATCTTCAACGCCATTTGAGGTAATTAAAATAACACCGTTTTGACCTCTACTTCCGTAGATGGAAAGTGAAGCTGCGTCTTTTAATACAGAAACGGAGGCAAATGTATTTGGGTTTAACGTTGCAAACTCTTCTGCTGAAATAATTTTTCCATCTAAAAGATATAACGGATTTCCGTCTCCTGTTGTAGAATTTGCCCCACGGATTTTTACTTTAGCCGCAGCTCCAGGTTGTCCTGATCCACTTATAACTTGTAAACCAGGAGGGCTTTCAGCTAGGACTTCTTTAAAAGAAACAATTTCTGCATCATCAGAAACCATATGCGAAGTTGATATTGCATCATATCTTCTATTTAAATGTCTATTTCCAAAATTAAAACCAAACCAATTAATGTGGTCGTAGCGTTGCGTTTTGTAAGTGTTTGTGTAATTTATTCTGTGTAGGTTTTCAAAATGAGTTGTAGAAAAATCGCCATTAGTAGAGCTGTAAAAAGACGAATAATATTGGGGTGTTGCAACAGGAGAAAACTGCCATTGGTGAGATTTAAATTGATCTAACGAGGTATCATACATACTCGCTAAAATTTCGGCAGTAACTTTATCGCCTTTCGGTCCTTTTATTTTAAAACTCCAAGTTTCGTTAGTTCCTGGTTGTAATTTATCTCTAAATGTTAGGGTTTCAATCTCTAAATCACTTTTTGGATACGGTACATTTACCGTGATTTTTGAGCTTTCAAAACTATTATAATATGCATAACTATAATGAATTGCAAAACCGCCTATATCCTCTTTTGTAACGGGAATACTTATGGTTTTTTTCTCGTTTTGTAACGGAATAATATAGGTGTTTACAATCTTGTGATTTTTCTCAACGTTAATTGTTACCGTTAAATTTTTGGCAGAAGTTGCTAAGGTCACCATAGCAGAATTACCTGTTTTATAATTGTTTTTATCTAACGAAATATTAAATAATTGATGATCTGCTAAATTTTTGTCTTTCGTACTAAATAAAGTGGTATTTGCTTCACTTTTTACTAATTGCCCAAATTTATCTTTACTTTCTAGCGTAATAATATACTGTCCTGAAAGCCATTTTTTAATAGATTTTAATGTTATCGTTTTTGAGTTTTCAGTGTTAAATTTTGTCTCAAAAACTAATTCTCCTTTTGTCCAGTTTTCAGCTAAATGTTCATTAGTATAAGCTTCGTTAGGAAATTTATTTTTAAACGCTTCTTTAGATATCATTTGATAATCTGGAGCTTCCCAAGGTCTTGATCTTAATGTGTTTTGTGGGGCTTTTAGCTTATATATTTTAAGCACACCTTCTGCAGAAACAAATTCACCATTTAGGTTTTTTGTTTCAAGAATAATCTCTTGGTTTTTTTTAGTTTTATCAATGTAATTAGCGACTATAATTTCCGCCGTTAAGGCATGGTATCCTACTTTTACTATTGATGATGCGCTTCTGGTTTCTCCATTAATATCGGTAACATCTGCTTCAATTTTATAAGTGAAAATTGGCAATGTTTTTTCATCTACGCTCGTGTCTGGTTGCGCTTTAAAAGTGATGTTAAATTCGCCGTTTTCATTTGTAGTAGTTTCGCCGTGTGTAATTTCTTGCGATTCACTATAAAATGATGGATGATAACGCCAATACCAACTTGGGTATTGTACTTCTCGTGTTACTTTATAAACCACTTTTCCGTTTGTAATTTTACTTCCAGCGTAAGCTAAAGCAGTTCCTTTTACGGTAACCGAATCGTTTACTTTGTACGTTTTTGTAACAGGAAGCATTTGGGTTTCAAACTTAGGTCGCTTATATTCTTCTACCGAAAAAGTATGGAGCGTGTTAGATCCGCACACCATTTCAATTTGAAAATTTCCGGTTAATCCGCCTTTTGGTAAAATGAATTCGCCTTGTACCGAGCCAAATTCGTTAGTTTTTAAAGTCAGCTCACTTATTACTTCATGGTTTGCATTTTTAAGTTTGATTTTTGCAGTTTGATTTGCAAAAACTTTAGTTGTATTATCCGGACTTATTTCTGTGGCAATTCCTTTAAAATATACCGTTTGTCCGGGTCTGTAAATACTTCTGTCGGTAAACAAAAAGCCTTTGTATGTGTTTTTTTTATTTTCAAGATTAGTTCTATTGTAATTATAAGAGTTGTATTTCCTAAAGTGTGCAATGTCTTGGTTATGCTTTATTTTAATTGAAATATCTCTGTAATAACGCGTGTGGTCATCACGACTAATTTCTCCGTTTTTATTAGAAAGTAGCATGATGGTTTTGTATTTTGAATTGTAATCATGACGATACGTTACAGTTGCCGTAACGTTAGATAAAGGCGCGCCATTATACCTGTTTATTATTTGGTAATTAAGTCCGCTAAGACCTTCTTTTTCAATAATAGCAATATTGGTAACTTGTAGTGTTTGCGCAGAAGTTAACGTATTTTTATCTTTAGTTTTAGCAACAATAAGATATTCTCCATTATCTAATTTTGGGACTATTATTTCGGTGGTATGATTTTTAAAATCCTTTTCATTTTTTAATTCTGAAACCCATGTTTCTACTGGAGTATTTAACGTCTTTATAAACTTTAATTGTTCAGAATTATCATATGTTTTATTAAATTCTTCAGCTTTAGAATGTGATAATTTATAAACTTCAAATTCTAATTGATTTATATTTTTATAGTTGATTTTTAAGAGTCCGTAACTGTCAATTAGATAATTACGTTCGGCTTCAATATAAATGTTTGGTTTTGTAATTTGTTCAGATAAAACACTACTTTTTTGTGCTGCACTACTTTTAGGAAATTGTGCTATAATGTCTTCGCAAATTTGATTTGCAGCTTTATAATCGCCTTCTTGTTGTAAAAGTTCAGCTATTTCATAATTATATAAACTAGCGAAAACGGTGTTTTTATAATACGTTTTTGAAATTGCTAAAGTATTTTTATAAATTTCATTTTTATTACTAAAAGTGGCATTCTGTTTTACATATTTCAATCTTATAATATCTAAATCTACCAACGCTTCAGGATTGTCATCTTTTAAATGAAACTGAATTAAATCTTGATAAATTTTTAAAGCCTGTAATTGCAAAGACGTACTGTCTTTTGATGTGATATTTAAAGAGGCAAAAGTTTTGGCATCACTTAATAATTCAGGATTATCAAGTTCAAATTTATAAGCTGGTTTATGAATACTGTTTTCTGAAGTTTGATAAAAAGATAATGCGTTATGATTTAGTAAATCAAATAGCGTAGGACGATAGTTTTTAGAGTTTTCTATGGAAGTTAAAATTACTTTATAGTCTTCTAGTTTTTCTTGTTGAAGAATTAAACCATTCTGTAAAGAGTTTTTATAGTGTAGGTCAATTTCGCTGAATAAAGTTTGTAAATCCCAAGTTCTAAAATCTGTACTATCAACGTTGTTTTCAGTATGGCTTCTATTTCTAAATTTATAACGATTACTTTGGTAATATTGCCAATACATAGTGGCTAGCGTGTTTTGAAGCACGTTTTTTACAGGTGTTTGGCTGGTTTCAATTTCAGACTTAAAATCAGCTACAATAAGTGATAGTGCATCTTCTTCAAGAATTTGAGAGTATTTACTTTTGTAAAAAAGTGTTTTTATATATTGTGGCGTATTTTGTTCGTTTTTTGCTTTTTTTGCAATGATTTTAAGAACTTTAATGGCAGATTTTGGGAGTTGTTCAGTATCATATGCTTCTACTTTTTTCCAAAGCGTATTATAATCGTTAGATTGCGCGTTTGTGCTATTAGAAAATAAAATCATTATGAGTATAGTAGCAAATTGTTTCATCTATTATAGTATTTTTAAGCAATATAAACTTCAAATTTGTGTTATAAAATAACCAATATGTTAACCTGTTGTTTGATTGAGTGAAAGTAACCAAATTTTAAGTAAACAGGTTAATACTCTGTAAATAATCAAAAATAATACCACGCTTAATTTTTATAATTCTTATGTATAAAATCTTACTTTTATTTTTATTCCCCGCGTTGTTTTTTGGACAAACAGAGTTTGAGAATGCACAACAATTAGTTAAAAATAAGGCTTATGATAAGGCCGAAAAAATATTACTTATTGAGGTAGAGAAAACACCAAATAATGCAGAAGTTATTGAGCTTTTAGGCGATGTTTATGGTGCTCAGAAATTATGGGATAATGCTATTGTTCACTATAAAAAACTAGTAAGTTTAACTCCACAAAACGCAAATTCTCATTATAAATATGGTGGTGTTTTAGGTATGAAAGCTTTATCAGTTAGTAAAATGAAAGCATTAGTACTGATTAGCGATATAAAAAAAGAGTTTCATGCTGCAGCGGAATTAGATACTAAACATATTGATGCGCGTTGGGCTTTAGTGAAATTATATACAGAATTGCCAGGAATTATTGGAGGTAGCACAAATAAAGCTTTAAAATATGCTGAAGAATTAGTAGTGTTATCTGAAGTTGACGGTTACCTCGCCAAGGGTTATGTGTATAATTATGAGGAAGATTTTGATGATGCCGAAAATTATTATAGAAAAGCAGTAGAAGTTGGAGGTTCAGTAACTTGTTATAAAGAATTATCTACATTTTATATCGCTCAAAATAACACAGACAAAGCCATTAAAACGCTTACAGAAGGTTATGATACTCATAAAAACGAGGCGTTTCTTCAACAAATAAAAACTTTAAAAGAGTAATAGGGGAGGTTTACTAAATCTCAATTCACCTTATTGTAAAAAGACACTGTAATTAAGCGTGAAAATAATTATATTTGAAGTCTACAAATTAACTTTATGAACGTACATTTTATAGCTATTGGTGGCGCAGCAATGCACAATCTTGCCATAGCACTACACAACAAAGGATATCAAGTAACAGGAAGTGATGATACTATTTTTGATCCTTCAAAATCAAGATTAGAAGCTAAAGGATTATTACCAGAAACGTTTGGTTGGTTTCCCGAAAAAATCAGTAATAATTTAGATGCTGTTGTTTTAGGTATGCACGCTAAAGCAGATAATCCAGAGTTGTTAAAAGCTCAAGAGTTAGGTGTTAAAATATACAGCTATCCTGAGTTTTTGTACGAACAATCTAAAAATAAAACACGCGTTGTTATTGGAGGAAGCCATGGGAAAACCACAATAACATCAATGATTTTGCATGTAATGCATTACCATGATCGCGATGTAGATTATATGGTTGGTGCGCAGTTGGAAGGTTTTGATGTGATGGTGAAACTTACTGATGATAATGATTTTATTGTTTTGGAAGGTGACGAATACTTGAGTTCTCCAATTGATAGACGTCCAAAATTTCATTTATACAAACCAAATATTGCTTTATTAAGCGGTATTGCTTGGGATCATATTAACGTGTTTCCAACGTATGAAAACTATGTAGAGCAGTTCAGTATTTTTGTAGATTCTATTGTAAATGGTGGAAGTATTACTTACAATGAAGAAGATGCTGAAGTGAAACGTGTTGTTGAAGCTAGCGAAAATCCAATTAGAAAATTACCTTATCAAACTGCTGAATATACGGTGGAGAATGGCGAAACATTTTTAGAAACACCAGAAGGTCCGTTACCTATTGAAATCTTTGGAAAACATAATCTTAATAATCTTTCGGGTGCAAAATGGATTTGTCAACATATGGGAATTGACGAAGATGATTTTTATGAAGCTATTGCTACTTTTAAAGGCGCAAGTAAACGTTTAGAAAAAATAGCTGAAAGTAAAAATAGTGTCGCTTATAAAGATTTTGCACACTCGCCAAGTAAGGTGGAAGCTACTACAAAAGCAGTGAAAGAACAATACGAAAACCGCACTTTGGTAGCTTGTTTAGAATTGCATACTTACAGTAGTTTAAATGCCGAATTTTTAAAAGAATATAAAGGTGCACTTGATGCAGCAGATGTTGCAGTGGTATTTTATTCGCCAAGTGCTGTTGAAATTAAAAAATTAGATGAAGTGTCTCATCAACAAATAGCTACGGCTTTTGAGCGTGATGACTTAATTATTTACACCAATCCAGAAGCATTTAAAAACTATCTTTTTGCTCAAAACTTCACTGATAAAGCATTGTTGTTAATGAGTTCTGGTAATTATGGCGGACTAGATTTTGAAGCTGTAAAAGATTTAGTTGGGTAATAAATTCCTTGAAAAAAGGAGCTTTAATTATTTTATTGATTACAATAATAAAGAATATATTTCTTCGTTATAATTGTTATAAACCAAACGTATACAACACAACTACGTTTTTGAATTTCACAAACTAATTAAACTTACATCAAAATGAAACGTATTATTCTCTCATTATGCATTATTGCTTTCGCTTTTTCTTGTACTTCAGACGACGAAGAAAGTACACCAGAACCGCAATCTAATTTTTATGGATTACAAGTAGGTAACTCTTGGAGTTACAATATTTATCAACATAATTCTCAAACTCAAACATTAGAATACTATGGAGCAGATCAAGATGTTTTTGTGGTAAGTATGGAGACTATTGAAGGTAATAGCTTTTACAAGCTAAAAATTGTTACTTCTGGAGTAGAGAATAATAGTTTTTTACCTGGCAATGGTGAAACATTTCAATACCGAAGAATAGAAGATGGAACTTTATTTGATGAATATAATAGAGCGCTTTTTGTAAATAATGATTTTTCCGAACGGTTAATGTCTGAAGAAAGTTGGGGGAGTATTTATAATCAAAATTTAGAAGAGTTAGCTACAGTAACAGTTGAAGCAGGAGAGTTTACTTGTAACCAAATGTTAGTATATGCAAAAACTCCAGAAGGAGAACAATTATTAGGTTTAGACAATTATTATTACGCAGAAGGGATAGGTTTAGTTTCTAGTTCTGTATCTTTAGTATCTGGAGGTCAGATTTTATATAAAACAGTGCTTAATTCTTATTCGATTCAATAATTAAAAGACACTATTTAAAAACTTTTTAATACTTTCTTTATTCGCACGTAATAATTCATTTCGAGCGTTTTCAATATCTTCTGGAGTCTTATCTTTTGAGAGTTTAAATTTACCTTCCCAATCGGTAATCGTAATTTCAAAACCTTTTACATAGCTTACAAATTGTTCTAATTTTGGATCGTTTATATCTAGTTGATATTTGTGATCTGGAGCTTCAAGGTGTTGCGTCATGTGAACTAAACTGGCTTTTATATGTTCAGTATTTTTAATTTCTGAAACCTTTCCTTTTAAGTGAACTGCAATATAATTCCATGTTGGTAAATGTCCTTTGTCAAAAATACTAGGCGAAATATAGCTTTGCGGACCGTTAAAAATCACAGTAACTTCAGCATTATTATTAAGTAAATTAGCTTGTGGATTATTTTTATCTAAATGTCCAATAAGTTTTCCGTCTTTATAAATTAAAGGTAAATGAGAAATATATGGCACGTTATCTTTCACTGAAATCACCATAGCTAGTGGATAAGTTTCAATAACGCTAATCATTTGGTTAACGTTCTCATTTTGATGATGTTTTGGTGGGTAGTTCAAAATATGATGTATTTTTTGCGTCTGAAATTTACAATAATTATATTTACTACATATGGAACAGAAACCAGATTCATTTTCTATAAAAAATTGGTCGCAAGATGATCAACCTCGTGAGAAACTTCGCGACAAAGGAAAAGCAGTATTAAGTGATGCTGAATTAGTTGCGATATTAATTGGCTCAGGAAATAGAGAAGAAAGTGCAGTAGATTTAAGTAAGCGTATTATGGCAAGTGTGAACCATAATCTTAATGCGCTTGGAAAGTTGTCTTTAAAAGAATTAATGCAATTTAAAGGGATTGGAGAGGCTAAAGCAATTACCATTACTGCAGCTTTAGAGTTAGGACGAAGAAGGCGAGGAGAAGAAGCGCTAAAGCTTAATAAAATTACATCTAGTAAATCTGTGTACGAAATTATGCAACCCATTATTGGCGAATTACCTCACGAAGAATTTTGGATTATCTATTTAAATAACTCCAATAAAGTGATTCAGAAAAACCAATTAAGCAAAGGAGGTATCACTGGGACTTTGGTTGATGTGCGTTTGGTATTAAAAACGGCTTTGCAAGTTGGTGCTATTGGGTTAATTTTAGCTCATAATCATCCCTCAGGAACATTAATTCCTAGTGAAGCCGATAAACAAATTACTCAGAAATTAAAATTAGCAGCACAAAGTTTAGATATAAAAGTGTTAGATCATCTTATTGTAACAGAAACCAGTTATTTTAGTTTTGCAGACGAAAGTATCTTGTAAAATATTATAAAAATCACCAGCTAAATTATCTGTTGACTAATTTGTAATTTGTAAATTTAACCCTTTGTAAGACGCTATTTATGCTATTAGTTTTCACTCATAAAATTACGCCAAGATTATCTTACGTGTTCAAACATATTTGTACACGCATACTTGGTATTCCGGTAAGTTTTACCACAACTATTGAAGATTTTATAGCGCATGATAGCTTAAAAATGTCTTATGCCAAACAGCCTTTAAGTAATGAGGTTTTTGTGCGTTCTCATAGTTTGTTATATGAACAAGGTTTCTCGGATGTTGAAATTTTTGTTCAGAAATGGGAAAATACCAAGTGTTTTTTTACAGCAGGAGAAAAGAGTAGTCTGCCATTTGATATTTTTGCGGCTGCTTTTTATTTATTAAGTCGATACGAAGAATATTTACCACATGTAAAAGATGAATATGGCCGGTTTCCTGCTAAAGAAAGTCTAGCTTTTAATAATGATTTTTTACAACAGCCAGTTGTAGATATTTGGGCGTATAAATTTAAAAGTCTTCTTGAAGCACAATTTCCAGATTTTCAGTTTCCCGAAAAAAAATACAATATCCAACCAGTTATAGATGTGCCAATGGCCTATTTTTATAAACACAAAGGATTAATGCGTACTGTTGGAGGAACATTAACTGATATTTATAGATTGCGTTTAAAGCAAGTTTATGAACGTTATTTAGTGATTTCGGGTTTTAAACGCGATCCTTATGATACGTTTAAATGGATTATTACCAAACAGAAACAAACCAAACATAAAATACTTGTTCTCTTTTTAATTGGTGATTATTCTACGTATGATAAAAATATTAATATCAATAAGAAAGCGTTTGTGTCACTTATAAAATCGGTGTCTGATTATTGTAGAGTAGGACTTAAAGCTTCTTATTTTGCTTTAGAAGACATTCGTATTCTAAAAAAAGAAAAACTTAAAATGGAATCTGTAGTGAACTATAATTTAGTAGCTTCTAGATATTCATTTTCAAAATTACAATTACCAGAATCTTACAGAAATTTAATAGAATTAGAAATTGCTCAAGATTTTACCATGGGATATATTGATGCCTTAGGTTTTAGAGCAGGAACTTGCACGCCTTTTCAGTTTTATGATTTAGATTACGAAATACAAACTCCATTACAAGTTAATGGGTTTCATTGTATTGATTATGCATTATTAAAAAAACACTCACTTTTAGATAAGAAAGAAGAGTTACTACGACTCATTCGTCAAGTGAAAAATGTAAACGGGACGTTTACGCCTGTTTTTCATAATTATACGTTTAGTTATGATGTCCGTTGGACAGGATTTAGAGAATTATTCAATATTATTTTAGACTCAGTAAATGAAGAGTAAGGTTATAAAACATGTGTTTTTCGATTTGGATCACACACTTTGGGATTTTGATAAGAATTCAGAATTAACATTTCAGAAAATTTTTAAAATGCATCATATTGATATTACTATAAATGATTTTTTAGCAGCTTATCAACCTATAAATTTAAAATACTGGAAACTTTATAGAGATGAAAAAGTAGATAAAGAACAATTACGCTATGGTAGATTAAAAGAAAGTTTTGATGCCGTAAACTGTAAGGTTTTAGATACTGTGATTTTTGAAATAGCCGATGATTATATTACATATCTTACCACTTTTAATCATGTGTTTGAAAATACAATGGCTGTTTTGGAATATTTAAAACCTAAATATAAATTACATATTATTACTAACGGCTTTAAAGAAGCGCAGCAAAAGAAGTTGGAACGTTCAAATATTTCTAATTATTTTGAAACCGTAACTAATTCTGAAATGGCTGGTGTAAAAAAACCAAATCCTTTAATTTTTGAATATGCTTTAAACGCTGCTAATGCTTCAGTAGAAGAAAGTATTATGATTGGCGACAATTATGAAGCAGATATTATTGGTGCTTTAGATTATGGGATTGATGCTGTCTTTTTTAATTACCATAAGCATGATTTCGATCCGCATATTACAGTTGTTGATGATTTAATTGAATTAAAAAATCACCTTTAACTTTTATCAATTATAAAAATTCATTTTACATTATGAAATTTCAATATATACTTACCGTTATCACCTTTTTATTAGCAGCACCAACTCAAATGTTTTCGCAAGAAAGTGTTAATGATTATAAATACATTGTGGTGCCAAATCAATATGAATTTTTAAAGGAAAAAGACAAATATCAATTAAATTCTTTAACCGAATTTTTATTCAATAAATACGGATATGTTGCTTTTTTAGAAGACGAAGATGTTCCTGAAGATTTAGCACTTAATAAATGTTTAGCACTTTACGTAGATGTAAAAGATGAAAGAGGTGGTGTTTTTAAAACCAAATTGACAATGAGTTTAAAAGACTGTAAAGGCACATTAGTGTATACCTCAAAAGTAGGTGAGTCTCGAGATAAATCTTTTGATAAAGCTTATAAAGAAGCGATACGTGATGCTTTTGAGAGTTATCAACAATTAAATTATGTGTATAAACCAAATGCTCATATTTTAGCTTTATCCATTGAGAATTCAAAAACAGATGATATTAAAGAAAGTTCTAACAGTGAAATAATTGCACTTAAAAAAGAACTTGAAGCTTTAAAAGTTGAAAAGACTAAAGCAATTACTAAAGCTGTTGTTTCAGAACATAAAACTCCTCATAATACTGAAAATGTAGTTGCTAAAGTTGTAACGAAACAAACTGAAAATGTATTATATGCACAAGCTATTGTTAATGGTTTTCAGCTTGTTGATCGTTCTCCAAAAGTTGTTTATGTGATTTTAAAAACAGCAAAAACCAATGTATATGTTGTAAAAAATGATACGGCTATTATATATAATGAAGCAGGTGTTTGGTATTACTCAAAAAATGATGGTGCAACAGTTTCTGTAAACGTACTGAATATTAAATTTTAATAATTGTACTTATCTTTCCAACGTTGTTTTAAAAATTCACGTTGTGCATTTTCTCTAGCGTTATTTCCGGGTTGATAAAATGTGGTGTTTTTTATTTCATCAGGTAAAAATTCATGCGTAGCAAAATTGTTTTCGTAGTTATGTGCGTATTGGTAATTGTCACCATAACCTAACTCTTTCATTAATTTTGTTGGTGCATTTCTAACCGAAAGTGGTACCGATAAATCCCCAGTTTCTCTAACTACTTGTTGAGCTCTACCAATGGCTTCGTAAGCCGCGTTGCTTTTTGGTGATGTTGCTAAATATGTGGTGCACTGACTTAAAATGATACGAGATTCAGGAAAACCAATTACAGATACCGCCTGAAATGCATTATTTGCAATCACTAAAGCTGTAGGATTTGCATTACCAATATCTTCACTTGCTAAAATGAGTAAACGTCGCGCAATAAATTTTACATCTTCGCCACCTTCGATCATTCGTGCTAACCAATAAACGGCAGCATTTGGATCGCTTCCTCTTATCGATTTTATAAACGCCGAAATAATATCGTAATGTTGTTCACCAGTTTTGTCATAACGTACTGTGTTATTCTGTACTTTTTCTGATACAATATCGTTGGTAATAATAATGTCTTCTTCCGGGCCAAAAGATGTGACAATTAGTTCAAAAATATTTAGAAGTTTTCTAGCGTCTCCACCGGATAACCGAATTAAAAATTCAGTTTCTTTAATGATGATATTGCGTTTAGATAAAATTTCGTCATCAGTAATTGCACGATTAAGTAAGGCTTCTAAATCACTTTTGCTAAACGACTTTAAAACATAAACTTGTGACCGCGAAATTAATGCAGGAATCACTTCAAAACTTGGGTTTTCTGTAGTTGCACCAATAAGAGTTACCCAGCCTTTTTCAACAGCTTGGAGTAAAGAGTCTTGTTGCGATTTGCTAAATCGGTGTATTTCATCAATAAATAAAATAGGGTTTTTTGTAGTGAATAGACCACCGCTTTGTTTTGCCTTATCAATAACTTCTCTAATATCTTTTACGCCAGAATTTATGGCACTTAATGTGTAAAACGGACGGTCAGACTCGTTAGCAATAATATTTGCCAAAGTTGTTTTTCCGGTTCCTGGAGGTCCCCAAAAAATTATCGACGGAATTATACCACGTTTTATGTGTTGTGTCAACACACCTTTTGGTCCAATTAAATGAGTCTGACTTAAATAATCTTTTAAGTGTTTTGGTCTTAAACGTTCTGCTAACGGTTCATTCATAATGTAAAATTACAAAATTGTGCGTGACAATATTTCATAAAACAAATAAATGGTAAAGATTTTGACTATATTTTTAAAAATGGAACTATGAATCAGCAACAGCATTTTAAATATTCAACGGGTGTGATCGCATACCCTGTGTTTTTTGTACTCGTAATTTGGGTGGTGTTTTGGATGCAAGTTCGTTTTTTTTCAGTAATAAAAACTTTTGGTGTATATCCTCAAACTTTTAAGGGTTTAAGAGGTGTTATTTTTAGTCCTTTTATTCATTCGGATATAGAACATCTGTATCATAATACCATTCCGCTTTTCGTGCTTTCTGTAGCTTTATTTTATTTCTATCGAAAAATATCCTGGAAAATCTTATTCTTTGGGATTATATGTTCAGGGTTAATTACCTGGGCAATTGGTAGGCCTGCAAACCATATTGGAGCAAGTGGACTAATTTATGTGTTAGTGAGTTTTATATTTTTTAAAGGCGTGTTTGCAAAACATTTTAGACTTATTGCATTATCGCTTTTAGTAATATTTTTATACGGAAGTATGATTTGGTATGTGTTTCCTGTAAAAGAAGGTATGTCTTGGGAAGGGCATTTAGGCGGACTAATTACAGGTTTAGTTTTTGCTTTAATTTTTAGAAAAACCATAGCGAAACCAAAAAAATATGTGTGGGAACAACCTGAGTATGACGAAGAAAATGATCCGTTTTTAAAGCATTTTGATACCGACGGAAATTTTATAGAGATTGAACCAGAGGAGGAAATTACACCTAGTTTAGATGTTGTTCCTCCTACGGAACAAAAATTTACTTATGTGTTTAAAAAGAGTTCTTCGGAAGAAAATTCTGAAAATTAACGACGTTGTCTTACGGCTTCGTATAAGAAAGCACCACAAGCTACAGATACATTAAGGGATTCTATCTCTCCAAGAATTGGTAGTTTTGCTTTTTCATCTGCAATAGAAAGTACCGAAGGGTTAATTCCTCTTCCTTCAGATCCCATAATGATAGCACATGGTTCTTTAAAAGAAACATCGTATACTGTATTGTCTGTTTTTTCTGTAGCAGCAATCACTTTAATTCCTGATGCTTGCATATGGAATACGGCATCTTTAATGTGATCTACCTTACATATTGGAATTTTAAAAATTGCACCAGCACTAGTTTTTATAGCATCACCATTTACTGGAGCTCCACCTTTTTTCTGAATTATAATTCCAGAAACACCTGTACATTCTGCAGTTCTAATAATTGCACCAAAATTTCTTACATCACTTAATTGATCTAATAAAAGAAATAACGGTGGTTTACCAGATTCAATAGCATTTAAGACTAAATCTTCAATATCATGAAAGGTGATAGGCGCAATTTGTGCTACCGCACCTTGATGGTTCTTTTTGGTTAATCTGTTTAATTTTTCAACAGGTACATAAGATGAGTTTAGACGCTCTTTTTTTAAGAGTTGTTCTAGCTCTGTAAATAATTCACCTTTTAATCCTTTTTGAAGAAATATTTTATCAATATTCTCTCCAGATTTTATAGCTTCAATTATTGCTCTTATTCCAAAAATAGTGGTTTCTTTTTCCATGCTGCAAAGGTATAAAAAAAGCCTCATAAGTTAACTTATGAGGCTTTTAATTATTTAAAAACTATTTACATGGTATCCCAAAATATTTTTGTTGCCTGTTCATCACCACCAATGGCAGTTGCAGCGGCATCCCAATTGGTTACATTTAAGTTTTGTTCATCAACAAGGTAAGTGTATCTGTACGGTACAGGATCTCCTGTGTCAAAGGCAATATTCATTGCAGGGAAATCGTATTTTCTCCATACGGTCCAACCTTCAAATCCTCTGTTGTACATTGCTAACCAAAATTGTGTTCCAATTTTTTGTCTACATGTTCCTGTGGCAGTACTATAAATAACTTCAGAATCTGCTAAATACATTGAGATTTCTGTAGGTGTTCTTCCCTAGTATTCAATAGAAGCTGTAATTCCATTAGTGTAAAATGTGTCGGCAGTTCCAACCATAAGACTTGAGCTTAATGTAACCCCAATTCCTTTTTTAGTTAATAATTACCGCTCCGCGAATTCCTCCAGATCCATAAAGCGCAGTTGCAGCAGCGTCTTTTAAAATGTTTATAGATTCCAATGTCATCAGGATTAATATCTGATGATGCGTTTCCGTAATCATAACCACCACGATCTAGAGTTTGATTGCTAGTATTTGTGTTTTCGTTACTTATTGGAACGCCATCAATTACAAAAAGGGCTTGATTGTTTCCTGAGATAGAGTTACTACCTCTAATAACCACATTAGTTGATCCTCCAAGTGTTCTTGATGATTTAATGTCTAAACCAGCAACTTTACCTGATAAGGAGTTTACAAAATTAGAATTTTTTACTTTTTAAACCGATTCACCATCAACTTTTTGAGTGGCATATCCTAAGCTTTTTTTGTCTCTTTTTATTCCCAATGCGGTTACAACAACCTCGTCTAATACAGCTGCATCTTCTTTCATTACAATGTTTATTTCGTTAGAAGCTGCAATTGTAATCTCTTGGGATTTTAAACCGACATAACTAAAATTATAATATCACCGGTATTGGATTTGATAGCGTAATTTCCATCAAAATCCGTTTGGGTTCCATTACTTGTTCCTTTTATGACAATATTTACTCCAGGAATGAGTATACCAGATTGGTCTGTCACTGTTCTTGAAACTTTCTTTTCTTGCGCATAACTTAATTGCACAACAAACGCTAGTAGTAGCGTAAGAATTCCACTAAACTTTGTTTTCATATTTAAATTAGCCTATCTCAAAATGCTAATAAAAAGTTTTTTTTAAAAAAAACAATGATTTAGTTGAAAGCTTTATGTAATTCTTGTAAAAAGAGTTAAAAAACTGTAGATAAACTAATATGTAGTTTAGAGTTTGATAGCTTGAAGTTTTGGTTTTCGGTTTTCCCACTCGAATAATTTAGTTTGAATAAACCGCTTTTGGTGAGTAATCCAAACCCAAACCCAAACCCAAGTAATTTGCCTTTTGTATTATTAAATTGATTCTCAAAATAAGCAGCATCAAATACGGTGTGTACGTATAGTGAGTTGTTTACGCGGTAACGATATTCGGTATTAAAAACACTGTATAAATTGGCGGTTAAAGTGTTTTCTTCAAATCCTCTTATAGAATTAATTCCTCCAAAACGGAATAATTCATTTTCAAGATAATCGTTAGATTGTAGGTAGGCACCATTCAATCTTAAATAAATACTATTGTAAGGATTGAAATTAAAAATTTTATACGTGTCAAGTTCTAGTTTTTTCTGCTGTAGAGATTCTAGTGAAGTTTCTCTATTTCCAATACCTCCAGAAAGATTGAATAAAAAATTTGTAGGAAAAAGTATATCGTATAATTGTTGGGTGTTGTGTGTAAAATTTAAGCTGTAATAGTTTGATGTGTAATCTGTAATTGTAGTGGTCTCGGCATCTAATAAATTACTAGAAGTTGTAGAACTGGTTCCTAAGGAAACTTGATTTTTTGAATTAATTTGATAAAATAATTTTGCCGTTTGTGTTGCTGTTATAAATGACGAGTCTTTCTTAAAAATATTTAAGGACAAATCCATTCCTATCGGAGAGCTAAACAAATAAGGAAGCTTTACGTTTACATCAAAAGTTTTCTGTTCACTTTCATCGCTTTTATAATATAGTTTTAGTGATTCACCATAATTAAGGTTGTTAACAAGGTTTAAATTTAAATACCCATCAAATTCTAATTTGTTACTCTCTTCACTAGTTCCAAAACCTAAAAAACCATCAAAAGCATTACTTTTTGTTTTTTCTACATATATATATAGTGTTGTAGAATCTTTGGTGAATAAAACTTCAGGATCTTTTATTTGGCTAGCAAATTGTAAATCATTTAATATAGCTGTTTTTTCCTTTATACTGTTTAAATTAAATGGGGAGTTGGTTTTTAGTTTTAAAAATCGTTTTAAGTATGACTTCGGAAATTTTTCATAACCTTTCACAATTATCTTATCAATAGTTCTAGGAGTGTTGCTTACTATTTCTAATTCAGCTGTAAGAGTTGTGGTGTTTTTTTTTATTATATTTTTTAATTGAAGAGAAGAAAAAGGATCACCTTCATTTGATAACTGTGTATTTAAGTAAGTAAGCGTTTCTTCTAATGTTTCAAAAGTAATCTCAAACGTATCTTTGTTTATTTTATCAGAAATAGATTCTAAAATTTTTGGAGAGAAAAATGTACCATAAGAAATACGAATAGTTGCATATTTAGAATTTAAATTGAATTGTGCCACGTGTGTAGAATCATTCTCCTTATATATAGATAGAAGTTCGCTTTCTAAATATCCTGATTTTTGAAGTTTAGATGAAATAAAATCGACTTCTTTTTTTAAGGATTGATAATCTTTAAATTCTTTCTGCGGGTTAAAAGAGTCTATAATTTTAGTGTCCTCATCCGAAGTTCCAATAATATTTAAAACTAGAGATTGCGAAAATAGGCTTGCCGAAAACAGCAATCCAAATGCTAAAAAAGACCAAAAAATAAGTTTGCGCATTAAAAAGAATATATTTTTCAAAACTAACGGAAATTATGAATTAAAAATATGTAGTACTAAAAAAAAACAGCAAACTTTTTAAAATTAATCAATTAAGATTTGAAAAATTAATTTTTATTAGTACATTTGCACCCCCTCTAAAGAGAGGAATTAATAAATTTATATAGGAATATATGCCAACAATTTCACAATTAGTACGAAAAGGAAGAGCCAAAATAACCAAGAAGAGTAAATCGGCTGCTTTAGATTCGTGTCCACAAAGACGTGGTGTGTGTACTCGTGTTTATACAACTACACCTAAGAAACCAAACTCAGCAATGCGTAAGGTAGCAAGGGTTCGTTTAACAAACGGTAACGAGGTTAATGCATACATCGGTGGTGAAGGACACAATTTACAAGAGCACTCGATAGTATTGGTTAGAGGTGGAAGGGTAAAAGATTTGCCAGGAGTTAGATATCACATCGTTCGTGGTGCTTTAGATACAGCAGGTGTATCAGGAAGAACACAACGTAGATCTAAATACGGTGCAAAACGCCCTAAAAAGTAATTAACAACTTTAAGAAGAAGACATGAGAAAAAGAGCAGCAAAAAAGAGACCGCTTTTACCAGATCCACGTTTTAACGACCAGTTAGTAACTCGTTTTGTTAACATGATGATGTGGGACGGTAAGAAGTCAGTAGCTTTTAAAGTATTCTATGACGCAATTGATATTGTAGAGTCTAAGAAAACTGATGAAGAAAAAACAGGATTAGAAACATGGAAAGATGCCTTATCTAACGTTATGCCTCACGTAGAAGTGCGTAGTCGTAGAGTAGGTGGAGCAACATTTCAAATTCCAATGCAAATTCGTCCAGACCGTAAAGTTTCAACAGCAATGAAATGGCTTATCGGTTACTCTCGTAAGAGAAACGAAAAATCAATGGCACAAAAATTAGCTTCAGAAATCTTAGCAGCAGCTAAAGAAGAAGGAGCAGCTGTTAAGAAAAGAGTTGATACTCACAAAATGGCAGAAGCTAATAAAGCATTCTCTCACTTTAGATTTTAAGACATGGCAAGAGATTTAAAATTCACAAGAAATATTGGAATCGCAGCTCATATTGATGCTGGTAAAACAACAACAACTGAGCGTGTTCTTTATTATACAGGAGTTTCACACAAAATTGGTGAAGTACATGATGGTGCTGCAACAATGGACTGGATGGAGCAAGAGCAAGAACGTGGTATTACTATTACGTCTGCAGCTACAACTTGTACATGGAAGTTTCCATTAGAAAATGCTGAGCCTACTCCAGATACAATGGATTATCATTTCAATATCATTGATACTCCTGGTCACGTTGATTTTACTGTAGAAGTAAATAGATCTTTACGTGTATTAGATGGATTAGTATTTTTATTTAGTGCAGTTGATGGTGTTGAGCCACAATCTGAAACTAACTGGAGATTAGCAGATAACTATAAAGTGCCAAGAATAGGTTTCGTTAATAAAATGGACCGTCAAGGATCTGACTTTTTAGGAGTTTGTCAACAAGTAAAAGATATGTTAAAATCAAACGCGGTGCCAATCGTTTTAAACATTGGTGACGAAGAAGATTTTAAAGGTATTATCGATTTAGTAAAAAACCGTGCTATAGTATGGCACGATGAAACTCAAGGAGCAACTTTCGATGTTATCGAAATCCCTGAGGATATGAAGGAAGAAGCTCGTAAATATCGTGCGCTTTTAATTGAAGAAGTAGCAGGATATGATGAGAATCTTTTAGAGAAATTCATGGAAGATGAAGATTCAATTACAGAAGAAGAAGTGCACAAAGCACTTAGAGCAGCTGTAATGGATATGGCAATTATTCCAATGATTTGTGGTTCAGCCTTCAAAAATAAAGGTGTTCAGTTCTTATTAGATGCTGTATGTCGTTACCTGCCTTCTCCAATGGATAAGGAAGGAATTAGAGGAATGAATCCTGATACAGAATTAGAAGAATTACGTAAGCCTAGTGTTGACGAACCTTTCGCAGCATTAGCATTTAAAATTGCTACAGATCCTTTCGTAGGACGTTTAGCATTCTTTAGAGCTTACTCTGGTCGTTTAGATGCAGGTTCTTATGTGTTAAATAACCGTTCAGGTAAAAAAGAACGTATCTCTCGTATCTATCAAATGCATGCTAACAAGCAAAATGCAATTGATTATATCGAAGCAGGAGATATTGGAGCTGCTGTTGGATTTAAATCTATCAAAACAGGAGATACATTATCATCTCAAGATCATCCTATTGTTTTAGAATCAATGGACTTCCCAGACCCAGTAATTGGAATCGCGGTTGAACCAAAAACTAAAGCAGATGTTGATAAATTAGGTTTAGGTTTAGCTAAATTAGCTGAAGAAGATCCTACATTTACAGTGCGTTCTGATGAAGCTTCAGGACAAACTATTATCTCTGGAATGGGAGAATTACACTTAGATGTAATTGTTGACCGTTTAAAACGTGAGTTTAAGGTTGAAGTAAACCAAGGACAACCACAAGTAGAGTATAAAGAAGCTATTACACAATCTGCAGATCATAGAGAAGTTTACAAAAAACAATCAGGTGGTCGTGGAAAATTTGCTGATATCGTATTTACGGTTGAACCAGCAGACGAAGGTGTTGTAGGTCTTCAGTTTGAATCTGTAATTAAAGGTGGTAACGTTCCTAAAGAATTTATACCTTCTATTGAAAAAGGATTTAAACAAGCAATGGTAAACGGACCTTTAGCAGGTTTTGAAGTAGATGCTATGAAAGTAACATTAAGAGATGGTTCTTACCACGATGTGGATTCAGATCAACTATCTTTTGAATTAGCTGCTAAATTAGGATTCAAAAACTGTGCTAAAGCTGCAAAAGCTGTAATAATGGAACCAATCATGAAACTTGAGGTAATTACTCCTGAAGAAAACATGGGTGATATTGTTGGAGATTTAAACAGAAGAAGAGGTCAAGTTAGTGATATGGGTGATAGAGCAGGAGCAAAAACTGTAAAAGCAACCGTACCATTATCAGAAATGTTTGGATATGTAACAACATTAAGAACATTATCTTCAGGTCGTGCAACGTCAACAATGGAATTTTCACATTATGCTGAAACACCTTCAAATATATCTGAAGAGGTTATCAAAGCAGCTAAAGGAACAGACGCTTAAAACTAAGAATATGAGTCAAAAAATCAGAATTAAATTAAAATCTTACGATCATAACTTAGTAGACAAGTCTGCTGATAAGATTGTAAAAACAGTAAAAAGTACAGGTGCAGTAGTAACAGGACCAATTCCTTTACCAACTCACAAAAAGATTTTCACTGTATTACGTTCACCACACGTAAACAAGAAGTCAAGAGAACAATTTCAATTAAGCTCTTATAAGCGTTTATTAGATATATACTCTTCTTCATCAAAAACAATTGATGCCTTAATGAAACTTGAATTACCAAGTGGAGTTGAAGTTGAAATTAAAGTATAATTACAACAAACATCACATTAACTAAGTTAATGTGTAACATGTCCTAAGCTGCGAGCGAAGGAAAAACGGTTAAAAATACAATTCAGGGTTGAAACGTATTTTGACCCTGAATTTTTTTTGAAAACAAATATTAATAATTAATAATTAAAATTATGTCTGGGTTAATAGGAAAGAAGATCGGTATGACCAGCATTTTCGATGAAAATGGAAAAAATATTCCATGTACAGTAATCGAAGCTGGACCATGTATCGTTACCCAAGTCAGAACCGAAGAGGTAGACGGGTACAGTGCTCTTCAACTTGGTTTCGATGACAAGACAGAGAAAAGTGCTACAAAAGCTGAAATGGGTCACGCCAAAAAAGCTGGTACTTCTGTTAAGAGAAAAGTCGTAGAATTCCAAGGATTTGAAGAAGGTTACAAATTAGGTGATGCAATCACCGTAGAACACTTTTTAGAAGGTGAATACGTTGATATTGCAGGAACTTCAAAAGGAAAAGGTTTCCAAGGAGTTGTAAAACGTCATGGTTTTGCTGGTGTAGGTCAAGCGACCCACGGTCAACACAACCGATTAAGAGCTCCAGGTTCAATTGGTGCAGCTTCATATCCAGCGAGAGTATTCAAAGGAATGAAAATGGCCGGAAGAATGGGTGGCGAAAGAGTGAATGTTGAAAATTTAAGAGTCTACAAAGTAGTTCCAGAAAAGAACTTAATCGTAGTTAAAGGATGTGTTCCAGGACACAAAAACTCTTATGTAATTATTCAGAAATAATGAAAGTAGCAGTTTTAGATATAAACGGAAAAGACACAGGTAGACAAGCAGAGCTTTCTCAAGGTGTGTTCGCTATTGAGCCAAATAATCATGCAGTATACCTAGACGTTAAGCAATATCTTGCTAACCAACGTCAAGGAACGCATAAGGCTAAAGAAAGAGCAGAGATTTCTGGTAGTACACGTAAGATTAAAAAACAAAAAGGTACAGGTACTGCACGTGCAGGAAGTATCAAATCTGGTGTATTTAGAGGTGGAGGACGTATGTTCGGACCAAGACCAAGAAATTATAGCATAAAATTAAATAAAAACCTTAAGCGTTTAGCGCGTAAATCTGCATTAAGTATTAAAGCAGGTGAACAATCTATCGTTGTACTGGAAGACTTTAATTTTGAATCTCCAAAGACAAAGAATTTCACTGCAATTTTGAAAGCACTTGATATTCAGGATAAAAAATCATTATTTGTCTTGGGTAATTCAAATAAAAATGTATATTTGTCTTCACGTAATTTTAAAGGGTCTGATGTAATAACTACTTCAGAATTAAATACTTATAAGATTTTAAACGCAAATAAATTAATTCTTTTAGAGAGTTCTTTAGAAGGAATTGAAACGAATTTAAGTAAATAGGAAGCCATGAATATCTTAATTAAACCGATAATCACTGAAAAAGCAACAACAAATAGCGAGTTAAACAACTGCTTTAGCTTTCAAGTGAACAAAAAGGCGAACAAGGTAGAAATCAAAAAAGCAGTGGAAGCTGCTTATGGAGTTTCTGTTGAAAAAGTTCGTACTATAAATGTCCGTCCAGATCGTAGTACTAAGTTTACAAAAACTGGTATTCAACATGGTAAAACTAATGCTGTTAAGAAGGCATTAGTACAACTGGCGGAAGGTGAAGTAATTGATTTATACACTAACATGTAATTAGACAAAAAATGTCAGTAAGAAAATTAAAACCAATCACATCAGCTCAGCGATTTAGAGTAGTAAATGGATTTGACGCCATAACTACTGATAAGCCGGAAAAGAGTTTACTCGTTCCGAACAAAAGATCTGGTGGTAGAAACAGTCAAGGAAAGATGACCATGCGCCATATTGGTGGAGGTCACAAAAGAAAGTATCGTATTATCGATTTCAAGCGTAACAAAGTAGGAGTTCCTGCAGAAGTTAAGTCTATCGAGTATGATCCAAACAGAACAGCTTTTATTGCATTATTGAATTATCAAGATGGCGAAAAAAGATACATTATTGCACAGAATGGTTTACAAGTAGGGCAATCATTAGTTTCAGGAGCATCAGATGTTGCCCCAGAAATTGGTAATGCAATGCCTTTAAGCCAAATTCCTTTAGGAACAATAATTTCTTGTATTGAATTACGTCCTGGACAAGGAGCGGTAATGGCAAGAAGTGCTGGAGCATTTGCTCAATTAATGGCAAGAGATGGTAAGTTCGCAACAGTGAAATTACCGTCTGGAGAAACAAGACTTATACTTGTAGAATGTATGGCTACAATTGGTGTAGTTTCTAATTCTGATCATCAATTACTAGTATCTGGTAAAGCAGGTAGAAGTAGATGGTTAGGTAGAAGACCAAGAGTAAGACCAGTAGTTATGAATCCAGTAGATCACCCAATGGGAGGTGGTGAAGGTAAATCTTCAGGAGGTCACCCTAGATCTAAAAATGGTATTCCTGCTAAAGGATTTAGAACTCGTTCTAAAACTAAAGCAAGTAATAAATATATTGTAGAACGTAGAAAGAAATAATTGAGATAATATGGCACGTTCATTAAAAAAAGGACCTTACATCCATTATAAATTAGACAAAAAAGTTGCTGAAAACATTGCATCTAACAAAAAGACAGTAATCAAAACGTGGTCAAGAGCCTCTATGATTTCTCCAGATTTTGTTGGTCAAACAATAGCAGTACACAATGGTCGTCAATTTGTTCCTGTATTCGTTACAGAAAACATGGTAGGTCATAAGTTAGGAGAATTTTCACCAACACGTTCTTTTAGAGGACACGCAGGTGCAAAAAATAAAGGTAAAAAATAAGTAGAGCTATGGGAAGTCGTAAAAAACAAATGGCAGACGCTATTAAGGAAGAAAGAAAGCACATCGCTTTTGCTAAACTTAATAACTGTCCTACTTCACCAAGGAAAATGCGCTTAGTAGCAGACTTGGTTAGAGGGAAGAAAGCAGAACAAGCTCTTCAGATCCTTAAGTTTAGTTCAAAAGAAGCATCTCGTCGTTTAGAGAAGTTATTGTTATCTGCAATAGCTAACTGGCAAGCGAAAAACGAAGATGAAAGTATTGAGGACGCAAACTTATTTGTAAAAGAGATTAGAGTAGATGGTGGAGCAATGTTAAAAAGATTGCGCCCAGCACCTCAAGGTCGTGCACACAGAATTAGAAAGCGTTCTAATCACGTAACAATCGTGATTGGCGCATTAAATAAAAACACACAAAGCTAAGATAGAGGTATGGGACAAAAAACAAATCCAATCGGAAATCGCTTAGGAATCATCAGAGGATGGGAATCTAACTGGTATGGTGGTAATGATTATGGAGATAAACTTGCTGAGGACGATAAAATCAGAAAGTATATCCATGCTCGTTTATCTAAAGCTAGTGTGTCAAGAGTAATCATAGAGCGTACTCTTAAACTTGTAACCGTTACTATCACTACTGCTAGACCTGGTATTATTATCGGAAAAGGTGGACAAGAGGTAGACAAGTTAAAAGAAGAGCTTAAAAAGATTACAGATAAGGAAGTTCAACTTAATATCTTCGAAATTAAGAGACCTGAGCTAGATGCATTTTTAGTAGGATCGAGCGTTGCTCGTCAAATAGAAAACAGAATTTCTTACAGACGTGCAATCAAGATGGCAATCGCCGCTGCTATACGCATGAACGCAGAAGGAATCAAAATTCAAATTAGTGGTCGTTTAAACGGAGCTGAAATGGCACGTTCAGAGCACTATAAAGAAGGTAGAATTCCTTTATCAACATTCAGAGCCGATATTGACTATGCTTTAGTTGAGGCGCATACTACTTATGGTAGATTGGGTATCAAAGTATGGATCATGAAAGGTGAAGTATATGGTAAAAGAGAACTTTCTCCACTTGTAGGGTTGTCTAAAAAACAAGGTAAGTCTGGTGGAGGACGTGGTGGGAACAACAAATCTCGTCGTAGAAAGTAATTTTTAAAGTAAGAAAAAATGTTACAACCGAAAAAAACAAAATTTCGTAAAGTCCAAAAAGGACGTATGAAAGGAAATTCCGGAAGAGGTCACGAACTTTCTAATGGAATGTTTGGTATAAAATCACTCGATTCGAATTTCTTAACATCACGTCAAATAGAAGCAGCTCGTATTGCCGCTACACGTCATATGAAAAGAGAAGGTCAACTTTGGATTAAAGTATTTCCAGACAAACCTATCACTAAAAAACCTCTAGAGGTACGTATGGGTAAAGGTAAAGGTGCTGTAGAATATTGGGTAGCAGTCGTTAAACCAGGAAGAATTATTTTTGAAATAGGTGGTGTGTCACTAGACGTAGCTAAAGAAGCTTTACGTTTAGCAGCACAAAAATTACCAGTAAAAACTAAATTCCTTATAGCTCGAGATTTCGAAGCTTAATAAAACAAGATTATGAAGCAATCAGAAATTAAACAGCTATCTACAGCTGAGTTACAAGACAAACTTGGAGACACAAAAAAGAGTTATTCAGAGCTAAAAATGGCTCATACAATATCTCCTTTAGAAAATCCTATCCAGTTACGAAACGTAAGACGTTCAGTAGCTAGAATTGCCACTGAATTAACTAAAAGAGAAATACAATAACTGTATTCTGCTGAAAGATGGAAAAAAGAAACTTAAGAAAAGAACGTATAGGAATAGTTACTAGTAACAAAATGCAAAAATCAATTGTAGTTGCTGAAGTAAAAAAAGTAAAACATCCTATGTATGGAAAGTTCGTGTTAAAGACGAAGAAATACGTTGCACACGATGAGACAAACGACTGCAATATTGGAGATACTGTAAAGATCATGGAAACAAGACCTTTAAGTAAATCTAAATGTTGGAGATTAGTAGAAATAATTGAAAGAGCGAAGTAATTATGGTACAACAAGAATCAAGATTAAAAGTAGCTGATAACACCGGAGCAAAAGAAGTATTAACAATACGTGTTCTAGGTGGTACTAAAAGAAGATATGCTTCTATTGGGGATAAAATAGTAGTGTCTGTAAAAGACGCTACTCCTAATGGAAACATTAAAAAAGGAGCAGTTTCAACAGCAGTTGTTGTTCGTACTAAAAAAGAAGTAAGACGTCCAGATGGATCTTACATCAGATTTGACGACAATGCTTGTGTACTTTTAAATCCGCAAGGAGAAATGAGAGGAACACGTGTTTTTGGACCAGTTGCTAGAGAACTTCGTGATAAATCATTCATGAAAATTGTATCATTGGCACCAGAAGTGCTTTAATTGATAAAGAAGATGACAAAGCTTAAAATAAAATCAGGAGATACAGTAAAAGTACTTGCAGGAGATCACAAAGGGTCAGAAGGTAAAGTAGTTAAAGTATTAATTGATAAGAACAAAGCCATCGTAGAAGGTGTGAACATGGTTAAGAAACATACTAAACCAAGTGCACAAAGCCCTCAAGGTGGAATCGTAGAAAAAGAAGCGCCAATTCATATTTCTAACCTATCTTTGTTAACCTCAAAAGGGGAAACTACAAGAATAGGAATGAAAATTGAAGGTGACAAAAAAGTAAGATTTTCAAAAAAATCTAATGAAGTAATATAGTTATGGCTTATATTCCAAGATTAAAACAAGAGTACAAGGACAAAATAGTTTCTGCTCTTACAGACGAATTTGGTTATAAAAATATAATGCAAGTTCCACAACTGACTAAGATAGTAATATCTAAAGGTGTTGGTGCAGCAGTTTCAGACAAGAAGTTAATTGATCATGCAATTGATGAAGTAACAAAAATTTCTGGTCAAAAAGCTGTAGCTACATTATCTAAAAAGGATGTTGCAACTTTTAAGTTACGTAAAGGAATGCCAATTGGTGTTCGTGTAACTTTAAGAGGTGAGCAAATGTATGAATTTTTAGACCGTTTAATTACTTCTGCTTTACCACGAGTAAGAGATTTTAGTGGTATCAAAGCTACTGGATTTGATGGAAGAGGAAACTACAATTTAGGAGTTACTGAACAAATCATTTTTCCAGAAATTGATATCGATAAGATTAATAAAATTTCAGGTATGGATATAACTTTTGTAACTACTGCAGCGACAGATAAGGAAGCAAAATCGTTATTAACAGAATTAGGATTACCTTTTAAAAAGAACTAAGTTATGGCTAAAGAATCAATGAAAGCCCGTGAGGTGAAAAGATCAAAAACAGTAGCTAAGTATGCAGAAAAACGTAAAGCTTTAAAAGAAGCTGGAGATTATGATGCATTACAAAAGTTACCAAAAAATGCTTCACCTATACGCCAACACAACCGTTGTAAATTAACAGGAAGACCAAAAGGTTACATGAGAACTTTTGGAGTTTCTCGTGTTACTTTTCGTGAAATGGCGAATCAAGGACTTATACCAGGTGTAAAGAAAGCATCTTGGTAAAAACAGATTACAAATTGGTTTGAAGTTTAGAAGGAATCGTTCCATTTTAAAAACCAAAACCGCAAATTAATAAATATGTATACAGATCCAATAGCGGATTACCTAACGAGAGTTAGAAATGCAGTAAAAGCTAACCACAGAGTGGTTGAAATACCTGCATCAAATCTTAAGAAAGAAATCACTAAAATATTATTCGATCAAGGATATATTTTAAGTTACAAATTCGATGATTCTTCAGTACAAGGAACTATTAAAATAGCTCTTAAATACAATAAAGAAACAAAAGAGTCTGTAATTAAGAAGATTCAGAGAATAAGTAAACCAGGTTTACGTAAATATGCAAGTTCTACCGAAATGCCAAGAATCCTTAACGGACTTGGAATTGCAATTGTTTCAACATCTCACGGGGTGTTAACAGGAAAACAAGCGCAAAGAGAAAATGTTGGTGGTGAGTTATTGTGTTACGTTTACTAATTTAAAGCAGAAAGAACATGTCAAGAATAGGTAATAACCCAGTAGCAATTCCGGAAGGAATTACATTAGAAGTTAAAGACAATGTAATTACTGTAAAAGGTAAATTAGGAGAATTAACTCAAGAATTTTCAGGAGTAGAAATTAAAGTAGAAGAAGGTAAAGCAATAGTATCTCGTGATTCTGATAAGAAAGACACAAGAGCTAAGCACGGACTTTATAGAGCTTTAATTAACAACATGATTGAAGGTGTTTCTAAAGGTTGGACTAAAGAATTAGAATTGGTAGGAGTAGGTTATAGAGCTTCAAACCAAGGACAAAAATTAGATTTAGCTTTAGGATTTTCTCACAATATTGTTTTGGACATCGCTCCAGAAGTAAAAGTTGAGACTATCTCAGAAAAAGGTAAAAATCCAATCATTAAATTAACTTCTCACGATAAACAATTAGTAGGACAAGTTGCTGCTAAAATCCGTGGTTTTAGAAGACCAGAACCTTATAAAGGAAAAGGAGTTAAGTTTGTAGGAGAAGTATTAAGAAGAAAAGCAGGTAAATCAGCTTAATAGAGTAGTTATGGCATTGACAAAGAATCAAAAAAGATTAAGAATCAAAAGCAGAATTCGTAAAGTAGTTTCAGGAACTGAATCTAGACCACGTTTAGCTGTTTTTAGAAGTAATAAAGAAATTTATGCTCAAGTTGTAGATGATGTAACTGGTAAGACTATCAGTGCTGCTTCTTCAAGAGATAAAGATATTAGTTCAGCAACAGGTACTAAAACAGAAAAAGCAACCTTAGTAGGGAAAGCTGTCGCTGAAAGAGCACTTAAAGCAGGAGTAGAAACTATCTCTTTTGATAGAGGTGGATACCAGTATCACGGAAGAGTAAAATCATTAGCTGAAGGAGCTAGAGTAGCAGGACTTAAATTCTAAGAAATTATGTATCAAAAATATAAAAACGCAGAATTAGTTAAACCAAGTGGATTAGATCTTAAAGATCGTTTAGTTGGGGTACAGAGAGTTACAAAAGTAACAAAAGGAGGTAGAGCTTTCGGATTTTCAGCTATTGTAGTAATAGGAGATGAAGCAGGAGTTGTAGGACATGGTTTAGGGAAATCTAAAGATGTTGCAACAGCAATCGCTAAATCTATCGAAGACGCTAAGAAAAACTTAGTAAGAATTCCTATCATTAAAGGAACTTTACCACATGAACAAAAAGGTAAGTTTGGTGGAGCTAGAGTAAATATCATTCCTGCAGCACCTGGTACAGGAGTTATTGCTGGGGGTGCTGTAAGAACAGTACTTGAGGCAGTAGGAGTACATGATGTATTATCTAAGTCTCAAGGATCTTCAAATCCTCACAACGTTGTAAAAGCAACTTTTGATGCTTTATTACAATTAAGAGATGCAGCAACTATAGCTAAGGACAGAGGTATTTCATTACAAAAAGTATTTAACGGCTAAACTATAGGATGATGGCAAAGATTAAAGTAAAAAAAGTAAAAAGCGCAATCAACCGTACTAAAAGACAAAAGCTAACATTAGAAGCTTTAGGTTTAAAGAAAATCGGTCAGGTTGTTGAGCATGATGCCACTCCAAGTATCCTTGGTATGGTAAATAAAGTTAAACATTTAGTTTCTTTTGAAGAAACAAAATAATACAACATTAAGATGAACTTAAGTAATTTAAAACCAGCTGAAGGCTCAGTAAAAAATCAAGGAAAAAGAATAGGTAGAGGACAAGGTTCTGGAAAAGGTGGTACTGCAACACGTGGTCACAAAGGAGCAAAATCTCGTTCAGGTTATTCTAAAAAACTTGGTTTTGAAGGAGGGCAGATGCCACTTCAAAGACGTGTACCAAAATTTGGATTTACTAATATCAATAGAGTAGCATATCAAGGTGTAAACTTAGATGTAATACAACAATTGGTTGAGGACAAAAAAATAACAGACACTGTAAACTTTGAAACTCTTGTTTCTTTAGGTTTAGCTGGAAAAAACGAAGTAGTAAAAATACTAGGACGTGGAGAGTTAAAATCTAAATTAACAGTAACCGCTCATAAATTTACTGCTTCAGCAAAAGCTGCTATAGAAGCTGCAGGAGGAGAAGCTGTAACTTTATAAGACATAATTAGAGTATGAAATTTATAGACACTTTAAAAAATGTTTGGAAAATAACGGAACTAAAAGATCGAATCATGCTAACGCTTGGTTTGCTTTTAGTTTATCGTTTTGGTGCTCAAGTAGTACTTCCAGGTATTGATGCTAATCAACTAGGTGGATTAGCAGATAGTACAGGAGATGGACTACTTGGATTATTAAATGCCTTTACAGGTGGTGCATTTGCAAATGCATCTGTATTTGCATTAGGTATTATGCCATACATCTCTGCTTCAATTGTAGTACAGTTAATGGGAATAGCAATTCCTTACTTACAAAAACTACAAAAAGAAGGAGCGAGTGGACAAAAGAAGATCACTCAGATTACAAGATGGCTTACTATTGCAATATGTTTAGTACAAGCTCCAGGATATTTGGCAAGTTTACCTTCTTTAGGTATTCCTAAAGAAGCCTTTTTATTGGGTACTGGTGGATTGTTCTATTTTTCATCTGTAATTATCTTAGTAACAGGAACTGTATTTGCAATGTGGTTAGGAGAGAAAATAACAGACAAAGGAATTGGTAATGGTATTTCATTATTAATTATGGTTGGTATTATCGCTAAACTTCCGCAATCATTCTTACAAGAATATGCAGCAAGAGTTACACAATCTAACGGAGGTTTAATTATGATCTTAATTGAACTTGTAATTTGGTTACTAATCATACTAGCATCAATTATGCTTGTAATGGGAGTACGCCAAATAGCAGTACAATACGCAAGACGTACAGCTTCTGGAGGATATGAAAAAAATGTATTTGGTTCTAGACAATTTTTACCACTAAAGCTTAATGCTTCAGGAGTAATGCCTATTATCTTTGCTCAAGCAATTATGTTTGTGCCAAGTTTAGTAGGGAAGTCTTTAGGAACAGGTGAAGTTGGTACATGGATGCAAGCTCAGTTTTCTGATATGTTTGGATTTTGGTACAACTTTATATTTGCATTATTAATTATAATTTTTACATATTTCTATACTGCTATTACTGTTCCAACAAACAAAATGGCAGATGATTTAAAAAGAAGTGGTGGTTTTATTCCAGGTATTAGACCAGGAACAGAAACTTCAGAATATTTAGATAAAGTAATGTCTCAAATTACATTACCAGGTTCTATGTTTTTAGCTTTGATAGCTGTGTTCCCAGCAATTATTGTAAAACTTATGGAAGTACAAGCTGGATGGGCATTATTTTTTGGAGGTACATCACTGTTAATTATGGTAGGAGTTGCAATAGATACCATGCAACAAGTAAATTCTTACTTGTTGAATAAACACTATGATGGCTTGATGAAAACAGGTAAGAATCGTAAAGCTTCATCAGAGGCTTAAAAATTATACTATGGCAAAACAAGCAGCAATAGAACAAGATGGATCAATAATTGAAGCATTATCAAATGCAATGTTCCGTGTTGAATTAGAAAATGGTCATATTGTGACTGCACATATTTCAGGTAAAATGCGTATGCATTACATTAAATTGTTACCAGGAGATAAAGTGAAATTAGAAATGAGTCCTTATGATTTATCTAAGGCTAGAATAACTTATAGATACTAACAAGATGAAAGTAAGAGCATCAGTTAAAAAAAGAAGCGCAGATTGTAAATTAGTGCGCAGAAAAGGTAGACTTTACGTCATTAACAAAAAGAATCCTAGATTCAAACAAAGACAAGGGTAATTATGGCAAGAATTGCAGGTGTAGACATACCAAAAAACAAAAGAGGAGTAATCTCCCTAACTTATATCTATGGAATAGGTAAAAGTAGATCAGAAGAGATTTTAGCTACCGCTAAAGTTGACGAAAGTACAAAAGTACAAGATTGGACAGATGAACAAATAGGAAATATTCGTGATGCTGTTGGAACTTTTACAATTGAAGGTGAACTTCGTTCTGAAACTCAATTAAACATTAAACGTTTAATGGATATCGGATGTTACAGAGGAATCCGTCATAGAGTTGGTCTTCCATTAAGAGGTCAACGTACTAAAAACAACTCTCGTACGAGAAAAGGTAGAAGAAAAACTGTTGCTAACAAGAAAAAAGCAACTAAATAATAACTAGTATTTAGAATTTAGACGTTGGAAGGAATCTGTTTGAAATTATAATGGTTTAGGATTCTAACGACTATCAACTAATAACTGAAAACTATAGTAATATGGCAAAGTCAAGTACTAAAAAACGTAAAGTAATTGTTGATGCAATTGGAGAAGCGCACATCGCTGCATCTTTTAATAACATCATCATTTCTTTAACAAACAAAAAAGGTGACGTTATTTCATGGTCATCTGCTGGAAAAATGGGATTTAGAGGTTCTAAAAAGAACACTCCTTACGCTGCTCAATTAGCCGCTGAAGATGCTGCAGGTGTAGCAAAAGAAGCTGGATTAAAGAAAGTGAAAGTGTACGTAAAAGGTCCTGGAAATGGTAGAGAATCTGCAATCAGATCTTTACACAATGCAGGTATTGAAGTATCAGAAATCATTGATGTTACACCATTACCACATAATGGATGTAGACCTCCAAAAAGAAGAAGAGTATAATTTACATATTTTTTTTAAAAATTAATACCAACTGTTTATCGGTTGGTATTATTTTTTTATGTAAATTTGCGCACTGAAATAAATATTAACGAGTATCACCGAGAGATCAACGTTAAGTCGAAGGATAAGATTAAGACCTTAATTCACATAACACTCTCATTAACAAAATTTAAGAAATGGCAAGATATACTGGTCCTAAAACTAAAATAGCCCGAAAGTTCGGAGAAGCTATTTTTGGAGATGATAAAGCATTTGAAAGAAGAAATTATCCTCCAGGTCAACACGGTGCTAATAAACGTCGTGGTAAAAAATCTGAATACGCTGTCCAATTAATGGAAAAGCAAAAAGCTAAATATACTTACGGTATATTAGAAAAACAATTCAGAAACATGTTCAAGAAAGCAACAGCTTCTCAAGGAATTACAGGTGAAGTTTTACTTCAACTTTGTGAGTCTCGTTTAGATAATGTAGCTTTTAGAATGGGATTATCACCTTCTCGTAGTGGAGCAAGACAATTAGTATCTCACAGACATATTACAGTAAACGGAGAGATAGTAAATATCCCTTCTTACCAGTTAAAAGCTGGAGATGTAGTAGCAGTAAGAGAAAAATCTAAATCTTTAGAAGCAATCCAAACAGCATTATCTAATTCTAGTGATGTTTACGAATGGATTACTTGGAATAACGAAACTAAGCAAGGTACTTACGTAGCTGTTCCTGCTAGAGTTCAAATTCCAGAAAATATCAACGAACAATTTATCGTTGAACTTTACTCTAAATAATAAATAATCATATTGCTATTTAGCCAAAGGATTTATTAGTCTTCTTCATACTTATAAATCGCGCAACTAAATAACAATTAAAACGAAGACATATGGCAATATTAAATTTTCAGAAACCCGACAAAGTAATCATGATTGATTCAACTGAGTTTGAAGGGAAATTCGAATTTAGACCTTTAGAACCAGGTTATGGATTAACAGTAGGAAACGCTTTAAGAAGAGTATTATTATCTTCTTTAGAAGGATTCGCTATTACATCTATACGTGTTGAAGGTGTAGATCATGAATTCTCAACAATTGCGGGTGTAGTTGAAGACTTTACAGAAATTATTTTAAACTTAAAGCAAGTAAATTTCAAACGTCAAATAGACGAAATAGACAACGAATCAGTATCTATTTCTATATCAGGGCAAGAACAAATTACTGCTGGAGATTTCCAAAAGTTTATTTCAGGATTCCAAGTACTAAACAAAGATTTAGTAATTTGTAACTTAGATCCTAAAGTAACAATCAATATGGAAATGACTATTGAAAAAGGAAGAGGTTATGTTCCTGCTGAAGAAAATAAAAAAGCTTCTGCACCAATTGGAACAATCTTTACAGATTCAATTTACACGCCTATTAAGAATGTAAAATATAGTATTGAAAACTTCCGTGTTGAACAAAAAACAGATTACGAAAAATTAGTTTTCGAAATCCTTACGGACGGATCAATACATCCTAAAGATGCTTTAACTGAAGCTGCAAAAATATTAATTCACCACTTTATGTTATTCTCTGACGAGCGTATCACTTTAGAGGCTGATGAGATTGCTCAAACAGAAACTTATGATGAAGAATCTCTTCACATGAGACAACTATTGAAAACTAAATTAGTTGATATGGATCTTTCTGTTCGTGCTCTTAATTGCTTAAAAGCTGCAGAAGTTGATACTTTAGGAGACTTAGTATCATTCAATAAAAATGACTTAATGAAATTCAGAAATTTCGGTAAAAAATCTCTAACTGAACTAGAAGAACTAGTAAACGTTAAAGGTCTTAACTTTGGAATGGACTTAAGCAAGTATAAATTAGATAAAGATTAATTACTTCATAATTTGCTCCCTAATAATGGGTTAGAGCAAGATGAAGGTTTATAAATAAAGTCATGAGACACGGAAAAAAATTCAACCACTTAGGTAGACAAACAGCTCACAGAAAATCAATGTTAGCTAATATGGCTTGTTCTCTTATTGAGCACAAACGTATTAACACAACTGTTGCTAAAGCAAAAGCTTTAAAACAATTTGTTGAGCCTATGATTACAAAATCTAAAACTGATACTACACACAACAGACGTATTGTTATGGCTAAGCTAAGACAAAAAGATGTTGTTGCAGAATTATTTAGAGATGTAGCACCTAAGATTGGTGATCGTCCAGGAGGTTATACTCGTATTATCAAGTTAGGAAACAGACTTGGGGATAACGCTGATATGGCAATGATAGAATTAGTTGATTACAACGAAATCTACAATGCTGATAAACCTGCTAAGAAGAAAACGACTCGTAGAGGGAAGTCTAAAAAAGTAGATGCACCTGTTGTTGAAACTCCAGCAACTAACGAAGAAGAATAAATGTTAATAAGCATTTAATATAAAAAGGATAAACTATTTTAGTTTATCCTTTTTTTTATGCAATTTTGTGAAACTTTTTACACGCTATGAAATATAATAAAAGAGAAAAAGCCTTAATCTTATTATCTGATGGAACTATTTTTCACGGAAAATCAATAGGAAAAAAAGGTGCTGCATTTGGTGAAGTTTGTTTTAACACTGGAACAACAGGTTACCAAGAGATTTTTACAGATCCATCTTATTTTGGACAATTAATGGTAACTACCAATGCACATATTGGTAATTACGGAACACTTACTGAAGAAGTAGAATCTAATTCAGTTAAGATATCAGGTTTAATTTGTAAGAATTTTAGTTTTAATTATTCTCGTGCAGCCGCAGACGATTCATTAGAAAACTTTTTAGAAAAAAGTAATATTCTAGCTATTTCAGATGTCGATACAAGAGCTTTAGTAAGTTATATTAGAGATCATGGAGCTATGAATGCTGTTATTACTACTAATGTTGATGATATTGATGCTTTAAAAGCACAATTAGCAGATGTACCAAACATGAATGGGTTAGAGTTAGCCTCTCAAGTATCTACAAAGGAACCTTATTTTTATGGCGAGGAAAACGCGACGTATAAAATTGCTGCTTTAGATATTGGAATAAAAACTAACATCTTAAGAAACTTAGCAAAAAGAGATACCTACATAAAAGTATTCCCTTACAATTCTACTTTTGAAGAAATGAGCGCTTTCAATCCAGATGGTTATTTCTTATCAAACGGTCCTGGAGATCCAGAACCATTAGTAGAAGCTCAAGCCCTAGCAAAAGAAATTATTTCAAGAAATTTACCATTATTCGGAATCTGTTTAGGACATCAAGTTATCGCTTTAGCCAACGGAATTTCAACCTATAAAATGCATAATGGTCACAGAGGTATTAATCACCCAGTTAAAAACCTAATTACGGGTAAAGGTGAAATAACATCTCAAAATCACGGTTTTGCAATAAATAGAGAAGAAACTGAGCAACATGACGACATTCAAATTACTCATGTGCATTTAAATGACAACACAGTTGCAGGTATTAAAATGAAGAGTAAAAACTGTTTTTCAGTACAATATCATCCAGAAGCAAGTCCTGGACCTCACGATTCATCCTATCTATTTGATCAATTTATAGAAAATATTAAAAATAAGTAATACATAAACCTCAAGGAAATTAGATTTTCTTTGAGGTTTTTATTTTACGAAAACATTATCGTAAATATTAACTGCAATAATAGATGTGCAAATTCATTTTAGATTAACATTTTCGTAAATTTGTTACAATAACAATAAATTTAAATACAAACATATGAGCATTATAATTAACATTCATGCAAGACAAATTTTTGATTCACGTGGTAACCCAACAATTGAAGTTGACGTTGTAACTGAAAATGGTTTCATAGGAAGAGCTGCTGTACCATCTGGAGCATCTACTGGAGAACACGAAGCTGTAGAGTTACGTGACGGTGGAGATGCATACATGGGAAAAGGAGTTTTAACTGCTGTTGATAATGTAAATTCTATAATCGCTCAAGAATTATTAGGAACATCTGTTTTTGAACAAAACACTATCGATCAAATGATGATTGAATTAGATGGTACTCCTAACAAATCTAAATTAGGAGCTAATGCTATTTTAGGAGTGTCTTTAGCCGCAGCAAAAGCAGCAGCTAATGAATTAGGAATGCCATTATACAGATACGTAGGTGGTGTTTCAGCAAATACATTACCAGTACCAATGATGAATATCATCAATGGAGGTTCTCACTCAGATGCCCCTATCGCATTTCAAGAATTTATGGTAATGCCCGTAAAAGCTAAAAACTTTACACACGCCATGCAAATGGGAACTGAAATTTTTCACAACCTTAAAAAAGTATTACACGATAGAGGTTTAAGTACTGCTGTTGGTGACGAAGGTGGTTTTGCTCCAAACTTAGAAGGTGGAACAGAAGATGCGCTTGAAACTATTGCAAAAGCTGTAGATAATGCAGGTTACAAATTAGGTGACGATGTTATGATTGCTTTAGATTGTGCAGCTGCAGAATTTTTTGTAGATGGAAAATACGATTACACAAAATTTGAAGGCGAAACAGGAAAAGTTAGAACAAGCCACGAACAAGCTGATTATTTAGCTGAATTATCTCAAAAATATCCAATTATCTCTATTGAAGATGGTATGGATGAAAATGATTGGGAAGGTTGGAAATACTTAACTGAAAAAATTGGAGATAAAGTACAATTAGTAGGAGATGACTTATACGTAACTAACGTTGAGCGTTTATCTCGTGGTATTAATGAAGGTATCGCAAACTCAATTTTAATTAAAGTAAACCAAATTGGAACACTTACTGAAACTATTGCAGCTGTAAATATGGCACATAATGCAGGGTATACTTCAGTAATGTCTCACCGTTCTGGAGAAACAGAAGATAATACTATTGCAGACTTAGCAGTAGCATTAAACTGTGGACAGATCAAAACCGGTTCAGCTTCTCGTTCTGATAGAATGGCTAAGTACAACCAATTATTACGTATTGAAGAAGAATTAGGTGATGTTGCTTATTTTCCAAAAGAAAAAGCTTTCAAAATCAAATAAATCTATTTTTAGTTGATATAAACGCTTTTAATAGTCGTTATCACTAAAATTAAAGATCATATCGTGAATTTTATTTCACAACCTAAAAAGCGTCTTATATAAGACGCTTTTTTTGTGCCTCATTTTTAACAACTACTTAATATTGAATTCTAAAAATTGTCATTAAATATTAGTTTATTGTACACTATAATTTAAGCCATAAAAAACAAAATAGAGATGTGCTTTTAGCTAAATAAAACCTTGATAAAAAAGATTTTATTCAACAATCAATTTTAACTATGATAGAATTGTTAAAACCTTTGTTAAGATGCTTTAAAAATCGTGATATATTTTGTATTTTCGTGCAGTTGATTTAAGCAACAAATAATAAAAAATTTTTAATACAATATGTCAGATAAAGCTATACTAGAAATTAATGGGCAAAAACATGAGTTCCCTTTAGTAACGGGAACAGAAAATGAAGTTGCAATAGATATCAAAACCTTAAGAAGTGTTACCAATGGGGTAACAACTATAGATCCAGGTTACAAGAATACTGGAGCTTGTGAAAGCGCTATTACCTTCCTTGATGGAGAAAAAGGTATTTTAAGATACAGAGGATATTCTATTGAAGAGTTAGCCGAAAAAGCAGATTTCTTAGAAGTAGCATACTTATTGATTTTTGGTGAATTACCAACTCAAACTGAATTAGATAAATTTCACTCAGATATAAAGAAACATTCTGTTGTTGATGACGAGATTAAGAAAATCGTAGATGCTTTTCCTAAGACTGCTCACCCAATGGGAGTTTTATCTTCATTAACAAGTGCATTAACTGCTTTTAATCCTACATCTGTAAATGTAGATTCAGAAGAAGATATGTATAATGCAATTGTAACTTTACTTGGTAAATTCCCTGTATTAGTTGCTTGGACAATGCGTAAACAAAAAGGATTACCTTTAGATTACGGTGATAACTCATTAGGTTACGTTGAAAACGTATTAAAAATGATGTTTGGAAAACCAAATGAAGAGTACAAAATGAACTCTGTATTAGTTAACGCTCTTGATAAATTATTAATATTACACGCAGATCACGAACAAAATTGTTCTACATCTACTGTGCGTATCGTAGGATCATCTCACGCTGGATTATTCGCTTCTATTTCTGCAGGAATTTCTGCACTTTGGGGACCACTTCACGGTGGAGCTAACCAAGCTGTTTTAGAAATGCTTGAAGCTATTAAAGAAGATGGTGGAGATACTAAAAAATACATGGGTAAAGCTAAGGATAAAGAAGATCCTTTCCGTTTAATGGGATTTGGTCACAGAGTTTACAAAAACTTCGATCCTCGTGCTAAAATTATTAAAGTTGCAGCCGATGAAGTTTTAAGTGAATTAGGAATTGAAGATCCAATTTTAGACGTTGCAAAAGGTTTAGAAAAAGAAGCTTTAGAAGACGATTACTTCGTAAAACGTAAATTATATCCAAATGTAGATTTCTACTCTGGAATTATTTATAGAGGTATGGATATTCCTGTTGAAATGTTTACAGTTATGTTTGCATTAGGACGTTTACCAGGATGGATTGCTCAATGGAGAGAAATGCGTTTACGTAAAGAACCTATTGGTCGTCCAAGACAGATTTATACAGGTGAAACTTTAAGATCTTTTAAGACTATCGATAATAGATAATATTTATACATCATATACAAAAGCTTCATAATTTTAATGTTATGGAGCTTTTGTCTTTTAATCCAATATATGCTAAAACTTAACGTTACCAACGAAACATCAAGACTTAGAGCTGTTGTTTTAGGAACAGCCGAAAGTTGTGGACCAACTCCAAAACTAGAAGACGCTTACGATCCTAAATCTGCAATACATATTAAAGCCGGAACTTATCCTATAGAAACCGATATGGTTAATGAAATGGAAGCGGTTGCCAAGGTTTTTGAAAAATATGATATACAAGTATTTCGTCCGACAGTGATAAAAGACTACAATCAAATTTTTACAAGAGATATTGCTTTTGTAATTGATGATAAGATGGTTATTGCTAATATTCTTCCAGATAGAGATCAAGAAATTAATGCTATAAAGCATGTTTGGGAACAAGTTGATAAAGATAATTTAATCAAATTACCAGAAGAATGCCACGTTGAAGGTGGAGATGTTATGCCTTATGAAGATTATATTTTTATAGGAACTTACTCTGGTGAAAATTATTCAGATTTTATTACTGCACGTACTAATATGGACGCGGTAATTGCTTTGCAAGAACTTTTTCCTGAGAAAACAGTAAAGTCTTTTGAACTACGTAAATCTAATACTGAAGCTAAAGAAAACGCATTACATTTAGATTGTTGTTTTCAACCAATTGGAACCGATAAAGCGATTTTACATAAAAATGGTTTCCTTATTGAAAGTGAATACCAATGGTTAGTTGACTTTTTTGGTGAAGAAAATATTTTTGAAATCACCAAAGACGAAATGTATAACATGAATAGTAATGTATTTTCAATTTCTGAAGACGTTATTATTTCAGAAAAAAACTTCACACGATTAAACACTTGGTTACGCGAACAAGGTTTTACTGTTGAAGAAGTAGCTTACGCTGAAATTGCAAAACAAGAAGGTTTGTTGCGTTGTTCAACAATGCCATTAATAAGAGATTAAGACTAACGAATTTGTCTTAATCCCTCATAAATTATTATACTAACCGCATTAGATAAATTTAAACTTCTAATGTGGTTACTGTATAATGGAATTTTAAATAATTTCTCAGGATATTTTTCTGTAATCATTTTTGGTAATCCTTTTGATTCTTTCCCAAATACAAGAAACATATCATCTTCATACGTAATATCCCAATGTTCTTGTTGCCCATGGCTAGATAAAAACACCATGTTTGCATTAGAGTTTTTATTAAAAAAATCATCAATATTATCATAATAAATCACCTCTAGATGTTGCCAATAATCTAAACCGGCACGTTTTAAACGAGAGTCGGTAATTTCAAATCCAAAAGGTTTTACTAAGTGTAATTTTGATCCCGAAGCCAAAGCCAAACGGCCTATGTTTCCTGTGTTATTAGGTATTTCGGGTTCCATTAATACAATATTTAATGCCATTATTTTAGAATGTTTTTAGTGAAATCTGCAATGTTTTTTACACCATTTTTGGTAATATATTTTATAAATGCCGAACCAATAATTGCGCCTTTTGCGTAAGTAGTAGCTTGTGTAAAAGTAGCATTATCACTAATACCAAATCCTATAATTTGTGGGTTTTTAAGATTTAAATTAAAAATTCGTTTAAAATAATCCATTTGCGTACTTCCAAAACCAGATTGACTTCCTGTAACACTTGCGCTACTTACCATATATATAAACCCATTTGAGATACTATCAATAAAATGAATACGCTCGTTAGAAGTTTGTGGTGTAATTAAAAATACATTTGTCAATCCATATTTTTTAAAAATAGCTTTATAATTTTCGTTGTATACATCAACCGGTAAATCCGGAATAATTAACCCATCAATACCAACAGATTTACAAGTTTTACAAAACTCTTCAACACCATATTGTAGTATAGGATTGAAATATCCCATAATTATTAAAGGAATAGAAACGGTTTTCCTAACGTCTTTTAATTGTTTAAATAATACATCGGTAGTCATCCCATTTTGTAAAGCTTGTGTTGAACTTGCTTGAATTGTTGGTCCGTCGGCAAGTGGATCACTAAAAGGCAAACCAATTTCAATCATATCAACACCACTTTTTTCTAAATCTTCAATAATACTTACGGTATCATTAAGTGTAGGATATCCTGCTGTAAAATATATAGAGAGTAATTTTTTATCTGCGTTTAGTTTATCTTGAATTCTATTCATGTGTTTTGTTTTTTCAGAATTTTTAATTCTTTGGTTTTTGCGTTAAGGATTGAGGCATTGTTGAAGCTCCTCGCAGAGAGCGACTGCCGAAAGCCTGACGTTTTACGGTTTTGTAAGTAATTTTGAAGACTTACAGAAGTGTAAAACGTAACGCCATTATAATTTTACAGCTTAAAATAATTAATATAGGTGTTTAAATCTTTGTCGCCACGACCAGATAAACTCAACACCACAACATCGTCTGGTTTAAAAGTTTGCTCCTTAAAAATGGCTAAAGCGTGCGAGCTTTCAATGGCAGGAATAATACCTTCTAGTTGGCATAACTCCAGTCCTGCTTGCATAGCTTGCTCATCGGTGATAGACACAAATTGCGCACGACCAGATTTAAATAAATGTGCGTGCATTGGGCCAACTCCAGGATAATCTAGTCCTGCAGAAATAGAGTAGGGCTCGGTAATTTGCCCATCGTTAGTTTGCATTAACAAGGTTTTACTTCCGTGGATAATTCCTTCTTTACCAAGTGCTGAAGTTGCAGCACTTTCACCAGAATTTACGCCTAAACCTGCTGCTTCAACAGCAATAAGTTTTACGTTGGTATCTTCTAGAAAATGATAATAAGCACCGGCAGCATTACTTCCTCCACCAACGCAAGCAATCACATAATCTGGATTGGTTTTACCTTCGTGTTCTTGTAATTGCCATTTAATTTCTTCAGAAACTACCGATTGAAATTTAGCCACCATATCTGGATATGGATGTGGTCCAACGACACTTCCAATGATATAATGTGTATCCACAGGATTATTTATCCAATCTCTAATGGCTTCGTTTGTGGCATCTTTTAAGGTTTTACTTCCAGAAACAGCAGGAATTACTGTGGCACCAAGCATTTTCATACGTGCTACATTTGGAGCTTGACGCGCAATATCAATTTCGCCCATGTACACAATACATTCTAGTCCCATAAGCGCACAAACTGTAGCGGTTGCCACACCGTGTTGCCCTGCGCCAGTTTCTGCGATAATACGTTTTTTACCTAAACGTTGCGCCATTAAAATCTGACCAATAGTGTTATTGATTTTATGCGCACCCGTATGGTTTAAATCTTCGCGTTTAAGATAGATTTTGGTGTTATATTTTTGAGACAGACGTTTTGCGAAATATAAAGGTGACGGTCTCCCAACGTAATCTTTTAATAACTGATTAAACGCTTTTTGAAAATCGGGTTCAGCCATCACTTTTAGATAGTTTTGGCGTAATTCTTCTACATTAGGATATAGCATTTCTGGGATGTATGCACCTCCAAATTCGCCGTAGTATCCTTTTTCGTCTATATTATAGGTCATGATTATAGTTTTTTATCAAGTTTACCATCTGTTAGTCGTAAAACGTGTTGGTAAATTCTTGTAATGATTGTATATTTTTTAAGCCTGGTTCTATTTCAAATTTACTGTTTACATCAATAGCGTAACAGTAGGTTGAAGCTTCTGTTTTAAGGAAATCTTCTAGCTGTTTTATTTCGTTTACACCAATACCTCCGCTTAAAAAGTAAGGTTTTGTTGATGGATATTTTGTTAAGGTATTCCAGTTAAACGTGTACCCATTTCCTCCGGGAAGTTTGCCTTTGGTATCAAATAAATAATAATCGCAAATGGTTTCAAAAGGTTGTAATACCGAAAAATTAAAGTCATCTTTTATTGAAAATACTTTAATGATTTCTACCTGTAATCTGTGTAAACTTTTGCAGAATTCTGGAGTTTCATTACCGTGTAATTGTACTGCTTTTAAGCCATAAGTTTGTACTTGTTGTGTAATAAATGCTAATGTTGCGTTTACAAATACACCTGTTTTTTTGATGTGTTCTGAAATTTCAGGAATTGAATTTTCAAAGAAACGTGCAGATTTTTCATAGAAAATGAAACCTAAATAATCGGGATTTAAGCTCGCCACATCAGTGATGTTGTTGGTGTATTTCATACCGCAGATTTTTAGTTTCATCATCGTATTATTTTTCTAATTCATTAATAAACGCTTTTGCAGCAGCACCAGCATTATTTGTTTTCATAAAATTCTCACCAATTAAAAAGCCTTTATAACCAAAAGGTTGTAATTCTTTTATAGCTGAAACACTACTAATACCACTTTCTGAAACTTTTATAAAATTGTTTGGTATGGCTTCGCTAAGAGTTTTACTGATCTCTAAACTGACTTCAAAAGTTTTTAAATTACGATTATTAACACCTATCATATCTAAACTTGGCATGATAGATTTTTGTAATTCTGTGTTATTATGAACTTCTAAAAGCACTTCTAATCCTAATTGTTGTGCGAGTTCAGAAAACTGTTTAATTTCAGTTTGACTTAAAATGGCTGCAATTAATAAAATTACATCTGCACCGTAAGCTTTGGCTTCAATAATCTGGTAGGTGTCAATAATAAATTCTTTACGCAATAATGGTAATTGTGAACTAGAACGTGCTACTAATAAATCATCTAATGAACCGCCAAAATATTTTCCATCTGTTAAAACCGACATTCCACAAACGTTAGCATCTTGGTAACCTTTGGCAACATCAAATACATTAAGGTTATGGTTGATGACTGATTTTGATGGTGATCTTCGTTTATGTTCGGCGATAATACCGCTATTACTTTCTGCTAAATTTTTAGCTAAAGAAAAGGTGTTTCGTTCAAATAAAATAGATTGCTCTAATTGAGAAACCGGTATGAGTTGTTTTTTTAAATTCACCTCAATACGTTTGTCGTTTACTATTTTTTGTAAAATATCCATTAGTTACTCATAGATTTTAATAGGTTAAACGTGGTTTGCGCTTTCTTTGAAAGTAAGGCTTCTTTGGCCATTTCAAAACCTGCTTGATACGATATGTTTTTTGCTGTAGCAATAGCTAAACCAGCATTTGCACACACTACATTGTTTTGTGCTTCAGTACCTTTGGCATCTAAAATGTTTGTAAAAATCTCAGCAGCTTTCTTTACAGAATCTCCACCATAAATATCACTTTTTTCAATGATTTCTAAATTTAAATCTTTTGGAGCTAACAAGCTTTCTGTATTACGAGAAACAATTTTAGTATTTCCTGTTAATGAAATTTCATCATAACCATCTAAAGCGTGAACTATGGTATAATTGGTATCTGTTTTTTGATATAAATAGCTGTATAAACGTTGTAACTCTAAACTAAAAACACCTACAAGTTGATGTTTTGGAAATGACGGATTTACCATTGGTCCGAGCATATTGAAAAACGTTTTAACTCCCAACTCGCGACGAATTGGTGCTACATTTTTCATAGCTGGGTGAAATAATGGAGCATGAAGTACGCAAATTCCTGCTTTGTCTAAGCATTGTTTTAAAAAGTCTTCGTTATTTGAAAATTGAATACCTAAATACTCCATAACATTTGAAGAACCACTTGCCGATGATACTCCGTAATTACCATGTTTAGCCACATTAACTCCAGAAGCTGCTGTAACAAATGAAGCTAATGTTGAAATGTTGAAAGTATCTTGACCATCACCACCAGTACCACATAAATCAATAGTATCATAGGCTGATAAATTGATAGGAATACAAAGTTCTAAAAGGGCGTTTCTGAATCCTTCAAGTTCGTTTAAGGTTATACTTCGCATCATATATACCGTTAAAAACGAGGCAATCTGACTTTGGTTATAGCTCCCTTTTGAAATATTTACCAATACATTTTTAGCTTCTTCGCTAGAAATGTTTTCTTGGTTTATGAGTCTGTTTAATATATGTTTCATTATTTGATGTCAATTTTGGATTGTTAATTATTTTTCTGTTGAATTTTTAATTTTCAACCCAATTTTTAAGAATCTGTTTTCCGTTTGGTGTTAACACCGATTCTGGATGATATTGTACACCTTTTACATCGTAAACTTTATGACGTAAAGACATCACTTGTCCGTTTTCATCAAAAGAAGTGGCTTGTAAAAATTCAGGTAAATTACTATTTACAACCCAAGAATGGTAACGTCCTACAGCAAATGTTTTTTCTAAACCATTAAAAAGAGTTTCATCTATAACAGATGTTGTTACTTGTGTAGCGACACCGTGATATACATTATCTAGGTTAATAAGTGATCCACCAAAAACTTCGGCAATGGCTTGTTGGCCTAAACAAACTCCTAAAATGCTTTTGGTAGGTGCGTAGGTTTTTATGATGCTTTTTAAAAGTCCTGCTTCATCAGGAATTCCAGGACCAGGAGAGAGTACAATTTTGTGATAATCGTTTACTTCTTCTAGTGTTAATTTATCGTTTCTTTTTACGGTGACTTCGCAATTTAAATCTTCTAGGTAATGTACTAGATTATAAGTGAAGCTATCGTAATTATCTATGACTAATACTTTCATATTGTTATTTTTTATTCAAAAAATTTACTTTTAAACACGCTTTAATATGGCGGTTTATAATTTACGTTTGTGGTTTGCTACGCGTTAGGAATTGAGGCTTTGTTGGAGCTCCTTAAAAAGAGCGACTGCCGAAAGCACGACCTTTGTGGTAACGCCAAATTAAATATTTTGTGCTAAATCAATAGCTTTTGTTAGTGCGCCTAATTTGTTGTATACTTCTTGTAATTCGCTTTCTGGGTTTGATTTTGAAACCACTCCTGCGCCAGCTTGCCAGTGTAGTTCGTGATTTTTACTTAAGAAAGTTCTAATCATTATGGCGTGATTGAAGTTACCTTCAAAATCCATAAAACCAATTGCACCACCGTAGAATGCACGGTTTGTTTTTTCGTATTTTTCAATAAGTTGAAGGGCGTTATGTTTTGGTGCGCCACTAAGAGTTCCGGCAGGAAATGTATCGGCAACGACTTGCATTGTGGATACATTTGGGTGTTTATTACCGGTAACTTTACTGACTAAATGAATAACATGTGAGAAAAATTGTACTTCTCTATAAGTGTCTACAGTCACATTATTTCCGTGTCTGCTTAAATCGTTACGGGCTAAATCCACCAACATCACATGTTCAGCATTTTCTTTTTCATCTTTAGAGAGTTGTTTTGCTAATTCGGCATCTTTTTCGTCATTTCCGGTGCGTTTAAATGTTCCGGCTATAGGGTGTATTTCTGAAATACCATCAGCCACAATAAGTTGTGCTTCGGGTGAGCTTCCAAAGATTTTAAAATCGCCGTAATCAAAATAAAATAGGTAAGGGGATGGGTTAACGTTTCGTAATGCGCGGTATACGTTAAACTCGTCGCCTTTAAATTTTTGAGCGAATTTTTTAGATAATACGAGTTGAAAAACATCACCTCTTGCACAGTGTTTTTTAGCGAGTTCTACATTTTCTTTATACTCATTATCGGTAAGATTTGAGGTGATATCACCGTTAGTTTCAAATTCGTATGAGGTGAAATTTTTAGATTTGATGAGTTGTGAAATCTCATCAATATTATTTTCGGTTTCAAAACAGTGTGCAAAAATATAGGCTTCGTTTTTAAAGTGATTTATGGCAATTATATTTTTATAAACGGCATAATAAATATCTGGAATTTGAATGGAGTTGTCTTTTTTTGAAATATTGACATCTTCAAAATATTTTACGGCATCGTAAGCGGTGTAACCAAAAATTCCGTTGTTAATGAATTTGAATTTTTCTTCGGAATCAACTTTAAAACGTTTGGTGAATTTGTGAATTTCATCGGTTACCGAAATATTTTTAGCGTTATTAGTTTTTGTACTTCCGTCAGGATAAACTTGTTCAATAACATCATTTTCTACTTTTATAGAAGCGATAGGGTTGAAACAGATGTATGAAAAACTGTTTGTATTAGTGTGATAATCGCTACTTTCTAGTAAAATACTATTTGGGTATTTATCACGGATTTTTAAATATATACTAACAGGAGTAATAGTATCTGCAAGAATTTTTTTGTGATGTGTATAAAGGCTGAATGTTTTCATAAGATTTTTTGTAAAAAAAAAAGGCTTGTCGTGATAGACAAGCCTTTTTGGATATTTTGAGTTTTAAAAATATACTATAGGGTTAGCTCACGAAGTTTGATTTTCGAAAGTTCCACCACCAAGTATTATTTAAAATTGTATTCATTTTTGTGTTATAATATGCTGCAAATATAGAAGTGAAAATCTAAATGGCAAAAAAATTAAGATAAATTTAAACAAAAATTCCTGCAAGTGCAGGAATTTTGTAACTAAAAGTTATTATAATTTTAGTTTAATGAGATTAAAATTTTAATGTGATGTTTAAATCAAATTCATTAGATATGGCTTTGTCTTTAAGGTTATCAAAGAAACTTGTTGAACCATATTTAACATCATATTTTGTACGATCAACTTTTAAATTTGCAGTTGCTGTATTATTTTTTATAGTCATATTAAAGGTGGTTGGGTGCGTAATGCCTTTAATTGTTAAGTTTCCTGTAACGGTGTAAACATCTTTGTTTTCTTTTGCTTTTGTTATTTCAAAACTTGCAGTTTTGTGTTTTTCTACACCAAAAAAGTCATCAGATTTAAGATGTCCTTCTAAGTTAGTTTTCATTTCACCGCTTAAATCTGTTACGGTTATTGAACTCATATCTATTACAAATGTTCCTCCTACAAGTTTTTCTTTTTTAAATTCTAATGTTGAGTGTTCTAAATTAATTAATCCTTGATGCTCTCCTGTAACTTTATAACCTTTCCAAATAATTTTACTTTCTTTCACTTCTATGGTTTTTTCTTTTAGTGATGTAAATGAAGCTACGGTTAAAGCTAATACTGTTACTAATGCAATTTTAAAAATGTTTGTTTTCATAATGTTTATTTATTGTTACTACTAGTGTTGTATATACAACTGTTTTTGTAAAAAAAGAGACTATCTCATTTTTAATAATAATGTATTTAATTGTTTTAATTCTGACGCTGATAATTTTTTAGTAATATGCTGTTCTGTCTTATCTATTATAGGATCGATAACTTGTAGTGTTTTTAAACCTTTATCTGTAATAAAAATTTCAACTTTACGTCTGTTATTTTCACAAACAAAACGTTCTACATATTGTTTTAAAATTAGTTTATCTACTAGTCGGGTAGTGTTACTCATTTTATTAACCATGCGGTCTTGTATATCTTTAAGATTGGCAGCTTCCCCTTTTTTTCCTCTTAAAATACGTAAGACATTAAATTGTTCAATAGATAAATCATTGGGTTTTAAAGCTGATAATATTTCATCTTTAATCCATATACTTACTAGTGAGATATTAATCACCGTTTCTTTATTAATATTTAAATCGGTATTAGTTTTTAGAATATGTTTTAATGTTTTCATGTACAATAATTGTATATACAAATGTATGATAATTTTTTAATTTTATTATATTTTTTTTATTAAATTTAAAAAATATTAAAATTGAGGTGATTTTTAATAAGTGAATTTGAAACTGAATTTATTTTACTCGTCTATTTCACAAAGAAAAGTTAATTTTGTATCTTAAAAAATAAAATAATGGCAGACTTAACACAAGAGGCGTGGCAATCGCAATTAGCAACAGATACTAACGCTGTAGTTTTAGACGTTAGAACACCAGCAGAAGTTGCAGAAGGAATTATACCTAATGCAATTACTATTGATATATATAAAGGAGATGCGTTTATTGAAGATATTGAAGCTTTAGATAAAACAAAAAACTACTTTGTGTATTGCAGATCTGGTGCTAGAAGCGGACAAGCGTGTTCAATAATGAATCAATTAGGAATTGAAAATGCTTATAATTTAGTAGGCGGAATATTAAATTGGAAAGGCGAAGTCGTTTCTAAATAAAACCAAAGATTATGAAAAAAATAATGATAATTTTAACTGTTTTATTAACGGTTTTAATCACAAGTTGTAAAGAAACAGCTAACGATGGTCCTATAAAAATGGTGACTACTGATGAAATGCAGGAACTTTTAGAATTAGAAGATATGCAACTTGTAGATGTGAGAACTCCAGAAGAATATACCGGAGGGCATATTGCAAACTCACAAAATATAGATTATAATTCACCAACTTTTGATAGTGAAATTGAAAACTTAGACAAAAGTAAACCGGTAATTATTTACTGTAAATCTGGTGGACGTAGCGCAAAATGTGCTAAAAAACTAGAAGATGCTGGTTTTGTAAAAATATACGATTTAAATGGTGGTATAGCTGAGTGGGAACATAAGGGACTTGCTGTTGAATTGTAATAGAAATGAAGCATATTCATTTTGATAATAAAAAGAATTGGGGATGGATTATAATTTTAATCTTATCCCTTTTTTTTATTGTATTTGGAACTTTTGAGTTTTTTGAATTTGAAAATCCTAAAATAAATAAGCGTATTGCTGCAATTGGTTTTTTATTACAAACTATTTATTTCACTAAAATGTTTTGGTTTAAAAACTATATACAATGGAATAAAATAGGCATCACCATAAAACTACATATTGTTAATAGTATAACATTAAGTTTTAATGATATTAGAGGTTGTGAAATAAAAGAAGACACCTTTATTATAACAAAAAAAGATGGTGAAATAGTTACTTTTAATATTGAAAATGTAGTTATAAAAGATGTTATAAAACTTCAACAGATTATTGAAAGCCATATTTCAAGTTAATATCAATTAATAGGTTGACGATAATTATAAAATTATTAATAATGGCATCTTTTTTGTAAATTACACTCAAATAATAATGAATTCAGTTAATTACTTGTTAATTAATCAGACTATAAATTAAATTCAAGAAGCACAAAACATTGAAGTATTGAACTTTAGTGTTTTTTTTATGGAATAACTATCCGTGTAAGCTTTAGTATATATTGTTAGGATAGTTTAAATTAGTCGACTATAAGTTTTTATAATTTTAATTCTAACACATATAGTATATTGTTGGAGACAAATATTTATTTACAATGAAACATGCTTTATTAGGTTTATTCCTAACCCTTTTCTCACTTTTTACAACACAAGCTCAGGTTTTTGACCCTGTAAAATGGGAAACTTCTGTTGAGAAGATCTCAGATACAGAATACAATTTAATTGCCACAGCAACTATAGAAAAAAATTGGCACTTATATTCTCAAGATGTTCCAGAAGATGGACCAATTGCCACAGTGTTTAATTATACTAAAGATGCAAAATTTGAGTTAACAGGAAAAACTTCAGAAGAAGAAGGTCATACTATTGATGATCCTGTTTTTAATATGAGAATTAAGTTTTTTGAAAATAAAGCAAAATTTGTTCAACGTATTAAAGTTTTAAATAAAGAATTATCTCTAGTAAAAGGAGAAGTTGAATTTATGGTTTGTGATGACGCAAGATGTTTGCCTCCAAACTATGTAGATTTAGTATACAATTTAACTAATGCAACTCAGGCTACCAATGTTGAAGAGGTTGCAGAAACTGCAGCATTAGGAAACTCTTTGTTTTCTGGGAACTCTGCAAAAACTAATATTGTAGATCCTGTAAAATGGTCTACATCTGTTGAAAAAGTATCAGATAACGAATATAACTTAGTCGCCAAAGCAACTATAGGAAACGGATGGCACTTATATTCTCAAAATATTGATGAGGCTCAAGAGATTAAGCCAATACCAACAGCTTTTGATTTTTCATCAGTAAAAAATATTGAGTTAGTAGGTGAAACTTCAGAAGAAAAAGGCATTACAGTGCATGATCCTGTATTTGACATGGAGATTACATATTTTGAAAAATCAGCAGAATTTAGACAGCGCATAAAAGTTTCAAATGCAGCTACTAAAACAATTTCTGGTGAAGTTTCTTTTATGGCTTGTGATGATACACAATGTACGGCACCAACTTATGTAGATTTAGATTTCGATTTAACATCAGCTGTAAAAGCATCTAGCGAAAATTCTGCAGATGTTGCAGCTTCAACTACAGATTCAGACGGCGATACTCAAGGTTTAGTAACTATCTTTTTTGTTGCTTTCTTATCAGGATTTATTGCATTATTAACACCATGTGTGTTCCCTATGATTCCAATGACGGTAAGTTTCTTTATCAAACAAAGTAAATCTAAAGCTAAAGGAATTAGAAACGCTGTTATCTACGGACTTTCAATCATTGTTATTTATGTGCTTTTAGGAACTCTTATTACCGGTATTTTTGGAGCAGATGCTTTAAATGCACTAGCAACAAACGTATGGTTTAATGTGATATTCTTTGGATTACTTATAGTATTTGCTATGTCATTTTTAGGAGCTTTTGAGATTGTTTTACCAAACTCATGGGCAAATAAAGTAGATAAGCAAGCTGATAGAGGAGGATTAGTAGGTATCTTTTTTATGGCATTAGCTTTAGCAATTGTATCATTTTCTTGTACTGGGCCAATTGTAGGAACATTATTAGTTGAAGCCGCATCAAAAGGAGGAATTGCTCCAGTAATTGGAATGTTAGGATTTTCAACAGCTATTGCATTACCTTTTACATTATTTGCAGCTTTCCCAGGATGGTTAAATACATTACCAAAATCTGGTGGATGGTTAAACACTGTAAAAGTAGTATTAGGATTTATTGAATTAGCGTTAGCATTTAAATTTTTATCGCAAGCAGATTTAGTATTACAAGGTCATTTATTAGAGCGTGAAGTATTTATCGCAATTTGGATTGCCGTTTTTGGAACCTTAGCATTATACCTTTTTGGAAAAATAAAATTACCACACGATTCGCCATTACCACATATTTCGGTAGGTAGATTAAGTTTAGGATTGGTAGTTTTAACCTTCACTATATATATGATACCAGGACTTTGGGGAGCACCATTAAAATTAATTAGTGCATTTCCACCACCATTAGATTATAGTGAGTCACCTTACGGCGTAGGAAACTCAAAAGGAGGAGGCGCAGTGAGTTCTCATGAAGAGTTACCTGATGGTGCACACTTATTAGCACCACACCAAATATTGGCCTTTAACGATTATGATAAAGGTATGGCTTACGCTAAAAAAGTAGGAAAACCAGTCATGTTAGATTTTACAGGATGGGCATGTGTAAACTGTCGTAAAATGGAACAAAACGTTTGGGTTGAAGATCACGTATTAAACGCCTTAAAAAACGATATTGTTTTAATTTCATTATATGTGGATGACAAACGTCCTTTACCTGCAGATGAGGTTATAGAATCTAAATTACGTCCAGGTAAAAAATTAAAATACATAGGACAAAAATGGAGTGAGTTTCAAACAATCAAGTTTAAAACAAATACGCAACCATTTTATGTAATTATTGATCATGATGAAGAAAATTTATTACCACCAGTAGGATATACTCCAAATGCTGATGAGTATTACAATTGGATGGAAGAAAGTATCAATAACTTTAAGAAATAAGACTTAATTTTATTTTGAACACACAAATAACGGTTTCTGATTTTGGAAAAACCTTAGATGGTAAGTCTGTAGAGAAATATCATCTTAAAAATGCCAACGGTGTTGTTGTAGATGTGATTACTTACGGAGGAATTATAACTGCGTTAAAAGTTCCTGATAGAGAAGGAGCAGTTCAAAATATAGTTTTAAGATATAAAACGATTAGCGATTACGAAAAATTCAGCCCTTATTTTGGTGCTATTATAGGACGTTACGCCAATCGGATAGCACAAGGGAAATTCTGTTTAAATGATACAGAATTTCCCTTAGCTATTAATAACAATCACCAACATTTACACGGTGGTAATAAGGGTTTTGATAAAGCCATTTGGCATGCACAACCTATTGAAAACACAAAAAGTAGCACCTTAAAACTTACCTATCTTAGTAAAGATATGGAAGAAGGTTATCCAGGGAATTTAACAACAACTGTGTGTTATACATTAACTAATGATAATGCACTTGAGATTACTTATACTGCAACTACAGACGTTACTACTGTTGTAAATTTAACGCAACATTCTTATTTTAATTTATCAGGAAATTTTAAGCAAACCATATTAGATCACGAAGTGGTTATTAATGCTGATGCCTTTTTACCAATTACCAAAACTAAAATTCCAACAGGTGAAATTAAGCTTGTTGATAATACGGTTTTCGATTTTAAAATTCCGAAGAAAATAGGGGGTTCTATCTCTAAAAATGATGAGCAATTAATAATTGCAGATGGATATGATCACAATTGGGTGCTTAATAATTACGATACTAATGTGTATTTTGCAGCTTCAGCTTATCATAAACAAAGCGGACGATTTTTAGAGGTTTTTACAAATCAACCAGGGATACAATTCTTTACAGAAAACTTTTTAGGAACTCTTAAAACAGAAGAAAACCAACAGTTATTTATTAACCGATCGGCTTTTTGTTTTGAAACACAACATTTCCCTAACAGTCCAAATCAGGCTAATTTTCCATCGGTTATTTTACAAGTAGGCGATACTTATACTTCGGCAACTACATTTAAATTTTCAATAAAGTAACCTGTTCTTTATAATCTTAAATAACATTTAAGCTATTTTTGTAATATGCGAGATCAACTAAATAATTATTTAAAAGTCACCGAGTTATTTCTTAAAGGATCTGGGTTTTATAGAGGTTGCACATTAACCGTTTCTGTAGTAATACCGTTACTCTTATTTTATGTTTTAGGTTATGTTGAATATGCACCTTCTCTTGTGGTAGGAGCTTTTTTAAACGCGCCAAGTGATATTGCTGGACGATTGCGACGAAAAATTAATGGTGTTTTAATAAGTATAGGATTGACGATGTTGGTCACTTTTGTGATTCTGTTAGTAAAACCTTATTTTCTTGTTTTAATAGCGGTTATAGCTATATTTAGTTTTACAATTTCGTTATTATCAGCCTATGGTTTTAGAGCTTCTTTAGTTGCTTTTTCAGGATTGTTATCTATTATATTAGCCTTAGCAATTCATAAAGAAAATTTTCAAGACATTGCTATTCATGTCACTTTAATGGGACTTGGTGGTCTTTGGTATTTATTAGTGTCATTAATTGCTGAATGGTTATTACCTAAAAAAGATGCCGATCAATTTTTGTTTGATACACTTGTACTTACAGGAAAATATTTAAAAATAAGAGCAAAACTACTTACCAAACCAAAACGAAGAGAGCTTTTAACTACAAAAGCTTTGGTGCTTCAAACTCAAATTACCGAAAAACACGAAACTCTAAGAGAACTTTTACTTAACGACAGAAAACGAACAGGACGTTCTTTATCTAACGAGAGACGCTTACTTATTTTTATTTCGTTAGTTGATATTTTTGAATTAGCGCTAGCCAATACTTTAGATTATTCTAAAATGGATACGCTTTTTATACTTCAGAAAAAACATTTAAAATCGTTTAAGAAAATGAATAAAGTAATGGGAGATCATCTTATTATTTTATCAGAATTATTATTAAAAAAAGGAAAACTTCCAGAATTATTACTTCTAAATAACACCTTTAATCAAACTCAAAATTCTATTGATGATTATGTGGCTGAGGTAACATTACCTAAAGCGAGAGAGGGCGCCATTTCATTACGTAATCTTCATGATTACCAAAAGCAACTGTTTGAAGAAATTAAAGCCATACAACGTGCTTTAGGGAAAGGAGTTTTTAGATCTAAAAAACAGTTTATAAGTGCAGATTCAAAACACTTTTTAACATTACAGGAGTATAATTTTAATATTTTACTACAACATTTTAGTATGCAATCGCCTATTCTTAGGCATGCGTTACGATTATCTATTGCTATTGTTTTTGGATTTGTCTTCGGAAGTATATTCGATATAAAAAATGCGTATTGGATTGTACTGACTATCCTGGTGATTATGCGTCCTAATTACGGCTTAACAAAACAACGTTCCAAACATCGTATTATTGGGACTATTATTGGTGCAGTTGTGGCCGCAATTATAATACTAATTACCAAAAACACTACCGTATACATGGTGTTAGCAGTAATATCTTTAACGTTTGCATTTTCTTTAATTCAGCAAAACTATAAAGCAGGAGCCGCTTTTGTAACCATAAATATTGTGTTTGTATATGCGCTTATTGATCCTGATGCTTTTTCTGTAATTCAATATCGTGTTATTGATACTATTTTTGGAGCTGCTATTGCTGTGTTGGCTAATTATGTGGTGTTTCCTAGTTGGGAATTTAAAAACTTAGATACTGTAATTTTAAACGGAATTAAAGCTAACAATGCCTATTTAAATGCTGTTAAGAAATTGTATCATGATAAAGCTGAAAACACTTTAAATTATAAGTTATGCCGAAAAGAAGCTTTTATAGCGATCAGTAATCTTAATGCTGCTTTTCAGAGATTGACTCAAGATCCTAAATCAAAACAAAAAGATTCGGTTTTAGTATATGATATTGTAACGCTTAATCATACTATTTTATCGGCCATTGCATCTATTGGAAATTATGTGCTAAATCACGAAACTACCAAAGCATCACAATCTTTTGATATTATGGTTGAAAGTATTAGTGTCTCGCTTAAAAACTCAATATTACAGTTAGAAAATAGTACAGAGTTAACAACCGAGAAATACGTAGATATTGATAATGCAAAACAAAAATTACTCAATTCCTTTGAAACATTATCTGAAGAAAGAGATAAAGATATTAAAGACGGACAGATAAAGATTGATGATAAAATGTTACGCCAACTACAGGAATCTCATTTAATTTCCAATCAATTAATTTGGTTAAAAACCCTTTCGGGGAATCTTAAAAAGGTGACTTTAAAATATAAAGCTATCTTTAAATAGGAATATACTTTATCTCCTTTTTACAGGGGTGTTTTATGTGACTTTCAAAGTAAGTTTTATGACTTCTTGTTAAATCTAAACTAAAGTAAGTGCTATTGGATGTGTAATTTTGTAACTTTAATAAAAAAGGGAGCATGAAAATTTTAATAACAGGAGCAACCGGTTTAGTAGGGAAAGAAATAGTGGCGCAATGTCATGAAAAAAATATTGATGTACATTATTTAACAACATCAAAAAATAAACTAGAAAATAAACCACATTATAAAGGGTTTTATTGGAATCCTAAATCACAAATTATAGATGTTAGCTGTTTTGTTGGGATTGATTGTATTATTAATTTGGCAGGAACATCTATTTCAAAACGTTGGAGCACCACATATAAAGCACAAATTTTACAAAGTAGAGTAGAAGCCTTACAGTTTTTACAAACTACTATAGCAAAAGAGAACATTACAGGTGTTAAACATATGGTAAGCGCAAGTGCTATTGGTGTGTATCCAGATTCAATAACTAATTATTACGATGAAACAAGTGTTCAGGTTTCTAATAGTTTTTTAGGAGAGGTTGTACAGCAATGGGAATCTGCAGCTGATGCATTTACAACATTAGGTATAAAAGTATCAAAAGTTAGAATAGGACTAGTTTTGGCAGCTAATGGAGGGGCTTTATCCGAAATGGTAAAACCTATAAAATATGGTTTAGGATCTGCTTTTGGATCAGGAAAACAATGGCAATCATGGATTCATGTTATAGATTTAGCACGCTTATTTGTATTTATATTAGAAGAAAACATAGAAGGTGTAATTAATGGTGTTGCTCCAAATCCGGTAACTAATACAGAGTTAACTAAAGCAGTAGCTAAACAATTAAAACGTCCTCTTTTTTTACCAAATATTCCAAAGGTGTTTATGAAATTACTATTAGGAGATATGCATATTTTACTTTTTGAGAGCCAAAGAGTAAGTGCCACTAAAATTGAAGATTTAGGTTTTAACTATAACTACTATTATATTAAAAGAGCTTTAGAGGATTTATTGTAAAAATAAAACATAAAAAAAAACCATTTCTTTCGAAATGGCTTTTTTAATACAAATAACTAATTAAGCTTTTTTAGCTTTAAGAGTAATTGTTAATTCAATCTTGTCATTAACAAATTTGTCACCTAAATCATCAAAAATAGATTTAGATCCGTAGTTAATGTTCCATTTAGTTCTATCAATTGAAAATTTATCACTTGTAATTGTTAATATATCATCTTTCTCAGTAACTGTTACAGCAAAAGAGATATTATGCTTAATATCTTTTAAAGTTAAGTTTCCAGAAAGTACAGTTTTTCCATCTTCCATAACTTTAGCTCCTGTAACATCAAAAGCTCCGGTAGGAAAACTTGCTACATTAAAAAAGTGGTCTTCTTTCCCTTCAACACTTCCTTTTAAGTGTGCTTCAAGATTATCTTTCATTTCACCATCCAAATCTAAAACAGTAATAGAATTCATGTCAATTAAAAATGTACCACTTTCTAAAACACCATCTTTAGTGTTAAGTACTCCAGTTTCAATATTAATAGTTCCATTATGGCTTCCTGTTGGTTTAGCACCTACCCAAGCAATATTAGATTCCGCAACGTTAACTACGTATTTTTGAGATGTGTTTTCGCTTACAGCTACAGTTTCGGCTTCAGTTGTATTTACTTCTTTAGCTTTGTCTTTACAACTTACTACGGTAGCAGTAATTGCAACAAATGCAAAAATGTTTAAAATTCTTCTTTTCATTTTAATAGTGTTTAATATTATTAATAATTACAAAAATAATAAATGTCTGTTCAGTATTTAGAATTAATAAAAATTAATTAGTGACATTTTGACATTTTTTTAATATTGGCAGTACTTTTGCAAAATAGAAAGAAAAAGAACTAAAGGTACTTAATAATGAGTGAAAAAGATACAAACGAAACTATAGACGAGCAATTAGTTAATGAAGAAGGTACAGAAGCAACACCAGTTGTAGAGTTAACTGAAGAAGAGCAGCTAAAAGAAAGTTTAGTGAAAGAAAAAGATCAATTTATGCGTCTTTTTGCTGAATTTGAAAACTATAAAAAACGTACCAGTAAAGAACGTATTGAGTTGTTCAAAACAGCAAGTCAAGATGTAATGGTGTCAATGTTACCTGTTTTAGATGATTTTGAACGCGCTTTGTCTCATATTGAAGATGATAAAGAAGCCGAAGAATTAAGAAAAGGAGTATTACTTATTTATCAAAAATTATTTACCACTTTAGAACAAAAAGGACTAAGTGTTGTTGAGGTAAAACAAGGAGATACATTTAATGCAGATGATCACGAAGCTATTACTCAAATCCCTGCACCTTCAAAAAAACTTAAAGGTAAAGTGATTGACGTTATAGAAAAAGGATATAAACTAGGAGATAAAGTAATTAGGTTTCCAAAAGTAGTTATAGGACAATAAGACAAGACATGGCAAAAAGAGATTATTACGACATATTAGGGATTGATAAAAGCGCAAGTGCTGCCGAAATAAAAAAGGCGTACAGAAAAATGGCGTTAAAACATCACCCTGATAAGAATCCCGATAATACTGAAGCAGAAGAGAAATTTAAAGATGCAGCTGAAGCTTACGAGATATTAAGTGATGCCGATAAAAAAGCACGTTACGACCAGTATGGTCATCAAGCTTTTGATGGATCAGGTGGATTTGGTGGCGGTGGTCATGGAGGTATGAATATGGATGACATATTTAGCCAATTTGGTGACATCTTTGGTGGAGCCGGAGGTGGTTTTGGAGGCGGTTTTGGCGGCGGAGGCGGTCAAAGACGCGTAAAAGGGAGTAACTTAAGAATACGAGTAACTTTAACTTTAGAAGAAATTGCTAACGGTGTTGAGAAAAAAATAAAAGTAAAACGTAAAAAACAAGCTCCAGGAACCACATATACAACATGTAAAACATGTCATGGTACCGGTCAAGTTACGCGTGTTACAAATACTATTTTAGGTAGAATGCAAACCGCTGCGGCTTGCCCTACTTGTGGTGGTGCCGGACAAAGTATTGATAAAAAACCTGCCGATGCTGATGCACAAGGTTTAAAAATAACCGAAGAAACTGTAACTGTTAAAATTCCAGCAGGTGTTGTTGGAGATATGCAATTAAAAGTTACCGGAAAAGGTAATGATGCACCAGGAAACGGAATTTCGGGAGATTTATTAGTAGCAATACAAGAGGAAGAACACCCAACATTAAAACGTGAAGGTGATAACTTACATTATGATTTATATGTAAGTGTGCCAGATGCTGTTTTAGGAAACTCAACCGAAATAGATACTGTTACAGGAAAAGTTAGAATTAAAGTTGAACCAGGTGTGCAATCTGGGAAAATATTAAGATTAAGAGGGAAAGGTATTCCTAATATTAATGGTTATGCTAAAGGAGACTTATTAGTACACGTTAATGTTTGGACGCCTAAAACACTTAGTAAGAAACAAAAAGAATTTTTTGAAGCAATGAGAGATGACGAACATTTTTCTCCAAAACCAGAAAGTTCTGATAAATCATTTTTTGAAAAAGTAAAAGATATGTTTTCTTAAAACAGTGGTTTTTAAGAAAAAACACTATATTTGAATATCACTGATTAACTTTAGTGATAATTTTTCTTTTTCATAGCAATTTTTTCCCATCCTTAATTTATTGAGGGTGGGTTTTGTTTTTAAAGGCTATTCCTTAAAAATAAAATCATTTTATACTCAACTTATAAACGGTCATTTTATGAAGTTTAATAGGTATTTGTATAAAGTCGTGTAACATTTAATATCTTTACACTACAAATAGAAAAAAAATCACTTTCAAAAAACATATCCTATGAATAATTTATTAGTTGCTAATTCGGTTTCTAAAAGTTTTGGAGATTTTAAAGCACTAAACGATGTTTCAATAGCTGTACCTAAAGGCAGTATTTTTGGACTCTTAGGACCTAATGGAGCAGGAAAAACAACTCTAATTAGAATCATTAACCAAATTACCATGCCAGATACCGGAAACGTGTTATTAGATGGTAATCCTTTGAAAGGACATCATGTTAAAGATATTGGATACCTACCAGAAGAACGAGGGTTATACAAATCAATGAAAGTAGGCGAGCAAGCTTTGTATTTAGCACAACTTAAAGGAATGTCTAAACAAGAAGCTAAAGACCGCTTAAAATATTGGTTTGATAAATTAGAAATTGGTGACTGGTGGAACAAAAAAATTCAAGAATTAAGTAAAGGTCAAGCACAAAAGATACAATTTATCGTTACCGTATTACACCGCCCAAAATTGCTCATTTTTGATGAGCCATTTTCAGGATTTGATCCTATAAATGCCAACCTTATTAAAGATGAAATATTACAACTTCGCGATGAAGGTGCAACCGTGATTTTTTCAACTCACCGTATGGAATCTGTTGAAGAATTATGTGATCATATTGCGCTAATTCATAAATCTAATAAAGTATTAGATGGTAAATTAACCGATATTAAACGCGAATTTAAAACCAATACATTTGAAGTTGGTTTACAAGCAGAAAACAGTGCGTTAATTACAGATATTATAAAAGATAAGTTTGAAGTGTTCCCAGCAACATTCAAAAATTTAAATGAAGGGGTGAAACTAAATATTAAATTGAATCCTAACGATTCATCTAACGATTTACTATCCTTTTTAACTTCAAAAGCTCAGGTAAATCACTTTGTAGAAGTGATACCAAGTGCAAGCGATATTTTTATTCAAACTGTAAAAAATAATTAAGAAATGAATCATTTACCACTCATCATAAAACGAGAATACCTTACCAAGGTTAAAAATAAATCGTTTATAGTCATGACTTTTTTAAGTCCGTTAATAATGATTGCACTAATGGCAGTTGTTGGGTACTTAACACAGTTAAATAAAGACAAAGAACGTACTATTGCTATTTTAGATCAATCTGGATTAGTACACGATGTTTTTGAAAGTACAGAACATACCACTTATAAATTTTTATCTGAAGCTACGACTTTGGAAGGAGCAAAAGCAATTGTAAAATCTGAAGAAGATTATGGATTACTTTACATCGCTAAACCTTTGGGAGATACTCCTGTTTCAGACGGTGTAACATTTTATTCTGAAGATTCTCCATCAATTACCGTGATGACATCATTAGAAAGTAAATTAGAAAAGAAATTTACCAATTTAAGTTTACAAGAAAAAGGTGTTGATCTTGAAAAAATTACAGCTTCAAAAGTAAGTATCAATATCGCTCAAGAAAGTTTTGATGGTGAAACAACCTCAAAAATTGATAATGTTTTAAAATTAGCCTTCGGTGGTATTGCAGGATACTTATTATTCATGTTTATCATTATTTACGGTAACATGATTATGCGTAGTGTTATTGAAGAGAAAACAAGCAGAATTATTGAAGTTATTATCTCATCTGTAAAACCAATGCAGTTAATGATGGGGAAAATTATTGGAACCTCATTAGCAGGAATCACACAGTTTGTGGTTTGGGTAATTCTTGGAGGGATTATGATGATGGTAATTTCGGCAATCTTTGGTGTGAGTTTTATGGAAATGCAAAGTCCGCAACAAGAGGTAATGCAACAAGCAATGCAATCTCCAGATTTTGAAACAAAAATTCAACTTGCAATTATGGCCTTTAATAACCTGCCAATTGCTAATTTAATTATAGCTTTCTTATTCTTTTTTATAGGAGGTTATTTACTATACAGTTCACTTTATGCAGCTATTGGTGCTGCGGTAGATAATGAAACCGATACACAGCAATTTATGATGCCTGTTTTAATGCCGTTAATTTTGGCAGTTTATGTAGGTGCTTTTACTGTAATTGAAGATCCTCATGGAACTGTATCTACAGTGTTTTCTTTCATTCCATTTACATCACCAGTAGTTATGCTTATGCGTATTCCGTTTGGTGTGCCTATTTGGCAACAAGTAGTATCTTTATTACTATTAATTGGTACATTTATGTTTACAGTTTGGTTTGCAGCTAAAATTTATAGAGTAGGAATTTTAATGTACGGAAAGAAACCAAGCTACAAAGAATTATATAAATGGTTAAAATATTAAAGAGTTTATGAAAGAGTTTTTTAAAGCTTTAAATGAATCTTACAGTATTACCGAAAACATCTCTATAAGTATATTAGATGTTATTATTTTGGTATGTGTACTTGTTGTTGCAACCATGGTTTTGAGACTAATTAGACGATTAGTGACTCGAAATATGCGTGATATAGATAAGGGGAAATTTAAGGTAATATTCTCTTATGCTAGATGGCTTATTTATCTGGTTATTTTACTAATTACTTTTCATACTTTAGGAATAAATGTTACAGGTATATTTGCGGCTTCTGCTGCCTTATTAATAGGTGTAGGTTTAGCATTACAAACTTTATTTCAAGATATTATTTCTGGTGTGTTTATTTTAGTAGATCAATCGGTATATGTAGGTGATATTATTGAGTTAGAAGGCAAAATAGGTCGTGTTGAAGAAGTCAAACTGCGTACCACAAGAGCGGTAACTATAGATAATAAAGTACTTATTATTCCTAATCACTTATATTTAACAAATAGCCTTTATAATTGGACACAAAACGGAACTGCAACACGAGAGAACGTAACCGTAGGTGTCGCTTATGGAAGTGATGTGCAACTAGTAAAAAAACTTTTACTACAAGCGGCTTCATCTCACGAAGATATTTTACCATTACCAGAAGCAAGAGTTGTGTTTACTGGTTTTGGAGATAGCTCGTTAGATTTTAAAGTAGTTTATACAATTAACGACAGTTTTAAAGCACAATATTTTGCGAGCGATATACGATTTGAAATTGATAAATTATTTAGAGAAAATAATATTAGTATCCCTTTCCCGCAAAGAGATATTCATGTTATTAAGCAATGATTATAATACCTATTAAAAATTATCGTTTAAATTTCTATTAAGACCCACTTATTAACCCTAAATCACAAAGTGTATATGCGTAATAAAACATATCAATTATGTATCATGTTTTTTTTAATTACGCAATTTGGCTATACGCAGCTTTCAGATTTAATGCGTTTAGAATATTCTTTTATTCCTAAACGGAAATCAGAAAATAAATACAATAGATTTAGAGGTCTTCTTAATTATCCTATTAAATTAGGCGAAGACAAATATCTTATTATTGGTGCAGAATACAATAGAATTATTTTAGAGTTAGAAGATGATTATTCATTTGAAAGTGATGGCTTACAACGTATCCATGTTATTGATGCCACATTAGGTTACACTTTTAAAACCAGTGAAAATTGGCGACTAGCCGCAAGAATAACACCCCGAATAGCTTCTACATTAACATCAAAAATAACAGGTGCAGACTTTTTTATAAATGGTGGAGTTTATGCTATTATAGATAAACGGAAAGCAACCGATATCAAACGACCTTATCGCCTTATTTTTGGACTTGTTTATAACAGTACCACCGGATTACCTTTTCCATTACCAATGGTAAATTATTATAGAAAAATAAATGAAAATTGGTCCTACACTTTAGGAATTCCAAAGAGTAATTTAAAATACTATTTCAACGATAAAAACATCATGCAAACCTTTATAACCCTAGATGGTTATTATGCACATGTACAAAAAGAAATAACAGTCAATAATCAAACTGCAGAACATATTTCTCTACGCGTTATTGTAGGAGGACTAGGTTACGAACATAATTTTACAAAACATCTTGTTGGCTATATCTATACAGGTTATACTTTAAGTCAAAAAAGTATATTAAGAGATAAAGACAGCGAAGAAGTATTTACACTAGATGATGTAAATACCGTATATTTAAGAACAGGAATAAAATACAAGATATAACATGCCAAAAATATTAGTAATAGAAGACGAAGCATCAATAAGACGCGTATTAATTAAAATTCTTTCTGAAGAAAATGAGACCTATCAAGTTGAAGAAGCAGAAGATGGATTAGCGGGTATTGAAAAAATAAAAGCTACAGATTACGATTTGGTATTATGTGATATAAAAATGCCAAAAATGGATGGTGTTGAAGTATTAGAAGCTGCCAAAAAGATAAAACCAGAAACAACAATTGTTATGATTTCTGGTCATGGTGATTTAGATACCGCAGTAAATACAATGCGTTTAGGCGCTTTTGATTATATCTCAAAACCACCAGATTTAAATAGATTATTGAACACAGTTCGTATCGCTTTAGATAGAAAAGAACTTGTAGTTGAAAATAAAATGCTCAAAAAGAAAGTGAGTAAAAATTACGAGATGATTGGTGAAAGTGATGCTATCGGTCAGATTAAAGATATGATTGAAAAAGTATCTGCAACCGATGCTAGAGTACTTATTACAGGACCAAATGGAACAGGAAAAGAGCTTGTAGCACATTGGCTTCACGAAAAAAGCGCCCGATCAAAAGGGGCCTTAATTGAAGTAAATTGTGCTGCTATTCCTTCTGAATTGATAGAGAGTGAATTATTTGGTCACGTAAAAGGCGCTTTTACAAGTGCGGTAAAAGATCGTGCAGGAAAATTTGAAGCGGCCAATGGAGGAACCATTTTTCTAGATGAAATTGGTGACATGAGTTTATCGGCGCAAGCCAAAGTTTTACGAGCACTTCAAGAGAATAAAATTCAACGTGTAGGTAACGATAAAGATATAAAAGTTGATGTGCGTGTTGTTGCAGCAACTAATAAAGACCTTAAAAAAGAAATTGCCGAAGGTCGTTTTAGAGAAGATTTATACCATCGTTTAGCAGTAATTTTAATAAAAGTACCAGCATTAAATGATAGGAGAGAAGACATTCCGTTATTAATTAATTTCTTCACAAAGAAAATAGCAACAGCACAAGGAACCGCTCAAAAAGAATTTTCAAAGAAAGCAATAAAATTACTTCAAGAGTACGATTGGACAGGAAACATTAGAGAACTTCGTAATGTTGTAGAACGTCTTATTATTTTAGGTGAAAAAGAAGTGAGTGAAAATGATGTTAAACTATTTGCTTCAAAATAATAAACGATGAAAAAAATAAATAGCAACGACTTTAAGGTTTCTGAAAGTATTCAACTAAAAAATATAAGTACAACTTATGATTTAGAGGCTGGAAAAAAGAAGTTAGAACGCGAATTAGAAGATGTAAGAGAAGATTTAGGAAAACTTCAAGATACACTTTATGCGCATGGAAAATATGCGGTTTTAGTTTGTCTTCAAGGAACAGATACAGCAGGTAAAGATAGTTTGATTCGTGAGGTTTTTAAAGATTTTAACGCAAGAGGTGTTGTAGTGCATAGTTTTAAAGTGCCTACTGATTTAGAGAAAAAACACGATTATTTATGGCGTCATTATATAGCGCTTCCTGCTCGTGGAAAATTTGGTGTTTTTAATCGTACACATTATGAAAATGTATTGGTAACACGTGTGCATCCCGAATATATTTTAGGTGAGAATTTACCACATATCAATTCGGTAGAAGATGTAAATGAACAATTTTGGGAGCAACGTTTTGAAGAAATTAATAATTTTGAAAAGCATGTTGCAGCAAACGGAACAATCATTTTTAAATTCTTTTTACATCTTTCAAAAGGCGAACAGAAAAAACGCTTAATTCGTCGTTTAGACAAACAAGAAAAAAACTGGAAATTTTCTCCAGGAGATTTGGAGGAACGCAAACTTTGGGATAATTACCAAACGTGTTATGAAGAGGCTATTAATAAAACATCAAAACCACATGCGCCTTGGTACACTATTCCTGCAGATAATAAACCTGCAGCACGTTATATTGTAGCTAAAATATTACTTGATACACTTAAAACGTATACTGATATTGAAGAGCCAGAATTAGATGATGCTATTAAAGAGCACATTAAAGCCTATAAAAAAGAATTAGAAAACGAATAAATCAATCTAATTTAAGATTACTTATATTTAAAGCTTCAAAACTAAATACCCTCTTATTATGAAACAAATTATTTTTATTTTAACCTTATTCATTTCGGTGCAAATTTCTGCACAAGATGATGCCGAAGCTTTAAAAACAATTTATACTACATCTCTAACCGATGGTATGAGTTATGAATGGTTAGATCATTTATCAAATAATATAGGAGGACGACTTTCAGGATCTTTAAATGCAGAACGCGCGGTAGAATATACTAAGGAAGAATTAGATAAAATAGGTTTAGATAAAGTATGGTTACAGCCAGTAATGGTACCACGTTGGGTACGTGGAGCTCCAGAGTTTTCTTACATAGAAACTACACCAGGAAATACTACTAAAGTTAATATTTGTGCTTTAGGAGGATCAATTGCAACACCAGAAGGAGGAGTGAAAGCTAATATTGTTGAGGTGCAAAGTTTAGAGGAGTTAAAAACTCTAGGAGAAGCAAAGATAAAAGGTAAAATTGTTTTTTTTAACCGTCCAATGCAGGCCGATTTAATTAGCACCTTTCAAGCTTATGGTGGTTGTGTAGATCAACGTTATGCTGGTGCAATGGAAGCTGGTAAATATGGTGCAGTTGGTGTTATTGTACGTTCAATGAATTTACGTTTAGATGATTTTCCTCACACGGGAAGTATGAGTTATGGCAATTTACCAAATAGCCAACGTATTCCTTCTGCAGCGATAAGTACTAATGATGCTGAGTTATTAAGCGGAATGCTTGAGTTGGATAATGATATTAAACTGTATTTTAGTCAGCATTGTAAACAATTAAAAGACGTACAATCTTATAATGTGATTGGTGAAATTACAGGAAGCGAATTTCCAAATGAATATATGGTTGTTGGAGGTCATTTAGATTCTTGGGATTTAGGTGATGGTTCTCATGATGATGGCGCAGGAGTTGTACAATCTATGGATGTGGTTCGTTTATTAAAAGAAAGTGGCATTACACCAAGACGAAGTATTAGAGTCGTTTTATTTATGAATGAAGAAAACGGTTTGCGTGGAGGAAAAAAATATGCTGAAGTTGCTAAATCTAAAGGCGAAAACCATGTGTTTGCTCTAGAGAGTGATTCGGGTGGGTTTACACCAAGAGGGTTTAATTTTGATTGTTCGGATGTTGTTTTTAATCAGGTTTTAAGTTGGAAAAGTTTATTTAAACCTTACTTAATTCATTATTTTGAAAAAGGAGGTAGTGGTGCAGATATTGGTCCGTTAAAACATGATGGTATGGTGATGGCTGGTTTACGTCCAGATTCGCAACGTTATTTTGATCATCATCATGCAGCAAATGATACTTTTGAGCATGTTAATAAAAGAGAGTTAGAGCTTGGTGCTGCAACTATGACAGCTTTGGTGTATTTATTTGATAAGTATGGTACTAAAGGAATTTCTTCAAAAACACCATTTAAAGACTAAAAGAATGAAACTAGTAATTGTAATATTTGCCCTATTTAATATATCTGCTTTAATGTCACAAAACGAAACACAGCATAAATTACCTTATTACGAATTACCTGAATATTCTGAAACATTTACAGCAGGAACAGTTGCTGCTCGTACGGTTGATGGGTTAGGTTTTAGATTTTACTGGGCAACAAAAGATTTAACAGCAAAAGATTTAATGTATACAATAGATGGTGAGACACGTACAACCGAAGAAACTGTAAATCATATTTTAAATTTATCACATATTCTTTTGTATGCAACTTTACAACAAGTGCGTCCAGAATATGATGTTTCAACTTTAAATTTTGAAGATAAAAGAGCGCAAACACTTTTAAACTTAGAACAGGCTTCAGAGCTTTTAAAAGTAAGTGACGATATTTCTAAATTCACTCTTAATTTTGGAGATAACAAAATTCCATTTTGGAATGCTATTAATGGTCCAATAGCAGATTCTATATGGCATTGTGGGCAAATAGCTTCTTTTAGGCGTCTTTCTGGGAATCCAATACATTCTGGGATTAATCATTTCACAGGAACTGTAAAAGAGTAGTTTCTTTTAATGGCGCTGTTATAGTGTTTTCTGAATCTGACGAATGTTTTCTACCATTTCTAAAATTTGTTTTCTAGAAAAAGGTTTTAATAAATAGTTAGCGATAATATCATATGTCTTTGATTTTTCAATATCTACATAATCTATAGATGAGCTCGCAATGAATAATATGGTGCTTTTTGGAGGGTTTAATAATAAAAACTGATCTAGAAATTGCCACCCATCCATAACAGGCATATTGATATCTAATAATATTAAATCGGGAAGTTTTTCGTTATTATTAATGGTTTCTGTTATGCCTTTAATTGCTTTTTCTCCATTTTTATATATAATAAAATTCTCTCCTAATTCAGAAAGTTCTAAAATGCGTTTTACAGCAAAAATATAAATGGGATCATCATCAATAATACAGATATTTTTAATTTTCTTCATATTTAAAAAATAGTGTAAATGTTGTTCCTCCGTTAACCTTACTTGTTAATTCTATTTTAGCATCAATAGCATCTACTTGACTTTTGGTGATAAATAATCCTAATCCTCTAGTTTCTTTATGATCATGAAATGTTTTATAAAGGCCAAATATTTTGTCTTTATGTAATTCTAAGTCAATTCCTAATCCATTATCTTCTATAGATAATTTTATATGCTTTTTATTTTTATTTGCACATATTTTAATAACCGGTTTTGTGTTTGGTTTTTTAAAATCTATAGCGTTAGATATTAAATTTAATAAAATATTTTCTAAATACATTGGTGTAGCTAAAACAAAAATATTTTTGGGGATATCTAAAGTGATTTCAGTATTAGTTTCAACTATTTTTACATTAAGATTATTGATTACTTTTTTTGTGTATTCAATTAGTTTACATGGTAATATGTTTTTATCAATATTACTTTTTATTGTTGAAACCTCGTTAAGGTTTTTTATTGTCTCACTTAAATTGTTAACAGATTGTTTAAGTAACGGATAATATTCGGTTGTTACAAAATCAGGAACGTCATCTTGCATAACATCTAGTAGCATTTCTAAGTTTCCTGTATGGGATCTTAAATTATGAGATACAATATGTGTAAAGTTAAGTAGTCTTAGATTTTGTTCTTCAGTTTTTTCTAAAAGTATATTTCTTTTTTGTTCTATAATTTTAGTTTTAGTAATGTCTATTACATTTATGATAAAATGTATAGGTAGATTATCTTCGTCTCTTAAAAGTGATATAGATGAAATACAATAGACGGTTTTGTTATCCTTAGAAAGGTATTTTTTTTCTAATTGAATATTATCTATTTCTCCTGATAGTAGTTTTTCTTGACTTATTAATGTGATTTCATGATGATCTGGATGTGCTATATCTTTAAAAAATAATTGTTTAAGCTCTTCCTTAGTGTAGTTGAAATATTGACACATTTTTTTATTAACTGCTATAAATTTACCTTCTAGATCAATTAAAGCCATGCCATTAGCAGCATTATCCATTGTTGTAGATATGTGTTTCTCTTTTAAAATGAGATCTTTGAGATGTTTTTTATGGATGGTTATATCTTGTACAATTCCTAAAACTTGTGTACACATATTGTTTTCAAATACACCATAACCAATAACTCGCACCCATTTTTTATTTCCTTTTTGTGTGATTAGCTCTAGCTCTACATCGAATTTTTCTTTTTTGGTTTGAGCATCTTTAAATAATTTCCGAATAAGATCTCTATTATAACCTTCTAAATAAAAGTTTATAACTTGTTCAATAGTGGGGTTGAAATCTCCATCAATTTCATGAATTCTCTTAGTGATATCAGACCATATACTTTTGCCATGTTTTAAATTTACAATCCAAGTTCCAAAATTAAGATGTTCTTGTATTGTGGTTAAAAATTTCGTTGCTTGGCTATTAACACTTGTGTTGTTTTCTAATAATTTAAATAATTTATTAATATCCTCCATAAATGTTTTGAGAGACGGTTGTAGTAGTTAGGAATATATACTGAGACCAGGGGTTATTTTTTTTATAATATTAAGGAAAATATTAGAGATAATATGATAAATGATACAGATTTTGAGTAAAAAATGATAAAAAGAATTGTTTTGTAGGAGATTTCTTAAAGACTAATTATCGTAAACAAAAAAAGCAACCTATTTAATTAAATAGGTTGCTTTTTTATAATTTTAAACTATAAGTTTTTACTTTTTTGTAGCATTATTATTAACATTTTTTATCTACTAAAATATGTATTTCTTCTGCTATGTATTTTATTTTATCTCTAGTTATAGGTTTAATAACAAAGCTAGATATGTTTTCGTATTCTTTAGCTTTTTCAATATCTACAGGATCAATTGAAGAACTAATAATGTATATTATTGCTTTTTTTGTAGGTTTTTCTTTAATAAATTCATCTAGAAACTGCCATCCATCCATAATTGGCATGTTTAGATCCAAAAGAATTAGTTCAGGGAAATCAACACCAGTTTTAATAATTGGTTTTAAGGCTTCTATAGCATCTTCTCCATTATTAAAAACGCTAAACTCGTTACAGAAATTGGCGTGTTCTAACATTTTTTTCAATCCGAAAACAAAAATGGGATCATCATCAATGATGTATGTTATGTTAATTTTTTTCATGCTTTAAATATAGTGAAAATGTTGTACCAACATTGATTTTACTTTTAACTTCTATGTGACCTCCAATGGCCTCTATTTGATTTTTTGTAATAAATAAACCTAAACCTCTAGAGTCTTTATGTTTATGAAATGTTTTATACATTCCAAATAATTTTTTTCCATGACGTTCTAAATCAATCCCCATTCCATTATCTTCAATGTCTAGGATAATAAACTCTTTATCTTTAGAGAAATTTGCTCTTAAATTTATAATAGGAGCTTCTGTCTCTTTTTTGTACTTAAGTGCGTTAGTTAAGAAGTTTAAAATAATACTATCTAGGTATGCGGGTACTGTTTTTAATTTTAAGCTTTCTGCTACTTCATTATTTACTACTGCATGAGTTTCTAAAATGGTTCCTTTTACGTTACCAATGGCTTTTTCAACAATAGTATGTAGTGAAACTTCAGTAAGTTCTTTATGTATTTGTGTATTTAGTATCGCTACTTCATTAAGGTTAGATACGGTTTCGCTAAGACTGTTTACTGCATCTCCAATTAATGGAAAGAAGCTGTTTTCTGTAGCTTCAGGAACTTCATATTTCATTAAATCTAAAAGCATTTCTAAGTTACCAGAATGTGATCTTAGATTATGTGAAACGATATGAGCAAAATTTAATAATCTATCATTTTGTTCTTTAGTAACTTTATGAAGTGCACTAATGCGTTCTTCTGCTTTTTTCATTAATGTGATGTCACTAATTTGAGACACAAGATGTCTTACAGTTCCATCATCATTTTTTATAACAGAAGTATTTAGTAATGTCCAAATGATATCTCCATTTTTGTGGACATATCGTTTTTCCATTTGCTTATTTTCAATCTCTAAGTTTAATAAAGAGTTTACAAGTATATTACTACTTTCTATATCTTCATGATAGGTCATGTCTTTAAAAGTTTTTTGTAAAAACTCTTTTTCAGTATAGCCAAACATGGCACATAATTTTTGATTTACTTTCACCCAACTACCATCTAGATCTACAATCGCCATTCCGTTACCGGCATATTCAAAGGTTTTTCTTAGCTCTTCTTCTCGTAAAGCAATAGTTTGTAGTGTTCTTGTTTTTTCGGTAATATCTTGAAATACACCAGAAACTTTAATGCATTTACCAAATTTAAAATCAGAAACGCCAACAGCTCTTACCCATTTTTTATTCCCTTTGGCTGTAGTGAGTTCTAATTCAAGATCAAATCTTTTACCTTCTTCTATACAAGCTGTAAAAGCTTCAGTAAGTATTTGTAAACTTTTAGGATCTTTATAATAATTGATGGCATCATCAAAGCTTGGTTTAATGTTTTCTTCTACTTCATGAATCTCGTAAGTCGCTTTACTCCATGTTGTATCCATGGTTTTAATATCTACTTCCCAAGTACCCACTTGTACGGATTCTTCTATGAGATTTAATAGATGTGTTGATCTGTCAAAATCACTATTTGTATTGTCCATCTGTGTGCTATTTTTTTTAGGGTAGCAACTTATTTAAAGAGGGGTAATAAGTTACAGCACAAAAATAGAAATAATATCTCTTAATTCCTATTTAAAATATCGACGAAATACTTTTTTTACCGTTTAAATGTTAAAATGTAAATTGTTTTATTTATTAAGTAATTGTTTTGTAGTATATTATTTGTTTTTTGCTTTTTAACGTTTAGAGATCAATTTCTATTTGATTTTTTAAGATATCATCCATGGTTTCACGTTGTCTTATTAATTTTGCTTCTTCATTATGCCATAATACTTCTGCAGGACGGAAACGAGAATTATAGTTTGAAGCCATAGAATAACAATAGGCACCAGCATTTTTAAACGCCAAAATATCTCCTTCTGTAATTTCATTTATTCTGCGATTATTAGCAAAGGTATCTGTCTCACAAATATAGCCAACAACCGAGTAAAAACGTTCACGCCCGTTAGGATTAGAGATGTTTTCAATCACATGCTCAGAGCCGTAAAGCATTGGGCGAATTAAATGATTAAAACCAGAATCAATTTGAGCAAACACTGTAGAGGTGGTTTGTTTTACCACATTTACTTCTGCTAAAAAATATCCAGACTCACTCACTAAAAATTTTCCTGGCTCAAAAGCTAGAGTTAACTCTTTTCCATAATCTTTACAGAAATCATTAAAACGCTTGGTTAACCTTTCTCCAAACTCTTCAATATTAGTTTCAATATCTCCTTCCTTATAGGGAACTTTAAATCCAGATCCAAAGTCTAAGAATTCTAAATCTTTAAAATGTTTTGCTGTATCAAACAGAATTTCACTAGCATATAAAAATACATCAATATCTAAAATATCACTTCCAGTATGCATGTGAATACCGTTAATATTCATTTTTGTGTTTTTAACAATACGAAGTATATGTGGTATCTGGTGGATTGAAATTCCAAACTTACTATCTATATGACCAACCGAAATATTAGTGTTTCCACCAGCCATTACATGAGGATTTATACGAATACAAACTGGAGTTGTTGGATGTTTAGTCCCAAATTGCTCTAATACAGAAAGATTATCAATATTAATTTGAACACCAAATGTATTTGCAGTTTCAATTTCTTTTAAAGACACACCATTGGGCGTGAAAATAATATCTTCAGGAGCAAACCCAGCGGCTAAACCTAATTGTACTTCTTGTATAGATACCGTGTCTAACCCAGAACCTAAACTTTTTAAAAGCTTTAATACCGAAATATTAGATAATGCTTTAGTTGCATAATTAATTTTAAGATGCTTTACATTATTAAACGCCGATGTTAAACGGTTGTATTGTGCTGTAATTCTTTCAGAATCATAAACATAAAGCGGACTTCCAAAATTTTTAGCTATATCAAGTAGTTGAGAATATTCCATAGAGGTAATTTTTTTTCAAAGATATTTTTTTAGCCGTATATTTAAATATTATATATAAAATATTACACATTTAAAACAATTTGTTAATTATATAACAAATATTGAATCAATTTTTAATAATTAAAATATTAGGGTAAGTAATTGTGATTATTTACTTTTGTATTTCTATAATTTTATTCTAAACAAGATGAATTTACACGAATATCAAGGAAAAGAAATATTAAGCAGTTTTGGAGTACGTATCCAACGTGGTATAGTTGCCCAAAATGCTGAAGAAGCAGTAGCTGCAGCTAAAAAATTAACAGAAGACACTGGAACAGGTTGGCACGTAATTAAAGCTCAGGTTCATGCCGGTGGACGTGGTAAAGGTGGAGGTGTTAAACTTGCAAAAAACCTTCAAGAGGTAGAAACAATTGCTGGTGAAATTATTGGAATGGATCTAGTAACACCGCAAACTTCAGCAGAAGGGAAGCATGTACACCAAGTATTGGTTGCAGAAGATGTTTACTATCCTGGAGAAACTGAAACAAGTGAGTTTTATGTATCTGTTTTATTAAACCGTGCTACAGGACGTAACATGATCATGTATTCTACTGAAGGTGGAATGGATATTGAAACTGTTGCTGAAGAAACACCACACTTAATTTTTACAGAAGAAATTGACCCTACTGTAGGAATCATGCCTTTCCAAGCTAGACGCGTTGCCTTTAACTTAGGGTTGTCTGGATTGGCATTTAAAGAAATGACAAAATTTGTTACCGCTTTATATACTGCTTACGTAAAATCTGATGCATCTCTTTTTGAGATTAACCCAGTTTTAAAAACAAGTGATAATTTAATCATGGCTGTTGATGCTAAAGTTACTATTGACGATAATGCACTTTACAGACATAAAGATTACCAAGAATTACGTGATTTACGTGAGGAAAACCCAATTGAAGTTGAAGCAGGAGCTTTAGGTCTTAACTATGTTGATCTTGACGGAAACGTTGGATGTATGGTTAATGGTGCTGGACTTGCAATGGCAACAATGGATTTAATAAAACAAGCAGGTGGTGAGCCTGCTAACTTTTTAGACGTTGGTGGAACTGCAGATGCTGCACGTGTTGAAGCTGCTTTTCATATTATCTTAAAAGATCCAGCTGTAAAAGCAATACTTATTAATATTTTTGGTGGTATTGTACGTTGTGATCGTGTTGCTCAAGGTGTTATTGATGCTTATAAAAACATGGGAACTATTAATGTGCCAATTATTGTACGTTTACAAGGAACCAATGCTGACATCGCTAAAGAATTAATTGATAATTCTGGATTAGATGTAATGAGTGCTACACAGTTTCAAGAAGCTGCGGATAAAGTACAACAAGTATTAGCTTAATTTTTTAAGCCTTTATAATATAAAAAGAGCCACTTGTTAAGTGGCTCTTTTTTTTTGTGCTTTATTTTAAATATAATAGCTATTGCTTTTTTTGAGCAGCAGGTTTTTCACCTTTTTTAGGCATTGGTCCACGCAAGTGAATTACCAAACCATTTAAGAAATTACGTAATATTTGATCACCACACTCCATATATTTTGGGTGGTCATCTTTTCTGAATAAAGCATTCAATTCACTTTTTGTAATTCTAAAATCTACTAAAGCTAGAATTTTTACTATATCGTCATCACGAAACTTATGCGCAACACGTAGTTTTTTTAAGATATCATTGTTAGTCATCATCTATTCTTGTATTAACCAGTTATATGCTTCAGGAAATTGAGTACTCCAAAAACTCTCGGAGTGCGTACCATTAGCAACAATTTTATTCATTATTTGTTGTTCTTTTATGCCGTTGTCTTTTAAAAGTTGTACCATTTTTTTTAAATTAGGCACAGCCGTTTCACTCTCTTTTGTACCCATTACAAAGTAAAAACGAGAATTTTTATTTAACTCTGTCGTATTTACTAACTCGTAAATAGCATCACTAAACCACAATGAAGGTGAAAAAACACCTGCATTTCCAAAAATTTCAGGATATTTAATAATAGCATAAAATGAAATTAATCCTCCTAAAGACGCCCCAAAGATAGTTGTATTTTTAGCATCAGACCGTGTTGGATAGGTAATATCTATATGCGCCTTTAAAGTTTTAGTGATAAAATCAATATAAGCGGCTCCATTACCTCCTCCATAAGTTTTATTAGGGTAAGGCGTAAGTTCATCAATACGTTTATCATTTCCGTGTTCTATAGCAACAATAATCACTTGTTTAGACGTTAATGTGTCTAAATATTCGTCTACATTCCATTCTCCTGCATAAGCAGTTTCAATATCAAATATATTTTGAGCATCGTGCATATAAATTACGGGATAGTTTGTATTTGAGTTTTTGTAATCTTTTGGTAAGTATACCCATATATTTTTATACGTATTAAGTTGAGGTGCTTCAATAGTAAATGTAGACACATTATGCGATGCCGTACTTTGAGACTGTACCAAAATCGGTATAATAAATAAAAGGAATAAGAATTTTAAAGATTTCACATATATAAAATTATAGATACAAATTACATAAAATTTAATTATTAGCCATATGTCTCTGTAATTTTTGGTTTTTGTTGAAATACGCATTTATCGATGAACAGTAAATTGTTTTTAAAGTACTGGTAGTTAGTATTTTATTTGTTATTTTTTTCTTAACGTAGGAAAAATACGATGAATTACATCTTTTTTTTCGATAAGTGACTATTATTCACCGATTAGATAAAAAGTTATCTATTTAACTTTGTAAAGTACAATAATGAATCCCTAAGTTATGACAAATAGAGTTGAAAAATTATGTTTACTCTCCGAAATGATAGCACTTTCGCGAGCAGGTAAAACATTAAAGCCAATTGAGTATAAGTTTCTTTTAAGTGTTGCAAAACAATTAGAAATAACTCGAGAAGATTTTGATTATTTAATTAAGACCCCAGTTAATTATACCAATTTACAATCGCATAGTGAGCGTATTGTTCAGTTTCATCGCTTTGTGATGTTAATGGATTATGATGCTCAAATTAGCCATAAAGAATTAACTGTAGTTCATAATTTTGGATTACGAATGGGTTTAGGACAAGAGTCTATAAATAGAGTTTTAGATTTAATGGAAAGCTTTCCTAATAAAATGGTGCCCGCAGATTTTTTAATAGATATTTTTAAAGTACAATATAATTAATAAAAAAGCCTCTTCAATTGAAGAGGCTTTTTTTTACGCTTTTAATTCTTCAAGCTTTTTTTGATAGCTTTTTATTTCATCTCTAAATTTTGCTGCATTCATAAAGTCAAGTTCTTTTGCTGCTTGCTCCATTATTTTGCGTTTCTCTCTAATTTTCTTTTCAAGTTGTCCTTTTGTTAAATAGGCACTTTCTGGTTCGGCAGCTTTTGCTGCTTCCAATTCATAACTATAGGTACTTACTGAATTTTTAGATAAAGCATTACCTAAACTTTTATTTAAAGCTTTTGGTTGTTGGTTATGTTTGGTGTTATATGAAATCTGTTTCTGGCGTCTGTAGTTTGTTTCGTCAATGGTTTTTTTCATACTGTTGGTTATTTTATCTCCATACATTATGGCTTTACCGTTAAGGTTTCTTGCAGCTCTACCAACAGTTTGTGTTAATGAACGTGCAGAACGTAAAAAACCTTCCTTATCGGCGTCTAAAATAGCAACTAGAGAAACTTCAGGTAAGTCTAAACCTTCACGAAGTAAGTTAACTCCTACTAAAACATCAAAAAGCCCTTTTCTTAAATCTTGCATAATTTCAACACGCTCTAAAGTGTCAACATCACTATGAATGTAACGACAACGAATTTGAATTCTATCTAGATATTTAGTCAGTTCTTCAGCCATACGTTTAGTTAGTGTCGTTACTAACGTACGCTCATCTTTTTCAATACGTAAGTGAATTTCTTCAACCAAATCATCAATTTGATTTAAACTTGGGCGTACTTCAATTATTGGATCTAATAAACCGGTAGGTCTAATGATTTGTTCTACATAAACACCATCAGATTTTTCTAATTCATAATCTGCAGGTGTTGCACTTACATATATAATTTGATTTTGTAGTGCTTCAAATTCTTCAAACTTTAACGGACGGTTATCCATTGCAGCAGGCAATCTAAAACCATATTCTACTAAGTTTTCTTTTCTGCTTCTATCTCCACCATACATGGCATGAACCTGAGAAATTGTTACGTGACTTTCGTCAATCACCATTAAATAATCTTCTGGAAAATAATCTAGCAGGCAGAAAGGTCGTGTTCCTGGTTGTCTTCCGTCCAAATAACGCGAGTAATTTTCAATTCCGGAGCAATACCCTAATTCTTTAATCATTTCTAAATCAAATTCGGTACGTTCTTTAAGACGTTTCGCCTCTAGGTTTTTACCAATTTCTTTAAAATAATCATGCTGAATTAATAAATCATCCTGAATACCTTTTATCGCACCTTGCAATACATCTTGTGACGTCACAAACATATTTGCCGGATAAATGGTTAATATATCATAGGTTTCAATAATAGCATTAGTTAAAATGTCGAAAGACTCAATCGCTTCAATTTCATCACCAAAAAAGTGAATTCGGAAAGCATCATCAGCATAACTAGGGAAAATATCAACAGTATCTCCTTTTATTCTGAAATTACCATGATTAAAATCGGCTTCAGTACGAGAATATAAACTCTGTACTAATTGATGCAGTAATTGTGTTCTAGAAATTTCTTGATCACGTTTTAGGGTAATTACATTTTTTTGAAATTCAACAGGATTTCCAATACCATATAAACAAGATACCGATGCAATTACAATCACATCTCTTCGCCCTGAAAGTAGGGAAGAGGTCGTGCTTAAACGCATTTTTTCGATTTCTTCGTTTATAGATAAATCTTTTTCAATGTAAACTCCCGAAACCGGAATGTAAGCTTCGGGTTGGTAATAATCATAATAAGATACAAAATACTCAACTGCATTGTCTGGAAAAAATTGCTTAAACTCAGAGTATAGTTGAGCGGCAAGTGTTTTATTATGCGCTAATACTAGTGTTGGGCGTTGTACTTCTTCAATGACATTGGCCACAGTAAATGTTTTACCAGAACCTGTAACTCCTAAAAGTGTTTGGTGCTTTTCGCTAGAATTAACGCCTTCAACTAATTTTTTTATGGCTTGCGGTTGATCTCCAGTTGGAGAAAACTCCGATTGTATCTTGAATTTCATAGTACAAAATTACGCAAAAAATAAATGCGCTTTCTTGTCTTTTACTTACTATCTTTTTAAAGTGAAATGTCCTGTGAGTTGTTTGTTGGAATGTAAATTAATTACGTACCAATAGTCATTGCTTTCTAAGATATGCCCATTGTAAGTTCCATCCCAATACAAAGCATTAGGTGATATTTGTTTTAGTAATTTTCCGTAGCGATTAAAAATATAAACTTCTTTAATAGAGTTTAAAGGATCAATGATTTGCCATATTTCTTTTACGTTATCTCCGTTAGGTGTGAAAAACTTCGGAATAAAAAGTTCTGGTGCGCTTACAATATCGAAAAGTAAAGATTTTACAACACAACCATTAGCATCTTCTACATATAGCATATGCGTTCCATCTAAAAGATTTGAAAATATATTACTTACTTGAGAACTTGAACTATCTACAGAGTAAAGATAACTGATAGATGTATCGGTCATGGTTACTGTGATTTCGTCTTCAACAATTGTAATATTACTTGATGTTAATGTGAAATCTGTTGCAGGATATATTGTGATATCAAACACCGATTCGTTAAAACAATTATCAGGAGCAGTCCCAATTTCATTATAAATATAAATGGTTTGTGAGGTTGTGATTGCAGTTCCAGCAGTTAATTGAGTTCCACCACCATTTGTTGCAGAGAAATAATTTCCATCAGTTAAAGTTGGTAAAACATATTCAGAACATACCGTTTGATTGGCGATTGTATCCACATTTGGAGTTCCGCTAACGGTTACAGCAAATGAAGATTCGTTATCACAGTTGTTAGGAGCAGTTCCAATTTCATTATAAATATAGATGGTTTGTGAGGTTGTGATTGCAGTTCCTGCAGTTAATTGTGTTCCACCACCATTTGTTGCGGTGAAATAATTTCCATCAGTTAAAGTTGGTAAAACATATTCAGAACATACCGTTTGATTAGCGATAGTATCCACATCTGGAGTTCCGCTAACGGTTACAGAAAATGAAGATTCGTTATCACAATTATTAGGAGCAGTCCCAATTTCATTATAAATATAAATGGTTTGCGAGGTTGTGATTGCAGTTCCAGCAGTTAATTGAGTTCCACCACCATTTGTTGCAGTGAAATAATTTCCATCAGTTAATGTTGGTAAAATATACTCAGAACATACCGTTTGATTGGCGATAGTATCTACATCTGGAGTTCCGCTAACGGTTATAGCAAATGAAGATTCATTATCACAGTTATCAGGAGCAGTTCCAATTTCATTATAAATATAAATGGTTTGCGAGGTTGTGATTGCAGTTCCAGCAGTTAATTGTGTGCCACCACCATTTGTTGCAGTGAAATAATTTCCATCAGTTAATGTTGGTAAAACATATTCAGAACATACCGTTTGATTAGCAATAGTATCTACATCTGGAGTTCCGCTAACGGTTACAGTAAATGAAGATTCATTATCACAGTTATCAGGAGCGGTTCCAACTTCGTTATAAATATAAATGGTTTGTGAAGTTGTGATTGCAGTTCCAACCGCTAATTGCGTTCCACCACCATTTGTTGCAGTGAAATAATTTCCATCAGTTAATGTTGGTAAAATATACTCAGAACATACCGTTTGATTGGCGATAGTATCTACATCTGGAGTTCCGCTAACGGTTACAGCAAATGAAGATTCATTATCACAGTTATCAGGAGCAGTTCCAATTTCATTATAAATATAAATGGTTTGTGAGGTTGTGATTGCAGTTCCAGCAGTTAATTGAGTTCCACCACCATTTGTTGCAGTGAAATAATTTCCATCAGTTAATGTTGGTAAAATATACTCAGAACATACCGTTTGATTGGCGATAGTATCTACATCTGGAGTTCCGCTAACGGTTATAGCAAATGAAGATTCATTATCACAGTTATCAGGAGCAGTTCCAATTTCATTATAAATATAAATAGTTTGTGATGTTGTGATTGAAGTTCCAGCAGTTAATTGAGTTCCTCCACCATTTGTTGCGGTGAAGTAATTTCCATCAGTTAGTGTTGGTAAAATATATTCTGTGCATACCGTTTGGTCTGCAATTGTATCTACATCTGGTGCATCAATAATTAGTTGAGCAGCATCTGTAATTAGCGTACAAGATGTTGTTGTGATTTCGCAGTAATATTGACTCCCATCTAAAGTAGCAGAAGCATTATTTACTGTTAAAGTATTGGTTTGTGTACCAGAATAGGTTGCGTTATTTGTTAGGTTAACCCAGTTTCCTGAAGCGTTAAGATATTTCCATTGAAATGTAGCAGTACCAGAATCTTCGGAAGTTGTAAAGGTTGTTGATACATTTTCACAAATTGTTTGAGAAGTTGGATGTGTAATTGTTGGTGTAGTATCAGGAATTGGGTCTGCTGTATGTGAACCTAAATCTGAGCAATTTTCAGAAGAAAGTATATTCCAATCGTTAATATTGTAAGTCGTTTGTGGTATTGGTGCATTGGCATTTCTAATAACGGTATAACCTCTTTCGGCAGGAGAATTTACTATGTCAATTAAAACATTATTTTTTAAGAGTTCAAATTCGTCATTATCATTAATACCTGTCGGAATATTAAAATCAACATCTAAAGGAGAGCAGTTAGAACCACTTCCCATTTGAATAATAAAAGTACTTAAAGGCGGGATTGTGCCTATAATTTGATCGAAAGTATTGTTAGGTGTTGTATTTCCAACGTCTCCATATCTCAAAATAACATAGGTTCCATCTATAACGACTGGAGTATTTGTAGGGTTGTAAAGTTCAATAACCGCATAATCACCACTACTTGCATCGTAAATTTCAGAAATATAAATCTCAGCTGTTGTACAATCTGTTGCTAATAAGGTGAAATTTGAAGATGAGGTTCCTGTGCAACCACCAGAACTTGTGATAGAAATAGCAGATGTGCTTGCCGTTCCTGAAGGTACATTAACTGTGATTTCAGAATCATTAATTATAGTAAACGTTGCGTTAGTGCCGTCAAAATCTAATGAAGTTGCATCTGTAAAGTTGCTTCCTGTGATTGTAATTAGTGTGCTTTCTGGTCCATTATCTGGAGAAAAAGACGTTACAATTGGAGCAGGACACAAGTTTGATGCAGTTGTGGTATGAATACTATTGGTATTCGCTGTAATGGCGAAATTTAAACTGTACATGAAAAATGTGCAGATTAAAAAAGGTAATAGAGTAATGCGTTTCATTAGTTATAGTTAGGAGGCAAAAGTAAAAAATATTTAATAAATCTCGTGTTAAGTGAGTGTTACCTTATAAAAAAAGGAGCTTTATTTTTCAATAGAGCTCCTAAATTTATGATAAAAGAATAGATTAATAAAATAATCTAACCGATATAGTTATTTATTAAGATAAACCCAACCGCTATACATTTGTTGTTCTGCATTAGCATCGTTAAGTTTTAATACATAAAAGTATGTGCCAACAGGTAAAACTTTATTAGTACTTAAGGTTCCTTTGTTAGCTTTTCCGTACCATTTGTTTTCGTTGTTTCCTTCAAAAACTAAAGTTCCGTAGCGGTTATAGATTTCTAATTTATGGTTTTCGTAGTTTCCGTATAAACCTTGGATGTTAAACCAGTCGTTATAAGTATCTCCATTTGGAGAAAATCCATTAGGAATAATTATCTCATCAAAAATAACAAGGATTTCAAAAGTGATAGATTTTACAGTACATCCGTTTTCATCTTCTACATAAAGAGTGTGTGTACCGTTAGATAGGTTTGTAAAGGTGTTATCTGTTTGGTAATCTTCATCATTAATAGCATAAATATATGTTATTGAAGTGTCATCCATTGTTACAGTTAATTCGTCTTCTATAATTGAAAGATTATCTTCTGTAAGTGTAAAGTCTGAAGCAGGTAAAACTGTAACATCAAAACTAGATTCGTTAGTACACGTCGCTTCAGTATTATAAACATAAATAGTTTGTGATGTTGTAAGTACATCTCCAGCAGTTAAAGCAGTTCCTGTACCGTTGGTTCCTGTAAAATAGTTACCGTTAGTTAAAGTTGATAAAGTATATTCGGTACAAACTTCAACATCTGAAACTGTATCTACTAAAGGTGCTTGATTAATTGTGACATCAAAATTAGATTCATTAGAACATGTATTAGGCGCAGTTCCTAATTCAACATAAATATAAACAGTTTGAGTTGTTGTAATTACATCTCCAGCATTAAGAGTAGTTCCTGTTCCGTTAGCTCCTGTAAAATAATTACCATTAGTTAAAGTTGGTAATGTATAAGTTTCACAAGCTGTTTGGTCTGTTAAAGTATCTACTGTTGGTGTTCCGCTTACGGTAATTGTAAAACTAGTTTCGTTTGTACAAGTTCCTACAGCATTATAAATGTAAATAGTTTGTGTTGTTGAAATTGTATCTCCAGCATTTAAAGCAGTTCCTGTTCCGTTGGTTGCAGTGAAATAGTTACCGTTAGTAAGTGTTGGTAATACGTAGTTATCACATACAGAAGTATTAGATATTGTATCAACATTTGGTGCAGGTGTTACTGTAACTGTAAAGTTAGATTGGTTGGTACAAGTTCCTACTACGTTATAAATATAAATAGTTTGAGTTGTTGTAATGGCGTCACCAGCAGTTAAAGTAGTTCCTGTTCCGTTAGTTCCTGTAAAATAATTACCGTTAGTTAAAGTAGGTAATGTGTAAGATTCACAAGCCGTTTGATTTGCTAAAGTATCTACTTGGGCAACGTTTACTTCTAATTGTGCAGCATCAGAAACAAGTGTACATGATGTTGAGGTGATTTCGCAATAATATTGATTCCCATCAAAAGACGTCGGTGCGTTATTTACAGATAATGTGCTTGTTGTAGCTCCTGTGTAATTTGCGTTATTTGTAACGTTTACCCAGTTTCCTGAAGCGTTAAGTGTTTTCCATTGGTAAGAAAACGTGTTACTATCTTCGGTTGCTGTAAACGTAGTTGATTCGTTTTCACAAATAGATTGTGATGTTGGGTGCGTAATTGTTGGTGTGTTATCAGGAATTGCGTCAGCAGTGTGAGATCCTAAATTAGCACAGTTTTCTTCGCTACTAATTGACCAATCATTAATATTGTAAGTTGTTTGTGGTATGGTAGCATTGGCATTTCTGATAACGGTATAACCTTTTTCATCTGGCGCATTAACGATATCTATAAGTACTCCGTTTTTTAAAATTCTTATTTCATCATTACCATTAATTCCTGTAGATAGATTAAAATCAACAGCTAAAGGAGAACATTCATCACCTGGATCTGAAGGAGTTCCTAATTGAATAATAAAAGTACCAAAAGCAGGAATTGTACCTGTGATTTCGTTAAAAACATTACTAGGATCTATATTTCCAATATCTCCATAACGTTCAATAACATAAACATTATCAATAACTACAGGTGTGTTTGTTGGGTTATAAAGTTCAATAACGGCATAACTTCCTGAGAACGCATCATAGATTTCTGAGACATAAATATCAGCTGTAGAACATTGAGAGGTTAGTACATTAAAATCTGATGTAGAAACTCCTGTGCAACCGCCAGTACTTGTCATTGCAATTGTTGCATTTCCTGAGATTCCTTCAGGTATTAATGCTGTAATTTCAGAATCACTAATAATGGTAAAAGTAGCATTGGTATTATCAAATGTTACCGTATCAGCATCAGTAAAGTTGCTTCCGTTAATAGTTACTAATGTTTGTGCTGGTCCATTTGTAGGTGTAAAGTCTGTTACAATTGGAGCAGGACATAGTATGCTGTTTTCAGAGGTTGCATTTTTGTTTGATGTTGAATTAAGTGCATTACTCGTATTAAAAGATAAGAGTAAGCAAATAAAAACAGGTAATAATAATGTAAGTTTCATTTCAAAAAATTAGATGGCTAAATAAATATTAATTTATGAGTTAAGTGTTAAGTGATTGTTACTATAATTATCTAATGAGTGAAAAATGTCCGCTATACGTTTTTCCATTACCCCATGTTGCTGAAAACCAGTAATCGGTAACTGGTAAATCATAACCATTGAGTGTGCCGTCCCAACCTATACTTAAATAGTCTTGTTGATGCAGGATTTTACCATAACGATCAAAAATTTTAATTTGAATATCTTGATAAAAGGTGTCGTTAACTCCTGAAACCTTCCAAGTATCATGATATCCATCATTGTTTGGAGAAAAATATTTTGGGAATCCGATAACGGATATAATGTCTTCTGTAATGCCGCAACCATCTAAATTTCTAATATATATGGTGTGAAATCCTGCAGGTATATTTGTGAAAACTTGACTATCTTGGTAATCAGCATCAGTATCAATAGCATACTCAAACTGTGTAGTGTTTTCTATGCTAATAGTTACGGTGTTATTGTTATTGCCGTTTTGTACAACAGAAATATCATCTATAATAGCAACTTCCGAAGGTACAACAGTAATATCTCTAGATGACGAACAGCCGTTTGGATCTGTAACAATTACAGTATAAACGCCAATTTCATTAACGTCATTAAATAAGGTGTTTACTGTTGTTGTATTGCCGTTAAAGAACCATTGGTAGTAATAATTATTTGGTAAATCGTTTAAAACGCCACCATATAATGTTACCGTTTCCGGAAAAGCATCTAAGCAATATACCACCGTTTCATCAGCTTCTAATAAAGGTGTATATAAAATACTTAAATCTACAGTAGATATGCTGTAACATTGATTATTACTCGTCACTTTTACAAAAATTGTTTGAAAATATGCCGAAGTATTACTGTATGTATTTGCTAAAACATTAGTCTCATTATAGGTGTCTTGCTCAGTTTCGTAATAACTAACAACAGCATTTGTAGGGATTTGATCTAAAAAGCTATCGGTGATATCATCTAAATTAAATTCTGAAAATCCATCAGTAATAGCTCCGTCACAAGCTGTTGCTTCGGGAATATTTAAAATATTATTCGAAATTTGTAGTTCTAATTCAGCAGTTGTAAAACAACCATTCTGGTTTTCTACACGAGCAAAAACGGTTTGAAAAGCGACGGTGTTTTCAAAGTTATCAACATTTATAATTTCATTAGTAGTGTTGATAGCATCGTTTTCCGTAAGGTAAAAATTAGTAACCGCTATGGAGTTGTCGTTATTTGTAATCTCCGGAATTGCCGTATTTAAATTGTAAAATGTGAGTCCGTCTTGATTTTGATCACATTCCACTAAAACCGCATCACTAGGTACTGGTAATGCTGTATATTCAATAGTAATTTCACCTTCAGAAAGACAAGTATTATTTAAACTAACTTCTACGTTATAAGTACCAGCTTCGGTAACGGTATAAGTTTCGTTGATTTCAGAAGTTAATTCTACACCATCTTTAAACCATTTATAAGCTGTTGCATTACTATTAAAAGCGTTTAATATTGTGGTTTCGTTTTCACAAATGGCTGTGTTACTTGAAATTAATAAATCGGTTCCTATATCTGTAGCGATTTGAAAACTTCCTGCTTCTAAAAATACTGCAGAATCGTAACGGTAGTTTTGTTCATCGGCAATTACTAATTTTACGTGATAAGTTATATTAGGTGTTACGTTGGCAGTAGCAGTAAGTACAGCAGTTTGCCCGTTAAAATTTATAGGTGCATTAGCATCGTTCCAACTTCCAAAGTAAGCTTCATTAATAGCGCCACAAGATCCTGGGATTCCTGGATGAACAGTAGTTACTTTTACAGGGGTTTCTGTAGTTGGTACTAAAGCAATATTGGTGTAATCTTGATTGCCAACAGGACGAATTAAAAAGCCAAATAAATCTGAATATTGACAGGTGTTACTATCGCCTTCTTGATATTCTTCGGAAGCAAAAAGATAACGGAAACTAATTTGAGATGCTACAGAGGTGAAATCGAATTCTAAAATAGTAGCATTTATAGTGTTTGATTCTTGTAAAGCATTTTCTAAATCAATATCACCAGCCCAACCCGTTGCATCATCATCACTTAAAGAGTTATTTGGACCTTGTACATTACTAAGTCGTCCTGTACTTAAAACAATACCTTCTTGAAAAGGGAAGGCTGTTCCGGTGGCATTAAAATAGCCATAACTTTCATCGGCGCTATTAAAATTGCCTCCAGATACATTGGTAACTACTACATTATTAATGCAATCGCTATCAATTAGTATGTCTTCAATAAGTTGTTGTGGTGTATAAGTATCGCTGTCTACTTGAACGTTTTGAGAAAACGCTACAGTAGAGAGTAGAAGATAGGATAAAAAGAGAATTTGTCTCATTTAATTTTTTACGGAGTGCAAAGATAGTCATCCGTTAGAATTATTTATGTCAAAATATGTTAAAGATGTTTTAATATGGAATAATTTTTAACATGCAGATTGTTAATAGAACTTGTTCTTTTATTAATTTGTATAATTGTACTATATAATGCAGAAGCTTTTGTGTATGTTTAAATCATTGATAGTCTTTATTTTAATATTTTTTTATAATGCTTTACAAGCACAAGAGTTACCTCCAATTGAGGTGTTTTCACCCAAAACTTATGGAGCTGAAAATCAAAATTGGAGCATTGCACAAGCACCAAATAAATTCATTTATGTAGCCAATAATAATGGGTTGTTAGAATATAATGGTGCAAAATGGACACTATATCCATCCCCAAACGAAACTATTATGCGTTCGGTAAACGTGGTTGATCATAAAATATATACCGGTTGTTATATGGAGTTTGGGTTTTGGGAGAAAAACCAATTTAACGAACTAAAATATACCTCTTTATCAAATAAATTAAAGATATCATTAATTGAAGACGAACAAATATGGAATATCATAGCGTTAGATAACTGGGTATTATTTCAATCGTTAAACCGTATTTATATCTACAATAGTGTTTCTGATAGTTTTACAACCATAGATGCCGAAACCATTTATACTAAAATATACAAAGTAAACAATCGTATTTATTTTCAGCAATTAGAAAAAGGACTTTATACCATAAAAAATAGTGTTGCTGTATTGGTTTCTGATGATGTGCTATTTAAAAAAGAACATATTGTTAATATTTATGAACAAGATAAGCAGTTATTAGTTCAAACAGAAAATAAAGGATTTTATATATATAAGGACAATAATTTAAAACCATGGCAAATTCCAGCTAGCGAGTTGCTTAATTCGGTCACTGTATATAATAGTATACAATTGGCAGATTATGGTTTTGTATTAGGAACTATTTCTAACGGGGTAATATATTTAACCCAAAATGGAGCTGTAAATTATAGTATTAATCATACCCAAGGTTTGAGTAATAATACTGTGCTTTCTGTATATGAGGATGTAGAAAAAAATATATGGTTAGGATTAGATAACGGGATTAATTGTGTGAATAGTAATGCGCCTTATAGTATTTATACCGATACCAATGGAAAGTTAGGAACTATTTACGCTTCGGCCATTTATGATGATAATTTATACTTAGGAACCAATCAAGGATTATTTTATAAATCGTTAAACTCTAATGCAGAATTTAGTTTTGTTGAAGGTACAAAAGGGCAAGTATGGTGTTTAAATTTATACGATGATACTTTATTTTGCGGACATAACACTGGAACTTATGTTATTGAAGGTGATAGCGCCAAACAGATTTCAGATATTCAAGGTGCTTGGGGGATAAAAGCAATAGCAACTAATCCCAATTTATTGTTACAAGGTGATTATAGCGGTTTACATGTGCTTGAAAAAATTAATAAACAATGGCGTTTAAGAAATAAAGTAGAAGGTTTTAATATCTCTTCTAGGTTTTTTGAATTTTATGACACTAATAAAATCCTTTTGAGTCACGAGTATAAAGGTGTTTTTAAACTCACTTTGGATGACGATTTTAAGGCAGTTAAAGCTATTGAACGAGATTCTTTATTAGCAAATGGACTCAATTCTAGCTTAATTAAATATAAATCGGATATTCTATACGCGTATAAAGCAGGCGTTTTTAAATATAATTTTAAATCTAATACCTTTATAAAAGACTCCGTTTTAAGTCAGTTAATAGATCAAACAGACTATTCTACAGGAAAATTAATTTTTGATGCCTCAGCTAATCAACTTTGGGGTTTTTCAAATAAATATATTAGTTACAGTTCTCCTGAAGCTCTAAGTTACACGCCAAAAATTAATAAAATAGCATTTCCAACAGTGTTAAGAAAAGGAGCTACAGGGTATGAAAATATTTTAAAACTTTCTAATTCTAAATATTTATTGGGATTTTCTGGAGGTTATATTATTATTGATTTAGCTAAAGCTGAAAAAAAAGTTTATAATATCGCTATACATTCTATTGAGAGTTTTACACTTAATTCCGAGAAGGTAAAACAAGTAGTATCTGATGTGCCATTTTTTAAAAATAAAGAGAATAATATTGAATTTAATTACAGTATTCCTGAATTTGAAAAATACCAAGCCACAGAGTATCAGTACCAATTACAGGGTATTTATGAAGCGTGGAGTCCTTGGTCGTCACAATCTACAGAGTTGTTTAAAAATTTACCTTATGGCGAATATACGTTTAAAGTTAGAGGACGAGTAGGGAGTGTACTTACAAGTAATGTGGCAACTTTTAGTTTTTTAATTGCAAAACCTTGGTACCTCTCAGATGTAATGATTACAATGTATGTGTTGATAGTGCTGTTATTTTCATTATTAATGCATTATGTGTATAAAAACTACTACAAAAAACAACGTATTAAACTACTACAAGAAACTGAACGCGAGCTTGAGATGAAACGACTAGAAAACAAGCAGCAGCTAATGGCTTTTAAAAATGAAAAGCTACAACAGGACATTGAAAATAAAAATAGAGAGTTGGCTATTTCAACAATGAACCTGATTAAAAAGAATGAGTTTTTAAATACGATTAAAAAGGAATTAAAAACAGCTACAGAATCTGGTAAGCAAATGAAATCGGTAATTAAAATTATTGATAAGAACCTGAATAGTACAGATGATTGGAAGTTTTTTGAACAAGCTTTCAATAATGCTGATAAAAATTTTCTGAAAAAGATAAAATCTATCCACACAGAGTTAACACCAAACGACTTAAAATTATGTGCATATTTAAGATTAAACTTAAGTTCAAAAGAAATTGCACCTCTATTAAATATCTCTCCAAGAAGTGTAGAGGTGAAGCGATATCGTTTGCGTAAAAAAATGAATTTACCTCACGAAACGAGCTTAACTAATTACATTTTGGATATTTAAAGCCCATACATTTAGTTTTTTTACCCATACATTACCACAACATGTGCTCTTTTTGAGACTACTACAACGTTGTAAATCTTATTAGTTGTAATCTGTTTAGCTAATGTTAATAGTCTTTAAATAGAGATTTGATAATTTTTAAGACTGTTTTTTAGAGTGTATGTTTTTTGTAGTGGTCAATTTTATTAATTCACTAATTATATATCATAAGTTTACGATATAAATAATTTAATATGACAACAAAAGCACTTTCATTCATTCTTTTAATGTTTACCACCTTTATGTTTGGACAAAACGTAACGGTTAAAGGGGAGGTTACAGATTTAACCTATGGCGAACCTTTACCAGGTGTAAATATTATACTCAAAAACACCACGAAAGGTGTTTCTACAGATTTTGACGGACTCTTTACAATTACTGATGTTCCTGTTAATTCTGTTTTAGTTTTTTCTTATGTTGGTTACAAAGACCAAGAATATACTGTAACTTCTAGTGAGACAATTAAAATTGTATTAGTTGATGATACCGAATCTTTAGATGAGGTTGTTGTTATTGGTTATGGTTCACAACGAAAAGAATTAGTAACTGGTGCTTTTACAAGTATTGATGCTAAAAAAATTACAGAAAACAATCCTACTCGTATTGAAGAGGCTTTAAAAGGAAGCGCATCGGGAGTTCAGGTAAGTGCAAATTCAGGATCTCCTGGAGCAGCACTTAATATTAGAATTAGAGGGATTACTACAAATGGTGATAATTCACCTTTAGTAATTGTTGATGGTGTTAATATTGGTACAGATTTAAGTGTTATTGATCCTAACGATATTCAAAAAATGGATATTATTAAGGATGCAAGTTCTGCAATATATGGTGTGCAAGGTGCCAACGGTGTAATATTAATTACTACTAAAACCGGTAAGAAAGGTAGAAAAGCTAAATTTTCTTACAATTCTTATTTCGCATACCAAGAGGCAGCTAATAAAATTGACTTACTTAATAACTACGAATACGCATTATTAGTAAACGAAACTGAAGCAGCAGACGGAAATCCATTACCATTTACAAACCTTCAAGATCTTAATGTGAATACAGATTGGCAAGATGAGTTGTTTTCTACAGCACCAATGTTTAGTCATAATATAGGTGTTACTGGTGGATCAGATACGGTGACTTACGGTTTTAGTGCAAGTTACTTTTCACAAGACGGTATTATTGCAAGTGATAAATCTAACTATAAAAGATGGACAGTTAAAAATAACCTAGGTATTGATCTTAACGAAAAATTAAAATTGAATACCTTTTTATTATATACAAATGTTAGAAATAGTACTATTCCAGAAGGCGGAAGAGGTTCAGCATTATACTACGGTTTAAATGCTTCACCATTAACTCCAGTATACGATGGAACAGATGGAACAGGGATTTCTGGAGGATATTCTTATATTTCTTTAGACCAAGGAAACGAGATTATTAATCCGCTTGCATTAATTGATAATACCTATAATGAAAGTCGTTCTGATCGTTTTACAGGGAAAATTGAATTTGAATATAAACTTCGCGATAATTTAAAAGCGACTTCAAGATTCAACTTTAACTACTCTAATTATGGAGATAGAGTATATACGCCACTTCAATATTATGGATTAGGAAAAGTAGTAAATAATGTAACATTAGATCCTAGTAATCCTTCAGCTTTTAATGTTGATAGAAATGGTGATGGCACTAGAGATTTATATAGTAGAGTCTCTGAAAACTCTCAACATTCTTACGATTATACTTGGGAAAACTTTATAGACTACAATACATCATATAAAAATCATAATATTAATGCTTTATTAGGAACATCTATTAGAAGTGAGAAATATAAAGGAATTTTTGGTTCAGGAGCATTAACTAACGGGCCGGATAGTTGGAGTAATGCTTACTTAGGTAACACACAATCTATCGTGCAGTTATTTAATGGCGAGCTAACACAAGATTTAGTAACTTCAACCGAAGGACGTAATGAAAACCGTTGGTCTTCTTTATTTGCTCGTGTACAATATGATTATGATAATAAATATTTGTTTTCTGCTTTAGTAAGACGTGATGCTTCTACTAAATTCGGACCTAATAATAGAGTAGGATATTTTCCATCTATTTCTGGAGGTTGGTTAATTTCAAATGAAGATTTCTTCGATTCTAAAGTAATTAGTAGCTTTAAAGTAAGAGGAAGTTGGGGTGTTACCGGAAATGATAAAATTGGTGATTACCGTTGGTTAGGATTATTACAAGGTACAACTGGTGAAGCAACTTATGCTTTTGATGATTTATTATCTTACGGAAATGCGATTGGAGCTTTAGCTAACCCAGATTTAAAATGGGAAACTAACAAGCAAACAAATATTGGTATTGATATGTCTTTATTTAATAACGCATTAAATATTACTGCCGATTATTATAGAAAACGTACAGACGATTTATTATTAGTGCCAGAAATTTCGGCAGTCTTAGGATCTTCAGCAGGAGGTAGCTCTGCACCATTTGTAAACGCAGGAACTATTGAAAATAAAGGAATAGATTTAAGTATTAACTTTACTCACGATTTTAATGACGACCTTAATATTGGTATCGGATACACACTTACAAGTATAGATAATAAAGCATTACAAGTAAATAATGCAGCTGGATTTATTTCAGGTGGAGTTTTTGGATTAAACCAAACCACATCTAGATTCCAAACCGGTTTACCAATTGGAGCATTTTACGGATTAAAAACAGATGGGATATTTCAAAATCAGGCAGAAATTGATGCACACGCTACTCAAGCAGGAGCACAACCAGGAGATATACGTTATGTAGATCTTGATGGTGATGGTGTTATTGAATTTGGTAGTAATGATGATTTAGGCATGATTGGTAACCCAATACCTAAAGTAACTATGGGATTCAATTTTAACCTTAATTACAAACAATTTGATTTTGGTACCTCATTATACGCATCATTAGGAAATGATATTGCTCGTAGTTATGAGCGTTTCTTAACGTATAGCAATAAACCAACTTTATACCTAGATCGTTGGACGGGTGAAGGAACTTCAAATTCAGTACCTAGAGCATCAAATAATGCATCAAATAACCAATTATTCTCTTCTTTCTTTGTTGAAGATGGATCTTATTTACGTATCCAAAACATTCAGTTAGGATATACTTTACCAGCAGATGTTTCTGAAAGTATCAATATCGATAAATTAAGAATTTATGTGGCCGTAAATAATGCTTACACTTTTACAAAATATAAAGGATATAATCCTGATGTGTCTAACTCTAGTCCGTTAGGAGCTGGTGTAGATTTAGGTCAATATCCACAAACAAGAACAATCACAACAGGAATTAATGTTTCATTTTAATATTAAGAAATATGTATAAGAATTTAAACAAAATAGTGCTAGCACTAGTAGTCATCATCTCATGCGTGTCATGTGAAGATTACTTAGAGATATTACCTGAAGGACAAGAAAACTCAGAGAGTTATTTCAATACAAAATCAGATTACGAAGACGCTTTAGTTGGTGTTTACGATTTATTATCAACCACATATTTAAATAATGTTTTAGGTGAAATTGCCTCAGACAATAGTTTATGTGGTGGTGGTACAGCAAACGATGTTTTAGATTGGCAACAAATTGACGATATGACGCATACTGCCGATAATGGTGCTTTAAGAAACGTATTTCAGTGGATGTATGCAGGAATAAGTAGAGCAAATTATATTGTAGAATTTCAAAATAACATAGAGTTTGAAGGGAAAGAGCAATTACTTGCTGAAAACTTATTTTTAAGATCTTATTACTATTTCGAATTGGTAAAGTTTTTTGGTGATGTACCAATGTATTTAGATGGTAGAATTTCTATTGAAGATGCTCAGACTATTGATAGAAGTCCAAAAGAAGATGTTTACGCACAATTAGAAATAGATTTATTATCTGCAATTAGTGATTTACCATTACAACAAACTCAAGGTGGTCGCGCAACTAAAGGAGCAGCATTAGCTTTATTAGGTAAAATTTATTTATACCAAGATAAATTTGACTTAGCAGCAGCAGCTTTTGATGATGTTATTGAAGACGGACAATACCAATTAGTAGATGATTTTGCTGATATATTTTTAAACTCAAATGAAAACAACAGCGAATCTGTATTCGAAGTACAATATTTTGGTGGAGAAGGTGCTGGTTTTGATTGTTTTCAATGTGTTGAAGGTAACGTTGCTGTAGGTTTTATGGGACCAAGATTTTTATCAGGAGATTTTGCACCATTTACTTCAGGATTTAGTTTTAACGTTCCTACTCAAGAATTATACGGTACTTTTAGTGATAATGATGTAAGAAAAGAAAATACTGTTTTTGATATCGAAGCATTTATCACCACACATCCAGATGTAACTTACGATGAAGGAAATCCTCAAGATTTTACAGGATTATTCAACCGTAAATATATTCCTTATGCCGAAGCTAATTTAGGAGATGTAAACCTTACACACAGTAATAATTACCGTGCTATTCGTTATGCAGACGTATTATTAATGGCTGCCGAAGCAAATAATAGAGGTGCAATTAACGATACTAAAGCAAGAACATACTTAAACTTAGTAAGAGAACGCGCCGGATTAGATGATGTAGCATCTTCTGGAGCTAACTTAACTCAAGATATTTATAACGAAAGACGTTTAGAGTTAGCTGGTGAAGGTCACCGTTTCTTTGATCAAGTAAGATTAGGGCAAACAAGCTCAATTCCTAATTTCACACCTAAAAATGTGTTATTCCCTATTCCTAGAATAGAAATTGAATTAGCAGGAAATAGATGGACTCAAAATGCAGGATACTAAATACATATAAAGATGAAAAAATTTAAAAATATATTACGTATCTGTCTGTTACTTTTAACAGTTACAGCATGTATAAAAGACGACGATAATAACAATTTTGTAGATAATATTGAAGCACCAACCAATGTATCTGTAAATGTTACTGTAACACAAGACAACACTGGTCTTGTTACACTTATACCTTTATCTGAAGGTGGTGTAAATTACGAAATCTTATTTGGTGATGGTACAGAAGAAATTGCAGAAGTAGCACCAGGGTTTAGTGCAACACATATTTACGAAGAAGGAACTTATGATATTACTGTTATTGCTTATAACTTAAATGGAGAAGCAACTACAATAACACAATCTATCATTGTCTCTTTTGAAGCTCCAGAAAATTTAGTAGTAACTATTGAAAACGATGGCACAATTTCAAAAACTGTAAACGTAACAGCAACTGCAGATTATGCCATGTTTTACGCCATCACTTTTGGAGAAGATGCTAATACTGAATCAACAACAGTAAATATTGGAGAAACAATTTCTTATACCTACCAAGAAGCCGGAACTTACACAATTTCAGTAGAAGCAATGGGTGCTGCAATAGCAACTACAACATATACTGAAGATTTTGAAGTTACTGCAATCTTACAGCCTTTAGTACACGCGCCTAATCAACCTGCTCGTGTTGCTACAGATGTTGTATCAGTATTTAGTGCTGCTTACGCAGATGTTTCTGGAACGGATTTTTACCCTAACTGGGGACAAGCAACAACGTACAATCAATTAGATATTGATGGTGATGCTACTATTCAATATGGTGGATTAACATATCAAGGTATTCAAATTGGTGAAACAGTTAATGTTTCTGAAATGGAATTTCTTCATATTGATGTCTGGACTGCAGATGAAAATATCGCTTTAGATATTTTTCCTATCAGTATTCTTTCAGGAGAACAAGCTTACCAAGTCACACCAACTGCACAACAATGGAACTCTTATAATATTCCATTATCTGCATTTACAGATTTAGGATTATCATTAGATGATATCCACCAATTTAAATTTGTTGGAACTCCAGATGGTGAAGCAACAGTATTTTTAGATAATATTTATTTCTATAAAGAAGCAACAGGAACAATAACTTCAATCGTTCAAGATTTTGAGGGTGAAGTGCCAACATTTACAACCTTCGGAAATATTGCAGATACACAAGTTGTAGCAAATCCAGATGCAACAGGAGCTAACACAACAAGTAATGTTGCTCAGTTAACAAAAACAGCAGGAGCAGAAGTTTGGGCAGGAACATTTTTTGAACTTTCTTCAACTTTAGATTTAACAACTTACAATAAAATAAACGTAAAAACATGGTCACCAATTGCTGGTGCTGTAGTGAAGTTTAAATTAGAAAATCAAGACGCTACAATTACTCACGAAGTAGATATGAGTACAACTGTAGCTAACGGATGGGAAAATATCCTTTACGATTTTAGTGATGCTCCAGTAGCAGACTATGTACGTATGGTTATATTTTTCGACTTCGGAAATGTAGGTGACGATTCAGTATATTACTACGATGAAATAGAATTAGTAAATAACGATGGCGGTATTGCTCCTTTAGAATTTCAAAATTTTGAAGATGCAGCTCCGGTATTTACAACCTTCGGAAACATTGCAGATGTACAAGTAGTTGCTAATCCAGATGCAACAGGAATTAATACTTCAGCTAATGTTGCTCAGTTATTAAAAACGGCAGGTAGTGAGACTTGGGCAGGTTCGTTTTTTGAAACTACTCCAGTCTTAGACTTTGCAACATATTCAAAAATTAGCGTTAAAACATGGTCGCCAATTGCGGGAGCAGTAGTGAAAATGAAATTAGAAAATGTAGACACTTCTGTGGAATATGAAGTAGATATGAGTACTACCGTTGCAAACCAATGGGAAGAAATTGTTTTCGATTTTAATGATGCGCCTACTGCCGATTATGTGCGTGTTGTAATATTTTTTGACTTCGGAAACGCAGGTGATGATTCAGTATATTATTACGATGAATTCACTTTACAAAACTAAATGATAACGTGTTAAATAAAATAATATGAAAAATTTAAAATATATAGTACTATCAACATTTACCATGTTGTTATTATTTACCAACTGTCAGGAGAGTAATCCTTCTTTTGGTGATATTATAGCGCCAACAAACGTAACAATTGCAGCTGAAGTTCTTGGTGTAACTGCCGATATGCCTAATGGTGACGGAGAAGGTTTTGTAACCTTAACAGCTAACGCAGATAATGCTATTAGTTATAGTTTTCAATTTGGTGACGGAACAGATGAGGTAGTACCTTCAGGAGAAGTAACACACCGTTTTAGTCTTGTAGGATTAAATACTTATACCGTAGTTGTAAATGCTATTGGTACAGGAGGAGTAACATCTAGCACAGCAATTGACGTGTCGGTTTTTAGTTCTTTTGATGATTTAGAAGCTAAAGAAATTTTATCAGGTGGTGGTACTAAAACTTGGTATTGGGCAGCTGCAGAAGTTGGTCATTTAGGTGTTGGTGGATCTCAAGATGCTGCACCAGATGCCTATTGGTATCCTTCTTATTATGGAGCACAACCTTTTGAGAAATCAGAAGAACCTTGTATGTATAATGACGAATTAATTTTCTCTATTGATGCTAATGATCAATTAAGTTATCAACTTAATAATAACGGACAAACATTTTTTAACGGTTCGCACGCTTCTGTAGGTGGTGGTTCTGGTGATGATGGTGATGTATGTTTAGATTTTGATACTTCAGGAGTAAGTAATGTGTCTTTAGCACCAGCTTCAAGTAATTTACCAGAAGGAGAATCTCGTAATACAGTAATGAATTTTTCTGATGATAACTTTATGGGATATTACCTTGGTAACTCTTCTTATGAAATTTTAGAATTAACAAATAGCTTACTAAGAGTACGTGTTGTAGATGGAAACGATCCAGGATTAGTATGGTATCATATTTTTTCAACAACATTACCAACTCAAGAAACTGTAGATTATACAGACCTTATCTGGGAAGATGATTTTAATACAGACGGTGCTCCAGATGCTACAAAATGGGGTTACAATATTGGAACAGGTGATAATGGATGGGGAAATAACGAATCTCAATATTACACAGATAGTCCAGATAACGTAATTGTTGAAGATGGTGTTTTAAAAATTACAGCTAGAGCTGAAGACTTTTCAGGAAGTGATTATACATCTTCTCGTTTAGTAACAGAAGATAAATTTGAGTTCACTTACGGAAGAGTTGAAATTAGCGCAAAACTACCAACAGGAGCAGGAACTTGGCCAGCAATATGGATGCTAGGTGAAGATTATGCAACTAATGCGTGGCCAGCTTGTGGTGAAATTGATATTATGGAACACGTTGGTAACGACCAAAACACAATTCACGGCACATTACATTACCCAGGGAATTCTGGTGGTGATGGCGATGGCGATTCTACAGTTGTAGATGGTGTATCTAACGAATTTCATACTTACGAAGTTATCTGGTCTCCTGCAGCAATTACTTTTCTTGTTGACGGAACAGAATTTCATTCTTATGTAAACTCTGAAGATTCTTCATTTAATAGTGATTTCTTCTTAATCGTTAACGTTGCTATGGGCGGAAGCTTTGGTGGTGCAATTGATGCTAGTTTTGTAGACTCAACAATGGAAATAGATTATATCAAAGTATACCAATAAATAAGATATGAATTTAAAAAAACATACTATTTTCTTTAATGTATTTATCGCAGTAACATGTTTAACAGTGTTTTCTTGCGGAAATAATGAGAAAGTAGCAAAAGATAATGCAGAAGTTACCAACACAACTTCTGCAGAAATTGAAGATAAAGTATCTGCTTTATTAGAAAAAATGACCTTAGAAGAAAAAATAGGTCAGATGAATCAATACAATGGGTTTTGGGACGTAACAGGACCAACACCTCAAGAAGGAAATGCAGCTAAAAAATACGAAGACCTTAAAAAAGGATACGTAGGATCAATGTTAAATGTTACAGGTGTAAAAGATATTAAAGCCGTCCAAAAAATTGCTGTTGAAGAAACGCGTCTTGGTATTCCATTAATTATTGGTTTTGATGTAATTCACGGTTACAAAACAATTAGCCCAATTCCTTTAGCGGAAGCAGCAAGTTGGGATTTAGTAGCTATTAAAAAGTCGGCAGAAATTGCAGCAGAAGAAGCAGCAGCAGCAGGGATTAACTGGACATTTGCACCAATGGTTGATGTCTCTAGAGATGCACGTTGGGGAAGAGTTATGGAAGGTTCAGGTGAAGATACTTACTTAGGTAGTAAAATTGCTATCGCTAGAGTTCATGGTTTTCAAGGTGAAGATTTATCAGATTATAAAACAGTTATTGCTTGTGCCAAACATTTTGCAGGCTATGGTTTTGCAGAAGCTGGTAGAGATTATAATACGGTAGATGTAGGAACATCAACATTAAATAATGTGATTTTCCCGCCATTTAAAGCAGCAACTGATGCTGGTGTACGTACGTTTATGAATTCATTTAACGAGCTAAATGGAATTCCGGCAACGGGAAATAAATACCTGCAAAGAGATATCTTAAAAGGAAAATGGGGATTTGATGGTTTTATGGTTTCAGATTGGGGTTCAATTACCGAAATGATTGCTCACGGACATGCTAAAGATGGTAACCAAGCCGCAGAAATTGCTGTAAAAGCAGGTTCTGATATGGATATGGAGTCTTATTTATATGTTACTGAATTATTAAAATTAGTAAAAGAGGGTAAAGTTGACGAAGCTTTAATTACTGATGCTGCAAGACGTATTTTAAGAGTAAAGTTTGAATTAGGATTATTTGATGATCCATACAAATATTTAGATGAAGCACGTGAGAAAGAAGTTACAGGTCAAACTGCATTTCATGAAGGTGTTTTAGATATGGCTAAAAAATCTATAGTACTTCTTAAAAATGATAATAAGTTATTGCCACTTAAAAAAGAAGGACAAAATATAGCTTTAATTGGTGCTCTGGCTAACGATAAAACAAGTCCGCTTGGTAGTTGGCGTATTGGGGCAGATGATAGTACTGCTGTTTCTGTTTTAGAAGGAATGAAAGTATACCCAAACAATAAATTAACTTATGCTAAAGGTGCTGAATTAGTTTTAGGAGACGTTGCTTTTGCTACAGAACTTAAAATTAATACAACTGATACCTCTGAATTTGCACAAGCTATTGCTGTGGCTAAAAAAGCAGATGTTGTAGTAATGGTTCTTGGAGAACATGGTTTACAGAGTGGTGAAGGACGTAGTAGAACAGAATTAGGACTTCCTGGTGTGCAACAAGAATTGTTAGAGGAAATTTATAAAGTGAATAAAAACATTGTGTTAGTTTTAAATAATGGACGACCATTAGTTTTAAACTGGGCAGCAGCTCATATTCCAGCAATTGTTGAAGCTTGGCATTTAGGAACAGAAAGTGGTCATGCAATTGCACAAGTACTTTATGGAGATTATAACCCAAGTGGAAAATTACCAATGTCATTTCCAAGAAGTGTAGGGCAATTACCATTATACTATAATTACAAACATACAGGACGTCCAGATTTACCTGGTCCAGATGTTGTGTTTTGGTCACATTATCAAGATGAAAGTAATGCCGCTTTATTCCCTTTTGGTCACGGATTAAGTTATACCTCTTTTGAGTATACAAACTTAAAAGCTACTGTTGGTGAAAATAATACTGTTGAGGTATCATTTACATTAACAAATACTGGTGATGTTGCAGGAAAAGAAGTTGCTCAATTATATATTAATGATGAATTTGCAAGTGTTACAAGACCTGTAAAAGAATTAAAAGGATTCGAGATTGTTGAATTAGCTCCAAAAGCTTCAAAAGAAGTTACATTAACTTTAACAGAAAATGAGCTTGGTTTTTATGATAATCAAGGTGAATTTTTAGTTGAGTCAGGAGATTTTAAAGTGTTTGTTGGAGGAAGTTCTAACGATAATATAGAAACTAAATTCACACTATAATTATGAGAAAAGTAATTTTCACGATCTTATTAGGGACGTTATTTGTTGGTTGTAAAACCGAAGAGAACACACTTATTTTTGAAGAACAGTTTTTAGGAAACACATTAGATACTAACAATTGGAATTATGAACTTGGTGATGGTTGCCCAAACCTATGTGGTTGGGGGAATAACGAAAGACAAGTGTATACCAAAGAAAATGTAACGGTAAAAGATGGTAACTTAATAATTACGGCAACTAAAGACTCTACACTTTATAGATCAGGAAGAATTACAACAAGTGATAAAGTTGAGTTTCAATACGGAACTGTAGAAGTACGTGCTAAATTAGCTACAGGAGAAGGTTTATGGCCTGCTGTTTGGTTATTAGGTAGCGATATTGATACTGTAGGTTGGCCAGCTTGTGGGGAAATTGATATGATGGAATATGTTGGGAAAAATCCTAACGAAATATTTACAACATTACATACTTCAGATAGCTACGGAGATTCAAAAAACAGTAAAATAACTATAAATGAATCTATAGAAGAAGGCTTTCATATTTATAAAACAAATTGGACAGAAGATGCTATTCGTTTTTATATTGATGATGAATTAGTATACACGTTTTCTCCAGAAGTTAAGAATGAAAAAACATGGCCTTTTAATAGACCTTTTTATATTATTTTAAATATGGCTATTGGAGGAAATTTTGGTGGTCCGGAAGTAGACGATTCTATTTTCCCTAAAGAGTTTATAGTAGATTACGTAAAAGTTTACAAAAGCTAAAAATGAATATTGGTTAAACGTTAATAGTTTGTATATGTAAAAGAGCATGATGTTAATCATGCTCTTTTTTTATATTAAAGCCTTAGGGAGAAATGTCCTTTTACTTCAAATTCAATACCGTCTTTCTTTACATCTGCAACAAACCAATAGTCAGTAGCAGGCATTATATTTCCGTTATATGTACCGTCCCAACCTCTAGATGTTGAGGTTAAGTGTTTTAATACTTTTCCGTATCTATCATAGATATTTATTGAAGTTCCAGGTAAAGTCTCAACTCCTGTAATGTGCCATTCATCAAAATAACCATCATTATTTGGGGTGAAAAATTTGGGTGTATCAATCACAACAACTTCGGTGGTAATTTCAGAACATCCATTAAGATCAATAACTGTAACATTATGATAACCTATGGCTACGTTTTCAAATACATTTGAGTTTTGTGGTTCTAAATCATCTAAAACATACATATAGTTTCCTATTCCACTTATAGTGATTGTAATATTGTTAGGGTCAGAAAAATCTACAGTTTCGGTAACTTCAATATTTGCTTGTTCAGATTCCGAAACATTAAAAACACGTGTGTTTTCACAACCATAAATAGTTGTTACTGTTACCCAATATGTCCCAGGAATTGTAATATCAGTTTCTGGAGTAGTTGCATTTGTAGACCATAAATAAGTATCTCCTGGATGATTAGTGTTAGCACTTACTAGTAATGGTAAGTTTTCTAAACAAATTACTTGGTCATCAATATCTATAAGGGGTTTAAAGTGTACAATAGCTGCAAATTTTTCTATTTTAAAACACCCAGTAATATTATTTTCAGCTCTTACATATATAGTTTGTTCTGCATATACTTCGTGAATTAGCGGCAAACTATTAGTTGCATTTTGTGCATCTGCAAGTGTAGGGTAATAGCTTACACTAAAATTATTAGGATTTTCTCCATTAAGAATTTCTGCAGTTTGTAAGGATAAATCAAATTCTAAATACCCATCTAAATCATCATCACAATCTTCCATATCATCAGGTGAAGCTGTCATTGGTAACGGGTTTACCGCTAATAAAAATGGGTATATAGTATAGCATTGTGTGGTTGAAAATGCCACTCTTATATAAATAATATCACTATCTGTTTGGTAGGTGTATGTGGTGTTTAATATGTTTTCTTCTAATTCAGCATCTTCAAACGTATTATAATACGTTATTAATACATTGAAATTATCATTTACAATTATATCATCAATTTCAGATAAATCGAATGCATGATTAATATTGTCACAAATTTCATAAGTTTCAAACTCATTTATTGCAGGAGGAAGGTTTACAATCAAATCTAAAGGAATTGCAATAAAACAGTTTGAAATTGTATTGGTTAATCTCACATAAACGGTTTGCGTAATTGATGTGTTATGATATTGAGTAGGTGTAATTATAGGATTGTTTTCGACCTCTAAATCATCCATTGTTTCATAGTAAGCAATTGTAATATCATTTTGTCTTACCGTTAAAATATCCATTTCTGCATCAGTTAAGTCAAATATGGTTAATCCATCATTATCTGTATCACATGTAATTAATGGTTGCGCAGGATTTGCTTCAACAACATGAATTACATTAAGCTCGAAAGCCGTTATTGAGCTACAAATACTTCCATTATCTATTCGAGCATATAGTTGTTGTGGGTTTACTGTGTTTTGAAATTGAAGATCGTTTATTGGGTTAACAGCATTTTCGGCGTTAGCAAAAGACGTATAAAAAACAACTTCTAAAGTGTCATCAATATTGGCTGTAATTTCTGAAACTTTATCATTAAGGTTGAAAAATTCTCTACCGTCATTAGCAATATCGTCACATACAAACCAATCTGTAGGTGTATTAAATAATGGGTTTGAGCCTACTTCAATAATAAAAGAAGAGGTGTCATAACAATTTTCATCTGAATTATTTTCAACTCTTACAAAAATGGTTTGAGGATTACTTGTGTTTTCATACTCTACTGTTTTATCAATAGCATTAGCTCGGTTATCTGCATCGGCTTGTGATGTAAAGTAGAGGGTTTTTTTTCCGACTTGACCGTTTAAAATTTCAGCATCTTTATTCCCCAAAATAAAATCGGCATAACTATCACTTGTATCTTCACAGATTGTATAATTACTAATATCTTGAAAAACGGGAAGTGTATTTACTATAACATCAAAGTTTTGGGTGCTGTAACATCCTGTAGTTTCATTTTCAATTCTAATAAAAAGACGTCTTGTTGAACTGCTGTAAGCTTCTGGAGTACCAATAACTGAGCTACCAGAATTGGCGTTACTTTGTGACTCATGAAATGTAATAAGCCTGTTGTTTGTGTTCTCTAGTAATTCTGGAATTTTAGCATTTAAATTTAATATTGTAATTCCATCTAAATCATCATCACAAACAATAACATCACTTGGGTTTGATGACACGGGAGCAGGAAGTACATCTATCTCAAAACTATTAATAGAGCTACAGTTTGTAGGGTTGTAAGTGATTCGGGTATATAAAGTAATTGGGTTTACGTTATTTGTATACGTGTTTGGTAGTTTGTTGATACCAAATTCTGCATCTTCTAGAGTTAAGAAATACATTACAGAAAAATCGCTCTGTCCTTCTGTGATTAAATCATCAAAAGACGTTAAATTTATAGGTGTTAATCCGTCTTGATCTGTATCGCAATAGTTTAAAGTTCCAGCAGATTCAAATTCATAAATAGGATTGATGATTAAGTTTATTTGAGAAACTTCACTACACGTTGGGCTGTTAATTGTAATAAATAAAGTTTGTGTTGTTGTACTTGATGGGTAAGGAGTATTGTTATCTAAAGCGTTTGTATTACTATTTTGGTCGGCTTCATTTTCATAAAAAGTAACGTTAACATCTTCCAGACCATTAGCAATGATTCCTGCCATATTATTTAATCCAAAAGACTCTTGATTATCATTACTAATATCACAAATTGAAAAATCTCTAATATTTGTTCCTGTAAGTAATAAGTTGGTGTGTAGTTCAACTGGAGCAATTGATGCGCAACCATTTATTGCATTTTCAACTCTAATGTAAATTATTTGTTCGTTAGCAATAATATTATTGTAAGCTGTAGGAGTTGTAATTTGATCTGTTGCTGTAACGGCATTATCATAAGTTTCATAAAATGATGTTTCCACACCTGTAATACCTTGTAAAACTTCGTTAATTATTGAAGTTAAATCAAAAGTTGCAAATCCGTCATGATCTTCGTCACAAGCGTCAATATATATATCTTCTTGTTTAATTTCTGGTTTTGGTAATACACTAATTGTAAGTGTTGTGGTGGTTGAGCATCCTGTGTTTGTATTGGTTACTCTTACAAAAACGTCTTCGGTTTCTTGTGTATTAGTATATAAATCAACAATAGCATTTGCACCAGAAACCGCAGTATCTAATGTAGTATGATAGCTCACTTGTAGGTTGGTTGCTTCCCCAATAATCTCACCGTCTTTTTGTGTTAAATCAATTTGAGTAATTCCATCAGCAACGGTATCATCACATGCAAATAAAATGGTAGGAGTTGTAATTATAGGTAACGGGTTTACAATTAAGTTAAAAGAATTATAAGCCAAACATCCTGAGTTTATATCTTCAACTCTTACAAATATAGCTTGTGGGTTTGTGGTGTTTTCTATAGTTGTTGTAATTTCGTTTTCAAGGTTTATAGCATCTTCTTCAGTATAATAATATGCAATTTCATAGTTACCTGAAGCTACCGAATTTATAACTTCGGTATTTTTAAGCGCTAAGTTGAAAAGGGCTATTTCGTTTGAAGCATCACTGTCGCAAAGTTCAAAATCTGTAATAGGTGAAGATGTTTGTGTTGTGCTTAAATTTATAGTAATGCTATCTTCAATAGTGCAAGTATCGTTAGATAAAGGCATTTCAATAACTACGGTGTATGTTCCCGTTTCAGTAACGTTATAGGTAGGTTGGTTAGCATTTAAGATTTCATTATCATTTAAATACCAAGTATATATTGCATCAGGATTATTGATGTCACCATTTAATGAATAAGTTTCTGCACATGTAGTAATATCGTTTCCTAGTTCTACTGAAGCATTAAAGCTGTTTCCTTCAATAAATACTGCTGAGTCATAATTTTCGTCAGTTTGATCTGCGATTACTAATTTGATATGATATTGAATATTAGGAGTGATTGTTGCTAAGGCAGTCATAACAGTTGTACGCCCGTTGTAATTGGTGTCTCCTACGTTATTACCTTCAAAGTATTGTGCATTTTGAGCATCACAAAAACCAATAATTTCGTCATGAACAGTATTTGTGTTTACAGGCGCTGTAGATCCAGGAATTAAAGCAATATTAGTATAAGGATCATTAGTGCCAGCTCTTTTAATAAGAAAAGCAAAGCCATCTGAATATTCACAAGGAAAGTTAGCATAGTATTCTTCGGAAGCTAAAATATAGTTGAATTGTATACGATTTGAAATTGATATAAAATCAAACTCTATTGCAGTTGCGTTTACTGTTCCTGTAACACCTAAAGCAGCCTCCAAATCAGTGTCTGTAGTCCAACTTGTTTCACCTTCATTTAAAATATCATTATTTAAACTATTTCCTGCTGAAGTTGCATTTCCTGTTGCTAAAATTATTCCGTTTTGAAAAGGGAAATTAGAGTCTTCTTTTTCAAAATAACCAAAACTTCCAAAGCCGTTTATAGTTCCATTAATAGGAGAGGTAACATTTGAGACTTCAACACATCCTTGAATGAGTTCATTCTCAATAAGTTGTTGTGCAGTGTAAGTATTATCAACAGAAATCTGTTGAGAGAATATTAAGTTGCATGAAATACAAGCAATAGCAATGATGTAATTTCTGAACAAATTCATTATAAGTAGGTTAAGTTATTTCAGTGCTAACGGCTAATGATTTGATGTAATCAGCTGTTAACTTCTCTAAGATGGTACAAAAGTAAACCTAAATTAGATGAAACGCAATAAAATACGATAAAAAGTACTAAATTTTAACATTTAGTAGTTCATATATACCCAACCTGTTCTGTTTTTGTAAGAAGAATCATTCAAATATAGAATATAGAAGTAAGTTCCTACAGGAAGTAATTTTCCTTTATTATTTATTCCTCTATTTGCTTTACCGTCCCAAGGCGTATTATTGTCGCCTTCAAAAATAAGTGTGCCATAGCGATTGTAGATAATCAATTTATGGTCTTCAAAAATGTTATACAATCCTTGAATGTTGAACCAATCGTTTTTAAAATCATTATTAGGAGAAAATCCTTCCGGAATATGTGGAGGGCAATTTTCAACTAAAAGATCAAAGGCATAAGTAGCATAACACGGAAAACCATTTGTTTTGACATAAATAGTTTGCGGACTACCAACGCTTTGATAAGCATAGGTATTTGAAATAGGATTTATCTGCGCTTCTAGATCAGAAAGACTAGTAAAAAAGGTAGGAGTTTGTGTTGTAGTGATTTCAGAATTAAAAATAGATTCTAAATTAAATGTAGAAGAACTGAACCCTTCGTTACACTGTATAGTTTTACCTAATGTTTGTAATGGCGCGTTAGTGAGCATCTCAATAGTTTCACTATATATATTATTAAGTTCGTTATTTTCAACTATAATACCATTACCAGTTCCGTCATCATCAATACTTAGTGTTAAATTAAAATCGGTATTAATGGTATTCGGAATTTGTAGCGCTATAGTTTGTGCTTCGGAAGCATTAATCGCAATGTCACTAATTGTGGTAGTTTGATGAATTAAAATCCCATCAGCATAAAAAGCAATAGGTGTGTTTGCCGGAAGAATATCTGTACTATTAGTATTGTAAACTGTAAAATCTAATAAGACATTTGGGCTGCTACACTCTAAAATATAATCATTAACCATAATTGTTGCATCAGGTAGTTGACTATTTAAAACGGTGATAATATTATTAATCATCACAAAATCCTGACCAGAAGTTAACTGAATGACGGCTTCACTATCTCCTATATTTATAGTATTCTGAATATCATAAAAATCAATATCCATATTATACAAGTTACTTTCCCCTGTAAAACTATTGGTGCCATTAAAAGCATTATTTATAGGATTAAGGGGCGGATTTCCAATAATATTTCCATTTATACTAAGTTGTTCGTTAACGGCTAATGAGGCATCACCTTCCCAAGCTATAAAACCAATTTTCGCACCTTCATTATCTAAAACATTAAGGTTGTTAAGTGTAATAGTTAATACATCTGGTACACTTTGCAAACCGTCATACACATTAAGTTGGTTAAGCGGCAAAGCACTATCTTCATATATAATAGTAATTGCCCAACCAGCAAAATTAGTTCCACTAGGACAATATGGAGCAATTATAGATGAAATATCTAATTCCGAAAGCGTATAAACACCACTACCTTGAGTTTGAACAAGTGTAGTAACATCGGCAAAAGCAGAAAAAAATATACGGGAAGCATCAAGCGCATCACTAAACGTACGTTGTGCAGTAATTGGTGTGCCATTTAATTGAATATCAAAATCACCAGTTCCCGATCCTGCCCAATATAAATAGGCAGCAACAACCGTTTGTGTAGGTAATAATGTTAAAGTAGATTGTGATTGTGTGGCAATTACGCAAGGAGCTCCAGTACCATTTTCGTTTAAATTAAGTGTGTTACCAATTGCGGTATAATCGTATCTCCCATTAAATTGTTCGTATAACGCAATATCTTGTCCTATAAATATATGAGGGATTAAGAGCAGGATACTAAGCGTAAGAAACTTTTTAATATTCATAATAAGGATACATCTGTGTTTTAAGCAAATAAGTAATGTTTAAATTTATGAATTTCATTTTTTATACAAAGCTGTTTATAGGATTAAATTCTGCTGAAAGCAAAAAATAAGATTACCTCACCAAAGAAAAATGACCTTTAAAGATTCTGCCATCTTCTAGAGTCACATAAAACCAATAATCATTTGTAGGTAAAAGTTTACCATTTAATGTTCCGTCCCAACCAATTCCTAAGGGATTTAATTCTTTGATAAGTTTCCCATAACGGTCAAAAATTAAAATATTAGTTCCGGCCTGAAATTGATTATCAATCCCATATACTTGCCAATAATCATGATACCCATCATTATTAGGTGTAAAATATTTAGGAAAACCAATTACCGACACCAAAGTATCTACCGTACCACAATCATTTTTTATATCACGTACATAAATGGTATGAATTCCTGCGGAAACATTTTCAAAAACCGAACCCATTTGATAAGGTCCATTAGGATTATCAATTGCATAGTCATAAGAGCCTTCACCGTTCACAAAAACACTTACGCTGTTATTTTCCGAGGCATCGGAAATTTCAATATTTGTAAATGTTGCAATATTAGATGGTAAAACGGTAACCGTTCTATCTTTAAAACAACCATTGGTATTGGTAACTCTCACAGTGTAAATTCCCGGTTGGTTGACAGTAATGTTATGTGTAGTTTCTCCGGTAGACCATAAATAATAATAGTTATTTGGGATGTCATTTATAACGCCGCCAGTTAGAGTAATAAACTCGGGGAAATAGTTTAAACAATACAACTGTTCATCTTCAATTTCTATATTTGGAAGTTCAAAAACGGTTAACTCGATGGCGCTAATTCCGTAACAATCATTGGCGTTTTCAACTCTTGCGTAAATGGTTTGTGAATATGCTGTAGTGTTAGTAAATGTTGCGCTTATAGGGTTTTGCTCCAATAAAGCATCGTTATAATTTTGGTAGTAGTTAAGTGAAACTTGAGTAGGTAATCCGTTTAAAATTTCAGGATTAGCATCGTTAAGGTTGAAGGTGAAAAAACCATCGTCAGTACCGTCTGTATCACAAGAGGTTATAGTTGTATTATTGACTGAGTTTGTACTCACTTGTAAAGTAACCGTGGCAATATTATAACAGTTTGTAGTTGTGTTTATAACTTTTGCGTATACGGTTTGTGGGTTTATAGTATTGTTAAAAACTTCTGGATTCAGTTCATTTATTCCTTGTGTGGCATCTGTTTCAGTGAGAAAATAACTCACGCTAGAGTTTGTAATACCAGTAGTAACACTCTCAGAAATTTCATTAAGATTAAAAATGGTAAGGCCATCAGGATTGCCATCTTCGTCACATTGAATAAGTACACTATTATTAACTTCAGGTGGCGTGTTGACAATAAAATTGAAATTAGTAGTATTATAACAATCTGTATTAATATTGTTTTCAATTCTTACAAAAAGAGTTTCTGTATTTGGTGTGACGTTAGTGTAATTAGTTGCTAATATATTGGTGTTAGCATTTGCGTCTTCTTGCGTTGTGTGAAATGTAATGCTGTATAAGTTAGGGTCTTGCGTTCCGTAAATGTTGTCATATAAAAGCGTTAAATCATAACTCGAAATTTCATCAGTTGCTTCAGTTTCTGAGCCTGAATCACAAATTAATACATCGGGTAATATAATAATTTGAGGAGCTACATAAACTTCAATAAAAAAGGATGTTGTATCGTAGCAATTTGTATTACTATTATTATCTACTCTTACAAAAACTTCTTGTGGATTTTGTATGTTATTAAAGTTTGTAAGTATTTGATAATTATTTGTTTCTGCGTTTTCTTGTGTTGTGTAATAATGTACTGTATACTGGTCAGGATCTTGATTTCCTAATATTTCGTCAGTTTTTACAGATAAATCAATACTCGAATTTACAGATAAATCACACACTATTAAGGTTTCAGGGGTGTTAGCCACAGGTATATCATAATAACTCACTATAGCTTCACCTTTAATTGGGCAATCCCCATTATTAGGATCTACTGATACTTCATATACACCAGGAGTATTTATAAAAAGTTCAAATGTAGTTTCAGGTAAATCTATACCATCTTTTGTCCAATTATAAGTTGCTCCTGTAATAACTTCAGCGGTAAGCGTATAATTATCATTAGTACAAAGAAAGAGTTCTGTAGAACTTACTCCATTTTGAATAATATCTATTTCTAAATTAAATAAAGATTGAATAAAAGGCGGTAAGCCAATAGCGCTTGTGTTTTGAAACCCACCGTTAATATCTACTAAAAAGCCTGTTTCATCATAGTTAGCATCAGTTCCATCTGCTTCGGGGTTATTAATAACTCCCAAATATCTTCCTGAAGAATTTAAGTTTGAAAACACAGCTTGTGCACGATATATTTTTTTATCTAATCCTAATTGTAACGCACCAGCGCTAAATGTATTTGAATTGTGAATGGTAACAGATGAGTTAGCAATATCTGTACTTTCTAAATCCCATTGTACAACTCTACTTGCTCCAGCTCCAGAAATACCTTCACTAATTGTAGCATAAACTTTTTTGTTTTCTGCCGAAAATTCAACCCCATATGGGCTATCATTTGTTTCGGGACCCATTAATGTTAATAGGTTTGAAACGACTCCAGTTTCGTTATCAAAATCTAAAAGATATACACCTCCACCAGTTTCGCCACCTATTTGAGTAGAAAACCCATGATGAGCAACTACTATCTTTTCGCCATTAGGAGACGCTTTTAAATAGCCTAAAGCATTTCGGCGATAACCTTCTGCTGGTACAATTGGTCCAACAGTTGAAATTATTGGTGTTGTATTTACACCGTTTGTATCTACTTTGAAAGCATAAAAACTATCAACAAAATGTGTGATTACCCAAAAGGACGTACAATCGTCAGCTTTTACAGCTGTAATTTTTTCGGAACATTTAAAATCTACTTGAGTGGCATTTGTAGGATCGTAGGTGATAAGTTGTATGTTTTTTTCAAAAGGATCAACATCTCCTAAACCTGAATCCATAGTCATATCAACTAAAGAATACATTAAACCGTCATTTACGCCATCACCATCTTGTTGTGTTGGAAATGCCGAAGAGTTATAATGATGAGGTTCATCAACAGTAAAAATATAATATGAGTTTTCATCTTCTGGTTTTGGAACAATTAATCCAGATGAGGTGCTAGATTCGTCACCTTTTAGTCCGGTACCTAATGCTGAATTTGCATTTTCCATGGGTAGATGGTTGGCATTCCAAATGGTTCTTCCGTCTGAATAAAATAATAAATTTCCGTTTGTATTAGAGATAGAAGTACAGCCTTCAAACGTACTTAGCTGTCCATCTGTTAGTGCAGAAACTGAGCCTGTATCAACATCAAATTTTAAACCTGCATTTTGGCCAAAATACCAATTTGAAGCTTCTTGTTGCGCATACATTAAAGATGCGCAACATAGGAAGCAAAATATGAATAGGTGACTTTTTTTCATTTTTAATAGCAGCTAATGCTATCAAAGATATTATAAATCTCGTTTTTTAAGCAATTGATAAGATAAAAAGACAAATATGCTTGTCCAACCCAATACAATAGCAATTTCATACCAATGTACAGCATAGTCGTATGCCATGTCTATTTTCTCAGGAAATTTTGCCATTACCATACGTTGTATAGGTTGGTCAATGAGGTTGTACATAGATTGTAATGGGAAGAAATTCTGAATTTTTTCGGCAACATCCGAGTTAATTTGCCATGTTAATATCCCGTAAGCAATCCACTCAAAAATGTACAATACAAATAAGAAAGCTAATGCAAAAGCAGAACGTTTAACGAGCATTCCGAAGAATAAACAGAGACTAAAAAATCCTACAAGTTTTACAAAATAAGCTAAGATAAATTCGGTTTCTCTAAAAATTATAGATGTTTCTGTGTAGCTAGAGTAATACATTCCAATACAAAAAGTAGCGATACTAATAAGTAATGTTGCTAAAAGTGAAAAGAATACAATAGTATAAAATTTTGAGAGTATAAATTCCTTTTTACTTAAACCGTCAATAAGATTTTGCTTAATGGTTTTGTTGCTATATTCATTACCTACCATGCTCACAACTACTATGGCAAAGAAAAATTTAAATTGTGAAGCAAAAAATGTGGTGATGTGCCAAATAACAGGGAAGTTAAAAATCCCTAATTCGCCTAATTCTAAAGTAAAAAAACCAAAGAAATTTATTTTTATAGACGATAAAATTAAAACTGTAAACGGTAATATAAATGATATAAAAATTAAAACTTTACTGGCTCTGTTGAGTAAAAGTTTTTGTAATTCTAGTTGTAAAAGACGTAACATAATGTTGGTGTTTTGTATGTGATGAAATTAATTAATTGCGATCTGTGAGTTGTAAAAATTGTTCTTCCAAACTTTCTTTTCGTTTCACTAAATGTGATAGCGTAATCCCTTTGCTAAATGCTAAGGCATTAAATTCTGATGCATTCATTGGTTCGTTTAAAAATGCGGTAATTAATTCGTCTTCTTCTTTAATATTTCCAAAGGTAGTATTGGTATCTAAAAGTTGTAATAATTGATCATGTTGTTTTGTTTTTAACTCAAAAAAACCATGACTGTTTATCATTTCATCAACACGACCAGCGTATAATTTTACACCTTTTCTAAGTACTAAAACATGCGAGCATACTTTTTCAACTTCATCAAGTAGGTGAGAAGCTAGTAAAATAGTAGTTCCGGTGGCAGCAATATCTTTTATTATTTTTCTAATTTGGTGAATTCCTTGTGGATCTAATCCGTTTGTTGGTTCATCTAAAATTAAAATTTCAGGATCATTTAATAAAGCAGATGCAATAGCTAAACGTTGCTTCATTCCTAAAGAAAACGTGCTAAATTTATCATCTTTTCTATCTAAAAGTCCTACAATTTCTAGTTTTTCATCAATTTTACTGTAATTAACACCTTTAATTTTACAAACTAATTTAAGATTTTGATTTGCCGTCATATATGGATAAAAATTAGGACGCTCAATAATGGCTCCTACTTTTTTTAAAGCCTCATGTGTTGTGGTGTTTCCTCCAAACCATTGGAAATTTCCTTCGGTTTTATTAACAACATTTAAAACAATACCTAAAGTTGTAGATTTTCCGCTTCCATTTTGACCTAAAATTCCGTAAACATTCCCTTTTTTAATGGTAAAACTTAGGTTGTTTACAGCGGTGAGATTTCCAAATTTCTTGGTGAGATTGGTGATGGTAAGAATTGATTCCAAAGTATTTTGTGATTGATTAGTTAAAAATAGGACGAATAGCTGGGTGTTTTGTTACAAAAAGAATGAAATAAATAGTTTTTTTCTGATTTTAATCTGAACTTACAAATTATTAAAACTACAGCTTAATCATGAAAGATAAAACAAAATTTTTTGATATAATTTTGGTGTTTGTAATACCGTTGTTAGTAACGCTAACAGAATATTTTGTTAAGATGATTAATTTTCAATCATCATATTATTATATTGTGTATTACGTACTTGGTATTGTATTATCTTATGTGATGAATATGATACGTAAAAAAGTGTTTGGTATTTATTTTAATACTAAAAAAGAGTGCTAAACATGAATATTTGTTTTATTAAAATATTATATTGAAATCTGATAACAGACTCATGCAAGATTTAAAAATTTCAAAAAAGAAACCCTCATATCCTATTACAAATAAGTTACATAACTATTTGCAGGAGTATAATAGAAATATACGATTGCCTATTTTTTATGATGATTTATTGCGTTTTCAAGGTGCTGTTGAGGTATATGATAAAGATGATAATGATACTTTATGGTTGCGTGTTTTTTATAATGAATTTGAGCGGCAAGAGATAGATTTTAGCTTAAAACGTGTGTATTCAATGCTTATTTCAGATGGAACCGAAGCGATATTTAAAAACTTAAATATTGATGCTGTAGATTTTTGCACCTTCGGAAACTCAAAACCCTTCCGAATAAAAGTTAGAAATATATTAAATGATAACTATACTTATTTTTATGTAAAAAAAGCAGATGCTTCTCGTATTTATGGTTTGGAGTTTGAGCATATGTTATCGCCTTACTACATGAATTTTTTAGTGTATAAAGACACTTTAATTGAAGAGCATATTGCAGGAATACCTGGGGATGAATTTATAAAAAGTATGTTGCCAAAATGTACGCCTTTAGAAAAATCACAAATAGCTAAAGAGTTTGTGAAGTTTAATGAACGTTGTATGATTAGACTTTTAGGAGATATGCGTTCTTACAATTATGTGATTGTTCCTACTCATGATTTTGATAATGTAATTTATAAAATTAGAGCGATTGATTTTGATCAACAATGTTACGAAGGAAAATTTAATGTGTACAGACCTCAGTTTTTTAAAGAAAACTTAACCATGGTTGAATTGGTGAAAGAAAAAATTAATATAGAATCTATTGATCAATATAAAATTGAAGAACGTTCTATTATTGTAAGACGTATGATTAGTTTTCATAAACGTGTGGCTAAACTTTTAGCTTGTATGGACGAAGATCAACTCTCAACCGAAGCGCATATTCATATGCTAAGAGAACAGATTTATGATTTTACTTTAGATATGGAATTTAGGAAAAGTGAAAATATGGGAGACATCATGAGAAATGCCCTCGATTTTGTAAAGCGAAATTACGAAACTGTAAACATCAATAATATTTTATAAAAAAAAAGCATCCTCAAATGGGATGCTTTTTTTAGGATATAAAAGTTACTACTAATTAGTTAATGATCCCACAAGACTAACTAATTCTGCAGTGGTACCATAATTTACAGGAACGCTAAAGATGTCATCACCACTAACGGTAATTGCTAAACTTCCAAAACTTAAATAATTATCTTCATCAATAGTTATAGCAACTAATGTTGCATTTAATCCCATAGGAATTGAAGCATTGTATGTTGTTAAAGCGTCCTCTGTATCATTAAGTGTATACACCATAACTACTGAAGGAAAATCTTCAATAATTAACCAAACTGTTGTGTTTGAGTAATCAGTAACTCCAGGAACTGTCACTTCAAATTGAGTTCCATTTTCTCCAGCCATACTATAAAGTGCATCACAATTTGATAAACCTTGTTCAGCGCCTAGGATATTAAAAATTCCATCACTCATCCAAGCTTCTGCTTGTCCTAAATCCCAATTTACAACCTCTCTATTATCAATAGTTGTAGTATCTCCAGAATAATATTGCATGTCGTTTTCATAACCTGTAATATCTGTTTCAACTGGGATTTTTGATTGAATATTCCAATTGTTTACATTAATATTGTCTCCGTTTTCGTCTTTAAAAGTTAAATCATAACTTCCTCCAGTGATTAATAATTGTCCGTTAGACTCTGTTTGAACGTTTCCTAAAATCATATCTTCAAGACTTAAATATTCTTTTAATGATGCTATAATTGGTTCTGTAAGTGTCATCCCATCATTACCAGCAAAAGTATCTGGACCAATTTCAATAACAGTTCCTTTGGTTCCTGTAATAGTTTGGGCTATTGTAGGATCTAAAGTAAAGGTTTGGGCCGTGGGTTTTAAACTTTCTACTAATTCAGATACTGAGCCATAACTATCTGCTGCTACACTTGGCGTATTGTCGTCGTCACTAATACAATTGACTAATAATAAACTAAAAAAAGTAATTGCTACGTAGGTAATAAATGATTGTTTTTTCATAATAAAAGATGTATTGGTTTTTTAATAAGATGATAAACAGCGTGAAAGGTTGCGTTTAGAAACAGACTATCTTTTGTTTTAATATTTCAGAAGGTATATTTATCTTTAAAAAAAGGATGATTTTATAACTATTTAACTTGTTAATTTTATAGTGTTTATTCTAACTTAAAGGAAAATTAGCATTCATTTTAAAACGTTTTATAATTATGTGTTTAGAAAATATAAAACATAAAAAAAGCATCCTGATAAAGGATGCTTTTTAAATATATATTGTGACGTATTAATGCAAGTTAATTCCAGTTTTCATCAAAATCCAAATTATCATAATCGTCAATATCAAGGTCATCTTCAAACTCACTAAACTCGTCATCAAAACTTTCAGCTTCAAAAGTTTTATCTGGAGCGTCATCTGGTACTTGCCCATTTACAAACATAAGGTTTGGGTAATCTGTACCTTCGGCAACTTCAACAATTTCGGCAAGTTCAACAAAAAATGTCCACATACTCATAAAATCGTACACGTAAATCATTTTTGTTTGCGCTTCGTGTACTACCTCATTAATTTTGGTTTTGCTCATTAATTTTACAGAGTTCATCCCTTCACTCATATCAAAAAGCGAAATTTCTTCTCCTTGTTCCCAAGCTTCGTTACTCATGTAAAAAGAGGCCATTTCAGAGCCGTCAAATCCAAAAGATTGTGTGATAATGTTGTGTAAGTCTTCAAGCGTATCTCCTTCACGAATTTCTAAATCGCGAAACACATCATCTTCGGTATCGTTGTCTAATATTATTCTAAATCTGTAAATCATAATCCTGTTTAAAAATGCAAAGTTACAAAGTTTATCGGTTGTTTTTAGCGTTTACAGCTTCTAAAATTAAGTAAAATTGTATTCCGAATAAAATACTAGCTAAAACTAAATGTAAGCTCTGTGTACCAAATGGAAAGCTAAAATTAGCCATGGCAATTCCAGAAATAACTTCAGCAATTAATAATACAATTACCCAATTGAGTTTATTATAATTAAGCTTTAATTTTTTATACTGAAAAAATAAATATCCGTTTATGGCCAATACTATTATTGAAAATGAACGGTGAATATAAAATGATACTGTTGGATTGTTTAACCAAAGCGCCGTATTTTGATCACCTAAAAGTTTTATTTGTTGATCAATAAACTGACGTACTTGCGTACCTATTGTAATTTGAATAAGTGTAAGTACCGATGCAATAATTAATATTTTAGTGAAAGTAGTATTGTAAACAACGGTTTTGTTTTGTGTTTTAGTCTTATAAATGACATACAATATGGCAGCTACAATAAGAAGTGCCATTACCATGTGAACAGTAATTTTATATGGTGATAAGTTAGAGTCTACTACTGTTTTTCCTAACCAAGCCTGAAAACCCATTCCAAATAAAATTAAGAATGATAATATAGGAATTAATACTTTTTCTTTGCGGTATTTAAGTGAAGCAAAAGCTAAAACTATAGTTGCTAATCCTGCAAGTGCACCAAATAAACGGTTAATATATTCTACCCAAGTATGTAGTGGGTTAAACTCTGCATAATCATGTTTTGTATAGGTATCCCAGTTTGTTTTTGCAAAAGTATCTGTTGCTATAAAATTGGTTTTAGCAACTTCAAGCGCTTCATCTACAATAATAACTTGCCCTTTATGATATTCTTGGTTGGGGTGCCATTCTAACTGTTGTTGCTCGGTAGGAGGTATGTAATATCCAAAACATTTTGGCCAATCTGGACATCCCATTCCGGATCCTGTCATTCTTACAACTGCTCCTGCAATAATTACAAAATACGTTAATACTAACGTGATTTTTGCGATGTTGTTAAATTGCGCTTTCATATGTTATTCTATTTAGTCAACCCTAATTTTTGTCCTTTTACAAGCATTAATTCATAAGCAGCATCATGTTCATTAGGGATAATTCCTTCTAAAATAGCTTCTTTAATATGCTCTTTAATCATTCCAATTTCTTTTGAAGGTTTAATATTAAAGGCTTCCATAATTTGTTCGCCAGAAATTGGTGGTTGAAAATTACGTACCTGATCGCGTTCTTCAACTTCAATTATTTTTGCTCTAACAATTTTAAAGTTGTTATGATATTTATTGAATTTCTTTGGATTTTTAGTGGTAATATCTGCTTCACAAAGTGTCATTAAATCTTCAACAAAATCACCAGCATCAAAAACTAAACGTCTTACAGCTGAGTCTGTAACTTCGGCATTAGCAAGTACAATTGGTCGCGAACTCATAAATACCATTTTTTGTACAAATTTCATTTTGTCATTTAGTGGCATTTTTAAACGCTTAAATAAATGATATACCATTTTTGAACCTTCCAATTCATGTGCATGAAATGTCCAACCTACTTTTTTACTAAATCGTTTTGTAGGTGCTTTTCCTATATCGTGTAATAAAGCTGCCCAACGTAACCAAACGTTATCGGTATGTTTGGCAATATTATCAACCACTTCTAAGGTGTGATAAAAATTATCTTTATGTGTTTGTCCTTCTACTTCATCAATCCCTTTTAGGGCTGTAAGTTCTGGTAAAAGGTAAGGGAGTAATCCTGTTTTCTGAAGTAATAAAAATCCTACAGAAGGTACGTCGCTTTCTAAAATTTTATTTAACTCAACAACAATACGTTCGTTTGTAATAATCTTAATACGATGTTTATTTCTTGTAATAGCATTAAGCGATTCGTCTTCAATTTTAAATCCTAATTGTGTAGCAAAACGAATAGCACGCATCATACGTAATGGATCGTCATTGTATGTAATATCTGGATTTAAAGGCGTACGAAGAATTTTGTTTTTTAAATCTTCAACGCCGTTAAAAGGATCTAAAAGTTTTCCAAAATGTGCTTCGTTAAGTTGCAATGCTAGCGCATTTATGGTGAAATCTCTTCGGTTTTGATCGTCCTCAAGTGTGCCATCTTCAACAATAGGATTTCTACTGTCTTCATTATAGCTTTCTTTTCTGGCACCTACAAATTCAATATCAACCCCTTCGTAGCGTAACATTGCGGTTCCGTAGGTTTTAAATACTTGTACTTTAGGTGTGTTTGGAAGGTTTTTAGCCACTTGTTTAGCGAGTAAAATTCCGCTTCCAACGGCAACAATATCAATATCTTTTTTTGAAGGTCTTTTTAGTAGAAAATCACGAACAAATCCTCCAATTACATAAGCGTCGAGCTCAAGTTCTTTAGCAGATTTAGAAATAATTTTAAATATATTGTTTTGTAATGCTTGTTCTAACTTCATAGGTCTTTAATTTCAAGCACCAATTACTATTTAGGTTATTGGATTTTGGAATTTTTAAAATGTATACTATTTGCGGATAATTGTTTGCGTTCCGTCATGATCTAGTTTAATAATAGACGATGGTTTTGAGCCTTTTTTATCTTGGTGCAAATTTACAACATAGTCTACACCTTTTAAAATATCATCACTTATTTCTTTAAAGGAATTTGGTGTTGGTTTACCGCTAATATTTGCTGATGTTGATACAATTGGTGTGTCAAAATGTTGTAGCAATTGATGGCAAAATTCATCATCAGGAACTCGTATAGCAATTGTATGATCTGTAGCCACCAAATTACTAGCTAAATCTATGGGATTATTGTAAATTACTGTGGTAGGTGTTTCCGCGTAAGCTAGAATATCAAAAGCAGCATCTGGAACTTGAGGAATATATTTTTTAAGCATATGCTCATCGGCTACCAAGCAAATTAGTGCCTTACTATCAATACGTTGCTTAAGTTGATAAACTTTTTTTACAGCATCGGCATTAGTAGCATCACAACCAATTCCCCAAACGGTATCAGTTGGATAGAGTATAAGTTGCCCTTTTTTTAAGGCTTTAATAGTCTGTTTTACTTCTTCTGAGATTGACATAATTTAAAAAACATAGTATACAAAAATAAGAAAAGTTGTAATATTGTGCTATGAAGAATGAGTTTCATATATCTTATAAAGATCAAGCGAGTAAAGTAAGTGATTTTATATCAAATTTCGCGACTTCTGGTGAACAGTTTGGAAAAGCGGCTAGAAATACCATTAAACTTTTTGATTTAAACGGGAAGAAAGTAAACGTAAAGGCGTTTAAAATCCCTAATATATTTAATCAAATTGCCTATAAGTTTTTTAGAAAAAGTAAAGCTGAACGCTCTTTTGCATATGCTTCTAAACTGAAAGAGTTAGGGATTGGTACGCCAAATCCTATTGCTTATTTTGAAAGTACAACCTTATTTTTGTTTAAGAAAAGCTATTATGTAAGTGAGCATTTAGAGTGTGATTTAACTTACAGAGAGCTTATTAATGATTTTAATTATCCGGATTACGATAATATTCTTCGTGCATTTACACGGTTTACTTATAAGTTACATGAAAATGGAATTCAGTTTTTAGATCACTCTCCAGGGAATACATTAATTAAGAAAAAAGGCGACAGCTATGAGTTTTTTTTAGTGGATTTAAACCGAATGAATTTTGGGACTTTAGATTTTGAAACCCGCATGCAAAATTTTGCACGACTATCAAAATATAAACCAATGGTAGAGGTGATGAGTGATGAGTATGCTAAATGTATTGGTAAAGATTATGATACCGTTTTTACAGCCATGTGGAAAGGTGTTGTAGATTTTAGAACCAAATATGAAAGGAAAAAAGAATTGAAAAAGAAACTAAAATTATAGTTGGTTTTCTTGCTGAATTAAGGCTCTCAATTTGGTGTATTTTAAAAAGGTAATGTTTGCAGTTTGTACGCAAATAATAAACCCATTAAGACCATCTAAAAATCCTAATCTTAAAAAATAAGCTTTAAAAAAGGCCCAAGTAGGATTGAAAAGTATTTTCCAAATTGGTGCTTTTTTTCCCAAATTAAAATAAGCTTTGGCGGCGATACTAGAAAAATGTTCTGTTTTTAAATTAAACTCAGAATAGGTTTGATACGTCCAGTGTAAAATATCTCCTTTTAAATATCCTGCTTTGTCTGTTTTTGTATTTAAAACCACATTGTCGTGAGGGTTTATACCTCGCCATTGTGCTTTGCGTCTATCAAAAACACGTGCTTTTTTATTAGGATACCAATCGGAATGCTTAATCCATTGTCCGCAAAAATTATTAAACCTATTACTGTAATAACTGTTGAATTTCCAATTGGTTTTAACATCTAAAATAGACTGTTGTAGTTCTTCAGAAAGCGCTTCGTCACCATCAAGAGATACAATATAATTATTGGAAGCTTGTTGTAGTGCGAAGTTTTTTTGCTCAATATAACCGAGGAATTTCTGTTCAATAAAAACCACATTGTAAGCTTCACAAATTGCTTTTGTTTTATCTGTTGAAAAAGAATCAACAACTACAATTTCGTCAACAACGGGAAGTAAAGATTGAATACATTTTTCAATGCTTCGTTCTTCATTAAAAGTTATTATAACACCAGATAATTTAATCATGTTCTGAATTGAGATTGTGTAAAAATAGTTATTTTTGTTGTAATGAGCATATACAAAGCATCGGTAATTATTAGTACATACAATCAACCAGAATGGTTGAAAAAAGTGCTTTGGGGTTACGAAAATCAAACCGAAAATCATTTTGAAATTATTATTGCAGATGACGGTTCTACAAGTGTCACAAAAGCTGTTATTGATGATTTTATGTTAACATCAAAATTAGCGATACAACATGTTTGGCAGGAGGATGATGGATTTCAGAAAACAAAAATATTAAATAAAGCAATTTTAAAAACGCAATCTGATTATTTGATTTTTACAGATGGCGATTGTATTCCTCGTAATGATTTCGTGGCAACACATTTAAAATTAAGTGCTAAAAACTGCTTTCTTTCAGGTGGGTATTTTAAGTTGAATGCCTCAATTTCAGAAGAAATAACTCAAAAAGATATTATAACTCAATCATGTTTTAGTTTAAATTGGTTGCTTAATAAAGGACTTAAAAAAACATTTAAAACCAATAAACTTACGTCTCAGGGCTTTAAATCTTGGTTTTTAAATACATTTACACCTACAAAAGCCACTTTTGATGGGATGAATGTTTCTGGATGGAAACAACATATTATTGCTGTTAACGGTTTTGATGAGCGTATGCAATATGGGGGAGAAGATAGAGAAATTGGTGAGCGTTTAAAACATGCTCATATTACTTTTAAGCAAATTAGGTATAGTGCTATTTGTTTACATTTATTTCATGAACGTCCTTACAAAAATGAAGCAGCAATGGCAAAAAACAATAGTATTAGAAAGGAAACTAAACGCTTAAAAGCTACTTTTACAAATTTTGGAATTAAACAAAATAGTTAAAACTTACAAGTGTTATTCTTTTATAGTAAGTGGCTTTCTGTAACTTTTAAAAGTATAAAATTTAAGACGCTTTCTTATTTTGAACTTTCTAATTAAATTTAATGGTTTAGCTTTTAAATAAGATTTATCTGCGTGTAAAAATTTAATTGTGCCATCAATAACACGCTCGCTAGATTTTCCGTCAAAATAAGGATGTAAATTATTAATAAATGTGGTTATGTTTTTTAATAGATTTTCAGGGTTTGAAAGTGCCTGGGTAAAAGCAGATTCAATAAGGTTAGCATCATTTATATCAATTAAATAATTGTGCTTAAAGGTGTGGTTAAAAGTCACCACAGGTTTCTGCTGAAGTAAAAATTCTTGTATTGCTGATGTAGTGTCTGCAAATAAAATATCGGATTGTTTAAATAAAGGGATCAAATCTGTAGTGTCGTAAAACGTAAAATATGGTCCTGTTAATGTTTGCCATTTCGTAACAATTTCTTTTGGCATTTTGGGGTGTAAAACCAACTTGAAATTATATTTACCAGTAGTTGAAAGCACTTTTATTTTATTAAAAACAGAATCATTATGTGCTAAACTTAAACGTTCGGTAAAAGTAGAAGCGATCATAACAGTTGGAATACTTTCTTTTTTCTTGTCTTCAATAGGGAATAATGGATCTACTTTACTCCATCCTGTTTCAATAACTTCAAAATGGGGGTAAAGTTCTTGTTGTTTTTTAAAACCAACAGTTGTAGTTGGACCTTGCGTACAGTATAAATCAAAGAAACCACGAATTCTAAAATGAGAAAAACTGTTTTTTGCTTCAGGTCTTTTTTGTGCATTAAAACCGTGAAAAATCTGAACTTTAATTCCCGAAATAAAATCTGGAACATCATTAGTTGCGGCTAAAACAATATGCGGTTCATAGCTTACAACATCTTTAATAGTATCAATTACATTTTGCTTTTTTTGTAAAGCAACTTTACCCTCTTCTAAATCGCTAAACCATTTTACCTCATAACCTCTACGTTTTATTTCAGCTTCTAATGGCGCTCCAATTGGCACAGCATAACTGTATGATATGTATATTAAAAACTTGTATTGCATTATGCTTATTGTATTATTTATTTTACGCGTTTTAATAACCATTTCAGAATAAATTCTTGAATGGGTTGCGGGCAGAGGTCTAAACTTTGTAATCCTAAAAAGAGTTTCCCTTTAGATTTGGTGTTAAATTTGTACTTATACCAAAGTAAATGCTTTTTATAAGATCTAAAATACAATAATTGCAAATCATCTTTAAAGACACAGGTTTTTTGTTTTATTTCCAAATGGTTAGCTAAACCTTGTGGTGTAAACTGAGTTGTGTTTCTGAATTTATGTTTTATGTTATCGATGAGTACGTTTTCGTTGTTTTTAAAATAATTTTCAAAAGTCGATTTCCTTAGCGGGTGGGGTGTATGTTTAAAATTGTAATATTTATTAAACCCTGCTAGTTGAGCTGCTTTTTGCTGAATTGTTTTATGTCCAACACGTGGTTTTTTTAACTTTTTATAAAAGATATCTTTATCAAATTTTAACCATTTTCCTCTTAAAACTGGAAATCCGTTTTGGAAGAAATCACTAGGTTTTGTTTCGTTAATTAAAAAGAAATCATCGTTAAGATATATAAAATGTTCTGCAAGATTAGGAATACGGTAAATACAAGTTTCAATTGGGCGACAATTAAAAACAGGTAAGTATTGCTCGTAACCAGAAAATACAACACTATGATCTACAATAGTTACATTTTTGTAAGTGTCTTTAGCTCCATTTTCGGTTAAAAAACGAGGCGTTTGATTATCAGTTACAATGTAAATATTTCTAATGTATGACGCGTATTTTAAAATAGAATCAATGGTGTATTGAATTTCATTTACTTGGTCGTAACGTGTTCTAAATTTTTTATTTTGAAGTTTCGCTTTGTCTTCAATATAAGGTAGAATTTTTTGTTTATGATTTTCATCATCTCCATCTACCCATAAAATTACGGCGTCTATTGGTGCTGTATTATTTTCTGTCATAGTATACGATTCAAAAGGAAATTACGGGGTTTTAAATTCTTTTTATATTTAATTTATTGTCGTAATTTCCTTTTGATTTTTTTCTAATTTTGGTAATGTAAAATAGTCACCAATTATTTTATTATATTCATCTGGGATAAAATCTTTTCTACCATCAGAAGGATAAAAAGTCATTTCCCCAAAAATTGATTGTCCTTTTATAGAATAGAAATCTACTCTTACAAACGGTAATTTTCCGGCTAATATTTCAGATAAACGTATCATTTCATCTAAATTAGAAGGTTTTTCTATTTCAGAATTAATGCTTTTCTTTTCAGAAACATTTCTAAAAGGAAGTTTGTTAAAATTTAAATCATAAAATGCTCTTTTATGATCATGTGCACGATCTAGGTGTACTTCTAAAAATTTAGCAACACCATCAAAGCAATAAAATTTATAATCAATAAGTGATTCTCTTCCTTTTTCTGTCAATAATTTTTCAGCAATAAGGCGTGGTTGTACATTTTTGTACGCCCACTCTTGTCCTGTACGATAGTATTGGTTTATACTCAGCCATTTTTTAAATAATTTAACAGGAGCTACTTTGTTAACCTTGCTTTTATCATTTACAATAAGATTATGACTACTAGAATGTGTTGCTTTTATTATAAAGCTTTCTGGTAATTCATCATAAAGTACTTCTTCAGGACTGTTATATACCTTAAAAAGGGTGTTTAAGTATTGTGCGCCTATTTTGTCTTCAACATAACTTCTTACAGCATATTTATCTACTAATTGAGTTAAAATAGGTGGGTGGTAAAATACTTTATACCACTGCATTTTTTCATTAAACTCCTTAGGGTTGTCTAGATTTAATTTTTTACCTGTATAGTATTCATATAAAATGTGAGCGTAAAACTTTGGTGGTAAATAGCGCATTTTTCTTAGCGTTCTTAAACCGAATTTATGAATTTTTTTAAGCATTACTTTAATATTTTTTTTTAACTATCAGAATAAAAAGTGTATTAAACAGCAACATTATGCTCTCTTAAAGCATCATTAAGTGATGTTTTTTTGTTGGTACTTTCTTTACGTTTACCAATAATAATTGCACATGGTACGTTGTAAGTTCCGGCAGGAAATTGTTTAGCATAACTTCCAGGAATAACTACAGAGCGTGCAGGAACACGTCCTTTATACTCAATAGGTTCGTCTCCTGTAACGTCAATAATTTTAGTACTCATAGTTAAAGTAACCCCTGCACCAAGTACAGCTTCTTTTTCAACTCTTACACCTTCAACAACAATACATCTACTACCAATAAAAGCATTATCTTCAATAATGACTGGAGCAGCTTGTAATGGCTCTAAAACACCACCAATTCCTACACCACCTGAAAGATGAACATTTTTACCAATCTGTGCACAACTTCCTACAGTTGCCCAAGTATCAACCATGGTACCTTCATCAACATAAGCACCAATATTTACGTAGCTAGGCATTAAAATTGTACCTGCCGAAATATATGCACCATGTCTTGCAACAGCATTAGGTACAACGCGAATTCCTTTTTCGGCATAACCTCTTTTTAATGGAATTTTATCGTGATATTCAAAAATACCAACTTCTAATGTTTCCATTTGTTGAATAGGGAAATATAATACTACGGCTTTTTTTACCCATTCGTTAACTTGCCAACCATCTTCAGTAGGTTCAGCAACTCTAAGTGTACCTTCATCTAATAAGTTAACTACTTTTCTTATGCTATCTATAGTTGTTTGGTTAGATAATAAACTCCTATCCTCCCAAGCTTGTTCTATTTGTTGTTGTAATTCTGTCATTTCTCTTAATCTGGATTTTTAACAAATATAGTTTTATCTGTTGAGACATAAAAAGGAAGATAGAAAAAGAGTGTTGTAATTTTTTTAATAAAAAATGTGACTTTTTTAAAAAGCGAGTGTCTTATAAGTATTAAGAAGTGATTTAATTTAAGGTAGAGGGTAAATTAATGTCATTAATTAATTAATAGCTAATTGATAAACTCTTCCAAGTATCTACTATGGAGGAGTTTTTTTTGTCTTATATTTGCAGTTATGGGAAGAGTTTTAGCAATAGATTTTGGTACAAAAAGAACGGGAATAGCAATTACAGATGAGATGCAAATTATTGCATCTGGGTTAACAACCGTTGATACCAAACAATTAATCCCATTTTTAAAGACTTACATTACTGAAGAAAATGTTGAGTTGTTTGTGGTTGGAGAACCTAAGCAACTTAATAATGAGGCTTCAGAAAGTGAAGTTGCTATTATTCCGTTTTTAGAAAAATTAAAAAAAGCAATTCCTGAAATTCCTGTAGTTCGTGTTGATGAACGATTTACTTCTAAAATGGCTTTTCAAACTATGATTGATAGTGGATTGTCAAAAAAACAACGTAAAAATAAAGCGATGATTGATGAAATTAGTGCTACAATAATTTTACAAAGTTATATGTCTTCAAAATAAAAGGATTACATTTTTTTTTGCTGTTTTAAGTTAAAAGATTGATTTTTTTAACCTAAAAACAATTTAACTATATATATGTAGGACGTTTTTATGCTTAAATTTCTCAAAAAAACGCAATAAGAGTTGTATTTTTACATCCGAAAATAAAAAAATATGATATTACCAATTGTTGCCTATGGCGATGCCGTTTTAAGAAAAGAATGTGCAGATATAACTAAAGATTATCCAAATTTAAACGCACTTATTGATAACATGTACGAAACTATGTACGGTGCATATGGTGTAGGTTTAGCAGCTCCTCAAATAGGTCTTGCTATACGTTTATTTCTTGTTGATACATCTCCATTTGCCGATGATGATTCTTTATCTGAGGAAGAACAAAACGAACTAAAAGATTTTAAACGTACGTTTATTAATGCTCAAATTTTAGAAGAAGAAGGTGAAGAGTGGGGATTTAATGAAGGATGTTTAAGTATTCCGGACGTACGAGAAGATGTGTTTAGACAACCAAATATTAAAATTGAATATTTAGATGAAAACTTTGAAACACATGTTGAAGAATTTAGCGGTTTAATTGCACGTGTTATTCAGCATGAGTATGATCACATTGATGGTGTTTTATTTACAGATAAATTATCATCATTAAAAAAACGATTAATTAAAGGGAAATTAGGTAACATTTCAAAAGGGAAAATTAATATCGATTACAAGATGCGTTTCCCTGCAATGAAAAAGAAACGTTAATTTTTTAAAATAATACATTCAAAAAATTATATTTGCGATTACGCATTATAAAAGCATACATATTATGAGTTTAGAAAAAATTCTATCTATTTCTGGAAAACCAGGATTATACCAAGTTGTTACACAAACAAGAGGCGGTTTAGTAGCCGAATCTTTAATAGATAAAAAGAAAATATCAGTAAATATCCATAGCAATATCAGCTTACTTAGCGAAATTGCAGTATATACACTTACTGAAGAGTTACCTTTACGTGAGGTATTCAGTAAAATTAAAGTAAAAGAAAACGGTGCCGTAACTTCTATAAGTCACAAAGCGTCAAAAGATGCTTTAGAAGAGTATTTCTTTTCTGTTTTACCAGATTATGATGAAGATAAAGTATATCCTAGTGATATTAAAAAAATCATTCAATGGTACAATTTATTACACAAACACAATCTTTTAGATGTTGAAGAAGCTCCTGCTGAAGTTGCTGTTTCTCAAGAAGAAGAGTAAAAATATCTTTATTTATAGTGGAAGTATAAAGGCAATAAAAACTTATATAACTTCCACTATAATTGTATTTTTGATGTTGAGTAAAAACTATTTACCATGACAGATAAAACACAACAATTAAAAGCCTTTGAGCGTTTGTTAATCATTATGGACGAGTTGCGCGAGCAATGTCCGTGGGATAAAAAACAAACTATGGAAACCCTTAGGCATCTTACCATAGAAGAAGTTTACGAATTAGGTGACGCCATTTTAGATAACGATTTAGACGAAGTTAAAAAAGAACTTGGAGATGTCTTATTACATATCGTGTTTTATTCTAAAATAGGAAGTGAAACTAACACCTTTGATATTGCAGATGTTTGTAATAGCATTTGCGAAAAATTAATAAGTAGACACCCACATATTTACGCAGACGTTGTTGTTAAAGACGAAGAAGAAGTTAAACGTAATTGGGAACAACTAAAACTTAAAGAAGGAAAAACTAGCGTTCTAGAAGGTGTACCAAAAAGTTTACCAGCTATGGTAAAAGCTAGCCGTATACAAGAAAAAGTTGCTGGTGTTGGTTTTGATTGGGAAGAACCACAACAAGTTTGGGACAAAGTAGAAGAGGAGATTAAAGAATTACAAGTTGAAGTTGAAAAAGGTAATAAAGACCTTATGGAAGATGAACTTGGAGATGTTTTTTTCTCATTAATTAACTACGCTCGATTCTTAAAAATTAGCCCCGAAAATGCTTTAGAACGTACCAATAAAAAATTCATTAAACGTTTTAAATATCTAGAAACTAAAGCCAAATCACTTAATAAAACTTTAGAAGATATGACTTTAAAGGAAATGGATGTGTACTGGGAAGAAGCTAAAAAAGAATAATTTTAATATTAAAACATCCAAAAACCAATTAGCAACGTATTTATTTAAGATTGCAACCTTAAGGTAGTTGCTATCAAAAGTAGGAGTCTTAATATATTTTAAACAATATTATTAAGATAAATTTAGTTTAGTTGGAGGTCAAAACCCTATCTGTATTTATATAGATAGGGTTTGATTTTTAATAGTATTTATAGAAGTTTTAAAGCATAAAAAAACCATAACAATAAGTTTCTCTAAGGTTATGGTTTTTATAATTAAGTAGCTGTATAATTAATACATGCTTCTAACTTTTTTAAGTTTATCTTTCCAAAGGGTAAGATTACTTTTATGATTGTCAATATTTTTAAATACTTCTTTTACTAACGGGTTGCTTTTATCAACATTAGAGAAAAATTGTAAGTTGTTTTCTAACTGGTTAATTTCAGCTTTTACTTCATCAATTTTCTTTCTAATAAAATTTTGTTCGTTATCTAATAAGCGCGTATCATTAGGTTGTGCTAAAATTTCAAGTTTGTTTTCAAACTTAATCATTTCAATTTCTGCCTTATCCATATTAAGTTTGGCAAATGCTTCATCTAATGCTTTGTTGAACTTTCCTTCAATATAACGTTTATCATTAGGTACGTTTCCAAGTGTTTTCCAAATTGTAATTTGAGATTTTAAAGTTGTAACATCCTCATTAGGATTTCCTGATAAGGTTAACTCTTTTAAAGCCTCTAAGTGTTTTACTTTATTTTCAAAAGCATTAACTTGTTCTTGGCTTGCAGCATTGCGTTGAGCATGTAATCTATCAAAATAATGATTACAAGATGCCTTAAACGTGTTCCAAACTTTATCGCTATCTTTTCTTGGTACGTGACCTACTTTTTTCCACTCACTTTGAATTTTTTTCATCAAAGGAGTTACTTTATCAAAGTCGTCACTATCTTTATTATCATCAGCTAATTTTATTAAATCTAATTTCTTCTGAAGGTTATCATATTGATCCTTCTTTAAATTTTTATAAAATGAGTTTTTGTTTTTATTGAAAGCTCTTACGGCAGATTTAAATTTATCCCAAGTTGCTTCATTAACTTTTACAGGTACTTTTCCTGCATTAAAAAAGTCTTTTCTTAAAGCTTCAATAGTTTTAATTTTCTTTTGCCATGCTTGGTGAGAGCTACCTTTATCTTCAGCGATTGCAGCAATTTTAGCCGTAATTTCTTCTTTACGTTCTAAATTTACTTCATGTGCTTTGTCTAAATCAGCGTAATAAGCTTGTCTTTTATCGTGTATAGTTTTGGTTGCATTACTAAAACGATTCCAAATAAGATCTCGGTGTTCTTTTGCAACTGGTCCTAAATCTTCTTTCCACATTTTATGTAATACCTGTAGTTCTCTAAACGATCTGTTTATATTATCGTCTGCAGCTAACTCTTCGGCACGCACTATAATTTTTAATTTTTTATCAAGATTATGCTTAAAATCCATATCACGTAAGTCGCGATTTAGGTGTAAAAAGTCATAAAAACGCTCAACATGGTGGTGATAAGTATTCCAAGCGGTATTGTATTTATCTCTTGGAATTGGACCAGCTGTACGCCATTCTTCTTGTAAATCTTTAAAGTGTTTGTAGGTTGTATTAATGTTTTCTTCAACACCAATAAGTCCTTTTATATCTTCAATGATACGTAATCTGTTATCTAAATTAGATTTCAGGTTTGTTTCAAGAGTTTTATAATATGCGTTTAATGCTGTTTTGTAAGTTTTATAAACGGTATTGAAGTCTTTTTTTACAGGCGAAGAGAAATGAAAATCTATTTCATTTCCACCTTCTTGTAAGAATTCTTCCTTCTTTTCTTCTAGAAGTTCGTTAAACTTAGCATTAAACTCATTTTTAATTTCGTCTACATGCGATTTTATAGTCTGTACTTTTTTGTTTTCAACAAGTGTAGCAAACTCTTTTGTCAATAATTCCATTGACATGGCATGATAATCTTTTTCTTCTAAAGTATGCCTATCAACATTACTTTCATCTTCGGCATCCTCGGCATTAGATTGGTCAATTTCCTCAACGTGCGCATCTACTTTTTTCTCAGTATCTTCTGAAATTTCGTGAATAGCTGTTGCTATTTCTGCCGTTTCGGTGCTAGAAACTTCTGTTTCTGCGTTTTTGTGTTGTGGTGTTGGAGTATTTACTCCTTCTTGTCCATCTGCATTAAGCAGGTTATCTGTGTCTGACATTGTTACAATGTATTTGTTCAAAATTACTTAGATAGCTAATATACTAACATGTAGCTGAACTACAAAAGAGATGTAGTTCTTTTAAGGCTTTTTTATGTTAAACTCCATATTTTCCAAGCTTTTTTTGCTTGGAGCTCTAGCATTTTCATGCCATTACATACTGTAGCGCCTTTTAATTCTCCGCATAATAAGAATTTTGTGCGTTCGGGATTATAAATAAGATCGTATAAAATATGTTTATCTGTAATACCGTCGTATGGAATATCTGGACATTCATTTACGTTAGGATAGGTGCCAATTGGTGTACAGTTAATAATTATGGTGTAATCTGCTATTATTTTTTCGGTTAAATCCGAATATAAAAACGTCACACCTTCTTTTTGACTTCTAGACACATAATCATAACGAATACCTAGTTTTTTTAAGGCAAAAGTTATAGCCTTTGATGCGCCACCAGTTCCTAAAATGAGTGCTTTTTTATGGTGTGGTTTTAAAAACGGTTGTATTGATTTTTTAAAACCATAATAATCGGTATTATACCCTTTTAGTTTTCCTTTAGGAGATACTGTAATAGTATTTACAGCTCCAATTTTTTTTGCTTTTCGGTTTAAACTATCTAATAAAGGAATAACTTGTTCCTTATACGGAATAGTAACATTAAGCCCTTGAATACTTTTATCGTTTTGTAAGATTTCTTTTAATTCTGAAATCTTTTCAAGATCAAAGTTCTGATAGGTAAACGGAAGGTTTTCTTTCTCGAATTTTTTTGTAAAATAACTAACCGAAAACGAGTAAGAAATATCCTTTCCTACTAATCCAAGTTTATGTATGTGATTGTTTTGTTTTTTTTTCATACCATTCTAAAGTCAAAACAATTAAAATCCCAATAATAATGCAACTAATAGCTAGGTAGGTTTCTTGGTTTAATTGCGGGATAAATCGTTCGTAATTTTTTATTATTTTTTTTCCTGTCGAATCGAGCATAAAACTACCATCTGAAAGGGTGTTGTAAAACGTTTTTTTCCAAGGCCACACCACACCTAAAGAACCTATAATAAATCCTATAATTGTAGATGTTGTAACACTTTTATAATGTTTTAAGATATAACTTAATACATGTGAAAATGTAACTAATCCTACAAAAGAGCCTAATGTAAATACACCCAATATTTTTAGCATTTTCATACGAAAGGGATCATTTATAAAATCTAAATTTCCTATAAAAAGATCAGAGAGTGTGTCATACAAAGCATTTACAGAGTCTACCAATAGTAAAACGTAATTTCCTAGTAAAATTAATATAAAAGATCCCGAAAACCCAGGAAGAGTCATTCCTGAAACGCTAATAATTCCGCAGAAAAAAACAAAGAATAAGTTGTCGTTTTCCATTGCTGGATCTAAAAAGCTTACACTAATACCTAAAGATATTCCAATAATAAGCGCTAAAATTGTTTTGTAATTCCAGTCTTTAAAATCTTTATTTATATAATAAATAGAACCTATAATCATACCGAAGAATAAGCTCCAAATATATAATTCGTGATGTATTAAAAAGTAGTCTAATATTTTTGAAACGCTAAAATAACTAATAAGCATTCCTAAAAATAATAGTGATAAAAATCGTCCATTTACATAACTGAAAAAACTTTTAAATCTACCGTTAAAAAGTAGTTTTAAAGCTTTTCCATTAAACTTTTGTAGCGAGTAGATAAACTCTTCATAAAAACCAGCAACAAATGCCACCACACCTCCAGAAACTCCAGGAACTTTATTAGCAGCTCCCATTCCTAGACCTTTTATAACTAAAAAAATACGATCTCTTAGTGTTCTGGTATTTTGCATATTATTGTTGTTTTGAACCTAGTTTTTCTAAAATAAATATGGTAAAAAAACCGACTAACATTAAGCCTATGGCAGCAAATGTTTGTGGATCTAAATTGTTATTTACAAGTTGATAGTGATTAGGGCTAATGCTAATTTCTGAAACTATTTTTAAAGATTCAAAATCATTCATTTGTTGTTGATAAATGTTTAGTGTTGCTGTAGTATCACTAATTTCTGAAAATGGTAAAATGTTTCCGCTCGCTTTATCCATCACTTCTTCTGTAAGTTTCCAAGGCCAAATTTTGTTTAATGATCCAAAAATAAAACCTGTTAATACGGCTAGTGTAGTGTTGTTGTAATTTTTAAATAGCCACTTTAAAACACGGCTAAAACTTAATAAACCAACCAAAGCTCCTAGGGCAAAAATACCTACTTTTTTAAAATCCCAATCATGTATAGCATTACTTAAAGCTTTATATGCTCCTAAAATTAATAGAATGAATGATCCTGAAATTCCGGGTAAAATCATAGCGCAAATAGCAATTGCTCCTGCAAAAAAGAGAAATAACGGATTATCATTTTGTGATAAAGAGGGTAGGGTAGTGATGTAATAGGCTGCTGATGCACCTAAAATTATAGCAATAACCGTAACTACCGACCATTTTTGAATTTGTTTTCCAATAAAAAGAATACTAGCAATTACTAATCCAAAAAAGAACGACCAAATTAATACGGGATGATTTTCGATAAGGTATTTAGCAACACGCATAAAAGAAGCAAAACTGATAACTATTCCGGTAAGAAGTGCTACTAAAAAGTTACCGTTAACTTGTATCCAAAAGGCTTTTAATCCTTCGTTTTTTAAAGTTGAAATTAGTGATAAATTAACATTACTAATTGTATTTATAAGTTCTTGATAGATACCAGAAATAAAAGCAATTGTTCCTCCAGAAACACCTGGAACAGCATCTGCGGCTCCCATTGCTGCTCCTTTAAGGGCGATAATTATATAGTCTAAAAAACGTCTTTGCATTTGTTATATTTAAATAAGAAACTCAAAGATATGGAAATTAGTTGGACGTTTTTTTCGATTTTAAAATTATCTCTTGTACAGAGGTTCTAAGGTATACTTTTGGAAATAATTCTTCAATAATATAGTTGAAATCAGCATCTAATAATAAACCATTTTTTAAATGATAATGTGCATTTTCATTCTCAAAAGTGGTAAAATATAAACCTGCTAATCTAAATTCTATTTCGGCAGTTTCTGGGTGAAACTCTGCTGCTAAAATAAGATTGTGTATGGCACCGTCAAATTTATCTAACTTAATTAAAATATCTATTCGAGCAAGCCAAGTGTTTAGTTCGTAATTCCCTAATTCTAGGGTTTTCCCGTATCCTATTTCGGCATCTTCAAGAAAATTTAATTGAAGGTTTATTTCGGCATAAAGTTTCCAATATTTTACATTTTCAACATCAATACTTATAGCTTTATTAATGTAGTGTAAAGCTTTTTTGAAATCTCTTTTTCTGTTAAAAAATTTAGTGATAGCAATCCAACCTTTATCTAATAAAGGGTCTTCGTGTACGGTTTTATAAAAATAATTAACCGCCATTTCTTCATTACCAAGTTTGTCATAGCAATATCCAATACGAAGTAGGGCAAAAGATGTAGGATCATCAAGCGCTAAAGTGATTTCGTAATTTTCTATGGCTTCATTATAGTTTTTTAAACGTTCTAAAATCTTTCCTTTTTCTAAATAAGCACCAACAAATGTATCGTCAGAAATTATTGCAAATTCAAAAGCTGCTAAAGATTTTTCATATTCTTCTATTGAAGCATATTGTTTACCTAATTGATGCCATGCTACCTCGCAATAAGGGTTGGTGTCTAGATACTTGTTTAAAAAAGTTACAGCTTCAATGTGTTCTTCTAAAACTTCAAAGCAATATATTGCATTATAAAGTGCTGAGTAATCATTAACGTCTATTTCTAAGCATTTTATAAAGTTGTCTTTTGCAGGTTTAAACTGTTCTAGAAACAGATATTCCATTCCAATAAGTGCGTATAAATCTGCATCTCCGTCGGGATCATTACTAAGGCGTAAGGCAATTTTTAATGTGCCAATTGCTCTTTCATGTTCATCTTGTTTAGAGAGTACATTAGCTTTTTGAATATAAATTTCTTCATTTGAAGGTTCTAATTCATAAAGTTCATTAAGTAAGTTTTCGGCATGTTCCAGCTTGTTTTCTAAAATATAAATTTCAATTTGAAACAATTTTAAATTGGTGGATGCTGGGTGCTGTTCTAAGCCTAACTTAATTGCTTTTTTTGCTAATGCAATTTTTGCAATCTCAAGATAGTGATGTATAATATTCTCAAATTCGTCTGAGTCAAAAAACAAAATATTATTTGTTTTTAACATCGATTCAAATTTGTTAAGCGATAAATTAGTATTGTCTGCTCCTTGACTAAACTCCATACACAGCATTAATTATTGTAGAATAAATTTACGGTTCTATTTTTTAATACAGCCCTTTTGCAATTAATGTTTTTAACAAAGTAATCAACAGCTAGTTGAAAATCGCTGTTTTTGTGTAAAACACTACATTTAAAAGGGTTGAAAGGTTTTTTTAGTGGTGTTTATTGTTCAATTTTATCTAAAACAGTAATAATTATCTTACAGCCTTTAATGATTTCTTCGTTTGAAATTGTTAGTGGAGGCGTAATTCGTATAGCTTTAGGTTCAAAAAGTAACCAAAATGAAATTAATCCTTCGTCCTGACAGCCCAAAATAACTTGTGTTGTAATATCTGCCGATGGTGTTAATGCTGCCAACATTAAACCGCGTCCTCTAATTTCGGTAATTAATGGATGTACTAAATGCTTTCTAATTAATTGCTCTTTTTCTAGAGTTTGAGCCATTAAATTACTTTCGGTAATTTCGGTAACTGTTGCTAATGCTGCTGCTGCAATTACGGGGTGACCTCCAAATGTTGTGATGTGTCCTAAAGATGGATTATCTTGTAAAGTGGCCATCATTTTGTGAGAACTTGTAAAAGCGCCAATTGGCATTCCGCCACCAAGACCTTTCCCGGTAACTAAAATATCTGGTACGCAATTATAATGTTCAAATCCAAAAAGCTTTCCGGTGCGTCCGATTCCTGGTTGAATTTCATCTAAAATTAAAAGTGCTCCAATAGCTTCACATCTTGCTTTTACTTTAGTCAGGTAATTGTTTTTTGGTTCAATAAAACCTGCGCCACCTTGTATGGTTTCTAAAATAATAGCGGCAGTATTTTCTGTAATATATTGTAGATCTTCTTCATTATTAAATTCAATAAATTTAATATTTGGAATTAAAGGTCTGAAGGCTTGTTTGCGTTCTTCAAACCCCATAACACTCATCGCGCCCATTGTGTTTCCGTGATAAGCATGTTTTGCCGAAATAATTTCCGAACGTCCTGTGTAACGACGGGCTAATTTTATAGAGCCTTCAATAGCTTCTGTTCCGGAGTTGGTAAGGTATGTGGTCTCTAACGTTTCTGGTAAATGTTTAGCTAATAGTTTTACCAAATCTACTACAGGTTTTTGAATGTATTCTCCATAAACCATAACATGCAAATAACTGTCTAATTGTGCTTTAATTGCTGCGACAACTTTAGGGTGTTTATGTCCTAAACTACAAGCCGATACTCCTGCAACAAAATCTAAATAGGCTTTATTTTTGTCGTCGTAAATATAAGATCCATCAGCATGAGAAACTGTCATTGCGAGTGGGTGAGATGTAGTTTGGGCTTGGTGTTTGTAAAAATCGTTAGTCATTAGTTGTCATCAGATGTTTTTTGTGAGGATAATTTTTTATAACCTGTTTTTTTTATTTTTTCAGGTTTTGGCGTATGTCTATCTGCTTTATTCTCGGTAGTACTCGTTTTATCGTGAGCATCTTCAATACGTTTTAAAAGATCTTCATCAAAGAAATCTTCTTGCGGTACATAAGGTTCTAATCCTTTTATTATAGGAAGTACCAAAGGTTCGTCGTCTTTAAATAAGTCTTCAACATTTGTTGGTCGCTCATCTTCTCTCCAGTCAAAACCTCGTAATTTTCTGGTTTTCTTCGGAAATTTAGATTCAGGATATAAATTCCCATCAATTTGATTGATTAACCTAATTTCATCTATGGCATTATCGACAATCTTGATTGATATTAATCCTGATTTAGATTTATCTATTCCTACCAATTCACCTTTATCATTTACGGAGTAGTATATTTTTTCAGCATTCTTGATAATGTCTACTTTATAAAGTGCATTCTCTTTAAATAATCCAATAAGGCGTTGTCCTTTTATTTGGTTATAACCTTCTGTAACAACTCCTGTGGTGTCTTTATTAATTAAAAAGGCGTTTTCAAATACTTTTAATGAGTCTAACTCTTCAGTAACAACATTAGAAATTAAATGTATAGAATCTCCTGTCATTTGATTGCCCATGTTCCATAAAATAGGTCGGCGTTTTACAGCAAAAACATCTTTTGAATCAAAGCGTTTTATATTGATAAGTTGTGTTAATCCTTCTTTGTGGTCAGCATGAATAGAATCTGCTTTTCCACTAATATCACTTTTAAAAATTTTAGCATTATAAAAAGCTCTTGTAATACGGTGTTCAGGTTTTCCTGTAACCATTATTTTATCGGCATGTAAATAGATGGAATCATTTTCTTGTACAGTAATTGCTAAAGCTCGTTTTGTGATATATACCGAGTCTTTTGCCCTGAAAACTTCAGCATAATGCCCAGTTATAATACTATTATTTATGGTATCTGTCACTTTAATATTATTGGTAGCTGATGCAAAACTGGTGTTTCTATTAAAGTATAAACTATCACCTTCAATAACTCGGTTTTCGTAATTTATGGTCGAATTTTTAATAAAATATCCAGTATCATTATTGGTGTTATAATAACCACGTTCACAATAAATAGTACTTGCTTCTCCTTTAATTGTTGAAGGTCCATACATAAATGCGCCACCATCTTCACTGTAAAAATCTAATTGATTTGTGGTAAGTGTGTATTCTGGGTTTACAAGTAGAACGTCTTGTACAAAACGGTATTTTTTATCAGTCATATAATAATGACCTCTTTGGCTTGTAATTGTTCCTGAAGAATCTCTAACAACTTTTCCTTTACTTTTATAAAAAGCTTCTTGCTTTGTACGGTCAAAAAATAATGTATCTGTGGTAAGTGTAGATTGTGGTTCGGTTAAAATAACGTCACCTCTAGCATATGCTAATTGCGTTTTTCCACTATATTCTACATATTTTGCAGTCATATTTATGGTGTCACCTTGTTTCATTTTTACATTACTAAAGGCTTCAATAAAATTCTCCTTTTTATAATATACGGCTTTATCACACCACATGTTTACACCTTCGTGAATGATATGAATTTGTTGTTGATCATCTCTTACAAAGGTTGCAACATCCTTTCCTGTAAGGCTATCTTGATATATAAAACCAGTATATTCAATCTGGATTCGCTTTCCTGTTTGTGCAAATGTAAGTGCTGTAGTAAACCCTAAAAAAAGGAGTGCTAATAAGTATTTAAACTGTTTCAAAGTGCTTATTATTTATTTCAAAAATAACTATTATATAAAAGATATGTTGTGTGTTAACATTATTTTTAACACAAAAGACCTGCTAAGTGTTTATAGCAGGTCTTTTTATGAAGTATATTGTTATTACTTTCTAATAATAGTTTGCTTTCTGTCTGGTCCAACAGAAACTATAGTAATAGGTAATTCTAATTCTTTTTCTAAAAATTCTATATATGAATTTAAAGCTTCAGGGAATTGAGATACTTCCGACATTTCGGTTAAATCTTCATTCCATCCTTTAAAATCTGTGTATATAGGTTTGATGTTTTCTGGTTCAATATTATAAGGAAGGTGGTTAATAACGTCTCCTTTATATTCGTAAGATGTACATACTTTTAGGTTTTTAAACCCAGAAAGTACATCTCCTTTCATCATTATTAATTGTGTAACACCGTTTACTTGACAAGCGTAACGTAATGCTACTAAATCTAACCAACCACAACGACGAGCACGTCCTGTTGTTGCTCCAAATTCATGTCCTACGGTTGCCATAGTTTCTCCATCTTTGTCAAATAACTCAGTAGGGAATGGGCCAGATCCAACACGAGTAGTGTAGGCTTTAAAGATTCCAAAAACTTCACCAATTTTGTTTGGTGCAATTCCTAAACCTGTACAAGCTCCAGCTGCTGTTGTGTTTGATGATGTTACAAAAGGGTAGGTTCCAAAATCAATATCTAATAATGATCCTTGAGCTCCTTCTGCTAAAATAGATTCACCAGATTTTTGTGCTTGGTGTAAATATTCTTCAGAATCAATAAATTGTAAAGATTTTAAAACTTCAATAGCTGCAAAAAACTCAGTTTCTAAGTCTTTTAAGTCATATTGAATATCTACGTTGTAAAACGAAATCATCGCTTCATGCTTATCTGCAAGTGCTCTGTATTTGTCTTTCCAATCTGCTAATTCGATATCTCCAACACGTATTCCGTTACGTCCAGTTTTATCCATGTAAGTTGGTCCAATACCTTTAAGTGTTGATCCAATTTTTGCTTTTCCTTTAGACGTTTCACTTGCCGCATCTAATAAACGATGTGTTGGTAAAATGATGTGAGCTTTTCTTGAAATAAGTAAAGACTTTCTGTAGTCAACACCTTGTTCTTCTAGCTTGTCTAATTCTTTTTTGAAAATTACGGGGTCTATTACAACTCCATTACCTACGACGTTAGCTGTGTCTTCATGGAAAATCCCTGATGGAATTGTGTGAAGCACGTGCTTTTTACCGTTAAACACAAGTGTATGTCCTGCATTTGGACCTCCTTGAAAACGTGCGATAATGTTGTATTTTGAGGTTAATACATCGACAATTTTTCCTTTGCCTTCATCTCCCCATTGTAAACCAAGTAGTAAATCTACTGCCATTATAAATGTGTTAGTTATGTTGTTTTGTTGTTTTTTGTACCGTAAAAATAGAGTGAGTGGTTATTGATGGTAATATCAAAAACCTCTTCAATTGTTTTCTTTATGGATTGAATCCTAGGATCACAAAATTCTATAACTTCACCTGTGTCTGTTAAAATAACATGATCATGTTGTTTGTCAAAATAAGACTTTTCATAGTGCGCCTGATTTTGTCCAAACTGATGTTTTCTTACTAATCCACAAGCTAAAAGAATCTCTATAGTATTATATAGTGTTGCGCGACTTACGCGATAGTTTTTGTTTTTCATTTTTATGTATAGAGATTCTATATCAAAATGTTCTACACTATCGTATATTTCTTGAAGAATAGCATAACGTTCAGGAGTTTTCCTGTGTCCTTTATCTTCTAGAAACGCTGTAAATACGTTCTTTACAATTTCCTGATTTGTTTGTTCTGTTTTCACGCTCATAATAAGTTGCAAATTTACACAATTTTTACACTCTAGTAACCTTATCTATCCCATTAATTTTTTTTAGGTTATCCATAAGCTTTTTTAACATTGAACTATTGGTGACTATAACGCTAATTTGTCCTGAAAATATCCCATGATTACTTTCAAAACTTATGCTTTTCATATCTACATGCATATTTGATGAAATAACTTTGGTAATATTATTTACCAAGCCTAAATTATCAATACCAGATAGTTTTATTTGTGCTGAAAACTTTTGCTGTGAGGAGTCAACCCATTTAGCAAGCATAACACGATAGGCATAATTAGACTGTAAACTTAATGCATTTGGACAATTCTTTTTATGAACTTTTAGACCTTCATTTATGGTTAAAAAACCAAAAACAGGATCTCCAGGGATCGGGTTACAGCAATTTGCAAACTTGTAATCAAGCTTTTCCTCTTCTTTTCCAAAGACTAACGAATCAAATTTTTCAGTAATTTCATCTCTATCAATCTCTTCTTTCGGAATGGTTTGCTTTCGGCTAATTTTGTTTTTTATAAAACTCATTAACGCGTTACTTCTAGAAGCTGCAAATTCTTTTAACATCGTATTATCAATGGTTCCCACACCAACTCTATAAAATAAATCTAGACTTGTTTTTAATTTAAAATAAGTCACTAAATCATTTATAGAACTTTCATTTAAAGTGATTTTAAGTTGTTTTAACTTACGCTTTAAAAGTTCTTTCCCATCTGCTGCAACTAATTTTGTAGCTTCTTTTAATGAAGATTTAATTTTGCTTCTGGCTCTTGCTGTTGTTGCATAATCCAGCCAGTTTGGATTGGGTTTAATATGTTCTGAAGTTAATATCTCCACCTGATCACCACTTTTTAACTCGTGACTTAGCGGTACCAGTTTTCCGTTTACTTTGGCACCACGAGTTTTCATACCAACTTGTGTATGTACATTAAAAGCGAAATCTAATGGTGTGGCCCCTTTTGGTAAAGATTTTAAATCTCCTTTAGGTGAGAATACGTAAATTTCTTTTGAGTAGAGGTTGAGTTTAAATTGTTCAACAAAATCTACGGCATTATTTTCGTTACTTTCTAAGGCTTCTTGTAGTTTATTTACCCAAGTATCAAGTGCATCTTCGGTATTTCCTTCTTTATATTTATAGTGTGCCGCATACCCTTTTTCTGCAATCTCATTCATACGCTCACTACGTATTTGAACTTCTACCCAGCGGCCTTTTGGTCCCATTACAGTAATATGTAATGCTTCGTATCCGGTAGATTTAGGCGAAGAAATCCAATCACGTAGTCTTATAGGATTAGGAGTAAAGTGATCGGTAACAATAGAATATATTTTCCAAGCTAAAAATTTCTCATTAGCTACATCAGATTTGTATATAATTCTTACAGCAAATTTATCGTATACTTCTTCAAAAGTTACGCCTTGTTTTGCCATTTTTCGTTTTATAGAATAAATAGATTTTGGGCGTCCTTTAATCTCATAGTTTAAATGTTCTCTATCTAAAGAATCTTCAATAACTTTTGAAAACGATTTAATATAAGCATCTTGCTCTTCTTTACTTTCCTTTATTTTAAAATGAATTTCATTATAAATTTCAGGCTCAGTATATTTTAATCCTAAATCTTCAAGTTCTGTTTTTATATTGTATAAACCAATACGGTGCGCCAATGGTGCGTAAATGTATAAGGTTTCCGAAGCTATTTTTTCTTGCTTATCAGGACGCATAGAGTCCATAGTTTGCATATTGTGAAGTCTGTCGGCAATTTTTATAATAATCACACGCACATCGTCATTCAATGTCAATAACATTTTACGAAAATTTTCAGCTTGAGTAGATACATCAGTCTCTTTACTCAATGATGAAATTTTTGTAAGTCCGTCAACAATACGCGCAACGGTTTTTCCAAACAAGCGTTCAATATCTTCTTTAGTGTAATCTTCGTTATCTTCAACAACATCATGCAATAACGCTGCAGCAATACAGGTGGCATCTAACCCAATTTCTTGAGCTACAATTTTGGCAACAGCAATGGGATGAAAAATATAGGCTTCACCAGATTTACGGCGTTGTTCTTTATGTGCATCTACCGCGACATCAAAAGCATGACGAATAAGTTTTTTATCCTCATCGGTTAATGTTTGGTAGCTCACTTTAAGTAGCTCCTTGTAAGCCTTTGCTATGGCTGAGTTTTCTTTTTCTATAGCTTCTTCTGTCATAAAACTAAAGTATGAATAAGAAACGTAATGCGCAATAGTTTTTTGCTGTTTTACTTAATAATAGGTGAGAATTTTAAAAAGAAGGCTATTTTTTTAAGTTTTTAAAGCGCTGTAATAAAGTAGGGTGAGAGTAATGCATAAAAACATAAGCTTTATGTGGTGTTAAATTGCTTAAACTGTTTTTTGATAATTTTTTTAATGCTGAAATTAACGGGGCAGATTTGTACGTGTTTTTCGCATAATCATCGGCTTGATATTCAAACTTTCGTGATAGCCAATTCATAATTAAACTTGTAATTTCTGAAATTGGAGCATATAACATTCCAAAAGCAATTAAGCCAATATGAAAACTTGGTATTGAAACTCCCAAAGCATTTGATAATAAAGGATTTGAAATAAAAATAGATAAGATGTAGAAGGTTATTCCGGTAAGTAAAACCGATGATACTAAATTAAATACAATATGTTTTTTCTTATAATGACCAACTTCATGAGCTAAAACAGCTACAATTTCTTCGTCTTCCAAATCATTAATTAACGTATCGTAAAGTGTGACGCGTTTTTCGCTACCAAATCCCGAAAAATAAGCATTGGCTTTTGTGCTACGTTTTGAACCATCAATACTATAAATTTTGTCAAGATTAAAACCTACAGAAGCGGCATATTCCGAAATTTTATCACGTAAACTTCCCGCCTCTAAAGGCGTTTGTTTATTAAATAATGGGACAATTAATTTAGAATAAAACAGATTCATGAATACTGTAAATACTGTGATTATTCCCCAAGCATATAGCCAAAATTGATTCTCAGTTAATTGATACACCCAGATAATTAAAGCTAAAATACCACCACCAACAATCGCCATCATTAGTAAGCCTTTTAGTTTATCTATAATGAAAAGTTTTTTTGTGGTTTTATTAAAACCAAATTTCTCCTCAATCACAAAAGTGGAGTAGTAAGCAAATGGTGTTGAAATAATTTCGCTACCTAACATAATAATTCCGAAGAAAATTAAAGCAATCACAATTGAATGTTCACCAAAATGTCTAGCAAAATCATCAACAATTTTAAAACCATCAAGTATTAAAAAAGCTAAAGTTAGTGCGAGTGAAAATGACGATTGCACAATACCAAATTTATGATTTGTAGCCTTATATTTTTGCGATTTTAAATATTCGTCTTTATCATAAACATCAGATAATTCCTCAGGAAGTGCATCATTATAATGTTTCGCATTTAGCGCATTTAAAACTTCGTCAACAATAAAGTTAACCAATATAATAGCTATTATAATGTAAAATAATATTGAGGCCGTCATAATATGTGGTAATAAATTAGTTGAAGTTGCGTTGGCGTTTGGCTTCAAAAATTAAAATTCCGGCAGCAACAGAAACGTTCATTGAATCTATTTCTCCTTGCATTGGAATGATAATGTTTTGGGTAGAATTTACGCGCCATTCGTCACTTAATCCCGTAGCTTCAGTACCTACAATTAGTGCTGTTGCTTGTGTGAAATCTTGCGTATGATAAGGAACAGATGCTTGTAAAGCGGCACAATACATATTAATGTTATTGGCTTTTAAAAAGGCTATAATTTCTTCAGTAGTTCCCATAGCAATTTGGTTGGTAAATACACAACCTACGCTAGAGCGGATAATATTTGGATTGTATAAATCGCTTTTTGGATTGGCAATAATCACCGCATCGGCATTTGCAGCATCTGCAGTACGTAATAATGCGCCAATATTTCCTGGTTTTTCTGGAGCTTCAGCAATTAAAATTAAAGGTGTTTTGGTGTTAAAACTGATGTCTTTAATATGATGCGTTTTACTTTTAGCTACGGCTAAAATACCTTCAGTAGTATCGCGATGTGCTAATTTTTGGTATACTTCTTTTGATATTTCTATAAATTGCGCTGCTGTAAACTCTAATGCTTTTATTTGCGCTTCAGTAATTAATCCTGAATAAAACAAAATAGTATCAATAGTAAAGTCGCCTTTTAAGGCTAATGAAATTTCGCGTTGTCCTTCAATTAAAAATAAGCTCGTTTTTTTACGTTCGCGCGCTTTTTCTTTTAGTAAAAAAAGTTGTTTAATATATGGGTTTTGCGTGCTAGAAATTTCTTTATAATACATGTTGTTTTATTCAGGATCTATAAGAATAGCTGCAAATTTACACTTTTATAAATATGTTTAAGCGGTTTTACTCTTGTGTTTCTAGTTTTTTAGAATAACGTTTCCAAAGTTGCGTTTGGTGGGTTTCTAAACTTAAATCGCGTCCGTCAATAAATGCACGAGAAATAAGGTTGGTTCTCATATCTAAAGCATCACCATCACTAATAAATAAAGTAGCGCTTTTACCAACTTCTAGAGAGCCATAAGCGGCATCAATACCTAATATTTTTGCTGTATTTAAAGTGATTAATTGTAAAGCTTGTGCTTTTGTTAACCCATGAGCTACGGTTGTTCCGGCTAAAAAGGGTAGGTTTCTAGAGTTCATACGTTCCATATCTCCACTGTTTTCTAATCCTACAAGTACACCTTTGTCTGTAAGTGTTTTTGCTAATTTATATGGTAAATCGTAATCATCATCATCACTATTTGGTTTGGAGTGTACACGTTGTAATAGTACGGCAACATTATTTTCAACTAATAAGCTCGCAACATTACTCGCTTCATAACCACCAACAATAACCATGTTTTTTATCTGTTGTTGGTTTTTAAAATGAATAGCGTCTGTGATGCTTTTTTCGTCATTTACATGTACGTAAAGTGTTTTTTCGGCATTAAAAATACCGTTTAAAGCTTGATACGGTAAGTTAGTAACGGTTTTATCACCTTTATTATAACTTTTAGCTTCGTTAAAATAGTTGCTTAAAGTTGTTACTTGTTCGGTGTATTTATCATTTGCTTTTAATGCAGGATCTTCACCGCGCCACCAACGCCCACGAGCAAAACTATTTGGCCAGTTAATGTGTAAACCATCATCTGTTTTTATAGCTGCATCTTCCCAGTTCCAAGCATCAAATTGTACAATTGATGATGTTCCAGAAATACGTCCGCCACGAGGAGTCACTTGCCCAATAAGTACACCGTTAGGTCGCATAGATTCTACCACTTTAGACTCGGCATTGTAAGCAATTAAACTTCTTATATGCGGATTCATTAATCCTAATTCTTCTTCGTCGTCACTTGCTCTAACGGCATCAATTTCAACCAAACCTAATGTAGAGTTTGGGATAATAAAACCTGGATATATATGTTTTCCTTCGGCATTAATAATGGTCATACCGTTTGTGTTAATTTCACTATTGTTACGTGTTGTAACGTTGCTTATTTTTCCGTCAGAAAAAATAATAACACTGTTTTCTATAACAGTTCCATTTCCTATGTGTGCTGTTGCGCCAGTGATAGCAATGGTTTTTTGTTGTTTGTTAGCGGGTGTTTGTTGTGCGAAACTTACCGAAACACACAATACTATAAGTCGTAAAAATGATTTTTTAAAATAGGTCATTGTTATATATGTTTTAATATTGGTGTTCGTGATCTACGGAGTCGCAGTGTAAATACATTTTCTCTTTTTTCTTAACAGGTTGTGTTTTTAAACCTTTGTTTTTGGCTTGTAACATCATGTTAATAAGTGTGCTTTTTTCATCTTTAATTTGCGCACGTAATTGTGTGTCGCGTTCTAAATCAAAATACGTTACACCTTCAATAAGCGTTTTTTCTGCTTTAGCATAAATGGAAAGTGGATGTGCTGTCCATAATACTACATCGGCATCTTTACCAATTTTTATACTTCCAACGCGATCATCAATATGTAATAATTTAGCAGGATTTAATGTGACAAATTTCCAAGCATCTTCTTCACTTACGCCACCATATTTAATGGTTTTTGCAGCTTCTTGGTTTAAACGGCGCGACATTTCGGCGTCATCACTATTAATTGCTACGGTAATTCCTGCGTTATGCATAATTGCCGCATTGTAAGGAATAGCGTCATTAACTTCGTATTTGTATGCCCACCAATCGCTAAATGTTGATCCACCAGCACCATGAGCTTTCATTTTATCGGCCACTTTATAACCTTCTAAAATATGTGTAAAGGTGTTCACTTTAAAGTTGAATTGCTCTGCAACTTTCATAAGCATATTAATTTCACTTTGTACATAAGAATGACATGAAATAAAACGCTCGCCATTTAAAATTTCAACCAAGACTTCTAGTTCTAAATCTTTTCTGTACGGTTTACCACTTTTCTTTTTAACGTCGTATTCTTGAGCTCTTGTAAAATAATCGATATATAATTGTTCCACACCCATACGAGATTGTGGAAATCTAGAAGTGCTAGACCAGTTAGATTGTTTAACATTTTCTCCTAAGGCGAATTTTATAAACTTAGGACTCTCGTTATAAATTAAATTAGGAGCCGTTTCTCCCCATTTTAATTTAATAATTGCCGATTGTCCTCCAATAGGATTTGCCGACCCGTGTAATATTTGAATAGAAGTGACACCTCCGGCAAGATTTCGGTAAATACTTACATCGGTAGGGTCAATAACATCTTCAATAGAAACTTCTGCAGAAGAATTTTGTCCACCTTCATTAATTGAAGCTGCAGCGATATGCGAATGCTCGTCAATAACACCAGAAGTTAAGTGTTTTCCTGTGGCATCAATAATTTTGGCATTTTTGCTAGATAAGTTTTCACCAATTTTGGCAATCTTTCCGTTTTTAATTAATACATCGGTAGCTTCTAAAATCCCTTCTTTTTCGTTGGTCCAAACAGTAGCGTTTTTAAACAGAATTGTTTCTGCTTCAGGACGTGTTTTAAAACCATAAGGTGTGTTGGGGAAGGTTACAGGAAAAATAACTTTATCATCTAATTCGGTTTCCTTTTTTTCTTCCTTTTCTTGAAGCGTTACATTTGTGTTTGCTGTTTTTAAAGGTGTTGCAGAAAATGCTAATTCGTTACCATTAGAAAGTATTGTTTTTCCTTTTAATGCCGAATTGTAATCTGTGTTAGCTACGATACGTATAAAATTTTGAGCTGTTGAATCTTCGCTAGTCATTGAAACGTTTATCCAATCTTCTTTATATGAAATTTTAGATCCAAATTCTTTATCGTTACTTGTTATTTTAGATTTCAGTTTGCTTAATTCGCCACTTAAAACCATTAGATAAGTTTTATCTTTTATCTTAAACTCGTAAGATCCTCTAATATCTTTAGTGTTTAGGTCTTCAAAAACTGAAGGTTGTCCTTGTACCCAGTTTTGGTAGAGTGTTGTTTTTTTATCAAACACATCACCAGAAGTAATTAAAAAATTAGCATAACTACCATTATTAAGTGATCCTATAAGGTTAGATTTCCCTAATAATTGTGCAGGAATAGTTGTTAAAGCTTCAAGAGCTTTTTCTTTTGATAAACCGTAGTTGATAGCTTTAATAAGGTTTGCTTTAAATTCTTTAGGCGATTTTAAATCGTGAGTTGTAAAGGCAAAAGTGATATTATTATCGGCAAGCACTTTAGGATTTGTAGGTTTTTGGTTCCACGCTTTCATATCTGCTAACTCAATTTTATCTGCTAAAAAAGCGTTCTCAACATCGTAAGCTTTTGGGAAATTAATAGGAATAATTAATGGCGCATTGGTGTTTTTTATTTCTGTGATACGCTCGTACTCATCGCCGCCACCTAATAAAATGTATTGAATATTATTAGCGTCTCCAATTTTATCAGCACGTAAGGCATTGATGCTACTTTCGGCAGCAAAAATTTGTACTAACTTTTTGTTTCTATTTAAAGCTTCTAAGGATAAATCTTTAGTTTTAAAGTTCCCTTTTGCATACCAATCGGCATCAATATATAATTGTTTTAGGAGTGCGATACTTCCCATAATTGACGCAGGATATGACAAGCTAGAAGTTACACTTTTTTTAAATGATAAGTATTGTGCAGATGCATCATCAATAATACGTGTTTCGTTACCTTGTGTGTTATTTAAGGTTACTAATGTTCCAGATCCTCTAACAATTCCGTCTTGTATATGAGTGTTTACAGTTCCAAAACCAGCTTTTAAATACGCAGTGGCTGTTTTAGTATCGTAATTAAAGGTCTCAATGCTTTTATTTTCTGGCATTATATGATCATTCCAATAATATCCAGAACGGTTTGAGGTATATCTAGAATTTCTTCCAGCAGAAGAACGCTTTGGTTTTTCAACTCCAAAATCGGCATACATATCAATAAAAGACGGGTAAATACTTTTTCCGCTAAGGTTAATAACAGTTGTGTTTTTAGGAATAGTTACCGTAGTTCCTGTTGCTACAACTTTACCATCTTTAATTAATAAAGTGGCATTTTCTAGAATTTGTGTTGGTGTTACATAAATTTTAGCATTTGTAAATGCCGTGTAATTTGTGTTTACGGTAACAACACCATCATTTTTTGGGGCATATTCTTGAGCAAAAATAATAGCACAACAAAAGCACATTAAGAGGGTAAGATACGATCTTATCATTAGGTTGGTTGGATTAAAATTATCTTCTAAAGATAAAAATTAAGCTCAAAAGCACCTATTATATTGCAGTTTTAACGTTTTTTAGGCGGGTTGGTTTCTATGTAATTTACCAATAATGCCACCACATAACTATAACTATTTATGCCGCCAACTTGGTTATTAGCTTTTAAGTAACTGTTGTAAGTGGTTTTAAAAAGCGGTTCGATAGGATTTTGATAATCATTCCAAAAGTTTTGTGCTTCTTCATAATTTTTAAGAATCCCAGGATTAAGTGTTTTAATAAGCATTTTGTAGGTTTCGGGGTCTCTTTTGTATAAATCATGTAAACAATGGCGTAATGCAAACGTGTATCCTGAATATTTAAAATACATGTCTTTATGATGCATTGCCGCCATACTTCCTATAAAATTAGCTTCGTTTTCGGCAGCAAAACCTAGTTGATGCGCCACTTCATGACTAGCTGTTGTGGGATATTTGTAAGACGGAATTAAGCCATCAATTTGAGCTTCGTTTGTAAACGGGTTTAAATAGCCCGAAAATCCCATGTAGGTTAATGGTAAACTATATAGCGATTTTTTAATACTCTTTGGGGAATAGGTTAACTGCGGAAATTCTTGAGATAATTCAGCATAACCTTCCGGAACTTTATCTAACAATTCTTGCTTGGTGTACGGCATTTCAACCTTTAAAGTATCGTTATTTGTAATAGCTAGATGTGTAGCGTTAGATTGTGTAATTAACGTTTTTGTAGTGGTAATTAAAGCTTCGGTACTATATTCCTTTTGTAATTCTAAAGTTTGATGGAGTGGAAGACGGTAATAATTAAACGCCCATAATAAATGAAACGCAAAATACCCTATTGATAGCGCACAAAACACATCTAGAAACCAGAATTTTGTATCTTTTATAATACGTGTTCTGTTTACAAAAAGCCACCTTAATATATATATGGTAGCAATAGTGTATAAAATGTCACCTATTGAAAACGGTAACCAACCAAAAGCATAGCGCATTAATTTTGAAATAAAAAGATATAAGCCGTTGCTGTAAAACTGTTCTACAAATTCAGGAAACTGCGCTATTATTTTAATAAAAGCAATTTGAAAAACAATTGAAAACGCTATTATGGACTTGAGGTACTTCTGCATAAATCAAAAATAGAAAATAGTTTTATAAAACTTCATCTAATATGTACCTTTGTGTAACTTAAAGTTAAAATTATGAATTCAGAAATAAGAGCATTAGAACCAAAACAACTTTGGAACAAATTTGCAGATTTAAATGCAGTACCAAGACCTTCAAAAAAAGAAGAACGTGTTATTGCGTTTATGAAAGATTTTGGAGCCCAATTAGGTTTTGAAACTATTGAAGATAAAGTAGGAAACGTTATTATTAAAAAACCTGCTACAGTGGGAATGGAAGACCGTAAAACTATTGTAATGCAATCGCATTTAGATATGGTGCACCAAAAAAATAACGATACCAATTTTGATTTTGATACTCAAGGTATTGACATGTTTATTGAAGGAGACTGGGTAAAAGCTAAAGGAACTACTTTAGGTGCCGATAACGGTTTGGGAGTGGCTACAATTATGGCAATTCTTGAAAGTACAGATATTGTACATCCTGCAATTGAAGCGTTATTTACCATTGATGAAGAAACTGGAATGACAGGTGCAATGGGACTTGAAGGTGGTTTACTTGAAGGTGAAATTCTGTTGAATTTAGATACAGAAGAAGATGATGAAATTGGAGTAGGTTGCGCCGGTGGTGTTGATGTTACTGCAACAAGAAGTTATGAGGTTGAAGAAACTCCAGAATTTAAAATAGGATTTAAATTAACTGTAAAAGGTTTACAAGGTGGACATTCGGGAATGCAAATTCACGAAGGTTTAGGAAACGCCAATAAAATTATGAACCGTTTATTATTTGATGGTTTTGAGAATTTTGGACTGCGTATTTCAGAAATTGACGGTGGTAGTTTACGTAATGCTATTCCTCGTGAAAGTAATGCAATTATTACTGTTGATGCGATGAACGAAGCATCGTTTGTTGCAGAAATTACAGATTTAGCTAACGAGATTAAGACGGAGCTAAAAACTATGGAACCAGATTTAGTTGTTGAAGTGACTAAAATTGAAACTCCAGAAACTATTATGGATCTTGGTGTGCAAGAAGGTTTAACAAGAGCTCTTTATACAGCATGGAACGGTGTATTCCGTATGAGTGCTGATATTCCTGGTTTAGTTGAAACCTCAAATAACATTGCGCGTGTAATTGTTAAAGATGGCGAAATTAAAATTGGCTGTTTAACGCGTTCTTCGGTTGAGAGCTCAAAATGGGACTTAGCAAATACATTACGTGCTGCTTTTGAGTTAACAGGTTGTGAAGTAACTTTAGATGGTGATTACCCAGGATGGACACCAAATATGGATTCTGATATCTTAAAAGTAATTGTACCTATTTATAAAGGTTTAAATAATGATGAAGAACCTCATGTTGCGGCTTGTCATGCAGGATTAGAGTGTGGTATTCTTGGTACCAATTACCCAGAAATGGATATGATTAGTTTTGGACCAAACATAAAAGGGGCGCACTCACCAGATGAACGTGCTCAGATTTCTTCAGCACAAAAATATTGGAAATTTGTTTTAGAGATTTTAAAAGAAATTCCGAAGAAATAAATTACAAGTAGTTTATATATAAAACCTTTCAATGCAATATTGAAAGGTTTTTTTTGATTTTTTTAAAATATTTTGCAGTCTTTCAAGCCTTTTAAATCTTGGAAACTACGGTTTTTCCGTAAACATATTACGGAAAAACCGTAACCTTAAGTTAAATATAAGTGTTATGTTTACTGCATATTAAGATTATGATCTCCTTAAATTAATTACCATTAATAGTTGTAAACTTTTAACTTTAATTATAATTTATGAACACAAAAACACAAAAACACAAAAACACAAAAACACAAGGAGCTATCTTAAAATAGGTGTATTGCTTTTTGGTCTATCAACTCTAAATTTTAGTTGCCAAAAAGAAGATGTAAGTATAAACGAAACATCAAACAATAGTGTCTCAACCAACGAAATTATTTCTTACAATGATTTTATTAACGCTAAAAGTGTTAATAAAAACTTACTACAAGAAGCTATAGGCGATCTTAATAGTTTGAAGTCTTCAACACACAGAAGCTTAGAAAATAACACTTTCGTTGTAGATACAACTTTAATAGGAAATGTACAACATGAAAGTGGGTATGTTTCATATACATTTAGAGTGGTTTCTGATCCCGAAGCTAATTTATTACAAAACATAATGCTTTCTCAATATGCAGATGGTACAGAAATGAACTATCTAATAGAATATAAGACAGATGTACCGGTAGGTGAGATATTAAATGGTACAACAAACCAGCACCTTACCGAGTATCGTGTAACAAAACTTATAGACCCTCAGCTTAGTTATGCAAGTCGTGGTCTTTCTGGTAGTTGGGATTGTGTAGATGTTGTATCAATAACTTCAGGTGAGTGTAGTTTTACAGCAGGTTCAGATAAAAAAGAATATGCCGATCATCCAGGTTGTTATGAACCAGACCAAATTACTCCTAGAACATTTATGACAATTACAGTCACCGAAGAATGTGAGTTTGTTGGAGGTGGTATTGGGGCTGATACTGGTTCTGATACTGGAGGTTTTACACCTATAGGAGGAGGGCCTGGAGGAGAAACAGGGAATCCCGCTGCAGGAGATGATGATACACCTTGTGAAGAAAATGGATTTACAACTACTATAGATGATGGTAATGGAGGTTGTATTTCTGGTGAAGGAGTTGTTATGGAGTTTCCTGGTATGGAAGAGGAAGGTTGTAATGATACTCAGGAATATCTTATGGAGTTATTTGCTAATACAACAATTCGTTCATATATGAATGACTTTAAAACTGGAATTTCTTCTGCATCCGGCAATTTTAAAGAAGATGGCGCTCGCTTTTCTAAGTCAGGAGATGACCTGTACATTCCTAGAAATCCTTCTATTAGAAATGGAAATAGTATAGATTATACTCCAAATTATTTAGGAAATGAAACTGTGTCTATGCACATTCATCAGCAGGTATATTATGATATGATAATCAGCTCTAATCCATTTTTTAATGCTCCTGTACCTTCTGATGATGATATTGTAGAGGTGATGAAAAATATAAAACATATTAATCAAACTAATCCTAGCTTAGTAAGTGAAGTTGTGCAGATAGTCATGACAGAAGCAGGTTTGTTTGCTATATTAATTGATAAAGAAAGTGCATTGAGTGCACTTAATACTTTTGAAACCCCAAAGGCTTTAAAAAAATTCAAGAATAAATTTTCTAGGAGAGTTCTTAAAGAATGGAATAAAGTAAATCAAAATGCAGGAGAAATATGTGATGAAGATTGTTTAAGAGATACAGTTGATAGGTATAAATTATTTATGAAGGAAACTAAAATAGGAGGTAATGTCTTGAATTCTAAAGTGCTTGAAGCTGTTTTTGATGAGAATGGGCAGCTTATTGATTGGATTTGTAATTGAAAAAAATAAAATTTAAATAAAATTTAAATAAAATTAAAGAACATGAAAAATATATTAATTGTTTTATTAAACTTAACAATGTTTGCAACATTGTATGCTCAAGAAGAGCAAGTTATACCTTTAGTAAGGTTAGGTGAATATGTTGAACAAGAAGATGTTGTATATTACTATAAGGATGTAAATGGGGATTTAAATAAATTTTTAGGTACATGGAAATTTGAAGACAATACAACAGAGTTAATTATTAAAATATATCTTAACGAACATGCAGATTATTTTGGATCATATTATGATGACATTTATATTAAGTTTAAATACATAGAAAACGGAATAGTAATTTATGACACATTACTTGATGATAGTGAGTCTAATAAGTATGTAATATTTGGACCCTCTATTTTTGAAGATACTAGAAATAAGGTGACTCTTTCGTATTTTGAGCCTACAGATATACCATATGATGATAGAGGTTTTATGCCTAGTTTAAATCTAGAGCTTTTACCGTGCACAGTTTTAAATTGTGTTAGAGATTTAAAATGGGACATTTTTTGGGTAAATGGAGCTAATAATGTTTGGCCATTTAAAATACCATCAAATTTAGTGTTAGAAAAACAGGAATAAAAAAAGTTGTAATTAATAAAAAAGCCTTTCAATACAATATTGAGAGGTTTTTTTTTTTTTGATTTTTTTAAAATATTTTGCAGTCTTTTAAATGTTGAAAACTACGGTTCTTCCGTAATATGTTTACGGAAAACCGTAACCTTAAGTTAAATATAAGTATTATGTTTACTGCATATTAAGATTATGATCTCCTTAAATTAATTACCATTAATAGTTGTAAACTTTTAACTTTAATTATAATTTATGAACAGAAAAACATTAATAAAAAATATTACAATACTACTTTCATTAACTTTAGTTGGATTTTTAACATTATCATCTTTTAATAATCCAGATGAAGATATTATTGGTACATGGATTTTAGAAAGTGATACAGACAGTAAATGGGTTTTTACAACTAATAATTGTTATTGGTATTACGAAGGTAATTTAGAAGATACATTTACATATGTACTTCAAGATTTGTCTACTATTCCTAATTCAGGTTTATCTGTGGCTCTATGTGGTAATATTGTTAAAACAGGAGGAGAAGAAGATTATTATTTAAAATTAACTGATGAAGATGATCAAGATTACTGTTATGAAATTTTTAGTTTAGATAATGAAAATTTATCTATTAATTATTTAGGACAAGCAGAAATTAAAGTTTTTGATAAAGAGTAAGCAAGTATCAAATTAAAGAATACCTAAAAAGGCTTTCAATACAATATTGAGAGGCTTTTTTTGATATTTCTTATAAATTATAAATAGTATATTCGTTTAAAAATTAATGTTTTATAAAAAAAAATGAGAATGAAACAACAAATTATTATATCATTTTTTTTACTGATTAGTTTATCAGTGTTTTCTCAAGACGATAAAAAGCAAGATGAATATAGAAATAAAGGCTTTTTTAACATTACTAGGTTTAGTTATATAAATGTAAGTTCGGCTAAATTAGAAACGTATTCCCCTTCAAGTGGCGTTACGGTTACAGATTTACCTTTAAGTAAATCTAAAGCATATAGTCTTCAAACTATAAATGGATATTTTTTTAATCCTAACTTTTCTGTTGGATTGGGTGTTGGTTTAGACGGTTATAGTAACCCAAATTTTAATACGCTTCCCATTTTTGTAGATGTAAGAACTTACTTTAATGATGGTAAATCTAGTCCGTATTTATTTTTAGATTATGGAATGCTTGCAAAAGTAGAAGGCGGAAAAAATAATGGAACCATTTTTAATATTGGTTTTGGTTATAAATTTCCAATAAACAATAAGCGATTTATTTTAGTAACAGATTTAAGTTATAGTTATAAAGCAATTAGTCTTGATGGTTTATCCATACGAAAATCTACAGCTTGGACACAAGTAAAAGGTGTAATGTTGGGTGTCGGTGTTCTTTTTTAAAAGAAATAATTACAGATAACTTAAATAAACTATAAAATTAAAAAAGCCTTTCAATATTATATTGAAAGGCTTTTTTTATATGTGAAATATGGTGTTAGATTATTTTTTAATCTCTACCATTTCAATAACAAATATTAAATCTGATTTTGCAGGGATTGGGCCATTAGCTCTTTCTCCGTATGCTAAATGATAAGGTAAGTAAAAGTAAGCTTTGTCACCAACTTTAAGTTGAGCAACAGCTTCTCTAAAACCAGGAATCATGCGTGCATCTGGACTTACTTGCATTGGCATAGGTTGGTAACCATTAGCTTGTGCACGTCTTTCGTTTAGCATGCCGTGACGTTCTGCTACCGCTTGTACATTACTGTCAAATAAACGACCATCTGTAAAATAACCTTCGTAATTAACGGTTACCATATCTCCGGTTTTTGGTTTAGCTCCGGTACCAACAGTAATTAGGTGCATTTTTAAACCAGATGCTAGTGTTGTAGCTTCAGCATCATAAGTATTTAAATCTGCTTTTACTGTTGCAGCAGCTTCAATATTTTTAGCTTCTTTGCTTAAACGTTCTTCTTCAGCTTTTTTAAGCGCTTCAGCTTTTAAAGCTTCTTGCTTTTCTTTAATTTTAGGTAATTCTTCAGTAAATACTTTAGGGGCGTTAAAAGCTTTGGCTTCAGATCCTTTTCTAATAATATTTAATTTTAAAATTACAACATCTTCAAGAGGCTTATCCATAGCACCCGTTTTAACATTTGAGATGGTATCTAAAATGTTTAATCCTTTTACTAATTCACCAAAAACAGCGTGTCTGTTATTAAGTTGAGGTGTTGGTACTTCTGTAATAAAAAACTGACTTCCGTTAGTTGCAGCTCCAGAGTTTGCCATAGATAGTATTCCTGGTTTGTCGTGTTTTAAATCAGCATTAAATTCATCTTCAAATTTATATCCAGGATCTCCACTACCTGTTGCAGTTGGATCTCCACCTTGAATCATAAATTTATTAATTACACGGTGAAAAGTGGTGCTATCGTAGTAACGTTTTCCTTTGTATTCTTCTTTTACTAAAGGATGATTTCCTTCGGCAAGCGCCACAAAGTTAGCAACGGTTACAGGAACTTTGGTGTAAAATAATTTAGCCACCATTGTATCTTTATTCGTTATAAATTCGGCATAAAGACCATCTTCTAAATCTGGATATTCTTCCTTACAAGAGATTAATGTAATAGCTAAGAATAACATAAAAAGTTGTAATGTTTTACTAATCAATTTCATGAGTTTTTTGTTTAATCGTTTAGGTTTTGTCTAATTGTGTTTACTGTTACTTTGCAAATTAAAGGCGTATTTATGCCTATTTTATCTTCGTCTCCATAATAACCGTACGCTTTTTGTGACGGAAATAAGAAGGTAACTGTTTCACCAGGTTTCATTAATTTTAAGCCTTCTCTAAGACCTGTAAATAATTCTTCTTTATCCATCGCGTAATCACGAGGTGTAATATCTTCATCCGAATATATTTGAGCGCCATTAAGTGCTTTTACATTATAATCGAAATTTACAATGTCACCAAACTTAGCGGTAATTGTATCTTGTGTAACCTTAGTATTGTAGTAATACCAAAATCCGTTTTCTGAAGCTTGATAAGTATTTAAAGTGTCTTTGGCTATATGTTCTTCAATAAAATTGTGCTCAATCTGGTTGAGTTTAATATTACGTTCTATTGAGGCATTTATAAAAGATCCCGATTTTACACTCTTTGGTAATCGTGCTTCAGGAGATTTACAACTAAATGCAATACATGCTAAAAGGAGTATCAGTAGGTGTTTATTCATCATTTAATTCCTGTTTATAGCTTGGTAAGATACTAATAAATTTTTCAACAGTCGCTTCTAAATCTAAATCACTTTTACCTCCAGCAGCATTGGTATGTCCGCCACCTTCAAAATGTGCTCTCGAAAATTCGTTCACCGAAAATTCACCTTTACTACGTAACGATATTTTTATGATGTTATCTTGATGACTTTCAATAAAAATAGCTGCAAAAACAACACCTTCAAGAGATAAACCGTAATTTACTACACCTTCGGTATCGCCTTTTTTAAAGTTAAATTTGTTAAGTTCTTTCTGACTTAAAGTAATAAAAGCCGTTTTATACTCCGGAATCACCTTTAAGTTACTCAACGCACAACCTAAAAGTTGTAGTTGTTCATAGCTATTAGTGTCGTATATATTATTATGAATTTGTGAGTTGTTGGCACCTTTATCAATAAGATGTGCAATAACTTGGTGTGTTTTACTTGTGGTAGACGAGAATCTAAAAGATCCAGTATCCGTCATAATTCCAGTATATAAACAAGTCGCGATGTCGCTATTTACTTTATCAACATCATCTAGCATTTCAATAAAATTATACACCATTTCACAGGTTGAAGACATACTCACATCAGAGTACGTGTATAACGCATAATCATCGGGTTGTTGGTGATGATCAATCATAATTTTTATGGCTTCGGTATTTGCTACAGCAGCAGACATGTTTCCAATTCTACCTAAAGCATTAAAATCGAGTGTAAAAATGATATTAGCAGCTTGTAAAAGTGTGTTGCTTTCGTCGTGTTGTGCGTCATATTTTAAAATTGAAGCTTCTCCAGGAACCCATTTTAAAAAATGAGGATAATCATTAGGTGCAATAACCGTAACATTATGGTTACCCATTTTTAAATAATGGTATAAGCCTAAAGTTGATCCAATGGCATCACCATCAGGGTTTTTGTGAGGTATAATCACAATATTTTGAGGTGAACTTAGTAGTTGTTTTACGTTAAGAATATCTTGTACAGTCATAGTTTGCGAAGATACAATTTTTTAATATTGGATTGTATTGTTTTTTTTAAGAATTACATTACTTTTGCAGCAAATTTAAGAAGTGTATTTTTTTACAGTTGGCCTGAAATTATAAGCAGTTTCACAACTATTTAAATGCATTAAAACATAAAAACGAATTAAATTAAAACAAAATGGCAACAAATAGAACATTTACAATGCTTAAGCCTGATTCAATTGAAAAAGGAAACATCGGAGCAATCTTAGAAAAAATCAACGCTTCAGGATTCAGAATTGTAGCAATGAAATTAACACAAATGACAACTGCTGATGCTCAAGCATTTTACGCAGTACACAGCGAAAGACCATTTTTTGGTGAATTAGTTGAGTACATGACACGTGGTCCTATTGTAGCTGCTATTTTAGAAAAAGAAAATGCTGTTGAAGATTTTAGAACTTTAATTGGTGCTACTAATCCTGCTGATGCTGCTGAAGGAACTATCCGTAAATTATACGCTGCTTCTATTGGAGAAAATGCTGTTCACGGAAGTGATAGCGATGAAAATGCAGCTATTGAAGGTGCTTTCCATTTTTCAGGAAGAGAGATGTTCTAAGAAACATACTTTATATATACAAAAAACGCAACTCATTGAGTTGCGTTTTTTTATGCTAAAAAGTAAAACGAATTAACGTAAGACTAGTTTTTTAATTACATCTTTCCCTAACTGTTCGTTAAGCATATCAATAATTTTATCTTTTCCGTAGCTTAACTCCTCACGAAGCGCACTCGATTTTAATTGTACATATAATGTATCGCGTTCCAACTGTATAGCTGTAGTGTACTTATTTACGCTATTTCCCATCATTTCTGCCCATACATCGCGTACATTTACTTTATCTAAGCCTGTTTGTAAATTATTATTATCTACAAATTCTTTTAAAACATCACTTATTGTTTGGTTCTCGTTATTGCGTCTTGCCATTAGTTTACATCCAAAGGTTCATATCTTTTGTAAAGATACTGATCTTTATTAGCGTTCAAAATTAATAAACTGTTTTCTGTAGCATTCAAAACCGTTTCTCTCCATGTATTAAAAGGTGTTGTATATTCAATAAATAAGCTATCGTTTTCAAACACAGCCTTTATCTGTTCAGCATCACTTGAAGTTTCATAAGTACCACTAAAATTTGGTTTTAATTTTTTTCTGAAACCAGCAAGACTATCATTTAATGTTATATAATCTATCGTGTCGTTATGTTTATAGTCACGTTTTGATCCGTTAGAAAGTGTTACCTCGTCAATTTCCCAATAGCCATTTATATGCTGAAGAAATTGTTTAGGGTTTTTAGCACAACCGAAGGTTAAAACAATAATTAAAAGTGGTAAGAAAGATTTTAATCTCATAAGAAGTAAAAATTATAGTTTGAATATTTTATACGATTGATGCACTTGTTTTATAATGTTTTCAGTACGTTCGGCATGTGTATCACTAATAAATAGTTGTCCAAAATGCTCATTATCTACAAGTGTTATAATTTGCGCCACACGGTGCTCATCTAATTTATCAAAAATATCATCTAAAAGTAAAATAGGAGCAACGCCACTTTGTTGTTTTATAAAGTCGAATTGTGCTAATTTTAACGCAATTAAAAATGATTTTTGTTGGCCTTGGCTTCCAAATTTCTTAATAGGAAATCCTTCAATCTCAAAATTTAAATCATCCTTGTGTACACCAACACTTGTATAATGTAACGCCTTATCTTTGTTAAGATTTTGAGTAAGTAAGGTTTTTAAATCAGTTTCAAACAAAGCGCTTTTGTAGCTTAAATCTACCGGTTCATTTTCATTACTAATCACATTGTACCGCTCTTTAAAAATAGGAATAAAAGCCTCTAAAAATTCGGCTCTAGTTTTAAATATTTCTGTACCGTAAGCATGTAGTTGTTCGTTATAAACCTCTAAAGTTTGTGCATTAAAAGTGTTATTTAGTGCAAAATATTTAAGTAAAGCATTACGTTGCGATAATACTTTGTTATAACTAATTAACTGACTTAAATAGGTCTTGTTACTTTGTGAAATAACGCTATCTATAAATTTTCTACGTGTATCGCTACCTTCAATAATTAAATCTCTATCGGCAGGCGAAATAATCACTAAAGGGATAAAACCAATATGATCGCTAAACTTTTCGTAGGCCTTAGCATTTCGTTTTATAATCTTTTTCTGACCTTTTTTTAAAGAAACTACAATTTTTTCTTCGCGTTCTTCTTTTTCAAAAATGCCATCAACCACAAAAAACTCCTCACCATGTTTTATATTTTGAGAAGCAATAGGGTTGAAGTAGCTCTTTCCAAAAGACAAATGATAAATAGCATCCAAAACATTAGTTTTACCAATGCCATTGGCGCCTACAAAGCAATTTATCTTACTGTCGAATGTGAAAGATTCACTTTCAAAATTTTTATAATTGAGTACTGATAACGAATTTAAAACCATAAAAAAGGTACTGAATTTGCGTTTTAATTATTAAGGTTACAAAAGGAAGTGCAAATTATTGAAAAATAACAAATAAATTAGCTTTTAAATCCCAATAAAAATTATATTTTTGCAGGCGCATAAATACAGAAATAGATGGCTACATATAAGAAAAGAGGTTACAAAGCAAAAACAGTAGAAGAAAAGGTTGAAGCTGTTGAAGAACACTCAACAACTGCTGAGGTTTTTAACACATTAGATGAAACAGCTTCTAAAACAGAAGACTGGGCAATCAAAAATCAAAAATATATTTTTATGATTGTTGGTTTTGCAGCAGTTGTAGCTCTAGGATATTTAGGATATAATAAATTTGTATCTGAACCAAAATCTGGTGAAGCGATGAATGAGATGTTTAAAGCACAACAATATTTTGAGCAAGCTGTTACAGGAACAGATAAAGACTCATTATATACTTTAGCTTTAAATGGTGGTGAAGGAAAATACGGTATGGTTGATATCGCTGATAAATATAGCGGAACTCCAGCAGGAAACCTTGCTAACTATTATGCAGGTATGGCATATTTAAACACTAAAGATTATTCAAATGCAGTAACGTATTTAAATAAGTTTTCTAGTGATGATAAAATACTTGCTCCAGTTGCTAAAGGTGCAATAGGTGATGCTTTTGTGCAACTTAACCAACCAGAAGATGCGTTAGGATATTACGAAAAAGCAATCGCAACATCTACAAACGATTATACAACTCCAATGTATTTATACAAAGCAGGAACGTTAGCCTTAACTTTAGGGAAAACTGATAAAGCTTTAAAATACTTTAAAAGAATTAAAAATGAATTTTCTGCTTCAACTGAAGCATCAAATATCGATGCATTTATAGGTAAAGCAGAAGCAAGTTTATAATATATGGCTACAGTAAATTTATCTCAATACGATAAAAACACAATCCCAAACGCGAAAAATTTTCGGTTTGGGATTGTTGTTTCTGAATGGAATGATAACATCACTGACGGACTTTTTAAAGGTGCTTTTGATACCTTAGTTGAACATGGAGCAAATGCAGATAATATTTTGCACTGGCAAGTTCCTGGAAGTTACGAATTGATATATGGTTCTAAAAAAATGCAAGAGCAAAAGGTAGACGTTGTTATCGCTATTGGTAGCGTTATACAAGGTGAAACCAAACATTTTGATTTTGTATGTGACGCCGTTGCTCAAGGTATAAAAGACCTTAATGTAATTCACGAAACGCCTGTTATCTTCTGTGTACTTACAGATACTAATATGCAACAATCTATTGATAGATCTGGTGGAAAGCATGGTAACAAAGGTGTAGAAGCAGCTGTTGCCGCTATAAAAATGGCAACTCTACGCGCTAACTCATAACGCATATTTTTTCTTATAATTAGTAACTTTACTTCACGGAATGTTAACAATTTTTAGCATTCCCTATACTATATTTCCTAGTATTTTAAGTACATTTGATGTATAACAACTTAAGATATAGAGAATTTGTTTAAACAGCGTCAACCTAAGCAGTTTAGCTATGCGCCTAAGCATAATAGTAATAAAAAAGAAGCCTCTAACCAAGACTTGGAATCGCAATGGAATGAAATGAAATCTTCTTCTAAGCGAAAAAAGAGTGTGTTTGCTTCTTTACCTGTTTTACTTATTTTTTTAATCTCAATTTTTGTATTGTTATACATATTAAGTCGTTACGAATAATAGGAAGTTATGGGAGTTTTTGGAAAACATAAAAATAAAAGATACGATTACACACCACGCTTTTACAAAGGCACTGGTAGTCCTTTTGAAATGAAAGGGAAGTTTGATGATTACCGTGAAACTCTTGGATCTAGTAAAAATTTTAAGGGTAAACTAAATTCTGCCGTAGACGATTTTAAGCATAACGAAGATAAACAGGGTGCTAACAAAAGAGTGCTAATTATCATAGGTGTTTTAGTCTTAATTTTCCTATTTATTATTGAATTCGATTTATCTATTTTCTTTTAAAACCGCTAATGTCAGACATTATTCAACTTTTACCAGATCATGTTGCTAACCAAATAGCCGCAGGAGAAGTCGTACAACGACCAGCTTCTGTTGTTAAAGAGCTCATGGAAAACGCTATTGATGCTGGTGCCTCTCAAATAAAAATTATAGTTAAGGAAGCCGGAAAAACACTTATTCAAGTGATTGACGACGGAAAAGGAATGAGCCCAACGGATGCTCGTTTAAGTTTTGAGCGTCATGCGACTTCCAAAATACGTTCGGCCGAAGATTTATTTAGTTTAAATACTAAAGGATTCCGTGGTGAAGCACTTGCTAGTATTGCTGCAATTGCTCACGTAGAACTAAAAACAAAGCAAGCAGACCAAGAATTAGGAACGCAAATAGAAATTGAAGGGAGTGAAATTACAGCCCAAGATGTTGTAGTGACACCTCAAGGAACTTCTATTGCTGTTAAAAATTTGTTTTTTAATATCCCGGCGCGTCGTAATTTCTTAAAATCTAATACGGTAGAATTGCGTCATGTAATTGATGAGTTTCAACGTGTAGCTTTAGCGCATCCTGCTATTTCTTTTGTAATGTATCACAACGGAAGTGAGAATTTTAACCTTCCGGAAAGTAATTACAGACAACGTGTTGTAAATATTTTTGGAGGAAAAACTAATGAGAAATTAGTGCCTGTTGAAGAAACTACCGAAGTTTTAAAAATTTCAGGATTTGTAGGAAAACCTAAATACGCTAAGAAAACAAAAAACGAACAATTCTTTTTTGTAAATGATCGTTTTATTAAAAGTGCCTATCTTAATCATGCTATTAATTCGGCATTTGATGGCCTTTTAAAAGATGGATCTCACCCAAGTTATTTTTTAAACTTAACGGTTGATCCTAAAACTATCGATATAAATATTCATCCTACAAAAACTGAAATAAAGTTTGATGACGAACATACGCTATATGCTATTTTACGTTCGGCAGTAAAACACAGTTTAGGACAATTTAATATTGCTCCTGTACTAGATTTTGATTTGGATACCAATTTAGATACACCATACGATTATAAAAATAAAGAAGCTTCTACGCCAACAGTAGAGGTAGATAGAACTTTTAATCCTTTTGAAGAAAGTAACAATCGCCAAATTACCTTTGGAAATGTTACGGCTACTGCGGCTCAATTTAAACGACAAGCCACAGATAATTGGGATAGTTTATACATGGGGTTAGAATCTGATGATACAGACTCGCCACAAGATTTTGGTGCAATAGAATATGAAAGTGAAGAGGAAACAGAATCGTTATTTTTAGACGATAAATATGCCGAAGCGACACATACTACGTATCAATTACACAATAAATATATAGTAAGTACCATAAAATCTGGTATGGTTATTATTGATCAGCATAAAGCACATCAACGTGTATTGTATGAGAAATTGTTAAAAAACATGACTGTTAAAGAAGCGGTAAGTCAGCAATTATTATTCCCATTACAATTACATTTTTCGTCTTCTGAAATGACAATTATTGGTCAATTAAAAGAAGATTTAGAATTTACAGGTTTTGTGTTTTCTTCATTTGAAAATGAATTATTAGAGATTACTGGAGTTCCTGTAGGAGTTCCAGAAAGCGAAGTATCTATAATTTTAGAACAATTAATTAGTGATGTGGAACAAGAAGTTCCTGAAAGTAATTTTAGTGCTACCGATTTATTAGCAAAATCAATGGCTAAAAGTTTAGCAATAAAAACGGGTCAATCTTTAACAAAATTAGAACAAGAACATTTAGTAAATAGTTTGTTTGCTTGTAAGGCACCAACTGTTTCTCCTACCAATAGAACTACATTTATTACGATGAGTGTAGATGATTTGGAGAAAAAATTCATGTAAATTATGATTAAAATAACCGAAACCGTAAAGCATTTAGTTATCATAAACGTTATCATGTTTGTGGGTATGTTATTATTTAAAGATAATGGAGACTTGTTTAGCAATTGGTTTGCGCTGTATTTTCCAGGAAACGATGCTTTTAAACCATGGCAAATTGTAACACACATGTTTATGCATGGTAATGTGATGCATATTGTTTTTAATATGCTAGCCTTATGGATGTTTGGAAGTGCTGTTGAGCAACGCTTAGGAAGTAAAAAATTCTTATTTATATATTTTTCAGCAGGATTAGGAGCGGTTTTATTTCAATTAGGATATTACTATTTTCAATATTATTCATTAGAGTCGTCATTAGTTCAGTCAGGAATTACGCTTACAGAAATAAAGGATATTTTATTAACCAACAGAAGTTCTCGCAGCTTTACAAGTTTACAAACTGCGGATATTCAAAATTTATTTGATGTGTTTTATGCCTCAATGGTTGGTGCGTCTGGTTGTATTATGGGAATTTTAGTTGCATTTGGAATGATGAATCCGAATGCAAAATTGATGATGATTTTTTTACCAATTCCTATAAAAGCAAAATATTTTATTCCAGGAATTATTATTTTAGATGTGATTTCGGCATTCACCGGACAATCATTTTTTAGTCCGAGTAACACCGCATATATGGCTCATATTGGTGGCGCATTAACAGGGTTTATTATTATGTGGTATTGGAAAAAAAATCAGTTTAATCAAAACCGTTGGGATTAATGACATCTTTAGTACAAGACATACAATACAAATTAAAGCACCTTAATACATTTGAAAAAATTATTGCAGTCAATGTACTGGTTTTTATTTTAGGGTTTATTCTTAAAACTGTTAACAGTACTGCAAATAGTTTACAATGGTTAGAATTACCTAAAAATGCTGGTGATTTTATATACCAACCTTGGTCAATAATTACTTATGGTTTTACACATTATGGCTTTTTGCATTTTGCTATAAATATGCTGGTATTGTATTTTATTACTAATATGTTACTCAATTTATTCAACTCTAAAATATTACTTAATGTTTATTTCTTAGGAATCATATTTGGAGGTTTAGCATTTTTATTAGTGTATAATGTATTGCCTGAAAGAAGTATTTTAAACATTGGTTCTTTAGTTGGTGCTTCTGCAGGTATACGCGCTTTAGTTATATTTTTAAGTGCATATATGCCACAAAGAGAAGTGAAAATAATGATGTTTTCAGTAAAATTATGGCATATAGGTATTGCTTTAGTAGTGATTGATATTTTAGGATTATTTTCAACAAATCAAGGTGGGAGTATCGCACATTTAGGAGGAAGTTTATTAGGATATCTTTATGCGACTCAACTTCAAAAAGGGTCGGATATTGGAAAAGGTTTTGAAAAAATGACGGATAATATTTCTGAAGTTTTTAAAAAGAAATCGCCTTTAAAAACAGTGCATAAGAATACTAAAAAAACATACGCAGGTCATAATAAAGACGACTTTAACGAGTTTAATAAACAGAAACGTATTGATCTTATTTTAGATAAAATAGGAAAAAGCGGTTATGAAAGCTTAACTGAGGATGAGAAAGCCTTTTTATTTAAAACGGGTAAGAATTAATTAAAATGAAAGGACTTAATGTTATAGATAAGTTAGTTTTTTTCATCAACTCTGTAGTTGCTACAATGTTGTTGTTAGCTTATTTATTGCCTTTTGTGTCTCCAAAAAACTTCGCATTTTTATCGGTACTTAGTTTAGCAGTTCCTTTTTTAATACTTCTTAATTTATTATTTGTTGTGTATTGGTTGCTTAAAGTAAAAAAGCAATTATTATTATCAGCTATTGTTTTAGGAATTGGTTATAATTACGTGTTTTCTTTGTATCATTTTTCATCATCAAAAGATGTAGATGATAGCGAAAATATTACAGTTATGAGTTACAATGTTCGTTTATTTAACGTGTTTAAATGGATTCCTGACGATAGTGTAAAAGCACAAATATTAAGCTTTATAAACGAACAACAACCAGATATTTTAAGCTTACAAGAATACCGCCCTGATAAAGATATTAAGCTTAAAGGTTATCATAAATATGAAGCTGTTTCTGGACAAAAAATCACCTCCGGCCAAGCGATATATTCTAAATTTCCTATTATAAATTCAGGATCAATAGCATTTAAAAATACCGCGAATAATGCTATCTTTATTGATGTTGTTAAAGATAAAGATACACTGCGTATTTATAATATACATTTACAATCTTTACGTATTAATCCTGATGTTGAAAAACTAGCAAATGAATCTTCTGAAAACCTTGCAAAACGTATAGGAGGCACGTTTGTAACACAACAAAATCAAACCGAACAGTTTTTAAAACACAAAAATAAATCACCTTATAAAATGATTATTTGTGGGGATTTTAATAATACCGCATATTCTTACGTATATAAAGAGTTAAAAGGTGAACTTCAAGATGCTTTTGTTGAAGCAGGAAATGGTTTTGGACGTACGTTTAATTTTAAGTTTTTTCCGGTACGAATAGATTTTCTACTTGTAGATCCTACTTTTAAAGTGAACGGTTTTAAAACTCACAATGTGGAACTTTCAGACCATTATCCAGTGGTTACAAAACTAAAATTACATTAGCCAACAATCTACAGTATCAGCCACAATATGTATTAATAATCCTAAACCTAACAGGCGTGTTTTTTTTAATATTGAAAGTAGTACGTAAACTGCAATAGCGTAGTAGGAGTGAAGCGGATGATAATTAATACTACAACGATTAGGATCAAAAATAGGTGTTGCTAAAAGATGATCTATATCAATTAAAAACCCCGAAAGCATAATAATAAAAGCTAGTTTCCACTTTTTTCTATAACATAATAAAGCCACTAATAATGGCCCTAAAATATGAATGGCATAATGGATGGTACTTTGCATTATAAAGAAATCTGTTGTGCTTCTAAGTATAATTCGGCGTTTGGACCTTCATTAAAAAGTAAATCTAGAATACTAAGATTAGGTATAAAACCATGCTTATCATCAAATACTTGTGTATAAGGTGAAAAGTTTTGAACAACTTCCTTTCTATTGTTAACAAGTGCTCTATAATCTGTATGTTGTTCTGGATGTAAATTAAATATTTCCGTTTTATTATACTTTACATCAAGTTGTAAACAATCTAAAATAGTTTCAAAGCATTTAAAGTTAAAATCCATTAAAAAATCTACCTTATTTTCAAATAATGGTTGAAGATCATGTTCGTAATACTCAAAAAATGGCGAACTACTATAGGCAGACAATATAGATTTCCAATGTAAATCTTGCCAATTTGTAGTATTTGCAACTTTTATATCTTTATAAAGTTGTCTGTTTTTTTGAGAAAACACCACGGGAGTTGATAAAGATAACAGTCCGTTTGCTCCATAAATATGCATGCGATTACGATACGTTTGTTTTTGATAGTTATCAGAAACTTCAAAAGTAAAGTTATCGTTTTTTAGCATCGCTACATAATGTGCAATACTAGAAAAATAAGTAGGGTGTAATAACGGTGTCATCAATACAGATTAGGCTTTACGCTTTTTTCTCCATTGGCTAAATCCAAAATATCCAGCTAATAAAATTAAAAACGGAATTAAGAATGATGTTGCTTTTCCTGTTCCACTAACAGTAGTAAAGAAACGGTCCCAACGTGGTTTTCCGTCGCTATCCCAACTCATCCAAATAAATACAGGTTTTCCTACAACGTGATCAAAAGGAACTAATCCCCAAGCTCTAGAGTCTAAAGAATTATGACGGTTATCACCCATCATCCAGTAGTAATCTTTTTCAAAAGTATAGCTAGTTACTACTTCGTTATCAATACGAATTTCGTTACCGTTTACACTTAATTTATGTCCTTCATATTCAGAAATAGCACGTTTGTAAAGAGGTAATACTTCTACGTTTAAATCAATTGTTTTTCCTGCTTCAGGAATATATAATGGACCAAAAAAGTCGTTGTTCCAGTCGTATGCTGTGTTTCTTGGAAAAATTCCAGCATTTCTATTATGATCTGTATCTTTTAAAGGTACAATTTCTGCAACTTCAGGATGATTTTTTAATCTAGCGATAGCTTCATCAGTAGCAGCAAAAATAGTATATGAACCTTCTTTTGAACCATAACCTAAACCATCTGTAATATCGTAACGTTTAAGAAGTTGATAAATATCAGCAGGATTGATAGCTCTTTTAAAAGAAATCTCATACGAAAACTGTAATTTAGAACGATCTGGTAATGAGTTTTGCACACCGTTTACAAATACATATCCATTTCTCACTTCAAGTGTATCTCCAGGAATTCCTACACAACGTTTTACATAATTGGTACGTTTATCAATTGGTTTGTAATATTTTTTATCGGCAGTTTTATACATATTATATAATGTATCAACCGGCCAGTTAAATACTACAATATCATTATGTTCTATACTTTCAAAACCAGGAAGTCTTAAATAAGGTAATTCTAACCCAGAAAAATAAGATTTAGATTTTAATACAGGAATTGTATCGTGTACCATTGGTGCAGCAATTGGTGTCATTGGAATTCGTGCTCCATAATGGAATTTACTTACAAATAAGAAATCACCAACTAATAAGGTTTTCTCTAATGAAGATGTAGGAATTGTAAATGGTTGAATAAAATACGTGTGTACAATTGTTGCTGCTACAATAGCAAAAAGAATTGAGCTTACCCAATCTCCAACAGCTGTACGTGGTTGTAAACTTCTGTTTTCAACATATTTTAAATCTGCAACATAGTTAAGATAGTAGTTGTAAAAACCTAAAGTAAAAATCGCTAAAAGTGTATCTGTAGTTGAGTTTTTACGGAAACTTCTTGCCGTTTCAACCCAAACAACCGGAAACATAATAAGGTTTATAATTGGTACAAATAATAAAATTGTCCACCACCAAGGGCGATTTATAATTTTCATTAATACAATAGCGTTATAAACAGGAACAAAAGCTTCCCAAGCATTTTTACCAGCTTTTATATATAATTTCCAAGTTCCAAGACCATGGATTACTTGTATTACTAATATGAATATTAACCACTGCATAATTGTTGTTTTTTATTTTGTTATAAGTTGAATTGTGTTACTAATTGTTACAATTCATAATTTAATTAACCTATGTTTAACACATCTTTCATTGTAAACACACCGTGTTTACCCACAATCCATTCTGCAGCAATAACAGCACCTAAAGCAAAACCTTGACGATTATGTGCTGTGTGTTTTATTTCAATAGTATCAACATTAGAAATATAGCTCACATTATGAGTTCCTGGAACATTTTCAATACGTTTTGCATCAATAAATATGTGTTCTTTTGATGGTGAGTTATCTAAAGTCCAATTGGTGTAATTTGAATTTGTTATAATATCTTCGGCAAGAGAAATAGCAGTCCCGCTAGGTGCATCGAGTTTTTGTGTATGATGAATTTCTTCCATTTCTACACTGTATTGCGATTGTCCTTTTATTAGTTTAGCTAAAACTCTATTTAATTCGAAGAAAATATTGACGCCTAAACTAAAATTTGATGCATAAATAAAACCTCCATTTTTCTCTTCACATAAACTCACGGCTTTGTCATAATCATGCAACCATCCGGTAGTTCCCGAAATTACGGGTACATTATGATTAAAACAGTTAGAGATGTTTTTAAAAGCTGCTTCTGGAATACTAAAATCAATAGCTACATCAGCTTTTATGATGTCGTAGCTATCATTAGCGCTAGTTTTTATTACAATCTCGTGCCCTCTTTCAATGGCTATTTTTTCGATGGTTTTACCCATTTTTCCATACCCGAGTAAAGCTATTTTCATTCTTAAAAATTAAAGTTTAATGTGAGCCCTAAATCTGAAGTGCTTTCCAATTCATTATATTTATAATGCGGTTTTAGAGCTAAATTTTGATCAACATTAAATTGTAATAAATGCGCATCTACGTTGGCATCTAAGATATTTAAAGCGTAAATACCTATGGTTATTAACAGCGAAAGTTCTTTATTTCGTTTCAATGTTTTTTGAGCACTAACTAATCCGTCTGTACTTACTCTTGGGGTAGAAGTAGGATTTCCATCACTATCCATTCCCCAAAACTCATCGGTTTCATTTCCTGCTAAACGACTTTTATAAGCGTTTCGGTATCTTTTATAATCTTTATTATTGTAATTGTAAATTAAAATACCTGTAGTAATACCTCCCACAAAAATGGGGATTTTCCAATATTTTTTGTTGTAAGCTTGTCCTAAACCAGGTAAAACTGCCGAGTAAAACGCAGCTCTAGATGGTGCTAAAACATTTATAGGTGCACGAGTTACAATAGTATCTTGCACCATTACCAAATCTGATGAAAGCGGAGTTGCTTTTTCAGTTTCAGGTAAGCTTTGAGATACAGCTGTTACACTATATAATAAGCTGAAAAATATAATATATAGGACTTTATTTGCCACTTTCAACAAGTTTTTTGATACGGTTAAAATCTTCTTCGGATGTGAAAGGGATTGAAATTGTTCCTTTTCCATTCTTAGATAGTTTAACGTTTATTTTATTTCCAAAGTATTCCGAAAATTCTTTTATGCCTTTTTTAACAAATTGAGGTGTGTCTTCCTTTTTAGGGATTTTCACGGTTTGTTCAGTATTAAAAGTTTTTACTAAAGTCTCGGTTTGTCTTACAGATAGCTTATTGGTAATTATCTTTTCGTAAATATCTAGTTGAATATCTTGATCTTCAATATTTATAATCGCACGACCATGTCCCATAGAAATAAACCCATCTCTCATTCCTGTTTGAATAATTGGATCTAGTTTTAAAAGGCGCAAATAATTAGCAATTGTTGAACGTTTTTTACCTACACGATCACTCATTTGTTCTTGTGTAAGGCTAATTTCGTCAATTAAACGTTGGTACGATAACGCAATTTCAATAGGGTCTAAATCTTGACGTTGAATATTTTCAACCAAGGCCATTTCTAACGATTCTTGATCGTTTGCAATACGAATATATGCTGGTATAGTTGTTAAACCTATTAATTTTGAAGCTCTAAAACGACGTTCCCCAGATACCAATTGGTATTTATTGAAGTCTAATTTTCTTACTGTTATAGGTTGAATAACTCCTAATTCTTTTATAGAAGATGCTAATTCACGTAATGTTTCTTCATTAAAGTTAGTACGTGGTTGAAACGGGTTAATTTCAATAGCATTAACATCTAATTCTACAATACTACCTACAACTTTGTCGGCATTTTTGTCTTGTATAGATGAAATATCATTTATAGGATCTTTAAGAAGTGCAGATAATCCTCTTCCTAAGGCCTGTTTTTTTGTTGCCTTCGCCATTAGTCATTCTTTTTAATGATTTCTTTCGCCAAACTTAAGTAATTTACCGCGCCTTTGCTACTCACGTCATAATTAATGATGCTTTCTCCAAAACTTGGTGCTTCACCTAAACGTACATTGCGTTGTATAATGGTATCAAAAACCATATCGCTAAAGTGTTTTTGAACCTCTTCAACAACTTGATTTGATAGGCGTAAACGTTGATCATACATGGTAAGCAACATGCCTTCAATATCTAAGTTTTCATTATGTATTTTCTGAACACTTTTAATTGTATTTAATAGTTTACCTAAACCTTCCAAAGCAAAATATTCACATTGTATAGGTATAATCACAGCATTTGAAGCGGTAAGTGCATTAAGTGTTAATAGCCCTAATGATGGTGCGCAATCAATTAAAATATAATCGTAAGACTCGGTAAGATGAGTAATAGATTTTTTCAACATATACTCACGTTCATCTTTATCAACAAGTTCTATTTCAATAGCGACTAAGTCAATATGAGATGGAATGATATCTACATTTGGTGCGGTTGTTTTAAGGATACAATCTTCAGCTGAAGCGGTATGCTCTAATAATTGGTAGGTACCAACTTCTACGCTATCTACATCAATACCTAGGCCTGATGTGGCGTTGGCTTGAGGATCAGCATCGATAAGCAATACTTTTTTTTCTAAAACGCCTAATGAAGCGGCTAGATTTACTGAAGTCGTTGTTTTTCCAACGCCTCCTTTCTGATTGGCAATAGCAATGATCTTACCCATTAATTACATTGGTTTTTATAAGTGTAAAAATACAATTATTTGCGAGTATTTAAAATTGAAGTTGTTAACAATAGTTAAAGAAAATTGTGTTTTTTTTGAAACAACTTTCAATAAATAGATATAAATATCATGATTTTATTACTTAAAATTAGCATAAAGGGTTAAAATTATAAAGTTTTAAGTAATTCTATAAAGTATTTAACACCTTCAGTCGCTGTTTTGTTAATAACCCTTATTTTATTGTGATGTGTTTTTGCTGGTTTTGGGTCAATATATATAATTGGAGCGTTTTTTGCTGCATATTCTAGTAAGCTTGCTGCTGGGTATACTTGTAATGACGTTCCAATAATACATATAATATCTGCCGATTCGCAAATTGAAATGGCTTTATCAATCATAGGTACTGCTTCTCCAAACCAAACAATATGCGGTCGTAATTGGTGCCCGTTTTTACAAACATCTCCCCAATTTATATCTTGGTGGTAGTCTGTAATATTGTGCGCGTTTTTTGTACTGCGTGCTTTTAATAATTCGCCATGTAAATGCAATACATTTTTACTCCCAGCACGTTCATGGAGATCATCTACATTTTGGGTTACAATACTTACGTTGTACTGTGTTTCCAGTTTTACTAAATCTATATGAGCTTGATTTGGTGATACGTCTAGTAGTTGCTTTCTGCGTTGATTGTAAAAATCTAAAACTAATTTAGGATTAGCTTTAAAACCTTGCGGAGAGGCAACTTCCATAATATCATGACCTTCCCATAAACCATCGGCATCTCTAAATGTTTTTATACCACTTTCGGTACTAATTCCGGCTCCTGTTAATACAACTATGTGTTTCATAGCTTAAAATTAAGATTTTAAATTTATATTTGAAAATATGATAGATATTGAACTTTTACACCACCTAGAAACGTATTTAACAGACCATAGAAAAGAACGTTTTTCTACAGTTATTTCTCAACGTACAAAACATTTTACGGTTGCTACCGAAGATGTGTTTCAATTACATAACACAAGTGCAGTCATGCGAAGTTGTGATGTTTTTGGAATTCAGGAACTTAATATTGTTGAAGAACGCAATTCTAAAAGTATTGATCGCGAAATTGCTATGGGAGCTCAAAAATGGGTAGATCTTAATCGTTATCATTCGGTAAAAGATTGTATTAAAGATTTAAAATCTAAAAACTATCAGATAGTGGCAACTACACCGCATACTAATGATTGCGTGTTGCATGAGTTTGATGTGACTAAAAAATCTTGTTTTTTCTTCGGAAGAGAAACAGAAGGGTTGTCTCAGGAAGTTTTGGATGAGGCAGATTGTTTTTTAAAAATTCCGATGGCCGGGTTTACTGAGAGTTTAAATATTTCTGTAAGTGCTGCAATTGTACTGCAGCATGTAACTTCAAAATTAAAACAAACAGATATTGATTGGCAGTTAACCGAAATTGAACAATTAGAAAAACGTATGGATTGGTGTAAAAATACTATTAAAAGCCATAAAGAAATTATTGAGCGTTTTTACGAAACTAAATAATTATAGCATTTATAAAAGGAGTAGGGCTGTGTAGATTTAAAATCTACTAGATCTACTTCTGTTTAATACTTTGTATTCTTCGTAACATTCATTAATAGCATCTAATATTTGAAGATCATTAGCTGTTTCTATGAAATCTTTTGAGTAGTTACACTGACTAACAATTTCATCTAAGTCGTATTTATCTACTTGTAAAAGTACGGTAAGCATTTCTCTGTCAAAGCGAGAGGAAAGTTGATTTCTAATTTCGTCATTTTCTTTCATCTGACGTAATTTTTTAAGTTCTCTTGGCTTTTTTCCAAAGACTCCATAAAGAAAATCTGCAGGGTTAAAAATAGCGCCTAAAACTTTATTCACCGCATTTGGTGAGCTGCTTCCGGCTTCATAACCTTTGTTTGAAAGTCCTGAAATACTATAGCGGTAATTGCTTTTTATGGGTACTTGTTTAATATCAACCTCTAGATAACCAGTTAGTTTTAGTTGGTTTACAACGACTTCTTCTAGTGCTAGAGCGACTTCGGTAAGTTTAATTTTGGTATCCCCAAATTTTATCCAGTCGTTAGTAACACGAACTTTAATGGATTTGTATCCTAGGTAAGAAAAGTGTAAGGTATCGTTAACATTTGCTTTGATTTGGAAGTTTCCTTCTTCATCTGTAGATGTTCCAATAACTTGGTTAAGATTTACAATATTAACGCGGTCTATAATTGCTTCTGTACTAGAACTTACAACAGTTCCTTTTACAAATGTTTCATCATCTTGAGCGAAAATGGCTGAAGAAAATAAAAATAGGGTAAGCGTTAAAAGTAAATATCTCATTGGTGTTATTTTAGTGTGTGATATATGTGATAAAACTTGTCTCTTTTGAGGGAGACAAGTTTTTACACTTATAATTATGATAAAAATAGTAAACTAAACTTACATTAATGTTTAAAGCTACTAATTTTGACTAAAAATTAACATGAAGTATTAATCTCTACGTCTAGAACGTTTTGGTCTAGAGCTATTAGACTCTCTAGATTTAAAATCTGATCCTCCTGGACGTCTAGAACTTGAGCTACTATCAGAACGTCTTCCTCGGCTTCCACCAGAGTCATTACGTCTTCCGCCTCCGCCACCTTCGCGACGTCTTCCGCCACCTCCGTGTCTTCCGCCTCTACTACGACCTTTGTCTGCACTAACTTCTACATTTACAAAACGACCTTCATGTTTAAAGTCATTAAAGAAAGCGATTACTTTTTCTTCGTTTTCTTTTTCAGTATTAAAGAAAGAGAAACTCTCTTTAACATCTACTTTAAAGACATCATCTCTACCTAATTCTAAAATTTCTTTTAAGAAATCTTTAAGTTTCATCCAGTCGTAACCATCTTTACTTCCTACGTTAATAAAGTAACGTGTGTCGTTAGAGTTACTTCCATAATCACGTCCACCACCATCACGGTCGCTTCCACGGCTATCTCCTCTGTCTTCAACTTTAATGTTTTTAGATTTTTGGTAGTAGTTGTAAAAACGATTAAATTCTACTGAAAAGAATTTTTTAATTAATTCTTCTTTATCTGTATCTGCAAATAATTCATTGATACCAGTAATATGTTTATCAATTTCTTCATTGATTTCAGTAGTATGAATTTTATTTGCTAACGACATTAATTGAACTTCAACGATATCACCACCTGATGGTACTTCTTTCTTATCGAAATCTCTTTTAATAATACGTTCTATACTTTTAATTTTTCTAACTTCACTTTTAGAAACGATTACCATAGATACTCCTGTTTTACCAGCACGTCCTGTTCTTCCTGAACGGTGTGTATAAGTTTCTATTTCATCTGGAAGTTGGTAGTTAATTACGTGAGTAATATCATCTACATCAATACCACGTGCTGCAACATCTGTAGCAACTAGCATTTGAATTTGTTTATTTCTAAACGATTTCATTACCATGTCACGTTGATTCTGACTTAAATCTCCGTGTAGTGCTCCTGCAGAGTAACCGTCTTCAATTAAGTTTTCGGCAACTTTTTGAGTATCACGTTTTGTACGACAGAAAATTACAGAAAAAATGTTTGGATTAGCATCTGCTAAACGTTTTAAAGCTTGGTAACGGTCTCTTGCGTTTACTAAATAGTATTCGTGAGCAACGTTTGTTGTACTTTCATTTTTATTTCCTACAGTAATTTCAGTAGGATTTCTCATGAATTTTTTTGCTATTGTAGCAACTTCTCTTGGCATTGTTGCAGAGAATAACCATGTGTTTTTGTCTTCTGGAGTATGAGAAAGGATATCAGTAATATCTTCTTTGAATCCCATGTTTAACATCTCATCAGCTTCATCTAAAACAGAGTATTGTATTTTAGAAATATCAACCATGTTACGGCTAATCATATCTTTCATACGACCCGGAGTTGCAACAATAATTTGTGCACCACGTTTTACAGCTCTTGCTTGATCAGAAATGCTAGATCCACCATAAATGGCAACAACATTTAATCCTTTGCAATATTTACCGTAAAGTTTTAGTTCGTTTGTGATTTGTAAACAAAGTTCACGAGTTGGAGATAAAATAAGACCTTGAGTGGTTCTGCTATTAATATCTATTTTTTGTAACATTGGGAATCCAAAAGCTGCTGTTTTTCCAGTACCAGTTTGTGCCAAAGCAACTAAGTCTTTGTCTTCTTCTAATAATAATGGAATTGCTTTTGATTGTACTTCACTTGGTTTTTCAAAACCTAAATCGGTGATAGCGTTTAAAAGATCTTCGTTAAGACCTAAATCTTGGAATGTGTTCATTCAGTTGTAATAAGTATTCGATTATATTTTGTGGTGTTACAAAAAGAAGCGAATCGACATACTTAAACCTAAAACCTCTAGTAACACATCCTCTCTCTGAGGAATTTAAAACTCAATAGTTTTTGTGAACCTTAAGTTTTGAAGTTGCAAATATACAACTTTTTTTTTAATATACAAGTTATTTTATTGTGTTGATTTTTAACGGATTAAATTTTATTTAGGTAATTTATTAATTGTTTTAAAGCTTTTCCTCTGTGACTAATCTCATTTTTTTGCTCAATACTTATCTCTGCAAATGTTTTATCTAGTCCGTCTGCTTTAAAGATTGGGTCGTAACCAAAACCATCTTCTCCATGTTTTTCTGTTGTGATTTCGCCTTCACAAATTCCTGTAAATGTTTGTAATTCGCCATTTAAATGTAAGGCGATTACTGTTTTAAATTGTGCAGCTCTGTTGGGCTGTGTTTTTAAGTTTTCCAACACTAAGTTCATATTGTCATTACTGTCTCTTTGCGGTCCTGCATAACGTGCAGAAAAGACTCCTGGTGCTCCATTAAGAGCTTCAATTTCTAAACCTGTATCATCAGCAAAACAATTATAACCGTAATTTTTAATAATGTATTCTGCTTTTTGTTGCGCATTACCTATTATAGTAGGTTGTGTTTCTGGGATGTCTTCAAGACAAGAAATATCTTTAAGACTTAGCAGTTTTATATGTGATGGAATAAAGCGTTGTACTTCTTTTATCTTGTTTAAATTATTAGTGGCAAAAACTAGTTCCATAGGTATTGATGATTTTAGATGGATAAAGATAATGAAATATTTACTCTACAAATTGGTGTTATTTTTTCGAAATAATATTTTTTTTCAGACGATAAGTTAAAAATTTAGATATATTTATGCTTAAATTTATGTTTTGTAGATAGTTACTGTGTTTATGATTTTAAAATAAATGCAGTAAATAAAAAACCAAATTTCAAAAATATTATGATTGATTATAAGTCAATTTTCATTGAGCAGTCTCCTGTTGCAATGGCTATGCTTGATGTGAATTTGTGCTGTATTGTTGTGTCTAAAAAATGGTTGACTGATTATCAAGTTGATAAAGAGATTATTGGTTCTTGTCTTTATGATGTTTTTCCTAGCCTTAAAAATATTTGTGAACGAATACATAATGAGTGTATTAAAGCGCGTGTTAATGTTTCTGAAAATGTGCGTTTCGAGTTGAAAGGAGGTGCTGTTGTATGGCTGTTTTGGGATATCAATCCTTGGTATAATGATGATGGAACTGTAGGAGGGGTCATGATTCAAACTCGGGATATTGCGAAACAAAAAGAACATGATTTTGATAAAAAAAGAATTGATAAAATATTAAAAAAGACAAGTGAAGTCGCTAGGATAGGGGTTTGGGAATTAGATTTGAAATCAAATGAAGTCTTTTGGGATAAAATGATACGTGAAATACATGATGTCCCAGATGGTTATTATCCTATTTTTGAAGAAGCTGTTAATTTTTTTAAAGCAGGTTATAGTAGACAGCTTATTGCTAATGCGATGCAGAATGTTATGGTTGATGGGGAGTCTTTTGATATAGATTTGCAACTTGTGACTTATAATGATAAGGAAATTTGGGTGCGCGTTATTGGACAAGCAGAATTTGAAAATGAAGTATGTGTTAATGTTTTTGGAGTGTGTCAAGATATTAATGTCAAAAAGTTAACAGACATTGCTTTATCTAAAGCGAATGATGAAATTACAACCATTATGAATTCTGGTTCTATAGCTATTATATCTTATAATGAAGATGGTGTTATTAAACATTTTAACAATGGTGCTGAAGCTATGTTGGGATGTAGTGCTTCCGAAATGATAGGAAAACAGAAAGCTGAAATATTTCATATAAAAGAAGAATTGTCTGATTTTAAAGCTGATATTAAGCAATTAAAAGATAGTTCTTCAAATGAAACACTTTGTGATATTTCTAGAGAATGGTTATATAAAAGAAAAGATGGTTCAATATTTCCGGTAGAATCTACATTAACAATTATAAAGAATAAAGAAGGTATTGGAATTGGGTATTTAGAGAAATCAACAGATATTTCTGAAAGAAAAAAATCTGAAACTGAAATTTTAAGAAAAAATGAACTACTTAGTTTTGCTGAATCACTAACAATGACAGGTAATTGGCAATGGGATGTTAAAACTAATATAATTATTGGATCTGTTAATTTGTATCGTATTTTTGGTTTAAATGAAACTGAAGTAGTTACAAAAGAACTCTGCCTAAGTCTTGCTCACAAAGATGATGAAGCTAGGGTGAGAGCACATCTTGATGAGTCTTTAAAGAAGAAATGTTATAACGATATACTACATAGGATTCAGTTGGATGATGGAACTGTAAAAACATTGCAGTTTTCAGGGAAAGTTATTGAAAATGAAGCAGGAGAGGTTGTTGAAGTTATTGGAGCTTGCCAAGATATTACCCGTCAAAAGTTGGCCGAACGCAGATTAATTCAAACTAAAGATGAATTAGAACTTTTAGCAATTCAATTAAGAAAACAAAATACACAGTTAGCTGATTTTGCACATATAACATCTCATAATTTAAGAGCGCCCGTAAGTAACTTGAATGCGCTATTAAATATTTATAATATTACTGAAAGTGAAGATGATAAGTTTGAAGTGTTTGATAAATTTAAAATAGTGATAGATCACTTAACATCAACGTTGGATATTCTGGTAGATGCAATTAATGTTACTAATGAAAATGATCATTTTATTGAAGAGATTTTATTTGACGATGTTTTAACAAAAACAAAAGAGATGCTTATGGGGCAAATCTTAAAAACAGGAGCGGTGATTGAAGCTGATTTTTCTGCGATTAGCACTGTGAGTTATTGTAAAGTATATTTGGAAAGTATTTTCCTTAATTTAGTAAGTAACTCTTTAAAATATAAATCTGACGAGCGCGCTCCTAAAGTTGTGATTACCTCTGAAAAGGAAGGAGATAAAATTAAAATTAAAATTAAAGATAATGGTATGGGGATTGATTTAGATCGTCACGGGCATAAATTATTTGGTTTAAATAAAGTATTTCATAGACATCCTGATGCTAAGGGTGTTGGTTTGTTTATTACAAAAATACAGGTAGAAGCTATGGGAGGTAAGATTTCAGCATCAAGTGCTGTTGGAGTAGGTACAGTTTTTAATATTGATTTTAATTAAATTTTTATGAGTAATTTATACAATATATGTGTTGTGGATGATGATGTTATTTATCAGTACACGACAATGAAGATCATAGAAATTCTTAAAATATCTAAAAAACAACAAGTTTTTTCTGATGGAGAAAAAGCTTTAGAATTTGTACAACATCATATAGATGACGAGGATGAACTTCCGGATATTGTGTTGTTAGATATAAATATGCCTATTATGGATGGCTTTCAATTTATGGAAGAATATGTGAAATTCTGGACAAAAATAAAGAAGAAAATACATATATATATCGTGTCTTCTTCTGTAGATCCCTTAGATATAGAAAAAGCTAAAAACATGAAAGGTGTATTAGGTTATATTGTGAAGCCTATAAAAACAAACGATATAAAGCAGATAATTGCAACAATGTAAAAATTACTATCGTCTCTGTATATGTTTTTTATTCATTAGGGATAACACCCTTTTCTTTATAATAGATGAGATGTGTGGATGGAGTGTGTTATATTTGTAATAATCAAATATAGTTATGTATGAAAACCACTTTTTATTCACTTTTTTTAATCACCTTAGTAATGAGTTGTACTAGTAAACCTGAAGCCTCAGTTACTGAGTCAATTCAATTATCACAAGACAGTCCGTTTAATGTTGAACTTAATCAATCATATGATTATGCTAAAATAACTGGTGCGTCAATAGACGAGTATGTTGATGTGACAATAAGTAACGTTTTAAGTGATGTTAAAACCATTAAAACACAAGAAACACCTACTTTTGAGAACACATTTATAGCTTACGATAAAGCTTTTAGCGAACTTAGTAAAGCAAGTAATAATGCATTTATGATGTATTGGGTATCTACAGATTCTGTTGTGAGAGCAAAAGGATTAAAAGGATATCAAAAAGTAGACTCATTAAACACAACTATTGTTTCAGATAAATTATTATTTGGTCAATTTGAAAAATTTGTAGCTTCTGCAGATTATTCAAAATTACAAGGTCACCGCCAAAAAATGGTAGATGATGTTATTGGTCGTTTTAAACAATCTGGTGTTAATTTAAGTCATAAAAACTTAGAAAAATTTAAAACATTAACTGCTGAAATTAATGGATTAACAACTCAGTATTCCACTAACATGAATACTGCTAACAAAGTTTTAGTTTTAGATGAAGCTGGGGCTGAAGGTTTGCCAGAAAGTTTTAAAAATAAATACAAATCAGATAAAGGAACTTATGATATTCCGGTAATTAATGCTACCAGAGGACCAATGATGAGTAATCCTAAAAGTGAAAAAACTAGAAAAGATTATACAGTAATGTATGATAATAGAGGTGCCGATAAAAATATTGAAATTTTAGACTCTCTAGTAAGTAAGCGTTACCAAATAGGTAAACTTATGGGGCATAATTCTTATGCCGCTTATAATTTAACGCCTAAAATGGCTAAGAATCCTGAGAATGTTTGGAAGTTTGTAAACGGACTTATAGCTGAATCAAAAGAGAAAGCTGTTCAGGATTTAGAAGTTTTAAAAACAGTAGCTAACGGAAAAGAAATTAACTCTTGGGATTTAGCGTATTATAAAGACCAAATTCTTAAAAATAAATACAAAGTAGATCAAGAAAAAATTAGAGAATACTTACCAATTGAGGCATGTATTTCTGGTATGTTTGATATCTATCAAGAGTTATTAGGATTAGAATTTAGAAAAGCAGAAAATGCTTCGGTTTGGCATGAAGAAGTAGATGCTTACGAAGTGTATGAAAACGGAAAATTAAAAGGACGTTTTTATTTAGATTTATTACCAAGACCAAACAAAGAATCTTGGTTTTACGGGGTGCCATTAACTAATGGTCGTTTAACTTATACAGGTTACGAAGTGCCACAAGCAATGCTTTTAGGTAACTTTACACGCCCAACTAAAGATATGCCTTCATTATTAAGTCATAAAGAATTAAGCACATTATTCCATGAATTTGGACATATTGTTGACGGAATGTCTTACGATGGAGAATTTAGTTTGCAAGCAGATTCTAATTCTGATTTTGTAGAAGCTATGTCTCAAATTTTTGAAAACTGGATTTATGATTATGAAATTTTAAGTTCATTTGCAAAACACTATAAAACAGGAGAAGTTTTTCCGAAGGAATTATTTGACAACATGATGAAAGCTAAAAATGTATCATCAGGTTTAGGAGCGCAAAGTATGTTGCGTAAATGTGTTTATGATATGAATTTATACGATAAATTTAATCCAGCACAACCAATCAATACAGATCAATTATGGAAAGATATTGATGCAGAAATGGATGTGATGAAATGGTATATTGAAGGTACACATCCACAAGGAAGTTGGATTCATGTAAATACGCATCCAACATATTACTACGGGTATTTATGGTCTGAAGTATATGCTCAAGATATGTTTACATTATTTAAGAAAAATGGATTAAGAGATGCTGAAACAGGTTTACGATACAGAAAATTAATCTTATCAAACGGAAGTCAGCGTGATGTTATAGAAGCTGTTGAAGAGTTTTTAGGACGTCCATCTAACAACGAAGCATACATTAAAAGTTTAGGTTTAGAATAAGCTTTTAGGTGTAATTTAATACATAAAAAAAGATGCTCTATTAATTTAAAGCATCTTTTTTGTTTTATAATTATAAGTAGAAATTATCTGTGGTGATAAGGTTCGTTTTTTAAAATAGTAAAACCTCTGTAAAGTTGTTCAATCACAAATAAACGTACCATTTGATGAGAAAATGTCATTTTTGATAACGAGAGTTTACCTCTCGCTTTAGCGTAAACATCTGTCGAAAATCCATAAGGACCACCAATTACAAATACCAATTGCTTGATACCTGAGTTAAAATGTTTCTGTAGGTATTCTGAAAATCCAACCGAGTCTAGTTGTTTTCCATTTTCATCAAGTAGAATTAAAACATCGGTAGCACTTATTTTATTTAAAATGAGTTCGCCTTCCTTTTGTTTTTGTTGCTCTTCACTCAGATTCTTTACCTTTTTTAAATCCGGAATAATTTCAAGATCAAATTTTACGTAAAACCCTAATCGTTTTTGATAATCGTCAATTAAGCGTTGTAAATCTTTATTATCAGTTTTTCCTATCGCAAGGAGTTTAATAGTTGCCATAAGTGAAACATTTTGTAGACATGTTATAAATATATTCTCTAAGTTTTTTCAAGTTTAAGTGATTGTAAGAAAGTTGATTCTCTCTAAAACGACCTTTATCTTGTTGTAAGCGATCAGAAACTAATAAATCTTTAGATGCGGTATTGTCATCATAAATATCTTTAAAAAAACCATTAGGCATATTAAGTAAATTGCTTTCTGCTAACTTGTAATCTGTAGTGTAACCGGTCCAATCTTTTTTTAACATGTCAAAAACAAACTCTTCAGGAAGCTGGCGATATATAAAATAATTTCCGTCAGGTTTTAAAATTAAAAGACCAGATTCGTTTTTAAAAAATACAGAATTTAGTGCTCTTGGGATTTTGTGCCATTTAAAATTCTCGTTTGTTCTTGTGTAGTCTACATTTGTTTTAAAGAAATAAAGGGGTAATACATCTAGTTTTTCTGTTCTCTTAATGCATTTTTTTTGTGTCTTATCAAAAAGTTCACGTTGCTCATTGTACACCTCTAAATCATACGTTAAGGTTGTATTTTTTCCATTAATATTAATTTCTCTAGGTGGTGTTTCTTTAAGTTGCTCGTAACCTAAAAGACTATCAGTATAAGTTATAATGAGTGTTTTGTTATTAAAATCTTTATGTTGTGTAGTGCGACTTAAAAGAATTTTAATTTGACTGTTTGTTGAAGCGTCCAGTTTGCCAAATTTATAATTAGGATACATGGTATTTAATATCAAACTATCATTTTCTTTTTTGCTGCAATGGTATAAAAACGTATTACATTTTCTAAAATATAAAGAACTTTCAACTTGTTGAATGTTTTCGTTAAGAAAAATATTAACTTTACTTTTGTTCTGAGAAAAAAGAGTGCTCGAAACAAGTAAAGTGATTAAAAAGGTTAAGTATTTGGTCATTTGATTGATTTTTGAGTAAAAATAAATAAAAAATAAAGATACCATGATAACTGAGGCTCAATTTAATAAAGAAATAAAATTAATTATTGAAAATGCAATACGTGAAGATGTAGGAGACGGTGATCATAGTTCTTTAGCATGTATTCCAGAAACGGCTCAAGGGAAGGCAAAACTTTTGGTAAAAGATAACGGAACGATTGCAGGTGTAGAGTTTGCAAAAGAGGTGTTTAAATATGTTGATAAAAACTTATCTATAAAAACATATATAAAAGACGGTCAAACAGTTAAAAAAGGAGATATTGTTTTTCATGTTGAAGGATCGTCTCAATCTATTTTAAAGGCCGAAAGATTAGTGCTTAACGCAATGCAACGTATGAGTGCAATAGCAACAAAAACTAAATATTTTGTAGATTTATTAGAAGGTACCGGAACCAAAATTTTAGATACCAGAAAAACGACTCCAGGAATTAGAGCGCTCGAAAAATGGGCTGTGAAAATTGGAGGCGGAGAAAATCACAGATTTGCTTTGTACGATATGATTATGCTAAAAGATAACCATATTGATTTTGCAGGTGGCGTTACAAAAGCCATTGAGCAAACCAAACAATACCTCGTAAATACTAATAGAAATTTAAAGATTATTGTTGAAGCAAGAGACTTAAATGAGATAGAAGAAATCCTTAAAACCGATGGCGTTTATCGTATTTTAATTGATAACTTTAATTTTGAAGACACTAAAAAAGCTGTCGCACTTATTGGTGATACGTGTTTAACGGAATCTTCTGGAGGAATTAACGAAAACACTATTAGAGATTACGCGCTTTGTGGAGTAGATTATATTTCTTCGGGAGCGCTAACGCATTCGGTTTATAATATGGACTTAAGTTTAAAAGCGGTTTAAAATGTCTAAACTTATTGAAGAAAAACTAGCTAAAATCCCTTTAGTAAATGTAATTGTTAAGTTTTTAAAACGCATAAAATTACCAGGTTTGGTAGGGTTGTCGTCGTATGATTTAATTGAACTATATATTACAGGGATTGCAAAAGGCGCGCTAACTTCGCGAGCAAGTGCTATTGCGTTTAGTTTTTTTACAGCTATTTTTCCTTTTCTATTATTCATTTTAATCCTCATTCCTTATATTCCTATTGATGGATTTAAAGGCGAATTTTTGTCTTTTTTAGAATCGTTTTTACCTCCACAAACGTCAGATTTTTTCTTTTCAAATATCTTTGAAAATATCGAAAATTCTCAGCGTGGAGGATTATTATCTTCCGTATTTGTATTATCTATTTTACTAATGGCAAACGGGGTTAATGCCGTGTTTTCAGGTTTTGAAAACTCATATCACGAACAACTTACTAGAAGTGTATTTAAACAATATTTATACGCACTTGGTGTCGCATTAATTCTTGCAGTTTTATTAATAGTTACCGTAGCTGTATTTGGATATTTTGAGATATATATTATACAACCGCTTTTTGATAAATTTAGTGAAGAAGGTTTAGCAAAAGAAGACTCTAGTGTGTTTTGGATTGTTTTAGCTAAATATGTGTTTTTTGTCTTAATGGTTTATATCGCCACCGCAACATTATATTATTTAGGAACCAAAGAAGGTAAGGCTTCAAGGTTCTTTTCGGTAGGCGCGTTGTTTACCACTTTGTTAATTATTACCACTTCATATTTATTCGGAATTTATATTGAAAATTTTTCTCAGTATAATGAGTTGTACGGCTCTATTGGTGCATTACTTATTTTGCTACTTTATTTATGGATGAATTCTAATATTTTATTGTTAGGCTATGAGCTTAACGCGTCATTAAACCGATTAAAAAAAAGTTGCTAGTTTATGTTTTTCCATTTTATAGATATTATTTTACCAATTCCGATAGCGCAAAGTTTTACCTACAGAATCACTGAAGCTGAAGCTGAATTTTTAAAAATAGGTATGCGTGTGTCTGTACCTTTTGGGAAAACTAAAATATATACCGGTGTAGTTTTTAATATTCATACCAATGCACCATTGGTTTATGAAGCTAAAGATATTCATCAGATATTAGACGATACACCTATAATTACACCTACGCAAATTAAGCATTGGCAATGGATGTCTAAATATTATTTATGTACCGTTGGCGAAGTTATGCGCGCCTCTTTACCTGGTGCTTTTATTTTAGAAAGCGAAACTGTAATTACCCGAAATACAAAGAAAGAATTTGAGGTTAATGACTTTTTAGACGATGAGTTTTTAGTATACGATGCCTTATTTTTACAAACTTCTTTAAAAATTCAAGATGTTATAGGTATTCTAGGGAAGAAAAGTGTGTTACCAGTTATTAAGCGTCTTTTAGATAAAGAAGCAATAGTTGTTGAAGAGGAAATGTATGAAAAATATAAGCCTAAATTAGTACGCTATGTTAAACTGCACGCAAATTATACTTCAGAAGAAAAACTAAAAGGTTTATTAGATGAATTAAGCAGAGCGCCAAAACAACGACAAGTAGTTTTTACATTATTTTCGGTGTCAGCCAAAACTAAAAAACCAATAAAAGTTACCGAACTTTCTGAAGCTAGTGGCGCATCATCATCAATTATAAAGACATTAGTAGATAAACAGATTTTAGAAGAATATTTTATTCAAACAGATAGGGTAGAATATACTGGTGAAGAAAATGAATCTTCAAAACAGTTAAATGAATATCAGGAGACAGCTTTAGCTGAAATAAAAACGTCTTTTGAAACTCAAAATATCACCTTATTACATGGCGTAACGTCTTCCGGTAAAACCGAAATCTACGTCAAACTTATTGAGGCTGTTTTAGCAAAAGGCCAACAAGCTTTATATCTATTGCCTGAAATAGCGTTAACCACTCAATTGGTTGTAAGATTGCAAAATTATTTTGGAGATCAGGTAGCGGTATTTCATTCTAAATATTCTTCGCACGAACGTGTTGAGGTATGGAATAATGTGTTAGCTAATTCACCAAAAGCGCGTGTAATTTTAGGAGCAAGATCATCTGTATTGTTACCATTTCATGACTTAGGAATTGTAATAATTGACGAAGAACACGAATCGTCTTACAAGCAATTTGATCCTGCGCCACGTTATCATGCGAGAGATACTGCGATAGTTTTAGCTAGTCTTTTTGGAGCGAAAACTCTTTTAGGATCTGCAACTCCAAGTTTGGAGAGTTTTTATAATGCTAAATTAAAAAAATATGGTTTTGTTGAGTTATTAACACGTTATAATAATGTGATGATGCCAGATATTGAGCTTATAGATATTAAAGATAAGCATAAACGAAAGCGCATGAATGGGCATTTTAGCGATCGGTTGATTGAAGAAATGACACAAACGCTTAAAGATGGTCATCAAATTATATTATTTCAAAATAGACGAGGATATTCACCAATTGTAGAATGTAACACCTGTGGACATTCCCCGCAATGTTCAAACTGTGATGTGAGTTTAACTTTTCATCAGTATAAAAATGAATTACGTTGTCATTATTGTGGGTATTATACGATAATGCCAAAAACGTGTCAAGCTTGCGGAAGTACAGAATTAGATAATAAAGGATTTGGTACAGAACAGGTAGAAAATGAAGTGAATGCTATTTTTCCGGAGTATAAATCTGCCAGAATGGATTTAGATACCACACGAGGAAAATATGGTTACGAAAAAATAATTACTGCTTTTGAACAACAAGAAGTTGATATTTTAGTGGGAACACAAATGCTAACTAAAGGTCTTGATTTTAGAAATGTGAAATTAGTAGGGATTATGAATGCAGATAATATGCTTAATTTTCCTGATTTTAGAGCGCACGAACGTAGTTTTCAATTGATGTTGCAGGTGTCGGGTAGGGCAGGACGTACAGAGGAACGCGGTAAGGTGTTAATTCAAACGTATAATCCACATCACCGTATTTTGCAGCAAGTATCTACAAATAACTATGTAGAAATGTTTAAGGAGCAAATGAACGAGCGTTTTGATTTTAAGTATCCGCCAATGTATCGTTTAATAAAAGTGACTATAAAACATAAGGATTTTAATCGTGTAAATGTTGCTGCAGATTGGTATGCGAAATCGTTGCGCAATGTGTTTGCTGAACATGTTTTAGGTCCAGAATTTCCACCAGTATCTAGAATTAGAAATCAATTTCATAAAAATATATTGATTAAAATTCCACCAAAACAATCGTTGGGTAAAACTAAAGAAGCTATTGTTAAAATTAACAATAGCTTCTTTAGTGTGAAAGATTTTAGGTCTGTACGTGTAATATTAAATGTAGATAATTACTAGATTAAATATTATTTAACGCATCAACAAGTTGAGTTTTTTTATTTCTACTTAAAGGAATCTCATAAGCGCCAACTTCAACATTTTTAGAGTTAAAACGATCTACTTTGTCAAGATTTACAATGTATGATTTATGAATTCTTAAAAACTTACCTTCTGGTAATTCAGCTTCAAAAGCTTTCATTGTAGATAATACAACAAGGCTATTTTCTTCGGTAACTAGTTTTACGTAATCTCCAAGTGCTTCAATCCATTTAATGTCTTTAATATATACTTTACGTTTTTTAAGATTACTCTTTACGAAAATATGTTCCCCGTCAGTTTCATTAAAATCTAATTTTAATTTATGCTGTTCGAGTGCTTTATTAACAGAGATGTTAAAACGTTCTCTAGTGATTGGTTTTTGCAAGAAATCAGTGGCATCGTAATTAAATGCTTTAAATGCATACTCTGTTTTACCTGTAACAAAAATAATTTGAGGCTTGTTATTAAGGACGTCTAGTAATTCAAAACCGTTTAGAACCGGCATTTCAATATCCAAGAATATAAGGTCCACTTTATGAGCATTTAAACCATTTTTGGTTTCTAATGCGCTGCTGTATTCAGCGATAAGGTTAAGAGAAGAATGATTCTCTATTAACTTTACAATTGATAAACGTTGAATTGCTGAATCATCAACTACTACACAGTTTAAAGTCATAAAAATAATTAATTTTAGGTTAAGTTATCGACAATAGTACAAAAAAAAGGGGCAAAAACCAAAAAAATCCGTTAAAGTGTTTTTTTTGTATGTAAATTGAATCGTTATACGAATATATAAATTTAATGCAAAAAACCTTGCTAGAAAGGTTAAATTTATTTATTTTTGCAGCCATTTTTAATTGTAAATACATTTTATATGAATCATTATGAAACTGTTTTCATCTTAAATCCCGTTTTATCTGAAACACAGATAAAGGAAACAGTACAGAAATACGAAGAATTTCTTGTTTCTAAAGGAGCGAAGATGATAGCCAAAGAAGATTGGGGCTTAAAAAAATTAGCTTACCCAATTCAAAACAAAAAAAGTGGGTTCTACCACTTATTCGAATTTACTGTAGATGGTGAAGTTATTACACCATTAGAGTTAGAGTTTAGACGTGATGAGCGTTTTATGCGTTACCTAACAGTAAAATTAGACAAGCATGCAATTGCTTGGGCAGAAAAAAGAAGAACTAGAAACAAACAAAAAGCGTAATTATGTCTTCAATAGAGCAACAAGCAAAAGGAAAAAAAGATGGAGAGATCAGATATCTTACGCCATTAAACATTGACACTAGCAAAACGAAGAAATACTGTCGTTTTAAAAAGTCAGGTATCAAGTATATCGATTACAAAGATGCTGATTACTTATTAGCTTTCGTTAACGAGCAAGGTAAATTGTTACCAAGACGTTTAACTGGAACTTCATTAAAATATCAAAGAAAAGTATCTGTAGCAGTAAAGAGAGCGCGTCACTTAGCGTTAATGCCTTACGTAGCAGATTTATTAAAATAAAATACCAATAACTATGGAACTTATATTAAAACAAGACGTTGATAATTTAGGATTTAAAGACGATGTTGTAACGGTTAAGAACGGTTATGGTAGAAACTTTTTAATTCCTCAAGGAAGCGCTGTTATGGCTACTGCTTCAGCTAAGAAAGTATTAGCTGAAACTTTAAAGCAAAGAGCTTATAAAGAGAAAACTATTATTGATGCAGCTCAAAAGACTGCTGATGCAATAAAAGAATTAGAAATTAAGATACCTTCTAAAGTTGGTTCTGGAGACAAATTATTTGGATCTGTAAACAACATTGATTTAGGAGCTGCTTTAAAAACTGCTGGTTTTGAAATAGACAAAAAGTTTATCTCAATCGCTGGTGGAGCTGTAAAACGTTTAGGAAAATACGATTCAGTAATTAGACTTCACAGAGAAGTAACTATTGATTTCCCTTTTGAAGTTATAGCAGAAGCTTAATCTTAAAAATAAATTTATATTTTAGAGCCTCAATCCTATTGGAATGAGGCTTTTTTAATAACATAATATCACTTAATAATAAAAAAAATGAAATACTCTAGACTAACAAAAGAACAGTTTGAAGAACTTCATCAAGAATTTATAAATTTTTTAGCCACTCAAACTATCACTAGTGAAGAATGGGAAACTATTAAAGTAAACAAACCAGAAGTTGCAGAGCAAGAATTAGATGTGTTTAGCGATTTGGTTTGGGAAGGTGTATTAAGTAAAGTAAATTATTTAGAACATATCTCTGGTCAGCAAATGCACTTATTTCATCTTAAAGAACATGAAATGGAATTAATCGCCATTAAAATTAAAGATGAAACTAAAGATTTGTCTACTGCAGAAGGTTATGAATGGTTTAAAAATAACTTGTTATCTGATGATGTAGAGCTGTTAACAGCAAAGAAAACATATACTGAGGATAAACCTTTAGATAAATTTAAATTAATACAACAAGGTGGTGTGATTACTAAAGGCGATTTATATAATTATTTCTATAAACTGATTAACAGTAAGAAATAATCATCTCATTTAGTGCCAAAAAATAATTAGAATACAGCTTTTAGAAGCTGTATTTTTTTTTGCATTGATGTGTAGTAGTCGTTACTATTTCTCCAGTAGCAGTTACCGTTTCTGTTGTAACTGTTGTGCAAGTAGTATGATCGTTATTATTATAAACCCACAATAATATAGCTGCTGTAAAAGTTGTAATTACAGAAATTAAGATGATAAATTTTGTGTTTTTATTCATATCTAAGCGATTCAACAGGATCTAATTTTGAGGCTTTAATAGCTGGTAATAATCCTGCAATAATAGCCACTATAAATGCAATTGTAAATGCACTAAACATAGCTAACCAAGGAATTGCAAATTCAAATTTTGCTACAACCGCAAAAATATAACCAATTAAAACACCTAAGATAATCCCTAAAATACCACCAAATTGTCCAATAATTATAGCTTCCATAAAAAATTGAGCAGCAATTGTTTTACGTTTTGCACCTAATGCTTTTCTAACTCCAATTTCTCTAGTACGTTCGGATACAGACACAAATAAAATATTTGTTAATGCTATTGAAGAACCAAAAATAGTAATGATACTTATTATCCAGGCTGCAATATACAGGTATTGTGTAATTGAGCCAATACGATTAATAAGATCGTCACTACGCTCAATACCAAAGTTGTTATCTTCAATAGGATTTAAACCTCTTATATTTCTGAACAATAAAATGGCTTCATCTTGTGCACCTTCCAACATGTCTTTTTTGTCAGATTTTACACTCAAACTATAATTAATATTAGCGTTTGTAAATATAGTACGTGCTTTTTGAAGGGGCATTAGCACTCTTAAATCTTGATTATTACCAAATGTAGACCCTTTTTCTTTAAGGACACCAATCACTTTAAATTTAGCACCACGAATACTTATAATTTGATTAATTGGATTGACATCGCTTAAAAGTGCTTTTTTTAAGTCACTACCAATCACACAAACATTATTGCTATTGGCCACATCAAAATAATTTAAAGCACGACCTTCGGTAACTTCTAATCCTGAATTTTGAATAAAATGTTCATTTATACCTAAAACAGATACTTCCGGATCCGTTTTTTCATTTTCGTATTTAACCTCAGCAGTACTTGTTCCGTAAAAAGAAATGGAAGTTGTAGTATAAGGAAAACTGTAAGCGTCCTCAAACTCTTTTACAGCTCTATAACTAATAATAGGGTTTGTTTTTTGACGATCTTTACCGCTTTGTTGTTGTGTGTTAAATTGGTATCGTTGTATATTAAAAGTGTTAGAGCCCATTGAAGAAAAATCGCCAGTAATGGTTTTTTCTAAATTGGCTACAGCACTCAAAATAGCTACCAAAGCCATAATCCCGATAGCGATTATGATAACAGTTAAAATGGTACGTAATAACTGACCTTTTATAGAGTCGAAAGCTATTTTAAAATTTTCTTTTGCAAGTGAAAACATTAACGAGTGGTAATTAAGTTAGAGGTGACTTTATGATAAGACTACAAAATCACAATAAAGTTACTATAAAATTGAAATAACTTACCCTTAGCAGTAAAAATTATAATATTTTTGTAGCTTATTAAGATAAGAAAATGGCACAAAAACCAAGTATACCTAAAGGAACAAGAGATTTTAATCCACAAGAAGTAGCTAAACGTAATTATATTTTTAGTACGATAAAGTCGCAGTTTGAAAAATTCGGATTTCAACCTATTGAAACACCAAGTTTTGAAAACTCGAGTACACTTATGGGAAAATATGGAGATGAAGGCGATCGCTTGATTTTTAAGATTTTAAATTCTGGAGATTATTTATCTAAAGTAAAAGATGATGTGTATTCTGCAAAAGATGCCACTAAAATGACATCTATAATCTCTGAAAAAGCATTACGTTACGATTTAACGGTACCGTTTGCAAGATACGTAGTACAACATCAAAACGAGATTGAATTCCCGTTTAAACGTTATCAAATTCAACCAGTTTGGAGAGCTGATAGACCTCAAAAAGGACGTTTTAGAGAGTTTTTTCAATGTGATGCTGATGTGGTAGGATCAAAATCTTTATTACAAGAAGTAGAATTTATCCAATTATATGACGCCGTTTTTTCAACTTTAAAACTTGAAGGTGTTACTATAAAAATTAATAACCGTAAAATATTATCTGGTATTGCCGAAGTTATTGGTGCACAAGATAAATTAATAGATTTTACAGTCGCTTTAGATAAGCTTGATAAAATAGGTGAGGAGAAAGTAAAAGAGGAAATGTTAGGCAAAGGAATTGCGCAAAGCGGAATTGATAAACTACAACCTTTATTTTCATTATCTGGAAGTTTTGAAACACAAATAGCACAGCTGAAAACCATTTTATCAACTTCAGAAGAAGGGGTAAAAGGTATTGAAGAATTAGAATTTATTGATACCATGATTTCTTCTTTAGGATTGCAAACTGCAACATTGCAATTGGATGTTACTTTAGCTAGAGGATTAAATTATTATACCGGAGCTATTTTTGAAGTTTCTGCACCCGAAGGTGTGAAAATGGGATCTATTGGTGGTGGAGGTCGTTACGATGATCTTACAGGTATTTTTGGTTTAAAAGATATGAGTGGTGTAGGAATTAGTTTTGGTTTGGATAGAATTTATTTGGTGCTAGAAGAATTAAACTTATTTCCAACTACAGTTGATAAAACTATTGAAGTGCTCTTTATTAATTTTGGAGATGCCGAGGCGTTTGCATGTATGAAAGCTTTAAAAGCTGTTAGAGAAGCTGGTGTTAGTGCAGAATTATATCCTGACGCAGCTAAGATGAAAAAACAAATGAATTTTGCAAACAAACGAAATGTACCGTTTGTGATTTTGGTTGGAGAATCGGAATTAGAGTCTAATACGTTTACTTTAAAAAATATGAATTCGGGAGAGCAACAGCAGCTTAGTCTTGAAGACTTAATTATAGCATTACAATAAAAACATTTTATAATATTAAAAAAGTCCCAAAGTAAAATTACTTTGGGACTTTTTTTGTGGTATTGGGTGCTTATTATTTTACAAGAATCTTTTTTGATAAGCTACCTTTATCTGTTTCTAATTTAATAATATAAGTTCCTGTACTTAAATTTTTAATTGTGTATTCTGAATGGTTTGCAATTTCAACAGTATTAAAAGTTTGTATATTTTGACCAATCATATTGTAAAGTAACATTGATTTTATGTTTTCAGTATTAGGATTAATTAAGACAAGATGTTCAGATGTATTAGCGTAAAATACTTGTAACGCATTAAGTGAATTGTCTTCAACACTTAGCGCATTATTTGTTTGATCTCTAAATGTGATTTCATAAGTGCTTAAATGTTCACCTTCAGGAAGGTAAAATTCAAAATCATTTTCACTTAAATTATGGTATATATTAGTTTCTAAATTATGTACATAAACGGTAGTGTTTTCTGATACGTTTTCAAGTTCATCAATCGTTAAAATATTCATTCCCTCAGATAGCATATTAAAACCAATAGGGAAAGTTGTATCGTCATTAGCGATATTACTTCCTTGTATAATATATTTTTGATTTTCAATCATCCAAAACATATCATCCATTTGATCTTCGTTAAGTTTACCGTCATAACCCCAATCTATGTCTGCAGTTGCGTTGTCATCAATAGTTAATAATAGTTGACGTCTTATGGAATTTGATGAGTTAAAACCTAATCTAATTTTCATTCTATTATCTCCTGAGTTGATCGTAACTTCATTTGTATTTGTTGTTGAGCCAGTGTTCGCAATTCTAATAAATACTGAAGCACCTCCGTTAAGATTACTAGTTTCTTTTTCAAAAACCCGTTGTCCGTTATTAAAGTTGATTGTACCACCATTACCTTCTGCAGTTACAAAAAATCCTTGACTTACAGGAATATATCTTCCTGGTCTCTTAGAGGGAACACCTCCGCTTCCTACATCAGGATCTGTTGTGCCTTGAGAGGCTGAAGCTGTTCCTCCTGAAAGATTATAAATACCATAACCTCCTTGATATTCTGCTAAAACATGATTTCCACCTCCCCAATGTTCCCAGAAATATAGCGTACCATTTGTAGCTCCTGTACCATTAATAATTGGTCCGTTATCAAGAATAAATTGATTAGCATCAATAGCTGAAGGATAAGGATTACCAACTAGATAATCATTATTAGCATTAATAGTAAGATTAATATCACCATTATTTGGTTTCCCTGTAAAGGTGTAATTTTGATTATCTAAAATTGAATTTGCAGTTGGGTTTGGACCTTTCATAGTAAACCCTTCACCAGCATTAATATCTCCAGAACTTCTAATATGTTGCCATGAAGAATAATCATCTGTAGTTTGATTGGCAAATTTCCAGATCCAATAATTTGCTATTTTTACAGGTGTTGTGTTTGCCCCGTCATAACCTGAATTAGAAAAGTTTATTGCAAGATTATCATCTGTAATTACATCTGTAACGTTGTATTTATTATTGTTGGTTACTGAATTTAGTTTCCCTACTGGAGATGACCAATAGTTATAGGTGTAAGTATCTTGTGTACCTTGTTGATCGCGATCTAATCGTCCTTCACTATTTACATCAAAATCACTATCTTTAGTTTGTATTAATTGCGATTCGCCTTCTAAATCTATTTTTGCATTTGGTTCTCCAACACCTAATGCTAAATAATGAGATATTGTAATTCCGTTTCCTGTATAAGTTTCATGATCTCCAGGTACTGTTAGTGTATTATCATCTACAAATAATCCAAGTACAGATCTGTTGTCATTATTTACGGTAGGTAAAGTTGAATTTTCCATTGTAATATTATGTGATGTTTCCACAATATTCCAATCTATAGTTTTTGTGTTATCAACAATTGAAGTTGTTCCTGGTATGGTTTGCATATCTCCATTTGTCCATGTACTACTTGTGTTCCAATTTCCATTTGAATTTGAAGTGTAGGGTAGTGGTGCGGTTTGTTTATCTACCGTTCTTAGATATCTTAATGCACCTTGGTTTCCGTTTCCAGATTCGTCTTTAGTGTTGGTATATGTGTATGTTGTCATAGGGTAATATCCAGCTAAGGCATTCCACGGAAGTGTGCTAACATCATTTTTTGTAGGTGTTATATTTCTATTTATAAAATACGACCCTCCAATAAAATTACTGTTATTAGCAAGTTCTTGGTTCATAATAAAATGCAACTGATCTTCTGATATGGCTTTATCCCAAACACGAACCTCATCTATATTTCCTTTAAAGAAATTTGTAGGTGTATTTTTGTTTGCTGCACCAATATAAAATGATTGTGATGTAGTTGCAGGAGCATTTAATGTGCTTGTAGTATCTGCAATACCATCTATATAAAGCGTTGCTATTCCAGATTTATAAATAATAGCAACCTGATGCCATTGATCTTCAGGAATTACAACAGAAGATGTAATTGTTTGGAGTAACGAAGTCGCATCATACCAAGTTGCGTTAAGGTGACCTGTAGCTGTGATATTAAAATCGTAACCTTCGGTAAAAGGTTGATTTCTTTTAGAAAGGATTGAGGTGTTTTCAGAACCACTTTCTCTATTTATCCATGATGAAATTGTAAACTCTGAGGTGTTTAAATTTAAAGCGTTTTCCATGTCTACATAATCTGAACTTCCGTTGAAATATATAGACCTTACATACACACGCTCTGGAGCCCATCCAAAGGTGATGTATTTGGTACCATCAAAATCATATTTTGTGTTTAATATAGCTTCTCCTAACTCGTTTGTGTCTTCTTCCATAATGCGGTAATCTGCTGTTGGACCAAAGTTTGGCGTATCGGAAATGAACATTAAATACTCACCATTAGGAGGAGTTGCTGTTCTTACAGCGCTTTTAAGAATAGCGACCTCAACTGTAGGGATATCTCCTCCTTTTTCAGTCACTTTCCAGGTTCTAGCAATACCATTAAATTGTACATGTGTTCCTCCTGGGATTGCAGGAGTAATTGCTGTACTCATATCAACCTCAACAACTACGGCAGGATCATCTAAATCGACACCATCATTACCCCAAACTAAAAATTCTTTGTCATTTATAAAGGTGTCAGGATTTAAGTTATTAGTATCGTATATTGTTGAAAGTCCTATGGTAAGTACACCTTGTGCTCTAAAGCTACCATCAAACTCTTTATTAACGCTTCGCGATTGTTTTTGTAGTAATTTTGAAGCATCGTCCCGTCCAATACCAGCAATATCATAATTAAATACATCGTTTGTACTTATTCCTGTATTTACATCCCAAATTAATGTACCGTCACTATCTACATAGTCTTGCGAAGTTCCGTTTATACCTAAAGTGATCCCATATTTTATGCCTAAATACGATTGAATACGGTTACGTTGTTGTGTTAAATTAACATCGTTTTTTCTTGAAGTATAAGTGATTATTTCGCAAACTCTAGCATTTAATGTTGCTTCCCAACCTTCACTACGTCCAATCCAATATCTAGAATTTTCTACATGTAAAAATTCTGCAAGATCATTTTGTCCTGTTTCAATATCATTGGCATTATAATATAGTTCTTGTTGTGTATTACTTGTGTTTGTTCTGGCGTTAATAATTCCTACGTTATCATAAGTTGTATTTGGTCCATCATAAACGGCATAACCATCACCGCTAGTTCTATCATAAGTATCAATAGCAAAACATATAGTTTCGTTATCTACACGACCAGTATATTTTCCCATTCCAATACCTGTAGCATCGGTAGTATTTGTTGTAAAGTCAGCATCTCCACAAAAGGCATCCATAAAACCAAAATCTTTATTTAATTCTGTATCATCAGGAATTAAAACTAAAAAAATGTCTTGTGTGTATAAGCCGCTTGTACCTTCTAAAAATTGAGTATTTGTATTATCAAAAGAATAATCAGTATCTAAGCTGTAGGTAGCGTAAGTATTGTCAAACTCTACTACAGGATTAAAGTTTACATTTCTTGTGGCATTATCATAATATGTTGGTTCTTGCCCAGGAGTATTTACTGTAGCGTCTGCGCCATTACCTTTGTCTAACCATAGTGATACTTGGTCTCCACTGGTATATGTATGTCCGTCATTTCCTTTTAGCCAAAGTGCTAAATCACTAGTTACACCTCCTGGAGCAGGATTGGTTGTTATGTTAGTTCCTGTACCTGCAATGGTAAACGTGTAAGGGTTTTCATTGCTGTCATTATTATCAATAGATATTATTGCTGAAACCTCCATAGTTGATAATGGTGTAAATCTGACAATAAATGTTTTTGTATCTCCTGGAGCGACTGTATTTCCTGTAGGTTGTGTAATAATTGTAAAAGCTGAATTTCCTGAGATGTCTACAATTGGAGTGCCTCCTGTAAGGTTTAAAGTTGCAGTTCCCGTATTTGTAATTGTAAAGGTATGGTTTTGAGTGTTACCAATAGTTGTAACTCCAAAATGTGTGTCGTCATTTTCAATAGGCGTAGTATCGCCGTTAATTATTTCAATATTTGCACCCGATAATTTTATTTCTGAATTATTCTCTTGAGTACGTAGGTTAATAATTTGTATTTCGTGCTTCATGTTATTTCCGCTTCGGTGCGACCAATGAGCAGCTTCTGTAGTAGAATTAAAATAAAAATTTCTCCAACCTCTTCCGTAAGCAACTCCCGTACCGCTTGTTATAGAAGTACCTACAATTAAAGCTTCACTTGTTGATATTAATGCTGCCGATGTGATATCAATTGGGGTTTCTCCAGCCGTATTACTAGTGTTATTTGATATTCTAGTTACAGTAATATTAGGGTTGTTGGCAACATGCACAATATGTCTGTCTGTATTACCATTAGCATCATGAGCTGAATCAAACTCCCAAGCTACGGTACTATTATCGCTTCCAGGTTTCATTATTGGCCAATTATCTGATAATGCTTGATTAATGTCATTGTCATTCATATTTCCTCTATGTTGAGAAAATATAATGGTATTTTCCCAAGCACTTACAGATACAGTATCTCCTGTTCCGTTTGCATTTTCTTTAAGAGTTATATTTCCGGTATCAGCGCTAACTCCTGTTGAGTTTCCGTGAGCGATAGTCCAGTTTGCTCCTGTAAACTCTACTAGTGTCACATAAACGGTAACATTACTTGCGTTAGCCCCTTTTTGTAGTCTTAAAGTAGTCGCGTTTTCTAAATAAGCAATGGCTGTTCCCGAATCTGCTCCAGCTGATGAATCATCAGATATAATTCCTGTTATAAAAGGGATGCAGTTATTAGCGTTTGTAACTCCAGAAAGTGTTTGAGTAACACTACTATTTGTTCCATCAAGGGCTACTTGATAACGTCCTCTTACTATAAATTCATTATCACCACCTGATACACCTGTATACTCCCATACTGATGCACTAAACTGTGTGTTATTGTTTGTAGAGTTTCCTTGTCTGTGAAAATTAAGAGTATTGGGTGCAGTTAATGTTACAGCACCAGACATATCTCTAATACTTTGATTTATATCATTTTGATCGGTGCGCCCTGCTTGAGATTTTCTATTATTGTTGTTTAATACAAAAGCACTGTTAAGAGAGGAAACAGAAGTAATTGTTTCTGTTTTTCCATTTCTAGGAACACTAGATTGTACATGTTGAATGTTGAAATCTTGTGAAAATGAAGTTTGACATATTAATAATAAACTAATTAATAGAGCATACTTTCTTATTGAATGAGGGATAGAATTCATAAGCAGATAGTTTTTGGGAGAATTTGATAATCAAATATAGGATTAAAATCTATAAAATGCAATTTTTATCGATAAACGGTATGTTTTTTTGTGAATTAAAATAAATTTAGTTTTTAAGGTTTGAAATAAGGTGTTTAATTTTTAATAATTCGTTTAACTGTATATGTGTTTGTGCTGAGGTTAATAATTTTAATAAAGTATGTGCCTGAGGCTAATTTATTAAGATGATTTATTTTTAATAGATTATTTAAAGGTGTTACATCTTTAAGATTTAAAACAACACGTCCGCTAATGTCATACATGTTAATATTTACAGTATTTGTTGTGTTTTTAAACTTGATGTTAATAGTGTTTGTATATGGATTTGGGAAAATTAAAATAGTATCATCCATACTGTTATCAGTGATAGATAGTGCTGGGTCTATAATATTAACATTGTAATCTTCAGTTTCGCCATAGCCATAAGTTTCACATGTATTGTTTATAGTATTACCCGTACTATCGTAGTATTTTAAAATGACACGCATTCGTGTTATACCTGTTTTTGCAATTGTAGAATTTGGTATAGAAAAGGTATTGCTTACAGGATTGTTTTTATTAGAATTTGTTTCAAGAATATTTTCTGATGTTTCAAATATTCCATTTTTATTAAAATCTATCCAAGCAGAAACGGCTTCGTTATATTGATTTCCAGGCCAAGATTTACTTACCGATATGGTATTGTTTGTTGAGTTAATATTTAAATCAGCAAAAAGCGAAATGTTTGTAAAATCTGAATACCCTGAAGTTGTGCTATTTTGGGTATTATTACTAATTCCGTTTACGATAACATTACTAATATATTCGTCTTCAATACTACTTCCTAAAGAGGCACAATAACTAATACCTGTAGTTGTAAATTGTTTATCGCTAGAATATAAAGTGCTATTTGTTCCGCAGTAAGATTTTACTTGAAATTGGTATGTGGTTTCTGGATCTAAATCTGAAATTGTATAAGGATTAGTAACATTTGTAATTTCTGTCCAGTCATTTGCGCCTGTAATTTTATACCTAATATCAAAACGATCTGCTGTAGTTGCTGTCCAAGATGCATTTGTAGATGTGCCATCGGTGTATGTAACCGCTAAACTTGTTGGTGTAGAAAGTGTTGATGGAATTAATGAAATTGTACCTAATGATTTTGTTTGATAATTGGCAATAGTTTCCGCAGTAAGCGTTATTGATTCATAACAAGGCGCTTCAATTAAAATATCATAAGTTCCTGCGTATACAGGTCTATAAAAATTACCAAAAGGTAAGCTACTTACAGAATGAGAACCTGTATTGTCATGACCAACAAGCGTTATGGTGGCTTCAATTGGTGTATTAGAAATTGCATCTGAAACGGTACCTGTAAAACCGTATGTTCCCTGAATTAAATACTCAATTAATGCCTCTTTATTGTAGTTCCAAAAATCGTCTAATTGGCTTGAAGGCGGTGTTTTAGCATCAGATAATTCTATGGTGATTTCTTTACATTGGTAATAAAAATTCATGTAATCTTGTCGACCTCCAAATACTTGGTACCAATCTGCTCCTTCAGTAACTCCTGGCCATTGGTGGTTGTCATATTCTGCATCCATATAGCCACTAGAACCATCATTTTGACAATTTACAGCGTATTCTTTTCCTGTTAAGAAAAACCAATCTGTGTCTGCATGATTATCGTAGGTATTATCAAAAGGGTAATTTACAACTTCTACGCCTCCATGAAAATTTGCAGATAACACAAAGTGTGTGTTTTCGGCTAAGGTCATAAAATGTTGTGTTTCTAACTCGTATGCTGTATGCCCATTTGAGTGTGCTCCTGCAACATTGTCTGGATAATTTCTGTTTAAATCAATATTATTAGCGTTAGCTCGTCTTGCATTTGTAACAGATGTATTTGAGCTGCTATTATAATATGTACCATCTGGATTAGCCATTGGGTTGATCCAAACTTCTGAGTTATCAATTAAATTTTTAATTCTGAAATGATCGGCATGAGAAGTGTCTTCATAAGCAGTAATGAAATAGTCTATTAAATCTAGCATTAACGGATAGCCTGTAATTTCATCACCATGAATAGATGAGGTGTACATTACTTTTGGTTCTGCTTCATCGGTTAATATATTATCCGATAACTTAATAAAAAGTAAACGTTTATTTCCTCCAGCTGCACCTTCGGTTGTTCCTCCAATATCAATTAACTCACAAATGCTTGGGTGATTGTCTGCAAAAGCTTGCATTTGGGTAGCATAATCTGAGTAAGTAGGATAGGAGGTTAATGGAAAAGATAGTGGGTAAGTTGTATTTGTACTATTTGTTGAGGTAATTTGATTAGACATTATAATTCCGTTGTTAGAATTATCTTCGTCATTAACTTTAATATCAATCCCTAATGTTTGAAATTGATTAAACTCACTTTCATTGGTCCAAACTTTTACTGTATTTGTTTCAGAATCATAATTAATTATAGACATGTTTTGTGTCATTTCAATTAATTCAGAACTATTTTCTACATGAAAACTAAAAGTAACCTCGCCTTTATTAGTAATGTAATTTTGAGCTTTTTGTAGGTGTGTTAATTGTGCACTTATACTAAATGAAATTAACAGAAATATAGCAGAGATTAGTGTAGTTTTTTCCATAATTTAAATTGTAATTTATTTAAAAGTATGGTGTAATATATCATTTAATTTCTTATAAAACCTTTAAAAAGCATAAAAATACGATTAACGGCTATACTTTACCTTTTCTTAATTTTTAGTTAATGTATGAGTAATAGTTTTTTAGTCACTGTTTTGTCATTAGTGTATACGTTAACAATAACATAGTTTCCTGAAACGTTATTTATAGGTAATTTATAGTTGTTTTTATTAATACTTGTAGTCGATGAAATTTCTTGACCATTTAAATTATAAAGTTTTAAACCTGTAATAGATGTTGAGTTATTTGTTCTGATATTTAACTCTTTTGATGATTTAAGGTACTGAATAGTAGGTTCTTGTGTGTTTATGTCACTTGTTGATAATGTAGTGCTATTTGTTTCAAAATTGATAACGTTAATGTTGTCTGAGAACGTAACATAAAAACGATCTTGATAATCTCCAGTTGGTAAGTTATTTGTGTAATTACTATCAACAATAGATGTAAATGTATCTAATAATGCATCATAGATGTAAACATTTATTTCAGATTCAAAGTTTTCTAAAGAATTTAATGAAATTTGAAACTCTCCAGTGTTTGTTAAAAATAAACCTAAAGGATATTGCTTGTAATTAGCGTATTCTCCTACACCTTGAATTACATAATTTTCATCTTCAATAACCCAGTTAAGATCATCATCTAAATCTTGAAAATTTAAAGCATCATATCCGTAATCCACTCCATCTGAAGCAATGTTGTTGGAAGTGAATCCAATAAGTATTTGCTTTGTGTAGTTTAAAGGCGTTTTAAAATCTATCCTTACACGTCGGATAGTATTATTAGTTGAAGAATTTGTACTAGAATTAGCAGTATTTACAAAGCTAAAAGTTAGTAATAATAACAGTAAGTAGGTTAATTTATTCATTTGATTTGGTTTTAAATGAATTAGTATTGATTTGGTTCCACAAATATATCTTTTTAATTAAATTAAAACCTACGAAATACATAAATAATCGATGAAATACATAAAACAAGCTTGTTAACGTAGGGTTTTTCGTACAAAAAGATACTTTTTAACAGAAAAAAGACAACGTTCGTGGTTTTCATTTCGTTTTTTAATTGAAAAATGGGGTAATATTCTACAATAATTTTCTTGTTATACGATCTTGTATTGGTTTTTATCTTCAGATATATTTATAGCAGAAATTTTTAATTCACTAGATAAAGACGTGTTTGTAGTATTCCAAGATGTAACGACTCGAATTGATATGTTTATTAAATAAAATTCACCAAACTATAAACATAACAAACTCATTTTTTATTATATATGTTATACATTTGTCATAATGAAATTCATCACATTCATATTATCATTCTATCTTTTGGCTCTTAATTTTATGCCATGTTCTGATAGTGTACCTAATAATAATGAGTTTCAAACCGAAATATCACAACATATTGATCTAGAACATGAACATAATAATCTAGATTTTTGTTCACCATTTTGCCAATGCCATTGTTGCCATGTTCATGCAACTTATACAGCGACTAATGATTATGAAATTGTAGCAGTAGAAATTTCTACAAAACTATTCCTTCATTTTGATAGTTTAGGTAAAGATATTAACAATCCCTTATTTCAACCTCCTAGAGCATAATTCTGTTTTTTTATAGGATTCTTATATCCTATTCACACATTTTTTGTGTCCAATAATTTCAAGTTAACCTATAATATATTAGGTTGATATTGAAAAAAATCAACAGAATTAATACTTAATTTATGATTAATAAAATCATTGATTTTTCAATCAATAACAAGTTTATTATTGCCTTATTTACATTTGCAATAATAGGAGCAGGGATTTGGAGCATTACAAAAGTACCAATCGGTGCAGTTCCAGATGTTACAAATAATCAAGTGCAAGTTATTACGCAAGCACCTAATTTAGGAACCGAAGAAATTGAACAATTTGTAACCTATCCAGTAGAATTAGCCATGAGTAATTTACCCGATGTTACAGAAATTAGATCAGTATCTAGATTTGGTTTGTCGGTAGTTACTATCGTATTTGATGATGCTGTAGGAACCTATTTACCAAGACAATTGGTATCTGAAAAACTACCAGAAATATTAGAACAAATTCCCGAAGGTTTTGGGAAACCAACTATGGGGCCAATTTCAACAGGTTTAGGCGAAATTTATCAATACACATTAGAGGTTGATGATACTTATAAATCTAAATTTAATGAAACCCAATTACGAACTCTACAAGATTGGATTGTACGTCGGCAAATGGCTATGGTACCAGGTGTTGTTGAGGTGAACGCTTTTGGCGGAAAAATAAAACAATATGAAGTAGCCGTTAATCCAAACGAGTTGAGAGCTATTGGAATTACTATTTCTGAAATTTTTGAAGCACTTGAGCAGAATAATCAAAATACGGGAGGTGCTTATATTGAAAAAAACCATCAAGCGAACTTTATTAGAGGAGAAGGTTTGGTGCGTAGCATTTCTGATATCGAAAATATAGTAGTTAAAAACGTTAATAACATTCCTATTAAAGTTAAAGATGTTGCTCAGGTTAACATAGGAAATGCAGTTCGTTATGGCGCGCTAACTAAAGATGGAAAAGGTGAAGCTGTTGGTGGTATGATTTTAATGCTTAAAGGAGCTAATACTAATGTAGTGATTGAAAAAGTGAAAGAACGTATTGTTCAAATTCAAAAATCATTACCAGAAGGTGTTACTATAAAACCATTTTTAGATCGTAGTGCACTTATTAAAAAAACAACGGGAACAATTACCAGTAATTTATTAGAAGGCGGACTTATTGTAATATTTGTACTCGTTTTATTACTAGGAAACTGGCGAGGTGGTCTTATTGTAGCTTCTACAATTCCACTATCTTTACTATTCGCCTTTATTTTAATGAACGTTTTTGGTGTTTGGGCAAACCTAATGAGTTTAGGGGCTATTGATTTTGGAATTATAGTTGACGGTGCCGTAATTATTGTTGAAAGTACTGTTTTTCTTATTTCATCACAAGTTATAAAACGTAAAACACTCACCTCACAAGAACGAGATAAAGTAGCTTCAAAATCGTCAAAAAAAATGATGAATGCCGCTTTCTTTGGGCAATTAATTATTCTAATCGTATTTATTCCAATTTTAGCTCTAGAAGGTGTAGAAGGGAAAATGTTTCAGCCAATGGCATTAACATTCATTTTTGCTATGATTGGAGCTATGGTTTTATGTCTTACTTATGTGCCAATGATTTCGGCATACTTTTTAAGAGTACCAAAATCAGATAAAATAGGATATGGTGATCGTTTTGTACATTGGGTAGAGCGAAAATACCAACCATTATTAGTAAAATCATTAACTAACGGAAAACTTATTATAGGGGTTTCTGTAGCATTATTTGTTGTTACTATTTTAATGTTTACAAGAATGGGAGGAGAATTTATTCCTGAGTTAGATGAAGGTGATATTGCTTTTCATGCGATTTTAAAACCCGGTAGCTCATTAACCGAAACTATTGAAACAACCACAAAAATTGAGCGTATTGTAAAAGCGCAATTTCCAGAAGTTAAAACCATTGTAAGTAGAATTGGAGTTGCCGATGTACCTACCGATCCAATGCCCATGGATATTGCTGATGTATTTGTAATCTTAAAACCTAAAAGCGAATGGGTATCAGCAACCTCAAAAGAAAATTTAATTGAAAAAATAAAAAAAGCGATCAGTATTGTTCCTGGTGTTAATTTAGAATTTACGCAACCTATAGAGATGCGTTTTAATGAATTACTTACTGGTGTGAGGGAAGATGTAGCTATTAAATTATTTGGAGATGATCTAGAAATTTTAGCTTCAAAAGCTGAAGAAATAGGTAAACTTATAGCCAGTGTAGAAGGTGTTGCAGATATGAAAGTAGAAGCAACCACAGGGCAACCGCAAATTTCAATTGATTATAACAGAAATAAATTGGCGCAATACGGGCTAAATATAAAAACACTTAATCGTACGGTTGAAGCTGCTTTTGCAGGCGGACAAGCGGGTGTGATTTTTGAAGGTGAAAAACGTTTTAATCTTGTAGTGAGACTCAATAAATCTAACCGGAAAGATATTACTGATGTTAAAGATTTATTTATCAATTTGCCTTCCGGAACTCAAATACCTTTACGCGAAATTGCAGATATTAGTTATCAACCGGGGCCTATGCAAATAAGTAGAGATAATACTAATCGTCGTACTTATGTTGGAATTAATATTAGAGATCGCGATGTAAAATCTGTAGTTAACGATATTCAACAAATATTAGAAACTAAATTAAAATTACCAGCAGGATATTATTTACGTTACGGTGGTGCTTTTGAGAATTTAGAACGTGCTAGTAGCCGTTTACAATTAGTTGTACCTCTAGCGCTTATTTTTATTTTTATATTAATCTATTTCGCCTTAAAATCTATTCCGCAAACACTTATGATTTATGTAGCTATTCCAATGGCAACTATTGGAGGTGTTTTTGCGCTATGGCTTAGAGATATGCCTTTTAGTATTTCGGCAGGTGTTGGATTTATTGTACTCTTTGGAGTGGCAGTGTTAAACGGACTCGTAATGATAAGTGGTTTAAATGAACTTAAAGACGAAGGGGTTATCAATTTAAAAGACCGTATTGTTGAAGGGACAAAACGTCGTATTCGTCCTATTATGTTAACTGCTTTTACCGATGTGTTAGGATTTTTACCAATGGCAATTTCATCTGGAGCTGGAGCAGAAGTACAACGTCCGTTAGCAACAGTAGTTATTGGAGGATTGCTTACGGCAACTTTATTAACCTTATTTATTCTTCCAATTTTATACCATTGGGTTGAAAATGGTGTGTTTTCGTTTAAGAAAACAAAAAAAACTATACCAATTATTCCAAGTATAATCTGTTTGTTTTTTGTGTCTTTTTCAGGAAGAGCACAGGACGTTTCAGGGTTAAAAGAATTATCTTTAGATGAAGCTGTAAGTATTGCTAAAGAAAATTTTCCGTTATTAAAACAACAGCAGTTAGAAATTGATAAACAACATCAATTAAAAGTTACAGTGTATGATTTTGGAACCACAAATATATATACTGCCGGCGAAGAAATTAATTCTGATACAGGAATATACACAACAGTAGGAATAGGGCAATCTAATATTGATGTGTTTGGAATAAGTGCTAAAAAACAATTACAAACAGCACATGTTAAGTTTGCAGAAAGTGCTTATGAACTGTCAGAACTTCAAGTAGAACAAGCGGTTAAAAAATCGTGGGCTTTAGCTTTAAAAGCTAAGAATATTTTAGAGTTATATACACATTTAGATAGCGTTTATACTCGCTTTAAAAGGGCAGTAGTTTTAAACTATGAGGTAGAAGCTATTTCAAAATTAGAATATCTTTCGGCAACTAATCAAGCGCTTCAAATTCAGAATAAAAAAGAACAAGCAACTCACGATTTTAATAGGGCATTACAGCAATTAAACTTGTGGTTGGTTATGGATAATGAGTTGCTTTTTTCGGTGTCAACCTTTATAGATTCGACTTTAAATATTACAGAATCAAACATAACGGCTCATCCTCAATATCTTTTAGCTGAAAATAAACTGAAGATTGCAAAAGCCAATTTAAAAGTTGCAAAAGCAAATAATTTACCAAAATTTAATATTCAAGGAGGTTTGCAAAAAGTAAATGGATCTACTGGGTTTTATAGTTATCAAGGAGGAATTTCAATACCTTTTTTATCAGGAACTAATAAAGCACGTGTAAAAACGGCAGCAGTTGATCAATCTATTTTAGAATCGCAAACACGGTTCGTAGAACGCGAATTAAATTCGGAATTTCAACAGGCAATTTCTAATTATGAAAAATGGAAATCGTCTTGGCGATTTTACGAGAAAAATGTTTTGCCTTTAGCTAAAACACAACGTGAAGGCGCTTTGTTTGCTTACAAAGAAGGAGCAATAGATTACGCAGGATTCACGCAAATAATTAAAGACACTATCCAATCGGAATTAGATGCGCAGGAGGCATTAATTAAATACTTAGATAGCACATTTCAACTACAATCTTTTAAATAATAAACTTATGACACATTTTAAATATATAATCATTTTAATGGCAATTTTAGGGCTTTCAGCATGTAAAAATGATACAAATTCTAAAGAGGAAGTTGCACACAGTAATTCTAAAACAGATAAAAATATAAGTAAAGAAGAAGATTCACACGGTGACGAGGTAATGCTTACAGATGCACAGTTTAAAGCGCTTAAGATGGAAAAAAGTGTGTTGTCTTTACGTAATATGAGCGGTTATGTTGAAGCAAATGGGGAGTTGGAAGTGCCACCACAAAACGAAGCTGCTGTTACTGCGATAATTGGCGCGAATGTAAATTCTATAGAGGTGATTGAAGGTGATAAAATTGAGAAAAATCAAGTGTTAGCTTATTTATCACATCCTAATATTATAAGCATGCAAACTAATTATTTAAATGCTTTTAGTAATAGTAGTTTCTTGAAAAATAATTATGAACGTCAAAAGAAATTATATGAAGCTGGTGTAGGGTCTGGAATGAATTTTCAAAAAGCGGAGTCGGAATACCAAGCTTCAAAAGCTGTAGTAAAAGGATTAGAAGCGCAATTAAAACTTTTAAATTTAAGTGCTTCTGGAATTCAAAAAGGAAACATTTATCAACGTGTAGCTTTAAGAAGTCCTATTGAAGGTTATGTACAAAAAGTAGAAGTGAAAACCGGACAATACGTAGATCCGCAAACGGAGTTATTTGAAATTGTAGATACACATCATGTGCATGCCGATTTAATGGTGTTTGAAAAAGATGCTCAGAAGATTAAAAAAGGACAAACCGTTCGTTTTAATGTGCAATCAGATACCGAAAAAGAATTAGTTGCAACCGTATATTCGGTAGGAAAAACTTTTGAAGAAAATCCTAAAGCAATTCATGTTCATGCTGAAATTGAAAATAAAAACGGGAACCTTATTCCTGGAATGTATATTAGAGGGAAAATAGAAGTTGAAACTTCAAAAACACAAGCAATTCCGGAAGGTGCAATTGTAAAAGATGGCGATTCATTTTTTGTTTTTACAGTAGAAACTGAAGGAGAAAATTGGAGTTTTAAACCTGTGGAAATTATTAAAGGAGTAACTAGTGATGGTTGGGTAGCAATTACGCTTAAAACACCTTTAGATGCTAGCGTTACTTTTGCTGTAAATAATGCGTATTATTTAATCGCAGAACTTAAAAAAGGAGAGTCAGCACATAGCCATTAATAGCAGAATCTTACCATGGTGTATTTATGCAAATGCACTGTGGTAAAGATTTTATCCCAAGGCATTCATAGTTACATAGGCCTTCCACCCTATAATTGCGAGTTGCAATTTTGTAGCTTTTGCTAAATCTAATTGTTGTTTGGTATAACTAGGAAGCACTAACTTGTTAAGTTTTGCAATGCTTTTAAAGAAATATATTTTCATAATCCTAGTGTCTTTTTTGAGATGGTAAAAATAGTAAAACTTACTCTAGAATTAAGTCTTACTTTTTTGAGTTTTTTTGCTTATCTTATTGTGAAGATAATGTCGATTAAAATTTCTACAAGTGTCATCATAATGTGTTGGTTTTAAAGGTTAATAAATGAGTTAATTTATTGATTGAGTTTTCAATATATAATTTTAGTAATCTTGTATCCAAGGATTTTTAATAAAAACAATGCATTTGAATTCTAATTTATAAGTAAAAAGATGGTTTGTGTTTCAGTTTTAATGTGACTAGTCTTGTTTGGTGTTTTAATTTAAAACTGTTAATGTGTTTTATGGTTTCAATTTGAAATAATTGTAGGGGGTTTTTGTGTGTTTTTTGAATTTTCAAGGTAGTTTTGATCTAAAAAAGACTGATTTTACAGTATTTCATTATTTCTAAAATTAAAAAGTGAAATTTATTTGTATCAAAACGATATTTGTTTTTCTGAAATTATGTTAAATTAATATTATAGTAATATTTAAAAGAGAATAAACGTCTGTAGATATGTATTTTCGCAGAAATTCTCCTTAAATATGAAAAAAATTACAAGTTTAGTTGTATGTCTTTTTACAACTTACCTAATGACAAGTCAGATTGTTATTAACGAATTAGATTGTGACAATCCAGGTATTGATGACGAAGAGTTTATTGAGCTACTATCAGAAACTCCTAACTTTCCTTTAGATGGTTACGTTGTGGTGCTTTTTAATGGTTCAAATTCTGGTGGAAACTCTAGCTACTTTACAATAGATTTAGATGGTTACATTACAGATGATAATGGGTTACTTCTTATAGGTAGTGATACTGTAACACCATTTCCGCAGTTATTAATTTCGGCAAATGTGATTCAAAATGGTGCAGATGCCGTTGCTATTTATCAAGCAAATTCATTTGATTTCCCTGAAGGAACAGTTGCAACTATTGATAATTTAGTAGATGTGTTAATGTATGATACTTCAGATTCTGATGATACAGACATGATTGCTATTTTTAATCAACATCCTGATTTTACAGATTTAGAACAAATTAATGAAGGTTCTGGTAATAATACCAATTCTATTCAACGTAATAACGACGGATCTTATACATCTACAACGCCAACACCAAGAGCTTTAAATGATGGAAGCGGAATTATCCCTAACGGAATTTCTACATCTATAACAGCTAGTGAATTTACAGAAGGTGAAACTATTGAAATCACATTTACAACGCAAGAAAATGTAACTAGTGATTATATGTTCTCTTTCACACTAGAAGAAGGTACTTTTGATACTGCAGATTTTACAGGATCAACAACGCTAACAATTTTAGCAGGAACAAATACTATAAGTACTTTAATAACTTTAGTTGATGATACTTTAGATGAAGGTGACGAAGAGTCAATTATTAGATATGATAATTTACCTGCTCCAGTAATCCCTTATAATAATTTTGTGCCTTTCAGAATTATAGATAACGATTTTACCGTTGCTAATTTTGGTACACCAACAAATCCAACTTTTGGTCTCGTTGAGAGTACACAACCTGATGGTTATTATGCTACTTTAAATAATAAATCTGGTACTGTTTTAAAACAAGCAATGCAAGATATTATTGCAGATCCAAGTATTGTAAGAGCGCAAACTTATGCTGATATTATTGATATTTTAAAAGAAGCCGACCAAAATCCTGCAAATAGTAACGAGGTTTGGTTAGTGTATTTAGAACAAGGTAGAGCTAAGTTAGATTTTCAAACCACTTCAACAAATACAGGAAAATGGAATAGAGAACATACTTTTCCAAGATCTAGAGCTGGTTATTACAGTATTGAAGACGATGAAATTGCCGATGGAAAAGATGTGTTTTGGGACACAGAAGCAGATTCTTTACGTCACGGAAATTCTGATGCTCACGCTTTAAGAGCTGTTGATGGACCAGAAAATAGTAGTAGAAATAATCAGTTTTATGGTGAATATGAAGGACCAACAGGAACCTTAGGAAGTTTTAAAGGTGATGTTGCTCGTGGTGTGTTTTATTTAGCAGTACGTTACAACGGGTTAAGTATTGTGGATGGTTATCCTGATGGAAACGTAGGAGAATTAGGGGATTTACAAACCTTATTAGAATGGCATAGAAATGATCCACCAGATGATTTTGAAATGAACAGAAATAATGTTGTTTACGAATGGCAGTATAATAGAAATCCATTTATTGACCAACCAGATTTAGTAGAATATATTTGGGGAAACATGGTTGATGAAACTTGGACGTTAGGTGTTGATAATTTTAATACTACCCAGTTAATGGTATATCCAAACCCAACATCAAATAGTATCTCAATTAAAGGATTAACAACTACAGCAACCGTTGAGGTGATGACTGTTGAAGGTAGAGTTGTAAAGACTTTTGAAGCTACTTCTAACTCGCCAGTTCAATTAAATCTTGCAAGTGGTATGTATTTATTAAATATTTCAACTACAGAAGGTAAGACGGTTAAAAAACTACTTATTAACTAGTTGTTTTTATGTTGAATTTTAAACATTCAGCATTAATATTATAGTTATAAAAAAAAATCCCAAGTAATAATTTACTTGGGATTTTTTATGTTTAATAACTAGTCTTCAGAAGATAGAATTAAACCAGTATTGCTTTTTCCTACATTAATATCAGGAATACCATCACTATTCTTAAAAGCAGCACTAGATTTTTTTCCTTTACCATCAGAAAGCATAAGTTTTAGTTTTGTGATTTCTCCTGCTTTATTTCGTTTTAATTGGCTGTATTCAAAATCTAATTCTAATTCATCTTTTATTAGGGTTTTAAGACGTTTTAAATCGTTATCATTAAGTGTTTTTGTAATAAGAAAAGTAAAACTATCTATTGAAGTCGCTTCTTGTGTTGTTTCAGAATCTTTATCCTCACTAAAATCTGTAGTTATAATAAATTCGGTTACTTTACTTACCCCTCCATTCCAAGGGTTTTTTGTGCCTTTCTCAATTTTAGTTTTTAAAACAAAAGCCCCATGTTTTGCAGCTTGTCCATATAATTTTTTAGCCACATCAGCTTTTATTGTTTCAACAGATTTAATGTTTTCTAAAGGTGTAGCTTCTAATTCTTGTTTTGTGATGATTTTACCATCTAAAACAAAAATATATTCTTCTGCATTTTCACCAATAACTACAATGTGTCCATCTATATCCTCGTACATAATAACATCATCAGAAGGCGATGTTTTAGTCGTAATAATAATTACACCATTTTTTCCATCTGTACCATATACTTTTATGGCCGCTTTATCTTTTAAAACAGTTACAGATTCAATATCATTTACGTTTATATTGCTAATTGTTTTTTCATCTGTTTTTTTGCCATCTACAATATAAAGAGGTTGTTCGCCTTCTGTAGTTTTTACAGGATTTATTTTTCCGTTTTCAATAGCAATGATATTTGTGTCTTCGTTATCCTCTGAATTAAGTTTTACTTTCGTTGTGGTTAAATAAATTGAATCAGTAGATGAGGTATTAAAACTGTTTTCAGAATATGAAATACTTTTAATGTTATGATTTTTTTCTAAGATTTTTGAATGATCAGATACATTTCCAAACCCTGTTTCATTTTCATTTGAGAAGAATCTAAAAGGAGCAATTGGTTCGTTTGTTTTGCTTTTCCATGTCCCTTTTCCTGTTTTCGATTTCCATTTTGATGTAATGCTTGTGATTTCATTATCAGAATTTCTCTTCACATTCTTAAACTCTATAATAATATCTTGCTTTTTTGCTATGGCAGAAAATTTTTCTAGCATTTCATCTGTGGTGTCTTTCGTAATAACCATTGTTAACTCTGTAGTTACGTTTTTTGTTTCTGAAACCTTGTCTTTTTGTACTTCAACATAAATAGTTTCAGTATTAAAACTCATTAAAAAGAACGCTAACATTGGGAGTATTAATGCGTATTTGTAGATGTTTTTTGGGTTGGATTTTGATTTTTGTAACATAACGATTCGTTTTTTGATTAATGATGTGTAAAAATTAGTGGTGATTGATGATTGTAATTGTGAGGCATTTGTTTTTAGTAATAAAAGTTGATAATCTTTAGTACTTGTAACGTGTTGTTGTGCTTTTTCATCGGCAATAAACTCTAAGTTTTGTGCGATACTTTTTTTATAAAACCACACAATAGGATTAAACCAAAATAATATGGTTACTAATTGAGATAGCATGATATCTATAGAATGAAAATGGCTTGCGTGTGCTTTTTCGTGTGTGATAATATCTTGTAATTCCTGAGTTTTAAATTGTGTGGGATTGTAAACAATCCATTTAAAAAATGAAAATGGCAGATGATTTTTATTGGTTTCTATGTGAGTAAATTCACCATGTATTGTTTTGGTGCCACTTCGCATTAATTTGCGTAATGAGATTAAATCTATTATAAATTTTACGAATAAAACGGCAACTCCAACCATATAAACTCCTGATAATAATTGCATATAATCAAAAGGCGTTTCGGGTGTAAATGTAGCTTCTGTTGCTGTAAAAAGTGTATTTACTTGTATTGGAGTAGGTGTATATTCAACATAAATAGGAATTATTATAAACGGAATTATACATGCCAAAACTAATCCTGTAATTAAAAACCAGCGGTTGTGATTAAAAAAGGTTTCGCGTTGTAAAAATAGTTTATAGCATACAAAAAATAGCGCTATAACTGCCGATGCTTTTAGTAGATAGTCCATAATTATTGTTTGTTTTCTATAAGTGCTATAATTTCTTTAAGCTCATCAACGCTAATCTTTTCTTCTTTAGCAAAAAATGATACTACGTTTTTGTACGAGCTATTAAAATAATTGTCAATAGCAGTATTCATAAACTTAGTTTTATAATCCTCTTTACTAATAATCGGGAAGTATTGGTGCGTTTTTCCGTAGGCGTTATAACTTACATATCCTTTTTCTTCCAGATTTCTAATAATGGTAGATAACGTGTTATAGTGTGGTTTTTCGGTAGTAATTTCTGCTAACACATCTTTTACAAATGCTTTTTTTAATGTCCATAATATGTGCATTATTTCTTCTTCTTTATTAGTGAGCTTTTGCATCTGTTTTATTTTTAGTGTATTATATCTATTCAAACTTAAAACTATTTTTATAGTTATACAACTATTAATATAGTTATTTAACGTTTTTTTTAGTTTTCAGAATAAAATGAAGTCGATTTATTAAAGTCGATAAATAGAAAATAATCCTTTGTTAATCGCGGTTCAAATTACTTATCTTCGCATAAAATTTTTAAGATTATGAGTATCGTTTTTTTAATTTTAGGCTTTGTATTATTAGTTGTAGGAGGGGAGTTTTTGGTGCGAGCATCAGTAGCTTTGTCTTTTAAACTTAATATTTCAAAAATAGTTATCGGGATGACGGTGGTATCTTTTGCTACATCGGCGCCTGAGTTATTAGTGAGTTTACAAGCTGCATTATCTGGATCGCCAGCAATTGCAATTAATAATGTTGTGGGATCTAATATTGCTAATATTGGACTGGTTTTAGGAATCACCGCAGTTGTAGGAACTATTGTTATAGATAAGGCATTTTATAGATTAACATGGCCAATAATGATGCTGTTTTCAATCGCATTATATTATTTTCTTTGGAATGATAATCAGTTAACCGCAATAGAAGGTGCAATTTTATTTACAGGATTAATAGTATTTGTTATTTACTTAATTAAGAGTCAAAAATCTACTGAAGATGTTGAAGATGTTGATGATTCACTTGCAGTAGTTTCTAATTTTAAGATGATAATCTGGTTATTAATTGGAGCAGTTGCTTTATATTTTGGTAGTGAATGGTTGGTGAAAGGTGCTACAGAAATTGCAACAAATTTAGGTGTTAGCGAAGCCGTAATTGGTGTTACTATGATTGCTATTGGTACAAGTGTGCCAGAATTAGCAGCCTCAGTAATTGCTGCAGCTAAAAAGGAAAAAGCAATTTCTTTAGGAAACTTAATAGGATCTAATATTTTTAATATAGGATCGGTTTTAGGTTTAACATCAATGATAAAAACTATTCCGGTAACTGAGCCTTCAATTTTATCTCGCGATATTTTTTGGATGCTATTATTTGCAGCTATTATTGTACCATTAGGATTGCTTCCAAAACGTCACGAAATTAATAAAGTAAAAGGTTTTGTATTAGTTTTAGGCTACAGTATTTTTATTGTATTAGCATTTAGAGGTTAATAAAAACACACAATTATATATAAAATGCCTTCCTGTTTTGGAAGGCTTTTTGTTGTTGAATAGTTTTATAAATAGAGCCTGTTTAAGCGTTTTTTTTAATTTAGAATTAATAGGATGTTGCACACTTTTTTAGATTGAATAAAGCTCATCTGTTATGTTTTAAATTAAGAATCAATATTTGATTTAAAGGATTTTCTTATTCTGTTTTTAATTAGAAGTTATTTTTAAAGAGTAAAGTTGTCTTATATCTATTAAAAATCACCACACATGAGTAAGATTTACTTCGATGTAAAATATTTTTAATACAGAATACAGGAAATCTAAGAATGTATAAAACAAAAGAAAGCCGTCTGAAATAATTTACAGACGGCTTTTTTATGTTATAAATAGAATGTTTAAAAACGTTCTATTTGATGATAAACTTTTTAGTAATGCTACTGTTACCTGTAGTGATTTTATATAAATATAAACCAGGAGCTAAGTTGCTACCGTTAAAGTTTGTTTTGTATTGTTGACCAGAGAAAGCTTCTTTGTTAAAAACTTCAGCAATGTTACGACCGTTAATATCGTATACTTCAATTAATACATGACCAGAAGTTTGAGCAGTAAACTCAATATAAGAAACACCTGTTGTTGGGTTAGGGTATGTTTTTAAGCCTATATCATTAGTGTTTACGTCTCCAATACTTAATGAGCTATGTGCACTGTATGTGTTAATATCAAATCCTTCACAAGTAGATAAAACAACTACACCATCAAGATCATAAGCATCGTAAGTTATTGAAAGTTCGTCATTGTTAACCACTTTTACGTAGTATATGTATTCAAAGTTAGCAGCATCAGAGATATCTATTTTGTTGTTAGTCTTACAAATAGTTCCAGCAAAGTAGTAAGATATATTATCTGCAGATACATAAATGTCTGCATATTCTCCGTCGTTTTCACAACCTGTTGGGTTGTAAAAACTTGTTTCAACAAATAGTAAATCATCACCTTCTTGGTTCATTACAGCGCCATCAAAAGTTAAAGTGATCTCACCTCCGTAACCAAGTGTTGTAAATACATAATCATCTGTTCCTTCTGGAGTTCCAAGAACGTTTTCTGGTGTCTCAGTTCTAATTGCGTCAATTACTCCACCATTTTTTCTGGTTCCTTCAACGTAGTTTAAATATCCTGTTGCGTAACAACCCGCTTCTTCTGGAGCAGGAGCTTCATTACAACCTGTTAAAGCAATTACACCGTCTAAATCAAATCCATCATCAGAAATTGATCCTTCAGGAGTGGTGTCAATAATTTTAACTTGTGTAATATAATCTAAAGCAATTGGGGCGTTACTAATATCAAGATCGTTTGTTTCGTTTGCGAGTATTTCACCTATATAGTAAAAGTCTACACCATTTTGAGACACAAAAATATCTGCCGATTCAGGATAGTCTTCATAACTTGAGTGTCCAAATGTTGTTTCAATAACTTCAATATCTGGACCAGCATTATTGAAAACAACACCATCAAAACCAATAGTAACTTCACCACCATAACCTAAAGATAAAAAGTTCATGGTTTGATCCATTTGTGGAGCACCTAAAGCTTTTTGAGTATTAGTACGTTCTGGGTTTGTTAATTCTTGTCCGTTATTTTTTAATCCTGGGATATAGTTAAATGCTTCGGCAGCATAGCAAAGTTGTGTAGGGATTTCTTCACATTCGTATAAAGCTTCAATACCATCAAGGTCATAACCATCACCAGATCCTGTAGTAGTATCTGTAATTCTAATTTGTGATACAAAAGGAAGTGCTACGTTTTGTAGGTCAATATCGCCATCACGACAAACAGTACCATATTCAACCCAGTTATCTCCGTATTGAGATAATTCAATTAAAGCCATTTCATCATCTGAACCACCACAAGTATCTCCAGAAAATGAAGTTTCATAAATTTTAATATCTGTTCCAGGAGCATCATAAATAGCACCAGATAATTGAAGAGTAATAGTTCCTCCTAGTCCAAGAGAATAAAAACCACCAGCAGCATTAGATTTGTCTGGAGTGTTTAAAGCAGCACTTACGTCCGATCGGTCAGCAGAAATAGGGTTACCGCTAGTTTGTGAACCTTGTATTGCGGTTATAACTTCAACAGCGTTACAGAGGTTTTCATCGCTTTGAAAAGCATTTGCTTTGCTAGTTATCATTACTGAACAACAGCAAAGAACAGGGAATAATAATTTAGTAAAATTTTTCATTATGTGTGTGAATTAATTGAGAAGATAAAGGTCTGAATGTATTTGAGGACTGCCTAAAAAACTCGAAGACTACCATTAAAACTCGATGAAATGTTGTATTTTCTTACGAGATGCATTTTTCACCGTTAACTAACATTTTTTGACGAAAGGAACCTTGTTAAAAAGTCAATAAACGAGCGTGTTAGTGCTTTTTTGTTGTTAAAAAATCTTGTAATTTTTAAAAAGTTAATCTATTTTTTATTAAAAATGAAGCAAAAAAAATCGCCTTGAAAATAATTTCAAGGCGATTAATATAATTTTATAATTAATGCTTACGAAATGTTAGCTGATTTTACAGTTTTAATAATTCTACCAGCAATTTTGTATGGATCACCATTTGAAGCAGGTCTTCTGTCTTCTAGCCAGCCTTTCCACCCTTTCTCTACAGTAATAATAGGGATACGAATAGATGCACCTCTATCTGAAATTCCATAAGAAAAATCATTAATTGACGCTGTTTCATGATCACCAGTTAAACGTTGGTCGTTAAACTCACCGTAAACTGCCATATGTTCTTTTACAACAGGTCTAAATGCTTCGCAAATTTTTTCATATGTGTCTTTACTTCCGCAAGTTCTTAAGACAGTATTAGAGAAGTTAGCATGCATACCAGAACCATTCCAGTCCATATCTTTCCCTAATGGTTTTGGATGGTATTCAATATAAAAACCATATTTTTCAGTTAATCTATCTAATAAATATCTTGAGACCCAAATTTCATCACCTGCTTTTTTAGCACCTTGTGCAAACAATTGATATTCCCATTGTCCTGAGGCTACTTCTTGATTAATACCTTCAAAATTTAAACCAGCATCAATACATAAATCTGCATGTTTTTCAACAATATCTCTACCGTGTGTGTTTTTTCCTCCTACAGAACAGTAATACATACCTTGAGGTGCTGGATACCCTCCAATTGGAAACCCTAATGGTAATTGAGTTTTAGTATCCATGATAAAATACTCTTGCTCAAAACCAAACCAGAAATCATTATCATTATCATCAATAGTTGCTCTTCCATTTGATACGTGAGGAGTACCATCTGCATTTAAAACTTCAGTCATGACTAAATAACCATCTCTTCTTGCTGGATCAGGATAAATGGCAACAGGTTTTAATAAACAGTCAGAATTACCTCCTGAAGCTTGTTTAGTAGAAGAACCATCAAAAGACCAAATTGGGCAATCTTCTAACTTTCCACTAAAGTCATTTTCAACCTTAGTTTTACTTCTCATATTTTGTGTTGGGTAGTAACCGTCCAACCAGATATACTCTAATTTAGATTTTTTCATGATAAACTTTGATAAATTTGATTTAATTACGATTGCAAAAGTATATTATTTTTTTATTCAACCATAAAAAAAACAAGGGTAATTGTTCTAAAATTATTAAAAAGCAGCTTATACCCCTTAAATTTTATGGGTTAATTGTTTTTAGTGTATAAAAATAGCTAATTTTGCATAATCAATAAATTTTAAATTACTATTATGTCAATATTACGATTTCATGCAATTAAAGCATCTTTAGATAGAAAACCTGTTGTGATTGAAGAGAACGAACGTCGCTCAGCCATTTTTGGCGCTCATGTTTTTAATGAAGATACAATGCGACAGTTTTTAACTAAAGAAGCTTTCACAAGTGTTATGGATGCAGTACAAAACGGCTCGAAAATAGATAGGGCTGTTGCAGATCACGTTTCAACAGGAATGAAAGAATGGGCAATCTCTAAAGGAGCAACACATTATACACATTGGTTTCAACCATTAACAGGCGCAACTGCTGAAAAGCATGATGCTTTTTTTGAACCTATAGGAAATGGACGTGCCATTGAAAAATTTGAAGGCGGACAATTAGTACAACAAGAACCAGATGCCTCTAGTTTTCCTAACGGAGGAATTAGAAATACTTTTGAAGCGCGTGGTTATACTGCTTGGGATCCTACATCTCCAGCATTTATTTACGACACCACTTTATGTATACCCACTATTTTTGTGGCTTATACAGGTGAAGCTCTAGATTATAAAACACCATTATTACGTGCATTACAAGCTATCGATTCGGCAGCTGTAGATGTATGTAAATATTTTGATAAAAATGTAAAAAAAGTAAATGCCTCTTTAGGATGGGAACAAGAATATTTTTTAATAGATAGAGCTTTGGCAGCTTCTAGACAAGATATTTTATTAACAGGACGTACTTTATTAGGACATTCTTCGGCTAAAGGGCAGCAATTAGATGATCATTACTTTGGAACCATTCCAAATCGTGCCATGGCGTACATGAAAGATTTAGAAACTGAATGTATGTTGTTGGGAATTCCTGTTAAAACCAGACATAATGAGGTCGCGCCAAATCAGTTTGAATTAGCGCCAGTTTATGAAGAAGCTAATTTAGCTGTAGATCATAATTCATTATTAATGGATGTGATGGATAAAATTGCTGCTCGTCATGATTTTAAAGTGCTTTTTCACGAAAAACCTTTTGCAGGAGTAAACGGTTCAGGTAAACATAATAATTGGAGTTTAAGTACCAATACAGGTGTTAATTTATTAGGACCAGGAAAAACGCCAATGAGCAATCTTCAATTTTTAACCTTTTTTATTAACACTATTAAAGCGGTAAATGATAATGAAGAATTATTAAGAGCAGCTATAGCATCGGCAAGTAATGATCATCGTTTAGGAGCAAATGAAGCGCCACCAGCAATAATTTCGGTATTTATAGGTGAACAATTAACAGGTGTATTGAATGAATTAGAAAATGTAACTGACGGAAAATTATCTCCAGCAGAAAAAACGGACTTAAAACTAAATGTAGTTGGTAAAATTCCTGATGTGCTATTAGATAATACAGATAGAAATCGTACCTCTCCATTTGCCTTTACAGGAAATAAATTTGAATTTAGAGCCGTAGGATCAACGGCAAATTGTGCTAACCCAATGACAGTTTTAAATTCTATAGTAGCAAAACAACTTATCGATTTTAAGGCAGAAGTAGATGCGTTAATTGCAACTAAAAGCTTAAAGAAAGATGAAGCTATATTTAATGTGTTAAGAGAATATATTAAAACTTCAAAAAATATTCTATTTGAAGGAAATGGTTATGGTGATGCTTGGGAAAAGGAAGCTAAAAAACGTGGATTGAGTAATAATAAAACAACACCCGAAGCTTTAAAGGCTAAAGTGTCAAAAAAGGCAATTAAACTTTTTGAAGATTTAGGTGTTATGAATAAAGTAGAATCTGAGGCGCGTTATGAAATTGAAATGGAAGAGTATGTATTGCATATTCAAATTGAAGGACGAGTTTTAGGAGATATTGCAAGAAATCATGTGGTGCCAACTGCGGTACGTTACCAAAATATTTTAATTGAAAACGTAAAAGGATTAAAAGAAATTTACGGAAAAGATTTTAAGAAATATGCTAAAGAACAATTAAACTTAATTGAGCAAATTTCAGGACACTTAGAAGCTATAAACTCTAATGTAACCAAAATGACTGCCGAACGAAAAATGACAAATAATATTAAAGATATTGAAGAAAAAGCAATTGCATATTGTAATAAGGTAAAACCTATTTTTGGAGATATTAGATACCATTGTGATAAATTAGAATTATTAGTAGATGACGAAATTTGGCCATTAACAAAATACAGAGAATTATTATTTACTAAGTAGTTGATTTTTATGCTTTTTGTAGGTGTTTCGTTACACTAAAAAGTATTCTGTTTTTTGAGTAAAGCATTTCAACGTTAATTTTTCACGAATAAACGAAAAATAGTTTAAAACACACATTATCAAGTGTTTATTTGTTATGTTTGAAATGCTATTAATCAATATTTATTAAAATGAAGAAGTTACTTTTAAGTGTAGCGACTTTAATGTTTGCTACCTTGCTGTTTTCTCAAGATGAAGGCGATGATGTTCGTGAAAAGTTGACTCATGATAATCTTGCTAAAGTTGAAATGAGAATTGAAGCAGATTCGTAAAAAGAACACAAACAGTTTATTAAGGCTAACAAATTAAAGATAATTTGTTAGCCTTTTTTTATGCATAATAAGTGTAAAATAAGACGCTAAATAAGTATTAAAAATAAATTACAATCCTTATTTTTGTAGCTCAAAACAATTTCATGAGTCAAGATATAAGTAAAAGATACGCACAAAGAGGGGTGTCGGCTTCTAAGGAAGACGTGCATAATGCAATTAAGAATATAGACAAAGGGTTATTTCCAAAAGCATTTTGTAAAATCGTACCAGATTACCTTACTAATGATAACGATTATTGTTTAATAATGCATGCCGATGGCGCAGGTACTAAAAGTGCATTAGCTTATATGTATTGGAAAGAAACAGGAGATGTTTCTGTATGGAAAGGCATTGCGCAAGATGCGTTAATTATGAATATTGATGACTTACTTTGTGTAGGAGCAACAGATAATATTATGTTATCTTCAACCATAGGAAGAAATAAAAATCGTATTACAGGGGATGTGCTTTCTGCAATTATTAACGGTACCGAAGAGCTTATTGAAGAATTAAAAACCTTTGGTGTAACTATTCACTCAACAGGTGGAGAAACTGCCGATGTTGGAGATTTAGTACGCACAATTATTGTAGATTCTACAGTAACAGCTAGAATGAAACGTAGCGACGTTATTGATAATGCAAATATAAAAGCAGGTGACGTTATTGTTGGATTGTCATCTTCAGGACAGGCAACCTACGAGAAATCATATAACGGAGGGATGGGGAGTAATGGATTAACATCTGCAAGACATGATGTGTTTCATAATTACTTAGCTGAGAAATTCCCTGAAAGTTTTGATGCAGAAGTGCCTAAAGATTTAGTGTATTCTGGTAATGTAAAACTTACAGATGCTGTTGAAGATTCTCCTATAGATGCAGGTCAATTAGTATTATCTCCAACAAGAACTTATGCGCCAATAATAAAACAAATATTATCAAAATATACAAGCAATGAAGTGCATGGAATGGTACACTGTAGTGGTGGAGCACAAACCAAAATTCTTCATTTCATAGATAATTTACATATTGTAAAAGATAATATGTTTCCAATACCTCCGCTGTTTAAGCTTATTCAAGAGCAATCAAAAACAGATTGGAAAGAAATGTATCAAGTATTTAATTGTGGTCATCGTATGGAAGTTTATGTGTCTCCAGAGATTGCTGAAGATATTATAACTATTTCAAAATCATTTAATGTTGATGCTCAAATAGTTGGTAGAGTAGAGGCTTCTCCCGTTAAAAAACTTACAATAGAAAGTGAGTTTGGGACGTTTAACTATTAATAACCAATTTATTTAAGTTTGCTGATGATGAAAAATGTAATCCTTGTCTTGTTTTTAATTGTAGCACAATTTGTAGTGGCTCAACCAGATTCACTTTATTTTAAACCAAAAGTAGAAACGGTTGCTGGTCCAAAGTGGACACAAGAAAATAAAGCGAGTTTTGATTTAAGTGAAGTTGCTTTTGTGAATTGGAATTCAGGAGGTAGTAATTCTATAACTGCTTTACTAGGGGTTGCATCAATCTTAAATTATGAGCAGAATCATTTTAAATGGAAAAACACCGCTAATATCCGCTATGGTATCAACAGGCAACAAGAACAAGATTTAAGAAAAACTGAAGATTTATTTGAGTTGTCTTCAGCAGTGAGTTATCGAAGAGATACATTAAGTAATTGGTTTTTTTCAGGAGGTTTTAATTTTAAAACTCAGATAACTAACGGATATAATTATCCAGATAAAAAACAGCCCATATCTCAATTTATGGCACCAGGATATTTATATTTTGGAGGAGGAGCAGAGTATGGGAAAAATATTGAAACATTTTCATGCTATTTATCTCCTTTAACCTTTAAATCTACTTTTGTATTAGATGATTATCTGGCAAATTTAGGATCTTTTGGTGTTACACCTGCAGTTTACGATGCTGATGGAAATATGATTAAAGAAGGGGAGCATGTGCGTACAGAGATGGGGATATTAGTAACCAATTCTTATCAAACAACACTTTTTGAAAACGTATCTGTAGTGAATCAAGTAAGTTTATATACCGATTACCTTAACAGTTTTGGGAATTTAGATGTAGATTGGGAAGTGGTTTTTGATTTTAAAGTAAACAGTTACATGCGCGCCACTTTAGGATCGCATTTAAAGTATGATAATGATGTGAAAACTTATGTTGCTACAGAAATTGAAGACGAATTTGATGAACGTGGAGCAAAAGTACAATGGAAACAATTACTAGGAGTTGGTGTTGTTGTTGATTTTTAATATAAAAATCACTTCCTGTAAAATTATGTTGTATATTATTTAATAATAGATATTTAGTCCGTTTTTATGCCCGAAATAAAAAAGCTTTTTAGTATTGCAGCACTCCTTTTTGTTTTGAGTTGCATTTCGGCTAATACCTTTGATAGAGTGTATTATGAATACATAAATTGCACTATAGTTTTGGTGTTATTTGGGGCCTTTTTGTTTTACAAATGTTATAAAAACCGTTCTTTATTACTCATATTTATTACCAATGTACTTATGACGTTTTCAAGCGCTTATTATGATATTGCTTTATTTGAGGTGCTTACAATCATATTAAAATTGCTTTCAGCTTTTTTATTACTTATTTATATATTTCCGAAGCAAAAAAACATTAAAACAAGTTCTGTTGATGTATTTACCTATCTTTATTTAGTTATTATTAATGGGTATTTAATTTATTGTTTAGTCACTATGGTTACCCCTTATATGGACGTGTCTTTCTTAGATAATATATTTTATTTTTATGCACTTGTACTTGTCTGTTTAGGTATGGCAGCGTTTAGATATTTTTTAAAAGGGAACTTTGGTAGTAAGTCTTTTTCAATGTTAGTCACCTTTTTTGTGTTATCAGATATTGTGGGAATGTTGGCATATTATTTAAGAGTTTATAGCCTATTTTATGCAGAACGCTTATTTTATATTTTAGCGTTAACATATTTAATTATTCATACTATTAAAGTTCTAAAACCTGAAACTCATCCTCAAAAAATAGAAGATTAATTTAATTTTCCAGCAGTTAAATAGTTGTAATCTTCTAATTCTTTTACATTGCCTATAAGTTTACTGCATCCGTTTTTAATAAGATAGATTTCATCTGAAACATCTATAACATTCTTGTAAGAATGATCTGTAAGAATAATAATTTTATGTTGTTTTTCTTCGGAAATTAAAGCCTTGAATTTTTCGATGTAAAGTGGTGCCACAGTAGAAAATGGCTCATCTAATAAGACTATTTTATGATCTCCTTTTAATAAAAGAAACACCTCTAATACTCTAAGTTCTCCACCCGATAAATACTTTGCTTTTTTATGTTCATATATAGAAAATGCAGGAAACAGAACTACAAAATCTTGCCAATTTACCTTTAGTAATTTAAATACTGTTTTAAGTCTTATAGCACTTGGGACACACGTGTATTGTGGGAGTAAACCAATAAGTTTAGTTTGGTATAAAGGTTTTATAATTGGATAATTATCAATTCTTATTAGTTTGTATTTTGATTTTAAATCACCAAATATAATATGAAGTAAACAACTTTTACCACAACCGTTATGTCCTAAAATGCCTGTAACTTTTCCTGCTTCAGCTTTTAGGTAAATCCCATTAAGTAAACATTTATCTTTAAAATACAACTCTATATTATCAACCTCTAAAATCATATGAATTCTTGTATTAATAATAAAAAAGCTAATGTGATTAATACATCAATAATATAAAGTGAAAAGAAGAGCTTAAACGGTGAGATACCTAAATTTTTATAAAAAATTAGTTTTCTTTTATTAGGGGTCTCATTTATAAAATACCATAAAAATATTGTTAGAAATAACTTCGTGATTATTGCCGGAAAAACATGAGGGTTCACAGTAGTAATCGCAATATTAATTGCAAAAGACCATAAGTAAAATGGTTTGTAAAATAACAATATGGCTCCAAAGTGTTGCATAATATATAAAAACGAACATTTCCTTTCTTTATTTTATTATGAAAGACAAATTGCATTTGTCCTTATTAAAGTCTATAACAATTCATAAATTATCGTATTTTTGTTGCTCAATTTAATAAGGCAGATGTTAGATAAATTACAAATAGTAAAACAACGTTTTGATGAGGTTAGCGATTTAATTATCCAACCCGATATTATTTCAGACCAAAAACGATACGTTCAACTTAACAGAGAGTATAAAGATTTACGCTTGTTAATGGATAAGCGTGAAGAATACATAGAGCTTACAGAGAATTTAAAAGAAGCTGAAGAAATAATTTCAGACGGAAGTGACGCAGAAATGGTTGAAATGGCCAAAATGCAATATGAAGATGCAAAAATTGGAATTCCTAAGTTAGAAGACGATATAAAAGTATTACTAATACCAAAAGATCCTCAAGATTCTAAAAACGCAGTTGTAGAACTTCGTGCAGGAACAGGTGGAGATGAAGCAAGTATTTTTGCAGGAGATTTATTTAGAATGTACACTAAATACTGTGAAGGTAGAGGGTGGAAAGTAGATACTGTAGATTATAGTGAAGGAACCAACGGAGGATTTAAAGAAATTCAATTTGAAGTTTCTGGAGACGATGTGTATGGTACATTAAAGTTTGAAGCAGGTGTACATCGCGTGCAACGTGTACCACAAACAGAAACTCAAGGTCGTGTTCATACCAGTGCTGCAACAGTTATGGTATTTCCAGAAGCCGAAGAATTTGATGTTGAAATTAACCCGAAAGATGTACGTATAGATTTTTTCTGTTCTTCAGGTCCAGGGGGTCAGTCGGTAAATACAACATATTCGGCAGTACGTTTAACTCACGTTCCAACAGGATTAGTTGCACAATGTCAAGATCAAAAATCTCAACATAAAAATAAAGAGAAAGCCTTTAAAGTATTACGTTCGCGTTTATACGATATGGAGTTAGCTAAGAAAAATGAAGAAGATGCTGCTTTACGTGGTACAATGGTAACTTCGGGTGACCGTAGTGCGAAAATTAGAACTTACAATTATTCACAAGGTCGTGTAACCGATCATCGTATTGGTTTAACACTTTACGATTTAAGTAATATTGTAAATGGAGATATCCAAAAAATTATTGACGAACTACAATTGGCAGACAACACAGAGAAACTGAAAGCTAATACCGATATTATTTAAATATAAAAAGAGCCTCTTCTAGAGGCTTTTTTTAGTTTTAAGAATTAAACAATCTTCACCAAAGAATTTTAATTCATATAAATGAAGTAACTATTTATAACATGACAACACAGCAACTAACTGAACAAATTTTAAAAAAGAATTCCTTTCTATGTATAGGATTGGATGTTGATTTAAATAAAATACCTAAGCATTTATTAGAATTAGAAGATCCTATTTTTGAGTTTAACAAAGCCATTATTGATGCTACTCATCACTTATGTGTGGCCTACAAACCTAACACCGCATTTTACGAAGCTTACGGAATTAAAGGTTGGCAAGCACTTGAAAAAACCATTCAATATTTAAATACAAACTATCCCGAAATTTACACCATCGCCGATGCTAAACGTGGTGATATTGGAAACACAAGTAGTATGTATGCTAAAGCTTTTTTTGAAGATTTAGCTTTTGATAGCGTTACCGTGGCACCATATATGGGAAAAGATTCTGTAGAGCCATTTTTAGCCTTCAAAAATAAGCACACCATTATGTTGGCATTAACATCTAACAAAGGTGCATTCGATTTTCAAACCAAAACAGTTGACGGAAAAGAGTTGTATAAACAGGTTTTAGAGACTTCAAAAACTTGGGAAAATTCAGAAAACCTAATGTATGTTGTAGGTGCTACTAAAGCAGAATATTTTACTGAAATCAGAAAGATTGTACCTACCAGTTTCTTACTAGTTCCAGGTGTTGGCGCTCAAGGCGGAAATTTGCAAGACGTGTGCAAGTTTGGTATGTCAGAAAATGTAGGATTGTTAATTAATTCTTCAAGAGGAATTATTTACGCTTCATCCGCAGAAGACTTTGCTGAAGCTGCGGCAAACAACGCAAAAGCACTTCAATCACAAATGGAAACTATTTTAAAACAATAGAAAAACCGTTTTAGAGTTTCTATATTAAAATAATTAAACAATGATAGTTACCGATCAGCTAGGGAAAATACTAGAGTTTAAGTCTACTCCCAAACGTATTATTTCATTGGTGCCTTCTCAAACCGAATTAATTTGTGATTTAGGTTTAGAAGACGCGTTGGTTGGTGTTACTAAATTTTGTGTGCACCCACATGATACCACTACAAACGTGGCACTTGTTGGGGGAACAAAGCAAATTAAAGTTGACATTATTAAGGCGTTAAAGCCTGATGTTATTTTATGTAATAAAGAAGAAAATACGCAAGAAATTGTTGAAACTTGCCAAGAAATAGCGCCAGTTCATATTAGCGATATTTATACTATTAATGACACTTTAGAGCTTATTAAAATGTACGGTGAGTTATTTAACGTTAATGATAAAGCATTACATATTTATAAAGCTATAGAAACTAGTAAAGCAGATTTCTTAACTTTTATAGCTAATAAGCCACAGCGTAAAGTGGCGTATTTTATTTGGAAAACTCCATGGATGGTTGCTGCTTCAAATACATTTATACACGAATTATTACAACTCAATAATTTTGAGAATTCTTTTAAGCATTTATCTCGTTACCCAGAAGTGAGTTTAGAGGATGAAGCTTTACAAAATACCGATCTTATTTTACTTTCAAGTGAACCTTATCCTTTTAAAGAAAAGCATATTCAGTCATTGCAAACCACATTTAAAACCACACAAATACAATTGGTAGATGGCGAAATGTTTTCATGGTACGGTTCTCGTTTATTATTAGCGTTTAATTATTTTAAAATGCTGCATTAAAACGCGGATTGATATTTAAAATCAATTTTTTTACTGCTGAAACTTCGTCTTTAAAGTTTGAGAAATTTTGTTCTAACTGTGTTGAACTAAATGTTTTTTCGATGTTTGGTCTTACAGTTCCTACTTTACAAAAATGTGTGCTCATAATATTCAGGGTTTCTTATATGTACGAGCTAATTATTGTTTCTGGATGTCTGCAAAAGTTAAAACTATGTAAAATTTAAGAAACAACATTTGAGCTTGGATAATCTCTACTTAAAAATTTAAGCTTGTTTAGTTTGTGTAGCAGTTTAATTGCTGCATACTCAGAGATATCACTTTCTGCAGAATCTGTTTGCCTTAAGTTGTAAGATTGCTCCATAAGTTGCTTGTATTTTAATTGAAGTGTTAACTGATGTGCTTTTATTTTTGTCAGTTTTTTCATTAGTTCTAGGGTTTTAGTAAATAAATATATTTAAAATATTGTAAAACAGCAAGTTAAAGTTTTGTTTTTCGATATAAAAAAAATCGATCTAAGAACTAGATCGATTTTTAAACTAACTTTCCTAATGTGGTCTAAGTGAAGTGTATTCTTTTACTAACACTACAAAGATATTGATATACAGGTGATTTCATGTTAAGAGAATATTAGTAAACCATTACATTATAATGAATAAGTTAAACAGTGTTAGTGCGTTATAAGCGTAAAAAAGCCGAACACAATTATGCGTTCGGCTTTTTTTTATAAGTTAAAAGTGATTAGTCTTGTAAAGCAAATACTTTCTTCAATACATCTGTAGATCTAGAAGATACTTTAGTTCTAATGTCTTTTTCTTCAACAGCAATCATAGTGTATACACCTTTTAAAGCTTCAGCAGTAACATAATCTGTTAAATCAGGATTTACATCACTTGTAAAAGGAATAGCGTTGTATTTTGTAATTAGGTTAGCCCAAATTTTATCGGCACCAACTTTAGCAAACGAGTTGTTAATTACAGGTTGAAATTTACTGTATAATTCAGTTTGAGTTTTAGTTGTTAAATAAGTTGTAGCAGCATTGTCTTCTCCTAATAAAATGTTTTTAGCATCATCAAAAGACATTTCTTTTACAGCATTTACAAAAATAGGAGTTGCTTCACTTACGGCATCTTCAGCAGCACTGTTAAGTACTTTTAATCCTTCATCTGCAAGTTTACTAAGTCCTATGTCGCGTAAAGCTTTATCTACTTTTTGTAATTCTTCAGGTAATAAAATTTTCACTAAGCCATTATTGTAAAAACCACCATCTTCGGTTAGTTTGCTTACTTGTTTTTCAATTCCTTGATCTAAAGCTTCTTTTAAACCCGCACTAATATCTAGACTACTAAGTGCTCCATTAGTTTGTGGAAGTTGGTTGACTACGTTCTGTAATTCATCACATGATGTTAATCCAAAAATTGCGAATAAGACGATGTATACTTTTTTCATTATTAATGTTTTTTTTATTAGACCAAAAATAAGTCCAAAAGTTTAATAAGAAAGCTAATAAATGGTAAAAATGTTTTTTTTAGTTAAAAAACTGGTATAGTATTGATAAACACAATTTTTAACATTTATTAATGAGCTATAAATTGTTTGAAAGACTACTTTAGCATGATACTTGATAAAAGTAAGTGAAATCATTTTATAGATAAATAATGATAAATAAAATTTGTTTGAATAAGATTGTCTTGTGTTTTTTTTTAGGACTATTCCCAATTTTAGGGAGTGGTCAAGTAAATGTTGGTGAGTTTGTTCAAAACGCAAAAACAAATACCCACCAAGAACAGGCATTATATTTTATAGATTTTTGGGCTACATGGTGTATTCCATGTGTACCAGCACAAGAATATTTAGGAGTAATGCAGAAACAAAATCCTGATAATTTTTATATCGTCTCAATGTCTAATGAAAATGGCGATAAAGTAGAACGGTATTTAAAAAAGTACCCTACTGATTTGGCTGTTGTATTAGATTATAATAATGAGAATTTTACAAAATATAAGGTGAGAAGTCTACCTCATGGTGTGCTTTTAAATTATAAAGGAGAATTATTATGGGAAGGAAATCCTGCTAACTTTAAGCAAACCGATTTAAATAGGTTTTTAAAAAGAGCAGATAAAACGGTAAAAGTAGATAGTTTTTTTAGAGAGATTAAAAATGAAGTAGCTCCAAAAGAAGTAACTTATATCCCTACAAAAGAAATAGAATTTATTAAGCTTAGTACAGATAATAATAATGAACTTGATATTTCTAATTACGAAAGTTATACTCAAGTTACAGGCAGTTTACAAGAGGTAATCTCTTATTATTTTAAAGTGAATAAAAATCAAATTGTTATGCCTACTTCTTTAAATGAAGTATATACAGCATATGTATCTAAAAATATAGAAAAGGCTATTAATTTTCAATCTAATTTTTTAACCGGTTTAGATTTAGAAGTAGAAAATAGACAAGGAGAAGGAAAAGTGTTAGTTTTAGATTTTGAGACTCCTACACTATGGAATACTCAACAAATAGATTGGGGAACTGATAGTGAACAATATTTAATTAATGATTCAGAAATACAAGCAGATAATGCATCTATAAAAGATGTAATGTACCAATTAAGTTTAGTTTTAGAAATGCCTGTAATAAGCAAGCAAGAGCTCACGGATAATGAACTTCATGATTGGATAGTACATTATAGATTTTATAATTTAATGCAGGCTAATTTGTTTGATAATTACGGTGTCAAATCGGAAATAAAACAGACTTCATTTCCAATATATCAAATATTAAAAAAGGCGCCATAAGGCGCCTTTTTTGTGTGATAAGTATTTTGTTTTAAATCTTAGTTATTTAAGATTCTAAACTCAGTACGTCTGTTTTTTTGGTGCTCAGAATCCGCACAATCAACTCCGTTTGAACAACGGTTAGTTAATCTTGTTTCTCCATATCCTTTTGCAGATAAGCGACTTCTAGAAATCCCTTTAGCAACTAAATAGTTTACAACAGCGTTAGCACGTTGTTGTGATAAAGACATATTGTAAGCATCATTTCCTCTAGCATCAGTATGAGACATGATTTCAATACTAACATTAGAATCTTTTAATAATGGGTATAATTTTTTATCAATAACTGTTTTTGAATCTGTAGTTAAACGCGCACTAGCAGTTTGGTAAAAAATAGGAATAATTGTAGGGTTTAATAATTCACATTCAACTTCTTCCCAAGTTGTAATACCTCCTTTTTTGTCTAAAACAGTACGAGTTACAGTTTCAAATTTAGCAGGAATAGTTTCAGATGTCGTTGTAGCAGGAGTTTCAACTACTTGACGTTTAATTGTTGAATATTCCGCAGGAATTATTGTTTCATCAATACGAGCAGGTGTTTTTATAACACGCTTACTGTATGTTGTTGTTTGTTCAGGAACAGGTATATTATTTGTTGTTACATCTTTAACTAAAGTTGTAAAAGCATAATCTTTAAACTGTGCAGGATATTCAACAAAACAAGCTGCAACGCAATCTTCTTTATTTACAGATGGACAATCGTCAAGGATTTTATATTCCCAACCTGATGTTTTTGGATACATCTCAAATGTTTTTGAAGATTTACCAAAACTAGCAGGTACAATACTTAAATCTGTTCTAGCTTCTTTTTTAATGTATGATACTTCAACGTTTTCATAAACAGCAGGTACGTAAACGTATTTTTTAGTTTCTTCTTTTACTAAAACATTATCTTCTACTGTTTTGTATACAGCAGGAACAATTTTTAATTTAGAATAAGCTGGATAAGATTGAAGTGTTTCTTCTACTTCTTTAAATTGATCTTTCGTAATACATTTTACATAGCATTTACCTGGTTCAGGATTTTCTGGTAAGCCTTGGGCTTGAGCAAAACCTATACCTGTAAAAAGGAATAAGCCTAATAGTAGTTTTTGTTTCATAATAAGTTTGTTATAGTTTAATGAAATGTAGTTTCAGAATGAACTTACATGTATTTAGACACTTAAGTTAATAAAAAGTCACATATTAAACTAACTATCTGTTAATTAGTTTTTTAAATTTCATTGTATTCTGTTTTTTTGACTTTTAAGAAATGAATTATATTTTATTTTAAGTTATAATATTGCAGATAAATCCTGTATTTTTTTGAATATTCCGTAAATTGCAACCTCAAAACTGATTATATATTAAGAATGATACAAGCAACACCATACCAACCCAAACATAAAGTTAGAATTGTTACTGCAGCAGCCTTATTTGATGGTCACGATGCAGCTATAAACATAATGCGTCGTATTATCCAATCTACAGGAGTAGAAGTGATTCATTTAGGACATGATAGAAGTGTAGATGAAGTTGTAAATACTGCCATTCAAGAAGATGTTAGCGCTATTTGTTTAACATCATATCAAGGTGGACATAACGAGTATTTTAAATATATGTACGATCTTTTAAAAGAAAGAGGTGCATCACACATCAAGATATTTGGTGGCGGAGGTGGTGTCATTTTACCTTCGGAAATAAAAGAATTAATGGATTACGGGATTGCTCGTATTTACTCTCCAGATGATGGTCGTGCCATGGGATTACAAGGCATGATTAACGATTTGGTTGAACAATCTGATTTTGCAATTGGTGATACTTTAACTAATGAAGTTGATCTTTTACCTACCAAAAATCCAAAAGCAATAGCAAGAGTAATTTCTTCAGCAGAAAATTTCCCGGAAATAGCAAAAGATGCTTTAGATAAAATTCATCTTAAAAATAAAACATCTAAAACACCAGTTTTAGGAATTACAGGAACAGGTGGAGCAGGTAAATCTTCTTTGGTAGATGAATTGGTAAGACGTTTCTTAATCGATTTTCCAGAAAAAACTATTGGTTTAGTTTCTGTAGATCCTTCAAAACGTAAAACAGGAGGCGCGCTTTTAGGAGATCGTATTCGTATGAATGCTATTAATTCTCCAAGAGTGTATATGCGTAGTTTGGCTACACGTCAATCTAATTTAGCATTATCTAAATATGTAAATGAAGCAGTACAAGTTTTAAAAGCTGCTGAATACGATTTAATTATTTTAGAAACTTCAGGAATTGGACAATCGGATACTGAAATTATGGAACATTCAGACGTAGCTTTATACGTTATGACTCCAGAATTTGGTGCTGCTACACAATTAGAAAAAATTGATATGCTAGATTTTGCCGATTTAGTAGCCATCAATAAATTTGACAAACGCGGGTCGCTAGATGCGCTTCGTGATGTTAAAAAACAATATATGCGTAACAATAACTTGTGGGATATTGCACAAGAAGATTTACCTGTTTTTGGAACTATAGCTTCACAGTTTAATGATCCAGGAATGAATACGTTGTATAAAGCGATTATGGATAAACTGGTAGAAAAAACAGATTCTGTTTTAAAATCTACCTTCCATATTTCAGATGAAATGAGTGAGAAGATTTTTGTAATTCCACCTTCAAGAACACGCTACTTATCTGAAATTGCCGAAAATAATCGTGCATATGATAAAACCGCAAACACTCAAGTTGAAGTTGCTCAAAGATTATACGGAATTTTTAAAACTTTAGAGTCTGTTTTAGAAGCGACTCCAGAGTTAGATAAAGCTGGAATAGCATCAGAATCAGTTATTTCAACAGAAGAAAATAAAGACTTTGTAAGATTGCTTATTTCAGAATTTGATCGTGTAAAACTAAACTTAGACCCTTACAATTGGGAAGTGATTACAGGTTGGGATGAAAAAGTAAATAAGTATAAAAATCCTATCTATAGCTTTAAAGTTAGAGATAAGGAAATAAAAATAGAAACACATTCTGAGTCATTATCACACTTGCAAATACCAAGAATTGCCTTACCAAAGTATCAAGCTTGGGGAGATTTATTGCGTTGGTCATTACAAGAAAATGTACCAGGAGAATTTCCTTACACTTCAGGATTATATCCTTTTAAACGTACCGGAGAAGATCCAGCACGTATGTTTGCAGGAGAAGGAGGACCAGAACGTACCAATAGACGTTTTCACTATGTAAGTGCAGGATTACCAGCAAAACGTTTATCTACCGCTTTTGATAGTGTAACACTTTACGGAAATGATCCAGATTTACGTCCAGATATTTACGGGAAAATTGGTAATGCAGGGGTTTCAATCTGCTGTTTAGATGATGCTAAAAAACTATATTCTGGTTTCGATTTAGCAAATGTTATGACTTCGGTAAGTATGACTATTAATGGTCCTGCACCAATGTTATTAGGATTCTTTATGAATGCTGCCATTGATCAACAATGTGAATTCTACATTAAAGAAAACGGACTAGAGAAAGAGGTAGAAACAAAAATTGCTAAAATTTATAAAGGTAAAACACGTCCTTCTTATAATGGCGATTTACCAGAAGGAAACAATGGTTTAGGTTTAATGCTTTTAGGGGTTACCGGAGACCAAGTTTTACCAGCAGATGTTTATGCCGAAATTAAAAAGAATACTATTGCTCAAGTAAGAGGAACGGTACAAGCAGATATTTTAAAAGAAGATCAAGCGCAAAACACGTGTATTTTCTCTACAGAATTTGCATTACGTTTAATGGGAGATGTACAAGAATATTTTATCGAGAATAATGTCCGTAACTTTTATTCAGTATCAATTTCTGGATATCATATTGCAGAAGCAGGAGCTAACCCAATTACACAGTTAGCGTTGACGTTATCTAATGGTTTCACTTACGTGGAATATTATTTAAGTCGCGGTATGGATATCAATAAATTTGGACCAAACCTATCGTTCTTTTTCTCAAACGGAATTGACCCAGAATATGCTGTAATTGGTCGTGTTGCTCGAAAAATTTGGGCAAAAGCAATGAAGTATAAATATGGAGCAAATGCAAGAGCACAAATGCTTAAATACCATATTCAAACTTCTGGACGTAGTTTACATGCTCAGGAAATTGACTTTAATGATATTCGTACAACGCTTCAAGCTTTATACGCTATTTATGATAACTGTAATTCATTACACACAAATGCGTATGATGAGGCTATTACAACACCTACGGAAGAGTCAGTACGTCGTGCGATGGCAATTCAGTTAATTATAAATAAAGAATTAGGGCTAAATAAAAACGAAAACCCTATTCAAGGTTCTTTTATTATTGAAGAATTAACCGATTTAGTAGAAGACGCTGTTTTATTAGAATTTGATAGAATTACAGAAAGAGGCGGAGTTCTTGGAGCTATGGAAACTATGTATCAACGTAGTAAAATTCAAGAAGAGAGTTTATATTACGAAACGTTGAAACACAACGGAAAATTCCCAATTATTGGTGTGAATACATTTTTAAGTAGTAAAGGGTCTCCTACAGTTGTTCCTGCAGAAGTAATTAGAGCAACAGAAGAAGAAAAACAATTTCAGATTAAAACTCTTGAAAATCTTCATAAATCAAATAATACAGAAGCATTACTAAAAGATTTACAAAAGAAAGCCATTAATAACGAGAATATTTTTGAAGCCTTAATGGATGTTTGTAAAGTATGTAGTTTAGGTGAAATAACAGCTTCTTTATTTGAAGTAGGAGGGCAGTATCGTAGAAATATGTAAACTGAATATCTATTTTCATCATATAAATACATTTCAATAAATAACATAAAAAAGCGTTTCAATGTGAAACGCTTTTTTTATATCTAATAAATATGTCTATAAATCATACTTTTAAAGCTACAGTAAATTGGACACTTAACGAAGGCGAAAGTACTTCAAACCCAAGAACCTTTAGTAGAAATCATGAGGTTGTTATTGCTAATAAAGTAACACCATTATCAGTTTCGGCAGCAAAAACGTTTAGAGGAGATGATACATTATATAATCCCGAAGATTTATTATTATCGGCCTTAACCTCTTGCCACATGATGTCTTACTTATACGTTTGTGCACAACATAATATTGAGGTGTTAAGTTATACAGATCATTCTGAAGGTGATTTGGAAGTCACAACTACAGGAAGTGGTCGTTTTAAAACGGTAAGATTAAAACCTGTGGTAATTATAAAAGATGCGCATCAAAAAGCATTAGCATTATCGCTACATGAAAAAGCAAATATGTTATGTTTTATTGCTAATTCTTGCAATTTTCCTATAATTCATGAGGCGACGATAGTGGTGAAATAATTTAATTTTAAAAATACTTTTATTTTTTTGCATCTTTTTAAAGAAAGCATCGTCTATTATATGAACATTAAAAATTAACTATCATGAAAAATAAAGAATGTACTTGCAACTGTGAAGGTTGTTCAAAAGGAAATTGCAAAAACTGTACATGTGAAAACTGTACGTGCAGTAGTTGTAATTGTTAAGCAATACTTAAAAAAAGTAATAATAACGCTGGTTTTAGTAACTTTATACTAAGATTAGCGTTGCTTTTAATAGATGGTTATGGATACTCAAGATATTTGGAAATTACATGCAGATGATATTAAATACTTTATTTTAAGTAAGGTAAAAGATGACGTTATTACAGATGATTTATTGCAAGAAACCTTTATAAAAGTTCATACCAAATTAAATACTTTAAAAGATGATGATAAACTTAAATCTTGGTTATTCTCAATAGCTAGATATACGATTTTAGATTACTTCCGAAGTAAAAAAATAGTGTATGAAACTACCGATGAAGATTTTATTTTTGAAGAACAAAAACTAGAACATACTGAAGCCGACTGTTTACATGGTATTATAAAAAGCTTGCCTGAAAAATATAGAGAACCTTTGTTTTTAAGCGATATTAAAGGTTTAAAACATGCTCAAATAGCCAAACAATTACAAATTGCTTTACCAACAGTAAAATCGCAAATACAACGCGGTCGAAAAATGATTGCACAAGGCTTTGTAGAGTGTTGTGATTTTGCAGTTAATGATGAAGGCTTTTTAGTTGGAGAAGTAAAAGACAAAGCAGACTGTAAAATGTGTCATTAATATGTATCTTTGTTGAAAATAAAGCGTTTTTATGCGTTTTATAACGAACAAACTTATTTACATGTCCTTTAAAAAACTCAACCCTTTATTAAAAGAAGCTTTAGAAGAATTAAACTTTGAATCTTCATTACCTTTTCAAAAAGAAATCTTACCAAAATTAAAAGGAGGTGCAAGTGTATATGGGATTGGACCTAAAGGTTGCGGAAAAACATCGGCACTAATTATTTCAATAATTCATAAATTAAAAGGTGAAGCTGTTGATGATTCTCCAAGAGCTTTAATTATTGTAAAAGATAAACAAGCCTGTTTGGATTTGAAAGAAGAGTTTGAGAAATTTACTAAATATACAGATTTAAGAGTTTACCCTGCTTACGACGAAAAAACTCTAGATCAACAACGCGAAGAAATTTATTACGGTGTAGATATCTTAATCGCCACACCTAAACGTTTAAATAAATTGTACTTTTTAAATAGTGTCCATTTGGGAGAGTTAAAAATCTTGGCTCTAGAAGATGCAGAGTTTTTAATTCGTAATAATTATCATAACGATGTACTTCGTGTTGCCGAAAGTTTAGCTAAATGTCAATTTGTTATAATGGCAGAAACGTTTTTTCCTAAAATAGAACGTTTGCAAGATTCATACATGTACAATTCTCAAATAGTAAAAGCTTAATTTCTTATAACGTTAAAGACCACGTGTGTTGTAAGCGCTTAAAGGCTTTTAATTCGCGTCTTAATAACGGAATATAATCTTTTCCGTTACTGTTAGATTTTTCTAAACGTTTACAGTTGCGATATAATCTATTAGTAAGTATTCTTACCGATGTAATGTGTTTGTATTTTTTATCTGAACATTGCTCCAATTCTGCACGAATAATTTCTGGTGCTAATGAAGAAGATTGCTGTACAATATCTCCAGAAAAATAAATATGAGGATCCTCAGAGCCGTCACTATGTAAGTATGACAAATCTTGATTAAGATATGTAGAAATACTACGTGAAAGCGTAATAATATCTATTGCCTTTTTGTATATCGGTAATTCTGAATGGTGAGACATAGTAGAGTGTAACAATTTTATATATCAAAAATAGTGACAAGAAATGATATTTAGCTTTCGATATTAAAGCAAAATCGTATATTTGATTTAATAATTAATGTATTTTATTAAATTTATTTAAATGAGTATAGATAGCTTAAATTGGAAAATTTTAAAGTGTTTACAGCACAATGCAAGACAGTCGAATGCTGCCATTGGACGTCAAGTTGGGATATCATCTCCAGCAGTTTCTGAGCGTATAAAAAAAATGGAAGACACCGGTATTATTGAACATTATTACACATCTATTTCTTATTTTGAAGCAGGCTATCAACTTAAAGCAATTATTACCCTACGCGCTTTTATGGGGAAATTAAAACCTTTCTTAGAGAAAGTTGTGACGTACGATGAGGTGGTGAATTGTTACCGTATTACAGGAAATGAAAATATTGTGATGGAAGTAGTTCTTAAAAATCAAAAGCATTTAGAAGGTTTTATAGATCAACTTATTGTGTATGGCGAAACCAAAACACAAATAGTACTCTCTCGTGTTGTAAAAAACGGAAGTGTGCAACCGTTACCTTAAAGTAATAGCAAACTTAAATATCCTACTACAAACGTTTTCCTGTTTTTAATTCCGAAGAAAAAAGGATATGTTGTATTTTTGAACTGAAAAAATCTATTTATAATGAAACATCTAGTATTCCTTTTATTTTGTATCACAACGCTAAGTTGCGCACAACAAAAACAAGAACTTCCTGGAGAAACTCCTTTTCAAAAAGAATTAAATGCAGAATATAAAGATGCGTCAACATCACCTTTAAAAAATAAAGACTTAAAGAAATTTAAAGCCTTAGAGTTTTTTAAATTTGATAGTACTTATGTAGTTACTGCTCAATTAAAATTAACTCCAGATACGCCGTATTTTAGTATGCAAACTACTACGAGTCGTGTATCGCAAGAACGTGTGTTTGGCGTGTTAACATTTGAGCTAAAAGGTAAGAAATATGAGTTAAACGTGTACCAAGGTAAAGATTTAATGACTCGTGATGGTTTTAAAGATTATCTGTTTTTACCATTTTTAGATAACACTAATGGCGAATCTACATATGGTGGTGGTCGTTATATTGATTTAAGAATTCCTGATGGTGATACTATCGAGATTGATTTTAACAAAGCTTACAATCCGTATTGTGCTTATAATGAAAAATATTCATGCCCGATAGTTCCACTATCAAATTATATGGAAACTTCTATTGAAGCTGGTATTAAGGTGTTTAAAAAACACTAAGCATTAATTGCTATTTTACCGCTTTTATCTTTTTTAATCGCTTTTTCTAGTGTTTTTAAGTAGTTTTTTCTTACTCTTAATTTAGTAGCAGCATGTGCTTTAAGATTTAATTGACTAAATAGTTTAGCCGTTTTTATGGCTGTAGGAAGTACTTGGTCTTCTGGAACTACAACATCTAAAAAGCCAGCAGTTACAGCATCGGCAGATAAAAATATTTCAGCATTATTTACAGCGCGTTCAAAATATACAGGCGCTAATTTATGTTTTGCAATGGCAATTCCTACATGGTGCATAGTCATACCAATCATAACCTCATTAAGGCCGATTTTAAATTTCCCTTCAGCTCCAATTCTATAATCCGAAGACAATAATAAAAAGGCGCCTTTAGCAATAGCGTGTCCGTTACAAGCCGAAATAATAGGTAAGGGAAAACTAGACATTTTTAAGGCTAATTTAGATCCTGCTGTGACTAGTGTTTTAGCCGATTTAGATCCCTTTTTCATAATATTTAAATCAAAACCTCCTGAGAAAATCCCTGGTTGTCCTGTTAAAATTACAACTTTGTTTTCGTGTTTTGCTTTATCTAAAGCGTTTGATATTGCTAAAATTACGTCGTTTGAAAGTGCGTTAGCTTTTCCATTGTTAATTGTAATTATAGCGTAATTGTCTTCTGTAGTATACTGTACTAAATCCGTCATTAATTTGTTTTTTTATATCGTTATTTTGAGAGAAATATACCTAGAAACACAGCTAAAAAGCCTAATACAAAGCTTGCTAGTGTATAAAGCGCAAAACTTGTAAAGTCTCCAGATTTTAAAAATACATGATTTTCGTAAGCAAAGGTAGAGAAGGTGGTAAAACCACCACAAAACCCTGTTGCTAATAATAAAGTTTGGTTTGTTGTTAAAGTGTTGTTTTTTGTGGCAAAACCTAAAATGAGTCCAATAAGTAAACTTCCTAAAATATTTGCTAAAAAGGTACCGTAAGGAATTCCTGTATTTTGGTTGTTTAGATATTTTCCTATTAAAAAGCGGAGTACACTTCCTGAACCTCCACCAATAAAAACGAGTAAAAGTTGTTTCATTAGTTTATTGTAATTGGTTTATAAGTGTGTTATTTATTCTATAGTTGCTGTTTCAGAAATTGCAACGTCATCTATAGCTATGTAAATTTTAGTAATCCATTTTGCAGGATTTGGCTCACTTGAAGGATCGTTTAAATACGTTTCAATCATTGGGCCTTGAGCCGCAAGTTGAAACCCATTTTCTGGAATATAGGCCATTGTGGTTCCCCAAGCTTCTTTTAGGTTGGTGTAATTTCCGGTTAAGGTGGTTTCAATAGCTTTAAAAGATTGTAATTCGCCAGTTAAAATGTCGCTATTTTCCGCAGTAAAAATTTGAGAAGTTGTAGGAATACAAGCCGAAAATATTACAGCATTATTTTTCTCATCCCATTTGTGGTAATATACAAATGGAGGTCCAGCAAATGTAACATTGTTTGAAATCGCATAGCTTCCTACTTCGGGTAGTAAGGTTTCCATTTTGCTACTTAGCTCGTTCATTTTACAAGAAACCGTTTTGTATAAGTAAAATCCGCCGCTACGTTTTGTAACACCATTTACTTTCACATTATATTTTTGAATATCAGTAACCGCAATACTATCTAATTTATATAAACCTCTTTCAAAATCTGAGGCAGTTTGTGATTCAATTGATCCTCCAAAAAGGGTGTAAGCTTTTGTTTTGAAATCTTGAATTCCAGACATGGTCCAAGTTACTTTTGTACCTTCTTCTGTAGTTTCAAAATCCCAATTAATTTCAGAAGTAGATTTAAAAGGTTCTACAAATTCTATGTCTTGAGTAATGGTTTTATTTTCCGTTAGGCTTAAAGTTTTTGCATTTCCAACACCTAAAATCTCACCATTCCACGCGTAACCGGCATCTATACCTACCGTTTTTTCGTTATATGTTAACTTTGCAGCGGTATCTTGCTCTATCCAAGGTGAAAATCGAGGCCATTGTTTATAATCGTTTACTATATCAAATACTACTGGAGTTGGTGCTTTTATAATTTTACTTCTGCTAAATTTAAATTCATTGGGCTGAACTGCTATATATATGGATGTGCCAATAAAACCGATAAGTAATAAGAATAAGATGTATTTAAATGCTTTCATAATTTTAATTAATATATAGTGAGTAGAAAACCTGAAAAAATAAAGTCATATAATAAGGTTTCACTTTATAAGCAATTCAAAGGTAATCAATTTTAGGAGATGTTATTAAATGTTTACATTTGTGAAGCAATAATTAAAACATTACTAATGAAATTAAAATTTATAGTGGCTCTGTCTATCATGACGGGGACTTTTCTTTCTTGTGGAGAGGAAAAAAAAGAAGCAACACCAGAGGTTGCAACTGTTGAAACTGCAGAATCATTTGATTTTAATGTAGAACAGTTTGGAGACATTAAAGTATTACGTTACCAAATTCCGGGATGGGAAAACTTAAGTTTGAAAGAACAAAAGCTAGTATATTACCTTACACAAGCTGGTTTATCTGGTCGTGATATTATTTGGGATCAAAATTACAGACATAATTTAACGATTCGTAAAGCATTAGAAAACATTCATACTAACTTCTCTGGAGATAAAACAACTACAGATTGGGCAGCTTTTGAGATGTACACAAAACGTGTATGGTTTGCAAATGGGATTCACCACCACTATTCTAATAGTAAAATGAAACCTGAATTTTCAGCAGACTATTTAAAAACACTTTTAGCGGCAACAAATACAACTTTAGAAGGTGAAGCTTTTGAGGTGTTATTTAATGATAAAGATGCTAAAAAAGTAAACCTAGCAAATGGTGTTGATAACGTATTATTATCTGCCGTAAACTTATACGGACCAAATGTTAGTAATGCAGATGTTGAAGCATTTTACGCTAAAAAAACATCTCCTAACCCAGAGCAACCTTTATCTTACGGATTAAACTCTCAATTAGTTAAAGAAGATGGTGTGGTTAAAGAACGCATTTATAAATCTGGTGGTTTATATGGTGCTGCAATTGATGAAATTGTAAAATGGTTAGAACTAGCTCAAGGTGTTGCAGAAAATGAAGCACAAGGTAAAGCTTTAGGTTTATTGGTAGATTACTACAAAACAGGAGACTTACAAACTTGGGATGATTATAACGTAGCTTGGACAGCTGCAACAGAAGGAAACATTGATTACATAAATAGTTTTATTGAAGTATATAACGATCCATTAGGATACAGAGGTTCTTACGAAACGGTAGTGCAAATTAAAGATTTTGATATGTCGGCTAAAATGTCTGTATTATCTGAAAACGCACAATGGTTTGAAGATAATTCTCCATTAATGGAAGCACATAAAAAAGAAAATGTAGTAGGGGTGACTTACAAAGTGGTTAACGTTGCTGGGGAGTCTGGAGATTCTTCACCAAGCACACCAATTGGAGTGAATTTACCAAATGCAAACTGGATTCGTGCAGCTGTAGGAAGTAAATCTGTATCATTAGGAAACATTATTAACGCTTATAATAACGCTGGTAGTACTGGTCGTTTAAAAGAGTTTGTTAATGATGATGAAGAATATGAATTAGAAGAAAATTTTGGACAAGTTGCAGATAAATTACACACAGCGCTTCACGAAGTTATTGGTCATGCTTCAGGACAATTAAATCCTGGTGTTGGTGAAACTAAAGAAACACTAAAAAATTATGCGTCTACGCTTGAAGAAGGTCGTGCAGATTTAGTAGGTTTATACTATTTATATAACCCAAAATTACAAGAGTTAGGATTAGTTGATGATTGGAAATCTGTTGGAAAAGCAGCTTACGATGGTTACATTAGAAATGGATTGATGTCTCAATTAATTCGTTTAAACTTAGGTGACGATGTTGAAGAAGCGCACATGAGAAACAGACAATGGGTATCGGCTTGGGCTTTTGAAAAAGGACAAAAAGATAACGTTATTGAGAAAATTACTAGAGATGGTAAAACGTATTTCAATATTAATGACTACGAAAAATTACACCAATTATTTGGAGAGTTATTAAGAGAAACGCAACGTATTAAATCTGAAGGAGACTACAAAGCTGTTGAAGCTTTAGTAGAAGGTTACGGTGTAAAAGTAGATCAAGCGATACATGCTGAAGTACTTAAACGTAACGAACAATTTACATCTGCGCCTTATAGCGGATTTGTAAACCCTGTATTAGTAGCAGAAAAAGATGAGAATGGTGAAATTACTGCAGTTAAAGTAACGCAACCAAAAACTTTTGAAGCTCAAATGATGCAATATTCAAAAGATTATAGTTTCCTTCCAGCGGTAAACTAAATTAAATTTTTATAACTAAAAAGAGGATATCATTAAGTTGATATCCTCTTTTTTTATGTTGAAATTTAAAACTTAAAGATTAAGCATATAAATATTTAAATGACGATATAATAGCTATAAATGCTATAAATGCAACTAAAATCCACAGACTTCCTTTGTAATATTTACGGTGTATTTTTAAATCTTTTCGATAAGATATAAAAATTACGATTGCAAAAACGATTGCAAACAAAACTCCAAAAATCAATTGACCTTTACTAAACATATTCTTATTTTTATGCAAAATTAATACAATTACAATGAAGAATAAAATAGAAGCAGTAAAAGCTTTTCACACGGCATTTAAAATAGGACATAGAGAAACTCCAAAAGCCAATTTAGGGACTGATAAAAACAATTTGCGTTTCAATTTAATGCAAGAAGAAAATGAAGAATATTTAGAAGCAGCAAATAATGATGACCTCGTTGAGGTTGCAGATGCTTTAGGGGATATGCTTTATATTTTATGCGGAACTATTATTGAGCACGGGATGCAACATAAAATAGAAGAAGTATTTAACGAAATACAGCGTAGTAATATGAGTAAGTTGGGTGAAGATGGCGAGCCTATTTACCGAGAAGATGGAAAAGTATTAAAAGGGCCAAATTATTTTAAGCCTAATATTAAGGCGATTTTGGATGCTGAATAAAAGTTTTTATAAAAAGTAAGAGTTTATATTAAACCTTTATGTTTAGAAAGTGTCTATTAATAATATCTCAATTTATGATTAAAAATACACTTTATAGTCTAATAGTTGTACTATTTTGTTTTAGTTGTAAGAACGAAAAAACGCTGAAAACTCAGGAAGAACCTCAGTTAACTAGCGAAATTCCGGTTTACGATTTTAAAACCTTTCAACCTTTATTACATACCGATTCCAATACCACATATATTGTGAATTTTTGGGCCATGTGGTGCGCACCTTGTGTAAAAGAGTTACCCTACTTTGTAGATTATGCGAATGCACATAAAGATGAAAATGTAGAAGTAATTTTTGTAAGTTTAGATTTTCCAGAGGATATTGATAGCAAATTGATCCCTTTTATTCAAGGGAAAAATATCACATCAAAAGTTATTTTGTTAGACGAACCAGATGCTAATAGTTGGATTGATAAAATTAGTCCGAGTTGGTCTGGAGCAATCCCGTTTACAATTATATTTGATAAAGAACAACGAGAATATCACGAACGTTCTTTTGAAAGTTTAGAAGATTTAGAATACACTATAAATAATAATTTTAATATAAATAATAACTAGAATGAAAAAACTAAATGTAATCATCGTTGTTTTAGCAATGATATTTGTGTCTTGTAAAAACGACCAAAAACAAACTGAAAAAGGAGGAGAACCACATCACGCAGAGCATAAAGAAGGTGACAGAAAAGGACCACCTCATGACGGCGATCACAAAGGACCACCAAAAGGAAGCCCAGAGCAAACTAAAACTCTAGAAGAAATTGGAGGTTACAAGATTGGTGATGTTGCAACAGATTTTTCTTTAAAAAATACAGATGGAGAAATGGTTTCTCTAGCAGGTTTTACAGATGCTAAAGGTTATGTTGTTGTATTTACTTGTAACGAATGTCCGTTTGCAAAAATGTACGAAGACCGTTTAATCGCTTTAAATGATACTTATGCACCAAAAGGTTATCCTGTAATTGCTATTAATCCAAATAGTGTTGAGGGTAATGAAAAAGAAGGTTACGAAGCTATGCAAGCTAGAGCTGAAGAAAAAGGATTCACCTTTCCTTACTTAGTAGATGCAGGACAAGAAATTTTCCCACAATACGGAGCCGTAAGAACGCCACACGTATTTTTATTAGATAACGAATTTAAAGTACAGTATATTGGTACTATAGATGATAATGCTAAAGATGCTGAAGCTGTAAAAGTAACGTATCTTGAAGATGCTATTGCGGCATTAGAAAAAGGAGAAACTCCAGCAGTAAACTTTACAAAAGCTATTGGATGTCCAATAAAAGTTAGTAAATAATTAGGGTTATAGCTGTAATTATTTAGTCATAAAAAAGCCTCATTTTACAATTGTAAAATGAGGCTTTTTTTTATATCATATAAGTTGGTGAGAAATTTATATTTTTTCTCTCCATGCATAAGGATCTTCAGTTCTGTTATATTGAATATCAGTAATAATACCTTTTAATTTAGACGCAAAACTATCTGTAAGTTCTGGTAAATCATAATCTGTATCTCTATATCCAAAAGAAGAAATAGGAGATATTACAGCAGCAGTTCCAGAACCAAACATTTCTTTTAAAGCACCAGTTTTAGCAGCTTCAACAATTTCTTTTACAGAAATTTTTCTTACTTCAACATCAATACCTTCGTTTTTAGCTATTTCAATAATACTTTTTCTAGTAATACCATTTAAAATACGGTCACTTGTAGGTGCTGTAATTAAAGTGTCATTAATTCTAACAAAAATATTCATTGCACCAGCTTCTTCAATATACTCGTGTGTAGTATCATCTGTCCAGATAACTTGATTGTAACCTTTTTCAACAGCCAATTGTGTTGGGTAAAACTGACCAGCATAATTACCACCAGCTTTAGCATATCCTACACCTCCGTTAGCAGAACGAGAATATGTTTCTTCAATTAATACACTTACTTTTCCTGCAAAATAAGCTCCAGAAGGTGCGCAAGCAATAATAAATTTATAATCTGTTGAAGGCGATGCGTGGAAACCATGACTTGTAGCAAAAATAAAAGGTCTTATGTATAAAGAACTTCCCTTTGTTGTAGGAATCCAATCTTTTTCAACTTTTAAAAGTGTTTTTAAACCTTCCATGAAATAGTTTTCAGGAAGTTCAGGAATTGCTAAACGTTTTGCTGAAATATTTAAACGCTTGCAGTTTTCTAACGGACGAAATAGCCAAATATCGTCACTAGTATCTTTGTAGGCTTTCATTCCTTCAAAAATAGATTGTCCGTAATGTAATATTTTTGAAGAAGGATCTAAAGAAATTGATTGATAAGGAACAACTTGTGGTGTTTCCCATGCGCCATTTTTATAATCACAAACCAACATGTGGTCAGAAAAAACACTTCCAAAGGCTAAATTGTCAAAATCTACATCTTTAATTTTGCTCTCTTTACTTTTAGTAATGTTAATTTCTAAATGATCTGTATTAAACTCCATAATTCTATTGTTTTTTTCGTTGTGTAAAATTATGAAAATAAAGGTATTTAAAATCATTAAAAAACAAGTATCTTGCTAGTGTTAAAAAATTATCACACAATTATGAAGAAAACTATTTTTTTATTAGCAGGATTAGCACTATTTATGTCTTGTAAAAATGACACAAAAACCGCAGAGAAAGAACTTGTTGCAGAAGATGTTGCAGAAGTAACTTATGCCTCTTTTGGAGCTGAAATTATAGCAGATGATGCAGTAGATTCTAAGTCTATGGCCGAACATTTTAAAGTAATGACTCCAGGAGATAGTATAAATACTAAAATGACAGCCAAAGTAGAAGAGGTTTGTCAAGCTAAAGGATGTTGGATGAAATTACGTTTAGAAGACAGCAGTCAGGTATTTGTGAAGTTTAAAGATTACGCATTTTTTATGCCAAAAAATATAGCTGGAGAAGAAGTAATTGTTAATGGAAAAGCATTTGTTACTGAAACTTCTGTTGAAGAATTACGTCATTATGCAGAAGATGCAGGTGAAAGTGAAGAAGACATTATGAAAATTACTGCACCTAAAAAAACCTATGCATTTATGGCAGATGGTGTGTTGTTAAAAGAATAATACATGAGATTATTTGCCCTATTTATATGTAGCTGTTTGTTTTTTGTCGCTTGTGGGAATTCCGAAAAAGAAACACCAACTCCAAAGAAGAAGAAAATAGTTTATGATATGTACGAGCCATCTGAAATGGCAATTCTTATGAATAAAATGTATGATTATAACTTACAGCTTAAAAAAGATGTGTTAGAAGGGAAGGAGCTTACTAAGTTTCCTATTGATTTTATGAAAATCCATTCGGCACAATTAACACAAGAAAAACACAGAGATGAAGGGTTTGAAAGTTTCTCGAAGCTTTTTATAGCTGCTGAAAAAGAAATTTTTAATACTGATTCTCCGTTAAATATTGACGAACGTTTTAATACTATGGTAAACTTATGTGTAGCATGTCATCAAACACGTTGCACCGGACCAATACCAAGAATTAAAAAATTACTGATTAAGTAGATTTTGAAACGAAATATAATTACCACCGCAGACGGATCTTCAACCATCCAAATAGAAGAATGGAACGAGCAGTATCATTCTGTTCACGGTGCCATACAAGAAGCAAACCATGTGTTTATGACGCATGGTTTATTTTTTTATGCCGAAACTTATCCTGAGAAAAAAGCCCTTTCAATTTTAGAAATTGGTTTTGGAACAGGATTAAATGCAATAATTACACTTTTAGAGACTAGTAAATTAAAACTGAAAACCAATTATGTTGGTGTTGAGGCTTTTCCGGTAACTACTAAAGAAGTTGCAGCTTTAAATTATGCTGAACAACTAAAAGTAGATGCTAATATTTTTACCGACCTACACAATTGTACTTGGGAAAACCCAGAACAAATAACACCCCATTTTTGCTTAACAAAACAGAAAAAAGAATTTAAAGATATTGCAGATACACTTGCATACGATTTAATTTACTTTGATGCTTTTGGTGCACAATTACAACCCGAATTATGGACTGAAGCTATTTTTAAACTCATGTTTGATGCTATAAAACCAAATGGTGTTTTAGTAACTTACTCAGCAAAAGGGAGTGTACGTCGTGCAATGCAAGCCGTTGGTTTTAGTGTTGAACGCCTTCCTGGACCTCCAGGTAAACGTGAAATGTTACGTGCTCAAAAATTACTTTAATAGCGCAATAATTTCAATATTACCTTGCATTTGGGCATGTTTTAAAGCTGTATTTCCTCTGTTATCTAATAATGATTTATCAGCTTTATTTTTAAGTAAATAGCTTACAATATCTGTATGTCCAAAAGTACTTGCGTAAATTAATGCAGTTGCATCATTATAATTTGGTTGATTTACAGCAGCACCATTATTAATCAATAATTTAGCAATTTCAGTATAACCTTTAAAGCAAACACCCATTAATGCTGTATTTCCAGAAGTATCTTTAGCATTAACATTTGCACCATTTTTTAATAAAAAAGCTACGGTTTCTATTTGATTATTATACGCTGCTAATATTAAAGGTGTAAATCCTTTATGATCTGTAGTGTTTATAATTGAAGCATCTGCTGTTTGCAATGCCGTAATTTGTGCGATATTTCCAGTTCTTGAAGCTTCAAAAATAGTTTGTGCTTGTGATAAGGTTGCAAACGTGAGAAGGAGTAGGGTAAGTAGTTGTTTCATAATTTAAATTTATAAAAAGAGACAGCATTGCTACAGCCTCTTTTAGGGTTACTAATTATTGGGGGAAATTATTAGTTTCTAAAATCTTTTGCAGAGAAACCTAATGCTTTTGCAATACGCATTCCGTAATCTCTATCTGCTTTATAGAAATACGTAATCATTGTCATTTGAATATTTTTATCTGTTACCTGACCTAAATCTCCACTTAAATTTTTAATTAAGTTATCTTGTTGTTGCTTAGATAGTGATCTGTAAAAATCTCCAGCTTGAGCAAAATCGTTGGTCTTAGTAATTTTCTTTTGTGTAATCGTTACGTTTGTTAACGTTGTTTCAGACTGTTTGTATTGTGCGTCTTCAACTAAACCAGATTTTTCACTAGGTTGGTAGTTTACATCAGGATTTTCAAATCTTTTGTTTCCTGCGCTATTCCAACTATCAGAATTGTAATTTTTAGGATCTTCTAACGGTTTATTTATTGTTAACTGTTGAAAATTTGGTCCTAATCGATGTCTTTGAGTATCAAAATAAGAGAATAATCTACCTTGTAATAATTTATCTTCCGAAGGTTCAACACCAGGAATTAAAGCTCCTGGAGAAAAAGCAATACTTTCTACTTGTTCAAAATAGTTTACCGGATTTTGGTTTAATGTCATTGTTCCAATCTTAATTTTTTCAATTTGGTCTGCTGGCCAATCTTTGGTAGCATCTAAAGGCCAAAAATCAAAAGAATGAATATCTTCAGGAGCAATCATTTGCACATATAAATCCCATTGTGGGTAGTTTTTATCTGCAATATCTTTACGTAAGCTTACTGTAGCATGTTGCCAATCTTTACCTTGTTGTATTGACGCTTCTTCGGCAGTTAAGTTTTTTTCACCTTGTTTAGAGACCCATGAGTATTTTACATAAGTTACTTTTCCTTCAGCATTTATCCATTTGTAACCATGTACGCTGCTTCCGTTCATAAATTGGTACCCTTTAGGGATTCCTAAATCTGTCCATAATCTTGTAATCATATGTGTCGCTTCTGGAACATGAGAAAAGAAGTCGAAAAAACGATTTGGATCTTGTTTATTGGTTTCAGGAGAAGGTTTTAAAGAATGTACCATATCTGGGAATTTGATAGCATCTCTAATAAAAAATATAGGAAGATTGTTTCCTACAATATCATAATTTCCTTGTTCTGTATAAAATTTTACTGCAAAACCTCTTGGGTCTCTTGCTGTTTCAGGAGAACCTTTTCCGTGTATTACTGTTGAAAAACGCACTGCTAAATCTGTTGTTTTTCCAGCTTCAGAAAATAATACAGCTCTTGTATAGTCCGACATATCTTTGGTAGCTTCAAAATATCCAGATGCTCCAGCACCTCTTGGGTGCACTACACGTTCTGGGATACGTTCTCTATCAAAAGCAGCTAATTTTTCTACTAAATGAATATCTTCTAATAAAACAGGACCATATTCGCCAACTGTTTTTGAATTTTGGTTATCTCCAACCGGAGCACCATTATTGGTTGTCATTAATATTTTTGTACTCGTGTCTTGTGCAAAAGTACTTAGCCCGATAACTAAAGCTAATGTGGTTAAAATTATTTTCATTTTCATTTAGATTTTTTGTTGCAGCAAATATCTATCGGTTGATGATATTAATCAAATTAATAGTTTTTATATTTGTATTAATAAAATTTATATTGATGACTTTACAACAATTAGAATATGTAATTGCTTTAGATACGTATAGACATTTTGTAACGGCTGCAGAAAAGTGTTTTGTAACCCAGCCTACAATTACTATACAGGTGAAAAAACTTGAAGACGAAATAGGGTTTTCAATTTTTGATAAAAGAACTTCTCCATTTAAAACCAACGAGTTAGGTGAGTTATTTATCAGAAAGTCTAATGTGATTTTACGTGAAGTTGCCGAATTGAAAAACATGGTGAGTACCGAATTAGGAAACATGGAAGGCGAGTTTAGAATGGGAGTTATTCCTACAATTTCACCTTATTTAATTCCTTTAATTTCTGGTGCTTTTTCCAAAAAATATCCCAATACTATTTTAAAGATTGAAGAAATGCAGTCTGATCATATTATTTCGGCATTACAAAAAAAGGAAATCGATTTTGGAATTTTAGTAACACCGCTTAACGAACCATTTATTAGAGAAATTAAATTATACAACGAGCCTTTTGTTTTTTATGGTCAAAAAAATGAAACTTTAAGTGCTAAAAAAACAATTTCAGCAAATGATGTGGAGCAATTAGATAATGTTTGGCTTTTAGAAAACGGACACTGTTTTAGAAATCAGGTTTTAAATATTTGTAATAACTCCACACATAATAAAAGTATTAAATTTCAAAGTGGTTCTATTGAAGCTTTAAAAAAAATGGTAGATAATTACGGTGGGTTTACTTTAGTTCCAGAAATGGCGCTTAATAGTGGTGACCCAGGTTGTAGCATTCATTTTAACGAGCCAAAACCTATACGAGAAGTCAGTATTGTTATGCATCATTCGTTTTCAAAAGATGTATTAATTGAAGCATTACGTTTAGAAATTTTAGAAAAAACACCCGAAGCATTTGTTAAAAACAAGAACTTTATGAAAATTAACTGGAGGTGATTTTATGTAAAAAAAATCATTTTAAATTATAATTGCAATTATACTGGGTAGGTATAATATTGTTTCTACTTTTGTAAGGAATTATAATAAAATTAACATGTTAGATTATGTAGTAATTGGTGGCGCGCAAGCAGGATTAGCGATGGCTTACCATTTAAAAATGATGAAAAAAGAATTTTTGGTTATTGATGGCGAAAAAGAAATTGGCGCTTCATGGTTAAACCGATGGGATTCTTTAAAATTATTTACCCCTACAGAATATAACCATTTACCAGGTTTAAAATTTAACGCTCAAAAAGGACATTATCCTACAAAAACTGAAGTCGCTAATTACTTTAAATCTTATGTTGCCAAATTTGATATTCCTGTACAATTAAATACCTTGGTAACTTCGGTACGTAAAACCGAAAAAGGGTTTCATATTATACATGCAAATGGCGAAATTGAAGCAAAAAATGTAGTCATTGCTACAGGACCATTTCATATCCCTTATACGCCGCCTTGCCATACTAAACTTTCTAAAAGTGTAATGCAAATGCATAGTAACTATTACCAAAATTTAACTCAGTTACAAGATGGAGATGCTTTGGTAGTTGGAGGAGGAGATTCGGGTTATCAAATTCTTAATGAAATTTCAAAAGATGGTAAACGTACCGTTTATTTTTCTGGAGATACTACTGTCAAATCTATACCCCAACAGTTTTTAGGTAAAACGATTTGGTGGTGGTTTACATTGGTTGGATTTTTAAGTTTTAGTAAATATAGTTGGATAGGAAAACGTATTAACTCATCAACACAACCCGTTATTGGTACTGATGTTAAAGAAATTTTATCACGTAAAAATGTAATTGCTTCTGGGCGTACAAAAGATGCTTTAAATGAAGATGTGTTTTTTGAATCGACTAAAGTATCTACTATAAAAAATATTGTTTGGGCTACCGGTTATCGTCCTAATTTTACTTGGATTGAAGGTTTAGAGCTAGACGCTAAAAATTACCCTAAAAACCATAGAGGGGTGAGTAATATTAACGGACTTTATTTTATTGGATTGCCATGGATGTACACGCGTGGATCTGCAACATTAGGAGGTGTTTCAAAAGACGCGAGTTATTTGGCAGATTTTATTAAAAAACAAGACTAATATATTATTGTTTGCGAGGTTGTTTTTCAGTAGCTATTAATGTGTCATTAAAACTATCATAAGTTGTAACAGTGATGGTTTTTTTGTGATATTTAAAAAGTTGATACCTATCTAAATCACCTGTCTCATTAAAAAAGTTGATGCGTTTTAGATCTAGTTTTTTATTTTTATAAAATACTTGAGTGACTATAATTCCATTTGAAGCATAAGTTTTTATTTCAATAGGTTTTCCGTTATCAAAAATGCCTTCAGAATGTTTTTTTCCATTATCATAATACTCTGTTTTTATGTCATCAGCAATTTCATTACAATACATCGCACTCCACGGTTTTGATAAAGATTGTGTTTTATCTGTAAACGCAAATAATAGGCGTGGTATTCTTATGGTATCGGTTTCTGTTTCTAATGCCTGAATATGTTGTGCTATTAAATCTCCACGATTTACAAATACAGTAATTAAAGTATAGTTTTTATCCGCAAAGTCTTCAATTTCAAATTCAGGATGTATTACACTATTCATACATAAATCAAAAAAAACTAAATCTGTATTGTTTTTTTTATCCCTTTGGCTTACGCCAGAAGAAAATATGGCAAGAAAAAAGAAGAGCGTTAAATGTGTTTTCATAATCAGTTTTAATGGTGAAAATAGGAGTTAAAAAAGGTGGTGCAAGATAGCAAAATCTGTGATTTTATAGCTTAAGTGGAGAGATGATCTCTAGTGTGAACTCTGTATTTTAGAGCTAAAATTCATTTTTGTTTTTCCATTTTCTTTAATAGAAGCGCCAAATATGAAGAAATTCGTGTTTTTTTGAAAGAAATTTTAATTCTGTGTATAATTTTATGCTCTTAAACGTTGATGTTATAAGGAATAATTATATTTTCGCTATTCAAAATAAAAACTTAAAAATATATATCTTATGAAAGAACTTGTTGAAAACATCCAAGCTACAATTGAATCATTTCAAACTGACGCAAATTTACAAGTAGAAAGTGGAAACAAAGCTGCTGGAACTAGAGCAAGAAAATCATCTTTAGCTTTAGAGAAACTTTTAAAAGAATTCCGTAAGGTTTCTGTTGCTGAGTCAAAGAAATAAAAAATAAATCCTCCTCTTTATATTAAGAGGAGGATTATTTATTTTAAAATAATAATTATTCTTCAAGGTTTTATATTCTAAAGGCCTTTTTTTATGCCCTATTGAAAAGGTACTTCACTATCTATATCATCAAAATTACGTTGAGACACTAATTTATGTTCTAAAGGTTCATAGATTTCAGACTTCATATTGCTACCATTAAATTTAGAGGTCCAGTATATCAATTTTTGCAGGTTAAGGTTTCTAAACTCTTCGGCTACGTTTTCAGAAAATTCACAACCGCTAATACTTAATACTTCTAGCTGTGTTAATGATGCAAGTTCTGCCGGTAATACAACTTGCTTAAAATTGTTTATTCCTAAAACACGTAGATTTTTTAGATTCGCAATCCAGGTTGGTATTTTTTCATCTTTATGATGTGCACTGATAAAAAGCGTTTCTAAATTTAATTCAGAAATCGTTTCAGGATATGCGCTTCCATTTTCATCTAAACCTTCTAACCAAAGATGTTTTAAAGAGTTCCAACGCGATATCACGTCGATACTTTCATCACTGATGTTATTACAATGGATCAGTTTTACCGCTTTAATAGTTTCAACTTTAAGATTATCTATGGTTTTAACAGCTACACTCTGCATTATTAATTTTTTAAGCTGAAGTAAATTTACAGCAGGAAAATCATCAAAACCTCTGGCTTCAAATACATCTAAAAACTCAAGGTTTGATGTGTGGGCTAATAAACGTTCTAAAGCTTCGGTAGTTCCGTTATAACTATCTATTCTTAATACTTTTAAATTGGGATGATTAAAGGCTGTTAATGCATTGTTATGTTCTGGCTTATTTTTTTTAAACGTAATGGTAAGCTCTTTTAAATTCACGAAGTTTTTTAATAAGCTCTCTAACTGACTCACATCACTGGTAAAATCAAACGATTCAATTTTCTCTGGATGTCTAAAAGTTTCAAAATCTAATACATTATTTACATCATTATTTCTATGTCCTAGATTAAATTTAGCTGCACTAATTACTGCATAAAATTCCTGTAAATTTAGTATTGGTGTGTCTTTAATTTCTAGATTGTACACATCTAACTCTTCTGTTCCTGCATTTATGCCTTTAATTTCAGAAATCGTTAAATTGGTAATTTGTCTAGGCAAATGGTCGGTGTCTACAACTAAAGCACTCGCATTTTTAATCGTTAAGTTTTCTAAATGCTCTATTTTTGAAAATAGTGTAGGAAAAATTCTAACTGCTAATTTTATATCTCTAGTACCTGACTCTTGAAATCTGTATAATTCTACATTTTTAAGTTTTTTACATTGCTCAATTCCTTCAAAAAGCCAATCTAATTTATGCTCTAGTTTGTAATTTAGCGTTGTTAAGTTTTTAAATGCAGCTAATGATGTTTTATGTGGAATTTCTGGTGCTTCACAATCTACAGTTATCGTCTTTAAATTAGGGAAAAACGACGCGTTATCTAACACAAAATTAAGTAGTTTGGGCGAATCTATTTCTATAGATTCTCGCAGACTTACTACCGTCATTGGTGTTATATTAGTTTCACTATATGTAATTTTTGTTTCTAATTTAGGTCTAGGCGCATCTCCAAAACATCTAGACGTATCTCCAAAAAACAAGGTAGACGATATGGAATCTATCTTAGGCGCATTAAGTTGAAAAAGTTCTAATTTTGGTAAATCTTCAAAACCATTTGGTAAGCTACCTATGCTTTTAGATAAAACCTGAAACTCTTTTAGTTGCTTTAAATGACTAACATCTTTAGGCAATGCTGTTAATTCACCTAAGCAAAAAAATTCTATTTGTTTTAAGGTTGCTGGAAACACAACTTTAGACAAATCTTGAACACCGACAAAACGCAGTTTCAATACTTCTAATGTAATAAGGTTTGTAAGCCAATTAAAATCAGTTAGATTCATATTGTCTATAGAACTAAGAGTCAAATAATCGCCTTCTATACGTAATTCTTTTAAGGCTGTTAATTGAGACATTGTACTTGGAAACTTTTTTAAAGAAGGCGCAACAAGCTTTAGTTTTTTTAAATTTAATAAATTACCAAAATCCTCTGGTAGTTGTTCATAATCACCTTCTAGATCTATTTCTTCTAAAGACGTTAATTTTGATATCTCATTAAGAATACTATCATATTTATTACCAAAATCTTTTAAATGGATTTCTAAACTTTTTACGCCGTTAAATCGTCTTAATATATGTGGATGTTCTAACAAGCGATCTAAAAAATCTGTCGAAGAATGAAAAAACCATAGTTTTGATCCTCCACCAATTAGATTATGTAATTTAAGAAGGTCTAAGTCTTCAGATAGCAATCCATATTCTAAAATAGAAATCATTCTGGCTACACGCTTTCCTTTTTGTGTTATTCTTTTTCGACTTTTAAAAGCTATTTGTAAAGCTTCTGGGGCTTGTTTTTTTATGATGTTAGCACACTCTGTTCTATTTTTTTTATTAGATGTTGCTTTTGCAATCACAAAAATTTCATAATAAAAATCCTCTGGAAAGTTTTTACACTTTTTAATGTCTTCATAATATTCATCCATTGTATAAAACTTGAAAACAGGTGTTTCTGCTGGTTTTGTCATAATAATCGTTAATTTTTAAAGTATAAATTTCTTTTGAAAACAGGGTTTTTAGATTGCAGTACGTTGTGCTTAAATTTCTTTAACAGTACAGATTATATTTTTCATCTCTGTTAACAAAATCTTCTTTTAATATTTTATTTCCAGCTAATGCGTAAAATTTAGACCACTTCATATTGTTTCCATTAAATTTTGAATACCTGTAAATTAATATCTCTAAATTCAAATTCTCAAATTTATCAGAGACTTGCTCTGTAAAATCACACCTTCTAATGCTCATTATTTTTAATTGGGTTAATTCGGCTAATTCTTCCGGTAATGGGGAGTACTTAAAGCTTTCTATACCTAAAACTCGTAAGGATTTCATTCTTCCTATCCATTTTGGAATTTGTCTTTTAGTTAAAAATCCATCAATAAAAAAGGTGTCTAAATTTAAGTCTGCAATGGTCTCTGGGTAGATTTCAAGATCTTTACTAATGTGTTCTAACCAAAGAAATTTAAGCGTTTTCCAATGCGATGCCGTAACCATAGCATCGTAACCAAAATTGTCACAGAATAAAACTTTAAAAAATTCTATGTTGGGCACTGTTAAGTTTTCTATAGACTGTATATCGTCGCTATAAAATAATTTCAGTGTTTTTAGTTTGTTTAAAGTAACCTTAGGTAAATCTGCAAGTCCTACACACTCGTAAATTTCTAAAAATTCTAGATGAGGCGTATGCTCCAATAATAACTTAATAACATTAGTGTTACCATTAAAATTTTTAATGGTTAAGTTTTTTAAATTATGGTGCGTATAAGCGGTTAAACCATTGTTTTGTTCGGTATTATCTTTATTAAAATCAATGGTTAGTGATTGTAAATTACAAAGTATTTTTAATGCTTTGTCTAAGCCTTTTACATTACTATTAAATCTTTAAAGCTTTCAGGGTCTTTAAAATTATCAAAATCTAAAGTCTCATTTTTAACACTGTTTACATCGTCTAACTTAATTTTTTTAGCACGTATTACCGAATAAAATTTTTGCAATGCGGTAATAGGTGTACCTACTACTTTTATATGATTTACCTCAAAATCTTCAACACCTGGCTCAATGACTTTTATATCTGTAATGGTAAGACTGTCTGTATTTATAGGTAAATAATCTGTATTTAAAACAAGTGCTTTTGCACTGTGCACTCTTAAGGTTTGCAAATGCTTTACTCTAGAAAATGCTTGAGGGAAATTAGCAACATCAGCGTTCGTTATTTCAGCATCAGCTCCACTATATATACCATAAATAAAAACGTCCTCTAGCTTTTCACATTCGTGAATATCTTCTAAAACCCATTCTAAATGATGCGCTAACTTATACTTAAGGTTTTTAAGTTTTTTAAATGCAGAAAACGTAAGTGGACTTCTTCTTTGTGGTGCTTCACAAGTGATTTCTATATCTTTTAAATTAGTAAAAGACAAGGCATTATCCAATACAAAACTAAGAAGCTCTGGATTGGTGAAAACGATTCTTTTTAGCTTAGTTACAGGTGTTACTCCATAAGGCATAAATTCTGTATACAAACCTAGTAAACGTTTAATATTTGGTCCAAAAATAAAAGATGCAGGAACTTTTTTTAATTTTGATAAATGAATAACTTCTAAAACCTCTAACTTTTTAAATTCACTAACAGATGCAGGAAAGTGTTCTAACGATTCCATACCACTTAGCCACAATTTTTTTAGTTTTGGTAAGTGACCAAGTGTTTCTGGTAAAGCGGTTATATTTTCTAACCTAAAAAGCTCTAATTTTTTCAAACTTGCCGGAAGCTCTACATCAGAGAGGTCTTGTACCGTAAAAGAACCTATTCTTAAATGCTTTAAACTGGTAAGTTCTGTAAGCCAAGTAAAGTTAACTATGTTAGGATTAGGCTCGTCATTACCAAAAGGAAAACTTCCTCTAAACTCCAACTTTTTAAGTGCTTTTAACTTGGTTATTCCTAAGGGAACCCATACCAAATTAGGTGCTGCTAGTATAAACTCTTTTAAGCTAACTAATCGTTCTAGTTCTTCTGGTATGTATCTATAATCAATTTCAAGCTCAAGTTTTTCTAATGAAGAAAGTTGCGTTATGTTGTTTACAACGTTACTAAAACCTTCTTTCTGTCTAAAGGTGCTAATTGTTAATTCTTTAATACCATTAAACTGACTTAAAAGACGGGGTGTTTCTATGAAAAGTTCAATGATTTCTTTTTTTGAATATTTAATGGAAAGTGTTAAACGCTTACAAACAATTGTGTATAGTTTAAAAAGGTCTAAGTTTTCTGAAAGTACGCCATACTCTAATATAGCAATCAGCTTCTTGTTAAAAGAATAAGAATCTTCTACTAACGTTATTTTTTTTCGACTCTTAAAGGCTAGTTGTAAAGCTTCTGGTGCTTGTTTTTTTATGATATTGGCACATTCGGTTCTAATTTGCTTGTTTTTAGTAGATTTAGCAAGTACAAAAATCTCATAATAAAAATCTTCTGGGTAATTTTTACACCCTTTAATCGTTTTATAAGATGCTTCATCATTATTAAAATTGAAACCAAGTTCGTGTTTAGCAAATATCATAAGGTTGTTTATTTTTGATGTTACAAACCTATTTTAAAAGCAGCTGTGTTTTGTCACTGTATTCTGTGATATTATAAATTCTAGTTAAACTTTTATGGAATAATATCCCCTAATACCGTGAGTAAAAAACGATATCTTACTTTTATCTTGCAACCAATTATTATCCATTTTTTAATAGGTGAATAATCAGCATTTATAATTGATTTTAAGAATTAAGACATATGATTCCAATAGAAGAAGCAACTAAATATATTGAGAAAAATAAAAAGCCAGATATAGATAGGTTTGAATTTCGTGCATTTTCTGAACCTTATCGCGTTTTAGCTAAAATTTTAGGACGCATTGATAAAGACGATAGAAGAACCTATTATAATATCACCGATTACATTGCGGTTTCTGAAGATGCTATCAATGTAAATCCTTGGCGAACCGAAGAAGGAATGCGTTTAGCAATTCAGTTATATGGTATTGTTCAAACTCCGTATTTAGCCGATATGTGGGACTTTATAGATACAATACCTTATCAAAAAGGTTATGATAGAAAAGCATTTAGATCTGTAAAAACTGAAGATACATTACGTAATAAATTACAAGTTTTTTCGCATTTTTTAAGTTTAAGCAGAAAAGGATTTGGCGGTTTAACATTACAAGAGCAGTTTCAATATAGCACCTATTTCCCACACGGAAACAGCTATTTTTTAGCCATTTTATTGCATAATGGCAATGGTATGTTTGATGAACTGTTAGATGATATTCTTCAAGCAGAAGATGAAATTGGTGGTGTAAGTGCAGATATCATTAAAGCCTTATTACTTTCTGAAGAAGAGAAACATTGGGAAATGGTTGGTAAATTATTACTCGCTGCTCAACGACAGGAAGGTTTAAGACAAACCATTTTAGAGGCTTTAGATAGTTCTAGTCTTGGTGCTCTAAAATATATGATTAATATCGTTTTAGAAAACGACTTAACGCGTTTTAGTAGTGTTACGAGAGCTGTAAGCACTTGGTTCGGTTTAAATTGGGACACGCCTAAAAAGTCTGTTATTAATCGTGTACTAGAGTTAGCACAATCTTTAATTTTAGATTTAAAAGATGTCGATACACTTCTTAAAAGCAAAGATAACTTAGAGGTTTTAGTCGCTTTATGGTCTATAGCTATTTTAGATGTAGATAAAGCCAATGCAAAAGCTTTAGATATTGTTTATACTTCAGAAGATAGAAATAAAAAGATTTTAGCCTTATATTTTATTTCTTCAACAGATAGAACAAACGATTCTTTAGTTGAATATTTCAAAAATAACTTAGGGAAAGATTATGCTTTAGATCATTGGATGGCGGTAAATTTACCATCAACAGTAGTCATAGATAATGAAACCTTCATAAAATTATTTGAAGTCGCAAAAACAGCAGAAGACAAAGGCAAAACCTTCGAAAGTAAAATATTTTCTTGGTGGAGTTTTACGCCTTCATCTTATTATTTCTATCAGTTTTTAATCAATGGCGCGAATGAAGAGCAATTAGAATTAATCGCAAATGATTTAGACATACTTCCAACAGAATTTAGAGAAAGTTACATCCGTAAAGTATTTCCTAAAGATTACAGTTATTCTTTTTACAATTACGAACAAAATACAGAGAAAAAAGAACGTTTAAATTACGATGAAAACTCTTGGGAAAGAGGTTTAGCGAGAAAAGCCATCTACAACAGAAATGAGTTATTAATGGCAACAGGTCTTAACTTATTTAGTAGAATGCATTTATATGATAAAGATTTAGAAATTACTGAAGATTTATTAAGACGAAAACATAAAAACTTACGTACCTCACTAATTAAATTGTTAGTCAAATTACCAGCAGACCGTTTAAGAAACAGTGCTACAAATTTGGTAACAGCAAAAAGTATAGATCAACGTTTAGGAGGTTTAGAAATGTTAACGCTTTTATACGACGAAAATAGACAGTCTAACTTTGTAGAAGATCAAATTCGTATTTATAACGAGCGACCTAAAATCACCAAAAATGAACAAGTTTATTTAGATAAATTTTCTGACAATGCAGAAGAGTTTAATTATGGTAATGGTTTTGGAGCTATAGATTATGATAACTTAACACCATTATATATACCACAATCTCGTTTCGAGAAAAAGACCAGTTTCTTTGATAAATTAGGTATTACCACTTCAGAATCTGCAGGATTTAAATTTAAAGAATTTATAGATGCAAATAAGATTATAAAAGAGGTAAATAAGTTAATAGCAATTGTTACTAAAAACAAACATTTCGAATATCAAGCGGAACTATATAGAGGAGAAATAGCAACCACTTATATAGAAAAAGGGATTCGTAGTATAAAAAGATTAGATGAAGATGCTACTGCAGAAGATCATTTACAGAACCTTCCTTTAGCAAAATTATGGATTGCTTGGTACGAGCAAAGTACGCTTAATGATTTTGAAATGCATGCTGCAATCCGTTACATTAATAATCATAATAATCCATTTGGAGATTACAAAGAATTAGGCACTTTTGCGAGACAATATTATCCAGATTTAAGTGGATTAAATTTAGATAAAGAAGACCGTTATAATTCAAAATCTGAGGCTTATAATGAAATTTTACAACGTCTATATAAAGTGTATGTAGAAGAAAAAACAATAGCTAATTTTAAGCTAGATGTTATGGAAGATATGATTGCTAATTTCCCTGACAAGCTGAAGTTAGTACAATATCAAACGTCTAATTACCGCTATAATAAAAAAACGTACAATTGGGCAAACATCATTTTACCACTTGTACCAAGTTTAAGTATTAATCACTTGGAACTTCTTACAGAAGCACAAGTGCATAAATATTGGAGCTTTTATATGTATTTAGTTGCACAAGATATAGAATATCCTAATGCAACTGCAGATGTAAGCGTAATTACAAAACAATTTAGTAGACCCGGAATTGTTCCTTTTCCTAGTATGCCGGTAACTTTAAGACTTTACAAAAAAGGCTTAATTAATGATGATGATTTATGTTTACAAGCCTTACATGATCGTCAATTAATGTCTCTTATGGACGGTGGTTATAATTCTAGAATAAATTATAAATGGATAGAAAAAGACAGCGTACCTAAACATGTTTTTGCAGCCTTAAAAACCAATTTATTAGAAACAGAATTAGAACGTGGAGATATAGAAACTACTGCAACAGGTTACATGAATGGTATTTATCGTGTAGAAGGTGTAGATTATGTATTTAGAATTTTAGAACGTTTAGGAAAAGATAATTTTGAGCGTGGTTATAGTTATTACGGAGAGAGTAAAAAAACTATTTTTAGTTCTATGCTTAAAAAATCTCTTTTTAAAGATACCGAAAGTTATGCCGATTTTGCTGCACGTGCAGATGCTTCTAAAGTGACTAAAAAACGTTTGATAGAACTTGCCTGTTATGCAACACAATGGACAGGTGTTATTGGAGAATATTTAGGTTTAGAAAAATTAGAAGATGCCGTTTGGTGGTTTCAAGCACACGCATCAGATCGTATGAATAGCGAACAAGAAACCATTATTTCTCGTTATTCTAACATTCCAAAAAGTGATTTTGCTCTTGGTGCCATAGATGTAGATTGGTTTAATAGAGTGTATAAAACCATAGGAAAAGCTAATTGGAAATTATTACACGACGCAGCCAAATATATTTCTGACGGAAACGGACATAGACAAGTAAAATTATATTCTAGCGTAATGTTAGGTGAAGTAAAAATCACCGAAACATTAAAGAAAATTAAAGACAAGCGAGACAAAGATTATGTGCGTGCTTTAGGTTTAATTCCGTTAAGTAAAACCATACCAGAAAAAGATTTATTAAAGCGTTACAATCTGTTGCAAGATTTCTTAAAAGAGAGCAAGCAATTTGGAGCACAGCGTCAAGAAAGTGAAGCGATTGCTGTAGAAATTGGTTTAGATAATTTATCGCGTAACGCAGGTTATCAAGATCGTGTACGTTTTAGTTGGGCAATGGAAGCAAAGGCGACTCAAAAAATCATGGAGAATGCTAAAATTTCCATAGAAGAAACAGAAATAGAATTAGTAATTAATAATCTTGGTAAAACAGATATTAAGGTTACCAAAGCAGGTAAATCGTTAAAAAATATTCCTGCAAAATTACGTAAGGATAAGGAAGTAATCGCTTTAAAAGAGAACAAAACATACCTTTCTAGACAATACAGCAGAACCCGTTTATCATTAGAAAATGCAATGGTAAATGAAGATGAATTTACAGCGCTAGAAATTCATAATATGATGCAACATCCTATTGTAAGAGTGATGTTGAGTAAATTAGTAATGTACGTTCCAGAAAAAGAAATTTCTGGTTTTTACAATGAAAGTGTTTTAACAGATGCTACCGGTAAAACGCATCAATTAGAAGAAAACGACCTTTTAGTTATTGCGCACGCATCTCATTTATACAAAGCAGTAGAATGGGATATGTATCAGAAATACTTATTTGCAGAACGCTTAACGCAACCTTTTAAACAAGTATTTAGAGAGTTGTATTTAGTTACAGATGATGAACGTGAACACAGCAATCGTTCCGAACGTTACCAAGGACACCAAATTCAGCCTAAAAAAACCATAGCACTTTTAAGAAGTAGAGGTTGGACGGTAAGTATGGAAGAAGGTTTGCAAAAAGTATATCATAAAAAAGGTTTTATAGCAACAATGTATGCTATGGCAGATTGGTATTCGCCCTCAGAAGCAGAAGCACCAACCATAGAAGATATCTGTTTTCATTCTGTAGATACGTATCAAAGAATTCCGCTTACCGAGATTCCGACTGTAATTTTTAGTGAAATTATGCGAGATATAGATCTTGTGGTAAGTGTTGCTCATGTTGGTGGTGTAGATCCAGAAGCAAGTCATAGTACCATGCAAATGCGTGCTGCTTTGGCAGAAGAATCAGCAAGATTATTCAAGCTTAAAAACATTACCGTTAAAGAGCGTTTTGTGTTTATTAAAGGAACCTTTGGCGAATATAGTATTCATTTAGGAAGTGGTCAGGTTAGCAAAAACGGATTAGCATTGTCTATAATTCCGGTGCATAGTCAACATAGAGGTCGTATGTTTTTACCATTTGTAGACGACGATCCAAAATCGGCAGAAATTATTTCTAAAATGAAATTACTTTCAGAAGACAATAAAATTCAAGATCCAACAATTTTAGCACAGATTAATAGCTAATTTAAAAATAATACCAAATGAATTTTAAAGTTATTGATGATAAATTTGAATTATTTTTTATTAATATGAAATAGAAAATCTAATCATAGCCTTAGTTATGGTTCTATTTTATATTAAAATATTAAGGAAAAAGAAACGAATTTAATCGATCATTTTGATGTTTATTTGGTATAACAAGGGCGTTACCTCGCTTAGGCGAGGTCGGGCTTTTGTTGCAAGTCCTCGTGCTAACGCACTGTGGGCTTTCCACGACAATCCCTAACGCAAAAAACATTTAGCATATTATGGAATTAACGTTACAACTAAAAAGACTAGGCAAGAAGAAGGTTAAAAAAGTGCCTTTTACTTTAGAAGAAAATCCTAAAAATTTAGAAGAATTATTAATTGGTTGTGTAAAAAATCAAGTAGAAGCTTTTAATAAAAAACGAACAGAAGTTAATGTAATTGGGTTTTTAAGTCCTGCAGAAATACAAGAAAAAGCAGAAAGTGGTAAAGTAGAATTTGGTGAGTTAGCCAATACAGATTTAGCAAATTTGCAACAAGCAATAGACAATGTTTTACTTTCTTTTAAAGACGGTTTGTTTGTCGTTTTTGTAGATGAAGACGAAATTACCGATTTAAAAGCACCTTTAGAATTAACGTCAGAAAGTGTCATTGCATTTATAAGAATGACGTTTTTAGTAGGTACGTATTGGTAGTATTTTAAATTTAGTAAATATGGATATTGAAAACATACAAAACCAATTAGCAGCACAAATTGTTAATCATCATAAAACTTGGAGCAATTTATTAGTGAACCTAGAATTCGGCAATGAAGCTTCCAGTTATTGGGATGTTACCTTAGAACCAACTAACGTTTCTGTTGAGGTTAATACTAATTCTTTCACTTTTAAAAATGCCAAATTTATATTTGATGTAAATGTAGGAGTTTCTTACGGAGATGATGTTCAAATTTTTACCAAACACATTTCTGGTAAAGGAGTTTATCAACTTGTTGAAGATGAAACAATTAATCTTACAGGATTAAAAATAGAGGAGTAGCGTTTAAAAAACAAATCTTAATAAAAAATGCTATTCAATATTAATGAGAAAAAAAGGATGAAGTTTAAAAAATAGCAAGAAAATTAATGGAAAAACAATTTAAAACTAAAACAGGATTTTGTCATATTTTACCAGATAAAATTATTTTAACAAGAGATGGAATCATTGGAAATATGGCAAAAGTGGCTGTTGGAAAGAGCATCACTCGAGTTTTAATAATTTATGGAGGAATTTCTGCTTTCTTACTTTATTCAGCATTTGATAGTTTTCAAACAGGTCAACTACCCATATCGATTTTTTATTTAATAGTTGGTTTATTTCTGATGTATGGAATATTTGCAAGCTTTAATAATTCTGCAACACCAATAATAGAAAGAAAAGACATTACTAGTATCAAATTAAAAAAAGCAATATTCGGAATAACGCGTTCTCGATTTGAAGTTCTTTTTAAAGATGAAAAAGGAAAAATTAAGAAACGTATCATAATGTTACCAGGTTCATTAGATAATGGAAAAAATGAAACCGAAATAGCAAAAAAAATAATGAAAGAAGAGAAGTTATTAAATGAATAAACATAAAGAAATACTAAGACTTCATTTAAAATCAGTTTAAAATATCAGAATAAATAAAATATTATGAAACAATATACAAACGCAATTATTTTTGGAATAGCAATCGTTGCATCTTCTATATTCTTAGGAAAAGCATATACGGATAGAAATAAAAAAGATGGAGAAATTCAGGTTACGGGATTAGGTAAAACAGATTTTTCTTCAGATTTAATTGTTTGGGAAGGAAGTTTTAGTGCAGACAATGCAGATTTAAAACAAGCCTATTTAACATTAGAAGAAAAGAAACGCACCATTAATAATTACCTATCTAAAAAAGGAATTAAACCAGAAGAATTAATTTATAGTGCTGTAAAAACAAATGAAAAAACGAAGCAATTATACACTACAAATGGAGAATATGCTGGTCAAGAATTTGTTGGTTACGAACTTACACAATCTGTACAAATAGAATCTAAAGAAGTCGATAAAATAGAAAAGGTTTCTAGAGAAATCACTGAGTTATTAAACCAAGGTGTTCAATTTTACTCAAAAGCTCCTAGATATTATTACACAAAACTTGCAGACCTTAAAATAGAAATGATCTCAAAAGCTACAGAAGATGCGAGAATACGTGCAGAGAACATTGCTAAATTTTCTGGAGGAAATTTAAGTGATTTAGAATCTGCTAAAATGGGGATTTTTCAAATCACAGGTCAAAATTCTGGAGAAGACTATTCTTGGGGAGGAACGTTTAATACAGCAAATAGAGAAAAAACGGCTTCAATTACTATGAAGCTGGTTTATAAAGTAGATTAATATTTTACTATATTTTTTAAGTAATTAAAATACAAAAGGGAGGAAAATAGCTTTATTTTCCTCCCTTTTTTAAATTCTGTTTTCTAAAATCTACAGGACGTATATGAGATATTTGATAGAATACATTACTAAAAGCGCCAATACTGCTATAACCACAAGCATAGGCAATTTCACTAATAGACTTGTTTGTTTCTAATAACATTTCCATACTTCTAATTACGCGGGTCATTTTTAAATACTGAAGAAAAGAAATATCAATATGTTCTCTAAATATTCTAGATAAACTTCTAGAACTCATTCCGAATTCTTTTGCAACCAAATTGAGTTTTAAAGGTTCTTCTAAATTATGATGAATGTATTTTAATATAGGTTTTAGTAATTCATTTTTTGTAGTTGGTAAAGCAATTGGAATTGGAACTCTAGAAACTGCCATCAATACATTTCTCAAAGCAATTAAAAACTCGTGTTGATGAGTTTGTTCTTTTGTAAACCCACCTTTCCATTCTTCGGTAAACAAAATCATTTCCTTTATTAAGTCCGTAACGGGGTAAATTCCCATTGTTCTTAATTTATGATCTTTAGGAAACAAATCTACGGGAAAATATAAATTACGTACCATAATAAAAGGCGAACGTAACTCTACGTTATGCTCCATTCCTGCTGGCATCCAAATAAAATGGCGTGCTGGTAAAAAATAAGAATTGGTTGGCGTATTTAAAAAAGCGACACCACCTTCAATATAAGATAATTGATGTTTATGGTGTTTGTGCATTGGCAATTGCTCTTCAATTTTAGTATGATGTATAAAAATGCTGTCTTTTATATGATCAACATCTTTTAAAAATTGAAATGGATTATAGTCCTTTTTCATCCTAATTGTTATTTGGCTCAAATTAGTAAATATTTGTCTATTTACAAAAAACAAAGCTATAATAGTCTCGGTAATTTTGCTCAAAAATAGAAACAGAAATGATTAGCAGTTTAATAAAAAGAACATTCTTCTTTTTAGCAGTACTTTTTAACACCTTTGGCTATGCTCAAGAAATATCAAAAGATAGTGTTTTCTTAAGTTTAGATGATGTTTGGAGTAAAGCAGAGGTTTTTAGTAAAGAATTAAAAGTTCAGCATTTAAAAACGGAAATAGGTAAAGAAAACATCCTCGATGCCAAAAACAAAAGATTACCATCGTTAAACTTTGATGCATCTTATGGAAAATTATCAAATATTCCTGTTTTTGTAAACGGAATTAATAACAGTGCAGAATTTATTCCTTTAGAAGATCATAGTGTTTATGATGCGTCGGTATCTGCTTATTTTAATATTTATGCAGGTGGCGCTTCAAAAACGGCGATTAAAACAGCTGAAGCATCTAAAGAATTTTTAGAACATATTGAAGAAGAAACAAGCGACCAATTGCATTTAGAAGTAATTCAATATTATGTAAGTCTGCAACGTTCGTATCAATATGAAAATTTAGTGAAGCAAAATATCAAACAAAATGCAGAACGTGTTCGTTTTATTGAGCAATTGTTTAAAAATGGTGTTGTATTAAAAAGTGATTTTCTACGAGCAAAATTACAATTATCGAAACTTCAAACACAGTTAGTTACCATAAAAAACGACCTTGTTATAGTAACGCAAGCTCTTAATATTTTAGTAGGAAATGAAGACGATACACTTTTAATTCCGTCTGATACAATTCAGACAAAAGACATCGCTATCGATAAGAATTACGAAACTTTTGTTTCGGAAATGCTTAGTGAATCTCCTTTAGAAAAAATGGCTGAAAAACAAATAGAATTAAGTGAATTAAAAACAGTTGCTTTAAAAGCAGATAAACTTCCTAAGATTGGTTTTTTTGGGAATTATACGTATTCATATCCTCAAATTAAACTTTATCCTTATGAACAAGCACCTTATTTATTAGGTGTTGCAGGTATAAAATTGTCTTATGATATTTCTGCACTTTATTATGACAAGCATAAAGAAAAAGCAGCCGAAATAGCAGTAGAGCAACAAAAATTAGCCAAAGAAAATGTGGATGATAATTTAAGAAAGCAAGTAAAAACAGCTTATAGTCGTTTTAAAGAAGATGTTATAAAAATTGAAGTTGCGCAAGAAAATATTCAATCTGCACAAGAAAATTATCGCATCGTAAAACAAACTTACTTTAATCAATTATCTCTTTTAACAGATTTGATTGATGCAGATACCCAACAATTAGAGGCCCATTTTGAATTGATTAACAATCAAATAGCAGCCAAAGTACATTATTATCAATTATTAAAAATATCAGGAAAATTATAAATGAGCACAGCATTAAAAAAATACGAAAAGACAGATAGAATACTTGTACGAATTACCTATTTGGTCGCCTTATTTATCTTAATCGGATTAATACTATGGGGTGTGTTTTCTATGATTCATCATTGGAGATATGAAACAACAAATGATGCACAAGTTAAAGAATACATTAACCCAATTTTGAGCCGTACCAATGGCTATGTACAAGAAGTAAAGTACAAAGACCATGAACATGTAAAAATGGGAGATACTTTAATTGTATTAGATAGAAATGAAGCTTTGGTACAACAAGATATTGCGCAAGCAAAATTAAGAGCAGCCGAAGCACAATTGCATGTTTTAGAAAGCAATCAAAATACGTCTAACGTAAGTTCAGGCATCAATCAATCGCAAATTAATGCGGCCAAAGCACAATTATATCAACAGCAAAAGGAGTATGAACGCTACAAAAACCTATTAGACAACAATGCCGTAACACCACAACGTTTTGAAGACATCCAGACCAAACTAAAAGTTGCTGAAGCGAATTTTGAATCTGTAAAAAGAAGCTATCAAACGTCTCTGAGTAAAACGACTGATGTTGGCGCTCAAATAGAAGTTGCAAAAGCAACAATTCAAGAGAAAAAAGCCGATTTAAATAAAATTTTGCTCGATTTAAAATATGCAGTAATTACTGCTCCAACCAATGGTTATATGGGTAAAAAGAATTTACAAATAGGACAATTGGTGCAAAAAGGACAAACCATTGGTTTTATTGTAGATAAAAATCAAAGTAAATGGATTGAAGCCAATTTTGAAGAAACACAAATTGCAGCGTTGCATGAAGGACAAAAAGCAACTATTACAATTGATGCTTTTCCTGGAGAAACATTTAAAGGAACTATAGAAGCATTTTCTGCCGCTACAGGATCTCAATTTTCATTATTACCACCAGATAATGCCACTGGAAATTTTGTAAAAATTACACAGCGTTTTCCTGTTCGTATTAAACTTACTGATAATGAAAATAGCTTAGAACAACTTCGTGCTGGTATGAATGCCGAGGTAAGCGTTCCTAAATAATAAAATTAAATTATGTCTACAACTTATCACCATTTCTTTAAATCTTGGGTTCCAAGATGGCTTATGGTACTTGCAATTTTGCTTACACTTGTTCCTGTAACTGCTGTTTTAGGGATTTATATGGGCGGAATGGATAGTGCGATGAGTTATTATGCTGCCGATTCTTATGACATTAAATTTTCTATTATAATGTTTTATTTAGGGGTAGCGAGTGGCTTTTCTTTAGAAAAAACAATCTCGACTAAGTTTGCTACCAAACCATATTTTACCATGTGTTGCATCTTATTTATACTCGTAAACTTGATACTTTATAATAGCCAAAATTTAATTTTATTAATTGTTTTTCGATTTTTAAACGGAATGTTGACACTTGTTTTTATAGGGACTTTATTTAATCTGATATTTCAGCAGTTTCATTCCCAAAGAAGTAGAGTGTTAAGCTATGCTTGTTTGTACGGAACCATGTTTGGCTCCATACCGCTTTCTTATATTGTTGATGCTGTTCTTTTTTCAAACTACAATTTTAATATCCTTTTTATATTAATTATATTTTCTTGTTTACCTGGTTTTGTATTGCTTTTTGTTTGCTTAAAAAATGGGGTAGAATTAAGAAAAGAAAAAACACGCATTAAGGATAAAGTAGATTGGGTAAGTTTTGTATTATATGCGGCTGCTTTAACCACGGTGACTTATATATTATGTTACGGGCAACACTATAATTGGTTTAAGAGTTTACATATTATTTTAACAACAATAACCTTTGTTATTTTATTACTCTTGTTTGTTTTTAGGCAATTAAAATTAGAAACACCTTATGTGGATCTTAGCATATATAAACATCGAAATTTTAGAATTGGAATGTTAATGCTCGTCGCTTTTTATATTACAAAAGGAGATACTAGCGTGTCGTTTGGCTTCTTTGCCAATGGACTTAATTTAGATGTATACCACAAAAGTTATGTGATGATAATAAATGGAGTTGGAGTTATTTTTGGAGCACTACTAACGGCACGATTTATTTTAGCAGGTGTAAGAATACGATTAATTTGGCTTACAGGATTTGCTTCATTTTTATTTTTTCATATCTATATGATTTTCATATTGGGAAATCAAGCAGAAATACTAGATATTATATTTCCCTTATTTTTTCAAGGTTTTGGTAATGGTATCTTAATTGTTTCTATAGTTATTTTTTATGCTACAGGAGTTCCTTCTGAAATAGGTTTTTCTGCTTCGGTAACTGGGGTTTCGTATCGTTGTTTTACTTTTACACTAAGTATGGCGTTGGTTACTTTTATGGGCTTGCGTCAAGGAAGTGTGCATTACAATAATTTTGCAGAGGATGTTGTAATTACAAACCCTGTAACTGTGCTACGGTTACAAAATTACAAGGAAACCTTATTAAGTCACGGAGCTTCTAAATTACAAGCTGCTGCAGGTGCAAGAAAAATGTTAGGAAAAGCAGTAGGAGTTCAATCTAATCTTTTGTTTGCCCGCGATTACTATATTTACTTAAGTTGCTTTATTATTTTTGTAATGCTTGGTATTGCTTTAATTCCGCATTTTCATTATCACCTTAGAAAAATTACAGATAAATTAACGCCTATTTAATGATTCTTTAAATATTGATGCTGTTATGAGTTTATAGGGGAAATTTAAACGAATCGTTTTAATAAGGCTGATTTTTTTTTAGAAACCTATTCTGATGTTGCTTATAAGGATGATCATAACATTTTTACTAAACAAATTTTTGGGTTTGGCATATTTCAATGTATTGATAATAAAACCATTCAACTTCAAACATTAATTCTAGATGAGATTTAAATTTTTCCGAAGAAATAAAATCATAATTTTACAGCGAAAAGAGTTCAATAGGAAAAGAAAATAAATTAAAATGGTTGAAATTATAAAAGCAAATACCACACATGCCGAAGTTATTGGAATAATAGGAAAAGAGGCTTTTTCTGAGTCGCATGGTCATAGCGCTTCTAAAGAAGATATTCTTTATTTTATATCTAAAGCATATCATACGCAAACTATTATTGAAGATATTGAAAATAAAAAGGTAGCGTATTATCTTATTTATAGTGATGGTGAGCTTGCTGGATTTTCAAAAATTGAATTAGATAGTCCGAATGAAAATATAACCGATTTAAATATTACAAAATTAGATAGATTATACTTGTTGAAGGCTTTTTATGGAAAGCAACTTGGGGCTAAATTATTTGATTTCAATGTTGAATTTTCAAAAAGAAATAATCAAAAAGGGATTTGGCTTGCCGTTTGGACTGAAAATGAAAAAGGATTAAATTTTTATAATAAAAAAGGATTTAAGATTGTAGGTGAGCATCATTATAAAATATCAGAAACACATTATAACCCTAATCATATTATGTATTTGGAGTATTAATATAATATGTTTATTTATTAAAAAATAAGAGGTGTTTACAATTGTGTAGCACCTTTTTTTGGGTCTATAATCTATTTTATTAAGCATTACAGATAAACAATTAAATCCCAAAATCGCTGAATCCCGTGATAAAAAACCTAAGCTGCTTCTCTAATTTTGTAATAAATAATAAAACAAACAACATTATGAGCGGTACAGTTTCAGGAAACGAAAAATCTCAAGAAGCAATAGAAAAAATCATTGAACAAACAGAAAATAGTGATCAAAAAATATATCCTATTTTAAAACCAGGGGATTGGGTTGGATTAAAAGCAGGAGCTTTGAGTGCTACTTTAATACCTGCAGAAAATGGCGCTGAAGTTGTAATTGCATACGGAATGGATACACCAGAGAACTTTGTGTTTTTAACTAAAAAACACTTAGAAACAATGGATCCGAAACAAATTACACAAGAAGCTTTTCAAAATTTAGAAAACTGTGATACGGGAATAGAATTTGTTGCATCCTTAGATAATAAAGCTGTTGGAGCTAACGGAAACGACTTTTCAAGCGAAACAATTCTTTCTAGAACACATATGCTAAAAGCACATGCTATGTTAGACGCTGAAGAATTATTGGTATCTATCCCTAGAAGAACATGTATGACCATTATTTCTAGAGATGTAGATGAAGAAACAATGAATAAATTTGCATACCTACACAACTATACTTGGGAGGATGATAGTTTTGGAAATGCACCTATTACTAATTCTCTTTTTATTGTAAAAGAAGGTAATATTGTAGGGCATATTCCATTATAATTCAATATTAAATCGCTAACAAAGCGAATAATAATAAAAAGGTATTTACAAAAATGTGAATACCTTTTTTTATGTGTTAAACTGAAATAAATTAACTTAATTACATAAACCACTAAATAAACAAATGGCTGAATACAGTGATAAAAAAGTTTCTTTGTGTCTTTAATTTTGTCATAACTAATAAAACAAATAGCATGAAAGTTAATACACTTAATAGAAAAGATAATTTAACAGAAATTAAAACCATCGTTGAAAAAGCAAGTCAAGGAGAATACAAAGTTTTTCCTATTGTAAAAGCAGGAACTTGGGAAGGTTTAGATGGTGAGATTCTACAAACTACAGCAATAAAAGGTGATAATGAAAATGATCCTTCTAAGATTGTTGCTGTTTATGGTATTGATACGCCAGATGGTTTTGTGTATTTAACTATGGATGATTTAGAAATTTACGACGGAACTAAACTACTTAATGATGCGTATCAAAACTTAGACGGTTTAGAATCTACTTTAGAATATGCTGAAGCCTTAGACAATAAAGCACTTATTTCTATTTCCCCTTATTTTGCAAGTGAACGCGTTTTTAGTAAAATAGAAATGAACAAAGCTCATACTATGCTAGACTCAGAAGATTTATTTGTTTCTACATCAAAATATGGTGAATTAATGATTATTTCACAACACGCAGATAAAGAGACAAAAGATAAGTTTGGTTACCTACACAAATACAATTGGAATGATGAAGAGAACCCTAACGAACGTATCGCAGACCTTGTGTATTCAGTAACAAACTGTGACATTGTAGGGCATATTCCTTTATAGGCTGATAAACAGAATTTACGCTTAGATAATTCTTTATCGTTAGTTTTAAATAGTTAACGATAAAGATGTTTTAAAAACTTAAAAAAAGAAAAATTGAAAAATCTAGACTTTAGTATTAACGGAAGAGTACAAAATTTAATGGTAGATATTTTTGACGCTATAAGTGCCTCAAAAGAAACAGAAGTTAAAATCAGTGAACTTTTAGATACTCGAAGCATTTTTGAGCTCGTTTTTGAAATTGTTAGAGCATCTGGTTTTTACAGTCAAGATGAAAATTTCAATCTTATTAAAGCTTTAAATATAGATACTGATGATGCAAATATTGAAGATGCTTTGTTCGCTACTTGGATAACTATGGGTGAAAACTTAAACACTACAAAAACACAAGAAGAGTTTAATGCTAAATTTGCTTTATTTGTACCTATTATTCTTAAAAAGATGGATGCCATTGGCCGTATTGCTGTTTAAAACATGATTATGGAGTTTTAATTGAATATCTTTCTAACTTATTATAACGCTTTAAAAGCAGCGGAGAATTAACCAAAAAGCTTCTTATACGGAGTTTTTTTAGTTGGAAAACGATCTTTATCTATTTGATTGGCAGATTTACCAAACCTAAAACGCAACTTATGAAAATAGAAAAATTAATAAAAACTCGTGAGCCTTATCAGGAAATGTTATTTGACAGTTTCTTAATCGAAGACATAAAGTCGTACGAGGAACTTATGGAGGTTTACCAAACCTATAAAAAAAATAATCCTGACAAAACCATAATCTTAACGCTTGATGATTTAGGTCAAGCCGAATATACCAGTGGTCACGCTTGTGATTACAATTCTCTGCTAGATACAGATGGCTATGATTTATCTGGACTTGATGAAGCTTGTTATGATGAAGATAACGAGCATTTGGGACATCTTTCTACACCATCTGAATATTTTATTATCCGAGAAAACTTTTTGAAACAAACAAGAGGCATTGATTTTAAAACCGTTTGTGAAAAAGGCATAGACAATTCTGAAGATGATGTTTTGGATTTAGAAAACATGAATGAATCTCCATTAGCATTTTTAGACAAACAGGTGATTCTTAAAATACTTCCTGTTGAAAAGCCATACGAAGGACTTACTGGCTTTCCGAATGGATACTTTAGTGCCGATTTAAGTCCTTTTGAAAATTACGCTTTATCAAAACATTTATTTGAAAAATACAATTTTGAACTTTTTGGCATAGGTGCTTCATTTTTAGGATTTATTAAAAATGAGCCTTTAAAAGGCAATGAATTAAAAGCATTGTTAGCTGACTTGGCAAAATTGTACAATACAACAGAATCTGAATTTGAAAAAATAGCAGACATCATTAAAAATAAAAACCATTTGTTTTTAAGATATACTGAATAATTTCAGTCATAAAAAAACTAAAAAGCCCAATTATAAAATTTATAATTGGGCTTTTTTATTATTTACGCTAAGTACCTAAAATTTACTCAGAAAATTGTTTAATAATTTCAAACAAGGTTAATTTAGTTCTCTTTACACTGCCATCATCGTGACGAAATAAATGTACTTTAGTATTATCATAGCAACCAAAAAATAATAAATCACCTTCAGAATTAGCACCAATAGCTTTACCTACAGCTAATTTTTCTAAACTCCACTTATACCCATTTAAATCATTAAATATAGGATTCATAAATTCACTTAATGTTTTAACATACGGGGTTAATGCGTGAATCTTACTGACTTCCATTCCATCTATGTTGGTAAGCTCCATCATCTTTTCAAAATTATATAACTTAAATTCCTCTTCCTCAAAAATAACAGTCCTTGGCTTTTCTGCAATAAACTCCCTGTAATTTTTTCTAAACATTGGTTTTAGTTCATCTACCGAGGTTATAATTAAATTTTTATTCATAGTTGTAACTTTTTAAAATATTAATTCTTAGTATTTTCTTTAGTTTTTGTATCTACAATCTGTAGTAATGTTGGCATTCGGTATTTACCGTGCATACGTTCTATGGCGTTACAAACCTCATCTCTGTCCGTACCAATAGAAGTGACATACAATGGTTTTTTACTTTCGCCACGAAACACTTCTTTAAACACCGCTGTTTTAGACACAAACTCAGATTTTGCGATACCTACAACCGGAATTTTATGCTCTAAAGCTTGGTACAAATAGCCACCTAAACCCAAATGTTTTTCTTCTAGAATAACGTAACCATCAACGATAATTAAGTCTACTTCTTCTAAATTCACTTGTTTAAGCAGACTTAAAATACACGGTAATTCGCGTTTGTAAAAAGATCCTGGTTCATACGGTTCTACACCTTCAATAATATCTGTGTAAATTTGAGTAGGTACTTCATCTTCCCAGTCATTAAAGCTTACCGCAATTGTTTTCGCTTTTCCGTCGTAATAATAAGTATCAAAAGCAAGTTTCATAATTGTTGTTTTTATCTTTTTTCAGTTTGATGTTCGTAATAACTCAATGCTTCAGTTCTCACTAAATCGGTATAATTCTTATTCTCAGAAATCGATTTTAATAAATCGATATGTTTTTTACGTTCCTGTTCTTTTAGACCATTGATAAACCGATTCAATAAAAGGGTAGTAGTAATCGTTCCGTTTTCGGTATTGAATTTCAGTAATTCAGCATCATAAATTTTGTAATCTGGCTTGTCTATATGTTCTATAAAATGGATGAAATAAAAATTTTCTTCTAATTCGGGATCATGCCGTTTTAGATAATCAAAAAGTGTTTGAATAAGTTGTTCTTTTTCTGAATCTGTAAACTTGCTTATATCCGTTAATTTTTCTGTAATAGTATCAAAGAATTCATTGATTTCATAATCTTCTAAATCGTCAACAACTTGAAAGTTTTGGATTTTTAGGATAGCATTTGCTAAATTCATTGTATTGGTTTTATGTCGGGCTAATTATGTGTAATTAAGGTGAGGTTAAATTTGAAATTACAGAAATAATTTTAGACTCTTTATATAAGTAGTGTATCATTATTTTTGATAGAAACTAAAACTATTTAAATCAATATCATAATTTAAAGGCATTTCATCATTAACAGATGCTTGTGTAATATTTATGATATTACTTTTATCATTCCAATCAAAATTTGTAATTCGTGCATGAAATTTTACAGGAATATAGAATAATGTTTTGGGGTTATTCTTCTGAAATATTGAAGGGAATGTGCCTTCTTCTTTCAAGTTAGGGTACATTGCTGTATCAAAAACATAAATTTTACAATAGGCGTCGTTATATACTTCTGCGGTTTCCATATACAAAACTAAACTGCCGTCTGAGGAATATGAGAGGTAACTTTCATCTGTTTTAAATAGTTCTCTATTGGTATAATTAAGAATATTATACAGGGCTAAAAATATAAGAATAACAGTAGGTATAATCAGTTTTTTATTCATAATTAATAGCTCTTTTTGGGGTTTTAGTTGGTGATTTTTTCTTGTGAATCTATTTTAATCACTAATTTTATTCTATTGAATCTTCAGTAATAAAATGAAATTCATTGTCTATTAGCATTTGCAAATAATCTTTAAAACTATCTGCGATTACTTCAAACTCATTTGGATCATGAAGAACCCTCACTATTTGTCCTTTTATTCCTTTTTCTGAAGGACTGTAATCTATATAAAGTTGAGAAGTTCCGCCGTTATTTGTACAATCGGAAAAGTGAAGCCAATTAAGATCTTTTGCATGTTTTAAGATTTTTTCATCTATGTCTACGACATCATATTCTCCATATAAATAATCTTGAAAATTATATGGTGCATCACCTTGATTTTTTAAAATTTGCTGAGATGATAATAAGTAATATTGACATTTAGATAAATCAGAACCCAATAAGGTAAAAGCAATATCTTCGTCACCATAGGTTCTCCAATACGTACCATCTACATATTGCAATAAATCAATTAATGCCTTAGGAATAGTAGGACAATCTGCTTTTAGTTTATCTAAATCCTCTTGAGATGCACCGTGTTTTATGTTTTCAAAATGATCCCAAATTTCTTTCCCTTTAGCTTTGTAATAGGCGCTTTTTAATCCAGATATGTAGGTGTCTGCTATTGTTTTCATCTCTAATTTTTTTATTGAAAATGATGACTATTAATTTTATTTTAAAATTGGTATAAGGTGCGACCAGTTTAATGCTGTGGCAAAATCTAAAGCTGTTTTTCCTGTTTTGGTTTTAGCATTTTTATTTGCACCTAATTCTAATAAAATAGTTACAGCTGTTTTGTTTCCTGCAATGGTTTCTGTATGTAATCTTGTCACTCCATTTTCATCTGCAGCAGTTACCACATCAAGGTTTTCTGTAAAGAAATCTCTAGCAGGTTTTTCCATTATTTTACTCATTGGATGCTCAATAAGATTCTCTTTTTCCTCTTCCTGTAAGTGTGCCACTAAAATAGTATTGTAGTCGCCAAAGTTTAATCCCCAAGCATTATCATGGCTTTCTCTAGCTTTATCAGTCATATCAGAGCGCAGCACTTGAATGGTATATCCGCCATAAGTTTTGCGATCTATAGACAACATCCAATCTGATATTTCTGATACTTTTCTGGTTACGGTATCACCTTCAGTAACATTTGTTAATTTATTTGGTGCATTTTGTAAAATACCTGTAATGTATTCTCCATCAAAATTAATGTCACTAATCCACATGTGTTCTACTAAAGGAGCTTCTTTTCCTTCAATTTTTTGTTGAAAAGGAATTTTTACTAAAGCTAAATCGTGTGCAGGAACAACTCTTTTAGCTTCCCAATAAATTTCACGCCAAAAGTAATTAAAGGTAGATTGCGCTTTAAGATAAGCGGCTTTCATTTTTTCGTTTTGTTCGGTATAGATTATATTATTTTCTTGGCTCATAATCCTTTTGTTTTTTTAGTTTATTGTCTTGGGGTTTAAGTTAAACAACCCAGTTTCCTACATCTATGATAGAAAACTCTATGTGGGTTGTTCATTATATATGCTTCAAAATAAGATTGATAACCTTTTTAGTTTAGGGCAAAAAAGGTATTCTATTATCAATTTTTTAGGATTGAATATATTCAGATAATTTTCGTAAAAACATAGTTAATCTAGCAAATGTGAGTTGATAGGCTTATTTTATCTTTAAGATTCATTTGTTAGTTAACCGCCTTATTTTGAGTAAACAAAGATGGAATCTTAATTTTAATTTTTACTCACTGATTTCAGTGATTTTTTTGTTTTAATCTACTATTTATAACTTTCTCCTAACTCTTGAAGTTGCGCTATGAGTGAATTAATATTTTTTAGCTTTAGCTCATATTCTTTCTTAATTCTCTTTTGAGAAATTGCTACACTTTCGGGACTCTCTAATTTTAAGTTCTCTATAGTATGTTCTAATGTTATTATGTTACTATCAGTGATTGAAGTTGTATCTTCTGCTTTGAATAATAAAATGGAATTTTGTTTATTTTTTTGTAAATCATTAACCGAAATTCTTTTGATAGTTCCCCATTGTGCCACTTCTAAAGTATCAGTAACCAGCAAATGGTTATTTATTTCTAGTTCTAAATTTACAGGTGAAGAATTGCGATAAATAATACCTTCTAACGGTTTTTGAGGTGTTGATTTTATAATTGGATCTATTTCTTTTTTTATGAATTTTAATGTAACGTCATCATTTAAAACACCTATTTCTTTAAAAATATGTTTAGGAAAAATAGTGTGAGAAATTGTGTTATTTTTAATTTCAGACCAATTTCCTTCTTTTATATATAGTGACGAAGGATCAATGATAACCGTATATTTTACCTTAGATTTTTTTATGTATGGCTTATATGCTTCATTTGCTATTGTAGATTGATTTTTATAAGCATATACTAAGCTTAATGTAAAATCAGCTTGATCTGCTGTTTTAATTTTTGTGATATTATTTTTAATTTCTAACACAGATCGGTAAGCGTCTGCTTCAATATTTGAATCTGTTAAAATACCTGTTGATAGTGTATTGGAAGTTACTTTTTTTGCTAAAGAAATACTTCGTGTTTCACCAGTTAAAAAGTTTTTTGCGTTAGTCCCTCTATTTACATAAGAGTCTTCAGATAATTGTTTTCCAGTTGTAAAAAATGTTTGAGAAGTATCTGCAACTAAAAGTGTAGTAAGTTGAATTGGATCTTCAATAGTAACTATAGTTTTTCTTGCTGTTAACGCTTCATCTATACCTTTTTTTTGAACTCGTGGTTCATTTATGGTGTAAATAATCTCTAGCTTTAAAAGGTTTTTTGATAAGAAATATTTGCTTTCATTATCAATAAGCTTTACGTTTTTATCATATAAAGAGGTATAACTTTTTTTGCTGCAAGAAGAAAATAAGACCAATATTAATAGGAAGTAAAGTAGATTATTTTTCATTGTGAATGTGTTAGTTTTATACTGTAAAATTATACGTTATATCGCTTCACATTATCACTGAAATTAATGATAATAATAAATACTTAATTTTTGATTTTTAGTTTCATAACTAAAAAAGCACGCTTTAATTAGCGTGCTTTTTTATATTTTTATTGCTGTTTTTTAGTTGTTTATGTTTTGTTTTAAAACTCTTCTTTTCGTTTTTCAAGTTTTTGTAAAAGGAGATTTATATTTTTTAATTTCTCTTTATACTCGTTTCTAATGGCTTTTTTGGAGGCTTTTGTAATTGCTGTGGAATCAAAATTTAATTCTTCAGTTTTTTCTTCAAATTTTGGTATGTTTTCTGTCTTTTCAGAATTAAATACTACAATAGATTTAGTTTTTTTAAATTCCTTAATTGCAATTGTTTTAAATGTTCCAGATCGTGTGAATGCTAACGTATCTTTTGATAATGAATAGTTATTTAACAAAATTTCTACATCTAAAGAAGAAGACGTTTGATAAATAATTCCTTCAATAGGTTTATCATCTAAAAAATTACTTAATAGCGGTGTGTTAGGTTTAGAGATTGTAAAGGTAACTGTGTCATTTAAAACGCCTTTATCTTTAAAAATTTCATGAGGAAAAATAGTATGACTTATTTTATTACCATCAATTTTAGAACTGTTTCCATTATTGTTAGAGTATAATTTTAATGGATCAATAACAACTGTGTATTTTATTTTATACTGTTTTACATAAAGATGAAAATTTTCATTTAACATCACAAACTGACTTTTGTAAAACGAGATGATTTCTAAAGCTAATTGAGCTTCTTTTTTTGTTTTTATAGCCGACATGCTATCTTGCATTTTTAAGACCGCATTATAAGCTTCAGTTTCAGCATTAGATGTTGTAAAGAATGAAAACAAGGGTGTTTTATGGTTTTTATCTTCTAAAAAAGGAATACTTGTTTTTTCTTGAGTAAGACTGTTTTTAAAGTTTTTAAAAACCGATTGGGGTATTTTTTCACCTGTAAACACAAATGTTTTAGAGGTATCTGCTACCAATATATTTGTAATTACAATTGGATCGTTAATAGTGATTTTTGTATCGTTTGCATTCAGTACTTTATAATAACTTCCCTTTTGAATGCCTAGTTCATTTAAAGTATATGTAATCTCAAATTTTAGAAGGTTTTTAGGTAAATGGTATTTTGTGTCTTTTGAGTTGTTAGATGAATCATCATGATATAATTTTGTATAGTTTTTTTCACTACAAGACGAAAGTGTCACTAAAAATAAAGCGAAATAGAATAAGATATTTTTCAATTTTAAGAAGGATGTTAAAGGTTGTGTTTTTTAGAAAAAAAATAAATCAGAGTAGTTTACCATTTCATAATTGGCTCTTCTTTCCATAAAATCAACCTAAATTCTTCGTAATGATTACCAGTCCCTATAGTGTGTTTATCTCTAACTCCTTTTTCTAATTGTAGTTTATGAAGCATTCCAGAAGCTGCACCAATCCATAATGTGTTTTCATCTTCAGAAATTGTAATTCCTGTGATTGTAGAACCTAAAAAGTATTTCCAAACGCAATTTCCGTTGGTATCAATCGCTTTAATATATCCAAAAGCATCACCTAAAATATAATATTTAGAAGTTGCTACACCACAATAAACTCTCATTCCGTCATCTATAAGGGTATAATCTTCACTCTCTTCGTAAGCTGAAATATTAATGTTTTTTAAGTTTGAAGCATCTACACCAATAGTTACACCGTTATAAAAATGACATGAATTTGTAATTAATTGTTTGTCATCTTTTGAAAATAAGCAAAAATCCGGATATGAAGATTGCGGGCCAACCTCCCCAATTTCAGTACCATTCTGATCTAAAATTCTATGGTCGTAACACTGATCGCCCACAACGATAAACTTATTATCATTAGAAAGCGTTGCATTTTCCATATCCATATAAGGTTCCCACTCATCATCTTCTGGGTCTGGTAAGGGGTGAATTAAATTTTCAGTAGCGTTAGAAATAATGTAAATACCGTCTGATGATACTAAAAGAACTTTGAGTCCATCGTTAAAAGGAATCAATTCTGTAATTCCTATATTTTTGGCTTTATCTAAATTAAAAGTAGCTATAATTTCACCTTCCCAACCTTGTGTGGTTACAATAGTATTATTTGATGCTATGGCAAATACATTCTGTTGTTTCGATTTTCCTACAGCACTAATAGATGAATCAAGCTCTAAAGTTTCACTATCTTTAAGAATATAGGCTTGTCTTTTTTGATAGGCTGTTCCTGTTAAAAAAACAATTTTCTGATGATCTATAAAATGCAAATGCTCAATACTTTGCCCTTTATCTTTCATAAATTTAATGAGAGGCGAGTGCGCTGGTGGAAAATTGTTTCTAAACTCATTAACAGTTCCATTTTTATTCGCCTCTTTTAAAAGTTGAAATACTGCATCAGTTAAAATATCTCTTTCATCTCTAGGTTCTATACCTTTCCAGTTTTCCCATCCTTTACTTTCTCCAAACGCAATCATTGTATTAACATCAGTAGCGTATTTATGCCCTAAATTATTCCAATCTTGTTTGATCTCTTGTATATCTTTATCTGTTAATTTCATGATCGTTGTTTTTATTAGGTGTAACTTTAACTTAAAGCGATTTGATTAGTTAAAGACGATAGCTGTTTTGTTATTGATACTAAATTTAGCAGCATCTAAAAGCGTAGCACAAACCAATGTTTCAATCCAAAAATCACCTTCGTTTTTAATTTTTTCATTTAATTCTGATAAATTTGATATAATATCATCTTCATTTAAAGTGATGCCTAAATGTTTTGTAAGACTTTTTAATTCTTTTAAAAGATCGTAAGAAGATCCAATCATTGCACCAGGAACAGGCGCTTTATCAGTGTCGTAAAGAACTTCAGGTAATTCAACAGGAATGTAAAAACCTTCGGAGTCAGAATGTGTTAAAAGATGGCTAGACAAATAAGAATAGTGATCTTCTAAAATGGCATCACCTTCTGGTTCTTCTTCCGGAGAAAAAGGTGTTGGTACCCAACTTTCATCAAATTCATTTTCCCAAACATGAGCAGCAAAACGTCTTAAATAATGTAAAAAACCATAAGAAAATCCGCCAGAAGATAAAGTCTTTCCTTCTAGGGCATCTGGTTCTTTGTAAGGTGCTACACCATTTTCTGTTAATATTGTATTTATATTCTCAAAAATAACTTTGTAAGCTTCGTACCCTTCTGGTTCATTTTTTGCAAAATCTGCTAATATGCCACTTGTAATTGCTAATCCCATAATCTTGTTGTTTTAATTTACAAGGCAAAATTATAATTTATGTGCTTTTGTTTTATCACTGAAATTAATGATAATAATAAATACTTATTTTTTTAATTTTTAGTTTTATGACGAATAATACAAAAAAAAAGCACGCTTTAATTAGCGTGCTTTTTAATCTTTTTTAATGTATCATAACGATTCTGCATCAATACCCATTTTTATAAACTCATCGTAAACATGGTCTTTTGCATAGCATAAAGTGGCTTTTTTTAAGTTCGGAAATTGTTTAGCATCATCGGCACATTCAATATCCCAATCATCTTCACCGCCGCCAGAAAAAGGAGAGAGGTTCATATAAATATCATTTCCGCCATCTTGGTAAATTTCAGTAATTTCAGTAGCCAAACGTTTTGGGATTGGTAACTCTTTAAAATATTGTACTATTTCTGCAATAGGTTCGTAACCTTCTTCATCTATATCTATGTTACGGCCTTTATACCATTTTGAGAATTCATAAATATCAAATTGTGGTTTCAATAGGCCTTTGCTATACATTAATTCTTCTATAATAGATAATTTAAAGCCAAAATCTACAAACGTAATTTGTTCTTCATCTATTGGTTTAATCGTGTATTTGTCTTCAGGAATACCTGCAGATCGGTCATAAGGTTCATAAGTACTAATTTCAATAGCATTAACGGTGTCTTCGTCCATATCAAACCAAGCACTCATATTATTCAGTACTAAAGCACCACAATCATCACCTTCAAAAAGTGCAATATGCTCTGCTTTGTGAGTTTTATAATAATTGATAATCTCTTCATCATTAAAATAAAATGTTCCAGAGAACTTGTTTTTAGGACTAAAATCATAACCATCTGGCTCTAATTCTAAAGTTAAAGACTCAATAAAATCTTCATTTCCGTAGGCTATAATTCCTGAATTATCCCAGGTGTAAAGCGTGTTGTCTTTTCCTTTAAAAGTTCTGAAATCTTCAGAAAGACAATTTTTTAAAGTTGCTATAGAAACTGGAAATTCTATAGAAATAGTATTGATTTTAAAAGCTGTTGAAGATAAATGTATGGTTGTCATAAGTCCGTTATTAATAATAGCAAAGATGCTTATTTTACTTGAATATAGATTAACCGTTTTCAGTGATATTTATATTTAAATAACGAAAATATAAAATCATTATTTTCAGTGATAAAAAGAACGACTACTAGCCCGAACTTTGTTGAAAATATATTTGATGGAAGATAAAATTAAAAGTGCAGCTTTTTTAGATTCATTAAAGCGCAACAACGAAAAAATAAGAGACGATCGTGCAAGTGCTATTGCAGAAGATGCGCAATTAATGTACAAACGTGAAACGGAAGATTTAGCCTTGTCATTAAAACGCTTAAAGCGAGAGCAAGAAAACATGTTAGACATGAGTCCGACAGACGCAAATAGTTTGGTTTTAGCATCCGATTTTGATGCAAAAGATTATGTAGCCAAAGACTTAGAAATGTCTGTAAAGATTAGAAATTTAGAAATTAAATTAGAATTAGCTAAAAAGCGTTACACGCATTTATTTGGCGGAATCATAAACGAATTATAATTATGGGAGGAGGAAGATTTAGTAACGACGCTTATAAAAAATTAAGAAAAACAAAAGACTATAGCAATAAGTCTAGAGAAGAAATATTTACGTCTAGAAATATAGATGCAGAAATGGACCCTACAAAAGCACTTGTTAGAGAATCTAGAGATTCTGAGGAGCATCCAGAAACGGTTTCTATTATTGTAGCATTAGATGTTACTGGTAGTATGGGCTTTGTGCCAGAACATATTGTAAAAGAAGCTTTACCAGATCTTATTGGTTCTTTAATGGAAGCAGGAATTGAAGATCCGCAAGTATTATTTTTAGGGATTGGAGATTTTATTTATGATGCTGCTCCTTTACAAGTTGGTCAATTTGAATCTTCTGCAGAATTGTTAGACCGTTGGTTAACGCGTGTGTATTTAGAAGGTGGCGGTGGCGGAAACAATCAAGAAGGATACAATTTGGCGCATTTGTTTGCTGCACGTCATACTTCGATTGATTGTTGGGAAAAAAGACAGCAAAAAGGTTTTTTATTCACCATTGGTGATGAACCTGTTTTTCCTACAATTCCGGCAGAAATTATTAAAAGATACACCTGCGCAGAAGAAGCAGAAACTGTTACTACAGAAGCTATCATTAAAGAAGCGCAAGAAAAATACAATGTTTTCCATATGCATTTAGAACATAATGAATGGGCTAAAACAGAACACCGAAAAGGAAATTGGAAAGCGCTTTTAGGAGATAATTTTATAGAAATTGCTGATTTTAAAACCGTAGCAAAACGTATTGCAGATGTGGTGATTCAAAATCATAAACCATTTAGTGCAACCACAAACACCAATACTTCTTCTGATGATATAGAAGTTGAAAATATGTTATAAATGACAAAATGTAGTATTGTTATAGATTTAGGTTTTGGTGATGCTGGAAAAGGGTTAACGACCGATTTTCTGGCATCACAAAATACTAAAGAAAGTTTAGTGGTTCGGTTTTCTGGAGGACATCAAATTGGGCATACCGTAAGTACAGATGCACTTACACATACGTTTAGTAATTTTGGTTCAGGAACATTATTGGGTGTTCCAACGTATTATTCAGAACATACGACACTTTTTCCACCGGCTATTTTAGACGAAGGAAATTTCTTGAAAAAATATCAACCAAAACTGTATTTTCATCCGCTTGCGATGATTACCACTTTTTATGATATTGCTTTTAATAGAGCCATAGAAAAGCAACAAAATCACGGTTCTTGTGGTTTGGGTTTTGGTACAACCATTGCTAGAAATAAGGAAGAAGTTTATTTGTATGCCAACGATTTGCAGTTTAATTGGGTTTTAAAACAACGCTTAATTAGTATCAAAAATTACTACGAAACGAAGTTAGAAAGTCAGCCAAAAAGCGTTCAGGAATATTACAAAAATGAACTAAAAGATTATAATGAAGCGTATTTTATAGAAAGTTGTTTTTCTATTCAGAAATTTTATAATTTAAAATCTCTTTCAGAATTAAAAACAACATTCGAACATTTTATTTTTGAAGGCAGCCAAGGAATATTATTAGATACACAACACGGTTTTCATCCGCATACAACTTGGAGTTACACCACTTCTAAAAATGCAATTCAGCTTATAAAAACTCATTTAGGTACTGATGCAGAAATAGCTGTTTTTTACGTGACGCGTTGTTATCAAACAAGACACGGAAACGGACCAATGTCTAAAACAGCGTCTGTAACACTGCAGAATAATGAAAATGAAGCAAACGTCACTAACGAGTTTCAGGGGGAATTTAGAACGCAAGCTTTAGATGTTGAATTATTAAATTATGCTTTAAGTTGTGATGCTATTCATCATCAGGATTTAAAAATTGAGAAAAATTTAATGATTACTTGTCTTGATCAATTACCTAGTTTTTCTTACAAGAATTTATTTCAAAAGTTAGATGTAAAATTTAATACTGTTTATGGTAGTTACGGCCCTAGACGAGAATATATTGAGCAACTTTCCGAATGATTTCATGAAAAATAGTAGAAAAGATAGAAGAGGAAAAAATTTATAAAACACATTATGAATAAAATTGAAATTGAATTAAGTGTTAAAGCAAAAAACAAACCACTGTTTTTTGCGTTTTTTATGTTAGCTCTAAGTCTATTAACTCTACAAGCTGCATCAATAGAAGTTGTCTTTTCAATAGCATTTTGTATATTATTTTTTAGTCTATATGTCTTCAATAAAAACCTTAAAGTGTTTAAATTTTTAGAAGATCACTTTGTATTTCAAACCGGAATTACAGACAAAAAAGAGGTGTCTTATAGTGCTCTTAAATCTTATGCAGTTGAGAGAAAGCTTGTGGTTGTCATATATCAGAATCCGAATGAAAAAGAAAAAAAAATAAGACTTCCTGTGAGTCAAATTGAACCTACACAATTTTCATTATTAGAAGATACTTTAAAAAGTAAGATTAGTATTTAAACTCATGTCTCTTTTTTAAATCACTAATTTCAGGGATGAAAATTTTAATATTCCAAAGTAACTTAGCACTATCAAAAACTTAAGAGAAAATGAACAATAGTATCAAGTATTCAGAAGATTTTAAATTATTAAAATGGGATGATTTCAATTTTGAACCTATCAAAATAGATACACTTCCAATTCTTGAAGACCCAAAACATTACAAGAACTCTTTTACGTTTAGAGATGCACTTTTAGAAGCTATTGAAACACGCTCTGGAAAAAAATCATTCAAACTCTCACTTATTACATCAGATTATAAATCTAGTACCAAATTCTACGGTATTGGATTTTTAGAAGACAGAACTGTTTTTACTGTTGAAATAGAAAATACACCACTATTTGAAGAGTGGTTTATAAATATTCAGCGCTTTAGAAGTGATGACATTGTTAAAAATTTTGTCCCATCTATTTATAATTTTAATAAGAGTTTGTATAGCTCTCAGCCTCTTTCTAATTTAAAGCACATCACTTTTCAAGAAAACACAGGTGCTTTTATTGATGAATTTATTCCTAATCAATTTATAGCAGAAAAATTAGCCAAAGAAAAAGCCGATTTTCTAAGCCCTTTTATTCAGTTAGAAGCTAAAATTAACATGAAAGAGGTTACACAATCTTTTATCGCTCTAATTACAGAAAAAAGATTAAAGTTAAATCCACCAATTAACAATGATGTCATTTATGCTCAATTTGAAAAAGAAGCTGGTTTTCCTTTTCCTGCAATAATAAAGGAATACTTAACGTTGCATAATGGTATTGATAGATGTGCCATAATGGGCGCAGAAGCTATTTATAAGAAATGGAAAGATTGGAAAAAATGTTATGATGATTGGACGCAAGAAGACTTATTGGATACATACTCTACCAACCAAGGGAAAGCCTTATTAATGTACACCACACCCTATTGGATTCCGTTTTTCGATTTAGAAAACGGGAATTTCCTAGCCTTCGATTTTGCACCCAACACCAAAGGAACAGCCGGACAAATTATTCGTTTTGGAGCCGACCAAGAAATTGCATATATAGAAGCTGAAGATTTAAATACTTTTTTGAAAAGTTTAATGGGAGACGAAGGTGAAATTGAAGAAAATGAATGGTTTTACGTCGAATAGAATCATCCCAAAAAGAATAAAACACATTACAATATAATTTGAATAATACCCAGCACATGTCTGCGATTTTTAAAGAAAAAATAGTACCAAAATTAAAGTTAGAATCTTTAGCCCCACCTGAAGTAAAAGCAATACTTCAAGTTTTAGAATTAATGGACGCTACAGATACTGATGTTTTTAGAAATGCTGTAAATAGCAGTAAACACGAAGGTGTAACAGCTGAGTTCACAGAAAACACAGCACAAAACATCTATTTTCACCCAAAGGTTTATGCCAATGAACAGGAAGGTTTAGAGCTTATTGGGTCTTGGGTTCCAATACTAAAAAAAGGTGTTTTTCCTGATAAAAAAAGCACCAATAAGCTCGTCGAGTTTTTAAATTTCAGTTTAAGTTATTTACAAACCGATGCCGTTTCTGAAGATTTAAAAATACAAATATTTCAGGTTTTAAAAATGCTGATACAAAGTGAATCGGAAGCCTCTCTTCCTATCGCTCGTTTTTTAGTGGATCGGATTTTTGATATTCGTGATGTGTTGAGTTCTGATTTTCTAATTCAGTTTTGTATTAGATACCAAATTTTAAACGAAACATATTCAGTTGTCCATTCAGATAAAACAATAACTAAATTTCCGTTTAAAATAGACAACGATTTTATTGAACATTTTTTTGATAATGACTGGCGTAAATTCATCTCTAAATTTCATAACATATTACCTGTCGGTCGTGTATATGTTACTGGTGCTTACGATTTAATGTTGCCTTGGTTTACCACAGATTTAGCAGCCTATTATTACAATAGCTTAGAAGTTATTTATGAAGCACATAAAGCGATAAAAGAACGCCTGATTTTTGGAGACGTTAAAAGTTTAGAATTACTTAATCTAAAAACGGCCGAAGGTTTCTATCCGTTAATTGCCGCATTAGGTCCTAGAATGTTATGGGATTCAGGCGATGTTTTATTATTTAATAATCGTGATAAAAATATACCGCAAGAACAGTTAGATGTTTGCTATTTAAGATTTATAGATTGGTTAATTGCCGATGATGGAAGCAATTTTTATTCTGAAGCTTTTAAAGATTATGGCAAATTAATTTTTACAGAAAACACAGCAGAAGCACTACCGCTGCAATGTATTCCGTTTTGGTTTAATACATGTCATCCAGAAACAGGTATTAAAAACCAAACAGAAACATATAATACCATTTTTTCAGACCTATTGATTGAAGAGCGCCAAGGAAAACTTCCTGTGATGCGTTTTGATCATAAGGATTTTCAAATGACGGGTGAATTTTTAATTAAAAACGTTTTTCAAACTAAAGATAACTTAAAGGCGTTTCTTCATGGTTTTACTAAAGAAAGTATTAAAAATCCATTAAATCAATTTTTAGTTCGCACGTTTTATGATGCTCGCGAGGAACTTTTCAATTTATACAACGCAGAACAACAAGAGATTTTACAGTTGTATTTATTAGAAATGGCCTATTCTACAAGAGATGTTAGAGACGATATTAGAAAACAAAACCTACCGTTAATTACAAAAACACTCATTACTTTATGTGTTGAACCAGGAAATTATTCTCGTGTAAACGAAATTGGGGCGCTTAAAAGTATTGATGCTTGTGTGGCTAAAATTTGTAACACGTTTGCTGGCGGACATTATATCAACGAAGCGCGTCCGTTAGAACTGAATATTATTCAAGCGTGGTTTAATTATTTAGGCGATTTTTATTACAGCTCTAGACAAGAAGCTGTTTGGGTTTCCGATCTTTTAACTACGCAAGGTGTAAGAACAGCCACCTATTTTAATGATCGCGAAGATGATACTAGTTATTTCTTAGATAAGGCTATCAACCGTATCATCACTTTTCATAGAAAATGTAAACTAAAAGCTTCTAAAAATGTCGCTTTTACAAAAATTTCAACAGAAATCGAAGTGTATTTAACCGATTTCTTAAGAGTATTAAAAAAAGATAAACTAAACGTAAACACTGCTAAGTATCTTTCTGATTATAGTCAAAGTGAGTTAGCCGATTTCAGTAATCAAACAGAATTAGTAACGGCTATTGAAGCTTTTTACAATGTCCACTTTAAAGAAGAAACAACAACAGAAACACCTACAGCTGTTGATGGTTCTCAAACCATTACAATTGAAATGGAAGTTACAGAAATCAGTCAAAAATATGTAGATGCTGTACTTCATAATCTAGAACATTACAGCGAAAACGGAAGTTACGATACCGAACTTTTACAACCTTTAGATGAAAAAATAGAAGAATTTAAAACCTGGTTACTTGACGATGAAACAGGAATGCAAGTACGAATGGGTCAAGCACTTTATATGACTTTACTAGATACTAATTTAGCACCAGGAACGGCACAAGAAACCTACGGAAATCTTTGCCAAAGTTTATTTGTACACTTAGTAAAAGGCACTCAAATGGCAGCTTCATACGGCATGGGATTACAAGCAATGGCAAAATCTGGAGCCTATTCAGAAGATTTAACAACCGCTTTATTACAAGTTGTTGACGACTTAAACGCTTAGATAATGACACAAGATATAACACCCGAAATACAAGACCAATTAAATTTATCGGCCTTGATATTAAAGAAAAATTATAAAAACGCAGATTTAACAAGTTGGTCTGGTTTCGATTTAGAAGACCAAATGCATGTAAAGCAAGCCAAACGCCTTTTAAGTTTATTTGGTATAAAATCTGGTTTACACTTACGCAATAGTTTACAACGTTATGAAAGCGGACAAATGGTATCTCATCAATTTGAAAAACTCGCTTCGGAGTTTCGTATGATTACCTCTACCGATTTTGATGCCAAATACAATGCCGAAGAAAGCCCAAGAACCAAAGGCATTTATAAAATGGTATGGAAATACCGTTTTAGTCTAAAAAAAGAAAAACTTATTGGTTACGAAATGGCCTTTTATATTTTTCAAATGCGCTTAGGTCACGTATTAGGTTTTATCGGTACAGATGAAATGATTTTACGTTTAGAAGAAGCTAATGATACTATCAAATCGACCTTTTCTAGTTGGAGCGATTTTCACCGTAATGTATGTTTAGGTGATGAATACGTTTTAGGAGCAACAGAACAAGATGTTAGTAAATTTCCAGGAACTGCAACGCTTTGGGAATGCTACCAACGTTTACATATAGAACACGCCGATTGGTTTAAAACATGGAAAAAATGAGTTTAACAAGAACAGAAGTTATAAAACAAATTGAACGTGCAGAAGCACTTTATAAAGCCAATCTTTATGCGCCTTTACAATCTGTAATAAACAATATTCAAGAAAATTTTGAAATAATAGGTGATAGCAATCTTGCCGATAATGCCAGATATTATCGTATTTATATGCTTTATATTGGTGCTTTTGAAGAGTTAAATATGGACGTTATGGAGTCTTATTTACAAGCTTTAATCGACATAAATGAAGTATTACCTTCCGATTACGAATATGTTTGTAGTTACTATAAACAATGTAAAGAATGGGTGTATGAAAAGGCATTAATGACGTATTCATATAACGAAACCTTACACATCCATTACGCGTTAAAACTTCAAGAAGACAGACGCTTTCAAGAAGCTATTATTACGTTAAAATATATTTTAGAATGTTATCCTGGATTAACAGAAGCACGTTTATTACTTTGGGATATTCAATCGGCACAACTAGAACAATTATGTGATGCTGATGAAGAAGCAGATTGTTTTGAATTACTAGATTTAGCATCGGCAACACATAATAAAACGGTTTTAAAAGGTTTACAATTAGATGATCGTTTAGATCAAGCTGGTAAAAACCTAGCTATGATACAAGTCGAAATTTGGTCAAAATGGTCGGCAGAAATAAAAAAGCTATGGGATAAAGAATGGAAACATTTCGATTTAACAGATCATACACGTTTATTATTAGCCGATTTTGCTAAGAATTTTATGAGATACGATTTTGTCTCTCAAATAGTAGCAACACCACCTGAACCGGAATTTCCAGAAGAAAACTACACCAATTTTGAAGAGTATCAAACCTACATGCAAGCCTTAGCTAACTCAGGGTGGCAATCGGCACAGCATCAATATCTATTGATAGGAAATGCAGGATATTATCATACCAAACACAAACCAACTATTGAGGCTTGTGTAGAACGTGGTTTAGCTTTAAACCCTAAAAACTCGTTACTTCATGTTCTAAAAGCGAAATCTTTTTTCCTTGAAAAAGACTATAACCAAACAGTAAATGCTTACCACGAGGCTTTTAGAAATGGACTAAGAATGAGTGAGTATTTGCAATATTTACTTGAGGTTAATGGCCGAATAGAAAGCTGGCAAGGCATTTTAGATATCGTTGTACAGTTTCATCGCAGAGAAACACCAACGCTTAAGACTTTATTTTTTCAAGCACGTGCATTATTTAGATTACATAGATTTGATGAAGCTTTAGAGGTGATTAATGAAGCACTTGCCGATTATCCGTTACCAAAACACTCTTTTGCGCCTTGGTTGTATAATTTACGAATGAATATTCATAGAATAAACAATAATTACACGGCTTTTTTTGAAGATATGCAAGAAGAAATCAACTTTTATGAGGATGATGATTCTGATTATTATAGTACCATGAATATGTGTGTGGAAGTACTTGTAGAAATGGGAGATTATGAAGAATGCCATAAATATGCCATCTATAATTTTGAACAAGGTTATTTACCTCAAGAATTAAAACCTGTATTTCAATGGGTTTGCTATTACACGTTTCTAGAACACCCAGAAGAATTGGGTAAAGCTACAGCAGATGATTTAATAGATAACCCAACGAGATTTAGTGAATACAGAAACAACGGATTCATTCAATGGATGTTATTCGATTATACTGCTGGGGCAGAATCTTTAAAAAAGGCAGCAGAACTATCGACTAACAAAGCCTGTTATTTAAAATTAGCTTTAAAATGTTTAACCGCAGGCTTTGATAATAAGGCAACTATTGCACTTTGTGAAACCATAAAAAAAGAGGCGCCAGAAACTAGAGATTGGAAACTAGATTTTGATTATGCCAATACTTTAGAACAAGAAAAAAGATATAAAGACGCTAAAATTGCGTATCAAAATCTACTGCAAAGTTACCCAAAAGAAACATTTATTAATTTCCCTAAAGACCAATATCACATGATGTTGAAAGCATTTAAAGATACTTCAAAAGGGCTGGGTAATATAGAAGATTACACCAAATACAATGCGATGTTTTTAAGTAAAGATCATCCGTCTGAAATGGCCCTATTAGATCATTTAGAAATTGCAAAAACAAATTATAAAGAGGATATATTTCTTCAACATAATTTATTAGAACCCATTTCTAAATTAAACATAGAATTTGAAAACGGAGAGCTAGAAATGTTAAATGAAATGAAAACTAGAATAAGAGCAGACTATTTCGCTTAAAGGTGTTAAATTTACTGTTTGCTATATGAATTTACTTACAAAATATATCGTTATGACTGTGGTCCTTTTTTTAGGGGTCACGCATTTGGCTTTAGCTCAAGCAGAAAATAATACTCCATTAATAGATTCGTTAGCTTTAGAGTATCAGAAAAACTTATATACAAACCCTCAAATGGCTAAAAAGGCTGCGCTTGAGTGGTTGGCAGAAAGTGAAAAAATAGATTCAGACCTTCAGGCGGTTAGAGCGCTTTATGCTTTAGGTAATTTAGGAAATGTATCTGGAGATTACAAAAGTGCGGTAAGCGAAATTGAAAAAGCAATTATTTTACTTAAAAAACTTGAGTTGGAAAGTGGGATGGCAGCCTGCTACAATGTTTTGGCTTTAGGGTATAAAAACTTAGGTGAATATCCAAAAGCAATGGATAGTTTTGTTAAATGTTTAAAGTACTCTAAGAAAACTGAAAATAAACAACAAGAAGCCAATGCATATCAAAATATAGCAACACTTTATTTACTTCAAAAGGATTATAAAAAATCTGCTGAAAGTTTAGATCGCGCAGCAGATTTATACAGAGCATTAGGTGATGATAATGGCGTGCTTACTACGTTGTTTAATTTTGCTAATATCTTAAAAGAAGAAGGAAAATATGATTTAGCAAGAGAACATTATAAAACTGTTTTGAATTACAGAAAAAAAGAAGGCAACAAAGCTGTTATAGCTTATGTGAATATTAATCTTTCGCAAATGCTTGTGCTTGAAGAAAAATGCCAAGAAGCTGTAATTGCCTTAAAAAAAACAGTAGTGCTTTTAGAGGAACTTCAGTTTAATTCGGATTTAGCAATTGTATTAAATGATTTAGGGTTGTGCGAAACTAGATTAGGTAATACAAAGGAGGCGATTAATTATTTTCAAAAAGCTTTAGCAATAGGAGATGAGCAGTCATTATTAATGTATAAATCTTCTATTTATAAAAATTTAGCACAACTTTATAAAGATGACAAAAATTATGAAAAGGCATTAGATTTTTATGAATTAGGCGTTACTACTCGTGCAGAACAAAATACGCTTGATAAAGAAAAATATGTCGCTAAAATTCAAGAACGTTACGAAACTCAATTAAAAGAAACTAGAATACAACTTTTAGAAAATGAGCAAAAATTAAGTGAAGCCGAGTTGCAAAAAGTAGAACTTACTGTAAAACGACAACGCTTAATTAGAAATGTTTTTATTGCTGGGTTTATTTTGGTTTTATTGACTTTAATCATCTTAAGACTGTCATATATTAAAAGACTAAAAGTTCAGAAGGAATTAAATTTACAACAAGAAGAAAATGCAAAACAAAAAATTACAGATATGATGAAAGATCATAAACTATCTGTTATTGAGCGTTTTCAGGAAGGTCAAGATGAAGAACGGGCACGATTAGCACGCGATATTCATGATGGTATAGGAAGTGATTTGGCGAGTATAAAAATTGCTTTTGAGCATTATGCCGAAAGTCATCATGATGCCTCACAATCTAAACGAATAGCTAATGCAATAGCTAGTGCTTGTGTAGATGTGAGAGGGCTTTCGCATCAATTACATCCGTTACCTTTTTCTAAAATTGGGTTTACAAGTTTCTTAAGCGATTTCATTGAACAGGTCTCTAAAAAGTCTAAAACCAATATTAAAACGTACTTCTTTCCAGAGGAAGATATTGATCAATTACCAGAAGATCTTTTAGCAGATGCCTATAGAATTGTTCAAGAATTAATAAATAATATGCTAAAACATGCCGAGGCAACTGAAGCAGATGTACAACTCACTAGGCATGAAGACCATTTAAACATTGTAGTTAATGATAATGGTAAAGGATTTAAAAAGAATAAAAAACAAGGAATCGGACTCCGTAATATTAAAGAGCGTTTACAAAAAGTAAAAGGAACTTTAGATATAGATAGTAATCCTGGACACGGTACTTCAATTACGATAGACATTCCAATAAAATAAAAATTGTGAAGAAAATAAACATCATAATAGCAGACGATCATTTAATGTTCTTGGAAGGTATAAATACTATTTTAAGTGACATGGAAGAGATTGGAGAAGTACATTTAGCTACCGAAGGCAAACAAGTGATTAGATTATTGAAACAGTTTGAAATTGGTTTGATAATTAGCGATATCAGTATGCCAAAAATGGATGGTATTGAGTTGCTTACTGAAATTAAGAAAAAACATGCGGCTGTAAAAATCATTATGTTAAGCATGTTAGATAATCACAGAACTGTGCATAAAGTGATACAAAAAGGAGCTGACGGATTTGTACCAAAATTTACAAGTAAAGAAGAGTTGCAAAAAGCAGTAAGAACTGTATTAGGAAACGAACAATATTTTTCTGAAATTATAAAACAACGTTATATGGAAAGTGTTTTTGAACGTAAGAAATATAAAAACATTGAGTTATCGCCTCGGGAAAAAGAAGTATTGTCACTTTTATCGGAAGAACTTACATCAAAAGAGATTTCAGAAAAATTATTTATTTCGGTAAATACAGTTGAAACACATCGAAAAAATATCCTTTTAAAAACAGGTTCTAAAACGACAACAGGAGCTGTAAAATATGCCATTGAATCTGGCTTATTTGATTAATATAAAAAGGGCTTGAATAGTAATATTCAAGCCCTTTTGTTTTTCAGTAGTTATAAAAATAAAGGATTTATTTAATTATAAGACCTTCAGCTTCTATAGCATTTGTAATTTGTTCTAATTCTTCATCATAAGATGTTTTGTCATTGTTCTCGGTAATCATTTCTCCACGATAAATAAATGAAGATTGTAAATCAAAATAGACAATATAAAGTCCTTTTTGAGGATTTACCCATTTTCCTTTGCTGTCCTTTTTTACGGTTTTATCATCTAAATATTGTACCCAAGCACCTTTAGATAAAGAAGATTTATCTATAAATATTTTTCGGTAATTATTAATTTTATATTTAGGAAACGTACTGTCTAATTTAGCTTGGATATTGGTTTCAATCTGTGTTTCTAAAGCTTTAAAACCTGTTATGTCTTCCGATAGAAAATAAGGTTTCAGTTTATATTTAAAGTTTTCGACTTCCAAGGAAATTGTAATAAAACCTTCAGGATATTGAGGTGTTTTAATGAGTAAATTTTGGTTGTATGCGCTATCCAAATCGTCAATAGATTGGCTTAATCTACTTATAAATCTTGTGATGATATCGTTTAGTTCTTCCGGACTTAAATTGGTGTTAAAACTTAATTCAATAACTTCATAATTAAATATTATTTCTGAAATTTCATTTTTAAAGTCAGCTATAATTACTTGTTGTACATTATAACGTTTTAAAGCTTCTTTGTATAAAATATCAAAGGTCATAGCATCTGATTTTGCATACATTGGTAAGCTGTCATCTTCCAAAATATTTTTCAGATTTAGATGTGTGTAAAATTCTATTTCAGGAATTTCTTCATCAAAAATATGAACAGTATACATGTTAGGATCCATAGTTGCTGCATTAAAAAACAGCCTTAAATCGTCAAATGTAAGTTTCCCATTATATTCTCTTTGTAAATAGGCTTTTAAATTACTAGCAGCTTTCTTTTTAGGAATTCCTATATAATTGGCACAGCCAGAAACAATAAGTACTACGATTAAGATACAGATAACTGATAGAATTGTGGTTTTCATAATATTTTAGTTTACAGTATAAATATATCTTAATATATATGTTGCGTACTCACTGAATTCAGTGAGTTTTTAGTATCACTTAAAAGTGGCACTTTTTCAATGTAGGCAAACAATATCTTTGATGTATTAATAATATTAAAAAGATTAATCATGGGTTTACAGGAAAAAAGAGCAGCAAAATCAATAGAAGATCAATATTTAGGAGATTATCAAAAAGAGATTAATGAAATTGTAGGTAAGGAGTTACCAATACACATTAACTGGGATACTTTTGAAATGGATTATATAAAGTTTGTACCAAGTGTATGTTTACAACGTCTTACAGATGGTTTAAGAGAAGTTTGTAAAGACGATATGGGAAAAGAAGCCCTTGCAGAAAGTGTAAACTCTATTGAAGTTTATTGCATACCAAATGAAGGTGCTGAAGCTAAAAAAGAATTAAAATTAGATGCTGGTGTGTTTTCATTAACAGCATGTTGGGGAGGTCATCATAGTGGTTATTTTATAGATTTGACCATTCGTGAGTATTTAGAAAATAATTTGTAGAATTATGTATTTGTAGTTGTTTTCTACTAATCAATACAAAAGGGAAAGCCAATAGGTTTTCCCTTTCTTATAGGTTCTACATCTTATTTATAAATTCAACTAAAAAAAAGCCTTTAGGATATTTATCTTAAAGGCTTTAATAATATTAACTGTGTATTAATTCATTTTTACGTCATTTAAAACAACGCCTCTCAATATAGAACTAAAGTAAATATCATTAGTACCTGAACTATATTCTGAAAAAGATTGACTACAATTCATCGGTACAATTTTATCAAATTTTATAATTGTAACAGGTTTATCTACATCTCTATTGTATATTTTTAAATTCCCAGACCATTCTCCCTTTTGTTTACTAATCCATTCTAAAAAAAGAGCATCAGGACCTGTATTTATTCCTCCAGAAAGATTAATCTCTACAATGGTTGGTTCATCTACTTCTGCATAATAATTAGGTGAAATATTATAGTCACACTGGCTCAGTGTAAACGTTTTTTCTGTTTTACTATCTTTTTTAATTAGTAACTCTATACGACCGGTAACATTAGACTCTAACATACTATTATTCTTTTTTTTATTTATAAACATTTTTCTATTTGATCCTGTAATTTTTTTGTCTTCGGAAAGCTTTTTAAACCTTTAGAAGTATCTACAGTTATTGAAATCACATCGCTTTCTAAAACAGATTTATTTTCTGTTCCTAAATTGAAATTAACCGTAGTAATAGCTTCTGTAAAGGCTTCTTTAGCTAAATTATCTACAGCTATTTTAGAAAGTGTTTCTTTTAATAACACCACTACTTTTGAAGCATAAAATTTATCAAGATCTTCTGGTGTTCCTTCATAATTAAAATGGATAGAAATTTCTTTTTCTAAATCATCTTTCAAACTTATTTCTAAAGCATTGATTTCTTTTTTAAGCTGAAGTACAGTAGGGATTTCACTAGCATCTGGAGTGAAAGGAATTTTTCCGTCAGATAAAAGGTAAACGTATTTACTAATATTACTTATAGAAATAGAAGAGATAGAATGTACTTCTAGATATTGAAATTGGGGTTCACGATCATAAATATCGCATATTAAAATGACTTGTTTTTCAGTATCATGATTTACAAAAAAACCAGAAGCACTTCCCGAATGTGTGCTAATCATAACCTTTGGCATACGAGGTTTATCGGCATTTCGCTCTATATCTGCTATTTCTTGAAGTATTTTTAAAACCTGTTTAGTATCTAATACAGGTAATTGTAACATTGTTTTAAAATCCATAGTATATCGTTTTTATGATATTACAAAGTTGGATCTTTAGGTTTGTTTTTTACTAACTGTTTTCAGTGATATTATAAAATAGGAGGTAGTAGCTATCTATGAAAATAACTCTTTAATGGCAACTTCTCGCATTTCTACTTTTCTAATTTTTCCTGAAACCGTCATTGGAAATTCATTAACAAACTTCCAGAATTTTGGCACACAATAATGCGCAATTTGATTTTTACAGAAGGCTAATAATTCGGCTTCCGAACATTTTACACCTTGATGTATTTTTACCCAAGCCATAATTTCTTCACCATATTTATCACTCGGTACACCAATAATTTGAATGTCTAATATTTTGGGGTGTGTGTATAGGAAATCTTCAATAGATTTTGGCGAAATATTTTCTCCACCTCTAATAATTAAATCTTTAATTCGTCCAGAAATACTCACATAACCTTCATCATCCATAACTGCCAAATCTCCAGAGTGCATCCAACGTGCGGTATCAATAACTTGTTGTGTGGTTTCTGCATTATTCCAATAGCCTAACATTACCGAGTAACCTCTGGTGCATAATTCGCCTTCTTCTCCAATAGGTTGAATGTTTCCGGTTTCGGGGTGAATAATTTTCACTTCCAAATGTTCCATTACCGTTCCAACGGTAGATACTTGTTTATCTATAGGCGTACCAATAGTGGTTTGTAAGGATACTGGCGAAGTTTCTGTCATTCCGTAACACACGGTAACGTCTTTCATGTTCATTTCAGATTGTACGCGTGTCATAATTTCTTTAGGACAAGTGGCTCCCGCCATAACACCTGTTCGTAATGTAGAGAGGTCAAAATCCTTAAAATTAGGCAAAGATAATTCTGCAATAAACATAGTTGGAACACCGTATAAAGAGGTGCATTTTTCTTCTTCAACGGCAGTTAAAGTTAATATAGGATCAAAACCTTCGTTTGGGATTACCATACACGCGCCATGAGATGTACAAGCTAAATTACCAATAACCATCCCAAAACAATGGTAAAATGGCACAGGAATACACACTCTATCGGCTGCTGTATATTTTAAACGTCTTGCTATAAAATAACCGTTATTTAAAACATTATGATGACTTAAAGTGACGCCTTTTGGAAACCCGGTAGTTCCTGAGGTGTATTGAATATTTATAGGCTGGTCAAAATCTAATTTACTAATTGCAGCATTGTAAGTAGCCTCTGTAATTGTATGTCCTTTTGCTAATAAATTATCCCAATCTGGAGTGTCTAAATAGGTGACTTTTTTTAATGAGAAACAGTTTTCGGCAACATTCTCAAGCATTTTTTTGTATTCGCTAGATTTATAGCTTACAGGGCAAATAATATAAGATGTTTCCGATTGGTTGATGGCAAACTTTAATTCGTGTGTGCGGTATGCCGGATTTAAATTTACTAAAATAGCACCAATTTGAGCGGTTGCATATTGTACTAAAGTCCACTCGTAACGGTTTGGTGACCACATTCCAACGCGATCTCCAAACGCAACTCCATCGGCTAAAAGTGATTTTGCTAAATGTGTTACTTGTTCATAAAACTCTTTATAAGTGGCGCGATAATTTTGATGTTTACTTATTAAAGCATCGTTATCTGGAAATTTTTTAGCCGTTTTTAATAAGTTGTCTCCTATAGTTTCACCAAGTAGAGGTGTGGTTGAGTTTATGGTTGTGTATGATTGATATTTCATATCCTTAGAAATGAGTTTTAATTGATTTATGAGTAAAAGTGGGTGAAATTTAATTTTATTTATCAGAAATTGGACCTAGTTTTTCGTTTAGTTTTTTAATCCAATTATCACGTTCGGTAACAACAAAATCAAAAGTCTCTCCATTATTTGTGGTTATTCTAATTCCGTTATCAGCTAGTTTAGCTGTTTTTCTGGTTATGATTTCAGTCATGTTTTTATATTCAATATTGGTTTGACCACTTTGAATATTAATTTTATGAGATTTAAAAATTACTTTTTTGTTAGTTAAAAATAATTTTCCGCCAACAGCTTCAATACCACGAAATAAATTTACAGGTCCTTCAGCTTCAATGTGCTCATTTTCTGTTAACTCTGGTGTTATATTTTTTCCTAAAGTATTTGTAAATCGTTTTCCAAACGTTTTATTTACATAAGGCATAGCTATTCCCATACCAATTCCAAAAAGCACTCCCTGAATTATTAAAGCATTTACGCTATAAAGTTTGTCGTCGGTAAACACATCAAATAAAAATAAAAGTCCAGCATAAAATGCACCATATAAAACTGCAGATACTATTCTTTGTTTCCAGTTTAATTTCATCATGTTAGTTTGGTTTTTTTGTATATTTTTTGTGAAAATGGTAAATTATTATAAGAGTTCTCTTATTTCTGTTGTCAGTATATTAACAAATCTAATAGTTTTTTGTGAAATAAAAATCTCTTTTAATAACATTATATATTATTTAATACCTCACAATTGTAAGAGATGTATTACTTGTAAATTAGGCTTGCGAGCTAATTATTTTTTCTATTTTTGAATTATGAAACCCCTTCTACATACTTTCCTTATTGTAAGCACTTTTTTTTGTGTTTTTTATTCTCAAAATGTTTATAGTCAAACCCTACAAGATAGTTTATCTTATTATTCTGATAAGGCTTTATCTCCCCAAAATGCAACCGATTTAAATCAGTCTTACAACTATTTTAAAACGGTTTATGATCTTGCTATTACAGATAAACAACTTGTTATAGCCGTTAATGCTTTGTATTATCAAGCGAGTATAGAATATAAAAAAGGTAATTATGATACTGCAGAATCTACTTCGGTAAAAGCACTTAGGTTAATAAAAGATATTAAGAATTCTGCAGTTTATGTGGCTTCTGTAAAAAAGAGTTTCTATAATTTATTAGGCTTAATGTTTGTTGAGCAGCGTAATATAACAAAAGCTATTGAGGTATATAATGAAGCGTTAAAACATGCAATTACAACTTCCGATAGTATAAAAATATATAATAATACATCACTCATTTATAAAGAATTTTATGACACAAAAAACGCGAAATTAGAGTTGTTAAAAGCGTATCAATTATTACCAAAAATTAAAGACACGCTTACCGTAGCTATGGTTTTGGATAATTTAGGATTTGTAAAAACACAACTTAATGAGCCTGATGGTGTACAGCTTATTAATACCGCTTTGCAGTTACGTGAAAACGTAAATGATAGTGCTACATTATACACTAGTTACTCGCATTTAGCAGAATATTATCAGGGTATAAATAGCGTAGATAGTTCTAGAAAATATGCGATGAAAGCTTATGAATTAGCCTCTAAAATTAATTCTGTAGCTTACAAAAGTGATGCTTTGGGTTTGCTAACTAGTATTTCAAACGATGGTTATGCAAAAGCGTATAAAAAACTCAATGATAGTTTATATCATGTTGAAAAAGCAACTATTAATAAGTTTGCCTTGATTAAATATGATAATTCATTATATAAACAAGCCGTTTTAGAGCATCAATTACGAGAAGAAAAAGAGCGTGTTATGAAAACAATATACCTCTCAGTAGTGGTTTTAATTACTATTGCAGGTGTGTTTTTATATTTCATTATTGAAATTAGACATAAAAAAGATAGTCTTTTACAAGTTTATACTGCGGAATCTGATATTTCTAAAAAAGTACATGATGAGGTGGCTAATGATATTTATCAATTGATGGTGAAACTTCAAAAAGAGAAAAACCTGGATCAATCTCTTAAAAATGATGCTGAAAAAATTTATGGTCGTGCACGAGATATCTCTAAAGAATTGCGTGAAAATGATGTTGAAGGTGATTTTAACATAATTTTAAACGACTTAATTTTTGGGTTCAATGATAACTTTACAAATGTTATTGTTAGAGGGATTTCAAAAGTAAATTGGGAAGAGGTGTCTAATATCAAAAAAGTAACGCTACATAAGGTATTACAAGAGTTATTGATTAATATGAAGAAGCATAGTAAGGCTTCGGTAGCCGTTATTTCTTTCGATTTAAATAAGAAAAAAATACGTGTTAAATATACCGATGATGGTGTAGGATGTGACCTAAAACAGCATACAGGGTTGGATAATGTGGAAAACCGTATAAAAATTATAAAAGGAACAGTTACTTTTACATCAGAAATAGAAAACGGCTTTAAAGCCGAAATAATAATTTAATTATGATTAGAAAAGTTTTAATTGTTGATGATCACGAAGATGTAAATAAAAGTGTGCTTGATATTTTGCATTCACACGGTATTACTAACGTACATCGCTCACAATATTGCGATGATGCTTTTTTGAAAATAAAAAAAGGAGATTTAGATAGCGATCCTTTTGATTTAGTAATTACCGATTTATCTTTTAAACCCGACCATAGAACATGTAATTTGTGCTCGGGAGAAGAACTTATCGCTTTTTTACGAAAAGATTATGAAAACTTACCGATTATCGTATACTCTATGAATGATCAATTACAAAAGGTAAGACATTTATTTAAAGATTATCATGTAAATGCTTATGTATGTAAGGATCGTAAAGGTGCATCAGAATTAGAAGAAGCTGTAACTGCAATTATAAATGATAAACAATTTTTATCTCCTCAAGTAGCAACAGCATTAAGTCCTAAGTCTAGCCTAGAAATTACTGATTATGATATTGAGTTGGTAAAACAATTATCGCTAGGATTAGATCAAAAAGAGATTAGTGCCTACTTTTTAAGCATCAATTATAAACCTAATAGTATAAGTACTATTGAAAAAAAATTAAATAAATTACGTCTTCAATTTAAAGCAAATAACGCTATTCATCTGGTTTCTAAGATGAAAGATTTAGGACTAATTTAAAAAATAAAAAAAATACGATAATTACGGAAAACCGTAAGGATACTAGTAATTGATAGCATAATTTTGTGCTACTATTAATTATAATCTTATTGAGATCTAATCTTATTGGGAGGTTGAATTGCACACTTTGAGGGAAGTGTGCTTTTTTTTTGTAATTATTTTACATCAAACTATTTTATGAGCACTATAGCTTAAAAGAAAGGCTATTTTAAAATTTTATGTTCCAATTATTATGACGCATCCATTACGTTACGTTTTTCTCATATTACTTACGGTACTATTATCTTGTAAAGCCATTGCTTTTGGTAAGGTTTCAAAAGACACATTACAAACTTTAAAAATTGCTTCTTGGAATATTAGGGATTTAGGACGTACAAAAGATGCAGATGAAATTACTGAAATCGCTAAAATTATTAGAGATTATGATGTGGTGGCTATTCAAGAAGTAGTTGCTAAAGATCCTGCAGGAGCTCAAGCGGTAGCTAAAATTGCCGATGCGTTAAATCGTATGGGAAGCAAATGGGATTATCGCATAAGTATACCCACCCAAAGTCCGTCGGTTTATATTAGCGAGCGTTATGCCTTTTTATGGAAAACATCAAAAGTGGCACTAAAAAGTAGAGCATATTTAGATGATTCACTCGCTGAAGTTATTTACAGAGAGCCTTTTATTGCTGAGTTTGTTTTAAAAAACGATCCAATACCTTTTTATGTGGTTAATTTTCACTCTCGTAAATTTAATGACCATCCAGAAGTAGAGATTACATATTTAAAAACTTATGCTGAAAAACTTAACTCTAAGCGTGTTTTTGTTTTAGGAGATTTTAATTTGAAAATGGCACATCCTGTATGGGAACAATTATATAACGTAGGATTTAAACCCGCACTAAAAGAGGTGAAAACAACACTAAAAACCGCTTGTAAATTGGGTAACTATTTAAATTACGCGATAGATAATATCTTATATATACCAACACATACAAAGCTTTTATCTTCTGGAAGTAAAGATTTTGTAACCAATTGCGAACAGCTAGAACATGCACGTCAACTCTCAGATCATTTACCTGTGTTTATAGAATGTAGCTTTTATTAATTCACCTTTAAAGTATCTGTAGCTGTTGTAGTTTTTTCTTGTTTTATGCTTTCTATTTGCTGTTGTAATTTATTAATTTGATCCACAGACATATCTTCTCTAATTGAATCTTTAAGCATGTTCATACGTTGTAATTTTTCTTCGGAATAATTAGTGTCGTCATCATCTTCCATTTCCGAAAGATCGGGTGATTTACTACCTAATTTAATATCAAAATCATCACTAGTTCCTTTCACAACTATTGGAATTCCTAATAAACCAAGAGGCGGTAAACCAATACGCATTTTAAGACTCATTTCGCCATCTAAAGTTGTTTGTCCTTCTACTCTTAATTTAAACGGACGTACTTTAAATTTAAAACGTTCCAGTTCTAAAACATTATTATTTACGGTCGATTTAATAGTGATTTCTGAAACTTTAGGATCATTTAAAGCATCAAATCCTGATTTTTCAGAGATTCTACCTAATAATTTATATCCATCAAATTTCACGCTGTGTACTTTTAAAACTCCACCACCTTTTAAGGCTGATAATACCGGCGTCATTTCGTGATCTAATGTTCCCGATAAGTTATAATCTACCGAAACTACTCCAGAAGCTTGAGCTGCAGCAGGTGCTAATTCTTTAAAAAGTTCCATGCTATTATAACCTTTTTCAATATTGAAATTATTGGCTTTAATATCCATTGAAAATAAGGCTTCATTAGCATTTAACGGTTGGTAAAACCCATCAAGTTTTGCCGTCCCATCTACCATATTTAAGTCCGCGTTTTTTAAGAAAAGTCCTTCATCTTTAAGGTTTAAATTCCCCGAAAGCTTAGTGATGTTTAAGCTGTTATATTTTAGAGTATCAATGGCGATATTAAAAAGAATATCTACATTTTCTGGAATTTGCATAACGCCACTAACAACACTCTGTACAGAATTAATACTCGTAACACTATCCAATTTTTGCTGTAATTGTTCTTCCTTCGGAAAAAACTCAGTAATATCTATATTAGCAGATTTTAATTTTACATCACCACGCAACACCCCTTTATCGTATAAGGCGTAATCTATATAATTCTGAAAAAAGCCATCCAAAATCATACGAGACGATTGATGTTTGATATCCAATTGTGAGATGGCCATTTTATCATTCAGAAATAAAAATTCACCGTTATTAATATAAACTGGATACTGTAAAACATCTGTTTTAATTTCAATGTTTTTAATAGCAAGTGTTCCGCTATGAGAATTTTGATTTTGAGCCGTATTAAGTTGCCCTTTTAATTTTAAGTTAGCATCTATTTCTCCGTTTTTCACTAAAAAAGGCAAGGCAACCACTTGGTTAAGCGTGGTAAAATCTATTTTTCCTTTACTCCTGAAATCATAGTTTAAATTATCAAAATTTTTAAAAATACCCTGACTTGTAAATTGATTATTCAAAAAGCTAAAGTTGAAAGTATTTACCGTTAAAGATGACTCGGCGTAAGTAGCTCCGTTGTTTTCCGCAACAGCGTCTAACTGAATATTTTTAATAGGTTCTGGATGTCCTGAAGTTTGTAAAACACCATTTGATAATTTAAAAACACCGTTAGTTTTTGGTAATTTAGATATTTTAGGTTGGTAAACCCCATCTACGTTTACATTTGTGGCTAATATGCCGTTGAATTTTAAATCGGGTAAATTCAGGGTTTTATTAAGAATATCTAAGTTGATATTCGAAATAATATTAGATTTTATATATAAAGAATCGGCTTTTCCTCTCAGCAATATTTTTCCTTTAGTAACTTCGTTATTGAGTGTAAAGTTTAACGTATCTAGATTAAAATCCATCCAGTTGTCACGTAATTCACCATTAAATTTCAGGTTAAGATTTTTAATAGCTTCCTCTGCGTCACTGTGTTTTATAGTAGCATCGTCAATATCAATTTTTACTATAGTTGTTGCTATTTGTGAAGCTTCAGGAACAGTTCCAGTGTAGCCAGTAAGACGTAAATGTGCGTTTAAATCGCCATTAAGACTTACGTTTTTAGACCATGTTACATATTGAGGTGGCAATGCAGTAACCACATCTTCAATAGTACCGTCTTCGGTATTAAAAAGTAAATTATAGGCAAAACCATCTTCAAAAACATCAAGTTTTCCGTGAAAATTAACGTCAAGATCATTTAAGGAAATCGTGTTTTTATCGAGCTCAATAGATAGGTTTTCGGTATCGTAAATGGTTAAGGATTTGGCTTTAAGTTTTTTCCCATTTATATAATCGATATTATCAAAAACAACATCCACATTATTCATGTCTAAATTAGAGCCTAATTTTATTTTACCATCATTAATTTTCCCTCTTCCGTTGTAGTTTAAACCCTTAGAAATTACAGTAATCCCTAAGTCTTTATCTTCATAAAAGATATTTGCATTATCAATTTTAAGATGTCTTAAATTTAGTTTTATTCCAGTACTAGTAGTGTCTTGAGGCGTTATTGTATCGGTAGAAGTAGTGTATATATCGTAATTATTTCTACCAAATTTATCTTTTATAAGTTTAATATTAGCATCCGTCAAGTAAGTTTCATTAATAACTACTTTATCAGAAAACATGAGTTTAAAGATGTTAATTCCGAAGCCTAATTCTTTAGCGGTAACCAAAGTGTCCTTTTCAAAAGGTTTTGAGCCAGCAAGATTAACGTCTTCAAAAGAAAATGTAAGTGACGGGAAATGATTAAAAAACGAAATGTTTGAGTCTTTAAATTGAAGTTCGGTTTCTAGATTCTCATTAATTCCTTTTTTAATTTGATTAGATATTCCATCACTAAAAATAGAAGGAATAGCAAAAAGACTAATTATAAGAATAGCTAATATTGCTACTACCCATTTTATGAGTTTTAGAAGTCTGTTTTTACGAGTGTTTTGTGCGGTCATTAAAGCTGTAATTGCTTGATATTATTAAGCGCACAAAAATAGTGTTATTTTGAGAGTATTAATCTGTGTAAGTGTTTTTTATAAGGTGTTTTTTGTTAAAATGTTGTGAACGTTTTAAGCTTACCAATTAGAGAATGATATTCCTAAACCAATTGTATTTTGATATTGGTTATAATCAATTAATGTTTCGCCATAGCCAGTAAATAATTGCGCATGTAAATTTAAGCCCTCATTAATAGGGTAGAAGTAGTTAACTTGTAGACTCCCACGATTTTTATTAACAGAAAAACTATTGGTGGCAATTGCATAGAAGGTGTGTTTTCTTAATTTATAAATAGCGGTTACACTTCCGTTACCAATATAGTTAGTGATGGCTGGATTTTCATCTTCATCATCAGATAATCTTATCCATGGATTTAGATAAATAATTAAATTTTCACGTTCTAAAGCAAGGTTAAAAATCACACGATTCCAACTTCTTGAACGCGGTAAATCTCTACCGTTTGATTGGTGGTTAAAACTGATTCCTGCCATTTTAACGTTGAAGCCTGCAAAGGTTAAGTTAAGTGGATAGGTAAACATTAATTCGGGTTCGTAATTAAGTTCTCTAAAGGCGCGAGAAATATCGGTATTGTAAATTTGCCAATGTGCAATTTGTGTATATCCTACCCATAAATCTCCTTTTCCAAAGAATAAAGATTCAGCAACTTTGGTTTTAAAACTGAGTTGAAATTTGGCTTCAAAACTATTGTAATTTACTTCTTCGGTTACCGTGTGATCTGGGTTTTCACTATAAGGTAAGGTGTTGGGATTGCTAGACCATCGTGCTACATCTACATAAATAGGTTTATAAGAGGTGAGCTTAAAAGTTCCTTGTTTATTCGTTTTATCTAAATCCCATGCGGCAGATAGTGTTTTGAATTGAGGAGTCGCTTTTATAGAGTCTTGAGCCCTTGCTTTAAGACTAAAAAGAAAGAGTAGTATAAAAACAAAAGAAAGTATTTTAGTCATAGCTCGTGATGTAAACCGTATTGTATGTTATAAAGATATTGCAAAAGTAGTTTAAAATTAGGATGGCGAAATTATTTAATGTTTAAAAGACGTTTTTTTAAACATTATCAGTTTTTGTAGACTCTTAATATTAATTTATAGATAATAAACTGATTATAATCATAGTATTGAAGTTGTTTTATTAGTAAATTTATAGGTATAAACGAAGTTAACTATGAAAACAAAGCAAGAGTTGTTAGCAGATATAACAAAATTAACAACCAATATAGAAACCAATTACCCCGAATTATATGTGTTTTTATTAGAAGAACCAATTACCATTCCTTCTGATGAACATCCACATATAGATGTTACAGCATTGCAAGACTATTTGGAGACTTTAAAGCAAGAACTCAAACATCATATTGAAAATCATAAATCAAAATAAATGGCAGTTGTAGATTATTATAAAACGTTGGGAATTTCCAAAACAGCGTCAGAAAAAGATATAAAAAAAGCTTACCGAAAATTAGCGCGTAAACATCATCCGGATTTAAACCCAAATGATAGTGAAGCTGAAAAAAAGTTTAAGGAAATTAATGAGGCTAACGAAGTGTTAAGTAATGCTGAAAACCGTAAAAAATACGATCAGTATGGAGAGCATTGGGAGAACTCAGAAGCATACGAGCAAGCAAAAAAACAGCAACAACAACAAAGATCATATCAAGGTCAATCTGGTCAAAGAGGAGGATATAGCGAACATGATTTTGAAGATGTTTTTGGGAATATGTTTGGAGGTCAGTCTTCAGGAGGTTATCAAAGAACCTCTAGGTTTAGAGGTCAAGATTTTAATGCAGAGCTTCAGTTAGATTTAAAAGATGTTTATGAAGACCATAAACGTACGTTAACTGTAAATAATAAAAATATCAGGATTACTATTCCTGCAGGAGTAGAAAATGGACAAACCATTAAAATTAAAGGACATGGTGGCAAAGGCACCAATAATGGGCCAAATGGAGATTTGTTAATTCAATTTTCAATTCAAAATCATACAAAATTCAAAAGAGATAAGGATAATCTTTATACTACTGTAGATTTAGATTTATACACCGCTATGTTAGGTGGTGATTTAATGGTAGATACTTTTACAGGAAAAGTTAAATTAACGATTAAACCAGAAACTCAAAACGGAACCAAAGTGAAGCTGAAAGGTAAAGGTTTTCCTAAGTATAAAAAAGCAGAACAGTTTGGTGATTTATATATTACGTATCAAATAAAAACGCCTACAGCGCTCACCGATAAAGAGAAAGCCTTATTTACAGAACTTCAAAAACTAAGATAATTATGGAAGTAACAGATTTAATTTCTATAACCACTTTTTGCACACATTATAATGTGCCACCAACATTTATTAACGACTTACAGGATTACGAACTGATAGAAATTGTAGTATCAGAAAACGTAGATTATATTAAAACAACTCAAATCAATGAGGTTGAGAAAATGATACGTTTACATTATGATTTAAACATCAATTTAGAAGGATTAGATGCCGTTTATAACTTATTAAAACGTGTAGAAAACCTGCAAAGCGAAATCACATCACTTCATAATAAATTAAGGATTTATGAAGATTTATAAGCCAAATTAATATAATGGACACGATACAACAGTTTTTTATTGATTATCCTCTTGTGAAGAGTATTATTAAATATATTATAATACTTGTTTTTGTATTGCTATGTATTCATTTTATTAGGACATTTTTAAAACGAAATATAGCTAATGCCTCAGTGCGTTATAAGTCACAAAAAGGGGTAGAGTTACTCGGTTATTTTATACTTGGTTTCATTACTGTTTTATATTTTACAGGAAGTATTAAAGATTTTACCGTAACCTTAGGTTTACTTTCTGCAGGATTAGCCTTTACATTACAAGAGTTAATTTTAAGTGTTGCAGGTTCTGTATATATATTTATTGTAAAAGTGTATGAACCTGGAGATCGTATAGAAATTAATGGCATTAAAGGAGACGTTATTGATGTGGATAGTATTTACACGACTATGATGGAAATTGGGCAATGGGTGGAAAGTGATAATTACACCGGACGAATTGTAAAACTAAGCAATGCCTTTGTGTTTAAAGGTCCGGTATATAACTACTCTAAAGACTTTCCTTTTATTTGGGATGAGTTTAATTTACCAATCCGTTATGGTTCTGATATCGAATTGGCTAAAAGTATAATTATAGATGCTGCTACAAGTACTCTTTCTGAATATACAAAAGCATCAAAAGATAAATGGACAGAGGTGGTCTCTAAATATTATGTAGAAGACGCTATGGTAGAACCTACATTAGCTACAACGTTAACCGATAATTGGATTCAATTTAATTTACGATATATCGTCGATTATAAAAAGCGAAGAGTCACCAAACACTTATTAAATGATTTGATAAGAAAAGCTATTGAAGCTACCAATGGTAAAGTTGTTTTGGCGTCTGCTACGGTTGAACTTATTAAAATACCAGAAATAGCCATTAAAAAATAGCAAATTGAAATTTTTTAAATGCGTAAATTAAAGGAGAATTTTAGTTTTATAATAGCTGAAATTAGCACAAGTAATTATAACAACCTTAAATAAAGAGACTATGTTTAAAAATTTAGAAGAGCGAGAAATTGATTACATTTTAGAAAATAATTATATCGGCCAATTAGCTTATATCTATAATGGAAAGCCATTTATTGTACCTATTACTTATTTTTTTGATAAAGACAATAATACTATAATTTGCTATTCAGGAGATGGACATAAAATGAATGCGATGCGTAAAAACCCAGAAGTATCTTTACTTGTTTCTGATATTGATAATATTACTAGCTGGAAATCGGTTTTATCACATGGTATATTTGAAGAGTATTTTGAGAGTGAAGCCAAAGCCTATTTACACCAATTCTCACTAGGAATTAAAGATATTATATTAGAGAAGGAGCACAGCAAAGCGAACTTTATTAGTGATTTTTCTAGTAAAATTTATAAAGATGATATTCCTACAGTTTTTATTATTAAGATTAAAAGTAAAGTGGGTAAAAAACGGTTAAACTAAACACGTTAAATAACTTATTAAAAAAGAATAATCTTTATAAAAGCAAAACGATACCGTATATTATTGTCTCGCTTTTTAAATGATATTAAGACTGTTCTTGAGGATAATGTTACCCTTTAAACTGAATTGTAAAAGTTGTACCCACATTAATTTTGCTATCTACACTTATGCTTCCGTGTAAACTAGTAACATGATTGTATACTAAGTATAATCCTACACCTTTGCTATCTTCATTACCATGAAATTTTTGATTCAATTTAAAAATAAGATGTCCTACTTTTTTCATATCGAAACCAAGACCGTTATCCGAATATTTAAACATTAGTTGACCATTTTTTTGAGTCGTCATTATTGAAATATTAAGCGGCACATCAGGACGCGCATATTTTATAGAATTGGTAATAAAATTAAGAAAAATACTTTCCATATATGCCGCATTAAACGTCACCTGTTCTAAACCTGAAAAATCCAATTGAAACTCTGCCTCAGATTTTTGTACTAATGCATTTATAGAATTTATAACCTTTTTTAAAATGGTATTAAAATGTACCACTTCTAACTTTTCATTTGCAATGTTTTTATGCTTAAAAGCTTCAATGTATGTGTTTAGTGAAGCGTTTAAACCTTCCGCAGACATTTTTATATAATTAAGCGTATTCAAAGTTTCTAAATCGGTGACCTTGTTTAAATCAATTAAATCTACTAAAGAAATTAGATTATTTACAGGAGATCTTAAGTCATGAGAAGTGGTGTAATTAAGCTGTTTTAGTTTCTCATTAACTTCGCTAAGTTTACTTAAATGAATAATACGCTCATTTTCTAATTCTTTTTTATGAGTAATATCTTTTGCAATCGCATATACCAATTGTTCATTATCCATTGGGATAGAAGTCCAGTGGAGCCATACTAATTTTCCAGATTTAGAGACGTAGCGGTTTTCAAAATTGATTAACGGTTTATTGTTTTTTAAACTTTGTCTATATCTAGCGGTACGTTCTTTATCTTCTTTATATATGAATTCTGAAATCAACTTTAATTTTAATTCTTGTTCAGAATATCCTAGTAAATCTATAAAAGCTGGATTAATTTTAACAAAATAGCCTTCGTAATTAGCAATACAGAGACAGTCTATTGAGAGTTCAAAGAAAGGATCTAATTTAGGAACCATGAGTTTTGGGTTTAATACACTTATTTACTAGAGAAGGGTTGATATAAAAAAATAAGATACGAATTTAGACTTACTTGATTATATAATCAATTAAAAAAAAGCAATTTGTTATGCCGTAATTTAGGTTTTATATTTAAAACTTTCATTTTTAGATTGTAATGATCATGGGTTTTGCATTAATAATTGTTTTGATACAGCTAAAGTGCGTCTTTTTTTTTATTGATTTTTGAATTTTAAGTTTACAAGTCATTTAATAATTGAATTGAAGCGTTTTTTATTTCTTAAATAATTTATGACCAGTAATTTAAATAAATATCATTAATTTATAAAACAAAGCAATAATGGCAATCATAGGACATATAATTAAAGGAATAATTCATGGATCGGATATTGTGTCTTCAGAATTTAATGCTGTAGAAGCACAGAAAAACGTCCTTCAGAATTTATTAGAAACAGCAAAAGAAACTAAGTTTGGTGCCCACTATAATTTTGAAGCTATTTTAAATTCCAGTTCTCCTGAAGCAAAATTTAAAGCTGAGGTTCCTTATTTCGATTATAATCAAATTACCGAAAATTGGTGGCAAAAAGTACAAGATGGCGCTACAGATATTACTTGGCCAAACCATCCAGATTATTTTGCTTTAAGTTCTGGTACTACTGGAAAAACTAATAAACGTATTCCGGTAACCGATGCTATGATTACTGCAATTAGAAATGCAGGAATTCAACAAGTTTTAGCTTTAAAAAACTTTGATTTACCAGCAGATTTTTATGAGAAAGAAATCATGATGCTGGGAAGTTCTACAGATTTAGAACGGCATAATGATGCTTTAGAAGGTGAAATTAGCGGAATTAGTGCGAGTAATATTCCATTTTGGTTTCAAAATTATTACAAACCAGGAAAAGAGATTGCTCAAATTGATGATTGGGATTTACGAATACAACGTATTGCAGAAAAAGCTGCTGATTGGGATATTGGAGCTTTAAGCGGTATCCCGTCTTGGATGGAATTAATGTTAAAAAAAGTGATAGATTATAATGGTTTAAATACCATTCATGACATATGGCCTAATTTACAGGTTTACACCTCAGGAGGTGTTGCTTTTGGGCCTTACGAAAAGAGTTTTAATGCGCTTTTAGGTAAGCCAATAACTATAATTGACACGTATTTAGCTTCGGAAGGTTTTATAGCCTTTCAAGAACGGCCCGAAACAGATGCAATGAAATTAATAACCAATAACGGTATTTACTTTGAGTTTATTCCGTTTAAACCCGAATATATTCAACCCGATGGTTCGCTAGTACAACATGCACCATCGCTAAATATTTCTGAAGTTGAATTGGGGCAAGATTATGTTTTAGTAATTAGTACCGTTGCTGGAGCTTGGCGTTATCTTATTGGAGACACGATTGAGTTTACCGATATTGAACGTGCTGAAATTAAAATTACAGGTCGCACAAAATTCTTTTTAAATACCGTAGGTTCTCAGTTATCTGTTAATAAATTGAATGCTGCTGTACAATATCTTGAGAAAGAATTTGATATTGAAATTCCCGAATATACACTCTGTGCAAACCGGATTAATGATGATTTTTACCACTGTTGGTATTTAGGAACGGACTCTAAAATAGAGCCTTCCAAACTCGTAAAATCTTTAGATAATTTTTTGAAAACAGCTAATAAGAATTATAAAGTAGCACGCTCTAAAGCTTTAGAAGGTATAAAAGTGCATACCGTATCACCATCTGTATTTCATGATTGGAGTGGAAGTCATAAGAAAAAAGGCGGACAAGTAAAAATGGAACGTGTTATGGGACAAGAACGTTTTAAAGAATGGGAAGATTTTGTAGTTTCTAATAAATAACAACAATAAAAGGCTTTAATTTTCTTTAGCCTCTCTTGCTTTTACTAGTAATAAAATTTCATCTGGAGACAAATAGTATTTTTTAATACGCGCTTTGTAGGCTGCATCAATTTCAGCATTATTTAATATAAAATGTTTTGTTTTTAAAATGTAGGTTTCCATTCCAGATGTTACGGCATAAGAATCTGCTGCGCGTTCAGCTTCTTTAATATAATTATCGGAAAGCGCGTACCTAATTCCAAACCAAATAAGATTTAAACTACTTCTATTTTTATAATCGGTTATATGTCCTAATTCATGCCCTAACCAACCAATTAAAATATCACTATCCACATTAACGGTTTTAAATTCTTTTCCTGAAATTTTAAACTTACGACTCATTAAAATTAAATACTTTCTTTTTTTTCGCGGATTAAGAAGGCTCCAAAATACAGGCTGAGCGAGCATAGTTGATTTTTTTATGTCCTTTTTAAAACGGAATTCTATAATCGTATTTTTAAGTTCTGGATAGTAAGAAAGCGCTGTAGTGGCTTCTTCTTTTATTATTTCGGGTATAATGTGTTGTGCTTTTGTATGTTTTACACTCATAAATATTAGGATGTATATTAAAAATTTCATTTGTTTTATTTTGATTCAGAATTACAATAATGGACTAAAAAACTTAGCAAATCCTTCAAGTAGTTTTTTCCAAACCGGTCTGTTTTTATAGCTCTCATAATCTAGAGAAATATATTGGTTAGAAATCTCATCAAACTCTTTTTTAATTTGTTTTGTTAATTCAGAATCATATAGTAATACGTTGGTTTCAAAATTGTGTTCAAAACTACGATAGTCAAAATTTCCCGAACCCACAGATGCAATTTCATCATCAATAAGAATCATTTTACTGTGTGAAAAATCAGATCTTAAATATATTTTAATACCTACTTCTAAAAGCGATTCAAACCTAGAAAACATACTTAGTTTTGCCATCGTAGAATCTGATTTTTTTGGCACGAGTATATGAACTTCTACACCACTAAGTGCTGCGATTTTTAAGGCTTGAAGCACTGCGGTACTAGGAATAAAGTAAGGGTTTGCAATACATATACATTTTTCGGCTAAGGTGATCATGCTAATATATTGTTGCATAATTGCGGGATGTTTTGAGTCTGGTCCTGCGGCTACAACTTGCACTGTGTGATGGCCTTTAGAGGCTGTTTTTGGGAGGTATTTTTCATTTAAAAGTAATTTTTCATTACTTGCAAAATAATAATCTTTAATAAATACACGATGTAAACTATTAACGGCCGGACCTTCTATTTTTAAGTGTATATCGTTCCAAATACCAAGATTAGAAATTGGTTTTATGTATTTATCAGACACATTTACACCTCCAGTAAATCCTATCGTACCATCTATAATAATTATTTTTCTGTGGTTTCTATAATTCAATGTAAATAGCAAACTACCAAATCTAATAGGCATCATTGGAAATGCTTTTACACCAATAGCTTTAAAGCGTTTTATGGTATTTCCTTGAAAAGACGAACTACCAAAGGAGTCGTATATTAAGCGTACTTCAACACCTTGCGCGATTTTATTTTTTAAAATCTCATAAAAACGTGCTGTAAGTTCCCCTTCCGAAAAGATATAATATTGTAAATGAATAAACTTTTTAGCCTTCTGAAGTTCTTCAAAAATACTATCAAAAGTTTGTTCACCTCCGTTTAAGATGGTTACATCATTTCCGCTATATGGTGATAAAAGAGCACTGTTTTTAATAAGTTCGGCTAATTTTTTTTCTTTAGTAGAATTAAAAGTCACCTTGTTTTCTAAATCATGAATGTCTTTATATTTATTATTGAATAGTTTTCGTTTTTCGGTTTGTTTCAGTCTAAAAAACTTAAATTTTCTTCTGTTTACTCCAAATAAATAATAAAGTATTGGTCCGGCAAATGGCAATACAATTACTGCTAAAAACCAACTTAGTGATTTAGTAGGACGGCTACCATGTAGTACAATACTGAAGATGCTCCAAAGTGTTACGATGCCATATAAAATCCATAATAAGGTTTGTATCATTGTATTTTTGTTTTGTATTTACAATATAGTTATTAGGTTCTTAAAAAAGGAGGATAAGATGCTTTTGAGTTACAAAATAATGTGATAGCGCTAAGCCTAAAAGGAGGTAATAGGTAACTTTCGCTATAATCAAAAAATATTATGAGCGTGATTTCAAAAGACAAATTAAAAATGACTATTTATTATAATTCTGAAAATTCAATAGGGAAGCAAGTTTATGCTTATGCACATGCAGCCGATAAGAAATTATTGGGCATAGATGTTTCAAAAACAAATGTTACAGGAACGCAATGGGTAGAATTAGCAAAAGGATTAAGTGTTGATGTGAAGGATTTAATACAAACAGATCATCCTGATTTTATTAAAACTTATGGCGAAAATAAACCCGATTTAGAAACGCATGATTGGCTTAAAATTTTAGAAAGCGAACCACAATTGCTAAAACATCCAATTATAATAGATGGTGAAAATTACCGACAAATAAAAAGTACTGCCGCATTTAAAAAATATATAGAATCGGATAGTGAAACGCAAGAAAAAGAACCCTTAGATAAACAATTTACCGATGACGAAAGACCCTAATATACATAATAAAAAAGGGCTATTAAAAAGTAAACTATTCTTAGTTAGTCTTGGGGTAGTTGGGGTTTTTATGATAGGACTATTTGGTGCGCAACTTTACGTAAAGCATAAAATTTCTACTATGATTTTAACAGATTTACCTGAAAATTTGGAGCTAACTTATGCGCATTTAAATTTAAATGTTTTATTAGGTAATGTTGAATTTGAGAATGTGACATTGACGTCTTTAAATTTAGAAGCCAACAAAACAGCTGCTGAAATAAGTTTAGAAACACTGCACATTAAAGCTATTTCTTATTGGTCACTTTTAAAAAATAAGCAATTAAAAACGGATAATATATATGTGGAACATGCCCGTGTAAAAGTTTTTAAAAAGACTTCGGATGATGTGAGATTTTCTATTAAAGAGGTGTCTTTTACACTCTCTGAATTTGTAACGGATAGTTTGTTAGTTAAAAAGAAAATACCTTTCAAATATACAGATTTAGATCTCGAATTAACCCATTTGTATTTCGATTTAGGTTCATACGAGACACTTAAAATAGATGCACTTTCTTATAAAAAAGCCACTCTAAATTTTAGTGATTTAGCAATAGCCTCAAAATGGAATAAAACTATACTTTCCAAGAAATTAATTAAAGAACATGATTATGTAGATTTTAAAGTAGCATATGGTGCTTCGGAAGGTTTTAGAGTTAAAAATGTAAATGATAGTCTTAAGATATCTACAAGTAATTTTGTTTTTAATACTTCAGAATTACACCTTTTTAGAGATAAACTTATAACAAATGATACTTCCAAAAAAGAACTTTATGCGACAACGCTTAAAAAGCTCCCTATTCAATTAGATATTAACTCGTTTTTGATTGATGATTTAAATATTTTTTATTCTGAACGTGTAGATAAAGATGTTGAGCCTGTCTCCATTTCTTTTGAAAATTTAGAAGCTAAAATTCAAAATCTATCTAATATAAATACTAAAAATACAACTATTGAAGCCACAACAGCGCTTATGGGAAAAGCACCTTTAAAATTTAATTGGGATTTTAATGTGTTTGATCCTTCTGCAGGATTTAATGCTTCAATAGTTTTAAAAGATTTAGATGCACTTACTATTAATCCATTTTTAGAATCTCAGGCAAATGTTAGAGCCGTGGGACGTATCAATGAGATGTATTTTACTATTCATGGAAATAATGAGAAATCTGCTGGAGATATGAAAATGAAATATGAAGATTTTAAATTCACTATTTTAAATGAAGACCAACTAGGAATCAATAAAACATTATCTACCTTAGTAAATATTATAACCAATGACGGCTCTAAAACAGATGAAAACGGTTATAGATATGGTGAAATTAAAACAAAACGTGATCCTACAAAGTCCTTTTTTAATTACCTGTGGCTCAATACAAAAAATGGATTAAAAACCACCTTAACAGGAAATGGTGAAAAATAAATTAATAAAAAATTGCATGCAAAATAAAACAAAAACACGCTTAAATAAAAAGCGCTATAAAATTCCAATTATCATTATCACAATTTTAGTTGTTGTAAGATTACTACTTCCTTTTGCGGTTAAAAAATATGTAAATGGTGTTTTGGCAGATATCCCAGGCTATTATGGACAGGTTTCAGATATTGATCTTTCACTATTAAGAGGTGCTTACGTTATTGATGGTTTGTATTTAAATAAAATAGATGCCGGTTCTGAAGTGCCATTTATAAAATTAGAAACAACCGATATTTCTATAGAATGGAAATCGTTATTTAAAGGACGCGTTGTGAGTGAAATTATCCTGACTAGACCACAGTTTATTTATGTGTTTGAAGATCAACAAAAAAATGAAGCTGAAGATCCTGATTTTAATGATTGGACGAAAGCTTTAACCGATTTAGTACCAATTGCTATTAATAATCTTAAAATTATAGACGGGAAAGCGGCATTTGTACAACTTACCGCAGATCCTAATATTGATTTAAATTTAAACCAGATTAATCTTACCGCTACCAATTTAAGAAATGTAGTAAGTAACAATCGCGAATTGCCTTCAGAAATAAAAGGAACAGCCGTTTCTATTGGGCAAGGACGCGTAACATTGAATGGGAAAATGGACTTGGTAAAACAAATTCCAGATATGGATATGTCTTTTGCATTAGAAGATGCCGATGTAAACGCATTAAATGATTTTACTAATTATTATGCAGGAATAGATTTTGCTGAAGGGAATTTTAGTGTGTTTAGTGAAATTGCAATTGCCGATGGGTTTTTAACAGGATACGTTAAGCCTTTATTGAAAGATTCAAAATTAATAAGTGCAGAACAAGACGGATTTTTAAATACACTTTGGGAAGGTTTTGTAGGCTTTTTTAAGTTTGTCCTTAAAAATAAAGGAAATAATACTCTCGCTACAAAGGTGCCGTTATCAGGAGATTTAAATAATGTAGAATCTAAAATATGGCCTAGTCTTTTTAATGTCTTTAAAAATGGATGGATAGAAGCTTTTAAAGGTGTTATAGATAATGATGTTACTTTTGAAGATGCTGAAAAAGGAAGCGAAGATCGTTCTGAAAAAAGTTCAGAAAATGAATGATAAAGCTTATCATAAATAATTGCTTGAAAAAGAAAATAACGATAAGCTAAAAACTCTTATCGTTATTTTTTTAGTAGAATTTAGTTGTTAGAATGATAAAATAATTAGACACAAAAAAACCGCAGTATTGCGGTTTTTTGTGGATTGATGTAGCCGTTATGCTGTAATAGCTGTAGAATATTGGTGTTCTTGATAATGCTTAGGACTACAATTATATTTTTCTTTAAATATTTTAGAAAAATAACTTCTACTCGTTAAACCTACCGTATATACAATCTCAGAAATATTTAAATCTGTTGTTTTTAAAAGGTGTTCTGCGGTTTCAATTCGAGTATGTTTTATAAAATCAGATACGGTTCGGTTGTGTAATAACTTAAAACCTTCTTGAAGTTTTGCTGGAGACATACCTGCTTTTTTACTTAAATAAGCTAAGGTATATTTTATTTCGGGGTAATTTTTTATAAAATTAGATAACTCGCTAATTGTATCCATTTCAGATCTTGTTAAAGACCCAGAATTACTAATGCTTTTTTTAGTATCTTCTTTGTGTTGTTGAATTTCTAAAGCTAAAATCATCTGTACAATACCATTGGTTAGTAATTGTCTTACAATTCCTTTTTGTTTGATAGCTTCTAATTGTTGAATTTTTTCAGCAATCTTTAAGTTATAAGATCCAATATAAGCGAATATATCTTTATCACCTTTTGGCATAAAAGTTTTTAGAAGTTGCGTTTGTAATAAATCAATAGTTGGGTCTTCTTCTTTATTAGCTTGTGTGTCAAAACTAATATTTGAGAATCTTATTGTTTGTCCTTTTCTAAAAAAGAAACAACTTGTTTTATGAGGATCGCTGGCAAAAATTCCAGTTTGAAACTGATTTAAAGAACGCTGTTTACTGTGCAATCCAAAACCATGGCTCATTTGCCCTTCAGCACAATATAAAAAGTAAATCGGGTTTGTTTTTGGGGTGTTTCTAATAATTACGGTGTCGCATTCAAAAGTGATATTATACTCTAAAAAAGAGATGTTATCATTTACAGATACGCCTTTTATTTCTCCCTTTGCACTATCATTATCTAGTTTTAAAACAAACGCTTTATGTTTTGTATCTAGGTGACCACCTAAATCTTTTTGAAATTGATTAAAAGTGTCTGCTAAATTATTTGTTTTAAGATCTATAAGTTTCATAATGATGTTTTTTAGGGGGATTATTTTTCTTTGAGAACTTTTATGATGAATGCTAAAGTTGCTAATACTAAAAATAGGTGTGCGATAAATGATAAATCATAGATGAAAAAACTAACAGCCCAAATTCCTAATAAAAAGAAAGCTAATACAGTTAATATTTTAGACATACTATAATTTTTTAAAAACTTAGGAAACAAGTACTTGTTTGTTACGTTTATTAGCACTCATTATAGATGTGTTTACGCTTTTGGTTTGTGTGTTTTCTGTAGTTTTTTTAGACCATTTTCTACCTACTCTTGAATTTGTTAGACTTTGAGATGTGTGTTTTTTCATAATTTTTTGCTGTTTTTTAGGTTGTTACAAAGTTCAGAAATACACACACCTTTTCTGTTACATAATTTGAGTATTATGTTGTAAAATTATTGGAAATGGGTTATTATGGGGTGAAAACCTTTGTTTTTGGCAGGTTTTAGTATGTTTTTATAACATCTATGGAAAGATATTTTATAGCCTTTTAAGAATGTAAATTGATTTAAGCAGGTAAATACACACAAAAAGTAGCTCCTTTTTGTGGTTCACTTTGTGCTACAATATGGCCTTTATGGTTTACCGCTATTTTTTTGCAAATGGCTAAACCAATTCCTGTTCCAGAATATTCTTCTTTTTGATGCAAACGCGCAAAAAGGCCAAATATTTTTTTAGCATTTTCTTGATCAAAGCCAATACCGTTATCTATTACAGCTATTTTATAGTAGTTTTTTCGCTTCTTATCAAACACTTCAGTGATCTTATTTCTAGATATTTTTTCGCAAGTAATATTAATCTTTGAAGGTGCAGTTGTGCTACGATACTTAATAGCATTTGAAATTAAATTGGTGAATAATTGTTCCATTTGAAATGGAATAACTTTTAAGATTGGTAACGTATCAGCTGTTATTACCACCCCCGATTCTTCTATACGTTCCTCTAAATCATCGAGCACTTTTATTAGGACATCATTTAATGCTGTTTTTACAAAATCTTTTTTTGTACGATTAATTCGGGAGTAGGCAAGTAGGTACTTTATAAGTGTCTGCATTCTGTTTGCCGAACTATCAATTTTATCAAAATACATGCGGCCTTTTTCTGAAAGTCTATCTAATTCACCTTCCGAGAGTCTTGATACAAACATTTGTATTTTTCGCATAGGTTCTTGTAAATCATGACTTGCTACACGATTAAAAGACTCTAGTTCTGCGTTTGATCGTTTTAATTCTAAATTACGTGTTCTAAGTTTTTCTTCTGTTTTTACCCGATTTGTAATGTCTTGTATAACACCTACAGAAGCTGCTTTACCATTTTTTTCAACAGTACGGCCATTAACATAAAGGTGTTTTATATCTCCGTTTTTTGTGATAACGCGGTACGTATGGATACTCGATTTTCCGTGTGCAACGGTATCCATACCTAGTTGATTATAATGTTCTAAATCATCTGGATGTACAAATTCGCGATAGCTATTAAAAGTGACCTCAAATTCATTTGGAGTATACCCTAAAATGCGGTAAAAATTATCTGATATAATTGCTGAACCGGTGTCTAGATACCAAATATAACTTCCAATATCTGCTACGTTTTCTGCATCTTTAAAAATTGAATTCTGAATTTCAAGTTCGCCATTTAATACATTTAGCTTTTCTGCTCTACTTTTTTCAAGCGTAATATCTCTAGAAGTTATGGTAACGCCATCATTTAGTTTTATGGCTGTAGCGTTAAACCACATATTCTTTCCGTTCTTGTGATATTGCGTTTCGTATTCAATTTGACGACTTTCTTCAATACAGGTTACCATTTTTTCAAATACCCCATTCTGAAAAAAAGCAGGATATAATTCTGAAGCTTTTTTGTGTTTTATTTCTGCAAGAATATCACCTGTTGCATCAGTAATAGTGTCGTTTGTAAATAGGGTTTCAAAATCAATTATTTTGCCATGATTATTTCTAATAGATTTAAAATGCATTACAATATTTGAAGTGCTTTTAAAAATATTACTTAAAAAAGCGCGGTTATCTAATAAAGCAAGATTTTGAGTTTCTAGTTGGTTTTTAGTGCTAACTAAGTTTTTGTTTATAGCGTATTCTTCGGTGATATCAATAGCTGTTGCTAAAACACCATCATTTAATTTTACAACATTTGTTTTAAATCTAAAGTGTTGCTCATTAAAGCTGTTGTCTTTTTCAAAAGATTGTAGGTTTCCTGTTTCATAACAGTTCACAAAAGCTTCAAAAACGCCATTTTCAAAGAGAATAGGAATAACTTCGGATAATAATTTGTTTTTTAAATCTGTTGTAGGTGTTTCTAAAATAGATTCAATATTTTCATTTACATAAACCACTTTAAAGTCTATAATAGTATTGTTTCTATCTTTAATAGGAGTGTAATAGCTTACTACATTTTCTGTATTTTTTAAAACACTTTCAAGAAAAGCTGTGGTTTTATTATTTGCTTTTCGCTGTTTATTAATCTGCCAAAAAGAGATGATAAACGTTAATACAGCAGACATACCTAAAAACAAAATTAAGATTGGATTTAGTTGGCGAGATTGCGAAAACTGTGCTTGTCGTTTAGTTAATAATGTGTTTTCGTAGTTTAACATTTCTACTTTAATCACCTCTATTTTACGCGTTAAAAGGGATAGGGTATTTAATGCGTTTTTCTCCTTTTTTGTGTTTGTGTTGAGTTGATATAGTGTGTTGTAAAATGTATCTTGTAGTTTGGAGAGCTCGTTTAAGTTGTTTTGTTGCTCGGTATTATTTTTTATTAAAACACTAAGCTGCTCAAACGTTTTTTTGGTGTTTTCTTTTTGAGTGTTTAGCAAGTGTGGTTCGGCAGGCTTATTTAATAATATGTTTTCAAACACTTTATTAGACATCATTGCGTATTGAGAAAATAGGTTATTAATCTCTGTTTCTACACGCATTCTATGCATTACCATTTCTGCTGTTTTTTCTAAATTTGTAATTTGCTTATAGCTATTACTACCTAAGTAAATAAGCATTGAAATAGATAAAATAAGAAGGACAATAAATATTTTGTATGATTTAACCACGTTTTAATTGGTTTTTTTGTGTTTACGGATGATAGTCTTGCTAATGTAATGAAACTATTTTTTAAAATTTACTATTGATATGTTGGCGAATGGATTGCGTTAAAAAATCTAGCGATTGAGGTCATATAAATATTAACCTATAATTATAAACGTAATAAAAAGTTATCTTTATTTAAAGCTGAGGTATGATATTGCCAATTCATTTTTATGACTTTATCAATAGCTTTTTTTAAGGCCGAATAACTATTTGGTTTACTAATATATACATTAGCACCGTTTACAAAAGTGTTTTCAATATCTTCTTCAGATGATGATGTAGAGTATATGGCAACACATAATTCTTTAAGTTTTTCGTTGTCACGAATTTCTTTTAAGCACTGCATTCCATTTTTAATAGGCATATTTAAATCTAAAAAAACAATTTCTGGTAAAATGGTTTCAGGTAAATTTAAATGGTCCATAAGTGTTTTTCCATCATTAAATAATGAGAGGTTTGTTTTTACGTCAATTTCAGAAATAGCCTCTTCAAATAATAATCGGTCATCCGCATCATCATCGGCTAAAACTACATTCATAATGTTTAAAGGCATAGTTTTATGTTTTTATTATTCAATTTAATCTCGTTTTTTTATGATACGTTGAAACGCAGAAGGTGTTAATCCAGTTGTTTTTTTAAACTGTGATGATAAATGTGCCACACTACTATAATTGAGTTTGTGAGCAATTTCTGTTAAAGTAAAATTTTTATGAATAATAAGGGTTTTGGCTAGGTCAATCTTTTTAAGAATGATAAAATTCTCTATAGATGAATGTGTGATTTCTGAGAATACAGCAGATAAATGTGCGTAAGAATAATTTAACTTATCTGATAAATAATTAGATACATTATATTTACTTGAGATCTCAGAGTCATTTATAAATGCGGTAATAAGGTCTTTTATGCGTTGTACTAATATATTTTGGGGATTGGCTAAAATTTCAATGCCATAGTTGTTAAAAGCCGTTTTTACTTGCGCAATCTCTACTGCTGTAGGTGTTTTATTAAACTCAATTTCCCCTAAATTATTAAGGGTGTAATCTAGTTTTAAGGCATCTAATTGTTCTTGTAAAATAGTTTTACAAATAAAATTATAATCAAATTTGATGTTAATTATCATAAAAAGCAACTAATTACAACGATACTATGTCTTTACAATAAGCACACATTTTGTGTGTAAAAATATTTCGATAAATATAGTATTTTTATGAATAGGAATATATTTTTTTAAAGGGTACTCAAATAAAAAGCATCCTATTAAAAAGCCACTTAAAATATAAAGAAAAGTTGGGTGTTTTATAGGTTGCTTAAAAAAGGAATAAGGTCTGTAGGAGGTGAGTAGTGGGTATTTCTGTTTGTATTAGTTCTCGGTATTTAGCAGATTAGCCTTTTCTGAGATGTTCTTTTGAGGAATCGCTTTAAAAAACTCGGCAGTACTTGTATCGCTTGTAGGACTGTAGTTTGCTAAAACAGTGCCTTTATCTCCCGCTTTTGTTTCAATAATATATAAGATAGACATGTCTGAAGGGTTACTCATGCCTTCAAAACGATGACTAGCTACTACAAAAATATCAATAGGGCTGTATGGCGTTTTTGTTTTAGTATTAATTAATTGTTGATTGGCCATCATATAATTATTAGTATAGCCTTTATCTTGATAGGTTTTTATATACTCTTTCTCACTTTTTAAATTCTTGTTCGTCATTGTTCTGGTATGTTTTTATGTGAATAAAAAAAGGGCTTATTCTATTATAGAAAAAGCCCATTAATGTTATTAATTATCATCTGTCGCGTCATCAATTTCATCTTCTATTTCTTCTGCGCCTTCTTCAATATCATCACCAACATCTTCCATTTTTTCTTCTACTTTTTCAGAGGTTGTTTTTTGATCTCTGCAACTAGTGAATGAAGACATGGAACCGGTGAATAATAAAATGTATGTTAAATATAAAATTGGTTTTTTCATGAGATTATTTTTTTAATAAGTATTGGTTGTGTTATTGACTTTGCATCTCTATTTACAAGGAGGTTTTGTTTATATTTTTTTCTTTCCAGTAAATAAAGAAAGAATAAAGAGCACAATAAAAATAAAGAATAACACTTTAGCGATGCTTGCCGCACCAGCTGCGATGCCTCCAAATCCAAAGATTCCTGCAATTATTGCTAATATTATAAAAGTGACTGTCCAACGTAACATAGTTTTTTGTTTTAAGGGTTATAATTCGGTTGATACTTTATCAACGTCCTTTATACAAAGATGCTTGTTTTTATAGCGTTAGATTGCCGTAATCCATTTGATTATTAGCTCGTTTACATTTTTATTTATAGCTAAATATAGATTTTGAAAAAAAAAAAGGACCCTTTTAGGCTCCTTTTTTATGATATAAACTGAAATTGTATTAACTCAGGTCTTCAAGAAATTTTATGGTATTTAAGTCTGATTTAATACTATTCATTTGTTGGGTTAATAGTTGCGCAGTAATAGGCGGCAGTGCCGTGTCTTTTAAAACCTCTTCATAATCTTTTACGGCTGTTTTTTCTCCTCTAATGGATTCTTCTAGCATAGATTCTGCTGTATTTACAGAAAATAAAGCTTTTGTATCCATCCATGTTCGGTGTGCGCTTCCAGTAAGACTTCCACTTTTTTCTGGGGTTTCACCAAACTGAATAATTTCGTTTTTTAGATGTCGTCCAAAATCATGACGTTCTTTGCTTCGTCTGTTAAAATAAGATTTTAGCATGTTATGATCGGTGTGTTCTGCGGCTTTTTGGTATCCTTTTTCAGCATCATATGTGTGCTCTAAAAGGCTGTTTAATTTGTTGCTTATGGTTTCAGTGTAATTACTCATCGTTTAATTAAATTTTAATTAGTGGACTTTCTTTTGTGATACAGCCCATATAATATCATATTCAAATTTAGTGCGAATTGGATAGCATTTTTAACTCAAATGCTTCTAATTTTAGCACATTCAATAGGTATTTAAAGTATAAAGAAGGGGGACGTTCTTTTTTGAATTTATAGCGCTCAATCATACAATAGTTGTAGCGGGAAATGAGTGCCAGGTGTCTTTAAAATAGTATTTTGGTGTAAGATAATCTCCTATGTTTGGCGGGAGCTTATTTCATAAATTTTCGAAGTAGCATTAATAAGCCATATTTTTTTACGCCATTAAAAATGGTACTTATCCAGTTGGCAGGACTCAAGTCATCTTTTAATTGATGACGTGTTAATTTTAACTCTTCTAATTGAATTTCACGTTGAAGTTGTAATAAGTGAAGCTCTGATTGAATCTCCTTTAAGGAGTTGTAATGTTTTTTTTTCATGAGTCAAAATAAGTTTTAGAGAGTTTTTTTATGACTGCCTTTTCAAGTTTTTTTCTCAAGGCGTAAGCCACGCCTATACCTACAAAAAAGAGTAGGGCAATACAGAGGTAGCCTAAAGCAGTACTTCCTAAGTAGGCGCTTATTGCCGTTGCTCCCGCTATGGCTATAAAAATAAGTCCTAGTGTACTGAGAACTCCATAAATTGCCAATTTATAAACAGAAGTAGAGAGTATTGCTAACTGTTGAAACACCTTTAATTCATAGTATTTCTTTGTTGTTTTTACATACGCTTCTCCTGTTTCTGCGGCTTTTGAGCTGGTGGTATCTAATGCTTCAATGATTCCCATTTATGATTTTTGAAGTTTTTTATTTTTAGCTTTAAGTTCTGATAATTTTTTTTCTAATGTTGTAATCACATCTTCAGTTTTATGACTTACGTCAGAAACAATATGCTCTAATTGATGATCTAAACTTTCTCTTTTTGAAGCTACTGTTGTTGCCGCTTTATCTCTAAGATCTAAAGTTGTTTCTGTAATTTGATCTTTAGCTGATTCTGCTTTTTCTGCAATTTTTTTTCGTGTTTCCGAACCTTTATCTGGCGCAAAAAGAATTCCTAAAGTTGCTCCTATAGCTGTTCCTGCTAATATGCCTAAAACTGTATTTCCGTTATTATTCATGTTGTTCTTGTTTTTAAATTAATATGTTGTTTTCTTGTCTTTTACAAAGGTGGGGTCTATTTGCGTTTTGTATTGACGCAAACGCTTAAAATTTTAACTGAGTTAATGACGCGCCCTTGTTGATAACACTATTTTTTATTACTGTTTGCGCGTTCGGGAGCTTCTAAATCTTGGTGATGTTCTCCTCCTAAGCTATATATTGTATTTTCTTCGTCAGTAATACTTTTTTCAGGTTGCCATTTGCTTTCTGTGCGTCCTGGGACATCTAAATCTTTACCTTGAAAATCGATAGGCTCTTTCCTATCTAATAGTAATCTGTCATCTTTAGAGTCGGCTCTTAGTCCTTTTTCACCTATTGCATTGCGTTCTTTTTCTGTAATATTTGCATTATAAATAGGTGTTTCTGTTGTCTTCTTTTTTGTACTCATTATTGTGTGTTTTTAATTGTTATACTCTTATTTAAAGCTGTTAACTTTAAAATGATTTTTGAGAATGAATAGCATTTAAAAGCTCTGTTTTTGAAACCGACATGCCATAGATTTCTTCTTCAGGATCCATTATTTTGGAGTCGCTAAGGTTTCCTACACATACGGCATCAAAACCAATATCCTCAATCAATGTTTGTGTTATAGCTTTGCTTTTTTGATCTTGTGCCGCAAAAGGAACGGCTATTTTATCTTCAACTTTAAAGGCATAATCTTTTAAATCTTCAGAGCTTATGGTGTTAAAAGCTTTTGCAGTACGTGCGGTGTTAAACTTCATGGCTGTATATTCGGAAGCATTATAATTCGCTTCTCTAACATTTTGAGCCATCGTACCATCTCGTTCAGGGTATGGATTTGTAGCATCTATAATTATACTGTTAGTGTAGGTACCCGCACAAAGTTCGGCAATATTATCTATTGCTTTAAATGGTGTAGCTAATAGATATACATCGGCATTAGCCTCAAAAGCTTCATTAATATTTACTGCTTTTGCTTGATTTCCTGTGGCATTAACAAGAGGCGTTAATTCATTAGGATGTCTTGAGCTAAAAAGTATCTGATGTCCAGCTTTAGCCCAATGTTTTCCTAAATTCCCTCCAATATGTCCGCTACCTATTATTCCTATAGTCATAATTGCTTTTTTTATTCTGAAAAAAATTACAGAATGATTTACTTGTCTTCTCTCTCAAAATTACAATTTGATTACGATGTAAATTAACTGTTTTCCGTTCTTTTTTGATGCAATCCGTTATCTATGCTTGCTGATTTAACTTGTTCCGTATTGTTTTTTATAAATTCGAAGTATAATTAGGAATAAACTGACCAGTAGTGGTCCAAAAATTAATCCTATAAACCCGAATAGCGGCACACCTACTAAAACCCCTATTAAGGTGATTAGGGGATGCACATCATCAAGTCTTTTTAAGATGTATAATCTAAAGATGTTATCGGTAGCTCCAATAGCTAGAAGCGCGTATATTAAAATTCCCCATGCTTGAAAGTTGTCGCCATTAGATAAGGCTAATAAAAATACAGGAACAGTACCTAGCGCACTTCCTATAAAAGGAATCATAGAGCCAATTGTTACAATTGCTGCCCAAAAGAAGGGGTCGGAAACTCCAAAGATTAGAAAACCAATTAGACTCACTATACCTTGTCCTACGGCTACTAAGGGAATACCAAAAGCATTCGCTTTTACATTAGCATTCGTTTCTTTGCTAATAATATGCAGGCTATCATCTTTAATAGGAATGTATTGGTATAATGCTTCTTTTAGTTTTTGTCTGTTAGTAAGCATGAAAAACAAGAGGAAGTACATTATTGTGACCGAAATGATCATATTGAAAGTTCCTCCGGCAAAACTTTGAAGTTTATCAGATAACCAAGAACTCATTGCTCCGGTATCAATTTCTGAAGCTATATTTATATTAAAATAAGACGATATTTTCTCTAATTGTTCTTTTCCTGCATTAATAACTTCTTTTGAATTATCTACAACGTATTCTATTTTACGTCCCATCATAATCCCTAATCCAACTAGAGGTATCATAATACATAAAAATGACGCTACCATTAAAAACAGCGCTGCTAGATTAGGCGGCCATCCTTTTTTTACAAGCTTTTTCATGGGGTTTAGTAGAATTACATAAATAGTAATTGCACCAAGAATACCACCTAGATAAGGGAGGGTTTCTTTGAATATAAGACCTCCCATAAGGATTATGAGAAGCAGTACAAAAAGTTGTCTGATAATTTGTGGACTAATAGATTTCATTGTTACAGGTTTAAAAAAACGGAAGTGTTTTCGTTTTAATAAAAATGCATATTTACAGCAAAGTACATTAGCGATATCCATTAAAAAATTAACGCTTTTAGAAACAACTAAATTTTAAAGCGGTCATTTTTTAGGTAAAATAAAGGAATTGTGTATGGTTGATTAAGCAATAAATCACAGGTAATAAATTCAAGCGGAATTTTCGTGAGTCCGCGAGAAGCCAGCAATAAATTTATGTTTTGTTGGCAGCAGTATTTTATTCAGATTTTGCTTTTCTCTTTTCAATTCTGCGTTTTTTTCTCTCAGCTTTTTTTTTCTTTTTTAAATATTTATGATGCGCAAGAATTGTTTTATTGTCAACGATTCCAGTTATATCAATTTTATAACCAAGAGCTTTTAACTTTTCTTGATACTTTTCCATTTTAATTTTTGTTTGCTCATATTTCATCAACTCCTCCTCAGTTTTTTCTGGATTCTGTTTTTTTATTTTGTTGCAATCAATTTCTTTCCATTCAATTTCCTTTTCATAATAAAAACACTTTTCATAGCATTTTCCTTTTTTTGGATCTGGCGGTAAATCATAATTTTGAGCTTTAACTTGAGACGTGAAAGTCAGTAATATGGTTAGAAGTATTATGTTTTTCATTTGTTTTGCGTTTCGTTCATATATTGTCGCCAACTAGATTATTTAGCGAAGAGCTGTTGATCAGTTTCTAATAGTTTTAGTGTTGTGGTGTATCCTAAGTTGAAAATAGCATCAATTTTAGTCATATCAAACGTCCCGTAATTTAAGATGTCTTCTGGGGAAATTACCATATCACAATGTTGAAATTTCAGCATTGCTTCTGAAGCAATTTTAATTTTATAAGCTCTTTCAACAACGCTATAGGAATGTTTAAGATCTTTAATGCTAATTTTCTTTAAGCTATTTACGTAAACGCCTATAATCCTGTCGCAGTCTTTTTGTAGTGGTTCTACAGGGAAATTATTTATGGTTCCCCCATCAATATAAAATTGTCCGTCAATTTCTGTAGGTGTAAAAACTCCAGGAAACGAGGCTGAAGCGATAATAGGTTTTATGAGTTCGCCTTGGTTGAAAATTTTTAAAGACCCATCAATAACATTTGCTGCGGTTATAAATAATGGTTTTTGTAGCGCTTCAAAATTATCAATAGGAAGGTATGCTTTGAGATCGTTGTAAAATTTATCTGAATTTATAAAACCAGGTTTATTACGCGCGTATCTAGACGTTTGAAATATGGATACATTTTTAAAAAAGTGAAGCATTTCAACCCAGTCAACACCTGCCGCATATAATGCTCCAATTATAGCACCAGAGCTTGTCCCCGAAATATGAGTTGGTGTAATGTTATGTTCTTCTAAAGCTTTTATAACTCCAATATGAGCGGCACCACGCGCACCACCTCCAGAAAGTACTAATCCGATATTCATGTTTACGTTACATTAGTTTACCATACAAATGTAGTAAGTTAGCTATTAAAATAGTGAATTATTATGGGTTGCTTTTTCTTATAAATTGAAATGTAATGAGTCCGCCATCAATTACAGCTTTTGTGAGTTCTCCTTTGTTGTAGTAATAAAGGTTTTCGTTATTTTTTGCATTCACTTTTTTATAGGTATGATTTCCTATGGCTATTATGCTGTTAAAATCTCCGTTTTGTTCAGAATAACATTGACTTACATGTATAGGTTCTTCAAAATAAAGTTGAACGGTAGCATAGTTTATGCTGGTGTTTATTGGGGTTTCGTACTTTCCGTTTTTTATAATTTGGTAGCTGTTGTTTTTGCGAGTGGTGATTGTTTTTGCATTCTGTTTATCATTAACCCTAATGTTAACATTTGCACTTGAGAGTACCCCCTTATTAAAAACCACATTGTATTCATGATTTACATGGATGTTTTTTATAATTCTAGTGTTAATATTCGTACTGCTATTATAGTAGGTTGTAGTGTCTTTAATGGTTTTGGTCGCTGTTAAATCTCCTATAATTTTGTTATTGTGAATAATATGGAAAGTTATTTCTTGGGGAGTTTGTGCGTTACTTGTTAAACTTATAAAAAAGAATATCCCTATTAGGTATCGTATCATAAAAATAAGAATAGTGTTTGGTTATTGCAATTTACAAATTTTAAAGAGAATATTTTATTGTGTTTGCGACTAAGGACTACATACGGACTACATACGGACTACATACGGACTATGTACGGACTATGTACGGGACATCTACGGAGTATCTACGGCGTATCTATGGCTTATGTATGGAATGTTTTTAAAAAAAAAATAAACAGCTTGGTTTAATACTTATTACTAGTTGTATGTGCGTATAGAATATTACTTTTGTATAGTAAAAACACAAAATTATGATTAGACAATTATTCATCATACTTATATGTCTTGCTTTGGGAGAGAGCATTGTTTATTTTACGGGTATAAAAATACCGTCCAGCATTATTGGGATGTTATTATTAATAGCGGGACTGCAGTTTAAGGTTATTAAAATTACTTGGGTACAGGGTATTGCTGATTTTCTTTTAGATCATATGGTATTCTTTTTTATTCCTCCGGGAGTAGCTGTTATGTGTTATTTTGATATTATTTCAAAAGAATTAGTTCCCATATTAGTCTCTATTTTTGTGAGTACGGTTTTAGTATTGATAAGTACAAGTTTTACACACCAGTTATTGCGAAACATAAAATCTAAGACATTTAAAAAAGGAAACAAATGAAATTGATTTCTGAACCTTACGTCTTATTAAGTATTACTGTGGGCGTTTATTGGTTGGCAAAGTCTCTTCAAAATAAAACCAATTTAGTACTCTTAAATCCTATATTAATTACGATAGTTACTGTTATAGCTGTTTTAAAATTAACGGGTATTTCTTATGAAACCTATCATAAAGCAGGGATATATATTGAGTTTTTTTTAAAGCCTTCTATTGTAGCACTTGGGGTGCCGTTATATCTTCAGTTAAGTAAAATTAAGAAGCAGATGATTCCTATTCTTGTTTCGCAATTAGTAGGTTCTGCGGTTGGGATAATTTCAGGAGTTTTGATTGCTAAATGGTTGGGCGCTTCAGATGTGGTGATTCTTTCAATTGCACCAAAATCGGTGACGACTCCCTTGGCGATAGATATTTCAACGGCGGTAGGAGGGATTCCGTCTCTTACGGCATCAATGGTTATTATTGTAGGGATATTTGGATCGATAACAGGGTTTAAAATATTACAAATCTTTAAAGTGAAAAATCCAATTTCTAAAAGTCTTTCTATGGGTACTGCAAGTCATGGGATTGGTACTGCTGAAGCGATGGCGATAAGCGGGCGTTTTGGAGCCTATTCAAGTATGGGACTTATTTTAAATGGTTTATTTACGGCCATTCTTGCACCTATTATTTTGTCTGTTTTAGGATTTATTTAGTTGAGGTGGGGGTGAGAAAGTACATTTAATATTCATTGCAGACGTATTTATTAATAATATATTTTGTAATTGGTTTAAGTGTTTTTCCTGTTTCAGGATGTAAGCCAAGAGCAGAAAAATATTCATACTTTTTATTTTCATTTTTTCCGTACCATATTTTTGTGATTTTCTTTTTAGAGAAAAAACTAGTACTACATGTCGCTGTTACTTTTTTAAAATGTTTAATGCGTTCTTCGTTATAAATTTTAAGTTGGTTGATGTTATATTTTTCAATATTAAATTCGACTTCTTGATAATGATCATTATTCCAAACCATCCATCTCGTCGTGTCTTTTAATGTGTAGCTAATGAAAATGATACTAATTATTAATAAGATAAAGGCTCCTAGAAGTGCTATTTTATTAGATTTTAGAACGTTTTTAGTTATAGGTTTTATTTTTTGTGTTACCACGATGTTGTTAGGTGCAATCTCTATCTTTTTTATGTCTTCATTAAAGTGTTGATAATCTTCATAACCTAAGTATTTACAAAGTCCGTTTATAACATCTCCTTGAGCAATTTTTATATCTTCATTTTCATGAGTCAGTGCGATAGCTTCGTTGTAATAATTTATCAAACTTCTGCTTCCTAGTACAACGCGTATTTCGTTTTCAAAGTAATCAGATATCGTATTTGCTATGTGGCTTTTTGAAGGTTTTTTTATGCCTTTTTTCTCTTCTAATACTTTGGTTTTTTTAAAAGCATCTATAATTAGCTTTTTATGCATGATGTTGATTTTTATGAGTGTATATGCGTTTCTTACAAATTTCCGAAATTTTTCCAAACCATTTCCAATTCATTTCCAATAGTTATGATTTAATATTTTTTCATTTGCATAGAATTGATAACCGCCTTAGGTGTAATGAGGTTTACAGATTTCAATTTCATATAAAAGTTGCCTAGTAATTAGGACTAGTATCGGGAAGTACTCCTTTTTTTTACTACTGCGCTTTAAACTTCCCAAAGAGGAATAATCCTCATTTGATTATAACGGTATTCTCTTATTAGAATGGTTTCGAAAAAATATCGAACAGGAATACTATTGTCCAATTTTAAAGTTTATCAACATGAAAAAAATAACTATTATATTAATTCTTGCATTTTTTTATATCACATTTTTTGCCTGTACTCCAGAAAGGATTGTAGACCCTATGGCACCTCAATCCTGTTGCGGCGAAGGCGGTGAAATACCACCACCAATACCTACAGATACTATTGGTGGTTAATTTATATGTAGAGGGATAGATGTTTAAAAAGCATTTATTCCTCTTTTTTTTATGGATTACGGAAAACCGTAAGGATGTTGTTTTTATAGGGGGTAGATTTGGGGAAATATAGTATAAAATATGTGGTATAAAATAGTTAGAATTTCAGATTGGTTTGGAGAGGCTTATGATCGTTATCGGTTGGTTAAAGATTTTAATAAATCAGCAAAACTAGCTTTTATTAGTGGAGGAGCTTCGACACTTTTAGAGGCTAAAATTACACGTGGTGAAAGTAATTATAGACATGCTTTTTCTAAATGGATGTCAGGAGGTTTTCGTATAAAATCTCTTTCAGGAAAACCATTAGAGCGTCACGAATTAATTGAAATAGCTCGAATTATTTTGGACAATGAGGTTCTTGTAAGGAGTCTGATTTCATTGGGATGGGATACTTTAGAAGTTCATTCTAAAGGTGGAAATATAGGTTTGAAATGGCCTTTAAGAGATTTTGCAAATATTGGAGGACATTTGAATTAATAAATTATGAGCAGTTTGTATATAAAAAAAGTTACAGAGGAAGTTCTTAACGCATCAGTCTCTATTTTGGGGATTGACTACTTTACCCTAGGCATCATAGCTGTTTTAGAGTTATTAATAATTGTAGTGCTACTCTTTTTTATTTTTAAAATAAGTGTGAGAAATAATAAAGATTTAGAGTTTTCTGATATTGACAAGAAAAAACTTAAAAAGGAATCTATAAATTCAGGTGTTAATATGGGAGATTTAATGGATAATATAAATTTATCTAAAAGTTTGTATAAACAATTAAGTAAAACATGTCATCCTGATAGATTTATAGGTACAGATAAAAATGAGAATGCTCAAGAGATATTTCAAGAGATATCAAATCATAAAAGAGATTATAAGAAGCTTCAGGAATTGAAATTAAGAGCAGAAAATGAATTAAATTTAAAATTTAAATAAATGGATGGATCAGAAGGGATTATTTATATTGTTGGTTTTGCACTAAGAATAATTGGAGCTGTTGTATGCTCAGATAAAGCTAAAAAGTTAAAACGTAATAGTACAGCTTGGGGGTTTGGAGGTTTTTTCTTCCCTATTATAGCTATGATTTGGGTACACTGTATAAAGGCTAAAATAAATTGGGATAAAGCGTCTTAGTTTGCTAGTCTTTATGAAAGAGGAATTAATATTTTTTTAAATATTTACTCCTCTTTTTTATGGATTACGGAAAACCGTAAGGATGTTAGTTGAAGACAAGGTAATTTTAGAGTCTTAAATTAACCAATAAATGAAATTCATACAAAATAACCCTTACCGAATTGCAGGTATTTTATCTAACGCTACTGCAAAGGAGTTAGAAAAGCAAAGAGGAAAAATAAAAGCCTACTCAAAGGTTGGGAAAGAAATAAATTCGGATTACGATTTTCAAGTTTTAAATTGTATTACAAGAACTGAAGGTTCAATAAATAAAGCTTTTTCAGACATTCAACAAGCTCAAGATAAAGTAAACTACGCCTTATTTTGGTTTACAGAAGTAAATCCTTTTGATAAAACAGCTATTGAATACTTAAAACAAGGTGATCCACAAAAAGCAATTGAAATTTGGGAAAAAGTAACAAACAATAAAGAAGTTACCTCTAAAAATTTCTCATCCTTTAATAATTTAGGAACCTTTAAATTGATAAGTAATTTTCAAATAGACATTCAAACAGGTATTGAAACAAAAATAAAACTAATTGAATCTGATTATTTCAAAAACTTTATTAAAGCTGTTGCAGACGAAACCTATACTATTGACAGCGAAAAACAAATAGAGAAGTTTATTGATGAATTACTTAGGCAATTCAAAAATCAATATTCAAGCTCAGAAATCTTACAATTATTTAGTAATTGCAACGGTTCAATACAAAAGTATCTTTCTAAAAAGTTTACAGAAGAACCACTTCATAATATTGAAAGTCAAATTGAAAGCACTAAAAAGAAAAGAAACCAAAACAAAGAAGAAGCATATGAGTTTGGATTAAGACTTTTCGTAAATTCTAAAGATGATTTGTCTCTATTAAGATCTTTGTTAGGTACAAACGACTTAAAACACAAAATGATTGCCGACAATTTAGCAAAAGAGATAATGCAATGTGGAATTGATTATTTCGAAGAATGGAAAGAAACGAAAGACCCAAGTGAAGAAGGGTTACAGTTGCTCAAATATGCTAAATCAATTGCGATCGGAAGTCAAACAAAAGACAGAGTTAAAGAAAATACAGAAGGAATTCAAGAATGGGCTAAAACTGCACCGATTAAAGAAGATTTAGCTTTCATTACAAGGAAATTAAAATCATTTCAAAACTCAATGGACACTATATCTAATGCAAAATCATTGATTAGTTCTTGTAAAAGTAAATTACAAAATATTAGAAGTGTTTTAGGTTCAAATGATGAATTTTATTTAAATATTAGTAGTGCCGTTGTGAGCAATGCTCTTGGAATGGTGATAGACGTTGTTAATGAATCCCAAAGTGGACTTGAATATAACAAAGCCAAATTAATACGACTCCCAGATATTGTTTCAGATGCAGTTTCAGCAATTTCATCAATGGGTTCACTTGATATGAATAGTCAAACTCGACATAGATATTCTGAAAACAAATCCACAATAAATGGCATTAATAGCCAACTCGAAAGTGTTAGAAGACAAATTCACTCAACAAGTGGGACATCATCATCATCATCATCATCATCATCATCAAGCAGTAATAGCGGCTGTTACATAGCTACAATGGCTTATGGAGATTATGATCATCCTCAAGTAATAGAATTACGAAGTTTTAGAGATGATTTTTTAAGTAAAACCATCGTTGGAAGATATTTTATAAAATTCTACTACAAATATTCACCCAGTTTAGTTGAAAAGTTAAAAAACAAACAAAGTATTAACCTAATAATCCGAAAAGGTTTAGATCAATTTATTAAAGCAATCAAAAAATAATGAAGAAAATTTTATTCATAGCTCTGTTTTTCGGAGCATCAAACCTTTTTGCTCAACAGCAACAAGATTCTATTTTGGTTAAAGAAATACCAACTATAAAAAACAATGTTTTTAAACAAAGACAAGAAATAAATTCTTTGACTAAAAAACTAAACAATCAAGAGTATATTCTAAATCAGCAAAAAAAGGGTTTGAAAACATTAAACCTCAAATCAGAAAAACAAGAAAATATTATTGACAGTTTAAATCAACTCATTCAAACCAACAGCAAGAATATTGTAACCAATTCAACAGAATTAGGAACAAAAATAAAACAAACAGACGACAACGCTAACTCTAAAATTTCTGAACTAGATAGTAATTTAAGCAAAAACCGTTTGTATTGGATAATTGCAACTTTGGCTACACTTATATTAGGTGGTTTGGTTTATTGGTTACTGGGTAAACGAATTCAATCTAATAAAACAGATGTTGAAACTCAAATTAAAAATACAAAAACAGCTTTAGAAGAAGAAAGTGTGAAATTGGATAATAAATTGGTAGAAGTCTTAACAAAACAATTGGATGTAATTAAAACAGACCAATTATCAGGTAAACAAACAAATGAAAATGACCACTCATTAGTTTTAAAAGTAGCAGATAGGTTAACGGCTATGGAGACCAATCATTATAGAATGGATCCAAAAACCAAAGGATTGAAACAATTGGTACGTGCAGTAAAAAGTATTAAAGAAAATTACTTATCAAGTGGTTATGAAATAGTCGAAATGATTGGACAAGAATATAAAGAAGGACTGAATGTTACCGCCAATTTTATTCCAAGTGAAGATATTGAAACAGGAAAAAGAGTAATTACACGGATAATAAAACCACAAGTTAATTTTAACGAAAAAATGATTCAAGCTGCACAAATTGAAGTAAGTGTAGGAGACTAAAAAATATATTATGAAAAGAACAACAGTTGATTTTGGAATAGATTTGGGTACTACAAATTCTGCCATTTCAAAAATGCAAAATGGAAACCCAGAAAGTATTAGAACAGCCACACTAAAAGACACAATGCCTTCTTGTGTTTATATAAACAGAAGAAAAGCCATTCAAGTTGGTGATGCAGCATTTAACGCATTGAAAAATGAAAAATTAAATGCAATGAAAAATTGGGATAGCAGTAAAGACAATTCTTTTATTGAGTTTAAAAGAACAATGGGTTCTGATGCTTCTTATGAAAGCTCAAATGCGGAACGTTCTTTTTCATCTATTGAATTATCGGCTGAGGTATTAAAAACATTAAAATCTTTTGAAAAAGATGAGAATATCAATTCTGTTATTATAACTGTTCCAGCTGCTTTTAAAAACAATCAAATTGATGCTACAAGAGCTACTGGAAAAGAAGCCGGTTTTGATCAGGTAGGTATTATTACAGAACCAGAAGCAGCTGCTTGGGTTTATGGAATGAATTCAGAAAACAAAGATGGTTTTTGGCTCGTATATGATTTTGGTGGAGGAACATTTGATGCTGCTTTGCTAAAAGTTACAGATGGTATCAGACAAGTAATAGATACAGAGGGGGATAATTTTTTAGGTGGTAAAAACCTAGATGAAGCGATTGTAGATGAAATAATTCTACCTCATTTAAAAGAAAATTTTGTTATTGACGAATTACTTGAAGATAATAATAAGAGAACTATTTTAAGAGCTGCAATGAAATTCTACGCGGAAGAGATAAAAAAACAACTTTCGTTTAATAATGAGACAAGTATATTGACCAATTTAGGGGATATACCAGGAGAAGATGATGAAGGAGAAGAGTTCGAATTAGATTTTACTGTTACAGAAAAGCAATTAGAAAAAGCAATTGGTCCTGTATTCCAAAAATCAATTGACATCAGTAATAAATTATTAGAAAGAAATAATCTAAATGGAGATAAGCTTTCCGCACTAATATTAGTTGGAGGTCCTACTTATTCGCCTATTGTTAGAAGAATGCTAGAGCAACAAATTTGCAAACCAGACACTAGCGTTGACCCTATGACAGTTGTAGCAAAAGGAGCTGCAATTTATGCTTCTACTATCAAAAAAGATGAAACAACGATTGTTGTAGATACCTCAAAAATACAACTTGATATTTCTTACGAAGCTACATCTGTTGAAGAAGAAGAGTTTATAACAGTTAAAATTTTAGAAGATAAAACAGAAGGTAATATTCCAGAAAAAGTATTTGCAGATATTTCTAGAGGTGATGGCGGATGGTCAAGCGGTAAGATAGAAATAAATACCATTGGGGAAGTTTTTACAGTACAACTTGCTAAAGGTAAATCAAACACCTATTCAGTAAGTCTTTACGATAACAAAGGTAATTTACTTGAATGCGAGCCTTCTCATTTTAATATTATACAAGGTGCAAAAGGTGGAAGTGCTGTACTTCCTTATAATATAGGTATAGAAATACAAGATGTATCTTCGGGTAGACTACAGTTTAGAACTGTAACAGGTTTAGATAAATCCAAACAACTTCCTGCATCTGGAAGTTTATCAAAACTTAAAACACCTAGTCAAATAAGACCTGGTATGAATGAAGATTATCTAGAAATTTCAATATATCAAGGAGAACATGATTGTGAAGGTTCTAGAGCAATTCACAATCATCACATCAATACAATTTTAATAACAGGAAGTGATTTACCTTCCTTGCTTCCTGAAAATAGTGAAGTAGATATTGAAATGAAAATTGATATTAATCAAAAAATCACTGGTTTAGCTACTTTTCCACACTTAGCATTTACATATGAATTTGAATGTGAAACAAAAGTTGATTCTGTAAATGATTCAAAGGCAGATTATTTAGAAAAGGAACTAAAAAAGGCTAAAAATGATATTATCAATTTAAAAGCAAAAGGCATAGAGTTACCTGAATTAAATCAGTCTGAAAAGGAAATTGAAGAAATAGAAAATCACTTCAATAAAAATAAAGAAGCGGCAGACACACAGCAACAAACCATTGGAAATTTAAGAAAAACCCTAAAAACTATTGATAAGCTTATTGGAGACAGAGAATGGCCTGAATTAGAAAAAGAATTGAAAACGGCTTTCCATAGTCTCGAAGATGTAAATAGAGAGAAAGGAAATGAACAAACTACTCAACTCGTAGACAAACTTCGTCCAGATATTGAACAAGCTATTCGAGAAAAAGATACGAAAAATGCACCTCAATTAATTGAAGTGATCAATTCATTATCTTTCGAATTAGAAAGATTAGAACATTTAATTGGTTTTGTGTTAATGATAGATAGAGACTTTGATAGCATAAACTGGCGAGATAGAAACGCTGCAAGAACTTCAATTGAAAGCGGTAAAGCTATTATTTACGAATCACCAAGTATTGACCGTATTCAGCCAATAATTAATGACATATTTGATAATGGCGACTTTGGAAGCGGTGGTTCTGATAGAGGAGGTTCAAAAGTGCCAACAGGTAGTGGGACTTTAAGAGGATAATTATGAAAAATAGAATTATATGTACTGTTTTCCTATTTTGTTCAATGTTATTATTTTCTTCCTGCGAAAGTAAAGCAGAAAAAGAACAACGTGAAGCAAAAGAGCTACAACAAAGAATTCAGATAAAAGTTCGAAAGGAAAAAGAAGCTAAAGAAGTTGCTTTTCAAAAAGAACAAAAAAGAATTGAACGTGAAAAAAAAGAAACAGCTAAACGAATAAAAAAAGAAGCCAAGCTTAAAAAGGAACGCGAAGAAAAAGCAATCTATGATAGGTATAAAGATAACTCTTTACGCACAGGCGCTACACCTTATGCTTACTGTTTTGGTTCTAATAATTCTTGTTCTGATTACGGATGCTCTCAAATTAAGGTTACTACACCTACTAATTCTGATGTTTTGGTAACTATTAAAAAAAAAGGAAAAGTATATAGACATGCTTATATAAACGCGAATAGTTCTTATATGTTTGAGTTTCCAAATGGAGCCTATCAAACTTACTTTTATTATGGAAAAGGATGGAATCCTAATAAAATAATGAAAAAAACTGATTGTGGTATTTTAAAAGGTGGCTTTATTACCAATGAGCATTTTGGAAAAGACAACCTAAAAACATTAAATAATAACATTTTAGAATATCAATTGATATTACAACAGAATGGTAATTTTAGTACTAAACCTAGTAATTCAGAGGAAGCTTTTTAAATGAAAAAAACAAAACACATATTATCCAAAGGTCAAAATATTGACAATAAATACAGCGTAACTTTCTTTCTTAAAAAAGGAAGTTACGCTGAAACCTATCGTGTCAAAGATCAAGAAGGGAAAACTAAGCTGTTAAAGTTGTTTAACTATTCTAAATTAGATAGAACACAGTTTGATGGTAATGACGATGTCTTAGAAATTGAAATTTTAAAGCAAATTAAACATCCGAATTTGGTTGCGTATCACGATAGTGGCGAATTGCTTTTAGAAAATCAAAAATATGCTTTTGTAATACTCAATTTCATTAGTGGAGAAACTTTGGCTGATAAAATGAAACGTGAGAAAACATTAAATCAGTACGAAACAAAAGATATAATTTCAGGTGTTTTAAATGGCTTAAACTATTTGCATAACCTAGATAATCCAATAATCCACAATGATATTACGAATTTAAATATCATGACTGATTTATCAGGAAAAGTTGCCATTCCAAAAATCATTGATTTTGGTTATGCAAGATATTTAAGTCAATCTAATAAAAATTTTTTAAAAGAAGGTTTACATTCATTTTATCAAGCGAATGAAAGTTTTAATAAAGTGTTCTCTGTGCAAAGTGATGTGTTTTCGGTTGGAGCTTTATACTATCACTTACTCTTTGGGTTACCACCTTGGTTTGTTGAAATTTCAAAATATAAATCGGATAGTATAAAATTAGAAGACGCTGTTGTAGAAGAACGTAGAAAGCCTTTAAAGTTTGACAAAAATATAGATGAACAAACACAAAATATAATAGCCAAAGCTTTACAACCAAACGCTGAAAATCGTTTTAAAAATGTAAAAGAGTTTATCCAGGCTATTAATGGTGAAATTGAGGTTAAACAACTTTCAACTGTTAATGAAACTGCTAAACCAAAACTAAAAAACCTAAAAAAAGGACAAGGTTTTAAAGCCATTGCAGGAATGCAAAAACTTAAAGAAACTATCCAATTAGATGTTATTAATGCTTTAAATGATAAAGAAAAATATGCGGAATATGGTTTAACAATTCCTAATGGAATGTTGCTTTATGGACCTCCAGGTTGTGGTAAAACATTTTTTGCAGAACGTATGGCCGAGGAAATTGGATTTAATTTTTACCAAATAAAACCTTCTGATATTCAGAGCAAATTTGTAAATCAGTCTCAAGAAAATATTAAAGGCTTATTTGATGAAGCAAGAGAAAAAGCACCAAGTATTATTTTTATTGATGAATTGGATGCTGTTGTTCCAAATCGAGATAATTCAAGCGTAAACCATATGAATACAAGTGCTGTAAATGAGTTTTTGGCACAAATGAATAATTGTGGAGATGATGGTGTTTTTATTATTGGAGCAACAAATAGGCCTAATTCAATTGATCCAGCCATTTTAAGAGCAGGACGTTTAGATAAAATTATTTATTTACCACCACCAGATTTTGAAGCACGTGAATTGATGTTTAAATTGTATCTAGAAAAACGACCAAGAGAGGTTGGTTTAGACTACTCTGCTTTAGCAAAATCAACAGAAAATTACGTTTCAAGTGATATAAAGTTCCTTTGCGATGAGGCGGCAAGAAAAGCACTTCATAAAGAGATTAGAATTTCTAATGCAATTCTAATTGAAACTATAACGAAAAATAGACCTTCAATTTCAATTAAAGAGTTAAACAGTTATACTGCTATAAAAGCTAAAATGGAAGGCGTAAAAGATAGTACTAACCAGCGACCAAGTATTGGTTTTAAAAACAACTAAAATGGAAAAAATAAATTTCAATAAATTACTACTAAAAACAGCGTTTTCTTGTATGGCTTGTGATGGTGATATTGATGAACGTGAGGTAGAACTAATAAAGAGCTTGCATAAAAATAATAAAACGTTTGGGGATATTGATATTAACGTAGAGTTGAATAAACTTACAGGTTTAATTAATGCAGAAGGGAATAATTTTTTTAAATTGTTCTTTAAAGAACTTAATACTTTTGAATTGTCTGAAAACAATCAATTAACATTAATTGATGTTGCTATTAGTACCATTAAGGCTGATAATGTTATTGAATATAGCGAAATTAAATTCTTTAAAGTTATTCGTTCAAAATTACCAATAGATAATGACTCTATTTTAAAAGTATATCCTGATTTTGAAGAGTATTTAGAGGAAGATATTATTAGTGAATCATATTTATCAAAGCTTCAATATGATTTTTTTGAGAATACGGATTTACCAAGTTTTGAGTTGATTAAAGATGTTGATAAAAATGCTTTAGATGAGATACTCAACCAAAATGAAAGCGACTAATCCGTTAATTAAAATAGCTCTAGCAATTTTTCTATTTGTTTGTGTGTTGGATATGCCTTATGGCTATTATCAATTTGTGCGTTTTGTAGCTTTTGTGATATTTGGTGTTTTTGCCTATGAGACCCGTGAAGTTGAACCTAAAATTGAACTATTTATTTATATAGGCTTAGCCTTGTTATTTCAGCCGTTTTTTAAAATAGCATTAGGACGCGAGTTGTGGAATATTGTAGATGTTATTGTTGGTTTAGGTTTAATTTTAAGTGTGTTTAGAGTAAATTCTAAACGATGAGAAAATAGTAACAGTTTATAATGCATCCATCAGTTTAAAATAGAGGTCCGTTGGTTATGATGATTGCTCTTAAATTTAAATAACTCTATAGCATATGCTTTAGGTGTAAGTATGTATTTAGACTATTGAGCGCTAGGCGTGTAATTTTTAATAATTATGCCAAGACAATAATAGAAAAATTATATTTGAATATTGAATTAAATAAAAAGTTAGAAAGCTTTAGAGATTTACTTTTAACAAAAATGTCAAAAGTAGAAACTAAAACAGTAGTAGTTTAAAAAGATTAAGAATTATTAAAAAAAATATGCATTTAGAAGAAGTTATCATTTTTAATTATAGAAGTTGTAAAACAGTTGTTTCAAATCTTTTTGAAAATAGCCCTAATATTTTTATTGGTTTAAATGACTGTGGTAAATCTACAATATTACAATCTATAGACCTTCTGTTGGGGAGTAAACCAGAATATAATTCATTAGGAGAAGGCAATTATAAAAGTGATTTGTCAAATTCACCTGAAAAAACAGAAAAATTGAATAGCATATTGATAGATAAGAATCTGCCGATATTTTCTGATGATAACAATGCAACTTTTATTATAGGAAAGTTCAAGTATGAAGATGAAGAAGCTGAAAAATTTTCTGATTTAAATTTATCAACACCGCTTGCTTGGTCTATAGATTCTAATGAGGGTAATAGTTTTTGGTTTGCCAAAAAATTTTCACATCAAGGAGTTAAATCATACTTGCTAATGAATGAAGCTATACCCTCATTAGAACTATGGAGTTTAAGTCAAGCAAATATTAATAAAAAAATTAAAGAAGATAAGGTTACAGCAGAGGAAATAAAAAATGAAAACGGTAAAGGTCGTTTTTCTAATTTTGAAAAGATTAGAGCAATTTACTCAAAACATAATTGTGCTTTAGAATGGTCTGAATATAAATTAGCGAAAGATGATAAAGATTTTTTTCCAGAATTTAAATTATTTGATTGGAAAACAAGTTTAGATGAAATAACTGCTACTGCTAACGCAATAATGAAGGATGAAATAGATATTCACTTAAAACCCTTAAAAGAATCTGCAAATAAATTGGCTAAAAAAGCTGAAGAGTCTATTAATAAAAAATTTGGAGAAATAAGTAATATTATAAAAGAGGTTGCTAAAGATGTTGAAGAAATTAATTCAAAAGTTTATTTCGATGTAAAAGAAAAAATTACAGATGTAATGGTAACTAAAACGTTTAGCGATGGACCTATACATCTAGAAAATCAAGGAGAGGGTTTAAAAAGACAAATTTGGTTTTCTTTAATAAAGGCTAAAGCAGATACAACAACTGATAGTGTAAATAAATTTATTTGGGCATTTGATGAGCCTGAAACTCATTTATATCCTAAGGCACAAAGGGAATTTTTTGATACTTTAAATAAGATAGCTAAAGGGAATGTTCAACCTATCATTAGTACACATTCAACGATATTTATAGATAAGTCTAATCTCGACAAAATAAATAGCGTAAAACAAGAAGATAATGGTTATTCAACGCTTAATTCTTGCAAGGATATAGAAGCAATTTATTCGTCGCTAAATGTAAAAAATAGCGATTTTTTATTTCATGATAAATTTTTAATTGTTGAAGGTGATACTGAGCAATATTTAATACCTAGATTATATGAATTATATACAGGTAATACCCTTATAGCAGATAATATTCAACTTATAAATATACAAGGCAAAGATAAGTGGAGTCAAAATAAAACTATTTTAGAGAAAGTGATGGCTGGTTTTAAAAAAACGGAAAGCCAAATGGTTTATCTTTTTGATAATGATATGAGTTTTGTAATCGGTACAGCTGCTATTAAAGATAATATGTTTTTCGTAGGAGACCAAGATATAGAAGACGCTTTACCAAATGAAGTTTGGTTAAATATATTAAACGATTTTTATAAAGACACTTTATCTTTTAAGATTCAAGATGTGGAAAAATGTAAAAGTGAAGTTGTCAAGAAAGCGAAATGTATTAGTAATCAAAAATTTTATTCAGTTTTAAAAAGAAATATTCGTGAAAAGTGTATATCGGAAGAAGTAGATTTTGATACACTTAACAGGTTGCCTTCAAAAGGTATTGAATCTGCTGAACTCTTATTGGAATACATTAAAGAGCCTTCTGAAATTCCTTCAGAAATTAAAAATGCTTTTGAAAAATTAAAATTATAGTAGTTTAATATATGGCACAAACCTTACAACAACTTCAAACCTTCCTCAACCAAAATGAAATACCAAAAATAAAAGGCAAACCCAAAACCTTTTTAGGTATTGCTAAGCAGCCACATTACGAGAATGTGTTGTCTAATATTTATGCGTTTTATTTTAGAGTTAATGAGGTGCATAAATTTAAAGATTTATTTGTTACTAGTTTGTTAGCATGCATTAAAACAAAACTTGAAGAACAAAATATAGAGAAAGAAGCGCTACAAAGTTTTTATGATTTTGAAGTTGAGACAGAGTTCTCTACAAATAAAGGCGGTAGGATAGATATTTTACTAAGTAATAGTGAACAAGCTATAATAATAGAGAACAAAGTGTATCATCATATTAAAAATAATGATTTAGATGATTACTGGAACTCTGTAAAGATAATGCCAAACGATAATAACAATAAAGTTGGTGTTGTTTTGTCTTTACACCCTATTGCTCAAAGTGTATATAATGGTTTTGAAAATTCTAAACATTATATAAATATTACGCATTTAGAGTTACTAGAAGAAGTAATGTGTAATAGTGGTAATTATGTAATGCAAGCAAGTGAGAAGTATTTTACCTTTTTAAAAGATTTTTATCAAAACATTATAAATATGAGTAGGCCTGTTATGGAGCAAAAAGAATTAGAGTTCTATTTTACAAATCAAAAAGAAATAAATCAATTAGCGTCTTTTAAGTTTTCGGTTAGAAATCACATAGCCAACGAAATTGAGAAAGCGGGACTTACCTTGGGAGATAGTACAGAGAACATAAAGCTATATATCCCAAAAGCATCAAGTACACTAAACAAACGTGCACGTTATTTTAAATCTTCAAATAACGAAAACTTAATGATTGTGGTTGTTTTTGATGAAATGCTTACTAAGAAAAAAGAGTTGTATTTAATTGTAGAGTTTACACAAAGCCTATTAAAAAACAGAGAACGTTATAACAGTATTCAATTTGATGAAGATGAAAAAGAAGTATTAGTAAAAGATTTTTATACTAATAAAAATAATTCTTGGGCACATTTTGCTAATAAGTCTTATCCAGTAAATGATACTGTAATTCAGGATTTGTCAGGATTCATTTTAAAACAATTAGAAGACGATAAGTTACTTTCTATTTACAATAAATTGAACCTCTTTTTAGAAAACGAGAAGCAAGAAAAAACTATAAAATAAAAAATATAAAACACGCTTTAACCAATGTCAAAATATTCCGTACACCAACAACCTGTAGAAACTTTATTAAGCTGGATAAAATCTGGCGAAATCGCCATACCAGAGATACAACGTCCTTTTGTTTGGAAAAGCGCAAAGGTTAGAGACTTAATAGACTCGCTATATCAAGGCTATCCTGTAGGCTATATTATTACTTGGCGAAATCCTGATGTGAAATTAAAAAATGGTGAATTATCGGCTGGTAAAAAAGTATTAATAGATGGGCAACAGCGTATTACAGCTTTAACCGCAGCTGTAGTTGGGCAGCGTGTATTGAACAAAAACTATAAAGAAATTAATATTCGTATTGCATTTAACCCTTTAACCCAAAAGTTTGAAGTTTTAAATAAGGCTTTTGAGAAAAGTCCTGAGTGGATTAACAACATTAATCCAATAATTAATGATGAGATTTCTATAACCAAAGCCATTAGAGAATATTTAAAATTAAACCCAGAAGCAGATGAGGATTTAATTGAAGAGCGTATAGAAAACTTAAAACGTATTAAAAATAAACAAGTTGGTATTATAGAGTTAGATAGTTCATTAGATATAGATACGGTTACAGATATTTTTATTCGTATCAACCAAAAAGGAGTTGTGCTAAGTAATGCAGACTTCGTAATGTCTAAAATAGCTTCCGATGAGGTTTATGGCGGAAATAAAATGCGAAAATTAGTCGATTACTTTTGTAGACTATTAGTGGATAAAGATTTCAATAAACACATTTTAGATAACGATACTGTATTCTCTAATAGCGACTATTACAAAGCCTCAAAATGGATGGCAACAGGAAGTGACGATTTATATATTCCAGATTATATAGATGTATTGCGTGTGGCATTCACTTATAAATTTAGTCGTGGTAAGTTTAGCGATTTAGTAGCGTTGTTGTCTGGTCGTAATTTTGAAGCTAGAACCTATGAGAGTGAAATAGCAGAGCGTAGTTATAATATGCTTTCAGAAGGATTGACAGATTTTGTAAACCAAACCAGTTACCAACGTTTTATTATGTTGGTAAAATCGGCAGGTTTAATTAGTCAGAAACTAATATCTTCCAAAAACAGTATGAATTTTTCGTATGCTTTATATTTAAAACTACGTCATGAAAGCATGCCTGAATCAGAAATTCAGCATTATGTAAAACGTTGGTTGGTTATGTCTCTTTTAATTAGTCGTTATTCAGGTTCTTCAGAGTCTATGATTGATGAGGACATAAAACAGATTAACGAAAAAGGAGTTAAGGAGTATTTACAGCAAATGGAACAAAACCATTTAGGTCAAGGATTTTGGGAATTTTCATTGGTAAATCAGTTAGAATCCTCTAGTGTTAATAACAATGCCTACAATGTGTATTTGGCAGCACAATGTTATGGAAATGCACCAGCATTTTTATCAAAAAGCATGAAGATTAGTAGCTTAATTGAGCAGCGTGGAGATGTACATCATATTTTTCCTAAAAAATACTTAGCACAAAATGGGTTTATACCTAAACAATATAACCAAGTAGCAAATTTTGTGTACACAGAACAAGCAACCAATATTAAAGTTGGTATGAAAACACCACAAGATTACTTAGCTAAGGTTGAGGCACAAATTGAAGAGGGTATTTTTGATATTAGTACTTTAGATTCTACAATTGGATTAGAAGATAACCTTGTATTAAATGATATCCCGAAAACGCTACTTAAAGCAACACATGTAGATTATAATGATTTTCTTGTAGAGCGTCGTAAGCTAATGGCCGCAAAGATTAAGGACTATTATGAGCAATTGTAAATAATTGAGTTATGTCAAATCACATTTCTATTCATAAGGCAGAATTTCACAATGTATTTTATTTAAACTCAGAAGAAAATGAAGATCTGTTAGATGTTATTCTGTCTACAGGTACGTTTATTTATCCGATTAAGGATAAAGGTTGTTTTTATTTGTATGATGTAGAAAATGAAAAGCTATTATCAAAGCATGCTAATGTTAGTGAATTTATATTACCTAAAAATATTGAAATAGTATCTTTTACAGGTGTTTCGGTAGAGGATACTATCCAAATAAATATACCTAATGCAATTAATACCCTGATATTTGAAGGAGGTGATTTAATGCCTTTACAAATGGGACAAACCAAGCAAGGCGATGCTTTGTGGAAAAAAGTAATTAATTTTATTAACCTTTATAAGTTCGTAACCACAGTTGAGGAAAGATTAGTAATTGAAAATGAATTAAGACATATTTACAACCATAAAGTACAAGACAATGTTCCAGATTTTGGATTAAGCAAATTAATTGAGTGGGTTGATGAGTCTAATATAACTGAATTAACTATTGGTTGGACTTATTTTTCAGATTCTGATTTCAAATTTTTATCTAAATTAAAACAACTAGGAACTTTAAGTATAATGTATTGTTATAATGACAATATAAAGTGGTTGCCAAAGAATTTAAAGACATTGAAAATTTTTGGAACTACTATTCAAAATTTATCAGAGATTAATTTAAATCTGCCACATATTATAAGTCTAGATTTAGAAGGCAATACAATAAATAGTTTAGATAATTTAGTAGAACTGCCAACGGGTTTAGAAGATTTGATTTTAAATAAAAATCTAATTCAAAATTTTAATATTTCAGAATTACCTAAAAAACTAGAAGGCCTAGATTTATCTTATAATTTAATAAATAATGAGTTTTTTGATCAAAACAGTGTTCATGAAAATTTAAAAGTATTGATTTTATCTGAAAATCAATTGGTTATTACGGCATCAATATTACATGCTATATTAGAGCGATTTCCAAATTTAGAATATTTAGAATTGCTTGGTAATAAAACAGATGGTGTTCCTGTAGAGTTTTTAGGAAACACAGAGGCTAAAAATTGTTTGCCTAATGTTCAGTTTTTTTTAGAAGATATAGATTATAAGCATAATGGTAATGAGTTAGTTGTACCACCATCTACTACATTAAAGGATTATGTTGAAGTTGTTTGGACTCAAGAACTATTACCTTTAAAAGTAATATTATCTGACCTTCAATATGTGTTTTCAATATATTTTATAAAAATGCCATCATTTGTCCAATATCAAAATGGATTGTCTTGTATGGTAGATCACGATAATTGTGAGATTTTTATAAAATTGAATGAAGTAAATAAGGAAGTACTTTTTAGAGTGCAGTCCAATAAGCCAGAAACCGTTGCTTTGTATTTTTACAAATATATTAATGAAGTAAATAGATTAGTCGCACTTAACTCTCATTTAAATATTTTACCATCAATTGAATACTCTCCCTCTTGTCGTTTTTTAAATGAATTTCACTCAAAAGTGTTTAAGTTAGATTATAAGATTAAAAAGAAACCTGTTTTAAAACTTTCAGAAACTAATATTGAAGTATTAATAAACAACAGAACGATTGAGGAAAAGGAAAATAGAGATGAAGAAGCGTTTGGCATTCAAGGAAAAAATGCAGGTGTAAAATATAAAAATATAAATGCAATTGCTTTTGTTATAGTTTCTGGGAAAAGTGCCTATCCATTTGTTATTAATAAAAGCAATGTAACTAATGCATTATATCTAGATAAGGGCAGAGAGGATTACTATTATTTAATTCTTAGAACCGCACTTGAAAAGGAGACTTATATAAATGGAATTACGAGTGAGTATTTAAATAGTTCTCGTTTGGAGGAGGTCGCTGTTTTTATAGATGATAATATTAAGAAGAAAGTCTCTTGTTTTATAAACACAAATTTTTTCCATGCTAATGATCATACTTTAACAGCACTAGATTCAAATTTTCTTATTCTAACCGAATCATATTTAAAAGAGATTAAAATGGACAATGGTAAATATTGTGAGCTTAGTGTTACTGGCCGTTCTATAGAATTAAAATATGTTCCCTAAATAAATTATAACGTCACTTTTTGTTAAAGCTTTCTATATCTAGAAAGCTTTTTTTATACCCAAAATTTAATGGTTTTTATCTGTTTGTTCAGCCCTGAACAAATAAGGAATACGCCAAGCAATGCCAATATATTTGTAGTGTACTTAACAATAAAAGGTATAGTTATGAATGTAATAATCAAAATTTTAAGAGCAGAAAACAATAAGGAAAAAGCACAATACGCTATGGCAGTTTACAGTCATTTAAAAGAAGCCTATTCTACTTGTGGAGGTATTAATCTAGCCAATGGTTTTAAAGATGCAGATGATATGCTGAAAAGTATTCCGGTTTGGAGATTAACATTTAAAAATGATAAACTTATTTCTGTCATGTTATTTAAAGAAAAAGCTGGTGAATTAAAAATGGTGGCTTATGCGCCATTTACAGCAATAGATTTAGCGATTAGAAAAGCAGACTTACAATTTATGCTAAACAATTCTTATGTAGAGCTATCTGGTAAGTTGTTGTCTATAACCTTAAAAGAAATTAAATGGACTTGGAGAGAGTTTGTTTCAACATTACCACAACAAATCTTAAAAAAGGAAATAATAACCCTTAAAGAATATTTAAAAACTAAAACGCTGCCTAAAAATAGTGAAGGTATGTATCAGAAATTAAAAAGGGATTTCCCAGAACTTTTACAGTATTGCTATTTAAGAATGATTGGTGGAGAATTAAAATTAAAAGTATTAATGACAACTAAATAAATAAAATATGAAGAGAGTATATGAAGCGGTATTGCTTCATTCAAAAAATAATACCAAAACAGATAAAATAGAATTGGCAGTTTATTTAAATGAAACTACAGATTTTAAAATTACTGTTGGTGGCTTAGCAGTCAACACAATTATTAGACAAGCTTATAATTATTATATGAAAAGAAAAGAGTATGAAAATGCTTTTTTGATATTAGATACCTACAGGCCTGAAGTATATGTTTGGAAAGTACTAAACAATTATAATTTAAAATAAGTTTAAAAGTTAAAGGTCTTTTTCTATGCCTGAAAACCTTGACTAAAAAACATAAAAATAGTATTAAACCTAAAAATTAAAAACAGATGAAAAACACATTTAACAAAAACAGAAAAGATTTTGACAAAAAAAACCTAGAAGACGTATTAAACAACTACAACGATTTAAATGAAAAGTTTGAAAAGCAAGGAAAATTAAAAAAGTTTCTTAACGAATTTAAATTGCTTTTCAATATGAGTAGAGATTATTTTAAAGGAGATTATACGGTTGTTCCTTGGTATATAATAGCAGCTGTAGGTTCAACATTACTTTATGTATTATCACCTATTGATGCCATACCAGATATTATCCCAATAGTTGGTTATGTAGATGATGCAGCAGTGATGGCATTATGTTTAAAATTTGTTCATATTGAAATTGATGAATATAAAAAATGGAAATTTAGTAAATAATAAAATTTAATTTAGACCATTAAACACCTGATTATAATATATAATTGGGTGTTTTTTTTATAAAAGAAATTGTAAATTGGAATTTTGTTATATAAAATTAAAAAACATAGCCAATTAGTTTAAACTAATGAACAAGTTCACAGAAGCACAGTTAGAAAACGTTTTTATTGAGTTATTAGATAATGAAGGGATTCCGCATGTTTTAGGGAATACTATTGTGCGCCAAGAAAACGAAGCGCTTATAAAAGCAGATATTAAAAGTTATCTAAAAAGTCAATACGAAGCCGATAACCTAACCAATAATGAAATTAAAAGCATTGTTAGAAAGCAAGAGGTTTTCAGTGCTTAAGATTTGTACGAGTCTAATAAATAAATAATTAAACTGGTTTGTAATGGCTTCCAGTTAGAGCGAGAAGACCGTTCTCAAAAAGACTTGTATATTCATCTTATTGATTATTCAGAATTAGATAACAATATTTATAAAATTGTGTGTCGTTATTTCCGCAATATTATGCAGCGATAAAGTTGTTAGAAAACATAAAGTTGCATCAAAAACCAGATGATAATGATAAAGAAGGAATTTTATCAAATTTTAAAAATTGTGGGGTTTTGTTTTTAGATGAAGTACAAGGTTTATCTAAATCACTTCAGCGTAATTTGATATAGGTATTACAAACAGGGCATTACTATCCGTTAGGATCATTAGAACCAGAAAAACAAACTTTAGATTAATAGCTGCTGGTAATAATAGTTTTCAAAACCTTAGAAATAATAAATTAGATCTTGATTTTTTAGATAGAATTTTAAGATTTATTGTAGAAATACCTTCGTTAAGAGATTGTAAAGAAAATTTTATTGATAATTGGAAAAATGTATGGAATGATGTTGTTAATTTTGATGACGCTCCAAGTGTAATATGGAATGAAAGAATACATGTTTTTTAGAATCATAAAAACTATCAGTTAATTTTAGGGACATGCAGAAGTTAACGTCTTATATTCTTGTATTTTATTTAGAAAGTCATAAAAAAGATACTGCTATTAGTTATGCGTTTAAGGAGTTTGAGAAATGGAATTTTGGTAGCTTAAAAATGAACGAGGGTTATTTTATTGAAGGAAAAACATATAATGAAATAATAGCCAAATTCAATAAAGAATTAGCTGAATGGTCTATTAGTATTAGGTTTATTTTTTGTTGGAATACTTCGCGATACGGGTGGATAGGATGATGTAAGCTCATTATCCGTTGAAGTCTGTAATAGCCTGCTTAATCTTGGTATAAAACAGTATTATCAAAATGCGGATTATAGCCAGTATTTAATAATTTTAAAAGTTTTCTTCGGTAAGGAGATAAAAGGTCTTTTTTATAGTATTGATTTTGCTATAAATATTTTTTTTAACGTTTAAGTTTGCCTGTTTTTAGGTCTCAAAAAGCAAAATAAAGATATGAGCTTTTTTAAAAATGGCCTTTAGTAGTATAAATTTTAGCCGGTGAAAAATCTTTTTTGCGTACCAAATTATGTGCCAAATTCCGTTAAATAGTCACAAAAGCGTTAAGTGTAAGCATAAAAAAACGGTTTAGAGTGAACTAAACCGTTTAATTTTAACTGATTATAAATGTAGCGAGAATGGGGCACGATCCCATGACCTCCGAGTTATGAATCCGACGCTCTAACCAGCTGAGCTACCTCGCCATATGCATTTCTGCGGGTGCAAAGATATAAACTATTTTGTATTACACAAACAAAAAACAATAAAAATATTTTTTAATGAAATAAGTTTAAAACTCAATAATTAATGTATATATTGAGCCTCATAATAAAGTTACACATGGACGATAAAATAAAATTCGAAGTAGAATTCCCAATACACGCCTCACCGCAGTTATTATATCAATATATATCAACACCTTCAGGTCTTTCTGAATGGTTTGCAGACAACGTTAACTCAAGAGGAGAGATGTACACTTTTATTTGGGATGGAAGCGAAGAAACAGCTAAAATGCTAAGCAAAAAGAGTGGCGAACGCATAAAATTTAGATGGCTTGCTGATGATGAAGATGGTGAAAGTTGTTTTTTCGAAATAAAAATTCAGGTGGATGAGATTACAAAAGATGTTTCTTTGGTGATTACAGATTACGCTGATGACGATGAGGTAGACGAAGCTAAGATGCTTTGGGAAAACCAAGTTTCAAGTTTAAAGCAAGTTTTAGGTTCTGCCTAGATTTACTTTAATATAAATTATATCTTTGTCTCGATTTTTAATCGAGACTTTTTTTATGATTAATTTAAACGGAGATATCCTTACAACAAGCGACAACGCCTCAATTACAGATAATAGAGGCTATAAATACGGTGATGCACTTTTTGAAACTCTTAAAGTGGTACATGGTAAAATTTTATTTTGGGAGGATCATTATTTTAGACTTATGTCTTCAATGCGTATTTTACGAATGGAGATACCAATGTCGTTCACTATGGAAATACTTCAAAGTGAAATATTAAAAACTATTGCAGCTAATAACCTATCAAAACGTACCGTTCGTGTACGCCTTAATATTGATAGAGGAGAAGGTGGAAAATACATGCCTATTGCTAAAACCATCAACTATAGTATTGTGGTATCTGCTTTAGAAAGTGATTTTTATAGTATAGATTCGGCAGACTGTACGGTAGATTTGTTTAAAGATTTTTATGTTGCTCCAGGATTGTTAAGTACATTGAAAACAAACAACCGCATCATAAACGTTTTAGGTAGTATTTACGCGCAAGAAAACAAGTTAGATAACTGTTTACTGCTTAATACCAATAAAAACGTTATAGAGGCTTTAAATGGAAATATATTTCTAGTTAAAGGTCATCTTATTAAGACCCCGCCATTAGAAGATGGTTGCATTAAAGGGATTTTAAGAAAACAAATCATTGAAGCTATTGAAAAATTAGAAGGTTTTGAAATTGAAGAAACTTCAATCTCTCCTTTTGAATTGCAAAAAGCCGACGAGTTATTCACAACAAATATTATTGTAGGAATTCAACCCATTACAAAATATCGTAAAAAGACATTTGAAACAGATGTTGCGCAATTATTATTAAAGAAATTAAATGTTGCCGTAAGGTTGTCTTAGTTATAGCTAGGATTTTCTGGCGCATTAGACCATATGCTGTAATCGCCACCTAATTCTAGCATTTTTTCTTTCCAAAATGTTTGGCAGCTTTTTTCAATTAAATCATTTTTATAACTATTTTTTGAAACTACCCAGGCGTTAGATTCTAGCTCTTCATCTAATTGAGAAGGTTCCCAACCAGAATATCCTAAGAAAAAGCGAATGTCTGCAGCAGTTATTTTATGCGATTCAATTAAATCTAAAACAACTTCAAAGTTACCACCCCAGTATATACCTTTAGATATTTCAATACTATTAGGTATTAAGTGTGGGACTTTGTGTATAAAATAAAGATTATCCTGTTCTACAGGGCCGCCATTAAAAATTTTAAATTCTGATGAGGTTTCAATTAGATCCTTTAATGTGTATTTTAAAGGTTTATTTAGTATAAATCCTATAGATCCTTCTTGGGTATGGTCGGCAAGTAAAATCACTGATCTATTAAACGACATATCGCCAATTATTGATGGTTCTGCAATCAATAAATGACCTTTTTTAGGGTGTGTTGTTATCATATCGTTGGTTATTTCAACTAAAACTAAAACATATATGTTAAAAAACCAAACATTTTTTTAACATATCGTTAAGAAAATAAAAAACCCACTTAAATAAGTGGGTTTTTTTTATGTGAAATAACGTGTAATTAGTTTACAGCATTACTTAAATCAGATCCAGCTTTAAACTTTACTACGTTTTTAGCTTTGATTTGTATTGTTTTACCTGTTTGTGGGTTTCTTCCTTCTCTTGCAGATCTTTTAGATACTGACCAAGAACCAAAACCTACTAAAGATACTCTGTTTCCTTTTTGTAAAGCACCTTCAATATCAATTAATAAAGAATCTAAAGCTTTTTTTGCTGCAGCTTTTGTGATTCCTGCATTTTCTGCCATTCCATTGATTAAATCTGTTTTGTTCATAAAATTGTATTTTTTGATTATTAAATGATTTGTCGGTTTAACTTGTTTTTTGTTATATCCTCCTACAAAATTATAAGGATTATTCAATCATGCAAGTAATAGCGTGGGAAATTCGGATTATTGTTAATAACTTTTGTTGTTTGTTAATAAAGAGTGTGTTTTTTTGTAGCTTTTTTAGCATCTCAGTGATAGTGAGGGTTTAGAGCACTTTGGCATCGTCTGAAAAATTAAAGCCATTTAATAATGATTTCACCTCCATTTTTCGTTTTCCAGGTAGTTGTATTTCTTTTACAACAATGTAACCGTTTTGTACTGAAATTTTTAACTCATTTTTATCAGCTATAATTTTTCCAGTTTCATGGTTATGTGATTCTATTTCCTTTTCAATACCAAAAATTTTCACATTCAACGTGTCATCGTTGTTTTTTAACTCACACCAAGCAGAGGGAAACGGGTTTAAGCCACGTATTTTATTGTAAATGGTATCTAAAGGTTGCGACCAATCAATCTTAGTGTTTTCTTTATGTAATTTGTAAGCTGTTTTTAAATCGCTATTTTGTGGTTGTACTGAGGTGGTGATGTTACCATTTTCAATACGTTTTACGGTTTCAATTACTAAAGCGCTACCAAGCGTCATTAATTTATCGTGAAGCGTTCCTACGGTCTCGTTTGGAGTGATGTCTATTTCTTTTTGTAAAATAATAGCTCCCGTATCAATTTTATCATCAATAAAAAAGGTGGTGACTCCTGTTTTTGTTTCGCCATTAATAACGGCCCAATGTATTGGTGCTGCTCCTCTGTATTGTGGGAGTAAAGAGGCGTGTAGGTTAAATGTACCTTGTTTAGGCATGCGCCATACCACTTCTGGTAACATTCTAAAGGCTACAATAATTTGTAAGTCGGCTTCTAGAGCTTTTAATTCTTCAATAAACTCTTCAGCCTTTAAATTGGTAGGTTGTAAGATGTTTAAATTTTGCGATTGTGCGTATTTTTTTACCGCAGATTCGTTTAATTTTCGCCCACGTCCTGCAGGTTTATCGGGAGCAGTAATAACTCCAACCACATTATAGTTGTGTTCAACGAGCGTTTTTAAGGTGTCTACAGCAAAATCTGGAGTTCCCATAAAAATAATTTTTAAGCCGTCTGTCATGTGTGTTTTAATTTATAAGTGTTTGTTGGTGTAATGTCTAATATTTGGTGTTCTACCAGTAATTTTATGATGTGTAATACCTCTTTTTCGTTATAGGATAAGGTTTCAATAAGTTGCCTTGAAGTTAATGGTTGTGATTGTAGGGCAACGATTATGCTGTTTTTAATTGTTTTGAAATCAACATTGTTTTTTTGTTTCTCTTTTGAAAGACAGACCGAACATATCCCGCAATTTACATTGCTTTCTTCTCCAAAATAGTTAAGTATTTGAATGTTTTTACACAGCTCGTTATTACTTGTGTAAGAAATTACAGCTTGTATTTGATTGTGTTTTAGTTCGTGCTGTTGTACCACGTTTTTTGCAATTCTATTGATGGTTTTTTCGTCTTCACGAGGTTGTAAAAAGGTGATTTCAGAATCTGTATTAGAAAACTGAAAGGTTACAATCTCATCTTTTTCTAATTGTTGTAAGGCACCAATAATTTGCTTTTCGCTAGCGCCTGCTTTTTTTTCGATTAACGAAATATTAATTTTCAGTAAATGCTCAAAAATTCCCCCATAGGTTCTTAAAATAGATTTTACAATTACCGAAAACTGCTGATGTGTTTCCATATAGCTAAACAATGCTTTATTGCTCACTATAAACTGTAATTTACTACTGTAATTAAATTGTTGAGATAAAGAGATAATACTATTTCTATCTAATAATTGCAGCGCATTATATGTAATGGCAGGTTTAAATTTATAGACTTTACAAAAATCAATAAAGTTGAATTGTTGAGAAACCTGGGCACCTTCACCATAAGAAATCTGAAAATAATTACAGAGCTTTCGGTAAATGAGTTTTAAATAATCAATAGATGGTAAGCTGTTTAAAAACTGATGTTTTAAATGGTCGTCATCCGATTTATTTTTCAGAATAACCGCAAATGCTTTTTCGTTATTTCTACCTGCTCTTCCGGCTTCTTGGTAGTAGCTTTCTAAGCTTTCGGGTAAGTTTATATGAATTACCGTTTTTACATCAGGTTTATCAATTCCCATTCCAAAAGCGGTAGTGGCTACCATGATTTCTTTTTGGTTATTGGTCCATTGGTGTAAACGTTCTTCTTTATCTTTTGTATTTATTCCACCGTGAAAAAAAGTGCTCGAAAATCCTTTGTCATTCAATAAATTATTGATTTCAATGGTGGCTTTTCTATTTCTAACATAAATAATAGAAGGGCCTTTATGTACTTTTAAAATTTGAAGTAACTTGTAGTTTTTATCTTCGGTTTCTAAAACAATATAGGCAATATTTGGTCGTGTAAAAGAGGCTCTAAATATTTTTGGAGCTATAAAATCTAATTCTTTAATAATTTCGGTAACTACCTCAGGTTTTGCGGTTGCTGTAAGTGCAATAACGTTTACTGTAGGGTGTAATTCTCTTAAAATAGAAATGTTTTTATAAGCGGGTCTAAAATCATTTCCCCACTGGCTGATACAATGCGCTTCGTCAACCGCAATAAGGTTAACGTTCATTTGTTGTATGCGATCTTGTACAAGTTGTTGTTGCAAACGTTCTGGTGATAAGTATAAAAATTTATAATTACCATAAATACAGTTGTCTAAAAGGGTATCTAGACGGTCAAACGAAAGTCCGCTAGTAAGCGCCATAGCTTTAATGCCTTTTTCGTTTAAATGATTTACCTGATCGTTCATTAATGCCACCAATGGTGACACTACAATACAAATTCCTTCTTTTATAAGTGCTGGAATTTGAAAACATACTGATTTTCCTCCTCCTGTAGGTAGCAAAGCAAAAGTATCTTCGTTTGCCAAAACCGCATTGATAATGTCTTCTTGTAGCGGTCTAAAAGAGGTGTGATTAAAGTATTGTTCTAAAACTTGTATAGGATGTTGCATCACTATAAATTTAGCGATTCTAAAATAAAGTTGGTACGTTCTTCAATAGTTCCAAAGGGGACATTAACTAAATGGTAGTTAAAACGCTTGTAGGCGGCCACTAAATGTTTGTGAATTTCAACGGCTTGTTCAAAGTTTTCATAACGCTCAGAGTCGCTAACAAAAATGTCTTCCCAAGGCGCTAAAATAAACACTTGTGTATAAGGTTTTTCGGAGCATCCAGCAACAAATTCATCAGGATAGGTGTCACCAATATAATCCATGTATGCAATAATATCAGGAATTCCTCGATCTAGAAACACGATTTCAGAAGTGCTTTTTTCAGCCGCATCATACTGATCTATTCTTCCTTTTAAAAGGCGTTGACTAAACAAAAGCGGCTCTGTTAAAAAGAGTTGCTCTGTTCCGTTTTCTCTAGCATCTAGGATGACTTGACGCGATATTTCATCAAAGCAAAAATGCTTTCTATGTTTTAATTCATTTATAATAGAAGATTTCCCCGTTCCTGGTCCTCCTGTTATGACAATTTTATGTGTACTCAATTTGGCAAGATTTTAGCTGTAAAAGTAGTAATTTAAAAATGTATCTTTACACTCCTAAAAAAAAATCAATGTCAGATAATAATAAAGCCGAAGAATTTTATAAAAAATTAAAAAGTCAATTATACGATACAGCGACTTGGCCGTCAGAGTATTTATATAAATTTATAGTAAAAACAGACTCTCATAAAATAGCCGAAATTGAAGGTTTATTTAATGATATGGGAGCTGTAATTAAAACGATGCCATCAAAAAATGGGAAGTATACAAGTATTTCTATTGATGTAACGATGAAAGATCCAGAAGCCGTTGTTGAAAAATATCAAGAAGTGAGTGCTAATGTTGAAGGTGTAATTAGCTTATAATCCTATAGGCGAATAGTTTCAACTATTCATTTTTTTTTGTATTTTGCACACCTAATGCATAACTTACTACATGCATTAAACACAAATACTACACATTTTTTTATTTTGATAGACAATTTAGAGTACAATACAGAGCGCGAGCATTTAATTATTCCTGAGTATGGAAGACATTTGCAGAAGATGATTAATTATGCAAAAGCGCAAGAGACCAAAGAAGAACGTAATAAGGTTTCGAAAGCAATTATTGCTGTGATGGGGAATTTGCAACCACATTTACGTGATGTTCCCGATTTTCAACATAAACTTTGGGATCAGCTATTTATTATGGCTGATTTTGATCTTGATGTAGATTCACCATACGATAAACCTTCTAGAGAACAAATTCAAGCAAGTCCTGAACCTTTAGAGTACCCGCAAAGTTATCCGAAATATCGTTTTTACGGAAACAATATTAAGACGATGATTGACGTTGCTAATACATGGGAAGATGGAGATCTTAAAGAGGCATTGGTGTTTACTATTGCTAATCATATGAAAAAATGTTTCTTAAATTGGAATAAAGACACCGTAGAAGATGCGGTGATTTTTAATCATTTATTTGAACTGTCTGATGGTAAAATCAACTTAAAAGAAGGAGAAGAAGACTTATCTGACGCTACAAGCTTGCTTAAATCAAAGAAAAAGTATACTTCAAATACTAAAAAACCAGTTCATAAGAAAAGCAACAACACTAATCGTAATACTAATAATAATAGAAAACGCTACTAACATTATATGGCTACATTTATAATAGAAGGAGGTCACCAATTAAAAGGTAAAATACAACCTCAAGGCGCAAAAAACGAAGCATTACAAATTTTATGTGCTGTTTTATTAACACCTGAAGAGGTAATCATTAACAATATCCCAGATATTATTGATGTTAATAAATTAATAGCATTACTAAAAAAACTAGGTGTAAAAATTAGCAAACTCGGTAAAGGATCATATTCTTTTAAAGCTGATGAGGTTAATTTAAAATATCTTGAATCTGCAGAGTTTAAAGAAGACGGAAAAGGATTAAGAGGTTCAATTATGATTGTTGGCCCTTTATTAGCACGTTTTGGAAAAGGGTATATCCCAAAACCAGGAGGTGATAAAATAGGACGTCGTCGTTTGGATACGCACTTTGAAGGTTTTATAAAATTAGGCGCTAAATTCCGATATAATCGTGAAGATTATTTTTACGGTGTTGAAGCCGATAAATTACAAGGAACTTACATGCTTCTTGATGAAGCTTCAGTAACAGGAACAGCAAATATTGTTATGGCTGCTGTTTTAGCTGAAGGTACTACAACTATTTACAACGCCGCTTGCGAACCTTATTTGCAACAATTATGTAAGATGTTAAATCGCATGGGAGCCAAAATCTCTGGTGTAGGATCTAATATGTTAACTATTGAAGGTGTTGATCATTTAGGCGGAACAGAGCATCGTATGCTTCCTGATATGATTGAAATTGGAAGTTGGATTGGTCTTGCGGCTATGACTAAAAGTGAACTAACTATTACTAATGTAAGTTGGGATGATTTAGGGCAAATTCCTGATGTGTTTAGAAAACTAGGGATTACTATTGAAAGAAGAGGTGATGATATTTACATTCCTGCTCATAAAGATGGTTACGAAATACAAAATTATATTGATGGGTCAATCTTAACTATTGCAGATGCGCCATGGCCAGGGTTTACTCCAGATTTATTAAGTATTGTTTTAGTGATTTCTACACAGGCAAAAGGAAGTGTGCTTATTCATCAAAAAATGTTTGAAAGCCGTTTATTCTTTGTCGATAAATTAATTGACATGGGGGCAAAAATTATTCTTTGTGATCCGCATAGAGCTAGTGTTATTGGGCATGATTACCAATCACAATTAAAAGCAACAACCATGACATCGCCAGATATTAGAGCGGGTGTATCTCTTTTAATTGCTGCATTATCTGCAAAAGGCACATCTACAATTCATAATATTGAACAAATAGATAGAGGTTACGAAAATATAGACGAAAGATTAAGAGCTATTGGCGCTAAAATTACTAGAGTAGAAGGTAATTAATCTCAGTTTTCATTATAAAATATAAAAGCCTTGATATTGTATCAAGGCTTTTTTTTATTGAGCTTTTTAGTTTAATGCCGCTTTGTAGGTTGTTAAGCAGCGTTCTCTAGCTTCTTTATGATCTACCATTGGCGTAGGATAGGTAAGTTCTTGAAACTCTGGAACCCATTTTTTTATGTATGCCAAATCACTATCAAACTTCTTAATTTGTGTTGTAGGATTAAAAATTCTAAAATAAGGTGCTGCATCCACACCGCAACCGGCTACCCATTGCCAATTACCAACATTACTTGCCATTTCGTAATCGTGAAGTTTTTCGGCAAAATAAGCTTCTCCCCAACGCCAATCAATCAATAAATGTTTACATAAAAAACTACCAACAAGCATGCGTACTCTATTATGCATAAATCCTGTAGTATTAAGTTCTCTCATTCCTGCATCCACTAACGGATACCCCGTTTTACCTTCGCACCATAATTGAAATTCTGCTTCATTATTTCGCCATTTAATTCCGTCGTATTTAGGTTTAAAACTATATGTAAGCGTTTCAGGGAAATGCCATAATATTTGTGTAAAAAACTCACGCCATATTAATTCTTGCCAAAATATCTCATTAGTTTCAGCTATAGCTTTTGCAACCATTTTACGAATACTAACCGTACCAAAACGCAAATGAGTTCCTAGTTTTGATGTGGCATCTTTTGCAGGAAAATCTCGTTTAGCTTCGTAATCTTGTATTAGTGTTGAAGTGACTTTGTAAGGGGCTATTTTCTGATTAGATTTTGAAAAACCAATAGCTTCTAAACTTAAATTTGGTTGTTTTGTGTCTTCAATTAAATTATTAAAATAGGCTGAAGTATCAAAGTTATCGAGTGTAATGGTGCTGAATTTGGTTTTCCACGTTTTCATAAACGGTGTGTACACTAAATAAGGTTTACCATCTTTCTTGGTAACTTCATTAGTCTCAAAAATCACATGATCTTTGTAGGTTTTTAATTCAATATTATAAGCATTAAGCAGTGTGTTTATTTCGGTATCTCTAGTTTTAGCGTAAGGTTCATAATCCCTGTTGGTAAAAACAGTGTCAATATTATACGTTTCGGCAAGGGTTTTAAAAACGGTTTTAGGCTCATTATAAAACATCGCTATACTACTTCCGTAAGAATTTTGCAGCGTACGGTTTATTTCCTGAAGTGTTTCATGTATAAAATTTACACGGGCATCATCTTTAGCTAAGTTTTCTAAAATATTTTTATCAAAAATAAAGATTGGTAATACTTTCTTATCACTTTTTAAGGCTTCAAAAAGGGCTTTATTATCATCTAATCTTAAATCGCGCCTAAACCAAAATATGTTTACCGATTGTTTTGTGTTATTTAAAGTTTCCAAAGCGTTCTATAAGTTTATGTTGTCTGTATTCAAAAATACTTTCAAGTTTAGGTTTTACAATAATAGGATGTGCGAGTTGGCCTAAAATTCCGAAGGGAAGTTTATAATCTATAATATCTTCCATCTCCACGCCGCCATCTATTTCATGAATAAAATGTTTATGATGCCATAAGGCATAAGGACCAAAACGTTGCTCGTCAACAAAATATTTTTTGTCTTTTACATGCGTAATTTCTGTAACCCATTTTGTTTTTATTCCCAAAACAGGTGTGACTATATATTGAATAATTTGCCCTGGATACATGGCTTTTTCTGCTCCCGAAAGAATATCAAAACTCATATAATTGGGTGTGATTTCTTTTAGGTTTTTAGGGTCGCATAAAAATTCCCAAGCGGTATCTACCGAGATGGGTAACTTTTGCGTTTTATGTAATCTGTAAATTTTCATTAATTATAAATTAAAATATAGGCATTTAGTGATGTTGCAATACAAAGCCAAATCATGTACGGGAGTAATAAATATCTTGTGTTTTTGATGTACTGCTTTTGGTATTTGAAAAACATATAAAATAATACTGCGGTTAATGTTATTATAGTTATTAGCCCTAGTGTAACCCAATGCTGATTGAAAAACACATAGTTCCAACTTACATTTAAAACTAGCTGAATCCCGTAAACTATTTGTTTTGATATGGTATTAAAGCCTTTAAAAAGATAGGCTAAATACACCGAAAAACAAATCATTATGGTTGTCCATGCCGCTCCAAAAACCCAACTTGGAGGTGTCCAAGGTGCTTTGTTGAGGTTTGTGTACCAACTAGCGGTTGGTCCGCTATCCATTAACCAACTCCCTAGAGCTAATGCCCCTAAGTTGAGTACTAAAAATAAGATAAGGAGTTTTGTGAATTTCATTATTTTAAATGCTTAGTAATTTTTGAACTTAAAGGCGTGGTGGTGGAATAAAAATAATCTATTAATCTGCCATTTTCATCCACTAAATATTTTTGAAAATTCCATTTTACAGTAGAATTTTTAGCGCCATTAATTTCTTTTTTAGTTAACCATTGGTAAAGTGGGTGTTGCTTTTCGCCTTTAACCTCAATTTTTTCGGTCATTAAAAAACTTACGCCATAATTTACCTGACAAAAAGAAGAAATCTCTTTCTCTGTGCCAGATTCCTGACTACCAAATTGATTACATGGCAAGCCAATAATAACTAACTGGTCTTTATAAGTGTCATGTAATTCTTGTAATTCTTTGTATTGTGGCGTAAAACCGCAAGCAGAAGCCGTATTTATAAACAGTATTTTTTTCCCTTTAAAATCAGAAAGATTTATAATAGCGCCAGTTAAACTATGTATTTTAATATTATAAATAGGATACGTTGGCGCTTTGGGTTTTGAGTAACAGTTGAAAAAAAACATAATATATAATTAAGCGAGTGTGTGATAATTATTGATTTTAATTTCTTTTGATTTTAGATCGTGCATTAAATTGTAAAGTCCAAAAAATGTACGATTCATATAAATAAAATGTTGTGACCCTCTGTTTCCATTCATTTTTCTGATGCTGGTGTCTTTTGAATATTTTTCACCCAAATCACTAATTTGCTTAAAGAATTCTGGATCTGAAAAATCAAAAACTTCAGCTTGTAATGGTTGTATGAAAATGCGAAGTAATTCGCCAAACATATCGGTAAAAAAAGCTTGTTCTTCTTTGGTATCGTCTTCACGAATAATTTCTAAAGCAATAAGTTTCTCTTTAAATAATACAGGATTTGTTAATGTATCTTTCTGTACTAATTCAAAATAAGGGATGTAAAATGTTTCAGGAATAACCTTCATACACCCAAAATCTAAAGCAATTAATTTGCCTTCTTTCGACACTAAAAAATTACCAGGATGCGGATCTGCATGTACTTTTTTTAAGTTATGTATTTGATACATATAAAAATCCCAAAGTGCTTGACCTATTGTGTTTGCTACAGTTTCATTGGTGTTATGAGCTGTAAACTCCGAAAGATGCTCACCTTCCATATAATCCATAGTGATAATACGGTCAGAGGATAACTCTTTATAATATCTAGGAAATAAAAGGTTAGGAATATGCGCACAAGAGTCCACAACTTCGTTACTTTGTTCTACTTCCAAAATATAATTGGTCTCTTCAATAAGTTTTCCTTCAACTTCTTTAAAGTATTTATCGGAGTCTTTCCCTTTCATATTAAACATTTTCATGGCAATAGGTTTTACCATTGCTAAATCTGTTGAAATACTATCTGCAACTCCAGGATATTGAATTTTCACAGCCAACTTTTTGCCGTCTTTTTCGGCAATATGTACTTGACCAATACTCGCTGCATTTACTGCTGAAGTATCAAAACGATCAAAAATAGCCTCTGGAGATTTTCCAAAATACTTTTGAAAGGTTTTAACTACCAAAGCGGGAGATAAAGGCGGTACAGAAAACTGTGATAGCGAAAATTTATCTACATAAGCTTGTGGCAGTAAACTCTTTTCCATACTTAACATTTGTGCCGCTTTTAGCGCACTTCCTTTAAGTTGTTTTAGGCCGTCGTAAATATCTTCGGCGTTATTATTATTTAAACGCTCTTTGGCTTCTAACTCCGTTTTAGTGAGTTTGTCGCCATAATATTTTAAATAATTTACACCTACTTTTGCGCCGGTTGTTACCAGTTTTGAAGCGCGTTGTATTTTTGATGTCGGAATTTTATCTAAAGTTTTCATAGGCTTATTTGGTTTGGATTTTTTCTTTAAATAGAAATTTTCCTAAATCAACAATACTTTTTAACGCTTCGGTGTTTATTAAATCGAAACTGGTATTAACAGATTTTTCAATAAAAATATCTGTCTTTTCAAAATCTGCCGATGTATCGTCCATCCAGAATTTCATAGTTATTAATAATTGTACCCATGCCGATTCACTAATTGCTTTTTGCTGAAATTCTTTAACTTTTTCTTGATCAATAGAAAAGGTTTCTATTTTTAAAGCTGTGATATAAGCCGTAAAATGCTGTCTTAAATTAGATAAGGTTTTCAAGCTTTTTAAATTTGCTTTTCCTTTCTCTAAACTCATAATTACATAGCTTCTATTGGCTGTTAAGTTTCCAAAAAATGTATAATAGAAACTCAATAGTTTGTTTCTAGAATCAAAACTTTCGTAATCTTCACTCTTTTGCAATGTTTTTAATGTTTCGGTAAAAAAAAGTTCAAAAACTTTTATTTCTAAAGCTTCAAAAGAACTAAAGTGTGTATAAAATTCCTGTTCTTCAATCTCTAATTCTTTAGCATAACTGTATACCGATTTTGGTTTTTCACCATGAATTAGTACATAATCCATGTAATGAGTGATAATGTCTTCTGTCGATTTTTTTTTCTTTTTAGCCATAACCTTCTATTTATGATATAAAAATACGAAATGTTTAAGGTTTTATTGTTAAAGTTAAACAAAAGTTTTAAAGGAATATTATTTCAGTACTAAAATGGAGATAAAATGGCTGTTTAAATTATAATAGGATCAAGTTATTTTTAAGGTTTTGTTAACGTTTTCAGGCAGACTAATATGTAACTTTATGCCAATAAATTTAAAAAGAAAACTATGAAAAAGATTTTACTTTTAGTTGCTGCTATTACATTTTCATTTACTGTAAATGCGCAAATTGAAACACCACAACCAAGTCCTTTTAGTAAGGTAGAACAGAAGGTAGGTTTAACTGATATTACTTTAGAGTATTCTCGTCCGGGCGTTAGAGGAAGAGAGATTATGGGTGATTTAGTGCCTTTTGGAAAAGTATGGAGAACAGGAGCTAACAACAATACAATAATTACTTTTAGTGATGATGTAACGGTTAGTGGGCAAACTTTAAAAGCTGGTTCTTATGCGATTTTCTCTAAACCAGGAAAAGACAATTGGGATATTTACTTTTACACCGATACGAGTAATTGGGGAGCGCCTCAAAAATGGGATGACAGTAAAGTAGCTGCAAAAGCAACTGTTAAATCATTTCCAATTCCTTATAATGTAGAAACATTTACTATAGATATTAATAGTATTTCTAATAATGGTGCAAGTTTAGAGATTATTTGGGGAAAAACTTATGTTGCAGTTCCTTTTAATGTACCAACTGATGCAAAAGTTTCTACGGCTATTGTAAATACAATGAAAGGCCCATCAGCTAGAGATTATTACGCTTCTGCAGTATATTATTTTGAAGAAGGAAAAGATATCAAACAAGCTAAAGAATGGATTGATCAAGCTATTGAAATGACTGAAGCTCCTGCATTTTGGCAGTACAGAAAACAATCATTAATTTATGCTAAAATTGGAGATAAAAAAGGAGCGATTAAAGCGGCTAAATTATCTCTTAAAGGTGCTGAGAAAGCAGGAAATCAAGATTACGTGAAAATGAATACAGATTCTCTTACAGAATGGGGAGCAATGTAATATTTAATTATATATATCAAAAAAGCGCAGCCGTTAGGTTGCGCTTTTTTTATGAAAATAGGTGTGTAGTTAATAGTGTAAACCTATAGTTTTACTTACGTTTTGTAATGTTTTTATAAGTGTTTTACTAAACGCAAATGTCATAATATCACTTTCGGTTTTGCCTTCTCTTAAAAGTTGATTAAAATGAATAGTTTCAAAATTATAACCAATAGTTGTGCAGTCAAAATTTAAAGTGTTTTCAATGCCATCATTTGTTGTAATTGTAATATTTGATGGTTGATGAAATCTGGTGTTTAAAGTTATTTTAGCCTGTTGGCAATAAAAAACAGCTTCGGTAGGTGTTTGTTCTAAAAGTGTACTTTTTAAATAAGCCTTTACATCGTTTTTATAGTTGAAAACCATATCACAGGTTGCATCAACGTTATTATCAAAAAAAGTGGCTTTTGCGTCTATACTTTCTGGGGTTCCTAAAGTTGAAAGTGCTGAAAATACAGGATAAATTCCAATATCTAAAAGACTTCCTCCACCTAACGATTTTTTAAACACCCGCGAACTCATGTCTATTTCGGGTTTAAAACCAAAATCCGATTCTATTTTAAGTAATTCTCCGTAGGTTTTAGTGTCTAATAATCTTAAAAGTTCTTGGTAATGCGGTAAGAAGTACGTCCAAAGCGCTTCCATTAATAAGACCTTATTTTCTTTTGAAGATTTAATCATTTCATCCACTTCTTCTGGATTCATAGCAAATGGTTTTTCACATAATACCGCTTTTTTATGTGTCATGCATAAGATGGCGTGTGCTTTATGAAAACTATGAGGCGTCGCAATATATACCGCATCAATATTTGGGTCTTTTGCTAGATCTTCATAAGAATTATAAGCTATCTCCGCATTATATTTTTTGGCAAAAGCTTTAGATTTTTCTTCACTTCTAGACGCAACAGCATATAGTTGTGCCTCTGGAATGGTTAATAAATCTGTAGCAAATTTATTAGCAATTTTCCCAAGACCTATAATTCCCCAACGTATCGTTTTATTTTTCATTCAATTTTAAAAGTGTTTGAGTGATAAATGCAAGAATAATGACTAAGAAACATCCAAATAAATTTAACCATAAATATGGCATCCAATCATACCACCATCCAATAATTACAATGGCTTGTGTTACTAATGCGGCTATAAAAACGGCATTTCCTTTTACGTATTTAAAGAAAAATGCAAGGAGAAAAATCCCTAAAACATTTCCGTAGAAGATAGATCCTATAATATTTACAAGCTGAATTAAATTGTCTGCTAAATATGCCACACAGGCAATAATTATGGCTAAAACTCCCCATCCAAATGTGAACCATTTTGTAGCTTTTACATAATGGGTATCGTCTTTTCCTTGCGCAAAACTTCGCTTGTATAAATCTAATGAGGTTGTTGATGCCAGGGCATTAAGTTCACTAGCGGTACTAGACATGGCAGCACTTAAAATTACAGCTAGTAGTAAACCAATAAGTCCTCGTGGTAGATTATTCAATATAAAATGAATAAATACATAATCTTTATCATTGGTTTCAACGCTTACTAACTTCTCGTCGGCAGCTTTTTGAATTAATACTTTTGCCGCTTCTCTATTTGCTTCGTCAGCAAGATTTGATTGATGAATTGCTTCTGCATATTTTACATCGTTAGTTGCGACATAGCTATCAATATTCTGTTTTTTAGTTTCAAATATTGCGGCTTGTTTTATTTTTAAATCCTGAAAATCTTGAGCGTATGCTGAGTTTTCAATCGCTTTTTCGGCAGCAGGATTAAAGTTAATAGGGGAGTTGTTAAATTGATAAAAGACAAATACCATAACTCCAACTAGTAAGATAAAGAATTGCATTGGTACTTTTAAAAGTCCATTAAAAATCAATCCCATTTGCATTTCTTTAATTGATTTCCCTGAAAGATAACGTTGTACTTGACTTTGGTCTGTACCAAAATACGATAAGGCTAAAAATGTACCACCAATTAAACCACTCCATAGCGTGTAACGGTTTTCAAGGTTGAAAGAGAAATCTAAAATATCCATTTTTCCACTCGCTCCAGCAATATCTAAAGCTTTTGTAAATGTGATATTTTCAGGCAGGTAACTTATAATTAAGAAAAATGCGATAAACATTCCTGTAAAAATCACCGTCATTTGATGCTTTTGAGTAATGCTTACGGCTTTTGTTCCTCCGGAAACGGTATAAATAATTACTAAAACACCAATAATGATATTTAAATATGTAAGGTTCCATCCTAAAATTGCTGATAAGATAATTGCTGGTGCGTAAATTGTGATTCCAGCAGCTAATCCACGTTGAATTAAGAATAAAATTGCCGTTAAACTTCTTGTTTTAAGGTCGAATCTGTTTTCTAAAAACTCATAAGCAGTATAAACTTTTAGGCGGTGATACAGAGGAATAAAAACCATACAGATAATCACCATTGCTAATGGAACCCCAAAATAAAATTGCACAAACCCCATTCCGTCATGGAAGGCTTGCCCAGGTGTAGATAAAAATGTGATGGCGCTTGCTTGCGTTGCCATTACTGATAAACCGATGGTCCACCATTTTGAAGAATTTCCTCCACGTACATAATCTTGCACGTTTTGCCTTCCTCTAGTTTTCCAAGTTCCGTAACCTACAATGGTTAGTAAAGTTGCTGCTAAAACCGTCCAATCTAGCCAATCTAATGTATTCATAATTAAAACGATTTCATGATAAAGTAAAACACTGCGATGTAAAATATATTAGCTAGTAATACTAATGAGTATAGCTTTAGCCAAGGCTGTTTTTTGTGTTGATTTTCTGACATAATTATAAATTATTGTTTGCCTATAGACAGCATATTAGCGAATAAACGATAGGCTCCAGAAACGCCTTCTGGAAACTCTCTAAAGAAACTTAAACCGGTGTAAATAAAATAACCTTCACCGTGTTTTGCAACAAGTAAACTTCCTTTTTTCGCGTTTTCCCCTTTATCGTGCATTGATAAAATAGGTGTAAACTCGCTTCCCCATGTGTTTGGAAAATATAAACCACGTTCTTGTGTCCACCCTTCAAAATCTTTTGAGGTGATTTTATTTGGGTAGTTTAATAGAGAGTGATTAGGTGCTAGAAAAGTAACTTCTGCAAATTCATTGGTAACACGATCTCTAGATAATTCTAATTTATATGGTGCTAAATTATCGATTTTTAAACCTCTGCTTGTGTTGTATTGCACAATCATATTTCCGCCTTGAGCGACATAATCAAACAATTGTTGTTGTTTATATTTTAGAGTTTCAACAATATTATAAGCTCTAATTCCTACAACAATTGCATCAAATTTGGCTAAATTTTCGGCATTAATATCTTCAGGTTTAATTGTGGTAACCTTATAGCCAATTTGTTGTAAACTTTCTGGAACCACATCTCCGGCACCTTCAATATACCCGATATTATGACCTGTTTTTTTAAGATCTAATCGTACTAATTTTGCGCGACTTGGTAATAAAACGGTTTGATAAGGAATGTGATCGTAATTAATTTCTGTAAGTCCTGAAGAATAAGAATTTTTACCTACTGATATTTTAGGTTTCATTTCACCTTCGTTAGAATTTTTAGGTGGAATTACCGTAAACACAACCGTTTGTTCTTCACCTTTATTCTGAATAGTTATTTTTTGTTGCTTTGGAAAAACGTCCCATCCGCTAGTAGTTGCAATTGAAACAACAGCTTCCATATTGTTAATTCCAGCTTTTACAAGTACTGGAATTTCTTTTTGTTTATCATTTTCAAAAATAATAACACTCTCCGTAAATTTTACAGACGCCTGAGGCACGATTTCAAAAGGTTTATAAACTTCTCCTTTTACAGGATCGTTAGTTTTGTACACAACATCTTTAGTGAAAGATATTGGCGTATTGGCAATAGTTAAATTAAAGGTAACTTGAAAAGCTCTTGGCGTTACAGGCTTGCCAATAAGGTTTTTATCGGTTACGGAGTACATTCCTAAAGTGCTATTTTGCGTTAACCAATACGGGGTAGTAACGGTTTGGTCTTCGGAAATTTTTATAGTATCGGTAAATTTAAAGTCGATATTATTAGTAAGATCTAGGTCTTTTTTAATTTCATGATTGCCCGTATTGTAACTTCTAAGTGTCATTGCAGTTGTGCTGCGGTTTATTGTTTCAATATTAATAGAAATTTGTTCACCAGGTGTTGCAAGGTTAGTTTGTGCAACAGCTTCTAAGTATAAACCTGAACAGGCAGCAATAATAGCTTTGATTTCTTTGGTTTTAATCGTTTTCCAATGGGTGTCTTTTAAATTTTGAATATGTTTATAAGCCAACATTAACTGCGGAATTGAGGCTGAAGGATTTGTAAAATCGAAATCATTTTCAACAGCTTTTAATACGGTTTCAATAATTGCACCACCTTCAACACGATTCCAAGAGGTATCAATTCCTTCAAAAATATTAGATTTATCAGAAGGCATTGTTCCTTTTATAAGTTCGATATATTCTTTTTCAGATCCACGAGTTCCGGTATTTCCAAAACCTTGAGATTTATGTTGACTTCTACTTAAAGCTGCAATTTCAGAATTACTTAATCCGCTTGATGGGTAATAAACTCCAGTGTCAAATTCTAATAAACCGCTTTTATCGGCAGCGTCAAATTTTTCTTGACTTCCGTAAAACCACCAAGATGCGTTAAAAAACAAACGTTGTGGTTGCCATGTGCTTGTAGTATTTAATTGTTGTGGGTATTTTGTGTTATCGTTTACAATATCAAAAGCCTCTACACTAAGCATTGCAGAACTTGTGTGGTGACCGTGTGTGGTTCCTGGGCTTCTGTGATCAAAACGGTTGATAATTACATCTGGTTTAAATTTTCTAATAGCTAAAACAACGTCGCTTAATACTTCTTTTTTATTCCAAATAGATAAGGTTTCATCTGGGTGTTTTGAGTACCCAAAATCATTAGCGCGTGTAAACATTTGTTGACCACCATCTATAGCTCTTGCTGTTAATAATTCTTGAGTTCTAATAACGCCTAAAACTTCTCTTATTTCTGGGCCAATTAGATTTTGACCTCCATCTCCACGTGTTAAAGATAGGTAAGCGGTACGTGCTTTAACTTGGTTAGACATGTAAGATATTAAACGCGTGTTTTCGTCATCTGGATGTGCTGCAACATATAAAACTGAGCCTAGAAAATTTAACTTTTTTATAGATTGATGGATTTCTGAAGCGTTAGGTTTCTTTGGTTGTTGTGCGTAAATAGATAGCGTAGAAAAGCAAGCTAATATAGCGTGGAGTAAAATTTTTTGCATGTTTAGTGTTTTGTAAGCACTAAATATAATAAGAAAACCAGCGCAATGGCTGGATTTAATTTTTCTTTAACTTAATACATTCGTGGGCTACAACGAAATCTTATATCGCATCTGTACCATCATCATGATAATCGTCAATAGCATCTTTTTTAACCAACGTTACTGCTTTTTGTAGCATTAAATTATTAGGGTAGGTGACTAAATCACCATTATCTAATCTTAAATGAAGTTGAAAAGCTCTAATGTCTTCAATGATGGCTTCAATAGGGAAATCTTTATCGTGTATTTGTATTTTATCTCCAACTTTATAAGGAAACGAAAAAAACATGATTACTCCAGAAGTGATATTACTTAATATAGACCAAATAGCGAATAGTCCAATTCCAATTACAGCAAAAACAGATGAGAAAATTAAGGCTAAATCTTTGGGTTGTGCACCAAAAATAAAGGCTTCAATTAGCATCGCTATTAAAAATAGCGTGACGGTTACATATCTATTAATAAGTTGAATTCGCGCTTGATTGATACCGCTTGTTCTTCCTATTTTTCTGACACTAAATATAATGATTAAGCGGATTACAAATAGAATAGTAAGTGCTATAACAGAATCAATTAATTCGGTTTGATAGGTTTGAAAAAACATGGGCTTATGTTTAAAATTTAAACGACAAAGATACATGAGAAATGTACACCAAATTAAAAAGACTTTCTTTTTCTACTGCACCAATTCGTTAAGTGTTTTGTAGACTAAATGTGTGGGTAATCCTACAACATTAAAATACGATCCTTCAATTTTTGTAATTCCTATTTGTCCAATCCATTCCTGTATGCCGTAAGCTCCAGCTTTATCAAAAGGTTTACAGGTATTTATGTAGTAGTTTATTTCAGTATCAGTTAAAGCTTTAAATGTCACTTTTGTAATTGCATGTACCGTTTTTTGTACTGTTTTAGTAGTGAAAGTTACAGAGGTTACCACATCGTGAGTAGCGTTACTCATTGATTTTATCATTGTAAAAGCTTCAGTAGCATCTTTAGGTTTTCCTAATGCTTTATTATTATGCCAAACAATAGTATCGCTAGTAACAAGTATACTGTTTGGAGATAAATCTGTAAAGGCAGAGGCTTTTAATTCGGATAAATAATCACTTATTTGTGTATGTTTTAAATGCTCAGGATAGACTTCATCTATAGGTTTTAGTTGAATTTGGAAATCCAATCCTAATTCTTTAAAAAATTGTTGACGTCTTGGTGATCCTGAAGCCAAAATTAATTGATGCGATTTTAGTTTTTCGTTAAGCATTAAGGGAGTAGTATATATTTAAATAAAGGTAATGATAGCATTCCTAGTAACATTACTATTTTTAAAAGTGAACTTATAAAATGGTAATCTTTTTTTGTTTTAGCTAAAAATATTTTGATAGTCACAAAAATTAATGGCGCTGCGATAGCTACTAAAAAGTAAATCACGGCTATTTGTTGCTGAAATAAATAAGTAATAATATAATGGATTACTGCAGCGAGTGGTAAAAATGATAAGGCAAACACTATTTTTTTAGCACGTTCTCTACCTAAAACGATAGGGAGTGTTTTTATGCCTGCTTTATGATCGCCATCAATATCTTCAATGTCTTTAATGATTTCTCTAATAAGATTTATTAAGAAAGCAAACAGAGAATAATCAAAAATGATTTTTAAAAAGGTGAGCTGCGTGGTTTTGTTAGCTTGTGTTACTGCAGGAATAAGATCAAAAACTCCTACAATAAGTACTGTTAATCCTACTAATATTGAAATGATAATATTTCCTGCTAAAGGGATTTGTTTTAACGAAGTAGAATATACATATAATAATGCCGAAATAATTACAAAAATTATAAAAAACTTACTCTGCCCGATAGCTGTCGCTAAATAAAAACCAAGAGCAACACCTATAATATTTAACGCAATATATAAGTTATATGCATTTGCCTCACTTATCTTTTTTCCAACAATAACAGTGTTTGGTTTGTTGATGTTGTCAATATCTACATCATAAATATCGTTAATAATATTTCCTGCGGCAGCAATAAAAACACTAGCTAAAACTAATATTAAGAATTCAGAAGCACTTAAAGCGGTAGCGATTCCGAAAGGTTCAAATAAAGCGTATTTAATTAAAGTTTGCACTAAAATTATAAGAAGGAGGTTTTTCCAACGGATAAGCGTTAATATATCTCGCATGACAATTATGGTGATTTTAATGATTTAAAAGAGGACTATTTTTTTAAAAAGCTATTAATCGTATTTGGCATTAAAATTACCGTTCCATTTACCATGTACTTTTAAAACTTGCTCAATGACATCTCTAACCGCACCTTTACCGCCATTTTTATGAGAAATATATTTTGAAATACCTTTAATTTCTTGAACCGCATCTTGCGGACAAGTAGGTAGGCCAACTAATGCCATTACCGGATAATCTGGGATATCGTCACCCATATAAAGTACTTGATCTGCAGTGATGTTTTTATCATTTAGGTATTGATTAAACTGCTCAATTTTATTGTGAGTTCCTAAAAACACATCAGTAACACCTAAACCTCCTAAGCGTACACGAACTCCTTCGTTTGATCCACCAGAAATAATACAAAGGTTATAACCAGCATCTAAAGCCGTTTTCATAGCAAAACCATCTTTGGTATGCATGGTTCTTAGCATTTCGCCAGTAGTCGTTAGGGTAATCGTACCATCAGTAAGTACGCCATCTACATCAAAAATAAATGTCGTGATGTTTTCTAGATATTCTTTGTAACTTTTATCGTTTTCCATGCGTGTCTTTTATTGCATCTGTTAAGAGGTTGTAAATGGCTTTATGCTCAGGTTTCTCTAACAAACTTAAATGCTTTTTAATTGTTTTTTTATCGTTTCGTTTTGCAGGACCAGTTTGCGCCATATAAGGCGAAATTTCTTGAACTTTCCTTGCTGTTTCTGTTATTAGTGGCTTTAAAATTTCAAATTCTACACCTTCAGACTCTGTGATTTCATGCGCCACTCGATAGAGTTGATTGGTGAAATTATTCACAAATACGGCAGCCAAATGTAGTGCTTTTCGTTGGTCGCTATTCACTTTATAGGTTTCACTTCCAATCGCTTTCCCTAAATTCATTAAAGTTTGCGCATCCTTTTTTGTAAGTGCTTCAACACACATTGGCACCGTTGAAAAATCAACATCTGTTCCTTTTGTAAATGTTTGTAATGGGTAAAATACACCACGTTTATGCTTTTTATTAAGGTCGTATAAACTCACGCTTCCAGAAGTGTGCGCTACCAATTGGTTTTCAAATGGTAACTGTTCTGCAAGTTTAGAAATTGCATCATCGCTTACCGCAATAATGTATACATCTGCGGGTTGTAAATTATTTAAATTATCGGTGATATTTACACGGTTTTGGTAGGTTTCTATCGCCTCCAAACGTCTGCTATACCATTGTACTATTGAAACATCTTCACTAGCTTCAAAAGCTTTAAAGAGATGAGTGGCTACGTTTCCTGCGCCAAGGATACTAACTGTAATCATGGTGCTAAAATAAGGATATTTGCATAGAAAATTAACTTGAGTTCGTGTTAATTTTTTTGATGCAGATGAAATGCTTCTGAAACGTTAATTTTTAAATACTTTTAAAAATTATCTCTGCCTGCCTGTTTAAAAAAGCGTATCTTTATATCTAAGAATATTCTAAAAAATAATTATGAAAAATGATATTAGCAACCGAGATGATGTACGTCTATTAGTGTCTTCATTTTATGATAAAATAAGAGCAAACGAAACTGTTGGTCCTTTTTTTAATGATGTGATAAAAGATTGGGATGCGCATATTGAGCGTTTAACCACGTTTTGGGAAGCTAGTTTGTTTTTAAAAACCCGTTATACCGGAAATCCGCTTGATGTGCATGTTAAAGTTGATCAGGAAAATAACAATGTTATTAATGAATTGCATTTTGGGATTTGGCTAAACTTATGGTTTGAAACTTTAGATGAATTATTTGAAGGGGATTATACCGAAAATGCGAAACGTAGAGCTCGAAAAATGGGAACTTTTCTGTATCTTAAAATTTTTGAAGCACGCCAAAAAGCCTAAAAAAGTTTAGTTTATTTTAACACTTTGAAGTGAACTAAAAAGCCTAAATTTGCATGACTTAAAAATAGCGTATTATATCATGTTAAATAAACTCGCCAAAATACTTTTTTCAACCCGACTGACAGCTACTTTATTTATTGTTTTTGCTGCTTCAATGGCCATCGGAACATTTTTAGATAGCCAAATGGATACTTCGCCAACACCATATACCAGAAATCTGATATATAACACCTGGTGGTTTGAAGGCATAATGGTTGTTTTTATTATCAACTTTATTGGTAATGTTTTTAGATATAAGTTATTTAGAAAAGAAAAACTGACTAATCTTACACTGCATTTATCATTCATTTTAATCCTTTTTGGAGCGTTTATAACACGCTACGTTGGGTTTGAAGGCATGATGGCAATTAGAGAAGGTGAAACTGAAAATGTGTTTTTATCTCAAAAAACATATATTACTACTTATATAGATGGTGATTTAATGGTTGATGGTATGGCCCAACGCCGTGTGTTACAATCTGAAGTAGATTTTTCGCCACGTATGACAAATAGTTTTTCTGAATATTCATCATACGATACTATTCCTGTAACTATTGAACTTGAAAAGTTTGTTGGAGGTGCCGAAAAAGATGTTGTGCCAGATGAAAATGGAGAATCTTATCTTAAAGTGGTAGAATCGAGTGGCGGACAACCTCATAATCACTTCTTGAAAAAAGGAGAAGTACAAAATTTTCACAACACGTTATTTTCATTAGATAAATTTGTTGAAGGTGCTGTAAATATTACAACTACAAACAATGGGTTAACGATTCAATCTCCTTTTGATGGCGAATATTTTACAATGGCAACAGGTGTTACAGGATCACTTGTTAAAGATAGTATTCAACCTTTAGCATTACTTTCGCGATATATTATAGGAGAGATGCAAATTGTATTTCCTAAGCCTGTAGTAAAAGGAACTTTTGATATTGTTAAAAAAGCGACCTTTCTTAAAGGAGACGAAGATGGTTTGGTCTTTAAAGTAACTGCAAATGGTGAAACTAAGCGCGTTAATGTACTTGGTGGAAAAGGAAGTGATAATGCTTTTGAGCAAGTAGAAATTGGTGGATTAAATATTGCTATGAAATATGGTGCTAAAAGAATTGAATTACCTTTTAGTATTAAACTGAATGATTTTATCGCAGATCGTTTTCCAGGTACCGAAAAAAGTTATTCTTCTTTTGCGAGTGAAGTAACAGTGATAGATGGAAATAAAGAAGATTTTAACTACCGTATTTTTATGAATAATATATTAGATTATGAAGGATACCGCTTCTTTCAGTCTAGTTTTGATCCTGATGAAAAAGGAACTATTTTATCTGTAAATCATGATTTCTGGGGAACTTGGATCACGTATGCAGGTTATTTCTTATTATATTTTGGGCTAATGGCTATTCTACTTGATAAAAATGCACGTATTGCAGACTTAAATAAAATGTTAGCTAAAATAAAGGCTAAAAAAGCAAAATTACTTACTGTAATGTTGTTATGTGTTGGATTGAGTGGATTCTCACAAACACATTCTGCAAACGATGGTCACGATCATCAAACAAAAGTAAAGCCTACAAAAACTCAAATTGATTCGGTTTTACGCGCTAATATTACACCAAAAGAACACGCTGAAAAGTTTGGGAGAATGGTGATACAGGATTATGGCGGACGAATGATGCCAATGAATACCTTTGCTTCTGAAATGCTTAGAAAATTAAGTAAGAGTGATACTTACGAAGATTTTAATGCCAACCAAGTGATGCTATCTATTCAAGAAAGTCCATTACTGTGGTATAATGTTCCTGTAATTTATTTGAAGCCTAGAAAAGCTGATACTATTCGTACAATTATTGGGATTCCAAAAACTCAAAAATATGCTGCTTTAGTTGATTTCTTTACTGAAACAGGTGGGTTTAAATTACAACCGTTTTTAGATAGAATTACCAATATAAATGATCAAAACGCTTACGAGAAGGAATTTAAAGAAGCAGAGCAGCGTGTCTATTTATTATATAATGCTATTGAAGGGCGATCATTAAAAGTATTTCCTGTTCCTGATGATGAAAATAATAAATGGATTTCTCCTTTAGAATTTAGAGAAGAAGGTTATAGAACATCAATCGCAGATTCTTTATATGGAAATTTTGTGAACAATGGCTTGAATGCTTATTTATTGAATTTGCATAATGCTAAAAATGAAGGCGGAAACGATTTTACAACTGCCAATGCTATATTAGATGGGATTAAAAAAACACAACAACAATTAGGTAGTGAAGTAATGCTGTCTGATGATAAGATTACTACCGAAATTTTATATAATAAATACGATATTTTTAGGTCGTTATATAGTTGGTACTTATACGCTGGAGCATTGTTGTTTACCTTTTTAATTGTTCAAATTTTTAGAGATCGTAGCAAGCCTGTATCTGTTACAATTACCGTTTTAAAAGGTATAGTAATAGGGTTATTTGTATTACATACAGCAGGATTAGCTGTACGTTGGTATATTTCTGGTCACGCCCCTTGGAGTGATGCTTACGAATCTATGATTTATGTTGCTTGGGCAACCATGTTATTTGGTGTTTTACTTGGAAGAAAAAGTGAGCTTACCATGGCGGCTACAGCATTTGTTACTGCAATGATATTAATGGTAGCACACTGGAACTGGATGGATCCAGCAATTTCTACACTACAACCTGTTTTAAATAGTTATTGGTTAATGGTACACGTTGCTGTAATTGTTGCAAGTTACGGGCCGTTTACTTTAGGTATGATTTTAGGATTAGTATCTTTATTATTGATGATTTTTACTACTGAAAAAAATAAAGCCAAAATGGGACTCAGTATTCAGGAGTTAACCATTATTAACGAAATGGCATTAACCATAGGTTTAGTAATGTTAACTATTGGAAACTTCTTAGGAGGAATGTGGGCCAACGAAAGTTGGGGACGTTACTGGGGATGGGATCCAAAAGAAACTTGGGCACTTATTAGTATTATGATTTATGCTTTTGTAATTCATATGCGTATTGTTCCAGGACTTCGCGGTCGTTTTAGTTTCAATTTAGGATCTGTATTAGCCTTTTCAAGTATTTTGTTTACTTATTTTGGAGTTAATTTTTACTTATCAGGATTACACTCATACCAATCAGGACAACAGATAGGAAGTGTAAAATATATTGCAATTACCTTAAGTATTATCGCAATTATAGCTGTTTTAGCCTATAGAAAGTATTTAAAATATTACAAGAAGACAAAGAAATAATATATTAATTATATATAAAAAGGCTCCAATTACGGAGCCTTTTTTATGCGTTAAACTAAATGTTCCCTACTTATAAAAGTGTGATAACGTATTTAAAAATCATCCCAAAACTAATTGCTAACCCGAAACTTAACAAAGTTCCTATTAAAATATATTCGGTGAGCTTTCTGTCTTTTGCTTTTGATAAATCTCCAAATCTAAATACAGATTTTGCAGCGATTAAAAACCCGATACCTTCCCAATAATTCATTACAATAAAAACGAAAACAAATAACCGCTCTAGCATTCCAATGTAAGCCCCGGCACTTTCTAAAGATTCATCTTTGGTGTCTTCTTCTAATTCCCATTTAGAAATTAAAATTTTCATAATTACAGAAGCTACAACTGTTACACCTAATAAGCAGGTGATAAATAATAGAATTTGAGGGGTAAATAATGTTTTACCCGAAAAATTAAAAGGTTCATATATATGTACCACAATTGCTATAATTATAAGGTGTGCTAATTGATCTAAGCCAAAAAGTAACCGCGGATTTCCTATTTTATTATTGAGTTGTAATTTAATCACATCAATGATATAGTGTGAAAAAATAATGATTAGCATCCCTAACCAATAGCTGAAATCTGCTTTAAGAATCACAATTAACGATACAAGATGTACCAAAATATGATAATACATAAATTTAGATTTATGCTTGTGCGTTTCCTTATGAGTTACCCAACTTGCCGGTTGTAATAGAAAATCTCCAATAATATGTGCCAAAATAAGCTGTATAAAGAGCATTACCATAAATCTTGTATTTGAGAGTTGTAAAATTGAATCAGTTTTAAAATTTCGTCATAACCACCGCGTTTTAAACCTTCGCTAATATTACTTTGTGATTTATCTAATAATTGAGCGAGTTGTTCTTGATTGAGCTTCGGATGCTCTAAAGCTGTTTTTATAATTAATGAAGATACTGGTGACCAATTATTCATGGTTAATAAGGCTAAATCTAGCATTAAATTAAACTGTGTGTCAAAAGGAGTAAAAGGTGTTTTTATAGCGAGCGTTGTTTTTTTTAGTTGCTCAAAGCATTCTCCTGAGTTTATAAAAGCAGTGCCGTTTGCTTCTGTTATTTTTTCCGAAGTATAACTTTTATCACCAATTCCTATGGCGAGTCTGATGTCGGTTTTTTTAAATTGTCTTAACGTCGCTTTCAATTGTATGGCAACATGTAAAGCTAATTCGGGTTTTAGTTCAATTTGAAAACTATCACCTCTATATATTTCCCAATCTTTTGGCGAATTTCCGTAGGTGTTTAAAACCGTCTTTAAAGCGCTTAACCATTGTTTTGGAGCGCTATCCCTAGAGTTTATAATATCACCAGTTATAATACTTGTCATTTTTTTTATATTGAATAGACTCAAAAATATCACTTTTTTATCAGATAAACAATAATATCTGCAAATAATAGGATATTTCAATATATCTGCTATATGTGGTATATTTTTAATTTATATATAAGCTTCAAATAGGTTTGTCTTCCAAATAGAATGAAATATCTTTGCAATATGAAAATGAGTAATATTTACGATGAAACTGATTAATGAATTTAAAGAATTTGCTGTAAAAGGTAATATGATGGATATGGCCATTGGTATTATTATTGGAGCATCATTTAATAAAGTGATTGATGTTTTGGTTAAACAAGTGTTTTTACCACCATTAACTTTACTTTCCGACGGCATTAATTTTCAAGATAAACGTTTTATTTTAAGAGATGCTATTACAGATGCTGCAGGTGAAATTACTAAAACCGAAGTCGCTATAGGTTATGGCGCATTAGTAGAAGCATTTTTAGATTTTTTAATCATAGGAATTACAGTATTTATTATTGTGAAATTTATGAATAGATTACGTAAAAAATCTCATGATGTAAAAGATAAAACAGTAGTAACACCAAAAGACATTGAGCTACTCACAAAGCTTACCGATCTTATGGAAGAACAAAATAAATTCTTAAAAGGGAAACCAAAACAATAACCGTGTTTTTATAAGAAAATACACTAACTTTATAATTATGAAAAAGCTATCAATATTACTCTTTGCAATGGTGTTATTTAATTGCAAAAACACACCAAAAACAGCAGAAGTTGCAAGTGTAACAGCTGTTGAAACTACCACAGAAAATGTAGAAGACATTTACCAATTTAAGGTTGAAGATTTATACGGAAAACCTTTTGATTTTGCATCTTTAAAAGGAAAAAAGGTAATGGTTGTAAATACAGCTAGTAAGTGTGGTTTAACTCCACAATACGAATTACTACAAGAATTATACGATACTTATAAAGCCGATAATTTTGTAATTGTAGGTTTTCCAGCTAATAACTTTTTATCACAAGAACCAGGAAGCAATGCAGATATTGCTACCTTTTGTAAAGATAATTACGGGGTAACTTTCCCTATGATGGGTAAAATTTCTGTAAAAGGAAAAGACATGCACGACGTGTATCACTTTTTAACCGAAAAATCTAAAAACGGATTAGAAGACTCAAACGTAGCGTGGAATTTTCAAAAATATCTTATTGATGAAAACGGACATTTAGCTCGTGTAATTTCACCAAAAATGTTACCAACAGATGCATCAATAGTATCTTGGATTACATCAAAATAAAAATAGAATTATAACGTTTTTGAAACATCAAAAACATTTAAATAGAACGCATATCGCAACCAATAAACTTACTCCAAAAAATCGTGAATCTCAATATGACTTTAATGCATTATGTGAGGCTTACCCAGAATTAAAACCATTTGTTTTTGAAAATCAATATCAAAATCAAACTAAAACTATAGATTTTTCTAAACCTGCAGCTGTAAAAGCTTTAAATACAGCTTTATTAAAGTTGCATTATAATATTAAATATTGGGAATTTCCCGATGCAAATTTATGTCCGCCAATACCAGGAAGAATGACCTATATTGATGCACTATCAAAAATTTTAAAAAACTCAAAACTTACTGAAAAGGTTTCTGTGTTAGATATTGGTACAGGTGCAACTTGTATTTACCCATTATTAGGACATGCAAAAAACAATTGGACCTTTGTAGGAACTGATGTTGATAGTAATTCTATAATTAGTGCGCAACGCATTATTGATGAGAATAAATTAACCGAAGCAATTAGTTTACGTTTACAAAACGATGCAGCACATATTCTTACAGGTGTTTTAAAAGCCAAAGATAAATTTACAATAAGTATGTGTAACCCTCCGTTTTTTAAATCGGAAGGCGAAGCAGATGCAGCGACTCAGAAAAAACTAGATGGTTTAGGGAAGCAAAATCAATCTTTTACAAGAAATTTTAGCGGTACATCAAATGAATTATGGTATCCAGGTGGAGAAAAAGCCTTTTTACATAATTATTTATATGAAAGTTCGCTTTATAAAACGCAATCTTTTTGGTTTACATCTTTAGTATCTAAAAAAGAGCATGCAGTTTCAATGAAAGCATCTTTAGAAAAATTAAAAGCAACAACAGTTAAGGTTATTGATCTTCAAAAAGGAAATAAATGGTCGCGACTTGTAGTGTGGACTTTTTTAACTGAAAAAGAACAAAAAGAATGGAAATCTTAATATAAGAGGAGTTCTTTATTAAAAATACATGTAAAATGAAATTAGATATTCTTGCCATAGGCGCACATCCAGATGATGTAGAGTTGGGTTGCGGAGGCACAATAGCAAAAGAAATAGCTAACGGGAAATCTGTTGGTATTATTGATTTAACACGTGGAGAATTAGGGACACGTGGTACTGCACAAACACGAAAAGAAGAAGCTGCTGAAGCTGCTAACATTTTAGGTGTTTCGGTAAGAGAGAACTTAGGGTTTGCAGACGGTTTTTTTATAAATGATAAAACACATCAGCTTGAGATAATCAAAATGATTAGAAAATATCAACCCGATGTTGTGCTGTGTAATGCTATTGATGATCGTCATATTGATCATGGAAAAGGAAGTCAGTTAGTAAGTGATGCTTGTTTTTTAAGCGGATTAATAAAAATTGAAACAGAAGTAGAAGGAGAGTTACAAAAACAATGGAGACCACGCCAAGTATTTCATTATATTCAATGGAAAAATATTACACCAGATTTTGTTGTAGATATATCTGGGTTTATGGATACTAAAATGAAGTCTATATTAGCTTATAAGACACAGTTTTATGACCCAAAAAGTAATGCTCCAGAAACCCCAATTTCAAGCAAGAATTTTACCGATAGTGCAGATTATAGAGCTAGAGACCTTGGTAGGCTAGTAGGAAAAGAACATGCAGAAGGTTTCACTGTAGAACGCTATATATCAGTTGATAGCATATTTGATGTAAAATAAATCAAAAAAAAGTTTGCAGGATTAAGATATCGTTGTATATTTGCAATCCAATTAAAATGGTGGTTGTAGCTCAGTTGGTTAGAGCATTGGTTTGTGGTACCAAGGGTCGCCGGTTCGAATCCGGTCTTCCACCCAGAAATAAAAAGCCTTTCAGTTTTCTGAAAGGCTTTTTTTGTGGCTATAACGAAGGTTTTTATTTCTTATCAACCACTAAGCGGTCGTCTCTATTTGCAATTTCCCAAGCGGTATAAAACACCAAGCGTGTTCTATTTTCTAATAAATCATATTCAATTTTATCAGGTGTGTCAGTTGGTTTGTGGTAATCTGCGTGAGTACCGTTAAAATAGAAAATTACAGGAATGTTATTTTTTGCAAAATTATAATGATCAGATCTATAATAGTAACGGTTAGGGTCCTTTTCATCATTAAAAGTGTAGTCTAAGTCTATTTTTGTGTATTTGTTGTTTACAGCTTCCGAAAGGTCGTGTAATTGTGTACTCAACTTATCTGATCCTATTAAATATACAAAATTACGATTGTCTTTATGTTTTTCATCAACTCTACCAATCATATCAATATTTAAATCGGCTACAGTGTTTTCTAAAGGAAAAATAGGGGAGTTGTCTGTATAGTGTCTAGAGCCTAAGAGTCCTTTTTCTTCACCTGTAACATGTAGGAAAAGTATAGAACGCTTTGGTGTATATCCGTCGTTTAAAGCGGCTTTAAATGCTTCGGCAATTTCAAGTATAGCTACAGTTCCTGAGCCATCATCATCTGCACCATTATAAACCAATCCACCTTTAATACCTTCATGATCTAAATGTGCAGAAATCACTAAAATTTCGTCAGGTTTTTCACTTCCTTTAATAAAAGCGGCTACGTTTTCAGAATCTATACTTTCGGTTTTAGTATCAATATTATAACTTATACGTGCTGAAATTGGCTTAGCTACATTATTTGTAAGAATATCGTTATAAAAGCTTTGTGCTAAATTTTCAGTAATCATAAATACTGGAAATTCATTTGCATCTTTTTGAATAAGAGAAATAGATCCTTTAGCTCCAGATTTAACTTGTTTTTGGTAAAAGTTAGCAAGAATTGGAAAATTTTCATCATTTATAATGATAAAACCTTTAGCGCCTTTCTCTTTGGCCACATTTACTTTTTGAGATCTTGCGCGTCTTCCTTTAGACCAAATTGTTTCTTTGGTATCTTTAGAGGTAACGTAAGTACCATCGGCATTTTTAGGTTCACCGGCTTTTAGTAAAACGATTTTTCCACGAACATCAATAGTGTTGTAATCTGAGTAATTTTCGTCATCAATTCCGTAACCTACATATACAATATCATCTGTAGTTAATGTTTGTGAGGCAACTGATCCAACGGTTATAAAATCGGTATATTCTATTTTTGTTTCACCATTTAAAGAAAGCGTAGTTGTTGGATGTTGGCGCGTTTCTAAAGGTACTTTTTGAAAATATTCATTATTTGGAAGTGCAGACGGAATTTGCATATCCACGTAATGTTGTTTTAAATAATTTACGGCTTTTTTTTGCCCAGGAGCTCCGGTTAGACGTCCTTCAAAGTCATCTGAAGCAAAGGTGTAAAGCATGTCTTTAAGCTCGGAAGCTGTAATGCTGTTAGCGTATGTTGTAGGATTTGCAGGAGGTAATACTTTGTTTTGTTTAGTTGTAGAGCAGTTGGTTAAGGCAATTGCCATACTACATATCATTACTGTTTTTTTCATATTGATATAAAGGAATAGGGTTAGTTTTTTTAGATAATCCCAAAAATTACTATTTTCTTTATATAAGTGTTAAATATTTAACACTGTTTAACATGAAATTTATTGAATTTCTATTTTTTATCCACTTCAATTCGTTTATCGCTATTAGCAAGTTGCCACGCGGTATAAAAAATTAAGTCGGTGCGTTTTTTTAGTAGCGGATAATTTATTTTTTCAGCAGTATCACTCGGTTTATGATAATCTTCATGACCACCATTAAAATAAAAAATCACAGGAATATTATGTTTTGCGAAGTTATAATGATCGGATCTGTAGTAGTATTGATTAACATCGCTTTCTTTATTAAAATCGTAATCTAATATTAAATTAGAAAAATTGTCATTTGCTTTTTCTGAAATATAATGAAGCTCGGTACTTAATCTATCGGCTCCAATAATATAGATGTAATTTGGTGTTTTTTCATGTTTAGGATCTACTCTTCCAATCATATCAATATTAAGATCAGCTACAGTGTTTTTAAGCGGAAATATGGGGTTTTTAGAGTAAAATTGAGATCCAAATAAACCTTGTTCTTCACCGGTAAAATGTAAAAATAAAATACTTCTTTTAGGAGAGAAACCGTTTTGTTTTGCTGTGTTAAAAGCTTGTGCAATTTCTAAAAGTGCTGAAGTTCCGGAGCCGTTATCATCAGCACCATTATAAATAGTATCGCCTTCAATACCCATATGATCTAGGTGAGACGAAATTACCAAAACCTCATTAGGTTTAGTACTTCCTTTAATAAAAGCAACTACATTTTTGGACGCTTTTAAATCTTTTGAAAGTGCTATTTTAGGGATATTCTGAAAATAATTACTACTATCTAATGGTGTTGCAATATGTTGTGATTTATAATAATTAGCCACATAATCTGCCGCTTTATCAAAACCTATTTCGCCTGTTTTTCTACCTTGATAGGTATCTGAAGAGAGTTCAAAAAGGTGTGTTTTTAAATCTGTAGTATCAATTTGCTGCGCATATTTAAGCATCGCTTCTTTATCTTGAAAAATAATAGCGTCTTTAATCTCTTTTATTTTTTCGCTATGCCGTTTGTTGGCACAAGAACCTACTAGAGTTAACATTGAAACAATGATAAGAGTAATTTTCATAGCGTACTATAAATATTTTTATTCAGAAATGAATATTATATATCTAAGTTTTCTAGTTCATTTATGGTGCTTTCGTCAATATCTAACTCTTCAATATCAATAGCGTTTTCATCAATATCTAAAGTTTCTACTTCTAACTCTTCAGTATCAATATCAAGTTCTTCTGTATCAATATCTAACTCTTCAAAATCAATATCTAGTTCTTCAAGAATATCTTTTGAGTCTTCTTCCGATTCTTTTTCTCGTACCTCAAGGGCTTCAATATCTCCAATTTCGGTAGTTGTAAAAATTGTTTTGTAAATAGTTATTGAAATTGAAATAATGGCTAGCAAAAAAATGTATTGCACCACTTTTTTAGGACTGTTATTCTTTTTTGAAATATAATAGATAATTAAGCCCAGTAAAAATGCAACTATAGCCGGTATTAGTGCTAAATTAGATAATGGAGTAACTGCTAAAATAACAGATAAAAGCGCCGCTATAAAAGCGATTATAATAAGAATTTTTTTCATTTTTAATGTTTTAAGCCAGTTGCAGATTTGATGTTTAATTCGCCATTTCCTACAGGAATTTTAAATTTAGCACGTACAGGAACTTTATTTTCATCGGCAGTTAACCATAATAAGTTATTGCCAGAACCTTCTAGAATGTTACTATTATTTATTGAAATTGATAATTTGTAACACGCTTTTTTACCAATAGCCGAGGCGATAGTTTCTGTACCTAAGTATTTAAAATTCACTTTAGTTTCTTTGTTATCAAAAATTACGGTAAGCGTTTTTGTTGTTCCTACAGAAAGGTTTGAAAAATCTATGGTTCTAAGATGATATAGAGTGGTTACCAAATCTTTAGTACTACTTCCTATTGAGACTGTTTTATTAACTTCCCAAGTAGTACCATCTCCACGTATTTTACGACGGGTACTTTTTACGGTTTTAGATTTATGACTGAATTTATACTGCATAAATTTGTAGTAGCCGCCTTCATTAATATCTCTTTTATATAAATAAGGGGTTAATGATTTTGGACTCACATAACTTTCATAAATATCTCTAATTTTAAAAAAATCATCCCATTTTTTAAAAGTTGCCGCAGTACATTTTAATCTTAAAAGCGTTGCTTTTGATGTTTTAATAGCACTAGTTTCCATTTTTACCTGAGCTATTGGTGTCATTAAACCAGACATATTATAAGATGCTGTAAACACAAGCTCTTCACCTGGTGCGATGGCATTATTTTGTGCTATTGATAATGTTGAAAAAAGCAATAATACAGCTAGAAAAAGTTTTTGCATGATGTTAGTATGTTTTGATATCCAATAAGTAACCATTTATTGTGCCAAATGTATTCTAATCTTATTGAATAAAAAAAACAGGAACAAACTATTATTTATAAATAGAATGTTTTAAAGTAATTATTAATTGTGTTTTAAAAAAAAGGGAAGTAATTATTTATTGCTTAATACACTACTTTTTGTAAAATACATAAGACTAGCAAAAACAACTAGTAGGATGATTTTACCAAACAAATAACCAAAACCGTACTGTGTTAGTCTGCTAAAATCGGTTACAATAATTTGTATAATACTAATTAAAAGAAAAAGGGCAATAATTGACGAAATATAAAATACTATTTTTTTCATTTTATAGAAATATATAAAAGGAGGTATGTTGCCATATCCTCCTTTTATGTGTTATGATTATTTTGTAACTGTTGTAGTTGTTGGAGTGTAAATTCCAAAAGTTATAGCAGATACTAATCCATTTACAAATGATTGTCTTGTAAATACAGTATAATCTTTTGCGCCGTCAGCCATTTGCTTAGAGTTTGAAACTCCAACTGGTGCTAAACCATATATTACATAATGGTTCCATTGAGTTGTTTGGCTGTTACCTTGAGCACCTTTTCCTACTACGCTTGTGTATGAGTAACAAGACGTTAAAAGCATTGCTGAAGCAAATGCGATAGCCATTGATTTCATTGATTTTTTGATCATTTTTTCTAGTTTTAATAGTTGATTGATATTGATAATATGTTTTTAAAATTTAGGTGTATTTATATTATTATAATACGATTAAATTCAACACGAATGTAATATATTTAGAATAATAAAAAAAAATAAACAGATGTTATTGTTCTATTTTTTTAGGTGAAAAAATAAGTTAATTAGTCGCTTTCACCTTAATTTTAAGGTGATTGAGGGAAACCGTAAAAAACTATCAACATATATACTGAAATTTACAACGTATAATTATTAACACCCTACTACATTGAAAAAAATAATTACTAGTCTACTTGTTATTTGTGCTTTTGGAATGCTTATTTATTTTGGAGCGACAACTATTAATTTAGATGCACGAACTAAAAATGAAATTGGTCAAAAAGTGGACAGCCTAAATGGTGTTTTTGTATATTATAATGGTAGTGTAAGCAATGTAAGCGGAAGACGATTAACCAAGGATGGTTATAATTTAGGCTTAAAATACCAATGTGTAGAATTTGTAAAACGTTATTATTATGAAGCTCTAGATCATAAAATGCCTGATAGCTATGGGCATGCAAAAGATTTTTTTATATCGCGTGTAAAAGATGGTAAACGTAACGCACAACGAAATTTAATACAATACATAAACCCAAGTTCATCACAACCTAAAGTAAATGATTTGGTAGTATACTCGGGGACTGTTTTTAACTCTTATGGTCATGTGTCAATCATATCTAAAGTTTCAGATTCTGAAATTGAAATTATCCAACAAAATCCAGGTTCTTTTGGAAAATCACGAGCCACCTTTAAGTTGAGTAATACCAGCGGAAAATGGCATATTGATAACAAACAAATATTAGGTTGGTTGCGTAAATAACTATGCTATGTAAAACCATTTCGCATAAAAAAGCCTCCTAAAAATCATATAAACTTTCAGGAGGCTTTTTTTATGTTATAAAAGATAAAACGACTAAGCGTTTTCTTCAACTAACTCTTCAATTTTCATTGATCCGTTAGTTTTAAGTGCTGTATGCCAGCTGAAAGCATCTTTTAATATGTGTGGTGTTTGTCCGCCTTTAGCGTAAGCATCTTCAAAATATTTAGACATTTGTGCTTTGTAATCAGGATGGACACAGTTTTTAATAATAAGTCTAGCTCTTTCAATAGGTGCTAAACCTCTAATATCTGCTAAACCTTCATCGGTTACTAAAACATCAACATCGTGTTCTGTATGATCTGTATGAGAAACCATTGGTACGATATGTGAAATTCTTCCTTCTTTAGAAATTGAAGGACAAGCAAAAATACTTAGATATCCGTTTCTAGCAAAATCACCAGAACCACCAATACCATTCATCATTTTTGTACCTCCAATATGTGTAGAATTTACGTTTCCGTAGATATCAAACTCAATAGCAGTATTAATACCAATAACTCCTAAACGACTCACAACTTCGGCAGCATTACTAATATTTTGTGGTCTTAATACTAGTTTGCTTTTATAGAAATCAAAATTAGCAAAAATCTTATCGTAACAAGGTTGAGTTACTGTAATTGATGATGCAGAAGCGAAAAGTAATTTTCCAGAATCTATTAAATCAAAAGTACTGTCTTGTAATACTTCTGAGTACATTGTTAAGTTTTTAAATCTACTTTTAGTGAAACCAGAAAGTATAGCATTTGCAGTTTTACCAATACCAGCTTGCAATGGTAAAAGTGATTCTGTTAAACGACCTTCATCTACTTCTTTATCTAAAAAGGCAAGAATATGTTTTGAGATTGCTGATGTTTTTTCATCTGGATCAGAAATTACAGCAGGACTATCAGCGATATCAGTATAAACAATAGCTGCTACTTTTTTAGGATCAATTTTAATAAAAGCATCTCCAATTCTAGTATCAGATTCTACTACAGGAATAATCTCGCGATTAGGTTGTTTTTTTAATACTTTAATATCATGAATTCCTGCAAAGTTTTCAGGAATAGTTCTATTAATTTCAATAATAATTTTATCAGCTTTATCAGCAAATATAGGCGAGTTTCCTACCGATGTTGTTGGTACGATATACCCGTCTTCGGTAATAGATACCGCTTCAATAATGGCTACATCAATTTTAAATGTATCAATATTTTGAAGCATATCTGCTGTTTGTCCTAAATGCTGATCTACGTATAAAACTTCGTGATTATTAATGGCATTTCTTAATGTTGGATCTGCCTGAAAAGGCATTCTTTTATTAAGGGCTCCATTTTTAGCTAAATTTGCATCGGTATCATATCCTAAAGATGCTCCACTTAAAACCGTAACTTTTAAGTCTTCATGTAGCGCTCTTTCTGCAACTTGAGGTAAAACCACTTTGCTGTCTCCAGCTTTGGTAAACCCACTAACTCCTAAAACGTCATTGTTTTTTATGAGTAAAGCAGCCTCTTCTGATGTTTGAACTTTATCAATATAAGGGGAGTATTTAATTCTATGCATATTTATGTGTATTTTGTAATTTTAGGGTTAAAAAAATTGCTATTTGATTAAATTTAGAACTCTTATTGAGTAATTAATAAAATAGATTGGCAATTTATGCAAGATATTTATTGTCTATTTATTTAAGTAAGACATTTATTTATTAATTTCGTGCATTGAATGAATTCAGTGTTATTTTTATGGATAGTAAGTATTATTTAACAGAGGTTGATAAGCAACCTCAGAGTATTTTTTGTTATCATAATTTAATGGGAGAAACCTTTATTGAGTCACATAGTCATGATAAAGGGCAATTTTTATATACCGAAGGAGGCGTGGTGCATGTTAAAACAAATACTAGAGTATATTATTTGCCAGCACGTCATTACATGTGGATTCCTTCGGGAGTTACACATGCCATTTACCCAAGTTCTCCAAATGTGATTATGCGAAATTTGTATTTTCCTATGGCTTCAAATTCTTCAGGATTTTATAAAAAAGAAGGTATTTATCCTATAAATAGCTTACTAATGGAATTATTGCTACACACCAAAAATTGGAATGGCGATATTTTAAAAATGCAAAAAGACAAGTATCCTATTGTGTATGCTTTTAAAACGCTTATTGAGCAAACGGTTTCCAAGTCGTTAGATTTAGAATTACCACAACCTACAGATAGCCGCCTTATAAATGTTATAAATTTTCTTACTGACCAAATTCATAAAGAACATTTACTTCCTAAATTAGCATCTAATTTTAGTATGACAGATAAATCTTTGTATCGCTTATTTAAAAAAGATTTAGGGATGTCTTATATTAAATATTACACGCAATTACGTATTTTTATTTCATTAGAGTATTTAATGGATTCAGATTATAATATTTCGGAAATTGCAAATATGGTTGGATATAATAGTTTACCCACTTTTAGTAATACATTTACCAAAATAATGGGAAAACGTCCTTCGGAATATAGGAAAACAAATGAAGTTTATTTAGAAGCTTCTAATAGCTACTAAATGAGCTATTGTTAGATAAGTAGCAGAATATGAAAATTTAAAATAATTGAATGAAAGATATTGAACGTGAAGATATTCAAATTATAAGTACACATAGTAATTGGTCTCAAACAGGTATTGATGTCGTTTTAAAAAAAGAAATTTATAATGACAAGCAAGCTTGGTTAAAGTTTTTGAAGGTGTTATTTCTTAGTTTGGGTGTGGGATTCACAACAGCGGGAATTCTATTTTTCTTCGCCTATAATTGGGCCGATTTAAACAAATTTGTAAAACTAGGTCTCATTGAATTTTTAATTATAGCAATTACTTTGATTGTTGTATGTGCAACAATAAATTTAAATGTAAAAAAGATATTACTCACTTCGGCAGTTATGCTAGTGGGGGTTTTATTTGCTGTTTTTGGTCAAATATATCAAACAGGAGCAAATGCTTACGATTTTTTCTTAGGGTGGTCAATGGCAGTTGTATTGTGGGTTGTCATTTCTGATTTTGCCCCATTATGGCTCATTTTTGTAATCTTAATAAACACAACATTTATTCTTTACTCAGATCAGGTAGCACACGATTGGTCACTAGTTTTTGTCTGTACGTCACTTTTTATAATTAATTTATTGTTTTTAAGTATTGCTTTATTTATACCCCAAATTAAAGACACTATAAAAGCCCCATTATGGTTTACTCATGTTCTTACATTGATTGTTGTTTTTTTTGCAACAATGGGGATTGGTTCAGGTATTTTTGATGATTATCCAATTGAAATGTTAATATTAACTATAGCTACTATAGCGGTGTATACTATTGCTATTAGGTATGGTATAAAAGAAAAAAACGGATTTTATTTATCTGTATTTCCTTTTAGTATTATCATCATTATTACAACACTTTTAGCAAGTGTTATGAATGATATAGGAATGTTACTTGTAATCAGTTTATTTGTTATTACAAGTGTAACCTTAGTGATTAAAAACTTAATTAATCTTAATAAAAATGGATAAATTAACTTCTAAAAAAATGCTATTAAATCGCATTCGTTTATCAGAAAGTGACACATTTGAGTGTAATGAAATAGCTATTTTAAAGACCTACGAAACTCAAGATGAAAATAAATCTAGTATTGCTATTAAAATACTTTCTGTTTTTGGAGGACTTTTAGCAACATTAGCATTATTAGGTTTTTTATTACTTGCCGGACTTTACGATTCTGAAGCAGGTTTACTTGTTTTAGGTATTGCTTTTATAGGTTTTGCAATTTTTATAAACGCCACATATAACAAAGTTATCACAGGAGCTTTTAGCGTATCTACTTACGTGCTAGGTTATGCATTACTCCTTTTTGGGTTAAAAGAAATGCAAGTTGATGATAATATTATTGTAGTAATACCAATTGTTATAGCCGTTGTATCATTAGCATTAATGCAGAATTATATATTAGTATTTATAGCAACATTTATAATTTCAGCCAGTTTTTTAACACTTATCATAATTAATGATCTGTATGCTATTATTCATTTATATATTGGTGTGTACACATTACTATTGGCTTATCTCTTTTTTAATGAGGCACAATTAATAAGTACGAGTAAAAAAATGGCCAGTTTATATGCACCAATGCGTATAGGGGTGATTTTTTCTCTCTTATCGGGATTAATAGCTATTGGAAAAGTAGGTTTAATTCCTATTTCTCAATATTATTTATGGGTATCGTCACTTATAATAGGTGGGGTTATCATGTATTTAATATATACCATATTAAAAGTCTCTAAAATTGAAACGCTTAAAACGAAACTCTTAATCTATAGTTTTAGCAGTCTGATTTTAATACCTATTATATTTTCACCATCTATTTTGGGGGCTATCACAATTATTTTATTATGCTTTTTGGTGAATTATAAATCGGGATTTGTAATTGGTATTGTCGCATTTATTTATTTTATATCTCAGTATTATTACGATTTAACCTATACGTTATTAACTAAGTCTATTATTTTAATGGCCTCCGGAATTATATTTCTGTTGTTTTATCTATTCATCACTAAAAAGGGATTTCAAAATGAAAAAATATAAATGGATTATCATTTTAGTTAACCTTGTTATTTTATTGGCATTGTTTAACTCTTCAATGTTGAAAAAAGAAACCTTACTCACTAACGGAAAACTTGTTTTATTAGAGTTAGCTCCTGTTGATCCACGATCACTTATGCAAGGTGATTATATGGAATTAGATTATGCAATATCTCAAAACGTAAAGCACGATAGTATTGCTAAAAAAGGCTATTGTGTGGTTAAATTAAATAGAAACGGTATTGCTGAAAGAGTGCGACTGCAAGAAAGTAAAACACCTGTTAATGACAACGAATATCTTATAAAATATAACATAGCCAATTGGAGAGGCATTTATATTGGTGCTGAATCATTCTTTTTTCAAGAAGGAGATGCAGAAAAATATGAAACTGCAAAATATGGAGGTCTAAAAGTTGATAATGAAGGTAACAGTTTGTTGATTGGCTTATATGATAAAGATCGAAATAAAATAGAATAATTAAGCATTTTTAAGCTGTGACAACACATATTGATATTTAGTTTTATTGATTATCAGTATTTAACGTCTTTTTTATTCAGAGTAAAATAATAAAAGTATAAATAAAAGTTAAAAACTTTCCTGTAACTAACTAATCGTTTAGATTTGCAGTGTAATTAAATATAATGGCAAGGAAAAAAGCATATAATGAAGATGAAGTTGTTGAAAAAGCAATGCGTTTATTTTGGCGTAATGGTTATCAAGCAACATCAATGCAAATGTTGGAGACTGCAATGGGCATCAATAAATTTTCGATATATTCTAGCTTTGGAAACAAAAATGGACTATTTCTTGAAAGTTTAAAATGTTATAAAAAAAATGTCAGTAAAATGCTACAAGCTTTTGATAAAGGAACTAATGGCGTTGAAGATATTAAACAATTTTTTTACGATTCTGTAAGTTCTAACTTTAATGAAGGACAAATAAAGGGATGTTTTGTTACAAATACCTATAATGAGTTTTCTGAAAATCAAGATGAACTTATTAAAGAGCAAATGGAAAACTTTATGAATGACATGAAAATGTTATTTATAAAAAAGATTAAAACAGACAAAACAAAAGACGAAAGTACCGTCTTAAAACAAGCTAATTATTTGTTATTAGCAAAGCATGGTTTGGCTGCCGCAGCACGAGTAAACTCGCAAAAAGAAATAGAAGATTATATTGAAATGAGCTTTAAAAATATTTAAAACTTTTTTTACAAATAAACTAAACGAACGGTTAGAAATAAAATATTAAAAAAAAACTACTAAAAAATAAAAAATTATGACAACATTAAAAATTCACAACATTGAAACTGCTCCTGAAGCAAGTAAACCTTTATTAGAAAATTCTCAAAAAGCTTACGGAATGATTCCTGGTTTACACGGTGTATTAGCGGCATCACCACAACTATTAACCGCGTACCAAACCTTACATGAGTTATTTACACAAACCTCTTTTAACGAAGAAGAATTAACAGTGGTTTGGCAAGCTATTAACGTAGAACATGCATGTCATTACTGTGTTCCTGCACATACAGGAATTGCAAAAATGATGAAAGTAGATGATAAAATCACTGATGCTTTACGTAATGAAACACCTTTAGAAAACGCTAAATTAGAAGCTTTACGCACAATGACTTTGTCTGTTGTTAGAAATCGCGGAAATGTATCTCAAGAAGATTTAGATGCTTTTTATGCAGCTGGATATGGAGAGCAACAAGTATTAGAAATCATTTTAGGATTATCTCAAAAAGTAATTAGTAATTATACAAACCATATTGCAAATACACCAGTTGATGCTGGTTTTCAAAAATTTGCTTGGAAAAAATAAAAATGTAGTCCCTAAAACTACAGATTAATAGCTGTAAACCTTCTTCTTTTTTTTGAAGAAGGTTTATTAATTTTATAAAAGACATATTATGATAAAAGTATCCGTAATGTATCCAAACGGCAAAGATGTACAGTTTGATGCAACATATTACAAAACAAAACATTTACCAATGATCGTAGATGCTCTTGGTAGTGCATTAAAAGGTTTAGAATTAGACCTAGGATTGGCTAGCAGAATTCCTGGAGAACCTGCTCCTTACGTTGCCATCGCACATTTAAAATTTGATAGTGTAGCATCTTTTCAAGAATCTTTTGGACCACACGCCGAAACCTTTGCTGCAGATATAAAAAACTATAGCAATGTAAAAGGAGAACTTCAAATTAGTGAATTGGTTACCTTTTAAAACAAAAACCAGAAAGGTGTTTTTAATGAAGATAAAAGAGGAAACTATACAACAAATAGCAAACAAGAGCTTCCAAACCGTTTTTAGAACGACTACGGAAGCACATGGCTTTATGCACCTAGTTTTCAGTAAAAAAGAAATAACACCTTATCAATTTAGGTCTATTATGATAGATCTAAAAAAAAGAATTATCAAAACTTAGTGTTTCAAAATTCAACAAAAAACTAAACTATCATTGGCTTGTACGTTTTGACCAGCAGGTAAACACTCCTTTTCATGTAGACAATGCTGCAGAGCAATCTATTTTAATGTTGGGGTACGAACCTAGTGACATTATAAGTGAATTGCATTTGGCTGATTATCATGCCTACGCTAATAAAGCGTATAAAACACCTGAAGATTATTTTAATAAATTTACACCTGTTTTTAAAGGTGACGAGGACGCATTAAAACCTTTCATTTCAAAAATAAAATCTGTAGATAACGATCATTATTCTATTGTTATAATTAATAATAGTAGTCCAAAGGTTAATGTCGATACTTTAGGTTTGTTTCATAAAGCTTTAATTATTAAGGAGGATTTAAGCAAAAGTAGAATTGTTAATTCTATGGTTTTAAATCTTGTGTCAATAGATAAAATTACAGAAGATCAACAAAAGGAAAACAACTTTCTAAACACTAATCTAATCAGTAAATAGATTAGCGTCACAGAAATCAATATAAAATTCAATTAAAAAATAAAATTATGGCTAATAAATTAAAAATAGATATCGTTTCAGACGTAGTTTGCCCATGGTGTACTATTGGGTATAAACGTTTAGAAAAAGCAATTAACGAACTTGGGATACAAGATCAAATAGAAATTGAATGGCAACCGTTTGAGTTAAACCCGAATATGCCAGCTGAAGGACAAAATGTAAATGAGCATATTACAGAAAAATATGGTTCTACTACAGCGCAACAAAATCAATCGAAGCAAATGATGACGGAAGCTGGTGCAGAATTAGGTTTTACCTTCGATTATTTTGATGAGATGCGTATGGTAAATACTTTTGATGCACATGTTTTATTAGAATATGCTAAAGATTTTGGAAAGCAGACCGAATTAAAAATGTGTTTAACCACAGCTTTTTTTAGTGAACGTAAAGATGTTTCAAAACGTGACATTTTAAAACAAGCGCTAGTAGATGTAAACTTAAATGCCGAAAAGGGTTTAGCGATGTTAGATAATGAGTTAGCTAAATCAGATGTGAGCGCGCAACAAGCTCACTGGAAAAGTTTAGGTGTAAACTCTGTACCTACTTTTGTGTTTAATATGGAAAGTGCTGTTACCGGTGCGCAACCTGTAGATGCTTTTAAAGACATATTATCTCAAATGCTTACTCAATAATACAATACACTATGAAAATAAATAAAATTATATACTATACTTTTACTGTCATTTTTACATTAATAATAGTGTTTTCTGCGGGAATGTATTTTTTTAACCATGATTTTATAAAACAAGCATTTACAAATTTAGGATACCCTACATATCTTATTTATCCGTATGCAACTGCCAAAATTTTAGGGGTAATTGCTATCTGGCAAACAAAATTTATGCGTATTAAAGAGTGGGCGTATTCCGCATTCTTTTTTGCTGTTATTTTAGCCTTTTCAGCTCATATTATGACCAATGATGGGGGAGAAGCAATGTCAATAATTGCTTTAGTTTCTTTAGTAGTATCTTATCTTTATTATAGAATAGTACTCTGTAAATCTTTAAATTAAAATTTTTCACTTCTTGATATAAAAATTTTTAAAAAAAGACACTCATTTTATAAGTGTCTTTTTTATGTAAGCGTTTGTTTAGTTATTATATATTTGATTTTAACGCTCTAAATAATATATTACGAAAAAAAGTTTAAACGCATTACCTCTAGTGTTATTAGGTCTTTATTTTTTATTCAAAAAAGGATTTGGTGAGGTTTCTTTTTTAACCGAAATGATCGTTTTAGGTGTTATTTCAATAATCTTAGGTTTTGTAATCTATAAAAAAGTACAGGCAAACAAAATTTCTAAACCTAGATTAATTTTACTAGCTGTAGCTGTTTTAATGATGTCAGGAATAGCTTTGTATGCTTGTTTTTAATTATTAAAGTGAAAAAAAGTTAATATAAAAAAGGGTGCTTATAATAAATTATAAAAAACACCCTTAATAGTCAACTAACTATGTAATATTTATTTCTTATTTAATAATTTCGCTTTATTATATTCGTAATTCATACGTGCAATATTTAATACCGAAATATTTTCAGGACATTCCACTTGGCAAGCTTCCGTATTTGTACAATGCCCAAAGCCTTCTTCCTCCATTTGTTTTACCATAGTAATTACTCGTATACTAGTTTCTTGTTGCCCTTGAGGTAATAATTCTAACTGTGTAATTTTAGCACTTGTAAATAATGCCGCACTAGAGTTTTTACAACTTGCTACACAAGCACCACAACCAATACAAGCTGCAGCATCAAAAGCAGCTTCAGCAATTTCATGCGTAATAGGAATACTATTTGCTTCTGGAGCTTGTCCAGTATCTACCGAAACATATCCTCCAGATGCAATTATATGATCTAATGAAGAACGGTTTACTTTTAAATCTCTCACTACTGGAAATGCCTCTGCTTTAAAAGGTTCTATATAAATAGTATCTCCATCTTTAAAAGAACGCATGTGTAATTGGCAAGTTGTTGTGTTTTTTAACGGTCCGTGAGCAAGTCCATTAATCATCACACCACATTGTCCGCAAATTCCTTCTCTACAATCGTGATCAAATTCTACCGGACGTTCACCACTTTTTATTAATTTAATATTTAAGGTGTCTAACATTTCAAGAAAAGACATTTCTTTTTGTACATCATCCAAGGTATAATCTTTCAATTCACCTTTACTTTGGCAGTTTTTTTGGCGCCATATTTTTAAATGTATTTTCATAGTATTTTATTTATAGCTTCTTACAGAAGGTTTAACGGCTTCAAAAATTAATTTTTCCTTATTTAATATCGCATCAGAAACATTTTTATGCCATTCCCAAGCCGATGAATAACAGAAATTCTCATCATCACGTTTCGCTTCACCTTCAGGAGTTTGATATTCTGTTCTAAAGTGAGCACCACAAGATTCTTCCCTTTGCAAAGCATCCATACACATTAATTCTGCCACTTCCATATAATCGGCAACACGACCTGCTTTTTCTAATTCACTATTTACTTCAGAAATATCTCCCGGAACTATCAGCTGTTCTTTAAAGTCTTTTCTTAATTGTTGAATGTTTTCTATCGCTTTCTCTAAGCCTTCTTTAGATCTAGAAAGTCCGCACTTATCATATAATTCTTTTCCTAATAACTTATGAAATTCCTCGGCAGTGGTTGTCCCTTTTTTAGAAAGAAAACCTTCCATCTGTTGATTCACGCTTTTTTCAGCCTTCTCAAATTCTGGATGATCAATATCTGTTTTAGGGTTTCTAATTTCATCTGCCAGGAAATTCTGCAACGTATAAGGCAATATAAAATAGCCATCCACACAGGCTTGTAGTAATGAATTAGCACCTAATCTGTTTGCGCCATGATCAGAGAAATTAGCTTCTCCAATAGCAAAAAGTCCTGGAATAGATGTCATTAATTCATAATCTACCCAAAGTCCTCCCATTGAAAAGTGAGCTGCAGGAGAAATTTTCATAGGCTCTAAATATGCATCTACATCGGTAATTTTTTTATACATATTGAATAAATTTCCGTAACGTTCGGCAATAATAGCTTTACCATATTCTTTAAGCGCACGAGAAAAATCTAAATACACGGCATTTTTTAACGGACCAACACCTTTACCGGCATCAATTTGTTCTTTTGCAGATCTAGAAGCAATATCTCTTGGTGCAAGGTTTCCAAAAGCAGGATATTTTCGTTCTAAATAATAATCGCGATCTTCTTCTGGGATATCGTTTGCTTTTCTGGTTTCATTGGCATCTTTTGGCACCCAAATTCTACCGTCATTTCTTAAAGATTCCGACATTAATGTCAGTTTAGATTGGTATTCGCCACTTTGTGGTAAGCACGTTGGGTGAATTTGTGTCCAACTAGGGTTTGCCATATAAGCTCCTTTTTTATGTGCTCTCCAAATAGCAGAAGCATTACAGCCTACTGCTAAGGTGGATAAGTAATATATTTTACCAAATCCTCCAGAAGCTAATACTACGGCATGTGCTCCGTGACGTTCAATTTCTCCAGTATCTAAATTTCTAGCTATAATTCCTTTTGCTTTTCCGTCAATTAAAACCAAATCTAACATTTCATGTCTGGCATATAAGGTCACTTTCCCGGTATTTACTTGTCGCATTAATGCTTGGTAAGAACCTAATAAAAGTTGTTGTCCTGTTTGTCCTCTAGCATAAAAAGTACGTGACACTTGTACACCACCAAACGAACGGTTTTTTAAATACCCACCATATTCTCTACCAAACGGAACCCCTTGAGCTGCGGCTTGATCTATTAAGTTTGCAGAACATTCTGCAAGACGATAGGTGTTGGCTTCTCGCGAACGAAAATCGCCACCTTTTAACGTGTCGTAAAACATACGATATACGCTATCTCCATCATTTTTATAATTTTTTGCAGCATTTACACCACCTTGAGCAGCCACAGAATGTGCGCGTCTTGGGGTATCTTGAAAGCAAAAACTCTTTACGTTGTAGCCCATTTCGGCAAGTGAAGCAGCAGCCGAAGCTCCAGCTAAACCTGTTCCAACCACAATAACTTCTAATTTTTTACGGTTATTAGGACTTACTAGTTTCGCTGTTTTTTTATAATTTTCCCATTTTTGTTCTAATGGTCCTTCTGGTGTTTTTGCGTCTAAATGATTGTTCATGTCCTTAGCGGTTTAGGTAAATAAAAATTGGTATGATAATGTAACCAACCGTCATAATTATTGAGAATGCGATGCCTAAATATTTTACTATTTTAGAATATAGTGGGTGGTAAAGCCCTAATGTTCTGTGTGCACTGGCTATACCGTGTAATAGATGATATCCTAATGAAATAATAGCTAAAACATATAAAATAACGTACCAAAGCTGGTCGAAGGCCACAATAACTAGTGTGTATAAATCTTTGTTCCCGTTTTCATCTAAAGGCAATTGGGTAAATTTATATTGATACCAAAAATCTTTAAAATGAATCACTAAAAACAGGAATAAGATACTTCCTAAAAACATCATATTACGAGCGTACCATTTGCTGGCTCTTCCTCTTTTATCTCTAGCGTATTTTTGCCCATTTGCCTTTTTACTTTTCACCGTAAGGTAAATAGCATCTATAGTATGTAATAGAATACAGATATAAAGTACAATAGCAATAATTTCTATAACAATATTACCGGCTAACAAATGACTGTACCAATTGTATTGCAATCTAGCTTCGGCTTCAGGTAGTAAAAGTTGCAGATTTCCAAATAAATGGATGATAAGAAAGAACGAGAGAAAGAGCCCGGTGAGCGCCATTAAATTCTTTCGTGTTAAGGCATTTTTAAAGTACCACATAGTTGATTGTTTTATTATTTATAAATTAATTCCTACCATAAACCTAATACTTTCCACCATGCGCCTCCAATTCCGAAGAAAATAACAAGATAGAATATACTTAAAATGAATCCGTTTCTCCACCAACTACCTAATTCTACATACCCACTACCAAAAAAGATAGGTGCAGGACCGTGGCCATAATGTGTAAGTGTACCAAAAATACCACCACAAAAACCTAGAAATAAAGCTAACATTGTTGGCGGAACTCCTAAAGCGATACCTACTGAAAGCATGGCAAAATAAAGAGCAGCTACGTGAGCGGTAGCACTAGCAAACATATAGTGTAAGTAATAATATACTAACACAATTATAGGGAATGCGTAGTACCAAGGTAATCCTGATATTTGATTTTCTATAAGACCAGATAACCAAGGAATAAATCCTAGTTTAGCTAAATAACTAGCCATCATTACTAAAGATGAAAACCATACTACGGTATCCCAAGCGCCTTTTTCACTTTTCACATCTGCCCAACTTAGTACTTGGGTGACTAATAAGAAACATAACCCTAATAAGGCTGTTGTAGTGGCGTTAACTTGTAGTGTGCTACCAAATATCCATAAGATTAATAATATTAAAAAGGCGGCAACCATAATCCATTCGTCTCTATGCATTTTACCCATTTTTTGCAATTCTAATCTTGCAAGTTCTGGAGCGTTACCTGTGTTTTTTAATTCAGGTGGATTAATTTTATATAGTAAATATGGCATTAATAAAAATGAGGCTAACCCAGGAATTAAAGCTGCAAGCGCCCAACTTCCCCATGAGATTGTAACCCCTAAATCTGCAGCAAATTTTTGTGCCATTGGATTACTCGCTGTACCAGTTAAAAACATAGTAGAAGTAATTAAATTGGCATTATAAGAACTTAAAGTTAAGAAATTTCCTGCTTTTTTATGTGTTTTAGGGTCATCTGGCATTGAACCTAAACTCATTGCAACCGATTTCATAATTGGGTAAATAATACCTCCCGCTCTAGCGGTATTACTAGGAACAGCTGGTGCCAAAATTAAATCGGCAGCATTTAAACCGTAAGCCAAACCTAGTGTTGTTTTACCAAATTTTTGAACAAAATAATATGCTAATCTAGCACCCAATCCGGTTTTAATAAACCCTCTAGCAATAAAGAATGCCATACCGATAAGCCATATAATTGAATTTCCAAAACCACTTAAAGCATTGGTGATTCCTTCTTTTGTAGGGTTAACAGATCCTTCTGAAACTAAAACGCCAGAAAAAGCAGATAATGCAATACCTAACATTGCCATGGTTCCCATTGGAGCCGCTTTAGCAATGATTCCGAAGATTACAAAGGCGAAAATGTTGAATAAATGCCAAGCGTTAACAGTTAAACCATCTGGAGTGGGGACGTGCCAAAGTCCAATTGCCAAAATCGCTGATATAGCAAGCGTTTTGTAGTTGATTTCTGATTTGGTTTTCATAATAGTTATGATTTATTTTATTGAAATGCGATTTGATATTGAATAAGAAACTGTTTACTATCGTAATTTTTAGTTCCTGGAATATTATGTTGATAATCATTAAAAACACCAACTAGTGATATTTTTGAATCATAATCTCCAGAAAACACCATACTTAACATTGGAACATAATCGCGTAAAATATCTCCTTGTTGGTTAATATTACTATCTATATACTCTTGTCTGAAACTAAAGTCTATACTGCGTATACGAGGTGTATTGATTTTGTAGCGCAATTTTAATAGCGAGTAAAACCCTTCCATTCTGTAATCTTTTAAATTAGGATCTGTAATAGTTGCACTTCTAAAATCTGTAAAGTTGGTTCCTTGTTTATATTCAGCATTAACATCTATTTCCCATAAATCGTTAATAGGATATTTTAATTTAGCATCAATACCGTAAGCATTTGCTTGATCGCCATCATAATCGGCAATACCAGCATTAATACCTAATTGTAATTGCTTAATTGGAAAATATTCAAAACGAAGGGTATAATTTTTTGAGCTATCATTATCTCCAACTTGGTTTTTATTGTTTCCGTTATAGGTTGTTAAATAGTAGTAAAACGGAATATTCTTTTTGGTTAAATTTCCGTAGATAGCAGCACCTGTTTGAAAGCTTTGCCATCCATTTTTACCAAATAAACTGTATTGGTTAGACCATTTGTAAGAATTATCTAACTGAAAAGGATGCAGATCTTCTAGTCCAAAATAAGGTCTAAATTGGCCTAAACGCACATTTAAATACGAACTACGAGAATAAGTTACAAACGCATTTTCTAAAACCTTTGTAGATACGTCATCATTTTTAAAATCGGCTAGGTTTACCAAAATAGAACTAGAAAAACGGTCGTTAATTTTAAACACAGTAGATAAACGTGCGTATTGTAACTCAAATGAATTAGAAACAACTTGTTGATCGGTAGCCTCTGGATTTATAAAATGTTGTCCTGAATAGTCAATGTTTTTGTCTAAAGAAGTAACGTAACGTCCAACTATAAGTGATTTTAGCGTAAATTTTCGTTGAAACGTTGAGTAGTTATCAATCGTATCTGTTTTATTTTGGGAATAGCTTGTAAAAGTCATTCCTAAAAGCAGACATAAAAGTGAAATGCTTTTTGGTAAAGTGAGCATAGTTTTGTGTTTTAGTGATAGTTCATCAAAGTTGAAAAATATGCGGTAAGAAAACTATGACATTTATCATGTTAGGAATATAATTATGTTATTTTTATGTAAAATACTGATTAAGTGTTTTTTAATGTTTTATTTATATGAATTTACTTACATTTTTTGTGAATGTGTTTTTTCAATCGTTTTAGTGAAGTTTTATGCTGCTATTAACAACGATAAACTGTAAAAATGATGATGAACTAGAGGCGTTTCTCATTATTTTTAAACTGATTTTTTATTACAGAGCACTACAATTAAAATAAAATTTTTATGGAATTATTAATGTGAATAGTTTTTTAACGACTATATCCTTATCCGCAAATAGAAAACAGATTAATAGGGGAGTAAAAGGTTGTATACCATCATATATACTTTATTACTTTGTATTTGCTTATTTATGAAACTCTAGTAGATTCTATATTCAGTTTTATTTTTGAAATTTAGTAACTTAACCATTTAAGAAATCAGATATAATTACGCGATCTATAATTAACCAAAATATTCAAAATGAATAAACGAACAATTGAAATTAATAGAAGACAACAATATGCTAATAAAGCAAGAGCTATTGGAATCTATATCAATGATAAAAAAGTTGACACTATTAAAGATGGAAAAACAAAAAAAATTGAAGTAGATTCTGATGAAAATGAAGTTTATGTAAAAATAGATTGGTGTAAAACCAAACTTGTAAAAATTAATACTAAAGAAAACGAATTGACAAAACTTGAATTAGGTTCAAATATTTCTGGTTGGAAATCATTGTTAGCTATTTATTACATAACTTTTAAAACTTCAGAGTATTTATATTTAAAAAGTAATAATTAGGATTAAAAGTATTCCTACCGGACAGAAATTGTTCATCTTAGAAAAGTCTGTAAAATCAAAAACCTCATAATCAAAAGATTATGAGGTTTTTTGCGGAGAAAGAGGGATTCGAACCCCCGGAGGTGTGACCCTCAACAGTTTTCAAGACTGCCGCATTCGACCACTCTGCCATTTCTCCGAGTGTCTTATTAGGTATTCCCTAATTGCGAGTGCAAATATATAACCCTTTTTCGATTAAATAAAATAAAATCAGACTTTTTTTTAAACTTTTTTAAAAACAATTTTTAAGTGTTTGATTCACAGATTTTAGAAGTTTTTATTTTTTTAAAAATATGTTATTTAATAAGCAAAACTTACTTTTGTGGTATAAAAACTTACTATGGATATAATTAATAAACTCGAATGGCGTTACGCTACAAAAAAGTTTGATGATACAAAACAACTTACGAGTGAGAAGGTAGAGCTCATTAAAAATGCATTCAATTTAACCGCAACATCATTTGGTTTACAAACCTTAAAATTACTTGTTATTTCTAATAAAGAATTACAAGCTAAACTATTACCATATGCATATAATCAACAGCAAATAGTACAAGCATCACACGTATTAGTTTTATGTATACAAGATCAAATTCCTGTTAATGATGTTGATACTCATTTTAATAATGTTATTGAAACACGTAATACAGATCCCAAAATATTAGCACCATTTAAGACGCAATTAAAAGATACTATTCAAAAAATGTCTGTTTCAGAACAGCAACAATGGTCTACCAAACAAGCTTATATTGCTTTAGGTAATTTAATGACGGTTTGTGCAGTTGAGAATATCGATGCTTGCCCAATGGAAGGTTTTATACCAAATCAATTTGATGACGTCTTAAACTTAAAAGCTCAGAAATTAAAATCAGTTTTATTATTACCTATAGGTTATCGTAGTGAAGATGATATGTTTTCTACATTAAAAAAAGTAAGAAAATCTGTTAATGATACGGTTATCGAATTTAATTAAAAGGAGTAATCGCTTTTTTTTGACAACGTTATCTAATACCTTATATTTGTTAAGTTAATACCTTACAATTATGAAAAAATACATCATCATTATCGGTTGCTTATTTAGCTTAAATGCAATAGCTCAAAGTACTCCAACGAGTAAATCATTAAGCTTTAATGACGCTAAAACCATTTCGAAAACTCAAAATAAACCTATTGTTTTATACTATACAGACTCAAAAGATTGTGAGACTTGTGATAAAACTAATGGTGCTTTTTTTGCTTCAGAAGCTTATAAAACCATCACTAATAAAGTGGTTTTAGTAGTTATTGATGAAGAAAATAAAACCGTTCCAGAATGGCGATTAATTCCTCATTATAATAAAACACAAACATTTCCGTCGTTAGTAACTGTTGATTATAACGGAAGACAACTAGGAAATCATATTACAAAATTTGATAACGCAACTATAAAAGAATATATCACGTTCTTAAACACATTATAAAAACAGTAAATATGCCAGGATTTGAACGATTTGGAGATGCCGAACGTAAAGAAGTTAATGATGTTTTAGATAGCGGCGTATTAATGCGCTACGGTTTTGATGGCATGAGAAATGGCCATTGGAAAGCTAAAGAATTAGAGACCGAATTACAACAACAACTCCAAACCAAATATGCGCAATTAGTTTCTAGCGGAACTGCAGCTGTAACCATCGCTTTAGCTTCGGCAGGTATTGGTGCAGGTGACGAAGTAATTATTCCTAATTTTACTTTTGTAGCAAGTTTTGAAGCTATAATGATGCTTGGAGCTGTGCCAATTTTGGTAGAAATAGATGATACTTTAACATTAGATCCAGAAGAAGTAAAAAAAGCTATTACGCCAAAAACAAAAGCAATTATGCCTGTTCACATGTGTGGAAGTATGGCAGATTTAGACGCTTTACAAACTATATGTAAAACGCATAATTTAGTACTTGTTGAAGATTCTTCGCAAGCAACTGGTGCAACTTATAAAGGGAAACCAGTAGGAAGTATTGGAGATTTAGGCTGTTTATCTTTAGATTTTGTGAAAATTATCACCGCAGGAGAAGGTGGAGCCGTATTAACAAATAACGAAAAATATTACCAACATACAGATCATTATAGCGATCACGGTCACGACCATAAAGGAAATGATAGAGGTGCAGAAACACATCCGTTTTTAGGTTATAATTTTAGAATTTCAGAATTACATGCTGCTGTTGGTTTAGCGCAATTAAGACGTTTAGATGAATTTGTTTCAGTACAAAAACAACATTATACTATTCTTAGAGAAGCGCTGTCAGAAATCCCCGAAATTACTTTTCGTAAAGTACCAGAAGGCGGGGAGGAGAGTTATTCTTTTTTGAGTTTCTTTTTACCAAATTTAGAGATTGCCCGTAAAACATCAAAAGCATTTAAAGATGCTAGTGTTGATGCGTGTTTTCATTATTATGATAACAATTGGCATTATATTAGAAAATGGGAACATTTAAAGGACTTAAAAACGTTATACCCATTATCGCAAGAGGTAAAAGACGGAATGAAATATTTACAGACCAAACAATTTCCTAAGTCAGATCATTTTATAGGTAGAAATATATCATGCCTTATAAAGTTATCTTGGACGGAAGAAGAGGTTAGAGAACGCGCTAAAAAAATGGTTGAAGCCATAAAAAGCAGCTTATAATACATACAGTAAATTCTATTTAAAATAGAAATCAAAAAAAGCGGTCAGATAAATTATCTGACCGCTTTTTTTATATAAAACTATTGTGTGTTTTAGTAGTTTACGTAATCTGTAATTTCAAGACCGTAACCAATCATACCTACACGTTTTGTTTGTTCGCTATTAGAGATTAAACGTAATTTATGAATGTTTAAATCATGAAGTATTTGTGCACCAATACCAAAATCCTTACTATCCATTTCCATACGTGGTGCTTTTACAACTTCGCCAGCTACTTGCGCATCTTTTAAAGCATTTAAGCGTTTTAATAAGTTCATGGTTTGTGATTGTTGGTTGATAAAGATAATGGCACCTTTACCAGCTTCATTAATCACCTTAAACATATCATCTAACTTCTCATCTGCGTTATTTGTTAATGTTCCAAGAATATCATTGTTTACAAGCGTTGTGTTTATACGCGTTAAAACAGGCTCGTCTACAGACCAAGATCCTTTTGTTAAAGCAACATGAATTTGATCGTTTGTAGTTTGGTGGTAAGCTCTTAATCTAAAACTTCCAAAACGAGTTTCAATATCAAAATCTTCTTTCTTTTCTATTAAAGAATCGTGCTCCATACGGTAAGCTACTAAATCTTCAATCGATATAATTTTTAAGTCGAATTTTTTAGCAACTTTTACCAATTGTGGTAAACGCGCCATAGTTCCATCTTCATTTAAGATTTCAACTAAAATTCCTGCTGGTTTTAATCCTGCTAAACGCGCTAAATCTACTGATGCTTCAGTATGACCTGTTCGTCTTAAAACTCCACCGTTTCTAGCGCGTAAAGGAAAAATATGTCCTGGACGTCCTAAATCGTGTGGTTTAGTCTCATCTTTTACTAAGAATTCTATAGTTTTTGAGCGGTCATGTACAGATATTCCCGTGGTACATCCGTGACCAATTAAATCTACAGATACTGTAAAAGGTGTGTGGTGTAAAACAGTATTGTTTTGTACCATTAAGTTTAAATCTAACTCTTCGCAACGATCTTCTGTAAGTGGTGCGCAAATTAATCCACGACCATTTGTAGCCATAAAATTAATCATCTCTGGAGTTACTTTTTCTGCAGCAGCAATAAAATCTCCTTCGTTTTCACGATCTTCATCATCAACAACAATAATGATTTTTCCTTGACGGATATCATTTATTGCATCTTCAATTGAATCTAATTTTATATTTGCTTGTGAGCTGTTTTCAGTAGTTGTGGTTGACATAGTGTTTTTATTATAGTGCAAAGATATAGCTTATTTTATATTCTTGATAGCACTTTTAGTAATCTCTTGTTTTACTTTATTTTTTATTAAAAAGTAGGTGATAGGGTAAAATATCGCACCAAAAATAAGTGATATATATTGTGGTGTTTTTGTTTTAAATTTTAAAGATTTATAAAATCGAATTAAAACTACAGAAGATACAATACTGTAAATGATAAAAAATACAAACGCAACCATACTTAAATTAAGTAATGTTTGTGCAAGCTCTTCGAGTTTGTTGTTTTTTAAGATGAAAAATAATAGGATTAATACTGCTCCAATACTATACGATATAAAAGTGGTTAGTGCGTAATCACTATAATCTTTTACAAGTGTTTTGGAAGCAAAATAATTAGTGTCTATAACAATACCTTCTGCTTGAATTTGTATATCAGAAAGTCCTTTTTCTTTTAAAAGTTGATAAGCAATTGGTATAATTGTCTCGTCATAATCATAATTGTTATAATTTTTTATAACATCAATAAGTTTGTCTTCGTTAAAACCTTCAACTAATCTTAAGTTTAAGTTAGACTCGTTTTTAGGTGTAATCTTGAATAGTTTTTTGATAGGAATTATGATAGAATCAAAATCAAATAAACCTCTATCATTTGTAGCTCTACTAGTTAAAAATATACCTAACGGAAACATAATTAGCGTAGAAAGCCATGTCCCAAATATAGAATTTATAGAGCCTTCTTGAGCACTGTTTTTTGCGAAAATACCAATAAAGTGATAGGTTAAAAATAGTAGTATGGCAATAATCATTGGTAAGCCAATACCTCCTTTTCTAATTAAAGCACCTAATGGAGCTCCTACAAAAAAGAGAATTACACAAGCAAAACCTAAAGCAAATTTTTCGTGTAATGCGATGATGTGCTTATTAACTAATTTGTTTTTTTTAGAAATAGAAGCGGCTTTTGTTTTTATTATTTGCGTGGTACTATTTACAGTATTTGATGTTAAATTAAGAATTTGAATTTTTTCTTTAACAGAAAAAAACTCTAATACATTACGATCATTTATAGTGTCTTTTTTTAATTCAATATTACTGTTTAAGTCCTTTATAGCTGTACGATTATACAACGTTTGAGAAATATCTTGATAGTTTTTATGCTGATCTTCATATAAGCTATCAATTACAGTACTTAAATCTGCAACACCAAGCATGTTGTACTTGTTGCTATAATTTTTGTCGTCTAAATCTACATCATTTAAACCTTCTAAATCTACATTGATAATATACTTATCAAACGCGCTTCTTACATGGGGTTTTTTAACACTCTGCTTTGGGTCTTTACTAAAGATTTCTTCGTAAAAATGGCCGTTATACAATACGAGTTGTAGCATATTTGAGTTCTCACTACTTATTAGTTCTCCCGTTTTAGAAACGATAACCGTATAGTTTCCTACTCTATTAGGTGCTTTTTTATGAATAACTACAGACTCTAAAAACTCACCTTTTTCACCACTCTTTTTTTCGACCTTAATATTGTATTCGCCAATTTCATTAAACTGACCTTCGGCAATAGCCATTGCAGGTTTTAATTTAGCAATGTTTTTACGTAAATTATAAGATTCGTATTCTGCCCAAGGAATTACATTATTGGAGAAAAAGAAAGTTCCAATAGCAAGTATAAATATAAAAATACTTAAACCCCTCATGGCACGTTGTAATGAAATCCCTGTAGATTTCATTGCAGAAAATTCATAGTTTTCAGCAAAGTTTCCAAATACCATAATTGACGCTAACAATATAGTTAGCGGTAATACTAATGGAATTAGTTTTGGTGAAAAATATAAAAGGAACTTACCAACAATTAAGAAATCAAGTTCTTTACCGGCAAGTTCTGAGATGTATAACCAAATTGTTTGTAAAACAAAAATGAGCATGAGTATAATAAACACGCTCAAAAATGTTCTTAAGTAGGTGGTAAGTATGTACCTATCTAGTATTTTCATTTATGAATTAACTAATCTAATTTATTGATATAATAGCCTTTATATTTACTCTTGTCAAAAGTAAATAAGGTTTTTGAAATGGGCTCGTTTGTTTTAAAAGAATTAACAGTTAAAGTTGTTTTTGTCCCATTTTTTCCAACTTCAATTAAGTTGTATATGTGTTTTGTTTGTGCATCAATACCTAATAATACTTGTTTAATTTCTGAATGTGTATCAATAGGTGTTAATTTTATAATCTGTATTTTTCGTCCTTTTACATTCTGAACAATATCCATAGCGTATGTGTATCCATCTTCGTAAAAAGATAACATTTTACTTGGTGTTATTGAACCTTCATCCTCTGAGTTTTCTGAAGAGATAGTTACCTCTTCATCATCAGGGCTAATAGTATATAAAGTACTTCCGGTAAAAATTCGGGTAGCTCCAAGAATATTTAATTTGTACTTATCGCCTTGCATTACTACGTCTCCGCGAGTTTCTTGACTAATATTTTCGCTAATATTTTGTAACGAATATTTAAAATCGATAGAAATGTTATTGTAAGTTTTAATTTTGGCACTCACTTCATTCAATAATGCTGCTGCTTTATCAGAATTTTGAGCGAAACCATTAAAACTCATTAAAAGTACTACTGCAATAATTATTTTTTTCATTTTTATTTTTTTTCGTTTTCTAATAATTGTTCTAAAGCGATAAAGTCTGGTACTAAAACTTGTCTTGCTTTGCTACCTTCAAAACCTCCAACAATACCTGCAGCTTCTAGCTGGTCAATAAGTCTTCCGGCTCTGTTGTAACCTAGTTTAAGTTTTCGTTGTAATAAAGAAGCTGATCCTTGTTGTGAGGTAACAATAATTTCGGCGGCTTCTCTAAATAATTTATCTCTATCTGTAATATCTACATCAATACTTGTGCCACTTTCTTCTCCTACATATTCTGGCAGTAGATAAGCATCTGGATAGGCTTTTTGTGATCCAATAAATTCAGTGATTTTTTCCACCTCTGGAGTGTCTACAAAAGCACATTGTACTCTTATAATATCATTACCTTGTGTGTAAAGCATATCTCCACGACCAATAAGTTGATCAGCTCCACCACCATCTAAAATAGTGCGTGAGTCAATTTTGCTAGTTACCCTAAATGCAATACGAGCAGGGAAATTGGCTTTAATAATACCTGTAATTACGTTTACAGACGGACGTTGTGTGGCGATAATTAAGTGAATACCAATAGCACGGGCTAATTGAGCTAAACGCGCAATAGGGGTTTCAACTTCTTTCCCAGCAGTCATAATCAAATCGGCAAACTCATCTACTACCAAAACAATATATGGTAAAAATTGATGTCCGTCGTTGGGGTTTAATTTTCTAGCTTTAAATTTCGTGTTATATTCAATAATATTACGACACATAGCATTCTTAAGCATTTCGTAACGGTTATCCATCTCAATACAAAGTGAATTTAACGTATTAATTACTTTAGTATTATCTGTGATAATTGCTTCTTCACTATCTGGTAATTTTGCTAGATAATGGCGTTCAATTTTATTAAATAAAGTTAATTCTACTTTTTTAGGATCTACAAGTACAAATTTTACTTCCGCAGGATGTTTCTTGTATAATAATGAGGTTAATACGGCATTTAGTCCAACTGATTTACCTTGTCCTGTAGCACCTGCCATAAGCATGTGTGGCATTTTAGCTAAATCAACAACCATAGTTTCGTTGCTAATGGTTTTTCCAAAGGCTATTGGAAGTTCCATTTTTGTAGATTGAAATTTTTGTGATGCAATCACCGAACGCATAGATACAATAGTAGAGTTGGTGTTTGGTACTTCAATACCAATAGTTCCTTTCCCAGGAATTGGTGCAATAATACGAATTCCTAATGCTGAAAGTGATAGCGCAATATCATCTTCTAGATTTTTAATTTTTGAAATTCTAACCCCTGCTTCTGGTACAATTTCATATAAGGTAACCGTTGGTCCTATGGTTGCTTTAATACTTGCAATACCTATTTTGTAGTTGTTTAAAGTTGCTACAATTCGGTTTTTATTTTCTTCAAGTTCTTCTTTATTTATTGAAATGCCTTCAGTGTCGTATTTCTTTAAAAGATCAATAGGCGGAAATTCAAATTTGCTCAATTCTAGAGTGGGGTCGAAGGCTCCAAAATCATCAACTAATTTTTTTGAAACTGTATCAGCTTCAGAAAGTTCTTCTTTAGGCGCTTCAATTTCAATTTCCATATCCTCTTCGTCACCTTCAGCAATTTCTATATCTAAATCTGAATCTATAGTTGCTTTTTTAGGAGTTTCAATGGGTGGTTTTGTCTCTAACTCAATTTCTGCTACCGGTTCTTCAGCTTCTTTTACTGCTTCAATAGGTGGTGTTTTTACTGTTGTTGCGGTATCAGGTTTTGAGTGGTTTGCAATGGTTGGTGCTGTATTTTTATCTACATTAAGCGATAAATCTGAAGCTGATGTTTTGTTGTCTTCTTCTTCAGTAGTTGTTATAGGTGCGGCTACAGGTGATGGTTTAGCGTTTGTTGTTGTTGAGGCTAAATCTGAAATTTCTTCATTACTGGCTAACTCATCTGAAATATCTTTTTTAGCATGTTTAAATAAGTTTACAAAAGTTTCTCCTGTAACTTTAAACCTAATAGCTAAATAGATAATTAATCCAAAAACAAGAAGTAATGCTGTTCCTGTTTTTCCAATATAATCTTGAAAAAAGGTGTTAATTTCAAAACCGATAGTTCCTCCTAAGACATCATATTTGTGTGAGAAAAAGCCGAATAATACTGAAAACCAGATTACAATTAATGTGCTCCAAATCCAATGACGTCTTAGCTTTTCTTTATTGATATCTAAAGTAACATATATACCTGAAATAAATAGTAATGCCGAAAAAATAAATGAAGCAATACCAAAGCCTTTAATAATAAATAAGTTACTTATCCAAGCACCTAATTTATTAAGTAGATTTTTAGATTCTACATCACGAGATGCAAGCTCTCCTAAAGTGCTTTGATCAGCCTTTCCTGTAAATAAAAAGGATGTAAATGCAATAAATAGAAGGATACCGATAATCATTAGTAAGCTTCCAAAAATTAATTTTTGTTGACTAGTTAATGTAAGATCAGGTGTCTTAAATTTAGGGGTTGTTTTACTTTTAGTTTTGGTTGTTTTCTTCGCCATCAACGGATTGTTAGATTAAAACAAAAATACAAATTACTAACGTTTATCCTAACGGTTTTGTATTAAAAGAATTTTGGAATATAAATCACCAAAGCACCTGTTATTGCTGCAATCGCAGAGATAAAAACAGCACCAGCAGCAATATCTTTTATGCGACCAATAGTAATGTGATGTTCCGGATGAATAAAATCTGCAATATATTCAATAGCAGTATTTAAACCCTCCATACTCATTACAAGACCTATAAAACCAATTTGAAATAACCACTCAGTAGTTGAGATATTAAAATAAAATCCAGCTACTGTAACCAAAATGGCTACAGCAAACTGAACTTTTATACTGGCTTCTGTTTTTAGTAGAAAAACAGCACCTTTGTAGGCAAACCCTACACTTTTTAATCTGTTTATAAAGAATGAATCTTTTTTTGACATATAATAATTGCTTATAAAACGCTTAAAGCTGCTTCATAGTTAGGTTCGTTTGCAGTTTCTGCAACTTGTTCTGTATGTATAATTTTTCCTTCTGGATTAATAACAACAATACAACGAGAGTGCAAGGCTTCTAATGGGCCGTCAGTAAAGTCTAAACCGTATGATTTACCAAAACTTCCGTCTTTAAAATCAGATAAACTTACAACGTTATCTAAACCTTCTGCACCACAAAAACGCGCTTGTGCAAATGGTAAATCGCGAGAGATACAAAGCACTTTAGTGTTCTCTAAATTGCTTGCTTCTTTGTTAAATGTACGTACAGATTGTGCGCAAGTTCCTGTGTCTACACTAGGGAAGATGTTTAAAACCACATTTTCGCCTTTAAAGTCGCTTAAAGATTTTGTAGCTAAGTCTGTTGTTGTTAATTTAAAATCTGGAGCTTGAGATCCTACTGTTGGTAGTTGTCCTGATGTATGAAATGGGTTTCCTTTTAGGGTTACTGTTGCCATAATTATTAGTTTTAATTTGAATGTTAAATTTACTAATTATTTAAGGCTTTTGTATTAAAAAAAGTATAATGTTTAATAGGTGAATAGTAAAAAAAATCCCCTTCTAAATTTAGAAGAGGATTTTGTAATAGTTATCTTAATTCTGCGCCTAATTGTTTTTCAAAATTAAATTGCAGTTTTTTCATAATTTTATCTACCTGTTTATCGGTAAGTGTTTTGTGTTCGTCTTGTATCATAAAGCTTACAGCATAACTCTTTTTGCCTTCGGGTAGGTTTTTACCTTCATAAACATCAAATAAATCAACAGCTTTAAGGAGTTGTTTTTCTGTTTGTTTTGCAATAGTATCAATTTGCTCAAAAGTTACTGTATGATCTAAAAGTAAAGCGAAATCTCTTCTTACTTCAGGGTATTTAGCTATAGCTTTAAATTTAATAGTATTATGTTTTGCCATTTCAATAACGTTATCCCAATTAAAATCGGCAAATAAAACGTCTTGAGAAATTCCAAAGTGTTTAAGTATAGATTTTTTTACAATTCCAAATTCTACTAATTTAGTTTTTCCTAATGCAAGTACTAAACCTTCACTGAAAAGATCATTTTTAATAGGAGAACTTTTAAAACGTGTAATTCCTAAGCGTTCTAAAATTGTAGTAATTGTTCCTTTTAAGTAGAAAAAATCACTTTTTTGAACGGCAGTATTCCAACGTTCAGAAGATTTGTTTCCTGTTACAAAAAGGCCTAAATGTTTGTGTTCTTCTCTTGCTTCGCTGTAATTATGGTATGTTTTTCCAAATTCAAATAACTTTAAATCACTACGTTTTCTATTGATGTTATGACTTACAGCTTCTAATCCTGAAAATAACATGCTTTGGCGCATCACACATAAATCGTTACTTAAAGGGTTAAGCATTTCAATATTATGTTCGGCTTTTAATTGATCACTTAAAGTGATGTAATTAGGTGTAGTAAGTGAGTTTGATAAAATTTCAAAAAAGCCTTGTGCTGCTAATTGATTTCCTACAATATTTTGCAGTTTGTAATCTTCAAATTTTGAAGAGTTTGAAATAGAAGCATTTAATTTTTCGTTAGTTTTAATGTTGTTATAACCATATACACGTAAAATTTCTTCAATAATATCGGCTTCACGTTGTACGTCATTACGAAAAGCAGGTACGGTTAGTCCTAATCCGGTTTCCGTAACGTTATTCACTTTTATATCCAATGAAGTTAGTATACTTTTTATGGTTTCTTTAGAGATTTCTTCACCAATTAATTTCTTTGCGTTATCAAAACTTAAACGGACTTGGAAATCTTCAATTTTTTTAGGGTAAAAATCTAATAAATCACTAGTAATTTCACCACCTGCAATTTCTTGTATTAATAAAGCAGCGCGTTTTAAAGCGTATCCAGTAATGTTTGGATCAATTCCTCTTTCAAATCTAAAAGAAGCATCAGTATTTAAAGCGTGACGTTTTGCTGTTTTTCTTACACTTACGGGATTAAAATACGCACTTTCTAAAAAGATGCTTGTAGTATGTTCTGAAACTCCAGAATGTGCACCACCAAAAACCCCTGCAATACACATTGGTTTTTCGGCATCACAAATCATTAAATCATCTTCGTGTAATTCGCGTTCTACATCATCAAGTGTTGTAAATTTAGTACCTTTTGGTAAGGTTTTTACAATCACTTTATGGCCTGCAATTTTATTGGTGTCAAAAGCATGTAAAGGTTGCCCTAATTCGTGTAATACGTAATTTGTAGCATCTACAATGTTGTTTTTTGGCGTTAAGCCTATAGCTTTTAGTCTGTTTTGTAACCATTTTGGAGACTCGCTTACTTTTATTCCTGAAATTGTAAGTCCGCAGTAACGTGGTGCTAAATCGTAATTTTCAACATCAATATCAATTTTAAGTGTGCGATTATCTACGTGAAATGAACTTACAGAAGGTGTAATTAATTCTGAGTTGATGTCCTTTTGTTGTAAACCTGCTTTAAGATCTCTTGCAGTACCATAATGGCTCATGGCATCAGCTCTGTTTGGTGTTAATCCAATTTCAAAAACCTCGTCATTTTCAATTTCAAAAATTTCAGCTACAAGAGTTCCTGGTATTAAATCGGCATCTAAAACCATAATCCCGTCGTGAGATTTCCCAAGTCCAAGTTCATCTTCAGCACAAATCATCCCGTGACTTGCTTCGCCTCTAATTTTTCCTTTTTTTATGGTCCAAGCTTCACCTTCTTCGGTATATAAAGTAGTTCCTATAGTTGCAACAGGAACTTTTTGTCCGGCAGCAACATTGGGTGCTCCACAAACAATTTGTAAAGGTTCGTCTGTACCAATATTTACGGTAGTTACTTTTAGTTTATCAGCATTTGAGTGTTGTTCGCATGTTAATACTTCACCAACAACAATACCTTGCAAACCACCTTTTACAGATTGATAGGTGTCAATACCTTCAATTTCTAAACCTAAATCGGTTAATAGATCTCCAGTGTCTTCAGCAGACCAATCGGTTTTTATGAATTGTTTTAGCCAGTTATAAGAAATTTTCATAGTCGTAATTTATCAGTTGGCAAAGATAATAATACTCTTACTCTCAAGGCGTAAATTTGAATAAAAATATAGCTGGTTTTTGCTTTTTTTAATCAGAATTTCTGTTTCAAGTGGTTTTAATCGCTTTAAATATTGAAAATTGAAGGATATTGTAAGTGTTTTACGTTTTTACGAACTACTTTTAGAGTATAAAAAGTGTCTGTTATGAAGAAAATATTGATTTTACCTTTGTTGTTAATCGCATTTGGATGTGCTGTTGAACCACAAAAAGTTTTAAAAACTGGACTTTGGAAGGCTGAGTTAAGTGTGACTCCAACCGAAATTTTACCATTTAATTTTGAAGTCATTTCAGCAAATACATTGAAAATTTTTAATGCTGAAGAAGTTATTCTTGTTGAGAATATAAGTTATAATAAAGATACTGTTTTAATAAAAATGCCTGTTTTTGAAGGTTATATTAAAGCAGTTATGAATCCAAATAAGTTAGAAGGGACTTTTGTGAATGAAAGTTTAAAGCGTTCTCAAAATTTTACAGCAATTTTTGGAGATTCAAATCGATTTAATATCGAAAATAAGCGTGTAAATACCGATGTTTCGGGAAATTGGGAAGTTAATTTTAGTCCAGAATCTGCCGAAGATACTTATATATCAAAAGGTGTTTTTAAACAAGTGGGAGAGAAGGTAACTGGAACATTTAGAACTACAACTGGGGATTATAGATATCTAGAAGGTGTTATGGATGGTGATATCATGAAACTCTCAACTTTTGATGGTGCTCATGCTTTTTTGTTCACTGCAAAAGTAACCGATAGTACATTGAGTGGTACCTTTTATTCTGGAGCACATTTTAAGGAACCTTTTGTGGGGAAACGAAATGAAACTTTTGAACTTCCTGATGCAGATCAATTAACCTACTTAAAAGAAGGTTATGATACTTTAGAATTTACGTTTCCTGATGTTAACGGAAAAATGGTATCGTTATCTGATGCCGCTTTTAAAAATAAAGTAGTTATTGTACAAATTATGGGAACTTGGTGTCCTAATTGCTTAGATGAAAGTCGGTTTTATGCAGAATTTTTAAAACAACATACCAATAACGATATTGCTTTTATTGGATTGGCTTTTGAGTATGCGAAAACTGAACCGAAAGCTATTGAAAATATTAAAAGATTACAGAAAGATGCAGGTATTGAATATCCTATATTATTAGCGCAGTATCAATCATCAGATAAAGAAAAAGCACAGGAGAAATTACCTATGCTTAATCATGTATTATCTTATCCAACGTCAATTTATATAGATAGAAATGGTAAAGTGAGAAAAATTCATACCGGATTTAATGGTCCTGCAACTGGTGATAAATACACTGAGTTTACATCTGAATTTGAGTCTTTTACACGTGAATTATTACAAGAGTCACTTATTTTAGAATAACAAAAAAGTCTCTCAGTCCACTAAGAATACTTTGTATGGCGTATGATGCTAATATAAGTCCCATAATTTTACTAATTACGGTAATTCCATACTCTCCAATACGTTTCTGAACTTTATTAGCCGCTAAAAGAAGTGTACAAGTTATTCCTATAACAACGAGTACTAAAATAATGGTAAGTGCTTGTTGTTGTATAGAGTAAATATGGTTATCTGTCATTAAAACAACCGCCATAATAGCTCCTGGTGATGCTATTGATGGAATTGCAACAGGGAAAATAGTCACATGTTTATAATCTTTTATAGACCCTTTTTCGGTTTCTGGTTTTCCATCTCCAAAAATCATCGTCAATGCAAATAAGAATAAAATAACACCTCCAGAAATTTGAAAAGCATCAAGTGATACTTGCATTCCTTCTAGAATTAATTGACCAATCAACATGAAAAATAATAAGATTAAAAATGCAACAACCGAAGCTCTTATGGCTATTTTGGTTTTATGTTTTTTATCAAATTGTTTTGTGGCTTCAAGGTAAACAGGAACTGTTCCGATAGGATCAATAACTGCAAATAAGAAAAATATAGTAGATAAAACTTCTTTCATAAATTGATTTAAAAATTAAGGCTTAATATACTGTATTAAGCCTTAAAAACAAGTTTATTTTATAAAATATTCTGTATGATTTTAGACCATTTATTTACAAAATCTAATTCCCCATTTAATTGGTAACTTTCATTATGATTATATAGTTCAATGGTACTATCGTTTTCTTTTGGACTGTTTGATGTAAATGTTAAGCCTACACGTTCAATGGCATGCGAACCTCTATTTGTGTTTTTTAGATTTAAAATAGTACAGTTTTTAATCGTATTTAAATCAATGTTTTGTGCTACATTTTCATGCTCTTTTTCTCTGTAAAAAAAAAGACGTTTACTATTTTGATCAATACCAATTGCAAAATCTCCAGACACTTCATGAGTTGTAATGTTACTATTTTGTTGTTGCGCTAGTTCTTTTAAAGCATTAAGTATTTTGTTGTTGCTTTTTTTCTTTTGCATTTGCATGTAAGCAAGCGGTAATATAATTAATAATGTAAGTGTGATTGTTGTAATAGTAACTCCTGTATTCATTTTTGTATGTTTTTAAGTATAATATATAGTGTGTTTAGCTATGTGTTGTTACATGGCTAGTAGTTGAAAATGTCATTGTAAATGACGCTAAATACTTAAAAAAGGGTTACCAGAAGGTGTGAAAAGGGTAAATCATATCTGTAGTTAGGAAACTTAAAAAGGTGTTTCTTAAATGTTGTAGATATTTAGTGTGTTGTAATTGAGTAACATGCTCACTATAATTTAAAAATAGGTGAGCATCTCCAAAATCGATAGGATGTACTTGAGGTGTTACTGTTTGGGTGTAAGTAACAATACGTTCAAAATCTGTGTTATTGTTAAGATAGTTGACAGAAGAAATAGAAGATTTTTCTGTCTTTTTTTGAATAGACTCAAGTTGTGTATTAAAATTTGAAAATGACGGTGCCTTAGCATGTCCTGTTATAGAACAGAATGCTAGGGAGATTATTAGTAAAAATAATTTTACACTGGTTTTCATGATGACAAATTTAATAGTGTTTTCCTTAAGTTTTCCTAAAAAAATGTTATAAAATGTAATTAGTTATTAACTAATATAATTCCATATGTTCTTGTACTTGCTGAGTTGCCTATAAGTTTCTAAAATAGCTTTGTTTTGTGGATTAATAAGTCTTGGGTCATCACTCAATATGTTTTTAGCATAAAATCTGGCGCTGCTTAAAATGTCTTTATCTTTAATGATATCGGCTATTTTAAGGTTTAAAACACCACTTTGTTGCGTTCCCATAAGATCTCCAGGACCACGTAAACGTAAATCAACTTCAGCAATTTCAAAACCATCACTAGTTCGGGTCATGGTTTCTAGTCTAGTTTTACTATCATTACTCAATTTGTGTCCTGTCATAAGAATACAATAACTTTGCTCTGCACCACGACCAACACGACCACGAAGTTGGTGTAATTGTGATAACCCAAAACGTTCGGCACTTTCAATAATCATTACAGAAGCGTTGGGTACATTTACCCCAACTTCAATAACAGTTGTTGCCACCATAATTTGAGTTTCACCTTTTATGAACCGTTGCATCTCAAATTCTTTTGCGGCAGGTTTCATTTTTCCATGAACAATTGAGACTTGGTATTTTGGCATCGGAAAATCTCTAGTGATACTTACATAGCCATCTTCAAGATCTTTATAATCCATGGTTTCGTTTTCCTGAATTAATGGATATACCACGTAAATTTGTCGGCCTTTTTCTATTTCATCTCTAATGAATTTAAAAACATTTAGTCGATTATTATCATAACGATGTACTGTTTTTATTTCTTGTCTTCCGGGAGGTAATTCATCAATAACTGAAATATCTAAATCACCATAAACCGACATGGCTAAAGTACGAGGAATAGGTGTTGCTGTCATCACTAAAATATGTGGAGGCATGGTATTTTTTTTCCATAATTTACTACGTTGTGCTACTCCAAATCTATGTTGCTCATCTATGATAGCGAGCCCTAAGTTCTTGAATTTCACCTTGTCTTCTAGTAGTGCGTGTGTACCAATTAATATTTGTAATTCACCACTTTCTAGAGCTGCATGTATCTTTCTTCGTTCTGAAGTTTTGCTTGAACCTGTAAGTAATTGTATGCTGATATTGAGTTTATTACATTCTTCTTTTAAGCTGTTGTAGTGTTGGACTGACAAAATTTCAGTAGGCGCCATCATACAAGCTTGAAAATCATTATCGAGTGCCATTAGCATAGACATGAATGCGACGATAGTTTTACCTGAACCTACATCACCTTGAAGCAGACGATTCATTTGCGCGTTGCTTCCTAAGTCAATTCTAATTTCTTTAAGAACTCGCTTTTGAGCATTGGTTAAATTGAAGGGTAAATGTGTACTGTAAAAGGAGTTAAAATACGTGCCAACTTTATTAAAAGGAAAGCCTTTTATTTTTGATTTATTGATTAAGTTTTTCAGAATTAATTGCAACTGTGTGTAAAATAATTCTTCAAATTTTAATCTGAATTGTGCCTTACTTAATAGCTCTTGACTTTTAGGGAAATGCACATTAAAAAGCGCTTCACTTTTTGGTATTAATTTTAATTCTGAAAGTAGGTTTTCAGAAAGTGTTTCAGAAAATCGTCCGTTAGTTTCTAAAAACAACTGTTGCATTATTTTAGAAATCACACGATTTGAAATTCCTTTATTTGATAGTTTTTCGGTAGATGGATAGACCGGTTGCATTGCCGAACGTAAATTTTTTTCATGTTCAGAAAAGAGTTCTAATTCTGGGTGAGGCATGCTAAATTTTCCGTTATAGGAATTTGTTTTACCAAAAATCACATAAGTTGTATGTAGTTTTATACTGTCTCTAATCCATTTTTGACCTCTAAACCAAATCAATTCCATGGCTCCGGTATCGTCAACAAAAGTTGCAACAAGTCGTTTTCCTCGTTTTTGTTTCACTTCTTTAAACGCTGTGAGCTTTCCTACAACTTGTACATCTGCTGAACTATTAGGGAGTTCACTAATTTTGTAATATTGTGTACGATCCAAATAGCGGTTTGGAAATAAGTTAATTAGGTCTTGATAGGTGTGAATACCAAGTTCCTTACGTAGTAAATCTGCTCGATTTGGACCTACGCCTTTGAGATAATCAATAGGGGTTTGAAGTTTGGTATTCATAGGAGACGAATATAATTCTTATACTTGAAAGATAAAACCTTAAATTTTATGTATTTTGGTAAATCTAAAAATAATAGTTTAAAACAATAAAATACATGCGTGCATTAGTTATATCTGGTGGTGGAAGTAAAGGCGCTTTTGCCGGTGGAGTTGCTCAATATCTTATGGAGCAAGAAAAAAAAGAATACGATATGTTTTTAGGAACTTCTACAGGAAGTTTATTAGTACCGCATTTGGCAACTAATAACTTAGGAAAATTGTACGATGTTTTTACTAATGTAAGACAGCGTGATATTTTTAGTGTAAATCCTTTTGTGCTACGTAAAAAAGGAGATAGAGAATATGTGTCTATCGACTTTGTAAATTCAATTTGGCAGTTTATAAGACGCAAGCGTACTTTTGGTGAAAGTAAAGCACTTAAAAGACATATAAAGAAGCATTTTACCGAATTGGAATTCAATTTAATAAAAGAAACTAAAGAAGATGTTGTAGTTACGGTTTCTAATTTATCCAAAAACAGAGTAGAGTATAAGTCGGTTAACGAATGTACTTACGAAGAGTTTTGTAACTGGATCTGGATTTCTTGTAACTATATTCCGTTTATGTCGCTCGCAAAAGTTAATGGTTATGAATATGCAGATGGAGGATTAGGTTGTGTTGTGCCAATTCGTGAAGCTATAAAAAGAGGCGCTACTGAAATTGATGCCATTATTTTAGAGTCTGAACAAATGGATCGCACTAAAGTTTTAGGTAAAAATCCGTTTTCGTTAATGATAAATCTATTTGGTCACTTATTAGATCAAGTAGAACGTAGCGATGTTATTATAGGTAAATTGGCAGCCAAAAGTAAAGGTGTAAAGTTGAATTTATATTATACACCTACTAAGCTTACCGAAAATTCATTGATTTTTAATAAGAAATTAATGACCCAATGGTGGGAGGATGGTTTTAATTATGCCGAAAAAAAACATGGTATTCGTATGACCATGAATGAGCTTAAAGATTAGTTGCTAAAAAGTTGATTAACTTCTTCTTTAATATAAGATAAAGCTGCATCACTAGGTGGTAAGCTTTCAATTCCTTCAGTTAAGATTGTTTCTCTTAGTTTATCTGCCGAATTTACTTCGGTAGATAATCCTGCAGTTCTTATAGATTTTATAGTGGCATTTTTAGCAGCCATAATATAGTTCCAGCATTCTTCACCAACATAAATTTGTTGCGTTAAATTGTGTTCAAATTCTTGTTCTATAGTTGCAATAAGTAAAGTTTCGTAATCTTTCTTATTAGAAGATGTTGGTTGAATTCTAACTAAAAGCTTTGTAATCTTTATACGTTCTAAAAACAACACCATACGTTCATATGCTTGAAGACGTACCGGTGTGGTGCTACTTTGTAAATCTTTATGTAACAGGAAACGTCTTCGGCCTTCTTCATTTTTAGTATGTTCTCTAAAAAAATAGAATGCAATTAATCCTGTAATTAAAGCAGGAACCGCGTATAGTATAACTTCTAATATTTTTTCAACGTTCATAAAATATGATTTAGATTACAAACTTAAACCCTTTCCAACTATTGTACAAATAAAACAGTTAATTGAATGAATGTGGCCTTTAATTAAATGAAAGTTGTCTGAAGTGTAATGGGTATCTGTAATTTTTATATTACATCATATATTTATCATAACTATTAATCAGACTAACTTAAAATCGTCAGCAATTTGGGTTACTTAATTGTATGACGCTGACGATTTTTTTTACCCTAAATCTTAAAACAATGAAACAATTCCCCTTAGTTTCTGTGATATGACTATGATTTGTAGTTTTATCAGTAAGATATCGTTTTAAAATACCATAAAACGACATAGCATTTCTTAATACATTCAAAATATAAATTTCAATAACATGGTGTAAATATCTGTTTTGAATATTGTAGTATTTCTTTCTTTAGAAAAAAAAATAATAATAACCCCTAAAATCAATACACATGAAAACGACTTTAAAATCAGTACTATTACTATTATTAACATTAACATTTTTAAATTGTGATAATGACGATGATAATGCAGCAAATGTAGATGTTTGTAATTATGAAGGACTTACTGCTGAAATAAACGGTACAATAACATTAATACCTGAAGACGAATTATACACACATTACTTTCCAAATAATGACGGACCAGGTTCTCCAGCAGTAGAAGTAGGTTATACCACTAATTTAGGAAATACATTTGTAGTTACAAGAGCTTTAACTGTTGGAGCTATAGATACTAATCCAGAAATTAGAATAGATGATGTTGATTATGCTGGTGTTGTTACTTGCCAAAGAGCAAATAACGCAGTGGGAGAAGAATTAAGATTTGATGTTGTACTTACAGGAGTAGGAGAGGCAGAATTATGTGTGGTTATTGATCAGGTAACACCATAATTTTATGAAAATATTTTCAAAATTTTTATTAATGAGTATTATGGCAATCACTTTATGTAATTGTGATAATAACGATGACGCTACAACTTCTTCAATTGATGGGTTTACTATTAATTCAGTATTTCACGAAACGGTAAATGCTTATATAACTATTGATCAGTTGGATAATAATGCAGACGGACATCCTGATCAGTATAATTTTATGTTTACTGACGGAAGAATTACAGATACTTTTGGAGACGTAGGCGTAGGATATGAGTATGCATATTCAGTAAATACAACCTCTAAATTAGCTTTAATAAAAGTTAGATCAGTAGATAATACAAGTTTAGTTGGAAGCGCTATTTCGGCAGGAAACACCTATATAGGTTCTAGTTTTAGTACCGGAACACCTAATTTTTCGGCAGACTCTGTAATTGCTTTTGATGGATTGGTTGCAACCAGTTTTGGTACTGAAAATGGTATTGATTTTGGAAATCTTCTAGAAACTCCAGGAACTTGGTATTATGTAGGAACTGTAGCACCAATGGTAACCATAAACGCTATAAATATAGATGCTTCTGCGCCAGAAAATAGTACAATTGATATTGATTACACTTTTTTAGCAGCAGATGGGACTTCAATTACCGGGCATTACGACGGTACTTTAGGGATTATCTTAGATTAATGATTTTATAAAATAATAGCGTATACTTATGAAAAAAATGCAAATACTTTTTGTGTTATTCGCCGTCACTATTTTTAGTTGTGATAATAATGATGATGCACAAACAAATTCTCAAAATCCAACCGATGGATTTACAATAGGAAGTACATTTTTTGAAACTCCTAACGCATATTATGAAGTAGATGAAGATGATGACGATCCCTTAACAGGTGGAGATAGTTATCCAGATGATTATATTTTCTTCTTTTCAAACGGACGAATGTTTGATAATGATGCAGATGTAAATGGGTCTTCAAGTGATTATTTGTTTTCTTTAAACACTTCAGAATGGGTGTATTTAGCTGTAAATGTTGAAGATAATCCAAGTTTAGCTAATTCGGCTCCTACGGTAGGTAATACTTATGTAGTTTCAGATCATGATACTGTAATTATTACCGGAGGAACAATTTCACAATTATCACCTTCTTATTTTAATAACGGCTTAGAGTTTGGTGAAGGTGTTGAAGATGTTACTACAGAACATTGGCCAGCAACCCAAGGAAATACAATAACTATTAACGTCTTAAATATTGATGTTATTAACCCGCAAAATAGCACTATTAATGTAGATTATACTTTTGTAAAACTGAGCGGTGATATTGTTACCGGGCATTACGAAGGATCTTTAGGAATTATTTTAGATTAATTTTTTGCTTTTAAAACTACGATTATGAAAAATCTACTTATTTTATTTATTTTAATGTTTACCATTGTTTCATGTAATAATGACGACGATGCAACCAATCAAGTATCATGTAATTACGAAGGGTTTTCTTATTTAGATAGCAATAATAATGACCAATCAATTGTTGCGGAATCCGAATTAAATACTCAATATTTTCCAAACGCAAGTAACGGACCTTATGGTGCTCCAGGAATAGAAATTGCATCATTTTCATCATCACCAACAATTTTTTTTACCACTAACGTTATTGATCTAAACGAAGTAGGAAGTGGTTATTTCTTATTAGACGGTATTGAAGAAGTAGGCGTTGTGGTCACTTGTCAACGCGCTGGATCTGCAGTAGGAGATGAAGTGAGATATGATGTGGTTTATGGTGGTGTTGAAGTAGAGTTTTGTGTAACTATTGATGAAGTTTTATAATATATAAAGATGAAAAAAAAATTAAAACCATTACTGTTAGTTATTTTAGTATTGTTAGTGTTTAATTGTTCGGAAGATGATACAATTACACCAACATTAAATACAAGTGAATATTTTAAGTACTCCATAAATAACGGACCCGAACGTATATTTGATACAACGGCAAAAGGATATTATACATCAAATACAAATAACGCTTATGATAAGTTTTTCTTTAGAGCGGGTGCAAATTCAGCTGCTAGTATATATGTTGATGGCGATTTTACCTTTCAAAATATGACTACATTTATAAATACTAATAATTTTTCTTGGGGAATTTCCGATGGTGTAAACGCTAAGTTTTATTTTACAGAACTTACACCAGGAAATGTATTCTTTTCAGATATAATAAATTTACCAACAAACCCAGTTGAATGTATTGTAACCGTACATCCTACTAATGTTGGTGATTATCTTGAATTTACTTTTCAAGGAGAGTATATTAGTGTTGTAGGAAATTTATCTCAAGGAACAGTTTCTGGGTCTGGACGCATATATCGTCTTGATGATCAATAATAAATAGTTAATAATATAAAACCATTACTTTTGTGTTAAACCATTAAAATTATATACTTGAAATATAAAACACTCCATATTACGGTTTGCGTCTTTTTAGTATGGAGCATTTCAATGGCACAGCAATACACCAATTTTTCTACCAAAGACGGTTTACCTAGTAATCAGGTATATACCATTATACAAGATGCCCAAGGATTTATGTGGTTTTTAACCGATAAGGGCATGGTAAAGTATAATGGAAAAACCTTTAAAACTTATACCACGAGAGATGGCTTACCAAATAATGATGTTTGGGATGCTTTTTCCACACCAGATGGTAAAGTATGGTACATGTCTAAATCTTCTAAATTAGGTTATATTAAAAACGATAGTGTATTATCTTTTTCAAACGAAAATAAAGATGAAATTATAAATCCTATCTACTCAACTCAAATTGATAACGATGTCTATTTTGGAGGCCCAAATAAAATTTTTAAATTAAAAAATAGCATTTGGAAACATATAGAAACACCTACAAATAAAGAGGAGATTCAAGATGTTATTATGATTTTCAACTCTCCTGTGGCTTATTTAAAAGTTAAAAAGAAACGTGACAGTCTGTTTGTATACGATAAAAATCATACCATTTTAAAACGTTTTTCTATAGAAAGTAGTTTTTTTTTAAGTAGCTCAAGAGGTCAAATTAATGAAAAGGTCTTTTTTTGGACATCTAATCATATGTACATGATTTTAAATCTAGAGACTTTAGAATTAAAGAGTTTTAAATTTAAAGATGAAATAGGTGTTGATACTATCAAATACCCGCGAATTAACTTAGTAGGAAATACCATTCAAATTTCAGGAGAACCTTTTGTAGGTGTTTTAGATGATAATTTTCATGTTAAATCGCCTTTCTTTTTTCCTTCGGAATTAAATGCACATTTTGGATATATAGATGTGCAAAACACCATTTGGATTTCTACTTTTGCTAACGGCGTGTACAAATTACCTTATATAAAACAACATGTTGATTATGCTTTTGAAAAGGAGAAAATACAAAGTTTAGATTTTATAAATAACCAATTAATAGTAGGAGTTTACAATAAAGGATTTTATAAATATAATGATATTAAAAAAACGTTCTCACCATATATTGAATCTATAGATTATGTATTTGGAGTCAATGAAATTAAAGAATTTAATACCTGCTATTTCTTAAAAAATGCAAATGTAATTATTGAAAAAAAGCATACACAACGCTCTATAGATTTTAAAATTGATGAAGAACGCTCCGAATATGTAAACTCATTTATTAAAAAAGTAATCTATTTTAATGATAAATTATATGGTATTTATTCCTTCGGAATTTATGAATTAAACCCTGAAACTTTTCATATAGAAAATGACTTTAAACTACGTGGTTCAAATGATTTTGTAGTGTTTAATTCGCGTTTAATTATTGCAACAAATAATGGTTTAAAGGAATTAAAAAACGATAAAATTATAAATGTTAATTTTAATAACGAGCAGTTTACTAAAGCTGTTTTAAGTGTAAAAACTTTACCAGATCATAAATTGTTAATTAACACAGATGGTTTTGGAAGTTTTATTTCAAATTTAAATGATATTTATGCCTTAAAAGGTTCCGATTTTTTAATTGTTCAGGATGCATATATTAAAGGACAAGCAATTTGGTTAGCTACAAATACAGGGGTGTTACATTTTGAAAAACAACACAAAAAATATCAATTAAAAACAGCCTATACTATTGAAGATGGTTTACCTAATAGCAACATAAATAAAGTTTTTGTAAACGATTCTAGTTTAATAGTGGGGACTAATAATGGATTGGCAATTTTACCAATTCGGCAAAAAAAAGAAAATTTATTCTTTGATGTTTTTATTGAAAAAGCGACTTATAATACAAATGTTATTGACGAATGTAATTTTGAATTTTACTATACAACTAATAATACGTTAAGCTTAACTGTAAATTCTATTGATTTTTCTGAAGTTGCAAAAAATAACTTTTCTTATAAATTAGAACCTATTCAAACAGAATGGACTACAACAGCAATACCTGTTTTTAATTTTAATAATTTACAGCCCAATGATTATGTATTCAATTTAAAATCGGGGACTATTGTAAAGGAATTAAAATTTACTATTGAACCGTTATGGTGGCAAAAAGGTTGGGCAAAATCACTTCTTATTTTATTTTCTGTAGCTATTTTAAGTTATATTGTTTGGTATGTGAGTAAACAAACACAACTTAAAAAGAACAAAAAACTGATACAAGAAAAAATGCTTACAGAAACGCAACTTAAAGCATTGCGTTCTCAAATGAATCCTCATTTTGTGTTTAACTCATTAGCAGCAATTCAGTATTATATTAATAATAATGAAATTGAAGCTTCCGAGAAATATTTGGTAAAATTCTCTAAGCTTATTCGTCAGTTTTTTGAACTATCAAAAGAAACCGAAATCACTTTAGATAAAGAGATAAAATTAATTAAAAGTTATTTAGATATAGAAAAACTCCGCTTTAAGGATAAGTTTGAATATCATTTTAATATTGATGAAAATATTCATGTTAAACATGTAAAATTACCAACAATGCTTTTACAACCTATTGTTGAAAATGCTATAAATCACGGAATTTTTAATAAATTAGAAAACGGAAATGTGTACATTAACATCTGTTATATATCTAATAAAAGCACTAAAATTGAAATTATTGATGATGGAGTAGGTTTTATAAATACACAAAAACAAAGTAATCTAAAGATAAAATCGTCTCATGTTTTAAAAGATAGATTAAAATATTTAAATAAATCAGAACACTGGAGAATTACTTATTCAGAAGAAGAATATCAACCAGAACTTAATGATAAAGGAAACAAATCAACCTTTATAATTACTCAATTATAATTTATGAAAACATTAACTGCGGTATTAATTGACGACGAAGTTTCTAATCTAAAAGGTTTAGCGCAAAAGCTAGGGAAATTATTTCCTGAAATTGAAATCACTCATACATTTCAAAAACCTGAAGATGCCGTAAAAGCGTTGCAAACAGAGCAACCTGATTTAGTGTTTTTAGATATTGAAATGCCTAGAATTAACGGTTTTGATTTACTCTCGCGGTTATCTAATATTCAGTTTCAAGTGATTTTTGTAACGGCATATAGCGAGTATGCAATTGAAGCGTTTAAGCAAAATGCTATTGATTATGTGCTAAAACCAATTGATAATGCCGATTTAACTGTTGCAATAGATAAAGCGATTACTGTAATAAGCGAAAAAAGCGAACTCAATAATAGCCATAAGTTAGTGAATTTGTTAACAGGTGCGTTGGCAGATAATAAGAAAATAATAATTCCTACTTCAAAAGGTTTGTCATTTATCCCTCAAGAAGAAGTAATTCATCTAGAAGGTTATGAAGGTTACACTAAAATTCATTTAATAAACACAACAACAATAACAAGTTCTTATAATTTAGGACGTTTTGAAAAACTATTAAGCACCGTTTTTTTTAAATGCCATAAATCACATATTATTAACCTTGAGAAAGTGCGTCATTTTGAAAATGAAGGGTATGTTGTTTTAGAGAATGAGTATCGTGTACCTATCTCTAAAGCCAACCGAAAAGCGTTTTTAAAAGTGTTTAACTAGCTTTATTTCCACCCAAATATTTACAATCTTTCAACTCTTGCATGCCATTAAAAGGAACAGGTGTTTTTGTATATTGATAAGTAACACTCAACTCGCTAGATAAGTTGTGATCATCTACATTAATTTCAATATCACTCATTTTAAATTCACAAGGATGCTCGTAACCTGCAGCATGTGTTATTTCAATAAATTCTTTTCTAAACGTTCTAAAATATTGTGCTAAACGTACAGATTTTAAGGTAGGGTCTATTCCGTTTTGTAACCATTTACTTTGTGTAGCAACACCACTTGGGCACTTGTTGGTGTGGCAAACTTGCGCTTGTATACAACCAATACTCATCATTGCTTCACGCGCTACATTTATACAATCTACACCCATTGCAAAAGCCATGGCAGCTTTCGCTGGAAATCCTAGTTTTCCACTTCCAATAAATACAATTTGTTCACTTAATCCTTTTCTTTGGAATAATTTATATAAATCTCCAAATCCGTAAACCCATGGTAAACTTACGTGGTCTGCAAAACTTGGAGGAGCAGCTCCAGTACCACCTTCACCACCATCAACAGTAATAAAATCTGGACCTTTACCCGTTGCAGCCATAATATCTGCTAATTCTTCCCATTGTTCTAATTTTCCAATAGCCGCTTTTATTCCTACAGGAAGTCCTGTTTCTTTAGCAATTTGTTCTATAAATTCAACCATTTCAGGAACGTTACTAAATGCCTTGTGATTTGGTGGAGACAATACATCTTTACCAACTTCAACACCTCTAATTTCTGCAATTTGTTCTGTAATTTTCGAACCTGGTAATACACCACCTTTTCCTGGTTTTGCACCTTGAGATAATTTTATTTCAATAGCACGAACAAACGGATTGTTTTCAACGAGTTTTTTCATCTTTTCCATTGAAAAACCACCATCTTCAGCTCTTACACCAAAATAACCTGTTCCAAAATGAAAAATAACATCACCTCCATTACTATGGTATGGCGAAAGTCCGCCTTCTCCAGTGTTGTGATAAGCACCAGCCATATGCACACCTTTATTCATAGATTCTACAGCTTTTGCTGATAGTGACCCAAAACTCATTGCCGATACATTAATTACAGATGCCGGACGAAATGGTTTTCTACGATTTTTATGAGCACCTATTACTTTCGCACATGGTAAAAAGCAGTGGTCGGTAGCGTTAGGATGATCATCTTTAACTTGGTAAGGCATCATCGCATTGTTAATAAACAAATGTTGATGTGCGTAAATATCTCTATCGGTACCAAAACCTTCGTAATTATTTTCCTTCTTAGCCGAAGCATAAATCCATCCGCGTTCAATACGATTAAAAGGTAATTCTTCTCTGTTATTAGCAACAAGATATTGCCTTAATTCAGGACCTATTTTTTCTAAAATATATCTAAAATGCCCAATAATAGGGTAGTTATGGCTTATGGTATGTCTTTTCTGAAAGAAAACATCTCTTATTGCAACAAGTACAATAATAAATAATAACCACATCCACCATGTTATTTGGCTTAAAAAATCGAGAACAGAATTCATAAATAATAATTTTGAACAAAGATATTTTAATTTTATCAGAACAAATAAAAGTTTTATGAATTGTTTATAATTATTAAGAAATGTAAGGGGTTTAAAACTCTACAATTCTTATTTTTATGCCATAAAAGAAAATGAATTGGAGAAGTATTTAAGTCAGTTAAACGAAGCACAGTTAGCACCAACAATCCAAAAGGATGGTCCAATGATAGTTATCGCTGGAGCAGGCTCAGGAAAAACACGTGTTTTAACGTATAGAATCGCCTATTTAATGAGTTTAGGAATAGACTCGTTTAATATTTTATCACTCACATTTACAAATAAAGCCGCTCGAGAAATGAAAGAGCGTATTTCTCAAATTGTAGGAACAAGTGAGGCAAAAAATTTGTGGATGGGAACATTTCACTCGGTTTTTGCTAAAATATTACGAATTGAAGCCGATAAATTAGGGTATCCAGCAAATTTTACCATTTATGATACCCAAGATTCCGATAGATTGCTTTCTGCAATTATAAAAGAAATGGGCTTAGATAAAGAGATTTATAAATACAAACAGGTGCGTTCGCGTATTTCTTCGTATAAAAATAACTTGATTACCGTAAAAGCATACCGTAATAACCCAGAGTTAATTGAAGCTGATAAAGCAGCAAGACGACCAAGGATGGGAGATATTTATCAAGAATTTGTAGAGCGTTGTTTTAAAGCAGGAGCGATGGATTTTGATGATTTATTATTACGAACCAACGAGCTTTTAACGCGTTTCCCTCAAGTATTAGCGAAATATCAAGATCGTTTTAGATATATTTTGGTAGATGAGTATCAAGATACAAATCACTCTCAATATTTAATTGTAAAAGCCTTATCAGATCGTTTTCAAAATATATGTGTAGTAGGAGATGATGCACAAAGTATTTATGCTTTCCGTGGTGCAAATATTAATAATATTCTGAATTTTCAAAAGGATTATGACGATGTGAAAATGTATCGATTAGAACAAAATTACCGTTCTACAAAAGTGATTGTAAATGCGGCAAATTCAGTTATAGATAAAAACAAAACCAAATTAGATAAGATTGTTTGGACCGCAAATGATGAAGGTGAAAAAATAAAAGTGAACCGTTTGCTTACCGATGGTGAAGAAGGGCGTTTTGTAGCGAGTTCTATCGCCGAAAACATGCGAGAAAATAGTGAACTTAAAAATAGTGATTTTGCAATTTTATATCGTACCAACGCACAATCTCGTGCCATGGAAGATGCCTTACGTAAACGTGGTATTGATTATAGAATTTACGGTGGTGTTTCGTTTTATCAACGTAAAGAGATTAAAGATGTCTTATCATATTTACGTTTAATAATTAATCCTGCCGATGAAGAAGCACTAAAACGTGTTATAAATTTTCCTGCTAGAGGAATTGGGCAAACCACAATTGATAGATTAATAGTAGCTGCTAATGGTTATAAACGTTCTATTTTTGAAGTGATTCAGAATATAGATAAAATTGATCTAAAAATTAATTCTGGAACCAAAAATAAATTAAGGGATTTCGCCTTAATGGTTGAGAGTTTTACGGTAATGAGTGAAACGGCAAATGCTTTTGAATTAGCAGATCATGTAACTAAAGCTACCGGATTAATTAAAGAATTTAATAAAGATAGTACGCCAGAAGGAGTTGCTAAAATGGATAACATTGCAGAGCTTCTTAATGGTATGAAAGATTTTGTTGAAGAACAAAAAGAGTTGGTAGATACCACAGGTTCTTTAGCAGAATTTTTAGAAGATGTTGCGCTTGCTACAGATTTAGATAATGATAAAGGAGAAGATGATCGTGTAGCATTAATGACTATTCACTTGGCAAAAGGACTAGAGTTTTCATACGTATATATTGTAGGTATGGAAGAAGAATTGTTTCCAAGTAGTATGAGTATGAGTACACGTAGTGAACTAGAGGAAGAGCGAAGATTGTTTTATGTAGCACTTACAAGAGCTGAAAAACAAGCTTATTTAACATACACGTTATCGCGTTACCGTTGGGGAAAATTAATTGATGCTGAACCAAGTCGTTTTATTCAAGAAATTGATGAAAAATATGTAGATGTGATAACTCCAATGGACGACCCAAGGCAAAATCCAATGCTTAATCCTAATATTTTTGGTGATGATATGCCTAGTGCAAATACAGTACGATTTAAAAAACCATTAATTAGAAAGCCTCAAAAGAAAGCACCACAATTTGTACCCCCTAAAAAATTAAAACCTTTATCTAAATCTGCTACAGGAACTGCCGCAAATTTATTTGATGGTAAAATGGTAAAAGGAAATATTGTAGAACATTTACGTTTTGGTAAAGGGGAGGTTTTAAAAATTGAAGGCGTAGGACCAGATACAAAAGCAGAAATTAATTTTGAAAATGGAGGTGTTAAAAATTTACTACTTCGTTTTGCAAAATTGCAGATTATTGGGTAACTTAGAGTAGCTTAAAAATGTTTTAAGTAAAAAGTGTAATAATATATAGTCTTATGGCTCAATTTATAAAAATTTACGAAGAAAATCCCAGCCCTAAAGAAATTAAAAAGGTTGTAGAAGTTTTAAAACGTGGTGGATTAATCATTTATCCAACCGATACCGTTTATGGTATTGGTTGCGATATTACCAATACAAAAGCTTTAGAGCGTGTTGCAAAGATTAAAGGTGTAAAATTAGAGAAAGCTAATTTCTCATTTATATGTGAAGATTTAAGTAACCTAAGTGATTATGTGAAGCAAATTGATACCACAACATTTAAGATTTTAAAACGTGCACTTCCTGGACCGTATACTTTTATTTTACCAGGAGCAAAAAGTTTGCCTAACGTATTTAAAAAGAAGAAAACAGTAGGTATTCGTGTGCCAGATAATGCGATTGCTTTAGAGATTGTTAAGCAACTCGGTAATCCTATAATATCAACATCTATACGTGATGAAGATGAGATTATAGAATATACCACAGATCCCGAATTGATTTTTGAAAAATGGAATAACCTTGTAGATTTAGTTATAGATGGTGGTTATGGGGATAACCAAGCATCCACGATCATTGATTTCTCAGATGGAGAAGCGGTAATTGTTAGAGAAGGAAAAGGAAGCTTAGAGATTTTTTAAGCGCTCATAATATTATAAAAAGAAAAAGCTCAACTAAAATAATTAGTTGAGCTTTTTTATGTTTTAAAATGAAACTTAGTTCTCTTCAGAAAGACTTTTCATTTCTTCTTCAATCATTTGGTAAAATTGATCAATTTTAGGTAAAACAACAATACGAGTACGTCTGTTTGTTGCTCTGTTTTCAGCAGTATCGTTTGCAACTAAAGGTACATAGTGACTACGACCAGCAGCAATAAGTTGTTGAGGGTTTACGTCTAACTCTTCTAAAGTTCTAACTACAGAAGTTGCACGTTTTACACTTAAATCCCAGTTATCTAATAATACACCTTTTCTATAAGGTACATTATCTGTGTGAGCTTCAACCATGGCTTCAAAGTTTGGTTTCCCATTAATTACTTTAGCAACTTTAGCTAAAACTTCTTTAGCACGAGATGTTACATTATAACTTCCGCTAGTAAATAATAATTTATCAGCAATTGAGATAAACACGACTCCTTTTTCAACATTAATTTGAATGTCTGGATCGTTAAGACCAACCTCTTTTTTCAAGCTAGTAACGATAGCAAGTGTTACACTATCCTTTTTAGTTAAAGCATCTTGTAAACGTGTAATTTTTAAATCTTTTTCTTTTAAGCTTTCTAAAGATTTTTCAAGATTATCAGCACCTTTTTGAGTAAGTGTTGTTAAATTCCCTTTTGTGTCAATTAAATCTTGGTTCGATTTGCGCAGATCTGAAAGTTGATCTTTCATTGTTTCTACACGAGCCATAGATGCTGCTTTGTCAGATAAACAACTGTTTAATTTTACAGTAGCAGTATTTAATAAATCTTGGGTTTCTTTTTGTTGTGCTTCAAGATCTGTAAATTTCTTTTTAGAGACACATGATCCTAAAAGTAACATTCCAGATATACTTAATAACATTAGTTTCTTCATAATAATAGTAATTATAGGTGTTATATTAACATAACCAAAATTATATAAAAGAATTATTGATTAGCTATATGTTAACAGAAAATTTAACATATTTAAAGAGAATTAAAATTGGCGTCTCTTTTTTACAAAATACTGCCAAACAATTGATGTCGTTTTATAGTAGTTTCCTTTCTGAGTAAGGGTTTTACGTTGTTTTAATACTGAAGGTAATTTACTGTAAAAACTAAAGTGTGCTTTTATAATAGCAATGAAATGAGCAAATTTTAGCTCAGATAAGAATTTTAGTCCCGCTAATCCATCTAAAAGGAGACGCGTAAACACTAATAAGAAGATATTACCGTGTGCATTTTTTACTAAAGTGATTAAACTATTTCTAAAATTTAGAAACGTTTTTTTAGGGTTTGTACTATTTAAAGTTGCGCCGCCAACATGAAATACTGTTGATGTTCCTATATATTTTATAGTATGATTTTGGTTGAAAGCTCGCCAGCACAAATCAATTTCTTCCATATGAGCAAAAAACGATTCGTCAAAACCATTTAAGCTTTCAAAAACAGATTTTCTAATGAAGAAACACGCTCCCGAAGCCCAAAAAATTTCAGAAGTATCATTATACTGTCCGTTATCTTTTTCTAAAGTATCAAAAATACGTCCGCGGCAATATGGATAGCCATATTTATCAATAAATCCACCAGCTGCTCCAGCATATTCAAAGTAAGATTTATCTTTAAAATCTAAAATTTTAGGTTGTACAATTGCAGTATTTCTATTTGTTTTAAATTCAGAAATTATAGGATTTAACCAGTTTTTGGTAACTTCAATATCACTATTAACTAAACAAAAAACATCGGCATCAATCCTTTTTAAGGCATCATTATAGCCTTTTGCATAACCGCCATTTGTAGTGTTTTTTATAATTTCAATATTTGGATATTTTGAAGATAAAAACGCTATCGAATTATCTGTTGAATCATTATCGGCCACATAAACTTTTGCAGCTTCAGAATGTGCAATTACAGATGGTAAAAACTGTTCTAAAAGTTTTTTTCCATTCCAATTTAGTATAACAATAGCTGTTTTCATGAGGTATAATCTGGGATATCTTTTAAAAAGACATAACGTTCGTTTTCAAAATCCATTTGACAATAATAATGCTCCAAGCCATTAGTTACCATTAAAAAAGTGGCATTTAAGGCCAGGTTGTAGCGTGCAATTTGATCAAAAGTTGCCTGACTAATTTTAATTTTAGGCGCTTTACATTCTACAACAATATGAATGCTACCATCGGGATTAAAAACCACAATATCGTAGCGTTTACGTAAACCGTTTACAGTTAATTCTTTTTCAACATTAATTAATGACTTAGGATATTTTTTCTCTGTCATTAAATAATGCACACAATGTTGACGCACCCATTCTTCGGGCTGTAATACCATAAATCTTTTACGGATTTCATCGAAAATAGAAATTTTATTTTCGCTATTTTTGAATCGGAATGTGTATGTGGGGAAATTTAACTTTTGCACTACACAAATTTATAATTATAATGTCGGTTTTGGCGATTTTCAACAAAAATATTATCGATAATTTTTCACGATTTAATACTTTGAAAATGAAGCATAACCAGTTAAGATTTTTTATATAATACACATATATTTTGGACGAAGTCAAACAATTAGTAACAGATATAAAGCAAGGAAACTTAAAACCTATTTATTTTTTAATGGGTGAAGAGCCGTACTATATTGATAAAATATCAGATTTTATTGAAGAAAATGTACTTGCCGAAGACGAGCGTGGGTTTAACCAAATGGTGCTTTATGGTCGCGATGTCACGATTGATGATATTGTAGGAAATGCCAAACGTTACCCAATGATGGCCGAGAGACAAGTGGTTATTGTTAAAGAGGCACAAGATTTGGCACGTAATATTGAAAAACTAGCAGCATATGCTAAAAATCCTCAACCTACAACGGTTTTGGTGATGAATTACAAGTATAAAAAAATAGATAAACGTAAGGCATTATATAAAGAAGTTAAAAAAACAGGTGTAGTTTTTGAAAGTAAAAAATTGTACGAAAATCAAGTTGCCGATTGGATAAGACGTGTTTTAGCGAGTAAAAAATATACCATTACACCAAAAGCATCTCAAATGTTAGTTGAGTTTTTAGGTACCGATTTAAGTAAAATTAATAACGAACTCGAAAAGCTTAAAATAATATTACCAGAAAATACTCAAATTACGCCAGAACATATTGAAGAAAATATTGGGATTAGTAAAGACTATAATAATTTTGAATTACGAAAAGCAATTGGCGAACGTAATACTGTAAAATCATTTCAGATTGTTAATTATTTTGGCGAAAACCCTAAAGATAATCCTATGGTGATGACTGTGTCTTTATTATTTGGATATTTTTCTCAGATATTAAAATTACATGGGATGAGTGATAAAAACCCACGTAACGTAGCTTCTGCATTAAAAGTGAATCCTTTTTTTGTAACTGAATATCTAGTAGCAGCCAAAAACTTTCCAATGAGAAAAGTGAGTGGCATTATTGAAATACTCAGAGAGTACGACGTTAAGAGTAAAGGGGTTGGTAGTAATGCTGTTCCTCAAGGAGATTTACTGAAAGAAATGTTAGTCAGAATTTTCAGTTAATTGAAATTTTTTAAAATGAATACTAATTTAGAAGACATTCAAAATAGCGTATACAAATCTTGTGATTTTAAGATAGTAGCATTACGTATAGAAGCTGAAAGTACAGAATATGATGCTTGTCAGTTTACACTAAATAGAAAACAGATTATAAGCAGGTCGTCAAAAATAACACCTAAAAAAGTAGGGCAGTTTGTAACTTTTTGGAAACGCGCCAACGATGAAGCCCCAATTGCACCTTTTGATAGGGATGATAATTTTGATTTTTTTGTAGTGAATATTCGTAAAGACAATCGCTTTGGTCAGTTTGTATTTCCTAAAGCGATACTTATTAAAAAAGGCATTATTTCAACAACGACAAAAGAAGGGAAAAGAGCATTTAGAGTGTATCCTTCTTGGGATATTCCTACAAGTAAACAAGCCGAAAAAACTCAAAAATGGCAATTAGATTACTTCTATGATGCTAAAACCTTAGATTTAGAGAAGGTGAAATCTTTATACCTGTAATTATTCACCCAAATCTTCTAACTGTATATTATAATCGTATTGTAAATCTTCGTGAAGTGTTTTTACAATTTTCTTGATACTTAAAATCTGACGATCATAAATATTGGTTAACGTTACGTTATTTGATATTGATGGCGAAAAATGCTTCAATTTATAACAGAAGTAGAGTAGTAGTTCGGCTTCTGTATCTTTCTTTAGAGAATATCTCGCGTATTTTTTTATCAATCGTAAAATTTTACGAACACTTTTTTTAATGTAGAAATAACTAGATGTATTGATGGTACTAAACTGTTCGTCAACTTCGGCCTTTACAATTTCAATATAACCGGCTTCATCATCAGATTCAAATAATAAATAGGTGAGGAGTTCTTTATTTTCTTTTTTGAATTTTGATAAACGCAAACAGAGTTGCATCAACTCTTCCGGAGAACGATGTTGCAACTCTTTTTTTATGGTAACTACAGATACTGCTTTCAAGCCTGATAATGTTTTTTGATGATTTTTTTAGTCTTAATAAGTCTGTAAATTCCAATACTCAATATTAGAGGAGACACTATTAAAAGAACAATTCCAAAGACTTTTAAATCTGAAAATAATTCTATTTTAAGTACGGTTAATCCGGTTCCTAAAAAGACAACAAATGTTCTAAAATAAGCTAAAAACGTACGCTCGTTAGCTAGTTTTGTACGCTCAATAGCAAGCCAATCTCTAGTGGTTAATGCGTTGTTATTTTCCATTTACATACGATCTATAGACATTTTTCCTGCTCCAGTTAAAAATAGTGCAACAAATACAATAAAGTATAAAAGTGCGTGCTCTTTTGATGCTAAACTATCTTTTGCATGCATCACAAAAGCGGCTACAAACATAGTAATTGCTGCAGGAATTGCTGCTAATTTAGTTTTAAAACCTATAATGATTAAGATTGGTGCTATAACTTCTCCTATTAATGCTAAAATTAATGATGGTAAATGTCCAATACCTAATGGATCTGGAAATGTAGATGGATCTGATAATTTTGCTATTTTAGGAATTCCATGCGTAAGCATAAAACCTCCAAATCCTACACGTAGTAATAAAAGAGCAAGGTCGTAAAAGTTTTTTTTCAACATCATATATATTATTTATTCCGTTCCTTTTAATAAATTAATACTCACTGTTGCGAGTTCATTATTTGGAAATGTAGTAAAATAATTTGGATCTGGGAGTAAACCAGCTTCTGCAGCAATTTTATTGAAAACGTCAACTTCCAAGATGAATTGATCACTATATCCGTGAGTTGCATCGTAGGCTGTTGCGGCTGTTTTTCCTAAATTATTTGCTGTAAATTTAGGGTTTATCGTGTGAAGTTCAATAATTAAAAGCCCAAAACGTTCTACGTAAGGTTTCCATTTTTCTAAATGTTCTAATAAAGAGTCTTCTACCAAGTTATTTGAGAGGCGTTTTCCTTCAGAAACATAAGCTCCCGTAGAAGAACTGATTCTTTTTGTAGGTGCTTTTGGCATTTCCCAAATACGATTATGATCTAAAAATGTACGTACATTTAATAAATCTTTTAAATCAATATTATAATCTTCTTTGAGGTCTTTTGCTAATAAATCTGGACGACCAATATCTCCCCAAATCACTTTTGCCCATATATCTGCTTTTATTAAATTGGCTCTTGTAACTTTTAATGCTGCTTGATTAAAATCTGCACCAACTAATAATAACGGATGTTCTTCAAGCTGTTTTCCTCTTGTAGTTTGGTGTTCAATAACTTCAAATATATGCTGAATAAACGCACCATTACCACAACCCATATCCAAAATGCCTTTAGGTTGCTCATCAATAGGTTTGTTAAAGAGTTTGATGATAATTTCATCTATAATTTTAAAATATGTAGAGTGCGCACCACCGCTTCCCCAAACATTCATCTCTCTATCTACATGTTTTTCAGTGTCGTTTGGTGAGTCGGTTTTTAAGATTAATGCGTTTCCAAATATCAATTCGTCTAACTGAACAAAGGTTGGTAAATAAGAAACGGTTACTCCGTAAGCACTGGCTCTTTTTGCAAAAAACAATCCTTTATCTGTAAATTGATAAGTGTTTTTTTTCTTTTTAAACCAACCTAAATGCGCAAAGAAGTCTAATATTTTCTTAAAACTCTCTGGATCTTTATGATATTCTTCGGCAGTAAAAGAAGCTTCCATAAAATACTTATGAAACAAACCATTTACACCAAGTAACACTACAATTGGTGCGACAATAACGCCTTCAATATGTTTTAATATTTGATGAGCAATACTATCTTCTTCAATATTTTCTAATCCGAAATTAGCTTCGTAAGTTTTAAAAACACGCTCTAAAGCTATAAAAGCTTCTGGGCTAACTTCATGCTGATTCGGGTATTTAACAGCAAGTGAAAGTAAGTTTATCGGTGCTTCATATAAATGTACTAAAGCAAAAGCGGTTTCACTTTGCGAATTTGTATGATAGGTAACTGTATTGCTGCTGTTATCTAACTCTTGTGTGAGCCAACCTTGAGAGCATAATACGCGTAAAGCCACATTAAGATAGCCTTCGTTAGCATTAAATTTTTGGGTTAATATTGTTATTGAAGCCGATTTATGATCTAAAAGGTATTGTAAAACTCCTTTTTTATATAATGAGAAAGCTGTTGTGGCAGTTGCAATCCCGTCGAGGTGTCTAAAAATAGTGCCTCTTAATTTTATTTTATCTGATTTTGTAAGCATAGGTGTTTTTTCTTTTCATATAAATATACTTAAAAGCGGAATACCATTTTAGGTTTAAAAACGAATTTAGGAGCTTTTTAACTAATATTAGAATTAGAAATAGCCTGAATATATTTTTTCAGAATAAAATTAGAAATTATGATGCTATATTATTTATTTAAATTGAAAAGGGAAATGTATTTGTTTTAACCTATTGAATAAGAATTTCAATGTAGATGGTTTTGCTGTTTTTATATTGAAAAAAACAGTTGTAGAAGCTGTAGAAATAAAAAAATCAATTAGCTATATTAAAATGAAATATAGCTAATTGATTTGTATGTGCTTTTAAGTATTATCTTAAAGCAGGATATTGTGTAGGATTAACTTCATGCATAACATCATAAATAGCTTCAAAAATGTCTTCTAAAGAAGGTTTTGAGAAGTAGTCTCCATCAGTTCCATATGCTGGTCTGTGTGGTTTTGATGTTAATGTTTTTGGTTGACTATCTAAATGCTTATATCCGTTTTGTTTATTTATAATTTCGTCTAAAATATATGCTGAAGCTCCTCCTGGAACATCTTCATCAATAACCATTAAACGATTTGTTTTTTCTAAACTCTTAACGATATCATGATTAATATCAAAAGGTAATAATGATTGTGCATCAATAACTTCGGCATCAATACCAACTTCAAGCAATTCTTTTGCAGCTTGCTCTACAATACGAAGTGTAGAACCGTAAGATACTAAAGTAATATCTGCACCTTCTTTAATGGTTTCAACAACTCCAATAGGCGTTTTAAATTCACCCATATTAGTTGGCATTTGTTCTTTAAGACGGTATCCGTTTAAGCATTCAATCACTAAAGCAGGTTCTTGAGCTTCTAGTAACGTGTTATAAAAACCAGCAGCTTTTGTCATACTTCTTGGAACTAATACGTGAATTCCTCTAACTAAGTGAATAATTCCACCCATTTGAGATCCCGAATGCCAAATTCCTTCTAATCTGTGACCTCTTGTTCTTATAATTAATGGTGCTTTTTGGCGACCTAAAGTACGATATTGTAAGGTTGCTAAATCATCACTAATAATTTGTAATGCGTATAATAAATAATCTAAATATTGAATTTCAGCAATAGGGCGTAAACCTCTCATTGCCATTCCAATTCCTTGACCTAAAATAGTTGCTTCTCTAATTCCTACATCGGCAACTCTAAGTTCACCATATTTTTCTTGTAATCCTTCTAATCCTTGATTTACATCTCCAATGTTACCAGAATCTTCTCCAAAGATTAAAGATTGTGGGTATTTACTAAATATGGCATCAAAATTATCTCTAATTACAAGTCTTGCATCTACAGATTCTGCATTAGCATCATAAGTAGGTTTCACTTCTTTTACGTTTAAGGCAGAATGTACACTTTCGTTGTAAAGATGAGAGCTGTATTTAGGTTGTACATCTTCAAAATAGGTGTTTATCCAAGTTTGAAGTGCTGTTTTTTCAGGAGAAGTTTCGTTAATAACATAACGTAAAGCTTTTCTAGCTGCAGAAAGTATATCCTTTCTTATTGGTTCTTTTATTTCAGAAATCTCATTCGCTAATTTAGAAATAAAAGCATTGTTAGGACTTGTTACTGCAAGGTTATTAATAATAGTAACAGCAGTATCGCGTTCTGCTTTAATTGGGTTAGAATAAGCTTCCCAAGCTGCTTTTTTACCAAGTCTAACTTCTTTTTTTATCACTTTATCAATAGCGTCTAAATCATCTTCAGTAGCAATATTATTGCTTAACATCCAATCGCGCATTTTGGTTAAACAGTCGTGTTCTGTTTCCCAGTTTAAACGGGCTTTATCTTTATAACGTTCATGAGATCCTGATGTAGAATGCCCTTGAGGTTGTGTTAATTCTTGTACGTGAATAAATACAGGCACGTGTTCTTCTCTCGCAATTTTTGATGCTTTTTGATAGGTTTCAACTAAAGCAACATAGTCCCAACCGTTTACACGAAGAATTTCGTAACCTTTAGATGTGTCATCACGTTGAAATCCTTTTAAAATTTCAGAGATATTTTCTTTTGTAGTTTGATGCTTTGCATGTACAGAGATACCGTATTCGTCATCCCAAATGCTAATAACCATTGGTACTTGTAATACTCCGGCAGCATTTATAGTTTCAAAAAATAAGCCTTCACTAGTACTTGCGTTTCCAATAGTTCCCCAAGCAACTTCATTTCCGTCTACTGAGAATTTATTAGTATCAATACCTTGTACGTTTCTGAAAATTTTAGAGGCTTGTGCTAATCCTAAAAGACGTGGCATTTGACCTGCGGTAGGTGAAATGTCTGCACTTGAATTTTTTTGTTCTGTAAGATTTTTCCAATTTCCTTGTGCATCAACACTATGAGTTCCAAAGTGACCTCCCATTTGACGACCTGCCGACATTGGATCTGCGTCAATTGATGGATGACCATATAATCCAGCAAAAAATTGTTGAATATTTAATTGTCCAATAGACATCATAAAGGTTTGATCACGGTAATATCCAGAACGGAAATCACCATTTTTAAACACTTTTGCCCATGCTAATTGTGGTACTTCTTTTCCATCACCAAAAATACCAAACTTAGCTTTACCTGTAAGTACTTCTCGTCGTCCTAATAAACTACATTCTCTACTGGTTACAGCAATCTTGTAATCATTAATAACTTCAGTTTGAAAATCTTCAAAAGTAATATCTTGTTTTATATTTTGGGATGTTTGCATAGTCTAGGTATTTGTTCATGCAAATTTAATGAATTTTTATAGTTTTAGCAACGTCTAATTTTGTTATAATATTATCAATATGACAATAAATGGGTTATTTGACTGTTGTTTATATATATAATTCTAAAAAAGAGCCTTTTTGTTAGGAATGTGTTAATACCATTTTCGTCTGAATAGCCCTAAAAGCACTTCTGGGTCTATTGTGAATTTAAATCTTATTTTTTCATCATAACCTTTTTGTCCTATTTCCCAACCTAAATTAGAATATACCGGAAAGAATACTTCAAAATAATCGGTCACTAAATTTAGTCGTACTCCAGAATCATAAACTACTGCAGGGGTTTCAAGTTTGTTTTTTACAATTCCTAGATCACCATAAGCTTCAATGTATCTCCAAAGTGTAGTACTTGTGTTAATGGTAGTCATCCATTGGTTTGCGTATGGGGTATCTAATTTAGATTTAAATCCGCCTTCTGCAATAATAATTTGCTGACTAAAAATCCCTGTAGCTTCCGATCTTCCTAAGTAATTATAGTCAAAAAGGTAATCTGTAGGGCGATCTAAAGCGAAACTAAAATAGTTTGAGTTTATATCGTTATGATTGTATAAAAATGTACCAGCAAAGAATCTGAAATTAAATTGACGATTACTTTCTGATAGTTTTCTGTATTCATAATTAACGGCTACTTTTCCAAAGTTTTTAGAAAGTTGAAAATCAGAATACCATTTAGAATAGTTTACTAAACCAGGGTTTGATTTTACGTATCTGATGTTAAAAACCCCATAATCTGGTTCTTCGGTTAATACGATATCAGATTCTAATTGATCTCTAGAAATATCTAAATATCTTATGTTTAAATTATCTAGTCTATTGGATCTTAAATTATGATCATCTCTAAAAGAGAATGAAATACTTGGTGTTATTGAGGTAACAAAAGCATTTTTTGCAAACGATTCGTAACCAGTTGCAATCCCATAAGTAATATTGTATAAATTACTATTTTCTAAATTATGCGTGTAAAATACAGATGCAGATCCTGTTAATGTTTGTGATCGTGTTGAGTATTGTGGCTTGAAACGATAATTTAATTTTTTTCGGAGTAAGGTTTTATTATAAATCGATGCACCAATATTTAACCCATCATAAATGTTTTGATACTCCATTAACGGCATTATAAAAACTTGATTGTAATTTGGGTCTTCAAGGTCTTTAAAAAGTCTAAACTGTAAAGGTTTATTGTTAAAAAAAATGCCTTTTAGGGATTTCCAATTATCTCTCAGGTTGATTTCAGGAATCGTATTATCGTAGTTTAATACTAACTTGTTAGCATTATTTTTAGGGATAGTTATTGTTTTTTGACCAGTAATATTTGTAATCCATTGTTTAGATACAATAGTGTCGTTACGTAGTGTGAATAACGATACTGGCATATTATTATCACGTTTATTTTTTATGGTAAGCGTTATAGAGTCTTCGGTCTTTTTTACATTTTTTATTTTGAAGTCAATTTTTTTCCTCGTGTTTAGGTAATCTTCAAAAAACCAATCGATATCTTTGTTACTCTGTTGTTTTAAAAGTGTTTTAAAATCTAAGGACGATGCTTGTTGTAATTTAGATTGCTTTAAATACGTTAATATAGTCTTCTCTAAAACATCAGAATCCATATAATCATCTAGATATTTTAGTCCAACACCGGCTTTATATTTTCCTGCGATATTAGAATTGAATTTTAATAATGAATCTTTTGATGTTGTTAAAGGTTGGTCTTTATTAGTACGCACCATTTGCATATAAAATAACGTGTATTGTTCGTTAAATTTTAAATCTGATGCATGAAAAGAACGTACACCCCAAATATTAGCAAAAGAGCCAAGGAGTTTCATGTCTGGGTAATTTTCTTCAATGTATTTTATTAAAAAATAGATTTGTAAACCATCTTTTAACCAATAATCTTTTCTTGGATTGGTAAGTAGTGTGTTTTCTAAATACCTGTTTAAAGCTGTTTTTAAAAGTTTCAATTCATATTGAAAATGATCTGGGAAAGGTCTTATAAAATCTGGTAGTTGGTTTAATCCATATAAGGGATCTTTCTTATACTCTAAATTAGACAGCATAAGTTGCTCATGCGGATATTCCCCTAAATTTTTAGTAATAAATGTTGTAATCTTATCTGTAATTAATGCTGTTTCGTGAGGTTGTAATTCCTTACTTTCAATATCACTAATTACGGTGAAATTATCTGTTTTTACGTAAGTATAATTTGGTTTTTTAGTTAGTGTAATATTACCATTAATCCTGTTTTTACCAGATAGAATTGACGTTTGTGTACTGTCCGTTTGCGTGGTGTTTATAATATTTAATTCTGAAAACAGTTTGTAGTTTCGAGGATGTTCTATTTCAAAAAGTAAATCTGAATTAGGAACATACAAATCTCCAAGGTTTTTATTGCTATAATATTGCCATTCACCATCATAAACGGCAGGAGTAATGTACCAATATTTTAAGTTGAAATTTTCATTATCCGAAATTCCGTAGCTTGTAAAAGTATCATCAGGAACCACTACCTTATAGTTAAGTGTAATTTGATAACTTGCATTAGGCGCAATAGGTGTTTTTAAATGCACTTTTACAACATCTGGTTGCTCTTTTAGATGGTTGTAATGTAGCTGTTGTGTGTCTTTTTGGGTAATTGAAGTGATTACGGTATAACCGCGTTCTTCATTTTTAGCAAAGTGAAATTTAGTGTTAAATTCTTCAGTAAAACGTTTTGCTAATGGTGTGTTTTTTGTAGAATAACTATTGTTCCAATCATTAAGATATATGGTATTTAAAGTATCTTTTGATGTGTTTTTGTAAACAATATATTCTGTAATTGAAATACTTTTATTTGGCACATCAAAGTTGGCCTTTAATTCAATTTTATTTTGACTTACAACCGATAGGTTTATAAAACAAAGTATAATTATGAGTAAACGTATTTTCAAAAGGCTAATTTAACTTTAAAGGGTTATCTGTAGAGCAGTGACAAATTAAAGGTTGAAAAAATAACAACAAGGAACTACGATATATTAATAACGCAATTTCTTGTTGTTTATGATATTATTTTGAGTTTTTCTAGAAATTAGGACTCAAGTTAGATTCCTTATAGAATACATCTAAGATTTCAATAACCTCATCTGCAGTATCAACAAGGTGAATTAAATCTAAATCTTTAGCGCTAATATTTCCAAATTTATCTAATAATGTTGCTTTTACCCAATCCATTAATCCGCTCCAAAAATCTTTTCCGACAAGGATAATAGGGAATTTTTCAATTTTATTAGTTTGAATTAAAGTAATCGCTTCAAAAAGTTCATCTAAAGTTCCAAAACCTCCAGGCATTACTACAAAACCTTGAGAGTATTTTACAAACATTACTTTTCTTACAAAAAAGTAGTCAAAATCTAAACTCTTATCCGAATCAATATATGGGTTGTCATGTTGCTCAAAAGGCAATTCAATATTTAATCCTACTGATGTTCCTCCAGCAATATGTGCTCCTTTATTACCAGCTTCCATAATTCCTGGTCCACCACCTGTAATTACACCGTATCCGTGCTCTACAATTTTACTAGCTACACTTTCGGCTAATTTGTAATATTTATGATCTGGTTGTGTTCTTGCTGATCCAAAAATAGATACACAAGGTCCTATCTTACTTAATTTTTCGTATCCGTTTACGAATTCTCCCATGATCTTGAAAATTGCCCAAGAATCATTTGTTTTTACTTCATTCCAACGTTTGTGATGTTGTTCGCTCATATTTTTAATATTAAATAATTAGTGACTAGTATAAAAAACTAGTGCTTTATAATTAATTTTTGTTTTCGTTTTTATTGTAATTCTGTCTTTTTACGGACTTGCTAATTTAGTTCTTTTTTTAATACCATAATATCACGTTAAGGTTATTAATTATTTCAATTCTTGTTTTAAAAACTTAGCCGTATAACTTTTTTTATGTTTACTAATAGCTTCAGGAGTTCCTTCTACAATAATTTCTCCTCCGCCTTTTCCGCCTTCATAACCTACATCAATAATATGGTCCATCATTTTAATAACATCCATATTGTGTTCAATAATTAACACTGTATTTCCTTTATCGGCCAATTTATTTAGCACTTGCATTAAAACTCTTATATCTTCAAAATGTAATCCTGTTGTAGGTTCATCTAGAATATAAAAGGTGTTTCCGGTATCGCGTTTACTAAGTTCGCTAGCCAATTTAATACGTTGCGCTTCTCCTCCAGAAAGTGTGGTACTTTGTTGCCCAAGTGTAATATAACCTAAACCAACATCGTTAATAGTTTTTAGCTTTTTATGAATCTTAGGAATATGCTCAAAAAAGTCTACTGCATCAGCAATAGTCATATCTAAAACATCACTAATACTTTTTCCTTTGTATCTAATTTCTAAAGTTTCACGGTTAAAACGTTTTCCATGACAAGTTTCACATTCCACATAAACATCTGGAAGGAAATTCATCTCAATAACACGTAAACCACCACCTTGACAAGTTTCACAACGTCCGCCTTTTACATTAAAACTAAAACGTCCTGGTTTATAACCACGTATTAAAGCTTCTGGTATTTTGGCAAATAAACTACGTATTTCACTAAATGTTCCGGTGTAAGTTGCTGGATTACTTCGTGGTGTTCTTCCAATTGGTGATTGGTTAATATCAATAACTTTATCAATATGTTCCAAACCAGTTATACTTTTATAAGGCATTGGTTTTTTTACACCATTAAAATAATGGGCGTTCATAATAGGGTAGAGGGTTTCGTTTATTAATGTCGATTTCCCACTTCCCGAAACACCTGTAACACCAATCATTTTTCCTAACGGAAAACTTACAGATACATTTTTCAGGTTATTTCCAGTACAACCTTTTAAGGTGATTTTTTTGCCATTTCCTTTTCTACGTTCTTTTGGAACTTCAATAGCTCTTTCTCCATTTATATATTGTGCAGTAATGGTATTGTGCGTTTTTAATTCCGCAGGTGTACCAATACTAATAATTTCTCCACCGTATTTTCCTGCTTTTGGGCCAATATCAATCACATAATCGGCACGTTCAATCATATCTTTATCATGCTCAACAACAATAACCGAGTTTCCAACGTCACGTAAAGCGACTAAAGAGTTTATCAGTTTTTCGTTATCACGTTGATGCAATCCAATACTAGGTTCATCAAGTATATAAAGTACACCTACAAGTTGCGAACCAATTTGTGTTGCCAATCTTATACGTTGTGCTTCTCCACCTGATAATGATTTTGAACTTCTGTTTATAGATAAATAATCGAGGCCTACATCCAATAAAAATTGTGAACGAGAACTGATTTCTTTTATGATTTCTTCTGAAATTTTAAATTGCTTTTCAGATAAATGCTTTGGCACATCTTTAAACCAAGCTACAAGATCAACAATATCTTTATTAGCTAATTCAGCAATATTAAGTCCGTTTACTTTAAAATATAATGATTCTTTACGGAGTCGGCTACCTTCACATTCGCTACAAGCTACCTTATCCATATAATCTTTTGCCCAACGTTTTAAGGTTGTTGTTTCTGCATTTTCATATTGGCTTTCAATAAAATTTGCAACGCCTTCAAAATCTATTTTATAATCGCGGGTAACACCTAGTGTTTTACTTTCAACAGAAAACTTCTCATTTCCTCCATAAAGTAATACTTGTTTTGCGGCTTCCGGAATATCTTTATACGCATCTGTAAGTTCAAAATTATAACGTTGTGCTATAGTTTCAAACTGTTTAAAAATCCATGTATTTTTTTGTGGACCATGTGGTGCAAATGCTCCTGCTTTTATAGACAGATTTTCATCTGGAATAATTTTAGCTTCATTTATTTGATACAACTCACCAATTCCGTTACACTTTGCACAAGCACCTTTTGGTGAGTTAAATGAAAAATTATTTGGCTCTGGATTAGGGTATGAAATCCCTGAAGACGGACACATTAAATTACGACTAAAATAGCGTGCTTCGTTAGTGTCTTGGTCCAATATCATTAAAACATCATCACCATGATACATTGCTGTATTTATAGTTTCGGTAAGACGTTTATCGTTATCTGCGGTGTTATCAATTTTAAGACGGTCAATTACAATCTCAATATCGTGCATTTTGTAACGGTCTAATTTCATCCCTTTTACAAGGTCTTTAATTTCACCATCAGCACGTACTTTTACAAAACCTTGTTTTGCAATTTGCTCAAAAAGTTCTCTGTAATGTCCTTTTCTAGATTTAATTACAGGCGCTAAAATGTTTATGCGTTTTCCGTTATAGGTTTCGGTGATAAGTTGTTTTATTTGCTCGTCACTATAACTCACCATTTTTTCTCCAGTATTATAACTGTAAGCATCACTAGCACGAGCAAAAAGAAGTCTTAAAAAATCGTAAATTTCTGTAATAGTACCAACTGTAGAACGTGGCGATTTGCTAGTTGTTTTTTGTTCAATAGCAATAACAGGCGAAAGCCCATCAATTTTATCAACATCAGGACGTTCTAAACCTCCCAAAAACTGACGCGCGTATGCCGAAAATGTTTCGATATAACGACGCTGTCCTTCGGCATAAATAGTATCGAAAGCTAATGATGATTTTCCACTTCCTGAAAGTCCTGTGATAACTACAAGTTTTTCACGTGGTATGATAACATCTATATTTTTAAGGTTGTGTACTCTCGCACCTTGTACCTCTATAAATTCTTTAAATTCACTCATAAGATTGCAAAAAACAAAGGTACAGATTTAGTGTTGAAAAATGCACATTCCCTAATGAGTTAATAATATAGTTTAATAACTAAAAATTATAACGATTTAAGTAATTGTTATTGAGTAATTTAGATGTTATTTTCTACTTCTAGATTGTTAACATTTATTTCACAATTATATCTGTAATTTCCATTCCAAAATACAAGAAGTTATGAAACTTTGGTAACTCTACATCGTTTACAGTTGTCCAATCTGTCCAAGTCATAAACACGCCATCAATAGGAAGTTTATTATTAAACATTTTAAAACCTTTAGGAGAAAAATCATTATTAAGTTCCCATAAATATGCGTCCTTATTTTTGTAAGTCACTAATAAAGAATTTGCGTTGTTTTTTGTTACGAGTTGTCTGTTTGTACCTTCGTTAAATATGGTATATGGCGCTACAAGCCAAAATACATCTTCAGTGAAATAGGCTTTAGCTTCGGTAATAAGTTTGGTTGACGCTTCCGCGGAAGCGAGCACTTTACTTACGAGTACGTTATTATTACTTGGAGTGTTAAAATCTAAATTTACAGTGTAGTTTTTCCAGTATACAGCACAAGTGTTTTCGGCTTTATTCCATTTATAATGGCGTTTTTTCTTAAAGGTCCATTCTATATAATTGGCATTTTTATAGGCGTCATAATTTAATGTTTCTAGCATTTTATGTGCTAAAATATCGGCCTGTTCTGGTTGCGAACCTATAGGTAATTCTTCATGATGTTTGTAATACACATAACCAAAAAGGAGTAATGCAGGTAAGGTGAAAAACACAAATATTCCAACTACAATTTTTAGAATACGTTTTGGGGTGATTTTTTTTCTCATAATTATATAAACATTCGGTTAATATCCAATAGCGGCATCATCACCACGACGATCGGCACCACCTTGAAGTTGTCCGTTTTCTTGTATTAAAATAGCGTCTACTTTTCCTATAATAGGTGATCGGGTTAAGTTGGTAGAATACCCTTTTTCTTGTAATTGTGTGGTAATCGTTTCAGAAAAACCTTGAGGTTCCATTCTAATTTCGTCAGGTAACCATTGGTGATGAAAACGTGAAGCATCAACCGCTTCTTGCATATTCATATTAAATTCTTCAACATTTAAAATGGTTTGTAATACTGAAGTAATAATTGTTGATCCTCCTGGAGTTCCTACAACCATACGTAATTCGCCATCTTTTTCAACAATTGTTGGGGTCATTGAACTTAGCATGCGTTTTTGAGGTGCAATACTATTGGCTTCCGACCCGATTAAACCATAAGAGTTTGGTACTCCAGGTTTACTACTAAAATCGTCCATTTCGTTATTAAGAAAAAAACCAAGTTCATTCACAAATAATTTAGAACCATAAGCACCGTTAAGCGTTGTGGTTACGGCAATAGCATTTCCAAAAGCATCTACGATAGAATAATGTGTGGTTTCGTCACTTTCATTACCCAAAATATTTCCATGAGAAACTGAAGATGATGGTGTAGCCATTTCAAAAGAGAAATCACTCATACGTTCTGCTAAATAGCTATCACTTAGTAAATGTTTGGTAGGGATTTTAACAAAATCAGGATCTCCTAAAAAATGACTTCTATCGGCGTAAGCGCGACGTTCAGCTTCGGTAATTACCTGGATTGTTTTTAAAGAATTATGTCCGTAGTTTTTTAAATCAAAAGGTTCAATCATTTTCATAATTTGCGCTAAACACAAACCACCACTTGACGGCGGTGACATAGAAATGACTTTTAAATCTTTATATTGAAACGTTACAGGTGTTCTCCAAATGGCTTGATATTGCGCTAAGTCTTCTGCTGTAATTATTCCGCCTTTAGCATTTAAAAAGCTAATTAATTTTTGTGCTGTTTCTCCTTTGTAGAATTCATCTTTTCCGTTTTTAGAAATTCGTTTTAAGGTAGTTGCTAATTGCAGGTTTTTTATAGTATCTCCCGCTTGTAAATCTTTTGAATATAGAATAGCTTTTCTGTTAACGGCTTTAAAAATACTATCATATTGGTTAAACTTTAAACTTTGTTTTTTGGTCACTACATAACCGTTGGTAGCTAATTCAATTACGGGTTTTAAAATCTGTGATACAGGTAAACTTCCAAATTTTTTATGCGCTTCAAAAACTCCGGCAATTGTTCCCGGAATTCCAACGGCATAAGCGCCAACGGTACTTTTGTGAGGAATTATATTATTATCAGTATCTAAATACATGTCTTTTGTAGCTGCAGCAGGTGCTTTTTCTCTATAATCTAACGCACCATGATCTCCATTGGCTAATCGGTATACCATAAAACCACCGCCGCCTAAATTTCCGGCATATGGATACGTGACAGCAAGTGCCATTTCAGTAGCCATCATTGCATCAAAAGCATTTCCACCTTGTTTTAAAATTGAAACACCAATTGCCGATGCTTCTGCTCGTGCTGAAACAATCATCGCGTTTTTTGCTGTATTAGGAATCGTTTCTTTTGTTGGTTCTTCTGTTTTTGTAGGGGTGTTTTTACAAGCAACTATACTTAAAAATAAGAGTGCGATTAGAGATAAATGTTTCATTCTTCTAGAAGTGATTTTGTGATTTCAATGCGCTTTTCAGCAGTAAAAATAATGAGTTCTTTAAAAAAACTGGTAAATTCGGTTTCAAATTCAGTATAAAATGCTCTTAATTCATTAGTCGCAGTATGCATCCCTGATCTGTTTTTTGTACGTTTATTCATGCCATCTAAAACACGTTGAATACCATCAATTTCAGCATAACTAAGTAACCAGTTATCTGTAATTAAATGTGGCATCATACGTTGGATGCGCTCAGGTAGAATTTTGATATTGTCTTGTAATAACTTATAAAAATTATCCACATATTCTGGTAATGGCGTATTTGAATAATCGCTCCAGTTTTTTGCTAGAAAATGATCGTAAAGAATATCTACAATCACTCCACTATAATGGCTGTAATTTTCATGTAAACGTTTGGTGCTTTGGCGTACAATAGGGTGCGCATCAGTAAAAGTATCAATATGGCGATGTAGTAAAATACCGATTTGAATATCTTTTGGGTAAGATTTGTAATCTTTTCCTCTTATACCATCGGCAATAAAGTTTCCAATAGTAATATTTGGGTCCTCTTGAGAGAGGTAAATGTGTGCTAAAAAGTTCATAGGTGTAAATTACGAATAAGGACTTTAGAATTACAAGTTTGAAATACTATATTTGTTAAAAATAAAAAAAACCATGACACTTATAAAATCTATTTCAGGAATACGCGGAACCATTGGAGGAATTGTTGGCGAGAATTTAACACCTATTGATGCGGTGAAATTTGCTTCGGCTTATGGAACTTGGTTAAAACAACAACGTAATAAAAGTGATTACAGAGTTGTAGTAGGAAGAGATGCTAGAATTTCGGGAGAAATGATACAAAATCTTGTAATGCATACGCTTGTAGGATTAGGAATAGATGTTATTGATTTAGGCTTGTCTACCACACCAACTGTAGAAATAGCAGTACCAATGGAGCATGCCGATGGAGGAATTATTTTAACAGCAAGTCATAATCCAAAACAATGGAATGCTTTAAAATTATTAAATGCAAAAGGTGAATTTTTAAACGGTGCAGAAGGCGCTAAAATATTAGAAATTGCTGAAACGGATAGTATGACTTTTGCTGAGGTTGATGATTTAGGGAAAATCACCAAAAATGACGCTTATATAGATATTCATATTGATGAGGTTTTAGATATGGACTTAGTAAATGTGGAAGCTATTGAAAAAGCGAAATTTAAAGTAGTTGTTGATGGTGTAAATTCAACAGGAGGAATTGCAATTCCTCTATTATTAGATCGTTTAGGTGTTGAAGCTGTAAAATTATATTGCGAACCTAACGGAGAATTTCCTCATAATCCAGAACCTTTAAAAGAACACTTAACAGATTTATCTGAAGCTGTTGTAAAAGAGCGCGCTCATTTTGGAATTGTAGTAGATCCAGATGTAGATCGTTTAGCTTTTATGGATGAAGCAGGAGAGATGTTTGGAGAAGAATACACACTAGTAGCTTGTGCAGATTATGTATTAGGTAAAACTCCAGGAAATACGGTAAGTAATATGAGTTCAACAAGAGCTTTACGTGATGTTACCGAAAAACATGGAGGAACTTACCAAGCAAGTGCTGTTGGAGAAGTAAATGTGGTTGACTTAATGAAAAAGAACAACGCTATAATTGGTGGAGAAGGTAATGGAGGTATTATTTATCCAGAATCTCACTACGGAAGAGATGCGTTAGTAGGAGTTGCTTTATTTTTAAGTCTTTTAGCTGAAAAACAACAATCTGTAAGCGAATTAAAAGCCTCTTATCCTATTTATTATATGAGTAAGAAGAAAATAGCTTTAACACCAGAATTAGATGTTGATGCTGTTTTAAAAGCTATGGAAGCAAAATATAGTCATGAAACCTTAACGACTATTGATGGTGTGAAAATTGACTTCTCAAATAGTTGGGTGCACTTACGTAAAAGTAATACCGAACCAATAATTAGAGTATATACTGAAGCACCTTCTCAAAATGAAACCGATACTTTAGCCGATAAAATTATTGCTGAAATTAAAGATGTAGCAAATATTTAATTGCTTGCTAAGAGATAGATAAGATTATGACAGAATTAGAAAAATATTTTCAACAATACAGACAACACATTGTAGGGATTGATCAAGAATTTGAATCGCCTTATGGTGTTAAAAAAATAATTTATACAGACTGGACAGCTTCAGGACGTTTATACCGCCCAATAGAAGAAAAGTTATGTAATGAATTTGGACCATACGTTGCTAATACACATACAGAAACTACGGTATCTGGAACTGCAATGACTAAAGCGTACCATAAAGCAAAACATATTATTAAAGACCACGTTAACACTAATGCTGACGATGTATTGTTGGTTTGTGGAAGCGGAATGACCGAAGCTATTAATAAGTTTCAACGTATTTTAGGATTAAAAGTTCCTGAAAATCTTAAAGCACATACTGTTGTCCCAGAAGCATTAAAGCCAGTAGTTTTTATTTCGCATATGGAACATCACTCTAATCATACTTCTTGGTTAGAAACTATTGCAAAAGTAGAAGTGGTACCACCAGGAGAAGATGGCTTATTTAGTTTAGAAAACCTTAAAGAATTACTAGCTAAATATGAAGATTGTACACTTAAAATTGCTTCAGTTGTTGCAGGATCAAATGTTACAGGAATTGAAACCCCTTATCATGAAATCGCTAAATTAATGCACGCTAATGGTGGTGTTTGTTTTGTAGATTTTGCATGTTCAGCACCTTATGTCGCTATAAATATGCATCCAGAAAATGAAGACGAAGCTTTAGATGCGGTATTCTTTTCACCTCATAAATTTTTAGGAGGACCAGGAACTTCTGGAGTTTTAGTTTTTAATAAGAAATTATATAAAAATATGATTCCCGATTGTCCGGGAGGAGGAACCGTAAGTTGGACCAACCCTTGGGGAGAACATAAATATATTGATAATATAGAAGACAGAGAAGATGGTGGAACACCAGGCTTTCTTCAAACTATAAAAACAGCACTTTCTATTAAGTTGAAAGAACAAATGGGTGTTGATAATATGCTGAAACGTGAGCACGAGATTTCTGAAATTATATTTAAGGAATTAGGCGACGTCTCAAACATTAATATTCTTGCAGGTCAGCATCAAGATCGTTTGGGAGTGTTTTCATTCTATATAGATAGTTTACACTATAATTTAGGGGTAAAATTATTGAATGATAAATACGGAATTCAAACACGTGGAGGTTGTAGTTGTGCCGGAACTTACGGACACTTTTTACTACATGTAGATTATGCTACTTCTCACGAGTTAACCAACGAAATTACCATTGGAGAATTAACGAGAAAACCAGGTTGGATTAGAATGTCTATTCACCCAACAACCACTACAAAAGAAGTAGAATACGTTTGTGAAAGTATTAAAGCGCTTGCTGAACATCATACCGATTGGGCAAACGATTATACATATAATAAAACAAATAACGAATTTGTACATAACCAACAAAGCACCATTAAGGAAACCCCTGTTGATGCTTGGTTTGAATTATAAAAAAGTTTTAAGTAAAGTGCCTATTGAAAATCTTTAGGCACTTTATCTTTATGTTTCCAACGTTTGTGTGTCCATAAATAGTATTCTGGAGCTTCATAAATTTGCTTTTCTACAAGTTTTAAGAAGATATCTGTGATTTCGTAATTATCAAATTCTTTAGGATTAACAGCTATAGTCTCAAAAGTTGTTTCATAAAATCCACGCTTTAAACGCTTCACTCTAAAAAACACCACAGCCATATCTAATTTTTTAGCTAGCATTTCGGCACCGGTATGTACAGGAACTTTTATGCCCATAAATTCATTCCAATGGAAAGCTTTTCCTACTTTAGGGGATTGATCGGATACAAAACCGTTAATAGTTAATTCTCCAGCTCTTTTGGCTTTAATTAGTGTTGGTACAGTTTCTTTTGTAGTAATTAAATAACTGTTGTATTTCGCTCTAATGCGTCTTACTAATTTATCAAAATGCTTATTTGCTAAACGTTTGTATACCGCATATCCTTTAGCTTCTACGTAAGATTGTAAGATAAAAATCCATTCCCAACTTCCGTAATGCGCACACATTAATGCGACACTTTTGTTTTGCTTTTCAAGATCATTTATAAGTTCGACATTGCTAAAAGTAAAACGTTTTTTCATTTCAGCCTCAGTGATGGTCATTGATTTTATAGATTCTAAAATCATATCACATAAATGATGGTAAAATGCTTTGGTGATACGCTTAATTTCTTTTTCGGATTTCTCAGGAAATACAAGATTAAGATTGTAAGCGACTGTTTTTTTTCGGTATCCAATAATATGATAAATCAATACATATACGCCATCAGAAAATGCATATAATAACCTAAAAGGTAAAATTGATATTAACCATAAAAACGGATAAATTAATATGTAAACAAGAAATTGCATTATTAAGTATTAAATTTGTCGCACAAAGATATGTTATATTATAATTATACGTTTAAAGTTTATGGGTAATTTAAGTTTAGTTACAATTGTTATTATAGCTGCCAATATTATTATTTCTTACAAAGGATTTGGAGATTATAGTTTTTTTGAGCGTTATAAATTTAATATTGGAAGTATAAAAAGAGGGGAGCAAATACGTATGTTTAGCTCAGGGTTTTTACATGCAGATACTATGCATTTAATTTTTAATATGCTAACACTATATTTCTTTGCAGATATTGTAGTGAGTTATTTAGGAAGCTTAAATTTTATTATTATTTACGTGTGTAGTTTGCTTTTAGGTAATTTGTTATCCTTTTATTTTCATAGAAATGAGCCTCATTACAGCGCTATTGGTGCCAGTGGTGCGGTGACAGGAATACTGTATTCAGCCATACTTTTTGAGCCTCATATGAGTCTTTATATGTTTTTTATTCCTATTCCAATTCCTGCATATTTATTTGGTATTGGATATCTTTTATATTCTATTTACGGAATGAAAAAGAGCATAGGTAATATTGGTCATGATGCCCATTTTGGAGGTGCTATTGGCGGTTATGTGATTACATTAATGTTAGCTCCTACATTATTTGAAACACAATTTTTAATGGTATGTTTGTTAGCATTGCCTATTATTGTATTGTTTGTAATGCATAAAATGGGAAAACTATAAGTGTAAATTATTTAGAATTTAGATATAAAAAAAGCCTTCAAAATTTTGAAGGCTTTTTTATGTGATATATATTTAGTCGAGAAGCTCTTTTATTTTAGCTTCAAGTCTTGCGCCTCTAAGGTTTTTTGCTACAATTTTACCATCTTCATCTAAAATATAAGTTGATGGGATTGAGCGAATATTATATAATCTAGCTACAGGGTCGTTAAAATATTTTAGGTTAGATACGTGATGCCAAGTAAGATTGTCGTCTTTAATAGCTTTTAACCAACGATCTTTTTCTCCAGGTTTATCTAAAGAAACACTAATAATTTCTAAACCTTTTTCATGATATTTTTTATATGTTTTAACCACGTTTGGATTTTCTCTCCTGCATGGACCACACCAGGCTGCCCAAAAATCAATAATAGTTACTTTTCCTTTCATTTCATCTAATGACACTAAATTACCGTTAGTATCTGGAGCTGAAAAAGCAGGAGCAACTTTACCTATATTTAAAGCTGTAAAACGATCTTGTTCATGTTTTAAAGCTGCAATTTTTAGTTTTATAGAGTTTCCGTAGATAGATTCTTTAAATTCAGGAGTGATACTGTTAAAAGCTGATTCAATTTGATTAGTATCAGCAACTTTACTGTCAATTAAAGTTTCTAAAATAGTTAATACAAAAAAGTTGTCATTATGTTTTTTTACAAACTCATATGAACGTCTGTTTCTTTCGTTATTAAATTCGCTAAGTGCTTTTTTTGCTTGGTTAATAGCATCTGTGTCTCTTGAAATTCCTGCTTTGCTGAGGTCTATTTTTAAAACGTTTTGCTTTTTTGCTAATACGTCTAATTCTTCAAGGTATAAGTTATAAACCTCGTTTGATTTTGTTCCGGTAACAACCGATTTGAATAAGCTATCCTTGTAAACTTCAATATTTATAATATCGTTTTCAACAATTAAAGGTTTGTTAGCATTCACACTATTAATATAAAGATATTGAAGTTCTGGTACGCTAACTTTTCCTTCAAACTTAAAGGTTTCATTAAAAATAATTGCTGTATCTCTGTTTACACGGTTTCCGTTTGGAGAATCTGTTTGAAGATATGCTCTAATACCGTTAGATAACCCTTTTGCAGTTCCATTAATAACATATCCATCAGGTTTTTGTTCCGTATTACAAGACGTTAAAATAAGTCCTGTTATAAAAAGACTAAGGATTTTTTTCATTTCAATACAATTTTTAAGTTTCAACAAATATACTAAGTATCATAAAAAAAGAGGGTAATAATATGCTAATAAGTATGAAAAGAAGTGGCGTGATTTTACGATATAATTACAATTTTACAATACTTTTGCATAAAAAATAAACTATGAGATTGCACACCGATACTATTGTTGCTTTAGCTACGCCTTCTGGAAGTGGCGCCATTGCTGTTATTAGATTATCTGGAGACGAAGCGATTACTATTGCATCTGAGTTTTTTAAATCTGTTTCGGGTAAAAAATTAGCCAATCAGAAAACGCATACGGTTCATTTAGGCCATATTGTAGAGGGAAAACGTATAGTTGATGAGGTTTTGGTGACTATTTTTAAGGATCCAAATTCTTATACGGGTGAAAATGTTATAGAAATTTCATGCCACGGAAGTTCATATATTCAACAAGAAATTATACAATTATTTTTAAGAAATGGTTGTAGAATGGCAGATGCTGGAGAGTTTACTTTACGTGCTTTTTTAAATGGAAAATTAGATTTAAGTCAGGCAGAAGCTGTTGCCGATTTAATATCTAGTGATAATGAAGCGTCTCACCAAATAGCAATGCAACAAATGCGTGGTGGATTTTCAACCGAAATAGCAAAGCTTAGAGAAGAACTTTTAAATTTTGCATCGTTAATAGAATTAGAGCTTGATTTTGCTGAAGAAGATGTAGAATTTGCAGATAGAGGTCAGTTTAAAGATCTTGTAAACCGTATTAATTTTGTTTTAAAACGTTTAATAGACAGTTTTGCTGTTGGAAATGTGATTAAAAACGGAATACCGGTTGCTATTGTAGGTGAACCAAATGTTGGAAAATCAACGTTACTAAACGCATTATTAAATGAAGATCGTGCTATTGTATCTGAAATTGCAGGAACTACAAGAGATACTATTGAGGATGAAATTTCAATAGGAGGGATTGGGTTTCGTTTTATTGATACCGCAGGAATACGTGAAACTAAAGATGTTGTTGAGAGTATTGGTATTAAAAAAACTTTTGAAAAAATAGCTCAAGCGCAAGTGGTTTTATTTCTAGTAAATGGAGTAACTCTAGCAGATGATGCAGCAGCAATACAAGCAATTATTGTAGAGATTGAAAAAATAAAAAATAAGTTTCCACAAAAGCAATTAGTAGTGATTTTGAATAAAATTGATCAGTTAACCGATGCTCAATTAGCACAAATTACAACTGCTGTTACACCTCATGTGTCTCAATTAATACCTATTTCGGCTAAAACTAAATTAGGAGTAGAAGAACTTACTAATACTTTACTTAATTTAATTAATACTGGCGCACTTAGAAATAACGAAACTATTGTGACTAACTCGCGTCATTATGATGCACTTTTAAAAGCTTTTGAGGAGATTGATAAAGTGAAATTTGGTTTAGATTCAGGACTTTCGGGCGATTTATTGGCGATTGATATTAAGCAAGCGCTTTACCATTTTGGTGAAATTACAGGTGAGATTACTAACGATGATTTGTTAGGTAATATCTTTGCGAATTTCTGTATTGGCAAATAGGGTGCTAAAATATAATAAACTATTTTAAATTAAAACACACTTAATCAGTTGTTTACATGTTTTAGGTGTTTTTTTTATTTATTATATTTTGTTATTTTTTACAATATTTTGTACCGATTTTGTACCTTTTTTTGATTTATAATTTTACTTTTGTTTTTAGGGGGAGATTATGGCACCTAATTACACTTAATGATACTTAATGTGTCTTATTTCACCTAAAAGGCATTTAATTATTAACGGAAGGTTATCGTATAAATGAGTTCAAATATTAGGGTTAAAAGAATTTGTGAAAATTGTAATGCATCATTTGTTGCAAAGACAACAGTTACACGTTTTTGTGGTGATAAATGTGCTAAAATTGCATATAAAAAGAGGGCTAGAATTAAAAAGGTTAAAAAGTCTAATGCGCAAACTCTAAAAGTTCAGGTTGAACCTTTGGAAGTTTTACAGGTAAGAGAATATTTAACAGTTAAAGAAACCGCAGCGTTGCTGAGTGTATCAAAAAGGTCTATTTATAGATTAATAGAACTCGGTGAGTTGAAAGCTTCAAATTTATCTCAACGATTACTGCGAGTAAAAAAAGCAGATATTGAAAACCTTCTTTCTTAATTTTAAATTTTTTAATTATGGCTAACATAACGGTACGTAAAAAAAAGCTTGTAAATAATAAGTTAAGTCTATACTTAGATTATTCATCACCTATTATAAGTCCCAAAACAGGAAAACCAACTAGACGAGAGTTTTTAAAACTGCAAATTTATGCAGAGCCTAAAGGTGCTACAGAAAAGCTGCATAATAAAAAAACTATTGAATTTGCAGAAATAATTAGAGCTAAGAGGTTGTTGCAATGGAGGGATAAAGAGTTTGGTTTAAAGGAGAATGTGAGTTTAAATGTGAGTTTTTCAGTGTTTTATAATAGTGTTGTTGAGGAAAAATTAAATACAGGTAGTCATTCAAATTACCTCGCATGGAAATCGTCTTTAAATTATTTAGAAACGTTTATAGGAAAGGATATTCAAACGCATCAATTAAATGAAAATCATGTTAGACAGTATCGTGAGTTTTTATTGACGACAAATAACCTTAGAGTTAAAGCGGAGCAAAAACTATCGATAAATACAGCTTCTTCTTATTTCAAACACTTTATTGCTGTTTTAAAAAAAGCAAACAAAAGGAACTTGTTATCAATGAATTTAGCTGAAAAAGCTGATTATATTAAAGAAGAACAAACGCACAGAGAGTATCTTACAGAGCAAGAATTAGATGTTTTATGGAAGACTGATATTAAAATAAAAAAGATAAAATATTTAGCATTTTTTGCGGCACTTACAGGATTGCGTTTTTCAGATGTTATAAGTTTGAAATGGGAGAATGTTTTTAATGATAAGCATCAAGGGTATTATATAAAATTAAGAGAGAAAAAAACGGGTAACATCAATAACCATCCAATATCAAATACTGCGTATAAATTACTTGAAATACAAGGAACAAGTGTAGGAGAGGTTTTTACAGATATAAAATACAATCAAATAACAAGACCTTTAAAAGATTGGATAAAACGTTCTGGTATTAATAAAAAAATTTCATTTCATAATTTTCGACACAGTTATGCTACATTACAATTAGCAAACGGTACAGATATTTATACAGTATCAAAGTTATTAGGACATAAAAATTTATCTACAACTCAAATTTACACAAAGGTTATGGATAAGAATAAGATTGAAGCGGCTAATCGAATTAATTTAGATTTAGATGGATTACTATAATATATATAAAGACCAATTTGATAATAATTGGCAAAGGGTAAAAAATAATACTATCAATAAGTTAAAATCAGCAAAATCTATTAAAGCTAATTTTCATGTAGAATTTGAAAGTCTTATAAAGGGATTAGATAATGACTATGATGAAATTTTTGACGAGATTAAAAAAAATGACTTAACTGAATGTTTTCGTTTACTTAATAAGAGAGCAAGTTTAATAGATAATTCCGTTTTAGATGATGAAAAAATAGATATTATATTAAGTAATCATGTATTAGAAGAATATAAAAATCAAGGGTACTCAGCTTATGATGAGTTTTTAATAAAGTTAGCCAATATAGATTCTACTAATAAAATTAAAATGCATTTTGACACTTATTACAAGTACTATGAATTGGTGTATTTTACAGGGAAGTTCGATTATTTTTATGGAGAACCCTTTGATGGTAAAAGTTTTTCCGCTTCAAAAGAATATCTAGAAATGATGTTTATTAAAGACCCAGATAGTGTAAAGACTATCGGTGTTCCAAAAGATTTGTTTTCAGAAAATGATAAATTTTTAATACTACATACTCTAATCTTATTAATTAAAAAGGGAAGAGGAGGAGTGAGTAGTATAGAAATAGCTAGAGTTTTAGTGTTGGCTAATATAGATAACCAAAAAATATTATCAGAAGATTATAGAAATGTTGATGGTTATAAGATTTTATCTAGTGGTATAGATAAGCTGAATAGTGATAGTGCTAAAAAGAAATGGATTTCAGATATACTAGATAAATTAGAGCCATATAAATTAACAGCTATAAAAGGAGAATTAAGGTTGTTAATTAGAAAATTAAACAAAAAATAAAAGTAATAAGATAATAAAAACACATGTGTTTGCTTTTTCTGAAAAGGTGTTAACGTGTTGTTTTTAAGTGTTTTATTGTTTTTTAAATTCGTTTTTTTTCATTCCACTGGCAATCCCACTAGTTGTGTAAAACGGTTTGCCTTCATATTACTTTCGTTTTGAATTTAAAAATAAATCAAAAATTATGAAACAAAGTAAACTGTTATCTCAGGAAATTGTAAACCAACTTGCAGCTGCAATTTGTAGAAATTTAAAAAAAGAGTTTGGTATTATTAAAAATCTAAATGAGGATGTCTTTCTCTCTATTGACGAACTCGCCAACTTTATAAATATGACTAAAGGAAGTATTTATGGACTGGTTCATAAAAATGCAATTCCTTATCATAAAAAAGGAAAGCTTTATTTCTTAAAATCCGAGATTTTAGATTGGATTAAGGAAGGTAAGCGTGAAACAAATTCTGTTCTTCTCAATAAGGTAGATGAGTACCTTGTAAAAAATCCATTTCAATAAGCGTTAGTCTAACGTTAAAATAACGAACAATGGATAAATATACATACACTTGTAACTATTGCGGAGGTAGTTACATTCCGAAAAGAAGACATAAGCAGAAATATTGTAGTAATAGTTGTCGTGTAAATGCATTTACACGTAAGCAAGCGTTAAAACAAAATTTTCCAGAAGCTTTAAATGGAACAATAAGCCCTAAAAATGATAAAATGAGTATTTCAGGAATTGGAAATGCTGCGGTTGGAACATTGGCAACAAATGTTATTACAAACATTTTTACAAGAGAAGAAAATAAACCTGCTACTAAAGGTGATATTCAAAAGCTTCTAGATGCTAGTTTGAATAAAAGTATTCTAATCAAAAATGTACCTGTTAGGAGTGATGGAGCTAGAGCTTATTTTGATACAGTTGAGCAAATAGTAATTTATAAACATTAATTATGGAGGATTATAACATAGTTGATAACTCAGAATGTTTAAATAGATTGACTCAGCTATATAAAGATTTACTGACACTTCAAACAAACGACCAATTAACGCAAAAAATCGTTGATAATTTAATCTCAAAAGTGAATACAATTCTTGAGATCTATAAAAACAAATCTAGATTACCGTTTTATGATATAGAAAAAGCAATAATTAAACACTGTAAGGAAGATAAACTAATGCAAGGTGTAAATATTCAAATTTCGTTTGCATCAAAATTTCCAAATATAGATTATAGCAGATTTGGTGTCATAAAAGTAAATGTATGATTATGGAAAATAAATATTTACGAATAGGTACGACTTATTATAAAAATGTAACTAAACCTTTATTAAGTCAAGATAGTATTAGCATTTTGCAACCATGGTCTAAGAGTGAGCTAATAACAGATTATGGAAAAGATGTATTAGGGAAAATTTCCAGATATGATGGTTTTTGTCTAATCCCATCTCACACTAATTATGAAAAAATTATAAAAGGATTTTATAATAGTTATGAAGAATTAGAACATAAATTTATAGATGGCGAGTTTCCTCACACAATTAGATTTTTGAAACATATTTTTGGAGAACAATATGTGTTAGGTTTAGATTATCTAAGTATTTTATGGCATCATCCCTCTCAGGTTTTGCCAATTTTATGCCTAGTTAGTAATGAACGTAACACAGGTAAAACAACTTTTTTAAATTGGATGAAACTCATATTTCAAAATAATATGACTATTAATAATAATGAAGATTTTAGAAGTCGGTTTAATTCAGATTGGGCATCAAAATTAATAATTGCTGTAGATGAAGTTTTATTAGATAAAAGAGACGACAGTGAACGTTTGAAAAATTTATCTACTGCAAAAAGTTATAAAAGTGAAGCAAAAGGGAAAGATAAAATTGAAGGTAGCTTTTTTGGGAAATTTATATTGTGCTCCAATAACGAGGAGAACTTTGTTTATATCGATAATTCTGAAATTAGGTATTGGGTACGTAAAATAATTCCTTTCGAAGTATCAAAAGACAACCCTAATTTATTGGATAGTTTAAAAGAAGAATTACCATATTTTATGTGTTTCTTAAACAAAAGAAGTGTTATTAGCCCACGAAAAACAAGAATGTGGTTTACTAAAGAACAAATACATACACATGCTTTAGAGGTGTTAATGAATGGTAATAAGACTTTTCTTGATAAAGAATTAGAGCAAATATTATTAGATGAGTTTGCTCAGTATGATACCGTTGAATTAAAATATTCTGTTGGTGATTTAGTTGAAAAATTATCTAAGAACAATATTAAAACAAGTTCTTTTAAGGTGTCAGAGCTTTTAAAAAAGAATTATAAGTTAGAGTGTAAGAATAGCACCTATACTAAGTATCATGTTTCGTATGGGGCAGGGAATAAAGTAATTATTGGTGAAAATACTTTTAAAGGAAGACATTACACCTTTACGAAAACAATGTTTGATGATTTAGGTTGATTTGTTGCTGTTTTGTGTCAAAACACTATGCTAGCTAGTGTTTTTGATAACAACAGATTATCAACTTGTAAGCAACAAACGTGTTTTAGTTATTGTTGACTTATTGTTGCTTCAATGTTTATTAGTAAACTCTTATTCTTTATGGCTTCACAAAGATTTATCAACAAATCAACATTTTTTTAATAAAACTTATAACTATTATAATTTTAAAAACATCTTTTGTAATTACAAACGTAGCTTATAACGATAGCCCCACTTATTAATAGTAGTGCAGAACGTTAATAACACTATTACATCAAAAAGAACGTAACTACCAGAAGGAAGTATATTATTAAAAATGAACACGGAAAATCCTAATAAGAAATTAAGAATCAGGATTAACTTATAACAATAACTATAGACGTGTTTTAATCGTTTTTACTTGTTTTTTACCACAGTACTTTGTTATAGGCAGTTTTTTTTATATACAATTTTTATTTCTTGTTTGAAAATATTCATTCTAATTTCATCAAGTTCATCAAGTTCTTTTAATAAAACCAAATAATGGTCATTATGTAATCTTAGTTTTCCAATTGCAATTGAATATAAAAATTCAAAAATAGCCTCACCTTGCTGTTCTTCTTTATATTTTATAAAGGTTTTTATTAGCGAAAGCATATTCTTAGATTGATTAAAACTTAATGAATAATTTAATTCATTAGACTTGGAAGCTCTTAAAATGGATGCTTGAATTATTCCGTCATTAAATCTATTGAAGATAAACGGGTCAATTAAATTTTTGACAAAAGTTGTTTGAAATAACCCATCTTTTTGGTTATTTCTCATATTATTTAAAACACAAGATATTGAAAAATATACATCTGATTGTGATATGTTTTCAAAGTATTTATTGTCATTGAAAAAAGCAGAATTTTTTCTAATCTCTAGCTCCTTATTTTGATAATTTGAAAAGAATATCCTATCGCTACCTCCTCGATTTTCAATGCTTTCAAACTGATTAATTATACTTATTCTTTTGTTTATAAACTCAGTAGGTACATCTTGATTTTGTTGAATTTCTTTTAAGAAGTTTAACTCAACCTCCCAAGGAGTTTCTATATTAGAATTGTCACAGTCTATATTTTCCACCTCAATATAAGTGCTGTTTTCAGGACCATATAAACCATATTTAATATTAGTCTTTAGTTCCTTGTTTTTTTTATTATCACTAGTCCTGTTAATTCCTACAAAATAAATTAACCTTATTTTTTCAAAATTCCGAAAGTATCTACTTAAATATAAGAGATTTTTACCATTGCTTATACAAGAGCCTACAATTAAGATTGAACCTGTTTCATCTTCATTTATATTAGAGTCACTTAATTCAGATTGATTAATTATTGTTACTTTTTCTGAATTTACATAATCTTTTATGCCTGATAAAATATATTCTGATAGCATTTTAGAGCCATTATCATTTAAATGAACAATATATTTTAAAGAAGCAGGAACATATTGCTGGATATATGAATCTAATTTTTCCTTATGTTTTGGAAATGAAGTAATGTTTGAAATAATGTTTTCATAATCAATATAAACACTATACTTTTTTCTGGTGATAGTATTTTCACTGAAAGAAACTTTTAAAGATGTTCCAATATCTTTTTGATATTTAAATAATTCAGTAAAATCTTTTAATTTTTGAGTAACATAATTTTTAACCGTTATGTTTTTAGTATTTATAATGGGTTCATCTATACTAAATGAATCACCTAAAATTTTTATTGAGGCAGAATTATTATCGCAATAAAGACATTTTTTGGTAGGTGGTTTGTATATGTCATATAAATCTAATCCATAGTCAAAATCGTTGTTGTATTCTAAATTACATACTGTTCTTTCGTTAATGACTTCTGATTTCTTTTCAATCGGAAGATAAAATAAAACACAAATTTCATTTGAATGAACTTCAGGGTGATTTGTTTTAATATATTCAATTAAACCACCTGATGTTGAGGCAGATATTAAAAATATTGAATTATCATAAAAGACAGATTCTTTATTATATAATCCATCATATGATTTAAAAGACTCTACATTTATGTCTGTTGAGCCATTAAATCTTTTAATGTAATTTATCATGGAATAACCAATTACATTTATAGATAAAGTATCACAGTATATATTGTTAAAAGTCTGTCCTTTAAACAGGTGTAAAGTATTAATAGCTATAAAATCAATTTCTGCTTTTTTTACTAATACATTTGCAGTTCTTAAAAATTTTGAAGAATGTTTTCCAGAAGGAAAAACATAATGATGAGCCATTCCGTTTGTTTCAACTAACCCTCCATTTTTAATGAATATATTTGCAAGTCCTTTATTAATTATCTCTTTTTTGTTTTTATGAAGGAATGTATTTGTTTTAGTTAGAAGATTATTTCCATCATATTGGATATATAATAGGTTGTCAATTAATGAGTCTTCTTGAACTTTAGGAATACTTTTAAAAATTAGTTGAATGTTATCCTTGATTTCTTTTTCAACATTTGTGTTATCAGAACTTGTGATAAACAACAAAGCATCTGTTTGGCTAGATGTACTATAATGTTTAGTTAATTCTTGTTTTAAACTATTAAAATTGAATTTAATGTCAGGGTTAAAAACAACAGTAATTTGATTGTACTTTTTTGATTGTACTTTTGAGTTATAGATGTAATATTTCCCCATTTAGTTTGAGCTTTTAAAAGGATAAAGAATACTTAGATAAGAACCTGAAATTTTCTCAGAATCTTTTGCTCTGAAATCATTGTTATTCCAATCTTCTAATTTTAAACTGTCTAAATTCCTAATATCTATTGGAGTATATTCATCTTTAATTAAATTACGATAGGCACAATATTTATCTGTGGATATTTTTATAAAACCTGTTTTGTTTAGAATATTTAAAATTCGATCTAATCCTAAACCTTTTTTAGATTTTAAATTTGAAGTAGCGGACGTTTGATTTTTAACTAGACACCTTTTTAAAACATCTAAATCCGTTAATTTATCTTGATTGTTAAATTTATCAATAAATCCTATACCAGAATCAAAAACCATAATTTCTAGATAATAGATGTTTCCTGCTTTGTTGAGACTTTTAGATATAAGGGATTCTTGATTAAAATATTCGGCTAATGGAGTATCAGAATAATCTTCAACTATTTTTTCTTTCTTATTGTTGTAAAATTTCAAATAGACACCTCTAATACTTGGAGAAATAGGCACGTTAATAGAATCAGTCCTTCCCCATTCATATGTGTTTTTACTAAGTTCATAAACTATAGCTCCAATATCGTCAATTATGTTTTCTATTTCCTCAGAATTATTTTTGTTAAAAGTCAATACATTATTCAATAATACATTTCTTATAGAATCAATTATTTGAGTTTCGTTATCATTAAATCCATTTGAATTTTCTAGAAGTTTAATTAATCCTTTGCTTTCGGAGAAATGGTCTGTATTTGTTAGAATAAATTTATTTCCTTTAAATCGAGAAAGAGAATTCATTTTTTTGAAGTAATCATTTTGAAAATCACGTAACTCTGGTTTAATGTTTTTTTTATTTAAATCAATAAACCTTGATGAATTCCAAAGAAGAGATACAATAGGATAGATAAATTCTTGTCCGTAAAGAGACTCAAGAGTACTTTTTGATAATTCAAAATCAAATACAACTTTTGATATTTTAATTTTGTTATTAACGGTGATGATTAATTGCAATAAATCTGAAAGTAAACTAAATTTATATTTAGTAATACTACTCGGAAGAATTATAGTTATTTCTTTAGAGTCTCCAGTATATAATAAAACACTTTTTTGAAGCGATTTTATTTTGCTATGGGTTACACTCTTTGGAATTTTTATTTCTATCATTAGTTTTATTCAGTTGAGTTTTTAATTGCCTATAACGGTTTGTATAAGAAACGTAGGGCGGTTGATAAGCACTTTCGTTTCGGTTTATAACTTAGCTAAATATAAATATTTTGCTTTTATTTTTGGTTTAAATGCCAAATTTTATATTTAGCGGACTTTATAAATAAACACAGAACTTTGGAGTTAACACAAATGCCCTATGTTTTTTATACCTTGTTAGCTGTAGTACTTTATTCATTTAGTTCGTCTTCAGTTACAATTTTAATATTCCTTCCAAATTTCGCAATAATATTTTCATCAGTTATTGTGTCAGGAAATGCCATTGCTAAGACTTTTTTAGGTCTAGACATAGCAACATAAATTAATCTTTTGTTTTCGTTAGGAAAGCTGTTATCTGGATTTGAAATATCTTCAAATAGAATGTTACTAGCGTGCTTTCTATCGTTAAAAAATATTAATACTGAATCTAAAGTTTTTCCTTTGACTTGGTGAATAGTAGTAATTGGAATATTGGATTCAGAATATGATTTTTTAAAATGAATGTTTATTGATTCGTTTAATGTTTTTTCTTTGTTGAAAAATTTTGATTTTCTATTTCGCAGATTAAAATCAACATCATAATCTAAATTCAATTTTTCTTTCATAAAGCTTTGAGTTTGACTTGTCCAATCTGCAACAGTCAAATCAAATCTTGGTAGTTCTATTAGAATCTGAAATAAAAGTGAATTAAAAAGATGATTTTCTTTTAAATCTCTTTCGATTTCTTTTAACTGATGGTAGTCACTACTAGGATTTAATAACTTTATAGAAATAGTACGTATTTCGTTTATAGAGTTTTTAATGTCATTACCTAAAAAACGATTTTTTGCTGTAATAATTTCTTTTGGCAGTTCAATTCCCCAAGGTTTTTCTTCTGCTGTTTTTCCTAATAATTTATTCTTTAATGAATTTCCTCTAACTACAATGTTGTTTTTTTTGAAATTGTTAGACGAGCAAAGTTCTTCATAGTGTTTGATGATTGATTGAAGATTGTTTTCAGAGTATTTATAAAAAATAATTGAGTTGTCTAAAGTAGGATTGTCAACACAATTTATTTTTGAATCATCTGTTTTTCTAAGTACAGAGAATACGTCAATAATATTTTGAGGAGACCTTCTGTTATCTGTTAAGTCAAAAGAGTTCCAACTATTATCTTCGTTATATTTTTTTAAAAATTCATTTGGATTTGCATCTCTCCACTCATACAGGCTTTGATAAGGGTCACCAATTAGTTCTATGTTTTTTAATCCTTGTTTAGCCAATTCTTCAAAAATTGCGTGTTGAATTAAAGAATTATCTTGAGCTTCATCAATTATAATAAAAGGAAACCTTAATGCTAACCATTGACAAATTTTTGGATTTGTTCTTAAAATATGAAGAGCAATAAATGCGGAATCTCCTGTTGATATTAACCCTTTTTTAAACTGTGTTTGTTTAATTAATTGGCAATAATTGTTGAATTTATCAGAATCAACAGTACCATTAGAAGGTGTCTTACCTTCAATTGTAAATGCTCCATCAGGTTCTATTCTAATTGAACTTGGTGGATATGCATAGAAAATACTTCTATTATTTTTTGCCTTATATTCAGGATTATTCAAAGGCCTTTTTAAACCCTCTCTTAATTTTCCGTCTCTACCAGTATATTCATTCTTCCACATATCATCTAAGATATTTGTATGGTCAAGAATTTTAGGTCTATTAAAATCTCGATTTAAGATATTATAAAAAGGCAGTGTGATAAATTTATTTATAAAACTATCAATAGTGGAAACGTGATTAGGAAACCTTAAAATTTTCCCACTTAGTTTTGAATAAGATTCGTTTATTTCATCTTTTGCAGAGTTTGTAAATGAAAGACAAGCAATACCGGAGTAAGAATCAATTTCTTTTGATTGTTCTAACTCTATAATTTTTTGAGCTATTGTAGTTGTTTTACCGCTTCCAGGACAAGCATTCAATATGATTTTACCTCTTGCTTGTAGATATGCACTTCTTTCTTCATTTAAGTCATAAATCATATCCCTTGTCTTAAATGAGTTAGTCCTTCTTGTATATAAGGAGGGATTACAAAAGAATCTTTTGCACTTGTTAAGTTTTCAAGGATATGTATAGAAAAATTTTGAGCGAAGTCAGCTTTTGATGGTAATGCTTTCCATAATAAAATACCTACTTTTCGCTTTTCAGCTTCTGACATAATATCATTTTCGAATGTTTGAGTGTATTCAATAATTTTGTCAATTTTATCTGGTAAATTTTGATTGACATAATCAAAAAGGAAATTATTAAGCAGTTCTGTGCGGTTCTCCTTGATATTATGAATAGCTAATTCATATTCTAAAGTTTTGTAAGAGTGAGATATTTTTATGTTATCTGCATTATTTGCAACTGAATTTAGATTAGCAATTCTTGAGACAGGAATACTAGTTTGAATACTATCATCTAATTCGTCTAAGACGGAATAATCTGTTTCTAACAATTTTTCAAAACTATATTTTGACTTTTTAGAAGATGTAAAACGGTCATCATCCGTAAGTACTGTAATTGGTTTATTTATTCTTTTAGTTTCTTCTCGATTGTTGAATAGATATAAGAAAGGATAAAAAGATGTTCCTTTTACATTTACTACTTCAACTCTATAATCTTCAAGTTCATAATCATCTAACCTTGTAAATGAAGAAAGTAAAAGTTCTTCTGAAATTCCTTCCACAAATAGCACTGATTTAGCGTAAAAAAGCTGAGATTTTGTTACATCTATATATCGTTCAAGTTTTTTCTGACTTAGTTGAAAACCAACATCATTTAATGGAACTCCTTTAGTTGTATCCTGAATTATACCTTCAGCTAGTCTATTTTGAAATTGATGTTCTAGTTTATGAGCTTTCTTATTCTCTAAAAGAATTAGATTCTTAAGTGGCACTTTAGAAGTTAACGTAGGAGAATGGGTTGTTATGAATAGCTGGCTATTATCTGAAGTGTTTGCACTAGTAAGAAAGTTGTATAAACTTAATTGAAGTTGAGGATGTAAATGAGCTTCAGGTTCCTCAATTAAAAGTGCATAATGAGGAATTTCGTTATCTTCAATTTGTTCTTTAACGTCTCCCAATACAATTGCAATATAAATAAGATTATTTAAACCTAAGCTGTTTTGCCATAAATGAAACCCCTCTTCTGTTAGACTCTCTCTATTATGAGGTAAAAATGGTTTTATTGCGTTTACAATATACTCAGTTCTCGATTCCTCTATTCTAAGTCCGATTTTATTGTCTAGGAATTTTTTAAAAATTCCTTCTAAGTTTTGATTTACACCATCTCTAGTACTTATGACTTCTTCTCTCCCAAGCAACTGAGAATTTGCTTCTTTCATTATCTGCTCAATCTCTGTTTCTGTTTTATTTCTTTTTACGAATCTTTTGATAACTCTTCCTAAAACATTTCCTCTAGTACTTAATAAATCACGAGTACTATCTCTTAATGCTCCTAAATAATAATGTTGAAATAACTCAAATGTTTTATAGTCTGCTTTTTGACCATCAATATCTCCTGTATTGTAAGAAAACTGAGGATACTTACCATCTTTTTCTTCATAATTGATTGTTATTTTCGCATAATCTTCTGCTGTGTCATCTGGGTTGATTACCATATATTCGTAAAAAGCACCTTTCTGTGAGTTCGTAAGACCTTTAAAGATATATGTTATTGTAATTAGGCTAGCTTTTTCATTTTGTATTCCACTATCAGTTATTGTCCTTTTTTGATGAAAATCATCAGATGACACTGATATTTCTCTAATTGGTTCTCCAATGTTGTAAAGTAACCTGATTGCATCAATTAAAGCAGATTTACAACTTCCATTTTCTCCAATAATTATATTAATATTAGGGTCAAATTCCGTTTCTACAATTTCAACACCTTTGTAATTTTCTATTTTGATATATGATAGGTACATTCTTTGATTTTAGGAGGTGGTTTGGTATTACAGCTAACTTAGTTATATAGATTGTTGAATATCTTATAATATGTCAAAATGGAGGGATAACGATGCTTTTTGTGTAACAACTCCATTCATATTAATTAGATTTTCAACTCATTAATACGAATGTACTTACTTTATTATAAACTATCAAAATAATTTTTCATATTCAAATACAGTTTAATAATAGTATGTAGTTTACATTGCATGACTCTAAATAGAGCTGTTGTTTTTTAGTAATCATTATTATAAAATGAAAATTACTTTTTACTTGTTTTTATAACGTATGAAGTAATAATAAAAGAAGGAATTACTTTACTGAGTAAAAATATTTTTTATAGATATCTGTACCTTTTTTGTACCTCATATTATTTAATGTACCGTAAATGCTATAAAAATTCTTTCTGTATTGGAAAGTAATATGTATTAAGATTACCCCTTATTAAATAATGCTTTTTTAAGCTATAAAAGCCTTATTAAACAATTGTTTGATGAGGCTTTTTTTTGTTTGATTTGTTGAGATTAGTTTGTTTTTTCAACCATTGATAAAATGGAAACCCAATCTTTTTTATCAGATATTCTTAATTCTAAAAGCTGATGTAATTCATGCTTATCAATGTAATAAATTTTTAAAACATCAAAACCAAATTGAAAACTTCTTGTATCTAGTTTTGTTTTTTTTATTGAATAAATAGGAACTTCTATTTGTTGAATAGTATTTAGTTTTTTGTAAAAAGTAAACTTAATAATTTCCTTTTCGGTAGAATAATTAATTAAGTGGTTAGTCGTTTTACTGATAGATATTAAACTTATTACAATCCACAACGCAGCGTAAAATAAATAAAAGCCATAAAACGCTTTAAAATTATTCATGCCACTATTAATGAGGTATATCACCAAAAAAAATAAGCATACCGCAGGAAATAAAACTTTGTTAACTAATATTCTTTTTTTGAGAGTCATTTTTGTTTTGGTTGGCGTGTTTGTATTAGTAAACTAAAATTAACCCGTCATGTAATTAATATCGTTATCTCTTTAGTGTGAATTTAAAATGAATACGTTTATTTTAATTGATTTTCTACTAAGTGTTCTAATGCTGTTATTTTGAAATTAAACCATGATTGTCTGAATTCTGAATTATCAATTAAAAACTTAAAATTCTGAAAAGGTTTTTTCTTTTGTAAAGCATTTTCTAGTTCCAATTTAAAGTGTGAATCAGTTACCTCGTTAATAAACTGTTTCATTATTTGAAAAGACGCAACACTTTCTATTTTGTTAATTTTTATTAAATCGGCTTTTTGTGTTTCTACACTCTCTAATTCTGTTTCAAAATGTATTCTAAATTCTTCTTCATCCGGAAAGGTTGAAAAATCAGGAATTGCAATAATTTTGTTAGTTTTAGAATTATAATAACAGGTGTTTCCACAATCTAATTCTTGTGCAATTTCTTTAATTATTTTTGCTTTAGAATTTTTCATTATAAATATTTTTATGAAGCGCTTAAATTTAATTTAAATAAGTTATTCTTTATAGATGTCTTGTTTTTGTTTATACTTCAAATCTTTTTATTCTTAAAACAAAATCTTTTGGCTCAAATGGTTTTGTAACAAAATCATCAATTCCTAATGAAAAAGCTTCTAAAACTACATCTTCCTCACCTAATGAGGTTAAAACTATAATTTTAATTTGGTCATCATAGTTTTCTTTTATCCAAGCAACAAGTTCTAATCCAGAAACAAAAGGCATCATAAGATCTGTGATAACTAGGTCAGGTGTGTCTGCTTTAATTTTTTCAATGGCATCTCCACCATCATTGGCTACAGTAACTGTATAATCGTTGTTTTTTAAACTGTGTTTAATCAACTTTCTAATGACATCACTGTCGTCTATAACTAATATTTTCATAGGGTAAAAGTTTAATGTTATATCTAACAAAAATATATAATTACTATAACTTAATACTACAATAGCGTATTATCTTTAAGAAAACACTTTATTTGGCTATGTGATATTTTTGTTGTATTTTAATGAGTATTTCGCAAGTTTAACCGGTTTAAGTAAGGATAATTGTGATTTTTAACAATAATTTTATTAAAAACAATACGGTTAAATAGATGATAAAAAAGAAAGTACTTTGTAATGGTTTCAGTAGTAGATTACTTTAATATCTTTGTAGGCCCATTTAATAGCAAATTTTGAAAAAAGAATCACAAAAAGAAAAAGAATTACAGAAAGAGTTCTGGAAAATTGGTAACACTATTTTTTGGAGTTTAAACGCTGTGATCTTATTTACAATTATTTTAGATGTTATTATTTTAAGTAAAAACTGGTTAGATTTTGTACTTCTAAAATTAATTTTATTGGGGTTCTTTTATTTCGCTTATACCTTTTTTAAACTAAGATATAAAACGCCAAATCTTTTAATTCACTTAACATTATTTTCCTTTAATTTTTTAACTATAATTTCGTTATCTTATTCTGATACAGGGAATAAGGTAGTGTACTCAACCATATTAATCGCTTTATTTGTTGCATTTAATACCATTGCAATATGGAGTATTATTAATAGTTTTATTCAGTACATATTAGTTATTGTGACCTTTATTGTTTTAGTATTTATGGGGGTTATCACAGATCCTTATCAAATTTTAAATGAAGGCGGTTATCTATTTTTATCATTAGGTTTTATTAGTTTTTTCTTTCCGAAGATTAAAAAAAATATTATTATGCAACGTATTGATATACAGATAGGAGCAGATGATAAGATTAATTATCTAGGAAGTGAGTTAGCAGAAGTTCAAACTAATTACAAGGCGCTTAAAAAAAGAGTTTTAAAGAAAGAAAACGAATCTAAATTTTTATTTCAACAGATTAGTAATGATTTAAATAAAATTAATGAGGTTGTAGCCGAAGTTGAAAAGAATCCTTCAGGAGACAATAAGAAAAAAACAGAAAATTTAGATGCTTTAATAGAAAACCTAAGAGATCAAAGTTCTGTTTATTTTAAACCAGTAAACTTAAATGCAAATAATAAAAATTATTCAACAGATATCATTGATGTTAAGGAGGTGTATTTAAATGTATTTAATTCGTTTAAAAATCAAATTGAAGAGAAGAATATTACAGGAGTTGATAAATTATTAGCGACCAATCCCTTAATTCTTGGAAACAAGAGAATGTTTAAAACGGTACTTTATAATATTCTTAATTTCATGGTTATCTTCTCCAAGGAAGATGATAAAATTGAAGTTACTATAGATAATACTAAAGATGATCTGTTTTTTAGTGTGGCTAATAAAACACATGGGATCAACACTTCTGAAATAGAATCTTATTTTAGAGATCTTGAATTTGTAAATTACGATTATAAAAAGCACAGCGATAGTGTGAAAATAGGCCTAAGAATCTCAAAACAATTAACACAAAAAATGAATGGTTATTTTAGTTATGTCTCATCTGAAAACATGGGATTTGAACTTAAAATACAATTCGAAACATTTAAACAACCTTAATAAGTGATGATGAAAAAATATTATTTTATTGTATTAACAATTATCTTAGCCCTACATACAGCAGGATATAGTCAAACAATTGAGCATTTTAGTGCTTATGATTATGCCGATGAAATAACTATTGATGGCGCTAAAGGAGAAGAAAGTATTTATATTCCGGTTAACGAGAATATTGATGTACTAAACAGTTTTATTAATTTAGAATTTGCTTGCTCAAGCGTTTTAGATTTTAACCAAAGTCATATTTCTATATTATTAGCCGATACGCCAGTTGAAACTCGTTTTCTTAAAAATGAAAACCAAATAGTTAGTTTTAAAATTCCTGTAAAACAAAAAGATATTGTTTCTGGGTTTATAAAATTGACTGTAAAAACCAATTTAAGAATTGGTAATGAAACTTGCGAAATTTATTCGGAAGGTGGTTTTTGGGTAAAATTAACCGAAAATTCTTTTTTCTCTTACAAAGTGCTTTCTGCAAAGAAAACTATTGTTGAAAAAACAATTAGTTATACCGTACCAGATCTTAGATACATTGTGTTATCTGATGAAAATACAATTGAAGATATTGAATATGCATCTTATATTAAGTTTTACTTAAAACGTGTTTACGGGTTAGATATTAAGGTTAAAAGCATTGAAGACTTTAATAATAGTGTTATTGATAATGCTATTATATTAATCCCTTTTGATAAATTAAACACTAAAATATCAAAAAACCTTCCAGATTTTAAAAATGAAGATACAGGATTAGTTAGTGTTTTTAGAGATAAATATGAAGATCCTACAACTTTAGATGTTTATAATGGGCAAAACATTGTTGTTACCGGAAAAACAAACTCAGGATACAGTAAAGCAGCTCACTTTTTTCTTCAAAAACACTTATTAAATTCATCTTATGTAGATTATGTGTTTGTAAACAAGCAAGCAAAATTATTAGATGTTCCAAAAAGAAAAGATTACGAACCTATTTATTTTAAAGAATTAGGCGCTCAAAATAACGTCTTAGAAGGTATTGGATATTTAAGTTCAAATATCTCTATACCAAGAGCACATTTTGGATCTAATGTAAAGAAAATGGATGTTAATATTAAAGGTAAATACAGACCTTTATCTGATAATGAACAAGGGTATTTTAATTTATATTATAATGATAACTTTTTAACGTCATATAAGTTAAATAGTACAGGAGAATTAAACATTGCGTTTAATTTTGATGATATTGTAATGCAACAAGAAAACAACTTTAAATACGAGTTTTACTTTATCCCAGAAGGTGGATTGTGCGAAATTGCACCAGCTAATTTTTACGGTCAGATAGATAATGTAAATTCTTACTTTAAGCCAATTGGTTACGAAGAATCTTCTGCATTATCATTTTTTAGATTCCCAGAAAACTTTCAATCTAAACCTTTAACGATTTATACAGATTTAAAAGCAGATCATAAATTGATTAGTTCGGTATCAGAATTAGTAGATATCATTAACCCAGGTGAAGCAGGATTAGCAGGGTTTATATACCCGTTAATTAAAGTTGCTAATTTAGATGATATTACAGCAGATTTGCAAACGTCTAAAATTATTATTAGTACTGAAAACGATAAGTTTTCAAACTTTTATGGAGATTCTGCATTTCTTAACTTTAAAGACAACGCTGTTGAATTTGACTCAGAAGAATTTAGTCCTTTCTTTAATGTAGAATATGAAAAAAGTATGGGATTCAACCAACTTTTTTATCATAATGATTCGCCTGTTATGTTAGTAAATGTACCACAAGATTATAAAGAAAGTACGTTACTATCATTAGTGTCAAATATTAGAGAACAATCTATTTATAACACCGGAAACGTAATTGTTGCAAATGCAGATAACGCTTACTTTTTTGATTTAAGAGTATTAAACGACAATCAAGACAAAACCTATTTAAACTCTGTTTTAGATGGTTTTTGGGGTAAATACAGACTGTTTATCGTTTCTGTATTATTAATATTAGGAATATTGATCTTAGTATTTATCTATCAGAAATCAAAAGAATCTAAAGCAAAAATTAAAGATGAAAACTAAATTTATTCTTCTTTTTTTAATCTTGAATGCTTTCGTTAGTTATTCACAAAATCCATGGTTACAAGGTAAAGGGGAGGTATTGCTATCGCCATCTTTAACGCACTATTATACAGATTCTAAAAGAGATGAAAATGGTAATAAGTCAGACTTTAGTAATAATGGATTTTATAAAAACTACGTGTACAAGCTCTATTTTTCTACCTCATTAATAAGTCATAAATTAAACTTAATAGGAAATATTCCTTATGTGAATAGTACGTATTCAGATGATTTTAGTTTAAATAAAAATAGTGAGTTAGGTGATGTAGAATTAGGGGTAAGACTACACTTAAAAAATATAGGCGAAAGCCATTATTTAATTGGATCTTTAACAGGAATAGTTCCTGGATATAAAAACGATGATGGCCCTTTTACAGGTTTTGGAAAAGCAGGAACTGAATTTAAAATTAATATCTCAGGAAATTCTAAATGGATGGGAATTAATGATAATTTTCATCAGTTAGAACTTGGCGTAAAAAAGTTTTACAGCGGCGGCCCATTTCAATTTAAATTATACGGTTCACAAGGTTATAGAATTACTGAAAAGTTTTTAGTATTAGCCGATTTAGATGTACTTATTTCTAGAGGAGATGACTTTACGGTATCTCAAGAAAATATTCAAATTACACCAGATTTCGATTTTATAAAAATGACTCTAAATGTAGGGTATGAGTTTAATCCTAAATTTTCTTTATATGCTGGAGGTTTTACCGATTTATGGGACAGAAATGTGTCTATCGGTAAAGGATGGCAAGTATTTAGTGTAATAAAACTATAAATGTTATGGCAAGTTTTAATATTAACATTCATAGAAAAGAACTATTTATAGAAACCAATCTGCTTACAAATCAGCAGGTGTCTGAGATTGAAAGATTTAAAGTTAATCTCGATAAATCTTTTCTTAAAATAGCGCTTAATCACGGTTTTATATCTCGTTTTCATTACGGTGAAGTTATTGAATCACTAAATTTACCTACCTATAATATTGATTGCGATCATATAGATAAATACAAATCTTTTTCTGAAACTCACGAGCGTTTTAATCTGTTTCTAAACACATTAATATTCCCGATAGTACATAATGATAAAGTAGCTTTTGTAGTTGCAGATCCTTCTGATATTAATAATATTAGGTTGGTAGAGGAGGAGTTAAACGTCACTGTTTCTGAAATATTTGTAACTAATGAGTTAGATTTAAATAAAGCATTACACCTTAAATATGGAGGAGAGATTTTACATAAAGCGGTGTTCAATTTATATGAAAAAGATCCCGATAGTTGTGCTATAGAAACCTTTACTTTTAAGCAAGTAATTTCTTTAGGTGTGCTGTTTTTAATTTTTTTGGTATTTCTGTATTTCAATTTTGTTAATACATTAATAGGAGCCAATTTATTGTTAAATCTGTTTTTATTATTTTCTATTCTGTTTAAATTCATGTTAACTATTCATGGGTCAAAAACCGAATTAGAAAGTAAAGTAAGTAAAGCAGAGATTGAGTTAATTAAGGATAAAGATTTACCTATTTACACCATTCATTTACCCGTTTTTAAAGAATCTGAAGTGATCCAAAAATTGGTGTGGAATTTAAATAATTTAGATTATCCTATTGAAAAATTAGATGCAAAATTGTTAATTGAGTCGGATGATGAGATGACATATAATGCAATTAGAGAGATGAAATTCCCTACTAATTTTGAGCCAATCATTATTCCTTACGCACAACCTAAAACAAAACCTAAAGCTTGTAATTATGGTTTGTATTTTTCTAAAGGAAAATATTTAACTATTTATGATGCCGAAGATATACCAGATAGTGATCAATTAAAACAAACGTTTAAGTTATTTCAAAAACTTCCAGAAGATTACATTGCCATTCAGTGTGCTTTAAATTACTTTAATAAGAGTGAAAACTTTTTAACCAAAATGTTTACGTTAGAGTACTCATATTGGTTTGATTATATGTTGCCAGGATTAGATAGTCTTCGTATTCCAATTCCGTTAGGAGGAACCAGTAATCATTTTAAGTTTGATAAATTAATGGAACTTGGAGGTTGGGACGGTTTTAACGTTACCGAAGATGCAGATTTAGGTTTACGTTGTTATGCTAAAGATTATAAAATTACCGTACTAGATTCAACCACATACGAGGAAGCTAATAATGAGTTTTTTAACTGGATACGTCAACGATCACGATGGATTAAAGGTTACATGCAAACCTACTTGGTACACATGCGAAATCCCGTTAAACTATATAAATCTATTGGAGCAAGAGGATTTTTTGGATTTCAATTTTTTATTGGAGGAACGGTATTTACGTTTTTAAGTTATCCTGTTTTATTGCTTTTTTTACTGATATATGTTACTTTTAAAAGTCAGTGGATAGAATTACTTTTCCCAGATTGGTTAATTATTATTTCTTTAGTAAATTTTACACTAGGAAATTTAATTATGATTTACACCAATATGATTGCCATTTTTAAACGACGCTCATATGCTTTAATGGTATATGCGTTAGCAAACCCTATATATTGGCTTATGCACTCAATTTCGGCATATAAAGGGTTGCATCAATTAATAACCAAACCTTTTTATTGGGAGAAAACCAATCACGGTTTAACGAAAAAGAAGAATTAAAAAAAGGTATGGATAAAATTAAGTCAAAAAGTGATACACTCGTCTTTTTTATAATCTGGTTTGTTTATATAGCTTGTTTTAGCTTTATAACAACAGTAATACGTGAAGACGGTTATTTAAATTTCGAACCACTATTTATTACTAATCATATAAATACACTATTTGATGGTGGTGAGTTGGTGAAAAACTTTTTCTTATCCTATCCTGTAATAACAAATTTTTTATCCTACCCTTTTGCGTTATTTAACCCAGAAGACGCACCGTTTTTTGCATCTATATTTTATATGTCGTTATTCGCAACTATAATTGTAACTATAGTTGGTAAAGAAAAAAATAAAGTAATTAAAGCGCTTCTGTTCTTATACTTTTTATGTAGTCCTATAACTATATATGCTGCAACATCAGGAACTTCAGTTTATGCTTTTTTTGGATTATACTTTTTAATCTTTTACTATCTTTTTAATTATATTAAAAAATTCACTACCTATCATATTGCCATACTTAGTATCATATTAAGTTTAGGTGTTTTTCTAGATTTTAGAATTTTATGGTTGCTAATTTTGTTATTGTTATATGCGTTTGTATTCAGTATTTATGGTGTAAAAGGATTAGCGTCATCTAATGTTATTATTAAATATGTAAAGATTACTCAGCATTATTCTTTACGTCGAAAATTTAGAGGACGTTTAGGTTCAATGGTATTTATCATAGGTTTTTTTCCTATTACAGGCCTGTTATTATACTTGCTTATTAATTATTTAATGGGTAATGATACCTTTTATTTTTATGATTCTTTAGATACAAAATGGAATGGAAATAGCTTTTTAAGTTTATTAGAACCAGATACAATTACAAACTTAAATAACAAGGCGGTTAACGATTTTTCATTCTTTAATATAGTAATGTTTTTAACACCTATTTATCTGTTTGAACTAGTGATGCATTACAAAAAAGGACTTAAAGTTTTTATCCTATTATTGGTTCCTGTTTTATTATATGTATTGGTTAGAGATAGTATTACAGATTATATGAGTCTCTCTTATTATGTAGTTATTATTGCCTGTGGATTAGCCTCTATAGCAACAACACCCGATAAATTTTTTAAAGCAAAAAAACGAAACTGTTTTGCTTATGCTTGTTTATTTATAGTAAGTATATATGGTGAATATACCTATTTAAAAAAATCATCATTTACTTCGGAACAGGTTTACTATAAAAGTGTAGTTGAAAAAGAACAGAATGCTATTTTGTTAGAATACAAAAAAGCGGGTAGATTTTTAGCCTTTAATACCCCTGAAAACGCTGTAATATTATGCGACAGATCAATTATGTATCCATTAGTTGCTTTTAATAATAAAAATAATGTGTTTATTTCTAACACATCCGATGCCTTTAAAACAGCACTTTATAACCCTAAAGATAATTCTGATTATATTATTACCTCAAATACAAATTCACCACATTATTTCTTAGATAAAGTAGAAGCTAATTTGAGTATTAATAAAAAAAATAATATTGGTAACCCCTTCAGAAGTGAAGTGGTATATTATTGTGATGCATTTACTATTGTTAAGATTATAAAATAATTAAAGGCAATTTAAAATCTCATTACCAGTATTTACTCCAAAATTACCTTTGTATTCCCATAAATAACACTTTATATTATGGGCTTTAAAAATTGCTGCTACATCTTTAAAATATTGACATCTATCATTAAAAGGGATGGTTTTAATAGCACCAAATTCTGTACACCAAATTTCAACATTATTTTGTTGTGCCCATTTTGAAATAATATTTATCTTGTCATTTAGTGAAGTTTTACTAGCCATATCCTTGTAATGATTATAATTTATTTCACCAGGAGTATTAGCTGTTTCAGTGGCCATATAAGGCATTTTAGATGAATTATATGGATATGGAATGTTTATAGTTTTAGTTTGATTACCAACCCAACTAGCACCTTGATGTGTAAATATAAATGGTTCATAAAAATGAAAAACATAAATAAGATTTTTATAAGGAAAAGGTTTTTTGCGAGACAATTCATAAATGCTATTATAGTTTGTAGCACCAATAAGAATCTTAGTGTTTTGATCTTCCTTTCTTATTTCAGAAACAATTTCATGAACCATAGCATCCCATTGATAAGGATATAAATTAGGCTCATTTACAATTTCATAATACACATAATTAGAGTACTTTTTTAACACCCGGCTAATGGATTTCCAGTTGTTTTTTATAGTGCTAAGATTAGTGTGATTTTTAGCTTTATCTATGGTATGATCAAAATAACAGACAATTAAAGTCATGTTTTTTTTCTTAATGTACTTTACAATTTTTACTAATTCTTTTAAAAAGCAATCTTTTGATGTTTTTTCAAATTGATATTCAAAAGAAATAGGCAATCTAATATCTTTAATGCCTTTGTGATGTAGTTCGTCAATATCAGCAATTACAGCTTTGTAGTTTAGCGCTTCTTTATCCCAATAACGCTCATATCCGGTTAGATTTATACCAACTTCAATCTGCTTTTGTTGCGCCTGTATTATCGCACTCGAAAATAAAATAAGCAAAACATAAATTGATTTAAGTATATTCATTGGATATAAATTATTTAAGTAAAGATATCCCTTTTCTTCATTAGTTTAATAACGGTTTGTATTTATCAAATATTCTAAGTTAGTTAAACTCAATTTAATTACTTTATTTTGGGGTTAATACATTAAGATTTTAGTTATTTAGTTGAAAAAGCAAATGAGATCACTTTTTAATGCAACTCCAAAATTCGTCTTAATAAAAAAGTTATTCAGGTATTTAGATAATCTCAAAATAGGGGTTGATTTAACCAGCTCATACTCTTAATAATATACCTAAATATTCAGTTAAATTTATATATTCGCTAAACATATTCCAAAACGCAATATATCGCCATGTCAAGCTTTAAACTGTTTAAAACTCTAAAATCCATTGTCCATATTGTTAAAAATTATCCTAACCTTTCTAAGGAAAATATTTTAGATCGTTTAGAAAATGATTATGATTTTAATATTAGTACAAGAACTTTAGAACGTCATTTTAAAACCTTAAAAGATGAATTTGGTGTAGATATCGCGTATAGTTATTCGGGACGAGGATACGCGATTCCTGAAGACAATGATCAAGAGCATTTATCTGAATTTTTGAAATTTGCCGAATTTCTATCAATTGCTGAATTTTATACAGAACCGCTTAATGATTTTAAAGCCTTCAAAAACTTTATGATTCCTGAAGACAATTCAAATTTTGAAGGTTTAGAGCATATCACAACTATATTCACAGCCTTAAAAGATAATTGTTACCTCAGTTTTAATAAAAAGAATTTTTACAATGATAACTCTAAAAATTACGAGATCATTCCGTTACGATTAAAAGAATACAAAAACCGTTGGTATTTAGTTGCAGGCTTAAAAGGTGAGTTAGAATTAAGAAATTTTGGGTTAGATCGTATTGATCAATTAAAAATTGGAGACCAACATCAACAAAATTTAACGCCTTATAATGAGCTTATTGAATCCTACAATACAATAGTTGGGTTAAATTATAGTAATCACAAATTACCATTAAAAGTAGTTTTAAAAGTGAGTAAAAATCAAGTACATTATTTACGAAGTTTACCACTGCATCACTCTCAAGTAATCGGACCAGATTTTAATGACAATTGGGTAAAAGTTACCTATTATTTAAAACCTAATTATGAACTTGAAATTGAGCTATTAAAAATGGCTGCTAATGTTATTGTTATTGAACCCGAAGTTTTAAAAAACAGTATAAAAACACATTTACAAAATATGATTTCAAATTATTAATTAACAACGACATCTTTTGGCGAACTGGACTCGTAGATTTGTCACAATTAATTAAAATTTAAAACACTAAATAATGCAACAGAATATTTTATATATACACGGATTTAATAGTGGGCCAGGGCAAAAAGCTCAAACTTTAAAAGCTGCTGGTTTTAAAGTTATTTGTCCGCAATTAACCAATAATGTACTTGAGGATATTAAAACATTATCTCAAGCTATTGAAAAACATAATATAAAAGCAGTTTTAGGATCATCATTAGGTGGTTTTTATGCGATGGCTTTAGCTGGTAAATATCAGGATTTGCAGTACCATTTTATTAACCCGGCATATCAGCCGTATAAAACCTTTAAAGGATTTGTAAATACGGTAGTTACTAATTATAAAACACAAAAAGATTTCACGGTTTCTCAGCAGTTTTTAGATGATTTAGAAACCATTTCTCCAGATTTTAATAGGATTGATGTCTCTAAATGTAACTTTTACATTGCTACTGAAGACGAAGTTTTAAAGTTTGATGACTTATTTGAAGATTTACAATCAAAAAAAGGACCATTACAAATACATTACGAAGCACAAAAACACAGATGTCCTGATATTTCATTACCTATAAAACATATTAAATTGCAGTTTGAAAACTCATAAATAAGAGCACAATCTATAGTATGTTATTTGTGTTTTATATCTAAAAATTATTTAGTGAAATATTATAATTTATGTAGAAATAAAACGACCACATTAATTCTCAATTTATGCTTTCGGTTTAACCAAAAATAATTTTAATATAAACGGGATTATTAATCGTTATTTAATTCTCTTAATATTTTAAAAGATTATAAATAATAGAGGGGGCATATTCGTAATTATTAAAAACGAATTTAAAATAAAATGTAGTCATACAAATACACTTTCTATTGTATTATATTTAAAGTAATTATCATTTTAAATATAAAAACACTTTATGAAAAAATTAATTCTATCAAGCGCTTTATTAACTACAATCTTATTTACAAGTTGTGCAGATAAGTCTGAAAAAAAGACGACATCAGTTACAGAAAATGAGATGAAAACAGAAGTAGTAAATGAGGTTAAAAAAGAATTGAAATTTACAAATGAACAGTTTTACGATGCTGAAGGAAAATTTTTAGAAGAAAAAGCTAAAGATGCTTTAATGGAGATGTTAGCCTACCATAATTATCCAATTTTTGATGGTTTACGTGAACGCATTTGGCTTACAGATTATAATAAAGGTAAATATGCCGAGTTAGGTTTAGCTTCTGTGATGTTTGTAAATAACGAAGAAGATAAATACATGTTAATGGATATCTTTTTATTACCAGGGCAAATGTTAGGGGAACACATGCATTTTGCTGCCGATGGAAATCCTGCAAAAATGGAAGGTTGGCTTATAAGACATGGTAAAAGTTATGTTGCAGGAATTGGTGAAAATAATCGTGCCGAATTCCCTCAAGTAGTTGTTCCTCAGTTTCATTGGAATGGAAAAGTTACCGCAAACCATATTATTGAAGCTCACGAAGGTGATTTTGCAAAATTAGAAAAAGTAGAATCTGCTCATTGGCAAATGGCAGGTCCTAAAGGTGTAGTAATTACCGAAGTTGGAAACGTACATACCAACTCTGGTGTGTTACGTTCGGACCCAGATATGAACTAAGCCCCAAAGGCAATCATATAAAAAAGCACAACCTATAAAGTTGTGCTTTTTTGTGTATGATAACTAAACGTTTATTTCCTTAATGGTAAGGCAACGTCAGGAAAATCTGTAATAATTCCGTCAACTCCTATGGCTAACATTTTTTTCATGTCTTCAAGCTTATTAACTGTCCAAGGCATAACTTTTACCTTACTATTGTGTGCTATTTTTACATCTTCAGCGGTAGCTAAAATATAATACGGACTGTATATTTGTGGTACAAAACCTAAAGTCTCAATATTAGTTTTAAAATCATCTTTATACGTTAAATAAGATAGTGTGTAATCAGGATAAGCTTCATGAATATATTGTAAGACTCTATAATCAAAACTCTGAATCACCACACGTTTTAATGGTAATTTACCTTTAAGATCTGCAATTAATAAATCTGAAAATTCTTTTACATTAGGTTGAAATCCTTTTGTCTCATCATCGGGCGTACTTTTAATTTCAATATTGTATAAAATTTTAGGGTTTGTGCGTTCAGCTAGTTCAATAACGTCACTAAGTAAAGGTTTACTTGTTTTTTGAACCACTTGATTTGGAAATAACGGATTTAATGTACTTCCTACGTCATAACTACGCGTTTCGGTATAAGTATGTTGGTAAATGTTATAGCTTTCGGCAGTTTCTTTTGTGATTTTTTGTCCTAAACTATCTAAAGTTACGGTGTGGTTTAACCAGGGTTCGTGCGATACTAAAACCTTGTTGTCTTTTGTGATAACCACATCTAACTCTAAAGTGTTTACGCCAAGATCTAATGCTTTTTTAAATGCCGGAATACTATTTTCTGGAGCTAAACCTCTTGCGCCTCTGTGACCTTGTAATTCAAAATTATAGGTCATTTCTTTTTGTATAGCTACAGGTGTATTATCTGTAACTTTTTCGGTTTGTTTTTGCTTACAGCTTAAAGCTAAAACGGCAAGTGTAATTACTGCTAAATGTTTCATGTTATTTTAAAATTACAGTGTCTATAAATTGAGTTGTTGCATTGTAAACTGATGTCCAATCTTTAGATCTTAAATCGCAACCAATAACGTGATTTCCTGTTTCAGGAAAAGCTATTTTTTGTTTTTCAACAGAAGAAGTTCCTAATTGATCATACATTTTTAGTATTGCTGGTACAGATACTACTTGGTCTTGTTCGGTTTTATTTTTGTAATAATATCCAACAAAAACAGGGCAAGTTACTTTAGCAAAAGTATCTGTTGTCATGTTTTGTTTCAACATTTTAATTAATGAAGATAATCCGTTTACATGATAAATTGTACTCCAATATTTAGCTTCTTCTTCAGGGCGTTTTTGATGTTGAATTTCGCTACCCGTCATTTTTACAAATTGTGCTTTTCCAGCTTCAGTAGCTAATCCTGCCATTTGTGGGTTTATTAAATCTATAAACGGAGAATATAATACTAGTCCTAAAATTGATGGATCTTCCGAAGCTAATTTTAAACTTAGAGTTCCTCCAGTTGATGTGCTTACTATAATTACTTTTTCACCTAATAATTTTCCAATAGCTAAAGCTTGTTCTGCAGATGCTACATAGTTTTCAGGTGTTAAATCTTCAAAACTATTAGCGCTATGAATTCCGTGTGATTGTAAACGCGACATGTAAATATTTGCGTCATATTTCTCAGATAATTGCGCCATTATTGGTTGCCCTTCTCTTTGACTTGCTCCAAAACCATGCAAGTACACAAACGCAATAGGGGATTGCTGTTGTTTGTATTTGTCTGCCCAAATAACTCGCGATTCATTATCTGGTTTTAAATCTGTAATTGTAGCTTCTTTTCTAGCTATAATTTTATCAATTGTAGCTAAAGTCATCCCTTCTGTAAGTTGTTGTGCATTTGCAAAACTAACTATTAGGAATAAGAAATATAGAGGTGTAAATATTTTTTTCATAAGTTTTTTTTTGAAATAAAAAACAATGCACCATTAATAGTATACTGATGCATTGAGTGAGAATTAAAATTTAATTGACGCCTGAATTCCGTAAAGTCTTGGAGCTCCAGAAATAAATGTTGGAATACCAAAAGCTCCACCAGTATTTCCTGCATCTACAATATATTGTTTGTCAAAAATATTGGTCATGTATAAGTTAACTTCATATTTTTTATTGAAAGTCAATCCTGTTCTAAGGTTTGCAATTCCGTAACCTGCTTGAGAGATATTAGGAAGGTTAGTTTCTTCAAAAAATACTTCCGATTTGTAAGTATAAGTTGGTCTGAAAGCAAAGTCTATCTTATCTGTAATTTTAGGGTTGAAGTTAAATCCTGCAGAGATTGAATGTTTAGGTGTTAATCTAAAAGTGTTTCCTGCTAATTCTTGTGGGTTTCCATCAGAATCTTCATCATCAAAAGCAGCATCAATATAACTGTAGTTTGCAAAAAGACTACTTGTTTTTGTAAATGCATATTGAAGCGCTGTTTCAAATCCAAATGTTGATGCATTTCCGCTATCTTCTGTAGATGTTGTAAATTCTCCATCAACAAATTTGGCGATACTTGTTTGAAAATTTGAGTAATCGTAAACATAAGCATTCACATCAAACTGTAATCTGTTGTTTAAGAATAATGTTTTTGCTCCAATTTCGTAAGACCAAACTGTTTCGTCTGATAATACATTTGTTTCTGAAGCTGTGATGTTAATCACGTTTGGACGTCTTCCTCTAGAGGTTGTTCCAAATAAAGTAATGTTCTCGTTAATGTTGTAGTTTACAGCAAATCTACCTACTAAAGATAAAAATGTTTCGCTAGCTTCAATACGCTCACCTCCTGTAGATGCGAATAAATTATTTGGGTAAGCTCCTGTTAAAAATCCTAAGTTAGATGGTGTAGTTGCATCTTCAACTTGGTAACCTGCGTTAATGTTTTCTAAAGTAGCTCTTAACCCTACGGTTACCGAAAATTTATCAGTAAATTCATAAGAAGCATCTGCAAACACATCTCCAGAGTAGTTTTTACCATAATTTGTATTTGCTTCTCTATTAAATTCGTTTAAAGGTGCTCCTGCTAATGGTCCAAATGTTGCTGGATCATTAGGAATTGATGGTAAATATTGTGGTTGTCCATTAACAACAAATGTTGACGGACTTAATAACAACATTCCAAAACTTTGTTCGTTCAACTCAAAAGGAACGTGTTGTGATCCATCTTCAGCAAAGAAATTTACTCCAAAAAAACCTTTTAATTTTTTATCGTTATCATAGCTAAAACGTAATTCCTGACTGGCTTGTTTCCCTTTAGCAACTTCTCTAAAATATAGAGCAGGAGCAGCAGTTCCATCAGCATCAAAAGCTTCGTCTGAATCAAAATTTCTATAAGCTGTTGTAGATGTTAAATCCCATGCGTCATTAAAACGGTGTTTTAAAATTGCAGTAACTCCATATACAGTTCTGTCTAATCCTAATTCTTCACCACGTTCAAGATCTGCAAAGGTAAACGGACTCACATCTCCACCAGCAGGTGCGTATGTACCACTTTTAAAAGCTGTTCCTGGAGGAGTGTCTTTTTGCCAGTTTGCAATTACATCTAAAGATGTTTTTTCTGACATTAAATATTTAAAAGAGGCTCTATAAGCTTGTGTTTCTTTTCCGTTTAAATTTCCGCCAGAGCGATTTTCAATATAACCATCTCTTGAGTTGCTAATTGCTGCAACTCTAAAAAATAATTTATTCTCTATTAAAGGTGTGTTAAGATGTGCTGTTGCTAAAAACTGTCCGTAATTTCCGTATCCTAATTTTAAAGAACCAGACTTTTCGTTTTTGGCTTTATTCTGAATAATATGCATCGCTCCAATTTGTGCTCCACGACCAAAAAGTGTTCCTTGTGGACCTTTTAAAACTTCTACACGTTCTAAATCAAATAATTCAACAACAGATCCTCTAGATTTACTAATTGATACGCCGTCTTGAAAAATTGAAACTCTAGGTTCAACTCGCGAGTCACCACTATCACTAGTAATTCCTCTTACTACAATTCCAGGATTATTTACACTCTGAATTTGTACTTGCAATCCAGGAACGTAATCTGATAATGCATCATATTCGTATGTGCCTTGGTTTTCAATAAATTTACTACCATAAGAAGTAATTGCAATTGGGACTTCTTTATTTTTTTGTTCTCTTTTTTGAGCTGTAACAAATATGCCTTCTAATAGGTAAGGCGTTTCTTCTAAAGTGAAATTTACAACGGTTACTTCATTAGTAATGGTTACCGTTTTAATGAGTGTTTTGTAACCTATGTAAGAAATTTCAACGTTATATGAATCTTTTGTTAAGCGATTTAAAACATAATCTCCGTTTTCATCAGATATTGCTCCAATATTTAATTGTTTTATTGAAATGTTAGCTCCAGTAATTGGCGAACCTTGTACGGTGCTTATTTTTCCTTTTAAAGACTTGTCGTTTTGACTTTTAGCCGAAAAAATAGTTAATAAAAAAAGTAGTGTAAAAAAACTTTTAGATTTCATTTTTATGAATTTAGATTAATATTTATCTTGAATTCAAATTATTGCTTAGTTCTCTTATTCATGTTAAAAAGAAGTTACCCTATAGTTACATATTGATTGGGTTTTAAGTGATTTGCAATCATATTACCATTAAATTAACATGTACTATAAAAATAGAATGTAATTAAGTTTCTGACATTTAAATGAATATGGTTGTTACTGAAATGTGTTTGCTACGTTATCTATTAAACTTTTCATAAACTTTTAAAGTCATTTCAGGTATTTAAATTGAATATTTAAATGGTTAATGATTTGATATTTAGTCAATTGTGATTTGTTTTATGTCTTGTTTTTTACTTTTCAAATAAATCTAATTAACGTACCTTGCGGTCTATTAAAAAGAGAAAATTATGAAGGAGAATACAATGTTCAATTATATAAAAAATGTATTAGAGAATATGCCTGCAGGTTGGTTGAAGACTACCACACACCGATTGGATATATATGACGAAAAATTAGCAAAGACGCAATTCTTGCAACAGTTTGAAACTTTATTTAATGATAATAATACATCGGCAGCAGCATTAAACGAGTTGCCAACAGCTTACGATTATATAAGATTAGGTCATCCGCTATCTTGTGTGTTGGAGTGGGGGATCGCCCATTTAAATAACTTAAAAGCGAATAATATTATTAGTTTCGATTCTAAAACAATTCCTGTTTTAGCTGTTTTAAGAAAGAATCTTTTAGAACATAAAAACACACAAATTAATTATATAGGAGAACTTCCTTCGTATTTTGATACTGAAATAATCAAAACAGTATATGGTTATAATTTCGAATTAAATCAAGTAAATACAACTTCTGAAGTTTCAGAATTTAATGGGAGCACTATTTTTCTATCGGAAGAAAACCAAATTGGTCATTTCAATCTAAACACAAATATTGATTTTTTTATCAGTCTTCATGGTGAATTAGGAAGTGTTTTAGTTGTAAATGGTGAAGAAAACGAAAGCTATGTTTCAGATATTCAGCATGTACGTCGTAGAGAAACCATTGCAATGACGCCTGCAAACTCATTAACAGCTTTAAACGCGTTTATTGCGAAAACAACTGTTAAAGATGAAAAAAATAATAGTGTTGAAGATAAATTAAGTGTTGTAAACGCCATAAATACGGTAACAAGTACTACAACTAAAGCACTTGTAGCATCAAGTGGACTATCAATTCAGTATGCTATTTTAATGGGACTTGTTCACGACGCTCAAGAAAATCATAAAGGGAAAGCAATAAAAATTATTGTACCACCTAACTGTTATGGAGGTACAAATGACCAAGCAAGACGTGTAGCAGCGTGTTTAGATAATGTTGATGTGGTTGATTTACTCGTTGATGGAGATAACGATATGGTGCAAAGTATTGATAGCGTACTTGCTAAAATTGCGTCTGAAGATGCTGTACCTTATATTATTGCTGAAATCCCTACAAACCCAAGAGTAGAAGTGCCTAATTTATTAGACTTAAAAGCAGTTTTAAGTGCGCCTCGAAAAACAGCAGCAGGAACAACGGCTATTGATCCTGTGTTTATTTTAGACCAAACATTTTGTCCTAATGTACACTTTTTAGGGGAGTCAGATATTTTAGCTACTGTAAGAACAATATCTTTTGCAAGTGGATCAAAATTCCCAAGTGGCGGACAATGTACAGCTGGATATTGTGTAGGAAATGTAAAAACAATCTCGTTAATCGATAAAATTGAAAAACACCTAACACTTTGTGATAATGAAGCAACAGCGCTTCAGTACCAAATATTAGCAAAACAATTGCCAACAATGAATCAGCGAATTGCCGATGCATATTCTAACACAAGAGAATTTGTAAATTACATTCATGAGGTTTTACCTACAGCGAAAATTAATTTTGTATCCGAAGAATTAGCCTCTCAAGGATTTACACCGTCAGTTTTTTCTCTAGATCTTCCTACAAAAGGAGATACAGATCAAGAACGTGAAACTTATAAAAGAGCTTTAAATTTAAAACTCATCAATTTAATGATTACCCAAATCCCTAACGAGAGTAAATATTGTGTGAGTTACGGACAATTAAAAGGGTGCTATTGGACCATTCCAGCAACATCTACACAAGGAACCACCAAAGAAGGGGATAAAGATTACATTGCACGTGTTGCATTATCGCCAAATATGGATATGGATTTACATAAAAAAGTGTTTTTAAAATTTGTTGAAAGCATTTAAGAATAACATACATATATATACCTAAATAGGGGAGTGTTTATCACTTCCCTATTTTTTTTTTACATCGAACAACTCCATCAGTAATTCATCCAAAATATCCAATACACTATATATAGGATTGATTTTTTTTCTATTGAAAATATAAACAACGCTACTATTAAAGAATAAGAAAACCCACAATTTGTTCACACATTATATATACGTTATAAAAGCGTTAGAAGATTAACAGAAAGCAATAACCTTTGATTTGAGTATCAAAATCACTGTTAACAGGTATGTTTTCTGTAAATCAGAAAACCCTCACAGATATAAAACCCTCACCCGTAGCCATTAAGTAAATAAATAGAAATAAAGTTAAAAAAGGTTAGGATTAGGGATTAAAATAGGTGTATATTTGCAGCCGCTTAGAACGGCAACGTTTTAAAGGAAAGTTCTTTCAGGAAGATGTTTATTAAATGTTAAGATAAGGTTTTAAAAACTTTATTAAAAAACTAATAAAAAACATTGTGGAAGTTAAAAAAGGGTTGTATGTTTGCAGCCGCTTAAAACGGCAACGTTTTAAGAAAAGATAAGATAAAAAGTTCATTAACATATTGAATTGACAGCGTAAGTGATTAACTGGAAACGGTTAATTACAAAAAGAGAATAAAAATTTTGAGTACACATTAATTCCTATTAATTGTTAAGACAATAGTGGAAACACTTAAAAATTTAACGATGAAGAGTTTGATCCTGGCTCAGGATGAACGCTAGCGGCAGGCTTAACACATGCAAGTCGAGGGGTAACATTGTGCTTGCACAGATGACGACCGGCGCACGGGTGCGTAACGCGTATAGAACCTACCTTTTACAGAGGGATAGCCTTTAGAAATGAAGATTAATACCTTATAGTATTTTAGATTAGCATTAATTTAGAATTAAAGATTTATCGGTAAAAGATGGCTATGCGTTCTATTAGCTAGATGGAGTGGTAACGGCACCCCATGGCTACGATAGATAGGGGCCCTGAGAGGGGGATCCCCCACACTGGTACTGAGACACGGACCAGACTCCTACGGGAGGCAGCAGTGAGGAATATTGGACAATGGAGGCAACTCTGATCCAGCCATGCCGCGTGCAGGATGACTGCCCTATGGGTTGTAAACTGCTTTTATACAGGAAGAAACACTCCCTCGTGAGGGAGCTTGACGGTACTGTAAGAATAAGGATCGGCTAACTCCGTGCCAGCAGCCGCGGTAATACGGAGGATCCAAGCGTTATCCGGAATCATTGGGTTTAAAGGGTCCGTAGGTGGATAATTAAGTCAGAGGTGAAATCCTGCAGCTCAACTGTAGAATTGCCTTTGAAACTGGTTATCTTGAATCATTATGAAGTAGTTAGAATATGTAGTGTAGCGGTGAAATGCATAGATATTACATAGAATACCAATTGCGAAGGCAGATTACTAATAATGTATTGACACTGATGGACGAAAGCGTGGGGAGCGAACAGGAT
>NZ_CM128809.1:2515000-3296004 GCF_052934785.1 Lacinutrix undariae
GATTTATAAGGCAAAAGGATATAAGCCGGCTAAACTTAATGCCTGTTGTGAGGTTCATAATATTGAATTGATACATCATGAGGCTTTGTCTGATGCTCGTGCTTGTGCTAAATTATTTTTAATTGCTCAAGAGTTGAAATAATTGATTTATTTGAAAGCATTTTTGTATAAAATTAAATGGCTGTTATTAGTTGTTGGTATTTTGTTTTGCATGATTGGATTTATGGTGAAATTACCTGTTCCTTTTAGAAAAATGGATCAGGAGTTACATGCTCTTTTTTATTTTTTTGCAGCTGCTTTTATTAATGTTTTTTTTGGTGATAAAAAGTTGGTAACTCATTTGGCTATTTTTGGAATGTTATTGTTCTTTAGCGTGCTAATTGAGTTTGTTCAGCAGTACTCTAATATTTTTTTTAATAAACGTATTCACGGTAGATTTGACCCACAAGATTTAAAATATAATATTTTTGGTTTGGTGGGGTTTTCATTTTTTTGGATGTTTTATTATTTGATTGGTATTTCAAATCCTAACACTAAAGATATTGGTAGTGTTGGAGTTTTACCTGAGATTGAAAAAATTGAACAATTAAAAACATTGTTTAATTCTGGAGGAATTACTCGTTTAGAATTTGAGAATAAAAAGTATGAGCTTCTCAAACGTATTTAAAATTATTATTATATTCAAGTCTTAGATTATGATTAAAAATTATATCACGTTTATTGTTTTAATAGCTCTTTTTGTAGCTTGTAAAAACGATGCTAAAAAAGAAATTCCTTATTTTGAAGGTGATATTTCGTTATCTGAATCTAGAGGATTGTATGGTAGTTTGTTTAAAATACATACTACATATACGTTATCTGAAAATTATTTAAAAAGAGAACAAAGTTTAGGCGGTGTTAACAGTGTTTTTAATGTGTATTCGGGAATTATCATTGATTTAGAAAAAGATAGCATTGTTTTGTATCATGTAGATAAAAGTTCGTCTAAGAAAAATAAGCATACTGTAAGTATTCATGACTTTAAAACTAATCCTAAATATCAAAATTTCCCAACTACTTTTCCTTCACCTGTAGATCATACATTTAAATTATTACCAAGTTATGAGGAGATTAATCGTGTAAATGATTCTACTTTAATTAAAAAATATAATACCGATTACACGCTTTATAATGATACTTCTAAAATTTTAAAGCAAGAGGTTTTTGATACTAAGGATGTGAAAATTAAACGCGAATTATTAGAAATGGTTATTACTGATATCCCAGACAATATAAATTTTGTTTTACAATCAAATTTACGAACTACGATTACCGATATAAAAAATGATTCTATTGTAAATGGAGAACAAAGTAAAGCTGTAAATGGTTTTTTACGTGATATATTTAATAAGAATGATGAAAAAACCGATTTACAAAAAATAGCGAGCAACAAATGGGTGAAAATCGGACTTAATATCCTTAAAAAAAGTGTTGATTTAAATATTCATATCACTTCTGAAATTGATGAATTAAAACCACGTAAAATTTTAAGTACAGAATTTAATTTCCCATCACTCGATTTTATTGAAATCTCCGATATTGATGATTTTATAGATACATTGCCTACCGGAGAAAGTATTGATTTTGATGATTAAAATTATTGTTTTGGTGTTAACTAATACACTCCATAATTTGTTCAATATTATCAGATTTTCCCATCGAGTAGTAGTGTAATAACGGAACACCTTGCTCAATAAGTTCTAAACTTTGTTGAATACACCATTCAATTCCTAGCTGTCTTACCGCATTATTATCATTACATTTTATAACTTCATTTATTAAATCGTTAGGTAAATCAACCTTAAAACGATGCGGAATTAAATTCAACTGTTTTCTAGTAGATAAAGGCTTCAACCCCGGAATAATTGGAACAGTAATACCTTCTTCTCTACATTTTTTAACAAATTCAAAATACTTTTCGTTATCAAAAAACATTTGAGTTACCACATAATCGGCACCATGTTTTATTTTCTGTTTTAAAAAATGAATATCACTATCCAAACTTGGTGCTTCCATGTGTTTTTCGGGATAACCTGCCACACCAATACAAAAATCAGTTTTGCAACAATTTAATAACTCATCATCCAAATACTCACCTTTATTAAGTTCCGAAATCTGTTTCACTAAATCACTAGCATAAGTATGACCATCAATTTCAGGTTTAAAATACGTCTCACTTTTTACTGCATCACCGCGCAATGCCACAACATTATCTATACCTAAAAAATCTAAATCAATTAAAAAATTCTCGGTATCCTCTTTATCAAAACCACCACATAAAATATGCGGAATCGCATCTACATGATATTTATTCTGTATTGCCGCACAAATACCAACAGTTCCAGGACGTTTTTTTACCACTTGGCGTTTCAATAAATTATTTCCTTGTGGCTTATAAATATATTCTTCACGGTGGTAAGTGACATCTATAAATGATGGATTAAACTCCATTAGCGGATCAATATTATCAAAAATAGATTGTATATTTTTTCCTTTTAAAGGCGGTAATATTTCAAAAGAAAACAATGTTTTACCCTTACTTTTCTCTAAATGCTCTGTTACTTTCATTATTATATATTTTTTGGGCGTTACCACAAGAGTCGCGCTTTACACTATATCTTTTTTTCGTACCTCAAAAAAGGATGCCGTTGCAATCGCTAACGCCAACTAATCTGCGATGTTAGGATGTAGCCATTTTTTGGCTTTTTCTGTTGTGATGTCTTTTCGCTTCGCATAATCTGATACCTGATCATCTGTAATTTTACCTAATCCAAAATATTTAGCATTTTCATTAGCAAAATAATATCCCGAAACCGTTGCGGCTGGCCACATGGCTAAACTTTCGGTAAGCGTTACACCAATTAGTTTTTCAACCTGTAATAATTCCCAAATGGTTTCTTTCTCTAAATGATCTGGACACGCAGGATAACCTGGTGCCGGACGAATACCTTTGTAGTTTTCTTTAATTAAATCTTCCTTAGATAAGGTTTCATCATAAGAATATCCCCAATGTTTTGTTCTAATTTGCTTGTGTAAATATTCGGCGAAAGCCTCAGCAAAACGATCTGCAATTGCTTGTACCATAATTCCGTTATAATCATCACCTTTAGCTCTGTAACTATCTGCGAGTTCTTGTGCACCAAAAATTCCCACACAAAAAGCACCCATATAATCTGTTTTACCCATTTCTTTTGGAGCAATAAAATCTGATAATGCATGATTTGGAATCCCTTCACGCTTCTTTAATTGCTGACGTAAGGTTCTAAAAATAGCAATTTCTTTTCCGCTTTTTTGAATAGAAATATCATCATCATTAATAGTATTGGCTTCAAATAACCCAAAAACTGCTTTCGGTTTTAAAAGTTGCTTAGCAATAATTTCTTGAACCATTGTTTGCGCTTCTTTATACATAATTGATGCTTGTTCACCAACAACTTCATCGGTTAAAATATCTGGAAATTTCCCATGTAAATCCCAACTTCTAAAAAACGGACTCCAATCTATAAAGGGTTCTAGTTCTTTTAAACTTAACATTTTTAGAATTTGAACACCTAATTCTTTAGGCTTTACAATTGGCGAAGTATTCCAATCAATTTTCAACTTTCGTTTACGCGCTTCTTCAATAGATATATAAGATTTTCCTTTTCCTCGTTTTAAGAATTTCGTTCTAAACTCATTATAATCCTGTTTTAATTTCGCAGTATATAAATGATTTGTTTTAGGGTTTAATAAATCACCAACTATTGTTACTGCTCTCGAGGCATCATTTACATGAACAACTGCATTTTTATATTCTGTATCAATTTTTACAGCCGTATGTGCTTTTGAGGTTGTGGCTCCACCAATTAATAACGGCACCACAAAATTCTGACGTTCCATTTCCTTAGCTAAATACACCATTTCATCTAACGATGGTGTAATTAATCCGCTTAAACCAATCACATCTACTTTTTCTTTTTTAGCCGTTTCAATAATTTTTTCTGGAGGAACCATAACTCCTAAATCAATAATTTCGTAATTGTTGCAACCCAAAACTACACTTACAATATTCTTCCCTATATCATGAACATCACCTTTTACTGTTGCCATTAAAACGCGTCCTAAAGCTTGTTGTTTTTCGCCTTTTTCGGCTTCAATAAATGGATTTAAATAGGACACAGCTTTTTTCATTACACGAGCAGATTTTACCACTTGTGGTAAAAACATTTTTCCAGCTCCAAATAAATCGCCCACTACGTTCATACCAATCATTAAATTACCTTCAATAACTTCAATAGGTTTTTCAGCTTGTAGTCTTGCAGTTTCTATATCTTCAATAATAAAAACATCAATTCCTTTTACTAAAGCGTGCGTAATTCTGTCTTGTAATGGGGTTTCTCTCCAAGATAAGTCGAGACCTTTTTCAATTTTTGACCCTTTTACGGTATCGGCGAAATCTAATAAACGTTCGGTTGCATCATCTCTTCGGTCTAAAAGAACATCTTCAACATGTTCTAATAAATCCTTCGGAATATCATCATAAACCTCCAATAATGCAGGATTTACAATTCCCATATTCATACCTGCTTGAATAGCGTGATATAAAAACACCGAGTGCATCGCTTCACGTACACCATCATTTCCGCGGAATGAAAACGACACATTACTAACACCACCACTTACCGAAACATTTGGTAAGTTTTGACGTACCCAACGTGTGGCTTCAATAAAATCTATAGCGTTTTTACGGTGTTCATCCATTCCTGTTGCCACAGGGAAAATATTTAAATCGAAAATAATATCTTCACTAGCAAAGCCAACCGTATTCACTAAAATATCATACGATCGTTGGGCTATTTCTATTCGACGTTTATAATTATCGGCTTGTCCTTTTTCATCAAAAGCCATTATTACAACTGCTGCTCCGTAACGTTTTATTTGTTTTGCTTCAGCTATAAATTTTTGTTCACCTTCTTTTAAAGAAATAGAGTTAACCACACATTTTCCTTGTACAACTTGTAAACCAGCTTCAATAATTTCCCATTTTGAACTGTCAATCATAATTGGAACTCTACAAATATCGGGTTCAGCAGCAATGAGATTTAAAAACTTAACCATGGCTTGCTTACCATCAATTAAACCATCATCAAAATTAACATCAATAATTTGTGCACCACCATCTACTTGATGACGTGCAATATTTAAAGCTTCATCAAATTTCTCTTCTTTAATTAAACGTAAAAATTTACGAGATCCGGCAACATTTGTACGTTCTCCAACATTTATAAAATTGCTATTTTCGTTTAAAACTAAAGGCTCTAAACCAGATAATTTGAGATATTTTGTTTGTTTTACTTTCATGACTATTAGTTTTTAAAAGTATGATAAGTATTACTTTTTCTAGGTTTATATTTTGAAGCAATATGTGCGATGACTTTAATATGCTCAGGCGAAGTTCCGCAACAACCACCAATAATATTTATTAAATCTTTCTTTAGATATTCTTCAATCTGTTGTCCCATTTCTTCAGGAGATTCATCATATTTTCCAAATGCATTTGGTAATCCAGCATTTGGATGTGCCGAAATTGCAAAATTTGTTTTACTTGCAATAGTTTCTAAATGAGGTTGTAATAAATTAGCACCTAAAGCACAATTAAAACCCACAGATAATAACGGAATGTGAGATACTGAAATTAAAAAAGCTTCTGCAGTTTGACCCGATAATGTTCTTCCTGAAGCATCGGTAATTGTTCCGCTTAACATGATGGGAACCTCAATATTACGTACTTCTTTTACTTCTTCAATAGCAAATAAAGCAGCTTTTGCATTTAGGGTATCAAAAACAGTTTCTACTAATAAAATATCTGCGCCGCCATCTAATAAACCTTCCACTTGTAATTTATACGCCACACGTAATTCATCAAATGTAACCGCTCTAAAACCTGGGTCATTTACATCTGGTGACATACTTGCTGTTCGGTTTGTTGGTCCTATTGAACCTGCTACAAAACGAGGTTTTTTCGGGTTTTTAGCTGTAAATTCATGAGCAACTTCTTTAGCTATTTTAGCAGATTCATAGTTTAATTCGTACACTAAATCTTCTAGTTGATAATCGGCCATTGCAATGGTTGTTCCAGAAAATGTATTGGTTTCAATAATATCTGCACCAGCTTCAAAATAAAGTTTATGTATATCTTTTATGGCTTGTGGTTGTGTTATTGACAACAAATCGTTGTTACCTTGAAGTGGAGTAGGGTGTGTTTTAAAACGTTCGCCTCTAAAATCAGCTTCGGTAAATTTATAGGCTTGTAACATCGTTCCCATCGCACCGTCTAGGACTAAGATTTTTTGTTGTAATTCGTGATATATATTAGGCATTTTTTAAGGCTTGTTTTAAATCATTTATAATATCTTCGGAATGTTCTAATCCTACTGAAACTCTAACTAATCCGTCCGAAATTCCAACTTCCAATCTCTCTGCTTCAGATAAACTTCCATGAGTTGTACTTGCAGGATGTGTTACTATTGAGCGTGTATCACCAAGATTTGCAGATAAAGAACAGAGTTTAATATGGTTTAATAAATTTCTACCGGCTTGAATACCTCCTTTAATTTCAAAGGCAACAACGTTACCTCCAAGTTTCATTTGTTTTTTAGCGATTTCGTATTGTGGATGTGATTTTAAAAATGGATATTTTACAAATTCTACTTGTTTATTATCTTCTAGAAACTGTGCGATTTTTAGAGCATTTTCAGCATGCTTTTCAACTCTAAGCGCTAAGGTTTCTATACTTTTTGATAATATCCAAGCATTAAATGGTGACATTGCAGGACCTGTATTTCTTGCAAATAAATGAATTTCTCGCATTAATTCTTTATTTCCAACGGTAACACCTCCTAAAACTCGTCCTTGTCCGTCAATTAATTTTGTAGCAGAATGTATTACTAAATCTGCACCAAATTTTATGGGTTGTTGTATATAAGGTGTCGCAAAGCAATTATCTACAATAAAAATTAGATGATGCTTTTTGGCGAGTTTTCCTAAAACTGATAAATCTAAAATATCTACCGATGGATTTGTAGGCGTTTCTATGTATAGAATTTTTGTGTTTTCTTTAATTAAACTTTCTACTAAATGGACTTCATTAACCTTAAAATACGAGGTTTCTATATACCATTTAGGTAGAAATTTGGTAAAGATACTATGTGTTGATCCAAATACTGAACGGCAAGAAACTACGTGATCTCCGGCATTTAATAACGCTGCAAATGTTGAAAATATAGCAGACATTCCGGTAGCAAATGCGTAACCAGCTTCCGCACCTTCCATATCCACAATTTTGTCTATAAACTCAGTAGTGTTTGGGTTTGTAAAACGGCTGTATAAATTACGTTTTTTTTCTTCTGCAAAAGAGGCGCGCATATCTTCGGCGTCATCAAACACAAAACTAGAGGTTAGATATAAAGGTGTAGAATGTTCTTGAAACTGGCTTCTTTCAGTTTGATTTCTAATAGCTTTTGTTTCGAAATGTCTTTCCATTTATAGAGATTGAAATAGTATTAATTATTACGTTTTGCTAATCGAAGAATATCTCCAAAAACCCCACGAGCAGTAACTTTAGCACCAGCTCCAGCTCCTTGAATGACGATGGGTTGATCTCCGTACGATTCAGTATAAATTTCAAAAATAGCATCGGAACCTTTTAAAGCTCCTAAAGGTGAATCGGCTAAAACAGAAACTAATTTTACATCTAAATTCCCTTTTTCTTTTGATAAATCACCCCATAAATCACCAATATAACGCAAGACATGTTTATCTTTTTGAGCTTCTTTTATGGTTTTGAAATCTGTATCTAAATCTTTTAAGTTTCCTAAGAAATCTGTCTTTGAAATTGTTCTTAAGTCGGTAGGAATTAGATTTTCGATGTTTATATCTTCAAATTCATTTTCTAAATCCAACTCACGAGCTAAAATGAGCAGTTTTCTTGCCACGTCATTTCCGCATAAATCTTCTCTAGGATCTGGTTCTGTAAATCCGTTATCTATAGCTTTTTGCAGTAGACTTGAAAATGATTGATTTTCCGAAGAAAATGTATTAAATAAATAACTTAATGATCCTGAAAACACACCTCTAATCCTCGTGATGTTTTCTCCAGATTCATGTAGTAGTTTTATGGTGTCAATAATTGGTAATCCTGCACCAACATTGGTTTCGTATAAGTATGATTTTTTATAAAATTCTAATTCGTTTCGTAATTCTTTATAGAAAGTATAAGACAACGTATTGGCTATTTTATTAGCTGAAACTAAATCAAATCCTGCTTTTATGAGTGGTATATAATTTTGAACAAAATCTGAATTTGCGGTATTATCAACCGCTATTAAATTTTCTAGATGATGTGTTTTTGCGTAATCTATAACGGTATGTATTGAAGTGTTTTTAGTAGAACTCTGGTTTAAATTTTCTTCCCAGTTATGATCAACTCCGTTACTGTTAAGTAGTATTTTTTTAGAATTAGATACCGCAAAAATATTGAGTTGAATGTGGCGTTTTTGTAATATAGAAGTCACGTTTTCTAAGACTTGATTAATAAGCGTTTTTCCAACAAGACCTTTCCCAAAGATGGCAAGATTTATTTTTTTTGAAACTCCAAAAACTTGTCCGTGTACAACATTTAATGCCTTGTTTAAATCTTCTTTTTTCACTACTAAACTTACGTTTTTCCCTGTAATTGTATTATTGAAGAGTAGTGGCGTAATTTGATTTTTTATAAGCGCATTGTATGGTTGGTGAAACTGACTTAAATCTTGTCCAATTATTGAAATAATCGCCACATTTTTATCAATAGAAATTTGATGTACATCTTGAACTTGAAAATCATTTTCAAATTCTTTATTAAGAGCATTTACAGCAATTTGTGCTTTATGAGCGTCAATAATTAAACCAATACCTCTTTCTGATGAGCCTTGAGAAATGATACTGATACTAATATTATGTGCTTGTAGCACTTTAAAAATTCGTGCATCAACACCAACTTTTCCTAAAAGACCTCTTCCTTCAAAATTAATTAGAGCGACATTATTTATTGACGAAATTGATTTTATACCTTTTAAAGTCGATTTTGAAGTAATTAATGTGCCTTTATCTTCTAAATTGAACGTATTTAAAATTCTAAGATTTATATTTTTTTCAATTAGAGGCACAATTGTTTTGGCATGTAAAATTGTAGCGCCAAAATTTGCAAGTTCATTAGCTTCTGCAAAAGATAATTCTTCAATTTTTTTAGCTGAAGGCACTAAGTTTGGATCGGCTGTAAAAATTCCGTTTACATGTGTGTAGCTTTGTAATTCTTCGGCATCCAAATAATTTGCCAATAGAGAAGCGGTATAATTACTACCGTTTCTGCCTAATGTTGTGGTTTCATTTTTTTGATTTGAAGCAATAAATCCACTAAAAATAGAGATGGTTTTTACAGGAATTTTTTTAAAGAATTCCACTACATTTTTTTTAGAAATAGTTTCAATTGGTAACGCATTCCCAAAATTATTATCTGTAATAATTAATGGTCTTGTATCAACACTTATGGCGTTAATATTATTTTTAATTAATAAGCTTTCAACAACTTTAATAGCTAGTAATTCGCCTTGAGCTAAAATTAAATCTTTAGTTTTTTCGCTATAATCACCTAAAAGATTTACGCCTTCAAGTAGGTTTTCTAAAACTGAAAATTCATGAGATAAATCAACCGTTTGGTTTGGCGCTAATTGATAGGCTTTTAATGTTTCAAAATCATTTTTGTAATCTTGTTTTTGTGCTGCTTTTTCTAAAATAGCTTCTAACTCATTAGTCGTATTTCCTCTTGCAGAAACTACAATAGCAATGTTTTGATCTTCTTTTACTTTTGAAGTTGTAATTTTTAATACATTTTGAATTCCTTCTCCATTAGCTAAAGATCTTCCTCCAAATTTTAAGATTTTTAATTTTTTAGCTTTAGATTTTTCACAAAATATAGGTGCTATAATATCTTGTAGCTGTTTGTATTCAATAAGAAAAGCATCATGACCATGTACGGAGTTTATTTCCTTATAGGTGACGTTTTCTTTAGTTTGCGCAATGGTTTTAAACGTTTGCTTGTTTTCTTCCGCAGAAAAAAATAAATCTGAGTTAACGCCAATAATATGAATGTTAGCATCAATACTATCTAAAATATCTATTGGTAATGTACCATCTTTGGTAACATCAATAGTTTTTAATAGCTGATTCATTAATTTATAAGACGCCAATTGATAACGTTCTTGCAGTTTTTCGCCATGATGTAACAGCCAACTTTCAATATTAAAAATCTTTAATTCTTCGTTTTTAGAACGTTTAAAACGGGATTTAAAAGACTCAGGCGTTCGGTAACATAACATTGCATGCATACGCGCATCATGAACAGGTTGGCTAGAGTTGACTAAAAATTGTTCTTGTATTTGACAGTTTGCTATTAACCAATCTGTAGATTTCCAATCGGTTGCCACCGGAATAAAATGCTGTGTGATTTTGGTGTTTAAAATAACCATTTCCCAAGCAATTCCTCCGCCAAGAGAACCTCCAATTAGCGCAAATAATTTATTGATTTTTAACGCTTTTAAACCTAATAAAAATAGATTAGCAATATCTCTAGCTATAAAATTTTTATAGTCTTCAATTATAAATTCATCATAACCATTACCAGGAATATTAAATGTTATAATGGTATATTTATTAGTATCTATGGTTTTATTTTGACCTATCAAATCTTTCCACCAACCTTCAGTACCAGCTACATTACTATTTCCGGTAAGGGCGTGATTTACCAAAATTATAGGTGCGCTATGTAATGATTTACCGAAAATTTGGTAAGACAACGGAATGGTTATTGTCTTACCGCTTTCGGTTTTAAAATCTGATATTTTAATAGTATGAAGCTGTTGCATTTTAAATTAGATTTTTGAGTTTATAACTTTAAAAGCATTCAATAAATCGGTTTTTAAATCTTCTACATCTTCCAATCCTATAGATAATCTAATTAAATCTTTAGTAACACCTGTTGCTTCTTGTTGCTCATCATTTAATTGTTGGTGCGTGGTACTTGCTGGGTGAATAATTAGCGATTTGGTATCTCCAATATTTGCTAACAGTGAAAATAACTTAGTGGTGTCTGCAATTGTTTTTGCTGATTCAAAACCGCCTTTTATACCAAAAGTAACGAGTCCGCTTTGTCCTTTTGGTAAATATTTTTCAGCTAATTTTTTGTATTTACTACTTTCTAATCCAGGATAGTTTACCCAAAGCACTTGATCTTGTTGCTCTAACCATTTTGCAATTTCTAAAGCACTTTCGCTATGTCTTTTGATTCTGATTTCTAAAGTTTCTAAACCTTGAATAATTTGAAAAGCGTTAAACGGACTTAAAGCAGCTCCGTAATCGCGTAATCCTTCAATACGAACTTTTGCAATAAATGCCGCTTCTTTTAAAACATCGGTGTAAACTAAACCATGATATCCTGCTGAAGGTTCAGTAAATTCGGGAAATTTTCCGTTTGCCCAATTAAAAGTTCCGGCATCAATAATAACACCACCTAGCGAGGTTCCGTTTCCATTAATATATTTTGTTAGCGAGTGAATAACAATATTTGCACCGTATTTAATTGGGTTGAGTAGGGAAGGAGTTGCTACCGTATTATCTACAATTAGCGGCACTTGAGCTATTTTAGCTTCGTTTGCTATGGCTTCAATATCTAAAACATCTAACTTCGGATTTCCTAAAGATTCAATAAAGAAAGCTCTTGTGTTTGGGGTTACAGCATTTTTAAAGGCTTCAATATCCGAAGGATCAACAAAAGTTGTAGTAATCCCGTGTCTTGGTAAAGTGACATTTAATAAATTGTAAGTTCCACCATACAAACTACTTGAAGCCACAATATGATCTCCTGTTTTTAATAATGTTAGTAGTGTAGTTGCAATAGCTGCAGTACCAGAAGCTGTTGAAACTGCTGCAATTCCGCCTTCTAAAACGGCTAGACGTTCTTCTAAAATAGAATTTGTAGGATTGTTTATTCGGGTGTAAATATTACCAGGTTGCGATAAACTGAATAAATTTGCAGCATGATCTGAATCGTTAAAAACATAAGCTGAAGATTGATAAATAGGAACCGCTCTAGTTCCTCCATTTGTAGTAACATCGTGACCTGCATGCAACGCGTTTGTTGCGAATTTTTGTGTACTCATTTTTCTTTTTTTTTGAGTTAATAAAAAATTAAAACAAAAAGTCAATGCTATCTGTAAAATGATAGCTCTATGAGAAAAATGTTAAAAAGAAGTTGCTGAAAATTTTAAAAGATATTTTTAAAATTTACACGCGTTATCTATCCATAAAACCTAAAATAAGTTTTGGTAGAATTTAGCACCTTCTTTATAAAATATAAAGGGTTGCTAAGGCTTCAAAGGGTCTAATCCCTCCACCTTTCTTGATAACATAATCAATAAGATATTGAACTTTATGAACACAAAGATTGTTTAATTAAAATGGATTTTCCAAATTTTTTTTCAGAATTATAATTTAATTAAGAAGATAGATACTTATAATTTGATGACATTTTTAAAAGTTTGAAACCATTTTAATATTGAAAAATTCACAATGATTAATCACATTATTTTGATTAAAAAACAATAAAGAATTGTTACTTTGTATTCAAATAAAAATAGAATGACAATTAGCGATATAGGAGGTGATTACAACATTGTAGGACAGAATCAAGATGCTGAAAAGCACACATATAAAGGCACACTTTCTTTACAAGTAAATAATAAAAATCAAGTACTTGCCGAATGGTATATTGGTGAAACCCAAACACAGGTAGGAATAGGTTTTTTTAAGAACAATATTTTAGTAATTAATTTTAAATATAAGGGAGAAGATGATCAAATTTATAAAGGTGTTGTAGTTTATAAATGTTTAACTAAAGATTTTTTTGAAGGTTTTTGGTCTGAAGATTTTGGAGATTCCATGTATTTGGGAGAAGAAAAATGCTTTCGTATTTTAAAAAATAGCACACTTTTAAATTAAGTTTTTTATATAAATAATAAAACAAGTCCACTTAATTTCAACAATAATAGTATATTTAATTTTCCTAATAAAAGGTTTATGATAGATCATTTAAAACAACATTACGGCTATATTTTTGAAGATGAGTTATTAGAAGAAATTCATCGTGTAGCTGTTGTTAAACAAGTTAAAGAGGGAGATAAACTTATTGAAATTGACAACTATATTACAGCAATGCCATTACTATTAAGCGGTGCCGTAAAAATTATAAGAGAAGATAAAGATGGTTATGAATTGGTGTTGTATTTTATTGAAAAAGGAGATACTTGTGCAATGACACTATCGTGTTGTATGGGACAGAAAAAAAGTAAAATTAGAGCTATTGCTGAAACAGATACAGAATTATTGATGATTCCTGTTGAAAAAATGGGACTTTGGATGAGTACGTATAAAAGTTGGCAAAACTTTATTTTACAAAGTTATTATGAACGCATGACTGAACTTCTTGAAGCGATTGATACGATTGCTTTTTTAAAAATGGACGAAAGAGTATTTAAATATCTAAAAGATAAAGCAATGATAAATCATAACCATATCGTACAAGTGACACATCAACAAATTGCTAACGATATGCATACTTCTCGTGTTGTTATTTCAAGGTTGTTAAAAGCTCTAGAAAACGAAAAAAAGATTCAACTTCATAGAAATGCAATAACTATTTTAGAACTTTAATTGATGTGTAACTTTTATTACTTTCAAATTAAAAAGAGTAACTTACCTTTGTTAAAAAATAGATTATAGTGGTTGATATTTTAGGATATATAGGGGCGTTTTTAATTGGAGGAGTCCTTGGACTTTTAGGTGGAGGTGGTTCCATTTTAACGGTACCATTATTAGTGTATTTATTAGGCTTTAATCCTGTAGTGGCCACAGCATATTCGTTATTTGTAGTTGGCTCATCATCTATTGTTGGTGTTATTCAGAAGCATCAAAAAAAATTAGTCGATTTTAAAACTGGATTGTTATTTTGTTTTCCATCATTTGTAGCTGTTTATATAACTAGACGTTATGTGGTACCAAATATACCTGATGTTATTTTTAAGATTGATAACTTTCATTTAACTAAAGGTATGGCAATTATGGTGTTTTTTGCTTTAGTGATGATTATGGCAGCCAGCTTAATGATTAAAACAAAAAAGGAAACACAGCAAGAAAAACAACAACAACCTTATTATAAGGTGTTTATTCAAGGTTCAATTATAGGATTAATTACTGGATTAATAGGTGCAGGAGGTGGTTTTTTGTATGTACCAGCATTAGTATTATGGTCTGGGTTACCTATGAAAAAAGCTGTAGGAACTTCATTAATAATCGTCGCATTAAACTCCCTCGTAGGTTTTTATGGCGATTTGCAAAATTTAGATCCCGATTGGAATTTTCTACTTATTTTTTCAGCACTTACCGTTCTCGGAATTTTAGTAGGAGGATTTCTTTCAAAATATATTTCGAATAAAAAATTAAAAAAGAGCTTTGGCTACTTCATATTAGTCATGGCCGTTTATATTATAATAAAAGAATTTACAAAATAACATCACAAATTTTATCTTTGTAAATTGAAGATTACAGATAGAGCATTAAAGAATTAATTATGAAAATAGAACAAATATATACAGGATGTCTAGCACAAGGTGCTTACTATATTGAAAGTGAAGGTGAAGTTGCAATTATTGACCCTCTACGTGAAGTATCGCCATATATAGAGCGTGCAAAGAAGGATAATGCCAAGATTACTTATATTTTTGAAACTCATTTTCATGCCGATTTTGTTAGCGGACATGTTACATTATCAAAACAAACTGGCGCACCAATTGTATTTGGACCAAATGCAGCACCTAGTTTTAAGGCTATTGTAGCAACAGATAAACAAGTCTTCAAATTAGGAAATATTACAATTACAACTTTACATACTCCAGGTCATACTATGGAGAGTACCACGTATTTATTAAAAGATGCTAACGGAAAAGATTATGCGATTTTTAGTGGTGACACCTTATTTTTAGGAGATGTTGGGCGACCAGATTTAGCTCAAAAAGGTGCCGATTTAACACTAGAAGATTTAGCAGGTTATTTATACGATAGTTTACGCACACAAATTATGCCTTTAGCAGATGATGTGATTGTATATCCTGCGCATGGTGCTGGTTCAGCTTGTGGAAAAAACATGATGAAAGAAACGGTTGATACTTTAGGGAATCAAAAACAGATGAATTACGCTTTACGTGCCGATATGACTAAAGCTGAATTTATTGAAGAAGTAACCGATGGGTTATTACCACCACCACATTATTTTCCTTTAAATGTAAAGATGAATAAAGAAGGATATGATGATATTGATACCGTAATTAAACGCGGTACAAAAGCATTATCTCCGGCAGAATTTGAAGCGATTGCAAATGATACCGAAGCAATCATTTTGGATGTGCGTCACCAAACCGAATTTGTAAAAGGATTTATTCCTCGCTCAATTTTTATAGGAATTGATGGCGGTTTTGCACCATGGGTTGGCGCATTAATTAGAGATGTCAAACAACCTATTTTATTAGTTGTTGATGCCGGTAGAGAAGAAGAAACAATTACACGTTTATCTCGTGTTGGATTTGATAATACTATTGGGTTTTTAGACGGAGGATTTAATGCTTGGAAAGCAGCAGGTAAAGCAACAGATGATTTAATCTCTATCTCTGCCGAAGAATTTAAAACACGTTTAGAAACTTCAGAGATTCCTGTATTTGATGTTAGAAAAGAAGGCGAATTTACTGCTGCTCATATTGCAGATGCACATTTTACTCCTTTAGATTTCTTAAACGATTATATTTCAGAATTTCCTACCGATAAAACATTTTATGTACACTGTGCTGGAGGATATCGTTCGGTGATTGCAGCATCCATATTAAAGAGTAGAGGTATTCATAATCTAGTAGATGTTGCTGGAGGTTTTGGAGCTATTAAAAAAGCAGGCATTCCTGTAACAGATTTTGTTTGTCCTTCAACATTAAAATAAAAACAAACACATCTTTAAAGAGCGTAAATTACATCAGTTGTAGTTTACGCTTTTTTTTTGATATGTAACAAAGGTTACTAATAAGTTGTTTCAAATCAATTAATTTTATGACATAATATGTTTTAGTAATAAAAGAAAACACATCGTTATTATGTCTATATTTTCAAGATTATTTGGTGAAAAAACACCACAAAGTAAAGCAATAAAAGTATTGTCTCCATTACATTTTAAAACAAAAATCACTAATAATAACGTACAGTTAGTTGATGTAAGAACGCTTAATGAATTTAATACGCAACATATTAATAAAGCAATTAATATTGATTTTTTTTCAAATAATTTTCAAGAAAAATTTAACAAATTAAATAAAGATCAGGCTGTTTACATATACTGTAGAAGTGGAGGTAGAAGTAGAAAAGCTTCAAATAAATTGGCAACATTAGGTTTTCTTGAAATATATGATTTACAAGGAGGACTTTTAAACTATAAATAAAATGAAAACATCAATAATAGTACAAAATTTAAAATGTGGTGGTTGTGCACATACCATTATCACAAAACTTTTAGAGATTAAAAATATTTCAGATATAAATATTGATATTGAAGAACGTAAAGTTGCTTTCAAATACATAAATGAAGCAGATGCTTTTGCTGTAAAAGATAAGCTTAAAACTTTAGGCTATCCTTCTGCAGGTGATGATAATAATTTGGTGTCTAAAGCAAAGTCTTTTGTAAGCTGTGCAACAGGGAAAATGTTAAAATAAATAATATTTAAAATGAAAAATTTAATACTATTAGTCTGCATTTCCTTGTTTTTTTTTAACTGTAATAATTCTAAAAAGAAAGAATATACAGCTTTTGAAAAGCAAATGGAGGCAAATAAGCATCCTGGTAAAAAATTAATGGAAACTAATTGTTATACGTGTCATAATTCTACAGATAATCAATCAGATAGGATAGGTCCGCCTATGATTGCTATAAAGAAACATTATATAAATGAAGCAACAACCAAAGCACAATTTATAGAAGAAATCAAAACTTGGGTTAAAAATCCAAATGCAGATAAAGCTAAAATGGTTGGAGCTGTTAAAGAATTTGGTGTTATGCCAAAACAATCTTTTCCAGAAGAAACCATTGCTGAAATAGCCGATTATATATATGATTTTGAAATAGAACAGCCAGAATGGTTTGAAAATCATTTTAATGAAGAAAAAGGGAGAAATCTTAAAAATGATGCACAGAAAGAAGACCTTAAAGCTAATGATGATACTTTGTCTTATGCAAAACGAGGTTTAAAATATGCTTTAGCAACAAAAGCAATTCTAGGGAAAAATTTAATGGGAACCATTCAAAAAAAAGGAACCTTAGGCGCTTTAGTTTTTTGTAATGAACAGGCATATCCTTTAACAGATAGTATGTCTGTATTATATAATGCAGCAATAAAACGTGTTTCAGATAAACCTAGAAACCTAAATAATAAAGCAAATAACAAAGAATTAATGTATATTAACTCTTTTAAAAATGATATAAAAAATAATATCGAGCCAAAACCAATTGTAGATCAATTAAACGGAAAAGTACACGTGTATTATCCAATAACAACAAATTCCATGTGTTTACAATGTCATGGTAATCCTGAAACAGATATAGCCAAGCCAACGTTTAGTAAACTAGCTGTTTTGTATCCTAATGATAAAGCTATCGGTTATAATATAAATCAGGTTAGAGGTATGTGGAGTGTTATTTTTAGTAAAAAAGAAGGTAGTTATGAGTAAATTTTCAGAATTAATAAATCAAGAGATTCCTGTCCTTGTAGATTTTTATGCAGAATGGTGTGGCCCATGTAAAATGATGAGTCCTATTTTAAAAGATGTTAAAACTAATTTAAAAGATAGAGTCTCTATTATTAAAATAGATGTTGACAAAAATCAAGGAATTGCAGCCAAATATCAAGTTAGAGGTGTACCAACTATGTTATTATTTAAAAATGGAAAGCAAGTTTGGAGGCAATCTGGAGTACTTCAAAAAGATGAATTGATTAACATCATAACAGCACCTTATTAATGGATTTAACTGAAATTTTTTGGGATAATAGGTATAAAGTCTCAGATATTGGTTGGGATTTAGGTGAAGTTTCTCCTCCATTAAAAGCTTATTTTGATCAATTGACTAATACAGATTTAAAAATTTTAATTCCAGGAGGAGGTAATAGTTATGAAGCAGAATATCTTCATTATAAAGGGTTTAAAAACGTCTATGTTGTAGATTTATCTTTAACAGCATTACAGTCTTTAAAAACAAGAGTCCCTTTATTTCCGTCATCACATCTTATACATGATGATTTTTTTAACACTAATTTATCATGTGATTTAATTATTGAACAAACATTTTTCTGTGCTATTCATCCTGATTTAAGGCCTAAATATGTTGAAAAAACAAATCAGCTTTTAAAACCAAATGGAAAAATTGTTGGTTTACTTTTTAATGCACCTTTAAATCATACACATCCTCCTTTTGGAGGTAATAAAAGAGAATATTTAAATTATTTTGATCCTTATTTTAATATTCTATTCATGGAAGAGGCATATAATTCTTATTCTTCTCGTAAAGGAAAAGAATTGTTTTTTATCATAAAAAAAGAATAAAACATCAGAAAGGGTGCTTTTTATGTGATAAATATCATGTTTTTTACTGAAATAGTATGTTATTTTTAAACAATTAATAATCATAAAACTTAATAGTATGATCTCTCAAAATATAATTTTATCTAATTGGAATAATGGTGTAATAATGATTGCAGTTTTTGGACTTGTTTGTCTAACTCTAATAGGAGTTATTATTAATTTCATGATGAATAGTGATAAAAAAAAGGATAGCACAGAAGAGTAGTGTACTTTTATAAAAAATGAGATTAATATAATTTTTAGTATTAATTTTATAAATAACTATTCAATATGCTTTATGACTGTTTATAGGTGTAAATACAGAATATTTTAATAGTAAATATTGTTTTTATTTATACTGAAAATCTCACATTAAATGTAAACTTAAAAAAGAGTTTTTTTGTAATAAAAGTTACACAGTATTTAAGCATTGTGTCGTATTTTTATAGTCTAAAAACTAGGCTATGGAAGACATGCTCTTTTACGATAGATTGCAGTTTGCATTTACTATCACATTTCATTATATATTTCCGCAATTAACCATGGGATTATCATTATTGATCGTCTTTTTTAAATGGAAATATTTAAGAAATAACATCGAAAAATATAACAATGCAGCAAAATTTTTAATGAAAATTTTTGCTATTAATTTCACCATGGGAGTGGTTACTGGTATTCCAATGGAATTTCAATTTGGTACCAATTGGGCTAAGTTTTCAGAACTTACAGGAGGTATAATTGGTCAGACGTTGGCAATGGAAGGGATGTTCTCATTCTTTTTAGAATCCTCTTTTTTAGCGCTCTTTATTTTTGGTGAAAAGCTAATGGGACAAAAACTACACTTTTTAACTGGGTTTTTAGTCTTTTTAGGCTCTTGGGCAAGTGGATGGTTTATTTTAGCTACTAATGCTTGGATGCAGCATCCTGTAGGATATGAGATTTTAGAAAACGGTAAATTTGTTTTAGAAAACTTTTCAGCGTTATTTACTAATCCTTGGTTATTACCAGCCTTTTTGCATAATCAAATAGCTTCTGTAGTTACGTCTTCTTTTGTTGTGGCAAGTATTGGAGCCTTTTATGTATTAAGAAATAGACAAGTAGAATACGGGAAACTATTTTTAAAAACAGGTGTTATTTTTGGATTAATATCTAGTGTATTGGTTGCTTTTCCAACAGGTGATTGGAATGCTAAGAACGTTGCAGAATATCAACCAGCAGCATTTGCAGCTATGGAAGGAATTTTTGAAACAGAAGAGGCTGGAGCCGAAATTGTTTTAGTTGGACAACCTAATATGGTTGAAAAAAAGTTAGATAATAAAATAGCAGTCCCTAATATATTAAGCTTTTTAACGCATCAAGATTGGGATAAACAAATCCCAGGAATGGATCAATTTAAAGAAGAAGAATTGCCAAGCAATATTCCTGCGCTTTATTATTCTTACCATATAATGGTTGGTTTAGGTACCATTTTTATTGGTGTTATGGCGTTAGCGCTTTTCTTTTTATGGCGAAAAAAGTTATATACATTAAAACCGTTATTATGGACCATTATGTTTTTAGTGCCATTTCCTTACATCGCAAATCTTACAGGTTGGTACACTGCAGAGTTAGGACGACAACCGTATTTAGTGTATGGATTATTAAAAACTAGCGATGGTATTTCGCCAACAGTATCTTCAGGAAACACATTATTTACATTACTTGGTTTTGTTGCTTTATATATGCTTTTAGGCTTGTTATTTCTGGTCTTAGTTGGTAAAACTATTAATCAAGGTCCAAAACCTCAAACACATTAATTATGGAAGTATTTTGGTATATAGCAATCGCTATTGTTTTAGCAGTATTTTTTGTTTTAGATGGTTACGACTTTGGTACAGGAATCATTCATTTATTCTTTGCTAAAAAAGAAGAAGATAAAGAAGTTATCGCAAAATCGGCAGGATTATTTTGGGACTCTAACGAGGTTTGGTTAGTTGCAGCAGGAGGGATGCTTTTTATGGCATTTCCAACATTTTACGCTTCCGTTTTTAGTGGCTTTTATTTGCCATTAATAATCGTGTTGTGGTTAATTATTTTTAGAGCAATTGGTTTAGAGTTTAGAGGGCAATTTAAATTTCAAATGTGGAAAGATATTTGGGACACGTCATTTGGTGTTTCTAGTTTACTATTAGCCTTATTTTTTGGTATTGCATTAGGTAATATTGTTAGAGGTGTGAATTTAGGAGGTGTAGAAAATGGAGTTTCAGCTTACGAAGGACACTATTTTTTCTTACCCTTATGGGATAGTAGTTTTAGTCCGTTAAGTGATACGCCAGGTATTATAGATTGGTTTACAATTATTATAGGATTAATTTCTGTGGTAACCTTGGCTATTCATGGTGCTAATTGGGTAATTTTAAAAACCAATTCGTCAATTAATACTAAACTTAAAGGTATTATTTTTAAGTTGAATATCGCACTAGCAATATTAACAGCATTTTCATTAGTTGTATGGCAGGTGGTTAATCCAAAGTCGTTAGATAACTTTATGGATAGACCATATTTAATAGTCTTTCCTATTATTTATCTTACAGGATTAATTGGCTTATTTTTTATTAAAAAACTAAAAAAAGAAAGTCACGGTTTTATGTTTTCTACCTTATTGATTTTAGGAGGAATAACATCATCTTTAGCGTCTTTATTTCCAATTATATTACCCTCTATTAATAGTACTCATGAGCATTTAACTATTTACAATACCGCAGCAGAAAATTATGGTTTGTCTGTAGCCGTAAATTGGGCAATTATTGGTTTTATTCTTATAGTAATTTACTTCATTATTCAAAAAAGACTAATGGCTGGTAAGGTCGATAAAATGGATTACGGACACTAGTGTAAATTAACGATTATGACAGGGACTTTAATTTCATTAATTAGTATTCTTATCGGTATTATTGCCGCAAATACATTTGGTTTTTTTTATAAAAAGTACACTTTCGGGTTTATAGGTAATACGTTAGTTGGTGTTTTTGGAAGCATTTTTTTTATCAAGTCTTTTGGTAGATTAGGTTTTGATCCATGGTCAATAATGCAAAACCAAGATATTAATATAATGTTATTTTCTACTAATTGTATGGTCTCAGCTTTAGGAGGTGTTTTAGGGCTTGTAGTTGCTAAAGGGATATATAAAAAGCTGAATAAGTAACTGTTTATTCAGCTTATATGATAAAAGTCATCTTATTTAATGCCAGTTCATTATATATTTGTTAACCACTTGGTTAAACTATGTAGTTATAATGAAAAAAGCAAAGGATAAAAATACAGAAGAGCAGATTTTAAATGCAGCTAAAAGTATATTCCAATCTAAAGGAATGGACGGTGCGCGCATGCAAGAAATTGCGGATAAAGCTGGTATTAATAAAGCGATGCTTCATTATTATTATAGAAGCAAGCAGTTGTTATTTGAAGCGGTTTTTAAGAATGCATTTTCCTTATTAGCACCTCAATTAAATGCCATTTTAAATGATAATTCTTCTATTGAAGAAAAGGTGAGAAACTTCACTTCAAACTACATCACATTTATTAGTAAACATCCTTATTTGCCAAATTTCATCATTCAAGAACTCAATAGAAATCCAGAGTTTATTCTAAAACTGAAAGACACAAATGGGTTTCCAAATATCGAAAAATTTAAAAAACAAGTCGCTATTGAAATTGAAAATGGACTAATTAAACCTATCACAGCAGAGCAGTTATTTATTAATATTTTGGCTCTAAATATTTTTCCTTTTGTAGCTAAACCTTTAATCATGGCTTTTACAAATACGGATGCTATGGCCTATAAAAAAATAATGGATTCCCGTAAAACGGAAGTTGCTGATTTTATTATTAATTCTATAAAGAACAACTAAAATGAAACACATAACACTCATTTTAATTCTATTAATGTCCTTGTCAAGTAGAGCACAGCAAAGTATTACGTTAGAAGAATGCTATGATTTAGTGACAAAAAACTATCCGTTAGCAAAACAGGAAAAACTCTTAGATGCGCAAAACAAATTGGATTTAGACGTTATTTCTACTTCAAAATTGCCACAGTTAAGTTTGGATGCGCAAGCCACTTATCAATCTGATGTTATTCAGTTTCCTTTAGCAATGTCAGGAATAGAACCCTTAAACAAAGACCAATACCGCGCAACCGTTTCTCTAAATCAACTTATTTATAATGGAGGTGCAACAGATGCGTCTTTACAATTAAAAACGGCTCAATTAAAAACGAAACAAAAGCAAGTAGAAGTCAGTTTGTATCAATTAAAACAGCAAATTAATCAACTTTATTTTTCTGTTTTATTAGCGCAAGAATCTCAGTTATTATTAAACGCAAAACAAGCGCAATTAGAAGCTAAGCTTAAGGAGGTACAATCAGGAATAAAGTATGGTGTTATTTTACCAAGTTCAGATAAAGTTTTACAAGCCGAATTATTAAAAATAAGCCAGCAATTCAACGCATTAGAAAGTAACAAAACATCACTTGTTCAAACATTATCAAGTTTAATAAGTCAGCCATTAAATGCTTCAACAATATTTCAAAAGCCACTTTTAGACACACCGTTACAAACAGAACTAACACGACCAGAATTAGAATTATTTCAACTTAAAAAAGAAGAAATTGAAAATCATGAAACCCTATTGTCTAAAAAAAACGCACCTAAATTACTAGGTTTTGCAACAGGAGGTTATGGTAATCCGGGATTAAATATGTTGGATAATTCGTTTCAAACATTTTATACCGTTGGTGTTAAAGTGAATTGGACTGTTTTTGATTGGAAGGCTAACAAAAAGCAAAGACAATCTTTAGCTATCAACAAAGATTTTATAGAGAATGAAACTGAAATTTTCAAACTCAATACTAACATTGTGCTAAATCAACAACAAAAGGAAATCGATAAAATTGAAACGTTTATTACTTCAGATTTAGAAATAATTAACCTTAGAAAAGACGTGCTCAAATCGGCGGACTCGCAACTTAAAAATGGCGTAATAACCTCTTCGGCATACATCACAGAACTTACTAATTTATACGAAGACGAAAACACCATGGTAAAGCATAATATTCAGTTACAACTAGCAAAAGCCAATTATAATGTCATTAAAGGACAATAATACGAAGCACATGAACACACACACATATATTTTAAGCATAGGCATCATGCTACTTACTTTGTTTTCTTGCGGAAACGATAATGGAAAAGCAGATGGGTACGGAAATTTTGAAGCCACAGAAATAACAATTTCTGCAGAAAATAATGGAAAATTAATGCAGTTTAATCTTGATGAAGGAGATGTGCTTCAAAAAGAACAATTTATTGGCTATATCGATACAATCCCTTTAGCATTAAAACGAGAACAGCTTGTAATTTCTAAAGCTGTCATTGCTTCAAAATCTAAAGGTGTTTTATCACAAATTAATGTATTAAATGCAAAACTAAAAACTGCAAATACAAATAAAACACGAGCTCAAAATCTTATAAAGGACAATGCGGGAACACAAAAACAATTGGATGATGTTTTAGGCGAAATGGATGTAATAAAAAGCCAAATTAGAAGTGTCGAAATACAGAATGCACCTGTCGTGAATGAGCTTAAATCTATTGATGTACAGTTAAAGCAAATTGACGACCAAATCCAGAAAAGCAAAATCACAAATCCTGTAAACGGAACCGTTTTGACAAAATATGCAGAACCAAATGAAATTACTGTTTTTGGAAAACCGTTGTATAAAATTGCAGATTTAAGTACTATGCAATTGCGTGTTTATATAAGTGAAACACAATTAGCTAATATCAAAATAGGACAAGAAGTAACTATTAAAATTGACAACGCAGATGCTATGAAAGCGTATAAAGGAACGATTAGCTGGATAGCTTCAGAAGCAGAATTTACCCCAAAAATAATTCAAACAAAAGAAGAACGTGTGGCATTAGTTTATGCTTTAAAAGTAGACGTTAAAAATGAGGGCAGCCTAAAAATTGGAATGCCCGCAGAACTATGGATAAATACTGCAGAATGAGCATCACAGTTTCTAACATATCAAAATCTTACAAAAGTGTAAAAGCTTTAGAGAACATTTCTTTTAATGTGAAAGAAGGTGAGCTTTTTGGATTGATAGGTCCTGATGGCGCAGGTAAAACAACGTTGTTTAGAATTTTAACCACGCTGTTAATTGCTAATGAAGGTACTGCAACGGTTGCTGATTTTGATGTGGTTTTAGACTATAAAAAGATTCGGAATAATGTGGGTTATATGCCAGGTAAATTTTCTCTCTATCAAGATTTAACCGTTGAAGAAAATTTAAATTTCTTCGCAACTATTTTTGGAACAACCATTGAAGAAAATTACGACCTAATAAAAGAAATTTATGTTCAAATTGAACCTTTTAAAGACCGTCGTGCGGGAAAATTATCTGGAGGAATGAAGCAAAAACTCGCTTTATGTTGCGCTTTAATTCATAAACCAAAAGTGTTGTTTTTAGACGAGCCCACAACAGGTGTTGATCCAGTTTCTAGAAAAGAATTTTGGGACATGCTAAAACGTTTGCAACAAAAAGGAATCACCATTTTAGTGTCTACACCATATATGGATGAAGCCGCTTTATGTGACAGAATTGCTTTAATTCAAGACGGTAAAATTTTACAGATTGATACACCTCAAGCCATTGTTAAGCACTATCCGAAACAGATTTATAACGTTAGAGCAGATAATACGTATCAACTTATTAAGAGTTTAAAGACTTACGAATATAACCATAGTGTCTATCCTTTTGGTGAGTTTGTGCATTATACAGATCGTAGAGCAGATTTTAATCCTAAAGATTTGATACAGTTTTTAGAATCTAATAATCTTTCTAATGTGGAAATAGAAAAAACAGTGGCAACTATTGAAGATACCTTCATGGAATTAGCTAAATAAATTACTAAAACCTGTCAGGTTTAAAAAAAAACGAATGGACAACAATACAGTCATACAAGTAGAAGGGTTAACCAAAATGTACGGAGATTTTGCAGCTGTAGATGCTATTACTTTTGATGTTAAAAAAGGTGAGATATTCGGGTTTTTAGGAGCAAATGGAGCAGGAAAAACTACAGCGATGAAAATGTTGATAGGTATTTCTAAACCAACTGCAGGTAAAGCTCAGGTTGCAGGATTTGATGTTTATAAACAAGCCGAAAACATCAAGAAAAATATAGGTTATATGAGTCAGAAATTTGCTTTGTATGACGATTTAACAGTTAAAGAAAATATCACGTTTTTTGGCGGAATTTATGGCCTATCTAGAAAACTAATAAAAGAAAAAACAGCAATCTTGATTGAAGAATTAGGATTGGAAGACGTATCAGATCAATTAGTTGGTGCTTTACCTTTAGGTTGGAAACAAAAATTATCTTTTTCTGTGTCCTTAATTCATGATCCAAAAATCGTGTTTTTAGATGAGCCAACAGGAGGAGTAGATCCTATTACTAGACGACAATTTTGGGAAATGATTTACAAAGCAGCCCATCAAGGTACTACCGTTTTTGTAACTACGCATTATATGGATGAAGCTGAGTATTGCGACAGAGTTTCCATTATGGTAAACGGAAAAATTGAAGCTTTAGATACACCTAAAAAATTAAAAGCACAATTTCAAGTAGATAATATGAACGATGTGTTTTTAAAACTTGCTAGAGGATAGATATTTCCCACAGATGTCACAGATTATCGCATAAAAAAGTATAAGTACACCTTGAGGGAAATCTGCGGTTATCTGCGAAATTTGCGGGAGTAATAATAAAAAATTATAAAAAAAATATTATGGAGCAAAAAACAGAAAATGACATTTCATACCTAATTAGAGGAGCTATTTTTAAAGTCTATAATGAATTGGGACCAGGTTTATTAGAATCTGTATATGAAACCATTTTAATGTATGAATTAAAGAAACAAGGATTATCAGTTAAAAAACAAGTCCCATTACCAGTATTTTATGATGGTATAGAATTAGAAATTGGCTTCAGGTTAGATTTGTTAGTCAATAATAAAGTAATAATAGAAATAAAATCGATTGAAAATTTAGCAAAAGTACATCATAAGCAAGTTTTAACTTATTTAAAAATTTCGGAATTAAAGCTAGGTATTTTAGTAAATTTTAATGTGGATGACATCACAAAAGGAATATTCAGAAAAGTAAATGGATTATAACAATAAAAAATCTGCGGTAATCTTTTAGATCTGCGGAAGATAAATAATGAAAAGATTTATAGGCTTCATAAAAAAAGAATTCTACCATATTTTTAGGGATAAACGTTCATTGTTTATTCTCTTCGGAATGCCAATAGCACAAATCATGTTATTTGGTTTTGCGATTACTAATGAGATTAATAATGTAGAGATTGCAGTTTTAGACCATTCTAAAGATGCAACAACAACAGAAATTATTAATAAAATTTCAGCTTCAAAATACTTTAGTATCAGTCAATTTATTAATAAAGAATCAGATATTGAAACTATTTTCAAAAAAGGAAAAGTAAAAGCGGTTTTAAATTTCGAAAAAGGATTTAGCAAAAATTTAATTAAAGATCACAAAGCAACTATCCAGATTATTACAGATGCTACAGATCCTAATACTGCAAATACAGTAAGTAACTATGTCAACGCTATTCTTCAACAATATCAAAATGAACTTAATAAAGACATCGCCATCACTTATCAAATTGTACCACAAACCAGAATGGTTTACAACCCAGAATTAAAAAGTGTGTACATGTTTGTTCCCGGTGTAATGACCATTATTTTAATGTTAGTTTCTGCTATGATGACTTCGATTTCTATTACTAGAGAAAAAGAATTAGGGACTATGGAAATCCTTTTGGTGTCACCCATAAAACCAATTCAAGTTATTGTTGGCAAAGTATTTCCTTATATTTTTCTATCTATTATAAATGCTACAGTTATTGTTTTACTAAGTATTTTTATCTTTAAAATGCCAGTTCAAGGAAGTCTCTTTTTATTAGGATTTGAAAGTGTTTTATTTATAATTACAGCATTAGCTTTAGGTATTTTAATATCAACAATTTCTGCTACACAACAAACAGCAATGATGATTTCTTTAATGGGTCTTATGCTTCCAGTAATTTTATTGTCCGGCTTTATTTTTCCAATTTCAAGCATGCCCTTACCATTGCAAATTATTAGTAATATCATTCCTGCAAAGTGGTTTATTATCATCATAAAAGGCATTATGCTAAAAGGTGTAGGATTACAATATTTATGGAAAGAAACCTTAATTTTAATAGGAATGACAGTGTTTTTTATAGGATTAAGTGTGAAGAAATATAAAATCAGATTGGAATAATGAAAACAATCCTATACATCATACAAAAGGAGTTTAAGCAAATTTTTAGAAATAAAGGTATGCTTCCTATCATCTTTGTTTTGCCATTATTTCAACTTGTGATATTATCTAATGCAGCAACTTTTGAAGTCAAAAACATCAAATTCGGTTATATTGATAACGATCATACAGCAACATCTAGAGCGTTAATTGAAAAATTTAATGCATCCACTTATTTTAATGTATTAACAGATTTTCCTTCGGAAGCATTAGCCAGTGCTGCGATGTTAAAAGGAGAAGTAGATGTGCTTTTAGAAATCCCACACTATTTTGAACGTGATTTACAAAAAGAAAAACAGAATAGCTTAGGCGTAACTATAAACGCTATTGATGGCGCAGCAGCAGGTGTAGAAAATGTGTATGTCACACAAATTGTACAAGGCTTTAATCAGAGTATAAAAGTAGATTTATTACAAGTTTCAGATAAACAAATACAACCAATAGCGATAGAGACTATTCCATTATTTTGGTATAATAAGACCTTAAATTACAAAACCTTTATGGTTCCTGGTATTCTAGTTTTATTAGTAACCATGATTACGCTCTTCCTTTCGGGAATGAATATTGTCCGCGAAAAAGAAATTGGTACGCTAGAACAAATTAATGTGACTCCAATTAAAAAAAGCCAGTTTATTATAGGGAAGCTTTTTCCATTTTGGGTGATAGGCATGGGATTATTAACGGTCGGGTTAATTTTGGCTAAAGTCATTTTTAATATTCCGATGATTGGTAGTTTAGCATTACTATATTTATATACCTCTATTTATATTTTAGTCATTTTAGGAATCGGTTTATTTATTTCCAATTTTACGGATACACAGCAACAAGCGATGTTTATTGCCTGGTTTTTTACCGTTATTTTTATTTTAATGAGTGGCTTATTCACACCAATAGAGAGTATGCCAAAATGGGCGCAAACCCTTACCGAATTTAATCCAATACGCTATTTTGTAGAGGTGATGCGTATGGTTATGTTGAAGGGCTCTGGTTTTAAAGATATTCTTCCTCAGTTATTAAAAACAGCGATTTATGCTTTTGTAATGAATGCTTTAGCGGTTTGGAGTTATAAGAAGACAAATTAACAGACTTGTGTAACAAAAGTTACTGTGTAGTACCTATAATTACTCAATCTTTGTACTATTATTAAGGTGTTCTATTTATCAGATATTCAATCTGATAGATTCTACTTCATAGCTTTAATTTTAAACTAAACTCACATTCTAAAACCATATAAAATGTCTAAAATTGTCATTTTAGGAGCAGGTATTTCTGGTCATGTTGCAGCAACTCATTTACGCCGAAAACTGCCAAAAAATCATGAAGTAATTGTAGTATCTCCTAACAGTAATTACCAATGGGTCCCTTCAAATATTTGGGTTGGAATTGGTAAAATGAAATCAGAAAAAATATACTTTCCATTAGCACCTTTGTATAAAAAGAAAGGTATTGGATATAAACAAGCCAAAGCGATTTCTTTTTTCCCTGAAGGAGATAAAACAGAAGAAAAACCTTATGTTTTATCAGAATATGTGCACGGAGATAATAAAGGAACGCAAGAAAAGATAACCTACGATTATTTAATTAATGCTACAGGTCCAAAATTAAACTTTGAAGCTACAGAGGGTTTATTACCAGGTAAAAACAAAGCGTATTCAGTGTGTACATTCTCTCATGCAGATCATGCTTGGTTAGGTTTGAAGGCATTAATCCAAGAAATGAAAGCGGGTAAAAAAGCTAAAATTCTAATCGGTACAGGTCATGCAAAATCGACTTGTCAAGGTGCTGCTTTTGAATATATTTTAAATGTTGAGCAAGAATTACGCAAGCATAATGTGCGTGACATGGCAGAAGTCACTTGGATTTCTAACGAATACCAACTAGGAGATTTTGGGATGGATGGTATGTTATTAAGTTATGGTAGTATGACCATGAAATCTCATGAAATGGTCGAAATGGTTTTTGAAGACAGAGACATCAAATGGATCCTTGGAGCTGGCGTAAACAAAATTGAAGACGGTATAGCTCATTACGAAAATTTAGAAGGCGAATATAAAGTAGAAACTTATGATTTTGCAATGTTAATTCCTTCGTTTTCTGGTCATGGATTTAAAGCCTATGATAAAAATGAAAACGATATCACAGAAAAACTCTTCAAAGGTTTTATGATTGTAGACGCCGATTACACGCCAAAACCATATGAACAATGGTCCGTAAAAGATTGGCCAGAAACGTATCAAAATCCAAGTTATAAAAATATTTTTGCTCCAGGAATAGCCTTTGCACCACCACATGCCATTTCTAAGCCAAGAACGAGTAAAAACGGGACGGTAATTGCTCCAGCGCCACCGCGTACAGGAATGCCATCAGGTATTACCGCAAAATTGGTTGCTGATAATATTATAGATTCTATAAAAAGTGGAAAAGAATCTTTAAATCATAAAGGCTCTATGGGAAATATGGGAGCAGCATGTATTGCTTCTGCTGGTTACGGGATGCTATCTGGAAGCGGAGTAAGCATTACAACGTATCCAATTGTGCCGGATTATGAGAAATATCCAAAAACTCAAGGGCGACAATTAGGAAAAACCTTCGGACAAATAGGTTTAGCCGGTCATTGGTTAAAATTAGCATTGCATTATGCCTTTATCTATAAAGCAAAAATGCGACCATTTTGGTGGTTGATTCCGGAATAAACAAAACGCCTAGTTTTTAATTGATATGAATCGCTTATCCTGAAAGACCAAAGTGAAATTTAGGATATCATGAAAATTTTACAAGAATTTAATAATTATCAAAATGACAGAAAGAATATCAAAATATCAAAGATTTAAAATGATGAATCCAATTATTCAATTTTTCAAATTCATTTATTTAAGTATAAAAATAATGTTAGTGGTCGCAGGGGGACATGGAGGTACAAGAAGCTAAACAGAAAGAAGGGTTGAATAATTTTAAAAAGATGCTGAAGTTATAATATGCACACCCATAGCAATCATCTTGGTTTTAATAGCTTCAAAAGCTTCTAGATCTAAAGGTTTTGCAGCATCTTCAATAAAATAGCATTCAAAACCTTCTTTAACAGCATCACGAATAGAAAAGTAAACACAAATATCAGAAGCAAGACCACAAAAATAGAGTTTTGTGGTCTCTTTTTCTTTTAGATAGCCTGTTAATCCCGTTGCTTTTAAATGATTATTATCATAAAAGGCGCTATAACTATCAATATTAATATCTGTACCTTTTCTAAAAATAGCCTCGTATTTTGTGGTGTCTAACTCAGAGTGCAATTCGGCACCTTTACTGCTTTGTACGCAATGCTCAGGCCATAAGGTTTGCATTTGTCCACGCCACTCAATACTATCAAAATCAGATTTTCCTTCTTGATTTACAGCAAAACTAGAATGTGCTTTTGGGTGCCAATCTTGTGTGGCTACAATCAAGTCGAATTTATCTTGTATGCTATTTATTATAGGTACAATGGTATCACCATCGGGAACAGGAAGTGATCCTCCAGGCATAAAATCGTTTTGCACATCAATGACTAAAAGTGTTTTCATAGTTTGACTATTTTAATATAATACGCTAGAGCTTTTAAAACGCGGTTTAAATTTAATTTTTATGTTTGTTAATTAGTTCATTTCGTTCTTTCTTAAGTTGACTACTCAATCCAACTTTATAGGTATGCGGGTTTTGAAAACGCTTATATTCATCAGGAAGTTGGGCCAAACGGGATTGTGAATATTCTGCAATTTCGGTAACTGTTCTTGCAGGAATCATACGTTTTCCGTGTTCCATGACTAACTCTAATAATGGTTCTTTTTTTAGAGTACTAATATCTATCTGTTTAGTAATATCAAAAGGATGTTCCATGTGATCAATTTCACCTTCAGCATACATAGCCACAGCATCGGCACCATAAAATAGCCCATCCGCATCAATTATGCGATATACTTGCTTTTTAAACGGTAGCGATACTTTTATAATGTTTTCAGAGAGTTTAATTCTTGGGTCACCATTATATTCAGATAATTTATAAACACCATCTAACGCAGCATCTGGTCGTCCTGTAACCAAATTAGTTCCTACGCCAAAAACGTCAATTGGTGCCTGTTGTTCTTTTAAACTTTTGATAACAAATTCGTCTAACTGATTTGACACTACAATTTTCACATAACTTAAATCAGCAGCGTCTAAAACGGCTCTTGCTTTTTTAGATAAATAGGCTAAATCGCCACTATCTAATCGGATTCCGAAAAGTTTTTCACCTTTTTCTTCCATTTCTTTGGCAACTATAATCGCATTTGGAAGTCCTAATTTTAGGGTGTTATACGTGTCAATTAAAAGCACACAATTTTTAGGTCGTACTTGTGCAAAATCACGAAATGCATCTAATTCATTATCATAACTCTGTATAAACGAATGTGCCATAGTTCCTGTAGATGCGATGTTATAATCTTCGGCAGCTTTCACATTACTAGTACTATCAAATCCACCAATAGCAGCAGCTCTAGACGCATAATAACCACCTGTGGCATGGGCACGACGTAATCCCATGTCTAACAATATAGCATCTTTAGCGCTATAGCGTATTCTACTCGCTTTGGTTGCAATTAAGGTTTGAAAATTAAGAATATTTAGTAACAGTGTTTCAATAATTTGCGCCTCTATAATATTAGCTTCGACTTGTAAAATAGGACGGTTAGGAAAAACAATATCACCTTCTTTACTAGAGCGAATACTACCTTTAAAGCTAAAGTTTTTTAAATACTCTAAAAACTCATTTTCAAATCCTTTTTGTTTTAGATATAAAATGTCAGATTCTGAAAATTTAAGAGACTCCAATATGTCTAAAACATCCTCTAATCCTGCAAATAGGGCATAGCCATTATCAAAAGGATTGCGACGGTAATAATAGTCAAAGACCGCTTTACCATTTGGTTTGGTCACAAAATAGACTTGTGCCATTGTAATTTGATATAGATCCGTATATGCTGCAGTAATGTCCATGATTTTTAAGTTTAGTTTACTAAGATATTTAAAATTTTGTTTGGTCGAAATTAATTCCCTTTCACACGTTGCCAAAGTTCTGATAGCAGCTTTTTACCGTCATTAGAATCTTTTGGAGCTTCAATAAATGAAACCTTACCAGAAGAATCAACTTCTAATTTGTATTTAAAAACAAAGTTTTCTGATTTTGGTTTTAAACTTAATAAACCAAAACGTAAATCGTTAAAATAAAGCGTGTTTTCTTTTTTTGTGATTGTGTACCAACCTTCACTAATAGCAATCATTTGCTTTACACTTTTATCTTCAACAAGACTGCCTAGTAAGTTGTGGTTTTTAGGATAGCTTTCAAAAGTGATGGGTTGGCTGTCAAAAAAGGAATAATTCCCCAATAAATAAGCCTCTTCAGTTTGCACATTGGCACTCCAAAGTATGGTGTTTAAAGGCGACGGTCTAGTATCAATATCTAAATAAGCTATGTTTTGTTCTTTCAAAGCAGATTCAAATTTGGTGTAAGCTGCCCATTTTAAAAGTAGCGTAATGGCTAAGTACGATGTACTTATTATTAATCCCATTTTGTTATAAAAACGTCGTTTTGTAGTGGTTCGTTTTTGACGCATTGCCAAAATCAAGAATATCAGAAAAGGAACGGTGTATAATGGATCAACTACAAATATGTTTTTAAAAGCTAACCGTAAATCAAAAGGCCAAAAGAGTTGCGTTCCCCAAGTGGTGTGAGCATCTAATATAGGATGGGTTACAAATGCTAAAAAGAATAACCAAGTCCAATTTTTAAAGTTTTTATAGGTTTCGTACCGCGTAATAATCCATGCGAAAATAGGTGCAAAAAGCACAGAAAACACAATAGAATGTGTAAACCCACGATGTAGATAAAGTGCCGTGACATTGTCTGTAAAAAAGGAGGCTAAAACATCTAAATCAGGAATAGTTCCAGCAATAGCTCCGTAAAGCATGGCTTTGTTTCCAACTTTTCTACCTAAAACAGCTTCTCCTACAGCTGCTCCTAATACTATTTGTGTTAATGAGTCCATATAGTATGCAAAAATAAGTGATACTAATATATTTATAACAAGACTTCTGTTTTAAGTTCCTTTTTGGTTGGTAACTAATGTTACCAACCACGCTGTTTATGTAATGTACATTTGTACTGTAAATTAATAGTTGATGAAAAAATATATTTATATACCATTATTGCTTTTAGGATTAACACTTACAGTGCAAGCTCAACAAGTAGTTCCTATTGCAAAATCTGATGTTTTATCTAAGGTGTCAGCAGAAAATACTAGCATAAAAATTTCTGAAGAAGACTTTAAACAAGCTAGAGCAGATTATAGACAAACCAATGCCGTGTTTTTGCCAAATATTACAGCAAGTCATACAGCTATGGCAACGACTAATCCATTGATGGCTTTTGGGAGTAAATTAAATCAAGAGATTTTAACACAGAACGATTTTAGTCCCGCGTTGTTAAACGATCCTTCTCAGATTGAAAACTACGCGACTAAGTTCGAAATTCAGCAACCATTAATAAATTTAGATGGTATTTACCAACGTAAAGCGGCTAAGTCTAAAATGGAAGCGATGTCTTTAAAGACAGAACGAACACAAGATTATTTAGTTTTTGAAGTAGATAAAGCCTACATGCAACTCCAATTAGCCTATAAAGCTGTTGACGTTTTAGAAAAAGCTTTGGATGCAGCAAATGCTAATAAGAAATTAGCAGATGATAGCTTTAAACAAGGGTATTTACAACGTGCAGATGTATTGAATGTTGAAGTCCGTGTTACTGAGGTTCAAAACCAATTACAAACCGCTAAAAGTAATGTGCAAAATGCGTCTAATTATTTGTCTTTTTTAATGAATGATGAAACTTATGTTGTGTATATGCCTAGTGACGAATTAGCCATTGGCACATTTACAATGGAAGACAAAGCAGTGTCTGAAAACAGATCGGATATTAAAGCCATGCAATTGGCCTCAAATGCTTATGAAGCGATGAATAAAGCTGATAAAATGGCGTTTTTACCTCGTTTAAATGCGTTTGGGAGTTATGAGTTGTATGACGATAACATTTTTCAAGGCGGTTCTAATGGATACTTATTTGGAGCACAATTAAGTTGGGATATATTTCAAGGCTCTAAACGTATTGGAAAAGCGCAAAAAAGTAAATCAGAATTCGAAAAATCTAAATTAGAATACAAGCAATATGTATCACAAAGTAATTTAGAATTAAACAAAGCGAAACGCGCCTTTATAGATGCTGACAATAAGTTGAAATTAACAACTTTAGCATTACAACAATCTGAAGAATCTTTAAGAATTAGAACCAACAGATTTAAAGAAGGTTTAGAAAAAACGTCTGATTTATTACTAGCTGAAACGCAATACGCACAAAAGCAATTGGAATATTACCAAACCATTTTTGAATACAATTACACACAAGCATACTTACAATTTTTAACTAAAGAATAATTTTATGATGAAAAACATATATACACTCTTAACACTTTCTGTAGCACTATTAGTAGCAGGTTGTGGAAGCGAAGACAAAAAACCTGTTGTAGATAATTCGCCAGCAATTAGCGTTAAAACTAGTCAAGTAGCAGCAAACAGTAACAGTCCTTTTTTATCTGTAAGCGGAAAAATTCAAGCGACAAATAGTGCAGATTTAAGTACTAGAATGATGGGTTACGTTAATAAAGTACATGTTAACGTTGGCGATAAAGTACGTAAAGGACAATTATTAGTGTCTATTAATAATAGCGATTTACAAGCCAAGAAAGCTCAAATAAATGCAGGAATAACCGAAGCTAATGCTGCTTTAAATAATGCACAAAAAGATTATAATCGTTTTAAAAACTTGTTTGCAGACAATAGTGCGTCTCAAAAAGAGATGGATGATATGACTGCGAATTACGAAATGGCAAAAGCTAGAGTAGAAGGGGCTAATCAAATGAAAAACGAAATAAACGCACAGTTTGCTTACAGTAATATTACTGCGCCTTTTAACGGAACTGTAACTAGTAAAACTATAGAAGCTGGTAATATGGCAAATCCTGGTGTACCATTGATAAGTATAGAAACACCAGGGAATTTTGAAGTTATGGCAATGGTACCAGAAACTGAAATTTCAGAGATTAAATCAGGAACTACAGTGGATGTTTTAGTCAAATCCATTAATAAAACGTTGCAAGGGAAAGTAAAAGAGGTCAGCACTTCAGCTAAAAATACTGGAGGGCAATATTTAGTGAAAATAGATTTAGATAAAACAGAAGCTACTATTTTATCAGGGATGTTTACAACAGTTCAATTTCCTGTGGAAAGAAAAGCCACGTCATCAATGGTTTTAATACCGAAGGATGCTATTGTAACTAATGGTCAATTATCGGGTGTCTATACCGTAAGTCAAAGTAATACCGCATTATTACGATGGTTGCGTTTAGGCAGAACTTTTGGAGATCAAGTAGAAGTATTATCTGGTTTAAATGCAGACGAAGCATATATTGTTTCTGCTGAAGGCAAACTATTTAATGGTGTAAAAATTACAATTCAATAACTAATAAGTTGCGTTAAGGATAGAAACGACATCCTTTTTTACTTAATAAATAAGCTGTTATTACGAGGAGTGCAACGACGTGGTAATCTCCCAATCGATTAAGAGATTGCCACAGCAAATAAAAAAACACTCAGTAATAACTGGTGAAAAAGATACAGTGTATAGCCTGTTAAAACGCCCAAAATATAAATATTTCCATTGTCATGGGAATAAAAAAAGTAATAATTATGAAAGAAGGAATCGCAGGTAAAATTGCCAAAGTCTTTATGCAATCGAAGCTTACAGTGCTTTTGATGATTGTATTTATGGTGGTTGGCGTGTACAGTTCGTTTTTAATTCCGCGTGAAGAAGAACCGCAAATTGATGTGCCTATGGCAGACATTTTTGTGGGGTATCCAGGAGCAAGTCCTACGGAAGTGGAGTCGCGTGTGATTAAGCCTTTAGAGCAATTAATTTCGAATATTAAAGGTGTAGAATATGTGTATTCTACGTCCATGAAAGAGCAAGGGATGGTCATCGTACAGTTTTATGTTGGCGAAGATATAGAGCGTTCTTTCGTTAAATTATACAACGAAATTAACAAGCACATGGATCAAATGCCTGCTGGTGTCACGTTTCCGTTAGTAAAAACGCGTGCGATTGACGATGTGCCTATGTTGGGATTAACACTGTGGAGTGAAAATTATGACGATTACCAGTTAAACCAAATGGCTCAAGAGTTGGAAGCCGAAATTAAGAAGATAAACGATGTGGCGATTACGCATAAAATTGGAGGTCGTGACCGTCAATTACGTGTCGTTTTAGATAAAGATAAATTAGCTGCAAGTGGCTTAGATTTCTTGTCAGTTTCGGAAATGATTAAAGCAAATAACAGCCAATTAAGTGCTGGGAGTTTTGATAAGAATGATACCGAGTTTTTAGTAAATACAGGTGCTTTTTTAGCTTCGGTTACTGATGTTGAAAATTTGGTGGTTGGCGTGCAACAAAATCAGCCTATTTATTTAAAACAAGTCGCTACAATTATTGATGGACCAGAAGTGCCACAAAATTATGTGAGTTTAGGTTACGGAAAAGGAAGTGTGAAATCGGCGGATTATAAGTCAGAATATCCTGCGGTAACCATTTCGGTAGCAAAACGCAAAGGTGCCGATGCTATGAAAATTGCTGAGGTCATTATTGATAAAGTCGATCATTTACGTAGCACGTTAATTCCGGATGATGTACATGTTGAGGTTACCAGAAATTACGGTGAAACAGCGTCGCATAAAGTATCAGAATTATTGTGGCACCTTATTGGGTCTATCTTTGCAGTAACACTTGTAGTTATGTTAGCCATGGGATGGCGTGGTGGATTGGTCGTGTTTTTATCAGTGCCAATTACGTTTGCTTTGACATTATTGAGTTATTATATGATGGATTACACGCTAAACCGAATTACCTTATTCGCGTTAGTGTTTGTAACGGGAATTGTGGTCGACGACTCCATTATTATTGCCGAAAATATGCACAGGCATTTTAAAATGAAACGTTTACCGTTTAAAGAGGCTGCTTTGTATGCGATTAATGAAGTTGGTAATCCAACTATTTTAGCAACATTTACGGTTATCGCGTCTGTTTTACCTATGGCTTTTGTGTCTGGATTAATGGGACCATATATGGCGCCAATGCCAATAGGAGCGTCTATTGCCATGATATTATCCTTGTTTGTAGCGTTAACAATAACTCCTTATTTGGGTTATATTTTCTTAAGAGAAAAAGATAAAAAAGGAGCAGAAGAGACACCTGAAAAAGCTGTTGAAGACACGCTTATTTACAAGGTATACAACAAGTTTGAACGTCCTTTATTAGAAAGTAAAGGCAAACGTTGGTTGTTTTTAGGGTTGACTTTTATGGTATTAATGGCGACAATGGTGTTGTTTTTTACAAAGTCGGTTGCAGTAAAAATGTTGCCATTTGATAACAAAAATGAATTCCAAGTGGTTATTGATATGCCTGAAGGCACAACATTGGAACGCACAGGTGTTGTGGCTCAAGAAGTGTCACAGTACTTATCAACACGACCAGAAGTGGTTAATTATCAAAATTACGTTGGTACCTCTGCGCCAATTACGTTTAACGGTTTGGTACGTCATTACGATTTACGTGGTGGATCTAATATGGCTGACATCCAAGTGAATTTAATTGATAAAGACGAACGTGATATTCAAAGTCATGGTATAGCTAAATTAATGCGTCCAGATATTCAAAAAATAGCAGCTAAATATAATGCCAATATTAAATTGGTAGAAGTGCCACCAGGACCTCCAGTAATGTCTACCATTGTTGCAGAAGTATACGGACCTGATTATAACGAGCAAATTAAAATCGCTAATGGCGTTCAAAATATCTTAAAAAACACCACTGATGTTGTAGATATTGATTGGATGGTTGAAGCCGATCAAACGGAGTATCAATTTGATATAAACAAGGAAAAAGCCATGTTGTATGGTGTTGCACCACAGCAAATAGCGTACACTATGAATATGGCATTGTCTAATAGATCCATCACAAGTTTGTATGACGAAGATGCGGTTACTCAAGTTGGTTTGGTATTGGCTTTAGATGAAAAAGAGAAATCTACAATTACAGATATTTCACAATTAAAGGTAAAATCGAAACAAGGTAATATGGTGCCTATTGCAGATTTAGTAACGATTACCGAAACGATAGCTGCAAAAAGTATACATCGTAAAAACCAAAAACGTGTGGTTTATGTTATGGCAGATATGGCTGGAGATTTAGAGAGTCCTGCTTATGCTATTCTTGGAATGGAAGAAAAGTTAAAAGAGATTCCGTTACCAAAAGGCTACGAGTTAAACGAAATGTATTTAGGGCAGCCAGATTTTGAAGATAATTATACAGTAAAATGGGATGGCGAATGGCAAATCACATTAGAGGTGTTTAGAGATTTGGGAATTGCCTTTTTAGGCGCCATTATCTTAATATACATTTTAATTGTTGGTTGGTTTCAAAATTTTAAGGCACCAATTGTAATGATGGTTGCGATACCATTATCGTTAATTGGAATTATTTTAGGACACTGGATTATGGGTGCGTTTTTTACAGCGACTTCTTTTATTGGTATGATTGCTTTAGCCGGAATTATGGTTAGGAACTCGGTATTACTTATCGATTTTATTAATATACGAATTACAGAAGGTGTGCCACTAAAACAAGCGTGTATTGAAGCGGGAGCAGTGCGAACAACTCCAATTTTATTAACCGCAGGAACTGTTGTTATTGGTGCATTTGTGATTTTATTTGATCCTATTTTTCAAGGGTTAGCAATTTCGTTAATGGGAGGGACAATTGTATCGACCGTGCTAACTTTATTGGTTGTGCCATTGGTTTATTATATGATAGAGAAGAAGAATTATAAATAATGAGATTCTGAAATGCATTCAGAATGACGTGAATAAAAAATAATATCTAAAAATACAGAACAGGTAGCTGTTATAGGATTTATATAAATTTAAAAAAAGAAGAAAAATGTTAAATACATATTTTAGAGTAATTGTTGGTGTTATGGTATTGCTAAGCGTTGTGCTTTCAGTTTATGTTAGTCCAAAATGGATGTGGTTTACCGTATTTATAGGTGTAAACTTAATACAATCTGCTTTTACAAAATGGTGTTTGTTGGAAAGTATATTGGTTAAACTAGGTGTGAAGAAATAATAATAAAAAAGCCTATCATTAATGATAGGCTTTTTAAAAAACTTGAAATATATGATTAGATAACTTTTACGTTTACCGCATTTAATCCTTTGTTTCCTTCTTGTAAGTCAAATTCAACTTCATCACCTTCGCGAATTTCATCGATTAATCCTGAAATGTGTACAAAATGATCTTTATCTACACCTTCTTCAGTGATAAATCCAAATCCTTTTGTGTCGTTGAAAAATTTTACTGTTCCTTTACTCATAATAATATTGTAATTAATAATTTTAGTTAAAAGTAGTGCCAAAAAACGAGATTAAGGTACTTTTAATGTTTTATTTTTTTTTAATTCATTATATCCCTGTTTCATAATGCTTTTTTCAGAAGAAATATAGCAGGATAAATCCTCAATTTAAAGTTAGAAGCAGCTAGTTTTTGGTAACGATTTACAGGGTAAAATATAGGCTATGGTGAAGCTATTTTTTACCATGGAATAGCTTTTTGTTTTTTTCTGTAACATTTTTAAAAAGTTTGCGTCCTATAAGTATCAATCAACAATCACAATCAATTATGAGAGAAGATAATCAATTAATAGTACTTACCCATTTGAGTCAGTTACTATGTTTTTTTACTGGTTTTGGAGGTTTAATCGCTCCTTTAATTATTTGGGCAACACAAAAAGACAACGTTTTTAAAATGGATGCTCAAGGTAAGTCTATTGTTAACTTTCAAATTAGTTTATTAGTATATTCATTGTTGTGTATTCCCTTAATTTTTGTTTTTGGCTTAGGTATTTTATTGTTAATTATTTTAGGGATTTTAGCTTTAGTGCTACCTATTATGAATGCTGTAAAAGCCAGTAATGGAGAGTCACCAACATACCCATTATCTCTTAGTTTTATTAGTTAGTTATTTTTTACATAAAGAGATAAAACAAAAATGCTCACTTTTAAGTGAGCATTTTTAATTTCAGAAAAAGCCGCAATTAAAAATTGCGGCTTTTTTATTTATGTGTATTTTATTTTAATTATTTAGCATTACAGGCATCACAAGCATTGTTACTTTTTCACCCTCATCCAAGCCATCAATAGGTGTTAAAATTCCTGCTCTGTTAGGTAAACTCATTTCTAGTTGAACTTCATCTGCATTAAGGTTGTTAAGCATTTCAGTTAAAAAACGAGAGTTAAACCCAATTTGCATATCATCTCCATGATAGTCACAAGTTAAGCGTTCTTCTGCTTTATTAGAGTAATCGATATCTTCAGCAGAAATATTTAATTCGGCACCAGCAATTTTTAAACGTATTTGGTGTGTTGTTTTATTTGAAAAAATACTTACACGTTTTACTGAGTTTAAGAACTGAGTTCTATCTATAGATAATTTATTAGGATTTTCCTTAGGAATTACCGCTTCGTAGTTAGGATATTTACCGTCTATTAAACGACAAACTAATTCTGAATTTTCAAAAACAAATCTAGCATTAGATTCATTATATTCAATAGTCACATCATCACCACTAGTTGCTAAAATTCCTTTTAAAAGATTTAAAGGTTTTTTAGGCATAATAAACTCTGCTACCTGACTAGCTTTAACATCTTCACGAGTATATTTCACCAATTTGTGAGCATCTGTTGCTACAAAGGTTAAACCTTCTGTTGAAAACTGAAAGAACACACCACTCATTACCGGACGTAAATCATCATTACCAGCAGCAAAAATGGTTTTACTAATGGCAGTCGCTAAAATATCACCCGTAATAGTTGTAGTACTAGGGTTTTCTAAAGCTACAGCTTTTGGAAACTCATTTCCATTTGCATAAGCTAAAGCATATTTACCATGATTAGAGCTGATTTCAACCGTATTGTTATCTTCAACAACAAATGTTAAAGGTTGCTCCGGAAATGTTTTTAGAGTGTCTAATAACAAACGAGCAGGTAAAGCAATACTACCTTTACTGTCGCTTTCTACATCAATTACGGAAGACATTGTCGTTTCTAGATCACTAGCTGATACTGTAAGTTGCGAATCATTTAGTTCAAATAAAAAGTTGTCTAAAATAGGTAAGGTATTTGAGTTGTTAATAACACCTCCTAAAACTTGTAATTGTTTTAGTAAATATGTGCTTGATACAATAAACTTCATTTAGGTTTTTTTAAAAATTGTACAACAAATATATTTCATTATTATGATAATGTTTAATCTTAGTTATACAATTTTATCAACAGTTTTAAAATTTTAGTTAAATTCTTTATGATAGGATATTTTTTTTTATTGCATGTATTAGCTATTTTTACCTCACAAAAAAAAGAAAAATGAAAAGAAGAATCCTTAAAAACTACTTTTTATGGTCATTTTGTATTGTAGGAGGGCTTAATTTCCTTTCGGCACAAACCGATCAAGAAAAGAAAACGATTGCTAGTGGCTATGACCAGCAATACCTTTCGCAATTATCAGCACAATTATCAGATACGTATTTAAAAGATAAGAAACATGCAGATGATTACGCGAAAGCTAACAATATTCCAACGGTCATTAATAAGCCTAATGGAGGAATTGCTATTTTGCATAAAGTATTACAAGATGGTACTTTAATATATACCGCTACCGATAATGCTGGTGCTGCAACAACTATAAAAGCCGATAAACTTTACACAGGAGGAAGCTTAGGGCTTACTGTTGAAGGACAGGGGATGACTATAGGTGTGTGGGATGGTGGAAAAGTAAGATCTACTCACGAGCTTTTAGGTGTAGACAGAATTATACAAGTTGATGGCGCTACAGAAATTAGTGATCATGCTACTCACGTTACAGGAACTATTATTGGTGCTGCAGAACCTAATGATGGAGCAACAAGAGGTATGGCATTTAAAGCGAATGTACATGCTAATGATTTTGGTAATGATTTATCAGAAATGACTACCCAAGCGGCTAATGGTTTATTGATATCTAATCACTCTTACGGGTTAGGTGTCGATGAAGATACGCCAACTTATATTTATGGTAACTACAACTCAAAAGCAGCAGCTTTAGATGATATTATGTTTAATACACCGTATTACACGATGGTAAAATCTGCAGGTAATGATAGAAATACGGGGTTAAACACAATAGATAGTGGTTATGATTTAATAACAGATATGAGTTGTTCAAAAAACTCAATTACAGTTGCTGCTGTAAATCAGGTAAATGATTACACAGGTCCTAGTGATGTGGTAATGTCTGATTTTAGTAGTTGGGGACCAACAGATGACGGACGTATTAAGCCAGATTTATCTGCAAAAGGAGTAAATACATATTCTTCAACCTCAGATTTTGATAGTTCTTATGGTTATAAAAATGGAACATCAATGTCTGCACCAAGTATTTCTGGAGGATTAGCATTATTACAACAATTACATCACGACTTAAATGATACTTACATGCTTGCTGCAACTTTAAAAGGTTTAGCAATTCATACTGCTTCAGAAGCAGGTTTAAACCCAGGTCCAGATTTTGCTTTTGGTTGGGGGTTATTTAATGTAGAAGCTGCCGCTTTAGCTTTAGTTAATGAAGGCGCAACATCTATTATTGAAGAAAACACACTTAATAACGGATCAACTTATGTTAAAACAGGAACTGCTTTAGGTACAGTGCCTGTTATGGTAACAATTTCTTGGACAGATCCAGCAGGATCAGTACAAGATACCACTGAAGATGAAACCACTTCTAGATTAGTAAATGATTTAGATGTTGTTTTAGCAAACTCAGCTGGTGATTTATTTTACCCTTGGAAGATGGGTAGTTCACATACCGCAGCAGCTACAAAAGGAAATAACGAAAAAGATAATGTAGAGAAAGTTGAAATTGATGTTCCATCAGGAGTATATACTATTACTGTTTCTCACAAAGGAACTTTAGTAAATGACCTTCAAAACTTCTCTTTAATTGTAACCGGAATTTCAGAATCTGATTTTGCTTTTACAGTAGATAGCTTTACAAAATCATTTTGTACTAACGAAACAGGAACTTATAACTTTGATTATACGTCTGTAACTTCTTATGACGGACCAACAATGCTATCTGTGTCAGGATTACCTGCAGGAGCAGTAGCTACATTTACACCAGCTCAAATTACTACTGAAGAGACTTTTACTTTAGATATTTCAGGGTTAGAAAATCTTTCAGAAGGAACTTATAACTTTACAGTTGTAGGTACAGGAACAGGAACTACTGATGTTAAGGAAGTTGAATTAGAAATGACTATTAATGATGGTTCTGCTCTAGATGACACTGCAATTGTGTTTCCAGCAGATGGTGCTACCGATGTCTTTATTTATCCTAGTTTAAGTTGGACAGCTGTTGATAATGTTGCCGAATATGTTGTAGAAGTTTCTAGAACTCCAGCATTTCCTTCTTTTTTAACAACTACTTATACAACAACAGAAACTAGTTTATTACTTGCAGGTTTAACAGATAATACTACTTATTACTGGAGAGTAAAACCGGTTACAATATGTTATACAGGAAACCTTGCCACAGCATCTTTTACAACCGAAACTTTAGGATGTGATGCCGGTGAAATTGCAGCAACAGATATACCAAAATCAATTAGTACCTCAGCAACTTCTACAATAGAGTCTGTAATTACTATTGCAGCAGCAGATGCCTTAATGGTAGGTAATATTGAAGTAGGTGTAGATATTACACATTCTTATGTAGGTGATCTTGTGGTAAGTCTTATTAGTCCAGAAGGTACCGAAGTTGTCTTATTCAGCGAAGTATGTGGAGAAACAAGTAATGTTGATGTAACATTTAGAGATTCGGGAACAGCTTTCTCTTGTTTAACAACAACCCCAGTTATTAACGGTATTGTTAAGCCTCAAAACTTATTAAACGCATTTATTGGTGAAGATTCAGCAGGTGATTGGACACTTAGAGTTGTTGATGGTTATGATGGTGATGGCGGATCTTTAAATAACTTTTCATTATTATTCTGTAGTACTTCAGGCGCATCATTATCAGTTTCTGAAAATGAAATTGAAAGCTTTGATGTATTCCCTAATCCAGCTGCAGACTATTTTGAGTTTACATTGTTAAACCAACAAGATGATTTAAAATTAGCTGTTTATGATATTAACGGTCGTTTATTATTAAATCAATCATTTGATTTACAAACTAGAAAACTTGTTGATGTGAAAGCATTATCAACTGGTGTGTATTTCGTGAAGATTACTAATGGAGATCAAAAAGGTACTAGAAAACTTATTATTAAATAAGTACTAATCTTTTATATATATTAAAAAAAGCGACCATGAAAATGGTCGCTTTTTTGTGTTTAAGATTGTTTTAGTTTGGTGTGATGTTATTTAGAAGGTTTAATGTATTAGTTGTGGAAATAGATCTGTAAGTTGATTTATAATTCTTTTCTAAGAATGATAGTGTGGAATTTTTCAATAAATACATCAACATCTTTTTCAGACATCTTATTTGGATACGACATTAATAATAAATGTAATGGTGGTTGACCGTCTCTTAAAGGTGGCATTTCGTAATACTGCAGATTTAGTTTAAAGCCAAGTCTTTCATAAAATGTTATTCTACGTTTATTGATATGGGATTTGGGCAATTCAACCTCTAGTATGATAGGTTCATCATTACGAGCTATAAACTCATTTAATATTGTTTTTCCAAGCCCTTTGTTTCTTTGCTCAGCTGCGGTTGCAAAATGTTCTATATATTTATAAATGCCAAAATCCCACCACAATAAAAATCCGATGAATTGGTTGTTGTCAATTATAATATCAAAATGATAATTGTTGTTTTTTAAAACATAAGATTGATGCTCTAAAACTCTGCGTTCTTCTAGAGGAAAAGCTTCTTCATAAAGTTTCCATGCTTTTTGAAAATAATTATCTGTGGTATTTGTTAGTCTTATTAATTTCATTATTGAAGGAATAAGATGGGGTGAATTTATTGTTTTTTAGAAGACTTAAATATCAAAAACCCGAAAACTAACGGAATTAAAACACCAACTAGTGCAGCGTAGAATCTCCAATCTTGGTAGCCTTTTTCAATGCCTTTATTTATAAAAGTATACCCGCTTATAAAAATCCAAATGATTAAGATAATAAAAGGACGTTTTTTATTGCTTTTCATGGTTAATTTTGTTTGATCTAAATTATTGTTTTTCTTAAAGGCAGTGTCTGTTTTAAATATCAAAAAGGCGTAGTGAGACTTTATCGTTTTAGATTAGTTTTTGCGAATATCTATTCTTCTTATCTCAGTGATAGTACCGCTAAACATACCAAAATGACCATTCCAACCCTGTTTAAAAGTACCAATAACTGAGGCGTGTTTTTCGCTACAATACATATCTAATTCGCGTCTGTGTTTTTTTGAAATAGATAGCCATATTGAATTCTTATAATAATGTTTATCGTCATCAGATTTAGAAGTGTACAAGGCTGTTCCTTCAAACTCTAAATTGAGATATCCCACCACACGAACTACTTTTCCGTCATAATCTTCAGGTTTAGAGATTAATTGATTTGTAGTAACTGTTGTAAATTGTCCTGGTGATTTATCTTTATTTCTACTAATAAAATCAGGTAAAGGATTGTCTTGACTAAAGCAACTGCTAGTTGATAGATATATTATAACCATGCATCCTATTATCTTTTTCAACATCAATTGTAACGCGTTTATTATGGAATACCTTTAATATAAGTAGTTGTTTATTATCTTTAAGACGTGTATTTTCGTTTTCGGAAGTAAGTAAAAAGAACTCCAAAAACTGCTAGAAAAACTAACGGTAATGCGACATTAATAAGTTGCCATTTACTTTTTTGAGCGGTCACTTTTTGAGTGTCTAAAAAGGCAATTGCAATCTCTTTTGTTCTAATATTAATAAGTCCGTTATCATCAAGCAGGTAATTTACCGCATTCTCTAAAAACTCTTTGTTACCAAATTGTCGTCCTGTCATTCTATCAAACCCTAATTGTTGTGGTTTGTTTCTAACCACATCATTTTTAATGATATCGCCATCCGCTATAATAATCATTTTTGTAGCTGTACTTTCATTTTTTTCTTCGGAAAGTTTAAACGGTTTAATTCTATTTTTATATACCGATGTAAATTCACCTTCCAGTAAAAGGGCTAAGGTTTGATTGCTTTTCGTGTAGCTTTCTGGGTTAGGTTCTTGTGTTACAATATTTAGATTAATCTCTTTTGGTACACCTTCTAACTTTGTAAGTTGCGAACTACGCAGTAATACGGTTTTTTCAATGTTGTTACTTAAGGTATCAATTTGGTTTGCAAAATCGAATTTCACAATATTAATATTACTAGTAATAGGGTGATTAGGATTACTTTCCGCTAGGGGAGCATATTGCCAACGTACCGGTTGAAACTGTGCGTCATTTCCTTCGCCAATAGCTAGAGTAATAGGCGCAGAGTACATATCATTAACCATTACAGGGTTTATACGCGCCCCATATTTAAAGAAGAAATCATTAAGATTAAGATCTTGCATAATTGCAACGGCACGTCCTGAGTCGTTAAATAAACTATCCTTATCCATAATCACAGATTCGGTAAGCCATAAACTTTTTCCGCCATTCATGGTGTATTGATCCAATACCAGTTTTTCGTTTTCGGTAAACGCTTCATTAGGTTTTGCTGCGATAATTAAATCGAAGGTTTTAAGCTGATTTAGGGTTTTTTGAGGTTGTGTAGCGACGCTATCTAATGTAAATGGTGCAATACTATAATGCGTGTTTATAGTCTTTAAAAAGTCAGCAATATAGACATCGTCCAATTCACCGTTTCCTTTTAAAATGGCTATTTTTTTAGATTTCCCAGTAGTAAGTTTCTTGAACCCTTCCGCGAAAGCGTACTCTAAATGCTGTACAGAATGACTTACACGCTCTTGGTCTGTTGCTCCAATTTTATTTTTTATAAGTGGAATAGTTACCGTTTGGTCGTTGTAACTCGCCAAAGCCCAAGGGAAAATAAGTTCTTGTGTAGATTTTCCATTGTCTTTTACCGTAAGCTGAAACGGTTGTAAACCACGTTGTGCGAGTTGTTGTACGTTACGATCGCGAGTTGCCTCGTCTGCAATAGGATTTATAAAATTGAATTTTACTTCGGAATTATATAGTGCAAACTCTTCTAATATCTGGCGGGTTTCGGTTTTTAAGCGTCTAAATTCCGCAGGAAACTCGCCTTCTAAAAAGACGTCTATAATTAAAGGCGAATCTACATGTTCTAGTGTGTTTAATGCTGCTTGAGATAAGGTGTAACGCTGATCTTGTGTCACATCAAAACGTTTGTAAATATTTTGAGTTAAGACATTAAAAAGAATAATTGCTATAGGAAATATAGCGCGTTTTCCCCAGGCTATTTTTGTGTTTGATTTGGTGTTAAGTTTTAGCGTTGTAAGCCAAATAAACAGTGCAATTACACTTATAAAATACAGTAAATCTCTGGTGTCTAAAACGCCACGACTCATACTTTTAAAATGGTCGTCCATTCCTAGTTTTTCGAGATATATGGCATCTCCAAAAAGGTTGTAATTTGCTAAACCTTCAAACCCAAAGTAGAAGAAAAAACAGATAAATACGGCAATAATAAACGCTACAATTTGATTGTCTGAGAGTATAGATGCAAATACGCCAATTGCGGTATATGCTGCGGCTAAAAAGAGTAAGCCAAAGTAGGAACCTATAACGCTTCCCATGTCTAAATTACCAGTAGGATTTCCTAGTTCGGACACTGTGTATACATATAAAAGTGTTGGAAGTAACGCAATAATAATAAGTAATAAAGCCCCTAAATACTTACCTAAAACAATTTGTAAATGGCTTAAAGGTTTGGTAAGTAATAGCTCTAATGTGCCTTGTTTTTTCTCATCACTAAAACTTCGCATGGTGATTGCTGGAACCAAGAATATTAATATCCATGGAGCTAATAAAAAGAAGCTTGATAGATCGGCAAAGCCATTATCTAAAATATTAAAATCGCCTTTAAATACCCATAAAAACAAGCCGTTGAGTAATAAAAACATAGCAATTACTAAATAGCCAATTGGTGAGGCAAAAAACGAGTTTATTTCTTTTTTTAAAAGTGCTAGCATTAAAATATTGTATTTTATTAGGGTTATGAAACCGTCAGTTTTAACTGAATTTCCCCTATGTATTCAGTTTTACAAATATAGTAGCTATAACGCGAATAGTTAATAAATACTATTTATAATTTAATTTTTTGTACAAAATACTTTGTGTGGCGTGTTTTGTGTATGGATTATCTATAAATAAGGTATGTTTTAAGCACGCTATAACCACGCTATAACCATGGCGTATCCATGAAGTATCCATGAAGTATCTATGAGATATCCATGCTGTGTTTATTTGGTGTGTTTAGATAAATTATGTGCCTGATTTATCACACAAGCACTCATTGGAAACGAGTACTAGCGGAGACATAAGGTTTGTGGAAACCTTTGTGTGGAGAAAGCAATCTTAAAAATAATTTTTAAGATTGCTTTTTTAATAATAAGATTATTTCGTCTTTTTCTTTAAGTCTAGCCTCATATTGCTCAATAAGTTTTCTGAAACTTGAATATATTGCCCAAAATTACCGCCATTTTGAGTATGTACAGTAAATGAGTTTGTTTCTTCTCCATAAATATGTGATACAGAAACTTCTAAAAGTTTTGCTAGTTTACCAATTTCTTCAGCTACAAATTTTACCTCTCCATTTTCTCTACGACTGTATTGGCTTTGGCTTAAACCTAGTTGATGAGACACAAACTCTTGAGAAATTTTTTTATCTTCACGTAATAATTTTACTTTAGTAGCTAAATCCATGTTAATTAGTTTTTTTTTGCTAAAATATAAATTTCATGTTAAAATCACATAATATATGTTTAAAAGCTATTGTGTTTAATGTTATTAAATGTGATTTTTGACACATGAAGTATAAGTAGAAATAGGTAGTTATTATTTATAGAATTGATTATGAAAAAATGAAAAATAATTTAACTTATTTAGTAAAACAACTTTTAACAGAACATTCTGTTTTAATAGATTTTGAAGAGTTAAGTTTTCAAATACATAGTCATCCTTCATACCCTAGTTTACATGCTGTTACTGATGTGTTAGTCCATTTTAATATAGAAAATGTAGCGGTAAAAGTTCCTGTAGATACAGAAACATTAGAGCAATTACCTAATTGTTTTCTAGCTGAAATTGAAAAGAGTACAATAAAAAAGTTTGCTGTAGTTAATAAAGTAAATGATGGTTATCAATTGGTGTATGATAATAAAAGGAATGAATATATTTCTGAAACATTATTTTTAGAACACTTTACAGGAGTGTTGGTAACTGTTGAAATGAATGAAAAAGGAACTGTTAAAATTAAGTCAAATTATATCGATAGCCTTAAGTTACTTAGTGGTATTGCTTTATTAATTTTTATTTTTTATACATTAACTCCAAGCTTAGTAGTTAGTTTACATTTTTTATTATCTATTTTAGGTGCAGTTATCAGTTATTTCATAGTGCAAGAAGAGTTAGGGATGTCGTCAAACTTAGTAGATAAAATTTGTTCACAAGAAAATAAAATAAATAATTGTAATGCTATTTTAAAGTCTAAAGGTTCTTTGCTTTTTAAAGTTATAAAACTTAGTAATATTTGTATTATTTATTTTACAGGAATAAGTATAACGTGTTTATTACTTATGTTGAGTAGCTCAACATACTTGATTGTTTTTTTTATAAGTGTATTAACTTTTCCTGCAATTATTTATTCAATTTATTTGCAATATGTTATTGAGAGAAAATGGTGTTTATTATGTTTAGGAATCGTAGCTATTTTATCTTTACAAATAATACTTTCAATATTTTCTATAAGTGCAGGTGTTAATTTTATGAAAATTTATTTAAGCTTATCTATACTGCTGTTAGTGTTTTTAATTACAAGTGTTGTTTGGTTGTTTGTGATTTCAAAATTGAAAGTACAAATTGAATATAATCTATTAAAAATTGAGAGTACAAAATTTAAGCGTAATTATACTGTTTTTAGAAATTTATTATTTCAAAATGAAATGATAGATACCTTAATAGTTGATGCAAAAGAGATTGTTTTTGGAAATAAAAAAGCATTGTTAGAAGTTGTGGTTATAACAAACCCCTTTTGTAATTTTTGTAAAGAGACACATGATTTAATAGAGGCTTTATTAAAAAAGAATAAAGAACAAATTTCTATTATTGTTAGATTTAATATCAATATAGAAGATAAAGATAGTGAACTTGTAAAAGTTACTATGCGATTATTGAAAATATATAATGAAGAAGGTGAGGAGTCTTGTTTAAAGGCTATGCGTGAAATTTATAATAAACATGATATTGAAGGGCAGGTTAAACCATTTGATAATAGTGAAAAATATTTAGAGTTTTATGATGTATTATTAAAAGAGAGTAGATGGTGTATTGAGCATCAAATTAATTTTACACCGACACTATTAGTAAATGGATTTTTATATCCTAAAGAATATAAAAAAGGAGATATAGTCTTTTTTATACATGATTTATATGAGGATGTCATAAAGACTTAAGTCGTAAGTGTCTATAAATAATTTACGTATAATTTAAATAATTTGTATTATGTTAAAAAAAATTTTAAATTTAGAAGGAGTTACTATTCTTGATCAAGAACAACAAAATCAAGTCGTAGGAGGTAAAGTAACATGTGAAAGTCCAGTATTTAGCCATTTTGAGGCGCCTGGTGAAGGAGCTATTAATGGAGGTCAAGGTGGAGCCGTATATACACAAAACTGTGTTGATACAGGTTTTTTAGGTTTAGGAAAACCTAAAAAGTTTATTCATACATTTTCGGTATAAAAAAACGTGATTTGTTACAATAAAAAAAAGCTAACCTAATTCTAGGTTAGCTTTGTTTATATATTATGAAAGAAATAATTTTAGTTAGTTTGTTTATTTGTAAGATGGCTTATTGTCAAAACTTTAGAGTGATTGATGTAGTTACGAAACAACCTGTAGTTTATGCTAATATTGATTTTTTAAATAGTAAAGGAACATTTACAAATACAAAAGGAGAGTTTAATATTGCTCTTGTAGATGTAATAGATTCTATTAAAATATCTTCAGTAGGTTATGTAACAAAGTACATGACTTATAATGACCTATTAAATGATTCTGTTATAGGATTAGAACAAGATATTACTAACTTAAATGAAGTTGTAATACAAAATAAAAAAGTAAAGATATTAAAACACAAAAAACCATTGAGACTCCTTAATTTAGGACCAATTAAAGTGGACCATGAAGAGTTTACATCAGGTGAGTTAGGGGTGACTTATATTCCTTTTCCAGTTGATATTACAGACACTACTGATGTTTATATAAAGCAAATTATAGTTAATACAACAGGTTATACTTCCGAAGAACGAAAATATTATCCTTTTAAAGTTAATTTGTATGCTTTTAATAAAGCATATCATCCACCTAAAATTGAAGATTCTTTAATGATGGGAATTATAGCCTCTCGTAAAAAAGGAGAAACAAGTAAAGTGGTAATAAATATAGATGATAAAATTAAATTAAGTAAAAAGGGGGTCTTTGTATCATTTGAAACATTACCAGATAAATATTATCCAAATAACACAGGTATAGATACATCTTACAAAACTCCAAAAAGATTAAAAAAGCGAAATTTAGTTTATATAGGATATGGAGCGGTAGCTAAAACTATTGATATTAATCCTAAAAAAACAAAAGTGTACTCTTTTTCTTTAAATAAGAATATAAAACTAATGTTTGATGATGATGATATTAATGATTATTGGAAAATGAAAGAGAACTTTATATATGATTTAACAATTAAAGTTGAATATTAATGGTCTTTCCACACTACAAACAAGCCGATGGTAAAGACTGTGGACCAACTTGTTTAAAGATAATAGCTAAGTACTACAAACAAAGTATAAGCATACAGCAACTACGTGTTGTTAGTGAAACTACACGTTCTGGGAGTAGTTTACTAGGGTTAAGTGAAGCTGTAGAAGCTATTGGATTTAAATCGCTAGGAGTAAAACTAGCTTTTAACAAATTACTAGAAGCTCCTTTACCTTGTATATTACATTGGAATAAAAACCATTATGTAGTTTTATACAAAATAAAGAAGGATACTGTTTACATTTCAGACCCTGCACATGGCTTAATTACATTTACAAGGCAAGAATTTATAAGACATTGGATTGGCAATAATGCTACAGACCAAACCGAAGAAGGCATAGCTCTCTTGTTAGAACCTACTGCGAAATTTTACGATTCCGATTTTGATGAGGGCAAATCAGAATTTGGTTTTAAGTTTTTATCACGCTATATTTTTAAATACAAACAGTTTCTTTGGCAATTAATAATAGGATTAATAGCAGCCAGTTTGCTACAGTTAGTCTTTCCTTTTTTAACGCAAAGTGTTGTAGATGTTGGTATAAAAAACCAAGATATACATTTTATATACCTTATTTTATTTGCCCAGTTAGCTTTGTTTATTGGTAGAACAGCTATTGAGGTGATACGCAGTTGGATATTATTACATTTAAGTACACGTATAAACATCTCATTAGTTTCAGACTTTTTTATTAAACTCATGAACTTGCCTATTGCCTTTTTTGATACTAGAATGACAGGTGATATCTTACAACGTATTAACGACCATAAACGTGTGGAGCAGATACTAACAACGTCGTCTTTAAATGTGTTGTTTTCTATGGTAAATTTATTGGTGTTTAGTTGTGTTTTAGCCTACTATAATGTGACTCTATTTTTAATATTTTTGGCAGGTAGTTTCTTTTATTTTCTGTGGATTATTATATTCCTCAAAAAACGAAAAGATTTAGATTATAAACGTTTTTCGCAGGTAAGCCAAGAGCAAAGTAAGGTTATTGAACTTATTAACGGTATGCAAGAGATAAAGCTACATAATGCCGAAAAACAAAAACGATGGAGTTGGGAGTTTTTACAAGCTCGTTTATTTAAAATATCGATAGAAGGTTTAGCTTTAGAGCAATACCAAAGTGTGGGTTCGGGATTTATAAACGAATTAAAGAATATATTAATAACGGTACTCTCTGCAAAATTAGTTATTGATGGCGAGATTACTTTAGGGATGATGCTTGCCATAAGTTATATTGTAGGGCAGTTAAACTCACCAATAGCACAACTTATTAATTTTATTAGGGAAGTCCAAGATGCTAAAATAAGTTTAGACCGGTTATCTGAAATTCATAATAAAGAAGATGAAGACCCAGATGGAGTTGAAAAAATCACAGAGATTGCCTCACAAACAGATATAGTATTAGAAAAAGTATCGTTTCGTTATATTGGTGCAGAACAATTGGTATTGCAAGATTTAGATTTAACAATTCCATCCCATAAAATTACAGCAATTGTAGGTGTAAGTGGAAGTGGAAAAACGACACTAATGAAGTTGCTTTTAAAATTTTATGACCCTAATAAAGGACATATAAAAATAGGGCATCATAGTTTACAAAATGTATCACAAAAAGCATGGCGGCATAAATGTGGCGTAGTTATGCAAGAGGGGTATATTTTTAATGACACTATTGCAAATAATATTGCAGTAGGTGAAGATTATGTTGATAAACAAAAATTAGCACACGCTGTAGATGTCGCTAATATTACTTCCTTTATAGAATCTTTGCCATTATCTTATAATACAAAAATAGGTATGGAAGGTGTTGGTATAAGTACAGGTCAAAAACAACGTTTATTGATTGCTAGAGCAGTATATAAAAATCCTGATTTTTTATTTTTTGATGAAGCTACAAGTGCTTTAGATGCTAATAATGAAAAAGTGATTATGGAAAAGCTTAATACGTTTTTTGAAAACAAAACCGTTGTTGTTATAGCACACCGATTGAGTACTGTAAAAAATGCACATCAAATAGTAGTTTTGGATGAAGGGAAGATTGTAGAAGTAGGAAATCATACATCATTAGTTAAGCAAAAAGGGAATTATTATAATTTAGTTAAAAATCAATTGGAGTTAGGGAAGTAAAGACCTTTCGACTGCGCTCAAGGTGACATTGAAGTAAGTAGTTAAGTATTATAGTATGACAGAAATAAAAAACGAACATATAGAACAAGTTGAACTTCGTAGTGAAGATGTACAAGAGATACTTACACAAGTTCCACATTGGATGATACGTTGGGGAAATGTCTTGTTTTTAGCATTAATTATATTATTGTTGTTTGTGTCTTGGTTTGTAAAATACCCAGATATTATAACTTCGGAAGCCTTAATAACAACTGAAATACCACCACAAAAGGAGTATGCGAAAGTAACAGGTAAAATTGCCGATATTTTGGTAGAAGATAACCAGAATGTTACAGGAGGTAGAGCTTTGGCAATACTAGAAAACACAGCAAATTATAAAGATGTTTTTAAGCTAAAAAGCGTTATAGATACTATTACTGTAAATAGTAAATCGTTTTATTTTCCAATAGATAGTTTGCCTATTTTATTTCTTGGTGATATAGAATCGCAATTTGCTTTGTTTGAAAATAGTTATATACAATATGAACTAAATAAGGCGTTGAAACCTTTTAATAATGAAGCAGAGGCTAACCGTTATTCTCTTTCAGAATTATATAGGCGTTTAGAGAGTTTGCAATCTCAAAAGTTAATTAATAAAAAGGAGTTAGATTTTACTGCAAAAGATTTACAACGTAATAAAACCTTATATGAAAAAGGTGTGATTTCGGCTCAAGATTATGAAAATAAACAAATAGAGTTTGCCCAAGTGGAACGTAATTATAAAAACTTTGAAGCTTCAATTTCTCAAATACGTGAAGGTATAAGTAATGCAAGGAAAACATCGAAAAGTACAGAAATAAACCGTGTAAAAGAAAATATGGTTTTACTTAAAAATGTGATTCAGTCTTTTAATCAACTCAAAAAAGCGATTAAGGATTGGGAGTTTCAATATGTGTTACAGTCTAATATAGATGGGAATGTATCATTTTTAAGTTATTGGAATGCTAACCAAACGGTAAATCAAGGCGATTTGGTATTTACTATTATTCCTAGTGAAAACTCTTCTTTTATAGCAAAATTAAAAACCCCAGCACAAAATTCAGGAAAAATAAAAAAGGGGCAAAAAGTGCATATAAAATTAGAGAATTTTCCTGATGCAGAGTTTGGTGTTTTAAGGGGAACAGTTAAAAAGATATCACTTATACCAAACCAAGATGGTTTATATTTAATAGATGTAGCGTTGCCTAAAAAACTAATAACGTCTTATAAAAAAGAGATAGACTTTAAACAAGAAATGACCGGTGTTGCCGAAATTATTACCGAAGATTTAAGACTTATTGAGCGTTTCTTTTATCAGTTTAAAGAGGTGTTGAAACGCTAGGGTGATGTTTGTTACTATCGTCTTCTGTTAATATTCATCTGTTTCGAGGATCGATAATGATAAGTGAAAATTGAGAGAAATAGCATAAGACCACTAATGATTGAGAATAATATTCAAGTTTTGTTTTTTTGCTGTTAAAAACGCAGTGAAAGCCTTTTCATACTCCATAATATCAGATAAGTACAGTGCTTTATAAAAGTGTGCTTTCACATTGTTTTTATGATATTTTTCATTTTGAGAGATTGCAATAATACTATCACTATATTTAATTTGTACTAATTCATTGTTTATAAGAAGGTGATAAAACAAATACCCATCTAAAAGCTGTACCGTATCCTTTTCTCTTTTCGCTTTTTCTACAAAAGCCTTTAAGTAGGTGTCTCTAGTTAGCGTATCATTTTTATGTGTTCTAATTTGTGTTTTTATCTCCTCATAACTTAGTGTTGAGAGCGTATCTGTTGTTTTTTGAGCCTGTAAAGCAGTGCTTAAAAATAAGGTTGCTATAGTGATTAAAAATAATTTAGGCATTTTGTTTTGCTATTTGGGTTCTAAAATATTTAGAATAAATATAAAATGCTATTAATTGTTGTTGTTTTTCGTTTGTTATTACTATAATAAATAATGTTCTTTTTTAATATATTGATTTGTAGTTTTTTATATGTTTTAAACTAAAGTTGAATAGTTGATTTTAATACTCTGTATTCATGAAAAAAGAGTCGAAATTCATGAATTTCGACAAGCTTATTTTTTGATAATGAATAGTTTACCCTAAGTTTACCCAAACATTAAAATAAAAACAGATGAAAATTAAATTATTTATTATGGCTTTCCTTTTTTGCAATACAATGATGTATTCGCAATCTAAATTTAATATAGGTTTTGGCTTAAACGAGCAGTTTGTAAAAAAAGATATGGGTGTTAATACCGAAGGCTTTTTAAGCTATAATATTAATACAGATATAAGTTTAGTACTTAGTGCAGCTAATGCCGAAATGAAGAATGATGAGTTAGATGTAAAATACAATTTAAGTAAATATGCACTACAAGTGAATTATGATTTTGCTAAATCTGAAACTTCAAAATTTGAGTCTGTTTTTGGATTTTCTTATCTCAATTTTGATAAAAAACTAGAACTTGATGATAATAACGGATTAGGACTTGATTTAGGTATACAAACCATGTTTGGCTTAGATAAACGATTACATTACGGATTAAGAATTATATCTACTTATAGTAGTATTTCTCCAGGAGCAATACTAAACGCCGGAATACTTTTTAAATATAATTTATGAATCAGAATCAAAAGAAGAAAATGAGTTTAAAGAATTATTCTTGGAGTTGTAATAGTAGGAAAAATTGCAAGTCGGTTTTTAAATTTAAGTGATGAGATAAATACATTATTTACTACTGCTTTGTTTAATAGGACTTACGTATTTAGTTTTTTCTTGGGCTTTCAATACAAGATGGTTAAAACTCGTATTTGCACTTTGCGGAATATATTTAATTGTAATGAATTTTATTCCCAAATTTAGTTGGAGTTCAATAATTGGAATCATCTGTATTGTAACCCCTATGATTATTGGTCGATTTTTACCAGAAGAAGATTCATTAATAATTTAAAAACAATAACAATATGAGTGAGATGTTAAAAACCATACTAAAAGCCGGTTTTTTTAGGCTTAATAATAGTTTTTGTTTGACACTTCTTTTTGAATAAGAAAAACAAGAATAATAAAAATGTTAGTCTGAGTAGTATAGAGGACTATTTTATTTGTCAAATGGTTCTCTATTACTATTCAATCAATTATAAAAAACTATGAAAAAATCATTAAAAATATTACCTTTTTTACTCTTAGGAGGATATTTAGCATTTGTTTATTCAAATGAGCGTATTTCATTCCTTATTCAAATGATAATTATAATTATCATTCTTATTATATCATCAATTGTGTTGTATAAGGAAATCAAATTAAAAAAAATATCGAAAACAAACATTGTAGTATTTGGTGTTTTTATATTACTAACACTATCTAGTTCTGTATATTTTTACCTTATTTAAAATTTTATTAGTAGTATTAAGATTATTAAAAGCACACGTTGGAAACGAGCGCTAACGGGGCTTGGGCGATAACACATTGGTGGTGAAAATAAATAAATAAATATCTTTATGTCAAATAAATTTACAATAGTATCAGCTATAATATCTGCAATTACATTTTTTTTAATTTTATATTATATAATTGAAATGTCAATAAGTTATTCTGTATACATTTCACTTTTTGTGTTTATTTTACCCTTGATTGTTTCTTCATTGGTAAAAAAAAATAAATAGCAAGAGAATGTAATTGGTGTATTTAACTGTAGTTTACCAAAAGTGATTACTCAGTATACAGGAAATTGTAATACAAAATAAGAAAGTAAAGATATTAAAACATAAAAAAAACATTGAGACTTCTTAATTTAGGACCGTCGGTAAGAGTAAGCATAACTATATAAAACATTACATTTTTTTATAATTTGTAAAAATATTATGTAAAAAAGTAGCCATAATTTATGGTTGCTTTTTACTTGTTATAGTTATTTTACTTCTTTAGAAATTTCATCAGCCATAATAAGTGCATTATATACATTTACAATTTTACCAGATTTAGATATTTCGTTAAAAGGTGTTGTTTTTGTTTTATCTTCTTTTGTAGGTGTTTTTACAGGAAAAGTGTACTCAATACCACTATCCATAATGATGTGTTTTACCTGTGAAGCGGTAAGATTAGGGTAATAAGCAAATAATAGAGCTGCTACAGATGCTGTTAGCGAACTAGATAATGAAGGTTTAATAAAGACCTACAACAAATTAGAACAAAGTATAAGCTTAAAACCCCCGTACAAGAAGGTAGTATGTCAAGTTTAATACACGATGCTAGTAAATACCATGGCTATTGCTACCATAGTGATCATTTAGGAAGTTCTTCGTATATTACAAACACAAACGGAGATGTCACACAGCATATGGAAATCGAAATAAACTTGTTCAATGCGTAGCATTGTCTATATAAAAGATTCGCCGACTATGAGGAGGCAATATTTACCATTTGGCGAAACCCTAGTAGACGAGCACCAAAATAGCTACAACGCCCCATTTAAGTTTAACGGTAAAGAGTTAGATGATGAAATCGAGGAAGGAGATTCGCTGATTCCATAAAAATAAACGTATGAGGCAAACGGGTAATTACTATTACGGAGCAAGATATTACAACCCTAAATGGAGTACTTGGTTGAGTGTGGACCCGTTGACGGAGAAGTACCCAAGTATATCTTCTTATGCTTATGTTGCTCAAAATCCAATAAAGTATATTGATCCAGATGGGATGCAGATTGAATACCATGAGAACAATACTTCTTGGTTTAATTTAGGTGCTAAGCTGAGAATATTTGCCCAATCCATTTTGGTACTAAAGAAACACGATCAATGATTAAGGCACTCAAAGAGGATAAAAAGGTACATACAATAATACAAAGTAATGATGTTAATCTTGGCAGTAATTCTCAGGCTAAAAGCTTGTATGACTATAAATTAGAGGACTTAAGGAACCCAATTCCGATGCCAGATTACTCCTCGGCAACCGATGCCGAGATTAATGATTATGACCAAAAAAAAGACGTTTGGGAAGAAATAAGCCTAAAGACGAACAAAATGGTAAAGGTGATGGTTCTTACATATTTATTAATCATAAAAAGGACAAAATTAATAAAGAAAGAAATCGTTCAATAGAAGGTCCGCATAAAAAAAATAAGACGCTAACATTATTTCATGAACTATTTCATAGTTATAGAATGAATAAAGGTGTTATTAAAGATAATAAAACAGAAGAAATAAAAGCAACTCAGTTTATAAATCGAAATTTTAGAAATGAAAAAAACAGAAGAAAAAAAATACTATAAATGGGATGTTTCTAAGTAAAATCAATTTAATTTACTCTTTAGTTTTTTTAATTAGTTTTTTCTTTTTCTCTTGCTTAAATATTAATATATTGAATAACAATCAAGAGAATAACTTACTAAGATATTTTATTCAAGTTGATGAATCAAATTTTAATATTAATACTTCATACAAGATTACAGGAGTTGAAAAAATTAATCTAAATCACTTTAATGATTTTAATGTTATTTCAGTTACATCAAATAGTAATGGAAGTAATATTAAAATTTCAAGAAAATCTAAAAAGAGATTACAAGGTCTTAAAATTTCTTTTTATGATAGTGATGACATCTTTAGAAACATACAAATAAATTTTTATTCTAATATTGTTGACATTCATCAATTGGACATTGGACAAAAAATTTCATTTGATAGAACAGTTAATATTGTGCCACCTCTGTTTTTAATGTCGTCATTACAGACCGGAAAATTTATAATTTGTGAAGAAAATAATATTATTTATAATTTTGATTCACTTACGGATTTGTATTTTTTTAGTCTTAGAGCAAGTTCAGGTGAGTATTTTATAGGTGAAAAAACTTGTCAAAACTCTTATTTTAGTTTGGATATAGAATAGGAATTGTGTCGCAACATATGGAATATTTACCATTTGGCGAAACCCTAGTAGACGAGCACCAAAATAGCTATAATGCCCCATTTAAGTTTAACGGCAAAGAGTTAGATGATGAAATCGAGGAAGGAGATTCGCTGATTCTATAGAAATAAGTATATGAAGCAAACTGGCAACTACTATTACGGAGCAAGATATTACAACCCTAAATGGAGTACTTGGTTGAGTGTGGACCCGTTGGCGGAGAAGTATCCATCAATATCATCTTTTGCCTATTGTGCGAATAATCCCATTTTATATATAGACCCGGACGGCAGAGATATAGTATTATCTGGTAGTAAAAAAGCCCAAGACGCTTATGTTAAGATGCTACACGCATCTACTGGAAATAATTACTCTATCATAAATAACAAACTTACATTTGTAGGAGTTGATGCAAACTTTAAGGGTGCTAAATCACAAACATTAATAAATACTATTCAATCTGGGATAGGTGCTAAAGGCGTTTGTACTATGAATTTGGTAGGGGACAAAAGAGATGATAAAGGAGTATTTATAGATAGTTATTCAAAGATGGAAATAGACATTTCCGATTTGAAAACTTTAGGAGGTGCAAGTTCAGCTTTACAAGGTGCAGCAATAGGACACTTCTTAAATGAAGTTCAGGTAGGCGGAGCATATGACCCAGCACACCAAGCAAGTTTAGGAGTAGAGGGAGTAATTTATGGAGAACTTGTTGGAGATAACACAATCACAACAAGAAGGGATTATGAAACGGGAGCACCGCAAAATGGGTATCAAAACGTGATATATGAATATAATTCCAAGAATAAGTTCCAATTACAACAAGGAGCAACTTCCACGACAAAAGGAACAGGTCAGTTTATCGGACCTTTAGAGATTACAGAATTAAGAGTAGTAGGAACAGGGGAATTAAAATCAGCAAAGAAAGTACCATGAGAATATTAATGTTATATGGAATAATGTTGCTTACTTTCTTTAGTTGTAAGGCACAAGAAAAAGTGACATTACGTTATATTGGTTACCAATACAAGGAAACCAAAAATAAAAGTTTTGTAAATGATGAACTAACATTTATAAAGGATAAAGACACTTTGAAAGTAAATATCAAAGTTCCTTTTGATGAGAGAAATGCACAAATCATTAATCGAGGGATATTCTATAACTGTCATTTAAAAGAAAATACAGTATATACACTTACGTTGAAAAAGATATGTGCAAGCGATATTCCGGAAGCGTATAACAGTTACTACAAAACAAATGCTATTCCTGATAAAAAGGATTGTTCAAAATTTACTGAAGTAGAAAAAGATACGGAGTATAACTACATCGGAAATTATGGAAAATATGTAGATATTGACGGAGTTCTGTATGAAGTAATTGGATTAAGTCCTGATGATAGTTGTTTTCCCCGCTAGCGCTCTAACGAGTACTGTAACGGTAATAACAAAAAACTACGCTATAAAGGTTTAGTTTTTTTGTGTTTTAGGTTTATGAGTAGAGAGTACAAGAAGGTAGTATTTAAATAGTTTTATGCACGATGCTAGTAAATACGATGGTTATTGGTACCATAGTGATCATTTAGGCATAGGGTCAGGAGGAGGTTGGGGAGCTGGAGGCATGTATTCATTTGGAACTACAAAAACATTCTAAAAATGAAAGATTTTAATATAAGCAACGGAGATAAGCTAATAGTAGTCTCTGTTATGGCAATACCAATATTCTTTTTGTTTGGGTATGTTTTTTTTAATACAATAATTGATAATAGAACAGCCAAAGAAAGATATTTAGATTATGTAATTGATGATTATTGTTCAGGTAAAGTAGATTCCATTTATAGACAAAAAATGAATCATAATATAATGATTTTAAAAACAAATGAATGTGAATTTCAAGTTGAAGCCGAATGGGAAAATTATTTTAAACTAGGAGATTCTATATCAAAGCATAAAGGGCAATTAATTTTAGAACATTATAGGAAAAGTAAATTAATTAGAATTTTAGATTATAATAAACTAAACAGAGAATAACCCCATTTTATATATAGACCCGAACGGCAGAGATATAGTATTACCTGGTAGTAAAAAAGTCCAAGACACGCCGCTAGCGCTCGTTTGTAACGAGTGCTAATAATAGTATTAATAACTATAAATATTATTATTAGTACAATGCTAACATAAGAAGTTTATGTGCGATTTAATAATTAAAGTTAAATATTAAGGTCTACACTCATTACAAACAAGCAATAACAAGATAAAACGCTACTGTAAACTCGCTAATTTATCTACACTCCAAGCTTCGGCTTTGGCATTAAACATAGGTTTTGTTTTTGCCCAAATTCCTTTAAATAAGCTAGAGTGTCTGTAAGCTTCCAAATCATCTTCATGTTCCCAAAAACTATAGGTGAAAAAGATATTTGTATGTTGCTTATCGCGGTATAATTCTAAAAACTGACAGCCTTTAAAGGCTCTAATATCTTTTTTTTGAGCTTCAAAATTCTCAAGAAAAGTATCAATATGTGAAGGCTCAAAACTCAATTTTACTATGCGTACAAACATTTATTCGTCTTTTAAAAAGTTAACAGTTACCGTATCTCTCATTTTTAATCCTAAAAGGGTAGAAGCACTTCCTATAGTTGCGCTATTACTTTTATAAACGGCAATTTCTAGGTAATTAGAGGCGTTAAAAACGGTGAGTCGTTTTCCTTCATCATGGCGTTTCTCTTCAGGAATATTAAAATCTATCGCATCACTATATTTATTATGTACGGTCTTAAATTTATAGTTTCGTGCTGATATGATATAGCGACGATTTTTTTGAATATTTTCAAAGAAATTACGCTTAATATTAGTGACTACATTTCCATAATTATCAATATAAATCACGCTACCAATAATTTGGTTTTTGTCGTCATTTACAAACGGAGTTAAATTTGTAATAGGTTTAATGGTGTTAATAACTTTTCCAATTACTTCAAGTGTTCCGCCACGTGCAATATGGCAAGCCACTTTAACAAAAATATCTAAAACAGGAAAACTTGTAGCAGTTCTGTCATGAATATTAATTTCTACAATTTTATCGGGTGCAATTTCAGCACAAATCATACTCATAATTCCGTTATTTGCACAAATAAAATAATGGCCATTTAGTTGCAGTGCAATATGCTTGTTTTCAGGGTTTAATTCAGAATCTATTCCAATAAGATGAATAGTTCCTTTAGGAAAACTACTATAGGCATTCTGAATAATATAAGCGGCTTCAGGGATGTTAAACGGTGCTACAGAATGAGAAATATCAACAATTCTCACTTCAGGAAGTTCGCTATAAATAGCGCCTTTTATTGCTCCTGCAAAATGATCTTTCTCACCAAAATCAGTTGTTAATGTGATTATTGCCATATATTAAATGTTGATATTTTTTTAATCTTTCCTCGCTTAAAATTGTGTAGATTTGTTACAGTACAAAACTACTAAAAGAAAACAGATTAATTTATTAAATCACATAGCTTTTGAATGAACTTATAATCTTACTGGAAGAAATATCTCCAAAAGAGTTTTTTGGAGCCCAAAATGTAAATATTGAACTGCTTAAAAAGCATTTTCCTAAATTAAAAATTGTTGCCCGAGGTAATGAAATTAAAGTTTATGGCGAAGATGAGCTTCTAGACGATTTTGATCGTAAAATGAAAATGTTGATGGCTCATTTTTCAAAATACAATGCATTAGATGAGAACGTGATTGAACGTGTAATTGCTAGTCAAAACAGCGAAGCGCTTGCCACTTCAGAAAAAAGTAGTCAGATTATTGTACATGGTGTAGGTGGCCGAATGATTAAGGCACAAACCTTTAACCAACGCCGCTTAGTAGAAAGCATGCGTAAAAATGATATGGTGTTTGCTATTGGTCCTGCGGGAACAGGGAAAACCTATACCGGTGTTGCTTTGGCAGTACAAGCATTAAAAAATAAAGAAGTAAAACGTATTATTTTAACTCGCCCAGCAGTAGAAGCAGGAGAAAATTTAGGATTCCTGCCTGGAGATTTAAAAGAAAAATTAGATCCTTATATGCAGCCGCTTTACGATGCGTTACGTGATATGATTCCTGCCGAAAAACTAGCCCAATTTATTGAAAACGGAACCATACAAATTGCCCCTTTAGCCTTTATGCGTGGACGAACTTTAGATCATGCTTTTGTGATTTTGGATGAAGGACAAAATACCACACATGCACAAATGAAAATGTTTTTAACCCGTATGGGGAAAAATGCTAAGTTTTTACTAACCGGAGATCCTGGACAGGTAGATTTACCGCGTCGATCAATTTCTGGACTTAAAGAAGCCTTATTGGTTTTAAAAGATGTAAAAGGCATTGGTATTATTCATTTGGATGATAAAGATGTCATAAGACACAAACTTGTTAAAAAAGTGATTGAAGCTTATAAGAGTATTGAAAATAGAGATTAAAATTAAAAATAGAACAACAACAACAACATAAACTAATACACAGTGAGTAATACAATAACAGATACTAATTTCAATTTTCCAGGACAAAAAAGTTTTTATAAAGGAAAAGTAAGAGCCGTTTATAATATCAATGACAACGAGTTGGTCATGGTAGCCACCGATAGATTGAGTGCCTTTGATGTGGTGATGCCTAAAGGGATTCCTTATAAAGGACAAATATTAAATCAGATTGCCACCAAAATGATGGATGCTACCCAAGATATTGTTCCTAATTGGTTAACTGCCACTCCAGATCCTAACGTTGCCGTTGGGTTATTGTGTGAGCCTTTTAAGGTTGAAATGGTAATTCGTGGCTATATGTCTGGTCATGCAGCGAGAGAATATAAATTAGGAAAACGTGAACTTTGTGGTGTTGCGATGCCAGAAGGGATGAAAGAAAATGATGCTTTTCCTGAGCCTATAATTACGCCAGCTACCAAAGCAGAAATGGGCGATCATGATGAAGATATTTCTCGCGAAGCTATTTTAAAACGTGGTATTGTTTCGGAAGCAGATTATATAGTTTTAGAAGATTATACACGTAAACTTTTTAAACGCGGATCGGAAATAGCTGCCTCTAGAGGTTTGATTTTAGTAGATACTAAATATGAATTTGGAAAAACTAAAGACGGTAAGATTGTATTAATTGATGAAATTCATACGCCAGACTCTTCACGTTATTTTTATGCTGAAGGGTATCAAGAACGTCAAGATAAAGGAGAAGCTCAAAAACAATTATCAAAAGAGTTTGTACGCCAATGGTTAATCGCTAATGATTTTCAAGGTTTAGAAGGACAAACTGTTCCAGAAATGACAGACGCATATATTACATCGGTTTCTGAACGTTATATTGAATTATACGAAAATATTACTGGTGAAACTTTTGTAAAAGGTGACGTTAGCGATATTGAAAATAGAATAGCACAAAATGTTTTAGCGTATTTAAAATAAGGCTTCAAACAATTACTATAAAAAACCTCGCCTATCAATTATGGCGAGGTTTTTTTGTATCTGAAACTTACTGTTTCATGATTTTGATAGGTTTTTTATTAGTATCAATTGCTACAAATGTAAATTCTCCGTGTATCGCTTTTTCGCGATGTTCAGAATACATTTGTTCGATATATATTTCTACAGACACTTTTAAGCTCGTATTTCCTATGTAGGTGATTTTACCTATCAGTTCAGCGATAGTTCCTGCAGGAATAGGTTTTTTAAAATCAATACGATCGCTACATACGGTAACCATTCTTTGGCGGCTAAAACGTGTTGCAGTTATAAAAGCAACCTCATCCATTAAATGCATAGCTGTACCACCAAAAAGGGTGTCGTAATGATTGGTTGTGTTAGGGAAAACAGCTTTGAAAATATGTGTCTCAGCACGTTTAATTTTATCTTCAATGTCTGGGGTGATTTGTGATTGCATGTGTTTTTAAGTTTAGTTAAATGTTTTTTAGCAGAATTTCTGCTTTGCAATACACATGATAAAAGTAGGGGTACACATAGAGGTCCACAAATTACCTAATAATAGATAATGTATGTTACTTGTATGTTGGGACCTCAGGCTTCAAATCGCGAAAGCAAAGTCGTCTTAGAAATGGCAGGTATCCTGACTTGTAACAGTTATCATCATCCTTCCCGTTTATATACAGTGGATATTAAGCGATGGTACTTTTTGTGTTACTTACAGTTGCGCGACAGTTCGTGATTTTCACACGATTCCCTTTTAATGCACGATTAAGTGTCACCTTTTCTTTTTTATGAAATTAAATAAAGAACTTGTTTATGATAAGCGAAATTAGGCTTTAATTATTTTAAATTCAAAAGATCAATGAAATCTTATTTGTTTTTTAGGTTGAATTGTTTTTAACTGTGTCTAAACAGGACGTACGACACATGAGAATTGACTCCTTTTATGATTTATGTAAAGACAGTTTAAACTGTTGCGGTGTCATTAATTCCATTTTTTTAAATTGTCTGTTGAAATAACTCGTATTATTAAAACCGGATTTGAATGCAATTTCCGACATTCTAACATCTACAGACTCTTTAATCAGTTTTTTTGAAAACTTAATTTTTTCAGAATTGATATAATCAATAGGCGAAATCCCTAAGGTGTTTTTAAATTGTTTGTGAAAATGAGAGGTACTCATATAAGCTTTTTTTGCTAAAAGATCAACACTAATATCTTTATTAGTGAGGTTCTCTTTAATGAATTTTATAACAGTTCCTATTCTGGTGTCGTTAAAAATGTGATGTGGATCGTTTAATATTAAAGATTTTGCTTTGGTTTGTAAGAGTCTAATAATTAATTCCTGAATCATTAAATCTAATAACACATCTTTTGATTTGTTGCTATTGGTAAACGTATAGGTTAGGCGTTCTATTAAGTGGTTAACATCTGCGTTATTAATTAAATGAGATGTTGTTTCCTGTAAATTCCAAGTATTATTTTCATTTTCAATAGCTACTTGCTGATTAAATTTCTCAACAACCTCATCAATTTTAAAAGCATCAATACCTAAAGCTAAACATTGTGTTGGTTTTTTTGTGGTTGCCACAGGAAAATCAATAACCATTTCTTTATTGGTTGGCATTACTACAGATTCGCCAGGAAAAAAATTGAAAGGTTCAAAACCGTCAAGATGCATAACTTTCTTTCCAGTGAGCATACTCGCAATAATGGGGAAGTTAAAAGTTAGAGACACTTTTTCGGCAAAAGCATGAGTTTCAAAAATATTAAGTTCAGCATAATCGGCATTGTAGGTTGTTCTGTTTTCTACTAAAGTAGTCATCTTCCTGTTACTTCTATGTGTATTTAATAGTGATTTCATACTTAATGTTATAAAAAATAATTCACAAATTTGTTAATAATAGATATGTTCAAAACTATGATAAATATGTTCAAGGGAATTAGAATATGATAAAATAACTTTATAAAAAATAAAGATAATCTATTTTTAAGATTAAATAAATGTCTAATTATTAATTTAACACAAAATTACATGAGTTATTCAAAACCGCAATTTAAAGAGAAATATGACAATTTTATAAATGGAAAATTTGTAGCACCAATAGGTGGGCAATATTTTGAAAACACCTCTCCAATAGATAATAGTTTAATTGCTAAATACCCAAGATCACAAAAAGAAGATGTAGAGTTAGCTTTAGATGCTGCAAATGCTGCAAAAGACGCATGGGGAAATACCTCAGCAACCGAGCGTTCTACATTATTAAATAAAGTGGCTGATATTATTCAGGAACATTTAGAAGAATTTGCCTTAGTAGAAACCTGTGATAACGGAAAACCAATACGTGAAACTTTAAATGCCGATGTGCCTTTAGCTATAGATCACTGGCGTTATTTTGCAGCTTGTATTCGCTCTGAAGAAGGAAGTGCTACGGAGTTAGATGAGCACACCTTATCTATGAATATAAAAGAACCCTTAGGTGTTATTGGGCAGATTATTCCGTGGAACTTTCCTTTATTAATGTTATCGTGGAAATTACCACCAGCATTAGTTACCGGAAATTGTGTGGTTTTAAAACCTGCTGAACAAACTCCAGCATCTGCGACCTTATTAATGGAGAAAATTGCCAATGTGTTTCCTCCTGGAGTTGTAAATGTAGTACATGGTTTTGGACCAGAAGCTGGAAAACCGTTAGCATCGAGTGCAAAAGTAGATAAAGTTGCCTTTACAGGGGAAACTACAACAGGACAGTTGATTATGCAATATGCTTCAAAAAACCTAAATCCTGTAACAATGGAATTAGGAGGGAAGTCGCCAAATGTTTTCTTTAACTCTGTAATGGATCATGATGATGCTTTCTTAGATAAAGCTGTTGAAGGTGCGGTATTATTCGCTTTTAATAAAGGAGAAGTTTGTACCTGTCCGTCACGATTATTAGTACAAGAAGATATCTATGATAAATTTATGGAACGTGTTATCGCTCGTACCGAAGCCATTATTCAAGACAATCCTTACGATATCAATACTATGGCGGGTGCTCAGGCTTCCGAAGATCAGTATGAGAAAATTCAATCTTATTTAAAAATAGGAGTTGAAGAAGGTGCAAAAGTACTTACAGGAGGAGCCGCAAATACATTGGATGGTAATTTAGCTAGCGGATTTTATATTAAACCAACCATTTTAGAAGGTCATAATAAGATGCGTGTATTTCAAGAAGAAATTTTTGGACCTGTATTATGTGTTACCAAGTTTAAAGATGAGGCCGAAGCTTTAGAAATTGCAAACGATACGCTTTACGGATTAGGTGCTGGAGTTTGGACGCGTGATGCCCACCAACTCTATCAAATACCAAGAGCTATAAAAGCTGGTAGAGTTTGGGTAAATTGTTACCATACCTATCCGGCACATGCGCCTTTTGGAGGGTATAAAAAATCTGGATTTGGTAGAGAAAACCATGTGATGATGCTTAACTATTACCGTCAAAATAAAAATATGCTTATCTCTTACGATAAAAATAAACAAGGTTTCTTTTAAACCATTAATACCCCTCTATTTTTAACTTTAGGCTGGATATGAAATATTCAGCCTTTTTAAATTAATTATAATATGAAAAGAATAGCTATAACTGATGAAGCGGTAAAGATTGTAGAACAACTGAAAGCAACACATGGAGCTCTTATTTTTCATCAAAGTGGCGGTTGTTGTGATGGATCGGCACCAATGATTTTTGAAAAAGACGCCATGTATCTTGATGAAAGTGATGTATTATTAGGAGACGTTTCAGGTGTAAATTTTTATATGAATATTGATCAGTTTAACTACTGGAAACATACCCATCTTACTGTAGATGTTACAAAAGGCCGTGGTGCTAGTTTCTCTTTAGAAATTCCTTTAGGGTTGCGTTTTTTAATTCATTCAAGATTGCTAACCAAAGCGGAAGACGCCTTTTTTAATCCCTAAACACCGGTATTGTTCTCTGTATTTTCATTTTAACAGTTTAAGCTCTAAATATCATAAGTATTCTTGATTTTAGGGCTTTTTTGTTGAAAATATTTAAGTTTTTAACAATTCTGTTTTATTTATATTGCTAAATTTATATATTTATGCTAAATTAATATATATGACTGTAGATTTGTGTCCAAACTGTGGGTCGGACCATTACATTAAGAGTGGAATAGTGAATGATAGACAGCGTTATAAGTGTAAAAAATGCAATTATTTTTTCTCTGTAAATAAAATAGGTAAGAAGATAGATGACTACTACGTTAATAAATCGCTACAATTATATTTAGAAGGCTTGACCTATCGCGAAATTGAACGTATTTTAGGGATTTCTCACGTAAGTATTATGAATTGGGTGAAAAAATACAATATAAAACGCCCTTATAATTCAAATTATCATCCTACATATAAGATTTTAAACGCTTCAGAATTGGCGATTTACTTTAGTAATTCAGAAAACATAAAAGGTGCAGGTGTTGTTGTGACTGAGTTAGGAGATAAGTTTATGCTCATTAAGTGGGAGCGATTTAAAGATTAGTATAGTAAATTAGCAAAAAGATATATTGTTTTTTTGTTAACACATTGTTTTTAAGAGCTTAGTAGTGCACACAAAACCAATTAACTACTAACCAATCTTTTAAACAATGAAAACACAGACACTTTTATTGGTAGGTTTTTTTTTAATGACCTTTCAATTTATAAATGCTCAAGGCTCTCCAGATTACACAGGGGGTCTGAAATTTAAATTCAATGAAGATGGGTCCAAATATCTGCGATTAATTTCATGGGCGCAAATTCAAGCCAATTACAATACCGATGAGACTTTTGATACTAATGGTAATGAGAATAGTCCGTTAAATTTTAATTTACGTCGGGCTCGAATATTAATGTTCGCACAAATTAATGAGGATTTTCTTATCGTTACTCATTTTGGATTAAATAGTTTAACCAGTTCTACATTAAGTCCCACAGGAACAGGGGATGGCTCACAACTCTTTTTTCATGACGTTTGGGCACAATACAATTTAGGTAAAGACCACACAGTTGGTGGTGGTTTGCATTACTTTAATGGTATTTCTAGATTAAACAATCAAAGTACACTTAACATGATGACGTTAGATAATAATCGTCAATCTTGGGCAACTATTGGCTTGTCCGATCAATTTGCACGTCATTTAGGTGTCTTTGCAAAAGGTAAATTCGATAAATTACAATATCGTGTTGCTATTAATGATGCATCAGTTTCAACATTAGACGCTCGAACTGCTGTTGCAGGTGGAGATGCTGTCTATAATGGTCGTGCAACTTTAGGTTCGAAAGATGCTGGTAAAACTTACGCAGGTTATTTCGATTATAATTTCTTAGATCAAGAGTCAAACTTCTTACCGTATAAAGTAGGGAGTTATTTAGGTGGAAAAAAAATATTTAATGTTGGTGCAGGTTTCTTTTTGCATCCTAAAGGCGCTGTTATAGATACAGGAACGGCATTAAACCCTAATTTAGAAGGCGAAGATGTTTCCATATTTGCAGTAGATGCTTTTTACGATGTGCCTTTAACTGACAATGGAAGTGCTATTACTGCTTATGCGGTATATCAAAATAGTAACTACGGTAAAAATTACTTGTATAGTGCTTATGGTACAGGAAGTATGATTTATAGTCATGTAGGATATGTTTTTAAAGGTGACTTAGCTAAAACAAGATACCAACCTTATGTAAGTTATGGTACGCATAGCTATGATGCCGTTAGCGATGACAGATCAACATTAGGTGTTGGTGTAAATGCTTATATGAGCGGACACAATTCCAAATTAACCTTAGAGTATAAAAATCAACAATTTGGTGCTTTAGATGAGACTATTATTTCATTACAAGCGATGATTTATCTATAAAAACAAAAACTATGAATGAAAAACAAAAAAATGCTTCTGCATATTGGAAAGAGAATATAAGGTATTTAGCCATATTACTTGTTATTTGGTTTATAGTGTCCTTTGGCTGTGGAATTTTATTTAGAGAAGAATTAAATCAATTTAGGCTAGGAGGTTTTAAACTCGGCTTTTGGTTTGCGCAACAGGGCTCCATATATGTATTCGTTATTCTGATATTCGTTTACGTAAAATTAATGAATAACCTAGATAAAAAATATGGCTACGACGAGTAGTAATTACTAATAACTTTTTTAAAAAAACAAGAAATTATGACTGTACAATTTTGGACGTGGTTATTAGTAGGACTTACTTTTGCCTTATATTTTGGAATCGCAATTTGGGCTAGAGCCGGCTCAACAAAAGAATTTTATGTTGCTGGAGGAGGCGTATCTCCCTTAGCAAATGGTATGGCTACCGCAGCCGATTGGATGAGTGCTGCCTCCTTTATTAGTATGGCAGGTTTGATCTCTTTTTCAGGCTATGACGGCTCCGTATATCTTATGGGATGGACTGGTGGTTATGTGCTTTTAGCCTTATTATTAGCACCTTATTTACGTAAGTTTGGAAAGTTTACGGTTCCCGATTTTATTGGAGATCGGTATTACTCAAATACAGCAAGAACGGTAGCTGTAATTTGCGCATTAATTGTTTCTTTTACATACGTTGCAGGTCAAATGCGAGGCGTAGGTATTGTGTTTTCTCAGTTTTTACAAGTAGATATTAATCTGGGGGTTATTATTGGAATGACGGTTGTTTTAACCTTTGCTCTTTTAGGAGGTATGAAAGGTATTACCTATACACAAGTGGCACAATACTGCGTGTTAATCTTTGCTTTTATGGTACCAGCATTTTTTATCTCTATGCAAATGACCGGAAATATTATTCCTCAAATAGGTATGGGTGGATCTGTAGAAGGTGGCGAATTCTTACTCGATAAATTAGATAAATTACATACAGAACTCGGTTTTCATGAATATACAAGCGGTACAAAATCAACTTGGGATGTTTTTGCAATAACCTTGGCGTTAATGACAGGAACAGCTGGTTTACCACATGTTATTGTACGTTTCTTTACCGTACCTAAAGTGAAAGATGCTCGTAAATCTGCAGGTTATGCTTTATTTTTAATAGCTATTTTATATACTACAGCTCCAGCAATCTCAGTGTTTTCAAGAACAAATTTAATAGAAACGGTGAGTAATAAAGAATACAAAAATATTCCAGAATGGTTTAAAAACTGGGAAAATACAGGATTAATAGCATGGTCTGATAAAAATGGTGATGGAAAAATACAATATGTAGCAGGTGATGCTTTATCTGGTAAAAAGCCACTATACACAGAAGCTCGCGGTGTGCATGGAGAACGTATAGTATCTAATGTTAGTACTGCACAAAATGAATTGTATGTTGATAAGGATATTATGGTATTGGCAAATCCGGAGATTGCAAATTTACCCAATTGGGTTATTGCCTTAGTTGCTGCAGGAGGATTAGCAGCTGCATTATCAACAGCCGCAGGATTATTATTGGTTATCTCAACATCTGTATCTCATGATTTGGTTAAAAAACAATTGAAACCAGATATTTCGGATAAAGATGAATTAAAAGTCGCTAGAATAGCCATTTTTATAGCGATATTAATTGCAGGATATTTTGGGATTAATCCACCGGGGTTTGTTGCTGCAGTCGTCGCGCTCGCCTTTGGTCTCGCCGCAGCCTCCTTTTTTCCTGCTATTATTTTAGGAATATTTGATAAACGAATGAATAGTCAAGGTGCTATTTCAGGAATGATTGTAGGTATTGTTTTAATGTTATTTTATATGATGAAATTTAAACTAGACATGTTTGGTGGCGGTACAAGTGAAGATTGGTGGTTTGGAACATCGCCTGAAGGATTTGGAACGATTGCGATGAGTGTAAATATAGTGATATCATTAGTCGTATCACGTTTAACGCCAGCACCACCACAAGACGTACAAGATATGGTTGAAAGTATTAGAATTCCTTCTGGAGCAGGAGAAGCTCAAGATCATTAAGGTATTAAGTATAGATTTTAATTTTTAGCAATTAGTTTAAAAATAATCGACTTGATTTTTAGTTTAGTTAGTTTGCAAATCAGCATTACATTTATGTAGTGCTGATTTCTTATATTAGTAAAATAATCAAAATTGTAACGCAATCTGTATCGCGTTGAGGTTGCTAAAAATAGTTTTATATAAAAAGATCATATGAAAAAACGTCACGAACAAAAGCTTGTTGTCTTAGCTCTAGCTTTGTTTTTAATTTTTAATATCCCGTTCATTCTTGTTTTTAATGTTGAAGGTGTTGTTTTAGGAATTCCTGTATTGTATTTTTCTATATTTTCAATTTGGTTGTTGTCTATCGTTATTTCGTATATCGTATTAAAACGTCACTATGAATAACTACGCGTTAATAACCATCATTGTCATTTATTTGGCGGTACTCTTTTATTTGGCTTTTCTTGCTGAAAAAAAACGCCAAAGTAAATGGGTGAATAATCCATACGTGTACACCTTATCTTTAGCCGTATATTGTTCAGCTTGGACGTATTATGGAAGTGTGGGGATTGCCGCAAATTCAGGGATCAATTTCTTATCTATTTATTTAGGACCAGTAATTGCTGCGCCATTATGGATTGTAGTACTTCGGAAAATTATTAGGATTTCCAAACAACATAAAATTTCATCAATTGCCGATTTTATCTCTTTACGTTATGGTAACAGTCGGTTTTTGGGGGCGTTAGTTACTATTGTTTGTTTATTTGGAACCTTACCTTATATTTCGCTACAACTAAAAGCCGTTTCAGAAACCTTCGAAATCATGTCTGATGATACCAGTTATGTATCTACAACGGTCATGGACGATTCTACATTTTATGTAGCTTTACTACTAGCTATATTCGCCACGTTTTTTGGAACACAGCATGCAGATGCTTCCGAAAAACACAAAGGTATTATTGCTACTGTAGCTTTTGAGTCGGTTTTAAAACTGGTGTTCTTTTTAGCTATTGGAGTGTATGTTACATTTTATCTGTTTGATGGTACTACGGATATTTACAATCAAATTTCAAAAGCAGAAAACTTTAAGCAACTCACTACGCTTGATGGGGTAGAAGATGGTTTTAATTGGTTTTTCTTAATCGGTTTGTCTTTTATGGCTATATTTTTATTGCCACGACAATTTCAAGTATCAGTTTTAGAAAACAATAGAGAAAAACATTTAAAGAAGGCAATTTGGTTATTTCCATTGTATTTATTGCTGTTTAATATGTTTGTGATTTTTATAGCTTGGGCCGGAAAAATAACGTTTGGTTCTACTGAAAATGCAGAATATTATTCCTTGTTATTACCCTTAGAACACGGGAATTCGTTTTTAGCAACTTTGGTGTTTCTAGGTGGTTTTTCAGCAGTAATATCTATGGTTATTGTATCTACTTTGGCGTTGTCAACGATGGTGAGTAATAATTTAATTATTCCTTATGGATTTTTAGATAAATTTATTAAAAATCAACCAGAACGTAATTCAAAATACATTAAAAACATTCGTCGTATTTCTATTTTTACAATCATAATTTCAGCATATTTCTTTTATGTATCATTCTCAAAAGAATTATCTCTGTATTCTATTGGTTTGATATCATTTGTCATTATCTCTCAATTAGCACCATCATTTTTTATAGGTTTATATTGGAATCGTGGATCTTCAAGAGCAGCGATTATTGGGATACTTATTGGCTTTTTTATAACCATTTACACATTGGTATTGCCATTTACACTCCAAGCTTACACCGGAACCGATAATTTTACACAGTTTGGTTTATTAGGTCTCTCGGTATTAAAACCCTATGCTTTATTTGGTATCCATTTTTTAAGTCCACCAGCGCATGCATTTTTTTGGAGTATGACTTTTAATATCATGGCCTATTTGTTGTTTTCATTAACCAGCAAAGGAAATTATAGAGAGCGTAATTATGCCGAAATGTTTGTAGATAGTGAAAACTTTGCCACACTTCAAGATAATGCTTTGGTTTGGAAAGGAGAAGCTCACGTTATAGATATTAAAAATGTACTAATTCGTTTTTTAGGAGAACAAAGAGCTACGAGGGCATTGAAGATTTTCTTTACAAAATACAAGCTGCCACAAGATACTCAATTGGCCGATGCGCGATTAATTAATTTTTCAGAAAAACTCCTAACGGGAAGCATTGGTTCGGCATCAGCCAAAATATTAATAGCGAGTGTGGTAAAAGAAGAACAGATTAGCTTGGTTGAAGTGTTGAAGATTTTAGAAGAATCTAAAGAAAACATTGTGAGTAATAAAGCATTGTTGGATAAATCTAATGAGCTATCTCAGTTATCTTCAAAATTGAAAGATGCCAATGAAGAGTTGCTGTCTAAAGATAAGCAAAAAGATGAATTTTTAGATACGGTAGCGCATGAGCTTAAAACACCTGTTACAGGTATTCGTGCCGCCACGGAGTTGTTAATGGATGAAGAGGATGATATGCCTCCTGAAATTAAAACCCAGTTTTTAAAGAATATACTTCAAGATTCCGACCGTTTAGGGCGATTAATACATAATATTTTAGATTTTGAAAAGTTTGAGACAGGGCGTTTACATTTAGATTTGCAATATCAAGACCTTCAAAAAACCATTGCAAAAGCCATAAATAGTATTGTTCAGGTTGCAGCTAAAAAAGAGGTGAAAATTATTACTAAGAATGTGCATAGTTTTAAAGCAACTTATGATGAAGATCGCATCCTTCAGGTATTGACGAATTTGCTATCTAATGCGATTAAGTTTTGTAATGAAAAAGTAGGTGTGATTATCGTTGATTTTAAATTAGGAAATGGTTATGTAGAAATCTCTGTAACCGATAATGGTAAAGGGATTCCACCGGAAGATCATGATTTTATATTTGATAAATTTTATCAATCACAACACCAAAACACACTAAAACCACAAGGTAGCGGACTAGGTTTAGCGATTACAAAACAAATAGTAGAAAAGCATGATGGAAAAATTTGGGCAAAAAAAGACGTTAAAAAAGGCGCAATACTTGTTTTTACCATACCTTTTAAGTAAATTGTTGTCATAAATATGAAGAAGAAAATTTTAATTGTAGATGACGAGCCTAATATTGTGATGTCATTAGAATACACGTTTAAAAAACAAGATTTTGAAGTGTTTATAGCAAGGGATGGAAGTGAAGCTTTAGATATTTTAAAGCAGTATATTCCAGATGTTATATTATTAGATATAATGATGCCAAATGTTGATGGCTATCAAACCTTGACACATATAAAAAACACAGAGAGCTTAAAGGATACCAAAGTGGTGTTTTTGACGGCTAAAAATAAAGCTTCAGATATTGAAAAAGGATTAAAATTAGGAGCAGATAAGTATTTAACAAAACCTTTTTCAGTAAAAAAAATAGTTTCAGAAATATTGGAGCTTGTGACTTAAAAAGTATTTTTTGAGTTTAATTAAAATTGGTTTTGTGTGCAAACAAACTAAGTTTAATTAAAGATTAAAAACATGAAATTTCACATTAATGCATTAGCGTCAGATATACTTATAAGTATTTACGTTATTGTGACACTTTTTTTTAGGTTTAAATTTGAAAGTCAAACCAATGTAAGTCCTATGCTTTCTATAGTCATGGGAGTTTGTTTTGTGGCTATTCTTTGGTCATTAATAAAGCTAAAAGTACTTAACCCTAATTGGTTTGGTTTGTTTAACTCTAAAAAATAATAACCATGTACTATCAAGAATTTTACAAAAAAAGTATTACATCACCAGAAATGTTTTGGCAAGAACAGGCTCACAATTTAGAGTGGTTTAAAACACCTAAAATCATCTTGTCAAAAGATAAATATAACTACGATCAGTGGTTTGAAGACGGTGAACTTAACTTAAGTTATTTGTGTATAGATAAACACATTAATGATGGTTTTGAAACTCAAAATGCCATTATTTATGACTCACCAGTTACAAATACAAAACAACATATAACCTTTAATCAATTACACCATGAAGTTTCTAAACTAGCTGGTGGTTTGCAAAGTTTAGGCTTGCAAAAAGGCGACACGTGCATTATTTATATGCCTATGATTCCGCAAGCCTTGTATGCTATGTTAGCCTGTGCTAGAATAGGTGTCATACATTCGGTTGTATTTGGTGGTTTTGCCCCGCATGAGTTGGCAATTAGAATTGACGATTGTAAACCTAAAGCTATTATTACGGCATCAAACGGTGTTGAGGTAAAACGGATTATTCCTTATAAACCTTTTGTAGATGATGCTATTGTTAAAGCAAAAAATAAACCAAAACATGTTATTGTTTTTGATAGGCAATTAGGTGTTGAGATTCCTAAGAAAGACTACGATATAAACTATACAGATTTGGTTGAAAAGTCACCTTCAGTAGAAGCGGTGTCTTTACCTTCAACACATCCGTCTTATGTATTGTATACTTCAGGAACTACAGGAACTCCAAAAGGAGTGATAAGAGATATTGGTGGTTATGCTACGGCTTTAAAATTCTCCATGAAATATGTTTATGGAGTAGATGAAGGCGAAACTTTTTGGGCTGCAAGTGATGTAGGTTGGGTTGTTGGTCATAGTTTTATAGCTTACGGACCATTATTAAACAGAAATACAACTATACTTTTTGAAGGAAAACCTATAAAAACACCAGATGCTTCAGCGTTTTGGCGCATTATTAGCGAGCATCAAGTAAAAGCAATGTTTACTGCTCCAACAGCTATTAGAGCGATTAGAAAAGAAGATCCTACCGGACATATGCTTAAGCGTTTTGATTTATCCTGCTTTAAATATTTGTTTTTAGCCGGTGAACGTTGCGATGTGTCTACTTTAAATTGGGCAGAAGATAAATTAAATATTCCTGTTATTGACCATTGGTGGCAAACCGAAAGTGGTTGGCCTATGATTTCTAATATGGTTGGTGTTGGTTTACAGGAGATAAAACCAGGTTCGGCAAGTTTAGCTGTTTGTGGTTATGATATTCAGATTTTAAATGAAGAAGGTGAAGAAGTCGCTTCTAGTGTAGAAGGTTATGTGGCTGTAAAATTGCCATTACCACCAGGCACCTTAAGTAATCTTTGGGGTAACCCAGACCGATTTAAGGCAGGGTATTTAAAGCGTTTTCCAGGTTATTATTTTTCTGGAGATGGTGGTTATAAAGATGAAGATGGTTATATCTTTATTACAGGTCGCGTAGATGATATTATTAACGTGGCAGGACACCGATTATCAACCGCCGAAATGGAAGAGATTGTAGCGTCTCACCAGTCGGTTTCAGAATGTGCTGTTTTTGGTGTGCATTGTGAACTTAAAGGTCAAAAACCTTTAGGATTAATTGTTTTAAAAACGGAAGTTCTTTCAGAACATGAAACTATTCAAAAAGAAATTATACAAGATGTGCGACGCGAAATTGGAGCTGTAGCTTGTTTTAGAGAGGTGTTGGTTGTTAATCGATTACCAAAAACGCGAAGTGGAAAAATTCTTCGTAAATTGTTGCGACATATTGCAGATGAGCAACAGTATAATATTCCATCAACGATTGATGATATTAGTATTATAGACGAAATTAAATTGGTATATGAAACCCATCATATAGGGGGTTTTAAATAAGAGACTACACTGTTAGATTAAAAATAAAGGTCGTATAAAACAGGCCACAAAAAAATAAAGTATGGTGCGTATATAATAATATGTACTTAAAATTTAAACACACAAAACATGAGTAATTATCACATAAAGCATTTAGAAGAATACTATCAAGTTTACCGTAAATCCGTTAGGAATCCAGAAAGTTTTTGGGAAGAAATTGCTGAAGAGCATTTTATGTGGCGTAAAAAATGGGATAACGTTTTAAGTTGGGATTTTAATAAACCAGAAGTTAAATGGTTTGAAGGCGCTAAATTAAACATTACAGAAAATTGTATTGATAGACATTTGTATACAAGAGGAGACAAAACCGCTATTATTTTTGAGCCTAATAGTCCAGACGAAGCGGCACTTCATATTTCTTATAGAGAACTACATGAACGTGTATGTAGATTTGCTAACGTATTAAAAGAGCATGGTGTAGGAAAAGGAGATCGCGTTTGTGTATACTTGCCAATGATTCCAGAATTAGCCGTTTCTGTTTTAGCTTGTGCAAGAATAGGTGCTATACATTCGGTTGTATTTGCAGGATTTTCTTCTACAGCATTAGCAACGAGAATTAACGATAGTGATTGTAAATTAGTAGTGACGAGTGATGGGTCTTATCGTGGTGCAAAAACAATTGATTTGAAAGGTATTGTTGATGAGGCTTTAGAGGACTGTCCAGGAGTAAACACCGTATTAGTGGCAAAACGTATTAATACAGATATTAATATGCAGGACGGACGTGATAAATGGCTACAACCGTTATTGGATGAGGCTTATCATGATTGTGTACCAGAAATTATGGATGCAGAAGATCCTTTATTTATTTTATATACATCAGGATCTACAGGAAAACCTAAAGGAATGGTGCATACCACTGCAGGTTACATGGTATACACAGCATATACGTTTAAAAACGTGTTTCAATATAGAGAACAAGATGTGTATTGGTGTACTGCAGATATAGGTTGGATTACAGGGCATAGTTATATTGTTTATGGTCCATTATGTAATGGAGCAACTACAGTATTATTTGAAGGTGTACCAAGCTACCCAGACTTTGGTCGTTTTTGGGAGATTGTAGAAAAGCATAAAGTGAGTCAGTTTTATACTGCGCCAACCGCTATTAGAGCCCTAGCGAAAGAAGGCGTAGAGCATTTAGAAAAACACGATTTATCATCATTAAAAGTATTAGGTACTGTTGGAGAACCTATTAATGAAGAAGCATGGCACTGGTATGATGATAATGTTGGTAAGAAAAAAGCGCCAATTGTAGATACTTGGTGGCAAACCGAAACAGGAGGTATTATGATTACCCCAATCGCATTTGCTACCCCAACAAAGCCAACCTATGCCACTTTACCTTTTATAGGAATTCAGCCTGCATTAATTGATGAGCATGGACAAGAGATTAAAGGAAATCAAGTGGATGGTAGATTGTGTATAAAATTTCCTTGGCCTAGTATAGCTAGGACCATTTGGGGAAATCACCAACGTTATAAGGATACCTATTTTTCAGCTTATGCTAATATGTATTTCACTGGTGATGGTGCTTTACGTGATGAGGTAGGTTATTACAGAATTACAGGTCGTGTAGATGATGTTATTATTGTATCTGGTCATAATTTAGGAACCGCTCCTATAGAAGATGCTATTAATGAACATCCAGCAGTAGCAGAAAGTGCAATTGTAGGTTTTGCTCATGATATTAAAGGAAACGCACTATACGGTTATGTTACTTTAAAAGAAACAGGAGAAAGTAGAAAACACGATAATCTTCGTAAAGAAATTAATCAGTTAATTACAGAACAAATAGGACCTATTGCGAAGTTAGATAAAATTCAATTTACTAACGGCTTGCCAAAAACACGAAGTGGAAAAATTATGCGACGTATTTTACGTAAAATAGCAGAAAACGAAACGGATAACTTAGGAGATACAAGTACATTACTAAACCCAGAATGTGTACAAGAAATTATTGATAACGTCTTGTAACATAATATTTTTTTTTTAATGACTTCAACAGAAGACAAACTTAAAGAACGCATAAAAGAGCTAACATGTTTATATAATGTTAGTTCTTTTATCGTTAATAGCGATTTACAAAACTTAAAACCAACTTGGGATGCTATAGCATTAAGTTTAAAAGATGCTTTGCATTACAGTGATGATGCCTCGGTAGCCTTTAAAATTAATGATGTTATAATTGTAGCAGGACATCAAGGCGGTGATAAAGTATATATGATTTCTGCTATAAAACGATTTAATCAAATTATAGGCAGTATAAAGGTTGGTTATTCAAAAGAGAAATACGACACCGATGTTTTCTTACAAGAAGAAGAGCAACTGTTAGCAACTATTGCTTTAGAGATTGGTAGCTTATTAGAACGGAAACAAATTGTAGATAACGAAGCGTTAGTAAAGCGACAAATGGAACGTACCGATCGTTTAAGTATTTTAGGAGAAATTACAGCGGGTATTGCTCATGAGTTAAATACACCACTAGCTAATATTTTAGGTTTTACCGAATTATTAAAAGAACGTTTTATTGATGATGAGGTCGCTTCAAACGATTTAAATAAAATAATGACTAGTGCTATTTTTTCAAGGGAGGTTGTAAAGAAATTAATGTTTTTTTCTTGTGAAATGCCTCAGCAGATGATGTTTACTAATGTTATTCCTATTATTAATGATGCTGTTGGTTTACTCAAACCTAATTTTGATAAAAAGGGACTCACTTATAAGGTGGAATATGCAAATGATGATATGCAGTTACGTGTTGATCCTATTCAAATCACACAAGTTATTTTTAATCTAGTTATTAATGCCATTTATTTTTCACCTGAAAAGGGACACATTCTAATTTCAATAGAAGCACCAACAGGTGATGAAGTGGTTTTAAAAATTAAGGACGAAGGTTCGGGGATTCCAAAATCAGTAAGTGACTCTATTTTTAATCCGTTTTTCACTACCAAACCCGTAGGAGAAGGTTCTGGGTTGGGATTGAGTGTGGTACATGGGATTGTTAAAAGTCATAAAGGTAGTATCACACAGCAACAAAATTCAATAAAAGGTACTACTTTTACAGTCGTATTCCCAAAGCAATAATAATGACTTTAAATAAAGAAAATATTTTAATTGTAGATGATGATGTTCATATTTTAGAACTCTTACAGCGTCATCTTCAATCATTAAATTATCATACCTATAAAGCGGTTTCAGTAAAAGAAGCGGTTGAGATTTTAAAAGATCAATCTATTAGCTTACTCATTACAGATCTTAAAATGCCAGGAGTAGATGGTTTACAGTTGGTAAAATATGCCTCAGAACATTACCCAGACCTACCTAAATTGGTGGTCACAGGGTATCCTTCTATTGATGGCGCTTTAGAAGCTATGAAATCGGGAGTGATGGAGTATCTCACCAAACCATTTACTAAAGAAGAATTACGACTTGCGGTGGCTAAAACTTTACAAAACAGAAAAAATAGCCTTCCAAAAGTCAACGTTTCCGAAGAAAAAATATATGGAGAATTGATAGGGCAATCTTCAGCTTTACAAAAGGTTACCGATGTTATAAAACGCGTAAAAGATAATAAGGCGACGGTTTTAATTACTGGAGAAAGTGGTACAGGAAAAGAAGTTGTTGCCCGTTCTATCCATTATATGGGTAAATTTAGAACGGCTCCATTTATAGCGGTTAATTGTGGCGCAATTCCTGAAAATTTATTGGAAGCCGAATTGTTTGGGTACACTAAAGGTGCTTTTACAGGTGCAAATGAGACTAGGAACGGATTATTTCAAGCGGCTAATAAAGGCACTCTATTTTTAGATGAAATAGGAAATGCCTCAATAGCAACTCAGTTAAAATTATTACGGGTTTTACAAGAAAAAGAGGTGACTAAAGTGGGATCTCAAAAATCAGAAAAAATAGATTTGCGAGTTATTGCTGCAACTAATGTAAACTTACAAGAACGTGTAAAATCTGGAGAGTTTAGAGAAGATTTATATTACAGGTTAACCGTTGTACAAATAAAAGTGCCAACTTTACGTGAACGTCAATCGGATATTCCGTTATTAGTTGATAAATTTTTATTCAAATACGGAGTAGAGTACAAAGATAAACTGCTTAAAATTTCAGAAGAAGCACTTCAAGTCTTAATGCGTTATCCATGGCCTGGTAATATTAGGGAACTTGAAAACTGTGTTCAGCACGCTATAATTATGTGTGACAGACAACTTGAGGTTAAAGATCTTCCTGAGCATTTAAAATACAAAATAGATTTTCCTGAAGATGATAGCTTACAGTCGCTTAAGGAGGTTGAAAGAAGACACATTTTAAAAGTCTTAGAAGCTACAAATAATAATAAATCTAAAGCTGCCGAAATTCTTCAAATAGATAGAAAAACACTTCGAGATAAAATAAAATAAGCTCAATTTTTTACTGGGTAAAAACACCCTGTTGGGGAATTTCTCCTCACTCGTTTAAAATTATAAAATTTATTAAAACCACGCAATATTCTTATTATAAGAGTGTTGCGTTTTTTTGTTTAAACGCGTTCTGTGTTGGCACAGCTATTGCCAATAGGAGATTGTATTACTAATGAAATTTATATGAATATAAAAGGAAGTAGTTTGTGTAAGAGTTGTGGGTTTTTAAATGATTGCTCATTAAACACAAGTCAAACGTTTATTTGGTCGTGCAGTGAATATGAAGATTATCATGAGCGCTTAACAACCGTTATAATTAACTAAAGTTTAAAAAATGTACCAGTTCAATAGAAAAAATTGAACCTATTAACGATTAATTTTATGACATTAACAAAAGAAATTAAGTCAAAAAAACAACCTAAACAAGGGATGTTAAATAATGTAATGGAGCAATTTAATAGTGCTGCAGATTTAGTAAATCTGAATCCAAACATTAAAAAAATATTAGAGATTACTAACAATGAATTAATTATTCATTTCCCGGTAAGAATGGATAACGGAGACGTTGAGGTTTTTAAAGGATATCGCGTACAACATAATAATGCATTAGGACCATATAAAGGTGGTTTACGTTACCATCCAACTATTGATATTGATGCTGTAAAAGCTTTAGCCATGTGGATGACATGGAAAACATCTTTAGCTGGTTTACCTTATGGAGGCGCAAAAGGAGGAATTCAATTAGATCCTAAAAAATATTCAGCAGGAGAATTAGAGCGTATTACAAGACGTTTTACTTATGCTTTAGGAGATAACATAGGCCCAGAACATGATATTCCTGCTCCAGATGTAAATACGAATTCGCAAACGATGGCTTGGATAGCAGATACTTATATGTCTACAAAAGCTCCTGCAGAACGTTCAAAAAATCAACACGTTGTTACTGGAAAGCCAGTAGGATCAGGAGGATTAGAAGGACGTGATCGAGCTACAGGATTTGGGGTGTTTTTAACTATCAAATTTTGGGCAGAATATAATAGCGTCAACCTGGAAGGAAAGACATTTATAGTTCAAGGTTTTGGAAATGTTGGTTATTGGACAGCACACTTTTTAGAAAAACAAGGTGCTAAACTAGTTGGTGTACAAGATGCATCTGGAACTATTGTTAACCCTAACGGGATTTCTGTTGAAGATTTATCAAATTATATAAAAGCAACTAACGGAAGCCTGATTGGTTTTCCTGGATGTACTGAAGTTGCGAAAGAAGATTTTTTTGGATTAGATTGTGATATTTGCGTGCCGGCAGCTTTAGGAAATCAAATTACTAAAGAAAATGCAGGTAATATTAAAGCTAAACTAATTGCTGAAGGTGCAAACGGACCAACAACTGTTGAGGCAGAAAAAATATTATTAGAACGTGATGTAGCTATTATTCCAGACATTTTATGTAATTCAGGAGGTGTTATAGGAAGTTATTTTGAATGGTTACAAAACCGAAATGGAGAACTTTGGGAGCTAGATGAAATTTTGGTTAAGTTAGAAAAGAAATTACAAGAAGCTTTTATTCGTGTAATGAATGCTTCAAAATCAAAAGAAATTGATATGCGTACAGCCGCTTATGTTTTAGCTATAGAGCGTATTGAGAGAGCTTACATTCAAAGAGGTATTTTTCCTTGATAAATTTATAGCTTATGAAATACGGAAGTTTAATTATAGAAAAGAAAGAGTTTGTAATTCTAAAACGGCTTATTAATCTTTCGGGAAATTTTAAAGATGCTGTTGAAAAACGCTCGGTTTATAAACTAAGTAAAGAATTAGAAACAGCCATTATTCAAGATGGCGATGAGATTCCTGATGATGTTATTCGATTTAATTCTGAAATAACAATTAGTTCGAAAGATGATTGGAAGCACACTTTTAAATTAGTACTCCCAACAGAAAGTGATATTTCAAAACATAAAATATCAATACTTTCCCCAATGGGAACAGCTGTAATTGGTTATGCTCAAGATGATGAAATCTCATGGGAGTTTCCGCAAGGAATTAAACAATTTAAAATTGAGAAAGTGAAGCAAAGCAATCAAGTTGAAACTTTAAAGTATAATTTATGATTGATAAAAAAAATTATGTAAATGCTACCGATGAAGATATTATTGACATAAAACATCATCAAGAATTGTTGGTTTGGATTGACCACTTAAAATATGTTATTAAAGAGTGCAATCAATTAATAAAAATAGATGACAAAATTAAGAGTGTAAATGCTACTGAAGTTAAAGTTTCTCAATTGAATAATAATCTTGTTGAGATGAAAAATAGAACCGTTGCATTTGTAGATGAGTTACAAAACTACAGAGGTAAATTAAGTGATTTTAAAGAGTGTAATGATTTGGAATGCGACTTGTTTTTTATAAAAAATCATGATGACTTTAGAGGTCGGTATTTATCACATTTAAAAGCATACAGACTTTTAAAGGACAAGATGTACAACGTAATGATTAACAGTTACAAATAAATATTAAAGTTAAGTTGTTTTAAATTTTTTTTATTTATTGTGTGAGCGCCTCTTCTTAGAGGCGCTTTTTTTGTGTAATGTTTCCATAACGTTTTTATTACTTTAATTGTTTGAGAGTGTAGTGCTTAAGTTAAATATTTTTCTACTTTTGCTTTTTCCCAAATTAGTAGTGTATTTATTAACCTATTATTCATTTTTATGAAGCATAAATACCCTTTACCCTTGTTCTTTGCTTGCTTTTTATTGATTAGTACCATTGCGCTAACTGCCCCAATATTTAGTGTAAATACTTTTCTAACGCCTTCAGCTACTATTGCTGGATCAACTACTATCTGTCAAAATAGTGCTATGCCTATAGTTACGTTTATAGGATCTGGTGGTTCAGCGCCTTATACTTTTGAGTATACTATAAATAATGGGAGCACATTAACAATAAGTACAACAGACTCAGATAACTCTGTAAGTATTCCTGTAAATACAGGAACTTCAGGAACTTTTACCTACACTTTAGTAGGCGTTTCAGATAGTGTAGATATAGATATTGAAACTCAATCGGGGAGTGCTGTTATTGCAGTTCAACCAACTCCAGACACCAGTATGGGAGGAACCGGATCCGGTTCAGTCTATGAAGGCGTCTCAGTGTTTAGAGTTTGTATGAATACTTCATCATTATTTAATTTCACAAATACATCGTCAACTCAAGGCGGATTAAATACTAATTATACGATTGATTGGGGCGATGGAAGTCCAAATTTTTCAGGAAATTCTTGGAGTGTATTATCACATACTTACGATGTAGGTTTATGGAATGTTATGTATACTGTTGAAGGTAACAACGGCTGTAGTTCTACTCAAAATTATATTGTTTTTGTAGGATCTAATCCTGCAGTTTCTTTAGGTAATCCAGGTAATACAGACGTATGTAATACATCATCATTAACTTTCCCAATTACAGGAACAGAAAATAATCCACCCGGAACAACATATACGGTTACTTTTAATGACGGTTCAGAATCAGAAGTTTTTAATCATCCACCTCCAGCAAGTGTTACACATACATTTTTAACTTCATCTTGCGGAATTAATAGTTCAGACGGAACAAATACATATGAAAATTCATTTTCAGCTAATATTTTAGCCTCTAATCCTTGTAGTTCTTCATCTGTAGGAGTTGTTCCTATATATGTATCTACCGCTCCCGAAGCTAACTTTGATAGTCCTGAAATAGCGTGTATTAATACTTCTGTTTGCTTAACTAATCAATCTATAGGAGATACAAATACAGGAAGCAGTTCAGCCTGTAATACTACACCTAATATTATATGGAGTATATCACCAGATACCGGTTTTACAATTTCAAGCGGAAGTTTAGGGAATGATTTTGGTTTAACCGATGCTTCATCATGGTTTTCAGGATCTGATGAATTATGTTTAAGTTTTTCAGAATCAGGAACATATACTATAACTCAAAATGCAGGTAACACTTGTGGTTTTGATTCTATAAGTGAAACAATATGTATAGACACACCATTAACTCCTATATTTAATTTAGATGAAATTTCGATATGTGGACCAGATGAGGTTAATGCCATAAATAATACCGATGAATCATTAAGTTGTAGTGATGTTACATATCTATGGGAAGTAGATTATACTTCAGATTTTTGTAATTCTAGTACAACAGGTTCTTGGAGTTTTATTAACGGAACAGATTTAAATACTATAAATGCTTCTTTTAATTTTGTAACTCCAGGTGTATATACCATTAGTTTAACCGTTAGTAATTCTTGTGGAGAGGAAACAACTACTCAAAATGTAAATGTAAAACAACCACCTAAAGTAGAAATCAATTCTATAGCAGATGTTTGTAATACGTTTAATATCTCACCTTCAGCAATAATTTCAGAATGTACAGATGATAGTACTTCTATGGCCTATGCTTGGAGTTTTGTAGGGGCTACCCCCGCAACGTCTAATTTAGAAAATCCTGGAGAAATAGTATATGCGACTCCTGGAACTTATACAATCACTCTACAGGTTACTAATGATTGTGGTGTGTCTGAAACCGCAACAGAAACATTTACTATCAAAGAAACCCCCGTAATTACAAACACCAATCTTTCTCAATCAATTTGTTCGGGTTCGTATACTGATGCTATTGATTTAACATCTTCAGTACCGGGAACTTCATACTCATGGACAGCCGTAGGAACTTCTGGAGTTACAGGTTTTACAACATCAGGAACAACTAATACTATTCCTGCACAAATAATCAGCACAACAAGTTCTGTGTCTGGTACCGTAACATATAGTGTTACCCCAACGGCGGAATTATGTTTAGGTGATGCTGTTGATTTCGTAATCACTGTAAATCCTGCACCTCAATTCGTTACTCAGCCATTATCTAGTAATGTATGTCAAAACGGAACTGCAACTATTTTAGAAGTGAGTTTGTCAAACAATATTAATACACCAAATTATCAATGGTATAGTAATAACTCTAATAGTACAAGTGGTGGAATATTAATTTCTGGAGCAACAAATTCAACTTATCAACCACCTACAGATGTTGAAGGAACTTTATATTATTACTGTGAAATTACATTTCCTATTGAAGGGTGTACTTCTTTAGTTTCTAATATTGCTGAGGTAGAAGTCGCTCCAATTCCTAAAATTTCGGTTGAACCAATTGAAACAGAAAGTTTATGTGTAGGAGGAAATATAGATACCCCTTTTGAAGTGGTTCATACAGGTGGATTAGGACCTGTGTCTTATCAATGGTTTAGTAATACTTCAAATAGTTCAACAGGAGGAACAGAAATTTCAGGAGCAACAAGTAGTACATATACTCCAAACATTTTTAATACTGTAGGGACTTACTTTTATTATGTAGAATTAAGCTTTAATATTAGTGGTTGTACTAATGTGACAAGTAGTGTAACTGAAGTTAATGTTTTAGATCTTCCGTTAGTAGATGTGCAAGCAGAAACATCTCAAACGTTATGTGTCTCAGCTACACCTATAGATTTAGAAATTGAAGTTTCGGGTGGTGTTAGTGATTTTGCATATCAATGGTATTCAAATGGAAGTAATTCAACTACAGGAGGAACTGAAATTTCAGGAGCAACTAATGCAATCTATACGCCATCAACTAATACTGCAGGAACAATTTATTATTATTGTGTTGTATATCAACCTGCATCACCAAGTTGTAGCGTAGTCAGTGCAATTTCCGAAGTTATCGTAAACGAAGCCCCAGCTTTTGTAGAGCAACCAAGCTCTCAAGCCTTATGTTTGGGTGATACGGTTTCTGATTTAGAAATGACTTATGAAAATGGAGTAGGAACAGCAACTTTACAATGGTATTCAAATACAGCGAATGATACTGCAACTGGAACAGAAATTACAGGCGCAACAAATAATATATATTCTCCAGATGTTTCGGTAACAGGAACAACATACTACTATGGAATAATCACTTTTTCAGAAGGTGGTTGTACCGAGATTTTCTCAGATATTGCAGAGATTTCAGTTTCAGAAACCCCTGGGATTATTACTCAAGCGGTAGCAACACAAACTTTATGTGAGTCGATAACTCCACAAGATTTAGAGGTTGAGGTTTCAGGAACAACGGGAGTTTTTTCTTACCAATGGTATTCAAATACAAGTAATTCAACCACTGGAGGAGTTGAAATTTCAGGAGCAACAAGTGCAATTTATACACCACTAACCGATGTTATAGGAACTACATATTACTATGTTGAGGTTTATAACACTTTAAACGCTACTTGTAAAGTAGTGAGTGCAATTTCCGAAGTTATCGTAAACGAAGCTCCTGCTTTTGTAGGGCAACCAAGCTCTCAAGCTTTATGTTTAGGTGATACGGTTTCTGATTTAGAAATGACTTATACAAACGGTGTAGGAACAACGACTTTACAATGGTATTCAAACACAACTAATGATACTGCAACAGGAACAGAAATTTCAGGAGCAATAAATAGTATATATTCTCCAGATGTTTCAATAATAGGAACGACGTATTACTACGGAATTATCACCTTCTCTGAAGGTGGTTGTACTGAAATCATTTCTGATATTGCAGAAATTTCAGTTTCAGAAACTCCTGAGATTATTACCCAGGCGATAGCAACGCAAACCTTATGTGAGTCGATAACTCCACAAGGTTTAGAAGTTGAGGTTTCAGGAACAACGGGAGTTTTCTCTTATCAATGGTATTCAAATGGAAGTAATTCAACTACTGGCGGAACTGAAATTTCAGGAGCCACATCGGAAACGTACACTCCTGAAACCGATGTTGTAGGCACCACGTATTATTATGTTGAAATCTACAACACGCTAAACAGTACTTGTAAAGTAGTCAGCGCAATTTCAGAAGTTATCGTAAACGAAGCTCCTGCTTTTGTAGAGCAACCAAGCTCTCAAGCTTTATGTTTAGGTGAAACGGTTTCTGATTTAGAAATGACTTATGAAAATGGAGTAGGAACAGCAACTTTGCAATGGTATTCAAATACAGTGAATGATACTGCAACAGGAATTGAAATTTCAGGAGCAACAAGTACAACTTATACACCAGATGTTTCGGTAGCAGGAACAACATACTTCTATGGAATAATCACTTTTTCAGAAGGCGGTTGTACCGAGATTATTTCAGAAGTTGCAGTGATTTCAGTTTCAGAAACACCTGAGATTATTACTCAAGCGGTAGCAACACAAACTTTATGTGAGTCGATAACTCCACAAGATTTAGAGGTTGAGGTTTCAGGAACAACGGGAGTTTTCTCTTATCAATGGTATTCAAATGGAAGTAATTCAACTACTGGCGGAACTGAAATTTCAGGAGCCACATCGGAAACGTATACTCCTGAAACCGATGTTGTAGGCACCACGTATTATTATGTTGAAATCTACAACACGCTAAACAGTACTTGTAAAGTAGTCAGCGCAATTTCAGAAGTTATCGTAAACGAAGCTCCTGCTTTTGTAGAGCAACCAAGCTCTCAAGCTTTATGTTTAGGTGAAACGGTTTCTGATTTAGAAATGACTTACCAAAATGGAGTAGGAACAGCAACTTTACAATGGTATTCAAATACAGTGAATGATACTGCAACAGGAACAGAAATTTCAGGAGCAATAAATAATATATATTCTCCAGATGTTTCAATAATAGGAACGACGTATTACTACGGAATTATCACCTTCTCTGAAGGTGGTTGTACTGAAATCATTTCTGATATTGCAGAAATTTCAGTTTCAGAAACACCTGAGATTATTACTCAAGCGGTAGCAACACAAACTTTATGTGAGTCGATAACTCCACAAGATTTAGAGGTTGAGATTTCAGGTACAACGGGAGTTTTTTCTTACCAATGGTATTCAAATGGAAGTAATTCAACTACTGGCGGAACTGAAATTTCAGGAGCCACTACAGAAACTTACCCCCCTGAAACCGATGTTATAGGCACCACGTATTATTATGTTGAAATCTATAATACACTAAACGATACTTGTAAAGTAGTCAGTGCAATTTCCGAAGTTATCGTAAACGAAGCTCCTGCTTTTGTAGGGCAACCAAGCTCTCAAGCTTTATGTTTAGGTGATACGGTTACAGATTTAGAAATGACTTATGAAAATGGAGTAGGAACAACGACTTTACAATGGTATTCAAACACAACTAATGATACTGCAACAGGAACAGAAATTTCAGGAGCAATAAATAGTATATATTCTCCAGATGTTTCAATAATAGGAACGACGTATTACTATGGAATAATCACTTTTTCAGAAGGTGGTTGTAGTGAAATCATCTCAGATATTGCAGAGATTTCAGTTTCAGAAGTTCCAGTAATAGACACGCAAGCCTTAGCTACACAAACATTATGTGAATCTATCACGGCAACAACATTAGAATTGACAGTAAGTGGAGGTGTTGATGTGTTTTCTTATCAATGGTATTCAAATGGAAGTAATTCAACTACTGGCGGAACTGAAATTACAGGAGCCACTTCGGAAACGTACACTCCTGAAACCGATGCTGTAGGCACCACGTATTATTATGTTGAAATTTATAACACATTAAATGATACTTGTAAAGTAGTCAGTGCAATTTCTGAAGTTATCGTAAACGAAGCACCAGCTTTTGTAGAGCAACCCGAATCTGAGATATTATGCTTAGGTGAATCTGCTTCTGTGTTAGAAATGAGCTATATAAATGGCGTTGGTGTTCCTGGTTTGCAATGGTATTCCAATACGGTTAATTCTTCTATAGGAGGAACTATAATTACAGGTGCAATAGATTCTACTTATAGTCCAGACGTATCAATCGTAGGAACAACATATTACTACGGAGTAATCACTTTTTCTGAAGGTGGTTGTAGCGAAATCGTCTCAGATGTAGTTGAGATTATTGTTAATGACACCCCAAGTATTGATGATTTAGTAATAGTTGTTTGTAGTGAAAAGGTTTTTACTGTAAATCCAGATGCTACAAATGGATCTAGTGTTCCTGCAAATACAACTTATACATGGAACATGCCAACTGTAAGTCCGTTGGGAAGTATTACAGGGATTTCAGAAGAAAATAATCCACAAACAGAAATTAGCCAAGTACTAACAAACAATACAACTAGTCCTGCTGTTGTGACTTATGTAGTAACACCTGTTTCAGGATTATGTATTGGTGAAAACTTCACAATTGAGGTAACGGTTAATCCTTCAATTTCTACAGAAATTATTGTTGTAAATAGCTTTTGTTTTGAGAGTAATTCGGGTAGTATTTCTGCTGTAATTAGTGGAGGGGTGCCTTTTTCAACAGGAAACCCATATATTATAAATTGGATGGGACCAAATGGTTTTGTGGCTGATACAGCTACTATTTCAAATTTAGAGCCTGGTGATTATGTGCTAACTATTGATGATGAAGGCGGTTGTCCGTTATCGGAAACTTATACCATAACTGAACCAGAAATATTAAGTATGGTTGTAGATACAGAAACATCAATAAGTTGTTTTGAAGCTGCAGATGGTGAGATTACTATTTCTGTAAGTGGAGGTACTCTTAATTACACTTATAATTGGACTAAAGACGGTATACCATTTTCTACTGATGAAGATATTTATAATCTAGAACCTGGAAATTATGAGATAACTATTTCTGATGCTAATAATTGTGGTCCTGTTAATCAAGCATTTTTAATTACCGAACCAGATGAGTTAGAAGTGAGTTTAGCAAGTAAAGACGATGTACTTTGTTATGGGTTTTCAACAGGATCAATTAATATTACAACTATTGGAGGAACGCCAACAGAAGTTTCACCAGGAGTTTTTGATTATAATTATCAATGGACAGGACCTAACGGGTTTTTAAGTTCGACATCAGATTTAATCGGACTTATTGCGGGTACATATCAACTTACAGTAACAGATGCTAATAATTGTAGCGATACACTTAATGTGACGTTAACGCAACCTGACGAAATAGTTATTAATTACACGTTTACCGAAATTACATGTTACGGTGCAGAAGATGCTTCAATAAATATCACTTCTATCACAGGAGGAGCGGGCATTTTTGATATCGCTTGGAATAATTTTGCAGAAGGATTGGTTCAAAATAATCTTTCTGCAGGTGATTATATTGTTACAGTAACCGATGCCGATAATTGTGAAATGTCTACAACCATAACAATCCCAGAAGCACCAATATTTGCTATTAGTCCAGATATAGAACATGTTTCTTGTTTTGGAGCAAATGATGGTCGTATAACGTTAAATTTTCAAGGCGGACAAGATCCTATTGATGTTATTTGGGATGATGATTCAACCGCAGGAGTAGAGCGTAATAATTTAGCACCAGGCACCTATAATTTAACAATTAGTGATGGTACACCTTGTTATATTTATGAAACCTTTACCATTTTAGAACCAGATATTTTAGCTATTACTGCTAACATTTCAAATGCTTTTGATTGTGACGATCCCAACAGTGGCGCAATTAATTTAATTATTACAGGAGGAACAACGCCTTACACTGTAAACTGGTCTAATGGATCAACTACCGAAGATTTAAACAATATTCCTCCAGGAACTTATTTTGTTGAGGTTGTAGATGCTAATGGTTGTGAAATTTCAGATAGTTATACTATTGTAAGACCATCTCCAATTGTTGTAGATGTAATTACTGAAACAGAAGCAGATTGTGACAACGTAAATGTAACTCAAACTTTTGTTGCTAATGTTTCGGGTGGTGTACCGCCTTATCAGTTAAATTGGTCTAACGGAACAGTTAGTGGCGTTAATAATGAGTTTATGAATACCACTCAAAATGGATTAGTAATTTTAGAAGCCACAGATGATTTAGGTTGTGTAAGCAGTTTTACTTTTGAAGTTGATATTCCAGAGCTTAGTGCTGCAGATTTTGAAACTACTTCAATAGCTTATCAAACTTATGGATTATATTCTATGGCCGATCCTATTGAGTTTTTCAATACTACATCCGGTGATTATGAAAGTGTATTTTGGGATTTTGGAGATGGTAATTTTTCTTCCGAAGAAAATCCAACACATATTTATACTAGTGAAGGACCTTACGTTGTAACGCAAACAGTCACTTTTCCTTTTGGTTGTGTGTACACCAAAGTGGTTACCTTAATTATTGAAAAGGGCTATAAATTAATTATGCCCAATGCTTTTTCTCCAAACCAAGACGGGATTAACGACTATTTCACCCCTGTTTATATAGGTCTTGATGATATGGAATTGAATATTTATGATACTTGGGGAAGTTTAATTTATACTGAAGCCAATGACGATATTCAAGGTTGGGACGGAACCGTAAATGGAGAGTCAGCAGAAAATGGAAACTACTATTATACGTTTACCGCTAAAACATTTTATGGATCTAAAATTAAAGAAAACGGAGCATTCGTTTCAATAAAATAACACAATCATTATGAAGTTAAAATTAAACCTACTTATCATTATAGGGTGTTTTATGTTGAAAGCGCATGCGCAAGACCCTATTTTTACACAATATTTTTTAATTCCTGAAACTATGAATCCTGGATTTTCAGGCTTTATGGAAACAACCTATATTGGTGCAATTCACCGTACACAATGGCCAGATTTAGGTCTTAAAATAGATACCGATTATGCGTTTATAAACACTTGGAGTGAAGCTATGAATAGCGGAATTGGAGTGAGTATTTTAAACCAAAGAGAGAATAATACTAAGTATAATTTTTCGCAAATTAATTTTAATTACGCATATCGAGTTCGGCTTAATGACGATTGGTATTTTAGACCTGCAATAGAAGTTGGTTATGGGCTAAAATCTTATGCGTTTCAAAATTTAGTATTAGAAGATCAAATAAATATAAATTCAGGAGTTATAAATACATCATCTATAGACCCTTTATTACTCAATGATAAAATAAGTTTTGTTGATATTACTGCTGGTTTTGTTTTTAATACCGAAAAAGCTTGGATTGGTTTATCTATGAAACATTTAAATAAACCAAATATTTCATTTACTGCAAACGGAAATGTTGATTTAGAAACGTTTTTCTCATTAAGTGCGGGGTACGAGTTTTTATTAGCCGATTATATTGATGTAGCCCTTTTTCCTTATAGTACAAGTTTAATGCTAACATCTAACTATATGCAACAAGGCGAGTTTAATAGATTAGATTTAGGTGCATCTTTAGTTTTTGAACGTATCTTTTTTGGAGCAACAGGAGTTACCAACCCTTCAAAAAACGCAGATAATAGTCATTTCTTAACCTCTGTAAATGCTTTTACAGGTTTGCAATATGAAAATATGAGAGTTGGATTTTCGTACGATTTTAATACCTCTAAAATTGGAAGAACAGGAGGCGTTTATGAACTCTCATTAACCTATCAATTTGATTTAGATGTAAAGTGTTTTGGTTGTCCACATTATACCAAATAATAAATATACATAACACACATTTGGGAGCTTATTATAAGCTTTTAATTGTGTGTTTTTTTTGATTAAATAGCTAATTAAAGAGAATGTTATCTATTTTAGATTTTGTTCAACTAAGATGTCATATCCTAAAAATCCTTTCTTTACAGTTAAATCAATACTTTGATAAAAGTCCTTTTTAGGATAATATTTATGAGCAAATACTAACTCTTTTAATTGTCCGTTATGGTTTATTTTAAAAGTAGGTTTTCTTTCATGCCTATAGTGTTTTCTACCTGGTAATGAAGACCTATCAATAATTTTATAAGTCTGTTTGTGGGCTTCAGCAGGTGCCATGTAATAATTGGTTAACATGAAAAGTGCACATGCTAAAAATCCCCAACTTACAGCACTTTGGATAAAAGCCCAAAAGTATAAGCTCATTTTACGACTATAATTAAATAATTTCTGAAAATCATTTAAAGCTAAAAAGGTAGTTAATAAGCCCATAATTAAAACAATACTAATTGGGATTATAAAAGGAATTACAGTTTGACGATAAATATGTATTTGCCAAATCATAGCTATTAAGCCAAAAATAAAAATGATTTTATAAAAAAGACCTTTTTGTTTTGTTGTCATTATTATAAATACTGTATAAAGATTGTAAGGTGGTAACTACGAGATCATTTTCAAATAAAGGCGCTCTACTTTTTCTCTCGCCCAAGGTGTGCGTCTTAAAAATTTCAAACTCGATTTTATGGTAGGATTACTCTTAAAACAGTTAATATTTATGCGTTCCGCTAATTCTTCCCAACCATAATGTTCTACAAGTTCGTCAAGAATAGTCGTTAACTTAATCCCGTGCATTGGATTATTTTCTTGTATTTGCTGAGGCGCATTGTTTTTTTCCATGTGATTTTAAGTTGTATAAATTTATTTCAAAGATAGTAATTAAAGATTCTGTATGTAAAAATCAAGCATATTAAAATATTTTCACACTAAACCTATAACTCTATTTAATTTAAAAAGGAGGTGTTATCTGATTTTACATCAAGATAATTATTCTTTAAATATTTGATAACATATATTTGAAAATAAATTAGTGAATTTGCAGAAAAAACAATGGAACTATTTTTAATCTGTTTTGGAGCTTTATTTTCTATTATGAATCCTCTTGGAACCGTACCTGTTTTTGTTGCATTAACAGAAGATACAAGTCCTAAAGATCGTGGTGTTACTGCATTTTGGACTGGTATAAACGTTTTAATTATTTTACTACTATCCTTTTTTGCTGGAAAATATATTTTGTCTTTCTTCGGGATAAGTTTAAACGCGCTAAAAATAGCTGGAGGATTAATTATTGCTTCGTCAGGTTTTGCTTTATTAACCGGAAAATTTAGAGAACATAAAGGAATGAAACGTGAGCGTATTCAAAAAGACATTCATACACGAGATGCTATTTCATTAACGCCATTAGCAATACCTATGTTAGCGGGACCAGGAACAATTTCTTTATTAATTACCTATAATCAGGAATTTCAAACACTATCACAAATATTCATTATATTATGTGCCATTATTGTAGTATCTATTGTGATTTATATTATTTTAAAAAGCGCACACTTTATCGTAAAATTTTTAGGAGCATCTGGGATTAATGCTTTATCACGAGTTATTGGTTTTATAGTTATCGCAATAGGAGTGGAGTATATAATAAGTTCGGTTGTTGAAATTATTGAGAATATTAACTTTTAGATCTTCTATTTAATACTGTAAATAAAATTAGCGCAGATACCCCACATACCGAAAACCCAATAAATAATGGTAATACACTATCTGTAACAAAACTTCCAATATAATTTGCAATTGGAACCGCCATTATTGTACTCACAAAACCATTAATTGCTGCACCAACACCTGCAATATGTCCAATTGGTTCCATAGCTAGCGATCTTAAATTTCCAAATAGAAAACCAATAGCCGTAAACTGTAAACCAAAGAAAACTATTAATACTGGGAGTTGTGGGTTTACACCCGAATAAAACAAAATAACATATAAAATAGATACACTAGAATACGCAATTGTAGCATAATATGCCAATCGTTTCATACCTAATCGCACAACAAAAGCACTATTTAAAAATGTAGAAAATCCTATAGCAATTGCTAAACTAGCAAAGATGTAAGGGAATAAATCACCAAGTTGATATTGGTGTTCAAAAATTTGTTGAGAGGTGCTTAAATAAACCATAAACGACCCTGTAATAAACCCTGATATAAATGTAAATGCAACAGCATCTTTATGTCTAAAAAACTCAACAGTTCCGCTTAAAAACAAAGCTAAAGAGAGTTTGGTACGTTTCTCTTTAGGATGTGTTTCGGGTTGTTTTTTCCAAAACCAAAATATCACAATCATCCCATAAATTAAGTTGATATTAAAGATTGAATGCCAGCTGTAAAAAGTAATTAAAAACTGACCAAGAGTAGGAGCAATTACAGGGACTAAAATAAATACCATTACTACAAACGACATTATTTTGGCCATATAATCACCACTATAAGAATCTCTCACCATAGCAATACTTATAGTTCTTGGTGCCGATAAACCAACTCCTTGAAGAATTCGCCCCAATACCATAATTTCAAAACTATCGGTAGTCACACAGATGATACTTGCAATTACAAAAATTATAAACCCAGTATAAATAATCGGTTTTCTACCAAAACTATCAGAAAGTGGTCCAAAAATTAACTGACCAAAACCCAAACCTAAAAAAATCATGGTAATTAGTAAGCGGTTATCAGAAGGGTTAATAACACCTAAATCTTTTCCTATATTAGGTAAAGCAGGTAATAGTGCATCAATTGATAATGCAACTATAGACATTAGTGCTGCCATTAATGCTATAAACTTAATATCTAATTTATCGGCAGTCGTCGTTTGGTTTTGCATCTAGCAAAAATACTTTGTTTTAAGAGAATGCTTATAAATAAAAGCATAAAATTAAAAACTCCTTAACAGTATTGTTAAGGAGTTTTTAGTCTATATATTGAAAATAAATGTCTTACAACGGAATATTTCCATGTTTACGTTTTGGACGATCTACTTGTTTATCTTCAAGCATTGCAAACGCTTTTATTAATTTACGTCGGGTATCTTTTGGTAAGATAACTTCGTCAATGAATCCACGTTCGGTAGCACTATATGGATTAGCAAATTTTTCAGCATATTCTGCTTCTTTCTCTTTCCATTTGGCCTCTTTATCGTCAGCTTCTTTTATTTCATTTCTAAAAATAATTTCAGCAGCACCTTTTGCTCCCATAACTGCAATTTCAGCACTTGGCCATGCAAAATTCATGTCAGCTCCAATATGTTTTGAGTTCATTACGTCATAAGCACCACCATAAGCTTTACGTGTAATTACTGTAACTCTTGGTACAGTTGCTTCACTAAAAGCGTATAATAATTTAGCTCCGTGAACAATAATTCCGTTCCATTCTTGATCGGTTCCTGGTAAGAATCCTGGAACATCTTCTAACACTAATAATGGGATATTAAAGGCGTCACAAAAACGGACAAATCGTGCCGCTTTTTTTGAACTGTTTACATCCAATACTCCAGCTAAAAACATAGGTTGATTGGCAACAATACCCACACTTTTTCCACCTAAGCGGGCAAAACCTACAATAATGTTTTCGGCATGATCTTTATGAATTTCATAAAATGAATCTTCATCAATAATTCCGCTAATTACATGATGCATATCATAAGGTTTGTTAGCGTTATCTGGAACAATATCAGAAAGATTATCTCTTATTTCATCAGACAATTCAAAAGGCAATGCTTTCGCTTTCTCTTGATTATTTTGAGGTAAATAACTTAATAATGTTTTTAAATCTTCTAAACATTCTACATCATTTGTAGACGTTTTATGGGCAACTCCAGATTTTGTTGAGTGTGCCGAAGCGCCTCCTAATTCTTCCGAAGTGACTTCCTCATTAGTTACCGTTTTCACTACATTTGGTCCGGTAACAAACATATAACTAGTGTTTTCTACCATTAACGTAAAATCTGTCATGGCTGGAGAATACACAGCGCCACCAGCACAAGGTCCCATAATTGCAGATAATTGTGGGATGACTCCTGAGGCTTGTACATTTTTAAAAAATATATCGGCATAACCTCCTAATGAGCGTACACCTTCTTGAATACGTGCTCCACCCGAATCGTTAAGTCCTATAATTGGTGCACCAACTTTTACGGCTAAATCCATTACTTTACAGATTTTTTCGGCATGAGTTTCTGATAGTGATCCACCAAAAACAGTAAAGTCTTGTGCAAATACATATACTAAACGTCCGCTAATTGTACCATAACCTGTAACAACACCATCTCCGTAGAACTGTTGTTTTTCCATACCAAAATCTTTGGTACGATGCGTTACTAAAGCGCCAATTTCCTCAAAAGAACATTCGTCTAATAAATAATTAACGCGTTCTCTTGCGGTTAGTTTTTTGTTGGCATGTTGTTTTTCTATACGTTTTTCACCTCCACCTAAATAGGCTAAGGCTAATTTTTCGTTTAAGTCTTTTATTTTAGATTCCATTTGTTTTCTTCTTAATTAGGGACTCTTAATAATTTTTGATCTTCAATATATTGTTTCACTGCAATTAGTGCTGCAATATGTGCTTCTTCCTGTTGTTTTGCTTTTATAGCTTCTGGAGAATAGTGTTTCTTTACAAAATGTGTGTCGAAATTTCCAGAACGAAAAGCCTCATGTTCACAAACAAAAGCACCAAAGGGAAGCGTAGTTTGTATCCCTTCAATTTGATAATTAGCAATCGCTTTTATCATTAATTGAATAGCCTCTTCACGGGTATCTCCGTAAGTGATTAATTTTGAAAGCATCGGATCATAATAAATAGGAATATCCATCCCTTGTTCAAATCCGTTATCTACTCTTATGTTTTTTCCAACAGGTAATTTATAGACTTCTAAATTTCCTACACTTGGTAAGAAATCATTCAGCGGATCCTCAGCATAAACACGTAATTCTAAAGCGTGTCCATGAATTTTTAAATCGTCTTGTTTTAAAGCTAATTCTTCACCACGCGCTACACGTATTTGAAGTTCTACCAAATCGGTTTTAGTAATTAGTTCGGTTACAGGATGTTCTACCTGTAAACGTGTATTCATTTCAAGAAAATAGAAATTATTGTTTTCATCTAGCAGAAACTCTACAGTTCCAGCACCTACATAATCACAAGCTTTGGCTACTTTTATAGCCGCTTCACCCATTTCTTGACGTAATTTTGGAGTTAATACAGATGATGGCGCTTCTTCAACCACTTTTTGATGACGACGTTGAATACTACATTCGCGTTCAAATAAATGAATTACGTTACCATGTGTATCTGCCATAATTTGAATTTCAATGTGTCGGGGAGAGGCAACATATTTCTCAATAAAAACAGATCCATCACCAAAAGCATTCACAGCTTCACTGATGGCACGATTCATTTGAGACTCAAAATCAACTTCTTTTTCTACCACACGCATTCCTTTTCCACCACCTCCAGCAGAGGCTTTTATTAGAATAGGAAATCCAATTTCTGAAGCAATTTTTTTAGCTTCTGGAATATTGGTAATTGCTTGGTCGGTTCCAGGAACCATTGGTATTTGGTAAGCTTTCACGGCATCTTTAGCTGCGAGTTTACTTCCCATTATTTTTATAGCTTTACTCTTCGGGCCAATAAATATAATGTTATTGGCTTCACAAGTTTCGGCAAATTGTGCGTTTTCAGATAGAAATCCGTATCCTGGATGAATCGCATCTACATGTAATTGTTTTGCGACTTCTATAATTTTATCTCCTAATAAATAGGATTGATTTGATGGTGCTTCTCCAATTAAAACGGCTTCATCAGCAAATTTTACATGTGGTGTATTTCTATCGGCAGTAGAAAATACAGCTACGGTTTTAATACCCATTTTTTTAGCCGTTTGCATTACTCTAATAGCAATTTCACCACGGTTTGCAACTAATAGTTTTTTCATCTTATTCAAATTCTATTAAAAGTTGATTTTTATCTACGGCATCTCCTTTGGTTACGGAAATAGATTTTATAACACCATCTCTAGGAGAGGTTAGTGCGTTTTCCATTTTCATAGCTTCTAAAATTAAAAGGGTATCGTCTTCTTTTACTTCTTGTCCAACGGTTACACTAACTTCTAAAATTAGCCCAGGCATTGGTGCTTTTACGTCATTAACGTGTTTTGTAGCGCCAACTTCAAAGCCCATTTCTTTAATTAGGGTATCCAAATCATTAGCAATATCAACCGTGTATTTGGTGTTATTAACTTTTACGGTGTATGATTTTTGGTTGAAATTTTTATCTGAAATTTCTGCTTTATATGATGTATTATTATGAAGGATGTGAAACTTGTTATCTGGAGTTGTAACTGCATCCAGCTCATTGAGAGCGTCATCATTAATGCTAAAATGTTCTGTATTATTTACAGAAACCTTATATATACTCATGTTACTCGTTTTTTTAGAGTATAAATATAAGTAAACTTAAACGTTTTCGTAAATAATAAATGAAAGAGATTATAGCTTAAACATTTTTTTTAAGGTAAGTTTTTTTTTAGAACTCAGTAAAGTTGTAGTTTTTAAAAAAATAAGAGCTGTAATTAATGCATCTCCGGCAGCGGTATGCCTATCGGAAACATCTAGCACATAATTTTCGGCAATTTCATCGAGGGTGTAATTTTTATCTTGCTGAATAAAATTAGATTTAATTCTGGTTGCTCTGTATAAATTAACGGTATCTAAAACCTTGTTTTTTAGTCTAGGAAGTGACAATCTATTGAGTATCATATTAATCATCGATAAATCAAAATTTGCATGATGCGCCACTAAAACAGCGTCTCCAATATAGTCTAAAAACAGAATTAAAGCTTCTTTTTCTGTAACGGTTTTTATACGTTCGTTTTTTATAATGCCGTGAATTTCAACTGTTTTTTCGTTAAAATGGTCTTGTTTTATGTATAATTCAAAAGTTTCAGCAATGTCAATTTCATCATCATTTATAGCTACAGCTCCAATACAGAGTACCCGATCTTTATGATAATCAAAACCTGTAGTTTCGGTATCTAAAACTACAAATCGTGTTTGATGACGTTCTAAAGTTTCATTAGTGGTGAATTTAGCCTCATAATCCATCCAATATTTTGGGTGATTAGGTTTTTTTTTTTCTCTTTTGAAAAATGAAGATATCATAATATTTGATTTAAGTTAAATCTGATTTTTATAAATTCTTGAACATTAGAAATGGTTTTAAAGGAGCGTTTAAGTTTCATGCGCTCTTCTTTTGTTAAAGTTTGTAATTCTATAAAACGCCCATTATCATGATTTAAGATTCCATTTTTGGTACGAAATTTAGAAATCGCTTTAAACGCATAAGAACAGGCAAGGTAAAGCGTTTTGTTTTCTGGTGATAATTCGGCTAGTTTTTCAAAACGTTCGGCGGTATTGGTGATATTTTTTATTTGATAATGATAGGCTAACAAACGTCCTGCATCAACCATTGGCATGAGTCCGCGTTTTTTAATGTCAAAATGGTCTTTGTATTCTCCATCATTTTCAACTAAAAACTGTCTAAAGAACCCTAAAGGCGATGCGCTTCTTATGGCATTGGCTCCTAATTTGGACATGAAAAGTTTGTTGTTTTTAGTGAGATGCAAAGTATGTTCGGCAAGCTCATTTGTTAAGTTAGAATCTCCATAGCTAATATCGAAATCAAAAAATATTGAACTCAGTAAAATTTCATCATTCCCTGTGTTTGTGGTCCAGTTAGAAAATTTTTGTTTCCATTCCTCTAAAGTTAAGCAATACTCAGGATTTTTTGCCATCATATCTGCATCACAAAATTCAAAACCAATAGTTTTTAGTCGTTTGTTTACGCGTTTAGCAAGTTTTAAGAAATAAGCTCTTGTGGTTTCTAAATCTTCTGGTTTTACGTTTTCAAAAATAATAGCATTGTCTTGATCGGTTTGTAGGAGTTGCTCTTTTCGGCCTTGACTACCAAGTGACATCCACGCAAATTTTACTGGTGGTTGTTCTTTCATTTTAATAATACAACGCTCTACAATACGTTTGATTGTAGCATCGTTCAACTCAAAAATAATTTTACTAATATGTGTTAATGGGATATTTTGAGTAATATAGCCTTTAAGTAATACCATGATTTTTTCGCGAATACGCTTTAAATCTTTAGTACTATTTGAGCGTTTAATAGCTTTCATTAATACCGATGGATTACTTCCTTTCATAACCACCATATCGTGTTCTGAAACTAACCCCATAATTTTAGAGTTTGGGGTACCGTCTTGAGTGATACATAAATGGCCAATTTTATGTTTCATCATGGTAATTTGTGCCTGAGCAATAGTTAGGTTTTTAGGATAACAAAGTACGGGATTACTCATAATATTTGAAGCATCATCAGAAATGCTGAACCTTCCTGTGGCTACTTTATTACGTAAGTCTTTATCGGTAATAATTCCGATAGGCGTATTTTTATCTTCAATAACTACCGATCCAATATTTTTTGTACTCATAAGTATGGCGATACTTTGAATGCTATTATTAGGTTTGGCAGTTACAATTTTTTTAGTGTATTTAACCGGTTGTAGTTCAAAATGATTATCAGTAGGGTTGCGTATAATATCGGCATCTGAAAAGAATTTTTCTTGGTGTTCTTTTGAAAATGGGTTCTCGGTATTTGACGCGAAAATTTCAATAAGGTAATTTCCTATTTTCTTATTGTTTTCGGCTAATGGTCTAAATAAATCAATAGGAATACTATATAAAATACACTCTTCATCTGTAACCGTACCTACGGTATAGTTTTCATGAGCAAAAAGCGGACGTAAGCCAAATACGTCACCTTCATCAAATTTATCAATCACTTCGGTTTTGTTATTGGTATCTTTTACCAAAGCCACAGCACCTTTATTTATGATATAAAAATGTTTGTGCAAGTCTTCATTTTGATTATAGACGACTTGGTTTTTTTCGAGATATTTAATTTTTACTTGTTGAGAAATTTCAAGAAGTTGTGTTTTGTTTAATAAATCGAAAGGCGGAAAGCGTTTTAAGAAATCGGCAATTCGCTCTGCAATTGTATTTTTCATAATTATAGGTTATCTAAATCTAGAATTTTCTTGATGTGATTTAATTGCTTTTCGTGAGAGTAATATTCCAATAAATAAAGATACAAAAGCTCCCAACCATACACCGGGAATAAAATCTATAAATAAGAAGAAATCGTAAGTGCCGTGAAAAACCATAGCTAAAAAGAGACCTAATAAGTTAAGCGTTTTCCGATTTTTAGAAAACTTAGCTTTTCCCATAAAATATCCCATGATGATTGCAAAAGTTGCGTGCGCTGGAATGGCTGTAAATGCTCTAATAAGTGCTGTTTCATAACCGCCATCTAGAACGTACATAATGTTTTCTGTAGCTGCAAAACCCATTGAAACCATCACTGCATAAACAATACCATCAAATTGCTCATTAAAAGCTTTGTTGGTTTGGGCTACATATCTTACAATAACATATTTGCTAAATTCTTCGGTAAGACCAACAATAAAAAAGGCTTTTATAAACTGATCAAAAACACTTGTATTAAACGGAATTGGGTAATAATAATCTGAAATATAATATAAAATTGTAGTGATAAAAATACTTACAATGGCACCTAGTAAAAAATTAAGAAATAATAAGCGTTTGGGCTCTTTTTCGTATTTATCTTTAATGTAAATATATATGATAATTAGCGCAACAGGCGCTATGGCTGTAATGATGAGTTTCATAAATTAAGCGTATTTAATAAGGCTTATAATTTCTTTTCGAGATTTATTATCGATTACAATATAGCCAATATTTGTTATAAAATGACTGACTAAAACAGCTATTGCTGCACCGTTAACATGATATTTTGGAATTAATAAATAGCAAAGTAAACAATTGATAACGCAGCCAATAGCAAAACGATATACATTATGCTGTAATCTGTTTGTGGTTAGTAGGTGTTTCTCGTAAAGCATTCCGAAGAAAATAAATAAAGGTGCCCAGCAGAAAATATGTAATGCTGTTTTGGCATCGTTATATTGTTCTGAAAAATAGGTATCTAGAATACTGTTTCCGAAGAAGGTATAAATAAGTGCGATAATTAAACCTAAAGCAATTAGGGTAAAACAGAGTTGTTTATTTTTTAAAACATACATTTTATAATTGGTTTTGTAGGATTCAGCCAACGATGGATAAATGGCGTTAACTATAGCGAAACCTAATGTCCAACTTACTCCAATAACTAAAAATTGTACGCTAGCGAAGATGCCGTTGGCATGATCGTTATGATAATATTTTAGAAATAACTCATCAATTCCAATATAAAACATAATTAATGCTTCGGAAATAATAAGCGGTAATGCCATTTTTAATAACTGTTTTGCTAAGTTAAAATCTAACCGCCATTCTTTTAAATTCAGTTCGTTTTTAGAACTTAAAATCACAATATAGAAGACCCCTTGAAGTAAAAAATCTAAGGCAATAATTTCGGCAAAATAACTTACATCCCAATGTGCTGATACGCCATAATATTGTAGCGCAATAATGCAGAATAGACTGGTTGTTTTTCCTATAAAAATTAATTTTGCGCGTTTTTTTGCTAATAAATAGAATTCAAAAATATCTGTAAGTCTAAATAGGTAGCTTATTGCGATAATAATATACAACCAAAACAGGGAGATATTCTCACTAAAAATTAAGTAAATTAATATAAAACTACTGGTAATGAGCCAACTGATTAAACGGATGAAAAAAGTGGTTGCAATAATTTTTTGAGCTTCGGAAGGTTTAAAAACAATTTCTCTGATACAAATTGCTGCTAATCCTAAAAAGAATAGTGGCGTAAACATACCCATTACAGATTCTACAAATTTCAATTTCCCAATATCAACGGTACCGAGCGTGTTGAAAATTTTGGGTACAATAAAAACTCCTGTAATTAAATGGATCAATTTTTCTAAAGAAAACCAAGCTGTAGAATTGAGGTCTTTTTTGCTAAATGCAATTGGCATAAGGTTGGATTAAAAATCAAAGATATAAAATTGCACGGGGCAGCTTGTGTTTATAAGAAGTTTCTTACATTAGAGCTTTCAAAATTATTTTAATGAGTCCAGAATTCTTACGACGCTATTACATTTTACGTATCGTTACTAATCCTCAAGCTTATGAGTTGCCAGATTCTTATGTGAGTTTGAAGGATTTACAGCACACTTTAAATAGAATAAAAGCTAGAAACTGGGAAGATGTATTATATCAGAAATTAGAGAGTCATAGCGGTAAAACGATAAAACGCGACTTAATGGTTATAGAATCTTACTATAATATTACGATTAAGATTAAGCGTAATTATGGCTATTATATTATTGATGACGCTACTAAAGACGACAAAAAATTAAAAGAAGTTTATGAGCAAACCGAACTTTATCTATTAAATCATCATGCCCACGCTTGGAAAGCTTATGTAACTTCTGCACGTACATCGCTAAGTGATAATGTGGATATTGTATCGCTAATTAATGCTATTGAGCATAATCTTATTGTAGAATTAGAATATAAAGGTTGGTACGACGATAATAAATTTCAAACTTTTAAGGGCGATATACAAGCGTTGCATATTAAAGAAATTAATAATGTATGGTATTTAATGGCTTATAACGAAGCGGTTGGTATGATTCCTTTTTGTTTAGATAAACGTATTTCTAGTTTGATTATTACGAGTAAAGTTGCCAAGAAAAAGGTGAAGTTTAACGAGGCGTCTTATTTTAAAGATGCAATAGGTATTTTAAAAACCAATATGAAACCAGAATGGATTCATTTAAAAGTCGCTAATCATCATTTTAAGTATTTACAGAGTAATAAAATGCATCCTTCTCAAAAAGTGATTTCTTATCCTAAGTTACCCGAAACGGAGTCTTTAAATTATGAGGATTTAGATATTTGGGGCGAAATTAAAATACGTGTAGAGCCTAATTATGAGTTTATAATGCAAGTTTTACAGTATAATTTGTGGGTAAAAGTAGTTGCGCCTCTTCATGTTAAAGATGAAATAAAGCATCATATTGAATTAATGCTGAATTATTATTAAAATTTTATTAAAGTGTATGTTCTTCTAATTTAATACACTAAGAGGTTCAAAATCTATTTTATTTTCTTTTTATTGAAACGGACACGTTTTGTCTGTTTGAGGTGTAGTTTTGTTAATCTAATAAGTAATAAACCCCAAATTTATAAAATCTTATGGCAACCTATAGATGCCTTAATTGTAGTGTAGAAAAAGACGATACACTCAACTCCCAGTTAAATACCAGTATCACCTGTGAAAGTAATGGTAATCAAACTGACGGAATTAATTTTCATAAATGGAAGCAGATTTCTGAGGATGATTTGGTGTGCGAATAAATATAAAATATGGCAACATTCGAAATAAAAATTAAACGCCCAATAAACGTACAAGGTGAATATGTAGATGCTGGCTTATCTGTACAGATGAGTACCATGTTTTCTAACCCTTTTGACGAGGCAGAGAAATTACGTAAAGCATTTATTAGAGTTCACGGTATTGACTTAAAACCTGAAGGGTATTTGAGCTTGGGATATTTGGAGTATAAATTAATTTAAGTTAAGAAATGAAGGAAGTTTTAAATATAATTAATAGTAATTTTATTGAAAAAAAATCAATATCAAATTTTTATGGAAACATTTACGAAATTGATAAAGATTATAATTTAAATATAGAAAGAAATACTTTAAATTATTTAATAAATAAAATAAATAAAGCATATGAAGATCTTAATAAAGGACAAGATTTATTAACTATTAATTCAGAAATGTATTTAGTTTTTTTAAATGAAATAGTTGAAAAATCTGATAGTATTTGGAGAGAGGATAGAAATCATTATCGCATAGCAATACTTACAATTGATGGTTTAGTTACATTGTATTCAGAAGAAACAACGGGAACAAATAAACAGCCAGATAAACCTATATTTATAAATTGGAATGAAATAGATTATGTGAATTTATTTTTAATAAATGAAGGAGATGATGAGTATTATATATTACGTTTTTTTGAAAAAGAAGGAACATCTGTAACAGATATACCGTTAAATAGGTTTGGAACTAATGATGAAAAATCGGCAGATTTACTGGTTGACTTATTTAATGAAATAAATGATTATACCTCTAGAAAATCACTTGATGCAAGCTTAGAAAAAAAAGAAAAAGAGAAAGAAATTACTGTAAGTATTGAAAGAAAAGAATTTAAAGAAGGAATTCGCTTACTAGATAACTATTCAAAGAAGTATGATATAGATTCTAATGATTTATGGTTTTATTATAAAAATAAAGCAATATTATTAGAAAAATCTGGTGAAATAAAAGAATCTTTATTTACAATAAATAAAATGATTGAATTGTGTAATAAACTTGGTGATACTTCTCCAAATGCACATAAAATTAAAGGAGATATTTTATTTAATAAAGGAGAAATATTAAAAGCTATAAACTGTTATGCGTATTCTGAAGAGAATTTTATAGAGGAAGATAATATAAGAGCTGTTAATGTTTTAAAAGAAGAGGCTTATATTGAAATAAAAAAAGATTTTATAAATATTCCATATGAAAAGAGGAAATTACTTTTCGCCAGTAATGATATATACAATACGTTGAAAAATGATTTAATAGTTATTAAAAATGATGAAATTCCAGATAGATTAAACTTCCCAATAGGTCATCCACATGTTAATGAAGTTTATACTTGTCATCCTTTAAAACAAGATTTTTATATTCCTTTAAAAGATTTTCAACAAGATCTTTTTTATGATAGAGTTAATGAATTTACTTACTTATTACAATGCTTAGGAGCAACAAAGATTGAAATTATATCAAGTAAAAACGATTCAATAGAGCAGAATGAAAAATTGAATTCAAATCTTGAGGTAGAAGCTAATAATAAGATAACAACAGGGGAATTAAATAAAGAACAGGTTTCTAACATAAATAATTTAACAGATAAAAAAATAAAAATTGAGAAAACTCAATATTTTTCACCTACAAAGGCACCATATATTCCTGAAACCTTAAATTGGTACAAAACAGACATTAGTTGGCAAAGGCTAGCAGAACAAAGGTTGACAGGTAATATTCGTCAACATAAAGAAACTATTACTAGTGTTCAAAATCAAATTATTTCAAATCAAGAGATTATTAATGTAAATGCTGAATTAAGGTTGTTGTTACCTAAAGTTAATGTTAAATATAATAAAGAACATGAGATAAATGTAAATTCAAAAACGAGTTTTGAATGGATAATTTCTGTTGATTTTGAAAATACAGATTTATTAGAAAAGAATCTTTCTGAAATAAAAGTAGATGTGGATAATTCAAATGTAAATATTGAAAAGTACAAAGAAGAAGTATTATTTATGTTAGAAGATGATAATATTATTGATGATGTAGAAAGAAAACTATTAAATAGAAAAATCAAACATTATGGTTTAACTCCATCTGAAGCTTTACAAATAGAAGAAGAGTTGATGTTTAATGAAGATGAGTTAAACTATATCGAAGAATTTAAGATGCTATTAGAAGAAGGTAGCATTGGTGATATTGAACGAAAAATGTTAAATCGATATGCTAAGCGCTATAATTTAAACTCTGATAGACAAATGGTATTAGAACTAAGTGTTACTAAATAACAACCCACTATGCCAAACCCAACCCGTCCATATCACCGCACAGAAATAGACCTACTTTTCAATAAAGTAAAATCTCAAATGCATCAAGCTGCTGTAATAAGAGGAGGAGATGGAATCGCATTGTATACCGATTGTTATACTGGTCAAAGCTTACGTGGTGGCGACAGATACGATTACGAACACATCCGTTCATCCGAGAGTGTGTTTATGATGTATAGAGATCGTTTAACTAATACAGAAATTGCCGAAGTGGTAAACTGTCCAGAAAACGTAGCCGTCACTTCACGAACCATTAACCAATCAAAAGGGAAAATGGCTATGGAAGAGTGGTTATCAAATCCTAATAATAAATTACGAGTTGATATTTCGGTGACTAAAAAGAGTATTAAAAACGCCGATAAAGGCATAAATAAAATGATGAAATCAATACTATCTAGATAGTTTTTTCAAAATTTCATCAAAAACAAAATTATAGTACGTCCTGTTTGATGACACAAAATGCATATTTGAGTTACTATTATCTATAAGGGAGATTAAAGAATCAAACGGGACAATTTTTAAGGCCTCAACTTCTTCAAGTTGGGGTTTTAATTTTAATAATGGCTCCGTAAGTTCTACAAGAAACGTGTGATGAAACTCATTATCAATAATACCATTTTCATAAGTTTGAAAACTTTCTGAAATCCCGATTTTTTGTAACTCTTCAATTGTAATATCTAGTCCAATTTCTTCCTTGGTTTCTCTAATTGCTGCAGCTTCAATACTTTCTCCAGCATCAACATGTCCAGCAACCGAAACATCCCATAATAGCGGATAAATAACTTTACTTGCTGCACGTTGCGCTAATAAAACACCGCCATTTTTAGTGTAAAACCAAATATGAGCTGTATTATGGTAATGTCCTTTTTTATGTATGTCTTTTTTTAACGCTGTTCTATTTGTTGCTTGTCCTGTTTCAGTAACAATATCAATATATTCTTCCATCGTTAAAATTTGTTTTTTTTTGAATAGTTAGAATAACAAATTTAATAAAGTTAGCTGTAAAAGATGTTATATTTACGAAATTGACAATCTAAGACTAACTAATAATGAAAAAAGCAATTAAGTATCTTCTAATACTATTAATCGTATTGATCGGAGGTGTATTCATCTATATCAATTCTTTAAAACCAAAACTTTCGGGAAATATAGATTTAAAAGATGTTTCTTCACCAACCACAGCATATATTGATAGTTATGGAATTCCGCATATTTATGCAAATAATACTATAGATGCTATGACAAGTTTAGGGTATTTACACGCACAAGATCGTTTGTGGCAAATGGAGTTAATGAAGCGTATTGCTCCAGGTAATTTATCTGAAATTTTAGGAGAGAAACTTATTGAAACCGATGCGTTTTTTAAAACCCTATCTATTGATGAAGCTACAGAAATTGCAATAAGTAAATTAGATAAAAATGGTTTACCGTATAAAGAAGCTATGGCATATTTAAACGGTGTAAATCAATTTATAGATGAAGGTGCAACGCCAATAGAATTTACTTTGGCTGGTGTAAAAAAGGAACATTTTACACTTAAAGATATGTATAGTGTATTTGGTTATATGGCATTTAGTTTTGCTCAAGCTCAAAAAACTGATCCCTTACTAACTAATATTAAACAACAATTAGGAGGTACTTATTTATTAGATTTAGATGTTAATCCAAACACTAACGGCACCACAATTAAGAGTAATAGTACAATCCCAGAATCGGTTTTAACTGCTATTACCCAAAACATTAATACTATTAGTGAAACACTTCCAATTCCTCCGTTTATAGGAAGTAATAGTTGGGTGGTGTCACCAAGTAAAACCAAATCTGGTAATGTGATTTTTGCTAACGATCCACACATCGCATATGCGCAACCTTCTGTTTGGTACGAAGCACATATTAATACGCCAGATTATGAAATTTACGGCTATTTTATTGCAGGCGTTCCGTTTCCGCTTTTAGGACATAATCGTGATTTAGCTTACGGAATGACGATGTTTGAAAATGATGATATCGATTTTTATCGTGAAGAAAATCATCCAACAGATTCTACACTTTATAAAACGGCTACAGGATATCAGAACTATACATACACTACAAAACAAATTAAGGTTAAAGATAAAGACCCAATTGATTTAGTAGTAAAAAGCACATATCACGGTCCAATAATGAATAATGTTCAAAATGAGATTGAAGAAGAAAACCCGATAGCCATTCAGTGGATTTATACAAAATTAGAGAACAAAACATTAGACGCATTGTACAAAATTTCTCACGCAAAAAATATGCAAGATGTTAAAGAAGGAACGGCTTTAATTCATGCTCCCGGATTAAATATTATGTACGGAGATGCTAAAGGAAATGTTGCTTGGTGGGCAAGTGCAAAATTATATACACATAAATCACATGTAAATTCTAAATTTATTTTGAATGGTGCTAACGGAGAAGATGATATTGTAGATTACTTAGATTTTAGTCACAACCCCATGGCTCAAAATCCGGATTATGGTTATGTGTATTCTGCAAATAATCAACCAGATTCTGTGGCAAATAAACTGTATCCTGGTTATTATTTATCTGAAAATCGCGCCAAACGTATTGTACAATTATTAGAGCCTAAAAACGATTGGAATAAAACAACTATTTCTGAAATGATGAATGATGTAACATCACCTGTTTCTCTTGAAATTATTAAGGAAATATCTAAATATATAAATGAAGAAGATTTAAATGCTTCGGAAAAACAAGCTTTTCAGATCCTAAAAATATGGAAAGGTAATAGTAATACCAATGAAGTTGCGCCTACAATTTATACCAAATTTGTTTTTCGATATTTAGAAAACACGTATAAAGACGAATTAGGAGATACTTATTTTAAGCAATTTTTAACAACACATTTACTAAAAAGAACCATTGCAAAACAGTTGCATAATGATACCTCTGTTTGGTGGGATAATATTGCGACAAGTGAAAAGGAAACAAAAAGTAAAATTCTTACACAATCTTTAAAAGAAACTGTTGCTGCTTTAAATAATCAATTAGGTGCAGATGTGAATTTATGGACTTGGGGAAAAGTTCACACGCTAGAACATGGTCATGCCTTAAGTGCTGTTGAAGCTTTAAAACCCTTTTTTAATGTGGGACCATTTCCTGCAGAAGGTTCAAATGAAGTGATAAATAATATAATGTTTTCTCAAACCGATTCAGGGATTTATGAAAGTAAAGCAGGACCATCAACACGACGTGTTATAGATTTTTCGGATGTAGAAAATAGCTTAAGTATTCTGCCAACAGGACAATCTGGAAACCCGTTTAGTAAACATTATAACGATCAAGCTGAAATGTATATTAATGGAGAATTTAGAAAAATGCTATTGAATAAAACGGAGATAGAAGCGCACTCTACAAAACTAGAATTTAAGGTTTCAGAGTAGAAATTTTATAGAAGTTAAGTTTTAGATAATTAAAAAGGCTATCCGTAATTGGATAGCCTTTTCTAATAAATATATGTGGAATCTTATTTAAAATAAGAAAACGTTTCGCCTTCTTCAATTTTTAATAAAGATTCATAAATCAATTTTATTACATTTTCAACATCTTCACGATGTACCATTTCAACCGTAGTATGCATGTAGCGTAATGGTAAAGAAATTAATGCCGAAGCAACACCTCCGCTACTGTAAGCAAAAGCATCGGTATCAGTTCCGGTAGCACGAGATAGGGCAGAACGTTGAAAAGGAATTGCTTTCTCTTCAGCAGTATCTGTAATTAAATCTCTTAATTTTTGTTGTACAGCAGGAGCATAAGCTATTACTGGACCTAAACCAAGCTCCAAGTGACCTTCTTTTTTCATTTCGATCATTGGTGTAGTTGTATCGTGAGTTACATCGGTAACAATCGCTACATTTGGCTTAATAGTTTGTGCAATCATTTCGGCACCACGTAATCCAATTTCTTCTTGTACAGAGTTGGTAATGTATAGTCCAAAAGGAAGTGTTTTCTTATTTTCTTTAAGTAAACGCGCTACTTCAGCAATCATAAAACCACCCATTCTGTTATCCAATGCACGACAAACAAACTTATCGCCATTTAACACATGAAATTCATCTGGGTAAGTAATAACGCATCCAACGTGAACACCCATTTTTTCAACTTCAGCTTTATCTTTTGCTCCAACATCAATAGTAATATTGTCTGGTTTTGGAGTTTCTTCATTAGCTTTATTACGTGTATGTATTGCTGGCCATCCAAAAACACCTTTTACGATACCTTTTTTAGTATGGATGTTTACAATTTTACTTGGCGCAATTTGGTGATCACTACCACCGTTTCTAATCACGTAAATTAATCCGTTATCAGTAATATAATTTACATACCAAGAAATTTCATCGGCATGTCCTTCAATTACTACTTTATATTTTGCTTCTGGGTTAATTACACCAACTGCACTTCCGTAGGTATCGGTAATAAATTCATCAACATATGGCTTTAAATAATCCATCCATATTTTTTGTCCTTCCCATTCGTAGCCCGTAGGCGCTGCATTGTTTAAATATTTTTCTAAAAAGTCCATAGACTTTTCATTCAGTATACTTTTAGTTGCCATTATTTATGTTTTTTGTAAAGTTGTAAAAAGCATGTGAAAAACTAAAAACAGTTTTCACATAATTAGTGTAAAAATAAAGGGTTTTATTCAGTTATTGAATAATGCATGAGATTTTTTGTAACAAATAGTTGTTTTTAGATACTTATAAAACTGAATGTAGAATTTTAAAAACCGATATTTCATGAAGTTAGTCATTAATAATTTATCCAAAACATATAAAAATGGTGTAAAAGCTATTGATAATTTAAACCTTGAAATTGGAACAGGAATGTTTGGATTGTTAGGACCTAATGGAGCAGGGAAATCATCCTTAATGCGAACTATCGCGACTTTACAGAGTCCAGATTCTGGAACTATAACTTTTGGAGATATTAATGTTTTAGAAGACAACATGGCATTACGAAAAGTGCTAGGATATTTACCGCAATCTTTTGGGGTTTATCCTAAAATGTCTGCCGAAGATTTATTAGACTATTTTGCGACATTAAAAGGGGTGAAATCTAAAACAGATCGAGCAGCTTTAGTGAAAGAAGTTTTAGAAATTACCAACCTTTACGATATGCGTAAAAAGTATGTTGCAGGATATTCGGGAGGAATGAAACAACGTTTCGGAATTGCACAATTACTATTAAACAATCCTAAATTAATTATTGTTGACGAGCCAACTGCCGGATTAGATCCTGCAGAAAGACACCGTTTTTTAAATGTTTTACGCGAAGTTGGTACCAACTCAACGGTTATATTTTCGACACATATTGTAGAAGATGTTAAAGAATTATGTAACAATATGGCGATTGTAAATGGAGGTAGAGTTTTAAAACAAACCACACCATCAAAAGCACGCCAAGAATTAGTAGGTCGTATTTGGACTAAAATTATTGATAGAGATGATCTTGAAGCTCATGAAGTAAAATACAACGTACTTTCTTCAAACTATAACGAAGACAATACTTTAAATATTAGAGTGTTTGCTGATGAGCAACCAGACGAACATTTTAAAAACTCAGAAGCACAATTAGACGACGTGTATTTTATAGCCTTAAAAGAGGACGAACCTGTATTGAGCTAATTTTTAATTAATATTTAAAACGTACACATATGTTTTCTACTATATTTTTTCATGAATTAAAATACTGGATCAAACGTCCTGCATTTTACATTTATACCATTATATTTTTCATATTAGCCATCTTTATGTCGGCTACAACTGCCGGAATATTTGATAGTATTACGGCAACAACTGGATCATCTAGAATTGTAAACTCTCCAATGGGGGTAAACAATTTATTTAACGGTTTATCCATGTTGATTTTCTTTTTATTTCCATCTATAATTGGGGTTTCTGTATATCGCGATTACAAATGCGAAATGCACACCATTTTATACTCGTATCCGTTTACAAAAGCTAATTATTTATTTGCTAAATTTTTCAGTTCAATACTTATTGTTACCTGTGTGGTGCTGTTTGTAGGTTTAGGAATGATGATAGGTTTTAGACTTCCAGGAACCAACTCAGAGCTTGTAACTTCTTTTGATATCACCTCATATTTTAATTCATATTGGTTATTTATTTTACCAAATATTTTACTGTTTGGAGCAATTGTTTTTGCTGTTGTAACGTTTACACGGAATATAGCTGCGGGTTTTATAACCGTTATTTTATTAATGTTTGTACAAGGATTAAGTGAGAGCTTTCTTTCAAATCCAGACAACAGATATCTTGCAGCATTATTAGATCCTTATGGTTCTTCTGCCGTATCATATTATACTAGATATTGGACGGTTTCTGAGCAAAACGAACAACATTTACCTATAAAAGAATTGATTTTATATAACCGTTTAATTTGGTTAGCAGTTTCAAGTTTAATTTTCGGTTTTGTATATAAAGTGTTCTCTTTTAGTCAGAATGCTATTTCATTTTCATTTAGAAAGCAAAAAGGTGTACGTTCAACAAAAAGCAATTTTGGTGGCGTTACACGTATTAAACTTCCAAAAGTAACTTACGATTATTCTGTTATTCAGAATTTAAAAACTACATGGCGAATTTCTAATATAGAATTTAAATATATTGTAAAAAGTTGGCCGTTTATAGCTATTGTTTTAGTAGGATTACTAATTGTTTTAATTGCGTTATCAGATTTTAGTAACCCTTACGGAACACCAACATATCCTAGAACTTGGCGTATGCTAAGAGGAGGAGGAGCGTTTGTAGTTGCTATTAATTTGTGTACATTTTTATACGCAGGAATGCTTGTTAATAGAAGTGAAATTTCTATGATTAATGTGATTGAAGATGTCACTCCAATACCAAATTGGACGTTATTTTTATCTAAATTTATAGCGCTTATAAAAATGCAATTATTGCTATTATCTGTAATTATGGTTTCGGGGATTTTATTCCAATTATATAGCAGTTATTTTGATATTGAAATAGGCTTATATATTAAAGAATTATTCGGTTTAAGATTACTAAATTATATGATTTGGGCATTTTTAGCTTTATTAATTCAAACCTTAATAAGAAATCCATATTTAGGTTTATTTGTAATGATTGTAATCTCTATTGGGTTGCCATTATTATCATTAGCAGGTGTGGAGCAAGCTATTTTTAAATATAATCAAGGTGCTGGTTTTAGTTATAATGATATGAATGGTTACGGCGATTCATTAAGTAGATATATGCTTTATAAATTCTATTGGATTTTACTTGGTGTAGTGTTTATGATTGTGAGTACTTTATTTTGGGTACGTGGTTTACCACATTCGTTTAAAGAGCGTATTCAAATAGCTAAAACAAGATTAACACCTCCTGTAGCTATTGCTTTAGGGGTGTTTTTACTAGCCTTTTTTGCTGTTGGATTTTCAATTTTTAATGAAACCAATATTCAAAACACAAAATACTCTTCAAAAGAAGTTGAGCAGTTACGTGTAGATTGGGAAAAAACGTATAAGAAATATGAAAATGCGTTACAACCACGTATTGTTTCCGTGAAAACGGACTTTAATATCTTTCCAAACACTAGAGATTTTAGTGCGACTGGAGATTATATAATGGTTAATAAAACAGACGCTGCGATTGATAGTTTATATTTAGCGCATAACGAATATCCAAGTACTTTTGAGTTTGATAAAGAAGCAGCTTTAGTATTGGAAGATACCATATATGATTTTGATATTTATGAGTTAAAACAACCGTTATTACCTGGCGATACTTTAAATTTTCATTTCGCATTAAAAAACAAACCAAACACGGTACTTACTACAAATTCGCCAATTACTGGAAACGGAACTTTTATAACAAACATGGGATTATTTCCAAGTTTTGGGTATAGTTCTAGTCAAGAATTAAGCGATAAAAAAACGCGTGAAAAGTACGATTTACCACCAAATACTTCTAAAAGTAAACCGTCTGATTCTACAGCTTTAGGAAATACTTATATTTCAAAGGATAGTGATTGGATAGATTTTGAAGCTACAGTTTCTACTTCGGAAGACCAAATAGCAATCGCTCCAGGATATTTACAAAAAGAATGGGTAAAAGACGGACGTCGCTATTTTCATTATAAAATGGATAGTAAAATCTTAAATTTCTTTGCTTTTAATTCGGCTAAATATGAAGTGAAACGCGATACATGGAATGACGTAAAACTAGAAATTTATTACCATAAAGGGCACGAGTATAATTTAGACCGTATGATGGATGGGATGAAAGCTTCGTTAGCTTATAACAGTAAGAATTTTAGTCCGTATCAACACAAACAATTACGTATTGTTGAATTTCCTAGCGGAAGTTACGCGCAGTCGTTTCCAAACACCATTCCATTTGCAGGAGATGCTGGTTTTATTGCAGATGTAGATGATGATAAAGAAAGTGGAGGAGTAGATTATACTTATGCGATTACGGTACACGAAGTGGCGCATCAATGGTGGGCACATCAAGTTATTGGAGCCGATGTTTTGGGAGCTACAATGCTATCAGAAAGTTTATCGGAATATGTAGCACTAAAAGTGTTAGAAGAACAATTAGGAAAAACGCAAATGCGTAAGTTTTTAAAGAAATCTTTAGATGATTATTTAACGCAACGTACTTTTGAAAGTCTGCGTGAAAATGCACTAATGTATAACGACGGGCAAGGGTATATTCGTTACCAAAAAGGGTCGTTGGTATTTTATGCTCTAAGTGATTATATTGGTGAAGATGTATTGAATAATGCGCTTAAAAAGTATGTAGAAAAAGTGAAATTTCAAGACGCTCCATACACCACATCTATTGATATGGTTAACTTTATTAGAGAAGCAACACCAGATAGTTTACAGTATGTCATTAAGGATATGTTTGAAACGATTACGCTTTATGATAATAAAATAGTTGATGTAACTTCTACCGAATTAGATAACGGAACGTATAAAGTTGATATCGAATTTAACGTGAGTAAATACCGTAATAACGAAAAGGGTAAACCTTACTATTCTGAAACAGATAATGATTCTATTTCTTATTTAGCTGAAGGAAAAAAACGACCAATATTATCGTTACCATTACAAGATTATATTGATATAGGAATTTTTACAACTACCGATGTTGATGGGGAAAATAAAGAAACCGAATTGTATTTACAAAAACATAAAATCACAACAATAGATAATATAATTTCTATAATTGTTGATGAAAAACCTACCGAGGTTGGTGTAGATCCTTACAATAAATTAATTGATAGAAACTCTAACGATAATCGACAAAAACTATAACACACTTAGTTTTTATTTTATAACTAACCCACAAGATCTTTCTTGTGGGTTTTTTGTGTGTTAATTTTAACAGGATTAAACAAGAACATTTTAAATATAAACGTGCTTTTTTGATATTTAGAAAATTGAAATTATTAATTTTGGAACAGTTTTAGATGCCCTATATTATAATGAAGTTATTCCCCCTTTTATTTTGTTTTTTTACCACGGTACTTGTAGCGCAAATTCAACCTGTACCACAAGATTCTACAGCGGTAAAATACATTATTATAGAAGGTGACTCTACAGCAACCTCTGCAATTGAACTAAATGAAGTTATTTTATTAAACCGATTAAAATTTGGCAATAAAGAGGAGCGAAGACGGTATTTAATTTTACGTCGAAAAACAATAAAAGTCTATCCTTATGCTAAGTTAGCTGCCGAAAGATTAACCTCACTTACTGAGCGTTTAGAAAGTTTAGATAGTAAGCGAAATCAAAAAAAGTACGCTAAAATGGTACAGCGTTATATAGAAGATGAATTTTCGGCCGAATTAAAAAAACTTACTAAAACCGAAGGGCAGATTTTAGTAAAACTCATTCACCGCCAAACGGGAAAAACAACTTTTACACTTATTAAAGAATTGCGTAGCGGTTGGCGCGCCTTTTGGTTTCAAAAAACAGCACGTTTGTTTAATATTTCTTTAAAAGAAGAATTTAATCCAATGGAAGTTGAAGAAGATTTTTTAATTGAAGATATTCTGGAACGCGCCTTTCAAAATCAAATATTATCACGTCAGGAACCAGCAATGGATTTTGATTTTTATGACCTTGCCGATAAATGGGCAAAACCTCAAACGACTAAAAACTAAAAACAATGAGAATACAAACCCCTTTTGAAGAAAAATTAAACGCATGGAGTCATGGGATTGGTGCTGTTTTAGGTGTTTTTGGATTAGTTTTAATGATACAATCTATCACATCAAATGCACCTTGGGGATTATTTAGTGTTTGTATTTACGGACTCTCAATTATTATTCTGTTTACGGCTTCAACCTGTTATCACGCCGTAAAAAGTGACAGAAGAAAACATTATTTTAGAATTGTAGACCATATAAGTATTTATATGCTTATCGCAGGAACTTATACACCTGTTTTACTACTCATGTTACCCGATAGTTTAGGTTGGGTATTATTTTGGGTAGTTTGGGGAATTGCTGCTTTTGGAGTGGTTTTAAAAATATTTTTTACCGGAAAATTTGAAATATTTTCAACCTTATTATATTTAGTAATGGGATGGTTAATTGTATTTGATTTTTCAACACTTTCCGATCGTATTGATCATAATGGTTTAATGTTATTATTTGCAGGAGGTGCATTTTATACTATTGGAATTTTATTTTATTCCATTCAAAAAATACCATACAATCATGTGATTTGGCATTTATTTGTGCTTGGTGGCGCAATTTGTCATTTCTTAATGATTTTTAATTACGTGATATAATATCAAACAAAAAAGAAGATTATGTATAACATAATCTTCTTTTTTGTTATAAAATAAGCTATTGTTTAAAGTCTAACTTAATCATTATCAATTCTTATAAAATCACCGTTCATTTCAAACTCTAATTCTATATTGTTGTTTAAGTCTATTTGTTGGTGATTGTATTCTAATTCCCATCCATTAATAAAATTGGTAGGGTAATTTAAAACGACATAATCTAAAATAGCTTGTGGAATTACAGAATTTGGTAATTGATAAAGACTATCAATTTCTATAATTTCAAAATTACTATTAAACTCTAATTGCACAGATTCACTTAAGTAAACCTCATAAGTAATTACATTATCATCTGTATCTTCAATAACTGTATTTGTTGTGTTAGAAGGAAAATGTTGCGCTATATATGCGGTAATTTCACTAGGTATTTGCGCTTCTGTTAATACTATTTCACTATCGTTTGAATTGTTGTCATCGTCATTAGAACATGATGTGAAAATGATAGCGAATAATGCTAAAATGGTTGCTGCTTTTTTCATGATTAAGTTGTTTTTAGGGTTATATTAGTTTTCCGTTTTTAGAAAATAAAAGGTTTCTTTCGTCATCACCTCTTTCAATTTCTACACTGTAAGTTTCAATATTGTTTTCAATAAATTTAATGGCATCATCAATTTTATAACCTTGATATTGGTTGGTAATTGCATCTTTAATTTCTTGAGGTAAATCTGTTCTAGACATTTCTTCAGCATATCTAATTAAATCACCCGATGCGTTAAACCAAGCTTCATAATCGGTGTAAAAACCAATTTCAAACTCTACACTATATTGACTTCCTTGGCGTTCCCATTCTATATCACTAGCTTTTGGAAATTCCTTTTTAAAGTTGTTGATAATTACAGATGGGACTTGGTTTGCTTCAATATCTTGAGCGTAAATACATCCTGTTGCAAACAGGGCAAGCATAAATAATTTTGTTGTTTTCATAACGTCTGTTTTTTATTATAATACAAATGTAGACGGCAATTCTGGAAACAATTTGGAATTTATGCTGGGGTGCTACAATTTTTAAAATCTATTGAAAAACAATGTCTGTTTTCTATAAACTGATAGGTTAGAGGTACGTTGTAATAGTCGGCTATAGATTTACTTATCGCTAAACCAATTCCTGTACTTTGTGATGAATTAGATTCCTTTTGAAAACGATTAAATATGGTTTGCGATTGTAGCGCTCTATCTTTTCCAGTGTTACAAATCGTAATGCTTTGTTTAGAAAATTTAATACGAATATCTCCAGAGCTAATATTATGAATAATCGCATTTTTAATTAAGTTAGATAAAAGAATATCGGCTAAAATAGGATCAATAAAGGCGGTTAAGTTTACAGATGATTGTATATCTATTTTTACATTTTTAAACGCTGTGTAATCTTCAAAATGCGTAACAAGGTCTTTAATTTTTTTATTTATTGAAATTAACTCAGGCTTATCAAACTGTTTATTTTCAATTTTAGCGAGTAATAATAACGATTTATTAAGCTGCGTTAACCTTTGTGTAATACGTAAAACATCGGCAATACTATTAGCATCTTTAGTCTCTAAATGTTCAGAATCTAATAAAAGTTCAAGCTTATTTGCAATGATTGCTAATGGCGTTTGTAATTCGTGAGAGGCATTTTCGGTAAACTGTTTTTGCGAATTATAAGAATCTTTTGAGTGTACAATTAATGCATTTGCGGCATTTTGTAACTCTATAAATTCACTAGTTTTTGTTGCCGTTTTTATAGGTGTTTCATCTTTGTGTAAACGATAGGTTTTTAAACGATCTAGAATGTCGTAAAAAGGGGTCCAAACCTGACGTAATATCACATTATTTATAATGAAAACACTCCCAATTAATATTATAAATAACCATACTATACTCCAAAACGAATCTTCAATTAAATCATCTTCTTCTACTAAAGACGAAATAACTTTTAGCTTATAATACTCGTTTTTATACAAAAAGGCGGTGTGTAATATACGTACAGGCTCAAGATCATTTTCATTTTGGCGATACATTAAAGTATCTTTATAAAGATCTCTATGTTCTAGAATGTTGTGTTTTTTAGTTTTATGAATTTCAAAATTATTCCCTCCAAAATTATCCTGTTCTAATAGTGTAGCATCTGAATATATTTTTTGAATAATTAATAACCTATTATTATCCAAACCATCATCAATACTATCTCTTATTTCGTCTTTTAAATTGAAATAAAAAATCACAGACCAGATGCCAATAATTACAAAGAAACCAACAGAAAGATGGAGTAGAGAACGGTTTAAAAGTTTCATTGTTCAATAAGTTTATAGCCAACACCGTAAACAGATGTGATGTTTACTTCGGCTTCATATTGTTGTATTTTTTTTGCGTAAATTTTTAATTTGATAGTAAATAAAATCAAAATTATCTGCCTGATCAATTTGATCTCCCCAAACATATTCAGCAAGTGCTGTTTTAGTAATAAGTCTGTTTTTATTAAGTAAAAAGTAGTTGAGAATATTAAATTCTTTTCGGTTTAAATGTACTAATTCGCCATTAATAGTTAACGTTCTGTCGTCAATATTTAAGGTTAAATTTGTAAGTGTGATACTGTTTTTTCCTTGTAAATTATTTCTGCGGAATACTGCTTTTATACGAGCAGTAAGTTCTGCTATATGAAACGGTTTGGTTAAATAATCATCGGCACCCAAAGCTAAACCATTTACTTTATCATCAATAGAATTATTAGCCGAAATAATGATTACATTTTCAGATTTCCCTTGCGTTTTTAATTTCTGTAGAATATCTAACCCGCTTCCTCCAGGCAGCATGATATCTAATAAAATACAGTCGTAATCATACACTGATATTTTTTCGATAGCTGTTTGAAAATCATCAGCAGTTTCAATAACATACTGTTCTTTTAAAAGCGATTCTACTAGGGTATTTTGAAGGTCTTTTTCGTCTTCAATAATTAAAATTTTCATCTGATAAAAATAATATTTAAATCTGGAAGAAATTGGGAATTTTAGTCGCTGTTATGCTTTTAAGAAATCTTCATATTCAAGATAGAACTGTTCAAATTTATCCATTTTTTCGTTAAAAAACTCCATAACATCTCGCCATGAATTTTTATTATGAATAGATACTTTTTGTTCTAACGGAATATAAATACGCGATATTTCTTTTGTGTTATCTAAAAAATATTCTTCTTCAAAAATGGCATCCGGTAAAAAATCATCTAATAAAATGGTTTTCATAGATTGCAGTTTTTCCCAATAAGTGATACGGTTTTCAAGATCATCTTCAAGATCTAAAGCAACTAAAGCTGTTTTAGTATCAAAGTGAAATTTAAAACTAAAGCCTTTTATTTTTGTGTCGTACAAGACCCATTTTCTTGGGAAAGACTTTCCAAAACTTGTCCAAAAATCTTCTCGTAATAGGCGTGATTCTTCTTTACTAAACATGCGTTTTTAAATATAATATGCAATAGCAATCCCAGATAGAATGGCTAAAAGTTTGGTTAAACTAAATTTATGTCCTTCATCACTTTCAAATAAAATAGTAGTTGAAATATGAAAAAAGATACCAATTACTATGGCGTTTATGATGGTAATGTAGTTTTCTAAAATGGTTAAATGATGCGAAATAAATGTTCCTAAAGGCGTCATTGCTGCAAATAAGGTTAAAAATGCAGCCACTTTTAATTTACTGCAATTTGAGTATACTAAAAAGGTGGTAATAACTATGGCAATTGGAATTTTATGTACCAAAACACCATAAACCATATCGTTATGTTGGTGTATTGGAAAACCTTCAAGAAAACTATGAATACACAAACTCACAAACAATACCCAAGGAAATGAGTTTGAGTTGGTGTGATGCACATGACCATGTTCGGCACCTTTAGAGAAAAACTCTAAAATGACTTGTATTAAAATACCAAACATGATAAATAGTCCTGTTTTTTTTGCTTCTAGATGTTGGTAAACTTCAGGAAGCAACTCAAAAAGAGTTAATGCTAATAAAAAAGCACCACTAAAAGAGAGTAGGAGTTTGGTATTTAAAGGTTTATCTTTTTTAGAAAATGCCACAAAGACAACTCCTATAATAACTGCTAAAATGGGAAGTAAATATTCTATCATTTATTTAAAAATCATTACTAAACGTTTGGATGTGCTTTTGTGAAATTTATTCAATTTATAATCTCCAAAAATATCCAATAAATAAACACCTGCTTTTTCAAATAGTTGTTCAAAATCTGTTAATGTAAACGCTCTTACACGTTCTTGAAACTTGTATTGCTGTCCGTTATCTTCAAAATTAATATCTTTTATAATATAACCGTCTTCAACATAACGTTTTAAATGGAATGTAATATCATCAACAATTTTTGTTTCTTCCGGAACTAAATTTTCAATAATAAAATCGGTATTCATAAAGTCTATAACTCCAAAACCAAATTCGTTTAAATTTGATTTTATAGCCTTTATAGTTTCTAAATTATCACTTTCTTTTTCAAAATACCCAAAACTAGTAAAGAGATTAAATACAGCATCAAATTGAGATGTGTATGGTAAACTCATATCATGAACGTTAAATTTCAAACTATCGTTTTCAAACTGCTTGGCGTAATTGATACTGTTTTCGGATAAATCTAACCCAGTTACATTATAGCCTAATGTGTTTAAATATACCGAATGACGTCCTTTTCCACAGGCTAAATCCATAATAGTTGCCTGTTCTGGTAAATTTAAATATTGCGTAAGGTTGTCCATAAAAAGTTGTGCCTCGTCATAGCCACGATCTTTATAAAGAATGTGATAATATGGCGAATCAAACCATGAAGCGAACCATTGTGTTGTATCTTGTGTCATAATTTTTGTAGGATAAAAATGCTGTATTTTGTACAGAAGTTTAGATTGTTGTTAGTCGTTTCTCTCTTCTTATTCTTACGATTTGTTGCATTATCTGGTTTAAATTTTAGTATAAACTTGTAGTGTGCAGTATGTCATTAGGTTATGAGAAAACATCAAAATAAAGACTTTAATCCTATTCTAATTTAATATTAGTAATGCCACAAAAATACTGTATTTTTGCAATCTATTTAATAGGAGTGATGGAGAATAATTTTAAAATGGTTGCCAAGACCTTATTTGGCTTTGAAGACTTACTAGAAAGAGAACTCGTGCAAATGGGTGCTCAAGAAGTGAAAAAAGGAATTAGAAACGTAAGTTTTACTGGAGATAAAGGGTTTATGTACAAAGCCAACTTAGGTTTGCGTACAGCCATTAAAATTTTAAAACCAATTACAAGTTTTAAAGTTAATGACGAAAAAGACTTGTATGATAAGGTATACAAAATACCTTGGGGTGATTATATGAAATGTTCGGGAACTTTAGCGATTTCTGCTACAGTGCATTCAGAGCAGTTTACACACTCGCAATACATTGCTTTAAAGACTAAAGATGCTATTGTAGATAGATTTAGAGATCTTGAAGGTGAACGTCCAAATATAGATTTACGTTTTCCAGATTTAAAGATAAATGTGCATATTGATAGAAATCAATGTACTATTTCTTTAGATTCATCAGGAGAATCTTTACATAAAAGAGGTTATAAAACCGCTACAAATATTGCACCTATAAACGAAGTTTTGGCTGCAGGATTAGTAATGTTATCTGGCTGGGACGGACAAAGTGATTTTATTGATCCCATGTGTGGTAGTGGAACACTTTTAGCCGAAGCAGCAATGATAGCATGTAATATTCCACCAAACTTAATGCGTAAAGAATTTGCTTTTGAGCGTTGGGATGATTGGGATGTAGATTTATTTGAGAAAATTGAAGAATCTCTGTTGAAAAAGACAAGAGATTTTCATCATAAAATGATTGGGTATGATAAATCGCCAAGTGCGGTTACTAAAGCTAAAGACAATCTTAAAAATGCACATTTAGATGAGTTTGTAACGATTAAGCACGAAGATTTCTTTAAAACAAGAAAAGCTGGTGACGAGAAGTTACACATGTTATTTAACCCACCTTATGGTGAGCGTTTAGATATTGATATGGAAAACTTTTATGCATCTATTGGTGATACTTTAAAACAGAATTATCCTGGTACAGATGCTTGGTTTATTACATCTAATTTAGATGCTTTAAAACATGTAGGTTTACGTCCATCAAGAAAAATACATTTAATGAATGCAAAGCTAGATTCACGTTTAGTGAAATATGTAATGTATTCTGGAAGTAAAAAAGGAAAATATATGGAGTAGGAGTGCTTTTAGTGTTTATTTTGAAAGAAGTCATACACTAATAAACTTTTGTTTTCATAGCATATAGATATAAAAAAAGCAGCTTTTAAAGCTGCTTTTTTTTGTGAGGTATTGTGTTTAGTCATTTTCCGTTTTTACTTCAAAAGCTTTCATGGTTTCTATTGGTTCAAGTACATTGTAATTTTTCCAGATAGCTGCATCGTATTTATTAAGTTGTTTATAGTCTACAGTTTTACTCTCTGCGGCCGCGTCAAATTGATTTTGATTTAATTTAGTGCTAGATAATATCATAAACTCATTTATAAAAGATGTTGCGCCTTCTATTTTAAAATTAAATGTTATTTTATTTTTTTCTTCACTGTTTTCAATAAACTTTATAGGTCTATTCATGTAGAAATAAGAGTTTGTTTCGTTATTAATATAGTAAGGGTAGTAAAAATTAGTGTCTTCATTTTTTTTATAAATCACTGTTCCTGTGTTAATGGTTTCTTCATATTTAATTCCTAAAAGGAATTTTAAATTTAGTTTGTTTCCAACCTTACCTTCAGCAAATTTATGAGTGAATTTCAAAATAGCATAGTCATCATCTGAAACATAAAGTTTTCCTTCAAATTTCGCTCTGTTTTTTTTAGGTTGATAATCAATAATATAAACTAATTTTCCTTCAATATATGTGATGTTATCAATTGAATATTCGTATAAAGAATGGTCTAAAATAGCATCGAAAATTAAAGACTTATTAAAGTTATATTTTTTTAAGAATGAATTTGTGCTATTTTTAAGATATTCAACAGATTTATCTTCTTTACTATCTTTTTCGTCATTAAAAGATAATGAATCTTCTACCTTAAAGATCCCTGTTTTTATTTTAAAAGTTTTAGTAGTATCTAAATGTGTTAAAATTACATTATATGATTCTTCCTGAACAGCGTCAACAGATCCAGCAGCATTTTTGTCTAATAAATTTGTAGCTTGTGTAATGTTCAATTTTTTTAGGGAGTCATTAATAACATAATAATCCATTAAAATATCTGTATAAGAAGGTATAGGAGGTGTGTTAGCTAGTTTGTCTCCTAATTTTACAAGTTCTTTATTTTGTGTTTTTAATTGTGATTTTTTATATCCTGTAGATTTTTTAAGCTTTAAATCGGCAGTATTTGTTTTAAAGAAAGATGTACTTCTAGAAAAAATTTGATATTTAACATTAGTATGGTTATAGTTTTTGGTTAAATTTTCTTGTACTTTAAACATAATACTATCGGCATTAACCGCTTTGTTAGTTATGTAAACCTCATTTAATGCATTAGTAGCTTCGTTTAATTTTATAATATAATTGTTTGCTTCTAGCGCTTTTATAGTAACTGTTTCAGTTTCATAACCCATATATGAAATGATTAGGGTGTTTTGTTGGTTTGAATTATTAAAATTGACGTTAAAATAACCTTCGGTATTAGATATTGTGCCCTTGTTTTCTGCATATTGTATGGTTGCAAAAGGAACTGGCTCGTTTGTAGATTGGTCAATAATTCTAGCTGTAATTTGTTGTGCGTAACTAAAACAATAACTTAAAGATAATAATAAGAAAAGGAGAAGAGATGTGTGCTTAAATTTCATAAATGAGTTGTTTTTTGTGATGAATAAAAAATTAATATACATAAAAACTTTTATAAAGGTGTGATTGTGTATGTCTTAAAAGATTTAAGCATAAAAAAAGCAGCTTTTAAAGCTGCTTTTTTGTGTTTTGTATAATGAAATGTTTTATTATTCGTCTTCGTCCTTTTCTTTAATAACCTTTTTATCTTTTTTATAAATAGGAATTGAATAAGATATATTATACCCAAAACCCATTCCAAAACCTCCACTATCATAAGTTCTTCCAAAACCAGGAATGTATAAGTTTTCAAAAGAGCCAGGTTCTGTTTGACTTACTAATCCTTTTAATTGGACGTTTAATCCCATGTAAAGATTATTCAGTACTTCAGCTTTAATACCAATCATAATTTCACCCCAAATAGCTGTTAACCCTTTTGAGTCACTAACATTTGATGCTGAAATTGGATTGTCCCAATACGGATTTGAGTTATAAACGGTTAATTCATCTAAATTTTGACTAAAAGTACTAGCGCCTAGTCGAAACCCAAAATAAATCATATTCTGCATGTCTAGCCAGTTTTGATACATATTGTAATCAGCACCTACTTTAAAATAACTTCCTTTTGCAGTAGTGGTTAGATAATCATTAATGGTGGTTTTCTCTTCATTTCCAATTTCTCCAGCAAGATACCATTGGTGTGTTAACCTATAATCGGCATTTAGTTCAAATCCAGAATAATCGTCATCTAAAAATGAGCGTACCAGCTTACTTATATCTGCACCAACACGTAAACCATACTTTTGTTTGTACACTAAAGTATCGCTTTCGGTAGTTTCAGAAGTTTCTTCTTGCGAAAATGATGCTAGCGGAGCTAACATGATTATTATCAGGCTAGTGATAAATATATATGTGTGCTTCGTCTTCATTTTCTATAGTTGTGTTTTCTGTTATTACGTTTATAATCCAAAGATCATCATCATCTTCTTCAATGCGATCTACTTCTGTACCTTCAAAAATAGCTTTGTAACCACAAGCTCTCGATACATAAATAAATTCTGGGGTGTAGGTGATTTCAATAACATCACTATTAGAGGTTGTAGTATCATCGTCATCACTATCGTAATCGGTATTTTTAGTAATTCGAAATCTAGAAGCAGCAGTGATACCTTCTTCATTAAAATTTAATGGTAATGCTATTGAGTCTAATGTAGCGTATAGCAAACTTGTTGTGCTATCTTCAACTAAATCTTCTAAAACATTACCATCTGCATCTATTCCTTGTATAGAAAGAGCATCAACTTCTTTAAGATCTTCAGGATTATTTACATCATAAAATGTAATAATTACACGAGGTGTTGTAGATGTGGTTTCTGCACAAATATCATCTTTTTCGCAGCTAAAAACCAGCAAGCTAATTGCGGCAATAACTAATAATGTGTATTTAAAATATGTCATTTTATATAATGATTAACGATCTATGATTAAATTAACGCAGCTCTAAAAGTACCACATTTTCTACGTGAAATGTTTGAGGAAACATATCTACAGCTCTTACTTTAGTTACCTTATAAAGTTCATCCATCAATTGTAAATCTCTTGCTTGTGTAGCACTATTACAACTTACGTATACCACTTTTTTAGGTGCAATATTTAATATTTGTTGTACAACATCTTTGTGCATACCGTCACGTGGTGGATCAGTAATAATAACATCTGGATGCCCGTGTTGGTTAATGAAACTTTCGTTAAAAACGTTTTTCATGTCTCCTACATAAAACTCAACGTTATCTATGCCATTTAATTGTGCATTTTCTTTTGCAGCGGTAATTGCATCGGGTACAGCTTCAACACCAACCACTTTTTTTGCTTTTTTAGCAACAAATTGTGCAATAGTTCCTGTTCCAGTGTATAAGTCGTAAACCAATTCGTCACCTTCTAATCCTGCAAAATCTCTAGTGATTTTATACAGTTCGTAAGCTTGTTTTGAGTTGGTTTGGTAAAAAGATTTTGCATTAATTTTGAATCTTAACCCTTCCATTTCTTCAAAAATATGGTCTAATCCTTTAAAGCAAATTACTTCTTGGTCATAAATCGTGTCGTTTGCTTTTGAATTTACTACATATTGTAAAGATGAAATCTGCGGAAAAGTTTCAGCTAAATAATTTAATAGCAGCTCACGTTTTTCTTTATCTTCTTTAAAGAATTGAACCATTACCATAAGATCACCGGTAGTTGAAGTTCTAATCATCATGGTACGTAATAATCCGGTTTGATTTCTAGTATTAAAAAATTCTAATTCATTTTCAATAGCAAAATCTTTAACCGCATTTCTTATCGCATTTGATGGTTCTTCTTGTAACCAACATTTATTAACGTTAAGAATTTTATCCCACATTCCTGGAATATGAAATCCTAAAGCATTACGATCTCCTAAATCTTCATCAGACTGAATTTCTTCAACAGTTAACCATCGGCTATCGCTAAAAGAAAATTCCATTTTATTTCTGTAAAAATATTGTTCAGCAGATCCTAAAATAGGTGTTACCTCAGGTAGCTCTATATGACCAATACGTTTTAAGTTGTTTTCAACTTCACTTTGTTTATATTCTAATTGGTATTTATAATCCATGTATTGCCACTTACAACCACCGCAAGTTCCAAAATGCTCACATTTTGGCTCGGTACGTTTTGGTGATAATGTATGAAAGTTTGTTGCTTTACCTTCATAATACGCTTTACGCTTTTTTGTGGTTTGGATATCAACCACGTCACCTGGTACGGCATTTGCTATAAATATAACTTTACCATCTGGTGCTTTTGCAATTGCTTTTCCTTTAGCACCTGCATCTATAACTTCAATTTGCTCGAAGATTTGTTTTATACTCTTTCGTCTTCCCATTTTGCAAAAATAGAATAAATGGCGTTAATTATTCTAAAAATCACATAAGATTTAGTAATTTGCACACACTACAATACCGGATGATTTCTCTCCCCAAGAAGGAATAGCAAATTATATAATTAAAAACGAATAAAATGGCAGTTTTAGACCAATTGACTTCTGAGCAAGCAATAGATTTAGAAAACAAATACGGTGCACACAATTATCACCCATTACCAGTAGTATTAAGTAAAGGTGAAGGTGTATTTGTATGGGATGTTGAAGGAAAAAAATATTACGATTTCTTATCGGCATATTCAGCAGTAAACCAAGGACATTGTCACCCAAAAATTGTTGGAGCTATGGTAAATCAAGCTCAAACATTAACATTAACGTCAAGAGCGTTTTATAACGATATCTTAGGGACTTACGAAAAGTATGCTACCGAGTTATTTGGTTTTGATAAATTATTACCAATGAATACTGGTGCAGAAGCTGTTGAAACGGCTTTAAAAATATGTCGTAAATGGGCTTACGAAGTAAAGGGCATTAATGAAAATGAAGCAGAAATAGTAGTTTGTGAAAATAACTTTCATGGACGTACTACAACTATTATCTCTTTTTCAAACGATCCTGTAGCACGTAAAAACTTTGGTCCTTATACAAATGGGTTTATCAAAATCGCGTACGATAATCTAGACGCATTAGAGGAGCAATTAAAAAGCAACTCTAATATTGCAGGATTTATGGCTGAACCTATTCAAGGTGAAGCAGGTGTATTTGTTCCTAGTGAAGGGTATTTAACTAAAGCAAAAGCATTATGTGAAAAATATAATGTCTTATTTATTGCTGATGAAGTACAAACCGGAATCGCAAGAACAGGAAAAATGTTAGCTGTTGATCATGAAAATGTAAAACCAGATGTTTTAATCTTAGGAAAAGCTTTAAGTGGAGGTGCTTACCCAGTATCGGCAGTATTAGCTAATGATAATGTGATGAACGTTATTCAACCAGGAAATCACGGAAGTACTTTTGGTGGTAATCCAGTAGCAGCAGCAGTGGCTATTGCCGCTTTAGAAGTTATTAAAGACGAAAAATTAGCTGAAAATGCTGAAGCTTTAGGGCAATTGTTCCGAAGTGAATTAAATACATATATTGAAACATCAAACCTTGTTAACCTTGTAAGAGGTAAAGGACTTTTAAATGCCATTGTAATTAACGATGACGAAGAAAGTGAAACGGCTTGGAATATTTGTATGGCTTTACGTGATAATGGATTACTTGCAAAACCAACGCATGGTAATATTATACGTTTTGCACCACCATTGGTAATGACTAAAGAACAGTTATTAGATTGTGTGAGTATTATTACAAAAACACTAAAACAGTTTGAAGTGTAAGTTTTAAATTGAAGTAATACTAAAAAAGCGACCAAATGGTCGCTTTTTTTTATTTCTAAATTTAAGGAGCTAATTCTGTAAAAGGAAAATAATTGATGTTTCTTAAAACCCAAAATAAAATGACAAGACCTAAAATAATATGTGTAGTTATTGGTTTGTGAAGTAGGTTTTTATAGGTTTTTTGAGTCTTTTTTTCTAAAAGAAATAAAACCGATTTATAACCTAAAACAAAAGTAACGAGTACTATAAGATAGTTGTGACGTATACCGTTTATAATATGCCCGTTTACAATATCATGTATACCTCTTTGTATGCCACAACCAGGACAATGAATACCTGTTACGGTATAAAACGGACATTTAGGAAATATATCATATTCGGAAGGGCTCCAAAAAAAATATAGTGATAATCCTCCTAAGAGTACTATCACTATAATTATATATGTTATGATTTTTTTAATAGTCACCACCGCTACTAGCTATTGCTCCAAACATTGCAATTCCAAAAATTAATAGGTAAAGTAAAATACCTACAGCAGCAACAACAATAGATACAATTCCCCATGTTTTTGCATTTTTAGATGCACGCTCAGCTTCTTCATATCTACCATCTTCATATAAAGTATTTACTTTTGAAGAGTAAACAATACTTACAATACCTGAAGGTAAACAGCACATTACAGTACTAATTATTGCTAAAGCTAGGTAATTGCTAGGTCTTTGTGGTCTGTTTTCCATGTTAAAAAAATTATAGTTTTATTTTAAGGTGGTAAATGTAATAAAAAAAAGCGACCTGTTGGTCGCTTTTTTATAGTATAGATAAGGATTAACGTCCTTGCATTTCTTCTAATCTTTGTTGCATTAATTCTGGATCTTGTAATGCATCTAATCCAATAGTATTTATGGTCCATATAATCATACCAATAAAAATTACGCTAATTACAACGCCTATTATAGCCATAATTTTACCGGCTTTTACATTTCCAATACCTGTATAGTCTTCTGGAGATTCGTTATATAATTTAGTCGCTTTTGTTGCAAGTATAATTGCTACGATAGCACAGATAATTCCTGGGACACCATAACAACAAGCTCCTAAAATTGATAAAATACCCATCACAAGTATTAAGGTTGCATTTGGTAAAGTTTGTTTTTCCATGTGATAATTTAGTTTTAGTTAAAAGTGTTTTAAGTAATAGTTTATTAATATAATGCTAATATTCAAAATAAAAAGTGCTAATACAACTTTATGTCCATTTTTAAATTTAAAAATGATATGAGCTATTAAAAATAGTGCCAAAATAATTAATGTATATATGGCTGGATACATTTTAAATGCTGCTACAAATTCTCCTTGAAATAATAAAGCTAATGCACGTTGTGTACCACAACCTAGACATTCTACATTATAATTTTTTTTCCAAAAACAAGACAACATGTATTCTTCTGGTGAAGACATAAATTTTAGTATATTAAACTGCAAATGTAAAGAAATATATAAAAAGGAATTGTTTTTTAGCAACAGCTTATTTCAAATGGTTATTGAAATCTTTTTTTATTGATAAATCAACTTCTAATTAGGAATTTAATTTATAAACTGTAATTTCGACTTTCATTAATATTATAATCAAATTTATATGAGTATTTCTAGAGTTATAAACCTTGTTTTTATTATTGTTGGAGGTCTTGTGGCATTTTATGCACAAGCGGAAGCCAACCAGAATGTATATATATTAATAGGGGGAATTGCATTATTAGTGACCGGAATTTACCGTACGTCTAGAAATATTCCTAGTAAGTTTGAAAACGAAGAAGATAACCAAACCGAAGCATAATGAATATTGGAGTAGGAGATCGCGTATCTGTTTTGGATGAAGACATAAACGGAATAGTAACCAAAATAGTTGATAAAACAATTACTATTGAAACCTCAGATGGTTTTGATTTAGAGTTTTTTTCGCACGAAATAATTGTTACCAAATCTTCTTTTAAAAAGGATGTGTTTTCTGGAGCAAATTTAAAATCTATAATTGCCGAAAAAGAAGCGCCAAAGCGTAAAAATCAACCTAGAGTAAAAGCTAAAGAGCGTACTTTACCTGCAATGGAGGTAGATTTACATATTCATCAGTTAACTAAAAGTAACCGATCAATGTCTAATCATGATATGTTAACTTTACAGTTAGATACAGCCGAAAGACAATTAAAATTCGCCATAAATAAACGTATTCAAAAAATAGTATTTATTCACGGGGTTGGTGAAGGTGTCCTTAAAATAGAGTTAGAATATCTCTTTGGACGCTATAATAATGTGAAGTTTTATGCTGCCGATTATCAAAAATACGGATTGGGAGCAACAGAGGTTTATATCTATCAAAACACCAATCCGTAGATTGTAATTTTATAATTATTCAGCGTCTTATGGAAGTGTAATTGTTGTAGTATAAGTACCAAAATTTATTTGATCGTCACTTAAAATATCAATATTTACATTTAAAATAGTTATTACAACATTCACAGTTCTTGTATATGTTGTAGTTCTGTATTCATCAAACACAAAAGTGTCAACAGCATCAACATCTAGATATCTTGCAATAGTTGCGTTGTTAGCAAAATCATTTCCAGGGTTTTTATTTCCATCTTCATCTTCATAGCGTGTAATTACACCATCACCGTCATCATCAACATCTAAATAATTTAAAACACCATCACTATCGGTATCTAATGCGTTAGCAAAACCATCTTCTTCAGTGTAATTATGACCTTCATTTATAGTTAATACATTATCATTATCGTCATCTGCATCAATATAATCAGGGATTCCGTCACCATCTCTATCGGTAGGATTTGTTAGGTAATCGTTATCGCCATCTTCATTTGCATCTTCAATTTCAGAAGGAATACCATCGCCATCTTCATCTGTAAAATAAGAAACGAAATTTACAACAGCACCACTTGCAGCTTCATAATCATTAGTGATTTGAATAGAATTATCAGGAAATTCTTCACAAATAAAACCATCGGTAGGATCACCAGAATAGGTACGGTAATTAAAACGAATTGTCGATCCATTTACTGTTAAGTTTCTTTCTTCTCCGTTTACTGCAGGATTAAAAATAGCATCGTTAGTTGTTGATGAAGGAAAAATTAAAACTAAAGACTCATAAGGTTCGTTATCTTTTACGTTATATAAAAAATGAGTATCAGTAAAAATATCGCAATATTCAAGGTCGTTGTCAAAATCTAATTCTGCTTCAATAATGTCGCCATCGTTACAAGCAGTAAACAATAAACCTAAACTTAATATATATAGTAATTTTCGCATGTCTTTTATAAAATTTGAAACAAAAATAATAGTTTTGATAAACTTATAACGTTAGGAGTTACAAATAATTTTATTTCAATTATTTTTGTAGCATGAAAAAGGTCTATTTAGATAATGCAGCTACCACGCCAATGCGCAACGAGGTTATTGAAAAAATGACAGATGTTATGCGTACTAATTTTGGAAATCCATCATCAATACATGGTTTTGGACGTTCCTCAAAGGCTTTAATTGAAAAGTCTCGAAAAACAATTGCAACTTTTTTTAAGGTGTCTGCCTCTGAAATTGCTTTCACTTCTGGTGGAACTGAAGCCGATAATTTTATTTTAAGAAGTTGTGTAAGAGATCTTGGAGTTACTGAGATTATTACCTCTAAAATAGAACATCATGCCGTTTTACATACTGTTGAAGCGCTTGAAGCAGAATTTGGCATTTCTGTAAAATATGTTGCATTAGATGCTCTCGGAATGATTGATTATAATGATTTAGAATGTTTATTACAATCTAATCAAAAACAATTGGTGAGTTTAATGCATGTTAATAATGAGATTGGAAACCTTTTAGATTTAAAACGTGTTGCACAACTTTGTCAATCAAATAAGGCGCTTTTTCATAGTGATACTGTTCAGTCTGTTGGACATTATAATATTGATTTAAACGAGATTCCTGTAGATTTTATCGTTGCTAGTGCTCATAAATTTCACGGACCAAAAGGTGTTGGATTTGCTTTTATTAGAAAAAAATCGGGATTAAAAGGTTCTATTTTTGGTGGCGAACAAGAACGCGGCTTTAGAGCAGGAACCGAAAGTATTCATAATATTATAGGACTAGAAACGGCTTTAAAAATAGCCTACTCTAATAAAGCAGAAGACACAACTTATATAACAAACCTTAAAACGTATTTTATAACACAACTTACAACGGCTTTTCCGGGCGTAAGTTTTAATGGAAACTGCGCAAACTTTACAGAAAGTGCTTACGCTATAATTAATGTGTGTTTACCAATTGCTGCCGAAAAATCTTCACTATTACAATTTCAGTTAGATTTACAAGGTATTGCTTGTTCGCGAGGAAGTGCTTGCCAAAGTGGAAGTAGTAAAGCGTCTCATGTATTATTAGAAATTCTAGATAGTGAGCAAGTTAAAAAACCTTCGCTACGTTTTTCAATGAGCAGTTTTAATACAGAAGAAGACATTAATTATGTTATTGAAGTCCTTAAAAGCTTTATGAAAGTAAATTAATACCTTCTTTTTTTTGATTAATATAAGATATAGCATAACGAGAATATGGAGATAAATCCCCATAAGCTTACTGCTAAAATAAAAGGTTTAATTCCTGTTGTTTTTAAATCTTTAATAGAAATTGTAGCGCCTACCAAAAACAGCGTTAGTAATAATAAACGTTTTGACCCCATTACAATAGTTGTTGTTAATACTGTTGGAAGGATATGCGCGCTGTTAATTAAAATAGCGATAATAAAGAGAATGATAAAATAAGGGATTTTCATTTTTTCGCCTTTAGTTTTAAATAAAAACATTGAGAAAATAGATAAAGGAATTATCCACAGTGTACGCGATAACTTTACCGTTGTTGCAATACGTAAAGCTTCATCACCGTAACCTAAAGCAGCGCCAACTACCGAGCTTGTATCGTGTATTGCTATGGCACACCAAAGTCCGAATTGTTCTTGTGTTAGCTGTAAATAATGTCCAACTGCCGGAAACACAAATAGCGCAATTGAGTTAAGTAAAAATACAATTCCTAAAGCAATACTTATGGTTTTACTTTTCGCTTTTATAACTGGTGAAATAGCAGCAATTGCACTTCCGCCACAAATTGCAGTTCCTGATGTAATAAGATGCCCAAGTTTTAAATCTATTTTTAAAATTTTGCTTAATAACAAGCCTAAACCTACGGTTAAGAATATTGAGAAAATGGTTAAGATTAATCCTTCTTCACTTGTGGCTAACGTTTCTTTTATGAACATGCCAAAACCAAGTCCAACAACCGCTATTTTTAATAAATAATGAATGGCTTTTTTACTTTCCGAAGGAAAAGGATTGTTAAAAATAACAGTAAAGGCGAAACCTAAAAATAAGGCAATTGGGCTATTTACAATCCCTGTAAGTGTAAGCAATGCTAGAATAAAGAATATAATTTTTGAATATTTTGCAGTCATGATAAGGTGATTTATGATACAAAAATACTACTGTAAACTAAATGCTAAGCAATCTAAATTGCTATGTGAAATAACTAAAAGTTATAGTTAAAACGAATGTATTGTTCAAAATTGTCCATTATTTTAGATTGATATCCGGTACGACATACAAAGTAAAACCAACGTTCCATCGTTAAATCTTTAATATCAATCACTTTAAGTTTATTCTGAATTAAATCATCACTCACCGCGTGTATTGAAATTAATGCATAATTGTTGGAGTGGTAGAGGTAGTTTTTTATGGCTTCGGTACTATTTAGCGTCACAACATTATTAAGCTGTTTGATGTTTTTTGTTTGAAGAAACTCATAAATAATATCTCGGGTTCCCGATCCCATTTCACGTTCAATAACAGGTAATTCTTGTAACGTTTTACTGCTAATAACTCCTTTTTTATGGCTTTTATTTTTAAAGCTAGTCACTAATACAATTTCATCTTTTATAAAGGGTTTGTATTGTAATTTACGGTTAGAGTTTTTGCCTTCGGTTATACCAAAATCTAATTGTTGATTTAGAATTAAGGACTCAATTGCTTCTGAATTTTCACTTTCAATATGAAAAGAGGTCTGCGGAAATTGTAAGCGGTATTTAGCTATTAATTTCGGAATAATATAATTAGCAATTGTGGTACTTGCTCCAAAATTAATCAAACTAGAGAAGTCTTCTTTTTTACTTAAAAACTGCGTATCAATTTCGGCATAAATATCTAATATTTTATTCGCATAAATTAAGAATGAACTTCCATCAGGCGTCAATTCAACAGCATGCCGAGTACGATTAAAAAAAGTAGTTTTATAGTCGTTTTCTAAGCTTCTAATGGCTTTTGAAACTGCAGGTTGCGATATAAATAATTGTTCTGCCGCTTTTGTAAAGCTAGAATGGTATGCTACTGTTTTAAATATTTGAAGTTTATGTTTCATTGTATTTAAAATTCAACAGTTAAAATCGACTTAATTATCTTTTTTCAGAACCTATTACAGTTTTGTAGAAAGTCTGATATTAAATACTCTTGGAGATAAGTAATTAGGAATCGCATATTGTTGTTTGCTGTACACATCTCTCACCCAAGTATTGGTGATTGAGTTTTGCGCATCAAACATATTAAATATTTCAACACCTAAAGTTAATTCTTTAAAATGACGTTTCCAGCTATCTTTATATGATTTACTATCGTCTACAATTACATAACTCACACCAATATCTGCACGTTTGTAATCGCGTAAACGGTTTTGATATTCATAAGGATTTGCATAACTAGGCGAGCCTCCTGGAACTCCTGTATTGTAAACTAAATTTAAGTACATTTTTAACTCAGGAATGTTAGGTACATAATCCTGAAATAAGACTCCAAATTTTAAACGTTGGTCTGTAGGACGTGCAATATAACCTTGGCCGTCTATGTTTTCTTCGGTTTTTAAATACCCAAAACTAAACCAACTTTCAGTTCCTGGAACAAACTCTCCGTTAAGACGTAAATCTAATCCGTAGGCATAAGCTTTTGCATTGTTTTCAGCACCATAACGAATTCTAACGTTCTCTAAAGTGTAGGGATTTACATCGGTTAAGTTTTTATAATAAGCTTCTGAAACTAACTTAAAAGGACGATCCCACATTTTAAAACTATATTCATTACCTAACACAACGTGTACAGATTTTTGAGCTTTTACATTAGGATTTACAACACCTTCGGCATCACGTAACTCTCTGTAAAATGGCGGTTGGTAATACAATCCACCAGCAAGTCTGAACAACATATCTTTATTCCAGTTTGGTTTGATAGCAAACTGAGCTCTTGGACTAAACACCACCTGTGAGTTACTCTCAATACCATCGCCATTTACCGTCCAACTATGTGCACGAACACCAGCGTTATAAAACACTTCGTTATCATTACCAATAAAAGAACGTTTGCTCCATTGTGCGTAAGCTTGAAAACGATCTATTTGTACACTATTTGTGGCTCTAACATTATTGAAAGCTACAAGCGGACCTTGGTAAGCCTCGTAAGGTTGGTTGTTAATCGCTCCAAAATTTGGTTGATTTATTGAAAACCCAGCACTATCAATAACTTCCCATTCTACCAAACGGTCTCTAATATCTTCGTGTGTATATTTTACCGACCATTCTATAGTACTTTCGTCATCGCGTTTAAGTTCTCCTTTATGTTCTATATTAAAAATTAGAGCGTCTAGATCATTACGCGCATGTGTAAGTTGCGATCCAATACCTTCGCTAAATTCTACTTCTCCTAAGTTTTCATCTCCAATATTACTGTTTACTTCTCCTAAACGATATTGCGCTAAAATGTCAAAATATTCTTCTTCAGTAGTATGGTAGGCTGATGTGATTAACTTTAAAGTGACATCATCATTTAAAAAGTAATTGGCTTTAAAGGCACCAAAAGTAGTTTGGTAAGTATCTTTTTCCTGACCTTCATAAAAAACAAGTAAGGCCATTGGGTCATCAATAGTTCCAAAATTTGTTTGTCGGTTTGCAGGTTGAAAATCGTAAGTGTTAGAAGCTGCATTTCCTAAGAAGCTTAAATGGAATTTATCCGAAAATTTATACGTTAAGAACGTTTGCGCATCTGCAAATTTAGGTTTTACATTTCCTTCGGTTTCAAGTGAGTTTAAAACCAGACTATTATCTCTGTAACGTAATCCTACAATTCCCGAAAATTTAGAATCTTTACTGACTGTTTCGGCAGAAATGCTTCCACCTAATAAACTTACATCGGCACGAACACCAAATTTAATGGGGTTTCTGTAGGTGATATCTAAAACTGAAGATAATTTATCACCATATTTTGCTTGAAATCCACCAGCTGAAAAATCTACATTTTGCACCAAATCGGTATTTACAAAACTTAATCCTTCTTGTTGTCCTGAACGAATTAAAAAAGGTCTGTACACCTCAATTTCATTAACATAAACTAGATTTTCATCAAAATTACCACCACGTACAGAGTATTGTGTACTTAATTCGTTGCTTACGTTTACTCCTGGTAAGGTTTTTAAAATATTTTCAATCCCTGGTTGTGCACCTTTTATGGTTCTAATTACTTCGGGAGTAATGGTAACTACACTTTGTAAATTAAGTTGTGTGTTGGTATTAATTACTACAGTTTCAATTTGCTCAAACTGCGTTTTCATTACCGGATTATATTCTAACTCTTGTCCGTTTTTAAGATTAAAAGTGACCAAAACACGTTTATGTGAAATGTGTGTAAATTGAATAGTTACTTCTTTATTAGCTGGGATTTTTAATTCGTAAAATCCATTATTATTTGTAGTGGTACCAATTTTATCTGCTTTTATGTTTACGGATGAAATTGGAAATTGATTTTCATCTAAAATAACCCCTTTTATAGTTGCTGTTTGTGAAAATCCAATCGTTGAAAAACTAAAAAAGATAAGGAATAGAGTATAGGTGTAAAGTTTCAAAAGGTATATGTTTTTATTTCCTGAAAAAAGTTGCTTCAAATGTAGCGTTATTTCCAACATTATCGGTTACAATTATTTTCAAATTATTTTCTGTATCTATAACGACATTATCACTAAAATGGTGTGTAAGTGTCTTTGTTTTATAATCATATTCCATTAAAATCCATTTTCCGTTTACGGTAGCACGGTAATTACTTATTCCTGAAAGATCATCGGTAATTTTTACTTGAAGTGTTTTTAATTTACTTACCCATTTTCTGTCAGAAAAATTTAAAGGCTCAATTTTTGGAGGCTCTAAATCTGCCGTCAGTGTAAATAAACCTAGAGATTTTGTTCTTGCAGTTAAAATATCGCCTTTACGTGTTGTTGAAATGTAGTAAGGACGTTTGTAATACCCATACAGTTGTGCGATAAATAATTTGTCTTTATGCTCACTTTTGTAAGCGCTAATATCATAAGATATATTGAACTTTTTTTGAAGTGGAATAACATCTTTATGTAATAATAAAGTATCGCTACTTACTTTAAAGTTTAAATTGGTGTCGTCATAAAAAGTATTTGCAGGAAAATATACTGAAACCATTCCTTCTGCTAGTACCGTAGATTGATCGGCATAGGCAAAATGCATTGGTTTTATAGAATTGGTTTTAGATTTAGCTTCTGTTTTTTCACCAGTAATAGGAATGGTTATCCAAGAGTCATTGCCTTTAAAATCATTAATTCTAATTTTATAAACTGAGGATACGCTATCGCTAATAGTAATATAACCGTTGTCATTGACATCTTTAAGCATGCTTAAGGTATTCCCTTTTTCAACAAATAATTTCTGAATACGAGAACGTTTGTCTTTAAAATACTCAAAATCTATAAAACGATTAATGTGTTTACTTTCATCAAAACTGAAACGTTTAAAATCCATTTCAAAATTTTTATGACCATTAAAAAATGTCTGAATATTGTTAACCCCATTTTTATTGTAGGCCATATCTTGTTGGTCATGGCTAATCACTCCAAAACCAATAGTTCCGTAAGCTTTTATTTTTTCAACAGCATAATCGCCATTTTTATTAGGAATTAGACGTAAATGCACACGATCACTTTTATTGTTTACAGATGACGAATCATTTTTAGTGTAGGCGTAAATTCCTAAAACTGTAGGACGTTTACTATCCTTAATATCCATACCAAAAAGCATAGGGTTTATTGGGCGTTCTTCGTTGTCTCTAATTTCAAAATGCAAATGTGGGCCACCAGAACCTCCTGAATTTCCTGAAAACGCAATCAACTCATCGTTTACAATAGGTAATTCATTAGGAGTAGGGAAGACTTCAACTTCATATGTTTCTTTTTGATATTGGCACTCCTTAATATAGGATTCAATAGCAGGAGAGAATTTTTGTAAATGCGCGTATACTGTTGTGTAGCCATTAGGATGCGTAACATATATTGCTTTCCCATATCCGTAATGCGAAATTTTAATTCTACTCACATAGCCTTGTGCTGCAGCAATAACTTTTAAACCTTGTTTTTGCTGGGTTTTAATATCTAAACCCGAATGAAAGTGATTAGAGCGCAATTCGGCAAAGGTTCCCGAAAGTACCAATGGAATTTCTAGAGGACTCCTAAAGTAATCTTGTGGATACTGGGCCTTAGCGCTTGCAAATTGTAAGCATAATAAAAGTAATATAAGTTTTCGCATATCATATAATGAATAGCTAATGTATTAAATTGCCTGCTAAATTCATAAAAAAGAGAAGTAATTGATTGGTATAATTAAATAATTTAAAATTTTTGCTAAAAGTATTGCGATTATTGTTTTGGTATGTTAACTTTGTTAATTCAGTATTGAATTTGTAAATGAGTAAAATTGAAGATATTGTTAATTCTGTAGAGAATAAAATAGGTAGTGTATTGCACAGATTAGATGTTGCAACACAAACTAATGCCAAACTTTCGGAAGAATTAGCAATACAACAACAGAGAAATATGCAACAACAAGAAACTATAAGTTCTTGGGTTGAAAAATATGAAGCTCTAAAAATGGCAAATTCATTACTAGGCAGTGACGAAGATAATAGAGAAACAAAGCTTAAAATAAATACATTAATTAGAGATATTGACCATTGTATTGCACAACTCTCTGAATAATGAAATAATAATACATGGCCGATCAGCTTAAAATAAAGCTTTCTGTAGCTAATAGAGTCTATCCTTTAACGATTTTACCAAGTCAAGAGGAAGGATTACGAATAGCTGCGAAGAAAATTGAAGCCATGATTAGTGATTTTGAGAAAAATTATTCTGTAAAAGATAAGCAAGATGTTTTGGCAATGTGTGCCATACAGTTTGCTGCTAAATTGGAACAGAAAACTATAAACGAAGCGAATGAAAATGATGATGTTCAAAAACGGTTAGAAGCCATTGATGAACTTCTTCAAAAACATTTAATTTAAACGTTCTTTTAATACATAAATAAAGGTTACTGCCTACATTAGTTATATTTTTTGATAAACTCAACGATCAATTCTTTAAAAAGGGTGAGTCTTAGTTGTAAAACCGTGCTGTCTTAGAGCAGATTGTTGATCAGCTTGTTAGCCCTAAACTTGTTTTTAAGGAGTTTATACAAAACAAATACTGATGTAGGCTTTTTTTATACACAAAAACTAACAAAAACAGATGGATACAAACACAATTTTATTAATTGTTGGAGGCGTAGTACTAGGAGTAGTACTAGGTTATATAATTGCAAAAACACTAGAAAAAAATAATGCTTCGAAGCTTATTAAAGATGCTGAAAACGAAGTTAACTCTCTATTAAAGCAAGCAAAAATAGAAGGTGATTCTATTAAAAAAGATAAAATATTACAGGCGAAAGAAAAATTTATTGAACTTAAGTCTGAACATGAGAAAGTGATTTTATCGAGAGATAAAAAAATGGCAGAAGCTGAAAAGCGTACTAGAGATAAAGAGTCTCAAATATCAAGTGAATTATCTAAAAACAGAAAATCTAATCAAGAACTAGAAGCTAAAGCAAAAGAATTAGAGGCTAAGTCAAAAGATTATGATTACCGTATTGATTTCTTAGATAAAAAGAAAGAAGAAGTTGAGAAAGCTCATAAAAGTCAAATAAAGCAACTAGAAGTTATTTCTGGATTATCTGCTGAAGACGCAAAATCTCAATTGGTAGAATCGCTTAAAAATGAAGCGAAAGCTGATGCGATGGCATTTATACAAGACCATGTTGAAGAAGCTAAACTTACTGCTCAACAAGAAGCTAAGAAGATTATTATTAATACCATACAACGTATAGGTACTGAAGAGGCTATTGATAACTGTGTATCTGTATTCAATATAGAATCTGATGACGTTAAAGGACGTATTATTGGTAGAGAAGGACGTAACATTAGAGCTATTGAAGCTGCAACAGGTGTAGAAATTATTGTTGATGATACTCCGGAAGCTATTATATTATCTTGTTTTGATTCTGTACGAAGAGAAGTAGCTCGTTTATCATTACATAAATTGGTTACAGATGGTAGAATTCACCCAGCACGTATTGAAGAAGTTGTAAGAAAAACACAAAAACAAATAGATCAGGAAATTATTGAAGTTGGTAAACGTACTGTAATTGACTTAGGTATTCATGGTTTACATCCAGAATTAATAAAACTTGTTGGACGTATGAAATACCGTTCGTCTTACGGTCAAAACTTATTACAACACTCGCGTGAAGTTGCAAAACTTTGTGGTGTGATGGCTGCAGAATTAGGATTGAATCCTAAATTAGCTAAACGAGCTGGATTATTACATGATATTGGTAAAGTGCCAGATTCAGAAGCAGATATGGAAACTCCTCACGCAATCTTAGGAATGCAATGGGCTGAGAAACATGGTGAAAAAGCTGAAGTTTGTAATGCTATTGGAGCTCACCACGACGAGATTGAAATGACTACTTTATTAGCACCAATAGTACAAGTATGTGATGCTATATCTGGAGCAAGACCAGGAGCAAGACGTCAAGTATTAGATTCATACATACAACGATTAAAAGATTTAGAAGAAGTTGCTTTTGGATTTAACGGGGTAAATAAAGCTTACGCAATTCAAGCAGGTAGAGAATTACGTGTTATTGTAGAGAGCGAAAAAGTAACCGATGATGAAGCTGCTAACTTATCGTTTGAGATTTCTCAAAAAATCCAAACAGATATGACATATCCAGGACAAGTAAAAGTGACTGTAATTAGAGAAACAAGAGCAGTTAATATTGCAAAATAGCTATATCTAATATATGGTATAAAAAAAGCACTCTTTTAAAGAGTGCTTTTTTTGTATAAGCTATTTATATTTCAGTGTAAAACTGAGTTACATTTTTAAAGTGACGCCAACAATGTTTTTAAAAATAAACCCTTATAATTTATAGTATACGTGTTGTGTCACTTTAAAATGTAAATATCTTGTGGTACTATTTTTTTAAAGTTAATGTAAAGGTAGTTCCTTTATTAAGTGCGCTTTCTACGTTTATAGTTCCGTTTAAAGCTTCAATTTGAGACTTTGTAATATATAGCCCAATGCCTCTTGAGTCTTCTCGCTGCGTACCATGAAACGTTTGATACATTTCAAAAAGTTTCTCTTTATATTTATTAAGGTCAATACCTATACCATTATCAGAGACTATAATTTTAATGAAATCACTTTCTAAAGTTGATTTAAGTATGATTTTAGACTCTTTTTCAGAATCATTATATTTAATACCATTAGATATTAAATTATACAAAATGCTTTCTAAATAAGATGAATTAGTTTGTAATGCTATTTCTGGATCAATTAAATTTTCAATAACTACATCTTTTTGTTTACTGTCTAAGCTAAGACTGCAAATCACTTTTTCGGTAAAAGCATGTAGGTTAACATCTCCATTGTGTTCATTAATATCCGATTTAGATTTTATATTAATGATGTCGTTTAAATCTACAATACTTTTAGTTAATGCTTCTGAAATTGTTTTTAAATGCTCCACCAACTCATTTTTTTCTTCTTGAGAATCTGATTGATCATAAAACTCTAGTATGTTTTCAAAATTTCCAATGTGGTTTTTTAAATTATGAGATACAATATGGGTAAAGTTGTGTAATCGTTTATTTTGATTTGTAATAATTTTAAGATTATCTTTTAGTAAATGCTCATCCTTTTTTTGTTTCGTAATATCGGTATGTGTTCCAATAGCACGAATAGGGGCGCCACTAGCATTCCGTTCAATAATTTTACCGCGGTCTAAAATCCATTTATAATTCCCGTCTTTAGTAAGTATACGGTGTTCGTTTTCATAGGTATCGGTATGATGTTCTGCATGATAATTATAATCTAAAAGGATTTGATCTATATCATCGCGATGTACTTTTTCAAGCCAATCATCACTAGTGTTTTTTATTTCAGAATCTTTATATCCTATAATGTTCTTTGATTCTTCAGAATAATAAACAGCATTACTTGTAGGGTTCCATTCCCAAACTCCAATTTTAGAATTTTGAAGAGCAAGTTTCCATCTAGAATCATTTGAATTATCACAATTAGAATGAGAATTTGTGTATGTATTTGACTTATAGTTTTTTGTGTAATTCGATTCTTTTTCCATTTTGGATCTTTTATGAATAAGACACTAAAAGGTTTAAAAAGTCACTAGTTTTTTTTAAATAAAATACTATTATTTTCTAGGGTGGAATTGGGTTAACACGTCTTTTAAGTGGCTTCTATCAACGTGCATGTAAATTTCGGTAGTAGTAATACTTTCATGTCCAAGCATTAACTGAATAGCTCTCAAATCGGCACCATTTTCTAATAGGTGTGTTGCAAACGAATGACGAAAAGTATGTGGAGATATTGTTTTTTGTAAATGAATAGTTTTTGCCAATTGTTTAATAATGGTAAAAATCATGGCGCGGGTAAGCTGTTTACCTCTTCGGTTTAAAAAAAGTGTATCTGTAGCTTCAGGTTGAATAGGTATGTGAATTCTTATCTGATCTTTATATAGGTTAATATACTTTTTTGTATTTTCACCAATAGGGACAAAGCGTTGTTTATCACCTTTACCTGTAACTTTTATAAAACCTTCTTCAAAAAATAAATCAGAAATTTTTAAGTTGGTCAATTCACTCACACGTAAACCACAACTATAAAGCGTTTCTAAAATAGCTTTGTTACGTTGCCCTTGCGGTTTACTTAAATCAATGGCATCAATTAAGCGATCAATATCTTCAAGACTTAAAGTATCTGGAAGTTTGCGTCCTATTTTTGGAGATTCAATATGATTTAATGGATTACTAGGTATATAATCTTCAAAAACTAGATAACTAAAAAAACTTCGTAAACCAGAAATTAACCGCGATTGAGATCTTGGGTTTATAGTTTTTGAAATATCATAAATAAACGCTTGTAAAATAGCACTTGTAATAACTAGGGGCGAAGTTTTGTAATCATTAAATTGAAGATACTTAACAAGTTTAAGAATGTCATACTCATAGTTTTCTATCGAATTTTTAGATAAACCACGTTCAATTTTCAAGTAATTTTTATAATCTGTTATTGCTTCTTGCCATTTCATAAGGTAAAAATAAGCTATTTAACAGCTAAAATTAACTGTTTTTTATTCAGAATTAGTATAAATAATTCAAATACATTGTACGTAAATATTAATATATTCTTGTTTTACAGCTTGTTAAGTCTTCTTTTATTGTTTGATTATCAATAAAACGTGTTTTTATTGTGAATAATTCATAAAAAAGTATTTAGTTTTCACGATCAATTTAAAAAACAAAATTCATTAGTTATGAAAAAATTATCATTTACAGCTGCAATTACAGTATTAGGTTTATCAAACGTTAACGCTCAAGAAGAAGCAAAAACTTTTGGATTTGGTGAAGGTGATATCTTTATTGAAGGTACAGTTGGATTTTATTCTACAAATGACAAAAACACAGATGAAAAAACTAACGGATTTGGAATTAGCCCAAAAGCTGGTTGTTTTTTAAATGATGATTTAGATGTAGGAGCAATGTTATCTTATGATTCTAACAAAATAGAAGTTTCAGGAACAGATCTTTCTAAAACTAACACTTTTGGAGCAGGAGTATTTGCTCGTTACTATGTATTAGATTTAGGTAAGCGTTTTAAAACTTATTCAGAATTCGGAATAGGTTATGCTACTTCAAACGACAAAATTTTAGATCTTAATGAAAACACAATTGGTGCTGGTTTAGATTTAGGGATCAACTATTTTGTAACTGAAAAAATCGCTTTATCTTTTGGATTAAAAAACATCTTATCTTTCTCTTCTGCAAAGTATGATGTATCTGGAGCAAAACCAGTAACTGACTTTAGCTTCGGTTTTTTATGTCTTTTATATTGCTTTTTGATATTAAAAACAGTTTAATTTGTAAAAAACAAATATATTTAAGTAATTGATTTATATGGTTTTAATTTTGAGTCATTGTCTAATTGTTAATTTTTTTAACTAAAAAGATGCAATAATAAAAAAAAAGTATTTAGTTTGCACTAATCAATAAAAAACTAAAATTTATTAAATCATGAAAAAATTATTATTTACTGCAGCTATTGCTGTATTAGGTTTGTCAAACGTTAACGCTCAGGAAGTTACTTTTGGAGCTAAAGCAGGTGTTAATTTTGCTAACTTAGGTGGAGATATTGAAGATAATGATATGAAAGTAGGATTTCATGTTGGAGGTGTTGCTGAAATAGCTATATCTGAAAAATTTTCTGTACAACCAGAACTATTGTTTTCTTCACAAGGGACTAAGTTTGAAGAATCAGGAGAAACATTAAAATATAACTTAAGTTATATTAATGTACCTGTAATGGCAAAATATTATGTTGCTGAAGGATTTAGTGTTGAAGCAGGTCCACAAGTTGGGTTTTTAGTTGATGCTAAAGCAAAATATGATTCTGATTCAGAAGACATTAAAGATGCATTTAACTCAGTTGATTTTGGATTAAATTTAGGAGCTGGTTATAAATTAGACAACGGTTTTAACTTTTCTGCTCGTTATAACTTAGGTTTAGCAAATATTGCTAAAGATGCTGGAGATGATTTTAGCATTCAAAATAATGTAATTCAATTATCTGTTGGATATTCTTTCAACTAATAATAGAAGACTATATAAAAAAAACCGAAGCGCAATGCTTCGGTTTTTTTATGCAAATAAATGATTAAACACTATTTGTAAGTGTTTGTTTTTTTATGTAATTACGCTTAATGTTTTACTTAGTTGTTAATTTTTTAACTAAAAATAAAGAATAAGTCATGCAAAAATATTTAATTTACAGCATCAATTTGAAAAACAATAACTTAAAAGTTTTAAATCATGAAAAAATTATTATTTACAGTTGCAATTGCAGTATTAGGTTTATCAAATATTAATGCTCAAGAAGTTAATTTTGGTGTTAAAGCAGGTATTAATTTTGCTAAATTTGGAGGCGATGCAGAAGATGTTGATAGATTAACTGCTTTTCATATTGGTGGAGTTGCTGAAATAGCTCTTTCTGAAAAATTCTCTCTACAACCAGAAGTGTTATTTTCTATGCAAGGAACTAGTGCTGAATATTCTGAATCTGTTTCTGGGTCTGTTAATACTTTTGAGTCTAAAAGCAATTTATCTTATATAAGTGTTCCTGTAATGGCTAAATATTATATTATTGAAAGACTTAGTATTGAAGCTGGACCTCAAATAGGTTTCTTGGTTTCGGCAAAAAGAGATTATGATTATACAGAATCTTTTAATGGAGAAGTAACTTATACTGAATCAGAAGATGGAGCAGATGTTAAAGATGGTTTTAATACTATTGATTTTGGATTAAATTTTGGAGCTGGTTATAAATTAGGTAACGGCTTAAACTTTGCTGCTCGTTATAATTTAGGTTTAGTAAATATATCTAAATATGCTCCTGATGGATATAGTACTCTAAATAATGTATTTCAATTATCTGTTGGATATTTTTTCAACTAATAATAAAAGATTATATAAAAAAAACCGAAGCGCAATGCTTTGGTTTTTTTATGTCTTTTTTTAATATCTTTACTGTATGAAAAAGCTGATTATTATTAACGGACCCAACTTAAACTTATTAGGAACTCGCGAACCTGAAATTTATGGCAGTTTATCTTTTACCGAGTTTTTAGAAACCTTAAAAGAAAAATACACAACTGTTGAAATCTCTTATTTTCAGTCTAATATTGAAGGTGAACTTATTAATAAATTACACGAAGTTGGTTTTTCTTACGATGGTATTATTTTTAATGCTGCGGCATATACGCACACATCAATTGGTATTGGTGATGCCGTAAAAGCCATACAAACTCCCACGATTGAAGTTCATATTTCAAATACGTATGCAAGAGAGAGATTTAGACATCAATCATACATTTCTGCACACGTAAAAGGGGTGATTATAGGCTTTGGCTTACAGAGTTACGAATTGGCTGTCCAAAGTTTCTTATAAGTGTTTTTAATTCTATCTGAAGTTTCTGTATCTTAAAAATAACAATAAATACGTTTTTAAGATTATGAATATGATAAGATGAAATAAGGTTAATTTTGTCTGCATTAATATTGAAACAATATCCTTTTTTAGTGGCAATTTTAATTTTATAGAATTTAATTTTACAACAATATGTTAAATGTAAAGTCGGTTTTATAAGAAATTACTGCTAATAGCTAATTTTTATATTCAGGCTTAAATTGATAAATTATTGCAAAAGCGTCAATAATTTAATTAATAGCGTTTACATGTAAATCAAATGTTTACGATTGTTTTTCTGGTCATATAACTATCTTGTTAAAGTGATGTTAAGCTTTGCTGTTGAGCTATTTATGATATTTAGATTTGTCTGTATAACTCAAATCAAAATAATTAAAAACATGAAAAAATTAATTGTATTAACAGGAGTATTATTATTAGCTTATACATCAGGTCAAGCACAATCAGATTCCAAATCAGTAGAGCTTGGAGCAAAAGCAGGCGTTAATTTATCTACTATAAGTGGAGATGATTTTGATGATGTAGATTCAAGAACAAGTTTTAATATTGGTTTAGTGGCTGAAATTCCAATTTCTGAAAGATTCTCTTTTCAACCAGAGGTATTTTATTCTGGACAAGGTTTTGATATTTTAGAAAGAAACCAAGACAATATTTTTGATACTAATGAAAATATAGAGTATCAATTAGATTATATTCAAGTTCCATTATTATTAAAAGCATATTTAATAAAAGGCTTAAGTGTTGAAGCTGGTCCGCAATTTGGATTTAAAGTTCATGAAGAATTTGATGCAGAACCAAACTCTGATGGTGGAGATTTAGAAATTAATAGTGATGATTCTTACGTAAAAGATTTTGAGACTAGTCTTGCTTTTGGGACATCATATAAATTTGACAGTGGTTTCTTTTTAAGTGCACGTTACACGATGGGACTAACCAATATATTTAAAGAAGATACGCTTTTTGAAGATGTTGATGGTAAAAATGAAGTGCTTCAATTTGGTTTAGGGTTAATGTTCTAAACGTATTTGTATATAAAATAAAAAAGTCTCAGATCGCTCTGAGACTTTTTTTATATCCTATTATTTTAAGACGTATAACTTATTATAAGTGAATTACTTCATCATAAGCATCAGCAACAGCTTCCATAACCGCTTCACTCATTGTTGGGTGAGGGTGAACTGTTTTTAATACTTCATGACCTGTAGTTTCTAGTTTTCTACCTAAAACAGCTTCTGCAATCATATCGGTAACACCAGCACCAATCATGTGGCATCCTAACCATTCACCATATTTAGCATCAAAAATCACTTTAACAAAACCATCTTTAGCTCCAGAAGCACTTGCTTTTCCTGATGCTGAGAAAGGGAATTTTCCAACTTTAATTTCAATACCTTTATCTTTAGCTTGTTGTTCAGTTAAACCAACTGAAGCAATTTCAGGAGAGGCGTAAGTACATCCTGGGATGTTTCCATAATCTAAAGCTTCAACGTGCATTCCTGCAATTTTTTCAACACAAAGAATACCTTCTGCACTCGCAACGTGAGCTAAAGCTTGTCCTGGAGTAACATCACCAATAGCGTAATATCCTGGGATATTAGTTTGGTAAAAATCATTCACCAAGATTTTATCTCTATCTACAGCAATTCCTACAGCTTCTAATCCTATATTTTCAATATTTGTTTTAATTCCTACAGCAGATAATACAATATCAGCTTCAAGAACTTCTTCTCCTTTTTTAGTTTTTACCGTAGCTTTAACGCCATCACCAGAAGTATCTACATGAGTTACTTCGGCAGAAGTCATTATTTTAATACCGCTTTTCTTAAAAGAGCGTTCCAGTTGTTTTGAGACATCAATATCTTCAACAGGCACAACATTTGGTAAATATTCTACAATAGTTACATCAGTTCCCATTGAGTTATAAAAGTATGCAAACTCAACACCAATTGCACCAGAACCAACCACAATCATTTTCTTAGGTTGTGTAGGTAATGTCATTGCTTCTCTGTATCCAATTACTTTTTTACCATCTTGTGGTAAGTTAGGAAGTTCGCGAGAACGTGCTCCTGTAGCAACAATAATATGATCAGCACTATATTCTTTACCGTCAACTTCAACCTTTTTACCAGTTTTAAGTGTTCCGAAACCATTAATAACGTCAATTTTGTTCTTTTTCATAAGAAACTGAACACCTTTGCTCATACCTTCGGCAACTCCACGACTACGTTTTACAACAGCATTAAAATCTTTATCAAATTCCTTTACCGAAAGTCCGTAATCATCAGCATGTTTCAAGTATTCAAATACTTGAGCAGATTTTAATAAGGCTTTAGTAGGGATACATCCCCAGTTTAAACATACACCACCAAGGTTTTCTTTTTCTACAATAGCAGTTTTAAAACCAAGCTGTGAAGCTCTAATAGCTGTTACGTAACCTCCAGGGCCACTTCCAAGAACAATTATATCGTATTTACTCATGAGAATTTGTTTAGTCTATTTATCAAGCTACGAATTTACGAAACCTATTTTTAAAAATGAATTTAGGCATGAAAAATTTATTGCTTTAACGGCCTTTATCTTGAAATAAAATATTTTAGGAACATACCTAGATTGAGTTGTATGCGTATTGTAATTGTAGGTGGGAATTTTCTAGCATTTCTTTAGCCTAAAAATTATCAAAGTAAGATGTATAGGTTGTGATGTTAGATAAACATAATTATTACACCCTTTAGGCTTTATAAAATCAAAAAAAAATAATAATTCAAGATAAAAAAAGCATTATTTAATATAAAATAATGCTTTTCCTTATTAAAGGTAAGGGTAATAGGGGTTAATGTTTTTCTTCTTTTTTATCTCCAGAAGTTTTGTTATCGCTAAAGTTTAAACTTTCTGAGTTTACACAGTAGCGTAACCCAGAAGCGGTAGGTCCGTCATTAAATATATGTCCAAGATGTCCGCCACAATTAGCACAAAGTATTTCGGTACGTAACATTCCTAAAGAGCGATCTTCTTTATATTTTACAGTACCTTCTATGGCATCATCAAAACTTGGCCATCCACAATCAGACTCAAATTTATCACCACTTTCAAATAATTGTACACCACAAGCTGCACAAGCATACAATCCTTTTTCAAAGTGTAAATTATATTTTCCAGTATTAGGACGCTCGGTACCTTTTTCAATTAAAACTTGGTATTGTTTATCTGTAAGTTGTTGTTTCCATTGCTGTTTAGTTTTAGTAACCTTATAATCCACTTTAGAAGTTTCTTTAGTTTTCTGTGCTGTTGTATTGCAACTAAACATAAACATTAGTGCAAATAAAAATAGTAGGTTTTTCATAGGATCTTTCTATTAATTTATATTGATTTAAGTCGAAAAAAGCCTATCAGCATTACATAATTAATATAATAATGTTCAAAATGTAAAATATTATGCATCTTTGTCTTGAAAATTATTACATTAGAGTGTTGGTTTTTTGTGACTATTAACATAATCTTGTGTCATACTAAGTAGCTAACCCTTTTTATAGTGTTCAAAAAAACTGAATGCCTCAATAAAACCCTTTTATAATGAATTTAAAAAGTAGTATCATCGCTTTTGGAAGTGTAGCCATGTTTTTATCTTGTGCTACAAATCCATTTACAGGAAATAAAACAATGGCTTTTGTATCAAACGATAGCTTATTTCCATCTGCTTTTGCGCAGTATGATCAGTTTTTAACAGAAAATAATGTGGTTACTGGAACTAAAGATGCCGAAATGATTAAACGTGTAGGTCAGCGTATTGCAGTTGCTGCAGAACGTTGGTTAAATGCAAACGGTCATGAAGGTTATTTAAAAGATTATAAATGGGAATATAATTTAGTAGATGACCCAACAGTAAATGCTTGGTGTATGCCAGGAGGTAAAATTGTGTTTTACACAGGAATTTTACCAATTGCCGATGGCGAAGCAGGTGTTGCAGCAATTATGGGACATGAAGTTGCACACGCCTTAGCAAATCACGGGCAACAACGCCAAAGTGCAGCGTATATTCAACAAGGTTTAGCTGTAGTAGGAAATGTAGCAATTAAAGACGAACAAACTTTAGGTATTTTTAATCAATCATACGGAATTGCTTCTAATGTTGCAGGAATGTTACCTTTTAGTAGAAGTCACGAAACTCAAGCCGATGAAATTGGTTTAACCTTAATGGCTGTTGCAGGATATAATCCAGATGAAGCTGCCGATTTATGGAGACGTATGAAAGCTAATAGTGGTGAACAATCACAACCAGAGTTTATGAGTACACATCCATCAAACGATACACGTATTGAAAATCTTACTAAATGGGCGCCAAAAGCTAAAGAAGAAGCTGCTAAATTTGGAGTTGCTTCATTTTCAAACTAATAAGATATTACACATATTAAAATATTTGTTTACTTTAGAAGCTGTTCATTTAAGAACAGCTTTTTTTATTAATACACTATGAAAACACTTCAAAAAGGAGATAAAAAATTATTGAATGCTTGGGCATTTTATGATTGGGCAAATTCAGTATACACCTTAACTATTGCCTCTTCAATTTTTCCATTATTTTACTCAGCACTTTTTATTAATAAAGCCGAAAAAATAATTCCGCTTTTTGGTGTAGAATTTAAAAGTACTGCACTTATTACATTCATAACCGCATTTACGTTTTTAATTGTAGCCTTAACATCGCCAATTCTCTCAGGTATTGCCGATTACTTAGGAAACAAAAAAAGCTTTATGAAGTTTTTTTGTTACGTAGGAAGTTTAGGTTGTATAGGGTTATATTGGTTTGGTATTGAGCCCGGAAAAATTCATTTTAGTTTACTATTCTATTTTATGGGACTTATTGGATATTGGGGAAGTTTGGTGTTTTACAATTCATATTTACCAGATATTGCTTTTGAAGAGCAGCAAGATCGTATTAGTGCAAAAGGATTTAGTTTAGGTTATTTTGGAAGTGTACTGTTATTGCTTATTAATTTAGGAATGATTATGAAACCAGATTGGTTTGGTTTTGATATTAGTATTTCTGAATCTATATTAAATACAGGATCTCAATTAGAAATAAATACCGCCTTAGAAAGCGCTAAAGATGCAGCATCAATAAGAGCAATGCGTGTAGCTTTTGTAACTGTAGGGATTTGGTGGATTGTATTTAGTCAATACACATTTTATATTTTACCAAACGGTGTGTCAAAAGGACGAAAAGTAACTAGGGCAATTGTGTTTAATGGTTTTAAAGAGTTACGCTTAGTATGGACACAACTGAAAGCAAATTTACGATTAAAACGTTATTTATATGCCTTTTTTGTATTCAGTATGGCAGTACAAACCATTATGTTGGTTGCAGTGTATTTTGGAGAAGAAGAAATTGCTTGGGCAGATGGAGATGAAAAAACAGTAGGGTTAATTATTAGTATTTTATTAATTCAAATTGTAGCCATTTTAGGAGCAGTATTAACCTCAAGAGCTTCCGCTAAATTTGGAAATATAAAAACACTTATAGTTGTCAACTTTATATGGATGGGACTTTGTTTTGCTGCATATTTTGTAACAGAACCTGCCCATTTTTATGTTACTGCAGCATTTGTAGGTTTAGTAATGGGGGGTGTGCAAGCTTTAGCACGATCTACATATTCTAAATTTTTACCAGAAACTACAGATTCTACATCCTATTTTAGTTTTTATGATGTTGCCGAAAAAATAGGAATTGTTATTGGAATGGTCATTTTCGCAACCATAGATCAGGTGACAGGAAGTATGCGAAATGCTATTGTGTTCTTGTTTGTCTTCTTTTTAGCAGGAATCATTTTACTATATAGAGTCCCTAAAACCAATTCAAAATAATAAAAATAATTTCGCTATGTTTGTAAAAACAATAAACCCAATTATGAAAAAAATTAGCTTTCTTTTATGCTTATTCGTAGCATTTACTGTATTTAATTGTCAAAATGAGACTTTAGATGAAGATTTACTTGATATAACTAATCCAGGTGTGTCTGGTAATCCTTCAGGAAGTACAGAAGGTTTAGTAGGAGAGTGGGAGTTGGTTAGTTTTACTTCTACAGTTAATACATTATCTAATGCTGCAGGAACAGAAATTGAATCTAATGTAGATATTGAAAGTACAACTACAGATTATATAATGATCTTTGAAGCATCTACTTTTAGTGCAGCAGGAAGTTATGAGTATAATACTGATTTAACAGTTGCAGGAACAAATATAACTGATTCTTATCTTTTAGAAGATGTTACAGGATCAGGAAGCTATACCACAAGTGGGAACACAATGACGGTAGATGGTGCTTTTTATGAGTTTACTTATGAAGGTATTGAACAACCTGAATTGGATGCAGATCAAACAGCACAGTTTGAAATTACAAATAATGGAGAAACATTAACTTTTACTGAAAGCTCTACCGAAACTCAAGAACTTAGTGGTTTTTCTGTACAAGTAACAAAAACAGGAATGTCAATTTGGGCAAGAATTGGAGATGGTAATGTTGGTGTTGATTGTGATTTACAAGCAACAACTGATGAAGCTGCTACAGCTTATAATAACGATACATCTGATGCCACATTATGTAACGCATACAAAACAGCTTTACAAAACCAAATTACTGAATGTGGTGACACAGATGGAAGTTTACAAGCTATTGTTGATGATTTAGGAGAATGTACACCTGTTGTTGTAGATGTAGAAATTACGCTTACCGCAGGAACGTTGCCAATTGAATTTGATGAAGTAACTGTTGAACTTGTAGGAACAACATTGCAAGTAACTGGAGAGTCTAGTATAAGTTCTTATTCTATTTATTTTGAAGTAGAAGAAGGTGTTACTGGAGCTAGTGTTATTGATGACACTTTTGAAGTGACATTAACATCTACTTTTTATCCTTCAGAACTTGATGCTCCTTTTAATTTTGTTTCAGAAATTACTGTAAACGAAACGGGAACTTTAACCGGATCTTTTTATGGTGTTGTAACCAATGCAGATGGTGGAGATTTAAACTTATATAGTGGAGATATTTCAATCACTTACTAATTATATTTAATACAGAAAAAGCCACTCAATTTGAGTGGCTTTTTTGTTTATAATAAGTTTGGTTTAATGCTGCTCCTTAAAAGAAACGCTACCATAATCAGACGATATTTTTATCTTATTTACAGCGTTTGCATTTCCGTAATAACCTTGATAGTATTTATCTGTACTACCCGAATTGTTTCTTGTAAATACAAAATTATTAGTATCTCTTAATGAAGCATATTCTAGATCAATATCAAATTGAAAATTATAATCTGGATGGTACCCAATAGTTGTACCAACATAATCTGAATCTATAGTGATATTACCTGCATTTTCTGTCATACGTTCTATTTTTATAGAGCCGTAATCTGCTACTATTTTTACATTTTTATAAACGTTTCCAAAACGTGTAGTTAGGTAATCACCATTACCATTTACATTATTTACATTGTTAATTGTTATAGATCCGTAGTCACATTTATAGTTTACGTTTTCGGCAATTTCAATTATTGATTTTGTATAATCTGCAATAATATCTAAATCTTTAGCTTTAGCAACTGTATAACCACTATAATCAGCATAAATTTGACCACTATTAATATATTCAAAATAACTATTATTGGTGTAATTAAAACGAATTACATTATTTTTTGCCATTAATTCTTTTGTAGTAATCTTTCCGTAGTCGCAATTTATAGTTGCTTTTCCTTCTAATTTATCGAGTGTAATACTACCGTAATCATTATTTAAATCTACGCTGTTTGTAATAGGGATGCTTATAATATAGTTAACTTCCATATTAATATTATTGTTTTTCCCCCAGCTCCACCAAGAGTTTGATTTGCTTTTAGTGAATATTGTTTTGGCTTCAACTAAATTTGAAGTTGCGTTAAATTCAACACTAATGCCATTCAGTTTTTCTTGAACTTCTTCCAAATCATTACCATTTGTTTTTATAACCACCTCAATAGTTGTTTTGTTACTCTGGTTGGTGGTAATATTTATGTTACCGAAGCTGTTATTTATTCTTAATAATGCATCATTTGCAACATTAAACTCTTTTTTTATGGTTTTAGATTTTGAATGTTTTCCTGCCCAATTTGTGTTTGCATTTACTACAGTAGGTAATAAAAGGAGGATGAAGAGGCTTTTATATAATAGATTTTTCATTGGTATTTGTATTTAGGTTTTTTACTTCTTCTATGTTTTGTAAGACATTGTTTAAAACGTCAATTCTATTTTGAAAATTACTAATCATGGCATGTATCACACGTTTATCATCCCCACTTTCGGTTAAATCAATTTTTAGGGTTTCGTACTCTTTTTCTAATGTGTTAAGTTGTTTTAAAGCATCATCAATTAATATTGCAGTTTTTGGTGTACGTTCATTATTTAATGTGGTTAATTCTTGTGCAATTGCAGCGGTAAAGAAATTTTGAGTCACCGATAATTCGGGTGATACACTAGCCAAATCTTTTACGCTATCATTTTGTTGTAATGTTATAAATAATCCTAGACATAAAACAATTGATGCAGCAATAGCAAATAAGGGTTTCCAAATTTTTGCTTTATGATTTTTATCTGCAACAACTTTAGTGTCTTTATTTTTTAGTTTGTTTAAAAACCGAGCTTCGTGATGCGTATTTGGTGTTTCTACATCAAACGAATCGTCTATATTTTTAAATAATTCTTTTAAATTATCAGTTTTCATTTGTTGTTGTTTTATACTTTAGATCTGGTGTTTAATTTCCGTCTTAAGCTATCTTTAGCTCGAGATATCATCGTACGACAATTGGCGTTAGAGATATTCATAATTTCAGAGATTTCTTCATAATCATAACCTTCTATAAGGTGTAATGTTAAGCTTATTTTATAATTATCTTTTAGCAATGCCATAGTTTGTAATATTTGCTTTGCTTTTAGGTTTGTAAATTGATCGTCTTCAGTAATGCCATTAGTGTTTTGGTCTTCAATTTTGTATAGTATATTATCTAGCGATACATCATTATGTTTATTTTTTTTATTATAATGATAAATGCTATTATTAATTACAATCCGTTTTAGCCAAGTACCAAAAGTGGCAGTTATTTTAAGACTATCTAATTTTGTAAAAGCAGTTAAAAAAGAATCTTGCATAATATCTTCGGCATCAAAACTGTTGTTCACAATCCGATATGCTGTATTATACATCGCTTTATAATATCTGTTATAGATTTCCATTTGCGCGTTCTGGTTACCTAGGAGACATTGTTCTAATAACTGCTCTATATTTTGATTGGTTAGTGTCAAAAAAAAATCGATTGGTTTATTATAAAGAGGTTAACTACTTTCACTTGTTACAGTTTGATGAAAAAAGTTTTTGTAAAGGTAATAGCTAATGGCATAACTATTGAATTTACACTAGTATTATTAATAGTTTTTAATATTCAATAGATTGATTTTCAGAGAGTCTGTTGAAATCACACTAATCAAAGACGTTTGTTCTGTTTGTAATTAATGACAGAATGACCAAAAAAACATATATGGCAAAATCTAATTTTTTAAGTCTTGACAATTTGTCATTTCAGGAATTTGATGAAAATTCAGAATTAATTCCTTTAATGACTCCAGAAGACGAAGCAGAAATAAATAATGAAGTCCTTCCAGAATCTTTACCAATTTTACCTTTGCGTAACACGGTATTATTTCCAGGAGTGGTAATTCCTATCACCGCAGGAAGAGACAAATCAATAAAGCTTATTAACGACGCTAATAAAGGTGGAAAAGTAATAGGAGTAGTCTCTCAAATAGATGAAACTGTTGAAGATCCAACTGCAGCAGATATTTATAAAAAAGGAACAGTAGCACGAATTCTTAAAGTGCTAAAAATGCCCGATGGTAATACTACAATGATTATTCAAGGGAAAAAGCGATTTGAAATTGATGAAATCGTATCCGAAGATCCTTACATTACCGCAACTGTAAAAGATGTTAAGGAAGATAAACCTGAAGCCGAAAATCAAGAGTTTAGTGCAATTATTGAATCTATTAAGGAATTATCGTTACAGATTATTAAAAATAGTCCTAACATTCCTACTGAGGCAACTTTTGCAATTAAAAATATTGAAAGCGATTCGTTTTTAGTAAATTTTGTGTCTTCAAACATGAATTTATCTGTTGAAGAAAAACAAAACTTATTAGAAATAAATGATCTTAAAGAACGTGCATTAGCCACTTTAAAGTACATGAATGTCGAACTTCAAAAATTGGAGCTTAAAAACGATATTCAGTCTAAAGTGCAAAATGACATGAATCAACAACAACGCGAGTACTTTTTACATCAACAAATGAAAACTATCCAAGAAGAACTTGGTGGTGTGTCTTATGATGAAGAACTCGAAGAAATGAGAATCAGATCTAAATCAAAAGTTTGGGACGATAATGTAAAAGCACATTTTGATAAAGAAATTGCTAAAATGCAACGTATGAATCCTCAGGTTGCTGAATATTCTATTCAACGTAACTATTTAGATTTATTTTTAGATTTACCTTGGAATGAATTCAGTAAAGATAAATTTGATTTAAAACGTGCTAAGAAAATTTTAGATCGCGACCATTACGGATTAGACGATGTTAAAAAACGAATTATAGAATATCTAGCCGTTTTAAAACTTCGTAACGATATGAAATCACCTATATTATGTCTTTACGGACCTCCGGGAGTTGGTAAAACATCGTTAGGAAAATCTATAGCAGAAGCCTTAGGACGCGAATATGTAAGAATGTCACTAGGAGGATTACGTGATGAAGCCGAAATTAGAGGACACCGTAAAACATATATTGGTGCAATGCCAGGTAGAATTTTACAAAGTCTTAAAAAAGCAGGAACATCAAATCCTGTATTTGTATTAGATGAAATTGATAAACTGACTAACTCAAATCAAGGCGATCCATCTTCAGCATTATTAGAAGTTTTAGATCCAGAGCAAAATAGTGATTTTCATGATAATTTCTTAGAGCTAGGTTTCGATTTATCTAAAGTGATGTTTATTGCCACTTCAAATAGCTTAAATACTATTCAACCCGCATTAAGAGACCGTATGGAAATTATTAATGTAACCGGTTATACTATTGAAGAAAAAGTTGAAATTGGTAAGCGTCATTTAGTTTCAAAACAATTAAAAGAACACGGATTAACAGATAAACACCTAAAATTAGCCAAACCACAATTAGAAAAAATTGTAGAAGGTTATACCAGAGAATCTGGAGTACGTGGTTTAGATAAACAAATTGCAAAAATGGTACGTCATGCGGCCAAAAATATTGCAATGGATGAACCTTACAATGTAAAAGTAACCAATGATGATGTTATTGACGTTTTAGGCGCGCCAAGATTAGAACGCGATAAATACGAAAATAACGACGTTGCAGGAGTAGTTACAGGATTAGCATGGACAAGTGTTGGAGGTGATATCTTATTTATTGAATCTATCTTATCTAAAGGAAAAGGAAACTTAACCATTACAGGTAATTTAGGAAAAGTAATGAAAGAATCGGCAACCATTGCCATGGAATATATTAAAGCGAACGCTGAAGAATTTGGAATAGATTCGGAATTGTTTTCAAAATATAACGTACACATTCACGTGCCAGAAGGCGCAACACCTAAAGATGGACCAAGTGCAGGTGTAACTATGCTAACTTCTCTAGTATCATTATTTACACAACAAAAAGTGAAAAAGAGTTTAGCAATGACAGGTGAAATTACTTTAAGAGGTAAAGTATTACCTGTAGGAGGAATTAAAGAAAAAATATTAGCCGCAAAACGCGCTCGTATTAAAGAAATCCTACTTTGTGAAGAAAACCGAAGAGATATTGAAGAAATTAAGCCAGAGTATTTAAAAGGACTTACATTTCATTACGTTACAGATATGAGTGACGTATTAAAAGGCGCGTTAACAAAAACAAAAGTTAAAAACGCAAAAACACTTTAGTATTATACAAGAGTTATATTATTAAATAAAAGGGTAACATTATGTTGCCCTTTTTTTATGCAATAAAATAAATCAATCTTATAGGCGTTTTAAGATAGATTTATTTACTTTGCAGCCATGTTAAAGACAATTCTTACTTTCTTATTGATCATTATAACATCATCATCAGTTTTCGCGCAACTAGGTGGGGAATCTACATACCAATTTCTTAACTTAGTATCTTCACCAAGACAAGCAGCCTTAGGAGGTAAGGTAATTACTAATTATGATTATGATGTAACAAGTGGACTTTATAATCCGGCAACAATTAATGCTGATATGGATAATCAATTATCACTTAATTACGCTAATTATTTAGGAGGAATTAGTTATGGTACTGCTGCTTATGCATATACTTGGGATAGGCACGTGCAAACATTTCATGTAGGAATGACCTATATTAATTATGGTGATTTTGATGGCTATGATGAAAATGGAGCTTCAACAGGAACATTTACAGGTAATGAAGCCGCTTTATCATTTGGATATTCATACCACATACCATATTCAGATTTTTACTTAGGAGCTAATTTAAAAATTATCACTTCAAAGCTAGAACAATACAACTCTATAGGAGCCGCAGTAGATATTGGAGCATTATATATTAATGAAGATATAGATTTTCACGCAGCATTAACCATAAGAAACTTAGGAACTCAATTTGTAACCTATGCCGGATTACAAGAAAAATTACCTTTTGAAGTCAACTTCGGAATGTCGCAAACCCTAGAAAACGTACCACTTCGTTGGCATTTAACTTTTGAGAATCTTCAAAAATGGCCAATAGCTGTAGCAAATCCAGCACGATCAACAACAGATCTAGATGGCGTACAAACAGAAGAAAAAGTAGGCTTTTTAAATGAAGCTCTACGACATACCATAATAGGAGCAGAGTTGTTTCCTGAAAAAGGATTTAACCTAAGAGTAGGATATAATTTTAGAAGAGCCGAAGAATTACGAATAGAAGATCAACGTAATTTTTCAGGATTATCTTTTGGAATAGGAATGAAATTAAATAAAATGCGCTTTAGTTATACGCATGCTAAATATACAGGAGCTTCAAATACAAACTTCTTCGGATTGCAAATAGATTTAAGATAATGCAGAAAATTACAATAGCAATAGACGGCTTTTCATCAACAGGAAAAAGTACAATCGCCAAACAACTCGCAAAAACCTTAAGCTATGTTTATGTAGATACCGGCGCTATGTACAGAGCAGTAACCTTGTTTGCAATGCAAAATAATTTTATTAATAAAAATGAATTTAAAAAGGATTTATTAATAGCGCAATTGCAAAACATAACCATATCATTTACATTTAATGAACAATTAGGTTTTGCAGAAGTTTTCCTTAATGGAAAAAATATAGAAAGAGATATTCGTACCCTAGAAGTCTCACAATTTGTAAGTCAAGTAGCCACAATAACAGAAGTTAGAAAACAACTCGTGTTGCAACAACAAGACATGGGAAAAGGTAAAGGCGTAGTTATGGACGGTAGAGATATTGGTACCGTAGTTTTCCCTGATGCCGAATTAAAGTTGTTTATGACGGCTTCTGCACAAACAAGAGCACAAAGACGATACGACGAACTTATAGAACGTGGTGATGATGTGCTTTTTGAAGACGTATTACATAATGTAGAATCTAGAGACCATATTGATTCTACAAGAAAAGACTCCCCATTAGTTAAAGCAGACGATGCTATTGAGATTGACAATTCAAATTTAACTTTAGAAACACAATTTGAAAAGATATTAAAACTCGTAAACGCTAAAATTTCTACCTTATAATACTTTTCAAAAGAACACCTTTTTATGACTGCTTTATAATCAAATAATTAAAGAGATTATAAATGCTTGTTATATTTATAATAAATTTGTATTTTTGCACTCCTTTTTAGCGGATTAGAAAAGATAAAAAGGGTTTTATATAAAAACAATAACACTTCTGTGTGCAGCCGCGTAACACTTTTCATAACCATACAGAATACAAAACTCTTATCAGCAATGGCTGAACAAACAAACCCAGCAGGAGCAGAAGTATCTGAAGCTCAAGCAAACCCAGAACAATTTTTAAACGATTTTAATTGGCACAACTACGAAGAAGGAATTGATCCTGTAGATGACAAACAATTAGAAGAATTTGAAAAATTAGTATCAGAAAACTTTGTAGACACATTAGATGACGAAGTTGTAGAAGGAACGGTAATTCACCTTTCTGACCGCGATGCAATCATTGATATCAACGCAAAATCTGAAGGTGTAATTTCATTAAACGAATTCCGTTACAATCCTAACTTAGCTGTTGGTGATAAAGTGGAAGTATTAATTGATGTTCGTGAAGACGCAACAGGACAATTAGTATTATCTCACCGTAAAGCTCGTGTTATTAAAGCATGGGATCGTGTTAATAATGCACACGATACAGGTGAAATCGTTAATGGTTTCGTAAAATGTAGAACTAAAGGTGGTATGATCGTTGACGTATTCGGAATCGAAGCATTCTTACCAGGTTCTCAAATTGACGTTAAGCCAATTAGAGATTACGACCAGTACGTAAATAAAACTATGGAATTTAAAGTTGTGAAAATCAACCACGAATTCAAAAACATAGTTGTTTCTCATAAAGCGCTTATTGAAGCTGATATTGAAGAACAGAAAAAAGAAATCATCGGTCAATTAGAAAAAGGTCAAGTATTAGAAGGTGTTGTTAAAAACATCACATCTTACGGTGTATTTATTGATCTTGGTGGAGTAGATGGATTAATTCACATTACAGATCTTTCTTGGTCTAGAATTAATCATCCAAACGAAATCGTAGAATTAGACCAAAAACTTAACGTAGTAATCCTTGATTTTGATGAAAACAAATCAAGAATCCAGTTAGGTCTTAAACAATTATCTAAGCATCCTTGGGAAGCTTTAGCTGATGACGTTAAGATTGGTGATAAAGTAAAAGGTAAAGTTGTTGTAATCGCTGATTACGGTGCATTTATCGAAGTTGAAGAAGGTGTTGAAGGATTAGTTCACGTTTCTGAAATGTCTTGGTCAACTCATTTACGTTCAGCTCAAGATTTCGTATCTGTAGGAGACGAAATTGAAGCGGTTATCTTAACATTAGATAGAGAAGATCGTAAAATGTCACTTGGTATTAAGCAATTAACTCCAGATCCATGGACAGATATTACTACTAAATACCCAGTTGCTTCAAACCATACAGGTATTGTACGTAACTTTACAAACTTTGGTGTTTTTGTTGAATTAGAAGAAGGTATCGATGGATTAATTTACATCTCTGATTTATCTTGGACTAAGAAAATTAAACATCCATCTGAGTTCTGTAACGTAGGTGATAAATTAGACGTAGTTGTCTTAGAATTAGATGTAGAAGGACGTAAATTATCTTTAGGTCACAAACAAACTACAGTTAATCCTTGGGATAAATACGAAACTGAATTTGCTTTAGGTTCTACACATACAGCTGAAATTTCTGAAATGGTTGATAAAGGTGCAACAGTTGAGTTTAACGAAGATATCGTTGCTTTTGTTCCTTCTCGTCACTTAGAAAAAGAAGATGGTAGCAAACTTAAAAAAGGAGATTCTGCAGAGTTTAAAGTTATTGAATTCAATAAAGAATTTAAACGTGTAGTTGCATCTCATACAGCTATCTTCAGAGAAGAAGAAATCGCTAATGTAAAAGCGGCTGTTAAGAAACAGTCTGCTGCTGCAGCTGAATCTAAACCAACTTTAGGTGATGCTAATGATGCTTTACAAGCACTTAAAGATAAAATGGACGGAAAGAAATAATTTTCCAAACATTATAATCTTATAATATTAAAGCCTTCCAATTTATTGGAAGGCTTTTTTTATTCAAGATAAATTGTAAAACGGCATTGTACACTATTATTTTTTAGTGTAACTTTGTTTACCAAATACGTTTGGATATACTATGAGTCAAAAAGTTTTACTAAATTCAAAAGAAGTAAACATCATTCTTCACAGATTGACTTGTCAACTTATTGAAAATCATCACGATTTTTCTAACACCGTTTTAATAGGAATACAACCTAGAGGTAAATTTTTAGCCACAAGACTCGCAGCAATGCTTGAAAATGATTACAAGGTTAAAGATGTACAAGTAGGTTATCTTGATATTACCTTTTATAGAGACGATTTTAGACGTGGTGAAAAGACACTTGAAGCCAATAGCACCGAAATTAACTTTATAGTTGAAGATAAAAACATTGTATTTATTGATGATGTTTTACATACAGGTAGAAGTATTCGTGCGGCATTAACGGCAATACAATCATTTGGTCGCCCTAATGAAATAGAATTACTCACACTTATAGACCGACGATTTAGTAGACATTTACCAATACAACCCAATTATAGAGGTCGCCAAGTAGATGCTATAAATAAAGAACGCGTTAAAGTAAACTGGATGGAGAACGAAGGTGAAGATTCGGTTTATTTAATAAATAGCTAAAAATTAAAAGCGTAATTATATTATAATTTCACTTTTATAGACATAAACAGTAAGTATAACAGCAGTTTTTAAACCTGCTATCTATAGACTAAAAACATGAGCGAATTAAGTGTTAACCACTTATTAGGAATCAAATATCTAAACTCAAAAGATATTCAGCTTATACATGAAACAGCTGACCATTTTAAAGAAGTTATTAATCGGCCAATCAAAAAAGTTCCGTCGCTAAGAGATATTACTATAGCCAATTTATTTTTTGAAAATTCAACCCGAACAAAACTATCTTTTGAATTAGCCGAAAAACGTTTATCTGCCGATGTTATTAATTTTTCAGCAGCCCAATCATCAGTTAAAAAAGGAGAAACATTAATTGATACGGTAAATAATATTTTATCTATGAAAGTAGATATGGTTGTTATGCGTCACCCAAATCCTGGTGCCGGAATATTTTTATCTAAACACATTGGAGCAAGTATTATTAATGCAGGAGATGGAGCTCATGAACATCCTACCCAAGCTTTACTAGATAGTTACTCTATACGTGAAAGACTTGGTGAGGTAAAAGGTAAAAAAGTGGTTATTGTAGGGGATATTTTACATAGTAGAGTTGCCTTATCAAATATTTTTGCACTACAATTACAAGGTGCTGAAGTTATGGTATGTGGTCCAAAAACGTTAATTCCAAAATATATTAATAAATTAGGAGTTACTGTTGAAACGGATTTACGAAAAGCTTTGGAGTGGTGTGATGTTGCAAATATGCTACGAGTACAAAACGAACGTATGGATATTAGTTATTTTCCATCAACTAGAGAATATACACAACAATATGGGGTGACTAAAGATTTATTGAATTCTTTAGATAAAGAAATTACAATAATGCACCCAGGACCAATAAATCGTGGTGTAGAAATTACCAGCGATGTTGCAGATTCTGATCAAGCTATCATTTTAGATCAAGTTCAAAATGGAGTAGCAGTAAGAATGGCTGTAATATATTTATTGGCATCCAAAATAAAACATTAAGACTATGATTTTTGATAAAAAAGACAATACAACAACTATTACTCAGGAGAAAGCGACAGTTAGCGAGCTTGTAAAAAAACTTGAAGTATTATATGAACGTTTTAAAAATGATAATGTAATTATTAATTTAACGAGCTTAAAAGCCGTTTCATTACAAGATATTATTGAATTTTTAAAACTATCAAACACGCACAGAGCTGCAAAACACTCGTTTGTAATAGTTACCGAAAACACTAATTTAAACGAAACCCCAGATGAAATAGTTGTAGTTCCTAGCTTACAAGAAGCTTACGATATTATTGAAATGGAAGAAATTGAACGCGATTTAGGATTTTAAACGCTTTACAATGAAATTAACCATCCTAGGTTGCTATAGCGCCACACCAAGAACCAATACCAATCCTACAGCTCAAGTTTTAGAGATTAACAATCACATGTTTTTAATTGATTGTGGCGAAGGTACTCAGGTAGAATTGCGTAGAAATAAAGTAAAGTTTGCAAGAATTAAGCATATATTTATTTCGCACCTACATGGTGATCATTTTTTTGGATTAGTAGGATTAATTTCAACATTTAAATTATTAACTAGAGAAACAGATTTACATATTTACGGCCCAAAAGGATTAAAAGAGATTATTACACTTCAAATGAAATTATCTGAATCTTGGACCAATTACCGTTTGTTTTTTCATGAGCTAAACTCAAAAGAATCTGAGTTGATCTACGAAGACGATAGGGTAGAAGTGCATACTATTCCGCTTATACATCGTATTTATACAAATGGCTTTTTATTTAAAGAGAAAGAAGGAGAACGTAAGTTAGACATGAATGCCGTGTTAAACGAAGATATTGATGTGGCTTATTATAGAAAACTTAAACAAGGATTTGACATTAAGGACAACAACGGGAACTTAATTGTTAACTCTACCGTAACAAAAGCTCCAAAACCTGTATTAAGTTATGCTTTTTGTAGTGATACAGCATATAATGAAGCTATGTTACCAATTATAAAAAATGTTACTGTATTATATCACGAATCTACTTTTGTTGAAAAAAATGCAGAATTAGCACCAAAAACAAAACATTCAACAGCTAAAGAAGCCGCAAGTATTGCCAAACAAGCCAATGCACAAACTTTAATTTTAGGACATTATTCTACACGATATAATGATATTACTATTTTTAAAGAAGAGGCCGAAACTATTTTTACGCCAGTATTACTTGCAGAAGATGGCAAGAATTTTTCATTTTAATTTAATTCATCCAAATTATTTACCCATTCTATAGCCTGTGTTAAGCTTTCACAACGCTTTATACTATTCTTAAAAATGTGTTTTTCTATAGATGCATTCATATAGTTTGATTTGGTATACACAACTATTGCTGTAGCGACTATAAAATCATGCTTTTTTTGAAAATCTATCCATAACTGAGGTTCTAGTGAATAGTTATTTATGCGATTAGAAATATAAGCGATATCAATATTTTTACCATAATGATTTATCACTGTAGCAATAACTTTTTCTATTTTATCCCAACTAAAATGTACGCCATCCTTTAGTTCAGCAATAACAAATTGGTCTAATAAGTAAAAATTACCAAAGGGAAACTCTACTTTTGAATATTCTAATAAGTTTGAAAGTTTACTGTTTTCAAATTCCATTTTGTAAAAATTATTCCTAAATTTATTAGAAATTCTTAACTATAAAAAGAAAAATCTATTAATAAATTAACATTTAATTATAATGAATAGAGACTTAAGTCATTACAGAAAAACTTACGATAAGCGAGAACTATTAATTGATGATGTTCCAGGTAATCCTTTACAATTATTTCAAGAATGGTTTAAAGAAATGGATGAAGGTTTCCCTGATGAAGAAGCCAATGCCATGACATTAACTACAATTGGTACAGATGGTTTCCCTAAAGGTAGAGTAGTACTCTTAAAACAGTTAACAGCAGAAGGGTTTATTTTTTATACTAACTACGAAAGTGAAAAAGGACAATCAATACTTGCAGAACCACATGTAGGTTTATCCTTTTTTTGGCAAAAACTAGAACGACAAGTTATTATTAAAGGTATTGCAAAAAAAGTAACATCAGATGTTAGTGATGCTTATTTTACATCGCGTCCTCGTGGTAGCCAATTAGGAGCACTTGTTTCGCACCAAAGCTCTGTGGTATCCAAATATGAATTAGAACAAAAATTAGTAGATGTTGAAGTTGCTTTAGAGGGGAAAACGATAGAGCGACCAGACTATTGGGGAGGTTTTATTATTGAACCTGTTACTTATGAGTTTTGGCAAGGTCGCCCAAATAGATTACATGATAGATTAGTTTACAAAAAAGGTGAAAAGAATACTTGGACAATAGATAGATTATCACCTTGATTTTAAAACTTGACTTTTACCGTTTAAATGTATTTTTTAACGCTCAAATACATTTTTTTTAATTTCAGATGTGCATTTCATCGATTATTTGCATTAAAAACCGATGAAATGCATGTTGTTTATCGATTTTAACGTTTCTTTAACACTTTAGCTCGAATTGTATAGTAATTTTACAGAACAAAATCTTAATTACCCTCATTATGATATCAAAATTACTTTTCCCGCTATTGATTTTAACATCAATTTTTATGACATCTTGTTCATCTGATTCTATCATAGAAGATGAAACAGAACAAATTACTTTAGAGGTTGCTCCAGAAGCAAAGGTGATTGAAGTTGAAATTTTGGAATTAATAAATGATTACAGAATTAATTTAGATTTAGAGCCTTTAGAAAATTTATCTATTATTAAATCTGTTGCTTATACACATACAGAATATATGGTAGAATCTCATGATGTTAGTCATGCTAATTTTTACCAAAGAAGTTTAGCTTTAACAGAAAACGCTTCTGCAATTAATGTAGGTGAAAATGTAGCATACGGTTTTTCTAGTGCACAATCTGTAGTTAACGCTTGGATTAATAGTGATGGACACAGAGCAAATATTGAAGGCGATTTTAATTTCTTTGATGTATCTGCTGAACAAAATGAAGAAGGGAAATGGTATTTTACAAATATGTTTGTTAAAAAATAATTTATATATAAGTTTAGTTAGCTTAGTGACCGCAATTTTTGCGGTCTTTTTTTGTTTAATTTTATAGAGTATTGTATTACTTATTTGATAATCAGATATTCATTTTCTAATGTTTTTTAGTTGATTACATGTTGTTTTTCACCTATGAAATCAGCTAGTGAGTCTTATTTAACTAAGATTTGTATAAATGAGCTAACTTTAGGTCACTGTTATTTATGAGGAGTTACGTAAAGCCATTAGTTAATGTTTTACTATTTGATACAAAAAAAAGCAGACTGTTAAGTCTGCTTTTTAAATGATATATTTTGATGTTCTTATTGTTTTAATATATAAAAATAAGAACGTCTGTTTAACTGGTGTTCTGCTTTTGAACACTTAACACCGTTTGAACATTTGTTTAATAATTGTGTCTCTCCATATCCAATAGCGCTTTCTAAACGTTTGGCAGCAATACCTCTTGATATAATATAATCTCTAGTAGATTTAGCTCTTCTATCAGATAATTTAAGATTGTAATTATCACTTCCTCTACTATCAGTATGTGATTCAATCTTAATAACCATATTAGGGTGAGATCTCATTACGTCAACAATGTTTTCTAATTCATATTGTGCATCTGTTCTTATATTCCATTTATCGAAGTCAAAAAAGATAGGATTAATTACAATTTGATTACCATCAATAAGTGGCATTAAGTTAAGATCAGCACTATGTTCTGTGTTATTTACAGCATCAGTTTCTACCTCTTTTTTATCATCTTTAAAGTCTTCTTTTGTACCTATAACTGTATATGTATTATTACAATCTACGTTAAATGTGTATTCACCATTTTCAGTTGTTGTAAATTCTTCAATAATTTTTCCTGTATCATCAATTAATTTAACTGCAACAGCATTCAATGGATGAGTTGTTTTTATATCTCTTACAGTACCTACTATTGTTTGTGCACATTGGTACGCATCAAAACCATAAATATCATCACTTCCTTGACCTCCTGGTCGGTTTGAAGAAAAGTATCCTTTCTCATTATCTGAATTTATAAAATATGCAAAATCGTCATATCCACTATTGTATGGTGCTCCCATATTTACGGGATTACTTGTACTATCTTTTAATATTTCAGATTTAAAAATATCAAGTAAACCTAGGTTTATACGACCATCTGAAGAAAAATAAAGTGTACTGTCTTTACTTACAAAAGGAAACATTTCGCGACCACTAGTGTTTACTTTGTCTCCTAAATTAAGAGGTTCACTATAAGTATTATCTTCTAAAATGTCAACAACATAAATATCTGTTTTACCTAATCCTCCTTCACGATCTGAAACAAAGTATAATTTTGAATTATCAGGACTTAAAGCTGGGTGGCCAGTTGAGTATATTTCATCATTAAAAGGAAGCTCAACAATATCTGTCCATGTGTTATTAATTAAGGTAGCCTTAAATAGTTTTAAATGTGTAGTACCTTCATCATCAAATTTCTTTGAATTTCGTTTACTTATATTATCACGTGTAAAATACATAGTTTTCCCGTCCTCTGTAAGTGTAATATTTCCATCATGAATATCCTTTTTAAGGTTTCCTTTAAATGGGAGGGAAGATACATCTGAAAATTCTTTTTTATTATTTTCCGTTTTAATATCGGTTTGATAGATCTTTAAAAAAGGTTCATTATTCCATTTATAAATTCTATTTTCAGTATTTCTTGCTGAAACAAAATAGAAGCGATCATTATGAATAAAAGTTCCAAAGTCAGAATATTCAGAATTAAATGGTAGGTTGTTAATAGCCGTCACTAATTTAGTATCACCATTTGTTAATTCTTCATAGTCTGAAAGACTTCGTGCATCGTAATTTTTCACTCTATTATCATCTGGATGTAGTGTCTTAAATTTTTCAATTAATGTAACGGCTTTTCCATATTCACCAGAACTTTTTAAGACCTGAATATATTTAACAAGGTATTCAGGGTTTATATCTTCGTAAGTTTCTACAGCTTTAGCGTACCAATTTTTAGCAGTTTTAGTATCTGAATTATTATAATAGCAATCACCTAAGCGTGTTAAAACATGCGCGCTATCGTCTCCATCATTATAAGCTTTCTCGTAAAGTTCGCTAGCTTTTTGATAGTTATAATTATCAAAAAATTTATCTGCCAATTTATTTTGAGCCACCATAAAAGTGCTGCTCAACGCCAATAATATTATAAATAGTTTTGTTTTCATGGTCTTATGTTTTTAGAAGTATCTAGGCGATTTAATACGCTTACTTTTAAATAATTCAAACATTAATAATACTTCGTGAGTTCCACTAGTATATGGTCTTAAGTCTGAAAGCGGGTACTCGTAAGCATAACCAATTCGTAATTGTTTTGAAATTTGAAAATCAGCAATTCCGCCAAGTGCTGCTGCAGATTCATTAATTCTGTATGAACCTCCAAGCCAAAGTTTTTCGCTAAATAAGAAATTAGCTGTTAAATCAAATGATAAAGGGGCTCCGTTAGTTGCTTTAAGTAAAGCTGCCGGTTTAAATTTTACGTCTTCGCTTAAATTAAACACGTATCCTCCAGTGAAATAATAACTCACACGTTCTAAAGACACGTAATCTACACTACCGCTTTCACCTTTATTATAATCGCTATTTAATATTCTAGGAGCTGAAAGACCTAAATACCACTTATTACTATGTAGGTAAAAACCTGCACCAATATTAGGACTCCATCTGTTTGAAACATCATTAAAATAAGGATCATTAATAATAGATGGATCAGTTAATAATGATTGGTCAATATTATAATGAGTAAAACCAGCTTTCATACCAAATGCTAATTTTGTTTTCTCAGTAAGATTGATAGTGTATGAAAAATCTCCATATAAATAGTTGAAATTTTCATACCCTAATTCATCTTTAATAAAAGATAAACCAAGACCAATCTTTTCATTTCTGAGTGGGGTATGTACAGATAGTGTTTGAGTTGTAGGACCTCCTTCGAGACCAACCCATTGACTTCTATGTAAACCCACAATACTTAGTGTTTCTCTACTTCCAGCATAAGCAGGATTTATAGAAATTGTATTATACATATACTGCGTAAACTGAGGTAGCTGTTGCGCAACTCCCGTCCAGAAATTGAACAGCATAAAAACGATTAAGTTAAACTTTACTAATTTCATATAGGTTAAGATTTATTTAGTTCCTACGTAAATTGGACCTGAAAAAGGTTTCAATCCACTATCCTTTAAATTGATTATATAATAATATGTTCCTGTTGGTACTTGATCAGATGCTCCAACTGATGAGTTATGAGAGAATCCATTCCAATCATTATTGTAATTAGAGTTTTCATAAATTTTAGCTCCCCATCTGTTAAATATTTGTAATTCTACAGTAAATCCACAAAGCTCAATTCCTGTTACAGTAAAGTATTCATTCCATTGATCTCCATTAGGTGTTATTGATTTTGAAATTATAACAGATTCTTCATCACCACAAGCTAATACCACACATTCATCATTAATATTTACTGTAAGTTCTGTTACAGTTGGGCAATTACCGTTTGTTGTATAAGTAAATACGTAGTCGGTTAAAGCACTTGTGTCATAACTTCCATCTCCATAAAGAAGAGTAGAAGGATTGAAGTAATTTCCATCAATTTGAGCATCACCAACAGTTACAGTCCATTCTCCATTAGGATCAACATCTCCAGATAAAGTATCAAATAAGTCAAAATCAAAGTCTTCTGTAATACAGAATGATGTATTGTTTGATAGAATATTGTTTTCAACTATAACATTTACAGTTTGTGTAAATATAGATTGGTTATTACAGTCATCACTTGCTGTCCAAGTTCTTGTAATAATATAGCTTTCACCGTTTGCAGAATCTGTATAAGCTTCTTCAAAATCAACTGTTACTTCACTTGAGCAAGTATCTGTAAAAGACAATTCAGGTATTTCTGGAATATTAGAACAAACACTCTCTACAACGTTTTGATATGTTCCTACTAATGTTGGCGCAGTAGTATCAAGAACATTAATTGTTTGAGTTAAAGTTGTTGTGTTATCACAAGCATCAGTTACTGACCAAGTTCTAGTGATTACAGAACTGTTAGGACAATCACCAGCAGCAGTGGCATCGGTGAAAGTAGCTTCTAAATCAGTAGCACAATTATCAGTGATATCAGCTACGTTACCAGTTACTGTTAAATCAGTAGCATCATCAGAACACTCAATAGTTACATCTGCAGGAACAGTAAATGTTGGCGCAGTAGTATCAAGAACATTAATTGTTTGAGTTAAAGTTGTTGTGTTATCACAAGCATCAGTTACTGACCAAGTTCTAGTGATTACAGAACTATTAGGACAATCACCAGCAGCAGTGGCATCGGTGAAAGTAGCTTCTAAATCAGTAGCACAATTATCAGCGATATCAGCTACGTTACCAGTTACTGTTAAATCAGTAGCATCATCAGAACATTCAATAGTTACATCTGCAGGAACAGTAAATGTTGGCGCAGTAGTATCAAGAACATTAATTGTTTGAGTTAAAGTTGTTGTGTTATCACAAGCATCAGTTACTGACCAAGTTCTAGTGATTACAGAACTGTTAGGACAATCACCAGCAGCAGTGGCATCGGTGAAAGTAGCTTCTAAATCAGTAGCACAATTATCAGCGATATCAGCTACGTTACCAGTTACTGTTAAATCGGTAGCATCATCAGAACACTCAATAGTTACATCTGCAGGAACAGTAAATGTTGGCGCAGTAGTATCAAGAACATTAATTGTTTGAGTTAAAGTTGTTGTGTTATCACAAGCATCAGTTACTGACCAAGTTCTAGTGATTACAGAACTGTTAGGACAATCACCAGCAGCAGTTGCATCGGTGAAAGTAGCTTCTAAATCAGTAGCACAATTATCAGTGATATCAGCTACGTTACCAGTTACTGTTAAATCGGTAGCATCATCAGAACACTCAATAGTTACATCTGCAGGAACAGTAAATGTTGGCGCAGTAGTATCAAGAACATTAATTGTTTGAGTTAAAGTTGTTGTGTTATCACAAGCATCAGTTACTGACCAAGTTCTAGTGATTACAGAACTATTAGGACAATCACCAGTAGCAGTTGCATCGGTGAAAGTAGCTTCTAAATCAGTAGCACAGTTATCAGTGATATCAGCTACGTTACCAGTTACTGTTAAATCGGTAGCATCATCAGAACACTCAATAGTTACATCTGCAGGAACAGTAAATGTTGGCGCAGTAGTATCAAGAACATTAATTGTTTGAGTTAAAGTTGTTGTGTTATCACAAGCATCAGTTACTGACCAAGTTCTAGTGATTACAGAACTGTTAGGACAATCACCAGCAGCAGTGGCATCGGTGAAAGTAGCTTCTAAATCAGTAGCACAATTATCAGTGATATCAGCTACGTTACCAGTTACTGTTAAATCGGTAGCATCATCAGAACACTCAATAGTTACATCTGCAGGAACAGTAAATGTTGGCGCAGTAGTATCAAGAACATTAATTGTTTGAGTTAAAGTTGTTGTGTTATCACAAGCATCAGTTACTGACCAAGTTCTAGTGATTACAGAACTATTAGGACAATCACCAGCAGCAGTGGCATCGGTGAAAGTAGCTTCTAAATCAGTAGCACAATTATCAGCGATATCAGCTACGTTACCAGTTACTGTTAAATCAGTAGCATCATCAGAACATTCAATAGTTACATCTGCAGGAACAGTAAATGTTGGCGCAGTAGTATCAAGAACATTAATTGTTTGAGTTAAAGTTGTTGTGTTATCACAAGCATCAGTTACTGACCAAGTTCTAGTGATTACAGAACTGTTAGGACAATCACCAGCAGCAGTGGCATCGGTGAAAGTAGCTTCTAAATCAGTAGCACAATTATCAGCGATATCAGCTACGTTACCAGTTACTGTTAAATCGGTAGCATCATCAGAACACTCAATAGTTACATCTGCAGGAACAGTAAATGTTGGCGCAGTAGTATCAAGAACATTAATTGTTTGAGTTAAAGTTGTTGTGTTATCACAAGCATCAGTTACTGACCAAGTTCTAGTGATTACAGAACTGTTAGGACAATCACCAGCAGCAGTTGCATCGGTGAAAGTAGCTTCTAAATCAGTAGCACAATTATCAGTGATATCAGCTACGTTACCAGTTACTGTTAAATCGGTAGCATCATCAGAACACTCAATAGTTACATCTGCAGGAACAGTAAATGTTGGCGCAGTAGTATCAAGAACATTAATTGTTTGAGTTAAAGTTGTTGTGTTATCACAAGCATCAGTTACTGACCAAGTTCTAGTGATTACAGAACTATTAGGACAATCACCAGTAGCAGTTGCATCGGTGAAAGTAGCTTCTAAATCAGTAGCACAGTTATCAGTGATATCAGCTACGTTACCAGTTACTGTTAAATCGGTAGCATCATCAGAACACTCAATAGTTACATCTGCAGGAACAGTAAATGTTGGCGCAGTAGTATCAAGAACATTAATTGTTTGATTACCTGTAGCTGTATTTCCACAAGAATCAGTAGCCGTCCAAGTTCTAGTGATTACAGAACTGTTAGCACAATCACCAGCAGCAGTTGCATCGGTGAAAGTTACAGCAGGTGTAGCACAATCGTCAGTAGCTGTTGCAGTTCCAGTATTTGTAGGTGTTGCATCATCAGAACATTCAATAGTTACATTTGCAGGAACAGTAAATGTTGGCGCAGTAGTATCAAGAACATTAATTGTTTGAGTTAAAGTTGTTGTGTTATCACAAGCATCAGTTACTGACCAAGTTCTAGTGATTACAGAACTGTTAGGACAATCACCAGCAGCAGTTGCATCGGTGAAAGTAGCTTCTAAATCAGTAGCACAGTTATCAGTGATATCAGCTACGTTACCAGTTACTGTTAAATCAGTAGCATCATCAGAACATTCAATAGTTACATCTGCAGGAACAGTAAATGTTGGCGCAGTAGTATCAAGAACATTAATTGTTTGAGTTAAAGTTGTTGTGTTATCACAAGCATCAGTTACTGACCAAGTTCTAGTGATTACAGAACTGTTAGGACAATCACCAGCAGCAGTTGCATCGGTGAAAGTAGCTTCTAAATCAGTAGCACAGTTATCAGTGATATCAGCTACGTTACCAGTTACTGTTAAATCAGTAGCATCATCAGAACATTCAATAGTTACATCTGCAGGAACAGTAAATGTTGGCGCAGTAGTATCAAGAACATTAATTGTTTGAGTTAAAGTTGTTGTGTTATCACAAGCATCAGTTACTGACCAAGTTCTAGTGATTACAGAACTGTTAGGACAATCACCAGTAGCAGTTGCATCGGTGAAAGTAGCTTCTAAATCAGTAGCACAGTTATCAGTGATATCAGCTACGTTACCAGTTACTGTTAAATCGGTAGCATCATCAGAACACTCAATAGTTACATCTGCAGGAACAGTAAATGTTGGCGCAGTAGTATCAAGAACATTAATTGTTTGAGTTAAAGTTGTTGTGTTATCACAAGCATCAGTTACTGACCAAGTTCTAGTGATTACAGAACTGTTAGGACAATCACCAGTAGCAGTTGCATCGGTGAAAGTAGCTTCTAAATCAGTAGCACAGTTATCAGTGATATCAGCTACGTTACCAGTTACTGTTAAATCGGTAGCATCATCAGAACACTCAATAGTTACATCTGCAGGAACAGTAAATGTTGGCGCAGTAGTATCAAGAACATTAATTGTTTGAGTTAAAGTTGTTGTGTTATCACAAGCATCAGTTACTGACCAAGTTCTAGTGATTACAGAACTGTTAGGACAATCACCAGCAGCAGTGGCATCGGTGAAAGTAGCTTCTAAATCAGTAGCACAGTTATCAGCGATATCAGCTACGTTACCAGTTACTGTTAAATCGGTAGCATCATCAGAACACTCAATAGTTACATCTGCAGGAACAGTAAATGTTGGCGCAGTAGTATCAAGAACATTAATTGTTTGATTACCTGTAGCTGTATTTCCACAAGAATCAGTAGCCGTCCAAGTTCTAGTGATTACAGAACTGTTAGCACAATCACCAGCAGCAGTTGCATCGGTGAAAGTTACAGCAGGTGTAGCACAATCGTCAGTAGCTGTTGCAGTTCCAGTATTTGTAGGTGTTGCATCATCAGAACATTCAATAGTTACATTTGCAGGTAATGTTAATATTGGATCAACCGTATCCATAATAGAATAAGTTGCAGTAGTAGTAGCTGTGTTTGTGCAACTATCAGTTGCAGTAAATGTTACTGTTATTGCACCTCTTTCACAATCTAAGTCTGTATTTTGACCATAATCATTTGTCCAAGTTACAGTTCCGCATGCATCAGTTGCAGTAGCACCAGCATTATTAGTTAACCAATTTTCAAGAGATCCTTCAGGAGTTACACCACATTGGATTTGGAGGTTTTCTTTATTAGTGGTATCTATAACTGGAGCAATAGTGTCTTCAACTTGAATAATTTGAGTAGCAGTAGAAAAGTTTCCACAGTTATCTGTAGCTGTCCAAGTTCTAGTTACTGTATAATTTTTATCACAAGTTCCGTTTACTGTTACGTCTTCAAAAGTTAAAGACACATCAGAAGAACAAGCATCAGTAACTGTAGCTTGAGTAAAGCTTATTGTTTGTGAACATTCAATAGTTGACGTTGCAGGTAAGGTCGCAATTACTGGAGCGGTGTTGTCTTGAACATTTACTGTTTGTGTAAATTCGGTTGTATTATCACAAGTATCAGTTGCTGTCCAAACTCTAGTTAATGTATATGTAGAATCACAAGATCCGTCAGTTTTAGTTTCTTCATAAGTTACTGCTGCATCACCACAATTATCAGTAGCAGTTAGAGTAGCAGCGTCTGGTATGTTATTACATTCAACAGTAATAGAAGTTTCAGGAAGTGTTTGAACAAATGTTGGATTTGTTTTGTCTTCTCCTGAATATGTAATTACTATATCACTAGCAGCGTTTCCGCAAGCATCAGTAATTTTATAAGTATAATCAACAGACCAAGCACAGTTGTTTCCTGTATTTTCAGTTGCTTTAGTTACGTTTACTGTTCCACAGTTGTCTGTGAATAAAGCAGTAATATCAGCAATAGAAGGTCCTTCAGGCATTTCACTTGCACAAGTATTTAAATTTGTACTTCCAGAAGGTACTGTTCCTATTAATTGCGGAGCAGTAGTATCTTTAATTGAGATTTTTTGAGTTCCTGAAGCGGTTAAGTTACAAGTGTTTGTTAGGGTAAACGTTCTTGTAACAGTAATTTCACAATCTGTAGATGTTGTTGTTGCATCTTGATATGTAATGCTTAAAATATCAGATCCAGTGTAAGTACCACCTTCAGTTGTAAATTGTGCTTCTGTAATAGTTGTTAAAGTTTCGCTATAACTTAATGTTGTTTCATTGTTATTAGTAGCATTTGTTACCGAACAACCTTCAACAGCAATTGTAGATGGAGCAGTTATAGTTGGTGCTACTGCAAGAGAAGCGCTAATTGTATAAGAAGCTGTTGCTGTACAGTCTGTAGTTGTATCAGTTACGATTACAGTGTGTGTACCATTATCAGCTCCTGATAAATCTTGAGCATCAGTATCTGGATTTTCTGCTCCATTGTTATCCCAATCGTAGGTGTAAGTTCCTGAACCACCTGAAACAGAAATGTCTATTGTACCATCATTACTTTCAGCACAACTTTCATTAGTAATATCTTCTAATGTAATTGTAATTTCTGGATGAACAGTAACAGTAAAAGGTGTACGTGTTCCACTACATGTATTACTAGGACCTTCAGCAGCGTAATATGTAAATACACCAGAAGTATCTGTATTAGGTATTAATGTCGCTTGACCTGTAGTACTTGGGTTATTATCAGCAAAAAAGAATACTGAATAATCTGAATTTGTAACTGTAGCAGTTAAAGGAGAAGCTGTTTCTTCAAAACAATAGCTTATGTTAGCAACTTCAGGAGTTGTTTCTATTTCATTTATTTCAATAGTAAAAATATAATTACAAGTTGAATTTCCTGGAGGAATTGCATAATAAGTATTTAAACCTATAGTAGCAGGTAAGGGGGTTGTATCAGTATATTGAATAGTTGATGAAGTTATTGGGTATGAATCATAAAATAATGAACCAGGAGGGAAATTAGCTTCAACTTCAGATACAGGAATTGAGTTTCCTGTAATACTACAATAGTAAAAATCTCTTTCAACAGAAATTCCTGTACAGTTATCTAAAATATATTGTTCCGAATCAATTGAAACAGCAATAGGATCTGTATTTGGTTCTCCTTGGCAATTTCCATCTTCTTGATAACCTTGTATTAAAGGAAGTTGATAATCTACTTTAGATATTTCACCTGTACCTTCAATATAACCACCTAGAATTACAATTTTAGGTTCACAATTATCGTTAATTAAGATTGAGCAGTCTGTAGTTGCTTCAAGTTCGAAAGTGATATCTGCTAATATCATTTCTATATCAGTACTATTTAAAGGTAAATATGAAAAATCCCATACTATTGCTCCAGTAGCTCCTTCATTAGGATCGAAATACGGAGGATTACCTTGAAATAAACTATGAAATTCATTATATGAAAGACTAGAGTATACATAGTTTGATGTAAATGGAATAGGTATTACTAATTTACCATCTACAATTGGTTCTGTACCTTTATTTCTTATTTCAACATTATACTCAACAATATCTCCTGGCACGACCTCTAAAGGATAAGTAGGTGGATTTCCATTTATAGAAGAAGCTGATAGTAATCCTTCTGACACAGGAATATAAGCTTCAATAGAGAATGTTACATTATATATTGAGTATGTATCACCGTTGGTAAAGTACTTAAATGATGTTGATGTTTGGTTATTATCAATAATAGCATTGTTTGTATTATTAACGTCAAACATACTAATATCCATACCTGAGTTATTAACTAGATTTGGATTACGGGTATTTCCTCCTGTTGCTATTGATGAGTTAAAGAAATTACTAGTACTATTTCCCGAATGACTTAATGAGGTATAAGTTGCTGTATTTTTATTTTCAATTTGGAAAGAATCTCCTGAATAAGCTACATCACCTTCACCGGCCATAACTCCTAATTTAAAATTAACATCACCTGATTGTACAGCATTAAATCCGTCAACATCAATTTGGTAACCACTATCTCCAGATTTAACAAAGGCATGACCATCAAAAATAGTAATATCTCGCCATTTCATTAGGGTGTTTTCGTAAACAACAACCATTCCCCATCCTCCAAAGTAACCCGTACCATCTGGATCTCCTTCTTTTAATGCCATATCAGCAACAACGTAGTCTCCAAGTCCGTTTGTTTTTACATAATCTGTAACTTCAGTATAGGCAGAAAAAATATATTGATCTGTATTTGTAGGATAATATATTTCATTATTACTAGCCGTTAGTTGTGTATAAGTTGATGCGCCAGGACCTTTTATAGAAATTTGATGCTTATCATAGTTTTTAGTAACCTGTACTGTTTCTGGAATTTCTTCAGTATAAGTAATATTAATGAAAGCTCTATCTGTTCCTTGTAAACGAAATCTTGTTAATTCAAAAGAATAATCTGTTCCTGAATATATTGAATAAGGGGTAGATAGGTATGCATTATTATTATTAATACTAGATGTAGAAACTGCTGTTTCACTTCCTCCGTTTACTTTTACATGTAAAGTTTTATTGTTTCCACTAGTTCTGTATATAAAATTGTAGGTATCTCCAGCTCCAGATGACGTAAATTTAAAAGTATAAGTTCCGTTAGAAACAGTTTTTGTAATCGTATAATTAGTATTTGGAATATTTTCAGTAGGGTAAATAATATCAGTTTCTGTTACTTGTTGTGACGTTGTGTTTCCTGTAAGCACATCTTTAGTAACATTAAAAGTATTAGCCGATCCTGATCGTCCACTCCAATAAAGTCCCGCATAAATAATGTTTGAACATTCTGGATTAGCATCATTTTCTTCAGATAAAGTTAATGTTGCAGAAGATGAGTTTAGTGTATAAGGATCATTATCTACATCAACATAAATCATATCGTTACCTCCATTAGCTCTAGTGTTTGAATAGTTTTCTAATGTTAGGTTGGTGTTTCCTATCATTGTAAAATCACCTTTAACATTATATATAGTCTTTGCAGGAGTGTAAACTGAAGATCGCTCTTCAAAATCTACTCTTACTTGACTATAACTATTAAAAGAAACAAAACAAGCCATAAAGGCTACCAATGCAAAATGCATTAGCTGTTTATAGGTGTTAGTTTTTGAGGTGTATAAGTTTTTCATTTTTATAACTTTGTTAAGTTAATAGCAATATTATGAACGGTCTATATTTTTGTAAAAAATACTGATCTCTGGATCTGCATTTATGATAAATTGAAGAATTTGATTTTCAGTTAAGTTAAAATCACTTTTTATATAAATATATTTAAGATGATTAAAGCCTCTTATGGAATCAACATCAAAAACAGTTGATAAATCTGATATATCTTTTAAGTTTATTGTAATCATTTCAATATCCTTATAAAGTTTGTTTCGTGTTTTTATGATTTCAAAAGATTGTGTATCTTTTAATTTTAACACTTTAGGAGAAGTTACACCGTTTACACTTATAACTGTATTATTTTCAATATAAACAGACGATTGTAAATCGTATAATAAATGAGTAGGGTAGTTAGTAATAGAATTTGCAGGACTTGCTGTTCTAGCATTACTATTTGCATTCCTTTCAGTTAAATTGTGAATTGTGTTTGTTTGAGAAAAACTAACTGTGTTAATCAAAATCGATATTAAGATTACTAGTAGTATTGTAATTTTGTTTTTCATAATCATGACGTTAAAAAGTGTAACTGTTTGATATTCTGTTTTTGTTTATTAAAATCAATAATTATTGATACAGAAAAATCATTCATATATTAGATGTTGAAAAACAAATTTTATGAAGATCTAAATTATATGTATATATAGAAGGATATGTGTGGTTAGCAGCATAAATTAGAATACATTAATATATTTTAGATTTGGGATCAATTACATTAATTTTATAATACAAATCAACTGATTACTAATATGTTTAGCAAATATAAGTGTTGAATAGACAAAAATACTCGTTAAAACGGATTTATCACATATTTAATCGATGTTTTTTGCACTTAAACGAATTTTTTTATGAAAAACTTAACATTAATAAGACATGCAAAATCCTCTTGGGAGCATGAAATTGACGATTTATATCGCCCACTAAAAAATAGCGGTAATGAAGATGCAGCAATAGTTAGTAAAAAACTAAAAGCTGTATTTATACCACCTGATATTGTGTTTTGTAGCCCCGCTGAACGTGCATTAGCTACTTGTAATATATTTATGAAAAATTTAAAGGTTAATACCGATTTGTTGCACATCGAAGAGGATTTGTATGATTTTGGTGGACATAAAGTGCTTCGTTTTATTAAAAGAATAAATAATTCGGTAGATAATGTTATTTTATTCGGTCATAATCATGCCTTTACAGCACTTTCTAACGAATTAAGTAACCTTAAAATTGATAATTTACCAACCAGTGGCGTAGTGGTTATGAAGTTTGATATTGAAGACTGGAATCACATAGGAAACGGTAAAGTAGAGCAGGTGTTATACCCTAAACTTTATAAATAAATTAGAAACTACTTTTGAGTATAGAATCACAATATAATTTTCTAAGATTAAATTATTGTTTTATTTATTTCTGAATTAAAAAATATTATATAAATAGGATATCTTTGTAGAAGTATAAATATGTATTATTAATGATAAAGGAGAAAAATACTTACGTAAATAGAGAGTTAAGTTGGTTACAATTTAACGCAAGAGTTTTACAAGAAGCTGCAGATGAAACAGTACCATTAATTGAACGTTTACGTTTTTTAGGGATTTTCTCCAATAATCTCGATGAATTTTTTAAAGTACGATATGCCACTGTAAAACGAATTGTTGAAGCAGGTAAAGCTGGTAAAAACGCGTTAGGTGGAATTAGAGCTAATGATTTATTAGAAAAAATTACACAAGTTGTTATTAAAAAGCAAAGTGAGAGTTTAGATATTTTAAATAATATTCAAGAAAAACTTGAAGAAGAAAATATTCATATTATTAATGAGACTCAAATAGATGAATCTCAAGATGAGTTTATTCAAAATTATTTTATTCAAAAAGTAAGCCCCGCTTTAGTAACAATAATTCTTAATGATGATGTAAAACTACCCGTTCTTAAAGATATTTCGGCTTATTTAGCTGTGAAAATGGTTTTAGCGACAGGAGACACGCAATATGCTCTTATTGAAATTCCAAAATCTATAGATCGTTTTGTTGTGTTACCTCGAAAAAATGATACCGATTATATCATTATGCTCGATGACTTATTACGTTATTGCTTAGATGATATTTTTAATATATTTGATTATAGTAGTATTTCTGCACATATGATAAAAATTACCAGAGATGGTGAGTTAGATTTTGATAGTGATTTAAGTAAAAGTTTTATTGATAAAATTTCCGAAAGTGTAAAACACCGTCAAGTAGGAGATCCTGTTCGTTTTGTATATGATAAAACAATTGATACCGAAACGTTACAATTTTTAATGGGTAAAATGGAAATTGAATCTAGCGATAGTGTTATTCCTGGAGGACGTTACCATAATCGTCGCGATTATATGGGCTTTCCAAGTTTAGGAAGAAAAGACCTATTATACGATAAAATTAAAGCATTACCAGTAAAAGGATTAAGTCTTCAAAGTAGTATTTTTACAACTATTTCAGAAAAAGATTATTTATTATATACACCATATCATACCTTTTCATATGTGGTGAAATTTTTACGTGAAGCTGCACTAGATCCTCAGGTGAAAACTATAAAAATTACTATTTACCGTTTAGCACAAATTTCGCACGTGGCAAGTTCGTTAATTAATGCTGCAAAAAACGGAAAAAAAGTAACTGTTTCTATTGAGTTACAAGCCCGTTTTGATGAACAAGCAAATATTGATTATGCAGAGCAAATGCAAGACGAAGGTGTAAATATGTTATTTGGTGTTACCGGATTAAAAGTACACAGTAAAATGTGTGTTATTGAGCGCGAAGAAAATGCCAAATTAAAACGTTATGGATTTATAAGTACTGGAAATTTTAACGAATCTACAGCTAAAATCTATACCGACTTCACACTCTTTACTGCCGATCAAAAAATCCTTAAAGATTTAAATAAAGTTTTCGCTTTTTTTGATGCTAATTATCGCATATACAGATACAAACATATCATTACATCGCCACATTATACTAAAACAAAATTCTTTAAACTTATAGATAACGAAATTGCAAATGTAAAGGCAGGAAAACCAGCATTTATTAAATTGAAAATGAATAGTATATCAAGTTATACTATGGTTGATAAGCTTTATGAAGCAAGTAGAGCTGGTGTAAAAATTCAAATGATTGTTCGTGGAATTTGTTGCCTTGTGCCAGGTGTAAAAGGCATGAGCGAAAACATAGAAATTGTAAGTATTATTGATAAGTTTTTAGAGCACACAAGACTGTATGTGTTTTGTAATAATAACGAAAATAAAGTTTTTATTTCATCGGCAGATTGGATGACACGTAATATTGAAAATAGGGTAGAAGTCACTTGTCCTATTTATGATGAAGGAATTAAACAAGAACTTTTAGATATTTTTGATATTTGTTGGAATGATAACGTAAAATCTCGTATTTTAAACGAAATTCAAGACAATCAATATAAACGTAACGATTTGCCAAAAGTTAGAGCGCAATTTGAAACGTATGATTATTATTTAAATAAAATCTAAAAATCACATGTTATCTATAAAAAAATACGCTGCGATAGATATAGGTTCTAATGCAGTACGACTACTCATTTCTAATATTATTGAACAAAAAGGGAAACCAACAAGATTTAAAAAAAACTCTTTAGTTCGTGTACCAATCCGTTTGGGTGCCGATGTGTTTTTAAATGGTGAAATTTCCGAAGAAAATAAAACACGAATGCTCGATACCATGACAGCATTCAGACTCTTAATGAAATCCCACAGAGTAGTTAATTATAAAGCTTGTGCAACTTCGGCAATGCGAGAAGCTACTAACGGAGAAGAAATTTCAAAGCTAATTTCAAAACAAGCTAAAATTGAAATTGATATTATTAATGGAGAAGAAGAAGCTGCTATTATTGCTGCAACAGATTTAAATAGCTATATAGATCCTAATAAAACCTATTTATATGTAGATGTTGGGGGAGGAAGTACTGAGTTTTCAGTGATTCATCATGGAGAAACTGTAGCTTCAAAATCTTTTAAAATAGGTACGGTTAGGTTGCTAAATGATATTGTGAAAAAGGAAACTTGGAACGAGCTTGAAACCTGGATAAAACAGAATACTGGTAGTTTTGATAAATTAGATCTTATTGGTTCTGGTGGAAATATTAATAAAATATTTAAGATTTCAGGAAAAGCATTAGGCAAACCATTAACCTATTTTTATTTAACGTCATATTATAATAAACTCCAAACGTATTCATACGAAGAACGTATTACAGAACTCGATTTAAATCAAGATAGAGCCGATGTAATTATTCCGGCAACTCGTATTTATTTATCTGCAATGAAATGGAGTGGTGCTAAAGATATTTATGTTCCTAAAATTGGACTTTCAGATGGTATTATTAAAAGTGTTTACTACAAAACAGTATCTAGTATTAATATGTTAGATAAAGTAACCGTTTAACTTGTTTTTTAAGATAGATATCTAATAATTAGTTAGTTTAATAAAATAACTTTTATATTCAGACACTCAATCAATATAAAAACATGAAAAAAAACATTTTACTTATAGCCTTTACTTGTTTTACAGTCTTAAGTTTTTCACAAGAATTACACTACGGAGTTAGAGCAGGATTAAATATTTCAAATTTAGATTTTAAACCAGGTCCTACATTTGATAACGAACATAGAAACGGGTTTGCTTTTGGTGGATTTGTTGATTATGGTTTTACAGAAAGTTTATCTTTATTAGTAGAACTTCAATATTCTGCTGAAGGTGGGAAATCTGAAGATTTAAGAGCAGATTACATTCAATTACCAGTTATGTTACGTTATGGAATTGGAGATAAATTTACTGCAGGTGTTGGTCCGATGGCTAGTTTAAAAACATGGGAAGAAAGGGATGGATTTTCAACATTCGCATTTTCTTTAGTAGGAGGATTGGAGTATATGCTAACCGATGAGTTATTTATAGATTCTCGTGTACACTACGGTTTAACTAACATCTTAGATGAGCATACTAAAAATCTTGAAGCTAAAAACATGACGTTTCAATTTGGTATAGGATTAAAAATATAACCAGAATAAATCACATAAAAAAAGCTCTGAATATTAAATATTCAGAGCTTTTTTTTGTTTCATTTTATAACTCAACAACAGCTTTTTACCCGTGTATTGTTTGACTTTTACTTAAATCTTTCATTATTTCTGCTTCAAAATCTAAAAGATCTTGCCATTTTTGATCTACTTCTTCACGGTCACCATATTGTCTTGCAAATCCTAAAAACATAGTGTAATGATTGGCTTCACTAACCATTAATTTTCTGTAAAATTCAGCTAATTCTTTATCCTCTAATTCTTCCGATAATAATCTAAAACGCTCACAACTTCTGGCTTCAATTAAAGCCGCATAAAGTAAACGGTGTACTAATTGTGTGGTTCTGCTTCCGCCTTTAGGAAAAAATTTAATTAAGCTTAATACATAGTCGTCTTTTCGGTCTCTACCTAAAACCCAACCGTTAGCAATAATTCTATCATGTACCATTTTAAAATGGCTAATTTCCTCTTTTACTAAGGCCACCATTTCTTGTACAAGATCCGTGTATTCTGGAAAACTTACAATTAATGAAATGGCCGTACTTGTTGCTTTTTGTTCGCAATAAGCGTGGTCTGTAAGGATATCTTCAATGTTTTTTTCAACAATGTTTACCCATCTAGGATCTGTTGGAAGTTTTAAACCGAGCATATTATATGTGTTCTTCTTTTAAAAATAGTTGTTGTGTACCAAATGCATCAACCGACATTTGATATAATTTATAAGCTTTAGTTTTTGGGTCTTCAAATGCAATATCAATCGCTACATTTGTTGCAGTTGATGCTTCTTGATTTACCCAAACATGTTGTAAAATAGCACGATCCCAAAACGGGTGATTGGTCTTAAAATCTTCAGTAGAAATTAAGGTTGAAAAAACCGTTTTCTGTGGAGTTGTTACTGCTATTTCAGATTCAAAAATACGGTGATAATCTATAGTTTTTTGATTTGAAACTTGTTGTGTATTTATAAGAATGTTCTTGTCCATTACACTATAGTTTTTTATATGAACATTAAAAACATCACCTATAAGTGTGTCTGTAACTATTTCGGTATAGTTTTCTGGTGTAATAGTAATTATATCGAGTTGTAATTGTTTATCGTTAAATTCTGAAATCGCTTTTTTTAAGGAGTCGCTATGAGATGTTCTGCTATCGCAACTAGTTAAGCAAATACTTAAAATTATAAAAAATAATGCGACGTATTTCATAAGATTGAAAAATTATAAATCTAAACTAAATCGACTTCTAAGAAGTTCTAAGTTAGGATTTTTTTCTTTAAGTTTCTCAAATTTATCTTCGTCAGTAAACACGTACTTTTTAGCAACTTCTTCGTTTACATTAATAGCTAAAGTTAATTCGTAATTTTTTAAGGTGCTTCTTAAATGCTCCATTAGCGGAAATTGCGCACGCTCTAATTCAATCTTTAAAGATTCGTTAGGAAATTCTAGATTGATAATTAACCCTTTTAAAACAGGTTTTCGCATGTTAAGAATAGAAGACATGATCTTTTCTCCTTTAGCGTCAATTTGATCTATATATTGATTCCAAGCCGTATGAAAAGCTTCTTCTGTAAAATCTTCTTTTGGTAAATCTTCAGGATCTACAACAACTTCCATCTGTTTTATAAGATGTTCTTTTTTAGCTCTAATACTACTTAAAGATAATCCAGATGTTGCACTTCCTAGTTTTTTAGCCACCAATTTTGGAGGCTCAGGTTTTGGTGGTGCTTTTACTGCTACCGGTTCTGTTTTGGCAGGAGTAGTTGCTGTAGCTGTATTTTGAGCTTCAGGTTTAGGTGAAATTTTTATAGGAGTAATGCCTTTTGCTCTAAAATAAGATGCCGGAATTATGAACCGTTTGCTATTTTTTTTTTCTCCATCAAAAGTGATAGAGGCAAGTTGCATTAAAGTAAGTTCGACGAGGAGTCGTTGGTTTTTACTGGATTTATATTTGAGATCACAATCGTTGGCGAGCTCAATACCTTTTAGTAAAAAGTCTATTGATGTTTTTTTAGATTGATCAGCATACTTAATTGTAGTATCCTCTCCAACTTCTAAAAGCTCTAAAGTTTGTGGGTTTTTACACACCATTAAATCTCTAAAGTGAGACGCTAATCCGGCAATGTAATGTTGCCCATCAAATCCTTTTGATAGGGTCGTATTGAACTGTATAAGTAACTCCGGAATTTTATTCTCAAGAATTAAATCGGTACTTGTAAGATAAGTTTCGTAATCTAATACGTTAAGGTTTTCGGTAACGGCTTGTCGTGTTAAGTTTTTACCAGAAAAACTAACTACTCGATCAAATATAGAAAGAGCATCACGCATAGCTCCATCTGCTTTTTGAGCAATAATATGAAGTGCATCATCTTCGGCAACAACACCTTGTTCTTCAGCAATATATTTTAAGTAGTTTTTAGCATCTTTTACCGTAATACGTTTAAAGTCGAAAATTTGACAACGTGATAAAATAGTTGGTATAATTTTATGTTTTTCGGTAGTTGCAAGTATAAAAATACAATGCTTAGGTGGTTCTTCTAATGTTTTTAAAAAGGCATTAAAAGCTGCTTGAGATAACATATGTACCTCATCAATAATGTACACTTTATACTTTCCAACTTGTGGCGGTATTCTAACTTGATCAGTAAGATTTCTAATATCATCTACCGAGTTGTTTGACGCCGCATCAAGTTCAAAAATATTAAAAGCAAAATCCTCATCTGCAGTTTCATTACCATCACTATTTATCATTTTAGATAAAATACGAGCGCAGGTTGTTTTACCAACTCCACGTGGTCCTGTAAATAATAAGGCTTGGGCTAAGTGATTGTTTTCAATGGCATTTAATAAAGTATTGGTAATAGCTTGCTGCCCTACAACGTCCTTAAACGTTTGGGGTCTGTATTTACGAGCTGATACTATAAAGTGTTCCATTGACATCTTAATGAATTACAAATTTAAAAATATAGCTCAAATTATACGCTTTATACTGATTTTTTTAAGGGTTAGTTATTAACATTTTTAATAATTTTAAAGAATCCCCCCTGTTTTTTAAGAACTTACCTTTTTTGAACTGTAAATTTTATCATACTGAAGATTTTTAAACCTCATATTTTAGAAAATAGCATTTGTTAATTGTACATTTGCGCCCAAGTAAATCGCCTTATCGCTGTTTGTTTTACAAATGGAGGAAAGTCCGAACACCATAGTGCAATCATAGTGGTTAACGGCCACCGGTCGTGAGGCTAGGAAAAGTGCAACAGAAAGTATGTACAGGTAATGCTGTAGTGAAACCAGGTAAACTCTATGTGGTGCAATGTCATGTATACCAACGCTTGAGGGCTGCACGCTCGATTGTTGGAGGGTAGGCAGCTAAAGTGTGCTGGTAACAGTACACGTAGATAAATGATAAGGGTCAAAGTTTCTTTGATACAGAATTCGGCTTATAGATTTACTTAAACAAACAAGCCTTTTGAATGTAAATTCAAAAGGCTTTGTTTTTATAGGATAATTAGGTTTTATTCTTGTTCGTCTTCTACAATTTCAAAAAAGCTAAACATATTTCCACCGTAACTCTTAGAGTAGTGGTAGTTTGTAATATGTGATAAATCTGTATGTTTTGAATGCTCAACAATTAAAACACCACCTTCTTCAAGTAATTCATTTTGAAATACAAGATTAGGAATTTTTGAAAAACTCTCTACATCAAAATCGTAAGGAGGATCTGCAAAAATTATAGTATGTTTTTGTTTTGATTTTTCTAAGAATTTAAATACGTCACTTTTTATGGTTTGTATATCCATTTCGAAAGCCTCAGCGGTTTCGTTTATAAATTTAATACATCCAAAGTGCGCATCAACACTAAGTATTTTTTCGGTACCTCGTGAAGCAAATTCGTAACTTATATTTCCTGTTCCTGAGAATAAATCTAAAACAGAAACGTCATCAAAATAATATAAATTATTAATAATATTGAACAATGCTTCTTTAGCCATATCTGTTGTAGGACGTACTGGAAGTTTTTTGGGTGCAGTAATTCGTCTGCCTTTAAATTCACCTGATATGATTCGCATTAGTTAAAGCTATTTAGTATGATATAATTTTGGTGTGTAATTGATAAATTTTCTGTAAATGTAAACGGATATTTTGGTGTTACAAAGTTAACATGTCTTATATATTTATAAGCTATATTATAAAGTGTGTCATCTTTTAATAGTTGCCCGCTTAGTAATAATTTTACAGTTTCTGGGTCTAGTTTCAACTGTTCAACAGTAAAGAGGATATAATAAATGAAATCTTCTTTAGTCGTATATTCAAAAGTATTATAAAGCAATATTTTTGAGTTTTCGGTAACTAATATTTCAAAAGTGTTCGCATTCACATTAATATGAATACTTGGTGTTTCGCTAGTGTTTTGTAATGTTGTGTCAATAAAAACGGTTGATGCGTGTTTGTATTCAAACTCACCAAAACGTTCAAAAATAAAGTTATTGATATTCACTAATGGCACGTAAACATTTACGGTATCTTCAGTTTTAAGAATATCAAAAGAAATGAAATCAGATTTTAAAATCTTAGCATTAAACTTTAAATAGTCGGCACAATTATTTTCATTAAATAATTCTTTAGGGACTAAATTTGAGAGTTCGTTTTGATAAATGATGGTGACATCATCAAAATCAGTTTTAAAAATAGGATTATCATCTAAGGCCGATTTTAATTGTTCTAAAACTTCAAAGGGAGTACACTTTTTACCAAAAGGAATGTCTTGTAAAAATTCAATGTTACGATCTCCTTGGTTAATTATACAAAAAGAAAGTCCACTCAAATTAATTTGAATGGACAATGCTTTGTTATTATTTGTAGTCAAATTATTACTCTTTTGAGTAGTTTTTTGGCCAGTTTCCGTTGGTTTTAACTTCATTCATTGAACCTACTTTAATTGTTGGTCCGTTAATTCCGTCAACTGAAATTACTTGTTCTTCTTTTTTGATAAGATTTTTATCTTGACCATCAAGAACAATAGATTTTTGTACTGAAACTTCAAATACAGGAATGTCTTCTAACATACCAGCTTGAAGTTCAAATTTAGCCCCTTCTTTTCCTACAGGTACATTTATCATTGTTTTGTAACGAGTATCTGTTCCAAAAAGAGAATCTTTTACTGGTACAAATCCTAAAGTATCAATAATTACAATATCTTTTGTAGTTGTTACACCACCGTAACGTTTTGTTAATTCTTCATCAACAATACTAGAATCTCTTCTTTGTGTAATTGTAAATTGAGCAGAATCAATAAATTTCACTAACTCATCAAAATCACCAGTGAATTTTCCAGTAACAGTTTTGTGTGCTAATTCAGCATCTCTAAGATCTTTTAAGTTTTCAATTACAACAGCATAACGTTTGTCTTTTAGTTGATTAAATTGAATTTCTCCATAAACAGACATAAAGGTTGCATACCCTAAATAAATGATGATTGCCCATAGTGCAATGTTTAATACGGGTTTTAATTTTTTAGGCACAAATTTGTCAATAATCCAAACGATTCCTATCGTAAGAAATATAACAATTACAATTCCAATAATTATTGTTAACATAGTTAGTTATTTTTTTTATTTTATTAAAGGTGTTACGCAAATCTACAATTTTTTTTTATTCACGAAAATCATTATAAATAAAAAAGAGTTAAAAAAAAGAATATATTAAATTTTTTGATCAAAAGTGCTTATTTTTTTTAGATTAATCTTTTAAGGCTATGTGATATAAGTTGTACCTTGCCATTTCTCTCTTTTTCAAAATAAATATATGACCAGTTCCGATTTTTATAAACTTTTAAAGAAAAAATTTCCTTTTCAACCTACTACCAAGCAAAATATAGTGCTTATGCAACTCTCTGATTTTGTTTTTAATGACGCATTAGATGCTTTATATTTACTTAAAGGATTTGCTGGAACAGGAAAAACAAGCATTATAGGTACCTTAGTTTCTAATCTTTGGGAAGCTAAAACTAATGCCGTTTTAATGGCACCAACAGGACGAGCTGCTAAAGTGATTTCTAACTATTCAAAGAAAGAAGCGTTTACTATTCATAAAAAAATATATTTTCCAAAAAAAGATAAAGGAGGTGGTGTGAAATTTGTTTTGCAACCTAATAAACATCGAAATACCATATTTATAGTTGATGAAGCTTCTATGATTCCTGATACACCTTCAGATTCTAAATTTTCCGAAGGCAATTCATTATTAGAAGATTTAATGCAATATGTGTACTCCGGACATAAATGTAAATTATTACTTATTGGAGATAAAGCACAATTACCGCCAGTAAAATCAGATTTAAGTCCCGCGCTAGATGCGCACGTTTTAAATTTAACCTATAATAAAGAGGTTAGTGGTATTGAATTGGATGAAGTGGTTAGACAAGGGCAAGATTCGGGAATTTTAATGAATGCCACCTTAATAAGAGAAGCTTTAGAAGAAACATTTTACGATGGTTTTAAGTTTAACCTAAATGGGTTTGATGATATTATTCGTCTTATTGATGGTCATGAAATTATGGATGCTATTAATGATTCCTTTAGTTATAACGGGCACGAAGAAACGGCTATTATTGTAAGAAGTAATAAGCGAGCTAATATGTATAATCAGCAGATACGAAACCGCATTCTTTTTAATGAAAGCGAATTAAGTGCTGGTGATTATTTAATGGTGGTGAAGAATAATTATTTCTGGTTAAAACCAACTACCGAAGCTGGTTTTATTGCTAATGGTGATATTATTCAGGTATTAGAAATTTTTAGCATTCAAGAATTATATGGTTTTCGCTTTGCGGAAGTAAAAGTAAAAATGGTAGATTATCCAAATATGCAACCTTTTGAAACCGTTTTAATGTTAGACACTATTGAAGCAGAAACTCCATCTTTAACTTATGAAGATTCAAATAAGCTATATCAAGAGGTTCAAAAAGATTATGAAGATGAAACTTCAAATTATCGTAAATTTCTAAAAATAAAAGGAAATAAACATTTTAATGCGCTTCAAGTTAAATTTTCATACGCAATTACCTGTCATAAATCTCAAGGTGGACAATGGAATACTGTTTTTGTAGAACAACCATATCTGCCAAATGGCATAGATAAAGATTATATGCGTTGGTTATACACCGCAGTAACTCGTGCCAAAGAAAAAGTATATCTTATAGGTTTTAAAGACGATTTTTTTGAAAACTAAAGTTTGGCAAACTTTGTGTTATCCATATTGTAAAAAAACAGATTAAATGACATTTGAAACACTTATTAGTATTTTTTTAGGCATAGGACTTGCAGCTTCGGTTGGTTTTAGGGTTTTTGTGCCTTTATTCGCTTTAAGTCTAGCATCCTATTTTAACGTCTGGGAACTTAATGAATCTTGGCAATGGATTGGAAGTTTAACAGCAGTGGTAGCGCTTGGAGTGGCTACAATTGTTGAAATTTCAGCATATTATATTCCATTTGTAGACAACCTTCTCGATACTATTGCCATCCCACTAGCTACAATTGCTGGTACGGCAGTAATGGTTTCTACCGTTGCCGATTTAAGTCCTGTAATTACTTGGGCATTAGCAATTATTGCAGGAGGAGGAACTGCCGCAGCCATAAAAAGTACAGCAAGCGCAAGTAGAGTAACATCATCTGTGGCTGCTGCAGGTTTTGGAAACCCGGTAATTGCTACTGTTGAAACAGGAAGTTCAATAGTAATGTCTGTTTTCTCTATATTCCTTCCAATTATTGGATTTATTTTGACTATTTTCTCACTCTATGTGATTTATAAAATTTTCAAAAAAATTAAACCTTCAAAAGCCTAAAGTCCTTTAAAAATTTATATTTTTGAATAGAAATTCTCCTTAGTAAATATGAAAATAATTTCAATGATTCCGGCACGTTACAGTGCAACACGTTTTCCAGCAAAACTCATGCAGAATTTAGCAGGAAAAACGGTTATTTTAAGAACTTACGAAGCTACAATTGCAACTCAACTTTTTGACGACGTATACGTAGTAACAGATAGCAAAATTATATTTGATGAAATTGTAAATAATGGTGGTAAAGCTATTATGAGCATAAAAGAACACCAATCTGGTAGTGATCGTATTGCCGAAGCTGTAGCAGATTTGGATGTTGATATTGTTGTAAATGTACAAGGTGATGAGCCTTTTACAGAAGCGGAAAGTCTGAAAAAAGTGATTGAAGTTTTTAGAGATGATACCGAAAAAAATATTGATTTAGCATCTTTAATGGTTGAAATTAAAGATTGGGATGAAATAAAAAATCCTAATACCGTTAAAGTCATTGTAGATCAAAACAATTTTGCTTTGTATTTTTCACGCAGCCCAATTCCATATCCTAGAGATAAAGAAGCAGGAGCACGCTATTTTAAACATAAAGGAATTTATGCCTTTAGAAAACAAGCACTTTTAGATTTTGAAAAACTACCAATGCAATTTATTGAAGCTACCGAAAAAATTGAATGTATTCGATATTTAGAATATGGGAAGAAAATTAAAATGGTAGAAACAGATGTTGAAGGCGTAGAAATTGACACACCAGAAGATTTAGAACGCGCAAAAAAACTATGGAAGTAAACTATAATAACATAAAAGTAATTGGTTTTGATGCCGATGATACCTTATGGGTTAACGAAACCTATTTTAGAGATGCCGAAGCTGAGTTTGCTAAATTGTTAAGTGGTTTTGAAACCCTTAATAAAATAGATCAAGAACTCTTTAAAATGGAGATGAAAAACCTCTCTGTTTACGGTTATGGTGTAAAAGGTTTTGTGTTATCAATGGTTGAAATGGCCTTAGAATTATCAAATAATACGATATCTAACGAGACTATTTCAAAAATATTAGACATTGGAAAAACAATGATTAATCAACCTGTTGAACTCATAGAAGGCGTAGAAGATGTTTTAAAAACATTAGCGCCACATTACAAGCTAATAGTTGCCACAAAAGGAGATCTATTAGATCAAGAACGAAAATTAGAACGTTCTGGTTTGTTGGATTATTTTCATCATATAGAAGTGTTAAGTGATAAAAAAGAAGCTAATTATTCAAAATTACTAAACCATTTGGATATTAAACCTTCGGAGTTTTTAATGATAGGAAATTCATTAAAATCAGATATTATTCCTTTAGTGAATTTAAAAGCTCAAGCGGTTCATATTCCATTTCATACCACATGGATACATGAACAAGTAGAAGCAAAAGACATTAATGGAAAAGCATATAAAACACTGAATTCAATTTCAGAATTACCAAAATTACTAGTATAACTGATGACGGTTTTAGATATAAATACATGGAATAGAAAACAGCACTTTGAGCATTTTATGACGCTTAAAGACCCCTTTTTTGGAGTCACTATTCCGTTTAACGTCACAAAAGCCTATCAGTTTTCAAAAGATAATAAAATTAGTTTTTTTACCACTTATCTGCATGCTTGTATGAAAGCTATAAATGGTATTGAAAATTTAAAATATAGAATTTTGGATGGCAAAGTAGTACATTATGATGTGATACATGCGTCTCCAACATTATTAAGAGATGATGAAACTTTTGGGTTTTCGTTTGTAGATTACAGCGCTAATTTTAACGAGTTTTCATTAAATTTAAATGCCGAAAAAGAGCGTGTAAAATTTACAACAGATTTATTTCCGCCTAAAAACGAATTAAATTGTGTGCATTGTTCGGCATTACCATGGACTGATTTTTCAGGACATAAAGAACCTGTTTCTGGTATTGAAGATTCAATTCCTAAATTAGCGTTCGGAAAAACAAAAATAGTAGATAATGAAATGATAATGAATGTGGCTATTAACGTAAATCATGCTCTTGTAGATGGGTATCACGTAGGACAGTTTTCAGAGTTATTTCAAAAATATTTAGATAAATAATAAATTTTACAACATAAAGACCAAAAGTCAATGAGTTATAAAAATTTTCCAATGGTATCCAGAGTTATTTTTGGACGTGGTAGTTTTAATCAATTAGGGGATCTTCTTGAGCCAAAACGATTAAGTGTTAACGCGCCATTTATTTTTTTGGTTGACGATGTATTTGAAGGTAATGCAGATCTTATATCTCGTATTCCTTTAGGTTACTGCGATCAATTAATTTATATATCAGCAAAAGAAGAACCTAAAACATCGCAAGTTGATGCCTTAGTTGAACAAATTATTTTAAGCCACAAAGCACGACCTTCCGGTATTATTGGTGTTGGTGGTGGTACAATTTTAGATTTAGCCAAAGCTGTAGCAATTATGATTACTAATACTGGTGAAGCTAAAGATTACCAAGGTTGGGATTTAGTAAAAAGTCCAGCAATTTATCACGTTGGTATTCCTACAATTTCGGGAACAGGAGCAGAGGTGTCGCGTACAACGGTACTTACAGGTCCAGAACGTAAATTAGGTATTAACTCCGATTACACCCCTTTTGATCAAGTACTTTTAGATCCAGAATTAACTAAAGATGTTCCAAAACAACAATGGTTTTTTACAGGAATGGATTGCTATATTCACTGTGTAGAATCACTTACAGGAACCTATCTTAATGCATTTAGCGAAAGTTATGGTGAAAAAGCTTTTGAGTTATGTAAAGAAATTTTTTTAGAAGATACACTTACAGAAGAAGAGGCGCAAGACAAATTAATGATGGCGTCTTGGCATGGTGGAATGAGTATTGCATATTCTCAAGTAGGGGTTGCGCATGCTATGAGTTATGGCTTAGGTTATTTGTTAGGAACTAAACATGGCGTTGGAAATTGTATTGTTTTTGATCATTTAGAAGAGTTTTATCCAGATGGAGTGAAACTATTTAAACAAATGAAAAAAGTTCACAATATAGAGTTGCCTCAAGGTATTTGTGCAAATTTAAATGATAAAGAATTTGACATTATGATTGATGTTGCCTTAAGTTTAGAGCCACTTTGGGAAAATGCATTAGGAAAAGATTGGAGACATACTATTACAAGAGAAAAATTACGATCATTATACGAAAAGATGTAATATGCGTTGGATAGCAAAATTTATTTACTTTAAAATTATGGGTTGGAAGATTGTTGGAAACAGCAATTTTTCAAAAGATACCGTAAAAAAAGCTATAATTATAGCCGTACCACATACGAGTTGGCACGACTTTTATATTGGTGTTTTATTGCGTAAAATTTGTAATGTAAAGACCAATTTTATTGGTAAAAAAGAACTTTTTGTAGGTCCGCTTGGGTGGTATTTACGCAGTGTTGGTGGTGCGCCAATTAACCGTCAGGATAACGAGAATAAAGTAGATGCAATTGCTAACTTATTTAAAGGGCAAGAAGAATTTAGGATGACATTAGCTCCTGAGGGTACCCGAAAAAAAGTAGAGCAGTGGCGAACCGGTTTTTATTATATTGCTAAAGCTGCAAATGTGCCAATTATTATGTTTACGCTTGATTTTAAAAACAAGCAAAATAAAATTTCAGAGCCTTTTTATCTTACTGACGATATGGAAGCAGACTTTAAAGAAATGCATAAGTTTTTTAAAGGTGTAGTAGGGAAGAAGCCAGAATATTCATAGTTTGGCATGCCTTTTGAAACCATATTAAATGGTTGGTTATCTGAAACATAAAGTAAACTTACTGAGTCCCTAAAAAGAAACAGACATACAACAAAACAAAAAAGGTATTTCACACTTAGCGAAATACCTTTTTTTTATGATTTTTTTTCAAATTTAGAAAGTATACCGTTGGTTTGTGTATTGAGTTTTTTCTTAAAAAAAGATGTTCCTCCTAAAAGTAAACCTTTAAAACCTAAAGCCTGTTTTGCCCAATTGTGAAGATTAAAATGATCGGTATGTTTTATAATTTTTCCATCTTTAAACTCAAAATGTGCTGTTACTTTATTGTGTACCTTTTTATTGGTTTGACTAAAAGTATAAAAAGCTTCCCATTTTGCGCTATCTTCAGTAATATCAGAAAACGAAACTTTAAAATCTTTACCATTTTGTGAGCCACAAAGCATTTTCCACATATTTTTGGCACGTGTTCCTTTTAAAGCACCAAAAGCTGGATCTTCAAAAACAACATCGTCGTGATAGCAATTGGTCATCGTTTCTGCATCAAATTTTGAAAACGCAGTATAAAATGTTTGGATAAGTTGTTGTGACATAGGATGTGTTTTTTAAGTTGAAATTATATTTCAGTAAAAAAGGCTATCAAAATGAATGATAACCTTTCTTTATAGTGTTTGAGAATAAAATAGAGGTGAAACTTATTCAGCAGTTTCTTCCATAGTGTGATATACGTTTTGTACATCATCATCTTCTTCAAGTTTTTCTAAAAGTTTTTCTACATCAGCTATATCATCTGCAGAAGATAATGGTTTTGTAACTTGTGGAATGCGCTCAAAACCTGAAGATAAAATTTCTATCTCACGTCTTTCTAATTCAGCTTGAATGGTTCCAAAGTTTTCAAAAGGCGCATAAATTAAAATACCATCATCATCAGCGAATATTTCTTCGGCACCAAAATCAATAAATTCTAATTCTAATTCTTCAGGATCTAATCCTTCAGCATTAATTCTGAAATTACAAGTATGATCAAACATAAAAACAACTGATCCAGAAGTTCCTAAACTTCCGTCACATTTATTAAAATAGCTACGTACGTTTGCTACTGTTCTTGTATTATTATCGGTTGCAGTTTCAACTAAAATTGCAATTCCGTGAGGTGCATAACCTTCAAATAAAACTTCTTTATAATCACCTTGATCTTTTTCACTTGCCTTTTTAATAGCGCGCTCTACATTATCCTTTGGCATATTTACAGCCTTAGCATTTTGTATAACAGCTCTTAAACGTGAATTACTTGCAGGATCTGGACCACCCTCTTTTACAGCCATTACGATGTCTTTACCAATACGAGTAAATGCTTTACTCATGGCAGACCAACGTTTCATTTTTCTTGCTTTACGGAACTCAAAAGCTCTTCCCATATCTTTAATGTATTTAATGTGCTCTTTTAAAACGAGCGAATATTTCTATCTGTGTTGCAAATTTAAAAAAAAACTCATGGTATAAAAATTGTTAGTCTTCAACTTCTACAATTTGTTCTATAGCTTCTGCGAGTTTAAAATCTTTATCAGTAACGCCATTGGCATCGTGTGTAGATAATGATATGTTTAGCATATTGTAAACGTTACTCCAATTTGGGTGATGATTTTGTGCTTCACACTCAAAGGCAATACGGCTCATGGCACTAAAACAATCTTTAAAATTATCGAATTCAAATTCTGCATGAATAGCATTATCGTAGTATTCCCAATCTGGAAAACGTAATAAGTTTTTCTCAATAGCGTCTTTGGTTAATTTTATCATATATGCTAAATATTTTAGACTTTAAATTTAGTGATTTTAAAAGGGCTAATCAACTAAATAGCTAACTCTGTTAAAATTTCTTTACTTGTAAGTTGTAAATGTTTTGGTAAGAGGTTGTCTTTTGGTAAAACAGCCAGATATCTGTCGTTATTTGTTGTGTAAACTTGCTTGAATACTGGTTTTTGAGCTTTTAATCCTGTGGTGATTTCTTTAATAAATTCTTCGTGATGTACTAAATCAGAACTTCCTAAGTGAAAAATACCAGATTCATTACGGTTTATGATATAATGAATTTGTTGTGTGATTTTGGTGTGAGTAGCAACATTCATTATTAAATTTGGAAACACTTCAATAGGTGCTTTTTCTTTTAAGAATAATTTTATTTCTTGAATTCTTGGTGATTGCGAGCCAAAAACCATTGGTAACCTTATAATGGCGTATTTTGTTTTTGGTAAACGTAAGAGCATATTTTCAATTTTAATTTTGAAATGCCCATAAATACTTGTGCTTAATGTTTTGTCGTTTTCGTAACTCGGAAATTTGCTATACGCGTCAAATACATTTGCTGAAGACATAAAAATTAATTTAGTTTCATGAGTTGTAATGTATTCAATAAGATGTGAATGTGCTATAAGTTGTGCCGAAAAATCGCCTCGTAAAGCAGAAATAATGATGGTTGGTTTTACGCTGTTTAAAATATCAAATACATCATCTTCTTCCATATTATAATGAAAAAAATGTTGGTTTTTATAAAAATCTTTTGTTGGTGTTCTGTAGGTTCCAAAAGTGTTATAATAAGCGTATAACTCTTTGTATAGTGTGTTTCCAAGAAAACCACTAGCGCCTAAAATAAGTATGCGATGTTTGTTTTCAATGGGTTTCATAAATGCGATAATTTATGCGTATTAAAAAATAGATTGGTTACTGAGTGTTGTAAATTGCTCTAAAGCTTGCATTCCTAATTGCGAATTTCCACGTTCGTTAAGTCCTGGTGACCATACCGAAATCACAAATTCATTTGGTAACACTGCTACAATGCCACCACCAACACCACTTTTTCCAGGTAAACCAACTCTAAATGCAAATTCTCCTGCTTCATCATAAAAGCCACAGCTTAACATAATAGCGTTAATTCTTTTGGCTTCACTTTTTGATAAATGTGTTTTGTTAGCTAAACATTTTCCTTTGTTGGCAAACGGAATAAAGGCTTTTGATAATTGCGAACAATTCATTTGTAACGCACATTGGTGAAAATAAAAATCTAAAACATCTTCAACATTATTGTGTAAATTATTGAAGGATTTTAAAAGATTTGCTGCCGCGTAATTTTTAAAACCTGTATCTTTTTCTGATTGTGCGACTTTTAAGTTGTAAGTGATACTATGGTCTCCGGTGATTTCTCTAACGTAGTTTAAAAATTCTGCTTTAGGATCATCAAAACAGGAGACTAAAATATCTGCAATCACAATAGCTCCCGAGTTAATAAAAGGATTTCTAGGAATACCTTCTTCTAATTCTAAAAGCGATAAATGATTAAATGGGTTTCCTGAAGGTTCCACATCCAACCGTTCCCAAATCTTTTTTCCCATTTTAGACATTGCTAAAGCAAGTGTAAGCACTTTTGAGATACTCTGTATTGATAACGGTTGTTGTGTATCACCTATGGCAAATTCTTTGCCATTAACTAATTGTAAATGGATTCCAAAATGATTTAAATCTACATGGGCTAACTCTGGGATATAAGAAGCAATTGTACCTTTATCTTGCTCTTGAGTGACCGATTGGTAGATGTTTTGTAAAATATTTTGGTAATCTATCATATATTATCCTTTGTAAAAAGGTAGTTTTACTACGGTTGCAGGAACTGCATTTTTACGTATTTGAATATTTATTTTACTATCTACACCAGCTAAAATTGTTGGTACGTAACCTAACCCAATTCCTTTTCCTAATGAAGGTGACATAGTTCCTGAAGTTACTTCTCCAATTTTTTGTCCTTCTCCATCAACAATATCATAACCTTGACGAGGAACTCCTCTTTCATCTAATTGAAAAGCAACTAATTTACGAGATGCTCCACGAGCTTTCTCTGCTGCTAAAGCTTCAGAATTTGTAAATGTTTTACTAAATTTAGTAATCCATCCTAAACCTGCTTCAATAGGAGAGGTGGTGTCGTTTATATCATTTCCGTAAAGGCAATATCCCATTTCTAAACGTAGGGTATCTCTTGCTGCTAAACCAATTGGTTTGATACCAAAATCTGCTCCAGCTTTAAATACATTATCCCAAACTTTTTTAACATCGTCGTTTTTACAGTAAATTTCAAATCCACCACTTCCAGTATATCCTGTTGCCGAAATAATAACGTTTTCAACACCTGCAAAATCTCCAACTACAAAGTTGTAAAATTTAATTGCTGATAAATCATGACTTGTAACAGATTGCATGGCCTCAATAGCTTTTGGGCCTTGAATTGCTAATAATGAATAATCTTCACTAATATTTTTCATCTCTGCACCAACATCGTTTTTAGATGAAATCCAGTTCCAATCTTTTTCAATATTACTAGCATTAACAACCAATAAGTAAGTGTCTTCTTTTATTTGGTATATAATTAAATCGTCTACAACACCACCATCGTCATTAGGAATACAACTGTATTGTGCTTTTCCGATAGTTAATTTTGACGCATCATTACTACATACTTTTTGTATTAAGTTTAAAGCGTTAGGACCTTCAATTAAAAATTCTCCCATGTGAGAAACATCAAATACACCAACGTCTTTACGTACCGTTTCGTGTTCAATATTTACACCTTCATATTGTACAGGCATATTGTATCCTGCAAAAGGGACCATTTTTGCTCCTAAAGCTTCGTGTGTTGTTGATAAAGCAGTATTTTTCATTGTAATTTGGTTTATTTTATAATACAAATGTATTGAAAAAATATAGATATACTTTTAAAGTATTTTAATCTATATTTTTTAATAAAATTGTCTCTATTTTAATGAAAAAGCGATAAATTGAAGTAATAAGAGTTTACTCTTAAAATAAATATAAAAAGGTTTGTTCAACTTGCATATAATGCTCAATAAGACGTATTTTGTAGGTAACTAATAACTCAATAAATAAAATAATGCCTTCTTCCAAATTTAAAGATTTTAAAGAATTTAAAGAATTTAAAGAAAACAGCTTTTTTAAACTTGGAATGGCTATTTATTTTTCTGCAATTTTTGTTAATTGTTATTATGTGTTTATTAGCTTTTATAATGGTTTTATACCTTCAGGAATTCTTGCTCTGTTTTCTTTATTAGGTTTTTTAGTGGGGATATATCTTTTTCTTGTAAAACGGAATTACTTAACTGGACCCTACATAGTTTTTGCTTGCTTAGGGACTGCTACCGTTATTCTATCTTATTTAGAAGGGTTTATGTCAGGTTATTATTGGTTTCCTTTAGGATTCCTTTTTGCTTTACCTTATATTATTCGTCGAGAAACTAATTTTAAGAGACAAACTAATAATCTGTATTTTTTAATTATTTTATTTCTAATTATTTCTTTTTTAATTTCTCCAATGTATTCTGATTATTATGAGAATTTAACTAAAGATCAGGTGCATAATCGTTTTATTTTAAATTCATCTATTAATTTTATTCTTATGATGATATTTTCGTTACAAGCGCTTACACATAATAAATTGGTTATAAATAAAATATCTAATGATAAAGATTTTGCTGAAAATGAAAAAGATAGGCGAACTCGAGTGTTATCTAATTTAGGACATGAATTACGTACTCAAATTAACAGTATTAATGGTGTTACGAAATTAATTTTAGGTAATGATAATGCAGAAACACCAAACAAAAAGTATTTTGAGATATTAGATCATTGCAATAATAACATGTTACTGTTAGTGAACGATATGTTAGATATTCATAAAATTGAATCTGGCCGTTTTGAATTATTTGAAGAACCAAAAGTGTTATATGATTTTTTAGAGAAAATTACCATTCCTTTTATTAGCAATGCTGAAGAAAAGAACTTAAAACTACACTCATATATAGATCCTAAATTAAAGGGATTAGCTGTTAATATAGACGAAAAACGTTTTGCTCAAGTGATATATAACTTAATCTCAAATGCTATAAAATTTACGGAGCAAGGGGAAATAATATTTTCAGCAAAAATAATTGATTCAAAGAAAGATAGTTTGGTAATTACATTTGTTGTTTCTGATACCGGAATTGGTATTGCTCCAAACAATTTAAATAAAGTATTTGAAAGTTTTCATCAAATTCAAAATGAAAATAATCCGGTTTATGGAGGAACAGGTTTAGGATTAGCAATTTCTCAATCTATAATAGAGGCTATGGATTCTGAAATAAAAATAGAAAGTAAATTAAATGAAGGCACACATTTTAAATTTACTTTAAATCTAAAACAAGTAACATTGGCTCCAAAAAAAGAGGTGATTAATAAGGAAAACCTTTTTCATGATTTTCATTTAAAATCAACAGTATTAATTGTTGAAGACAATATGGTAAGCATGATGTATGCTAAAAAACTTTTAGAAAAACATGTTATTAAAATATACGAAGGCACAAATGGTCTTGAAGCTATTGAGCATATAAAAAATCACAACGATATTGATTTAGTGCTTTTAGATTTAGAAATGCCAAAAATGAATGGTTTTAAAGCAATTAAACATATTAAAAAACACAGACCAGAGGTTACAGTTATTGCATTTACAGCCAATATGGCAAGTACTGAAATTATTAATAAACTAAATGATTTAGGTTTTGATGATATTCTTTCAAAGCCTTTTAACAAGGAAGATCTTATTTCTATTTTGAAAAAGAATACTAAGAATATATAGTGTATAGAAAACATTTTTATAAAATTGATAGCTTTTAAAAATGCTTTTCTATATCCAAATTATTTCAATAAAAAATCTTTCAAATTATTATAAGTCGAAATTTTAATAGCTACTTTTTTTCTCCCTACAACCTCTTGAATCTGTTTAGGTAACGCTTGTTCGTTATTAATAACTTTTTCTACAACCTCTAAAAATTTAGTAGGATGTGCAGTTTCTAAAAATACGACATGAGCTTTAGGCTGAATTTTTAAATACGCTTTAGCTCCCAGATATCCTACAGCACCATGTGGATCTGCAACATAATTATAAGTTTCATAAATTTCTTTTAAGGCATTTTTTGTAGCGTTATCCGAAAAACTAAAAGATGATAAATTGTCTTTTAAACGATTAAAATTAGACTTATAAATCTCCTGAACTCTTATAAAATTGCTAGGGTTGCCAACATCCATTGCATTACTTATAGTTTGTACAGATGGTTTAGGCTTATAAATTTCGTTTTCTAAATATTCAGTCACACTATTATTCGCGTTATTTGAAGCTACAAAATGAGAAATTGGTAAACCTAATTGTTGTGCCATCATACCAGCACATATATTTCCGAAATTACCACTAGGTACAGAAAATACAATATTATCATGTTTATAATGTAACTGTTTGTAGGCAAAAAAGAAATAAAACATTTGCGGTAACCAACGTGCTACATTTATTGAGTTTGCCGAAGTAAGTTGCATTCTACGAGTTAATTCTTCATCAGAAAAAGCTTTCTTCACCATATCTTGGCAATCATCAAAAACACCATCTACTTCTAGAGCTGTAATATTTTGACCTAATGTAGTAAGTTGTTTTTCTTGTATGTCGCTCACTTTTCCGCTAGGGTATAAAATAACAACATCAACGCCTTTTACACCTAAAAAACCATTAGCAACAGCACCTCCAGTATCTCCAGAAGTGGCTACTAAAACGGTTACATTTTCTGTGTTTTCAGTATTAAAATAGGCTAAACATCTTGCCATAAAACGAGCACCAACATCTTTAAATGCCATTGTTGGACCGTGAAATAATTCTAATGTTGAAATTTTCTTATCTAAATTCACCACAGGAAAATCAAAGCTAAGTGTGTCTTCAATAATAGTTTTTAAAACGGCTTCAGGAATATCCGGACAAGCAAATTGTTTGATAGCTTCAAAAGCAATTTCGGCATAAGAAAGCTCGTCAATTGAATCAAAAAATGATTTAGGTAGTGGTGTTATGGTTTCAGGAAAATACAAACCCTTATCTGGCGCAAGTCCTTTTATCACTGCATCTTTAAATGTGGTGTTGGGTGCTTTTTTATTTAGACTGTAGTATTTCATAATTAATCATTTATAATTTTTATGCCTTCAGTATTTATTTTTGAAATATATGTATGGAATTTAATTCCTGTTTTGACATATATATTGGCTATTGCTTTTTCAACAGCTAATGCATTTTCTTGGCCTTTATTCAGCATAAAAATAGAAGGTCCAGATCCAGAAATGCCACAACCTAAAGCGCCATGTTTTAAAGCTGTTTTTTTTACGTCCTTAAAATAAGGAATCAACTGACTCCTATGTGGTTCAACAACAACATCATTTAATGATCTGCCAATTAACTCGTAATTATCGGTGTGCAACGCATGAATTAAACTCCCCACATTTGCCCATTGTGTAATGGCGTCTTTTAAAGGAATATTTTGAGGTAAAATAGCTCTGGATTCAGAGGTTTTAATCTCAATTTGTGGATGAATTACTGTAGCAAATAATTGGCTAGGTGTTGGAATTTGTAACACTTCAAGCGGAATAGTGCTTTTTACTAAGGTAAATCCACCAAATAGGGCAGGAGCAATATTATCAGCATGTTCACAACCGCTTGCCACAGCTTCTCCTTTCATGGCGAAATCTGTGAGTTGTGTATTGTTATAAGGGTTTCCTAGTAATTTATTTATTGCAAAAACAGTTCCAGATGCACTTGCCGAACTACTTCCAACACCGCTACCTGGTTTTATGTTTTTGTAAATTTCAATCTCAAAACCACAGTTGGGTTTTGCATCATTATATATGGCTAATGCGGCAACACCAGCTACATTATTTTTAACTTCAAATGGTAAATCAAAACCTTCAATCTTGGTGATTTTAATTCCTTTTTCTGCTGTTTTTCTAACAATCATTTCATCACCAACCGTGTCTAAGCAAAAACCTAAAACGTCAAATCCGCATGATACATTTGCCACCGTTGCAGGTGAAAATATTTTAATTTCTGTCATGTAATTTGCTGTTTTAATTGTTTCCGATTCTTATAATATCTGCAAATAAACCAGATGCAGTAACTTCAGCACCAGCTCCAGCACCTTTAATAATCATAGGTTGTTCCACATAACGTTCAGTATAAAACATCACAATATTATCTTTTCCTTCAAGGTTGTAAAAAGGATGACCTTGCGGAATTTCTTTCAATCCAACTTTCGCTTTTCCGTTATTAAATTCAGCAACATATTTTAACTGACAATTATTTGCTTTCGCCGAAGCGTATAACTTTTGAAAATGCGCTTCATCATCAATTAAAGTTTGATAAAAATCATCTACCGAATCACTATTTAGGTTTTTAGGCGTTAAAAATGAATCATTTTCAATCGCATTTAAGTCCATCGCAGTACCACTTTCTCTAGCTAAAATTAAAATCTTTCTCGCAACATCAACACCGCTTAAATCAATACGTGGATCAGGTTCGGTGTAACCTTCGGCTTGCGCTTGTTTTACAACATCATGAAATTTTGTAGTAGCATTAAAGTTATTAAAAACAAAGTTTAAGCTTCCCGATAAAACAGCTTGTATTGAGGTGATTTTATCTCCAGAGGCTATTAAATTATTTAGTGTGTCAATTACAGGTAATCCTGCACCAACATTAGTTTCAAATAAGAATGGTGCATTATATTTTCGAGATAAGTATTTTAATTCATGGTAACTACTATACGTATTTGAACATGCAATTTTATTGCAAGCCACCACAGCAATACTTTCTTTTAAATATTTAGCATACACGTTGGCAACATCACTGTTTGCCGTAACATCTACAAAAATACTATTTCTAAGATTTAGATTTTTTGTGTGTTCAAAAAAGCCTTCTAAACTTGCTGGTTCTCCTTCGCTAAGTGCGGTTTTCCATGTTTTTAAAGGAATTCCATCGGCATTAAATACCATTTTTTTAGAATTTGATAATCCGGCAATTCTAATATTAATTTTTAACTGTTCTTTTAGATATTTTTTCTGCTGATTAATTTGCTCTACTAAGTGTTCTCCTACATTTCCAACACCTGTAATAAATACATTTAATTGTTTTGTTTTCGTTTCAAAAAAGGTTTCATGTAATACGTTTAAAGCTTTTTTGACATCTTTTTGAGCAATAACTGTCGAGATATTTTTTTCTGAAGCGCCTTGAGCAATAGCTCTTATATTAATATTATTTTTACCTAAAGTACTAAACATTTTTCCGCTAATTCCTTGATGATTTTTCATTTGATCACCAATTAGCGCAATGATTGAAAGCTGGTCTTCTAAAATAATAGGATTAATTTTATGTAACGAAATTTCATATTCAAAAGTATCATCAATACTGTTTTTTGCCAATATAGATTCGTTGTGATTCACACCAAAACAAATAGAATGTTCAGAAGAGGCTTGAGTAATAAAAATCACATTTATTTTATGCACTGCAAGCGTTTCAAATAAGCGTTTTGAAAACCCAGGAATACCAACCATTCCGGTACCTTCAAGTGTTAAAAGTGCAATATCATTAATATTTGTAATTCCGCGAACAGTAGCGTTATTTGACGCATCGTTTGATATATATGTGCCTTCAGCCTCAGGCTCCATTGTGTTTTTTATAACTAATGGAATATTTTTAGCCAATACCGGTTGTACGGTAGGTGGATAAAGTACTTTTGCGCCAAAATGAGAAAGCTCCATGGCTTCTTGGTACGATAATTTTTTTATTGGATAAGCTTGTTTAACCAGCTTTGGGTTTGCGGTGTACATCCCACTAACATCTGTCCAAATTTCCAATTGTTCAGTTTGTAATGCTGCAGCTACAAGAGCTGCTGTATAATCTGATCCACCACGACCAAGTGTTGTAATTTCTCCAATTATTGATTTTGAAACAAAACCAGGTAAAATGGTGATTTGAGCTGTAGAAGACTTAAAATGTTTTTGAATGTTAGCTGTAGTTAAATCTTCTTTTACTTCGGCCTTTGTAAAATTAGAATTTGTAATAATTAAATCTTGGCTATTTTTTCTAGATACATTAATGCCATCACTTTTTATAGTTTCGGCAATTATAAATGACGATAATAACTCTCCAAAACTAACAAGTTTATCTGATGTTTTTGGAGATAATTCATTAATTAAAAAGATGCCATCAAGAAGGTTTTTTAAGTCATCTAATTGTTCATTAAGCTGTGTTTTTACTAAGGTGTTTTCGGTAGGTATTAAACCCGTTAAAATATCTAGATGATTTTTTTTAATAATTTTAAATTCAGAAATATAATTTGCATCTTTGCTCTGTGCTAAATGACCAGAATGTAACAGTTTATCTGTAATGCCTCCAATGGCAGAAACCACACAGATAACGGTTGATGTTTCTGCGTAATTTTTAAGGATTTTAACAACTTGTTTTATATGTGGAATTGAACCAACAGAAGTTCCACCAAATTTTAAGACTTTCATGTGTTATTTTTTAGTTAAACTTCGAATTAATGTAAGAATATTTAATATTTTAACATCTTATATCGAAGATAATATTTTGTTTGAAAGAAAAAAGAATAAGTATTGAAAATATCCTTGTTATATGGCATTTGTAGAGATTAAAAAATATTTCTCAAAAAAAGCGCAAGTTTTTTCAGAATAACACATCTAAATAACTAAAGAAGAATTTATAAGCTATGAAAAAGAAAGATTTAAAAGTAATAGTCACATTATTTACTGTGCTATTTTCTGTAACTGTATTTTCGCAAAGACCGTCAAGAGGACAAGGACGAGATAGAGGTAATAGGGGTGAAGAACGAGGCGGAAAACCTAATGCATTACAAATTATTAATCAGTTAGATCTTGATAAAGACAATATGATTGATAGAGCGGAAGCATCAAAAGATGAAAAAGGGAAAATTGCTAAAGATTTTGATATTATTGATGCCAACAGTGATGAGTATATAAGTCTTGAAGAATTAGAAGCAGCATTAAGTGAAGATGGGCCAATGCAAATGTCTCCAGAAAAATTAATTGAAACCATTGATGAAAATGGCGATGGTACTTTAAATGAATTAGAAGTTGCCGCAAAAGATAATAGAGAATTGTCATTAAATTTTAGTGCTATTGATACTAATGCAGACTACGAATTAGATATTGATGAGTTAAAAGCCTTTTTTGTTAAGAATGATGATAAAAAAAGGAAAAAAAGAAAGTAATTGTTTATTATAGTAATCAATTCATACTTTAAAAGCTTCTCATATTTTGAGAAGCTTTTTTTGTTTATATTTTTAATAAAATCAACTTTATACAATTTAGCTATTAAAAGTATTATTTTTACTGAAGAATAAAAGACTATAATTTTTTACTTTAATATGAAAATACTCTCAAAAGAACAAGTTTATGAAGGTGACCAACTCACTGCTGAACGACAAAACATATCTTCAACCGATTTAATGGAACGCGCAGGAGTTCAAATTTTTAACTGGTTACATTTAAGGTTACAAGGCGGACAAATTCCTATTCATGTGTTTTGTGGAATTGGTAATAACGGAGGTGATGGTTTGGTTGTGGCGAGACATTTAATTAATCACGGATATAACGTACATACCTACGTTATAAATTATAGTGATAAACGCTCAAAAGATTTCTTAATTAATTATGATCGTATAAAACAAGTTACTAAATCATGGCCAGCACTTTTAAGCGCAGAAGATGATTTACCTGTAATTGCTCACGAAGATATTATATTAGATGCTGTTTTTGGAATAGGATTTAATCGTCCGGCAGCAGATTGGGTGCAAACTTATTTTCAGCATTTTAGAGCTTCAAAAGCATTTACTTTAGCCGTTGATATTCCTTCAGGATTAGAAACAGATAGCGTGCCTAAAGAAGAAAATGATGTAGTTTGGGCGAGTCATACATTAAGTTTTCAATCCCCAAAATTAGTCTTCTTTTTACCTGAAACTGCAAAATATACAGTGCAATGGGAAGTTTTAGATATTGGTATTGATCGCCAATATTTAATTGAAACACCAACAGAGTCAGAATTTATAATTAAGCAAGATGTATTACCAATTTACCGTCCGCGAGATAAATTTTCGCATAAAGGCGATTTTGGTCACGCCTTATTAATAGGAGGAAGCTATGGTAAAATAGGAGCCGTTACTTTGGCAAGTAAAGCTGCTTTAACTTCTGGAGCAGGATTAGTAACTGCATTTATTCCAAAATGCGGTTATAATGTATTGCAAACCGCATTACCAGAAGCTATGGTAATTACTGATGTTAAGGAGGAATTAATTTCTAATATTAATTTTGAAATCACGCCAAATGTTATTGGTATTGGTACAGGTTTAGGAACACATTCTGAAACCATTTTAGCATTTGAAACTTTTTTAAAATCTAATAAAACACCATTAGTTATTGATGCTGATGCGATAAATATTCTTTCAAAACAACAAGACTTATTAAAATTAGTACCGGCAGAATCGGTATTAACACCACATCCTAAAGAATTAGAACGTTTAATAGGGACTTGGAAAGATGATTTTGATAAATTGAGTAAGGTAAAAGCATTCTCAAAAGCATATAATGTTGTTGTCGTTGTAAAAGGTGCGCATACAATTACGGTGTTTTTAGATAAATATTACGTAAACAGTACAGGTAATCCAGGATTATCTACCGCAGGAACTGGAGATGTGTTAACCGGAATTATTACAGGATTAATGTCTCAAGGCTATTCGGCACTTGAATCTTCGGTTTTTGGAGTGTATTTACATGGTAAATCTGCAGATATTGCTGTTGCCGATTTAGGATTTCAAAGCTTATTAGCTAGTGATGTTATTGATGCTTTAGGTGAAAGTTATATGGATTTATTTGCAAAACCAGAACCACAACCACAGACAGAAGCACAAAAAGAAAATGAATAATCGCATACTATAAAACATAAAAAAGCCACTCTGTTATAGAGTGGCTTTTTTATATGTGTAAGAATTTGTATTAGATACTTAATTCATTAAATAACTCAATTAATGCAGGACTTGAAGGTCTTGGAGCATCTGGAGTTACAATGTTTCCATCAGGATCAACTAGGATAAAACGAGGAATTCCTGTTACTTTATAGTTTGCTATAAAATCTGATTGCCAATTTTTATCTGAAATTAATTGAATACCACCTAAACTTAAATCGGTAACCATTTTTTCCCATTTAGCTTTAGCTTTTTCCATACTTCCTCCACCAGAACGTCTAGCGTCATCAACAGAAATACTTACAAACTCAATGTTTTTACCATGATATTTTTTTTCAACTTCTTTAAGAAAAGGAATTTCAGCTTTACAAGGTGCACACCAAGTTGCCCAAATATCCATGTAAACGTATTTTCCTTTTAAATCACTTAATGAAGTTGTTCCACCTTTATGGTTTTCGTAGTTTTCAAAAACTGGAGAAGGACTTCCTTTAGGTAATTCACTTTTTAAAGTAATTGCACCTTCAAGGTAACCTTTATAAGATTTTAACATTGGGTCAATTGATCCAACAGCTTCAGCGATTAATGTAGAATCAACGCCTTTTTTAGAAGTGTAAAACTCATTTAATTGTCCTTTAATTCCTGCTAATTCTTTATCTAATTCAGAAACATTTCCAAGGTTTGATAATTTATCAATATCTAAAATTTCTTCTTGTAATAAAGATTGCTCAGCTAAAAAGTTACTATGTTCAGCTCCAGATCCTGTATATTTTACAGTTTCATCAAACTCTTTAGTATCCATAGTTACGTTTAATTCAAACCCGTTTTTTAAGTACATATTTGTACTTTCAGATCCATCAAATAAATTATAAACACCAGTTTCAACCTTTAAGGTGTCTTTAAAAGTTCCGTCAGCGTTAACAGGTATTGTTTTAGTGTATGTTCTAGATCTTACAACAACAGAATCACTTGTTTTATTTGTTATTTTTCCAGAAAAAGTCACGTAGTCTTTTGGTGGCGCTTGCTCACATGAAGCAGCTGCAATAGCTAGTGATAAAAGGAGTAGTTTTTTCATGTTTATTTTTTTGTTTACCCAAAAATAGAAGATAATAGATACAAACCAATATATTTTATTAATTATTAACATTTGTTGCATAATCTATATGGAATGCTGACTTTTGGAGAATTAAATTTTTACTATGGATACTGTACATTATATTTCTTCTGATTCTTTAGAGCTTTCTACAATAAATGATATTTTATTATATGAAAAAACTTTAGCGCTAAGCGAAGATTCTATTACTAAAATTGAAAAATGCCGAGCGTATTTAAATCATAGAATGGAAAAAGAGGATAAGCCTATTTACGGAATTAACACAGGGTTTGGGTCTTTATATAATGTAAAAATTGAAAAAGATAATTTAACACAACTTCAAGAAAATTTAGTAATGTCTCACGCTTGTGGTACTGGTGATCGCGTGCCAAATGAGGTAATAAAACTAATGTTGTTATTTAAAATACAATCTTTAAGTTATGGTTTTAGCGGGATTCAATTAGATACTGTTTTACGTTTAATTGAATTTTATAATAATGATATTTTCCCTGTGGTTTATACGCAAGGTTCATTAGGTGCATCAGGAGATTTAGCGCCTTTAGCGCATTTAGCTTTACCATTATTAGGTAAAGGAGAAGTGTCTTATAAAGGAGAAGTTGTGAAATCTGAAGAGATTTTAAAAGAATTTAACTGGCAACCTATTGTTTTACAATCAAAAGAAGGTTTAGCATTATTAAACGGAACTCAATTTATGAGTGCTTATGGTGTTTATGTGTTGAATAAATCATATAAATTATCATATTTAGCCGATTTAATAGGAAGTATTTCTATTGATGCTTTTGATGGAAGAATTGAACCTTTTAATGAATTGGTACATTTAATTCGCCCTCATAACGGACAATTAAAAACGGCCGAACGTGTAAGAGGTTTCTTAGACGGAAGTGAATTGATTACTCAAGAAAAACAACATGTTCAAGATCCGTATTCTTTTAGATGTATTCCTCAAGTTCACGGAGCAACAAAAGATACTTTAGAGCATGTGCATAGAATTTTTAAAACTGAAATAAATTCGGTTACCGATAATCCAAACGTATTTACAGGTGAAGATTTAATTATCTCTGGTGGGAATTTTCACGGACAACCCTTAGCATTAGGATTTGATTTCTTAAAAATTGCTATGGCAGAATTAGGAAATATTTCTGAAAGACGTATCTTTCAATTAGTTTCAGGATTAAGAGGTTTACCAACATTTTTGGTAGATAATCCAGGATTAAATTCAGGATTTATGATTCCTCAATACACCGCTGCAAGTATTGTAAGTGCAAACAAACAATTAGCAACACCTGCAAGTGTAGATAGTATTGTTTCTTCAAACGGACAAGAAGATCATGTAAGTATGGGAGCAAATGGAGCAACCCAAGCATTTACACTAATTAATAATGTAGAACGTATTTTAGCTATCGAACTTTTTAACGCCTCTCAAGCGTTATTTTTCAGAGCTCCCAAAAAATCATCTCCTTTAATAGAATCATTCTTAAAAAGTTATAGAAATGAAGTTGATTTTGTAACTCACGATCAAATTTTTCATGATATGATACAAACGTCAATACGCTTCATCGATGATTTTCGCATCGATAATGACCTCCTTTTCGATTAAATGCAAAAATAAAATGACAAACTGTTTAATACCAAATAAAAAGTTAAATTTATTTGTGTATCAGTAACTTATGGTATATTTTTGAATTAAATAAATGATAGATTGAGTCATTTATTAAGTGCGGAATCACTTTTTTAAGTCGAGTTCCGCACCTCTTACCCAAAATTGTTTAATAGCAAAACAATTGATTATTAGCACATTTATTATTTGTTTGAATTTGTAAAAATTCAAACAGCAAACGGCATGTATTACCATGTATAGCATGGTTTTTATATGCAAAATGTTTAAGGTCCCATACCTATCTACACATTTTTGTAACCCGCTTCTGTTTTGTACGGACAGTATAACTATTGTCTAAAATAAATGTTTAAAATAATTTTAATTTAAAACCAAATGTTATGTTTATGAACAATTTTACCCGAAACAACGCTAGGGACCAAAAGAGGTCGTCTATGGCGTATTTTTTGTGTTGTAATATTAATCTTTTTACAAAACACATCCAGTCTATTAAAGCAGTAGCTTTTGTTGCACTTTTTATGTTTAGTATGAGTTCTGTATTAGGGCAAGAAAATCAAAGAAGTACATTTATTAATGGTTGTATGAGTGATGCTCCAACAGGTCTATCTGTTGAGGGAGTTACAAATAATTATTTAGATCAATGTGAAAATGGAGATCCACAAGTCACCAAGTCAACCTACTGGGTACAACCTTCCACCAATTGTAATTGGGAAGTAATTTACACTTATGATATTAAGTGTGGCGAATTTGAAGATCAATTCAAAATTCATTACACAGGAGGAGATCAATCAGCTCCAGTATTGCGTGATGGTGTATCACTACCTTTAGATTATACAGGTATCAACTTATGTTATTCTGCAATTCCCGAAGGACCATCTATAAATGATATTGCAGATTTATATGTTGATGAATGTGGTGAAGTAATTGTTGAAAAAACAACAACACCATCAGGTTCAGACTGCGAATGGAATGTTGTATATTCTTTTACCGTAAGAGATGCGTGTGGAAATTATGTTGATGAAGAAATTAAAATAGAATATAGCGGTGGGGATGTTAGTGCACCTTCATTAAATAAAAATGCGATAATTCCAAATGGAGAATCGGGATTAAATTATTGTTTTTCAGATAAAGCTCAGGGACCATCTATTGAAGAAATAGGTGCTTTATTTTCAGATAATTGTGGAGTAGTAAATGTTGTAAAAGAATCTAATTCTAAAGGAACAGATTGTAAATGGTTAGCAACATATACATATACTGTTTCTGATGCATGTGGAAATTTAGTAGATCCTATAGTAATCACATATTCAGGTGGAGATACTGAATCACCAGTATTATCCGCTACACCAGAAGATATCACGGTGAGTTGTGTTGATGAAATACCAAATCCTTCAAAGGTTTCGGCTTTAGATAATTGTGCAGGTGTTTTAGCGGTTACTTATAGTCAAGATGAATCTCAATTAGGTTTAGCTTGTGCAGGAGGTGTTGTAATAAGATCATGGAGTGCAGAAGATACTTGTGGAAACGCAATAAGTCACATGCAGGTAATTACGGTTACTCCAGCTCCAGAAGCTGAATTTGTAGGTGATTTACCTCAAAACACAAATATTACTTGTGATGAAGCAAGTACATATCTTTCAGAAGGATATATAACAGAAGCAATTTCATATAGTAATGGTATTGAAAGTAGTATTTGCGCTATTGAAGGTTCTGTAACTGGTAATGTTGTAGGTGAATTTACTGAATGTGGTGGTGATATTGTAATTACATGGGAGTTTGAAGATGAATGTGGGCGTTTAATTACCTATATACAAGATATTAAAATAGATGAAGCTCCGGCAGCAGAATTTTTAGATTTGCCAAGTGATATTTCAATTTCTTGTGATGAAGCAGAGATGTATGTGGTAGGGAATTTATCATATAGTAATGGATTCAGTAATGGGTATTGTTCTATTAATGGTGAAGTTGAAGGAGAGTTAACAGGGTCTTACACGGAGTGTGGAGGAGAATTAATGGCGACTTGGTTTTTTATGGATGAGTGTGATAGACAGATTTCTCATACGCAAACTATTACAGTTATTCCTGCGCCAGCTGCAGAGTTTACACCAGTAGAAAATGAAGAGATTACTTGTGATGAAGCAGCAAGTTACATGGCAGGATACTTATCATATTCTAATGGAAGTGAAACAGAATCTTGTATTATTTCAGGAGAAGTAGAAGGAGAAATAACAGGTTCTTACACGGAATGTGGTGGTGAGTTTGTTGTATCATGGCTGTATACAGATGAATGTGATCGAACAATTACTACAAGTAAAAAAGTATATATTTTACCAGCTCCAATTGCAGAGTTTACACCAGTAGAAAATGAAGAGATTACTTGTGATGAAGCAGCAAGTTACATGGCAGGATACTTATCATATTCTAATGGAAGTGAAACAGAATCTTGTATTATTTCAGGAGAAGTAGAAGGAGAAATAACAGGTTCTTACACGGAATGTGGTGGTGAGTTTGTTGTATCATGGCTGTATACAGATGAATGTGATCGAACAATTACTACAAGTAAAAAAGTATATATTTTACCAGCTCCAATTGCAGAATTTGCACCAGTAGAAAATGAAGAGATTACTTGTGATGAAGCAGCAAGCTACATGGCAGGATATTTATCATATTCTAACGGAAGTGAAACCGAATCTTGTATTATTTCAGGAGAAGTAGAAGGAGAAATAACAGGATCTTATACAGAATGTGGAGGAGAATTAACAGTAACATGGATTTTTATTGACGAGTGTCAGAGAGAAATTACAGCTACAAAAACTATTACAGTTTTACCGGCTCCAATTGCAGAATTTGCACCAGTAGAAAATGAAGAGATTACTTGTGATGAAGCAGCAAGCTACATGGCAGGATATTTATCATATTCTAACGGAAGTGAAACCGAATCTTGTATTATCTCAGGAGAAGTAGAAGGAGAAATAACAGGATCTTATACAGAATGTGGAGGAGAATTAACGGCAACATGGATTTTTATTGACGAGTGTCAGAGAGAAATTACAGCTACAAAAACTATTACAGTTTTACCGGCTCCAATTGCAGAATTTGCACCAGTAGAAAATGAAGAGATTACTTGTGATGAAGCAGCAAGCTACATGGCAGGATATTTATCATATTCTAACGGAAGTGAAACCGGATCTTGTATTATCTCAGGAGAAGTAGAAGGAGAAATAACAGGATCTTATACAGAATGTGGAGGAGAATTAACAGCAACATGGATTTTTATTGACGAGTGTCAGAGAGAAATTACAGCTACAAAAACTATTACTGTTTTACCCGCACCACATCCTGAGTTTGCTTCAATAGAAGATATGCAAATTCAATGTGAAGATTTAGCAACATTTACTCCAGGGTATTTGTCATATTCTAATGGTAGTGATACTGATTCGTGTATTATTAGCGGTGAAATTCAAGGTGTTGCAGATGAGTTTGCAGGAAGTTGTGGCATGTTTAATGTAACATATACATTTACTGATAATTGTGAGCATACAATAACAGCAGTTCAAGTAATAACAGTTATTGATGAAGCTGCTCCAGTATTAATAGGAGAGTTACCTTCAGGTGAATCTAATATTAATTCTTGTTTCAATATTGAAGGATTAAATGCGCCATCAATTGAAGATGTTGCAGCGTTATTTTCTGATAATTGTGGAAATGTAAATGTTACAAGAACAATTGTAGACTTAGGTGATGATTGTGATTGGGCAGTAATGTTTAGATACGAAGTACAAGATGATTGTGGTAATTATGCAGCTCCTGTAAAAGTATATTACAATGGAAGTGATAAAACAGCACCTGAGTTGACGGGAGATTTACCAATGGGAGTTACAGGACTTCAATGTTTAAGCGAAAATCCAGGAGCACCTAAATTGAGTGAAATTCAAGATGCTTATATTGATAATTGTGAAACAGTTATAGTAACACCTTTAGAGGCTGTTATTGAGGGAGATAATTGTGGTTGGACAGCAACTTACGAGTTTGTAATTGAAGATGCTTGTGGAAATCTTGCTGATAACGTAATTATTACTCATAGTGGAGCAGATACAAATGCACCTGAATTAACTGGTATTATTCCAACAGGAAGTAATAGTTTAGATTTATGTAAAGATTCAGATTTAGGAGAACCATCGGAAGATGATATTGCTGAATTATTTACAGATAATTGTGACGGTGAACTTATTGTAACAAAAATTGAAAAAAGTTACGGTTCAGATTGTGAATGGATTAGAGTGTTTGAATATGTTGTAACAGATGAATGTGGTAATGCTGCCGAAATGTTTAAGGTAAATTATCAAGGTGGAGATCAATCTGCTCCAGTATTAAATGTGCAATGTGTAGATTTTGGAACCTATAGTTCTTCTACAGAATATGGTGCTCAATGTCCTCAAGAGATGGTAACATCACTAGCTATTAATGATACATTTACAGTTTTAGATAATACATGGACTGTAGGAGGATTAACTTTAGAAGATTTTGATGGTTCGTTAGAATGTTTCTATGATAATTGTGCTACAACAGATGAATTAATATTCACTGTTTTAGATGTCACAACGGTTATTGAAGGGTGTTCTGCAACTATTGATATAACTATTAATGTTGAAGATAATTGTGAAAACGTATCTGAAGCATTTGTAATGTCATTTACAATAACCGATGATACAGCTCCAGTAATTGAGTGTCCTGAAGATATCACTTTTGGTGAAAACCCTGATTTAGATGAATATGGACTACCAGTGGGTATTGCTACTCAGGCTTCTTATACTGATAACTGTCAAGTAGATGGTATAACTAATGTATTTAGTGACAAAGAAATGACTGCAACAGTAATTAGTCAGACAACAGCGTCAGATGATTTTAAATTCACTTTTGAAGAAGGATATATCTTAAACTTTGGTACAGAAGATTATATCGATATTAATGGTAAGCCATTTTACTCAGGGGTTGTTACTACGCTGGCAGGAAATATAGATCCTAATTTTGTAGGTGAAACATTTGTTTTAAGTTATGATATTGATTTAGATAGATTTAATATCTATCAAAATGGAGGTATTGCAGGATATGGATCAGATTCTAGTGTGCCATTATCATGTAATCCTGATCACTGGATTATTCCTTCAATAAATGGACATAATAAATCATTTACAATGGAATGTCCACAAGTCACAACTACAACAGAATATACATTTATACGTGAGTTTGTAGCTAATGATGGGTGTGGTAATACATCAGAATGTGAAGTATCATATACTTGGACAGAAACTGAAGATACAGAAACTGTAAATCTAAGAACAATAGCTAAAGAAGAAGATATATTACTTGAAAAAGTAATTGATTTTAGAGCTTATCCTGTGCCATTTGAAAAAGAAGTTAATATTAGTTATTCATTTGATTACGAAACTAACGTGACTATTGAGTTATTTGACACTAAAGGTTTATTAATGTTAAGTAATACAAATGGTAAGTATGTTAAAGGAAGTCAAAGTAAAACTACTTTTGATCTTTCTAGAACGCCAAACCAAATGTTCTATGTGAAATTAAGTACTAACCAGGGGTCGGTAGTTAAGAAAATTGTTTCATCTTCAATGAAGAGACATTAATTAAAAACCATAACCTATATTAAATTAAAAGGCAGCTATATAATAGCTGCCTTTTTTTATGTTGTAAAATATTTGCTGTGGCGAATTAAAACTAAAAGATTAATAAGTTTTAATTAATACATCTGCCCAATGTGTTGCTTCTTTAATAGAAGCGAAAATACTATACGGTTTATTACTGAATAGTTTTTCAATTTCTGCATTATTTGTAGTTCTATAATTAGATGAAACTATAGAGAAGCCAATTAAATTGGGAATATTATTAGTTTCGAGATATGTTAATGGATCAACAGAATATGAGTTTTTCCGATTTGAGATGTATATAAAATTTGTGTTTTTGTAATGTGTATTAATAATACTAAATAGTGTTTGATTGTGACTAGGAGATATCACTATTGCTTCATTGACTGAAACGATGAGATAATTTTTATGTATTTCTACATCACAAAAATCATACTTTTTTATTTTTACCATGAAAGTTAATGAGTAAAAACGCCATTACTTTTTTAGTAACGGCGTTTTTTTTTTTGGATTAAGATTCTGTGTGTTTTGGTTTTTCAATTTTTATTGTCAACTCGTTAGTGTTATCGTCTAGATCCATATAAATAATGTCTCCTTCGGTAACGTGTGAGTTTATAATTTCTTCGGCAAGTGCATCTTCAATGTACTTTTGTATAGCACGTTTTAGAGGTCTAGCACCATATTGTTTATCAAAACCTTTATCTGCGATATAGTCTTTAGCTTTTTCACTTAAGTTAAGTTCGTAGCCTAAATCTTTAATTCGGCTAATTAAACTTACAAGTTCAATATCTATAATTTTATTAATGTCTTCTTTTTCTAAAGCATTAAAAACCATTACATCATCAATTCTGTTTAAAAACTCAGGAGCAAATGCTTTCTTAAGGGCATTTTCTATAATGTTTTTAGAGTTATCACTAGCCTGTGCTTGTTTAGCTGCAGTTCCAAAACCAACACCTTGACCAAACTCTTTAAGTTTTCTAGCTCCAATATTAGAAGTCATTATAATAATGGTATTTCTAAAATCAATTTTACGGCCTAAACTATCGGTTAAATGTCCATCATCTAAAACTTGTAATAACATATTAAACACATCTGGATGCGCTTTTTCAATTTCATCAAGTAAAACAACAGCATAAGGTTTACGTCTTATCTTTTCGGTTAATTGCCCACCTTCTTCGTAGCCAACGTATCCTGGAGGTGCGCCAACTAATCTTGAAATAGCAAATTTTTCCATGTATTCACTCATATCTATTCTTACAAGTGCATCTTCGCTATCAAAAAGTTCTCTAGCTAAAACTTTAGCGAGTTGTGTTTTACCAACTCCTGTTTGTCCTAAAAATATAAATGAACCAATTGGTTTGTTAGGATCTTTAAGTCCTGCACGGTTACGCTGAATAGCTTTAGTTACTTTTGCAACAGCATCATCTTGACCAATAACTTTACCTTTAATTAATTGAGGTAATTCGGCGAGCTTATTACTTTCTGTTTGTGCAATTCTGTTTACAGGGATGCCTGTCATCATAGAAACCACATCGGCTACACTATCTTCGGTAACAACTTCTTTATGAAGTTTCGTATCATCTTCCCATTTTTCTTGAGCTATAGCAAGTTCTTTTTCTAGACGTTTTTCATCGTCTCTTAACTTAGCTGCTTCTTCGTATTTTTGTTTTTTAACAACTGCATTCTTAGTTTCTTTAACTTCTTCTAGTTTTTTTTCTAATTCTAAAATCTGTTTAGGAACATCAATATTGGTAATATGTACACGAGATCCAGCTTCGTCTAAAGCGTCAATAGCTTTGTCTGGTAAAAAACGTTCGGTCATATACCTGTTTGTTAATTTTACACAAGCAGCAATAGCTTCGTCTGTATATCTAACATTGTGATGTTCTTCATATTTTTCTTTAATATTATTAAGAATTTCTATGGTCTCATCAACACTTGTAGGTTCAACAATTACCTTTTGAAAACGACGTTCTAAAGCGCCATCTTTTTCTATGTATTGTCTGTATTCATCAAGGGTAGTAGCTCCAATACATTGTATTTCACCACGTGCTAATGCGGGCTTAAACATGTTAGATGCATCAAGGCTTCCTGTAGCACCACCAGCACCAACAATAGTGTGAATTTCGTCAATAAAAAGAATGATATCATCATTTTTTTCCAACTCATTCATTACCGCTTTCATGCGTTCTTCAAACTGTCCACGATATTTCGTTCCAGCTACTAAACTAGCAATGTCTAAAGTGACTACGCGCTTATTAAATAAGATACGAGAGACTTTTCGTTTTACAATACGTAAAGCTAATCCTTCTGCAATTGCAGATTTACCAACTCCGGGTTCTCCAATTAAAAGTGGATTATTTTTTTTGCGTCGACTTAAAATTTGTGAGACACGTTGAATTTCTTTTTCACGACCAACTACGGGATCTAATTTACCTTCTTCAGCCTGCGCTGTTAAATCTCTACCAAAATTATCTAATACCGGAGTCTTAGATTTTTTTGTAGTTTTAGATGTAGGTTGATTAAATGGGTTTTGCTTAGAGTCATCTTCTTCATTGATGCTGTCATCTGAAAAAGATTCACCTTTAGGTAATTCTAAATATTCGTCATCATTTGTTATCATAAGCTTGAATTGTTCTTTAACATTATCATAATCTACTTTAAGCTTATTTAAAAGTTTCGTTGTAGGATCATTATCGTTTCGTAATATGCACAACAATAAATGTGCGGTATTAATAGCGCTGTTATTGGTTTTATTTTGAAATAATTTAGCTTCTAAAAATGTAGTTTTTAGAGCGCGTTCTGCTTGTCTTGTTAAATGCAGATTTTTTTTCTCATTAGAAACCGTCATTACATTAGAATTTGGAGGGCTTAAAATTTCAACTTTACGCCTTAAATGGGTTAAGTCTATCTCTAAATTCTCAAGTATATCTATTGCTTTTCCGCTGCCATCACGAAGTAAACCCAACATTAAATGCTCGGTACCTATAAAATCATGTCCTAAACGTAATGCTTCTTCTTTGCTGTAAGCGATTACATCTTTTACTCTTGGGGAAAAATTATCATCCATATTAAAATCCTTTCTGCTTTAAAAATAGTAAAAACAAGTACACAAAGGCAAAAATCATACCTTAAATGTTTTTTAGTTTAGCTAATAGAGTGAAAATCATTAAAAAATCAAAGTAAATACGTTTATATTTTACCAATAGAAAGCTGAGATTTTTTTGTTAATAAAAAGTCTAAAAAAACCTATATAAAGTGGCGTAGGCGCTATAAAATACTTATATTAGCCTGTTTTGAAAACTTACGAAAAATCTAATAATAATTATATATGGCAGAAGGAGAAAAATTGATTCCAATTAATATTGAAGATGAAATGAAGTCGGCTTACATTGATTATTCAATGTCAGTCATCGTGTCACGTGCACTCCCAGATGTAAGAGATGGATTAAAACCAGTACACAGACGTGTATTATATGGAATGCATGAATTAGGTGTTAGATCTAATACAGCACATAAAAAATCAGCAAGAATTGTTGGGGAAGTTTTAGGTAAGTATCACCCTCACGGAGATACTTCTGTTTACGACGCGATGGTACGTATGGCTCAAGAATGGAGTCTACGTTATATGTTGGTTGATGGACAAGGGAATTTTGGATCTGTTGATGGAGATAGTCCTGCAGCAATGCGTTATACTGAAGCACGTATGCGTAAAATATCGGAAGATATGCTAGCAGATATTGATAAAGAAACAGTAGACCACAAGCTTAATTTTGATGACACTTTACAAGAACCAACCGTGTTACCAACACGTATACCAGGACTTTTAGTTAATGGAGCGTCGGGTATTGCTGTTGGTATGGCTACTAATATGCCACCTCACAATTTAAGTGAAGTTGTTGACGGTATTATAGCATACATAGATAATACAGATATTGAAATAGATGAGCTAATTACACATGTAAAAGCTCCTGATTTCCCTACAGGTGGTACTATATACGGATACGATGGTGTGCGTGAAGCTTTTAAAACTGGTAGAGGACGTGTTGTAATGCGTGGTAAGGCTAGAATTGAAGAAGTAAACGGACGCGAATCAATCATTGTTACCGAAATTCCATACCAAGTGAATAAGGCAGACATGATTAAAAAGACGGCTGACCTTATTAATGATAAAAAATTAGAAGGTATCTCTATGATTAGAGATGAGTCTGATAGAAATGGTATGCGAATTGTTTACATCTTAAAAAGAGATGCGATACCTAATATTGTATTAAACACGTTATATAAGTATACCGCTTTACAATCATCTTTTAGTGTAAATAATATTGCATTAGTAAAAGGACGTCCACAATTATTAAACCTTAAAGATATGATTCACCATTTTGTGGAACATAGACATGAGGTTGTAGTAAGACGTACAACTTACGAACTTCGTAAAGCTGAAGAACGAGCTCACATATTAGAAGGTTTAATTATTGCATCAGATAATATTGATGAAGTAATTGCACTTATTCGTGCGTCTTCAAATACAGACGAAGCGCGTGCTAAATTAATTGAACGTTTTGAACTTTCAGAAATTCAAGCGAAAGCTATCGTTGAAATGCGATTACGTCAATTAACAGGATTAGAACAAGATAAATTACGTGCTGAATATGACGATTTAATGGTCACTATTGAAGATCTTAAAGATATCTTAGCTAAGAAAGAACGTCGTATGATTATTATTAAGGACGAACTTGCTGTAGTAAAAGATAAATATGGTGATGAGCGTCGTTCAGTAATTGAATATGCAGGTGGAGACTTAAGTATTGAAGATATGATTCCGGATGAGCAAGTAGTTATTACTATTTCTCATGCAGGATATATTAAACGTACGTCACTTACAGAATACAAAACACAACATAGAGGAGGGGTAGGGCAAAAAGCATCTACAACTCGTAATGAAGATTTCTTAGAACATTTATTTGTTGGAACAAATCACCAATACATGTTGTTCTTTACCCAAAAAGGAAAATGTTTCTGGATGCGTGTTTACGAAATCCCGGAAGGAAGTAAAACTTCAAAAGGTAGAGCAATTCAAAACCTTATAAATATTGAACAAGATGATAAAGTGAAAGCTTTCATTTGTACTCAAGATTTAAAAGACGAAGACTATATTAATAGTCATTATGTAATTATGGCTACCAAAAAAGGACAAGTTAAGAAAACAGCTTTAGAGCAATATTCAAGACCTCGTACTAACGGTATTAATGCTATTACAATTAAAGAAGATGATGAATTACTAGAAGCTAAATTAACAACTGGTGAAAGCCAAGTAATGTTAGCGCTTAAATCTGGTAAAGCTATTCGTTTTGAAGAAGCTAAAACACGACCAATGGGGCGTAATGCTTCAGGTGTTCGTGGTATTTCATTAGCGAATGAAACTGACGAAGTTATTGGAATGATTGCTGTTGAAAATCCTCAAGAAGAATCTGTTTTAGTAGTTTCTGAAAATGGTTATGGTAAACGTACTTATATTGATGATCCAGAAGATGGAGAAGCTGTATACCGTATTACTAACCGTGGAGGAAAAGGTGTGAAAACTATTTCTATTACTGAAAAAACAGGACAATTAGTATCTATAAAATCTGTTACAGATGAAGACGATTTAATGATTATTAATAAATCGGGTATTGCTATTCGTATGGCAGTAAATGATCTAAGAGTTATGGGGAGAGCAACACAAGGTGTGAAACTTATTAATTTGAAAGGTAACGATTCTATTGCTGCAGTTGCAAAAGTAATGAAAGATGAAGAAGAAATTGAGCTAGATGAAAATGAAGAAGTAATATCTAAAAACATTGCTGAGTCTGATACTTCAAATGAAGATGGCACAACTATTGATAATTCAGAAGAAGAATAACAATTAATAACACAAAAACTAAATATTAACTAAGAATGAAAAAACAAAGTATAGTTGCTTTAGCACTTTTAGTAGGGTCATTGTCATACGCACAAAAAGACGAAATAAAAGCTGCTGAAAAAGCAATCAAATCAGGGAATTTTGCAGATGCAAAAACTGCTATTTTATCTGCTGAATCTTTAATAAGTAATAGCGATGCAAAAATGCAAGCTAAATATTACTACGTAAAAGGTCAAGCGTTATATGCTAACGGTACAGCTTCTAATGTAGATATTGATACAGCTATTAAAAGTTTTAATACTGTAAAAGATATTGAAGAAGCATCAGGGAAAGCAAAATACACTTCTGATATTGATCAATTACAACAAGTAATGCTATCTGATTTTATAACTAGAGCAAACAAAGCTCTAGAGAAAGAAGATTATATGGGATCTTCAAAAGAATTTGAAAAAGCATATAGTTTATCTCCAGTAGACACATCTTACCTGTATTATGCAGCATCAACAGCTGTTACAGCTCAAGATTACGACGTATCGTTACAACACTACCTAACCTTAAGAGATTTAGGTTACGAAGGAATTGAAACGCAATACACGGCAATCAACAAAGAAAGTAATGAAAAAGAAGTTTTCGGTTCTGCTGTTTTAAGAGATCTTTCAGTTAAATCTGGAACTCATATTAAACCAGAAGTAAATAAAACATCTTCTAAATCTGCTGAAATTGTAAAAAATATTGCGTTAATCTATATCACAAAAGGTGATAATGAAAAAGCAATTGAAGCAATGAAAGATGCTAGAGAAAAAAACCCAGATGACTTAGGATTGCTAATGTCTGAAGCTAATATCCAATTAAAAATGGGTAATAGAGATGAGTTTAAAAGATTAATGGAAGAAGCAACAACTAAAGATCCTAATAATGCAGAATTACAATATAACTTAGGTGTTATTGCTGCAGATGCTGGAGATATTGATGATGCTAAAAAGTATTACGAAAAAGCTTTAGAGCTAGAACCAGATAATGCTGATGCTAGTAATAATATGGCTGTTTTAATTTTAGGACAAGAAAAAGGAATTTTTGATAAGATGAATTCTTTAGGGACTTCATCTGCTGATTATAAAAAATATGACGCATACAAAGAAGAGCTTAATGTACTTTACAAATCTGCTATACCTTACTTAGAAAAAACATTAAAGTTGAAGCCTACGCATGTAAATGCAGCCAAAACATTAATGAGTATTTATAGTTCTCTTGGAGAAACTGATAAATTTAAAGTAATGAAAGCTAAAGTTGAAGCATTAGAAAGCGGAAACTAGAAACATAAACTATTATCATAAAAAAAGGTGCTTATTAATTTAAGCACCTTTTTTATTTTATATAATCTTTTTAATAACTCTAAGTTTGTGAGTATGTAATTGGCTGTCTACATTGTAAATTCCAGAATGATCAAGTCGATCAATTCTAACTTTACCATGAGCATGAATAATGTAATTGTTTTCCATGATAATACCAACGTGTGTAATTGCACCTTCATTATTATCAAAAAAGGCCAAATCACCTGGTTCACTTTCTTCTATAAAGCTTAAAGCAGTTCCTTGAGTTGCTTGCTGCGAAGCATCACGTAATATTTTATAACCATTAAGTTTATAAACCATTTGTGTAAACCCTGAACAATCAATACCAAAAGGTGTTTTTCCTCCCCAAAGGTACGGTGAGTTTAAGTATATAAAAGCTGTTTGAACAAGTTCTGACTTATCAACTATCTTGTTTATTGAACTACCATCATAACGATGATTAAGCAATTGCAATGCGTTTAAACATGACCCTAAAGGAATTGTTAATAATTTTTTATGTTCATCTTGAATGAACTCTACTAAGTCTGTTGACAGCTTTAGAGGTTCACTTGTTAATTTATTGTAAACAGTTTCAGAAATTTCTAAATATTGTTTATTATCAACCCATCCTTCATATTTATCAAAATCCAACCGTATTCTACTCCACGACTTTCGCTCCTCTAAAATCTTAAAGGTATCCCCGTAAAGAAGTTGAGAAACGAGTTCGCTCGCATCGGCGGCCTCAGCTCTTAGAGGCACAATGCTTAAATTACATATTCCGTATTGCATTAAAAAGAGTTAGTTGCGTTCAATAACAATTGCAGAAGCACCACCACCACCATTACAAATAGCTGCAGCACCAATTTTAGCGTTGTTTTGTTCTAATACATTTAATAATGTAATAATAATTCTTACTCCTGAACATCCTAATGGGTGACCTAAAGAAACAGCTCCTCCATTAACATTTACATTAGCATCATTTAATCCTAAAATTTTCATATTAGCTAATCCAACAACAGAAAACGCTTCATTAAATTCAAAAAACTCAACATCATCAAGTTTTAATCCAGCTTTTTTTAGTGCTTTAGGAATTGCTTTTGAAGGAGAAGTAGTAAACCATTCAGGAGCCTGTGCAGCATCTGCGTACCCTTTAATAGTAGCTAAAACTTTTAATCCTAACTCTTCAGCTTTTTCTCTACTCATTAATACCATTGCTCCAGCACCATCATTAATTGTTGATGCATTTGCAGCAGTTACAGTTCCGTCTTTAGTAAAAGCAGCACGTAATGCAGGGATTTTATCCATTTTTACATTACCAAACTCTTCATCTTTATTTATAACAATAGCGTCGCCACGTCGTTGAGGCACTTCAACAGGAACAACTTCATTATCAAATTTCCCTGCTTCCCAAGCCGCAGCCGATCTTTTATAAGATTGTATAGCGTAAGCATCTTGATCTTCTCTAGAAAACTCATATTTAGAAGCACAAGCATCAGCAGAAACTCCCATAGCATCTTGACTATAAGCATCTACTAATCCGTCTTTTTGCATTCCATCTACTAAAGTTGCAGGTCCAAATTTGGTAGCAGAACGGGCATGCATATAATGAGGAATTAAACTCATATTTTCCATTCCTCCGGCAACAATAATATCGGCGTCACCTAAAGCAATAGATTGTGCAGCTTGCATAACGGTTTTCATCCCTGAAGCACAAACTTTATTTATAGTAGTACATGGTACTGTATTTGGTATACCAGCAAAAATAGCTGCTTGCCTTGCAGGAGCTTGTCCGTTTCCTGCTTGTACAACATTTCCCATTAATACTTCATCAACCATTTCTGGTTTTAAATTAATTTTATCAAGAGCACCTTTTATAGCTATTGCTCCTAATTTTGGAGCAGGAATTGTTGATAAACTTCCTAAAAAACTACCTATTGGTGTTCTTGCTGCAGATACAATTACTACGTCTTTATTCATTTCTAATGCGTTTGAATTTATTTGCTGTAAAATTAATGATTTTTTCACAGAATTTAGAATGAAAACAATTTTATAACCACCCTTATGCCTTTAAATTTTATTACTTTTGGATAGTCAATAAATAAGTTTTATGAAGAAATTAATAAATAAATGGTACCGTAATCATGCACTTTTGTATAAAATACTTTTGTTTTTATGTACAACTGTTGTTATTGTGTATCTCTTTCCAAAAGGAGGAAAGTTTAAATATAATTTTGATAAATCTAAACCATGGCAATCTGAAAATTTATATGCACCTTTTAATTTTGCTTTAAAAAAATCGAATGATGAAATTGCTAAAGAACGAAAAGCAATCATATTAAGTAGTATTGCTTATTTTGATTTTGATGAAAAAGTAAAATCTAACGTGTTTGATGCTTATAATGCTAAATTTAAAAACACATTCCCGGATAGTATTTCAAGTAAAAACCCTAAATTATATCAAATAGGAAAGTCTGTTTTATCAGATATCTATGATTTTGGTTTATTAAATGATGAGTATACTTATGCTCCAGAAACCAAAGTGGTGTTGTTAGAAAATCAAATACAAAAACTGAGCACTACTTTTTCTAAACTAACTAAAACTGATGCGTTTCGCTCTCAATTAGAATCTAGATTGAAATCTGAAGGTTATTCTAATTATAACAGTGCCTTTGTATCTTTATTTTTCGATATTATTTCACCCAATTTATCTTTAAATTTATCTATTACAGATAATGCACTTCAAGAAGCATTGAGCGGTATTTCATCTACAAGAGGAAGTATTGAAAAAGGAACGCTAATCATCGCAAAAGGAGAACTTGTTGAAGGAAATAAATATGATATTTTAAAATCATTAGAGTCTGAATATGAATCGCAAGTTTGGAGTGATTCTAACTACACTTGGGTTATTTTTGCGTATACTTTATTAGTTGCACTAACCTTATTAATGTTATTGTTGTTTTTACGAAAATATAGAGAAGAAGTCTTTTTAGATAATACTAAAGTTACATTTATATTTTTCAATATTTTACTAATGGTATTGCTTACTACGTTGGTTGTAAATTATAATTCAAAATACGTTTATGTGATTCCGCTATGTATATTGCCGTTAGTTTTAAAAGCCTTTTTTGATGCGCGTTTAGGTTTGTTTACTCATGTGTTAACCGTATTGCTTTTAGGTTTTATAGTGCCCAATAGTTATGAATATACATTTTTGCAAATTATAGCTGGAATTGTAACAATTCTTACCGTATCGGAATTATACAAACGCGCAAATATTTTTATTTCCGTAGGGCAAATCACTCTTATTTATATTATCGCCTATTTTGCCTTTTTTGTAATTCATGAAGGGAGTATGGTAGATTTAAACTTTACTACCTTTGGTTTATTTATTCTTTGCGGATTAGCGACACTTTTTGTACAACCACTTATTTATATCTATGAAAAACTATTTGGACTGGTTTCAGATGTTTCGCTGTTAGAACTTTCCGACACAAACACAAAGCTTTTAAAAGAATTATCTAACAAAGCCCCAGGAACATTTCACCATTCATTAAACGTTGCTAATTTAGCTGAAGCAGCCGCCAATGAGATTGGAGCTAATGCAATGCTAGTTAGGGTAGGAGCATTGTATCATGATATAGGTAAAATGAAAAACCCTACATTCTTTACGGAAAATCAAGCCACAGGAATTAACCCTCATGATGAAATGTCGCCAAGGGAAAGTGCAAAAATAATTGTAGATCATGTGCTTAATGGAATTGAAATTGCTAAAAAGAATAATCTTCCAGATCGTGTGATAGATTTTATAAGAACGCATCATGGTACAAGCTTGGTGTATTATTTCTATCAAAAAGAAAAAACAGTAAATGCAGATCTTGATGAAAACGATTTTAGATACGTAGGGCCAAAACCTTTTAGTAAAGAAACCGCAATTTTAATGATGTGCGACAGTGTAGAGGCGGCGTCAAAAAGTTTAAAAGATCCATCATCTATAAAAATAGATAAATTTGTTGAAGTTATTATTGATAAACAAATGGAAGGTGGTCAGTTTTTAAATGCCAATATTACCTTCAAGGAGATTGAATCTATAAAAAAAGTATTAAAAAAGAAATTAGCTAACATCTTCCATCTCAGGATAGAATACCCAGAATAATATTTTTTTTAAAAAAAAGTTGCAAAAACATTTTGATATAAGCAAAAGAAGCTTACCTTTGCAACCGCAATTCGAAGCATACGTTAGCTTCATAATTATTGTAACGGAGAGGTGCCTGAGTGGCCGAAAGGAGCGGTTTGCTAAATCGTCGTTGGTGGAAACACTAACCCAGGGTTCGAATCCCTGTCTCTCCGCAATTATTGGATTATTAGATAATCACTCGGGGTGTAGCGTAGCCCGGTTATCGCGCCACGTTTGGGACGTGGAGGCCGCAGGTTCGAATCCTGCCACCCCGACACTGTTTTCGTAGAAACATAAAAACTACGGGCTCGTAGCTCAGCTGGATAGAGCACCTCCCTTCTAAGGAGGCGGTCACAGGTTCGAATCCTGTCGGGCTCACTTAAAGCTTCACAGAAATGTGAGGCTTTTTTGTTTTATAATATTAATGTTATAAATTTAATCAGAATTTTTAATTCTGCTATAAATAAAATGCACTCATGGGAAAAACAGGACGTGAAAAAAACACTAAAAATAAAGCAAAACACAGTAAGCTTATGGATAAAAAGAAAAATAAGCTAAAATCTGAAGAAGCTTTACGTAAAGAGCGCCTTAGAGCTATTATTGAAAAAGCTAAAGCGTTAAAAGCAAATACCGAAAACTAAACGTTAACGGTATTTTTTATTTTATGATACATGATGTCGCTAAAGTCTGAAATTACCATATTTGCTTTTGTGTAATCTTGATTTTTTGAATTCTTACTATCATAGCCCACACAGTAAATTTTAGCATCAAAAGCAGCTTGTATTCCATTTGTTGAATCTTCTATCACCATACAAAAATCTGAAGGCTGTAAAGCGGCTTCTGCGGCTTTAATAAAAATTTCAGGATGTGGTTTTGATGCTTTTAAATCTGCCCCACTTAATTTAGCTTTAAAATATTGATCTAATTCAAAACGTGTAAATACTTTATTTATCGTTCCCATTGATGCAGATGACGCCAAAATAAGTGTTAAGCCATTATCATAATAATTTTTTATTAAGCTTAAAACACCGTCTAAAAGTTGTAGACTCGGGTCGCTATCAAACATGCCGTTAAAATGACTTCTTTTATTTAGTTCTAACTCTAAAGGTGTTGCTGTTAAGTTGAAATGTTTACAAATTTTTTTGCAAACATTTTTTGTAGATTGTCCTGTTAAAGACTCGTATAATTCGTTAGAAACTTTAATATTAAAGTCTGCAAACATTTTATAATACGCTTTATGGTGTAATGGCTCGGTATCAACAATAACACCATCCATATCAAATAATACTGCTTTTAACATTTTGTTTTTTTTTGTAAAGATATAAAAGCTAAAAAGACTGTATGTTTTTATTTCATTAAGATTTAGTGCAATTGATTAAGAGTTTCTTCTCGTTAATATCTGTTGTACAGAAAATGTAATTATCACCACCGTCATTAATTTTTAATTTCTTTTTTACTTCGGAAACACTAACCGGAAAGTTTCTGCAAGCAATATTAGCTTTATTAATTTTTAAGCTTTTGAATTCTTTCTTATTAAAACCTATGATGTTTTTAATTTTAAAACGTCTTCCAGGGAAATCAGTTAGTGTGTCGCTCGTGTATAAATGAGAATTTGGATGTAATTTATCAATGTTTAACTCTTCAGATAATAATTTGAAAGCTCCAGATTTTAAAATAGCTACATTGGGTTCGTATAAAAAAGTTTGCGGTGTGTTATAATTTGCGTAGGCATCTGATTCTGCATTCATATTGAAAGAGAATTTCTGCACATCTGTTTTTGTAATATTAGCCGTTTCAATTTTAACTTCAGCAGTAAAACCGTCTTCCAAAATCCAAAGTAATTCTTTTACCTCATTATTAACAGAAACCACATGAATTGTCTTTACATGTTTGAGTTCGCTAATCCCAATTGAAAGATCGAGTAGGGGCGAAGTTTTAATCATAATATTTTTAGAATACGTAAATAGCATGTCCATATATTCGGGCACATTAGGTAAGCAATCTTTTAAGAAAAAGACTTTACCTTTGCTATCATGACGTCGAGAAGGATCAATATAGATCCAATCATATTTGGTGTTGTTTTCTTCTAAATAAGAAATCCCATCGGTATGAATTGTTGAAATATTATCGATTTTAAATTGCTTATTATTATGAGAAACAATTTGAGAAAGCGACTCGTTAATTTCGCAATGTGTTACTTCTTTAAATTGCTTTGAAAAGTAAAAACAGTCTACACCAAAACCTCCAGTAAGATCAATAATACTTTTTCCTTCAACTAGATTAGATTTGTATTCTGCAGTAATTTCAGAAGACGTTTGTTCAATATTTAATCGGTTTGGGTAATAGATTTCTGATGTGTTATACCAGGTTGAAAGCTTAGATTTACAACGTTTTTTAGCTTCAATTTGTGTAGTTAACTCTTTTATGTCAACTGTAATATTTGAATGCTTTTTTAAAAGTAAATCTACAGGGTTAGAGCTTTTATTTAAATTTATAAACTCTTGGTTTTTAGTATTTAGTATATCTTTATTCAAAGTGTTACTATAAGTTTTTAGTTAGTTTTTTAACTACTTTATTTTCTGATAAAAATTCTTTCAAAATCACTTTTATTACAGTGTATGCTGGAACCGCAATTATAAGACCAACAATACCAAAAAGGATACCAGCGATAACGATAATTAAGAAAATTTCTAAAGGATGAGATTTCACGCTTTTTGAAAAAATAATTGGCTGACTTCCAAAATTATCAACTAGCTGACCAATTAAAAACACTAACGTAACCCAAAGTGTTTTTGGTAAAATAACAGTACTAAAACTTTCTCCAAGACTACTTGTCATAGTTAAAATAATCATTAAAACAGCCCCAATAACAGGACCTACATAAGGGATTAAATTTAAGAGCGCGCATAAAAAAGCAATCACAATTGCGTTTTCAACACCTATAATTGATAGCCCGATAGAGTAGATGATAAATAAGATTAAAATCTGAAATATTAAGCCTACAAAATAGCGAGATAATAAGTCTTTTATTGTTGCTGAAGATTTTTCCCAACGTGATTCTTTCTCATCAGGGATGAAGGTTTTTAAACCATTTTCAAAGAGTTTACTGTCTTTTAAAAAGAAAAACGATATAAATAACACAGAAAATAATCCGATACTAAAACTCCCTAATCCACTAACTAATTTGTTTAAAAAATCGGGAATTAAAGAATAATCAATTTTATTTAATAAGTTAGATTCTTTGAGTGAATCTTCAATATCCATAGCGTTAATATCAAAATATATCGTGATCTGATGGTATAAATCTTGAATATTTTGTTGTAGTAAATCAATATCTAAAAGTGCTAAATTATGTCCTTGTTCCGCCAAAAGCGGTATAAATAAACCAACAAGACCTGTTATAAGTCCTAAAAAAAGTAACATTGTTGAAATTGCAGCAACTGTAGCGTTAAATTTTAATTTCTGTCTTAAAAACCTTACGATAGGACGGCCTATTAATGAAATAACAGCTGCAATAGCAATATAAACAATTACAGATTCTATTTTATATAAAAACAAAAGTAGTAAAGCAATTCCTACAAGAATAGCTATAGAGCGTAAAATACCGTTTGCAATAATTTTTGAATTCATAAGTGTAAATATATAAAATGAATTACAGTAATTGTTTAGTCATTTCGTATAAAGCAATAGTTGTAGCTTGTACCACATTCATACTGCTATTTTGACCAAACATATTAATATGAATAACGGCATCTGAATTATTTAAAATTTCTTCTGAAACACCAAAATTCTCATCACCTACAATTAGTGCAATTGGTTGTGTTGTTGAAAATTGATACTCGTTAATTGCGATGCTTTCCGAAGTGATTTCTAAAGCAATAATTTGATAGCCTTTAGATTTTAAATCGGTTATAGTCTCTAAAACACCCTCATTAAATTGATGTTTTACTATTTTTTCTGTCGCTCTAGATGTTTTGGTCATTTTTCGACCTAAAGGGATTTGAGAACCACAAAATTGAAGTAACTCTACACCAAAAGCATCGGCAGTTCTGAATAAACTTCCCACATTGGGGGCGTTTGTAATATTGTCACAAACAATAGTAATTGGGAATTGTTTAGTGGTGAAATTGGTGTTATAATGATTAAGTTGTTCCAAGTGAAATTAGTTTGTACAGTGGTATGAAGCATGCATGCTAATTTGACTAAACAAGCAACCTCCGTAATGTATGTGAATATTATCTACACCAGTAGTGTAAGTGTGTGTGTTGATTTTACTCATAGATTGAAATGAGAAAAAACACACCAATATAAGTGCTGTAATTTTATAAGTTAGAGATGATTTCATATTTTAAAAGTACAACTTAATTTTCAAAAGCATATTTTACAATATTAGCTCCCATTTGTAGCGCTTTTTCTCTAACGTCTTCTGGGTCATTGTGAACTTCTGGATCTTCCCATCCATCTCCTAAATCACTCTCGTAAGTAAAAAGTAATACTAAGCGTGTTTTGTAATATATACCAAACGCTTGTGGCCTTTTACCGTCATGCTCATGGATTTTAGGTAATCCTTCAGGGAATTTATATGCTGAATTAAAAATAGGATGCGTTTTTGGAAGTTCGATTAAATCGCTATCTGGAAATACTTTTTTTAATTCTTTAGTGATATAGGGTTGCATCCCGTAATTATCATCAATATGTAAAAAACCTCCAGAAATTAAATAATTTCTAAGATTTTGGGCGTCTTGAGTAGTGAAAAACACATTCCCATGTCCCGTCATGTGGAGTAGTGGATATTGAAAAATATCAATGCTACCAACTTCAACGGTTTCTGGTTGCGCTTTCATACGGGTATTAATATGTGAATTGCAAAACTTAATAAGGTTTGGTAATGCTGTTGGATTACCATACCAATCACCACCACCTTTGTATTTTACTACGGCTAAATCTTGTGAGAATGTCATTGTAAAACAGAGAGAGAATAAAAAGGATAGTATAATTTTCATAATTATTCGTTTGTAAAAGCGACTGAATGGCAAGCAACAATTGCTGCTGTTTCTGTACGCAATCTAGTGTTACCTAACGTTACGGGTGTAAAATTATTTTTAAGCGCTAACTCTATTTCTTTGACGCTAAAATCACCTTCTGGACCAATTAAAATGGTTATTTCTTGTTGTGATTGTAGTTCTTTTTTTAATGATTTTTTATCTAAAGGTTCGCAATGTGCAATAAATTTTTGTCCATTAAATTGTTGATTTACAAATTCTTTAAAAGGAATAGCAGTATTAAGTTTAGGCATATAATTGCTGAGCGATTGTTTCATTGCAGATTGTAAAATCTTCTCAAAACGTTCGGTTTTTATAACTTTTCGTTCGCTATGATCGCAAATAATAGGTGTGATGGTATTAATACCTATTTCGGTAGCTTTTTCTAAAAACCATTCGTAGCGATCGTTCATTTTAGTTGGAGCAACAGCTAAGTGTAATTTGTAATTGTGTTGTTCTTCAAATACTTTAGATATAATTGTAGCTGTGCAATTTTTAATATCCGATACTATAATTTCGGCAGTAAATAACCAACCATTTCCGTTGGTTATATGTAAAATGTCTCCAAAAGATTTTCGTAATACCTTTACAATATGACGGCTTTCTTCTTTTGAAAAAGAAATTTCAGAAGTGTCTTCAGTGATATCTTGATTATAAAATAGCTGCATTATTTAAGAGGTTCGGTTACTTTTAATACTTTAATTTCTTTAATAAGTTTGATATCTGATGTTTTTATAGCGACATAATACAAATCTTGATCGCTAACATTTACAGTAAAAATATCGTTTACTTGATAGTCGTTATCTCTAATCTCAATTTCAAAATTAGGATGTAAATCTCCAGTAGTAACCCAGCCAATATCTCCACCTTTTTTTGCTGTGATATCTTCAGAAAAATGCTTAGCCAAGTCTTCAAAACGATATCCTTGATTATATTTATCTATAATATTGTTCTGTATTTTTATTATTTCATCATCTGTTCTGTCTTGTCTTTTAATAACAATATAACTTAATCTAAAATAAGGTGTTTCAACTTTATCAATAACTTTATAGTAGGTTTTATCTACATCTGTTTTATATACTTTTTTACCACCTTTACTCAGTTTAAAAAGATCGTTAGCAAAACGTGTTTTGTGTTTTTCTGTATTAAAAGTTATTAATTTTCCTTTAGATGTTTTTTTATGTTCCTCAATAAAATTTTCAGCACTACTTTCATCTTCAATAGCGTCTAGTTCTTTTTCAATATCTTGTTGCGCATTCAAATTAAAACTTGAAAGTGTGATAGTTAATAAAAGGATGTATTTTATCATAATATATGGGTTTGAAATCAAATTTAAACGTATTGTTTAAATTGAAGCCATTTTAGCAGGTTAAGTTTATTATAAAATTTTCAACTTAAATCTTTAATCGGGCAGAAGCAATCACATTTGTGGCTGCATAATCACCTTGTAAATATTTTAAATGTCCTACGATAGCAATCATAGCAGCATTATCTGTAGTGAATTCAAATTTAGGAACATAAGTAGTCCAGCCAAATTTTTGTTCGCCATCTTTTAAAGCTTGTCTAATTCCTGAATTTGCCGAAACACCACCACCAATTGCTATTTGATTGATACCTGTTTGTTTCGTTGCTAGTTTTAGCTTGTCCATTAAAATACCGATAATTGTATATTGAATAGAGGCACAAATGTCATTTAAGTTTTCAGTAATAAAATTTGGGTTTGCTTTAACTTCACGTTGCACAAAATATAGAATTGCTGTTTTTAATCCCGAAAAACTAAAATTTAAGCCATCAACTCTCGGTTTTGTAAACTTATACGCTTTAGGGTTTCCTAATTGTGCTCTACGGTCAATTTCAGGACCTGCAGGATAACCTAGTCCTAATATTTTACCGCTTTTATCGTAAGCTTCACCAACGGCATCATCAATGGTTTCACCAATTACTTTCATATCAAAATGACTCGCTACTTTTACAATTTGTGTGTGTCCACCAGAAATAGTCATTGCTAAAAACGGAAATTCAGGTTTTGTAAAACCATCTTCTTCAATAAAATGCGCTAAAATATGCGCTTGCATATGGTTAACATCAATTAGAGGAATTTGTAACCCGTAAGCCAATGATTTTGCAAATGAAGTTCCTACCAAAAGTGACCCCATTAATCCGGGACCTCTAGTGAATGCAATCGCGCTAAGTTGCGATTTATCTACATTAGCAGTCTTTAAAGCTTCGTGTACTACAGGTACAATATTTTGTTGATGTGCGCGAGAAGCTAGTTCTGGAACAACACCACCGTAAGCTTCGTGAATACTTTGACTGGCAACAATGTTACTTAAAATCTTGCCGTTAAGCATGATAGAGGCAGCTGTGTCATCGCAAGACGACTCAATTGCAAGAATATATATATTTTGTGAGGACATTAATATAATTTAGGCACAATAATTGTTAATTTTGACTTCAAAGTTATAACTTTAAAACGTATCAAAAAATTTTTAAAAATAGTATCCAAAATTATAGCAATACTTTTGCTATTGTTCATCATATTGGTGTTAGTCTTATCTATACCAGCTGTTCAAACTTATTTGGGTAAATACGCTACAAATTATCTTAATGAATCTTACGGTACGAATATTAATATCAGTAAAATCGGACTTCAATTTAATGGAGATGTTGAGCTGAAAGAAATATATATTGAAGATTATAAGAAAGACACTTTAATTAATGCTGTTGAATTAAACACCTCTATTTTAAATTTTAGAAATCTAGCTAATGGACGTTTAATTTTTGGTGATATTGATGTGTATGGTCTTACTTTCAATATTAAAAACTACAAAGGCGATGAGGGTACAAATTTAGATGTTTTTGTTGCGCGTTTTGATTCTGAAAACCCTTCGACTGATGAAAGTGAATTTCTTATGTCATCTAGTGATGTGTCAATTTATAATGGAACATTTAGATATATTGACGAGAATAAAGAAACACCAAAACTTTTAGATTTTAACAACCTTAATATAAATGCGACCAACTTTTTAATTGACGGAAGTAATGTAAGTACACGTATAAATACCTTAAATTTTATTGATCATAGAGGATTGAAGGTTGAAAATATGATTACCGATTTCTCGTATACTACCGAGAGAATGATGTTTAACGATTTAAGTATTAAGACCGCAAATTCTAATATAAAAGGGGAATTAAAGTTTGATTACAATCGCGAAGATTTAAAAGACTTTGTAGATAAAGTAGAATTAACGGCTAAATTTGAGAATTCAGAATTGCTTTTAAATGAACTTAATACGTTTTATAACGAATTTGGCGAAAATCAAAACACTATTTTTGATGTCGAATTAAACGGGACATTAAACAACTTAACAGCTAATAATGTAAAGTTGTCTACCAGCTCAAATACTAAAATATATGGAGATTTAATTTTTAAGAATCTTTTTAGTACCGCTACAGATGATTTTTCAATGGATGGGAAATTCACGAACCTAACCTCTAATTATTACGATTTAAAAGCCATGTTGCCTAATCTTTTAGGTGCGTCAATACCATCAATGTTTTCAAAACTAGGAAGTTTTAAAGTTAGCGGAACATCTTACATTACCTCAAGTACAATTGATGCAAATGTAGATATGGTTACAGATTTAGGTCTTGTAAAATCTAACCTGAAAATGGCGCATGTAAATGATATTGATAATGCGAGTTATAAAGGGAAAGTGGTTTTTAAGGACTTTAATTTAGGTGAGTTAGTTGACGATCCTAATATAAAAAATACATCACTAGATCTAGATGTTGATGGAAAAGGATTTACCCTAAAAAATCTTAGTACTAAAGTAAACGGAAATATTTTTGCTATTGATTATAATAATTATAACTATCAAGATATTGAAGTTATAGGCCGTTTAGGTAATAATGTTTTTAACGGAGTTCTAAATTCTAACGATGAAAATTTTAAATTTAAATTTAACGGTTTAGCAGATTTATCTTTAGATGTAAAGAGTTTTGATTTTACAGCAGATGTAGAATATGCGAATCTTAAATTATTAAATTTCGTTAAAAAAGACAGTATTTCTATCTTTAAAGGAAAGCTAGATGTATCTATTAAAGGTTCCGGTATTGATGATGCGTTTGGAACCTTAAATTTTAATAACACGACTTATATTAATGAGAATGATGAGTATTATTTTGCAGATTTTGATATCACCTCAGTTTTTGAAGAAAATAAACGAATTATAAATGTTAATTCACCAGATATTATTGAAGGAACCATTAGTGGAGATTTTAAATTTAAAGATATTGGAAAACTTGTAGAAAATTCAATAGGGAGTATTTATACTAATTACACGCCTAATAAAATAGAAGGCGATCAGTATATAGATTTTAATTTCCGAATTTATAATAAAATAGTAGAAGCCTTTTATCACGACCTAGAAGTTGGTAAAAACACCTTTATTAAAGGGCGTTTGGAAACTGATGAAAAAGGTTTTAAACTAGATTTTAAGTCACCTCAAATTAAATTATTCGATTATTTTGCTAATGATATTCAATTAAATATTGATAATAGCAACCCTGTTTATAACACTTATATTGAAGTAGATTCTTTAAATACCAAACTATATAATGTCTCTAAATTTAGCTTAATTAACGTAACACAACGTGATACACTTTTTATTAAGTCAGAATTTAAAGGAGGAAAAAACAATACAGATAATTTTGATTTAAGTATGTTTTACACCATTGATGCCGATGAAAAATCGGTTGTTGGTTTTCGTAAATCAGATATTACATTTAAAGGAAACACCTGGACAATTAATGACGAAAAAAACAAGCTAAATAAAATTGCTTTTGATAGAGATTTTAAAAACTTTGATATCAATCAAGTTGTAATGAATCATTATAATGAAGTGATTTCACTTTCTGGAGTAATAAAAGATTCTACCTATAAAAAAATAGACTTAGATTTTACAGATGTTGATTTATTGAAAATTACACCACGTATAGATAGTTTAAATTTTGAAGGATCAGTTAACGGGAAAGTAAACATTCTGCAAGAAAAAGGAATGTATTTACCTACAGCAGATGTTCAAATTAGCAACTTTAAAACTAATGATTTTGAGTTAGGATTGCTTCAAGCTAAAATAAAAGGTAACCAATCGCTTACTAATTATGATGTAGATATTCAGTTAGAAAACGATCATGTAAAATCTTTAGACGCTCAAGGTTCAATTGATATTAGTGATAATAACTCAAATGTAGATTTAGATATTAACTTTGACGAGTTTTTATTAAACCCACTTAACCCTTTAGGGCAAGGCGTAATAACCAATATACGAGGTCTAGTTTCTGGTAAAGCAAAAGTTAGCGGAAGCCTCAAAAAACCAAGTATTAACGGTGATTTAATATTAGATAATGCCGGTTTAACTATACCATACCTTAATGTAGATTATAGTTTTGATTTTGATTCTGAAGTCCAATTAAAAGATCAAAAGTTTATTTTTAATGATGTGATTTTAACCGATTCCGAATACTTTTCTAGAGCCACGTTAAACGGATTTATTGCACATCAAAATTTTTCAGAATGGGCACTTGGTTTAGATATTGTTACTAATAGATTACTTGTTTTAAATACCCAAGACTCCGAAGAAGCTTTATATTATGGAACAGCTTTTGTAAATGGTGTTGCAGGAATTAAAGGCCCAACAGACGAGCTTGAAATTACTTTTGATGGAAGCACAGAAAAAGGAACCGTTTTTAAAGTGCCATTAAATGATTTAGAAAGCTACGGAGACAATTCATATATACATTTTATAAGTCCTGAAGAAAAAGAAGCACGCTCAAAAGGCGAGGAACTTTCAGATTTTAATGTAAAAGGTTTAGAGCTTAATTTCGATTTATTTGTAACCCCAGAGGCTGATATTGAAATTGTAATTGATAGAGATTCTGGAAGCACAATTAAAGGTTCCGGAAACGGGAATTTACTTTTCGAAATTAACACCACAGGTAAGTTTAATATGTGGGGAGATTTCGTGGTTTCAAAAGGTGTCTATAATTTTGCGTATGGAGGTTTAATTGAAAAAGAACTTATTGTTGAGCCCGGTGGAAACATTAGATGGGAAGGTGATCCTATGCGTGCGCAAATTGACCTAAAAGCAATTTACTCGACAGAAGTAAACCCATCAGTATTATTAGATACACCAATTAATAGAAGTATTCCTGTAAATGTTGAAATAAAACTCGCAGGACAATTAGAACAACCAGAACCCGATTTTGCATTTAGTTTCCCTAATGTGGGATCAACAATTAAATCGGAATTAGATTACAGATTAGAAACCAAAGAGGCAAGAGAGTTTCAAGCCTTAAATGTTTTGTCTTTTGGATCTTTTGCAAGTGAGGTTAGTATTGGTCAACAAGCTTATGGTACCGTTGCAGATCGTGTAAATAGCTTGTTTAATAGCTTTTTTGAAAACGAAGATGGTAAAGTTCAAGTAGGTGTAAACTTACAGCCAGGAGAACAAACTCCAGATTATCAAACCGACGACAGAGTTGGTTTTACCGTTAGTACAAAAATTAGCGATAAGATATTATTTAACGGTAAAGTAGGAGTCCCAATAGGCGGCGTAAGTCAGACAGTAATTGCAGGAGATGCCGAAATTCAGCTGCTTTTAAACGAAGAAGGTACATTATCTGCTAAGTTTTTCAATAGAGAAAACAGTATTAGAAATTTTGGTGATGAAATTGGTTACACTCAAGGATTAGGATTATCTTATAATGTTGAGTTTAATAGTTTTAAAGAATTTGTTCGAATTATCTTTTCAGGAAAAAATAAAAAAGATAAAAAAGAAGTTGTAAAAGCAAATGACAAATCATCAAAAGCAAACTCCAATCTTCCGGATTTCATAAAAATCAAAGACGAAAACTAGTAATTTCGCAGGCAGTTTTTGTCTAATTTTCTTCAAAATAAAAAATATTTCTTAACGAAAACGATTGAATTCATAAACGAGCATAAAAATTTGCTAAATCCTTGTTTTTATAAATAAATCTTTGCTAAATTTACTATTATAAAGCAATAAAATTAATGAATAAAAGCATAAAAAAGGTTGCTGTAATGACCTCTGGAGGAGATGCTCCTGGGATGAATGCAGCAATTCGATCTGTAGTAAGAACATGTGCATATCACCATATTGAATGTGTAGGAGTTTACCGTGGTTATGAAGGTATGATTGAAGGTGATTTTAAAGAAATGGATGCACGTAGTGTAAAAGGTATTATCAATAAAGGTGGTACAGTTTTAAAATCTGCGAGATCAAAAGAATTTAGAACAGTAGAAGGTCGCCAAAAAGCTTATGATAAACTTAAGGCCGCTAATGTAGATGCATTGGTAGTTATTGGTGGAGACGGTACTTTTACCGGAGCACTTACATTTAATCAAGAATTTAATTTCCCTGTAATAGGTATTCCTGGAACCATTGATAATGATATTTATGGTACATCGCATACTTTAGGATACGATACCGCATTAAATACAGTTGTTGAAGTGATTGATAAAATTAGAGATACAGCTAGTTCTCATAACCGTTTGTTTTTTGTTGAAGTTATGGGACGAGATGTTGGCCATATCGCATTAAATGTAGGAGTTGGAGCAGGAGCTGAGGAAATATTAATCCCAGAAGAAGATTTAGGTTTAGATCGTCTTTTAGAATCTTTAAGACGTAGTAAACAATCAGGAAAATCATCTAGTATTGTAGTGGTTGCCGAAGGTGACAAGATTGGTAAAAATGTTTTTGAACTGAAAGACTATGTTGAAGAAAACATGACTGAATACGAAGTGAGAGTTTCTGTGTTAGGACACATGCAACGCGGTGGATCACCATCTTGTTTTGATCGTGTTTTAGCAAGTAGAATGGGAGTGAAAGCAGTAGAAAGTTTACTGGAAGGTAAATCTACATATATGGTAGGGTTGTTAAACGATAAAATGGGATTAACACCATTAGATCAAGCCATAAAAGGACAATCAAAAATTAATTTAGAATTATTACGTGTGTCAGATATCATGACTACATAAACATTAAAATAGAAGATAAAAATATGTCAAAGTTAAAATTAGGAATCAACGGTTTCGGTAGAATAGGAAGAATAGTATTTAGAGCAACAGTAAACAGACCAGATGTAGATGTTGTAGCAATTAACGATTTATTAGAAGTTGAGCACTTAGCTTACCTTTTAAGATATGATTCTGTACACGGAAGATTCAACGGTACAATTGAGGTAAAAGACGGAAACTTAGTTGTGGACGGAAAAACAATTAGAGTGACTGCAGAAAGAGATCCTAAAGTATTAAAATGGGATGAAGCTGGCGCTGATGTTGTTGCTGAATGTACTGGTATTTTTACAACTTTAGAGACTGCACAATACCATATTGATGGTGGTGCTAAAAAAGTAGTAATTTCTGCACCTAGTAAAGATGCTCCAATGTTTGTAATGGGAGTAAATGACGATAAATTAACAGCAAGTCATACAATTGTATCTAATGCATCTTGTACAACTAACTGTTTAGCACCTTTAGCTAAAGTTATTGAAGATAGCTTTGGTATTGAAGAAGCTTTAATGACAACAATTCACGCTGCAACTTCTACACAGTTTACAGTAGATGCACCTTCTCGTAAAAATTACAGATTAGGACGTTCAGCAATCAATAATATTATACCAACATCTACTGGAGCAGCGAAAGCTGTAGGAAAAGTAATTCCTGAATTAGATGGGAAAATTACAGGTATGGCTTTTAGAGTTCCTACTGTTGATGTTTCTGTTGTAGATTTAACAGTGAAAACTAAAAAAGATACATCTTTAGCTGAAATTAAAGCTGCCGTAAAAGCTGCTTCAGAAGGCGCTATGAAAGGTGTTTTAGGATATACTGAAGATGCTGTTGTATCTCAAGATTTTGTTGGAGAAGTACAAACTAGTGTTTTTGATGCTGATTCAGCAATCGAATTAAATTCAAAATTCTTTAAATTAGTTACTTGGTACGATAACGAATTTGGATATTCAAACAAACTTGTTGACTTAGCTCAAAAAGTAAACACACTATAATTTACCAAACATCACTCCGTAAAGTTTTTATTTTACGGAGTTTTTTATTTTAAGCCTATGATATTAATAGTTGATAGTGGTTCCACAAAATGCGATTGGATAGCAGTTGATAAAAGCGGAAACCAATTATTAGAAAAAATTCGTACTAAAGGATTAAATCCTGCAATTCTTAAAGAGAAAAAATTACGAAAAATTATTAGAAAAAGTGATGCGCTTGTTGATAATAAACGCATTGTAACACACATCTTTTTTTACGGAGCAGGTTGCGGTACAGATAAACCAAAAGCTATGTTAGCCGAAGTGCTTCAAGATATATTTACAAATGCACATATTGAAGTTCAAGAAGATACATTGGCAGCGGTAAGAGCGACTATTAATACGCCAGATGAAGCTGCTGTAGTTTGTATTATGGGAACAGGATCTAATTGTAGCTATTTTGACGGAAAAAACTTAGAGCAACGTGTTAAATCCTTAGGTTATACTTTAATGGATGATGCTAGTGGTAATTATTATGGTAAAGAATTGATTAAAGATTATTATTACGGTCACATGCCAGAGGCAACAAGAATATCATTTGCCGAAAAGTATAACTTAGAAGCAGATTATATTAAATATAACCTATATAAGCAACCTAACCCAAATGCGTATTTAGCAGCTTTTGCTGAATTTATGTTTTTGAATAAAGATTCAGATTATATAAAAGAACTTATTAAAAAAGGAGTGAGAACTTTTGCTAAAAATATGATTATGCAATTTGCTCCAGAATTAAAAAATGCTCCAGTACATTTTGCAGGTTCAATAGCCTTTTTTGCACAAGATGAAATTAAAGAAGTTGCTGAAGAATTAGATTTTAAAGTTGGTAATTTTGTAAGACGTCCTATTGAAGGGTTAGTTGAATTTCATACTAAATAAATACATGTATAGTACGATTAAATAACAGTTTGCAACCATAACAACATAAGGGAAGAGTGTATTTTATACACTCTTTTTTTATACCCTATATGCACATTTTTTTATGATTTATACATTATAAGAAGTTTTATAGGCGTGATAATTTATTTTACATATTGATTTACTGTTGTTTAACGTTTAAAATCGTTATTTAAAAACTCTGCGAATAAATTTTAATTTGCTATTGTAAAACAAAACAGTTTATTATATCTTTGTCGTAAGTTAATAAAAAGAGACACACATGTTTGATTTTGATCAGTATTTAGGATTTTTAGCATTTTTAACCATATTAACAATTGGGTTTTGGTTAATGATATTTTTAATAACCTTCGTGGTTCCTTATTGGATTGGTGGAGCGTTAATAGAACGTCTTAAAGAAATTAAAGAAGAAAAAAAAGCAAAGCGTAACGCGTAGTTATTACCTTTAGGCTATAGTATATAAAAAGGAAACCATAGTGGTTTCCTTTTTTTTGTGCTTTTTTTTCAGACTATCTTCTCTAATTAAAATCATTTTCATGACAGGAATGATTTCTTTTATTTTTATTCGTAATAAATCCATACTCACTATAAATATCAATTTCAGAAAATTGTATAATAGTTAGGTTATTCTTTTAAACGAGAATTAAAATAACGACTGTTTTATGTCTTGTTTTCAATAAAGCATCATAAGACAATAAGAATAATGATTAAGTCCTTAAAGCGCTTTATTTAATAGGAGAGAGTGAGATTAAAATCAAAATTTATTAAAAACAAACTCTAAAGAGCAGAATAATAGATATCACTTAACTATTTTGTTTTAGGGTATAAAAAAAGGAAACCACTATGGTTTCCTTTTTTTATTGAATTTTGTATGTAAAGATTAACTTTCAAAATCAAAATCATCGCCACCACCACCTGCGCGGTTTCCTTTGCTTTCTCTGTTTTTTTGTTGGTTAAACCTGTAAGTAAACGATAAATTAAATGTACGTTCTCTCCATTGAAATTCGCTATCACTAACAAAAGTATCTGTAGTAGATATACTATTACGTTTTCTAGAGTTAAATACATCACTAACATTTAAGGCTATTGAAGCTTTGCTATCAAATAAATCTTTACTAAAAGCTAAATCAGTTGAGAACATTCCTTTTCTTTCGGTTTGAGCATCTTCACTAGGTCCGCTGTAAAATAATCTTGTTTGCCAATCAACTTTTCCTGGTAAAGTATATTTGTTATTCAATCTAAAAAACCAACTTAAGTTATCTGCTCCAAAATCTGTACCTTCATAAATACCTTCAGTTTTAGAGTGAAATAAGTTAAAGTTAGCATTCATGTTCCATTTTTTTGAAGGTCTGTATGTTGCAGTAAATTCAAATCCAAAACGGTCGTTAGTTGCTAAGTTAATAGGTGTACGTTTAATGATTGGCACATCAGTATCTCCAACTAAAGCTGTTTCTCCTGTGTCTTCAGATATAAATGTAAAGACATCTGTAGCATGTTGAAAATAGATTGAAGAGTTTAATGTTAACTTTCCAAACTTATTTAAGTACCCTAAATCAACAGCATGAGAGTAGGTTGGGTCTATATCAGGATTTCCTTGAAATAAGTTAGTCGCACTACTTCTAGAAGGAAATGGGTTGATGAAACGAGAACGCGGACGTCTAATCCTTTTATTATATCCTAAAGTTAAACTTTGTTTTTCTGAAATTTCATACCCTAAATTAACTGTAGGAAATAAACCAACATAATCTTTCTTTTGGAAGTCATTACTTGTTTTTTGGTCAATTGTAATACGAGTAGATTCCATTCTTAAACCTAATAAAAATGAAAACTTATCTTTTATTTTTGTTCCAAATTGTGTGTATAAAGCATTTACTTGTTCTTTGTAAATAAGATTATTACTCACATCTGTATCTACAACATAATCACCATCTTCATTAAAAGCAAGTGTGTAATCGGTATCTAAATTATTAAAATTCCCACGGTATCCTGCTTCAAACTGACTTTTTTCGCCAATTGGCATAACATAATCTGTTTGTAATAAAATCTTATCTTGGTTCTCTATAGTCGTTACAATTTCTGCATCAATAGCATTTTGTGTAATGATTGAGTTTTCAGTTTCTTTACTGTTTTCATATTGAAAATCGAATGTAAAACGATGTTCACTATTACCGTTAAATTGCTTATCAAAATTTAAAGCATATTGGTAATTGGTATCGTCTTCATCTTCAGATTCTATACGATCAGTTCTACTAATTAAGGCGTTATTGGCGTCTAATTCTTTAATGATATTTGTAGCATCAGATGCATTATCACTATTTGAATATAAAAAAGTAGAAGTTAATGAAGAAGTATCATTAATATACCATTCAATACCTGTACTCGTGTTTAAGCCTTTACGTTCTCTATCAAAATCTCTATCTTCATTTAAGAATGTATTTTCAGCATCATCATCAAAATACTCAGTTTTTGTAAAAGAATTTCCTGGTACTTCTCTATAACTGTAACCTGTAGTGTTGAAGAAGTTAAAATCTCCAGTTCTATAGTTAATGTTTCCTGAAAGTCCTGCAGAGTTAGGATACCCAACATTTGTCGTAATTGCTCCATTTAAACCTTGAAGTTTACTTCTTTTTAAAATAATATTTAAAATACCAGCAGTTCCTTCAGCATCATATCTAGCAGAAGGAGAAGTGATAACTTCAACACGCTCAATAGATTCAGCAGGTAACTGACGTAGTGCATCGGTAGAATTTAACCCTACTAGTCCAGAAGGTTTTCCGTTAATAAGAATTTTAACATCATCTTGTCCTCTAAGTGCTACATTTCCTTCCACGTCAACAGATACAGAAGGTACGTTGTCAAGCACATCACTCACGGTACCACCACGTACGGTAAGATCTTTACCTACGTTATATATTTTTTTATCTAATTTAATTTCAACAGTTGTACGTTCAGCAACAACTTCAACAGCATCTAGTGTTTCAATATCAAGCGATAAACTTACAGTTCCTAAATTAATATCTTTTGTAAGTGCTTTATTGTAATAATTTTTCTTTTTATAAGAAATATATTCAACAGAGATATCGTAAGTTCCGGCTGGAACTTCAATAGCGAATTTACCGTTTAAATCTGTAATTCCACCGGTAACAATTCTGTTTTCAGCTTTGCTAAAAAAAGCGATGGTAGCGTATTCTAAAGGCGCGTTAACATCACTATCCATTACTGTCCCTGAGACAGTGATTTCTTGTGAAGATTGAGCAAAAGTAGTATTGCAAATAAGGAATAAAGCAAGAATGCTTAAAAAATGTTTCATAAATAGGGCTTAGTTTTTCTTTTTGTTTCTTCTTTTCTTTTTGTTTTTTTTCTGATATTTAATAGGGTCTTCTAATGCAACTTTTATGTGGTCAATAACTTCTTCAGAACAAAGACTTTTTAGTTCATCAAAATGAGTGGCCTTTAAAAGATCAAAACGTTCTTTTTGAGCATAAGAGACTAATTTTAGAGCATAAATCTCTTGCTGTTTTTCAAAATATGAATTCAGATTTTGTGTAATAATCTGTTCTTGAAATGCATCAACATTTAAGTTATCGACTAATTCATCAATAAACTCATTTTTGTCTTTCTCTATTTTAGCTTTAAATTCCTCCATTTGCTTCTCTTGTGAACCTTGAGAAAACGAAACTGTAGAATGTAAACTAAATAAGAGTAAAATGAATGCAAGTTTGCGCATGCCTATATTTTTAAATTAGACAACAAAAATATGGCAAGGTTTAATTGAAGTTGGTTAAAATTCTGTTAAAGAAATAAAGTGTATTTATTCTAAATTATATCTATAATAGCAGAAGGTGGACGTCCTATTATAGCTCTATTCTCGTTAATGACTATAGGGCGTTCAATAAGTTTTGGGTGCGCAATCATAGCATCAATTATTTGAGAATCTGAAAGGGTTTTTCCTTTAAAATCAGATTTCCAAATTACTTCGTTTTTACGCACCAAATCAATAGGAGAGATATTTAGTAATGATACAATATGCGTCAACTCTTTTTTTGATGGTACGTTATCTAGGTATTTAATAACCTCATAAGGTTTACCTTCATTTTCTAAAATTTGAAGTCCTTCTCTAGATTTACTACATCTTGGGTTGTGGTATATTTGGATCATTATATTATAAGTTTTCGTTATCACTTTGTTGCTGTCCCATCATCATTAAATAGGCTTTTAAAAAGGGTTCAATATCACCATCCATAACGGCATCAACATTTCCTGTCTCATGAGCAGAACGTACGTCTTTCACTAATTTATAAGGATGCATCACGTAATTTCGGATTTGGCTTCCCCATTCAATTTTCATTTTCCCTGCTTCAATATCTTCACGTTGTGCCATTTGCTTTTGTAACTCAATTTCGTATAACTGAGATTTTAGCATTTGTAGCGCACGAGATCTATTATCGTGCTGAGATCGTGTTTCTGAGCATTGAATTTGAATTCCAGACGGTTTATGTAATAATTGCACTTTAGTTTCAACCTTATTTACATTTTGTCCACCAGCACCACTAGATCTAGCAGTAGTAATTTCAAGATCTGCAGGATTAATGTCAATCTCAATAGTATCATCAACTAAAGGATATACATATACAGATGCAAAACTTGTATGACGTTTAGCATTACTATCAAAAGGTGAAATTCGCACCAAACGATGCACACCATTTTCTCCTTTTAACCAACCAAAAGCGTAATCACCTTCAATTTCTAAAGTTACTGTTTTTATTCCGGCAACATCACCTGCTTGAAAGTTAAGTTCTTTGACCTTAAAGCCACTTTTTTCAGCATACATTAAATACATACGCATTAACATATTAGCCCAATCACAACTTTCAGTACCACCAGCACCAGCTGTAATTTGTAAAACGGCACTTAAGCTATCTCCTTCTTCCGAAAGCATGTTTTTAAACTCTAATTTTTCAATTAGCAACAATGATTTTTCAAAACGAGCATCCACATCTTCCATGGTAGCTTCATCTTCTTTATGAAATTCGTAGATAATTTCTAAATCTTCTACTAATGTACATGCATCTTGATAATCACCAACCCATTTTTTCTTTTCTCTAAGAGATTTCATTACAATTTCGGCAGCCTTAGAGTCATTCCAAAAATTAGGGTCGAAGGTTTTTTCTTCCTCGTTAGCAATTTCAATTAATTTAACATCTACGTCAAAGATATTGCTTAAGCGAAGCTAAGCGTGTATTAAGATCTTTTATTTGATCTGTTGTAGTCATAAACCTAATATTTTTTACAAATTTAAGATTAAACGCGTATTGTTAAAATATTTGAAAGGATATTTTTCTGAAGGTTTTTTATGTAATTTTATCCCATTAATTACAATTCCTTTTTTCTTATGATTATAGATTTACGCAGTGATACACTTACAAAACCTAGTAAACAAATGCTAGAAGCTATCATGAAAGCACCAGTTGGAGATGATGTTTATAAAGAAGATCCAACCGTAAACGCATTAGAAGAGCGTATTTCAGATTTATTTGGAAAACCTAAAGCTTTGTTTTTTCCTACCGGAACAATGGCAAATCAAGCCGCTATAAAAATTCATACTAATCCGGGAGATCAAGTTATTTGTGATAAAGACGCACATATTTTTCATTATGAAGGTGGTGGTGCATCTTTTAATAGTGGTGTAAGTTGTCATCTTATTAATGGTGATTCAGGTATATTTACTGCAGCTCAAGTTGAAGCAGCTATAAATCCTCCGGAATTTTACCACAGTCCATTAACGAGTTTAGTAGAAGTTGAAAACACGACCAATAGAGGTGGAGGTGCATGTTGGGATATTGCTGAATTAAAAAAAATAAAGACAGTTTGTGAGACTCATAATTTAGGATTTCATTTAGATGGCGCACGATTATGGAATGCTATGGTGGCTAAAAATCAATCGGCAATAGCATTTGGTGATGTATTTCAAACTATTTCAGTTTGTTTAAGTAAAGGTTTGGGGTGTCCTGTAGGTTCTGTTTTGGTTGGAGATGAAGAACAGATGCAAAAAGCCTTGAGAATTCGTAAACTTTTAGGAGGAGGAATGCGACAAGTTGGTTATTTGGCTGCTGCCGGAATGTACGCCTTAGATCATAATATTGAGCGCTTAGCAGAAGATCATAAACGCGCTAAAGAGATTGAAACCGTTTTAAAAACATTACCAGGTATTGAATCTGTATCTCCTGTTGAAACAAATATCATCATTTTCAAACTGGCAGAAGGTATTGATGAAGCGAAATTTATTAACAAATTAGATGCTAAAAACATTAAAATTAGCAGTTTAGGGAAAGGTAAGTTAAGAATAGTCACACATTTAGATTATACCAACCCAATGCATGACTATTTTTTATCAACGTTAAAAACGCTTAAATTTTAAACTTATTTAAACATATCCATTCCTGGAATATTTGGTACACCTTCTTGTGCTACAGCAGCTACTTCAGCTTCATGTACAGCCCCAGAACGTTCAATAGCTTTATTAAGTGTTAAAACTAAATAATCTTCAAGCATTTCTTTGTCTTCTAGTAAGGCATCATCAATAGTAATAGATTTTATAGTTCTATTTGCTGTAATGGTTACTTTTAATTTATTATCGCTACTTGCTTCATCTAGTAAAACACCGTGTAAACGTTCTTTTGTAGCTTCAACTTTTTTCTGGGTTTCTTTGAGTTTGCTCATCATTCCCATCATATCTCCAAACATAATCTTTATTTTAATCGTTAGTTTTACAAAATTAATAAATCATATCTATTAAAAGCGCATTAATAATCTATTAACATCAATTTTATAATTTTAATTCTATTTTTGCGGTCTTCAAAATAAATACTCATGAAAAATAATATAGAGCAGCCTCCAATAGCTAAGCGGATTTCAAAAGAACTAAAAGCGCATAACGATGTAAGAATTGATGACTATTTTTGGTTAAATGAAAGAGAAGATACAGAGGTTTTAGATTATTTAAATGCTGAGAATGATTATTTCAAAAAAATGACGTCTCATACTGAAGAGTTTGAAAAAACTCTTTTTGAAGAAATGAAAGCACGTATTAAGGAAGATGATGAATCTGTACCTTATAAATACAACGGTTATTGGTATATTGTAAAGTTTGAAACAGGTAAGGATTATCCTATTTACATTAGAAGAAAAGAAGAATTAACCGCTGCAGATGAATTGATTTTTGACTGTAATGAAATGGCTAAAGGTCATGAATATTTTAAATTATCAGGATTAAGTATTAGTCCAGATAACACTTTAATTTCTTTTGGAATTGATACAGTAGGACGTCGTAACTACACTATTCAAGTTAAAGATTTAGCCACTCATAAAGTATTTGATGATATTATTGAAAATACAACGGGTTCTGCATCTTGGGCAAATGATAATGCAACATTATTCTACACTAAAAAAGATCCAGAAACCTTACGTTCTGATAAAGTTTTCAAACATAAATTAGGAACTTCAGCATCTAAAGACACCGTAATCTTTCATGAAGAAGATGATACTTTTGGGGTTTCAATTTATAAATCGAAATCAAAAAAATTTATGATTATTGTCTGTTACAGTACGCTAACAAACGAGTATCATATTTTAGATGCCAATACACCTGATGGTGAATTTAAAGTGTTTCAAGAACGTATTAGAGGTTTGGAGTACGGAATTTCTCATTACAATGATTCATTCTATATTGTAACAAATAAAGATGGAGCTGATAATTTCAAATTAATGAAAACATCAGAAACGCAAACTGAAGCCGTACATTGGGAAGATGTCTTGCCTTATAGAGCTGATGTGATGCTTGAAGATATTGATATTTTTAAAGATTACCTAGTAGTTAGCGAACGTGTTAATGGATTAAATAAAATACGAATTATTCGTTGGGATGGTACCGAAGATTATTATTTACCATTTGAAAGCGAAACATACACAGCATATACGGGAACAAATGTAGATTTTGATACTCAAATTTTGCGTTACGGCTATAATGCTTTAACAACGCCGTCTTCAACAATAGATTTTAATATGGCGACTAAAACTAAAACTGTAATGAAAGAGCAGGATGTTTTAGGAGGTCATTTTAATAAAGATAATTATGCTGCCGAACGTATTTGGGCAACTGCAAACGACGGTACAAAAATACCGATGTCTGTAGTGTATAAAAAAGGCATGAAAAAAGATGGTGCAAACCCGGTACTTCAATATGCTTATGGATCGTACGGTTCAACAATTGATCCATATTTTTCAACCATTAGATTGAGTCTTTTAGATAGAGGTTTTATATATGTAATTTCTCACGTTAGAGGAGGAGAGTATTTAGGTCGCGATTGGTATGAAAACGGGAAACTATTAACTAAGAAAAATACGTTTACAGATTTTATAGCCTGTTCAGAATATTTAATTGCCGAAAATTATACATCTAAGAAACATTTATACGCTTTAGGCGGAAGTGCAGGGGGTTTATTAATTGGGGCAGTTATTAATATGGCACCACAATTATACCACGGTGTTATTGCAGCAGTACCATTTGTAGATGTTGTAACTACAATGTTAGATGATACTATTCCATTAACTACTGGAGAGTATGACGAATGGGGAAATCCAAATGAAGTCACTTATTATGAGTATATGAAATCGTACTCACCTTATGATAATGTTGTAAAACAAGATTACCCACATATATTAGTAACTACAGGCTTACATGATTCACAAGTGCAATATTGGGAGCCAGCAAAATGGGTTGCTAAACTGAGAACTTTAAAAACAGACCACAATAAATTGTTTTTAAACACCAATATGAGTGCAGGACATGGTGGAGCATCAGGACGATTTGAAGCCTTAAAGGAAGACGCCCAAGAGTATGCATTTTTGTTAGACTTAGAAAATATCACTGAATAATTCAAAAAAAAATCGTAGTTTTGCATGGTTTTGGAATTACATTTTTAATTTGTAATTATAAATAGCATTTATGAAAAAAAGTTTACAGGTGTATGATAATGTGTTAGATCTTATTGGAAACACACCACTAATTAAATTAAATAAAATTACTTCTGGTTTTGAAGGTGATTTTTATGCTAAAGTTGAAGCGTTCAATCCTGGGCACTCAGCAAAAGATAGAATAGCCCTTCATATTATTGAAGATGCCGAAAAAAAAGGTATTCTTTCTCCTGGAGACACAATTATTGAAACTACTTCTGGTAACACAGGATTTAGTATTGCTATGGTAAGCATTATTAAAGGTTACAAGTGTATTCTAGCCGTAAGTTCAAAATCTTCGCCAGATAAAATAGATATGTTAAAATCTATGGGAGCTAGGGTATATGTGTGTCCTGCACATGTTAAAGCCGATGATCCTCGATCTTACTACGAAGTTGCTAAACGTTTACATAAAGAAACTGAAGGATCGGTTTATATTAACCAATATTTCAATGTGTTAAATGCAGAAGCACATTATAAAACTACAGGTCCAGAAATTTGGGAACAAACAGAAGGACAAATTACACACTTAATTGCGTGTAGTGGAACTGGAGGAACTATTTCTGGTACAGCAAAATATCTAAAAGAGCAAAACCCTAACATAAAAGTTATTGGTGTTGATGCTTACGGATCTGTACTAAAAAAATATCACGAAACTCGTGAGTTTGACGAAAAAGAAATTTATCCATATAGAATAGAAGGATTAGGTAAAAACTTAATTCCAACGGCTACAAATTTCGACGTTATTGATACTTTTGTAAAAGTAACCGATGAAGAAAGTGCACATACTGCAAGAGAGATTTCAAGTACTGAAGGCCTTTTTGTAGGGTATACAAGTGGTGCAGCAATGCAAGCCATAAAACAACTTAACGAAGCTGGCGAGTTTAAAGCAGGTGATAAAGTTGTAACTATATTTCCAGATCATGGATCACGATATATGAGTAAAGTATACAGTGATAAATGGATGGAAGAACAAGGATTTTTTGACAGTGAATCTGTCGTAACTGAAACTATCGAATACATAAGGTAAAACTTAAATAAAATACAACCTGTTACATTCCAACTGTGGTAGGTTTTTTTATGTGCATAAGATTATCAATTTATTATGCATTCATAATAAAATTATTTAATTTTGCCCGACTAACTAGACTAATTAAAGCTTAAATGAAAGATTTATTTGAAAAAATATATAGAGATAAAGGACCTTTAGGAAAATGGGCTTCACAAGCAGAAGGCTATTTCGTTTTCCCAAAATTAGAAGGTCATATTTCTAACAGAATGAAGTTCCAAGGAAAAGATGTTGTAACTTGGAGTATTAACGATTATCTAGGTTTAGCTAACCATCCAGAAGTACGCAAAGTGGATGCTGAAGCTGCAGCTACATATGGATCTGCTTACCCAATGGGAGCACGTATGATGTCTGGTCACACAGAGTTACACGAACAACTTCAAGTTGAATTAGCAGAATTTGTAAGTAAAGAATCTGCTTATTTATTAAACTTTGGATACCAAGGAATGGTGTCAACTATAGATGCTTTAGTATCTAAAGATGATATTATTGTTTATGATGTAGATGCTCACGCATGTATTATTGATGGTGTACGTTTACACATGGGTAAACGTTTTACTTATAAACATAACGATATTGAAAGCTTAGAGAAAAATCTTGAACGTGCTACAAAAATGGCCGAACATACTGGAGGAGGAATTTTAGTAATTTCTGAAGGTGTATTTGGTATGCGTGGAGAACAAGGTCGTCTTAAGGAAATTGTTGAACTTAAAAAGAAATTTAATTTCAGATTTTTAGTAGATGATGCTCACGGTTTTGGAACTCTTGGTAAAACAGGTGCTGGAGCAGGTGAAGAACAAGGCGTACAGGATGATATTGATGTGTATTTTGCAACTTTTGCAAAATCATTAGCAAGTACAGGAGCGTTTATTGCTGCTGATAAAGAAATTATAGATTATTTAAAATATAATTTACGTTCTCAAATGTTTGCAAAATCATTGCAAATGCAATTAGTTGTTGGTGCTCGTAAGCGTTTACAAATGCTTAAAACAATGCCAGAACTTAAAGCTAAACTTTGGGAAAACACAAACGCACTTCAATCTGGATTAAAAGATAGAGGTTTTGATATTGGAACAACACAAAGTTGTGTAACTCCGGTGTATTTAAAAGGAAGTATTCCTGAAGCTATGGCTTTAGTGAAAGACTTACGTGAAAATCACGGGATTTTCTGTTCTATTGTTGTGTATCCGGTAATACCAAAAGGATTAATCTTATTGCGTTTAATTCCTACAACTACACATACATTACAAGATGTTACTGAAACATTAGATGCTTTTGATGCAATTAGAGAGCGTTTAGAAAACGGAACATACAAACGTTTATCTGCTTCTGTTGCTGCTGCAATGGAAAAGTAATAAACAGTTTTACTACCATAAAAAAAGAGCTACAATTTGTAGCTCTTTTTTGTTTTATATAAAGATCAATTAAAGATCTTTTCTATATGTTTTTCTCTTTCTGTAAACTTGAGGGTCAAAATGTTTCCATATTTTTCTAATGGCTTCATTGTCCTCTAATTCTGGAGTACGGTAACAGGTTTTAATGCCTTTTTCGGTGAATGTGTTGTAGTATTCATTAAAAATAACCGCATGAACACCTTTGTTTTGATATTCTGGATGAATTCCTATTAAATAGAAAATAACGTCCTTACTGTTCTTTTTAGCATCTAAGATATGGGTGAATCCAAAAGGAAATAATTTTCCATTCATTTTTTGTAACGCTTTAGAAAACGCTGGCATTACAATAGCAAAACCTACCAATTCGTCATCCTTATCAACTACAAACTTTATGTATTCGGGATTTACAAAACTTATAAATTTCTTTTTAAAATATTCTTTCTGAATATCTGTAATCGCAACAAATGAAGATAATGAAGCATAACTTTCGTTAAATAAATCGAACATTTTATTAACGTAAGGCATCACTTCCGAAGTCTTAGTTAATTTTAAGGCTCTTAATTGATAACGACGCTTAATAAGTTCTTGTGCTTTGTAAAAGAATTCAGGTTTTACGTTTTCAAAAGGAAACACACTTTCCACATAACCTTTTTCGGGTTTATAGTTGGCAGTCTCATAATGTTTCACATAATAAGGATGATTATACCAAGTTACCATAGGCGCAACCTCTGTATAACCTTCGGTAACAACACCAACTTTATCTAGGTTTGAAAATCCAACAGGCCCTTCGGTATACTCTAGGTTGTTTTCTTTACCAATACGCTCTACAGTATCTAAAAGTGCTTTTGATACTTCGGTGTCATCTATGAAATCAAACCAGCCAAAACGCATCTTTTTTTGATCTTGATTTTCAACTTCAAGCCAATTAATTATCGCTGCAACTCTACCTACAATTTCATTGTTTTTATAGGCTAAGAAAAAACGAGCTTCAGCATCTTTAAAAACTGGGTTTTTATCTTTGTTGAAGGTTTCTAATTCTTGTTTTATAATAGGAGGTACCCAAGCTGTAGAATCTTTGTAAAGTTTAAAAGGAAACTTTACAAATGCTTTTAAATCCTTTTTTGAGTGAATTTCTTTTATTGTAATCATATATTCTTTTTCTGGCTAGTTGCCATCATCATTAAAATCTTCGCGAGCTCTATTTTTATTTCCTCGAGACTGACGCTTACCTTCGGCTTTAGCGTCACTATTATTATCTATTTTTTTGTCTTTATGAAAATCTAAACGGTAAGAGGCTCCAAAATTCATACTAAATACAGATGGCGTATCTTTTGTGTTGAAGGTTAAAGCGGTATCAAACTGTAAATCTTTTGAAAGTAGATAAGCGCCACCAAATCTAAACAAATTATCGGCATAAAAATCACTTTTAATCCCTTGCGCTTCTCCAAACACAACCCATTGTGGACTAAATGAATGTGTAAGCGTTAAAATATATTGAAAATCTGAATAATCGGTTCCAATACGGTCTTTAATTAAATTCATGATTAACACCCAACCTCCTGAGAAATTATTTTGTGTGGCAATCATTAATTTAGGACTGAAGCCTTCAACTCCTGGTGCAGTATAAGGATTGTCTTTAGTGTCAAAATTAGCACCTAAAGACACGGAAACTGCTGGAATAAGTGAACTCCATTTAAATTTATAATTGGCGTGATAGCTGTATAGATTAGGTTTTTCTTCTTCAGCATTTTTATAAGGATCATACACAAGGTATTTTGCTCCAATGGTGAAATTTTTAAAATTAGCACGTTTTTCTTCGCTTGAAATTGCCGAACGATTATCGGTAAATGTATCGCTTTGGTAAATTCCTTCAATATTTAGTTCTAATTCTTCAAATAGTAACCCGTAACGTGCCATAAAATCTACACCAAAACCTGATACTTCATAATTAAGAGGTGTGTGTGTTTCTTTTACAGTATATGGGCCAACTTCTAATTGCGCAACGTTTGTTCCAACGGAAAAAGCACTACTAGAAACCCCTGGTCTGTTGGAGTTTATAACATCGGTGTATTGCGAAAATGCACTATATGAAAGTAAAAGCGCAAAAAGAGGTAAATAGGTTTTAATATATTTCATTTGCTATTTTATTAAAATGGATTGAAATTTTAAATGGATTAAGCTCTTTACAGTACTTATAATTGTGGTTTAATAAGTCTTGTTAGTATTCAAATCTACATAATTTTATACATTTTTTAAGCATTAATAGCTGTTTTTAAATGCTGATAATTGTATTTTTGATGAAAATATTTTTTACATGTTACAAACAGCATCCTTTGTAGGTTTCTTAAGAACAATTTTAATTATAGTATTGGTATATTATGCTATAAAATTTTTATCAAAACTTTTTGCGCCATATTTAGTACGTTATATGTCTAAAAAAATGCAAGAACGTTTTGGACAACAATTTCAACAACAAAATAAACAGCAACAACCTCGTCAAAAAGAAGGGGAAACGGTTATTGATAAAGTACCACAATCTTCAAAAACATCAAATAATGATGTTGGAGAATATGTGGATTACGAAGAAGTTGATTAGGTTTAGTCTCATTTTTTAATATATATACATGACATTTTCATTTAAAAGAATTTTACCACACATTCTCATTATCATCGGTTTTGTAGTGGTATCATTGGCTTATTTTAATCCGGTATTAAAAGGCAAAGAGATTTCACAAAGTGATATTAAGCACTACATAGGAATGTCTAAACAGCAAAAGGATTTTAAAGCCCAAACAGGTAATGAAACCTACTGGACCAACAGTGCTTTTGGTGGTATGCCAACCTATCAGTTAGGTGCAAGGTATCCTCATAATTATATTAAAAAATTAGATTCAGTTTTAAGATTCTTGCCAAGACCTGCCGATTATCTATTCATCTATTTTATAGGTTTTTATATATTATTACTTTCATTAAAGGTTGAAACAAAATTAGCAGCTTTAGGCGCTTTAGCTTTTGGGTTTTCTACCTACCTAATAATCATTTTAGGTGTAGGTCATAATAGTAAAGCACACGCTATTGCATACATGCCGTTAGTACTAAGCGGAATTGTACTTACGTTTCAAAGAAAGTACGTTTTAGGCTTTTTAATTACTGTAATAGCAATGGGGTTAGAGATTGGTGCTAACCACTTCCAAATGACATATTATTTAATGTTATTGGTGATTGTTTTAGGGATTGTTTACCTCATTGACGCATATAAAAACACTCAATTACCACACTTTTTTAAATCTGTTGGTTTATTAATTGCAGCTGTAATTTTATCTATTGGATTAAATGCTACAAACATTTTAGCAACCCAAGAATATGTAAAAGAAAGTACACGTGGTAAAAGTGAATTAACAATAAATGTAGATGGATCACAAAAAGAAGCGTCATCATCTGGATTAAGTAAAGAGTATATTACCGAATATAGTTATGGCTTTTTAGAGAGTTTTAACCTGTTTATTCCTCGATTATTAGGAGGAGGAAATGGTGAAGATATTGGGCAATCATCTGAAATGTATAATTTTTACAGATCAATTGGAGCGCAACCGTTAGAAGCCATTAGAGAATCTAAAAACGTACCAACCTATTGGGGAAATCAACCTATTGTTGAAGCGCCAGCATATATTGGAGCCGTAATATTATTCTTGTTTGTATTTGCATTATTCATTGTAAAAGGTCGTTTAAAGAAATGGCTTGTTGCCGGAAGTATTTTAGCTTTATTACTATCATTTGGTAAGAATTTACCCTTCTTAACTAATTTATTTATCGATTATGTACCACTTTATAACAAGTTTAGAGCTGTAAGTTCTATACAAGTTATTGTAGAATTATGTATTCCTATTCTAGCTATTATTGGGTTACGAGAACTTTTTACTTCGGAAGTAAAAGCTGAAGAGAAGTTGAAAGCACTAAAGTTTTCAGCAATAATTACAGGTGGAATTGCCTTGTTATTCTTACTCTTTAAATCTTCTTTTGATTTTGTAGGAATGAACGATGGCTATTACAGACAAGCTTATGGAGAATACGGGCAGAGTTTTGTGGATGCATTGCGATCGGATAGAGAAACAATATTTACTAACGACACCTTACGTACATTAATACTCGTTTTACTTTCTGCCGGAACAATTTTCATGTTCTTAAAGCAGAAATTATCTAAAGATTTAGTAATTGTTGCTTTTGCAGGATTAATTCTTTTCGATTTAGTAGGAGTAGATAGACGTTACGTAAATAACGAAAATTTTAAATCATCTATTGAAGTTAATAAACCATTTAAAGCAAATGCTGCCGATTTAGAAATAATGAAAGATAAAACGCACTACAGAGTTTTTGATATCACATCTTCAGCAGCTAGAGCATCCTATTTTCATAATTCATTATCAGGATATCATGCTGCAAAATTAGGACGCTATAACGAGTTATTTGATTTTCATATTTCGAAAAATAATATTGAAGTGTTAAATATGCTAAACACAAAATATGTGATTAGTGAAAATGAGCAAAAACAACCTACAGCTTATACTCAATTTACCCAACCTAATGGAAATGCTTGGTTTGTAAATAGTTTAGAACATGTAGAAAATGCAAATAAAGAAATCTTAGCTTTAGATAGTTTAAAGACTAAAATTACGGCAATCACATCCTTAAAAGAAGTGAGTAGTGCGTCTTTTAAAACAGATTCTACCGCGACAATTAAACTGTTAGAGTTTCAGCCCAATCTTTTAAAATATACATCTAAAAACGCACATGAAGGTTTTGCTGTATTTTCCGAAATTTATTACGCACAAGGTTGGCAAGCATTTATAGATGGTAAAAAAGTTGCTCACACACGTGTAGATTATGTGTTGCGAGGTCTTAAAATTCCTGCAGGAACACATAGTATAGAATTTAAGTTTGAGCCACAAGTTATTAAAACGGGGAGTGGTATTGCTTTAGCGAGTTCAATAGTATTGTTCTTATTAATTATAGGTGGATTGTTTTACGAGTTTAAAAAGAAATAGGTGTCTAAAAAAGTTCTTATTATAACTTATTATTGGCCACCAGCAGGAGGACCAGGTGTACAGCGTTGGTTGAAATTTGTAAAATATTTACCTAAATATGGTGTGGAACCTATTGTATATTGTCCTGAAAACCCTAACTATCCTATTGTAGATTCTAATTTAGAAAAAGAAGTTTCTTCAGCTGTAACTATTTTAAAACAACCTATTAGCGAACCTTATAAATTAGCAGGTTTTTTATCTAAAAAAAGTGCCAAAACAATTAGTTCTGGCGTTATTCCGAAGAAAAAAAAACAATCCCTTGTTGAGCGTTTACTATTATATATTAGAGGGAATTTCTTTATTCCTGATGCACGAAAAAATTGGATAAAACCATCAGTAAGTTTTCTTGTTGAATATATTAAAATCAATAAAATTGAAACGATAATTACAACTGGACCTCCACATAGTTTACATCTTATTGGACAACAGTTGAAAGCACAGCTAGATGTGAAATGGCTAGCAGATTTTAGAGATCCATGGACAACAATTGGTTATCATAAAGCTTTAAAGCTGACAAAAAAATCGCAAGAAAAACATTTACAATTAGAACACGACGTTTTACAAACTGCCGATGAGATTATTGTGACCAGTCATAATACAAAATTAGAATTTCAACATAAAACATCACAGCCTATTACAGTAATTACTAATGGTTATGATTCGCATCATGTTTTTGGTGTAAAAAAAGATACCGAATTTACACTCTCACATATTGGATCGCTACTTTCAGATAGAAATCCAAAACAGTTATGGGATGCGCTAAAAGAATTGACAGAAGAAAATACTGAATTTAAAGCCGCTTTTAAATTGAATCTTATTGGTGTAGTGAGTGATGATGTTTTAAATGCTATGTATGATTCTGGATTAAAAGCATTCATTAATTTAGTAGGCTATGTTAGTCATGAGGCTGCGATAAAAGCACAATTACAATCACAAGTGTTATTACTTGTTGAAATAGACTCAGAAGATACAAAAGCTATTATTCCAGGTAAATTATTTGAATATATGGTGTCTAACACGCCAATTATCTCAGTTGGACCAACACAAAGTGATGTAGAGCGTATTATTAAATCAACAAATGCAGGTTATTATTTTTATTATAATCAAAAGCAGCAGCTTAAATCTCAAATTATGTTGTATTTTGAAGCGTATAAAACACAATCATTAATCACGCATCCTATTGGCTTACAGCAATACAGTAGGGAATCTCTTACAAAGGTGTTATCTCAATTAGTATAATGGGAATAGTTATTAATCAATCATTTAAAAACACAATAAACACTTATTTAGGGTTTGGTATTGGTGGTATTAACGTACTGTTTTTATATACCAATTTTATATCTGACACATATTATGGTGTTATTGCTTTTATATTATCGTCTGCAAATATTATGATGCCGCTTATGGCATTTGGTGTTCATAATACAATTATTAAATTTTATTCTACTTATAAAACCAAAAACTCACTCAACAGTTTTTTAACGTTAATGTTGTTTTTACCCTTATTAATAGCTATTCCTGTCGGTTTTATTGGTTATTTCTTTTATGATATAATAGGGGGTTGGTTAGCTTCTAAAAATGAAATTGTAAAAGATTATGTTTGGCATATTTTTATTTCGGGTTTGGTAATGGCGTACTTTGAAGTCTTTTTTGCCTGGTCTAAAACACAAATGCAAACTGTTTTTGGTAATTTCATGAAAGAAGTCTTCCATAGAGTTGGTATTATGATCTTGCTTTTTATGGTGTATTTTAAAATAATAACTGTTGATACTTTAATTGATGGCGTTGTTTTAGTATATATCTTACGAATGCTTATCATGAAATTATACGCTTTTAGTGTTAGAAAACCGGTATTAAAATTCGCTAAAATCGCCAATTTTGATGCTGTTATAAAATACTCATCTTTAATTATTATTGCAGGATCAATTGCAACATTAATTTTAGATATTGATAAAGTAATGCTTGGCAAACTTATGCCAAATATTGAGCAAGTAGCATATTATAGTGTAGCTGTTTTTATAGGAGCAGTAATTGCGGTACCGCAACGCGCAATGCAACAAATATTAATGCCACTTACCGCTAAACTATTAAATGATAAAGATAAGCAAGGACTTAAAAAGCTATATGAACGCTCTTCATTAACGCTTTTTACTATTAGTGGATTTATGTTTCTGTTAATTGTACTAAACATAAATGAGTTGTATTTTATTATTCCTTCGGAATTTAGCAATGGTATTTATGTGGTATTCTTAATTAGTGCCGCAAAATTGTATGACAACTTATTAGGTAATAATAACGCGATTTTATTTAATAGTGATTATTATAGGATGGTATTATTTTTTGGAGTGATTCTTACCATTTTAACGATGCTTTTAAACCTAGTTTTTATTCCTAAATTTGGAATTAATGGCGCAGGAATAGCAACTTTTATGGCCATTGCAGTTTACAATAGTATTAAAATATACTTTGTAAAATTAAAGTTTAATATGTTACCGTTTTCTAAACAAACCTTAAAAATTGTAGGCCTTATTATTTGCTGTGTAGTTGTGTTTTATTTCTGGGAATTCCCATTTCATCCAATAATTAATATTGCTCTAAAATCTGCCTTAATTGGTTTAGTATACGTTTTCGCTATTTATAAAATGAATGTTTCAGAAGATATCTCAAATATTATTAAGCGTTATTTAAAGCTTAAATAAGCTAAAAATAGAAAACCCTACAAGGTGCTTTGCGGCATACTACTTGTAGGGTTTTCTTACTAACCAACCAAAAGTTAATATCTATTATCTGCTTCTTCTACTTGTGCTACGTGTTGTAGGAGTGGATCTTGTAACAGATGTGTTTCTTGTATTTGTTACTTTATTAGATATACGAGTAGAAGTCGTTTTTGGACGTTTTATAGTACTTGTATTTCTGTTTACTGTAGTTGTTGATCTGCGTGGCGTACTTACAGAGTTTTGAGATCTATTTGTGGTACTCACAGTTCTTCTTGGTGTAACAGTGTTTCTTGTATTACGATTTGTAGTAGTAGCCTGATTTCTTCTGTTATTTATAGTTGCAGAACCACGACGTGTTGTTGTATTTTGTCTGTAACGATTATGTTGTAATGCATTACGTTGAGCTACAGCTTTATTTCTACGAGTTCTAACATCAGTATAACGCACATTATTACGATAAGGTCTGTAATATTGGTGTCTTACAGGTTTGTAATGTTGTCTGTAAGGCCTTGAGTGCACAATTGCATAATTATAAGTTGGTACCGCATAATATCTGTGCCAAGGTTGATACACATAATGTCTGTTATACGTGTTTATATAACCTGTATAATGAGAAAACACATGTTGATTGTTATAATGAATATATAAACCACCAACTCTAGCAACTCTACCGTAAGAATTATAGTTAATATTTACATTTCCTGCTTGAGTAATTCTTCCGTAGAAATCATAATATAAAGGCGTGTTTTCTATCTGAACAATCGCACCATAATCATCATATTGTACATAAGGATTATAATTATATCCAGAATTAAAACTGATTGATACATTAGAATTTCCTATTGATACGTTTACATCCGGACCATGATTTGGCATGTAAAAATCAAACTGACCATCAGGAAAAACCGAAAACTCAATTCCGTTTTCTACAAATATAAATGTGTTACCATAACCATTATTGTAAGAAGATAAAATGTTATTAGCATTTGCTTCTGTACTTGTTGCATTTGCAGTAACTCCAAAAATTAGGGCTAATACAAATATAAAACTTGCTTTTCTGTTCACCACACGAGCTAAACCGGTGTTGATGTGAGTGTAGATGTTTGTTTTCATAATTGTATAATTTAAATTGATATACTCTACACAAGACAAACAGCGTGCCAAAAACTTAATAGTTTGATTATCAGTATTTTTTTTTCTTCGGAAGTAAAAAAATAAGAGAGCAATCAAAAACTAAAGTAATTTATCTATTTTTATACGAACTATAACACAAACATGGGAAAACCTAAGATTAGCTGTAATAATTGTAAAACAGAATTTAAAGCCACATTTAAATTTTGTCCTAACTGCGGACAAAAATCAGATGAAGAACTTACTCTAGCTATTCTATTTAAGAATACAATCGCTAACTATTTTTCAGTCGATGCACGATTTTTTAAGAGTTTCATCCCTTTAATGATAAAACCAGGTTATTTAGCTCAACGTTTTTTAGAAGGAAAACGTTTGCAGTTTTTACACCCTGCACAAATGTATTTGTTCACCTCAATAATACTATTTTTCTTGTTTTCATTTATAGTGAAACAACAGTCTGAAGAATTTGATATAGCAATTAGAGAAACAATGAATGCTAGTGATCGCATTAAAAGAATTGAAAAAGACAGTTTACAATTAAGTCCTCAAGACCTGCAAACTTCTACTAAAACCAAAGCAGCAGATTCTATTTTAAAAGAAAAGTCAAAAAAGGAAAAAGAGATAAATGCCACCCATACATTTAATGTTAGTGTAATTGATTCTTTAATTAAAAAAAATGCTGATGATGCCTCTATATATAAAGAAATGGGGCTAAGCAAAGAACATGGTTATTTTACAAAACGATTATATTCACAAATTTTAAAGTTTTTAAAGACTAGAAGTGGAGGGACAATTTTAAGCACATTTTACGGCTATATTCCTGTAGCAATGTTTTTTATATTGCCAATTTTTGCTTTTATATTAAAACTATTCTTTTATAAAAACAGACCTTATGTAAACCACTTGGTATTCAGTTTTTATTTCTTCTCGTTTTTATACGTTACTTTTAGTAGTATTATGTTGGTTAATTTTATTTGGAGTGGCTTCCCGGATTGGTTAGCAGTAATCTTAGTTTGTTCAACCTTTATATATTTTTGTATAGCTATAAAAAAGTTTTATAAAAACAGCACGAGAAAAAGTATCTTTAAAAGTGTATTAATATTCTTTGTGTTTTTAATGATCATCCCTTTTTCAACCAGTATTATGGCAATATTAGCTTTACTTTTTTATTAAAATAGAACTATAATTTGTCTTTTAAATAAGCTCCTGTAATTGATTTTTTGTTTTTAACAAGTTCTTCTGGCGTACCTTGAGCAACTAATTGTCCACCATATTCACCACCACCAGGACCTAAATCAATCACATAATCGGCACATTTAATAAGTTCTAAATTATGTTCAATAACAATGATAGAATGACCGTTAGCAATTAAAGCCTGAAAAGATTTTAGTAATTTTTTAATATCATGAAAATGTAAACCTGTTGTAGGTTCATCAAAAATGAATAACGTATTATCTTTTCTAGAGCCTTTTCCTAAAAATGAAGCCAATTTAATACGCTGTGCTTCACCACCAGATAGGGTAGAAGAGCTTTGTCCTAAAGTCACATAACCTAATCCAACATCTTGTAAAGGTTGTAGTTTATTCTGAATTTTCGTTTCGTTATGCGATCCAAAAAAGTCAATGGCATCATCAATAGTTAAGTTAAGAATATCCGAAATGTTCTTCTCATGAAAATTAACCTCTAAAACTTCTTTCTTAAAACGCTTTCCATTACAAGTATCGCAAGTTAAATGCACATCGGCCATAAATTGCATTTCAATAGTTACTTCACCTTCTCCTTTACAGGTTTCACAACGTCCACCATCAACATTAAAAGAGAAATGTTTTGCTTGGTAATTTCTAATACCACTTAATTTCTGACTGGCATACAACGTTCTAATATCATCATAAGCTTTTATATAAGTCACAGGATTTGAACGAGAAGAACGCCCAATTGGGTTTTGATCTACAAATTCAACATTTTTTATATTACTATAATTGCCTTTAAATTCTGTAAACTGACCAGGTTTGTCTCCAAAATCTGTCAGTTTTTTCTGAATAACAGGAAACAATATTTTCTTTATTAAGGTACTTTTTCCACTTCCAGAAACTCCTGTAACAACAGTTAGCATATCTAAAGGAAATGTAACATCTACATTTTGAAGATTGTTTTCGCGAGCACCAATAATATCAATATGGTATTTTGAAGTACGGCGTTTTTTGGGAACTTTAATCTCCAAATCGCCATTAAGATATTGTGCCGTTAGTGAAGATGATTTTAAAATAGCTTCATAATCACCAGTTGCGACTACGTGACCACCAAGCGTACCAGCTTCCGGACCAATATCTATAATTTCATCTGCAGCTTGCATAATATCTTCGTCATGCTCCACAACAATTACAGTATTTCCTAAATCTCGTAATGCGATTAAAACTTTTATAAGTTTTTCGGTGTCTTTTGGGTGCAATCCAATACTTGGTTCGTCCAAAATATACATGGAACCAACTAAACTACTTCCTAATGAAGTGGCTAAGTTAATACGCTGACTTTCTCCACCAGATAAGGTGTTTGAGCGTCTGTTTATGGTTAAATAATTTAAACCTACGTTAGATAAAAATTCTAAACGGTTATTAATTTCCTTTAATAAGCGTTTAGCAATTGTAGTATCGTATTCGTTTAACTTTAAGTTTTTAAAGAAATCAGCCAACTTATCAAGAGGTAATTCTACTAAATCAGTAAGTGTTGCATCAGCAATTTTTACATAATTAGCTTCAATTCTTAAACGCTTTCCGTTACAAACACTACATTTTGTTTTTCCGCGGTAACGCGATAACATCACTCGATTCTGAATTTTATAAGCTTTGGCTTCTAGCTCGGTAAAAAAAGAATGTAAGCCTTCAAAATAAGTATTTCCATCCCAAATCAATTGCTTTTGTGCAGCTGTTAATTCAAAATAAGGTTTATGAATAGGGAAGTCAAATTTATGAGAATTGTTAACCAATTGGTCTTTATAAAAACTCATGCTTTCACCTCTCCACGGAAAAATAGCGTTCTCATATATAGATAATCCGGTGTTTGGAATCACTAAATCTTCATCAATCCCAATGACATCTCCGTAACCTTCACATTTAGGACACGCACCATAAGGATTATTAAAACTGAATAAATGTACATTTGGTTCTAAAAACGTCATGTCATCTAACTCAAATTTATTGTTAAATGTGTGTAAGCTATTATCAGATAAAACTTCAATACTACAAGTGCCTTTTCCTTCAAAAAAGGCCGTTTCAATAGCGTCTGCCAATCGGTTATAAAAATCTTCTTCGTGTTTTACTACAATACGATCTACAACTAATAATAGGTTGCTTTCAATGTTTTTTTCAATCGCATCTTCAATTCTAAGTACATCATTTTCGCTTTTTACACGTGCATAACCTTGTTGTTGCAATACTTTTAATTTGTCTTGCATACTACGGCCTTCTTCTAAATTAATAGGAGAGAGGAGTAGTAATTTTTCTTTTATATTAAATGCTTTTACAAGCTCTAAAACATCTTTTGTGGTATGTTTTTTTACTAATTCTCCAGATATTGGCGAATAAGTTTTTCCTATACGGGCAAATAATAATTTTAAGTAATCGTATATTTCTGTAGTAGTACCAACGGTTGATCTTGGATTTGTAGAGTTTACTTTTTGCTCAATGGCTATGGCTGGAGCAATTCCTTTTATGTAATCTACTTTTGGTTTGTTTAAACGGCCTAAAAACTGACGCGCATAACTAGATAAACTTTCTACATAACGGCGTTGTCCTTCGGCATATAAAGTGTCAAAAGCTAAACTAGATTTTCCAGAACCTGATAATCCTGTGATTACTACTAGTTTATTTCGAGGAATAACAACATCAATATTCTTTAAATTATGCAGTTTAGCACCTTTAATAATGATGTTTTGTTTCGGATTTACTTCGGAAATATTAATACTCATAGCCTTTTACAATAAATAGATTTGCAAAGATACTACAACTATTTCATCTGAATAAACAATAGCTCAAAAAGACTTTTTTTATCATCGATTTTGATGATTTGATAAGAATATTTTAAAGAGTAAGTTAAATTTTAAGATTATTTTTTTGTTTTTTAGGATTGAATGTTGTTATATTTGGTACTTAATCAATTATAAACTATTCGCCTATAACGTAACATTACTTTTAAAAATTGTAACCCCGCAAAGAATATTTTTCCTTGCACTTAAAGTAATGATTATGAAAAGCAAACTTATCACAGATGCTGTTTTAGTAAGGCAATATATTGAAGGAGATGAAAACGCTCTATCTACACTAATAACTAAGCACAAACAAAAAATTTATAGTTTTATATACTCTAAAGTATATGACAGAGATGTTACTGAAGATGTGTTTCAAGATACCTTTATTAAGGTTATTAAGACTTTAAAACAAGGGAAATACAATGAAGAAGGAAAGTTTTTACCTTGGGTGATGCGTATTGCTCATAATTTGGTAATTGATTATTTTCGAAAAAATAAGCGTATGCCAAAATTTGATAACTCAGGAGAATTCAGCATATTTTCTGTATTAGGTGATCCGGCTTTAAATGCTGAAAAACAATTGATAAAAAATCAGGTAGATTCTGATGTAAGACGACTTATTGAGGAGCTTCCTGAAGATCAAAAAGAAGTATTATATATGCGTATATATAGAGATATGAGTTTTAAAGAAATATCAGACAATACAGGCGTAAGTATTAATACCGCATTAGGGCGAATGCGTTATGCGTTAATTAATTTGAGAAAAGTGATTGAGAAAAACAATATTATTTTAACAAATTAATATAATAAAGAAAGTTTAACTGCGTTATTAGAGATATATGAAACCAAAATCTTTAAAATGGCAAAACTTTACTCTAAAAAAATTATTAAAAACAATTTAAATCCAAAAGAGGAAACTGTGAATTTCCTTTTAAATTACTCAAAAGCTTTAAGTGTTGTAAATTATAAACAACTACAGTTTGAAACTGTATTAAATTAAATAATAAAAAATCCTGATGGTTACATCAGGATTTTTTTGATTTATAATAATCATTAATCACTGTTGCGCGTCCAATAGTTTTAGTAATAATATCTTTATCTAAATCCCAACCTCTCGCTGGAGAATATTCACGCCCATACCAAATAATTTGAAGGTGTAAATCGTTCCATAATTCTTTAGGAAATAAACGTTTGGCATCTTTTTCTGTTTGCACTACATTTTTTCCGTTAGTTAAATTCCAACGATACATTAATCTATGAATATGTGTATCTACAGGAAACGCAGGAATTCCAAAAGCTTGAGATAATACAACAGCCGCAGTTTTGTGACCAACAGCTGGCATTGCTTCAAGGGCTTCGTAGGTTTGTGGGACAATTCCGTTATGTTCTTCAATTAAAATTTTTGATAATCCATGGATACCTTTACTTTTCATGGGAGATAAACCTACAGGTCTTATAATATCCCTAATTTCGTCTACCGAAAGTTTTACCATATCATAAGGGTTATCGGCACGTTTAAAAAGCAAAGGTGTTATTTGATTAACACGCACATCTGTACTTTGTGCAGACATTAACACGGCTATTAATAAAGTGTATGGATCTTTATGATCTAAAGGTATAGGAATAGTTGGATATAACTCTTTTAATGTTTTTATAACGAAATCTACCTTTTCTTGCTTGGTCATAAGTTGTATTTTTGTAAAAATCAAAGTTAACAATTATGACGAAATTACAACCAGGAGATTCAGCTCCAAATTTCACTTCAAAAAATGAACAAGGAGAAACGGTCTCTTTATCTGATTATAAAGGAAAAAAATTAGTAATATTCTTTTATCCAAAGGCGAGTACACCAGGTTGTACGGTTGAAGCTTGTAATTTAAGAGATAATTATGAACGTTTTCAGGCTTTAGGCTACGAGATTTTAGGAGTTAGTGCTGATAGTGAGCGCCGCCAATCAAATTTTAAAGCAAAACATGAGTTTCCTTATGCATTACTTGCTGATGAAGACAAGACTGTAATTAATGCTTTTGGCGTTTGGGGACCAAAAAAGTTTATGGGTAAAGAATATGAAGGTATCCACAGAACAACTTTTGTAATTGATGAAAATGGTATTATTGAAGATGTTATTTTAAAAGTAAAAACTAAAGAACATACCAAACAAATCTTAAAATATTAAAGGTAGAGTATATATCAAAAAAAAAGGCGTTCATAAATTATGAACGCCTTTTTTTATATGTGTTTTTTATTCTTCGTGAATAGTTTCTTCTGCTTCACACTTAAATAAACTTTTCTGTTTAATTAAAGAAGATACTCCTGATGGTAATAATTTTTCCCATCCAGCTTCACCATTAGTTATCATTTTTAATACTTTTCTAGAGAAAATAGTTAAAGAGTGATGATCGTAATCTGTGATATCAACTACTTTACCATTGTATTTAAAGAATTTAAACAATTCTTTCATTCTAGGATGTACTTTTAGGTTTTCACTATTAGTAATTGATCCGTCATCGTTAAGCATCGGGTAGAGGTAAACTCTTAAATCTTTAAAGAATAATTTACCAAAAGCTTCAAGAATACCACCACTTAAATGACGATAATATTTCTCGTCAAAAATATCTACAAGATTATTAACTCCCATGGCAAGCCCCATTCTGTTTTTAGAATATTGTGAGAAATATTCTACTAACTTATAGTATTCTTGAAAGTTAGATATCAATACCGTATGACCTAATGAACATAGCAATTCGGCTCTGTCCATAAAATCTTGTTCATCAATTTCACCTTCTGCTCTAAGATTAGATAGTGTAATTTCAAAAATAACTTGAGTTTTATCAACGTCAACTTTATTTTCTTTAATAAACATATCGTATGATTTCTTGTACATATCGATATTTACTTTAGTTACGGGTCTAAAACTTCCGCGTAAAGCTAAAATGTTTTTCTTATATAAAACTCTTGCAGGTAATACGTTATTTCCATCAGGAGCAAACATTACAGCATCTGTCATTCCGTTTTTAACTAACTGTAAACTCATTAAACGGTTATCTACAGATTCAAAAACAGGTCCAGAAAAATTGATAGTATCAATTTCTAGTTGGTCTTTATCTAAATGATCGTATAAATATTTAAGTAGTTTTTTAGGTTCATTATATTTATAAAACGCCCCATAAATAAGGTTTGTTCCTAATACACCTAAAGTTTCTTGTTGTAATCTCGCATCAGTTTCTTTAAAACGAACGTGAAGAATAATCTCGTTATACTCCTGGTCTGGTTCAATTTGATACTTGATACCAACCCAACCGTGTCCTTTAAATTTTTTAGCAAAATCAATAGTTGCTACCGTATTTGCATACGAAAAGAATAACTTATTAGGGTGACCGTCGCGTGTTAAACGTTCTTCCATCAACTTAACTTCGTGATTTAACATCTTACGCAAACGCGCTTCTGTTACATAACGTTTATCTTCTTCTATACCATAAATAGCATCACTAAATGCTTTATCGTAAGCAGACATTGCTTTGGCAATAGTACCTGAAGCTCCACCGGCTCTAAAAAACTGACGTACAGTTTCTTGTCCTGCACCAATTTCAGAAAAAGTTCCGTAAATGTTTTCGTTTAAGTTAATTCGTAACGCTTTCGTTTTTAACGAAGGTACATCATCAAATTCTCTATCTCCCTTTAAGGTTATCTCCATTTTTAAATCTGGGTTATTTATACCGTACAAAGGTATTAAATTAGCGTGGTAAACAAAAAAATAACATTATTTTTGTTTTCAAACTTTTTACATTGAAAATTACATTTTTAGGAACCGGTACATCACAAGGTATTCCCATTATAGGAAGCACTCATCCTGTGTGTTTAAGCGATAATCCAAAAGATAAACGCTTAAGAGTTTCCATTTTAATTGAATGGGAGAATTATGCATATGTAGTAGATTGTGGTCCTGATTTTAGGCAGCAAATGCTAAAAGTTAATCCAGATCATTTAGATGGTATCATTTTTACTCACGAACATTCTGATCATACCGCAGGATTAGATGATATTCGTCCGTTTAATTTTAAACAAGGCGATTTACCAATTTACGCACATAAACGAGTAATAGATGCTTTAAAAGAACGCTTTGCTTATGTTTTTGAAACCGAAAACAAATATCCTGGTGCACCAGGAGTAATTCCTTTTGAGATTACAAACACGCCTTTTCAATTAGGAAATATTACGGTAATGCCTATTGATGTTTTGCATCATAAATTACAGGTTTTTGGATTTAGGTTTGGTGATTTTGCCTATATCACGGATATGAAAACTATTGAAACTGCTGAAATTGAAAAATTAAAGGGCTTAGATGCTTTAGTTATTAATTGTTTACGGGTTGAGCCACATCAGTCACACTTAAACATGGAAGAAGCTTTAGCTTTTATAGATGTTGTAAAACCTCAAAAAACCTATTTAACTCATATTAGTCATTTATTAGGTTTTCATGATGATGTTCAAAAAAGTTTACCAAAAAATGTATTTTTGGCTTACGATAACTTAGAAATTAAAATTTAGATTATGAAGAATAGAATTTTTATGTACTTATTTGTGTTTTCATTACTCCTTGTTGTATTTCAATATGTGAGTTCTAAAAACATTATTAAAAGCTATGACGTTAAACTTACAAAAGCTTTAGAGGATAAAAATATCTATAAAGACTCTCTTCAAATAATGGCAGATAAGCAAACGGATGTCTATAGTTTCAATTTTGATACTAATGATGATGCGATGACTTATATTGAAGATAGCGGTTATAAGATTTCGGAGTTTGTTCCTTATATAAAAGACGAACTTTTTAACTTAAATATCTACGAAAGTGAAGATCATCCGTTAGTGCCATACGCATCAATGACAAAAAACAGAATGACTATTGATAATGTCAAACTATTAAATCATAAATGGATTATAGCAAGTTTTACAGATGGTGCTTACTGGGGAGAAATGCTATTAAGTTATGAGATTTACGAAGGTAAACTTAACTTTAAAGTTTTAGCATCTACTTTATACAATAATTAGAAACCCGTTTTAAATACGGGTTTCTAACCATGTTTTAAATTCATAAAAGTTTTGTGGCGCAACACCGTGACCTACAGGAAACTCGTTGTACACATGTTTTATGCTTAGTTTCGATAAAAATTCAGGTATTTTTCTAGCCCAATCAACAGGAATTACTTGATCTACACTTCCGTGAGAACAATAAAAATCTAAGTTAGTATAAGTTTCTGGCTTTAATTCATCAGGAAAAATATCTTCACTAATATATCCGCTTAAAGCGATAATGTTTTTCAATTTATCAGGATAGGTAAGCGCTACAGCGTAACTCAAAATACTTCCTTGACTAAACCCTAATAGGGATACATTATCCTTATTTACAGGATAAGCCTCGCAAGCTTCATCTATAAAAGCAGCAATTGCATCTCTAGATTTTACAGCTTGTACGTTATCATTCCATTTATTTTGTTCGGCATCAAAATTAATTGCATACCAAGCGTTTCCGTAAGGTTGCATTGGGTATGGCGCTCTTACTGAAATAATAAATAATTCTTCTGGCAATTCTTGAGCGAATGAAAATAAATCATTTTCATCACTTCCGTAACCGTGACATAATATTAATAAAGGCGCATTTTCTTTTAAAGTTGACGGCCTTGTTATGTGGTGCAAAGATAAGTCTGACATGTATAATTATTTAACAGATGAAAACCATTTTTGAAAAAACTCACCAACTACAGGTATTGGTTTTGCTTCTTCTTTAATTGCCATAACAATACCAAAAATCCAACACAATAATGTGACAGCCCAAAGTACGGTTCCTGCCCAACTATTAATGTATTTTTCAACACTATTAGATAGTAGTAGCATAACAATTAAACCTAACATTTGGCGAATATGGAAAAATGTAAATTCGTTACGCTTTTCTAAATTCATAACGATAGAAATAATTAATCCTATAAATGTTAAGTAGCTTACTACTGCTAATTTTTTTCCTTCTTTTATATCTAGTTTATTCATGTTTTAATTTAAAATCAATTGTTTATTTGCGTAAATACCTATGACTTTCCCTTGCAATTGTTTGTTTAGAAAACAACTGTTTTTTGAGGTAGAAATGATATGCTCTTTTGTAAATGTATAAGTGTTATTAGGCAAAAACAGACTCACATCTGCAGTTTCACCAATTTGTATGGTAGTTGTTTTAACACCAAAACGAGATTTCCCGTTTGTAAGTGCATTTACAGTTTCTGATACTGATAATATGGTTTGTAATGCACCAAAAGTAGATTCTAATCCAATGGTTCCGTAAGCAGCATAATCAAACTCTATTTTTTTATGTTCAATATCAATAGGGTTGTGGTCGCTAGTTACCATATCAATTGTGCCATCTTTTACACCTTCAATAAGTGCGTCAATATCGGTTTGTGTTCGTAATGGCGGATTCACTTTTAGCAAGGTATCAAAAGTAGTTAATTCTTCGTCTGTAAGAATTAGATTATGCACAGCTACACTACAAGTGACGTTAAGTCCTTTTTGTTTTGCTGCGCGAATTAACGCTACCGAACCTGCTGTTGAAATAGTTGGAATATGTAATTTTCCTTCGGTATATTCTAAAATAAATAAATCTCTAGATATTTGAAGTTCTTCAGCCAATGTTGGATTTCCTTTTAATCCTAACAACGTACTTGTTACATTTTCGTTCATAACACCTAAACCAGAAATTCTAGATTCCTGAGGAAATGAGCAAATCAAACCATCAAAATTACTCGCGTATTGTAAAGCTATTTTTGTAAGATTAGGATTTTTTATTGGTTTTTGATAATCGTAAAAAGCAACTGCACCAGCAGACTTCATGTCATATAACTCCGCTAAATCTACACCTTCGCTACCTTTTGTAAGTGCGCCAATAGGGTAGAGGCTAACAGGGTTTCCAAAAGATTTTGCCTTTAAAAAAGTAACATTCGCATTGGTATCAATTACAGGATTGGTATTTGCATTTACTGCAACACTAGTAAAACCAGAATGTGCAGCCGTTTTTAATCCGTTATTAATCGTTTCACGATCTTCATAACCAGGTTCTCCAAAACTTACGCTACTATCAAACCAACCTTGAGAGATATGAAGGTTGTCATGTTTAATTTCTGTATAATTATCAGTATTGGTAATGTCTTTAGAAATCTGAGTAATAATGCCGTTTTCAATTAAAATATCAACTGTTTGATTATTAAAATCACTTTTAGGGTCAATTACCGTGGCAGATTTTATGAGTACGTTCATTTAAGAAGTTTTAAGATGAGCATTTCAATTACTAAAAAAGTCAGTGCAAAAATAACAAACCATTTCCATAGCTCATTAATATTTGTAGCACTTTTTATGTCATTTATTGCAGTTATGATCGAGTTACTTACTGTTGCGCCTTCTATCGTTTTGAGATTGTAATAGTTAAGATTACTTTCATCACGATTAAAATTAAAGCTTAGGTTTTTTAGGCGCGTATCTTTATTATAGATACCAATTATTCCGGCAACATCAGGATATTCGTTTGTAGTTAACGCCACTTTATTAGTGAAAGTTTGTTGTAACGGAATTATAGAATGGTCATTATTTTTAAGCGTTAGGATGTCGTCTTGTGCTAATTTAGCGCTAATATCTATAGTGTTATTGGTGGCAATTGTGTAATATAATTGTGATATTTTTAAGCTCTGTTTTCCTATATTATATAGAATAGGAACAATTAACGGGGCGTTTTTAAAGTTAGAATTTTCGCTATTTAATGCTGCTGAAAACACATACATTTTATCTGCAGAAGATAAGAAAGAATCTCCGTTTTCATAGCTTAAAATTGAAGCAGAATTAACGCTAGAAAACTTATAAAACCTTTGCACTTTTGGATACTGAAAATTGCTTACTTTTTTATCGAAAACTTGTTGTAAAATAGGGTGAGAATAATTAATAGATGTCACCTTTTTTTCTTCGGAAATTAAAGTTGAAAACTTAGAAGTATTATGATTTTTAAGTGTCTGATTGTAAGAAATTAAATCAATATCACTTGAAGGGATAATTAAAACAGTTCCACCATTATTAGTGAACGCTTTTAAAGCTGTAATTAATGGATTAGGAATGGTTTTTAACTCGTTAAGAATAATTAAGTTTTGATCGTTAATTATATTGTAATTTAACGCCTTAAATTGTGAAGATAAATAGTTAAATTCATCCTTAGTATATATCTTTTTTAAGAAGCTGTCATCGGCATCATTTATCGCTAAAACATTAATATGTTCTGCTTGTTCTAAATTAAAAAATAAGCTATTATCATATTGTAAATTTGCATCTTCAATAACTAGTTTTCCGTTAAAAGAATTTTGCAACGGTAAGGTGAAAGTCGCAGAAGATTTATCGGTAATTGCAACGGCACTTTTAGCTATCAATTTTACATCGTTAAATACAGAAATTGGTAAATTTTCAATAGCAGATCCTTGGTTTGATAAATTAACAGTCAACTCAATATTTTCACTGGTTTTCTTCGAAATATATGCCGAATCAATTGCTACGTTATTGGTGAGTTCTGGTTGTAGTTGCACTAATTTTAAACTAAACGTACTATCTATAACGGTATTAAAATCTTCTGTTTTTTGTTGAAAATCAGAAATCATAATTAAATGCTTTAGCGACTGATTGTCTTTTGAAAACGCTTGTTTTCCTTTTAAAACCGCTGCATCATAAGTTAATTGACTTGGTGCGTATTGTAATTGAATAAGTTCATTTTTAATAGCCTTTAATGTGGTATTTGGAAAATAAACATCATTTGTAAAAAAACTTATGGTTTCGTTTTCATCAACCGACTCCAATAATTCTTGAATAGCAGCGTTTAAGAGTGTTCCGTTAGCACCTTTAGCTTGCATACTAAAGGAATTATCTAAATAAATTACGGTTTCACTTTTAGTATTAAATTGCTCGTTATTTGAAAAATAAGGTTGTGCAAAGGCAAAAATTAACCCAGCAAGAATTAACATTCGTGTAATTAAGGTGAGCCATTTTTTTAACTGTGAACTTTTACGTGTTTGAGAAATAAGGTCTTTTAAGAACTTTACGTTAGTGAATTCTACTTTTTGAAAACGACGGAGTTGAAATAAATGGACAATAATAGGAATGATAAGCAGAAATAATACGTAAAGAATTTCGGGGTGTTTAAACTGCATCCTATTAAGTTAATTGTACAATATTCAAATATAGAAAATGCTAAGCAATTTGATGGTTTGGATTTTGAGAAATTTAACAAAAGAAAAAATAATCTTCCATAGTTACCATGTTTAGACTTTTAAAGTGATCTGTTATTTCTTGTTGCGCCTCTTCATTTGCAACTGTTACAATACATTGAGGATGGATTAATTGATTTAATGAACTAAAATGAAACAACTCTATATCGTAAATTTTATGACCAATTTTTTTAGGATTATCACAGAGCCATAAAAACGAAATTCCTTTCTTTTGTAGTAATTTAGCTACTGTTTTTCCTTTTTTTCCTGCACCCCAAAGCGTAAGTGGGCGAGTAGCGTTGTAATTAAGTTCTAAAAAATAATCGAGTTTTAAATCTATAAAATTATTATCTGCATAATTAGCATCTGTTCTAGAGGCTCGCATACTATAATCTCTCCAATGTAACCCTAATTTATCAGTAGCAATACACTTGTAGCCATGTTTATAAAACCTGAAAGCTAAATCGTAATCTTCGGGATATCTATTAGGGTTAAATGCATTGCAAGCTACTAAATCGCTATGATAAACCATCCAGCAAGGTGAAGGAATAACACATTCTTTATAAATCTCGGTATAATTTTTTCCTGTAGAGATTAATCCATTTAACCAACGTTCATAGCGTGCAAAACCATCTCCTAGATTGTTAGCGCTAAAATAATTGATAAGTCCTAAAGCCACATGCTGTCTTCCGTGTAAACGTAAATCAGATACCATATCATGTAAACGGTGATTTGGCATAAGGTCATCACTATCCATTCGGGTGATAAATTCACCATTACACTTTGGAAACGCATATAAAAGTGCTGCTATTAGGCCAATACCATCACTATTAAACAGTCTAATTCGAGCATCTTTTTCCGCGAAAGCGTTAACAATATCATAGCTATTATCGGTAGAGTGATCGTTAATAATCAATAATTCCCAATTAGAATACGTCTGATTTAAAATCGAAATAATGCATTCCGGTAAAAATTCCGAAGTGTTTTTAAAAGGGGTTAAAATACTAACTAAACCATACTGCATCTTGCTAAGATAATAATTACCTGTTTTTAACGTCAACTTTAGGCTGTTAATTCTTACAAAACCTTAAATTTGTAACTTTAAATTTTAAAATTAAAACATGAAAAAACTATTTACAATTGTAAGTTTTAGTATGTTGTTTGCTTCTTGTGGTTCTGCCAAAAAAAGCGCAAGTGATTTAGCTGTAAACAATGCAATTACAACATCTTTAGACTTAACAGCAACTACAAACGATAAGGTTCCTGTGGTGATTAATCCAGGACGTTTTACTCAAGATACTGTTACTTTTAGGCTACCTAGAGTTGTACAAGGAACGTATTCTATAAGTGATTTTGGTGCGTTTATTGACAATTTTAAAGCTGTTGATTACGACGGAAACACCTTAGACGTTGTGAAAGTTGATACAAATACATGGCAAGTTGTTAATGCAACAACGTTAGATAAAATCACGTATTTAGTAAATGATACTTTTGATGTTGAAAGTGATGATAAATATCCAAGTTTGTTTTCTCCAGGAGGAACAAATATTGAACCGAATAATTACGTATTGAATTTACACGGATTTGTAGGATATTTTGATAGCTTAAAAAACAATTCTTACACGGTTGATGTGACTGCGCCAACTAGTTTTGTGCGTTCTTCTGCATTACAAACTATAAATACACAAACTAGTGAAGATGGGTTAGTAACGACTACAACTTACGCTGCACCACGTTATTTTGACTTAACAGACAATCCAATGATGTATGGTGATTTGGATGTTGAAGAGTTTATGGTTGGTGATATTAAAATTGTATTAAGTGTATATTCTCCAAACAAAACGCATACTGCTGCAAGTTTAAAAGAGACTATGTACGAAATGATGGAAGCTCAAAAGCAATATTTGGGTGATATCAATTCTACACCACGTTATGATATTTTCTTATACTTATCTGACGGAAAAGGTGCTGCTCCAAAAGGGTTTGGTGCTTTAGAACATCATACATCTACCGTAGTAGTTATGAGAGAATGGGCAACAAACGAAGCGCTTTCAAAAGGTTTAGTTGATGTGGTATCTCATGAGTTTTTTCATATTGTAACACCACTTTCAGTACATTCTGGAGATGTTCATTATTTTGATTATAATACTCCTACATTTTCAAAACATTTATGGATGTATGAAGGTGTTACCGAATATTTTGCACAACATTTTCAAGTGTATGAAGGGTTAACAACACCTGAAGAGTTTTACGAAACTATTGATAGAAAAATTACAAGAGCTGGATATTATGATGATACAATGAGTTTTACTGTAATGAGTGAAAATATTGTAACACAACCTTACGAAGATAACTACCTTAATGTATACCAAAAAGGAGCTTTAATAGGGATGTGTATTGATATTATGATGCGCGAAGAAAGTAATGGAAACCGTAGTATGCTATCGTTAATGAAAGAATTATCTGTAAAGTATGGTAAAAATAAACCGTTTGATGATGATACGATTATTGAAGACATCACTGCGATGACTTACCCAGTTATTGGCGAATTTTTGCACACACATATTGAAGGAACAACACCTATTAATTATGCTGAATATTTAGCGAAAGTAGGTTTAACTTTTGAAGTAACAAAAACCGAAACTAACTACATACAAACAGGAAAAGGTTTTATTTTAGACGCTAACGAAGAGCAAAAAGAGATTTTCTTTACTAAAGATGTTTTAGATAATAGTTTTTGGGCAGAAAATGGCGTAAAAGAAAACGATATTTTAAAATCTGTAAATGGTACTGAAGTATCTTTAGCAAATGCAAGAATGATGATGGGAACAATGTATCGTTGGGAAGCAGGAACTACTGTAGATATTATACTTGTACGTGCTGGTAAAGAAGTGGTTTTAAAAACCAAATTAACACCAACTTTTACAACTGTTGAAAAGCTAGCAGAAAACCCTAATGCTACAGATGCACAAATAGCACTTAGAAAAGTGTGGTTAAATAAATAAGATTACAATCTATTATATATTGAAGAATGCTCTAGAAAGTAAAATTTTTAGAGCATTTTTTTGTGCTTAAAATTTCTCAAAAACACCCAAACCGAATAATGCAAAATCATACTTTACAGGGTCATTTTTATCAAACGAGCGTAATACGGTATCTAATTCAGCTAAAGCTTTGGCGTCGTTTTGTTTTCGTGTTAAGATACCTAATTTTCTAGCTACATTTCCAGAATGCACATCTAATGGGCAAGAAAGTTGGCTAGGGGATAGTGATTCCCAAATTCCAAAATCTACACCACAATTATCTTTTCTTATCATCCAGCGTAAAAACATGTTAATGCGTTTTGCTGCCGATTTTTTTAAAGGATCGCTAATATGTTTTTGAGTACGTTGTAAATGTTCAACCTCAAAAAAAGCAGCCTTAAATTGATGTATTGCAGGTTGTAAGCTATCCTTTGTGGCGTGTTTTTTAAATACAGTTTCTAGTCCGCCATGTGTATTATAAATATGCTGTAAGCTATGTATAAATTGAATAAAATCGTGACCGTTAAAAGTACGATGCACAAAAGGGAGTAAGCGTTCTAAATCGCTTTCTTTGTGATTAATTATAAAATCATGAGGTGCATGATCTAATAGTTGCATCATTGAATTAGCATTTTTAATAATACTTTTTCGGTTTCCCCAAGCAATTGTAGCTGCTAAAAAACCAGAGATTTCAATATCTTCTTTTTTACTGAATTGATGCGGAATTTGTATAGGATCACTACCTATAAAATCGGGATTATTATAGAATTCTGCTTTTGTGTTTAAAAAATCAGAAAGGTCATTATGGTTTAAGATAGTTTGTGACACTTAAGGTTATTTCACAGCAATCATGCTAATTTCAACATTTACAAATTTTGGTAAATTGGCAACTTCAATAGTTTCTCTTGCTGGCGCAGTTACTTCATCAAAATAAGTACCGTAAACGTCATTAATAAGTGAGAAGTTATGCATATCACTTATAAATATAGAGGTTTTAATCACGTTATCAAAAGTCATGTCGGCAGCTTTTAAAACAGCTTTCATATTTTCCATAACTTGTTTAGTTTCGGTTTTAATATCATCAATAACCAATTCCATGGTTTCTGGATGTAATGCAATTTGGCCTGAAGTGTATAGTGTATTTCCGCTTAAAACGGCTTGATTATACGGTCCAATAGGAGCAGGAGCGTGTGGTGTATTTATAATTTTTTTCATAACTATAGTTGTTGATCGGCTTGTTTGCGTTTATCGTATTTAAGATCTTTAAGTAAGCTAGATTTAATTCCGATAAAGAAATTCCAAGAACTTCTAGAGCTAAAAGGAATCCAGCTTAAGTTCATTTTCCAACTTAAAAGATCACGTTCAAAACGTAATTGTGTATATGAGAAACCATTATTTTTAAAATCATAACCTGAAGATGCTCCAACCGTCCAACGTGGTGCAATTTCAACATCACCAGAAAACATTAACGAGTGTGATGATATTTCGTCTTGTCGTGTAGCATTAGAGTAATTTACGGCGTAAGCAACACGTAAAGTCCACGGAATTGCATAATTGTATAACTCAGATTTCTTCTGTTCTTTCTCAGATGTATCATCTGTTAATCGTGTGTCTGCAAAATCTTCGGCACGTCCAAATAAATCATCAGATCGTCCACCATTTCTTAAGTTTTCTTCACTAGATGCTTCATCTCGTTTTTCGTCTCTTCCTGAGAAGGTGTTGTTAGATAAGCTATAACTTAAATTCATACTTGCAGACGTTAAACGGAATAAACTTCCACCGTTTTCAATATTGAATTTATCAATTTTTGTATTGTTATTATTTAGTGCATAAGGATCTAGAGTAGCTCCAAAATTAATGCTCATTTTGCTGTCAAAAAGTTGTGTTCCTCCTGAAACTTTTAACGGACTCCATTGTAAAGAATCTCCTGCAAAATTATATGCTGTAGAGAAATTAAAACTATTAAGAAGTGTTATTTTTTCACCCTCGGTAGCTGTTGAGTCTTTTGAACGTACTTTTGCTTCTAAATTATTAGAAAGTGAAAACCCCATTGAACTTGAGAAATTTTGGTTTGGCGCACCATATAATGATTCATCAAACCTACTGTATTCAACTTCACTAGAAGTGGTTCCATCTGCATCAACAATTTCGTAACTTTCATAATATTTATCAAAACTAGGGTTAACACTGTAGCTTATTGATGGTCGCATAACGTGGCGAATAGCTTGTATTTTTGGGTCTTTTCCTTCGCTTTTAAAATCGTACATCCCGTAAATCGTTGTTCCAATACTTGTGCTAAAATTATACGTACGGTAGGCATCAAAGTTATTTCTTTCAACAGTTATAACAGCTTCTTCAGAGTCGTCATAATATTTTTTAACTGTGTTTAATGTCCAATTTTCTTCAAAATTAGTACTTGCAGAAACACTAAAGTGTTTAAAAACTTTAAAGTTTGTGCTTAATGGAATACTATGTTTCACACCCACTTTAGCATCATCAAACATTTCGCTTTTAAAGAATAATGAATCTGTAGTAGAAATACTATTTTCACCTCTCACTGTATATTGAAAGTTTATATTCTGAATCAACCCATTTTTACTACCTTCTTTTGGAGCAAATGGATATACACGTCCAACACTAGCTTGTACTGTTGGGAGCGTCATATTTATAGCCTTGGTGTTTGTGTTTTGAGAGTGTGTTGCAGTAACACTTAAATTAGTTTGCGGTTCACCATCAAAAGTTTTAGAATAAGCAATGGAAGAGGATAAGGTGTTATTTAAAAAACTTGAGGCGTTTAATTGATTTACTGATTGTTGATAATAATTACTACTACCAAGGTTTACAGAGGCAGAAAAACGTGAACTAGGATTTGCTTTTGCATCTTGTGTATGCGACCACCTTATATTGTAAATTGTGTTTTTTGCATAATCATCAAATCCGCGTTCACTAGTTAATAGGTTTTCATACCTAAAACTAAAGTTACCTTTAAATTTATAACGTTTGGCATAGTTAGATTCTATACGTGTAGCATAACTTCCGTTAGTGTAATAATCTCCAAGAACTGCTAAGTCTAAATAATCACTAATAGCAAAATAGTATCCACCATTTTGTAAAAAGTAACCACGATCGTTGTTTTCACCAAAAGAAGGGAAAATTACACCCGAAGTTTGTTTATCACTCATTGGGAAATATGCAAACGGTAATCCTATTGGAGTTGGTACATTATATATAAATAGGTTAGTTAACCCAGTTACAATCTTTTTTCCTGGAACCACTTTAGCTTTTCGCATTAGAAAATAAAACTCAGGATCATCTAAATTTTCTGAAGTTGTAAATTTCCCTCTATGTATAAAATAAGTAGAATCGTTTTCCTTTTTAGTTAACTCCGCTATAATTGTTCCACCGCTTTGTTCGGTTTTAGAATTAAAAATTAAAGCTTTTTGGGTTTTCGTATTAAAAACAATAGAATCGGGTTCCACAACATTTTCACCTTGTTTAAAAATGGGCGCTTGAGAGTAATTCCCTAAAGAATCTTTAATTCTACCTGCATAAACCAAGTTTTTACTGTAATCTATTACAATAATACCTGCTTTAATTTCCATATCACCGTAATAAACTTCGGCTTCATTATAAAGTCTAATTTTTTGATCATTTTGGCTCATTGCCACATAATCTTTAGCTTTATAATTAACAATATCGGTAAGAAATTCTTTTTTCTTCGGAATAGAATCAGAAACAATAGAGTCACCTTCCTTAATATTAAGTGGTGCTTTAAATAGAGAGTCTGTGCTGATTACTTTGAGATCTTCAGGTATAGAATCATTTTCAATCTTGGGTGCAATGGTAGCTTTAGATTTTGGTAAATCGTTCTGACCATAGCTAAGAGTGTTAAAGGACACTATAAAACTTAGGATAAAAAGTATTTGAAAGATGTTTGTACGCAACGCTTTTAAATGTATTTTTGTAAAAGTATGGCTCGGTTTTTGAAAAGTCAAAATTACATATATTTTTTTGGATTAAAGACTATTCAAATGAATTTTAAAAATTAAAATAAACCGCCATTTTTAGACGTTAAAATATTTATGAGAACGCATACAATCACAACATTCGTATTAACCATAGTGATAATTACATTTTCTTTAACATCTGCAACCGCTTTTCAACAGAAGAATAGCAAGTTTGTAGTGGTTTTAGATGCCGGTCATGGAGGTAAAGATCCCGGGCGTCCAACAAATTACGGTTATAAAGAAAAAGATATTGCCTTAAAAATGGTATTAGCTGTAGGAAAGCTTTTAGAGAAAGATCCTACAATAAAAGTGATTTATACTCGAAAAACTGATGTGTTTTTAGAGTTGCATGAGCGTGCAAAAATTGCGAATAAAGCAGATGCAGATTTATTTGTATCTATACATTGTAACGCACATAACTCACAAGCTCACGGATCTGAAACGTACGTTTTAGCAACTAGAGCCGATAATAAAAACTTCAATATCGCAAAACAAGAAAACGAAGTAATATTCTTAGAGTCGGATCATGAAACACATTATGAAGGTTTTGATCCTAATTCACCTGAGTCTTTAATAGGACTATCTATTTTACAAGAAGAATACCTAGATCAAAGTATAAAATTAGCTCGTGCTATTGAGGATAATGTAAAAGGAAAACTTAAGCGTAAGAGTCGAGGTGTTAAACAAGCTGGTTTTTGGGTGTTACACAATACGTATATGCCAAGTATTTTAATTGAAACAGGATTTATTACTAATAAATCTGAAGGTGATTACTTAAATTCTAAAAAGGGTCAAAACGAAGTCTCAACATCTATAAGTGGTGCGATTTCTGCTTATAAAAAGAGTTTAGATCAAAACTTAGGTGAAAACATATATGAGGATACACCATTAAGTATTGAAGATGTTATTGCTTCAAAAGAAATATATAAAGACGTTACTTTTAAAGTTCAAATTTCAGCAATTTCAAGAAAATTAGCTCCAAAAAGCTATAATTTTAATGGATTAACTCCAATTGAGAGGGAAAAAGTAGGTGGTTTGTATAAGTATTACTTTGGGAGTACTTCAGATTATAATGAAGTTAAACAACTTCAGGCTAAAGCAAAAACGAAAGGCTACACAACTTGTTTTATTATCGCTTATAAAGACGGAAATAAAATTAGTGTTTCCGATGCTCTTAAAAGTAACTCAAATTAGAAACATTCTTTATATATTTATTCCTAATTTTGTAAGCAACTAAATATAATTACACTTTGAAAATCACAAGAGAAATTAAAACAGCAATACTCGTACTTTCGAGTATCGTATTACTTATATTTTTATTCAATTATTTAAAGGGACAAAATCTTTTAACTTCTTCAAGAACTTATTATGCATTATATGATAATGTTGAAGGTTTAGCATCGTCAACACCAGTAACTATTAATGGGCTTAAAGTAGGGAAGGTGCAAAGTATTTCGTTTACCGAAGATGGTACTGGAAAACTTTTAGTGGCTTTACAGGTTGATAATGAGTTTGAGTTTTCAAAAAACAGTAAAGCCGAATTATATGACGCCAGTTTAATAGGGGGAAAAGCAATTGCAATTGTTCCTGCATTTGATAAAGCAGAAAACGCTAAAGACGGTTCGTATTTAGAAAGCTCTAGTAAAGACGGATTAAGTGACATGGTAACTAAAACATTATCGCCTTTACAAGCTAAAGTAGAAACTATGATGGTTAGTGCAGACGCATTACTTAATAATATAAATGATGTATTTGATGCAGATACTAAAGAAGGCCTAAAAAAGGGTATTGCCGCTTTAGATGAAACAATTCTTACATTTAAAGGAACAGCTAATTCGTTAAATGCTATCGTAAAGAAAAATGAATCTAGCTTAACAAATACTTTAGCTAACGCTGAAAACCTTACCGGAAATCTTTCTAAAATCACAGATTCAATCGCTATGGTTGATATTGGTAAAACAATGCGAGACCTTCAAAATACAATGCACAAATTTGATGCTGTAATAGCAGGTATTGAAAATGGAGAAGGTTCTGTAGGAAAATTATTAAAAGATGATGGATTGTATAATAATCTAGAAGGTGCTTCAAAACAAATGGAAGAACTTCTTGAAGACATGAAATTAAACCCTAAACGTTACGTGCATTTTTCATTATTCGGGAAAAAAGCAAAACAATATGACGCTGAAGGAAACGAAATTAAATCTAAAGACTAAACACGTAATCATAATATGAATTTTATTCCTAATATACTCTTTGCAATAGCACTTATTGCTGGTTTTGGTTATTTTACTTACAATGTAAAAAAACTTATTCGTAATATTAAATTGGGTCAAGATGTTGACGTTAGTGATAACACGTCTCAACGTTGGAAAAACATGGCTATGATAGCTCTTGGGCAATCTAAAATTGTAAAAAGACCTGTGTCTGGTGCGCTTCACGTTATTGTTTACATTGGTTTTGTTATCATAAATATTGAAGTTTTAGAAATTATTATTGATGGATTATTTGGTACACATCGTATTGGATCTGAAGTTTTACCAAAAGCAGTATACGGTTTTTTAATTGGTACTTTTGAAATTTTAGCCACATTAGTTTTTGTTGCTGTAATTATCTTTTGGATACGAAGAAATATCATAAAAATAAACCGCTTCTTTAAATCAGAAATGAAAGGCTGGCCAAAAAGTGATGGTAACATCATTTTATACTTCGAAATGGTGTTAATGACATTATTTTTAGTCATGAATGCTACAGATCACCATTTTCAAGAGGTTATTGATTCTGGAAACATTATTAGTCAATACATTTACCCTTTATTTTCTGGATTATCTGAAGGAACATTAGTAGTTATAGAGCGTAGCGCATGGTGGTTACACATTTTAGGGATTTTGGTGTTTCTTAATTACTTATACTTTTCAAAACACTTACACATTTTATTAGCATTTCCAAACACATACTACGGAAGCGTAAAGCCAAAAGGACAATTCAATAACCTTGAAGCGGTTACTGCCGAAGTGAAAATGATGATGGATCCAGATGCAGATCCGTTTGCTGCAGCTCCAGAAGGTGCAGAAGATGAAATGCCTGCAAAATTTGGTGCTAGTGATGTGCAAGATTTAAATTGGGTGAGCCTTCTTAATTCATACACATGTACAGAATGTGGACGTTGCACAAGTGAATGTCCTGCAAATCAAACTGGTAAACAATTATCACCACGTAAAATCATGATGGATACCCGAGACCGTTTAGAGGAAGTAGGGAAAAATATCGACGCTAATAAAGGCGAATTTAAAGATGATGGTAAACAATTATTAGATGATTATATTACGCGCGAAGAACTTTGGGCATGTACAAGTTGTAATGCTTGTGTAGAAGCTTGTCCTGTAAGTATTGATCCATTATCTATTATTTTAGAAATGAGACGCTACTTAGTAATGGAACAAAGTGCTGCGCCAATTGAACTTAATAATATGATGACTAATATTGAGAATAATGGTGCGCCTTGGCCTTATAACCAAATGGATCGTTTAAACTGGAAAGACGAAAACTAAACAGCAGCAACAACACACACTAAAAATAACAACTCATGAAAAGAGAAGACGCAGATCAGTTATTACACGAAAAAGTAGAAGCTGGTGAAAAAATAAGTCCAGTATTACCTGAAGGTGTAAAAAACTATTTGATTGATATTGATGGAACAATTACCGAAGATGTACCAAACGAAGAGCCAGAACGTATGCAAACCTGCGAACCTTATCCAGATGCATTAGCAACTTGTAACAGATGGCATGACGACGGACATATGATTTGTTTTTTTACATCACGTACCGAAGAACATCGTGCAGTTACAGAAACCTGGTTAAATAAACACGGCTTTAAATATCATAGTTTACTAATGGGAAAACCAAGAGGAGGAAACTACCACTGGATTGATAACCATTTAGTAAAAGCAACACAATACAAAGGTAAATTTACAGACCTTGTGGAAAAACAAGTAAAAATAGAAGTGTTTGACGATGGTCATCACGATTAAATAAAATCTAATTAAATTTAGATATTCAATATAAATAAACACTTAAATATGAGTGAATCAATAAAAGTGCCTACAATGGCAGAATTTATGGCGCAAGGAAAACAACCCGAAGTTTTATTTTGGGTAGGTTGTGCTGGAAGTTTTGATGATAGAGCCAAAAAAATTACAAAAGCTTTTGTGAAAATTCTTAATCAAGCAAAAGTAGAATTTGCTGTTTTAGGAACCGAAGAAAGCTGTACAGGTGATCCTGCAAAACGATCAGGAAACGAATTTTTATTTCAAATGCAGGCGGTTACTAATATAGAAGTGCTTAATGCTTACGAAGTAAAAACAATTGTTACAGCTTGTCCGCATTGTTTTAATACCATTAATAATGAATACCCACAATTAGGTGGAGATTATAAAGTGATGCATCACACGCAATTTTTAAAAAACTTGCTTGCCGATGGTCGCTTAACTATTGAAGGTGGTCAGTTTAAAGGAAAACGTATTACATTTCACGACCCTTGTTATTTAGGTCGTGCCAATAATGTATATGAAGCGCCAAGAGATTTAATCAAAAAATTGGATGCCGAATTGGTTGAAATGAAAAACTGTAAAAGCAAAGGGTTATGCTGTGGAGCAGGTGGTGCACAAATGTTTAAAGAACCTGAGCCAGGTGATAAAGACATTAATATAGAACGTACTGAACAAGCTATAGATGTTAAGCCTGAAATTATTGCTACAGGTTGCCCTTTTTGCAATACAATGATGACAGATGGTGTAAAAGTGAAAGAAAAAGAAAGCGATGTACAAGTTATGGATATTGCCGAATTAATTGCAAACGCACAAGATTTATAAGCAATGAGTTTTTTTACAGACAACAAACCCTATATTAAAGTAGGTGTTATTTCAGGAGTAGTATTCACCTTAATTATGGTAGGATTTAATTACTTTATGGGACGAGAATTTTTAATTTGGAAAACAGCTTTTTACCTTATCGCTTTTGGTGGTTTTAATGGATATATGGCTTATAGAAGAGTTAAAAAAGAAGAAGAAAGACGCCGAAAGAAATAATATGAAAAAACTGTCTCTAAAGGGAAAGATTACTTTAGGTGCTATTTCGGGCATGTTTTTCGCAGGAATGATGGCAGGTTTTGATTATTTGGATCACAAACCATTTAATGTGGTGAAATTTTCATTAAACACCTTTTTTATGGGATTATTTAACGGCTTATTTTTTGGGAAATCAAAACCCAAAGATGAGTCACCTTCTTAAAATTAAATTGATAGAAGTACACAGATGTTAGTTTCTAATATCTATAAAAACAAAAAAAATTAATGCTAGTAGAATTTAATACATTACCCGAAGAATCTCGTGTTTGGATATACCAAGCTAACCGTTCATTTTCAGAATCAGAATTAGAAGAATTACAATCTAAGCTCGATGTGTTTATTGAAAACTGGACTGCTCACGGAAGTGACTTACAAGCGGGATACACTATAAAATATAAACGATTTATTGTTATCGCTTTAAATCAAGATTTAACGAATGCTACAGGATGCTCAATTGATGCATCTGTTCATTTTATTCAACAATTAGAGAAAGATTACAATGTTGATTTAATGGATAAAATGAACGTATCTTACAAACAAGGTGAGTACGTTGCCTATAAAACATTAATTGATTTTAAAAAAATGGCAAAAAACAGATCGGTTTCAAAAAATACAATCGTTTTTAATAACCTAGTTAATAATATTGCCGAATTTAACGAAAACTGGGAAGTTCCTGCAAGTGAAAGCTGGCACAATCGTTTTTTAAACTAAATTCACATACCATAAAACTATCTTAAAGTGGTGCTTTATTTTTAATAAATGCACTACTTTGGCATAGTTTTTAATCTTAATTGCTAAAAGCCATTTACATGAAATTTTTAGTATCCTTCATATATATATTATGTTTTGCTGCCTTCAATTTTAGTTGTGCTCAAAATCAAAACACTTCAGATTCTATACCTATTACAAGAAGTCCGTTAGCACATAAAAATGTTGATGCTCAAAAAAAATGGGTTGATAGTATTTACAATAGCTTGTCTTTAAATGATAAAGTTGCGCAACTTTTTATGGTGCAGGTTTTTTCTAGTCAAGACGCTAAAACAAAGTCTAAAATTGTAAAATTAGTCCGCGATAATCATATAGGCGGATTAATTTATTCAAAAGGAGGACCGGTTCGTCAAGCACAATTAAATAATGAATTACAATCTGCAGCTCATATTCCATTATTAATTGGGATGGATGCCGAATGGGGTTTAAGCATGCGCTTAGATTCTACTTATGCATTTCCATGGAATATGACACTTGGAGCCATAAAAGACGTAAAACTTGTAGAGAAAACTGGGTTTCAAATTGGAGAACATTGCAAGAGATTAGGTGTCCATTTTAATTTCGCACCCGTTGTAGATATTAATACCAATCCCGAAAACCCTATTATTGGAAACCGTTCATTTGGTGAAGATCGCGATAATGTGACCGAAAAAGCGTTGGCTTTTATGAAAGGAATGCAAAATGCAGGTGTTTTAGCTAATGCTAAACATTTCCCAGGTCATGGAGATACACATTCAGATTCTCATAAAACATTACCAACAATTGATTTTTCAGAACGTAGAATTGATTCTATTGAATTATACCCTTACCGAAAATTAATAAAAGAAGGATTATCTAGCGTTATGGTTGCACATTTAAACGTGCCAAGTTTAGAGTCAAAATCGGGTTTACCATCTTCATTATCAAAAAATATTGTCACCAATATCTTAAAAGAGCGTTTAAATTTTGAAGGCCTTATTTTTACAGATGCATTAGATATGAAAGGTGTCTCAAACTTTAATGAATCTGGCGCTGTAGATTTAGCTGCTTTTGAAGCTGGAAATGATGTATTATTAATGTCGGAAAATGTACCTGTTGGAATTTCTAAAATAGCTGAAGCAGTTACTAATGGCGATATCACCCAAGAACGCTTAGCATTATCAGTTAAGAAAGTTTTAATGGCTAAATACAAAGTGGGGCTTAATGATTACTCACCGGTTGGAATAAGTCATCTTACTGAAGATTTAAACCGTTTAAAAGATGATTTATTATACGGAGAACTGATGGAAAATGCAGTAACCGTTGTAAAAAATAAAAACCACATTTTACCTATAAGACATTTAGATACTACACAAATTGCTTATGTAAAGTTTGGAGACGATAGCAATTCGGTATATGTAAATGAATTAAGAAAATACACTAAAGTTCATGAAGTTACAGCTAACACATTAGATGAGATGTTGAAAAAGCTAGATAATTACAATACTGTAATTATTGGCTTACACACTTCAAACGCATCACCATGGAAAGCTTATAAATTTAAGAATAAAGAATTGGTTTGGCTATACGAAATCGCAAGGACTAATAATGTAATATTAGATGTTTTTTCAAGACCTTATTCGCTTATTGATTTACATTCTATCGAAAATATTCAAGGTATTGTAATGAGCTATCAAAATAGTGATATTGCGCAACAAAAATCAGCTCAAATTCTTTTTGGAGCTTTACCTGCAAAAGGACATTTACCAGTTTCAGCAGGAGAACATTTTTCTGTAGGAACAGGAGTTGAGTATAATGCCATTCAATCTTTAAGTTACGGTTTACCTGAAAGTGTAGGAATGAGTTCAGAGAAATTAAAAGCTTTAGATGAAGTTGCTAATTTTGCGGTTAATGAAAAAATGACACCTGGAATTCAGCTTTTAGTGGCTAGAAAAGGAAAGGTTATTTATAATAAAACCTTCGGAAAACATACTTATGATGGAGATGAAGTTGTAAAAACAGATGATTTATACGATGTGGCTTCTTTAACTAAAATTTTAGCAACACTTCCATTATTAATGGAGTTAAAAGATAAAGGAGCAGTGAGTGTAAACACTAAACTGTCTACAATTCTTCCGGAGTATAAAAATTCAAATAAAAAAGATGTAACACTTAAGCAAATGTTATCGCATTATGCGCGCTTAAAACCCTGGGTACCTTTTTATTCAGCAACATTAGATTCATTAAGAAAACCTGATCCTAAGTATTACAGAAAAAAATACAGTGAGAAATTTAATATCAAAGTTGCTGATGAAGTGTACTTAAGACATGATTATCCAGATTCTATCCAAAAAATAATTAAGGAAAGTGATTTATTATCGACTCTTAGATATAGATACAGTGATTTACCGTATTATATTCTGAAAAAATATATTGAAGACTATTACGGACAAACGTTAGATGTCTTGGTGCAAGATCATTTTTACAAATCGTTAGGCGCAAATCATACCACTTATAATCCATCAAAATTATTTAGTGATTCGCAAATTGTTCCTACCGAAATTGATGATTATTACCGCTATCAAGAAGTGCGTGGTTATGTACATGATATGGGTGCAGCAATGCAAAATGGAGTTGGAGGACATGCAGGAATTTTTAGTAATGCTAATGATGTAGCTAAAATCATGCAAATGTATTTACAAAAGGGGTTTTATGGTGGAAAACGATATTTTAAAACCGAAACTATAAACTTGTTTAACACGTGCCATTATTGCACTAAAAATAACCGTCGTGGTATTGGTTTTGACAAACCACAATTAGGTGATGTTGGTCCAACTTGTGGCTGTATTTCAATGACCAGTTTTGGACATTCAGGATTTACAGGAACTTATGCTTGGGCAGATCCTGAAGAGGAGATTGTTTATATATTTTTAGCCAATAGAACATATCCTAAAGCAGGAAAAAACAGGTTGTTAAAAGAAAATATTAGAACAGAAATACAACGCCTAATTTATGAAGCGATTGTAGATTAAAATATAACATATGAAAATAGGAATTGTTTGCTATCCAACTTTTGGTGGTAGTGGAGTTGTTGCAACCGAGCTTGGTTTAGCGTTATCTAAACGAGGTCACGAAATTCATTTTATAACCTACAGTCAGCCTGTTCGTTTAGAGTTGTTAAGTAATAACGTTCATTTTCATGAGGTAACAGTTCCCGAATATCCATTGTTTCATTATCAACCTTATGAACTTGCCCTATCTAGTAAATTAGTTGATATGGTAAAACTTCATGGTATTGAAATTTTACATGTTCATTATGCAATACCACATGCTTATGCCGCTTATATGGCTAAAAAAATGTTGCAAGAAGAAGGTATTAATATTCCAATAGTTACCACGCTTCACGGAACAGATATTACCTTAGTTGGTAATCATCCATTTTACAAACCAGCAGTGACGTTTAGTATCAATAAATCGGATGCTGTAACTTCTGTGTCACTTAGCTTAAAAAAGGATACAGAGCGTTTATTCAATATAAAAAGAGATATTGAAGTAGTTCATAATTTTATTGATGTGAATAAATATAGTCAAGGGTTTACGGACTGTCAACGTGGAATGATGGCTACTGAAAAAGAAAAAATTGTAACGCACATTAGTAACTTCAGGGAGGTAAAGCAAATCCCTGATGTGATTAAAATATTTTATAACATTCAAAAGGAAATTCCTGCAAAATTAATGATGGTTGGAGAAGGACCAGAGCGTAAACCTGCAGAAGATTTATGTAAAGAATTAGGGATTTCTGATAAAGTGATTTTCTTCGGAAACAGTAATGAGATAGATAAGATTTTATGTTTTAGTGATTTATTTTTATTGCCTTCAGTTACCGAAAGTTTTGGATTATCAGCTCTAGAAGCTATGGTTTCTGGAGTTCCTGTGGTTTCAAGTAATGCTGGTGGTATTCCTGAAGTAAATATTCATGGTGTAACAGGGTTTTTAAGTGAAATAAATGATGTAGAGGATATGTCTAAAAATGCATTATTCATATTAAAAGACGCTAAACGATTAGAAGAATTTAAGCAGAACGCTAGGCGAGAAGCTAATAAATTTGATATTCATGAAATAGTACCAAAATACGAGGCTATCTACAAAAAGACTCTAGCTAATAAATAATATTTATAATTTTACCCATAAAAAAAGCCACTCAATTGAGTGGCTTTTTTGTGTTATTTTATTCGTTATTAAAACTGATATTTAATCCCTAAAGCAATATCAAAATCAATATCATCTCTGTAATCTCCAAAACCTAATTCTGGTCTAAAATCTAAAGATAATAATAATGGAATATCAAAATCATATTCAATACCAACATCACCGGCAACAAACACAAAAGTTTCGTCATCAAAATCGTTATCATCAAAACTGTAAGATCCTAATCCTCCACCAGCACCAGCGTACCAGTTAAAATTTCCGTCAATTGTCCACACCCATTGGTATAAACCAGCTAATTTAAAACCGCTATAATCATTCCCACTTCGCCATCCTAAATCGGCTTCTAATCTATTATTTTCTCCTAAGGCACGTTGGTAAGTAACTTCTGCTCCAAATCCATCACTATCTCCAAGTCTTAATCCAATCGCATTTGGCGAAATATCTTGTGCTTGAGAAACTGCTGTAAAACCAATAAAGGCAATGGCTACTAAAAATAATTTTTTCATAAATTTTATAAGTTTTTAATTTGTTAAATAATATAAGACATCACATCTTAAATTTTCTTAATTGTATGCTAAAATTATGCCATGATTAAAAATTCTTACTGTAATTTTGTAATTCTAACCAAGGCTACAATTATATGTACGCATCAGAAACAAAAACAGACGTCACTAAAGTATTATTATCTTTAAAAAATGCGTTGAAAGGCGATTTTCTTACCGATAAGCTAAGTAAGGCCATATACGCAACAGACGCTTCTGTTTACAGAATGTTACCACTAGCAGTTGCTCACCCAAAGCATGTTACAGATTTAAAAACCCTTGTAGCTTTTGCTTCAAAGCACAAATTATCATTAATACCAAGAGCTGCAGGAACATCGCTTGCAGGACAATGTGTAGGAAATGGAATTGTAGTTGATATATCGAGGTCGTTTGCTAATATTGTTTCAATTAACGAAACCGAGAAAACGGTAGTTGTACAACCTGGTGTGGTTAGAGACGCGTTAAATAATCGTCTACAACCATTCGGACTCTTCTTTGGCCCCAACACGTCTACATCTAATCGGTGTATGATAGGAGGTATGGTTGGAAATAATTCTTCTGGAACAACATCTATTCAGTACGGTGTAACGCGCGATAAAGTGCTTAAAATGACTGTAATTTTAAGCGATGCATCGGAAGTAGAATTTGGCGAGATCACTTCAGAAGAATTTCAACAGAAATTAGAACTAAAAACTTTAGAAGGTGAAATTTATAACAGCATTTACAACGAATTAAAAGATGAAATTGTACAAAAACGAATAAAAGATGAGTTTCCAAAGCCTGAAATTCACCGTAGAAATACAGGTTATGCCATTGATAAATTGATTGATTCTGAAATTTTCTCCGGACCTTCAAAAACATTTAATATGTGTCAATTACTTTCAGGAAGTGAAGGGACTTTGGCATTTACCACTCAAATCACCTTAAAATTAGATATCCTTCCGCCCAAAAAATCAATGATGGTGGCTACACACTATCGTAGTATTCAAGACTGTTTAAATGATGTTGAAGGTGTGATGCAACATAATTTGCATACTTGTGAAATGATGGATAAAGTGATTTTAGATTGTACCAAACAAAATAAAACACAAGAAGCTAACCGACAATTTATACAAGGAGATCCGCAAGCCATTTTAATGTGTGAAGTAAAAGGACACACGTTAGAAGATTTAAAAATACAATCTGATAAACTCTTAAAAACAATTGCAGATAGCGGTTTAAGTTATGCAAATGCTATTTTAATTGGTGACGATATTGATAAAGCTGTGCAATTAAGAAAAGCAGGTTTAGGTTTGTTAGGAAATATGATTGGTGATAAAAAATCGGCAGCTTGTATTGAAGATACAGCCGTTTCTATTCCAGATTTAGCAAATTATATTGCAGATTTTACTAAAATAATGATCTCTTATAATCAAGATGCTATTTATTACGCACATGCAGGAGCGGGTGAGTTGCATTTACGTCCTATTCTTAATCTTAAAAAGCGTGAAGATGTTGTGTTATTCAGAAAAATTACCACTGATGTTGCACATTTAGTAAAATCATATGGTGGCTCAATGAGTGGTGAGCATGGTGACGGAATTGTGAGAGCTGAATTTATTCCGTTAATGATTGGTGCTGAAAACTACGACATTGTAAAACGTATAAAAACCATTTTTGATCCGCAAAACATCTTTAATCCAGGAAAAATAGTTGATGCATTTCCTATGGATAAAAACTTGCGCTATGAAACAGATAGAGTAGAACCTGAAATTGAAACACTTTTAGATTTTTCTTCTACGCAAGGTATTCTTAGAGCTGCAGAAAAATGTAACGGTTCTGGTGATTGCCGAAAAATGCCAGAATTTGGAGGCGCAATGTGTCCGAGTTATAGAGCCACCAAAAACGAAAAAGACACCACTAGATCTCGTGCAAATGCGCTTAGGGAGTTTTTAACGCATTCGGACAAGCCTAATAAATTTGATCACGAAGAACTTAAAGATGTTTTTAGTTTATGTTTAAGCTGTAAAGCATGTGCAAGTGAGTGTCCAAGTAGTGTAGATATTGCGAGTTTAAAAGCCGAATTTTTATACCAATATCAAAAAGTAAATGGATTTAAATTTAAAGCCTCATTTTTTGCAAAATCTACGCAATACAATAAATTAGCAGCAATAAGTCCGATAATTTCAAATGTATTTTTCAGAAACAAACTTACATCAACATTAATAAAAAACACAATTGGTATTCACGAAAAACGAAGTTTACCATTAATTTCAAAACCCTTTTCTAGTTTTAAATTTAAGTCAGTTAGTACTGAAAATCACATTAAAACGGTTTGTCTTTTTGTAGATGAATTTACAAATTATTTAGAATCTGACATTGCAATTGATGCTAAAGTTTTACTTGAGTCATTGAATTATAAAGTTTTATTTATCAGTGATTTGGAGAGTGGTAGAAGTTTTATTTCTAAAGGGTTTTTAGACCAAGCTAAAGACTTGTCTAACAAAAATATAGCAGCCTTAAAAACACGAGTTTCAAAAGATATTCAATTGGTAGGTATTGAGCCATCTGCAATTTTAACGTTCCGTGACGAGTACTTAAAACTGGCAGATGATCTTGAAGGCGCAAAACATGTAGCGCGTCATACTTTTTTAATTGAAGAGTTTCTTCAGCAAGAAATTAAATTAGGAAACATCACCTCTAAACAGTTTACAAAAACAGCGCAAACCATAAAATTTCATGGCCATTGCCATCAAAAATCTTTAGGAAATCAGTTGTCAAGTTTTGAGGTTTTAAACTTGCCAGAAAATTATAAAGTAACAATTATACCAAGTGGTTGTTGCGGAATGGCAGGTAGTTTTGGTTATGAAAAAGAAACCTACGAAGTGAGTATGGCTGTTGGTGAGCAAACTTTATTTCCAGCAGTAAGACGCGCAGATTCGCATGTTATTATTTCGGCAAACGGAACAAGTTGCAGACACCAAATTAAAGACGGTACATCTCGTAAAGCTTTACACCCCGTAACTATTTTACGACAAGCTTTACTTTGATTTCTTAGTCTTTTTACCACTATCCATAATTGTAATTGCTGCAATTAAATCTTTTACTTCCATGTCTTTTATGTCCTCATCGGCAAAAAAAGGGGAGAGCTTATCTTTGTTATAATGGTAAATTTTCCAACGTTTAAACTGGTATTCTAAAGCTGTAAAATTTTCTACCCAATCTCCAGAGTTTAAATACGTAGTGCTACCGTGTTTGTTCTCCTTAACCAACATTTTAGGTTGATGGATATGTCCGCAAATTACATAATCATAGCCGTTTTCAATAGCGAGATCAGATGCTACCTGCTCAAAGTCGTTAATGTATTTTAAAGCCCCTTTAACACCATTTTTTATTTTTTTTGACAAAGAGTACTTCTCACGCCCTAAACGTTCTAATCCCCAATTAATCATTCTATTTAAAAGAATTAAGAAATCATATCCATAACCACCTAATTTAGCTAGCCATTTTGCATTTTGTATAGAAACATCAAAAACGTCGCCGTGAAAAACCCATGCCTTTTTCCCGTCTAATTCTAAAATTACTTTATCTACAATAGAAATATTCCCAATTGAAGTGTCGCTAAATTTACGTAACATTTCATCATGATTTCCTGTAACATAAATCACTTCAACACCATCAGCAGCCATATCAATTAACTTTTTTATAACCCTCATATGTGATTTTGGGAAATAGCGTTTGCTAAATTGCCAAATGTCTACAATATCACCATTCAATATTAGTTTTTTAGGCTGAATACTGTTTAGGTACATTAATAATTGTTTGGCGTGACAACCGTATGTACCAAGATGGACATCTGATATTACGGCAACTTCTATTTTTCTTTTTATTTTCAAAGGAATAAATAATTTGATACAAATAACAACAAACATTATTACCTGAATATTAATTGCCAATTAATTAACTGTGAGCATATTGTTAACTAAATGTTACTTAAAGTAAATAGTTTAAATACAGGTTTATACGCTTAGGATTTTTGTTTCTGTAATATTAAAATTACTTTAGCAACATAGACAAATTTTAAAATGTAATGTAATGGCAGGAAATTCCTTTGGAAAGTTATTTAAACTCACCACTTTTGGTGAATCTCACGGTGTAGCAATTGGTGGTATTATTGATGGCTGTCCTGCTGGATTATCATTAGATTTTGAAGCGATTCAAAAGGAGTTAGACCGCAGAAAACCAGGACAATCAGATATCGTTACACAGCGAAAGGAACCTGATACGGTTGAGTTTTTGTCAGGAATTTTTGAAGGTAAAACCACTGGAACTTCTATTGGGTTTAGCATTCATAACACTAATCAGAAATCTAAAGATTATTCGCACATCAAAGATGTTTACCGTCCAAGTCATGCAGATTATACGTATCAAGAAAAATATGGTATTAGAGATTATAGAGGTGGCGGACGTAGTTCGGCAAGAGAAACGGCTTGTAGAGTAGTGGCTGGAGCTGTAGCAAAACAAGTGCTAAATTATATTTCAATAAACGCATACACCTCTTCAGTAGGAGATATTTTTTTAATAAAACCTTATCAAGATTTAGATTTTAGTAAAACTGAATCTAACACTGTGCGTTGTCCTGATAATGAAGTTGCCGAAAAAATGATTGCTCGTATAAAAGCTATTAAAAAAGAAGGTGATACTATTGGCGGAACCGTAACTTGTGTGTTACAAAATGTACCTACCGGATTGGGAGAGCCCGTTTTTGATAAATTACATGCCGAATTAGGGAAAGCAATGTTATCAATTAATGCTGTGAAAGGTTTTGAGTATGGTAGCGGTTTTTGCGGTGCTAAAATGAAAGGTTCTGAGCATAATGATTTGTTTAATGAAGACGGCTCAACTAAAAGTAATCTTTCAGGAGGAATTCAAGGAGGAATAAGTAACGGAATGGATATTTATTTTAGAGTTGCTTTTAAACCTGTAGCTACATTAATTCAGAAACAAGATGCTTTAGATAGCAACGGAAATATTGTAGAAATGCAAGGTAAAGGACGTCACGACCCATGTGTTGTGCCGCGTGCTATACCAATTGTAGAAGCTATGGCGGCATTAGTACTTGTAGATTTTTATCTGCAAAACAAAGTTTATAATTAAGAGTTTAATATAAAAGAGGAGATTTCTGTAAGTAAGAAAAAGGCATATGAAAAAGTTGGCATTGCATTGGCAAATATTAATAGGAATGATAACAGGTGTAGTTTTTGCACTAATCATGACTAAGTTTGAATGGGGAAATACATTTGTAACAGATTGGATAAAACCATTTGGAAGCATTTTTATCAACCTTTTAAAACTCATTGCAGTTCCGCTTATTTTAGGATCTTTAATTAAAGGGGTTTCCGATTTAAAAGATATTTCAAAACTCTCTAAAATGGGAGGGAAAACTATTGGTTTATATATTCTTACAACTGTTGTAGCGGTTACTATCGGGTTGAGTTTAGTTAATATTGTTAAGCCTGGTGCATCAATCTCCGAAGCTACAAGAACCGAACTAGTAGCAAGTTATCAAGGTGATGCTAACTCTAAAATAGCTGCAGCTGAAGAACAAAAAAACACGGGACCTCTACAAGCTTTAGAAGATATTGTGCCAGATAATATATTTAATGCAGCAAGTAGTAACGGAAGTATGCTACAAGTGATTTTCTTTGCTATATTCTTTGGGATTGGATTGATTTTAATTCCTGAAGAAAAATCGAAACCTGTAAAAGAATTTTTTGATAGTTTTAATGAAGTTATTCTTAAACTCATAGATTTAATCATGCTTGCAGCACCTTATGGTGTATTCGCCTTATTAGCTGCATTAGTAGTGGAGTCTCCAAGTGCCGATTTATTTAAAGCACTTGGTTGGTATGCTTTCTGTGTCGTTTTAGGATTAATATTAATGATGTTAGTATATGCGTTGTTGGTGTTCTTAGTGACTAAAAAAACACCAAAATTCTTCTTTAACGGAATTGCACCAGCACAATTATTAGGGTTTTCAACAAGTAGTAGTGCGGCAACATTACCCGTTACTATGGAGTGTGTTGAAGAGCATTTGGGAGTAGATGAGGAAGTTGCTAGTTTTGTGTTACCAGTTGGAGCTACTATTAATATGGATGGAACAAGCCTATATCAAGCTGTTGCTGCCGTATTTATTGCGCAAGCTTTTGGAATGGAATTAAGTTTAGGTGTACAATTAGGAATTATTGTTACCGCTACATTATCATCAATTGGTAGTGCTGCAGTTCCTGGAGCAGGTATGGTAATGTTAGTTATTGTATTAGCTCAAGCAGGAATTCCAGAAGCTGGATTAGCTTTAATTTTTGCAGTAGATAGACCACTAGATATGTGTAGAACAAGTGTAAACATCACTGGTGATGCAGCCGTGTCAATGATTGTTGCAAAATCGGTTGGGAAACTTAATGACCCACAACCTAAAGAGTGGGACGATAATTATCCAAAAAAATAACAGCTTTATCATGAATAAAATTAGCTAATTTAAAGCTGATAAATACAAATAAATATGTTACACGTTCCTAACGCTATTGTATCTGCAACATGGTTACAAGATCATCTTAATAATGATAATATTGTAATTTTGAATGCTACGTTAATGCCTTTTAAAGATTTGTCTAAAAACCAAATAACTAACAGTCGGTTTTTTGATATAAAGCAAAAATTTAGTGATGTTGCGTCCTCATTTCCTAACACATTTCCTTCAAGTGAACAATTTACTTATGAAGCTCAAAAATTAGGAATTAATAATGATAGTTGTATTGTAGTTTATGACGAAAAAGGGATCTTTTCAAGCGCCAGAGTTTGGTGGTTATTTAAAGCATTTGGCTATACAAATGTTGCTGTTTTAAATGGCGGTTTCCCCGAATGGAATACTAAAGGTTTTTCAGTAGAAAATAAAACAAAATACTCAGGAGAATTAGGTGATTTTACAGCTAATTATCAACCGCAATACATGAAATTCTTCAATGATATTGTTACTGAAATTGATATTGAAAGTCAAATTATTATTGATGCGAGGTCACAAGATCGTTTTCAAGGATTAACTTCAGAAACTAGAACTGGATTACGTAGCGGGCATATTTCAAATTCAAAAAACTTACCATATACAGATTTACTTGATCATGGTGTTTTAAAAAATGAAATGGAATTAAAACTATTATTTCAAGAGGTAGCCAAACCAAATGATAAAATCACTTTTTCATGTGGATCTGGAATTACAGCTTGTATTTTAGCATTAGCAGCCGAAATATCAGGATACGAAAACTTATCGGTTTATGACGGTTCGTGGACAGAATGGGGAACACTTTTTTAGTAGTTTTAAATTAATATTTAACATTTTAAAAAGAAGTGTTTATTTTATCATTATCGTAATTTAATCTGTAAAATTTTATTAATTTATTAGAATTTCTAAATATTATCGTATATTTATCATGTAATTATTAAGATACTCTATATTATGCAATAGTGTAGAACTATTTTTTTTCAGAAACATTAGTTGTTAATTAAAAAAGCCATTACTAAACAGTAAAGGCTTTTTTTATTGTAAAAATTTAGATTTCAATGCTACTGAAGGAATCATACAAGATGCTTTTTTTCCAAACCACCTGTATCTGTTTTTAGCTATAAAATCGTATGCAAAATTTCTTATAAAGGTTGGAACAATATAAAATACACCAATTAAATATTGAGGAAAACCTAATTGACTTCCAATTTTAATAGCTGCAGAAGATTTATATTTCAACCCAAAGACTTCAGAGTATAATAAAATAGAATCTATTTTGTTCACATCAATATTATAATGTTTTATAATTTGCTGTCCAGTGTCACTCTCTAAAGCGGCAAACATAAACACATCATTTTTATCGTGTTTAATAACGTATTGAATAGCATGATTACAAAGATTGCACACACCATCAAATAAGATTAATTGTTTATGTTTGGGGAGTTTTACGGTCATAATATAAATTTATAACGCTATTTACGTTTTACAGCTTCAACAAGCTCTAGTTGATCTAAACTCACGTTAGTTGTAAAAATACCATAATTTACATTCGCTTTATTTTTTTCAATACTATCAATACTTCCAACAGCGCGACCGTCTTGCAAACGCACACGATCACCAACTTTTAAAGGCACTTTAGGTGTGTTTGGTTTTTCGGCTTCTCTTTTTTTCTTTTCTTTTTTCTTCTCTCTTATAACTTCAACCGTTTTTTCAACTTCTTTTTGAACTTTTATCACTTTCGCTTTTTCAATTTTTTGTGCTTTAACAGAAATCTTTTTTCGTTTTGAATTTTCTATCTGAACAAGTTTAAACAACTCATTCATTAAGTCTTTTTTCTGTTTGTTATTGAAATACTTCTGAGATAAATCATCAATTTTCTGACCTAAATACACTAAACGTTGATTACTATCATACAATTCTTGATAGCTTTCTAGTTTCTTTTGAATACGTGCATTTGTTTCTTCAAGTTTTTCGGCTTCACTAAGTTTTTTCTGTTCATTAACCTTTAGAGATTGCTCCGTTTTCTCTAGTTTAGAACGTTCTTTTTGAAGTTTCGCAATAGTTTGATCAAAACGCACTTTTCCGCGTTCTATTTTTTTCTTAGCTCTATTAATTAAGCTAAAAGGGATTCCGTTTTTTTGAGCCACTTCAAATGTAAATGAACTTCCAGCTTGCCCTAATGCTAATTTAAACATAGGTTCAAGAGTTTTTTCATCAAACATCATATTTGCATTTTGCATGAATGGCAACTCGTTAGCTAAAATTTTTAAGTTAGAGTAGTGGGTTGTAATAATTCCATAGGCACCACGATGGTAAAATTCTTCTAAAAAGGTTTCAGCCAAAGCGCCACCAAGTTCTGGATCACTTCCTGTACCAAATTCATCAATAAGGAATAAAGTGTTTTTGTTACATTTTTTCAGAAAATAATTCATCTGTTTTAAGCGGTAACTATAAGTACTTAAGTGATTTTCAATAGATTGATTATCTCCAATATCTGTTAGAATTCTATCAAATAAACATAAATTACTTTTTTCGTGAACCGGAATTAAAAGTCCACTTTGTAACATAGTTTGAAGAATACCAATTGTTTTAAGTGTAATACTTTTTCCACCGGCATTTGGTCCCGAAATAACTATAATTCTATTATCAGGAAGTAATTCAATAGATTGAGAAAAGGTTTTAACACCTTGTTTTTTATTAGATAGAAACAGTAAAGGATGAAAAGCATCTCGTACAGCATAAGCTTTTTCATCGTTAATTTCTGGCAGTATTCCATTAATAGATTCAGCATGTTTAGCCTTAGCATAAATGACATCAATTTTAACTAAAAAATCTTGATATTCAGTTAGCAAGCCAACATATGGTCTTACAAATTCGGTAAGTTGTTTAAGAATTCTATCAATTTCTTCTTTTACTTCAAACTCTAGATTATTAAGTTCACGTGTGTATTTAAAAGTAGCTTCTGGTTCAATATATACAATACTTCCAGTTTTACTACTTCCCATAATAGCACCTTTCACTTTGCGTCTGTACATAGCTTTTACAGCTAAAACACGCTTGTTTTCAAGTACAGATTCTCTAATATCATCTAAATAATCTAACTCAGCATACGTTTGTAATGCATAAGTAAAACTTTGGTTTATTTTTCCTTTTACAGAATTTACAGCTTTTCGTAATTCATATAATTCACTAGACGCTTGATCTTTAACGTCTCCAAAGCGGTCGATAATTGAGTTAATTTGAGTAATTAATTCTTTAGTTACCGGTATTTTTGACGAATACTCGTTTAATGTTTTGTAATATTCTGCAAACTTTTTTAAGTAGAGGATAATCTCATTACTATTATTGGAAATAGCTATGATTTTTTTAAAGCTTTGTGCATCTAAAACAGATCCTTCAATTTTTAAAAACTTAATCTCGTTGGTAATTGGTTCAAAACCATGTTTTGGAATGCTATTATCGTTATAAAACGAAGATAAATACTCATTTGTAAATTGTAGTTCTACAAGTAAATTTTCTTTATGCGGTAATGGCATAATTTTTAAAACTTCTTGAGTTCCTAAATCTGTAATACAATGCTCTGACACCTGTTGTAAAACGGTGTTAAACTCTATATCTTGTAGTGTTTTTTTATGAATTGTAATCATTAAAAATTATGCGTCTTAAGTAAATAAGATACAAAAATAGGTATTAATGATGTAGTATGAAAAGGAACTGCTAACGTCTTTGTTTTTTTCCGCTTTCATCGTAATAATGACACACACAATCCTTGTTTCCAAAGAGACCTAAGCTATGTAAATTACGTTTAAGTAACTCTGTAAATTTCATTTTAAAATTATCAATAGGGGTGAAGCCAAAATTATTTGAACTTATTGAGATATCAATACCATAAACGCAATGCCACCAATTTTGTGGAATAAACAGCATTTGTCCTGGTTTAATAATAGCATAACGTACTTTTACCTGCTTAAAATTAGGTGTGATTTGCGACTTAAAATCTTCCATATTAACATCACTTAATCGAGATCCTGGTTCGTATTTACTGCTTGGATACATGCTTTTAGTTTGTTGAGGGTTTACTAAAAACACTAATTTTCTACCTTTTATTTGCGCTAAAATATTATTTGCTAATCTATCGGTATGCCAACCCGTTATTGTTCCCGGAGGTCCAATCCATAAGGATGTAGAATTTCTTACTGTGTTTTTTGTGATTAATGAGAAATCTACATGTTGTAATAATTCTGGAAACATTTTTGCAATAGGCATATTTCCTAAATAAGTATTGGTGCCAGAGGTATTGTAGTTTTTAATATCATTTAAATAGTCTAAAAAATTACCATATTGCCAATTGGTTTCATCTTGTCTGATATTCCCTTTATAACTAAAGGTTTGTTTATCGGTCCCTATTTTTTCAAAATAATCAATAGACCATAAATTTTTAGCTTTCCAAGAATCCATCATATTTGTAAGTAAAACAGCTTCGTTTTTTTTAATGTGAAAACGATAAAAGTCGTCATGAGTGATTGCGCTGATCTCATGTATAGGTTGTAATTGATGGCTTAAAAGTTTCTGAACTTTATTTAAAATAGTATCAGTCATGTTCCTGTTTTTAACACCAACTAATATAGTATATTTGTTGTCATGATTATCAATAAACACTGAATTTTAGATAATTAGGAATTTTATATGGACAAAATGGATGTAAACTTAAACACAAATTGGAAATCACAATTAAAAGATACAATTAATAAACCTTATTTTAAGGCGTTAACTAATTTTGTAACTCAAGCTTATCAAGATAATACTTGTTTTCCTCCGGAAGATCAAATATTTTCTGCTTTTAATTTTTGTGATTTTAATGCTGTAAAAGTTGTGATTTTAGGACAAGATCCTTATCACGGATTTGGACAAGCAAATGGGTTGAGTTTTTCGGTAAATGATGGTGTAAAACATCCGCCATCTTTAATAAATATATTTAAAGAATTAGCAGCAGATTTAGATGTTAAAATTCCTGATTCAGGAAATTTAGACCATTGGGCATCACAAGGTGTTTTATTATTAAATGCGACGCTTACGGTGGAAGAAAGCAATGCAGGAAGTCATCAAAAACAAGGTTGGGAAACCTTTACAGATGCAGTAATACAAACGATTAGCAAAGAGAAAAAAGGTGTTATTTTCTTGCTTTGGGGAGGTTATGCAAAGAAAAAAGCGAAATTAATTAATAAAAATGATCATTATATTCTTGAAAGCGGTCACCCATCACCATTAAGCGCAAATAGAGGGTACTGGTTTGGGAATAAACACTTCAGTAGAACTAATGATATTTTAGAAAAAAATGGATTAACTCCTATAAAATGGTAATATTTTTGACGGTATAATAAGTCGCAATGGCATGAGAGAAAACATTTAAAGACCATATAGTGCGATTAGTTTGATGTTAAAAATACACGCAAAAGCTTGCGTTTAAATTAACTTCCAGTCGCAGCAAGCTCTTTTGAATTATCAATAGTTGGTTTTAGGATGTAAGATTTCTTTTCAATTTTTTCTTGTTTTTTCTTTTCAATTTTATTCGTACTCCAAAAAAGTAATATAAAATTGATAGCAACTAAAAACGCAATAGTTAGAGTAATTGTTAATAGCATAAAAAATTAATTTGATTAATAAATATAAAAAACGTGACCTGTAAATATGTCTATTTTTTTGAATTACAGAAAGTTAAGAATAATAAAATTAAAATTAACAATGCGTTATAAAAAATAGTTCACTTTAATATATAACAGATTAACGGTGATTTTACCTACCAAATATTTATTTTTTATTATTAAATTTTAGATATTAATTTATTGTATGGAAATTTTTTATCTATAATATTCAGTTCTAAAAGTTTATTCTGAACATTATTTAGTGTTTTTTCATCAATTAATTCTTGAGACCATTCGGTTAAATCTAACCATTCTTGCACGTCCTCTAATTTTTGATTATAACGATTAGAAATTGTTTTATCAATACTAGGAATCGTTTTAAATTCTTCGGTAGTATTATTAATAATGTCTAAAATCGTTTTTAAATCGTCTTTATGTTCTGCTAAAAATTTATCGGTAACAGCAATCACAAAACATGGCCACGGAGTAGGGCAGTTAGCAATTCGCCTAAAAACACCATCGTCAACAATAGGTTTTGTAGTGAATTTCTCCCACATAAAATAGTCGGCAGTTTTATTGGTTAAACCTTCAACAGCACCGTCTAAATTCTTTATAACTTCAAAATTTAAATCTTTTTCTAAATCCCAACTATTGTTTTCGGCATTTATATACGCCATAAGATGTGAGCCAGAACCATATCTGCTTATCGCAGCACGTGTACCAATTAGATCTTCAATAGTTTCAAATTTAGAATCTTGAGCGACATGAATCCCCCAAATTAAAGGAGATTGCACAAAGGTTTGTACAATTTTACTAGGGTTTCCATCAATAATATCTTTTACAATACCTTCGGTAAGAATTACAGCCATATCAATTTCACCTTCGCGTAATGCTTTACACATTTCACCTGTTCCACCAAAATAATCGTTCCAACGTAAGTTAATACCCTCGTCTTTATATTCACCATTTTTTAAGGTAAGATACCAAGCAAGATTAAAATGTTCTGGTACACCTCCAATTTTTACAGTCTTCATCGTCATGTCTTTATTCTGTAAGTTTATTTAATGTGTAAATAATAAGATCATCTACTATTTTTTTAGGATCACTACTAAATCCTCCTGTAGCTCTGTTTGCAATAATTGCATTCATTGATAAGGCTTTGTGTCCTAATAAGTTTGCAATACCATAAATACCTGCAGTTTCCATTTCTAAGTTGGTAATTGGCATGTTATTGTAGCTAAACGTTGCTAGTTTATCATTTAAGTTTGCATCCTGAATTGGCAAACGTAACACACGACCTTGAGGTCCGTAAAAACCTACATTTGTAGCAGTAAATCCTTTATATGTAGTTTTTGAGCTTAATCTATCCAATAACTCGGTATCACATTTTACAACATAAGGTTTAGATTTTGCTTCAAACCAATTGGTATGTGCGATTAAGGCTTCTGAAATTTCAGTATACTGTACGTGTTTACTCTCATAAAAATGTAATAAACTATCAAAACCTGCTGCGTATTCACTTATTAAAATTGAATCTAGAGGAATTTCTTTTTGAATAGATCCTGAAGTTCCAATTCTTACAATATTAAGACTTGTAAGTTCTTTTTTAATCTCACGTGTTTTAAAATCGATGTTTACTAAAGCATCCAATTCATTAAACACGATATCTATATTATCCGTACCAATACCTGTAGAAATTACAGTAATACGTGTGTTATTATATGTCCCGGTTTGGGTATGAAATTCTCTTTTTTGAGTTTTAAACTCTATAGTATCAAAATGCTGAGTTACACTATCAACTCTGTCAGGATCACCAACAGTAATTATAGTATTTGCAATGTGTTCTGGACAGATGTTTAAGTGATAAATACTTCCATCAGGATTTAATATTAATTCAGAATCTTTAATTGGCATTTATAGGTGTTTTTATAAGTTTGTTTTGTTGTTTACTAAACTGATAATCTAGTCTGTAAACTCCTCCGTAAGAGAGGTTGTTATTTATTTCTGAAGCAAAATTAACTTGGTTCAGTAAAGCAACATGTCCTTTTCTGTTTAATTGAATTGAATTTTCATTTTCATCAAAAAAGAGTGCTAATTCTTCAATTAATCGATTAATTTGAATGGTTCCAAAACCATAAAATCCTTGATAATTTAAAATATAACCAAGTAAATGATGTTTGGATTTGATGTCGTTATCTTTGATGATTTTTAGAATATTATGTTCTAAAACACTTAATCCGCTTTTAGTTTCCGGAAAACGTTCTAAATGTGCTTTTAAGCAATTACTTAAGTATAAAAACGACGATGTTTTTTTAATATATAGTTTTAATAAATTATGATCTTTCCCACAGTAAGTTTTCCATAAAGTTACAGCAATATCAATATCTGCAGCGGTTAGAGCTATTTTATTATCATAATGTTTTAATAATTGTGTTTGTGATAATTCGTTTAATATCTTAAAAGGTGCATGTCCATTATCTTTACCGTTAGTTACTAAATAAAGTGGAAGTGTTATCTTTTTTTCTTGTAATAAGCTTATTACAGCTATTAAATTAATGTAACAAAACAAATCTTGCTCAAACCATAATACAATTTGAGTATAATTTTCGGGCGCATTAAGCTTATTAATATCGGCGTAATATTTTTCGTCATCAAACTCTAAACCATATACTGAAGAAAAAAAGTTTTTTCGTTGTTTTAAAAAGGGTTTAGAATCTATTATTTCGGTTGTTGGACCTTCGCATAACATTTCATCCCATGTTAAAATTTCACCTGAAATATCTAATTCAACAAGGTTTTTTGTTAATCTTCCGCCGTTAGTAATGTGTAATATGCTCATAAATTATCCGCCTACTCGTTTTACCAAAAAGCCTTTATCTTTAAGGATTGCCATTATTTTGTCTCTGTAATCTCCTTGAATTATAATTTTATCATCCTTAAAGCTTCCACCAACGCTTAGTTTGGTTTTTAGCTCTTTAGCTAAGGCTTTAAAATCTTCGGTAGCACCAGTGTAACCTTCTAATATGGTAATTGGTTTTCCTTTGCGTTTTTCGTATTTACAAATTATAGGATCGTCTTGTATCCATAATTCTTTTTCGGTTGACGCAACTTCTGTTGGAGCTTCTGGAGTATGTTCTGGAAACAGGTTTTTAAGCTGATCTTGTAAATCCATAATATCAATTTTAATATACGTTCTAAATTTAAAAAATTTGCAGATACAATAGTGTATTATAGCTGCAAATTTTAAAAAGTTAGTTTTATTTTTTAAGGCCTAATTCAATTAAACGCTGGTTTAAAAACTCTCCGGCTGTAATATCATCAAAAGCTTTAGGATTATCTTCATCAATACAGCTTTCTAAAACATCTAATTTCATTTCTGAAACGGGGTGCATGAAAAACGGAATTGAGTAACGAGATGTTCCCCAAAGTTCTTTTGGTGGATTGATCACTCTATGAATGGTAGATTTTAATTTATTATTGGTGTGACGCGATAGCATGTCACCAACGTTTATCATTAACTCATCTGGTTCAGCAATAGCATCAACCCATTCACCTGCATTATTTTGCACTTGTAAACCTCTCCCTTGAGCACCCATTAAAAGTGTAATCAAGTTAATATCCCCGTGTGCAGCAGCTCTTACAGCAGCTTTAGGTTCTTCGTTTATTGGTGGGTAATGTATAGGTCTTAATATTGAGTTTCCGTTATGAATAAAAGCATCAAAATATGTTTCTTCTAAATCTAAATGTAAAGCTAAGGCTCTTAATACGTATTTAGCCGTTTTTTCAAGCATTCTAAAAGTTTGTTTCCCTGCAGCATTAAATCCTGGTAATTCCGTAACGGTAACGTTTTCAGGATATGTTTTAGCAAGTAATGGGCTATTTTCAACATATTGTCCAAAATGCCAGAATTCTTTTAAATCGCCTTCTTTTTTACCTTTTGCACTTTCTTTTCCAAAAGACACATAACCACGTTGACCACCAATTCCTGGAATTTCGTAACTTTCTTTTACTTCTAAAGGAAGTTCAAAAAAACTTTTCACTTCTGTATATAAGTTGTCTACAAGTTCTTCATCTAAGAAATGGCCTTTTAAAGCTACAAAACCAATTTCTTCGTAAGCTTTACCAATTTCATCAATAAATTTTTGTTTTCTATCTGCATCTCCCGAAATAAAATCTTGAAGATTTACACTTGGTATTATATTCATTATTCTTTACTATTTAAACTTAATATACAAAAATAACTAAAACATCCCTAAACTAAAGCATCTTTAACATGTACTTAAAAAAAAAGCAGATTATATGATAATCATTGATTTTTAATTACATTTGAAAAGGACAAAGAAATAATTTACTTATGTTAACTTCAATATCTAAACCCTTATCTTTTGATAAGAAAAAAATGAATTCAAAAACACTCTTGAATTTATATACTAACCTCCTGAAACCTCGTTTAATTGAGGAGAAAATGCTTATTCTTTTACGTCAAGGAAAAGTTTCAAAATGGTTTTCCGGTATCGGGCAAGAAGCCATTTCGGTAGGAGTAACATTGGCTTTAAATGCCGATGAGTATATTTTACCAATGCACAGGAATTTAGGTGTATTTACTTCTAGAAATATTCCGTTGTATCGCCTTTTTAGCCAATGGCAAGGAAAAGCTAACGGTTTTACTAAAGGTAGAGATCGTTCTTTTCACTTTGGTACACAAGAATTTAATATAATAGGGATGATTTCTCATTTAGGACCACAACTAGGGGTTGCCGACGGTATTGCGCTTGCTAATTTATTGCAAAATAAAAAGAAGGTAACTGCCGTGTTTTCAGGTGAAGGCGGTACAAGTGAAGGCGATTTTCATGAAGCTTTAAATGTGGCTTCTGTATGGCAGTTACCAGTACTTTTTTGTGTAGAAAATAACGGTTATGGTTTATCAACACCTACAAATGAACAATATAATTGTGAAAATATTGCCGACAGAGGAAAAGGTTATGGTATGGAGTCTCATATTATTAATGGAAATAATATTCTTGAGGTTTATACTAAGATTTCAGAATTAGCTGAAAGTATCCGTCAAAACCCAAGACCAATTTTAATTGAGTTTAAAACCTTTAGAATGCGTGGTCATGAAGAGGCAAGTGGTATAAAATATGTACCCCAAGACCTATTAGATACTTGGAGTGAAAAAGATCCTCTTCTTAACTTTGAAGCCTTTTTAAAAGATGAAAACATACTTACAGACGGTATGATTGAAGATTTTAAAGCTGAATTTAAAACTGAAATTAACACACATCTTCAAATGGCTTATAATGAAGCTGAAATTATAGCTGATAAAGATACCGAACTTGCCGATGTGTATAAATCATATACGCATGACGTTGTTTTGCCTAATTTAGAAACTAAAGAATTACGTTTAATTGACGCCATTTCTCAAGGATTAAAACAAGCAATGGAACGCCATGACGATTTAGTAATTATGGGTCAAGATATTGCTGAATATGGTGGTGTTTTTAAAATTACCGAAGGTTTTGTTGAGCAATTTGGGAAAGCGCGTGTAAGAAATACGCCAATTTGCGAATCTGCCATTGTTGAAGCAGGAATGGGATTATCAATTGCAGGAATGAAAGCTGTGGTAGAAATGCAGTTTGCTGATTTTGTAACTTCAGGATTTAATCCGATTGTAAATTATCTTGCAAAATCGCATTACCGTTGGGAACAACAAGCCGATGTTGTGGTAAGAATGCCTTGTGGTGCAGGAGTTGGCGCCGGACCTTTTCACTCACAAACTAACGAAGCTTGGTTTACAAAAACTCCTGGATTAAAAGTAATTTACCCTGCATTTCCTTATGATGCAAAAGGGCTGTTAGCCGCAGCAATTAACGATCCAAATCCAGTATTGTTTTTTGAACATAAAGCATTATATCGTAGCATCAGACAGGAAGTTCCTACAGATTATTTTACCTTACCAATTGGTAAAGCGTCATTATTAAAAGAAGGTGAAGATGTTACCGTAATTACTTATGGAGCTGGAGTACATTGGGCAATTGAAACTCTAGAAAATAATCCTGATATTAATGCAGATTTAATTGATTTAAGATCATTGCAACCATTAGATGTTGAAGCAATTTTTACTTCAGTAAATAAAACAGGAAAAGCTATAATTTTACAAGAAGACTCCATGTTTGGTGGAATTGCGAGTGATATTTCGGCATTAATAATGGAAAATTGTTTTGAGAATTTAGACGCTCCAGTAAAACGTGTAGCAAGTATGAATACGCCAATTCCGTTTATTAATCAATTGGAAGTACAATACCTTGCTAAAGGTGAATTTGAAACCGATTTAAAAGAGCTGTTAGCTTATTAAATACAGCAGTAAAAACATACAAAAAGTCAGTACTAACTATGTACTGGCTTTTTTTGTGCTATAAAATGCGGTTTTTTGAGAGTCTCTAGTATTTCAACATAAAAAAAAATCATAAATGTTTTAAAAAACACTTAGCTAAACGTCTATAAAACCCTAAATTTGCACGAATTTTCTATGCAGGAGTATTTTTATGACCAAAATCACACAAATCACAGAGGAACAAGATAATAAGAAACATTTATACGATTTTCAGGAAGCTGATCTTAATCGCATATTTGATGTTTTACAAAATAACTCACAAAACTACAATCTTCTTTATCAGCTACCTACGGGAGGAGGGAAGACCGTTATTTTTTCTGAAATTGTAAGGCGTTACATACAGAATTACAACAAAAAAGTAGTGATTCTTACACACAGAATTGAGCTTTGTAAACAAACTTCGGTGATGCTCTCTGGTTTTGATGTGAAAAACAAAGTGATTAATAGTAAGGTAAAAGAATTGCCAGATCAAGACCAATATATGTGTTTTGTGGCGATGGTTGAAACTTTAAATAATCGATTAAACGACGAGAAATTAAATCTTGAAGATATTGGGTTAGTTATTATTGATGAAGCGCATTATAATTCTTTTAGAAAACTTTTTAAATTCTTTGAAAACTGCTTTATTTTAGGAGTTACTGCAACGCCTTTAAGCTCGAATATAAAGTTGCCAATGAAAGATAATTACCAGCAACTTATTGTTGGTGATGACATACCTACATTGATAAAAAACGGTTTTTTAGCACAAGCTGAAACTTATAATTATGATGTAGAATTAAACACGTTAAAAATTGGAATTAACGGAGATTATACGGTAAAATCTTCCGAAAGCTTATATACAAATTCTTTAATGCAGAGTAAATTGGTTAATGCATACGAGGATTTCTCAAAAGGCAAAAAAACGCTGATTTTTAATAATGGTATTCACACGTCAAAAGAAGTTTATTATTCTTTTAAAAAAGCAGGTTATGATGTTCGTCATTTAGATAATACTAACACTAAACAAGAACGTAAGGAGATTTTAAAGTGGTTTAAAGAAACACCAGACAGTATTTTAACTTCGGTGAGTATTTTAACTACAGGTTTTGATGAACCTAGTGTGGAATCTGTAATTTTAAATAGAGCGACACGATCACTTACTTTATATTTTCAAATGATTGGACGTGGATCTCGTATTCTTGAAAACAAAAAAACGTTTCAGGTGATTGATTTGGGTAATAATTTTATTCGTTTTGGACCTTGGAACCAAACAATTGATTGGCAACATATCTTTAAAAGTCCGGAGTATTACTTAGAGAACATTAGAAATGACGAAGATATTGAACGTGATTTTGTATACATTATGCCAGATAAAATAAGAGCACATTTTAAGGCCGCAAAAAGTATTGATTACGATATAAAAGCTGAATATGAAAATGTGATACAAGAAGGTTTGAAATCTATTGTAGCTATTGAGCGTTCAATTGAGCAACATTCTAGAATGTGCATTGAAAACAGTGAAGATGTTTATGATGCTAGAGCACTTACAAAATTATTACAAGACGATATTTCATACCGAATTAAGCAGTATTCATATTGTATGATGAATAGTACTAAAAACTACAAAGAGTGGTTAATGGAAGAATATAATAGAAAATTACGACTCAGTTTTAATGGGAAATTTTAAAGCGTTATATTTAAATATCTTTTTAAAAAAAGCGTTAATTTAGATAATAGGTATAGTTTTTGTTTTTAATTCAGAAACTAAAAATAGTTTACAAATGACATATAGATTCGTATTCGCTTTCTTTTTTATAGCAACACTGCAATTATCTGCTCAAATAGATAATAGTAATGGTGGAGGAATTCTTATTCCTGCCATTGAAACTAAAGAAAAAGATTCATTACCTAAAGCTATACAAATTAAACCAAACCCTAGTAAGCCCTCATTAACACCTCAAAAAAGCATTAGTGGTATTCCGTTTAAAACAAAAGTGAAAATCACAGAACATAAGGAAGAGTTTTCTATGTTTGATGATAATAATCTTGTTAATCCTGGATCTATTTATGAAGATCGTTGGAAGAAAAAAGCGGTTGAACAAAAAATAAGACCTGAATACATGGAAGATGTGTTTTTAGGTGATTACAAAGTAAATACCGATATGGTAAATATTATGTGTAGAGATCACGGTTTGCCAGATGGTGACAATGTGAGAATCACAATAAACGACCAAGTTTACATCCCGTTACTAACATTAACGGGTAATTATAAATCATTTAACGTACCGTTAGAACCTGGTTTTAACCGCATAGAATTTTTAGCTTTAAACCAAGGAACATCTGGACCAAATACAGCGCAGTTTCAGGTTTATGATGACAGAGGGAATCTTGTGTCTTCAAAAAGCTGGAATCTTCTTACAGGTGTTAAAGCTACAATAATTGTTACCAAAGAAATTGAGACGATAACACCTAATGAAGAGTGAATTATTAGAGTTTGCGTTTTAAAAACCAAATACCTTCTAAGCTAAAGTTAAGCGATATTAAGTGGTAGTTTTCTTTTACATAGCCATTTGATACTTGTCCTTTTCCTCCGTAAGAATAGTTTACATTTAGCATTGAACTAGTTCCTCTGCTTAACGGTAACCCTAACCCTAAGTTAAAAGCATAATTATTAATACGTTTATCTGCAATTAATAAGTTTCCGTTGTCATAGTTAAAACCAGCTCTATAGCGAATAGTGTTTTTGTATTTATAGTCGCTTTTCTCGCTAAAATATTCTAAACCTACACCTAAAGCGTCTTTGTCTACATAATCTCCAAAGTAATCAGATTGATTTGTATTGTCCCAAAAACTCTTTTTATAATCTACATTTAAAGATAAGCCTTTGTAAACAGTGCTTTTAAATCCAAGGCCAATTTCTAACGGCATTTTAAAATCATCAACATCTTGCTCATCTACAATATCATCTTCATAAAGTTGAGAAATGGTTTGCGTCTGACTTCCTTTTAAAACTGTAGGTAAATTTATCACACCACCAACAGATAATTTACTTGAAGGTTCATATTGAAATCCTAAGCCTAAACGCGCTCCAGAGTAATTGTTTTCGTCTTCAACTTGAAGCACATTTCCTGCTAAATAATTAATTTCAGTTTGAGTAATTTGCCCAAATAAATAGGTTCCAGTTGCACCAACACGTAATTTATCACTTATTGCATACCCGTAATTTACAGTTAAATCATTTAACCCTCCAGTTCCATAAACATCACTATAAAAAGTACTTGTTGAACCTTCTATTTCGGTTTCAATACCAGAAATATTATAACCAACATCAGTATAAGGAGATAAGCTTACACCCACTCCCGAAGATGGTGTAATTGAAAAAGCAAAAGCTAAATTAGAAAAATTAGCCGTGTAGTTTACCGTCTCACCATTATGATCACTAAAAGTTTCGGCGCCACCTTTTATACCTAAATCGAAGAAAAAAGAAGTTCCTCCAATAGTCGCATAAGATGCCGGATTTAAACTGTTTAATTCCTCTTCAGAGTTTATAGCAAAACCAAATTTCCCTAAAGTATTTATTTTACCTGTTGTTGTTTGATTAACAGTTCCTAATCCATATAATGAATAAGGAGAGCTTGGTGTACCGCCATTTTCTTGAGCAAATGCAGTAAAACCTAAAGTTGTTAAGCAAAAAACGGCTATTTTAGTTATGTTATTCTTCATCGTAAACGGCATAAGTTAATTCTAATTTAAGTTTAATTTCATCATCTTCATCTTCACTATTTATTATATATCTATCTACCGAATCATTAAGGCCTTGTCCATAAATTGCTAAAAATAAGTTCTCTCTATTCGTGTCTGTTAATTTTAAATCTAAAAACAGTTTTATAGGAATATTGTAATTAACTGTGGTGAATTCGCCATTATCTTCATTGCTAATTTCACCATAAGCGGTTGATGTATCATATTGAAATAAATCCATTAAAATTTCAGATTTCTGATCAATAATAAACACACCTAAAGAATCTCGTGTACTTAAATTATCGTTATAAGAATTCTGCTTTAAGGTTAATGATAAGTTAGCACCTGTAATGGTTCCTTCTCCAGGAATTCTTCCTATAGTTTCAAGGTAGGGGATATCTAAACGCGTTACAATTCCTGTTCCCCCTTGAATAAAGGTATTGTTTCCAGTGTTTGAACTTTGGATATAGCTTTCCTGATCTACAATATCTTCTAAGTAAGTTCCTGTTTTATCACTTGTTATATTATGAAAACTATTACTGGTGTCAAATGAAATATCGTAAGTATATTCAATATTATCAGAACCATCAGGAATGGTGTAATAAATACGGAAATAACTCGTTTTTAAGAAGCCTAAAATAGCGGTATTAGTTTCAGAAGGTTCAACAACAAATCCTTTATACTCGTTTAGCATTTCATCAAAACTACTGAATTCATTATCCTGAATTTCATCAAAAAGTGTTTGTCCAAAATCATTACTCATTTTAATCTCTAATGAATCTTCTTTTATTGGTTTTGGATAAAAAGAAAGACTTCCAAGGGATGTAGGGTTTTTCTCAAAATCTGTCGTATTATAATATACCGAATTATCATCTGGACGAATAGTTTGCGTTACACGATACACATTTAGCTCCTGTATTGCGGTTGTATCATTATAAAAATAATTATCGTAATTCAATATCATTGCAATCGAATCAAAATTCGCATCATTATCAATATCTGCGGTAGTATATCCAAAATGTGCGTACAAATTACTTTTAGTAAGACCCAAAACAGGATCGGTATAAGCACCTAACAATAATCTGTTTGTTTCAGATACCGATAATGAATCATATTGAAATGTAGACGTCGCTACAGTAAGCGTATCTATATAATATACTCTAGTGTTACTAGTCACCATATCTTCTCCTACAGTTGTATCAATATCACTACTACATGATATCATGCTACAACATATTATGGTTAGTAAAACCAAAACTTGAATTGCTATTTTTTTCATCTATCTCTTATTAATTATGCGAACCTAAAATATAGGAGTGAGGTAAAAAAAATAGATATACAAACAGGATTATTTAACAGTTGAATGCGCCAATTTTACAGATAAAACCAATACAGTGTATTCATCTACGAAATCGCGCTATTGGTATAGAGATTTCTATGGAACATCTACTATCTTTTTTTATAGCGAATCTTAAAAATAGATTTGTATCATAATTACTCCCAAAATGAATAAAAAAATAGCGACAATATTAATGTTATCTGTAGGTCTTTGCGGTTACGCTCAGCAAAACAAAAGCGTTGCCGAGTTTAACTACAAGCTTACCCCAGCTGGCACAGATGATATTTCATTGCAAAACACCAATATTTATATAGAGGTTCCAACCAATGTTGGTACAGGTGTTATGACGCATTCATTTAATGGTGATTATAATTTATATGATTACACAGCTGCTCAATATTTTAATACTGAAAGTTTAAACAGTTTTTACAATCTTAAGTATCAATTAGAATATAAATATCCGCTTACAAGTTCTTTTAATATACACGCACAAGCAAATGTAGCTATAATGTCAATCTTAAATAAAAGCCTCTCTAGTAACGATTTGTTTTTTGGAGGTGGATTATATATTTCAAAAAATTATTCGTTGGGAGATAAACCTTCTGTTTTAAAATTAGGAATTAGTTATAGTGCCATTACTGGCGAACCTACTTATTTGCCAATCATTAGCTACGAAAAGATAGTTAGTGATCGTTTTTCGTATAAAATAGGATTCCCAGAGACAGAAATTACTTACGGGCTTTCAGAAATGTCGCAAGTAAAATTAAATCTTGAAACAAATGGATATTACGCCAATTTAAGCCAACCGCTTTATGTAAGTGTAAATGATGTTGCTGAAAAGGCAAAAATTTCATCTACAACTTTAGGACTACAATATAATTACAAGATGGATAAATCTTGGAGTATAAAATTATGTGCAGAATACGCACTTAAAAATAGTTACAAACTTGAAAACAATAACAATACGGTTTACGATTTTGACGTCGCTACCAAACCAACGTTTTCTACAGGAATAATTTATAATTTAAAATAATTAACAATGAAAATGATCAAATTAAATACTACAATACTTATAGGGGCTTCGCTTTTAGCAGCATTAAATTTTAGTTGTTCTTCAGACGATGATGAAGATAGAGGAAACTGGGTAGAACGTTCTGTTTTTGATGGCGTACCAAGAAGTAGCGCTGCAGGATTTACAATTATCAATAAAGGTTACATGGGAACTGGATATGATGGTGATGATTATTTAACAGATTTCTGGGAATACGATTTTGATGGTGATTTCTGGTCACAAAAACAAGATTTTCCTGGAACAGCAAGAAGTAGTGCTGCAGCATTTGCAACAGATACTAAAGGTTATGTTGGTGTTGGTTATGATGGTGATAACGAATTGCAAGATTTTTACGAATTTGACACTACTACAGGATGGACAGCAATCGCAGATTATGGCGGTGGAGTAAGACGTTCATCTGTATCTTTTGGAACTAATAACTTAGGTTATGTAGGAACTGGATATGATGGAGATAATGATAAAAAAGATTTCTGGAGATACAACCCGGCAACAGATGAGTGGACTGAATTAATTGGATTTGGAGGAGATAAAAGACGTGATGCAGTTGCTTTTAATATTAACGATAAAGTTTACTTAGGTACCGGTTCTAGTAACGGATTATACAAAGAAGATTTTTGGGAATTTGACACAGCAACAGAATCTTGGACACGTTTAACAGATTTAGATGACGATGATGATTACGATATTGTAAGATCAAACGCTGTAGCTTTTAGTATAAATGGATTAGGATACATTACAACAGGTTACAATTACTCAGCAATATCAACAACTTGGGAATATGACCCATCAAATGATGATTGGGAAGAAATTACGGCACTTGAAGGAACATCAAGACAAGATGCAACAAGTTTTTATAATGAAAGCAGAGCATTTGTAGCCGCAGGTAGAAGCGGAAGTTTATACCTAGATGATAATTACGAGCTTTTCCCTCAACAGGATTATGATGATGAAGATTAGATAGTTTTTTATGATTGATTGGTTTTATAAGTCCCAACTGTATTTAAAATAGAGAAGGGAAATAGAGGCAGATTGGGGCTTATAAATAATCATAAAATAAATAAAAATTCTCCTTTTAAAGTTTATAAAAATAATTAGTAGTTTTTCTTTGACCTCACAATGGTATTCTATTTATGTAGTAGAGTAGGTAAGTAGTGATATCGTGAGGTCTTTTTTTTAATAATTTTACAATCATGAGGAAAAAAAAAACAGATTTAACTATCTTATTAATAGTGATACTTGGAGTTGTTGCCTATTTTTTTGTGCAAACTTCAAAAATTAAAAACGATTACACGGTTACTATAATTACAGTAAATGATGGCTACGGCTATACAATTTCATATCATGACAAACTGTTAATAAAACAAGAACAAATTCCAGCAATTCAAAACACTACAGCATTCTGCTCAAAAGAAGATGCTTTTACAATTGGAGAGCTTGTTAAAGCAAAGGTTATTCATAAAGAAAATCCTAAAATTACAACATCAGAACTAGAAGCTAATAATATTACACTAAATTGCAATATACCAGCAGAAAATAAATGAGTATAAGCAGATCTCTTTTTAATAAGAAAAACAAAAAAAAAATGGGCATTCATATCGCAATATGGACAGCCTATTTATCTGTGAGTATCTTACAGATCTATTTTGAAAGAGGAACTATTCCTACTTTTTTAATAGCTATCATGCTTAGTAATATCATTATATTCTATATTAATTATCTATATCTTGTCCCTAAATTATTACTCAATAAAAAATTAAAAATCTACGTATTATTTATATTAATTATAATTATAGTACCAACTATTATTTTTGATATTTTTATTGAACGCCCACAGCATTTACAATTAATGAATAAAATAAATTTCATTAATAAGAACTCACCGTCTTTTGGAAGATTTAGGCACATGTTTCCATTTTTAATAAATACAACTATTGTTATTATTGGAACATCAATTAGAATATATTCTGAATGGATAAAAAATGAAAATAACAAGAAAACTATAGAGATTGAAAAATCGCATGCCGAATTACATTTCTTAAAAAATCAATTAAATCCACATTTTTTATTCAATTCTTTAAATAGTATTTACGCACTTACAACCAAAAAATCTAATGACGCTCCAGAGGCAGTTATTACACTTTCTGAATTAATGCGCTACATGTTATATCAAACAGATAATGAATATGTATTATTAAAAGATGAGCTTGAGTATATTCAAAATTTTCTTAAACTACAACGCTTACGAATAGCAAATAACGAGAATGTAACTATTAATATTTTTGGCACTATAACGCATCAAAAAATTAAACCACTTTTATTGATTTCGTTTATAGAAAATGCGTTTAAATACGGTACAGACTTCAAGGGAAATACCGAGGTTAAAATAGAAATTCATGTTAAGGAGCATGAACTACATTTTTCATGTACAAACCTTATTGGAAATAGAGGAAAAGATTACGAAAACTCAGGCATAGGATTGCAAAATACGCAAGAACGTTTAAATCTATTATATCCAAAAAATCACCAATTAAAAGTTACAGAAACTAAAGAGAAATTCAATATTAACCTTATTTTAAAATTATAATATGATGAAATGCGTAATCATAGATGACGAACCATTAGCAATTGATGTTATAGAATCTTATCTAGAAAAAATAGGTGGTATTGAAATTGTTGCAACTTGCACAAATCCCCTTGAAGCCATTACTTTACTTAATAAAAACAATGTAGACCTCGTGTTTTTAGATATTGAAATGCCCAACTTAAGCGGTATAGATTTAGTGAAATCAATTACTAATATTCCTCAATTTATTTTCACAACTGCATATCCACAATATGCTTTGGAAGGCTTTAATCTTAACGCAACAGATTATCTAGTCAAACCAATTCCTTTTCATAGATTTATTACTGCGGTATCTCGTGCGAAAGAAAAATTTCAATTAGAAAACACAACTAATTGTAACGTATCCTCTGCTGGACCTACAAATATTAGGGAAGAGGATAAGTTTATTTTTGTAAAATCGGAGTACGAAAACATAAAAATTGATATTGATAATATAAAATATATTCAAGGATTAAAAGATTATTTAAAAATTTACGACACCAAATCTAACAAAGCTATTATTACACTTTCTAGCTTTAAAGATATTTTAAGTAAACTCCCAGAAAATCAGTTTATTAGAATTCACCGTTCTTTTGTTGTAAATATCACACATATCAGAGCTTTACAGAAAACTAAAGTTGTGATTGATGATATTAGAATTCCTATTGGTGAAACTTATAAAGCAGACGTTTTAAGTCGTTTAGGTGTGTAAAACATGATAAATATGTGCTATTTATAAGTTAACAGCAAAAATATAATCTGTACGCTAATTGCGATATTCAAAACTATGGCTTATATTTGTGTATCTTATCAGAAATTATCTGAAAGATGCATTGCAATCACAAAAGTGATTTTTGGATCATCAATAGTTACACATTGTCTTCCCAATATTTTTTTGGATTGCAGAAAATCTAATTAAAAACATTTAAAACAAAGAATGGCTAAGTCTCAACAGACCTTTAACAAAATTGAAAAAGAAAAAGCACGTGCTAAGAAACGTGAAGACAAACTAAAGAAAAAGAACGCTCGTAAAGCTGAAGCGAAAGAAGTTGGAGCCCAAGGGATTCAATTTGCTTATGTAGATGCTTACGGAAACTTAACTGATACGCCTCCTAATCCTGAGGACAAAATCAAAGTAGAAGCTGAAAACATCGTTTTAGGTATTCCTAAAAAAGAAGAAGGTGATGAAGAAGAATTCGATCCAATCCGTAAAGGAAAAGTATCATTCTTTGACTCTTCAAAAGGTTTTGGTTTTATTATTGATGCTGAGGATAGTGAAAAATACTTCTGTCACGTTAGTGGTTTAATTGATGAAATCGCAGAAAACGACAAAGTAGAATTTGAGCTAGAAAAAGGACAACGTGGTATGAATGCAGTACGTGTAAAACGTGTGTAATTTATAATAAATTATCCATTTCCTTAACAGTTCCAGGGAGTAATCCATCTAAAGTTATAGTACCAACTCTTACTCTTACCAAGCGTAAGGTTGGGAAACCAACTGCAGAGGTCATTTTACGAACTTGACGAAATTTCCCTTCATTTATTATAACAGAAATCCAAGAGGTTGGTCCGTGGCGATCATCTCTTATTTTTTGTTCTGTAGCAGGTAATTCGGGTGTTTTTAACAGCGTAACTTTACAAGGTAAAGTATCATACTTTATTCCTTTAAAACCTATTTCAACACCTTTTTTAAGCCTCTCAATTGCAGCTTCTGTAATTGCGCCGTCTAGCTGTGCATAGTATTCTTTATCTACTTTCCGGCTACAAATATCATAACTTACCTGTCCATCTGTAGTTAGCAATAACAACCCTTCAGAGTTTTTATCTAACCTACCAATAGCCATTGTGTTTTCAGCAAAAGCATAAAGCTCACCTAAGAATTTTTTCTTCTGTTCATGTTTCGCGTTACTTTGAAACTGACTCAAATACCCGTAAGGTTTATAGAGTTTATAATGTTTTTGAGCTGTTTTAGATGCTTCCATTTAATATTTTAAAAACCAATTCTTTAGTTAATTTCTCTCCGTTAGATTTTTCCTTAATATCATCAAACGAAAATCTAAAATCACAACCATCCTTATATGCCGAACATCCATAAGCCGTTTTACCACGCATAATGGTTCCTTTTTTACATTTTGGACAAGTTAACGTATCTGGAATTTCTTTTTTAGCAACTTTTTTGGGTTCTAAAATCAATTCAAATTGCTCATTAAATCGTAACAATCCTTCAACAGTTTCGTTGTCTTTCTTAAAGCCTTTTAAATTTACTGTCGATCCTTTTTGCAGTAAACGTATAAATTGTTTTTCTGAAATCTTTTTATCGTAAATACTGAACGGTAAACGGAATTTACAACCTGCCTTATAAGCCGAACAACCATAAGCAGTTTTTCCTTTTATAATTGTTCCTTTTTTACATTGCGGACACGCTTCTGAAGCAATACCAACGGTTTTCTTTTTCACCACTTTTGCAGCACGTTCTTCAACTACTGCAGCTTGCGAAATATTGGCGCGTTTAGATTCGCTTCTCACTTCATAAACCAATTGATCAACCATACGCTTCATGTTTGCAATAAACAAACTTGCGCTATAGGTGCCTTTTTCAATATCTTTTAATTGTTTTTCCCACAAACCAGTAAGTTCAGCAGATTTCAACATTTCATTCTGAATTGTATCAATAAGCGCAACTCCTGTTACGGTAGGTAAAATCTGTTTTTTATTTCGTTTTATATACTGACGCTTAAAAAGCGTTTCAATAATATTTGCACGTGTAGAAGGTCGGCCAATACCATTGTCTTTCATCAACTCACGCATTTCATCATCATCAACCTGCTTTCCTGCGGTTTCCATAGCTCGTAACAATGAGGCTTCTGTAAATTGATTTGGCGGTTTGGTTTGTTTTTCTAAAAATGAAGGTTGATGTGGTCCTTTTTCACCTTTCTCGAAAGTGGGTAAAATTCCTGATTCTTTTTCCGGTTTTCCTGGAATTTCAAAAACGACACGCCATCCTTTTTTCAGAATTTCTTTTCCTGTAGTTTTAAAATTCACGTCGGCAGCTTTACCAATAACCGTGGTGTTTGACACCGAACAATCATCATAAAACACAGCTATAAAACGCTTTGTAATAATATCGTAAACCTGTTGCTGATTATATTGCAAGTTAGATTGCATTCCTGTTGGAATAATCGCATGATGATCGGTTACTTTTTTATCGTTAAATACTTTTGCCGATTTTTTAATTTTCTTTCCTAAAAGCGGCGTTGTTAAAGTTGAATAATTTGTTAGTTTTTGAAGTATTCCAGACACTTTAGGATATACATCGTTTGGTAAAAATGTAGTATCAACTCTAGGATACGTCACCACTTTCATTTCATATAACTTCTGAACAAGTTTTAAAGTTTCATCGGCTGTAAAACCAAATTTCGTATTACAATAAACCTGTAAACCTGTTAAATCAAATAGTTTAGGTGCGTATTCTGTACCTTTCTTTTTGGTGATTGAGACAATTTCAAAATCATCCTCTTTTACTTTATTTGCTAAAACTTCACCATCTTCCATTTTGGTAAATCTACCTTCTTCGTAAGCAAATAAAGTATCTCTATATAATGTTTGAAGTTCCCAATAAGGTTGGGGCTTAAAATTTTCAATCTCTTTAAAACGATTTACAACCATAGCTAGAGTAGGAGTTTGCACACGTCCTACAGATAACACTTGTTTGTAACCACCGTGTTTTACGGTGTATAATCGTGTGGCATTCATTCCTAATAACCAGTCACCAATTGCTCTTGAAAATCCTGCATAATATAGATTATCGTAATTTTCAGAAGGTTTTAAACTTTCAAAACCTTCTTTTATGGCTTCGGTAGTTAATGAAGAAATCCATAAACGTTCAACTTTACCTTTATAATTTGCTTGATCTAAAACCCAACGCTGAATTAATTCTCCTTCTTGACCCGCATCCCCGCAATTAATTACAAGTTCGGCACTATCAAATAAACGTTTTACGATATTAAACTGCTTTTGTATCCCCGAATTGCTAACAACTTTAGTTTTAAATTTCTCAGGAAGCATAGGTAAGTTGTTCAAATCCCAACTTTTCCAATGCGGCTTATAATCGTTAGGTTCCATAAGTGTACACAAATGCCCAAAAGTATAAGTTACCGCATAACCATTACCTTCGTAATAGCCGTCATGCTTTGTATTTGCTCCAAGAACAGTTGCAATTTCTCGTGCAACACTAGGTTTTTCTGCGATACAGACTTTCAATATTTTGTGTGTTTTTTGTGAATGAATTGAGCTTGCAAAATAGTAATTTCGAATCGGTTATTGTAAAGGTTTTTGCAGGAGTTATTAACCAATTTTAATTAGCGAGAAAAACAGGAAAGACTCAATGTTATATTTCTTTGTTTTTTCTGAAATTTTTATTGAAACACCTGTAGATTTTTTACGAGTTAAATATAGTAAATCACCACCAAACAACAAAGCATTTTTCGGTTTCACCATTAGGGTATTTCACCCAGCATAATGGCGCTATTTCCTCATCTAATAATCTGTTTATTTCTGTTGAAATTTGCTCAAATATTTTCCAATGTATTTGTGTTTCAATAGCTAATAACCAATCTACTTTCTCCGGGATAAAAAACTTACACTCAGATAATGTTTCAAACTCATTTCTATTTATATACATGCCAACAATACATGCTGAATTTACTTGTTTTAATATAATATTTCTTTTTGAAATTGGCACAAAAAGTTGCGCTTTAAAATAGACTTGCTGCACAAAATCTTTTGGCAATAAATTAAACCTCGTTAAAGCCGTTTCACATAGAGAAGTATAGAGTAGTGGAAGCTGTTTTTGAGTTAGTTTTTCTAATTTTTGAGTAAAACTATCTTTTCTGTTTGGTCCAATCCAATGGTCAATTTCTGTAGCTCCAACCGTGTCATCGTAAAGGTAGAATTTATAAACAATCTCTAAATGAATGGGTTGATTCTTGTAAATAATAAGTCCGTCTAATTCTCCAACGGTTCGTTTTCCATCTTGAATTTGCAAGCTTTCCGAAAGTATTTCTAGACCTTCAATAGTGCTTAATTCCTCAAAAACAAAACGTTCGGCTAATTTTCCTAATCGTAAATATTTATCAATAGATTGTGAGAATTGTTTGCGTTGTATTTCTGGTAATTGAAATTGTTGCAAACCCATAATTTTGTTGTCTTCCCACAAGAAATGTGTGTTACAAAACCCAGAATAGCATAAATTAAGACGTTTGAAATTCATTTTTAGTATAAAAACCCGAAATTACGAATAACTTTTGGGTTTTTAATTCTGAAAACATCAGTAATATCAATACCTTTGCAAACTAATCCAACCGACAATGTCCACATTTTTAGATTTAGGAGTTCAACAATCATTTGTAAAAGGTTTAAAAGAACTTGGTATTAAATCACCCACAGAAATTCAGGAAGCTACAATTCCTGTATTATTAAAAGCGCCAACAGATTTTATTGGTTTAGCGCAAACAGGTACTGGAAAAACAGCAGCCTTTGGGTTACCTGTTTTACAACAGATTGATACTAAAAAAGATCATATACAGGCACTTATTTTAGCGCCAACACGTGAACTTGTACAACAAATACAAAAGCAACTTTTTAAATTCACAAAATATAGTGATGCTAAAATTTTTGCAGAAGGTATTTATGGTGGTGAAAAAATGGACATTCAAATTAAACGTTTACAACGTACTACACACATTATTGTAGCTACTCCAGGACGTTTATTAGATTTGGTTGAACGTGGGAATCTTGATATAAAAAACATTAAAACACTTATCATGGATGAAGCCGATGAGATGTTGAGTATGGGTTTTAAACAAGATTTAACCGAAATTTTAAAATTTACTTCAGGAAAAAGAAACACGTGGTTGTTTTCGGCAACAATGCCTGAAGAAATTCAGAAAATAGTAAAAACATACATGTCACCAGAGGCTATTAAAGTTGAAGTGAATAAGAATAGTTTAGTGAATGCAAATATTGCGCATCAATATACTGCAACAACTATAAAAGATAAATTAAATATCATTACTCGTATTTTAGACAAACGAGGTGAGGAGCGTGGTATTATTTTCTGCAGAACAAAAGCAGGAACAAAACAACTTACCGAAAGTCTTAAAAACGAAGGGTTCTCTGTAGAAGCTTTAGAAGGTGATATGCAACAAAAAGAACGCGATAAAGTAATGCGTGCTTTTAAAAATGAATCTTTACAATTTTTAGTATCTACAGATGTTTCTGCAAGAGGAATTGACGTAAATAATTTAGGATTTGTAATTCATCATCAATTACCAGAACAATTAGAATATTATACCCATAGAAGTGGACGTACAGCAAGAGCTGGAAAAACAGGGCAATCTATTGCGCTAATTATTCCAGGGGAAATGCAAAAAATCATCGAACTTCAAAAAGAATTAGGTATTACATTTAAGGAGGTTACTATGTAATTCTCCATTTAAAAACTAAATACAGCCTAAAACAATAAAACACCAATAAAATAGTATCAATGTCAGATCAAACTGTTTCAACAATAAAAAACAAAACCATAGAGAAAGATTTATATAGCTACCAAAAAAAAGCTATTGATAAAGTATTTAATAGTTTTGATGAAGCACCAGATGATTACCACTTATTATACCAACTACCAACAGGTGGAGGTAAAACGGTTATATTTTCGGAATTGGTAAGACAATATTTAAAAAATCACAATAAAAAAGTCGTGGTTTTAACTCACCGTATTGAGTTGTGTAAACAAACCTCTAAAATGCTTACTGAGTTTAATGTAACTAATAAAGTTATTGACAGTAAAGCGAATTTAGATGACCAAGATCAATACAGTTGTTATGTAGCGATGGTAGAAACGCTAAACAACAGATTGCAAGAAGATAAATTAGATATTTCTGATGTTGGTTTAGTTATTATTGATGAGGCGCATTACAATTCATTTACTAAATTATTTAAGTATTTTGAATCGTCATTTATATTAGGAGTTACAGCAACACCTTTAAGTTCTAACAAAGATTTACCTATGAAAGGTAACTACAATGAACTTATTACAGGTGAAACTATTGAGTCTTTAATTGAAAATGACTTTTTAGCTCGTGCTGAAACTTATGCTTACAATGTAGGATTAACAACACTTGAAATTGGTTCTAACGGAGATTATACCGTAAAATCTTCTGAAGATTTATACACCAATGCAGATATGCTTAAAAAGCTAATTTATGCTTATGAAGCACATTCAAAAAACAAGAAAACTTTAATTTTCAACAACGGTATTAATACATCGCTACACGTATATGATGCTTTTAAACGAGCAGGTTACGAAGTAGCGCATTTAGATAATACTGCAAATAAAAAACAACGTCAACAAATTTTAAAGTGGTTTAAAGAAACACCAAATGCTATTTTGTCTTCGGTAAGTATTTTAACCACAGGATTTGATGAACCTAGTGTGGAGACTATTATTCTTAATAGAGCTACAAAATCATTGGCTTTATATTACCAAATGGTAGGTCGTGGTTCTCGTATTTTTAAAGGAAAAGAGAAATTTAATATTATCGATTTAGGTAATAACCTTCACCGTTTTGGACCTTGGGGAGCAGATATTGATTGGCAAAAAATATTTAGTTCGCCAAATAATTATCTAGATAACATTGTAAATGATGAAGATTTAGAAAGCAACTTTAGATACGAAATGCCTGACAATGTTAGAGCTGAATTTGTAAAATCTGAAGATGTATATTTTGATATCAAACAAGCCTATATTGACTCTGTAAATAACGGAGAATCTTCAAAAGTACTTTTAGAGCGATCAATTGAGCATCATGCTAAAATATGTATTGAAAACAGTGAAGATGTTTACGATGCATTAGCATTAGTAAAATTATTAGATGACGATATTAATCACCGTTTAGAGCGTTACACACAGTGTATTAGCAATAGCACTTACAATTTTGTAAAATGGTTAAACGACGATTATCGCCAACGTTTACGTACATACTTACGTCATAATTTTGATGAAGTTTTTGAGCAAATCCACGGATTTCCACCTGAAGATTAATATTTAATACACCTTTTTTAGGTTGAACACATATGGGTAAGTCTAAAAGTACTACACTTATTATTTTAGCGTTTTTCTCAATTTATGTTATTTGGGGATCTACTTATTTATTAAACAAAGTTGCCGTTAGTCAGTTACCGCCATTTATGCTGGCTTCCATAAGATTTATATGTGCAAGTATTTTAATATTTGCAATAGGGAAGAGCTTAGGCATGTCCTTAAAAATTACCAAACGGCAATTTCTAAATACAGCTATTGCTGGATTTTTATTTTTAACAGTAGGTAATGGAGGCGTAGTTTGGGCTTTAAAATATGTAGATAGTGGTTTTGCTGCTTTAGAAATTTCTTCGCAACCGCTTGTCGTCTTAATTTTGATGCGTGTTTTACAAGGAAAAAAAATACAAACTATGTCGCTCGTTGGAGTTGCATTAGGAATTATAGGGATTTATTTACTAGTAAGTCAGCAGCTAATTATCACCAAAGAAGGCTCGATACTTGGAATGGTTGTCATTCTTATTTCTATGTCAAGTTGGGCATACAGTAGTCTCTTTGTTGCAAAATCTAATTTACCAAAAAACTTTTTCATCAATACAGGATATCAAATGATTTGTGGAGGAATCATGCTAGCTATTACAAGTTTAGCTTTTGGAGAAACATGGATTTCGCCAACAGAATGGCATACAGAGGTGCAAATCTCAATGGTATTATTAATTGTTTTTGGTGGAATTGTTGCTTTTACAGCTTTTAACTTTTTACTAAAATCAGTATCTCCAGAAAAAGTAGCTACATCAACTTATGTAAATCCAATTGTAGCCTTATTTTTAGGCTGGTATTTTTTAGAAGAACAAATTACCACGCAATCTATAATTGCCGCAGGTATATTACTCACAGGAGTTTACTTTATTAATACGAAAAAGAAACTCGTGCTATTTTCAAGATTTAGAAAGAACAACATCAATTAAATTTTTATGTATTCTGAAATTATTTCACATGTAAATCATCATATTTCGCTTACACAAGACGAGACTGATTTTTTTACACGTGTTTTACAACAGAAAACAGTTACAAAAGGGGAGATGCTTATTCAACCAGAACAGATAATTACTCAAGAATACTTTGTGATTAAAGGCTGTTTAAAAGGTTATTATTTGGATGACTCCGGAAAAAAACATATCATTCAATTTGCTATTGAAAACTGGTGGATTGGCGACTTTGAAGCTTTCTACAAAAAAACACCATCAAAATTATACGTTGAAGCTATTGAAGACGCAACTTTATTAACGATTAGTTTTGAAGATCTTCAAGATGTATTTAACGAAATTCCTAAGTTTGAACGTTATTTCAGAATATTAATTACCAACGGATTAATTGCAATGCGACAACGCGTGCTTTCTTCCTTAGAAAAAAATACTAAAACACGTTATATCGAATTTTGCGAGACTTATCCTACTATCGAGAAACGTATTGCCAACTACGACATAGCAAATTATCTTGGTGTTTCTCCAGAAAGTTTAAGTAGAATTAGAGCAAGTTCAATTAAAACAACATAAAATTAACATAGGTCAATTAATTTTAATGTGATATGTTTTAAATTTGCTAAACACATTTTAAACGATCATAAAAACACATATAATGGAATCATTAAAAGGAAAAAATGCTCTTGTTACTGGAGCAGGAAAAGGTATTGGTAAAGAAGTTGCAATTGCATTAGCAAAAGAAGGCGCTAATGTAGTATTAGTAGCTAGAACTGCAACAGATTTAGAAAACGTAGCTGAAACTTTAAAACCATACGGTGTTAAAACTTTAGTGGTTACTGCTGATGTATCATCTATTGAAAGCGTAAACGCTGCTGCTAAAACAGTATTTGAATCTTTTGAAACTATTGATATTCTTGTAAATAATGCAGGAATTGGGAAGTTTGGTAAATTCATGGAATTAGAGCCAGAAGTTTGGGAAAACATTATTAAAGTAAACCTTATGGGAACTTATTATGTAACGCGAGCTTTCTTACCTAAAATGGTAGCTCAAAATGCTGGAGATATTATTAATATTTCTTCTACAGCAGGATTAAAAGGTAATGCAATGACAAGTGCTTATAGTGCTTCAAAATTTGCAGTATTAGGTCTTACAGAATCTTTAATGCAAGAAGTTAGAAAAAATAATATTAGAGTTACAGCATTAACACCAAGTACAATTGCTACAGATATGGCGATTGATTTAAAACTTACTGATGGAAATCCTGAACGTGTTATGCAAGCTGAAGATTTAGCTGAATTAGTAATTGTTCAATTGAAATTAAACAGAAGAGTTTTTATTAAAGAGTCTAGTATCTGGTCAACAAACCCATAATTATTAGATATCTTTTATATAGAAAAAGCGCTACAGATGTAGCGCTTTTTTTATGTGCTACATTTAAATATTAAAAACAAAAAACCTGCAAACATAAGTTTACAGGTTTTAATACTAATAAATATAATCAATAAGGGAGAGGGTAATTATTTTAAAGCGTCTAATAGTTTTTCTGCAACTAATTCTGACGATGCTGGATTTTGACCTGTAATTAAGTTTCCATCTTGCACTGCGTAAGCTGCCCAATTATCACCATTAGAATAAAATGCGCCATTTTCAATCAGCATATCTTCTAATAATAAAGGTACAACTTCAGTTAATCCAACTGCAGCTTCTTCTTCATTTGAAAAACCAGTAACTTTTTTACCTTTTACTAAAGCAGTTCCGTCTTCATTTTTAACATCTTTTAATACTGCTGGTGCATGACAAACAAATGCAATAGGTTTTTCTTGACGATCAAATTTCTCAATTAAAGCTACTGAGTTTTTATCGTTAGTTAAATCCCATAATGGTCCGTGACCACCTGGATAAAATACAGCATCAAAATCATCAGGATTCATATCTGCCAATATTTTTGTGTTTGCTATCTTTTCTTTTGCAAGAGCATCTGCATTAAAACGATCTGTTGCTTCTGTAGCGGCATCTGGCGCGTCACTACTTGGGTCAATTGGTGCTGCACCACCTTTTGGTGTTGCAATAGTAATAGTTGCACCTTTATCTAATAAGGTATAATATGGGCTAGCAAATTCTTCAACCCAAAATCCTGTTTTTTTTCCGGTATCTCCTAATTGATCGTGAGACGTTAAGACAAATAATATATTCATGTTCTTTTCTTTTTTTAATGTGGTTTCTTCATCTAAATTATCTTCAGATGATGTCTCTTTTACTTTTGAATTACAACTAACAACAGTTATAACTGTAAAGATTAGAGCAAATATTTTTAATGTTTTCAATAGTTAAATATTAGTAAGCCATTTTTACAATTTTCTCTACTTTTTCTGGTGTTAAATTTTGGTGTTCACCTAAACCTAACCAACCACGATCTGTAAAACGCTTTGCTATTTCTTCGGCAGTTCCTTCATAATCTTTAGTATAATCAGATAATTTAGTATCGATCCCTAATTCATGGAAAAACTCAACTGTTTTTTCAATAGCAGCATAAGCTTTGTCGTCTGTATTTCCTTCAGTTATATTCCAAACACGTTCACCGTATTGTGCTAATTTTTCTTTCTTAGCTTCAAAATTAAACTTGTAGTGACTTGGTGCAATTACAGCCAAAGTACGAGCATGATCAATACCAAATAAAGCAGTTAATTCATGACCCATAGCGTGTACAGCCCAATCTCCAGGGACTCCTTTTTGGATTAATCCGTTTAATGCCATTGTACAACTCCACATGAAATTTGCTGCAGCATTATAATCTGTAGGATCTTTTAATACTTTTGGAGCCACTTCAATAATAGTTTGTAAAATGCTTTCAGCAAAACGATCTTGCAATAAAGCACCAACTGAATAGGTCATATATTGCTCTAAAACATGTGTAAAAGCATCTGTTAATCCGTTTGCTAATTGGCGTTGCGGAATAGAACTAATCACCTGAGGATCTAGTATTGAAAACTCAGGAAATAAACCAGGACCGCCCATGGCTAATTTTTCTTTGGTTTCTTTTCTAGTAATTACTGCACCTGAATTCATTTCAGAACCTGTTGCTGGTGAGGTTAATACGGTTCCAAAAGGCATCCCTTTTTCCGTTCTAATATTTTGGGTTAAAATATCCCAAGGTGTTTCGCCGTTATAAACAGCTGCAGCCGATAAAAACTTAGTTCCATCAATTACAGATCCACCACCAACAGCTAATAAATAAGTGATTTTTTCGTCTTTAATTACTTTTAAAGCATCCATTAAAACCGAATATTCCGGATTTGCAGGAATACCGCCAAACTCTACAACATTAACTTTTGCTAAAGCTGTTTTTACTTGGTCGTAAATTCCGTTTTTCTTAATACTTCCTCCACCATAAAGTAATAATACTTTGGCATCTTGAGGGATTTCACTTTCTAATTTTTCGATAGAATCTTTTCCAAATATAATTTTGGTCGGATTTTTTAATTCAAAATTGTTCATATTCTTTTTCTTTAATTATTTATAATTTAACGATCATTTTACCTTTGTTTTTACCTTCAAATAAGTCGATAAAAGCATTTGGTATATTATCAAAACCTTCTACAATTGTTTCTGTATAAGTTAATTTTTCTTCGGCTAACCAAGTTGCTAATTGTTGAATTGCTTCAGGGAATTTTTTAGCATAATTAGATACAATAAAACCTTGCATTAAGGCGCTGTTTTTTACTAAAAATGGCTGTACACTAACTCCTGTTGGTATTTCGGTACTATTGTACATAGAAATTGCACCACAAATAATAATTCTTGCAAAATGATTAATATTGAATAGTACAGCATCTGAAATTGGCCCACCAACATTATCAAAATAAATATCTACACCATTTGGCGCTAATGCTTTTATATCTGCATTAATATCTTTACTAGTGTTATAATTGATTCCTGCATCAAAACCAAATTTAGATTTTAGCATGTCTATTTTCTCATCCGTTCCAGCAATTCCAATCACACGTAAACCTAATATTTTAGCGATTTGCCCAACAACAGATCCAACAGCTCCAGCAGCTCCAGAAACCACAATAGTTTCTCCTGCTTTTGGTTTTCCTATTTCATTTAATCCCAAATAGGCCGTTAATCCTGTCATTCCTAACACGCCTAAATATGCGCTTAATGGTGCTTTTGTACCATCTACTTTGGTAAGACCTTCACCATTTGATATTTCTTGTGTTTTCCAACTTAATAATCCAGAAACAAAGTCTCCTTCTTTAAAATTGCTGTTTTTTGTAGCGGTAACTTTTGCTACAACACCCGACTGTACAGGTTCATTAAGCTGAAAAGGAGGGACGTAAGATTTTGCATCACTCATTCTTCCTCTTAAATATGGATCTACAGAAACATAAGTTGCTTCAAGTAGAATTTCTCCATCTTTAAGTGTTAATGATTTGTCTTCAGTTATAAATTCAAAATTAGAAAGTGTTGGCTTTCCTTCTGGTCTGTTGTTTAATAAAATAGTCTTTGTCATCATCTTTTCCTTATTCAATTACGGTTACTAATTCTTCCATAGGTTTTCTCACTTTTACTAAGTTTACTAACCAATCTGCATCTTCTTTTCGGTATCCTAATGGTAATAAAACAGCACTACGCAATCCTTTTTCACGTAATCCTAAAATTTCATCTACGGCATCTGGCTCAAAACCTTCAATTGGCGTTGCATCTACACCTTCAAAAGCTGCGGCAGTAACTGCGTTAGCAAAAGCGATATAAGCTTGCTTTGCTGCGTGATTAAAGTTTTCTTCGGCATCTTTTTGAGGATAAGAACTCAATAACATTTGTCGGTAATTTTCCCAACCTTCATTTTTAAATCCACGAATATCATTAGTTAAATCGAACATGTGGTTAATACGATCTGCCGTATAAGTGTCCCAAGCGGCAAAAACGAGTAGGTGAGAACAGTCTGTAATCATAGATTGGTTCCATGCTACCGGTCTTATTTTCTCTTTAATATCTTGATTTTTGATTACAAAAATCTCAAAAGGTTGTAATCCACTAGAAGTTGGTGCTAAACGAGCAGCTTCAAGAATATTTTGTATTTTTTCTTCTGATACTTTTTCGCCATTCATTGCTTTAGCTGCGTATCTCCAGTTTAATTTATCTAATAATTCCATAGTATTTTTTTTAGTTGTTATGTGCTATTTTTTCTATTTCGTCTGAAGGAATAATAACATCCTTCTGTTGTGTTTGATTTGCTAAATTCAGCATTGCTTCAGCTATATATTCTGCTGAAATACTTTTATATTTTTTCAGTTTACCTATAAATAAAGGTTGAATCACTTTAAATATGGTTAATCCAATTCTCTCTAATACACGTTGCTCTTTTCGTTCGCCAGCAATTAAAGAAGGTCTTAATATATAAATGTTTTTAATATGTTGCTGCAACACATCATGTTCCATTTCACCTTTTGTTTTATTATAAAACACCGAACTGTTTTTATTTGCTCCCATTGCTGAAATCACTAAAAAGGTGTTTATGTTATTCGTCTTAGCCAGTTTAGCTGCAGCTACCGGAATCCCATAATCTATTTGCTTGTAAAACGTTTTATTAGGTGTCTTTTTTGCTGTTGTACCAATGCAACAATATATTTCGTCGCCTTTAAAGTCTTGAGTAAACTGATCTAATTCTAAAAGGTTACCTATATATTGAGTCACTTTATTTGGTAAACCATATATTTTCTTTCGAGAAAATAATTTGATATGCTCGTAACGATGATCTTCAATTAATTTTTGAAGAAGATAATTACCAGTTAACCCAGTTGCTCCTAATATAATTGCTGTTTTCTTCATCTTATTTGCACACTTTTATACTGTTCCAAGCCGATTGATATGCTTCTTCAATATGTGTTTTATTTAATGTAAAAGCACCACGTTTTTGAGTCATCATTAAAAAGGATAACGGGTTTATAGCGTAAGCATATAGTATATATTCGGATAATGGTTTTATAATTCCCTCTGCTTTTCCTCTAGTCCAAAGGTCGAGTAGGGGTTGTAAATGTTTAATACCTTCTTGTCTGCTTTCTTCATCAATCATTGGCGTGTTATCACATTGTGCTAAAAACATAGCGTTTTCACATTCTTTAAGTTTAAAGTCTGCAATACGTTTCCAAATCAATTCAAAACCAGTTTCAATAGGCATATTTTCCTTGTAAGTTTCAAAAGCATATTGGGTGTATTTTTCTTTAACTTCTACATACGTTTTATTTACTAAATCTTGTTTGTTTTCAAAATACAAGTAAATAGTAGCAGGAGATACATTAGCCATTTTAGCAATCTTGCTCATAGGCGTTGCATGAAAACCATTATTATTTACCAACTCGATAGTTGCTTTAATTAATGCGTTTCTTTTCTCTATACTTTTTTGAAGTTTTGCCATTGTCTTATTATTCTAATACAAAGATATAATAAAAATGAACGTTCATTCTCTTTTTAACAAATATTTAATTTTTCATTTATTTAAGTAGAAGAAATAAATATGAATTTATCCTTTCTGAAAGGGTTTAAAGCTAATAAATAATAAGGTATAAATGGAAAGTGATAATAAATACCAAGTATTAGTAACCAAATCTAAATAATCTATTTTTCCGTTAGAAAAACTTAAAATCATTAAAACTTGTGCACCATAGGGTAGAAGTCCTTGAGTAATACACGCAAAAATATCTAATATAGAAGCGGTGTTTTTATGATCTAATTGGTAATCGTCATTTATAGTTTTAGCTATTGGACCCGCAATAATAATTGAAACCGTATTATTAGCAATCGCCATATTAATGGTGCTAACTAAAGCCGCAATACCAAATTGCGCAGACTTTTTACTTTTAATAAGGGTTTTAATTTTTATTAATATAAAATCAATCCCTCCATTTTTTTCAACCAAAGCAGCTAATCCACCTGTAAGCAGAGATAGTAAGAAGATTTCTGTCATGTTAGTAAATCCTATGTATGCAATTTTAGAAGATTCTAAAAGCGTAAAATCACCATATATAATTCCTAATATTCCTGCCGATATTACCCCTAAAAGTAATGTAATAAAAACATTGACACCTAATACAGACAATAGAATAACTAGAATATAAGGTAGAATTTTTAGAATAGAATAAGTGTAAACCACGTCTTGCGAGGCTACGTCTTTTAGTCCGAACCCTTGAAAAATCAAAATTATAATTGTAAATAATGCTGCTGGAACCGCAATTTTAATATTCTGTTTAAATTTATCGCTCATTTTACAACCTAAAGACTGTGTTGCTGCAATTGTAGTATCTGAAATAACTGACAAATTATCACCAAACATACTTCCGCCTAATAAGGCGCCACTTAATATCGCTAAATCTACACTACTTTTATCAGCAATAGCAACTATAATAGGCGCTAAAGCGACAATAGCTCCAACCGAAGTTCCTGTAGAAATTGATAGAAAACTAGCAATAATAAAGATGTCTAAATAGATATATTGTATTGCTATCACATCTAACCCTAAATTAACAATAGCATCTACACTACCTGTTGCTTTTGTAATAGCAGCAAATGCGCCAGCTAATAAATAGATAAGACACATGGTTAGTATTTTATCGTCTCCACAACCTTTTAAAAGAGTATTAATTTTTGAGTTTATCGATTGTTTAAACATTAAAAATGCCACAATAATTCCTACAATAACTGCAATAGGAGCGGGTAATGCATAAAAATCATTTTTATAAACACCTACACCTAAAAATGTAAATACAAATACAAATAGTGGTATTAATGCTGAGAATTTTGGTGTGATTGTTTTCAATTTTGCCATTATATCTTTATTTAAAAAAAGGAAATAGCATTTAAGTAAGAGAAGTATGAATTAACATTTTTTCCAAACTAATTGGCTTATCTATTTAGCACCTTGCTTGTTAATGCAGGTTGCTATCTCCTTTCGAGATTCTTGATAATTAATTTTAAGAGCACAAATGTAATTAATTATATATGTATAAATCTTAAAAAAAGTTTAATTTATGTTTAGCTATGCATTAATAAAACGTAATTTGTAAACCAATAACAGGTAATTAGCAACATAAATGAGAGTAATAGATTCCTTATTAAAAGAATACGCAGAAAGTCATCAAACAAAATTAAATGTCATGATACATTATATATGTGTGCCATTGATATTTTTTAGTCTTATTGGTTTATTAGCAAGTATTCCTGTTCCAAAAATGGTAATAGCTCTTTTTCCTACAGCTATAGCGGGATTTATCCACTATGGCAGCTTGGTAATTATATTAGGTTTGTTTTATTACCTCCGTTTATCTAAAGTGTTATTTGTGGCAATGTTTATTTTTTCAGTAATCGTTTTATATGGAGTTCATCTAATAAGTCAGATAAACATGTCACCTTTATGGTTAAGCATGACAATTATTTTTGTCGTGTCATGGATTGGTCAGTTTATCGGACACAACCATGAAGGAAAAAAACCATCGTTCATAAAAGACTTACAGTTCTTAATGATAGGTCCTGCATGGACAATGAGCCATTTATTTGAAGCTTTGAAAATTAAATTCTAAATAAATCACAGTTAATATGCATGACATTCTTTTTTTGGCACGCATATTGCATTATCAAAAGTATTATTAAATAATTAAATATATTACAATGAGTAAAGGAACAGTAAAATTCTTCAACGACACTAAAGGTTTTGGATTCATCACTGAAGAAGGTTCAGACAAAGAACATTTTGTACACATTTCTGGATTAATTGACGAAGTTCGCGAAGGTGACGAAGTTGAATTCGATCTACAAGAAGGAAAAAAAGGTTTAAATGCAGTAAACGTAAAAGTTTTATAACATATACATCTATTTTTAGTAAAAGCTCATCAATTAATTTTGATGGGCTTTTTTTATGGTTTAATACTTAACTATAACACCGTAAAACCAACAAAACTCTATTATCTTTGCACAAAATTATAACTTATGTCAAAACAGTTCTCTGCGTTAGGGATTAAACCATCACTATTATCAAGTTTAGCGACTTTACAAATTTCTGAACCTACAATTATTCAGGATAAAGTAATTCCTATTATTCTTAATGAAACCAATGATGTTGTAGCATTAGCAAAAACTGGAACCGGTAAAACTGCCGCTTTTGGATTGCCTTTATTGCAATTAGTAGATATTGAAAATAGCAATATTCAAACTTTAATCTTAGCACCAACAAGAGAACTTGGACAACAAATTTGCGCCAATTTAGAAGCGTTTTCTTCTCATGATGAAACTTTGCAAATTGTAGGTTTATTTGGGGGAACACCTATAAAACCACAATTAGAACGTTTAAAAAACACAACACATGTTGTAGTTGCTACTCCGGGACGTTTAGCAGATATTATGGAACGCAACGGTATCAACTTAAAACATGTGAAATATGTTGTTTTAGATGAAGCTGATGAAATGATTACAGCACACAAAGAAGGTGTTGAAACTATTTTAAAAGCCTTACCAGAACAACGCCGTACACTTTTATTTACAGCAACAATGATAGGTAGTATCAAGCAATTGGTACAAAACTATTTATCAAAAAACGTTAGAACTTACGAAGCTGACATGGCCACAACAGGTCATCAAGGTATTTCTCACCAATATGTAGTTGTAGAGCCTATTGAAAAACTTGAAGTTTTAATGCATTTCTTAAATTCAAAAGAAGGCGAACGCGGTATAATTTTCTGTAAAACTAAAGCTGCAGTTAATAAATTAGCTAAAAACCTAGCCATCAATAAATTCTCATCAGGAGCTATCCACGGAAGTTTATCTCAAGGAATACGTGATCGTATTATGGGGCAATTTAGAGAAGGTTATATTGATATTTTAGTTGCCACAGATTTGGCAGCTCGTGGAATTGACGTTAAGGAAATTACTTACGTAGTTAATTACCATTTACCTGATACTTATGATGCTTATGTACACCGAAGCGGACGTACAGCTAGAGCAGGAGCAGAGGGGTTAGCACTAAGCATTATTCAAGATGATGAAATTGAAGATATTCCTGAATTTGAAGAAGAATTAAGTATTTCTTTCACCAAATTTGAAAAAGCAGATGCTAAAAGCATTGAAGAAAATAACGGATTACTTTGGGCGCGTAAAATATTTAAAACGAAACCTAATCGTGAGATTCCTGAAGATTTTAAAGCTAAGGTGAAAAATATTTTTCATCATTTAACAAAAGAGGAATTGGTAGATAAAATTTTATCAAATTATATTGCCGAAAACAAAACTATTGTCGAAAAACCAGTTGACAGTAAACCAAAAAAGAAGAAAAAACACCAAGCATAATCTCACGTAAACTAATGGCAAAACCAATAAAAGGACAGCAGGAGATTTTAAATAAATTAAATATCACCGCGCTAAATGACATGCAAGAAGAAGCGCATTTAGCAATTACTAATGCCGATAATACAATTGTGTTATCTCCTACAGGAACAGGAAAAACTGTCGCATTTTTATTACCTACAATGGCTACTCTAGACAGAGCTATTGAAGAAGTGCAACTACTTATTATTGTACCATCAAGAGAATTAGCAATACAAATTGAACAAGTAATTCGCGAAATGGGATCTGGTTTTAAAGCTAATGCCGTTTATGGAGGTCGCCCTTTTTCAAAAGATAAAATAGAATTAGCACATGCTCCAGCTATTTTAATTGGAACTCCAGGACGGGTTTCAGATCATTTACGTCGCGAAACTTGCAGTACTGCACATATAAAAACCTTAGTATTAGATGAGTTTGACAAATCTTTAGAGATAGGTTTTGAAGAACAAATGCGTGATATTATTGATCATTTACCACATATAGAAAAGCGCGTATTAACATCGGCAACTCAAGATATGAAAATCCCTGAGTTTGTAGGGTTACAAAACGAGTTGGTTATTGATTATTTACACACCAAAAAGTCTCAATTAGAGATAAAAAAGGTGATTTCTCCATCAAAAAACAAACTTCAAACTTTAGTAGATTTACTACACACTATAGGAAACAAACCCGGGATTATTTTCTGTAATTTTAAAGATACCATCCAGTTTGTGAGTAATTTTCTTAATGAAAACAACATTGCTCATGGTTGTTTTTATGGTGGATTAGAACAAATAGAACGTGAACGTGCTTTAATAAAATTTAGAAATGGAACACATCAAATTATTGTCGCTACAGATTTAGCAGCAAGAGGATTAGATATTCCGGAATTAAACTACATTATTCATTTTCAATTACCTTTAAAAGCTGAAGAGTTTACCCATAGAAATGGTAGAACAGCACGTATGAATACCCAAGGAACAGCCTATGTTCTTAAATGGGAAGAAGAAAATTTACCTGAATTTATAAATACTAATCATATTGAAAAATTAGACGGAAAACCAACCAGAATAAGGTCTCAATGGAGCACTTTATTTATTTCGGGAGGCAGAAAGGATAAAATTTCAAAAGGAGATATTGCAGGATTATTCTTTAAACAAGGCGGATTAAATAAAGACGAATTGGGTGTTATTGAATTAAAACAAGATTGTGCATTTGTTGCAGTACCTAAAAACAAAGCAGATATACTTGTAGAACTCACTAATAATACGCGTTTAAAAAAGAAGAAAGTCCGCATTACTTTAGCTTAAAACTGAAACAACAATAAATTAATATTAAATTTTAAAAAAGATGGTTATCCATTTAATTTTAAGATGTACTTTTGCGCCAGCAAAAAAAAGCAATTATAATGAAGCGTATTACCGAATACAAGAAACTCTTTGGAATAGAAAAAGAGATAGAGCTTAAACCTCTAAAAAAGAGCTATCGTAATTTAGCCAAAGAATGGCATCCAGATAAATTTCAAGAAGGCGACGCTTTATTTGAAGAAGCTGAAGAAAAAAGTCGTAAAATCATTGATGGTTACCACTTTTTAGTAAGTATTGCTCCAGAAACTATTGAAGCGAATCTTCCTGAATACACGGAAACTATTAATAAATCTGGTATTGCAGATTTTGTACATAAAGGATTGCTTTTAGAAATTACATTTCTTGATGGAGCAACTTATGAGTACTTTGGTGTTACTAAACAAGTTTACATTAAAATGATAAATAGTGATAAAATTAACCGTTTTGCAAAACGTGCAATTTACCCTAAATATACATACAGAAAATCTAAGCGTATTTCTGAAAATGCTTAAAATAAAAAAAACCACTTAATTAATTAAGTGGTTTTTTTTATTAATTACGTTATACATGCTGAGCGTTTAAGTAAAATATATTCTCCTTCGTTTTTAAACTCCCTAATAGTCTTTCCAACATAACGTTTAAAAGTTTTTGAGAGATAACTAGCATCTGTAAACCCTAAATCTTTCGCTATATCAGTAAGTGTAAAATCTGAATTTAACAATCTAATTAACACCTCCAGAATACTTGTCATTAAACTTCTAATGAAGCGTGTTGATGTTTTACTATGATTTTGATTTTCTTGAAGAATGATAGCTATTAAGCTATCCAAGTGCTTTCTGTCTTATTATTTTTAATAATATCACCAGGTAGTAAATATAAGAAGCCTCTTTAAACGACTCATTCCTGTCAATTGAAACTCCATATACAGTCTTAAAAAATAAATCTGTAAATTTCAAAAAAATAAATTTTGTAGGCTTATAGATTGTGAATGAATGACATTTTAAAGCAGAGAGTAAAAACACGCTTCCTGACAAATAAGGGGATTGATTATGTGTCCCTTCACCATTTAAAATTAAAACAAGTTCAAACAGGACGCTGTTTCCATTCTGCTAATTCTATTTCTTGCACATCAATTTGGGTTGATTTTCTATTTATTTTTGTACTATCATTTATGACCGTTATTGCGAGGTTTTAATACTATACTTACTTTTGTCACTATAAAAATGATAGTTAATTTTTAAAAAACATAAAAAGATGAATTTACACGACACATTAAACTGGAGATACACTACGAAGGAATACGACACCACCAAGAAAATATCTGATGCAGATATGGCTGAAGTCAAAAATTTATTACGAATGAGTCCTTCAAGTATCAACCTGCAACCTTGGCATTTTATTATTGCTGAGACTACAGAAGGTAAAGCACGTATGACAAAAGGAACTCAAGGCTTTTTTCATTTTAATGAACCAAAAATAACAAATGCATCAGCAGTAGTATTGTTTTGTTCAAAAACGAGTGAAGGTGCAGATGATACTTTTTTTAAACACCTTTTAGAAGTACAGGATAAAGACGGAAGATTTCCTAATGAAGACATTAAAAACGGAATGTACGGAGGAATGAACGCTTTTGGTGACATTCATAAATATGATTTAAAAGACTATCAACATTGGATGGAAAAGCAAGTATATCTTAACATTGGTAACTTTTTATTAGGAGTTGCAAGTTTAGGTATCGATGCTACGCCAATGGAAGGTATTGATGTAAAAGCCTTAGATGAAGAATTTGGATTAAGAGCAAAAGGATTTACCTCTTTAGTAGTTGTTTCTTTAGGATATAGAGCAGCATCTGATTTTAATTCGACGGACAAAACACCAAAATCTAGATTACCACAAAGTGAAATTATCACTGTAATATAATTGCAAAAATTTTAATTTAGATGAAAGTAATAGGATACAAAGAGAATTTACCAATAGACAATGTAAATTCACTACAAGACATAGAAATAGCGACTCCAAAAGCAACAGGAAGAGATATTTTGGTTGAAATTAAAGCCATATCGGTAAATCCAGCAGATTACAAAGTACGTGCCAATATACCTGTACAAGGTGACGATTGGAAAATTATAGGTTGGGATGCTACCGGAATTGTAACTGCAATTGGTGACGACGTTACCCTTTTTAAGGAAGGTGATGAAGTTTGGTATGCTGGCGATTTTACACGTCAGGGTAGTTATGCGCAATATCAGGTGGTAGATGAACGTATTGTTGGGAAAAAACCAACAAGTTTATCGTATGCAGAAGCTGCCGCGTTGCCATTAACATCTCTTACTGCTTACGAAATGTTATTTGATAGATTAGAGGTTTCTAAAGACGATGCCAATAAATCTATTTTAATAATAGGAGCAGCTGGTGGCGTTGGTTCTATAATGGTACAATTAGCCAAAAAGCTAACAAAACTGAACATTATTGCTACTGCTTCTCGCGAAGAAACTACCGATTGGTTAAAAGAATTAGGTGCAGATACGGTTATCAACCACAGAAATAAATTGAGTGAAGAGTTTGAAAAATATAACCTTCCTGCTCCAGAATATGTTGTGAGTTTAAATGCTACGGAACAACATGTAGATGAAATTGTAAAGCTGATTAAACCACAAGGGAAATTCGGATTTATTGATGATCCAAAAGTGATGAATGTGATGCCTTTTAAAGGGAAAGCAGTGTCTACACACATTGAGTTAATGTTTACGCGTGCTATGTTTCAAACAGAAGATATGATTGAGCAACACAACATTTTAAACAAAGTTTCTGAATTAATAGACAACGGAACAATTAGAACCACTTTAGGCGAAAACTTCGGAACTATAAATGCCGAAAACCTTAGAAAAGCACACGCTTTTTTAGAAACTGGTAAAGCAAAAGGTAAAATTGTTTTAGAAGGATTTTAAACCCAATGGGTTAGATAATTAAGTGCAAATTGTCACTTCGAGTGTTTTTATTGGAATAGAATGAAAATAAAAATGTATCGAGAAGCACAACACTTAGAATGGTTCTCGGTACAAAATTCTGAAAATGAATTTCACTTGAACTTAAAAAATATATAAATAGAAAAATGAATTTCAAATCAATTATAGTAGCAGTGGCTGTAACCGCATTATTTGCAAGCAATACGGCAAATGCACAAGTAAACACTATAGATTCTTTAGCAACATCAAAAGTGCAACATTTCAATTTTGATGATATGGCATCGGAAACTATTGGAAAAGGAATTAAAAGAAAGTGGTTTCACGGTGAAAAAGGGCAAATGACTATTTTTAATTTAGAGAAAGATGCGCATATTCCTTGGCATAAACATCCAAATGAACAGATTACTTACATCATGTCTGGTAAAGTAAAAATCAAGACTATTATTGATGGTAAAGAAACATTTGTAGAAGTTGGAGCAGGAGAAGTGATTGTTTTTCCTGAAAATGTACCACACGAGTTTTGGGCTTTAGAAGAAACGATAGATTTAGATGTGCACGTTCCTGTGCGTGAAGATTGGTTATCTAAAGAGTTGCCAGACTATTTAAAGAAGACAGAAAAATAGCATTAGCACGTCACTTTGTGATTTTAGCCAAAGATCATAGTGTAAAAACAATGGTACAAGTTAAAAATATGGTTTGGCCAGATGGTGTGAGTTGCAACCACGTTGATGGGTTTATGTATATCTCTGCAGCGCAGGTAAACAGAGGAGCTCTTTTAATAATGACAAAGATCAATCCACAAAACCTTTCTATATTTTCAGGCTTAAACCTCTTGTAGAAGGAGTTTTATTTAGATAATTTTAGTATAAAGAAGTCACAATATAATGTGGCTTCTTTGTTTTAAAACAGTGTGTATTATCCTGAAAATAAATCTATTTCATTAACTTTTTTTCAAAAGAGCGCACATAAAAGTAGTGATTTTATAAGATAAATAATTATTTTTAAAAATAACTCATAATAACTTTGGTAATACAGTAGAGATTCAATTTCTTGCAAGATTAAATTTTACAATACATGGATAACCTAATAACTTTTTCTATCACTGTTTTTACAGGATTTTTCGCAATGACTAATCCTATTTCAAACATGACATTTTTCTTGTCTTTAACACAAGGAATGGATAAAAAAGAAAAACGAAGCGTCAATAAGAGAGCAAATATCATTGCTTTTATTATTGTAACGATATTTGTGCTTTTAGGTAAATATATATTCGAATTGTTTAATATTAGTATTCCAGCATTTAAAATTACGGGTGGAATATTAATCTTTTTTATAGGTTTTGAGATGCTTCAATCTAAAAAATCAAATGTGAAAAGTATAAAAAATATAGATGAAGACGAAGATATTGCTGTGTCACCATTAGCTATTCCTATTTTAGCAGGTCCAGGAACTATTGTAACCGCCATGAATTTTGTATCCAATGCGCAATCCATTCAAATATTTTTAGTAATTGCTATATTTGGCTTTATGAGTTTGCTAACTTTTTTTACTTTTAAATTAAGTGACGCTGTTGTTAAGCTAGTAGGGAATAACGTGATTTCTGTAATTGGAAAAATTATGGGTTTAATAATTGCAATTATAGGTACTGGTATGATTATACAAGGTATTAAAATTTCATTTAATTTATTTAATTCATAAACATATCCTTTATTAATAATGCCTAACGAAATTCCGTATATAGAATTCGATTCTAAAAAACCAGATAATAATGGTATAGAAATTATAAAAATCGAAGATTTATATGCGCGTAAGGACAATTCAGATGATCATCATCCTGAAAAAGCACATCACGTTTATTTTAATATGATTGTGATGTACACCGCTGGTGAAAGCAAACATTTAGTCGATTTTGTTTGGCATCCTGTAAAGAAAAACACGATCATACATGTTTCTAAAGGTCAGATTAACGCCTTTCAGTTTACGCCAGAATTAAAAGGTTACATCTTATTATTTACGGAAGCGTATCTAAAAAAACAGATTAATACCTTACCAAAAAACGAAATAGACAGACTCTTTAACGCGCAATTATTTTCGCCAATTATTCATGTCCCAATAGATTCTAATGTTGAGAAATATATGAGATTGTTTGATGAAGAATATTCTAACTCTCAAGAAAGCTACAATCAAGACAATACGTATAACGCACTGCATACCATTATATTTTCAAAACTAGAACGCTTAAAGCAATATCAAACAATTCATTTAAAACGATCGGATAAATTAAATAGTTTTTTAAGTTTTAAATCGCTTTTAGAAATGCATTTTAATACTAGCAGAAATGCAGATTTTTATGCCAAAAAGCTAAACATCACTTACAAACACTTAAATAATATTTGTAAAGATATGGTTGACGCTACAGCAAAGCAATTTATTGATGCTTTTGTGGTTTTGGAAGCTAAACGTTTTCTTATAAATTCAGAAATAAAAAGTACAGAATTAGCTTATTCTTTAGGATTTGAAGAGCCTACTAATTTTGTAAAATACTTTAAGAAACATACCGGATTTACCCCAAATCAATTCAAAAAACAATATGATTAAGTTTTTAAGGTTCGATATATACCATTATTATTCTCATATTAATCTTTAGCTTACAACTGATCATGCATAACTTTGTAACTATAACTAATGCAATGTATGCGTTAATTTTAAAATTAATGTAGTATTACTATTATGTTGGTTAATAGCAGAAGAGGTTACCATTGGTAGCCTTTTCATTTTATGAATAAAAAATAAACTGTTATTTTAGAAAATAATTAATAAAAACAAAACCATGTCAGATATAAAACCATGCCCAACATGTGGAGCAAAAGCGAAGTATAAAGTAAGAGATACTGTTGAAACTTTTGATGCTGTTCAAGATGACGAAGTGTTTAAAAAAGTTAGCCAACTTAAAAAAGCAATGCAAAAGTTTAAGGAAAAAGCCGAAGCTTTAGAAAAAGAATTGGAAACTTTAAAAGCTAATAGCTAAACGAATGGACATAGCGGAAAATAAAAAAAATGCCATAGCTTTTTATAAAATGGCATATGAAGGCAACCCCACAAAGGCTGTATCGCTTTATGTTGGCAACCATTATAAACAACACAACCCTGTGGTTGCAGATGGAAAACAGGCATTTATAGATTATTTTGATCGTATGCATAAAGAATTTCCAGAAAAATCTATAGATTTTATAAGAAGCATTGCGGAAGGAGATCTAGTATCCTTACACACACATCAAACTTGGCCAGATAATGACCAATACGTCACTATGGATTTTTTTAGATTTGATAATAATGGGAAAATTGTAGAGCATTGGGATAGCATTCAGCAAATACCAAAAACTTCAAAAAATAATAACACCATGTATTAAGTACTATCCCTTTTAAGGCAATATTTTATTCTTTTGAGTTATTATGTATTATTTTTTTAAAATAACTTAGATGCTTACAAAGCATAAAATATGAAAAAAGCAAACTTTAGTAATTTAAGCGTAGTATACATTAATTGTACCTTAAAAAAATCTCCTGAAACTAGCCATACGAAAACCTTGATGAATGTTTCTAAAGAAATCATGTTGAAGGAAAAAGTTAAGGTTGACGAAATTCGTTTTATAGATCATAAGGTTGCGAGTGGTGTTTATCCTGATATGACAGAGTATGGATGGGAAACAGACGAATGGCCATCTTTATTTAAAAGAATCATGGAAGCCGATATACTTATTATTGGAACTCCAATTTGGCTAGGAGAAAAATCTTCTGAAGCTCAAAAACTAATCGAGAGATTGTATTCCATGAGTGGTAAAACAAATAAAAAAGGACAATATATTTTTTACGGTAAGGTTGGAGGTTGCGTTGTTACAGGGAATGAGGATGGTGTAAAACATTGTGCTATGGGAATTTTGTATTCACTACAACATGTAGGATATTCTATTCCGCCTCAAGCAGATTCTGGGTGGATTGGAGAAGTTGGACCAGGACCTAGCTATGGAGATAAAAAATGGCAAGACAAGAAGTTAGACAATCCTATTGGTTTTAATAGCGATTTCACAAATAGAAATACAACATTTATGACTTATAACTTGCTTCATTTAGCATCAATGTTAAAAGCGAATAATGGATATTCTAATTATGGAAATTCTCGAGAGGAATGGGATTCTGGTAAGCGTTGGGATTTTGAAAATCCTGAATACAGATAAAAACGGAAAGAGATTATACATAAAGACAAGGGGAAAAGTAATTTACTCCATTTTATTTTGTAATTTTTATGCCAAAATGAGACAAATTATAATATACGGTTAGCGTAAAATAGGCGCAAAGATTAATCAAAATATGAATATTAATAAAATATATCAACAAACAAGACAGGTAACTATTGATTTTTGTAGTCATTTAAAAATCGAAGATTATTCCATTCAAGTGGCATCCTTTGCTAGTCCAGCAAAATGGCATTTGGCACATACTACTTGGTTTTTTGAAACCTTTATTTTGAAACAATACGTAAAAGATTATGTGGCGTTTGATACTAATTTCAACTTTCTATTTAATAGTTATTACAATAATGTAGGAAGTAGAATATTGCAAACCAATAGAGGCAATATGTCCCGTCCCAGTACAGATGAAATCTTTGCATATAGAGCGTATGTAGATACTAAAATGCAAGATTTCTTAAAGAATGTTTCCGATAAAAAAATATTAGATTTAGTAATATTAGGCCTAAACCATGAGCAACAACATCAAGAATTATTAATTACAGATGTAAAATATATGCTTGGTCATAATCCTATTTTTCCGGTGTATCATGAAGATGCTAATCTTATAAAAGATAACAATCAGACTACGGAAAGTGTTAAAATTAAAGCTGGTTTATATAAAATAGGTCATCAAGGAGATGATTTTTGTTATGATAATGAATTAGGAGTGCATCAAGTATATGTGGATGATTTCGAAATAAATAATCATTTAGTGACCAATGGGGACTATTTAGAATTTATGCAATCTGGAGCCTATTCCAATTTTAATCTTTGGTTAGACGATGGTTGGTCTTGGGTAAGTAAAAACCAGATAAATGCACCAATGTATTGGCATGAAATAGAAGGTAAATGGCATAATCACACCTTAGCAGGATTGCAAAAAATAGATGAAAATGCTATTTTAAGTCATATTAACTTTTACGAAGCTAATGCGTATGCCGAATGGAAAGGTATGCGTTTACCTACAGAATTTGAATGGGAAATAGCTTCTCAAAAATTTGATTGGGGAAAACGTTGGGAATGGACAAACAGTGCGTATTTACCATATCCTAATTTTGAAAAAGAAAATGGAGCTGTAGGTGAGTACAACGGGAAATTTATGAGTAACAAAATGGTATTGCGAGGCGCTTCTGTGGCAACGTCCAAAAATCACAGCAGAACAACATACCGCAATTTTTTTAACCCAACAGAAAGGTGGCAATTCACCGGAATTAGATTAGTAAAATAGATGATTGATACATTTAAAAAAGAAGTAAAACAAGGCTTAGATAATAGCCCTAAAACACTTCCCTCAAAATATTTTTATAACAAAATTGGTGACGCCCTTTTTGTAGAAATAATGAATCTTCCTGAATATTATTTAACACGCAGTGAGTTAGATATATTTCAGAATAAAACCCAAGAGTTAATTGATGCACTTAAGTTAAAACCTGAATCTTATTTTGAACTTATTGAGTTAGGAGCAGGGGATGGTTTAAAAACTAAAAAACTTCTAAACGCATTAGATGTACAACAGTTTAGTTTTGATTATTTTCCAATTGATATTTCTGAAAATGCATTGAGTTTATTAAAAGAAGATTTATCTAAAGCATTACCAAAGGTCTCTGTAAAAATACAACAAGGTGATTATTTTGAAGTATTAGCGTCATTAAAAGCAAGTAATAAGCCTAAGGTTATTTTGTTTTTAGGATCTAACATTGGAAACATGAACGATGAAAAAGCCTCACAATTTATCTGTAATTTGGCGGCTAATCTAAAACCTGGTGACAAATTATTATTAGGTGTAGATTTAATAAAATCTAAAAAAATTGTGCTTCCTGCTTATAATGATAAGCAAGGAATTACTGCCAAATTCAATCTAAATCTATTAGAACGTATCAACAATGAATTAGGAGGTAACTTTAATCTAAATCAATTTAAACACCAACCAGAATACAATGAAGACGAAGGTATTGCTAAAAGTTTTATAGTCAGTACAAAAAAACAAACAGTTACTATAAATACTATTGGAACGTCTTATAATTTTGAAGCTGAAGAAAAAATACACACTGAAATTTCAAGAAAATACAACGATCCTTTAATTGAAAAACTTATTACCAATACAGACTTTACATTAGATACTAAAATACTAGATAGTAAAGCTTATTTTGCAGACTACATCTTAACAAGACATTAAAATGTTAAATACAAAACTAGCTGTGTTAGGACTTGGAAGTCGCTCCACATTATTTTATTTAAGTGAATTAAATCGTTTATATAACAACAAAAAAGGCGATTATAGTACTTGTCCGTTTCTATTATTAAACACCAATTTTAATAGCATTAACACTTTGCTACCAAACACTTCTAAGCAGTTAGATACCGTTGTGAATGGATATATAAAGGAAATAGAAATTTTTAACGCACCATATCTATTAATACCAAATATCACCCTTCATGAAACCATAGATCGATTGGATATTACTACAAGCGTCTTGCATCCTATCACCTTAAGTATTAAAAGAATTAAAGAAAACAATTGGGATAAAGTAGTTTTGTTTGGTTCGTTATTCAGTATGCATTCTTCTTATATTAGAGATCAATTTTTAGATAATGGTATTAGCGTAATACTTCCAAAAGAAGAAGATATGCTCTTTATAGATGATTTTAGAAAGCAAGTATACAACGAAACAGAATCGGTTGAGTGCATTGAGAAATATCATAATTTAACAAGTATTTATTCAGCTAAAAACCCAGTAGTTTTATCTTGTACAGAATTATCTATTTTAAAACTTAAAGGCAATAAAAATGTACTAGATATGGCAAATCTACAAATTGAAGAAGCTATTAAAAAAGCACTTATCTAAAGCTTAAATTTACCTTTTTTAGGATAAGATTTATCTTAAGTTTTCTTAGAAAATCAAACAACTTTGTGTTTGCAAATTCTAAAAACAGAAATCATGAAAATAGCAGTAACATCAGCAAGCGGAAAATTAGGAGCTTCCATAGTTAAACATCTGGTACAATTAATTGGTAAGGATAATGTAATTGGTATTGCGCGTACAACAGAAAAAGCAGCGCATTTAGGTGTTGAAATTAGAAAAGGAGATTATAATAGTAAAGAACAGTTTGATATAGCTTTAAAAGATATAGATACCGTTTTATTAGTTTCAGGAATGGATGCGCCAGATAAACGAATTATTCAGCACAGAAATGTCATTGAAGCTGCAAAGCAAAATGGTGTAAATAAAATAGTATACACAAGTATTGTTGGAGCAGAAGAAGGAAATGCTTTTAGTCCCATAGTGAAAACTAATAGACAAACAGAAAAAGATATTCAAAACTCTGGATTAAATTGGGTGATTGGACGAAACGGAATCTACATAGAACCAGATTTAGAATACCTAGACACTTACATTAAAGAAGGTGAAATAAACAATTGTGCTGCAGATGGCAAATGCACCTATACAAATCGTGATGAATTAGGTTTCGCTTACGCTAAAATGTTAACTGAAGATAAACATCACAAACAAATTTACAACCTTGTTGGTAATGGTATTACACAGAGTCAATTAGCAGATTTTATAAATCAAGTATACAATACCAGCCTTGTGTTTAATAACGTTTCGGTTTCTACGTATAGAAAAGAAAGAACAGAGGTTTTAGGAGACTTCATGGGAACTATTATTGCAGGGATTTACGAAGGTATTAAAGAAGGAGCAAATGATGTGAATTCAGATTTTCAAACTGCTTCTGGAAGACTTCACTTATCTACCATAGAAATGATAAAAACATTTGAAAAAACACATAATCAACCAATTTAAAGCTAATAAACAGTAAAAACATTAAGCTACTCTGTGACAATTACGCTAAAAACGGACAAAGAAAACACAAACGTAAAATTTAGTTGCTCTCAATAATTCTATTTTTAGACTAAGTAAAAGTTAAAACTATATTAATTTGTAAAAAATAAGATCATTTCCTACTGATAGGCTGTAATTTTGTTAAATAAATGTTTTACTTAAATTCCCATGAATACACAACCATTATTAACCCCATATCATAAAAATATTTCACTTAAAAACAGAGTTGTAATGGCACCTATGACACGTAGTCGTGCTAATAACGAAGAAAAAGTGGCAACATCTAACATTCAAGGTTTATATTACGAACAACGAGCTTCGGCAGGATTAATTATTGCAGAAGGTTCACAAGTATCACCACAAGCCGTTGGATATATCAACACCCCTGGCATTTATAGTGATGCGCAAGTTGAAGGTTGGAAAACCGTTACAAAACGTGTTCATGATAAAGGTGGAAAGATCTTTCTTCAATTATGGCATGTTGGCAGAATTTCGCACCCTAATTTTCACAATGGGAATTTACCTTTGTCTGCATCTGCAATTAATCCGAATGCTAAATCGTTTACTCCAGATGGCTTTAAAGACACTGTAACTCCAAAAGCAATGACGCTTGAAGATATTAAAACAACAGTTAAAGATTTTCAACATGCAGCAGAAAATGCTATAAAAGCAGGATTTGATGGCGTTGAAATTCATTCATCAAACGGCTATTTGTTTCATCAGTTTTTCACCAATTGTTCAAATAATAGAACCGATAAATATGGCGGAACGATTGAAAATAAAACACGTTTCTTTTTTGAGGTTTTAGATGCTATGAAGGCCGTTATTCCACAGGAAAAAATAGGTGTGCGTTTTAATCCGTCATTAAATGGTTTATTCGGAATTACTTTAGATGAAGACACTATTCCTACTTTTGAATATCTCGTAAAGCAATTAAACGATTATAATTTAGCGTATGTACATTTATCTGAACCGTTTACAGATGTCTCTGAAGTGCCTTTTGCCGTTACAGAAATCGCCAAACATTTTAGACCATTATATAACGGAACATTAATGATTAATACTGCTTTTGATCAAGAAAAAGGAAACCAAGTTATTAAGAATGGAGATGCCGATTTAGTAGCTTATGGAAAACCTTTTATTTCTAATCCCGATTTAGTAGAATGCTTTGAAAATAATTTGGAATTAGCAGATTGGGATCAAGATACGTTTTATACTTCCGGAGAAAAAGGCTACACTGATTATCCAAAAGCAATAAAATAAAATTTATAAATTGCATAAAAAAAGGTTACCGTAAATGGTAGCCTTTTTGCTTTTAAGAGTACAAGATAAGTCCCACGCCAATTAATATTCCAATTAAAGGGACTAATTTTTTACGTTTATTTTTCTCTCTAAACACAAGACCACCAATCACAACTGCAATAATAATCTGACTACGTTTTATTGCAGAAAGCAACATAATTAATGCGTCTGGATCTTGTAAAGCTTTAAAGTAGAAATAATCTGCAGCTTGTAATAAAATTCCAACTGCAGGAATAGACCATCTAAATTTAAATGCTTTGCGTTTTTCAGCATAAGGAAACCATGTAATTGATAAAATCACTAATAAAATTAAGATGGTATACAAGCAAAACCAAAACTGAAGTGTTTGTGGGTTTAAACTTAAATTCTGAATTAAAAATTTATCATACAATCCACTAGAAGCACCCAAAAAAGTGGCTCCTATAATGGCAAAAATCCATTTATTACGCTTAAAGTTAATCCCTTCTTTTTTTCCAATTTTAGAATATAATATTACCGAAAAAATAATCAGAAAAAAACCTAACCACTGCAAACCGTTTGGCCGTTCATCATAAATAAGAATTGCACCAATAAAGGTGAAAAATGGACCTGCAGATCTGATAGGTGTAACAATGGTTATAGGTAAATGCTTTAATGCTTGGTATGCTAACACCCAAGAACTTGCCATAATCATAGATTTTATAAAAATAAACCCATGAGTTTTCCAAGAAAGTACTTGAAATTCGTAACCATTACTTTGAGCATACTCCGGAAAAAAACTTGCTAATACATAAAATGTGGCGACAAATAAAAACCCACAAGACACTGTTCCTAAAAGCACCGGAAACACTTCATTTCCTTGTACTGCATGTTTTTTACATAAGTTATGTAAGCCTAAAAATAACGCGGCTAAAAGCCCTAAATACATCCACATTTCGCGAAGATAATGTAATACTTAATTTATCAAAACAAATTATAGCTACATAAACTTTCAATAGTATAAAAAGTTTGTTTTTAAGAAATGTTTAAAAATTTCATCGGTAAAACATTGGTTTCTGTATAGTCAATATTACACATCTTCTATTCCTGTTTTATATAGTAGATAATAATTTGATATTTGAGTATAAATTAAAAAACACTTCTCAAATGAAATTATATCTCATCATCGCAAGTTTATTATTTGCACAGGTTACAATAGCCCAAGAGGATCAGGAGACATCTAGCACAAAGATATGGTCGTTAGAAGATTGCATCGTATATGCTATTGAAAATAACATCACCATTAAAGATGCTACGCTTAACCAAGCTGTTACTGAAGTAGATTATAACAAAGCTAAATCTGCTAGATTACCAAACTTATTTGGTAATGCTTCACAAAGTTTCTCTAGTGGTAATACCATTGACCCTATTACAAGTAACTATGTTACCGATCAAATACACAGTACAAATGTGGGGATAAATAGTAATATGACTTTATTTCAAGGAAATCAGCTTAATAATCAAATTTCACAAAATAAATTATTAGTAAGTCAAAGTCAGTTTTTAGTTGAAGAAACTAAGAATAACATTGTTTTAAGCATTCTTGAAACCTATTTACAAACTTTATATAGTAAGGAGGGAATTACTATTTCTGAAAACAATTTAATCGCTTCAGAAAAAGAAGTGGCACGTGCAAAATCTAGATTAGACGCCGGATCTATCGCTTTAAATGATTACACAGATGCACAATCGCAAGTCGCAACAAACAAATACAATGTTATTGCCGCTAAAAACGACTATCAACAATATATTTTAGCTTTAAAACAATTATTAGAATTAGGTCCGCTAGATACTATTGAAATTGAAACGCTTGATACTAATATCAATTTATTAAATCTTGAATTAGATAAGGTATCTATTTACAATAAAGCCGTTAGTACGATGCCTGAAATTCAATCTAGTGAAATTAATGTTGCAGTTAGTGAAAAAGAATTGGACATCGCTAAAGGTGGTTATTTACCAACACTATCATTAACAGGAAGTTTAGGCTCTGGTTATACGAGTATTAATGACAATACGTTTTCAGATCAGTTTGACGTGAATTTTAATCAGAAATTAGGGTTGTCATTAAGCATTCCAATTTTCAATAGAAACCAAACAAAATCAGCTGTAGAGACAGCATCTATAAATATTGAACGTGCCGAAATTTCAAAACAGAGTACACAAAAAGAACTATTTAAAAAAATAGAAACGGCATACCAAAATGCAATATCAGCACAAGAACAACTTGTTGCTGCTGAAGCTTCAAAAACAGCTGCAGAACAATCGTATAAATTGGCTCAAAAAAAATATGAATTAGGCGCTTTAAGTACTACCGATTTAATTATTAGTCAAAACACGTATACCAACACCCAACAAAATTATTTACAAGCCAAATACTTAAATATTTTATACCACCAATTATTACAATTTTACCAAGGAAACGATATCAAACTTTAATATAAATCACCATGAAAAAAAATAAAAACATCATCATTATAAGCATTGTAGTCGTTGTACTTGCAATTGTAGGATACTCTTTTATGAAAGGCGACGATGCCATTATAATAGAAGCAAAAACGGTAGTTGCTAAAAAAGGAGATGTTACCACATCGGTAACGGCAACCGGAACGATTGAACCCATTACACAAGTAGAAGTAGGAACGCAAGTTTCTGGTGTTGTAGAAAAAATCTATGTAGATTATAACAGTGTAGTTACAGAAGGACAATTAATTGCAGAATTAGATAAAACAAACTTAAATGCTTCTAAAATACAAGCTCAAGCAGTTTATGATAATGCAGTAAGTCAAAGAAACTATTTGAAAACGATTTACGACAGACAAAAATCGTTGTTTGACAACCAAGTAATCAGTCAATCTGATTTTGATGAAGCTACTTTTAATTATGAAACTGCAAAAGGAACCGTAACTCAACGTTATTCAGATTTACAATCTGCCATAACAAATTTAGGATATGCTAATATTTATTCGCCAATAAATGGAGTTGTTTTATCTAGAGCTATTGATGAAGGACAAACAGTTGCTGCTAGTTTAAGTACACCAACCTTGTTTACAATTGCTCAAGATTTAAAAGAAATGCAGGTAGAAGCTGATGTTGATGAAGCAGACATAGGAGAGGTAAAAGAAGGGCAACGTGTTAGTTTTAATGTTGATGCTTATTTAGGAGAAGAATTTGAAGGCGTTGTTACCCAAGTACGATTAAACCCAACGGTAACCTCAAATGTGGTAACCTATACGGTAGTGATTAAAGCAGATAACCCAGATTTAAAATTAAAACCAGGTTTAACAGCTATCATTTCTATTTACACCTTAGAATTAAAAGATGTGTTAACAACAGAAGCCAAAGCCATTAATTTTAAGCCAACACGCCAAGAATTAACCGCTTATAATGAACAACATAATCTTACGGCACAACAAACAAATGAAAGATCAACAGAAAGATCAACAGAAAGACCAAAATATGAAGACAAAGCTACCGTTGTGTGGGTTTACAGTAGCAATGGAGATATAAAATCTCAAGAAGTCACTTTAGGAGCAAGTGATGGCGTTAACGTTCAAATTTTAGAAGGAATTTCTGAAGGTGACAAATTAGTATATAGCTTAGAAGGCGTAAGTGCTTCTGGAACAAAAACAACAGGTAAAAGCGAAAATCCATTTATGCCATCAACATCAAGAGGTGGAGGAAAAAGATAATACTATGAGCAAAGCAATTATAAAAATAGAAGATTTAAAACGCGAATTTACCATGGGATCTGAAACGGTACGCGCGTTAAAAGGTATTTCGTTTGATATAAAAGAAGGCGAGTTTGTAACCATTATGGGTTCATCTGGTTCTGGAAAAAGTACGATGTTGAATATTTTGGGTTGTTTAGATCAACCTACATCTGGCAACTTTGAAATTGATGGTGTTAAGGTTAAAGACCTTACTAAAAATGAATTAGCAACCATACGTAATGAAAAAATCGGATTTATTTTTCAATCCTATAATTTATTAGCAAGAACATCTGCTATTGAAAATGTAGAATTACCGCTTTTATATAACAGTAAAGTTTCCACAGAAGAACGCAGAAAACGTGCTATTGAAGCGTTGCAAAAAGTAGGCTTGGGCGAACGGTTAGATCATACACCAGCACAGCTCTCAGGAGGGCAGCAACAACGTGTTGCCATTGCACGGTCATTAGTTAATAATCCTGTTATGTTACTTGCCGATGAAGCAACAGGAAACTTGGACACACGAACTGCCTATGAAATTATGTCCATTTTTCAAGAGCTAAACGAACAAGGTATTACTATCGCTTTTGTAACACACGAAGAAGATATTGCAACATTTAGTAGTAGAACCATTGTTTTAAAAGATGGAAATATCATTCAAGATAACAAAAATGAAAATGTACAATCGGCAAAAGTAGAGTTAGCAAAATTACCTAAACAAGAGGATTAATTATGAGACTATTAAATTTATTTAAAATCGCTTTTAAAGCCATCGTTCTTAATAAAATGAGAACTTTACTAACTATGTTAGGCATCATTATAGGTGTAGCATCGGTAATTGCAATGCTCGCTATTGGTGAAGGCTCTAAAGAAAGCATTCGCGAAAGTATTTCGGCTATGGGTTCTAATATTATTACTATAAGGCCAGCGTCTACTTCAAGTAGTGGAGTTCGACCAAGTGCAAGTGAGATGCAATCACTTACCCTTAAAGATTATGAAGCCATTAAAGATCAAGCTACCTTTTTAAGTTATACAACACCATTGGTAAATGGTAGCGGACAAGTTATAAACGGTAACAATAACTGGCCAAGTACTATTTATGGCGTAAATCCAGATTATCTCAAAATTAAAGTAGTTGATTTGCAAAGCGGAAGTATGTTTACAGATGCCGAAGTACAAACGGCTTCTAAAGTGGCACTTATTGGGCAAACGGTCGTGGACAATGTGTTTCCTGATGGGCAAGATCCTATTGGACAGATGATTCGTTTTAATAATATTCCATTTACAGTGATTGGCGTATTAGAAGTAAAAGGAGAAAACACCTTTGGTCAAGACCAAGATGATGTGGTTATTTCACCATATACAACCGTACAAAAACGTATTTTGGCTATTGATTATATCAATCAAATTATGGCTTCGGCAATAAGTGAAGACGATGCGCCAAATGCTGTTACTGAAGTCTCAGAAATTATGAGAGTACAACATAAAATACCTCATCCAAGTAAAGACGATTTTAGTGTACAGTCTATGGAAGAATTGATTTCTACTTTTAGTTCTACAAGTGAGATGTTAACTTTATTATTAGTGGCAGTTGCTAGTATTTCGTTATTAATTGGAGGTATTGGAATTATGAATATTATGTATGTGTCTGTAAAAGAACGGACCAAAGAAATTGGATTAAGAATGGCTGTAGGAGCAAAAGGAGCAGATATTTTAATGCAATTTTTAATAGAAGCTATTTTAATTAGTGTAACTGGTGGTGCTTTAGGCGTCCTTTTAGGACTCACTTCTACGGTATTTATTGAGAAATTCTTAAATTGGCCAACAAGTGTTGCTGTGTATTCTATTGTGATTTCTTTTGCAGTTTGTGCGGTAACAGGTATTTTCTTCGGGTGGTATCCTGCGAGAAAAGCATCAGCATTAGATCCAATAACAGCTTTACGTTACGAGTAATAGAGTTCGATTTTTAAATTAATATGAATATTAAAAAGACTAATTGTTTTAAACAGTTAGTCTTTTTTTGTGATTGAAGTTTTGGATTCAAAAATAAATTGAATAATTAAAATACTTATTGATATTAATAATCCTAAAACAGCAACACCTTGCCAACCATAATATTCCCAAGCAAAAGCTCCTAAAAAAGTACCCAAAGCACCACCAATAAAAAAGCCAACCATATAAACAGTATTTACTCTATTTCTAGCCTCTGGATTTTTAGAAAAAATAGTAACTTGGTTGGTAATATGTAAAACTTGCAAACCTAAATCTACAATAATTACTCCCAGTGCTAAACCAATTAAAGAGTATCCTGAAAAAAGGAAAATTACCCAAGAAACCATCAATAATATGGTAGAAAAGACAATAAGCTGCTTTTGTTTATATTTATGACTAATCTTCCCTACAACCGTTGCTCCAAGCGCACCCACAATACCAAAAACACCAAAGGCACCAGCAACATCGCTATCGTAACCAAAATGATCTTCCATTAAAAAGACAAAGGTGGTCCAAAAAACACTTAATCCAGCAAACCCAAGTCCGCCACGTAATGCAGCCAATCGTAACGAAGGTTCTGTTTTAAAATAATGGCCTATTGATTTTAATAAACTTCCGTAACTTCCTTTATAACTGGGTTTAATTTTTGGTAATTTATATTGAAGTAGAACAAACAGCAAGACCATTAATACGGTTGCGGCAGTAAACATAAAGCGCCATCCGTACCATTTGCCAACAATACCACTTATTACACGGCTTCCTAAAATACCAATAAGCAATCCGCTCATTACAATACCAATGGCACGTCCTCTGCCTTTATCATCAGATAATTGTGCAACCATTGGTACAAATAATTGCGGTATTGCAGATGAAAAACCAATAAAAAAACTACTTATAATTAAAAGATATAATGAGCTTGATAAGGATGCTGCGATTAATGAAAGTATCATTAAAGCAAAATCGAATTGTAATATTTTTTTGTTAGAAACTTTATCACCTAAAGGAACTATAAATAATAAACCAAAAGCATATCCTAATTGTGTAGCTAAAGGCACATTACTTACTGCAGATTCACTAACTCCAAACTCCACAACCATTTGGTGTAAAAGAGGTTGGTTGTAATATAAATTAGCAACAACAAGTCCGGCAGAAATACTCATCAAGTATAAAACGGAATTGGATAAATTTTTGCTCATATTTTAAAACTTAAGAATACTTTTTAATTAAGAGCCAAAGGTATTAAACTATAAAATTTATAGGTAATTTTAATTTCCTTTATTTCTAAATTGAGTGGCAGTAACGCTCATATTACGTTTAAAAAACTGATTAAAATTAGCAACTTTATTAAAGCCTAATGCATACGCTATTTCTGCTATCGATTTATCCATTTGATGTAACAGTGTTTTTGCGTATAATATTTTATAATCGATTATTATTTTTTGTGCACTTTTACCTGTTGCTTTTTTTGCACATTCGGTTAAATAGATTGGACTAATATGCATTTTAGAAGCATATTCTTTTACCGATAAAAATTGATTGTTACTAGAGAGAATTTCTTTCTCAAACTTAGACATAATTGCATCAAAACGATTCATGGTAACAATTCCCTTATTATGTTGCGTGGCTCTATCTATTTTATAAAGTAAAACCAAAAGCAGAGATCTTACAATTTCAAGATTATGAATTTTAGAACTTCTAGATTCCGTATGCAGTTCTTTTGCTAAACTTAAAATGGCATTAAAATCAGTGTCCGATAATTGGTATAATGGCATGGTATGAATTTTAAAAAAAGGAAATTCATTTTGTAATCCATAAGACTGATTCAAATTTGTAAAAAGAGACGCATTAAAATAAAGAATATAACCTTTATCATCATTAGGCGGAATCTCACTATAATTAATGACCTGAAACGGAGATACTATAGCTAAACTATTACGCATGTCCGGAAGCGTTTGGTTTCCTATTTTAAAGTTTTTTGTACTGCGTTCTAAAACACCAATCTCAAAAAAATCGCGTTTGTGTGGGCCAGAAAACTTTTCGTCGGGTTTTACAAAATTCTCAGGCTTAGCCATCCGTCTAATGTAAAAACTGTTAGAATAATCGTTAGCAGGGTCCAAAACGTTTACAAAATAGTTGCTGATGTCACTAAATACTTCCATAGCTTATAGTTTTATAATAAAATGTTAAAGATACAGAAAACCTAAATAGTAATCTTTTATACATATATTTTAATATGTAATACAGTTTTTTGTCGACCTACCTTTGCCTTGTATTAGAGAATAAACAGGTAATGAGTAGTAAAAAAAATAAACTTAGTAATGTTTTTCTTTTCTTAAAAGAGAAGAAACAAAAGTTTGTAGGTTATTTTAGGAAGAACGATAAAGAACATTCGCTTAAAGAAGATTCTATTTTAAAACTATTAATCGTTTTTGTGGGACCTGCTGTTTTAGGAATGCTCGTTAACATCCTTTACAATGTAGTAGACCGAATCTTTGTGGGGCAGTTTGTTGGCGCAGAAGGCTTATCTGCAGTAACCTTAGTATTTCCAATCAACTTTTTTAAGTTCGGGTTTGTATTGCTATTTGGTAGTGGAGCCGGGGTTTTAATTGCTAAATATTTAGGAGAGAATCGCTTAGATAAAGCCGAAGAAGTATTTGGTACTATGCTCGTTGGTTTACTAATTGTTATGGTGCTTTTTACAACTGCAGGACTCTTTTTTTATGAAGATCTATTAATTCTTTTTGGTGCAGAAGATCTGCTTTTGCAATTGTCTAAAGACTACTTATTTATCATCATTTTAGGTTTTCCGCTTAGTTTTTTTGTTGCTTTAGCATTTACGTGTCGTGCAGAAGGAAACCCGAGTTTCCCTGCAAAACTAGTTCTGCTTTCTGCAATAATTAATGTGAGTTTAGATTATGTCTTTATGAAAATATTTGGCATGGGCGTTAAAGGTGCTGCCTTGGCAACTATTATAGCGCAAGGTGTAAATGCTGTTTTATTACTTAGGTATTACATCCAAGGAAAAAGTTTTGTAAAATTAAAATGGAAACATCTTACACTTAAAAAAGAAATTATACTACCGATTCTTGCTGTAGGTTTAGCACCATTTGCTATGGACATCTCAGTAAGTTTCCAAAATGCATTTGCCAATCATTTGTTATTAGATTCAGGAGGATCAGATGCTGTTGCGGTTATGGGGATTATTTTTGGCATTAATGCATTTTTTATGATGACTGCTCTAGGAACAGGAGATGGTATGCAACCAATTATCAGTTATAATTATGGTGCAAAACAGTATGATCGTGCGTTAAAAACATTAAAATATGTATTGGTTTTTGTGCTTTCGGCAGGCTTTTTAGGGATTACTGTTATAGCATTTTTTCCTGAATCAATTATTAGCGTGTTTATAAATGATAATACAAAAATTGTAACCCTTACAAAATCTGCTTTAAAAATATTTGTGTTCTCTATCCCTTTTTTTATGACACAAGTGGTGGTAACTCGTTATTTTCAAGCCATACAAAAAAATACCATCGCCACCTTTTTAGCCCTATTTCGTCCTATACTATTATTTATTCCTATTTCATATGTGTTAAATAACAGTTATGGATTGACAGGTATTTGGATTGCCTTTGTGGTGAGCGATAGTTTAGCAGCTTTAATAGCCTTATTTCTGGTGAAAAAATATGCAATAAATAAAATAAAAAACAGCTCATAAAAAAGCAATTAAGTCCATCGTAAACTTTTAAATAAAATAACACTCAGCAATAATAAATACTTTCCTATAAATGGAAACTAAAATAAATAAGTTAAAATCTCTGTGTTTTATAATCCTCATCAGTCTATTAGCAACCTCTTGTAACAGCAATAAAGAAGAAAATAAAAACGAAGCTGTTGTTGAGTACAAAGTTGTAACAGTTTTCCAGAAGACATAGCACTTTATAGAGAATTTCCTGTTACTATTGAAGGTATTGAGAACATTGAAATACCACCAAAAGTAGAAGGTTTTATAGAAAAAGTATTGGCAGATGAAGGTGAATATGTAAAAAAAGGACAGCTTCTTTTTATATTGAATGCACTATTAACTTTAATACTCGGGCAATTAAGTAGCAGTTAGGAATTAGATGTGTGGGGAAAATTGAAAAGTAATAAGCATTCTGTTTTAGTATCTTTCTTAAAAACGGAAGCTGCTACCAAAGCCGTTAAAACCCAATTAATTTCTGATATGCCACACGTTATTATAATTTATTGGCTTTAGATGCGCAATTAGCAATAACTAAGGAAACACTTGAAAATAGAATAGGAGACCAAGAAACAATGAAGTATCTTAAGGAATCTGCAGTCGTAAATAGTACAGCTGTAGTACAAAGTGAAGCAAGCAAGTATGAGATTGAAGCTGCTATCCCCGATATTGAAATGTGTATTTTACAAGAAGAAAATGCGCTTTCTATTTTATTAGGAAGAGCCCCGATAGAAACAGACCTGATATTCAAGAAGCAGAAATGAGTTTTAGAGCTGCTTTTGAAGATGTAAATATCGCAAAAACGTATCTTTATCCATCGTTTACCATAACAACAAATGGAGGACTGTCCTCTTTAAGTTTATCTGATTTTTTTGACCAGTCTGTATTTTATAATCTTGTTGGAGGTTTAACACAGCCTATTTTTGCTAAAGGTGAAAATAAAGCACGACTTAAAATTAATAAATCGAAACAGCAGCAAGCTTTTTATGATTATAAAGCAACATGGTTAACTGCTGGTAGTGAAATTTCTAATGCTTTATTTAGTTATAAAAAAGCGATAGAAAAACAAAATTCTAGAGCACACCAAGTTTCTGCTTTAGAAAAATCTGTAGAATTTACACAGGCACTTTTAGAATATTCTTCGACGACAAATTATACCGATGTACTTACGACTCAAAATAGTCTGTTATCGGCACAATTAGATGGTATTAGTGATAAGCAGCAAGAATTACAAGCCGTTATACAGTTGTATCGCGCACTTGGTGGTGGTTGGTTAAATTAAAGAATAAAATTGATACAGGTCTAAATGCGTTGTTAAGGCCTGTATTAAATTTTAAGTGTTTTTATACAAATCACAATCGATAAAATTGCAACATTCGTATAGTTAATAACCTAAATCATCTATTATATAGAGCGCTAAAAAACAATAAATCTTATCTTTGAATTTTTAGACTAAAACATTAATATTACAAAAATAAGTTTCACTTATATAGTCAATAGAATTTGTTTTAGTATAAAGTTCAAAATAAAACGAAATGCACAAAAATAAAAACATAACCCTCTTTTCACATTTATTAGTATGGTTTGTACTTTTTAGTATGCCTTATTTATTATCTTCTGGTCAAGAGCAAGATTTAGAGAGAGTTGTAGCTCGTTTTTGGATTCCCTTAGTGTTTTCTACAGTTATATTTTATGTCAATTACTTCATATTTATAGATCGTTTTTTATTTGCTAAAAAGACGGCTTTATATATTGGTATTAATGTGGTTATTATCATTGTCTTTTTACTTTTAAAAGAATTTATAGAAGATACCTTTTTTCAAAACCTTTTGTCAGGACGTTCAGAAAATGGCAAAGAAGGACCACGACCACCGTTTAAAATGTTTCTGTACATACAAACGTTATCTTATATGGCGCCGCTGTTATTTTCAATTGCTTTAAAAAGTACGAAGCGTTGGGTGAAAACAGAGGCAGAACGCAAGGAAGCAGCAAACATTAAGTTACAATCAGAGCTTCAGCATTTGCATTACCAATTGCAACCACATTTCTTTTTCAACTCCTTAAACAATATCTATGCTATGGTAGATATTTCGCCAGACCAAGCGAAAGCCTCCATACATAGTTTAAGTAAGTTAATGCGTTATATGCTGTATGAAACAAATGTAGAAGTTATTCTTTTAACCAAAGAAATTGATTTCATGAAAAAGTATATCGATCTTATGAAGCTTCGTGTTTCAGATAAAACCGTGGTTAATTACAGTTTCCCTGTTAAAGAAACTGGTATTAAAATAGCGCCTTTATTATTTATATCATTAATAGAAAACGCCTTTAAACATGGGGTTTCTGCTAGTAAGGAAAGTTTAATTACTATAGATATGACTTACAATGAAAAGACCGTAACATTTGATATAGAAAATGATAATTACCCCAAGTATACAGACGATAAAAGTGGATCTGGTATCGGTTTACAAAACTTAATAAAACGTTTAGAATTATTGTACCCACATAAACATGTATTTAAAACCGCTTTAAAAGCTAATCGTTTTTCTGTACATTTAGAGATTGAAACGAATTAGAAATTAGATAATGAGCAATATAAAAATTACTTGCGTTATAGTAGACGACGAGCCAATGGCACTAAATTTAGTAGAGAGTTATGTTGAAAAAACACCTTTCTTAGATTTTAAAAAGAAATGTAGTAGTGCTATTGAGGCTATGGAGTATATTAAAACTAACCCTGTAGATTTGCTCTTTTTAGACATACAAATGCCTGATTTAACAGGTTTAGAATTTTCTAAAATGTTACCCAAAGAAACGCGTGTTATTTTTACCACTGCTTTTGATCAGTATGCACTAGAAGGCTTTAAAGTAGAAGCGTTAGATTATCTATTAAAACCTTTTGATTATGCTGAGTTTTTATCAGCAGCTAACAAAGCTTACAATTGGTTTTCATTAAAAAAACAAGAAACTGTATCTGCTACACCAGTTGTACTTTCTGAAGAAAAAGAATTCCTTTTTGTGAAATCAGAATACAAACAATTGCGTATCAAATTGGCAGATGTTTTATATTTTGAAGGCTTAAAAGACTATATCAAAATATGGCTAAAAGGCAACCCAAAACCTGTTTTAACCTTAATGAGTTTAAAATCGCTAGAGGAGGAGTTACCTAGCTCTCAATTTATGAGAGTTCATCGTTCGTTTATAGTGGCTTTAAAAAATATAGAAGTTATTGAGCGAAGTCAGATCATAATAAATAGCCAACGTATTACAGTATCAGAACAATACAAGTCTAAATTTCTTGCTTATATTTCAGATAACTCGCTTAATTAACGCATTAAAGATTCATCTATATAACTTAGGCATTCAACGCCTAAATTAAGGTATTCGTCTATTCTTTTTTTCAATATTAAAGTAGTCGCTTACATTTGGCGGAAATCAATTTTTATTATGAAAAAAGTAGTATTATCATTAACTGTAGTGCTTGCATTAACAAGCTGTAACAGTGTAAAAGACCTTAACACATCTAGCCTAACACAAGCGGCTACTTTATTAAGTTCATTAAGTTCAAATTCAACAGTGCAACAAATTACTAGTCTTTTTAGCTTATTAGATACTAATAAAGATGAAGCTATTAGCAGTACAGAGGCTATTGGAACTGTTTCAGACAACTTTAATGTTTTAGATACAGACAGTAACTCTAGTTTAAATCTTACTGAATTAACTGGCTTATTAGATATCTTAAAATAAGATTATTTACATATTAGTATAAAAGCACACCTTGTAAGATGTGCTTTTATACTTTATAACACTTATATGTTCTTCTATAAAATATAAGTATCTGTAGAGCCCATTAACTTGTTGGTCTATTTCTGTTTCATAAAAAATAAAAACATAGTATTTTTAAACTATTGCTATGATAATCAGTCTTAGCAACTACAGAATAAAGTTGAATTAAAATTCTATCAATTATGAAAACACTATTTAAAACTTATGCTTTATTACCAATAATAATGTTAGCGTTTATAGCTCAAACCAATGGGCAAACTAGAAAAAAAACTACTGTAACTAAAACAACAACCATAAAAAAGGTTACACCTAAAAAAACTGCTACAACCAAACGTATATCTAGTAATAAAGTACAATACCGTACGCAAAAAAAGAAAGTTGTTTCGGTTAGAACAGTTCCTAATAAAACTGTTATTAAATATAACGGGCAAAATTATTACTATGCAAATAATAAGTATTACACGTATTCTAGAGGACATTACATTGTAATTGCTCCAAAGATTGGATTTAAAACTAATATACTACCAAACAACTATAATAGAATAGTTTACAACCAACATATTTATTATAATGTAGATGGTATTTTTTACAACGAAAATAATAACAACTACGAAGTTGTAGAACCAGAAATTGGCACCGTAGTATATGAACTTCCTAGTGATTATGAAAAGGTAACTGTTGACGGACAAACATATTATGAATATGCTAATGTGCTTTATGAAAAAGTGCAAATAAACGGAACAAGAGCTTACGAAGTAGTAGGTATTATAGACATCAATTAAGAATTGATTAACAACTTAATGTTGTGAAATAGCAGTGAAAACGCCTTTACATTAAAGTATTGGCGTTTTTGTGTTATTGGAAGTATATTTGTAAACGCTACTTTAACATTAACTGTAAAGTAATTGTTGTATTACAGACTAACATCTTAATTATCAAAAAGCACTTTTATCATGTCTTTAACCTTATCAACTATGATGGCGCTAGGAACAACTGCACCAGACTTCACACTTCCTGATACTATATCTGGAGAAAACTTATCCTTAACGGAATTACGCTCAGAAGTGGCAACGGTAGTAATATTTATCTGTAATCATTGTCCGTTTGTACACCATATAAATCCTGCTTTAGTCGCTATTGCTGAAAAATACCAATCACAAGGCATTCAATTTATAGCCATTAGCAGTAATGCCGTTGAAGATTACCCGCAAGACAGTCCGGAGTTAATGAAAGAAACCGCTTTAAGAGAAGGCTATACATTTCCTTATCTATATGATGCCACACAAGAAGTTGCTAAAGCTTATAATGCTGTTTGCACTCCAGATTTGTTTGTGTTTAACGAGCAACTTTCTTGCGTATATAGAGGTCGATTTGACGACACAAGACCTAATTTAGGTATTTCTACCGGTAAAGATTTAAGCGCAGCCTTAAATGCTGTTATTTCAGGGGAAACTGTAAACAGTTTACAACATCCAAGTATGGGGTGTAATATTAAATGGCGTTAATAATATGGCAAGTAATTTTATCTAAAAAACAGAGGTAACTATCTACACAAATTTCTCCTTAATATTTTTAGGATCAATTTTTTTTGTCTTCGAAACAAAGATCATAATCATATAAATAGATAAGAGATGACACACCACAATAAGCACCGTAAAGGTACGATTGTAATAAAAGAGTTCGTTTATAGGAGTTAGTGCAACTTGAAATAAGGTAAATATTCCTGAAATTAATAAATTAACCCCGTTAGTATACCTGTCATTAATATATATAAGTCCTATTATAATCAAAAAGACAAGTAAAGTGAAAGTACATAAAAATGTGTAAAAGATAGATTCTCCAGGAATATAATCTATAAGCGCCTCTAAAACTGCATATATAATATAACCAACAAATAGTACAGCAATAATCATTGAGAGTGATATTACCGATTTAAATTTTGGTTTATTAAGATACTTCAATAATACAATTGAGGTTAATACTAATGATAAAGAAGTTAATATTGAAATCCATATAAAATGGCTTTTAAAACCCGTAAATGCTAAAACATCGGAAGCAGCAATTACAACTATAGCCAAACAATATATGATGCTGAATTTTTCTTTACACAACATAATGTGTTTTAATCCAATAGATAAAACTCCTAAAGGCAAAATATAAACAAGGTGTTTTTTATCCATAAACACACTTACAAGAACCGATAACATAAAAGTAACGTAAACTATTACTTGATAGAATTTTAGGTTTTGTATACAATTAAGCGCTGTAAATTTATCCTTAATCATAATGTAGAGTAAATGAGATCCCTTTACAATCAAATATACAGAATTAGTATCATACTTAACTTACGTTTACCTATTTATAATCAATCCATCATAAAAAAAACACTTACACTTAATTAGAGTTATTAAAAATGATTGATCAGTACAACAGGTAATTTCATACAATAACCTAGGTTTAGTAGGTAATTGCGGTCTTATACCTTAAAACTTACTTAAAGTACTAAAAACCAAATAAGTTAATTGCTTAGAACGCTTCTAAATATCACATAGCCCTAAAACAGATAAGAGCAACAATCTCCTAAAAGATCTTTAGAGTCATCGCTTTATTAAGGTTTATAATGTCTAGTAGAATAGTTGGTTTTATTTTTTAGGAGCCATAAATCACATTGCACAAGGTTATAATAATTAACTTATGAAGCTTTAGGTGTATAAAGATTGTTTTTATGATTGAAAAGCCTATTTTAGGAAATTGTAAGACCTTTTTTGTCTTACAAAACTCATTATAAAAAACTGTTTCTTATAAGAAATATGGTTAATTGCGGAATATCCTTAATAATATTATTTTTTTAATATTTATATTTGAGTTATTCATTTAAAACAAGATAAATAGCATTCTGTAAATTATGGATAACAAAAATTTATACCGAGAATATATTACAACTGCTCAAAAGAATATTAGTTACCACAATTTAAAAGCAGATAAAACAGCCTTTCAATAGTTGTTTTTTTAGATTATTAAAGAGAGACAATCTATGTCAATTACTAACCAATTAGTGTTTTAAACCTATAAATTATGACGAAATTGAATAAATGGATTATACTAAATTGTTTCATTTCATTAATCATGTTTTGTTTTATTTTTTATAAAAATGTGGGAGTTTCTGGAGGAGACATGGCTATTTATGCGTTAAATATCATTTTTGGAATCATTCAAATAATCACACTAATAATTTTAATATGGAAGAAAGATAACTCGTTTTATAAGGTTATACTCTTCATCCTACTTTTTCAAATTATTGAAATCATACTAATGAGTGTTTGGGGAAATACCATGAATGCCTTTTTTAAATCTTATTAGATATCTAAATTAAAAACAATCCAAAACACTCTTCAATAAAAAATACCTATCTTATTAATTACCAATCTTATATTTGTGATTTACTAAACATTACAGGTAACTATAATGATATTCTCTTTCTAATATTTATATTTGGGAAAGTGATTTCAACATTTGTGAGATAAAAATATCATATTTCTTTTTAAAATCAAACAAGCTGAAAACATTAAAACACTTAATTTAACACTAAAAAAAACACCCAAAAATTATGAAACATTTGTATATAGTATTAATAATAGCTTTCAGTTTTACATCACAAGCACAAACTATTACCGGACAATGGGAAACCTTTGATGATGAAACTAAAGAGAAAAAAGCAGTTATTGAAATTTATGAAGATAACGACCTTTATTTTGCCAAAATAGTAAAAAGTTACACTAGTAAAGAAGGTGCCGTTTGTAATAATTGTAATGGCGAACAAAAAGGGAAACCAATTGTAGGATTAGTTATTATTGAAAACTTAAAAGCTGACGATGACGAATATAACGACGGAACCATTATGGATCCTGAAAACGGAAAAACATATAAATGCTATATAGAATTTGTAAATGATAATAAACTAAAAGTAAGAGGATATCTTGGAGTTGCTCTTTTTGGAAGAACGCAATACTGGACTAGAAAACAATAAAAAGTATACCATATCTTTATTATCACATACCAAATAGGAGCGTAGCGCTTTATTTTTATTTGCAGGATGTAAATGTATAACACGTTTATATCCTGCTTTTTTTTTGATCTATTTACTTTTAAATATTTTATACTAACACCTTGCCAACAATATGAAAAAACACATCTTTTTAGCATTATTACTAGCTTTTTCAACTTTTGTATTCTCACAAAATTCAAAAGAAGAAGCATCAATTTTTTTAAATCAAATTCAATCTAGAAAAATTATTGAAAATGTATTTAATGCCGTAAAAGAATCTATCAAATCGAATGAAAAAGAATTATTTAAAAATCAAGGTTTAGAATATGGAAATGCAGGAGATATTGAAATATTTCATAATTTTCTTGATGAAGAAATCAATTTATTTATAGATGATGCATACAATGCAATGCGGTATACATATTCTTCCAAATCAAAAGATAGTATTCTAAAATATATTTCAATTGCTAAAGAAAATCAAAATGAGGTTTTAGAAAAATCAGGATTTAAAAAAGAATTAGAATCAATATTGAAAGAAAAACAAGTGTATCTAATTAACGACATAAAATTAACTTTACGTGAAATTAGAGCTAAATACAATCCATTGATCTTAAAAGTTATCGAAAACGGAAAAGAATCTGATGTTTCTAAGATTGATTTAGAGTTGTTTTTAAACACCAATACTGAAAAAAAATCAAAACTATCAATCTTAAATAAATCTAATTCGGAAATAAATTTACCAGAAGGTTTTGATTTTAACCTAATAGAATCCTTGACAATAAAATATCTTGGAATAGAATATATCGTGGAAAGGTTTAATAATTCAATACCAAAAGAAATACAAGAGTTGACTAGCCCTTTATCAAAATATTGTTTTGAACAACTAGAAAAATGGACTTTATTAATAGATGAAAATAATATTGTATTAATAACACGAGGTTCAATTGGACAAGCAAGAAAATAAATACAGCTACCAATACCTAGTATAATTTACTACTAACGGAAGCTACTTACAAATATTTTAGAGTATTATCTATTCACTTTTAATGGATTACCCCAAAAACAACCATTAATAATCTTTTTACATCCTATGATTTATGAAGAACGAATAAATAGCACAGAAATGCCACACTAAAACCATTAAATTATTCCCTTTCTTTTACAGATAACCATAATGATGCTTTTACTATAATTACATCAAGGTTCTCGAAAAAATACTCGTTAAATCAATAGCTATATTTAATGCATTATAACAATATTTTGAACTGAAAGAAGAATAGCCCAGAGGCTAACAGCATATAAGCTTTATTGCTATTTTTAACTCACTTGGTAATTTCGTCCGGAATTTCTCCGTTCAGATTTTATTTACTAAATTCACTCCTTAAGCATGCAACTAAGCACCTAAAGTTACGTAAGATGTGATTTAGCAAAAAACCATGTGCTCAATAACTTAACGTTGCAAATCAATAATAATAATAATAATAATAATAATAATAATAATTATAGGTAGGTTTTTTTACTTTAAAACTGTTATATACACTATATAATAATCGCTAAAATTTAATTGCAAAAATGAAGTTTACAACAAAAAATACGCTACCTCTTAATAGCTTAAGTATACTATTATTAACTTCTTTAAGTTTCATGACTGCTTGCTCTTCAGATGACTCATCTACAGCACCAGAAGAAGAAATAATTCAAATTTCACCAGATATTAACGGCGATGGTGAACTTAATATTTTAGTCATTGGTACAAGTCAATCCATCAATAACAGTTATGGAGCATTTGCTTCAAATAATATTACTACAGAATTAAATAATATTTTATCACAAGACACATCCTTTGATTTAGAAGTGAACATTGCTTTTGAAGATATTTATAAAAGTAAAGACGTTACTTATGGTTTAGGTCAAGCAAGTACAGTTACCAGTGCAAATCATTATGCGCATTCGTTAATGCAATATTATTACTGGCCAGATGGTCAGTCAGAAAGACTAGAAAATTTAGCTGGACAAGGTGCTAATAAATGGGATTACGTTGTAATAGGTGCAGATCCATATATTGTTGCTAAATTACCAGGATATTACGCTTTAGGAGTTAATAAAATTGTTTCAAAAATAGCTGAAGGACATGCAAAACCTTTACTTTTAATGATGTGGCCAAAAGATGAAGCAACCACAGTATCTATTAATCATTTTGAAGAATACACATATCGTACAGCTGATGGTGCAAAAGTTGAAGTTGAAACCATTGCTGCTGGATTAGCCTGGGAAGACTTACCATCTACAAAAAAAGATGAAGCCAACCAACATCCCACACCAAATGGTGCTTATTTAGTAGCAGCTTCTATTTACGCTCAAATACTTAATAAAAGTGCTAAATCATCTGATTACATATATGATGATGAAATAGCAGATGCAGCACTAACAACCAAAACTAACGAAGCAGATAAAGTACATTATACAGGAGAATATTCTTTTGTTTCACCTTATAAAAGCTGTAATATTGATGATAATGTACTAAATTACAATCACACAGGAACAAGCTCTGAAAATGGTATCTTAAATGGCTTACAATGGATCATTGAACAATCAAGCAGAACACTTGTAAACAATGGTGCACCTCCAATTAATTTTAATTATGGTAGAGCAAACACTAATTTTGAACCTAATAAACGTTACAACATCAACCCTTCCCAATTTGACTTCTCTATAGGATTCCCAATGCAAGACAACGGGAATCATGGAGATAACTCTATGCTTTACGGATTAGATAAACGTTATAACGAATCTAACAACGGTACAGATTTAGGAACGGCATTATATATGATTCATAATTCCGAATTACCAAATGCTCGCGCTATTCCTATTCGCACATTGTATGCCCAAATTAAAGAAGCAATACCTTTACAATCTGCTTATAGTGATAACTGGCACATGCATGGAAACCTAAATAAAGCAATAGGAGCTTACATGTACACTTTACTAACGGGAGATTGTGTTTTAGGAGAAGAACCAACAGACCAAAATTCTAATGAGTGGAAAGAATGGATGTGTCATAAAATTGGGTATGAAACGGCTTATACTTTAATGACATTAAAGGGTGATTCACCTAGCTGCAATTAATTTATAATTTTTTTAGTAATAAAATAACACATAACAACATATTCAGTCAGCGATTTAGCTGGTGCAAAACTTTTAATCATAATCGTTAACAATAATACGAAAAATGAAAAGCGGAACTAAAATATTAATTCTTTTCTTGACTTTAAGCTTTCTTTCCTTTAGAGGAATTGCGCAAGAAACGAAAACTAAAAAGTCAACCACCGAAATTAATTATTCGGAAATGAGAAAAAGCTCTATCCCGAAACCTATTGGAATTATAAATGACTACGGACAAGTCTTTACGGAAATACAACGAACAGAATTATCGAAAATCCTTTATGATTATGATATTGAAACCACAAGACAAATTGTGGTGGTAACGATTGATAGTATAAAACCTTACAATAACATTCAAAAATACGCAACAGATTTAGGACAAACTTGGGGAGTTGGAGCTGCCAAAAAAAATAACGGATTGACAATAGTAATTTGTAACCCTTGCAAACAAATTGGAATTGCAATTGGAACAGGAACAGCACTCGTTTTAACTGACGAAATTTGCAAAAAAGTAATGAAGGAAACAATAATACCTGAATTTAAAAATGGAGAATTTTATAGCGGGATAAAAAAAGCGGTGATAGAATTAATTGAAATGTGGAAATAAGTACTAACGCCAACACTGTGTGAAAATAATTGCGAAGTAACACTCAATCAAAGGCATTGCGTGTTGGTAATATCTGTTTTTTTATCAGAAATTCCTCGCATACAAAACCATTATATGAAGGCCACAAAACCTACTTAAAGACAATCTTTTGTATTCTTACAAACGGAAAAATCGATAGATCTTTTTAATACAAAACAGAAAGCTACATGAAATATATAAATTTAGTAATTGAAACAAGCATGTACACAACTTAAAAAAGCAACTAAGTAATTCCATCCTGAAAATGAATAATTAATTAAACTAGTGTGATATAAAAACAGTCATATATTAAAAGATACAAAAGCTGATTTTTTATGAAATTAAAAGTAACAGTCTTATTATTAATGTTCTCAATAACATTTTTCGCACAAGAAGTTAAAATACCCACAGATACCCATTTTTACAATCCTATTATTAACTCTTATAGCTTAGATATTTTAGAACCTAGCGCTTTAAATAATGCTAATCAAATTCAAGAAGCAATAAACAAAGTAAGTAGTGAAGGTGGTGGCATTTTAACAATTAAAGCCTCTGGAAATAATAATACCTATATAATAAATGATGAAGTAGAAGTGAAGTCTGGAGTTCATATTAGAGTAAAACCTGGTGTTATTTTTAAATCGGAGAGCGCTAAAGCAATTAAGTTGTTTTCTGTAGGAAAAAGTAAAAAAAATAAAGGAAGAATTTTAAATATCAGTATTAATAGTACCGATAATAAAACACCTTTTATATTTGATTTCACAAACAGAATTTCAGGTGAAGATAGAAATGGAGGTACTATTGCTGTGGCATTAGGAGGTGTTCAAAATTTTAAAATAGCAAACTTTAAAGTGTTCGATAATTTTACTCGTTTTTCTGCAATAACAATGAATTTACAACAGTTTTCTAAAGATAAATTTCTATTCCCCAAAAATGGTATTGTAGAAAATATTACCTCAGTAAATGCTCATTATGGATATGGAGTCGTACAATGCCAAGCTTCTGAAAACGTATTATTCAAAAAACTAGAAGGTGTTGGAGGTGCTACATTGCGTTTAGAAACTGGTGCTGTACATAACGCTTATTTAAAAGATAAAAGTATAGGAATACGTAATGCATATGCAGAAAATATAGTTTGTAAAAACGGACAAGCAGCAGTTACCTTATCTCCACATACAATAAAAAACGGTAAAGTTTTTATTGATAATGTTACAGCTATTAGTTGTGAAGCAGGTTTAATTATAGCATCCGGATTTTTAAGCGCAAAAAAAGGACAAAGAGATAAAAAAGGAAATGCTATTAATGGTCACGCTTATGGAACTTTTGATACGGCCTCTATTATATCAAATGTACTAGTTAAGTATGGTATAAACGCGCAATTGAGAGGTTCCAGACGTTCTTTTGTGCCTTGTAATCAAAGAATATTGGTGCATAAAAAAATGAATAAGGATGAAGAGAGTTTTAAAGGCCCAACTATTGCAGGTATGGTTTATTTCGCTAAAGGCGGAACAAACACAGAAAAGGGATTTTACACGGTAAAAACACCTAATTTTATAATGCAAGATTTCCCTAAAGAGAATAAAGTATATATAGTTAATAACAAAGATTTTGTAGAGGGATGTACTATTAATTGGTCTTCAAAATCTGGACATAAGAAAAATCATGATGAAATTAGGAGGATAAAATACTAACTTACTCTTAAACAGGTGTCTGTAAAAATAATTATATTTTTTTTTAGATTTTCAGACCCTATTTTTCCTGTAATCAGATGGTGAAAACCCACAATTCTTCTTAAACACTTTAGAAAAATGAGAAAGACTTTCAAAACCTATCTCATAACAAACATCTGTAATTGAGTAATGTGTTTTACCTAATAATAATTTAGCTTTTTCAATCCGTTGTTTTTCTATATATTTAGCAGGAGAAGTATTATATCTACTTTTAAACTTTCGCTGAAAAGTAGACAAACTCATATTACATAAGAAAGCAAATTCCTCTACATTTATTGGGTTAAATAAATTATGCCTAACGGTTTTAACTAATAAATCATTATTATGATGTAAATCAAACTCTATCTGATTTATAAAATTTGGAAACAATTTTTCATTAGATAAAATACAAATTAATTCTTCTACTTTAAGCTTCATTAATCGCTCTGTTAAGTAATTAGGCTGTTCCAAATAAAGCTTCAGACTATCTGTATATTGAGTTAGCATTACAGAAGAAAAAACAACAAACGAAACCTCAGGTTCTTTTGTGTTTAAACCAATAAATTTAGGTTTGTATAATTCATTCAAGTATGTTTTAGTTAATTTCAAAATAACCACCTCACACTGGTCGATAGAGGCTTTCCATGTATTAATAAAGTTATCATTATTAAATATAATTATATCCTTCGGCTTAAGTTCAACACTTCCGTTAGACGTATAATACAAAGAACAACCGCTAATTACAATTAATACACAAACATCCTTTACATACTTATGATGAGTTCTATACGGTGGCTCAAACGTTAAATGCAATAATGAGTTATCGTCAGTAATTGTGTAGACCTTTTTTTTCATAAACATAAGATTGACCTGAATATACAAACATATGAGTTAAATGTAAAAACGAAGTATTATTATCTTAAATACATTTGTGTTGCACAAAATTCAATAATAAATAATGAGTATATCAAATCAAAAAAAAATAAGAAAAGCAGTACTTTTATCCGTCATTTTTGGTATTATTTCTTCCATAATTACCTATTTAAGGTTAGAGCCAGATGAATCTTTTATAAAAAAATGGCTTCCATTTTATATTATAGGTTTGTTAATTGTCGCACCAATAGCAATTATTTTATTTAAGAAAATAAACAATCTAATATATAAGCATAGTAATATTAAAAACATGCACATAAAAGGTGTGTTATTTGGACTATTATTCTCAACATCTCTTGGTTTTTTATTAAGCACCTTATTAGCCCTTCTATCTAATAATTATACAAGTTTTTCTGATTTTTTTATTACATGGAAGTCAATCATTTATAGCTTTATTCCTAGAATATTAATTATCGGACCTATCATAGGAGGAGTAATAAAACCACTTGTGCTAAATTTGAGAAACAAAAGATTAATTCAAAAAAAACAAGACAATGATATTAGTTTTTAAAACAAATTTACGTCATAATGATCAGAAAAAAATAGTAAAATTACTTTCTAGTTTAGATCAAATAAAGGAGATAAGTTTTGATTTTGAAGATTGTGATAATATTTTAAGAATCGTCTCTAATAAAGACGTATCAAGTGCAATTAGAAATATGCTTTTTATCAACGGCTTTTATAGTAGAGAGCTGCAATAACACCCGTATCGCGCTCTAAATAATTACACGTGTCACAACCACACACGTGTAATCACAAACTGAATACAATATCCAGATGCCAAACTACAAGTAATAAATTATTTTCAATATTTTACAGATAACCATAACAATCCTTTTACTAAAACAGCTATATTAGCACTAGTGAGCACAATATCAATAAACTATAATCAGTTTCGTAAACAAAAAGCAACAATAAATAACCAATATATCAAAAAAAGCCAGTATATAAAAAACTGCTACTTTAGCACTTAGCCAAAGCGTGTTACAGGTTTGTGATATCTAATTTTCTTCGGAAAGCTCTCGTATACAACCCATAACTATTCTTATACAAAACTACTATGTTTAATTTGAGAAATTAACACAAAATAATATTTTATTAATTTTATGATATGCAAAAGTTACTAATCATTTTACTGATTTCTAATTTCATTTTTTTAGATGTCGGAAATATATTTAACAAAACAAATAACCAAGAAACCAAATCTGAATTAATTGGCTGTTGGTCAGCAATGGAACTTATAACCGAAGAAAACAGAGGGTTCTTGCGATTCATTAAAAGAAAAAAAATAAAAAATAAATATTCAGGAATCAATTACGAGTTTAAGAAAAATAAAATAATTAATTGGCAAATAACATCAGTAATGTGTGGCTCAACTAAAATAGAAAAGCCACAAAAAGGGAGTGGAAAATGGGAGATTTCTAAAGACTCTATTTTAGAAATAAAATATAAAAATGAATCTACATCATTTCCTTTAGGGAAATATAAACTAACAAAGCTTAACGAATCTGAATTGCTTTTAGAAATGTTAGAATAAAAACTAATCACAAAACCATTAGCAGTCATTATAAAAAAAAAAAACAGGAAATCATACTTAGGAATAATAATGGTCATGATTTCCGATAGTAAAAAACTAAAGAGCCAATTTAAATATGATTATTGATGTTAATAAATTAGTGGGTAAAAATATTGATGAAAAATTCGATATAATTAACGATGCCGTTTACAACAGGCATATGGACTACAATCATATAGAGGACTTTAAAAACCCTCTTAAAAACTTAGTTTATTTATTAAATATGAAAGGACAAGTTGATAATGGAGGGATAACTCAATTTATTGATAACGCAACAGTAGATCACTTTTTAGAAACCAAATTAGCTTTAAAGGAAATAAAAATGACACCTTACCTCAATATCCTTTTAGAAATTGAAAAAACTTTCCCCAACAATAGAGTACCCAAAAATCAGAATGAAAGAAGATATGTGATAGATAGCATGTGTAAAACTGATGAAGAAAGATGGAAAATTGAAGAAACCTACGAAGATTACGATACTACATTTTATAAGAAAGAAAAGATTTTTAAAACAAAGCTTATAGACTATTTAGTATCATTTAAACAAACTGTTGCTTAACAGGCATTAAATACAACCTTAAAAGAATCTTTTATAGTTTTCATATAACATCATTTGTTACCTCAATAATTCTATAAGTTAAAATAATCGTACAGAGAAGCTACATAACTCTTAATAATAGCCATCTCTTTCTAATAAAGCTTTATGCTTTAGTGATACTTTCCTCAAACAATAAACCACCTTTATACATCGCTTTTAAAACCGGACGAATATCACACCCCAATTCGGTTAAACTGTATTCTACTCTTGGTGGAACCTCAGGAAAAACAGTTCTAGTAATTAAGCCATCAATTTCTAGTTCTTTTAGCTGCTTAGTCATCATACGTTCGCTAATATCAGGCATTAATCGTACCAATTCACTATATCTTTTACGCCCTTGAAAAAGATGCAAAATAATAGTGCCCTTTCTTTTTCCTTTAATAGTATTTATAAACGTATCTATTGGGCAATAACTTTTTTTCATTTTTATATATTCCTTTACGTGTTATAAACAGACAAATCAGCACAAAATGTTCGTATCAGCACCAATTGTAAGCCCTTGTATACCCGTATTTTTTTAACGAGATTTGATGTAAAAATAAGTAAAACCTACAAAATATCACACATGAATATGCAATCAACATACAAAGCTTTTAGAGTAGAAGAACAAGATAGCAACTATATATCATCAATAAAAGACATGCCTTTTCCTGAAATATTAGAAGGCGAATTACTTATAAAAGTAAGCTATAGCTCTTTAAATTATAAAGATGCATTATCGGCATCAGGAAACAAAGGAGTAACCAGAAACTATCCACACACACCAGGAATTGATGCTGTTGGAACTGTCGTTACTTCAAAATCTAACAGCTTTAAAGTCGCTGATCAAGTAATTGTAACAAGTTATGATTTAGGGATGAATACCAATGGTGGGTTTGCTGAATATGTGAAAGTTCCAGCTGAATGGGCAGTTAAACTTCCAGAAAATCTTAGTATGAAAACAGCCATGTGTTTTGGTACTGCAGGATTAACCGCAGGAATGTCTGTATTAAAACTAACTCAACTTGTAAAACCAAATGACGGACCAATAGTTGTTTCAGGAGCTACGGGAGGAGTTGGCTCGGTGAGTCTTAGTATCTTAAATAAATTAGGATATCACACAGTAGCAATTACAGGTAAAGCTACAGAGGTTGATTTCTTAAAAAGCATAGGGGCAAATGAGGTTATTATGCGAAAAGATTTTGAAGACATGGCAAATAAACCATTACTTAAACCCATATACGCGGGAGGTATAGATACTGTTGGTGGAATAATTCTTCAAAATATAATTAAAGCAACAAACCCCATGGGCGCAGTAACTTGCTGCGGTAATGTGGCTTCACCAAAATTAGAAATTACCGTATTCCCATTTATTTTAAGAGGCATCACTTTAATTGGAATCGATTCACAGAATTATCCAATGTCGTATAGAGTAGAGGTGTGGCATAAACTATCTAATACTTGGAAAACAGATACATTATCAGATGCTGTTACAGAAATCAGTTTAAATGAATTAAATAAAAAAATTGATTTGATGCTAAAAGGACAATTAAAAGGTAGAACTATAATTAAATTAGCTTAGAAAATAACAGCATCATACAGGTTATATATCAAAAAGCAACTTCATTTTATAAGGAGTTGCTTTTCTCATGTAAAACGAAAATTCATCACACATATAAAATTCAAAGTAGCATAGCAGTCTGCTTTTATAAGTTGTAAAATGTTGAATGAATAATATAGCTAATTACAGAATTAAATGTCAAAATAGACAGACTTGTCTGTTTTAAATATTTTATTATATATTTGCAACATGAAACATAGTGAAGTAAAAAATAGAATTACTGAAACAGCCTCATTTTTATTTTATAAGAATGGGTATAATTCTACGGGTATAAATCAGATTATTTCAGAATCTGGTATTGCTAAAGCCACACTTTACAATCATTTTAAATCTAAAGAAGAGATTTGTTTGGCCTATCTTCAATTTAAGAATATCAATTTTCTTGAAGATTTTGAAAAGTTCACTACATCAAAACCAAAAGGAACAGATCAAATTTTAGCGATATTCGATTTCCTTCGATTATTTTATCAAGACAAAGATTTTAATGGATGTTGGTGTATTAAAACGGTCTCAGAAATACCAAAAGACAATGCCATTATTAGACATGAAATTCAGTCTCAAAAAAACGAATTTATTGCGCTTATCACCAAACTTATTACCAATAATCTAGAACATATAAAAAGCGCGCAAGTTAGTTCACTAGCTAGACAAATTTATTTACTATACGAAAGTGCGGTAGGAGAAAGCCACTTGCATCAAGAAGATTGGCCTATTATAGAGGCTAAAAATTTATGCGAAAAAATAATATCTTAAAAAAATTTACACAAACAAAGACAGACTTGTCTGTCTTTAATTAATGATTAAATAAAAATATAATGAAAGAATTTACAAACAAAGTAGCCTTAGTCATTGGCGGAACAAGTGGTATTGGTAATGCAACAACAAATGCATTATTAGAAGGTGGAGCAACGGTACATGTTGTAGGAAGAAATACCGATAAAATTGCCGATGCAACAAACTTAATTAAACACACAGCAAACATCTCTAATACAACAGAAGTTGAGGCGCTAATAACTAAGATTGATGCTTTAGATAGCTTAGATTATTTAGTAAATGCTTCAGGGATTTTTGGTCCTAAACCTTTTTTAGATCATACCATGGAAGATTACAATTCGTATTTAGATTTAAATAGAGGGTTCTTTTTTATCACGCAAAGTGCCGCTAAAAAAATGAAAGCGACAAACGGAGGTGCTATTGTAAATGTAGGTTCTATGTGGGCAAAACAAGCTGTAAAAGCAACGCCTTCTACGGCATATTCTATGCAAAAAGCGGGGTTACATTCGTTAACTCAACATTTAGCAATGGAATTAGCAGACGATAATATTCGTGTAAATGCCGTATCGCCAGCATTAGTAAATACGCCTGTGTATCATGGTGTTTTTGGTGGTGAAGAAGCTGCAAAAAAAGCATTGGTTGGCTTTAATGGCTTTCACCCCATAGGTCGTTTTGGTGAATCAGAAGATATTGCTAATAGTATCATTTTCTTATTATCAGACAAAGCGGCTTGGGTAACAGGTGCTATTTGGGATACCGATGGTGGTGTAATGGCTGGTAGAAACTAAAACACAAAGAAAAAAGTCATATCCTGTACAAATGCAGGTTATGACTTTTCTATTCACATCTCTCAAAGTTCTTTTGAGACCTAAATTTAAATTATGAAAAACTTAGTCTTAACCTTAAGTATCTTTTTACTTATCAGCTCTTGTAAAGAGCAGGTAATATCAGAAACAGATAAAGGTTCTAACGCTTCATTAGCGATTAGTGAAAATCAAAAATCAATCTTAAAATATAAAGCACTAGAAGTTAATGGCATTAACATTGCCTATAGAGAAGCTGGTAATGTTAATAACCCAACCATTGTTTTACTGCATGGTTTTCCTGCATCATCGTATCAATACAGAAAAGTATTAGCGCAATTATCTAACGAGTATCATTTAATTGCTCCTGATTATCCTGGTTTTGGTAATAGTGATTTTCCAGATGCTGAAACGTTTCAATATACGTTTGATAATATTGCAACAGTTGTAGACTCCTTTTTAGAGCAAAAAAAGATTAATTCTTATGCTATAATGATTCAAGATTATGGTGCTCCTATTGGTTTTAGATTAGCCACAGCACATCCTGAAAGAATTACGGCAATTATAAACCAAAACGGAAATGCTTACGAAGAAGGTTTAGGTGAGGCTTGGGCCAGAATAAGAGCACTTTGGAAAAATAGAACTATAGAAAACGAAGATGCTATATTACCTGCATTTTCTTTAGAAGGTTTAAAATGGCAATACACACATGGGGTTAGAGATACTGAAACTGTAGACCCAGATACTTACAATTTAGATTTTTTAAGATTATCTAGACCAAACGCACATGCCGTAAATTTAGATTTGTTTTATGATTATCAGAATAATATAAAACTATATCCAAAATGGCAACAGTATTTAAGAGATAATCAACCACCATTATTAATAGTTTGGGGTAAAAATGATGCTTTTTTTCCCGAAAGTGGTGCCGAAGCTTTTAAAAGAGACGTAAAAAACATAGATTACAACATTTACGATACAGGTCATTTTGCTTTAGAAGAAGATGGTGATGCTATTATTACAAAAATGAGATTTTTTATGAAAAATCTAAATAAATAGACATATAGAATGAAACAATTTGCACTAGTTTTAATAATTATAGCCTCTATATTTGGGTGTCAAAATACAACTGAAAAGAATGAAAAACAGTTCTTTTTACCGCCAGCTACAACGTATAATTATGCAGAAATTGATAGTGTAAAACTATTTTATAGAGAAGCAGGAGATAAAAGTAATCCAACCATTGTGTTGCTACATGGTTACCCATCGTCTTCACATAGTTATAGAAATTTAATTCCTATGTTGGCAACGCATTATCATGTTATTGCGCCTGATAATTTAGGCTCGGGTTACAGCACACATTTAGATCCAGAAACAATAACCTATACGTTTGATTTGTTGGCAGCTTATACGGAGAAGCTAATTGATACGCTTCAAATTAAGAACTACGTGATGTACATGCAAGATTTTGGTGCGCCTGTTGGATATCGTATGATGATGAAAAATCCAAAACGAATAGAAGCTTTAATTGTTCAGAATGCAAATGCATATTTAGATGGTTTAACGCCCAAACGACAAGATTTTTTTAGAACAGCACAAACAGATACATCGCAAAAAAAACATGATTTTTTATATAGCTTAACAGGTGAAGATGCTATAATAAACAAGCAATATTTATTTGATTTAGATAGCACAAATATCAATATTCAAAGTCCAGATGCTTGGACACACGATTTGGCATTTTTAAGAGATAAAAAAGACAGAGAAATTCAGGTGCAGCTATTTAAAGATTATAATACCAATTTAATTCGATACCCTAAATGGCAAAAAATGTTGAGAGAAAATCAACACAAAACGTTAATCGCTTGGGGAAAAAAGGATTTAAAATTTAACGCTAATGGTGCTAAAGCTTATTTAAAAGATTTACCCAATGCAGAGTTACACTTATTAGATGCTGGCCATTTTGCAGCTGAAGAAAAAACGAGAGAAATAGCCAAACTCATTTTAGAATTTTTATCTAAAAACGAAATAGAATAAATAACGACCATAAATACGCATAAAATTAATTATAAAAGTGAACCGAATAGAAAATCATATCAGATATTCTATTCGGTTTTTATTTGTTAACTTTCGTGCTTAACCATGCAAAAAGCCATATACAAAGGCGTTGTAAGCCATATGAGAAAAAACTTATGAGAATATTAATAATTTTATTATTTATATCAAATTTCACTTTTGCTCAATATTGGGGCGGACAAGAAATTAATGAATCTGATTTAACAAATTGGATACCTAAATTTGAAATTGAATACGCTGGAACCTACCATTTTGGAGAAAGTGAAAGCGAATCTGATTTCCATTTATTTTTCGCAGAAGGTTGTATCATTGGACAGGTTCAAAGTGGATATTGGGAAGAAAAAACAGGCCTTAGGAAAAGTAAGTATATAACCCTTACAAACATTAAAATTGATAAATCAGGAAATTTAACGAGTGACCAACACAACGGTAAGTTCGTTAAATATAAAAACGAATCCGGAGAATATTTTAAAGCCTTAAAAATAAATAATCCTTGGACTAGTTGGATTGAAAAAAGTGAATTTGAAATCGGAACAAGAACAAAAATTGTATTTGATAATATCTATTATGGCAAGTATGGAAAAGCTTCATTTATGAAACTAGATACCAATGAACTAAGAAAAATGTCCAAAAATGAATTAAGCATAATGAAAAATGAAATATATGCTCGTTATGGATATAAATTCATTGAAAATGGAAAACTAGATAAATATTTCAGAACACAAAACTGGTACAGACCAGAACACAAAAATGTAACTAGTTTTTTAAATAAGATTGAAATATACAATATCGAAATCATTAAACAGTTGGAATAAAAACAGCTTACAACACTCTGTGAAATTAATTGTTAGTTTTAGATGATTTACAAATGTCCTCGCAGACTTTCTATCTGTGATTTATTTACTAACTTTAGTGCTTAAAATACACAGCAACATAACCCATTAAAACAATAAACTGTGTAACATAAAAATAACTTTTACCAAACCGTTAGGGGTGCCTTAATATGGCTGAGATTATACCCTATGAACCTGAAATGTTTAATAACAGCGTAGGGAAACGAAGATTGTAAATAATTTGATGATAATTATACAAGCCGTTTTCACAGTTGTGAAAACGGCTTTTTTATTAAAATAATATTAAAAACAATGATTGAAAAAATTCAATTGAATAAAACATTAAAAGATCTAAGCGAGAAATCACCCTTAGTTCATAACATTACTAATTATGTAGTAATGAATAATACAGCCAATGCTTTACTTGCTATTGGTGCTTCACCTGTAATGGCACACGCAATAGAAGAGGTTGAAGATATAACTTCCATTTCATCAGCATTGGTAATTAACATGGGAACCTTAAGTCCAAAATGGGTACAAGCTATGGAAATAGCGATGAAGAAGGCCAAGGAAATTAATAAACCAATTATTTTTGATCCAGTAGGTGTAGGTGCGTCTAAATATAGAACTGAAACTGCTCTAAAAATTATAGAAAACTATAAGCCTTCAGTCATTAGAGGAAATGCTTCAGAAATTATGGCATTAGCACAATTTAGCACTAGTACTAAAGGGGTTGATAGTACTATAAATTCAGAAAACGCCTTAATTGCAGCTCAAGAACTTTCAAGAAAACTCAACAATACCGTTGTTGTAAGTGGAGAGACAGATTACATCATAACAGGCGAACTTATTGATAAAGTAACTAGTGGAAGTCCAATTATGGCCAAAGTCACAGGTATGGGGTGTACTGCCACCAGTATTATTGGGGCTTGTGCCGCAATAAATACAGATTACCATAACGCTTCATATAATGCAATGGAAATAATGGGAAAGGCAGGTGATATGGCTGAAAAAATATCAAGAGGTTCGGGCAGTTTTCAAATGAATTTTATAGATGCGCTGTACCAATTAGCAGAAGAAGAATGAAAAAAGCAGATTATTATTTAATGTTTGTAACAGATGAGCAAATAACGGATGATACGCAATTCTTAAAGGTATTAGAATCTAGTCTAAAAGGAGGGACTAATATCGTTCAATTAAGAGAAAAAAAACTGAATACGAAACGGTTCTATGAACGGGCGGTAGCTGTAAAAAAACTTTGTAAAAAACACAATACTCCGCTTATTATAAACGATAGAATTGATATTGCTTTGGCTATAAATGCTGATGGCGTGCATATTGGCCAAAAAGATATACCTGCAACTGTTGCTAGAGAGTTATTGGGAAGCGATAAAATCATTGGACTCTCTGTAAGTAACCAAATACAAGCCATTGAAACAAATACTCTTGAAGTGGATTATATTGGATTATCACCAATTTTTAGCACAAACACAAAAACAAAAGATCTAGAGGCTCCATTAGGTCTTGAAGGTTTAAAAAAAATAAAAAGTGTAAGCAATAAACCCATTATTTGTATTGGAGGTATTAACAAGGAAAACACAATAAGTATTCTGCAAAATGGAGCAGATGGCATTGCAGTAGTTACAGCTATTTCACAAGCAAAAGACCCAGAACAAGCAACAAAACAATTAAAAGAAAAGATATGTCAAACTGGTATCAAGAAATAAGTATACAAACAGAATCTATAGTACAACAAATAAAAGAACATCCTTTTATTAAAGAGCTTTTAGCTGGAACACTTCCAAAAGAAGTATTCTATTTTTATATCAATCAAGACACTATTTACTTGTCTGAATATAAAAAGATTTTGGCTCAAGTAGGAATCAAATGTTCTAATGAAAATGACACTCAGTTTTTTTTAGATGCAGCAACAGGAATAATAAATGTAGAAAATGCCTTGCACCAAAATTTCCTCAAACAAAATACAGCTACAAATATTTCATCACCAACCTGTGAACTTTATATAAGTTACCTGTCGCGTATGGCACATACAAAGTCTTTAGAAGAAGGACTTGCAGCGGTACTTCCGTGTTTTACAATCTACAAACAAATTGGAGATTATATTTTAGCAAATCAAACTAACAAAGACAATAATCCATATCAAGATTGGATAAATACATACGGAGGAGAAGCTTTTGCCAACTCAGTAAAAATGGCTATTGAAATCACTAACAAACATGCAAGCACAGTATCTCCAGAGATAACAAACAAAATGAATACGGCCTTTGAAAAAGCGTCAAAATTAGAATGGATGTTCTGGGATAGTGCCTACAAAAAAGAATCATGGAAATTATGAAAACAGCTTATAAAAGCGTATTAACTATTGCAGGAAGCGACTCAGGTGGTTGCGCAGGTATACAAGCAGATATAAAAAGCATTTCGGCATGCGGAGCATTTGCAGCAAGTGTAATTACAGCCACTACAGCACAAAATACACAAGGAGTAACAGATATACACAGTATTCCTGTTTCGCATATTGAAAAGCAATTAGACGCAGTATTTACCGATATTAATTTTGATGCAATAAAAATAGGGATGCTTCATTCTTGCGCAATCATTAATACTGTAGCTTTAAAGCTAGCTAAATACAATGCAAGAAATATAATCATTGACCCTGTAATGGTAGCAACTTCAGGAGATAAATTAATGACAGATGATGCTATCAATTGCTTAAAAAAACTATTACCACAAGCATTTCTTATAACACCAAACAGTAAGGAAGCAGAGGTTTTAATTGGGCATTCTATTAACAATAGTAATGCTGAAGCTACGGCAAAAGAAATAGGCTTACAGTTTAAAACTTCTGTACTATTAAAAGGCGGGCATTTAGAGACCACAACAGAAGATATGCTTGATATATTGTATGAATATGCAACCAATAAAATATTCATTATTAGAAACCCAAGAATAAAAACAAATAATACACATGGTACAGGTTGCAGTTTATCATCCAGCATAGCAACTTTTCTAAGCAAAGGCTATGATCTAGAAAATGCAGTAAACAAGGCCTGTGAATATGTAAATCATGCTATTGATAAAGGTAAAGACAAAATACTAGGAAAAGGAAATGGGCCAATAAACCACTTTCTTTTGGATTAAATAACAGATTTGATCTCTAGAACAACCTAATTATTAAGGATAATAGTTAAAAAGGTTTAGTAATATGCCTTCTCTTTGCATTAACAACTTGCCCTGTACAAGAAGATTGCTTTAACATGAGGATTACAAGTAGGGTAAGTAATTAATTTACAATAAATTAATAAAGATAACGTTTACCAATAAGCCTCTGTTTTTTGTATCATATAAGCTACCTAATTGAAAAATGTAATAAACTAACTTTACCAAATTAAAAGTTGTAATTTATTTTCACAAATATGAATACTAACACAAAAAACATATATATCATTACAGGGGTATTATTTTTAATTACCGCCGCTGTTAATTTAGAAATGCCACTTTTTAGAATATATACAGAAAATGAAAATTTTGGAGTTGGAATGGTTGGATTTGCATTCGCTTCTTATATTGGAGGACTTCTACCAACAGCATTATTATTTGGTGGACTTTCAGATAAAATTGGTAAGAAAAAAGTACTATTAATTGCCTTATTCCTATCTACACTTTCTATTTTAATAATTAGTATTTACCCAAATTTATATGTGTTATTTGCCTCAAGAATACTAGTTGGTTCTGCTGTGGCACTGTCAATATCTACAGGTAGTAGCTTTCTTTCAGATATGTTTACAAGCCACAAAGAAACTAAATCCTCTAATATTGTAGCACTAGCTACCGCTTTAGGTTTTGGAAGTGGCGCTTTATTTACGGGTATATATCTAGCCTATTATACAACTTTAGTCCCGCTTACTTATTGGGTTTTACTAATTATTTCTTTAACTTGGTTACTAATCACAACAACACTTCCCGAATCTAAATTTGATAAAAACAAAAAAATGATAAAACTTCCTTTATACCCTAAAGGAGCGTTAAAATTCAACATATCAGTCGCCTTGTTTTGGGCCGCAACTGGAGTTGTAATATCTATCATCCCCACTCAAATATCAAAATTCAACTTGGGAGGTTGGAGCGGTTTATGTTTATTTTTAATTAATGGTACAGGTGCTTTATGCTTACCTATAGCTAAACGTTTTTCAGTACAACATTGTATGACAATCTCCTATTGTTTACTGCCTATTGGATTCACCTCTTTAACCTTTGGTAGCATCTATGGCTATTTATCATTTGTGTTAATAGGGTGTGCTATAGTAGGTATGGTAGCTTATGGCTTTGGTTATTTTGGTACACTTAAAGGTGTTTCATTACTTAATCCAGGAGAAAAACCCAGAGTCGTTTCTGGGTACTTATTATTTGGTTATTTAGGTTTTGGAGTTCCTAGTATTATTTTAGGTTTAGCTTCTGAAAAATTTGGAACTGAAAACTCATTAATTGGTTATTTATTATTTACATCAATTGCTGTTAGTTTCTTAATTTTTTCTCACTTCAAACAAACTAAACTTTTTAACCATAAATTCTTTAAAAAAAATATTTAACTAAGTCCAAAATAATAGGAGAGACCCTAACCACCATGTTATATCCAGTGACTTATGAAGTAAAAATTAAACAAACCATCCCTTTTCCTAAAAACTCTAACAACCTTCGCTTCATAATATTTATATTAGCACCAGTAACCTCAATAGCATATATACTAAGTTGTAAAACATTTTACAGACTCAAAATCTAAACTTATAAATGAATATTAAAACAGGTATTTTTACTTACTTTTTTTTGACAATATGGTCAATTGGTTTTGGAATCGGATTTATCAGCATGTATTCTAATAGCGGAATAATTAGAATCTTCGGAAACCTAACAGAAAGCAGTTACCTGAATTCTATACCATTTCTGATAATTGGAATTTTAGCAATGGTACTTTTCTTTGGTAACTTAATATTCTCTTACTGGATAAAAGAAAATAAGAAAAAACTCATAATAAGAAATTTATTCAAAAAAAAAGAAATTGACTGGACTTAAATATCAGAAGTCAATAAATTTAAGAGGATTAACTTACCTCAATTTTCAATTATTAAAACCAAAAGTGGAAAAAAATATTATATACATTGTAATTACGAAGGATTAAAAAAAACATTTTACAACACCCTATATAATTAATAGCTAGTTCTACTAGGCTTACAGAAGTCCTCACGTATTTTATATTCCATTTTATTTTCTAAACTAATTACTTAAATCACATACAACAACCTTAGCAACAAGTCATCAGTAACCTCTGTAAAATGAAATCTAAGCTTTTAGGAGGTTTAGTGTAAAGCAACTTTTTAAAATAGATATGCAAAAGAACTTAAAACAAAAAAGCCATTTTAAAGCCGTTGTATAAACTTTAAAATGGCAATCATTCTAAGCTTCAAGAAGCTATTTGTTAGCTGTCTTAAAAACTTATTTTATAAATTTTCTAGAGATTGTGTTACCTGCGTTATCTTGAATGAGCGCAATATAAACACCATTACTTAGTGTATTAACGCTGGCTTTATCCCCTAATGTTTCACTAATTAATTTACCAGTAATATCATAAATACTAATATTTTTTATAGCATTATTATTTATAACATTTAAAAATCCAGCTTCTACAAATACGCTAGCAGTAGTATTATTTGTAAAAAAATCTGTTACAGATAATTGAGCAACAGAAACAGCTTCAATATCATCAAAATCAAGACTTTCTGTACCATCACCATTATTATCTACTCTAGAAATAGAAATTCCAAAAACATTAATAAGCAAATCGCTAAGCATTATTGATCCACTAACAGTTAATGCCGAAGGTGTAACAGGAATAGTATAGATTTCAAAATTTGTTGCAGTTGCAGGTATTGTAATAGTTGTAGATTCGGCAGTTGTAACATCTTCAGCACCTTGATCATCAAATAAAAGTACTACAAGATCTATATCAACGCCAGATAAGTTTCTTGCCTTAAATCTAATTCCTCCAACACCAACACTTGTATAATTTCCTCCCCAATTAGTAATGTTATCTATAATTAATCTATTAGGAGGTAATAATCCAGGAAGTATAGATGCAGACCCATCTGCAGTTAAAAAACCACCAGCTACTGTAACCGGGGTAAATGCTGAGTTTAAATTATTCCAACCTTCAAAATTACTTTCACCAGTAAAAGTGCTTATTTGTCCAATACTAATTTGAGCAAAAGAAACTTGAGCTAAAAGAATAAATAAAATGTAAAGTTTTTTCATGATTATATTTTTAAAATTTAAGCTAAGCTAATCTTTATTTTTTTAAAAATATAATCATAAACACTAAAAATTTATAGCTACACACTGTTTTTCTTGCACTTACATTTTAGTTTTAGCACGCTATTTCTGAAAAGTAGCTTGATTAAGAATACCTATTAAATATTGTATAATCATGAAAAACCCAAAACAGATAAACACAAGATTTGGCATTTTTAAGATTTCAAAAAGATAGAGAAATCCAAATGCAGCTATTAAAAAATTACAATACTAATCTAATTAAATAACCTAAATAGCAAAAGCTGTTAAGAGAAAATCAACCAAAAGCGTTAGTCACTTAAGTAAAAAAGGATTTGAAAAATTTTAATGCATATGGCCTATATCTCTTAAAATTCAAAAACGGAAATGCAATTAAATTCCTGAAAAAATAAAAAACCGTTACCAACATAGTATATAAATACGTCATTGTAGAATGATGCAATTTCACGGAGTAGAAATACAAATATCTAATTTTAGTTAGTTGTCGAAAACAAAATCTTAAAATAAACAATAAAGCACAACTATAGTATACATAAAATTGCTATTTTTAGCTAAAACTAAGGCCGTCAATTGTTTACTACTTCAAATTTTCCTACGGAAAATCCTCGCATACAAACACGTTGTAAAACATGCTAAAATAAACAGCACAGTAAGCCTATTATCTTTGAACAGAAATATTAATGAGCAATATGATAAACAAAATTAATAGTTTCCAAAATGCCCCTTTTGGCTATGCACTACATAAAATAGTTTTAGATGAAAATGAGAAACCAATTGATTATGAATTTATCGAAGCAAATGAAGTATTCAAAAACATTACCGGACTCAACAAAACCAATATCATTGGAAAAACACTAAAAGAATCCATACCAAATACTGAAAAAGACAAATCCAATCAGATAAGCTTATATGGTAAAGTTGCACTTGAGAATTCCGAAGAAATCTTTGAGCAATACTCCAAGTCATTAGACAAGTACTACAGCGTACATGCTTATTCTCCGGTAAGAGAATATTTTATCACAATTTTCACAGATATAACCGATAAGACAAAGGAGAATTCAAAGTTTACCAGTTTAATTCGCAATGCAAATATTGGTACATGGGAATGGAATATTCAAACCGGCGAAACAATATTTAATGAACAATGGGCGGAGGCAGTAGGGTATTCTCTTGAAGAATTATCACCAGTTAATATTCAAACATGGAATCAGCTTGTGCATCCTGATGATTTAAAAATATCAAACGAGAAACTCAATGCTCATTTTGAAGGAGAAATTTCTCAATATAAAACCGAAGCAAGAATGCGACATAAGAACGGGCATTGGGTTTGGGTGCTTGATACCGGAAAAGTAACCAAATGGACTCATGATGGAAAACCTTTACTTATGTCTGGTGTTCATCAGGACATAACAGAGCGCAAAAAATCTGAATTACAACTCTATCAAAAACTTGAAATAGAAAAACTGTTAAGTGAAATTTCATCCCAATTTATTCATGCTAAAGATATTGACGCCTGTATTATCCAATCATTTGCAAAATTAGCTGATATAATTCAAGCTTCAAGAATTTATTTATTCATGATTGATACCGAACATGAAACCATGACCAATACACATGAATGGTGTGCTAAAGGCGTGTCTGCAGAAATAAATAATTTGAAAAACCTACCCTTAAGCATTTTCCCATGGTGGATGCAGAAACTTTTCAATAACGAAATTATTGATGTTTCTGATGTTTCAAAAATGCCTCCCGAAGCTATAGCAGAGCAAGAAATACTTGAAAGTCAAAATATAAAATCACTTTTGGTGTTGCCTGTGTATTCAAAAAAGCAACTCAAAGGTTTTGTTGGATTTGATAACGTTTTATTAAGTAGTCCTTGGTCTGAAAAAGACAATCAATTTCTTAACTTACTTGCTGATATTATCTCAAATGCCATTGTTAGAAAATCAAATGAAGAAAAATTAAGATTACTTAGTATGGCTATTGAAGAAAGCCCTGTTAGCATCATGATTACCAACACTAAAGGAGTAATAACTTTTGTTAATTCTGAATTTGAAAGAATAACTGGTTTCAAATTAAACGAAGCCCAGGGTAAGAATCCTTCCATTTTAAATTCAGGAATGCAGCCCAAATCATTTTACACCAATCTATGGGATACAATATTAGCAGGAAATACATGGCAAGGTGAACTACAAAACAAAGCAAAATGCGGAAAAATATTTTGGACAAAAGAATCAATATCACCTATAAAGCAAAATAACAAAATAACACATTTTGTTAGTGTGGCTCAAGATATTACAGAAAACATAATTTTTTTAAATCAACTTGAAGAAGCTAAATTAAAAGCCGAAGAAAGCGACCACTTAAAATCAGCCTTTCTAGCAACCATGAACCATGAACTTCGCACACCATTGCATCATATACTTGGATTTAGCAATCTTATTCCTGATATGACCAATGATGAATCTATAAAAGAGTTCTCAAATTTAATCCATCAAAGTGGTTCAAATTTACTCAATATTATTGAAGATGTTTTTGACCTTGCCTTGAGTGAGCAATCTGAAATAAGAATGCGAAAGCAAGAAGTATTTATTCGCGATATTTATCTTGAATTGAAAAAACAACTGCAAGAAGTATTAATGGAGTCAAATAAAAATGATCAAGTTAGTATAGATTACAAAATTGATAGCAGTATTGTAACCAAAAAAATTATTACAGACAAACCCAAGGTCATGCAAGTGATGTCTAATATTATAAAAAACGCGGTCAAATACATCCATAAAGGTGAAATTTCATTAGCACTTAAAATCGAAGAAGACAATTGTTTATCCATCAAACTGAAAGATACGGGAATTGGTATCCCCGAAGATAAACTAGGAATAATATTTGAATTTTTCAGACAGGTGGATGATTCTCATACCAGAAAATATGAAGGAGTAGGTATTGGTCTTGCTATTTCACTTAAAATAGCACAAGTTATGGGCGGAACAATCAAAGTTCAGTCAGAATTGAATAAGGGGTCAGAATTTACTTTTGTCTTCCCTTTACAAATTAGTGAAAATGAAATAACTAATATCAAACAAAAAGACACGCCCTTTTTATTGCAAGATTTATCTGCAAAAAAAGTACTTATTGTTGAAGATGATACCATTGGAATGCAAATGATTACAAACATGCTTAAGCCTTCAAAATGTAATATTATCAACGCAGTAAATGGTAAGGAAGCTATAGAGGTCATTAAAGCAAACCCAGAAACAGACATTATTTTAATGGATTTAAAAATGCCTGTCATGAACGGATTTGACGCTACAATAGCAATTCGCAAAGACTTCCCTCATTTACCCATAATTGCACTTACAGCATACAGCCTTCTAAAAGATAAAAAGCAAGCATTGGGTGTAGGATGTAATGATGTTATTGCAAAACCAGTAAGTAAAGAAATAATGCTTAAAAAAATACAGGATTTTTTGATGTAGCAATGTAAAAAATACATTTTATAACAGAATCCATATACACATCACCATGTCACATCAAGTAATTTACGAGGAACGAATAAATTGTATCGAGATGCACACAACAACATAACACCACATCAAACCCCAATGATTTAAGAGGCACGAATAAATCAAACCCCGACCTACCTATAATTTCCGTAGCAATTCAAAGACTACAAAACGGCAAGCGTCCAAAGAGTGCAACGCAGAGTAACGGTCTGGACGCGTTAGTGGAGTAGTCTGTAGAATTCAAGAAAATAATAGTCAGTCTAGCTTTTTGGTGCTTTTCAGCAATGGAAAAGAACGTAGAATAAAAGAAAACCACAACACCACGTCACATCGAGTGATTTAAGAGGAACGAATAAATTGTATCGAGATGCACACAACAACATAACCCCACATCAAACCCCAATGATTTAAGAGGTACGAATAAATCAAACCCCGACCTACTATAATTTCCGTAGCAATTCAAAGGTTATGAAACGGCAAGCGTCCAAAGAGTGCAACGCAGTGCAATGGTCTGGACGCGTTAGTGGAGTAACCTGTAGAATTCAAGAAAATGATAGTCAGTCTAGCTTTTTGGTGCTTTTCAGCAATGGAAAAGAATAGAGAACAAAAGAAAACCATCACACCACATCACATCCAGTAATTTAAGAACCACAAACAAACAGTATCCAGATACCACCAAGTATAAAGTAGGAGAGTACCTAATCATTTGTCACATCGAGTGATTTAAGAGGAACGAGTAAATAGTATCGAGATGCCCAAATGATTTAAGAGGCACGAATAAATCAAACCCCGACCTACCTATAATTTCCGTAGCAATTCAAAGGCTACAAAACGGCAAGCGTCCAAAGAGTGAAACGCAGAGTAACGGTCTGGACGCGTTAGTGGAGTAGTCTGTAGAATTCAAGAAAATGATAGTCAGTCTAGCTTTTTGGTGCTTTTCAGCAATGGAAAAGAACGTAGAATAAAAGAAAACCACAACACCACATCAAGCAAATCAAGAACAAACAAATCACACCATGTCACATCGAGTGATTTAAGAGGAACGAATAAATTGTATCGAGATGCACACAACAACACAACCCCACAACCCCACAACCCCACAACCCCACAACCCCACATCAAACCCCGACCTCCCCATAACATCCATAGCAATTAAAAAACTACAAAACCACAACCATCCAAAGAATGCAACGGTCTGGACGCGTTAGTGGAGTAGTCTGTAGAATTCAAGAAAATGATAGTCAGTCTAGCTTTTTGGTGCTTTTCAGCAATGGAAAAGAACAGAGAACAAAAGAAAACCACAACACCACATCAAGCAAATCAAGAACAAACAAATCACACCATGTCACATCGAGTGATTTAAGAGGAACGAATAAATTGTATCGAGATGCACACAACAACACAACCCCACAACCCCACAACCCCACATCAAACCCCGACCTCCCCATAACATCCATAGCAATTAAAAAACTACAAAACCACAACCATCCAAAGAATGCAACGGTCTGGACGCGTTAGTGGAGTAGTCTGTAGAATTCAAGAAAATGATAGTCAGTCTAGCTTTTTGGTGCTTTTCAGCAATGGAAAAGAACGTAGAACAAAACAAAGCATAACAAGATACCACCAAGTATAAAGTAGGAGAGTACCTAATCATTTGTCACATCGAGTGATTTAAGAGGAACGAGTAAATAGTATCGAGATGCCCAAATGATTTAAGAGGCACGAATAAATCAAACCCCGACCTACCTATAATTTCCGTAGCAATTAAAAACCTACAAAACCACAACCATCCAAAGAGTGCAGCGGTCTGGACGCGTTAGTGGAGTAACCTGTAGAATTCAAGAAAATGATAGTCAGTCTAGCTTTTTGGTGCTTTTCAGCAATGGAAAAGAATAGAGAAAATAAATCACATACATCACCATGTCACATCGAGTAATTTAAGAGGAACGAGTAAATAATATCGAGATGCACACAACAACACAACCCCATAAAAATAAAATTAAGCATCCCTTTTACAGATAACCATAACAACCCTTTTACTAAAACAACTATATTAGCAGCAGTAAACTTAATACCAATAACCTATAAGCAGCGGTATAACTCTAAAAGTAGTGATACCCTGTAGTTGGCAACAATTATGAATAAAATGCGCAGAGAAGATAACCCAAAAGATATTGCTGAAATTGTTAGTAGAAAATATCTAGAAAAAGGTTATGATTTGGATTTTAGTGTAAAAAGTTTAGAAAACGAAATAGACAAAATTTTGGAAAATGAAATTCAAGAAGATTGGATTGAGTCTGCAAAATTGGAATCTGAATTAACTGCTTATTTCGGAGAAACACTTTGTCGAATTTTTGACACAAAATGGAAAGGTGAATATTATTCAGAAAATAACGGAATGAATTATTACACTTCAAAAATTGAGAAAAACGGGTTTGAATTCGGACCAAGCCACTTTATTGGCTATTATTTAAGTAATGGAAAAGAAAGTGAAGGAAGTTTCAAAGATTACTTGTACTCTAGAGATTATTCTAAAGGAATATTCAAAGACTTCCTTGGAGGCGGATTGATAAATAAAATAAAATCGGAAAATTAACTGTTGCCAACACCGTATATAATTTATTGCTAGTTCTAGCCTGCTTACGAAAACCCTCGCGGATTTTCTATTCGGTTTTTATTTACTAACTTTAGTTGCTAAACCACGCAACTAATCATACACAATCACGTTGGCAAACATTTGAGAAAAACACTTCTAATATTGATTTTTGGTCTTTTGACTAACATTTTGGTTTCGCAAGAAATCCAATCTAAATATGTCTATAAAAAAGAAAAAACAAAACAGAAATCTAAAAGTGGAATTAAATGGAATTATGTTGATTCTGACAGTTTAGTTCTTTATGAAAACGGAACTTTTCATCGAACTAAATTCTATCACTATCACGAAATAATATACTCGGAATTAAAAGGAAAATGGAAAATTGAAAACGACACACTAATTCTGAATATAGAACTGGAGAAAAAAAGTAAATCGGACAAAAAATGGACTGAAATTAATTCGAGCATAATTTACCGAATAAAAAAACGGAAAATAAAACCAATAAACGGATTTGAATTCTACGCAATGCGGAATTTGAAACTCGTGAAAAAATAAAAAACGATTTGCTAACACCGTGTGTAACTAATTGCTTGGTCAATAATTACTTACAAACATTCCTGCGGAATATTCTATCTGTGATTTATTTGCTAACTTAGTGCCTAAATCACACCACTAATCATACACAACAACGTTGTGCACAATTAAAACAAGCATAGTAAATGATAACAAAAATTATTGAAATATTAGGTATTATAATTATGCTATTCGTTGTTCTTGGCGTTCACGAATTGGGTCATTTGATTACAGGATTAGTTCAAGGTTTTAGATTTGAAATTTTTGTAGTTGGCCCTTTAGGAATAAAAAAAGAAAACAATAAAATTAAAGTTTATTTAAATAAAAACATTGGCCATTATGGTGGAATTGCAGCTACAATTCCTAAAAATGATAATTCCGAAAATAGTAAGATTTTTTCAAAAATAATTCTAGCAGGTCCAATTGCTTCATTTATCCTTGCCTTAATTTTGTTCAGTTTATATTTCTTACTTAATTTAAACAAACCAGTAATTATATTAATTGGAGCACTAGCGTCATTAGGTATTTTTTTTATTACATTAATACCAATGAAAACAGGAATGTTTTTTAGCGATGGAAAACGTTATCAGAGGTTAACTTCTAACGGTCCAGAAAAAGAAGTTGAATTAGCTGTTTTACGTGTAATAGGTAGTTATGCAAAAGATGATTCTTACAAAAATGTTAACGCAAATGATATTGAAATAATGATATCCGATGAACATTATAAATATTTTGGATTATTCACTAAATTAACTTATCAATTTGAGACAAATGGGAGTTTTGAATTAGAAACAAAAAATAAGTTTGATGAATTATCTAAGACAATGCCAAAATCAATGGTAAAATTCTCTAATAAAGAACTTGATAAATTAACAAAATAACTACACACAACAAAGTACTGTGGTAAAAAACAAGTAAAAAGGCATTAATTTCTCGCCAAAACACTTCTATAGTTATTGTCGTAAGTTAATCCTGATTTAGCGATAGCAAAAGCCTGTTTTAACAGCTTATTACAAACCGCAATTAAGACTGGTTTTTCACACCTTACTTTCTTCACTACTAATCAAAAAGAAACAAATAAATCGTATCCAGATACCAACCAATCCAAAGTAGGAGAGCACCTAATCATTTGTCACATCGAGTGATTTAAAAGGAACGAATAAATTGTATCGAGATGCCCAAATGATTTAAGAGGCACGAATAAATCAAACCCCGACCTACTATAATTTCCGTAGCAATTCAAAGGTTAAGAAACGGCAAGCGTCCAAAGAGTGAAACGCAGAGTAACGGTCTGGACGCGTTAGTGGAGTAACCTGTAGAATTCAAGAAAATAATAGTCAGTCTAGCTTTTTGGTGCTTTTCAGCAATGGAAAAGAATAGAGAACAAAAGAAAACCATCACACCACATCACATCCAGTAATTTAAGAACCACAAACAAACAGTATCCAGATACCACCAAGTATAAAGTAGGAGAGTACCTAATCATTTGTCACATCGAGTGATTTAAGAGGAACGAGTAAATAGTATCGAGATGCCCAAATGATTTAAGAGGCACGAATAAATCAAACCCCGACCTACTATAATTTCCGTAGCAATTCAAAGGTTATGAAACGGCAAGCGTCCAAAGGGTGAAACGCAGAGTAACGGTCTGGACGCGTTAGTGGAGTAACCTGTAGAATTCAAGAAAATGATAGTCAGTCTAGCTTTTTGGTGCTTTTCAGCAATGGAAAAGAATAGAGAACAAAAGAAAACCATCACACCACATCACATCCAGTAATTTAAGAACCACAAACAAACAGTATCCAGATACCACCAAGTATAAAGTAGGAGAGTACCTAATCATTTGTCACATCGAGTGATTTAAGAGGAACGAGTAAATAGTATCGAGATGCCCAAATGATTTAAGAGGCACGAATAAATCAAACCCCGACCTATCTATAATTTCCGTAGCAATTCAAAGGTTATGAAACGGCAAGCGTCCAAAGAGTGAAACGCAGAGTAACGGTCTGGACGCGTTAGTGGAGTAACCTGTAGAATTCAAGAAAATAATAGTCAGTCTAGCTTTTTGGTTCTTTTCAGCAATGGAAAAGAACGTAGAATAAAACAAACGCAGAGTAACAATCTCAACGCGTTAGTGGAGTAACCTATACAATTCAAGAAAATGATAGTCAGTCTAGCTTTTTGGTTCTTTTCAGCAATGGAAAAGAATAGAGAATAAAAGAAAGCATACCCCCTCCGTCACATCAAGTAACTTAAGAAGAACAAACAAATCACACCATGTCACATCGAGTGATTTAAGAGGAACGAATAAATTGTATCGAGATGCAAACCCCATAAAAATAAAATTAAGCATCCCTTTTACGGATAACCATAACAAACCTTTTATTAAAACAACTATATTAGCAGCAGTTTAATACAAGTAACCTATAAGCAGAGGTATAACACTAAAAATAGTGATATCCTGTAGTTGGCAGTAATTTGACAAAACAATGGACAGACTATCTTTTTATAAAAGTTTTTATGAAACAGAACTTAAGAAAAAAGACGATTTAGATAAATCGATTAATAATCCTATTTTGATTATTACAATCATTTTTGGAATAATATCTTATATCTCACAAAAAGTGAATTTTGAATGTTTGCTCAAAACTGACTTTATAATTGTTGCACTAATATTAATAATTTCATTACTATTATGTAAATCCATATTCCATATAATTCTCTCCTATAATAATGGAATTAAAGGTTATAATTATGAGGTTTTAGGAACTAATACAGACTTTGAATCTTATCGAAAAAACTTAATTGAATATAACGAAAATGAAGGGATTGATTCCGATAGTGAAAAAGAATTTGAAGAATCTTTAATTACGGAATTAATTAAATGTTCTGACGTAAATAATGATTTAAATATTAAACGTACATATCAAATATATCTGACCAAAAAATATTTGATTATATCTTTAATTATAGCATTTGCAACTTTTATAACACATCTTTTAAAACAAATAATATGAGTGATAAAAAACCAACTCCGAAACCAACACCTCCGACAAGTAGAATTGTTAAACACAGCTCCGATAAGCCGTCACCAAATCAAAAAGCAATTATACCAAAACCATCAAGCGGAAAAAAATAACTACTGCCAACATAGTATATAAAAAATTGCTATTTTGTGCTTAACCAATGTTAGTTGCTTTGTTTGCTAGCTTCTGATTTTCCTTCGGAAAATCCTCGCACATAAACACGCAACTTTCCTTATACACAAACACGTTGGCATTCATTGGCGGAACGTACTCAAAAAATGAATAAAATGATTTTAAAAATATTAGTCGGAATTATTTCTTTAGTGTTTAGCTTCGGTTTAACACTAATGATTAAACCACATATAGGAGTTTATGTAAAATCTGAAATGATTCTTAATATTCTGCAATTAATATTTACAATTGTTGGCTTCGGAGTAATTTATGGCGCAATTGATAAAAATATATTGAAAAAAATAATTAAAAACAGGAATTCCTGAGAGAATAAAAATCAGAACAGACTTTTAATCTTATTTACGGCATCGAAATAAAAACTAAATTATATGGAATTTAGCAAGAATTATATTTACTCACTCAAACGGAATTAAAAGAATTACCAGAGTTTATGAGAAATTAAATATAAAAAGTAAAATATGGAAACTGAATTAATAGTAGTATTAGTTGCATCACTTGCGACTTTGATAGTTGCTTTGATAAATGTTATTGTTTCTAAAGGTATCTCCTCTAAACAGAATGCAATAGGACTTAAAAAAACGAGAATTGACCTTCTTGAAAACAGAAGATTAACAATTGAAAAAGTTGGTTCCGAATTAAAACAAATTAGTCTTAATGTGAAACCTTCTGATATTTACAATTTAGCGATTTCAGGACCAATAATGATTGAATACTTTAGAGTGAAATCATCATTATTTTTATCAATTGGTCACTTTTTCAAAGAAGAAATTAGTTTAGAATTAGAATCACTTAGAAAAGAAATTGATGATAACATCATGAAAACAGCTAATCTGCAACCAATAACAAATGATGACGCCAAAAATGTAATTGACGGTATTTCAACATTAGACAAAAAAATTCAAAAAGAAATATCAACAAAATTAAGAGAAATTGAAAAAAACATTGAAGATTTATTAATATAAAACGTGCCCTAACATCGTACACAATCCATTGCTAGATTTTTACTCACTTACAAAAGTCCTCGCGGACTTTCTTGGTCGGTAATTACATACCAAAATCCGCAAATTTTCTGCACCGTACTATTCATAGCTAAACCGTAGCAAAAATTAAAGTCCTGTACTAAAAATAAAATTAAGCACCCCTTTTACGGAAAACCATAACAAACCTTTTATTAAAATAACTATATTAGCCGCAGTAAACTGAATGCCTGTGCACTATAAGCAGAAGTGTAATGCAAAAAGTAGTGATGTCCTCTAGTTGTGCTTAATGAAAAAAAAACGAAATAATTGAAAGATTTACCTATAGATATAAGAATTCAGCACGAACCTGAAATAAATCCACACGGTAAAATAGTTCGTGGTATTAAGCCAATTGATAAGATTACTCATTGGGAATATGAATTCGAAGAAAATTGTGATGCTTTTTTTGAATGTTTTAATGATCCATTTTCGGAACTACATCAAACTAATATTTCAAATATTGATGCAAAATACATATTCAGAGGACAACGATGCTCAGATTGGAAATTAATTCCTACTGCCTTTCGAAATTTAAATTCCAATGAAGAAACCAACAGTTTAAATATACTAAAATCTGGAAACGGTCATTATTTACCTGAATTAACTGATTTTATAAATTTCATCAAAGGATTGAATAGTTTAGGCTACAAAATTGAAGATGATTCTTTCAAATTAATTAACTCTACTTTAATCGATGAAAACTTTAAAACATTTGATTTAATAACGTATTTTCCAAAACCAGAACAATTTAAGGAATTAGCTTTAGCTCAACATTATGGAGTTAATACTAGATTATTAGATTTTACTTTTAACCCAAATAAGGCAATATTTTTTGCTTCTGAGAAAATAAAGCATCCTAATAAAGATGATAATTCAAAGATTGGAATCTGGGCAATTCCAGAAAGATTGATTGAAATATGTCAAGAAGACTTTTATCTAAAACGAATATTTGTTGAAGGCTTCCAGAATAAAAATATGACTGCCCAACAAGGATTATTTATCAATTATTTTAAAGGTCAATCAATTGACGAAAACCTTTTTAATACAGAAGGAAAAATAAAATCACTCGATGAATATTTATTTGATTATAACAAGAGTTCTGATAACGAAAGACTAATAAATGAAAAAATTGGGAAACCAAGTTTATTTACTTTATCACATCGAGTAGCTTGGCAAGTTTTTAAAAGACTTGAAATATTAAATATTAATTGGATGACTATTCAACCAGATTTAGATGGAGTAAAAAAAGAAGTTGAAAGAAAAAAAATAAATCACTAACCACAACAAAGCATATAATCCATCGTTAGTTCTAACTTACTTACCAAAATCCACAAATTTTCTGCACCGTACTATTCATAGCTAAACCGTAGCAACAATTAAAGTCCTGTACTAAAAATAAAATTAAGCATCCCTTTTACGGAAAACCATAACATCCCTTTTATTAAAACAACTATATTAGCAGCAGTTTAATACAAATAACCTATAAACAGAGGTGTAACTCTAAAAACAGTGATATCCTGTAGTTGGCAATAATATAACAAAATGAAAACCTACATACTTGATATAATTCCAAAAATTCAAAGATTTAGTCAAAAATTAGATAATTTGACTATTCTATTAAATAAGCATTGGGTAATTTTAGATGAGGATACATCAAGAAAGTCTGTCTTCATTTTCAGAGAAAAAGATAATCAATTACTTATTTCGACTGACGGAAAAATAGAAAAAGGAAATTGGGAATATTTAGGAAACAATTCGATTTTGATTGACCGAAAAGACGGCTCATTTCTTTTTAAACACGGATTTATAGATGATTATGTTCTTGCACTAAAAATTGATGGTAAAGAAGAATATGCATTGCTTGTTAACGAACAATGGTTTGAAAAACAATTAAAGTCTCTTGATAAAGTTTTATCTTTTCTAAATGAAAGATATATAGAACAAAAAGAGCAATTTTCAATAACAATTCCAAATATTGAAACTATTCAAAACCCGATTGAAAAAAAATCAACAAATACACTTTCAATAAACGGTTTCAATCATAGTATTGATAAAATCAAAATTCCTGAAAGTATTAAGAAAAACTTCCATTCAGAAAAATCATTCTTGCTCTATTCAATTGAAGAGATAGATTACTACATAAAATTTTTTAAATCAAAAGAATACCCATTTTATGCAGCTCTTGTTCTAGACAAGAAAAATGTTGAATTACCATCTAAATTACGACAGAATTTGTTAACAGTAGCAAAAAGAGATTTTGGTGTAGAAACAATTAACGAAGTAATAAATACTATTGCCAACACCGTATAAACTTTATTGCTAGCTTTTTACTCACTTACAAAAATCCTCGCAGACATTCCATCTATGATTTATTTACTAAATTAGTTACTTAAACCACGCAAAAAACCATATACAACAACGTTAGCTAAACTGAAATCACTTATATGAAATTTGTAATACTTATACATTTATTGAATTGGGAATATCATGAAAATGAATACACCTTGGACAAAGGTATAAGTTTTGTGAACCCAAGTACTCATCCTGTTGGAAGCCTATATGAAAAAATATGTGAGAGTGATAATGTTGATGATGGAGAACCATATACCTTTAATACTGGATTAATATTATATGATGACACAGGTTCTGATCATTCATTTTTGCCTTCATCCTCACATTATTCTTTATCAATAACCTTTATAAACCTTCTTACAATTATTTATAAAGGCACTTTAGGCCATTGTAGAGTTATAGTTTCAAAAGATGATTTTAAAACTTCAGGTTTAACCTATACACTATATGATAGTTTAACTGAATTTACTCATGACCTCACATGTTATCGTGCTAAATTTGACATCAACAGTATAGAAATATTGGATAAAGTATGGCAAAATTTAAAATTAACTTATACTTCAAATGTAAAAAGTTCTAGAATTGATAATATGTTGAACTTTTTTTATTTTTCTTGGCATACTCTCTCTTTAGAACTTACAGGAATTTCTTTATCAATAGTCCTTGAAACTTTATTTTCACCCCATTCAAATTCAGAACTAATTCACCAAATTGCTTTCAACGTTGCAAACTTTACTGGTAATGAAAAGGAAGAAAAAAAAGAATTATATAAATATGTCAAAAAATATTATTCTATTAGGTCAAAATTAGTTCATGGAGAAACAATAAAGGAGGTAGAACTAAATTTAATACCACCTTTTTTCAAGTTCATTTGTGAAATAATATTAAAAATTATTAGTGATAATAAATTAATACATACTTTCAATGATAATGTAAAAAGAAAGGAATTCATGCAAGACAAACTTTTTCAATAAAACAAACAAGCAGTAGTCAACACCGCATATAATCCATTACTGGCTTCTCACTCATTTACTAAAACCCTCGCAGACATTCCATCTATATTTTATTTACTAAATTACGTACTTAACCACCCACTAAACCATACACAACCCCCTGTCAACAATTAAAAAAATGAAAAATAAATTAGAATTTGACGATATAGAAGGAATTAATTCAGAAGATTTTAAACAAATTGAAGAGCAAACAGGTTTTACCTTACCAACCAATCTTAAATTGTTTTTAGAAGCATACTCTGGTGGCAATTCATACGGAAAAGATCAAGTATACACTTATGATCTCATACACGATGATGGATGGAAATCAGTAAATTCAATTGCAGAAATTTTAAATCCCAATAACATCATAGAGAGTTACCTCAATTTAAAACCTCATTTACAAGATACTTTTAAGCATTTCGAGTTAACTTCAGATCATGTTGAAATAGATTATTTATTACCTGTAATGGGACTTGAAGACGGTGGTTTAATATACATTTCTATAGGAGGGAAGCATAACGGAAAAGTTTACGAAGTTGATAATGGAGATTTCGGAATTCTTTTCAAATCAAATTCTTTAGAAGATTTTATCTACAGCCTATATATTTATGATTTTGAAAAAGACGAATACATAAAAGAATAAAAACGCAACACAACATCATATACAACAAATGAACTTAGAAAAACAAAATTTTATTTATTTAATGAATATTATAAGTAATGTATCAAATGAAGAATTTTTAAAAATTGGCGTTTCCAATAATCCATTTAAAAGAGCTAATAATATAATTATACAATCAAAAGGAGTTTACAACGCTTATCCAGTTGCAAGAAAGTCCATTGAAAATGATATATATGGAGTTAATCGTTCTGAATCCTTAGCCTATAAGGAAGAATTTAAAATTAAGAAATTTATTAAAGATAGCGGAATTAAGTATTCACCTAAAATAAATTTCCCAGGAAGAGGAGAGTGCTTGTCAAAAAGCAGTAAAATAGAAATTATTTCAAAATTTAATTTAACAGAATATGAAAAACTAAATGATGTTTTTGTCGCTAGTCAATATTTGATAGTAAATTCAAAATTTGGAATTTGGAAAACAGGTAAAAATACTTTTAAGCAAAAAACAGGTGTTTTAGGAAAACTATTAAAAGAAAAAGATAAAAAAGGTATTAATGAAAGTATGATAAAATTCTACAATGAAATTGAAATTGTTTTAGTAAATAATTTTAAAGAATATGACTTATCAAGTTCAATAAAAGACCAATTAAAAATAATGGATATAAAATTATAAAATAATGGATATAAAAGACACTCTAAAGCATCTTGATGATTTAAAAACTCTGCAAGATGAAAGAAATAAAGTGTATCGCGACTGGTTAAAAAACACATTAACGATAGCATCTGCTTTTTTAGCTATTTTTATTTCTTTAAAGTCAGATAACGAGCATAATTACATAGAGTCCACATTATTTATAATTACTATTTCCACAATGTCACTCGGTATTCTTCTTGGTGTAATAATTTTATTTGCAGATACAGTTGTCTTAAATATATCTCTAATAAAAAAGAAAGAACAAATATTAAAGCTTCTTAATGGAAATAAAACAGAATTTGACATAGCAGATCGTCCAATAATTTATAAATATTTAGAATACATTTGTTTTTCATGCTTAGTTATTTCTCTTTTATGTTTGACGTCTTATTCTATTTTGGTTAATTCATAAATCCTTCACTTCAACACCTCGTAAACAACACCCCATTTTCCCAAAAAAATCTCCACTCTCCATTACAAAACCTCACAACCAACCATATATCTAGATAAACTAGGTCTAAACACAAAAGAGGTATACCACACAGTAGCGCAATTAAACGCAAAACTCTTCAGTCGCAACAACTTACTATATACAGATAACACTGGGTTTTATACCGTTACACAAAACGTAAAAAAAACACGTAAAAAGCCGCTACAGTGCAACATCACAAAATATACAACCATACCAGTAAAATAAAATTTACTGCGCCTTAATAACACGATATAATAACAAATATTATACGCAAATACGCCTATATATAAGGTAAATTGCAATATAAAACACCCAAAATAAAAAAAACGTTTCGCTTAAACAGACCAATTATTAAACCCAGCAACATATTGAAAGCACCAACAAACACATTCAAACACCTAAATATTAAAAACCTACAACTATTAGCAATATCAATAGCACTTGTAAGTTGTACTACCAAAGAAAAACCTAATAGCTACACAGCTAATAGCTACCAAACATCTCAAGCGGGTGATAATCTTAAATTATTAGCTGCAAACACAAATACAGCAAACACAAAAGAAGCTAAAAAAGTAACCCTACAACTTTTCCCGGAAAAAGAATACCAAGAATATTATGGTTTTGGAGCATCATTTACCGAGTCTTCAGCATGGAATTTAGCCACAATACCCGTAGCAGCAAGAAAAGAAGTACTATCAAAATTATTCAGCCCAACCAAAGGTGCTGGTTTTACACTAACACGTACACATATTAATAGTAGCGATTACTCAAACACACACTACACGTATATTGATGAAGGCGATACTACATTAGCAACATTCAGTATCAATGAAGATATAAAAGGGTTTTCTGGTAACGAAAACGAGCAGGTGAGTGGTATAGAGCTTGTAGAACCTAAATACGATATCATTCCAATGATTTTGGAAGCCTCTCAAGTTCCTGGTGCCAATTTTAAAATTATCGCATCACCGTGGAGTCCGCCATCATGGATGAAAACAGGCGAAACTAAAAAAATGACTAACGGAACCTTACGTCCAGAATATTACGGACTCTGGGCACAATACCTATCCAAGTACGTAACAGCATACAAAGCGCAAGGCATCAACCTTTGGGGGATAACGCCACAAAACGAACCACTACACGCACATGACGCACAATGGGATAGTAATGGGTTTACACCAGAACAAGGGAGAGACTTTCTAAAAAACCACCTAGGACCTCAACTGGTAAAAGATGGTCACCTTAATCTTAATGATTTAAACTCTGGTTTACGTGTATTAATCTATGATCACAATAAAGAAACCATGAATAACTATGTTAACGTAACATACAACGATCCTGAAGCTTCAAAATACGCTTGGGGAACCGCTTTTCACTGGTACACAAATTCAGAATTAAAAGAAAACAATTGGTACGCTAGCCAACTAGAAGAGCTTCAAGAAGCTTGGCCAAACAAAGGAATGATTCATACAGAGTCTAGTATTGATATTGATGCTAAAGATCCTATTGGACAATACTGGAGAGAAAGTACAGACTACGCAGGTACTTTTGTTCCTTTTGAAACTTATGCTTATGATATGATTACAGATTTAAATCATGGTACACAAGGATATATTGAGTGGTGTAGCATACTTAGTAATCAAGGACAACCAAATCCTTACAACAATTACAACAGCGCTCCAGTACTTATAAACCCAGTAACAGACCAAGTAATTTACACACCGCTTTATTACTTATTAAGTCACTTTAGTAAATTTATTCGTCCAGAAGCACACCGTATTGACGTGCAAGGACCAAAACAAGAGGGACTTATTTATACAGCAGCAAAAAATACCGATGGTTCAATTGCCGTTGTTATATTTAATAGAAACAAAGAAAACTATCAACTAGCTTTAAACTTAGGCACAGAAACCTACACAAGTCAAATTGCGCCAAGAGCGGTACAAACCATTCATTTAAAGCTTAATAAAGAAGTTGAAAAATAAAAAGAGCTTAATCACAAAAGAGCACATATCAAGCCTTTAAAAATTTTATAAAATAGTAAAGAAACGTAATACCTTTCTTTACTATTTTTGGTTTTATAGCTTTCAAAAAATGTATATCATGAAATCAAATAAATCAAAAGCAATTGCATTAAGCATACTTTCCGCTTTATTCTTTGCGGTAACTTTTGTACTTAACAGGGTAATGGCTGTTAATGGTGGCTATTGGATTTGGAGCGCATCAATTCGCTTTTTCTGGATGATTCCTTTACTGTTAATTCTAGTAATGTCCAGAAAAAACCTAAAGCCTTTATTATATCAAATGAAACAAAAACCATGGCAATGGATCCTTTGGAGCACTATTGGGTTTGGTATATTTTATTCAGCCTTAACTTATGCTGCGGCTTTTGGACCTTCATGGTTAGTGGCCGGTACTTGGCAAATTACCATTATTGCAGGAATGTTAATGGCGCCAATTATAAATAAAACAAGTTTTAAAAACAGTATTTCACTGCAAACACTTGCGTTTTCTTTAATCATATTACTAGGTGTATTAATCATGCAAGTAAGTCAAGCTAAATCTATTACTACTAAAGAGTTACTTCTTGGTATTATACCTGTTTTAATTGCTGCAATAGCCTATCCTTTAGGAAACAGAAAGATGATGCAAGTTACAGATGGTAAACTTAACGCTATGCAACGCACACTAGGAATGACCTTGGCAAGTACACCATTATGGATTATATTATCACTTTATGGCATCTCTACAAACCAACTACCCACTCAAGCACAAGTATATCAAACCTTAATAGTTGCTATTTGTTCAGGAGTTATTGCTACGGTTTTATTTTTCATGGCTACAGATAGAGTAAGAAAAGATGAAAAAGCTTTAGCCTCAGTTGAAGCCACACAATCTATCGAAATAATTTTCGCACTTATTGGAGAAATTATCATTTTAAATAGTCATTTACCAGATATATATGCTATTACAGGAATGGCTTTAGTAATTTTAGGAATGCTACTACATAGCTTACAAAAAGAAAAAGCAACAACTAAAAACACGATTACCAAATAAAAATTATAGTTTAAATTTCAACATCAAAACAAATAAAACATAGCAACACTAAGAGCACAAACCAACACTAAAATTGAAGCTGAACAAAAAGGGAAACCTAAATTTATAAATGGGGTTGATACTGTTATTGCAAAAGCAAAAGCTTTTAAACAAGATGAAAGCGCTACATAAAATACGCTCAACATAAGCAACAATACGCGCTATGTCAATTACACACCTCACAACACCACTACAAAACAAACCAGTCATGTTGTAGGTTTAGCAATCATAGTCATACATCTAGCATCCCCATTTAGTAGTCTTGCATCCCCATTTAGTAGTCTTGCGTCCCCATTTAGTAGTCTTGTATCCCCATTTAGTAGTCTTGCATCCCCATTTAGTAGTCTTGTATCCCCATTTAGTAGTCTTGCATCCCCATTTAGTAGTCTTGCGTCCCCATTTAGTAGTCTTGTATCCCCATTTAGTAGTCTTGCGTCCCCATTTAGTATTCTTGCATCCCAATTTAGTATTCTTGCATCCCCATTTAGTATTCTTGTATCCCCATTTAGTATTCTTGCATCCCCATTTAGTATTCTTGTATCCCAATTTAGTATTCTTGCATCCCCATTTAGTATTCTTGCGTCCCCATTTAGTATTCTTGCATCCCAATTTAGTATTCTTGTATCCCCATTTAGTATTCTTGCATCCCAATTTAGTATTCTTGCGTCCCCATTTAGTATTCTTGCTAAAAGTTTTATAGTTCTTGCTAAAAGTTTTATAGTTCTTGCTAAAAGTTTTATAGTTCTTGCGTCCCCATTTAGTAGTCTTGTATCCCTACTTAGTAGTCTTGCGTCCCTATTTATACGTTTAACAACCTCATTTTATAAGCAGTCTACCCATTTTATAAATCACGCTACAAGTATTTACAATCTCAAAACAAAAACAACAACTCACACAAGAAAAAAAGAAAAGACAAATACCAAAAAAGCATTTAAAAAGGGTTATATTAACAACTTTCTCACCCAAACAAATAATAACCAATGAGCACTTTAAAGGAACAAACAGACGCTAAAATAGCTGCAGGCCGAAAAGCAAAACCAGAATTCATGAAAGGCGTAGATGACGTTATAGCACAAGCCAAAGCCTTTAAAGAAGGTGAAAATGCCATAAAAGTAGGGGAGACGGCGCCAAACTTTCAATTACCAGACGCCAACGGCCAACAAGTAAGCCTCTCAACCTTGCTTCGTAAAGGTCCTGTCGTTATAACCTTTTACCGCGGAAGCTGGTGCCCTTATTGCAACCTACAATTAAAAGCCCTACAAGATAAAATAAGCGAGTTCTCAGCATTAAGAACATCCCTTGTTGCTATTAGTCCCCAAGTACCAGACGGATCTCTAACCAAAACCGAAATTTCTAACCTGCCATTCACTGTATTATCAGACCAAGACGCTAAAGTGGCCAATCAATTTGGAGTAGCTTGGAAAGTGCCAGAGTTTTTAATGGAACACATGCGTGTAGATCGTAACCTAGACCTAGATACTATAAATAATGGCGACGGAAGTATACTGCCAATCCCTGCAACCTTTGTAATCACAAGTGATGGCACAGTAAAGTGGAGCTATGTAAACGTAGACTATCGTACACGTTCAGAGCCAAACCAAATTATTGAAGTCCTTAAAAGTCTAACTTAAAAACCCAACAAACAATCCACCATAAAACAGTATAACAATGAAGAAAAAAATAATCAAAGCCATAATAACAAGTGTGCTTATGTTTCTACTTTTATACTATTTCTCAGCATCTAGTGTTAATGAAGCTGTATTTATAGCAGTAGGCACAAGCGTACTCACATATATTATAAACGAAATATAAACACACACACCCGTTAAGCTAGCACTACATTCCAAATGAAAAATAATCAATACACAATCCTCTTTTTAACCCTTACACTTTTAATATTTACAAACTGCGGATTAACAGGAGATGAAGTTGCACGCCTTTCAATCAACCAAGCAAGTACAGATAGCACCAATACAATCACCAGAACAACAACACTTCATCTTAAAAAGGGAGAAACCATTGCATTTTGGTCCCAAATGGATTTTAAATACACAAACAATGTCAATCTTAACTTCAAAGTCAATGTATTAAAAGACAAAAAACCCTATACCCAGTTAGATATCAATCCTATTAAAAAGAACATTACAATTAACGAAGTCAAAAAAGTAGTTAACAACAATGTTACCTGGCGTTTTAAAGGTAAAAACACCACTTTACAAATCATTGAAGACGGTACTTACACCTTTAATGCCTATGTATTAGCCTCAAAAAACCCTACATTGCAAATCACTAAAGCAGAACTAATCTTAAAAAAATAATTTATGGGGAACATACTACAATCTCTCGTTCAAGGCATACTTATTGGAGTCGTTTTATTAGGAATTTACATCCTTTACGAAAAATATTCAAAGAAAAAGTAAAACCACAATAACTGGTAGCTAATACCTTTAATTATTAAGCATAATACACCCTAATATAAAGTGTTTTTATGTTGCCCATTTCAATGCTTTCTTATAATTTTGAAAACAGCATAACCCATCTTATGCACTTATAAAACCGACAAGTCTTTTTTACGCATGAAAAACGAAAATCAAATAAAATGTCCTAACTGTTCAACCTCCATAGATGTACAAGATATCTTGTCACACCAATTAGAAGAAGAGATCAAACAGAAATATCAAGCACAAATCAACCAAGAGAAAAAGAAACACGATACTGCTCAAGAACAATTAAGACAAGAAAAATTAAATTTCGAACAAAAGAAGAAACGCGAAAACGAACTCTTTCAAGAACGTTTAGAAAGCCAGCTTAAAGCTGATAAAAAGGAGATAGAAATAAGACTAAAGCAAAAGCTTAAAGGAGAACAAGAAGAGCAATTTGAAGCCTTACAAAAGGAATTAAATGAAAAGTCAGAGCAAGTCAAAGAATTAAACCGATCAAAAGCTGAAATTGAAAAGCTAAAACGCGAAAAAGGCGAACTCAAAGAAGCTGCCGAAGCCGAAGCTCAAAAAAAACTCAATGATATTTTAATTGCCGAAAAGGAAAAAATTAAAAAATCTGAAGAAGATAAAAACGAATTGCGCTTTAAAGAGATGCAAAAGCAACTCGAAGATCAAAAGAAGCTTACCGAAGAGATGAAACGTAAGCAAGAGCAAGGATCAATGCAACTCCAAGGAGAAGTACAAGAATTAGCAATTGAAGAATGGCTAGCTACTAAGTTTCCCTTAGATACTATTGAAGAAATTAAAAAAGGGGCTAGAGGAGGAGACTGCATTCAAATAGTACATACACGTTCGCAACAAAATTGCGGAACTATTTATTATGAAAGTAAGCGTACCAAAGACTTTCAACCAAGCTGGATCGAAAAATTTAAAGCCGATATTAGAGATCGTGGCGCAAACATTGGTGTTTTAGTAACCGAGGTGATGCCTTCTGATATGGACAGAATGGGATTACGTGATGGCATCTGGATTTGTAACTACGATGAGTTTAAAGGACTTTGCACCGTATTAAGAGAAGGTATCTTACAAGTAAATAACGCCATCGTTACCCAAGAAAATAAAGGGGATAAAATGGATTTACTTTACGATTATCTTACCAGTAGCACCTTCCGCATGTCTATTGAAGCCATTGTTGAAGGATTTACACAAATGAAAACAGATTTAGATAGCGAAAAACGCTCTATGCAACGCATCTGGAAACAACGTGAAAAACAAATTGAAAAAGTGGTTATTAACACCATTGATATGTACGGCTCAGTAAAAGGAATTGCAGGTAACGCCATACAATCTGTAAAAGCTCTAGAGCTTCCTGAAGGCGATAACGAGTTAGATGTGTAAAACAGTAACTAATACACATAAAAAAGCCTCATCTATACGATGAGGCTTTTTTATATATAAATCTATAAATACACTTTTTGTCTAACGCTTTACTGGGATAGGCTTTAATTTTATAAAACCAACAGCATTTAATAGTCTAATAATTAAATACGTCATATCTATTTCATACCATTTTACGCCAAAGTTAGCTCGGTTAGCATGCTTGTGATGATTATTGTGATAACCTTCACCCATCATTAAGAAATCAAAACGAAATAAATTTTTACTCGTATTCTTCATTTTAAAATTCACATAACCATATATATGACCAAACCAATTAATAATTACACCATGAATTGGCGCCATCATAAAGGTAACAGGTAATAAAATCCATTGCCAAGGAGAGGTCACAAAATACACAAAGAATAAGATGTAAAGTGTAATCCATAATAATCTTGAAAAACGAGAACTCGCAAAAGCATCAAAACTTTTCCATTGCGGAACATTTTTAGTAAAACGTTGATCAACAGCAATACGTTCTTTATTAATATCCTGATAGATGGTTTTAGTTTTCCACATCATTGCAAACATATTAGCATCGTAAGAAGGGGAGTGCGGATCTTTTTCTGTATCAGTATAGGCATGATGCATACGATGCATAATCCCATAACCATAAGCGCTCAAGTAACTTGAACCCTGAAATACCCAGGTTAAAATAAAGGTGATACGTTCCATGGTTTTAGACATGGTAAATACTTGGTGTGCGGCATAACGGTGTAAGAAGAATGATTGAAAAAACAATCCTCCATACCAAAGCACTAAAACGAAAATAATTATCGCCATAACTTTTTTTTAGGCAAAGATAAAATGATGTTTCAAGCAAAACAATGAACCTAAGTCAATAAAAACGCCACTTACAGTAAGAAATTTGTATTATAAACGCTTTCTAATTCTACTTAAAGCTTGAGCAGTAACACCAATATAAGAGCTAATATATTTTAAAGGAATCACCTTAAGTAATTGAGGTCTTTCTTTAAATAATTTCATATAACGTTCTTCTGCAGTGAGATTTAATAAGTTTTGTTCGCGATTAGATTTTAGTAAAAACAGACGTTCAGCAGTTAATCGCCCTATAAGGTTTCCAATTTGCGTGGTTTTATATACGGCTTGTAAATCGCTATAAGTCATACTTAACAATGTAGTTTCGGTAAGCGCTTGTAATTGATATGCAGAGGGACGTTGTGTTAAAAAAGAATCGTAAGCACTTACAAATTGATCTTTAAAACTAAACCCAAACGTAATCTCTTTTTCAGGATTTTCCTTCGGAATATACAAACGCACAACACCTGATTCAATAAAAGAAATATGATTTTCTATTTCATTAACCTTTAGAAAGTTTTCCTTTTTAGCAATAACACGTCTTTGAAGTTTTGATATGAAAAACGCCCAATCTTTTTCTGATATTTCTGCAACCTGATCTAAGTAAGCTTTTATTTGTTCCAATAGTTATAAGGGTAATATTTTTACTTTACGAATATAAGAATTTCATAATATAAATTTTATTTCACTCGTTAGATTTGTTAACAAAAACACCTATCAATACCCGTTTTTGATAGGTGTTTTTTAAAAATTATAAATGCTTTAAAATAAAACAGCGCTACATTACATATCAGCCGTTTAGTTAATTTCCATTTCATGATCATATTGGCAACAACCAGGTAACCCTTTATAAGCTTCTTCATCACCCATAACTTTATTGGTGTCATAACCTGATGCTGCAATAGCATTATGAATAGCTATAACGTCTGTTTTTGAATCATCAAAAGATACATCAATCATTTTTTTATCAACATCCCAAGTAGCATTAGTAACACCTTCAACACTGTTTGCAGCCTTCTCAATGGTGCTTTTACACATTTCACAGTTTCCCCTTACACCAAAAGAAATATCTGGCACAACCACATCTTTTGAAACCTCAGAAGCCGTTGTAACCACTTCTTTTTCTTTTTTTACACTGTTATTACAACTGGTAAAACCAATAGCTACAATTACTGCTACACTTAAAATTATTTTCTTCATGGTATTAAAATTTAATTATTAGTATTTAATTTATTCTATAACTTGTTTTACTTCTCCGCAAGTAAGCATTGCATCTCCAAAATAAGGATTCACTACTTTTTCTTCTCTACTTAACCAATACGCACCTTTATTACTATTTGCCATCGGACAAAATTGATGGTACACTTTTTCATTAATGCCAAATACTTCAATGGCATTTGTTAATTGTGTAGACACTATTTTAAAATGATTTCGCTGTTCTTTAATAGCAGAATTCTCTAAAATTAAGGTAGTGGCTGTTTTTAGCTGCTTTTCTATATCCATCCAATGCTTATGGGCTTCTGTTGCTTTTAATTGCTTCATATCTACTTTTTCTAAATTACTTAATAAGCTTTTAGAAACTGTAAGCACTTCTGTAGAATTCTCTAAAACCAAAGCGTCTTTTAAATCTATATAATCATTAAAAACCACTTTTAATTGATTTTGAAACTCCTTAGATACTTTAATTCTTTCATTTTTATTTATAGTTTTTCCTTGAACAGAATCACTCATTTCCATACCAAGATGTCCTTCATGACCTGTCATTGTTTTACCGCCTTTTTTATTCATCATCGATTTTTTGCCTTGTAATTGAGCAGCTGCATCAACTGTAAAAGTTCCGTTAGTTACAATTTCATCATTATTACTTAAACCCTCTAAAACTTGATAATTACTATTTATTTTATTACCTAAAGTAATTTCGCGCATTTCGAAAATAGGTTCTTTCGGATTCGTTTTTAGATACACAACAGATCGTTTCCCTGTCCATAAAACAGCCGAAGCAGGTATTGTAATTGCTTGTTTTTCATCCACAGAAACCATACTTTTCATCTTTCCTTCTACAAACATACCTGGTTTAAACAGCTCATTTTTATTATTTAAAACCACTCTTAAATTTACAGTTCTTGTTTGCGTATCTAAAATAGGATCTATAAAAGTAACTTTTCCTTTAAACGCTTTATTAGGATATGCCTTTGCCGTTACAACAACATTTTGTCCCTTTTTAAATTGACTAATTTGATTTTCATACACATCAAAATTAGCCCAAACTGTATTTAGATTAGAAACCTTAAAAATTGGTTTTCCGTCCATAATATGCGAACCTACATTTATCGCAATTTCCGTAACTACACCAGATACATGCGAGTAAATGGTAAAACTATTTTTCACTTTTCCAGTTTGCTCTACCTCATCTAATTGCGCACCATGAATCATCCAATTTTTAAACTTATTTTTAACAGCATTATATAGTTGTGGTTGAGATCCTTTTAATTTATAGGCCGTTATTAATTCTTGTTGAGCCGCAATTAATTCTGGCGAATATATTTGAGCAACTGCTTGCCCTTTTGTAACACGTTCTCCCAAAGAATTTACAAATAGTTTTTCTACCCTACCATCAAAATGCGCAGGCATAGTTGCTGTTTCATCTTCATTCTCTGTAATTTTTCCTGATAAAACAAAACCTGTATCAGCATCAGAACTATTTTCTCCTACGATTGTGGTTTGTATGTTAGCCAATGCCATCGCGTTTTCTGAAAGCTTAAATTGATCTGCAGACAATCCTTCTGCACTACTTGCTGCAGGAATTAGATCCATTCCGCAAATAGGACAATCGCCCGCTTCTGATTGCATAATTTGTGGGTGCATAGAGCAGGTCCACATTTGGTTTGTTTCTGCTACAGCATCGTGCTTGTGTATTTCTTCTGTATTCGAATTCCCTCCAAAAAGCACCCAGCCTAAAAGTAGTCCAACAGCTAATATTGCTATGTAAATTATATATTTTTTCATTATTTATATTTTAACTCTTCTTAATCGCAATGCATTAGAAATTACTGTAACCGAACTAAAACTCATTGCCAAAGCAGCAATCATAGGAGATAACAAAATACCGAAAAAAGGAAACAAAATCCCTGCTGCAACTGGAATGCCTAATGTGTTATAAAACAGCGCGAAAAATAAGTTTTGTTTAATATTTTTCATAACAGCTTCACTTAAATGCTGCGCTTTTACAATACCATGTAAATCCCCTTTTACCAAAGTAATCATCGCACTTTCAATTGCTACATCTGTACCCGTTCCCATGGCAATACCAACATCACTTTTTGCCAATGCAGGTGCGTCATTAATTCCGTCTCCAGCCATTGCGACTACTTTTCCTTGCTCTTGTAATTTGGTTACTTCTTGCAATTTATTTTCTGGTAACATACTTGCTTTAAAATCGGCAAGATATAATTCGGTAGCCACAGCTTGTGCGGTATCATAATTATCACCTGTCAACATTATTACCGAAACTCCTCTATCTTGAAGTGCTTTTATTGCTTTTGCACTCGTTGCTTTAATTTTATCACCAATAACAACATAACCAACAACTTTTTTATCTACTGATAAAAAGGAAACTGTTTTCCCTTGTTTCTGATACGTTTTAGCTTCTTCTTCCATTTTAGGGGTGATTTCAGCATTTACATAATTCATCATTTTAGGATTTCCTAAAGCGACTTTTTTACCGTTTATTGTTGCTTCCACACCTTTTCCTGTAACAGCACTAAATTCTTCCGATTTTAAAACTTTCGTGTTTTGCTCTTTACCATATTTTACAGTGGCTTCGGCTAAAGGATGTTCACTATTACTATTTAACGACACAATGTATTGCAACACTTCTGCATCACTTAAAATAGCATTAAACGCAGCAGCTTTTTCTACAGTTGGTTTCCCTTCGGTAATCGTTCCGGTTTTATCAATAATTATAGTATCTACTTTAGCCATTCGTTCTAAAGCTTCTGCATTTTTAACCAAGACACCATTTTGTGCTCCTTTACCAACACCAACCATTATAGACATTGGCGTTGCTAAACCTAATGCACAAGGACACGCAATAATTAATACGGCAATGGCATTTACAAAAGCATATACATACACAGGTTCTGGTCCATAAATTGCCCAAACAGCAAATGTTATTAAAGAAATAAGCACCACAACAGGTACAAAATAACCAGAAACTTTGTCTGCTAAATTCTGAATTGGAGCGCGACTTCTACTTGCATCATTCACCATTTTAATAATTTGAGAGAGTAGGGTATCGCTACCAATTTTCTCTGCTTTCATTAAAAAAACTTGATTCCCATTAATAGTACCTCCACTTACTTTATCGCCTTTAGATCGGTCTACCGGAAGCGGTTCTCCAGAAATCATCGATTCATCAATCGTTGTATTTCCTTCAGTTATAATACCATCTACAGGAATTTTATCACCAGGTTTTACTTTTAAAATATCATGTAATTCAATTTTATCAATAGAAACTTCTACATCTTCTCCGTTTACTATTTTTATTGCTTTATTAGGTGCTAATTTTAAGAGTTCTTTTACAGCAGAATTGGTTTTTCCATGTGCACGCGCTTCTAATAATTGACCTAAAAGAACCAATGTTAAAATAACAGTTGCAGCTTCAAAATAAACATGTACAGCGCCTGATTCTGTTTTAAATTGAGCAGGAAAAACATCTGGAAAAAATAGCCCGAAAACAGAAAATAGCCAAGAAACACCTGCACCAATCCCTATAAGTGTAAACATATTTAGATTCCATGTTTTTATACTTCTATACGCACGCTCAAAGAACATCCAAGTGGCATAAAAAACCACAGGAATAGACAATGTAAACTGAATCCAATTCCAATGTTTTTGTTCCAAAATTGTATACAATGGATTGTTTGGAATCATTTCACTCATGGCAATTAAAAATATTGGCAAGGTAAAAGCGACTGCAATCCAAAACTTCTTTACAATCTTTTTATATGTTTTTTCTTCTGATGAAAGATCGGGTTTCATAGGCACTAAACCCATTCCGCAAATAGGGCAATCTCCAGCTTCATCTTTTACAACTTCAGGATGCATTGGGCAAGTCCAGTGTTCTGCGGTGTTAATAGATATGTTTTGCTCTTCTACTAAATCCATTCCACAGACAGGACAATCTCCCGCTTTGTCATACGTTTTATCGCCTTCACAATGCATCGGACAATAAAAGGTACCCGTTCCTTTTCCTTTCGGAAGTTCTTTTTTTACTTCTTTAATATGATGATGTTCTCCCAGTTTATGAATACTATATCGGCCACCATCATTTTTTAAGGCTTCTTGGAAGGTTTCTAATGAAATATGAGAATCCATTTCTATAATAGCTTCTGCTTTTTCTAAATTAACTGTAGCTTTAGAAACACCTTTAACTTTAGAAAGTGTTTCTTCTACGTGTCCACGACAACCGTTACAAGTCATTCCGTGTATGTGATATGTATGTTTCATTTTGTTAGTTCTTTATAATTTACAAACAAATGTATCGCTGTTTTAAAAAATAAGTTTTTCTAATTCTGATTATAATTTATACAATTTGGTCTAATTCTTTCCGATCCCAATCTTGTAATTTTCGATACTCAGACATAGACATTCCTGTTACAGATTTAAACTGTTTTGCTAAATGACTACTATTGTTATAATTGAGATTGTATGCTATTTCAGAAAAGTTTAATTGATTTAATTGTATGTATTCTTTTACTTTTTCAATTTTTAAATTGATGATATACTTTTCTAGCGTAATGCCTTCCGATTTACTAAAAAGCTTACTTATTGCCGAATCGTTTTTACCAATCTCTTTTGTGATTTTCGAAATAATAGGTTCTGAGTCATTTTCTGAAATACACTGAATTACAATCACTTTAATTTGTTCTACCAACACTTTAGATTCATCTTCAATCAACTCAAATCCCAGGTCTTTAAGAGCTGTTTTTATAGTATCATAATTGCTGTTTAAATTTTGTTTTACAACAACTTTTCCTAATTCTATCGATTCAATATCTAAACCATTACGTGTCAATAATTCTATAATTGTCGATTTGCATCTAGCACAAACCATATTTTTTATAATTAATGTTTGTCCCATTTTTATTGAATTAAATAGTGAATACTCGTTGTTTGAATATAATAATTATAAATGGCTTCAACTTGATTCATTTGAAACTTTAATTGTAGTTCTTGAATGTCTAAAACATCATTAAAATCGATCGTTCCAGTTTCGTAACTTCTAATTAAAATATCTTCCGCATCTTTTGCTTGTTGTAGATTCTTAACCTGTGTATTATAACTAATTCTTGCAGAAGACCGATCGTTTATTGCCTTATCTAAAAGCGTTTCTAAAGTATTGTAACGTTCTTGTTTTTGAGCTTCAATTTCTTGTTGTTGCAACTCGTTTTGTTTAGTTTTCGATTTATATTTTTTATTGAATATAGGAATAGATAACGATACGGTTGGCATAAAAATATCTTTTCCTTTTTCACTAAAAGTGATGTCGGGTCCTGCTTGAATATTAATATAATCGATCCCAAAACCAAATGATGGGTTACTTTCTTTCTGATTCAGAAATTCGGATTGTTCTACGGATTGAAATAGTTTGTCATATTTTAATAATTCAGGATGCAATCCTAAATTACTAGAAGTAATTTCAAAATCTTTAGAGGGCATTAGCAAAGCATCAATAACCTCAATTTGAATATCCTTTTCTCTATTCAACATATTATTAAAAACCGTCTGTTCTGATAAATATTGTTGCTCTAAAACCAGTCTTAATTGCTCTAATTCATTCTGACGCATTTGCAATTTAAAAACATCAACTGCAGAAGACTTACCAACTTCAATCGATTTTAAAGCCAACGTTTCATAGGTTTTAAGCAGTTTGCTATTTTCAATTAAAATAGCCCGTTTTGCTTTGTTTACGTATAATTTGTAATAAGACTGAGAAACGGAAACCATTAATTTTCGTTTAGCAATTACAATGTCTTCGTATTTAGTATCTGCCAAAGAACTTGCATAATTTTCGCGAGAAGTAATAGTTCCAAACCAAGGCAACATTTGTTTTGCCGATACTTTAAATCGTTGAGTTCCTGTTCTCGTTTCTGGTTCTAACACAAAATAACCTGCACTAAATTCTGTGTTTGGTAATGTGTTTACTTCATTTATCTTTTCTGTAGCAATACGATACTGCAACTCGAATTTCTGAATTTCAGGACTATTTTCTAAAGCTTCCTTAATATAGGGTTCTAGTTCTTGACTTTGAATATTTAGAACAAAGAATAAAGAACCAAGAAGCAAGATTACTTTCTGTACGATATGTTTATTATTTTTTTTCATGGTATCTTTTTTAGTCTATTTTCTAAGCTCTATTCTCTTCAATTTTATCTCTTCTCTCCAACTATACAAAACCGGAACAATAAAGTAAGACGTAATATCAATCACCATTCCTCCAAAAATTGGAATTGCCATCGGAATCATAATATCGCTTCCTTTTCCTGTGGATGTTAAAACGGGTAACAACGCTAAAATGGTAGTAACTGTCGTCATTAAACACGGACGAATTCGTTTTTTAGCAGCTTCTAACGCCGAAGCTCTAATACTCATTTTATTCGCAGGTTTTTCACGATCAAAAGTTTGTGTAAGATAGGTTGCCATTACAACACCGTCATCTGTTGCAATTCCGAATAAGGCAATAAAACCAACCCAAACAGCCACACTTAAATTTATGGTTTTCATGTTAAAAAGGTCTCGCATATTCTCTCCAAAGAAACTAAAATTAAAAAACCAATCTTGACCATATAACCAAATCATAATAAAACCACCAGCAAATGCAACCGCAATTCCGGTAAATACCATTAATGAAGTTGTGATCGATTTAAACTGAAAATACAAGATTAAAAAGATGATAGCCAACGCCAAAGGAACTACAACAGCCAATGTTTTTTCTGCACGTAATTGATTTTCATACGTTCCTGTGAACTTATAACTGATTCCTTTAGGAACAATTAATTCTCCTGAATCTATTTTTTGTTGAAATAAGGCTTGCGCATTTTCTACCACCGCTACTTCTGCAAAACCGTCAATTTTATCAAACAAAACATAACCGACTAAAAAAGTGTCTTCACTTTTTATTACCTGCGGACCTTGCTCATAACGAATTGTTGCCAATTCACTTAAAGGCACAGGACTCCCCTTTTCTACAGGAATATAAATGTCTTTAATGTCTTCTGGATTGCCACGTAATTCTCTTGGGTAACGTACACGAACTCCATATCGTTCTCGGCCTTCCACAGTTTGCGTTAATTCCATTCCGCCAATAGCAACTTTTAGCACACTCTGTACATCTTCTATAGAAATTCCATATCGTGCTATTTTTTCTCTATCAATATCAATCAATAAATACGGTTTACCCACAATTCTATCGGCAAAAACAGCTTCTACTTTAACACCTTCCGCTTGTTTTAAGAGACTTTCTAGTTCTAGTCCAAAAGCTTCAATTTGTTTTAAATCTTGCCCTTTTACTTTAATTCCCATAGGTGCTCGCATCCCTGTTTGAAGCATCACTAAACGGGTTTCTATAGGTTGTAATTTAGGTGCAGATGTAACGCCTGGTAATTTGGTGACTTTTATGATTTCTTTCCAAATATCATCTGGATTCTTAATTTCTGGTCGCCAGTTGCGGTAAAACTCACCATCGTTGTCTTCGATAAGTTGGTTTGCTTTAATTGATGTGCCTGAAGTAACAAAACGTTTTGCGTTATTATTATTATTATGGTCTATATGAGATTCCTCGTCGCTCGTATCTCGCTCTGTCGGAATGACATTCGTTTTCAATTCAAACAAACCATCAGCATTTACTTTATAACGTTGTCTTTTTCCTTCGGAATTACGCATGTATTCGGTTTTGTATTGAATCATGTTTTCGTACATCGACAAAGGTGCAGGATCTAAAGCAGATTCTGTTCTACCAGCTTTTCCTACAACCGTTTCAATTTCTGGAATGGTAGCAACTGCCATATCTAATTGCTGCAACACACGTTTGTTTTCTTCAACTCCTGAATGCGGAAGGGAAGTTGGCATCAGTAGAAAAGATCCTTCATTTAAAGAAGGCATAAATTCTTTTCCGGTGTTGCTCATAATCCAAAATCCAGAAACAAGAACTGTAATTGGAACCATTAAAAACAACATTTTATTCGCTAAAGCCCATTGTAAAATTTGTCCGTAATATTTTCTAAAAATAGAAAACAGTCCTAAAATTCCGAAGCAAATAATAGCAACAAAAACCAAGTTGATTAAAATACTACGATTAAAACCTAAAGGTCTCCAATATTCAGCCAATAAAAATACAATAGCTACCGAAGAAATAATAATATTTACAAGGTTTTTTGAAAGTGAAAAATGAAAAGTGAAAAATGAAAAGTTTATTTCAGTTTTATTAAAATATAAACTCCATAAAGATAAAATACCGAAAGCAATTAAAATAGCTCCTAACCAAAACCCGCTGATAATAATTACAAGTCCGGCAAGAATTAAAACACCACTTACAATGTATTTAAATGATTTTTTTAGCGTTGTTTTACGGAATAAGAAAGCTGCTAAAGGCGGAATTATAAACAAAGCAATTACTAAAGAAGCAGATAATGCCATCGTTTTTGTAAAAGCCAAAGGTCTAAACAGTTTTCCTTCTGCACCCACCATCGTGAATACAGGAACAAAACTAATAATAGTTGTTAAAACGGCTGTTAATATGGCTCCGGAAACTTCCGCGGTAGCGTTGTAAATAATTTCGTTTATGGAAAGTTTGTTATTTTGATGAGATTCCTCGTCGCTCGTACCTCGCTCTGTCGGAATGACATTCTCATTATTCACTTTTAACTTTTCACTCTTCACTTTCTCCTCATCAAGATGGCGAATCATATTTTCGGCAAGTATAACGCCAACATCTACCATGGTTCCTATGGCAATTGCAATACCAGAAAGTGCCACAATATTTGCATCTACATTAAATAGTTTCATCGCCACAAACACCATTAAAATAGCTACAGGTAACAAACCAGAAATTAAAATAGAAGCTCTTAAATTAAAAACCATTATAATAATTACCAAAATGGTAATTAAAATCTCTAAAGTTAATGCCTCCGTAAGTGTGTCTAAGGTTTCTACAATTAAGTCAGAACGATCATAAAAAGGAACCACTGTTAGTTGAGATGTTCGTCCGTCTGCTAATACCTTCGTTGGCAAACCACCTTTTAGTTCCGTTATTTTTTCTTTTACATTTGTAATTACTTCCATAGGATTTGCTCCATATCTAGCAACTACAACACCACCAACAACTTCTGCGCCTTCTTTATCTAATAATCCACGTCGTGCTGCAGGACCTAAAGAAACTTTACCAATGTCTTTAATTTTAATGGCCGTAAAATCTTTAGAAGTTACCACTGCATTTTCAATATCTTCTACCGATTTTATATATCCTAAACCACGTACTAAATACTCTGCTTGATTGATTTCTAAGGTTTGAGCACCAATATCTTGATTGCTACTTTTTACAGCCTTAACAACTTCACTTAAACCAATATTGTATTGACGCATCAATTCTGGATTAACATCTACCTGATATTCCTGAACATAACCACCAATAGAAGCTACTTCTGAAACGCCACTTGCAGAAGACAACGCGTACTTTACATAGTAATCTTGTATGCTTCGTAATTCTTGTAAATCCCATCCACCAGTAACATTTCCGTCTTTATCTCTACCCTCTAGAGTATACCAATAAATCTGACCTAATCCTGTAGCATCTGGTCCTAAAGCAGGATTAACACCTTCTGGTAATAATCCGCTTGGTAGTGAATTTAATTTTTCTAAAATTCGACTTCGACTCCAATAAAACTCGATGTCTTCTTCAAAAATGATATAAATACTAGAGAAGCCAAACATAGAAGAACTACGAATAGTTTTTACTCCAGGAATACCAAGTAGGGAAGTAGTTAAAGGGTAAGTTATTTGGTCTTCGATATCTTGTGGTGAACGACCATCCCACTTTGTGAATACAATTTGTTGATTTTCACCAATATCTGGTATGGCATCTACAGCCACAGGATCACTTGGTAAAAAACCAGTATTCCAATTAAAAGGTGCGTTTACAGTTCCCCATCCTACAAAAAGGACAAGTAATAAAACGGCTACGATTTTATTCTCTATTAAGAATTTGATGCTTCTATTTAGCATGAATTTTGAATATTAAACAGTTAGAAAGTGACGTTATCTTAAATAAGAAAACACCGAATACAGCAATTTATCCTAATGAAATAAATCACTGGATAATACAGTCTATTGTTTAAAAAATCAGATTAAATAGGTCTCGTCTAACTTAAAGATTTGCTTTTGGACGAGTGGTGGTTCATATGCTTCGTATGTAGATGTATTATCATCAAAATCTCCAAAAAGATTGATATAAGTATAAACGAATGACGCAATGAATACTTGTTGCTCAAAAGAAATTTTGTCGACTGTTAATTGTAGTTCATCCTGCCCATTAACCACGGATTGTTCTTCATTACAACAACTCTTTTTAGTAATTGAGCAACCTTCTGTATAAGGTTTTTGCATTTTCATACCACAACCTTTCGCTTTTTGAAAAATTGCAGTTTCTACTAAAGCACCTCCACAATAATGCATGTTTAATGTGAATGACATTGTAGAGAATAACACTACAAAAGCCATTACTAAAGACATTATTTTATGAGATATTTGTTTCATAATTAAATACAAAAGTAAATAAATTTGAGTAATCTTAATCGTAAGACTTTGTTAATTTACAAATAATATCTATACAACTCACGAGGTAAAACTACAACTCGTTTAAGGTTTTTAAAAGACTAGATTTACTCATAAAAACCTGGTATTCGGCATCAATACGCTTTAATTCACTTTCTATAAGTTTTACCCCGCGATAATTCACTAAGAACAATGAGCTTTCACCAAGGCTAAATTTACGTTCCTCGCTTGTTACTAATTGTTTGTAATTACCTACTAGCTCAATTAACAGCTGATATTGTGTACTGTAAGAGTCTATTTCCTCAAGAGCTGATTGTATTTTATTTTTCAACTGTACTTTGGTTGTTGAAATATCAAACTCTAAATCTTGTAGTTTCAATTTTGCTAATTTTAAATCGGCACGTTCTTTTCTTAAAAATAATGGCAATACAACTTGTAATCCGCTTTTATAATTTGCAGTACTAAATGTGTTTATAGCTTTATATTCCGAAGAAATAAAATTATACTGTAAGTTTACTGTTGGCAGAAGGTTATTTGTTTTTAAACGCTTATCAACTTCTAAAATAGATTTTTTAAGTTCTAGTTCTTGCAACTTCGGATGATCTTCAATGCGCAAATCATCACTATTTAAAATAGAACTATTAAGAATTGTATCAATACGTAAAATTGTCTCGGTATCTGGTGCCATTTTAGCATCCAACTCTAAAGGTAAATTATCATCTAACCATAAGTAATTAGATAATTTATAAGATGCCTTTACATAAGAAATACGTGCTTTTTCTAAATCTAATTGTCTGCTGTTTAAGTTTATTCTTGCTTCAAGCGTATCAACAGCTGGTTTATCACCTGCAAAAAAGCTTGTCTTTACATTACCTAAACGTACTTCGGCGTTAGCCACATAATCTTTATAAACTAATTGTGCTTCGTAATTTTTTAACCAATCAAAATACACGCTAATAGCTTCATAGAGTATATCATTAACCAATAGTTTCTGTTTAGCTTCGGCTTGTTTAATGTATAGTTTTGCTTGTTTTAAAGTTGCCATTCGCTCATTAATTAACAGTTCTTTTGCTAATGATAATGACACTCCCGCACTATAAAGTCCGTCTTCAGGTGTATTATATTCCGGATTTAAATAGGTGCCGTCAGAATTCTCATAACTCGCTTTTAACTCTACACCATACCAAGTAGGAATTTTAAAAGCAGTATTTAATTTATCGTAATATTCGGTCCCTTTAAATTTCTTTCTATTATAATCTACTTCTAATTTAGGATCAAAAGCACCTCTAGCTTTAAGGCGTTTAATTTCACCTTCACTACTAATTAATTGAGCTTGTTTTACAATAGGATGGTAGCTTTTTACATAGCCCAAATACTCTTGTAAAGTTAAAATAGTATCTGTGCTTTGTGCGTTAACACATACACTTTGACAGAAGATTATAAAACAGAGAATTTTTTTCATTAAGCCTTGGTTTTTGAAGTGTCTTTTGCTGCAGCATTTGGTTTGTAAAAGTTAGGAGGGAAGCTATTAATTTGTCGCCATAACTCATACCAAATTGGCACATTTTCTAATAAAGCAATGGTTTTTGCTCCCGAACCTACTCGAATAGCTTCTGGCCATGCCTCTTGAGTTTCGTCTGGTTTTATTAGCACACGATACATCCCGTTAGGACTAATAAAATTCTCCACAGCAACAATTTTTGCAGCATAAGTTCCGTACGATACATTAGGCCATCCGCTAAACACTAATGCTGGCCAACCATCAAACTCCACACGTACAATTTCACCTTTATGAATTAATGGTAAATCTATAGGTTTGATATACATTTCAACAGCAACCTCATAGTTTGCAGGCATAATTCCTACCAATTGTTCGCCTTCTTTAAAGGTTTCTCCAATTCCAGATTTAATAGTTTTATTAATGTAACCATCTTGAGGCGCAGTAACGTACAATAATTCGTTACGCCTTTTATAATTTGCAAGACTGTTTTCTAATTTTGAAACTTCCGCTTCGGTATTATAACCGCTAGATTGTGCGGTATATAAATTACTTTGTGCTTTAGCTAATTTATCAGCATAAGTTGCGCGAAGTGTAGAAATCATAATTTCACTATTAATCACCTCGTTTTTAGTACTTAAGAATTTATTTTGCTGAGAAATTAATTTAGCATTAGCTTCTTGTAATTTAACACGTTGATTTTCAACATCTTTAACCGCTTTTAAACCTTCAGTTTGTAATGTTAATGTACGCTCGTATTGGGTGTTTGAAATTTCAGATTTAATGCGAATAGCTTCCAAGTCAATACTATCGCTTATTACTTTTAAACGTGCTTGAAGTAGTTTATTTTTAGCATGTTCTAACTTTAAACCACGCTCATTGGTTAAAGCTGAAATTTGATTATTTAAGGCGCTAACTTTGTTTTTATAAGCTTCAACAGAGGATGATTTTGCTGTAATCTGATTATCAGTCCTTTCAGCTAAACGCAAATCAAAATACTCACTTTTAACTTCAGAAATACGAATAATAGTATCGCCTTTTTTTACAAAATCACCTTCTTGCACAAACCATTCTTCAATACGTCCTGGTATTTGAGATTGAAGCGTTTGCGGACGCTGATTAGGTTTTAGCGTGGTTACACTACCTTGACTCGTGATATTTTGTGTCCACGGTAAGAATAAAATCAAGAATAAAATGATTGCAAATCCTAATAAGAATTTCTTAAATCGTTTGTGATATTCTCGTGTAAAAATATATTTTCCTGATTTAAAGCTCGTTAAATCAATATATTCTGAAACTTTATTATTTGAAATATTTAACATCGCTTATCGTTTATTATAAATATTAGAAACAGCCCCTTTATTCAATACAATATGTGTGTTGCAATTGGCTTTCCACATATCATTATTACTAACAACAATTAAACTCCAAGGTTGTGAAGGTTGTGACACATAATCCATAATTTCTTTGGCTTCATCTCTATGGAATTGCTCTAACGGATCTTCTAAAATTAATACTTTTGGTTGCTTTACAAGTGCTCTAGCTAATATTAGTTTTTTAGCAATGGTTTCTGCTATCTGTTTCCCTTCTGGTTTTAAAATAGTATTCAATCCTTGTGGTTGTTGCTTTAAAAAAGTGGTTAGACCGATTTGAGTGAATGTCTCATAAATATCTTCATCTGTAATAGAGGGGTTATTAAAAATAACGTTCTCTCGTATAGTACCTTCAAAAGGCGTCTCTTCGGAAAGTGCTAATCCTAAATGTGCACGATATTTGTTAATAAATAAACTTTCAATAGAAAGATCATTCACATAAATATATCCTGAAGTAGGCGTAATAACCCCTGAAATAAGCTGTAATAAACTCGTTTTACCGGCACCATTTTCACCTTGAATTAACACACGATCTTTAGGTTTTATAACTAAAGATATATCATCAATAATCGTTTTATTCTGACCTTCAATTTCATAGAAAACGTTCTGTAGTTCTATATTTAAACTTGCTGTCTTTTTAATTACTTCTCCTTTTTGATCTTCAAGAGGCTTATCTATAATTTGACCTAATTTTTCTATAGAAGTCAATACATCGTAAAACGATTCTAATCCTAAAATTAGTTTTTCAACAGAATTGATAATTAAGATAATAATGATTTCGGCAGCAACAAACTGACCAATATTCATACGTTGATCTAGTACTAAAAAACCACCAATTAATAATAAACCGAGTGTAACTAATACTTTAAAGCTAATCAATTGAATAAACTGCAACATTAAAATCTTAAAGTGATTCTCTCTAGATTCTAAATATTCGGCTACTAAATCGTCATTCTTTTGCATTGCTAAACTCGTGTTTCCAGATAGTTTAAAGCTAATCACAGCTCTAGATATTTCTTGTAACCAATGGGCTACTTTGTATTTGTTTTTAGACTCTTTTAAACTAGATTCTAGTCCGTATTTTGCTGTGTATTTAAAAACAATGTATATCAATAACATTAATAATACTCCAAAAACAATAAAAAATGGATGGTAAAAAGAGAGTAGGATAAGGGCAAAAATAATTTGTAATAATGCCGATGGCACATCTATTAAAATTTTAGAAAGTCCTTTTTGAATGATTAAGGTGTCAAAAAAACGATTAGCCAACTCTGGAAGGTAATAATTACGCATTTCACTCATTTTTATTTTCGGAAAACGGTAACTTAATTCCAAAGATGCTCTAGTAAAAATACGCTGTTGTATGGTTTCAATGATACGCATTTGCATCAACTTTAGCATACCTGCAAAAGCAACTCCTGCTACAACTAAAGCAATTAACACAATCCATGACGCCGAAATTTGAGCCCCTTGCAGCAAGTTGATAATTGCTTGAATTCCCAAGGGTAATGACAACGCAACGACACCTTCAAAAACCGCATAATAACCAATTTGAAGAATATCTTTTCGCTCTAATTTTAACAAACCTAAAAAGCGTCTCCATGGGGTTAAAGTATTATTTTCCATAATGTAATGTTTTAAAAACTAAATCCTTAAAGTAACCTGTTGGCGTTAATGCCGTGTCATTGCAATTCGTAATAGAAGTGAAGTGCATAATCGCAAACTGCTGATACAAAGAGTTTTCTACGATAGTGCTAGATAAATTAAGCGGGAATTTATATTCCGTATTATAGCTAGATATAATATCTGACAAGCGATGAATCACTCTTTTATAAGGTAAAAAAAAACCCTCTTTATTACCTGCATCCACATCTTTAGTAAGGTAAGATTTAGAATTTTCATTAATGATTATTATATTTAAAAGTACTTCATTAATATGACTATAATTACTGTCTTGCTTAGTAGTTCGTGTGACTACCTCAATTGCTTTTTCTAGCTTTTCCGTCAATTGTACTATACTATACGTCTCTACGATCAGCTGATACTCAATCCAACTCCAATACCAAGCACTCAAATACACCAACAATTTATGTTTACTCTCAAAATAGCGATATATAGAACTTTCGTTAGAACTGATAAGCTGTCCTAATTTTTTAAAGTTAAAGTTTTCAAACCCCACGTCATGAATCAGTACAATACTATGTTCAATAATTTTACGCCCTAAAGCGGAAGATTCTGGATCTTTTAGATAAATTCCCTTAGGAACTTCTATTTTAATATTAGAAAGTAGTTTATCCATACATCATTATATTTAATGCAAATATAATAGTATTACTATTGATATTGTTAGTCAAATCTTACCTGAAAAAGAATTATTTCTAATCTGATAATATTTAACTATCATTTTTATCGAAATCATAAAAAAATGTAAGTAAGTTCTTATTTTAATAAATATATCAGCATAAATAGTTAACTATGGAACTTTAATTTAACATTCCGTAAAAAAAGGGCAAGTATACTAACAACCACCATTATGAAGAAAAAGAGAGCAAATTCTTACAAAGACCAGCGCAAGAAGTCTAAAGAATTTGAAAAAAGAGAAGATTATTTAAATCATGAACTATTAATAATGAATCTTCGTAGATGGAAAATTCATTTACCATTTAGAGATTATAATATAGAATTTGAAGACTTAGTACCTGCATTAGCCGCAACTATTGGAAAAGTAGTCATGGTAACTGCAATGGTAGCCGCTTTTGCTGCTCAATACGGACTAACGCCAGAATTTGTTGCAGAAAACGTACGTTATGAATTGCTTATTGCTGGAGGTCTTTTTCTAGTTATATTTTCGGCAATTTTAAACCCTCGTGCTAATTTAGCAGGAACACACGGACCAATGATTCCCTTAATTCCTATTATTGCCTTAGCGGGAGGACACCCGCTTGCTTTAGGAATACTAATTGGAGTATTTGGATTAATTTTAAGTATCACCAAAGGAGGTTCAAAATTAATGAACCTAACAGGAGTAGGGGTGCGTGGTGGTTTACTAATATATTTAGGAGCCATGGGATTAGTATCTCAAATAACAAAATTTGAAACTTGGGCCGAATTAAGCAACAAAAGCACCGTATCTTTTGTAGTTATTGGAATTACCATTCTACTTTATGCCGTATTAGCAAGACTTAAAAAACGTTGGTTAGCAATTCCGTTATGTTCAACTATAGCAGGAGTTGTTGCATTTGCAATGGGTGTTGATTTTCAATTTTCAACAGCCCCAGGATTACCACATTTTGATCCAACATGGTGGTGGGGAGAAACTACAGGTTGGCAATTAGGTTGGCCAGATGCCGCACAGTTTGTAGCCGTTATTCCTTTTGCAATTTTAGCAGTAGCTATGTGGTCTCCAGATTTCTTAGGACACCGTGTATTTCAAGAAATGAATTATCCAGAAAAAGCTAAAAAAGTATTAATGGATGTTGATGATACTATGACGGTATCGTCTATTAGACAGATAGTTGGTGTGCTTTTAGGAGGTGGAAATATTGCATCGTCTTGGGGAACTTATATGATTCCTGCAGCTATTGCAAAAAGACCAATTCCTGGTGGTGCAATACTAACAGCTATTTTATGTATTCTAGCAGCTGTATTTGGATATCCAATGGATTTAGCAATGTGGGAACCTGTATTAAGAGTTGCTTTAATTGTAGGTGTATTTTTACCTTTATTAGAAGCTGGAATGCAAATGGTAAAAAAAGAAAGCGACTCGTTAAGTGCTGGAACATGTATTTTTGCTTGTGCGTTTGTAAACCCCGTATTTGGATGGGCATTAACTATGTTATTAGATAATATGGGATTAATTGGAGATCGTGAACGTGCTAAGAGCTTAACACTTAAAGAACGTTTAATTATCCCAGGTGTTATGTTTATTGTTTGTGCAGTATCATTAGCATTAGCTGGACAATTACCAGGAATTCCAAAAATATTATAATCTGATAAATTATATATTGTAGCCGTTATAAAACGATTATATATCAAACAGGACAAAATCTTTACTAAAAAGAATTTGTCCTGTTTTTTTATGCTTAAATCTGATAGAGTGCTCATCGCTGAGAATCGCGTATTTCAAATTTAATGAGCTATATTACAGAATATTAAAAATACAAACCTCATGTATTTAGAAGTGTTTTCCGTTAGTTTACCCGAAGTGTAGCTTTAACCTATACAAATACAAATAACAATCAACTGAATCAATAAAAGTAGCGTTGTAACGTATGTAATTAAGGTTTATAAAACACCAATATATGATACTGAATATCGCTAAAAAGAGTAGTATTTGTAATTTTGATAATTTCTATTTGACATAATATAAATTATAGGATAATTATTAAATAGTTTACAATAGTCGTTTTTTAGTATTTGAAAGTCTTTTTAACAGATATCTTGTTAATGGATAATTAACTGAAAGCATTATTAAATAGATAAAATCGGTTAAACTGAAACTCATTTAGATGGTTTAGATTTTTCTTGACGCTTTATAAAACTTGAATCATTAAATAATCGTGGTCAAACAAATGAATAATCTACATTTGATATGTAGTCTGATTTAGAAAAACACAATTTACATTATAAAAATTCGTAAAAAACCAGTTCATTATAACAATTGCATAAAATAAAATTCTATGCAATTGTTATGATTTCAACTCACTATTAATCTTGTTTTAATTCCTCAACCTTAGTATTTTCATACAAGTCATAAATTAAACTTAACATATACGCACTATCTCTATAACCGGCAAAACGTCCCGAACCACCGCCATGACCGTTAGAGAAATCGGTTTTTAATAATAGTAAATTATCATCGGTTTTTGTAGCTCTTAATTTAGCTACCATTTTTGCAGGTTCCCAATACCCTACTCGCGTATCATTTAATCCTGTAGTGAACAGTAAATTAGGATAGTTTTGCGCTTTTACATTATCATAAGGACTGTAAGATTTAATATACTGATACTCTTTTTTGTTTTTTGGATTTCCCCATTCATCAAACTCTCCAACAGTTAATGGTAAGTTTTCATCTAACATGGTGTTTATCACATCTACAAAAGGCACATTTAAAATAACGGTATTAAACAACTCTGGACGTTCATTAATGATCGCTCCCATTAATAAACCTCCTGCGCTTCCGCCTTCGGCAGTAATACTTCCTTTTGCAGCATAGTTTTCGGCAATTAAATATTCCGCGCAAGCGATAAAATCTGAGAATGTATGCTTTTTATTAAAGAGTTTTCCGTCGTTATACCATTCGTTTCCTAAATCGTCTCCACCTCTTACGTGAGCAATAGCGTACACATAACCAGAATTCACCAAATGATGTACAGTTGCGCCACCTGGAATACCTTGACCCGAACCATAAGCGCCATAAGACGTTAAATATACTCTGTGATTGGTCCCTTTATTATTTCGCCATTTCTTTCTGATAAGTGTTAAGGGGATTTGTTTACCATCTTTAGCGGTAACCCATTTACGCTCCACCACATATTTGTTATACGGATGCGTAATTGGTTTGCTATGCTGCTTTACCAAACGTTTCTTTTTGGTTTCCATATGATATTTAAACGTTGTTGTAGGTCTCTCAAAAGAACTATAACTGAACTGTAAACTATCGGTTGCAAAATCTGGATTATAGCCAATACCAATATTATAAAAATCTTCTTTTAGCTTTATAAAATGACTTTTTTGAGTGGTTTGATTTATAATTTTAATTCGTGATTGGGCATTTTCTTTTTCAGAAATCACAAAATAATTATCAAATACCTGAAAGCTTTCTAGCAATACGCCTTCTTGGTGTGGTATAACTTCTTCCCACTTTGCGTCTTGTACATTATTAACAGGAATTTTAACCACTTTATAGTTAAGCGCCTCTTTGTTGGTGATGATATAGAACTCATCTTTATAATGAGATACGCCGTATAAATGATTGTCTTCGCGAGGAATGACTACCTTGAATTCCCCTGTTGGATTATTGGTTTTTAAATACCAATTTTCTGAAGTTGTGCTGCTTCCTGTAGTTAAAAATATGTACGCCTTAGATTTAGACTTATAAATACCTACGTTAAAACTCGGGTCTTTTTCTTCGTAGATCATCACATCTGTTTTAGTATTGGTACCTAAAACATGTCGCATTACTTTTGATGTACGATAGGTTTGTTTTTCTACATTAGTGTATAAAAATGTCTTATTATCTAACCAAACCATGCTACTAATTCTGTTAATAGAATCGGTTAAAAACGTATTGTCACTAAGGTTTTTAATTTTTAATACATAGGCGTCTGTTCCTGTGGTGTTTTCAGAAATCGTAATAAGATTATTATCCGGACTCACCGATCCCACGCTTGCAGTATAGTAACTTTTGTTTTTTGCTAACTCATTAACATTGAGTAATTCTGTTGGAATAGTGTCTTTTTTAACCCCTTTTCTGTAATAAATAGGATGTTCATCATCTTCGGTATATGTGCTGTAATACATATATCCGTTCTTTTTAACCGGTAACGAACTTTTGTTTTTATCTATGTGTCTCACCAAGTCTTTATAGATAACACGCTGTGCTTTTTTAAGAGGAATGTTATAATTATCGGCATATTTATTTTCTTCACGCAGATAATCCATTACGGGTTTATTATGTTTTGGTGCTTTGGTGTCTTTTAACCACGCATAATTATCGGTATAGGTTTCCCCATGAATTTTAAAACTAGACGGTTCAATTTTTGCTATTGGCGCAGGCATTGAATCGTTACGGATATGTTTATCTCTAAACTGAGCTTCAAGAGTTTTCTCAAACTCCATATCTTTTCTGATTTGAGAATCAATAGCTGTTAGTGGATTTTTAGAGGTGTAATTGTTCCAGAATTCTGCATCATACTCTAAAGGAAATTCATAAAGATGATTAGATATTGTATTGGCAAAATTATCATCATCAGAGAGCTTTTTAGTATTCTTAGTGTTAATTGATTGGGTTTTAAACTCTGAAATTGCAGAATAATAGGTGGTTGTTTCGCTAATGCTATCTTTATAAATAAACTCGTCTTCATGTCGCATACTATCAATGTAATAGCGCGTGCCTTTTTTCTTAAATCTTACATTTAATTTGTAGTCAAAATGTTTTATTTCATTAAATGTATATCCGCAGAAGTATTCTTTTAACTCATTTGGCACTGCACATTCATACCCCATAATAGCTAAATCGTCTTGGTTAATGTAAATTTTACCTTTCAACAATTTATGCTTGTTCGCTTTAATCCATCGTTTTACGTTGTTATTTTCAGGATTTGTTAGTTCATCTAATTCTGCTTTGGTGGTTTTGGTTTTAAACTCTAAAACATATACCCAATCCCCTTTTTCGTTTAGATCTTCTGAAACCGTATAATCAAAATCACGTGTTGCTTTTTTTCCTAGAAAACTTTCTTGATATTTCACTCTATTTCTTGAGAACAATCCTAACGGACCACCTTCAATATTAGCATGAAAATCTCTTTGACTTAAACTACTACTTGCCCGAGAGTTAATAATATCTACCTGTTCTGTTTTTAAGGTTTTAAAATGAAAATGAATACGGTGCAGCGAATTAGAATCGAAATTAAAAGTACCGCTACTCATTGAGAAATCATAAGGACTTTGGTAATGTTTCCATTTGTACTTTTTCTTAATATAAGGCGCTTCGTAATAATCGCAAACCGCGTCTGTGTACTTAATATATACGCCATTTTCTTTCATTGATTCTCTGTAATACCCAGAAATTAGAGATGAAGAATTATTATAATTTGAAGGCCTATTTTTTATAACTTTTCGTAGTAGTGATTTTGCTTTTGGGAGTTTCTTAGGTTTTTCTACGACCACTTCATCTAGAGAGACGACTTCGGAAGCTAAAGTGATTGTTTTTCCGTTTTTCGACCTAAAATCTGCTACTGATAATTGCAGACTTTCAAACCCTAAATAGCTAATTGTAATTGTATAGGTGTCATATACTTTTGGGATAGTGATTTTAAATTTACCATCACCTTCTGTTACGGTTCCTAAAGACGTTTTATCAATTTTTAAATAGGCAAACGGCAAAGGTTTTCCATTATCTTTATCTATAACTGTTCCTGTAATGGTTAGTTTTGAAAGTACATTAGCCGCATTGTCTTGTGCTTTTGCAACGGCAACTAAAAGTAACGCTACATATAAAAGTAGTTTTGTTTTCATAAGCGATTTAAAAAAGAATGTTTACTGGTATAAAAGCAAACTTAACTTATAAATGGTATGCGCTTCTAAAAATAAACATAAAATAATCTTAAAACTTATCCTACTACAAAACAAGTACTTAAATCTTATTTGGGTTTTATTTACTATTAAAAAACAGATTTAAACCAGGGGGTATATTGATTATTGGTCATTACTGCTTTATTAAATTAATCTGTTGAATTTTAAATTATAGCTCTGGTTTCTTATGAAAGAAACACCTCTATTTACTCTACTCTTATTTATTAGTGAAATATGTTTTTCAGAATGAACATCTCTTAATTTGAATATTGCTGATAGGCTTACAAATCGTGCTTGTTGTTTCCTTCTGGCAATTATTAAACGCGGTAGTACTAAAGTTTTAGGGTTTATTTTACAAATAAGGCTATAGAAAAAGAGCGTACGTTTTTAAAATGCACGTTCTTATGTTATTCGCCTTTAAAAACTAATGTACGATGCGGGAATGGGATTTCGACACCTTCTTTATCAAAGCGTTTTTTAATACTTTCATATAAATCACACTTCAGCACAAAAGCATCTGAGAAATTACTAGCCCAAGCCCAAGCTCTTAAAGTGACTGCAGAATCCTCTAATGCAATAACACGCACTACAACTTTTGGCACCTTATTATATTTATCAAGCTCACTGCGATTGTCGATTAAATTTGGGTGACTTTCACATTCTTCATTTATAATATGCTTTGCCAAATCAATATCACTATCATAAGAAATGCCTATTTCTATCCATTGACAACACATACGCTCGCCTAAATCATAATTGATAAGTTTTTCTTTATTAATAATAGCATTAGGAATTACAATCATCTTGTTTTCATAATTTCGGATGATTGTATGACGTAAAGTAATATCTGTAACAGTACCAACCATTGATTCGTCTACTTTTATAATATCTCCTAATTTAAAAGGTTTGAACGCAATGATAAAAATTCCTCCTACAAGATTAGATAAAGCTTCCTGTGAGGCCACACCTGCTACAACTGCTACAACTCCAGCACCACCAAGCGCAGTAACCGCAAAGCTTCTCATAGAATCAAAAGCGACAAGTGCTAATATGGCTCCTAAAAAATAGACTGCAAAAACCGCCACATATCTTAAAAACTTATAACTTGTAGTGTCTTCATTATCACTAATTTTCTGCTTTATTTTACGTTTAAACCATGTTTGCACTAATGAGGCAAACACCAATGTTACAACAGCAACAATTCCTAAATATAATACCAGCATAAAGTTACTGGTAGCCACTTTATACTGATCTTTATCAATAACTATAAAGGTTAATGCCATAACCCCTAAAACCATCCATAATGCATTTAATATTTTTTGTATTAAATGAATCGTTTTATGTTCTTCATTAGGGTATTTTATAAGTGAACGCTTTTTTAACCAATTATATAATACTTTGGTAAAGAAGCGTAATACAAATACGGTACTTATAACGGATACAGCATAAATAATGGCGCGTTTATGGACTTCAAAAAACTCTATCATTAGGTGTTGTTTTTTTTAATATAAATAATGGTAGCTTACCGTTGCATGGCTGTTACACCAATAGTAACCTGTGGTGTTTTAAGGGAGATTTACAACTCAATAACTGTTCTCAAAGATAAAAAACAATAGCTAAACCTTTACAAAATTAACTATTAATTTAAAAGATTCACTGATGGAATTAGACTGTTTTAACAGTAGCTACTTCACTCCTTTTACCTTGCTATAAAAGGCTAAGTCTATCATTAAAAAATAGTTTGGAATGAATTTATTTGTAATAACTACTGAAGTAATTTTAACATTTTATGAAAGCAACTCTATTAAAACACGACCTACTAACCTATTAAACCAACCAAAACTTATGAATTTTATAATCTACCTTTTTTTAGGCTTGATAACCGCAATAATTGGCGCACTTCCGTTAGGAACTACCAATGTTGCAGTTATAAATACCACGATAAAAGAGAGTCTTAGCAATGCCCTAAAGATTGTGTACACGGCCGCTTTAGCTGAACTTATTTTAGTAGTTATTGCTATCGCTTTTAATATGCAAATTGAAAGCTTTGTAGATATGAATGTCTGGTTACAATACACTATTGCCATTGTACTATTAGTTGTTGGAATTGTACTTTTATCTGGAAGGAAAGACTGTGTAAAAGATGAAAATGACGAATGCATTATTATAAAAAAACGTTATAACCTTAGTAAGCAAATGTTAGGTTTTATACTAGGTTTGGTAAATCCTACGGTATTAATATATTGGATATTGGTGGTTTCATTTTTAAACAAAAAGATGCTGTACTTAAATATACATGTGGATTATGTAATACTTTTTACATTTTTAATTGGTGTGTTTTTAGGAAAGGTTATTACACTTTATGGGTATGGCACATTCAGTAATGTATTGAAAGTTAAAATGAAAAATATAACCACACGGGTTAATAGAATTATTGGCGCTTTGCTAGTTTTTATTTCCATCTTTCAGTTTAGTAAATTGTTTTTCTTTTAAGTACGAAAAGGGCTACTTGACACCTGTTTTATGTTATTTAAAATGGTTTTGTTCTTTTAATACACCTGTTTTACTTCTATATATTTAACATAAATATATGATAAAATTAACACACTCTCACCGTAAATAAGTTGATTAAAACCTAAGACCGATATAAGGTTTTAAGATATTACTACACTAAAAACTAAAGACTACTAACTTACCTGCAACTTATAAACAAAGGGCTTAAAGCCTTTCTTAATTTCAGTATAAAAAAAAAGCGTATTGTTTTTATATTTTTCAATCTTAACACTTAAAGATTTGTTTAATGAAACTAATAATTATATTTGTGTACAATTAGAATGAATATTAACAAAATAAAATACATAATTATGAAACATAAAATTATAGTTGTTGCTGCTTTTTTAATGAGTACAATCTCTTATTCTCAACTTGAGATTTCAGTAAGTTCTGGATACGCTATTGGAAGTGCCGGAATGAAATTGGGAGAAAAGATAGACGCCTTTAATGCTGAAAACTCTTATGGGAGTTATGGAGCAGGAACTAATATACAATTAAGAGGAACTTACTTCTTTAATGAGTCTTTTGGTGCTGATGTTTCTGTAGGATATTTACAGGGTGATGACCAAACGGTATCTAAAGTGACTTTACCTACAACAAATGTTAACGCTGTAGCAAGAGCTCGTGCTTTTGGTGCTTCGGTATCTATGGTTTATAAGTTTACAAACAACATTTATGGTCGTTTTGGAGCTTTATTAAAATTAGGAGGTAAAACAGAAGCAGTTGTTTCTCAAAAATCTGTGTTTTCTGATGCTGAAGCTTCTGCACAAGGTTTACCATCTGGATCTTATTCTCAAACTAATTATGTTGAAGATTACCACGGACACTTTCCTATAGGTTTTGTTGGTGCTTTAGGTTACAAATATCATATTAATGACAACTTTGCTGTATTTGCTGAGGCTGAATATTACGGTATTAGCTTAAAACGTAAAGACTCTGAGATTACAGAATTCAATACTAACATTGTATTACCTGATGGTACTGTTGCTGTTGAAGGTTTTTACTCTTTAGATAATTTACCTGCTGGCATTGTAAAGAAAACAACTTACGTTGATGAGTTATCAAATACAAATACTGATCCATCAAAGAAATTATCTCAAAAAGTACCTTACTCATCTTTCGGGATTAACTTTGGTATTACTTATAAATTCACGAAAAAAGCTAAAAACTAATACGTATTTAGATCTTTACTTTCTTTTACTAAAAAAGCCTATTAAGACATGTCTTAATAGGCTTTTTTAATACCATTTGTTTATGGTCAATTATTTATTTTTAAGGAGGAAATCTAAAATCTCCTCTACCGTTTTTCGGGCTGTTTTACCAACACCATATATGGTTGCAGATGCATACCCCGTCCAGCTTCCGTAGCCTACAAGCCATAATCCAGGAGCTTTAACTGCGCGGGTATTTTCGGTTTCTACACGGGTACATTCAATAATGTTAAGTGATTCTAGATGTTTTAGGTTGGCTCTAAACCCGGTGCACCAAATAACAGCATCAAAAGGGGTTTCTTCACCAGACTTCCAGATTACGCCATCTTTGTAAAACAAAGAAAAAGGACGTTGCGCATTTAACACATTACGCGCTCTTGCGTCTTTAACGGTATCAATCATAACGATTTCGCTTAATGTGGCTTTTATACCAGAAGGCCCGACGTTTGATTTTTCATAAAACTTAGTTGTTGCTTCATTAAAGAGGTAACGTCCATCAACATTATCGGATAAAAAACTTGGCGGGTTTAGAGTAACCCAAGTGGTTTTTGCTACTTTAGATACTTCGGCTAGAATTTGTGCTGCAGAATTACCTCCTCCTACTACTAGGACGTTCATCCCTTTGTAATCTTTGGGGTTTCTATAATTATAAGAATGGGTTTGAATGCCTTTATACTTGTTGGCATCTGGATATGTAGGAATAAATGGTACTTGCGCGCTTCCTGTACAACTGACTACGGTTTTTGCATAAAAGTTACCTTTATTTGTTTCGACATTAAAACCGTTTTCTGCTTTATGTACTGCGATAACGCGTACGTTTCGGTTTACAGGGAAATCATAGTGTGCTTCATAAGCTTTTAGGTAGTTAATGAAGTCTGTTTTTGTGGGGTATTCGTGTTCGCCTTTAGGCATTCCCCATCCGGAAAGGGAGCTATATTCCGTAGGAGAAAATAAATGTAAACTGTCCCAGGTGTGTTGCCAAGAACCTCCGGGTTTGGATTGATCATCTAAGATTAGGTATTCTAAATTTTTACGTCTTAAAAAATAAGCTACTGATAATCCTGCTTGTCCGCCCCCAATAATAATAGTATCATATGTTTTCATACTTATTGGTTGTATTAAAGTTGAAATTTGCAATAAGATGCCTTATAAATATACTGATTAGCAGATTAATAAGCAATAAAAAGCAGGAAAAACACTACATAATCGATGAACTGCACTTTTACTTTTAGTTGCTTTACTATTCCCTGATGCTTTAAGTGGCGTCTCGGTATTTTAGTTATCTTTGCGGTCTCATTTTAGAACGCAAAACTATGACCATTCCAAAACTACATTACATCGCTGAAGGTAACTCTCCAAAAGAACTTCTTGCAAATATTCAGAATGCTTGCACCTCTGGTATTGAGCTTGTGGTTTTAGGTTATAAGGATGCTTCTGAAAAGAAATTATTAAAGCTAGCTAAAGAAGCTGTTGTGATTACTTCGCATTATCAGACTAGATTAATGATTGCTAACTACTACAAGGTGGCTAAGGAAGTGAAAGCTGACGGTGTTTTTTTTACAAGTACTGCTGCTTTTACAAGTGCTGCAAAGCAACATTTATCACCATGGCAAGGTGTTGGCGCTATTGCGCACACGCTAGAGGAGGCTAATCTTTTATTAGACAACGCTGTTGATTATATTGTGTTAAGTCCGTTTAAGGCCTTAGAAGGCGACGATAAGGTTGCTATAGGTCTTGATGGTTACGCTGAAATGGTGGATGCTTTACATACTAGTACGCCGCTTATTGGTTATGGACAGATTACTACTGATGCTGTTAGCGCTATACTTGAAACAGGTGTTGCGGGTGTTGCGGTATCTGAAGCTATTACAGCTAATTTTGATAGTATAAAGACTTTTAATCAATTACTTAACGCCTCGGTAACTCAAGAGATACGACATACTTTTGATAAGAAGTAAACATTTATTGGTGTTACTTATTAAAATACTTAGTTGGTGTTGTGTTTTATGAATTGCGAAAGCAACTTATGTTTTTTGGTGCTATTGTTTAGGTTTTAGGTTTAGATTGTTATGCTTTATAGCGTCTGCTTCTTTAAAGATGTTCACGTCTTTGAATTTCTTCTTTTTATCATTTCTTGTAGTGCTTATACTAGCGGTGTTGCTGTTTGCTGTTATAGTGTGACTGTTTTCTGTTTTGGTGTTGTTTATAGGTGTTTTTAAAAGCAACTTCCCTACTCTGCTTGTCTTTCTGTTTTTACTTTATTACATGGTCTGTTTTATACGGAATGGATAGACTGCTTATGTGCGGAAGATTCTGGATGGTATACCTATGATTTGTTATTTATACTATTTTATGAGGGTAATAGGTTTATTATGAGCTGTTTTGTGTTTGGATTCTTATTATTGTTGGTTGTACTGCTTTGTTTTTAGGTTCTTGTTTTGTGTATTGCTTTACCTGGTGCTGTTACCATGTTTTTGATTATTGTATTGTTGTTTGGGTTTGTAAGGTTATAAAAACGTGCTGTAAGATTACTTAATAGGGTTTTTAAATGTATAAATGGGGACGCAAGAACTATAAAACTTTTAGCAAGAACTATAAATGGGGATGCAAGAACTATAAAACTTTTAGCAAGAACTATAAATGGGGACGCAAGAACTATAAAACTTTTAGCAAGAACTATAAATGGGGACGCAAGAACTATAAAACTTTTAGCAAGAACTATAAATGGGGACGCAAGAACTATAAAACTTTTAGCAAGAACTATAAATGGGGACGCAAGAACTATAAAACTTTTAGCAAGAACTATAAATGGGGACGCAAGAACTATAAAACTTTTAGCAAGAACTATAAATGGGGACGCAAGAACTATAAAACTTTTAGCAAGAACTATAAATGGGGACGCAAGAACTATAAAACTTTTAGCAAGAACTATAAATGGGGATACAAGAACTATAAAACTTTTAGCAAGAACTATAAATGGGGATGCAAGACGTATGAATTGGTATAGAAGATGTATGACTATGATTGTTAAACCTATAACGCGGTTGTTTTATTTTGTAGCGGTGTTGTGAGGTGTGCAATTGACATAGCGGGTATTGTTGCTTATGTTGCGTGTGTTTTATGTGTGGATGGGTTGATTACAAATAGGCCTCTAAAACTCTAGGTATACAATGGGAGTTTTAAAACAGTTACTAATGTTTTTGTGAATTAGATGGCCTATTGCTATTAGTGTGATGTGAATTTTATTTTACTAATGGTAGCGTATTCTGGAGATGTTGCTCCGTATAGGCTTTTTACGTATTTTTTTACGTTTTGTGCTATTGTATATAGTCCTGTGTTATCTGCATATAGTAGGTTGTTACGACTGATGAGTTTTGCGTTTAATTGCGCTACTGTATGGTCTACATCTTTTGTGTTTAGGACTAGTTTATCTAGATATGTGGTTAGTTGTGATGTTTTTAGTTCTTCGATATTTGGGTTATAGCTTTCAATTGATGTTAATAATTGTAGGAGCTTTGCAAAGTTATCGGCTGATTGCGTGTATGATTGCCTTGAGGTTGAGATGGTGTTGTGTATTTCTTCTTGGTTGTCTTGGTTTTTGTTTGTTATTTTCTTTTTTATCCTGCTGCCTTGTATTAGGTGGTTTAGGGATTTTGCTTGGTTTAATACTCCTTTTGAGATGTCAAGAATTTCTACTTGGTTTATTATTCTTGTGCTGAGTGGTTTTAGGGTTTCGTACTCGTCTTGTCTTTTGTGAATTGCGTTTTTGTTGTTGTTACGTGCTTCTTTGACTTCTTGGAGTGCTGCGACTGCATGGTTGTAGAGTTCCGTTAGGTTTGCAATTGTTAGGCTTTCTACGGCTGGGTTGTAGTTTGGGTAGACGGCTACTTGCTCGATCATTTTTTGAAGGTTCGCTACGTTTTTAGCGTTTCCTGTTTCGAAATGTTTTGTCATAATTATATGGTTTTTAAAAATTAATGCATTCAAGATATGCATTTTTTATTAAATTTCATAATACAATTCGTTGACGTGTAGTGTGTTGTGTGGTTTTTTTAAGATGTTATGAAAACATAATTAGCTCTAGTTTAGTTAAAAAATGTGTTTTTTATAAGATGTTGGCGCTCGTTATAAACGAGCGCTAACAAGGAATTAATTAGTTTTTACTGTTTTTATACCACAGTATTTTACTGTAATAAGTTTTACATTATATATTGATCAATATCTTTAATTTCTATTGCTGGGGTAGCCCTTTCTACTGGCAAAATATAGTCATACTTAATAGCAAATAATGTTCCTATTTCAACGAAACCCCATCCGTTCCATCCACCTTCATAATAAGCTACAACTAAGAAAAATTGTCTTTCTTGCTTGTCTTTAGCGAATATAAAATTCGATAGCCCATTATTTTTTTCGGGAATATTATAAACTTCAACAATAGTGTATCCCTCTTCTTCTAATTCCGAAATATGTTCTTTATCATAAATTGAAGTTGAGTTTTCAGAATACCAACTAACAACGTGAAGAGGATTAATATCTATATCAGCACTATAGACTTTACTTAATAAGTCTTTTGATTCTTTTGAATCAATACTTTCACCTCTTAAACGAGAAATTATATTAAAAAAGTGACTAGCAATAAAAGAGACATAAATACTTTTTATTTTCTTTGAATAAAAATTATTAGTTACGACAAAATCAAATTCATTCAATATTTTTTTAGCTTCAATACATGTGAAAATTGGATATTCATCTTCTTTAAATATTTGATCTAATACTTTTATTGATTTAGATATTAACTCTTCTCTTTTATTAATTTCATTTTTAAGTTGTTCTGACAGTCTCTTATAAGCAGAAGCTCTATACGTTCCGTAGATAGCACTCCAATTTATATCATCTTCCCAATTTTTCGTAATGTCAAGTATTAAATCATATTTATTAAGATATAATAAACATAGTAAGTTTAACTTAGTTAGAGAATAACCGAACACTCGACAAGATACCTCTGGATCGTTAAGCTTTTTTTTAATTAATTCGTCAAAAATTTCAATAGCATTTTTATAATCTCCATTATAAAAATGATGTTTACCCATTGAGAACTTTGTTCTAGGTGAATTTGGATTAATTGTTAAAGATTGCTCAAGGAATTTTAATTCACTTGGCTTGTCTGAGAATTCTTTTAATACTCTTGAATAATGGTAAAATAATTGATAGTCTTTAGAATCAAAAGATAATAAATCAGTAAATCTACTTTTTAAAGCTGTTAATTTTGTGATATCTTTTTTCCCCTTATTTAATGCGTAATAAGTATTTAAATCTACAATAAGTACATTTAGAGATCTTTCTGTATTAGCCTCAATAAATTTTTCATCAAACTCATTAATTCCTGACTTTTCATCTCTAGTTTTTTGTAAAAGTATTTTTTCTTTTAGTTTCTTTAAATTATCAGATATTTTGGTTCTTACCTCAATGTTTTTTGGGTTAATAAGTAATAAGTCTCTAATTGAATCACTAAGCTTATAAGAATCTGTTCCATATTCATTTGTAGAACGAATAATTAAACTAGTTTTAGAAAGTTCATTTATGGATTCTGATATTTCTTCATTACTTAAATTTAAAAATTCTGTAAGTTCTGATTTAGTTGATTCACTTAATATATAAGTTGCTTCGAGTATTGCTATAGAATTATAGTTTAAAGACTCAATTAAATTTTTATAAGAAAATAGTGCAATATCTTTCTGAGATTGACTTATTGATTTTGATATATCAGTACCTTTTATAAATAAATCTATTGTTAATCTTATTGCTAGTGGATTATGATTTGCCTTTTCTGCAATTTTTTCAAGAGTACTTTGTTCAATGTTTTGAATTCCTCTTTTTCTAAAATAATTACGAGCAAGATTAATTGCATGCCTTTTAACTAATGAATCTAGAGGTACTGTTGTTGCTGAATCTACAGATATCCTTGAAGTTACAATTATTCTCCAATATAGTGGTAATGATTGATTAAATTCAATAAATTCATTTTGAGAATTCATTAAAAGGGTTTCAAGGTTATCTATACAAATTAAAATTTTTTCATCTTCTAATTGTATACATGCATCTTCAAAAGATTCAATATTCTTGTCTTTATAGAAGGAATTTATATCTGTTAAAATAGATTTTTTAATTTGGTCAATCCCATTAATAGCTTCTATTTGCTCAATTCCATTTGCTGTAAGTCTTTCATTTTTAAGCGTACAAAAAATAATTGAATTTATTTTTTGACTATATTTAGGTGTAAGACTTAATTCTTTTAAGAATTCAAGTATTAGTGCCGTTTTCCCAATACCACCCGGAGCTACAACAGCTATCAAATTATTTCGTACTTTCGAAATTGTAGAATATAAATCTCTAAACTCTTTATCTCTACCTAATAAACCAGTAATTTCATGATCAAAGGAATTAGGTAAATTATTAGGTATAGCCCATTTTACATTATCATACCATTCTTCTGGAGGTGCATTTAAACTCTCCGAAATAGCTGAGCTTAAAGCTTGCCTAACTTTCCCTAATCCTAATTTTTCAATTAATGGATCACTAGCAATTGTTGCAGATCTAAACCAATAAGAATCTGGAAAAGGTCTATTGGGATGACTTATAGCGTTTCTTATATCAAAAATACTTAAATAAGAACATAATTTTTTTAATTCTTTAATATGCTCATTAAGTGAAGTACCTTTTGTGATATCAATAGCTAAATTAAACACTTCATCGAGATAGCTTGATTCAACAATAAAAGACACATCATTATGTTTTTCAGGTTGATCTAAACTTCTGTCAATTATTGGTTTTTTAGTTTTTTCTGTGATATTCTCTAAAACTTCATTTTCAAGAATATAGTTACCTAATGATTGTTCTAATTCATAAATAATCATTGCGCTTTTTATCCTAAGCTTCTGTGTTTCATTCATTTGCGTTATTTTTTTTCAACATTAAGCACAACTTAGCTACATGCATTATTCCATACTATATTTCCTACAGCAACAGCGGGGTAAGGCTTCTTTTAGTATTACACTTCTGCTTATAGGTTATTTGTGTTAATTTTACTGCTGCTAATATAAATATTATAAAGGGAAGGTTGTTATGGTTTTCCGTAAAAGGGATGCTTTATTTTGTTTTTATGGGGTTTGCATCTGGATACGATTTATTAGTTCCTCTTAAATTACTGGATGTAACGTTAGAAGTGTTTGTTCTTTTTTATTGATGGAAAATGCTAAAATGTAGATTCTTGTGATTTTCTTTTATTCTACGTTCTTTTCCATTGCTGAAAAGAACCAAAAATCTAGACTGACTATTATTTTCTTGAATTCTACAGACTACTCCACTAACGCGTCCAGACCGTTACTCTGCGTTGCACTCTTTGGACGCTTGCCGTTTTGTAGCCTTTGAATTGCTACGGAAATTATAGGTAGGTCGGGGTTTGATTTATTCGTGCCTCTTAAATCATTTGGGCATCTCGATACGATTTATTCGTTCCTCTTAAATCACTCGATGTGACATGGTGTGATTTGTTTGTGCTTCTTAAGTTACTGGATGTGGCGTGGTGGTGTGGTTTTCTTTTGTTCTCTATTCTTTTCCATTGCTGAAAAGCACCAAAAAGCTAGACTGACTATCATTTTCTTGAATTCTACAGACTACTCCACTAACGCGTCCAGACCGTTACTCTGCGTTGCACTCTTTGGACGCTTGCCGTTTTGTAGCCTTTGAATTGCTACGGAAATTATAGATAGGTCGGGGTTTGATTTATTCGTGCCTCTTAAATCATTTGGGTTTGATGTGGTGTTATGGGGTTATGTTGTTGTGTGCATCTCGATACGATTTATTCGTTCCTCTTAAATCACTCGATGTGACGTGGTGTGATTTGTTTGTTCTTGAGTTACTTGATGTGACGTGGTGTGATTTGTTTGTTCTTGAGTTACTTGATGTGACGTGGTGTTGTGGTTTTCTTTTGTTCTCTATTCTTTTCCATTGCTGAAAAGCACCAAAAAGCTAGACTGACTATCATTTTCTTGAATTGTACAGGTTACTTCACTAACGCGTCCAGACCGTTACTCTGCGTTGCACTCTTTGGACGCTTGCCGTTTTGTAGTCTTTGAATTGCTACGGAAATTATAGGTAGGTCGGGGTTTGATTTATTCGTGCCTCTTAAATCATTTGGGCATCTCGATACGATTTATTCGTTCCTCTTAAATCACTCGATGTGACATGGTGTGATTTGTTTGTTCTTGATTTGCTTGATGTGACGTGGTGTTGTGCTTTGTTTTATTCTACGTTCTTTTCCATTGCTGAAAAGAACCAAAAAGCTAGACTGATTATTATTTTATTGGATTCTACAGGTTACTTCACTAACGCGTCCAGACCGTTACTCTGCGTTGCACTCTTTGGACGCTTGCCGTTTTGTAGTCTTTGAATTACTACGGAAATTATAGTAGGTCGGGGGTTGATTTATTCGTACCTCTTAAATCATTGGGGTTTGATGTGGGGATCTGTTGTTGTGTTGTTGTGTGCATCTCGATACAATTTATTCGTTCCTCTTAAATCACTCGATGTGACATGGTGTGATTTGTTTGTTCTTGATTTGCTTGATGTGACGTGGTGTTGTGGTTTCTTTGTTCTCTATTCTTTTCCATTGCTGAAAAGAACCAAAAAGCTAGACTGACTATCATTTTCTTGAATTCTACAGGTTACTTCACTAACGCGTCCAGACCGTTACTCTGCGTTTCACTCTTTGGACGCTTGCCGTTTTGTAGTCTTTGAATTGCTACGAAAATTATAGGTAGGTCGGGGTTTGATTTATTCGTGCCTCTTAAATCATTTGGGCATCTCGATACGATTTATTCGTTCCTCTTAAATCACTCGATGTGACATGGTGTGATTTGTTTGTTCTTGATTTGCTTGATGTGGCGTGGTGTTGTGGTTTTCTTTTGTTCTACATTCTTTTCCATTGCTGAAAAGAACCAAAAAGCTAGACTGACTATCATTTTCTTGAATTCTACAGACTACTCCACTAACGCGTCCAGACCGTTACTCTGCGTTGCACTCTTTGGACGCTTGCCGTTTTGTAGTTTTTTAATTGCTATGGATGTTATGGGGAGGTCGGGGTTTGATGTGGGGTTGTGGGGTTGTGTTGTTGTGTGCATCTCGATACGATTTATTCGTTCCTCTTAAATCACTCGATGTGACGTGGTGTGATTTGTTTGTTCTTGAGTTACTTGATGTGACGTGGTGTGATTTGTTTGTTCTTGAGTTACTTGATGTGACGTGGTGTTGTGGTTTTCTTTTATTCTACGTTCTTTTCCATTGCTGAAAAGCACCAAAAAGCTAGACTGACTATCATTTTCTTGAATTCTACAGACTACTTCACTAACGCGTTGAGATTGTTACTCTGCGTTGCACTCTTTGGACGCTTGCCGTTTTGTAGTCTTTGAATTGCTATGGATGTTATGGGGAGGTCGGGGTTTGATTTATTCGTGCCTTTTTGATTAGTAGTGAAGAAAGTAAGGTGTAAAAAACTAGCCTTAATTGCGGTTTGTAATAAGCTGTTAAAACAGGCTTTTGCTATCGCAAAATCAGGATTAACATACGACAATAACTATAGAAGTGTTTTGGCGAAAAATTAATGCCTTTTTACTTGTTTTTTACCACAGTACTTTGTTGTGGTACGTTTTTATTTGAAATATCGTTCTAATGGTGTATTTTCAATTTTATAGCTTTTAGATAAAGAACTATATGTTTGTAATTGTCGTTCATTAAAATTATTTTTTCCTTCTCCAATTTTTCCTTTTCTAATGAAGTTGTTGTAAACCTTCCAGTCATTTCGTTGCTCTCCAAATTTAGATTCGTTTTTCTTCATGAAGTCAAATGAGGTGTTTTGAATAACACGTTGAAAAGTCTCATTGTCTATATTAATGTTAAGAAACTTAGAAATAGAGTGAATAGCATTCTCTTTTCTTTCTATAAGGTCTTCGTAATTCAGAGTGAATATATCTAATTCATTTCTGTTTTCAATCCATTCTGAATTATAATCAAACCATCTCTTCATATTTCGATCGCTTAGTTGGTTAAAGTCAGTCTCTGGGTCTATATAATCTAATGATTGCTGATATACAGACGATATTACATCTAAGCAGTCACGCATTAGAAATATAAACTTACATTTTTTAGCAGTTTCAAATGTTTCATAAGAGTCATGAGTTTTAATGATTCTTCTCTTACCGACACTTTTCATAGGTTTGTTTGTAAATGCAGAATATCGGCACCAAAGCGAAACATCATAAATATGATTAAACCCTAAATCTCCATCGGTTGTCATTTGGTAGAGCATCATCTGCATTAAAGTAGTGCCTGACCTTGGATAGCTTACTATGTAAACATCTGTGTCTTTTTGTCCAAAATCAAGCATTATTTTTTTCATCCTTGTAGCAATAAGTAACCCATGTAATTTTTTATGGGCCTTTTCAAGAGTGTCCAAGTTATTCACCATTTCTTGGTAATCAATGTTTTTATCATCAAATTCAATTGCTTTTAAAAGGAATTTTTTGTCCATATTATTTTATTCGATAAGTTTTTTTAATGCACCACAACGTTGTTGTGTATGGTTAGTTGCGTGTTTTAAGCACTAAAGATAGCAAATAAATCACAGATAGAAAGTCCGCGAGGACTTTCGTAAATTGGCTAAAACCAGCAATTAATTTTATACGGTGTTAGCTTTGAGTGCCTTTTATATTACAATCCAATTCCTTTTTATGAAGAATTTGAGTGAAGATTTCCAAAGACTAGCTAAATTCAATTTAAGGGATAAAGTGCATTCTTTTTAATTTTCCTTTTTCTATTTGTCCTTTGTTATTTGCTTTTAAAAATTCGCCTGTTTCAACATTCAAACATGTTAACCACATACCTCCGTGTGCATAAGTATCAATGCAAATGGTATGTTTAAAATTTGCTATTTTCCCGTTTTTTCGAGCAGTATGTCCGCAAATTACAATTTTACTTGGGTCATAAATTGTGGGTTTCTCATACTTCTTATGAAACAAATGATGCTCATTCTGTTCTTCTAAACGCTTGTTTTTTTCAAGTCCTGCATGAACGAATATAAATGCACCAATTTCCAAATAAGGGAGACAATTATCGATAAAATCCCAATGGGTTTTATCTATGTCGTTCATCCAGTTTAGGTTGTCCTCCATTTTGTATGAATATAAAGTATGGTAGCCTCCATAATTTCCTGCCCATTCCACAAATTTTCCTGGCGAAGATTTGGCAAGTGTCATCATTATCTCATGATTGCCAAGAATAAATTCGAAGTCGAAAGTTTTATTTTTTTCAATTAACCAATCAATAACACCTTTACTATCTTCACCTTTATCAATATAATCTCCAAGAAAAACTACTTTATCATCTTCCTTTATCAAACCCTGCTGAAAAATAGTTTTTAAAGCGTTTATACTGCCATGTATATCTCCAATTGCGTAGATTGCCATAAGTACTTTTGTTTTTATACCGAGTAACCCAAAGTTTATATTGAGTTTATTTGACTGTTGATAAGCATTAGAATGCTAGTAATCTACCCTTGACTTATTTTTTAATTTATGTTCAATGATAGGATATAGATTATACGTTGGATAGATTTCTGAAGTAAAAGCCTTCCATGCGGTTCTTTCAATTGCCAGATTTACAGCGGATAGTTTTGACGCAGGAAGTTCTAATACAACTACTTGGCCAAGCCCCATAACTACAAACCAATTCACTACAGAAGTACCTTCTGGTGGAAGATTTTCATAAAAGCCTTGATCGGTTCTTATTTTTTCAATCTCATTTAAATTCATGCTTTGATCATGTTTAAGAAAGATGGTTAATAACAACTTATCATTCGCTTTTTCAGAATTAGGTTTGGAATCGAGTACTATCTTTGACTTATTTTTCAACTTATGTTCTATAATAGGATACAAATTGTAAGTAGCATACATTTCTGTTGTAAAAGCCTTCCATGCAGTTCTCTCAATTGCTAAATTTACAGCAGATAATTTTGAAGCAGGAAGTTCTAATATAGCTACTTGGCCAAGTCCCATAACCACAAACCAATTCACTACAGAAACACCTTCGGGAGGAAGATTCTCATAAAATCCTTGATCCATTCTTATCTCTTCAACCTCTTTCAAAGTCATGCTTTGATCATGTTTAAGAAAGATGGTTAATAACATCTTGTCATTTGCTTTTACAGAATTGGAGGTTTCAGCATGCGATTGTGAATACCCCGTGAATTGGAGTACGAATAATGCGAGTATTAATGCGTATTTCATATTTTATAAATTTTATTGTAGGACTTTCGATTTTATTCTACTTAATGTTTCTTGGGATATGTTTATATAAGAAGCCACTATTTTATTCGGTAACCGTTTCACAATATTTGGGTTTATTTTAAACAACTGATTATATCTTTCTGAAGCATTTAAAGTAGTAAAAGACATGAGTCTTTTTGAATTATTTACATATGCCTTTTCTAAATAGATATTGTAAAAGTCTTTCCATTTGGGAATAATTTTCATAAGATGCCTAAAATCATCGTGTGTGATGTATTGCAGCTCACTATCTTCAATAACTTGAATTGTTTCTTGGGCAGGTTCATTCGTTATAAAACTAACAAGTGCTGTAGCAAATTGATTTTCAAACGCAATATAACGGGTAGCATCTTTTCCATTATCATCTATAAAAAATAACCTTACACAACCTTTTTTTACAAAATAACTAACCTGACTAGTTTTTCCAGTAGAAAGTAAAATATCATGCTTACTTTTTTTTATAGTTTTAAAATAAGACAACACGATTTTTAAATCTTCATCGTCAATAGTAATATTCTTTTTTATGAAATTAGTGAGTTCTATGTTATTTGTCATTTAGTTGTAATCTCTAACAAATTTACGATAATGAATAATATCTTGTATCGATAGCACCATCAAATTATGCTCTTTTCCAAATGCTGTAATGGTATCAGAATTTGCCATTGTTCCGTCATCATTCATTAATTCGCACAATACTGCTTCTGGTTGCAAGCCTGCTAGTTTCATTAAATCGATACTCCCTTCGGTATGGCCTTTTCTTCCGAGCACGCCATGGTCATTTGCTCTCAATGGAAATATATGACCAGGTTTTGCTAAGTCATTGCTCTTCGCATTTTCATTGCAAGCAACTTGTATTGTTGTTAATCTATCTTTGGCAGAAACTCCTGTTGTTACACCTTCTTTTGCTTCTATAGTAATTGTAAAAGGAGTTTGAAAACTACTGGTGTTCTCCTTTACCATATAAGGTAAACTAAGTGAATCGGCTTTTCCGTTTGTTAAACAAAGGCAAACAATACCACTACATTTTCTAATCATCAGTGCCATGTGCTCAATGGTCATGTTATGCGCCGAAAATATCAAGTCCCCTTCATTTTCTCTGTTCTTATCGTCAGTTAAAATAACGCCATTTCCATTTCGAATATGCATCAATGCTTTTTCTAATCGTTCTATACTTTCAATAGTAGTGGTTTGTATTGTATCTAATTCTGCTAATTCCATTTTAAAATATTTATTTTTTCGATTAGCAAAAGTAATATTGTTTCAAGCCAAACTATTTGACCTAAGTCAATAAATTAATCTATTTATTAAATACTGAAGTAAACTTTTACTTAAAAGGCGTAATTTACAAATGGACATTGTGTTACTGGTCAGAGGAATGAGTTTAGAGAGAATGAGGTTTTATTAATAACAGTTCTTTAAATGCTGGTATTTTTTTCTGCATTAAAGCTAACGTCTCGGCTATGGTTAGTACGGGATTAAAATTAACTAATCTTTTCAGACTAGCACTTAGCCATTTTATCTTTTCATTTATAAAGTCTAATCAAAAAAAAATGGCGGACTTGGTTTAAAACTCTAACCTTTGAGTTAGTCACCAAAACCCGTATTAACTATAGCCATTGTTGTACTTTCGTTTTTTTTAAAATTGATTTAATTCTTTGTTCCCCGTATACTGATCCTTTTTATCTTAGTTGAGGGTTTTATTTTTGATTCATCAATTTCATAAGTACCAAAGTAAGTGTCCAATAGAAATGATAAGCCTCCTACACGACTATTTGTTCGACTTTCAATTTCACTTCCGTGAGTTTCTAAATTGGGGTAGTATTTTTTTAAGTCTTCGTATGTTGAGCCAATACTAATTCCTTCTTTTGTTTTATAATTCGGTGAACTAATTTCTATTCTGCCAATAATATTATCTGTCTTATGTTTTGGAAATATAAATGCAATTTTTTTTCCATTATCATCTAATAATACATATCCAGGGAAAAAACCTTCTCCATTTTCCTGAGTTTCTTTTTTTATATTTTTTGATTTTAAGTTGATTGAGTCCCCAATTTTAAGTCCTAAAAAACTATTTTCTGTAATTATAAGCGACTTATTATTTTTTTTAAAATCAGTTGTATTATTTTTTTCTTCTACTTCCGTTTCATTTATTGTTCCTTGGTCAGTTTGTTTTTTGATACTTTTTTCTTTGCAGGAAAAAAATATTACTGAAATAATTGTTAAAATTAAAAGGATTATTTTTTTCATAGTTCTTGTTTTTTTTTAATGAAGTACAACTACAGGATATCACTACTTTTAGTGTTATACCTCTGCTTATAAGTTATTTGTATTATGTTTACTGCTGCTAATATAAATATTATAAAGGGAAGGTTGTTATGGTTTTCCGTAAAAGGGATGCTTTATTTTATTTTTATGGGGTTGGCATCTGGATACTGTTTGTTTGTACCTCTTAAATTACTGGATGTGACGAATGATTAGGTACTCTCCTACTTTGGATTTGGTGGCATCTGGATACTGTTTGTTTGTGGCTCTTAAGTTACTGGATGTGACATGGTGTGATTTGTTTGTACTTCTTAAGTTGCTGGATGTGACGTGGTTGTGTGGTTTGTTTTATTCTACGTTCTTTTCCATTGCTGAAAAGAACCAAAAAGCTAGACTGACTATCATTTTCTTGAATTCTACAGGCTACTCCACTAACGCGTCCAGACCGTTACTCTGCGTTGCACTCTTTGGACGCTTGCCGTTTCTTAACCTTTGAATTGCTACGGAAATTATAGTAGGTCGGGGTTTGATTTATTCGTGCCTCTTAAATCATTTGGGTTTGATGTGGGGTTATGTTGTTGTGCTTTGTTTTATTCTACGTTCTTTTCCATTGCTGAAAAGAACCAAAAAGCTAGACTGACTATCATTTTCTTGAATTCTACAGACTACTCCACTAACGCGTCCAGACCGTTACTCTGCGTTGCACTCTTTGGACGCTTGCCGTTTCTTAACCTTTGAATTGCTACGGAAATTATAGATAGATCGGGGTTTGATTTATTCGTACCTCTTAAATCATTTGGGTTTGATGTGGAGGGGTTCTCTCCTACTTTGGGCTTGGTTGGTATCTTAATGCGATTTATTCGTTCCTTTTTTGATTAGTAGTGAAGAAAGTAAGGTGTGAAAAACTAGCCTTAATTGCGGTTTGTAATATGCTGTTAAAACAGGCTTTTGCTATCGCTAAATCAGGATTAACTTACGACAATAACTATAGAAGTGTTTTGGCGAAAAATTAATGTCTTTTTACTTGTTTTTTACCACAGTACTTTGTTGTGTAACGTTTTTTATTCTTTTTCGTATGGATTCTTGTATTCTTTTTGAATCAATTCTTTAGAGACTTTGATAAAATCATTTAAGGTATCATTGAGATTTTGAATTTGTTCATTGGATTGTCCACTTTCTATTTTATTCTTAATTTGCTTAATTCTTAATCCGTAATGTTTGTCAAATAATTCATTTGCCAATTCAGAATTATTATAAAAATTTGGTAAACAGACATATTCCATAGGAAGACCTTTTCTTTCATTTATAAAAGATAAGTCAATTTTGTTTTCTAAAATAGTTACGTTTAATTTCAATGATTCAATAAATTCATTATTGAACTCAGTATGTTTTTCAGTTTCATATTGGTGAATTCCTGTATTCATAAAATCTTTTTCGATAATTACAGGTGTTCCTGCTTGTTCAGAAAAATCACTTTGATTATATGACGTTTTACTAAGTTTTAAATACAAATAATCTTTTCTTAAAAAGCGTTCAACATCAACACGTTTTTTAAATTTTTGTTCAAACCATTTATTGTAATCTGTAAATTTCAATTGTGTATTTAAACTAAAAGTAATAAAGGCATTTCCTGATTTTTCATCCCAAATGAATCGATATCTACTTCTATTCAACAAATAAACCAAAGAAATACCATTTTTTGTCAGAGTCAATTTACTTTCCGTTTTCTTTAATTTGAAACCTAAATAATTCAGTTCAGAAGAAAGTTCGTTCAACACTCTGTCGTCTAAAATCTTATTTATTGATGAGTTCTTCATTGTTTTCTCAAATGTTTTACAACGTGTTTGTGTATGGTTAGTTGCGTGGTTTAAGCACCTAATTTAGTAAATAATTACCGACCAAGAAAGTCCGCGAGGACTTTCGTAAGTAGGTTAGATCTGTTTGTTAATTTTATGCGGTGTTGTAAAACGTTTTTTAGTTACTATTTTTAATCTCTTCAAATATGTTTTCTAATTCATGGTTTGTTGTTGAGTGACTATTAGTAATCTCAATTTCATCCTCAATATATTCAATTCTTTCGATTGTATTTGGATGGTCGCTTAATTCACTATTTGATATTCTTCGAGGTTCAATTTCTCTCATTATTTTTAACAAAGAAAGCATACCTTTTAAATCAATATTTGCCTTTTGAAGTAATTTAATTGTATTTAAATCAGCTTCTTTTTCAAATGCTCTTGAGTATTCAAGATTGATTAACATATTTGAATTATTAAAAATCTGTTCCTTTAAGTTATCACTAAAAAATACAGAAGTAAAAATTTCATAACCTAAACTTCTGCCTAAAGAACGTAAACCGTGATTTTTATCAATGTGAGTGTATTCGTGAGACAAAAGACTTGCTAATTCTTCGTAACTATTTAGTTTGTCAAAAACTCCACTATAAACAAAAATATACTTTCCTGGTGTTGCAAAAGCATTGAATTGTCTTGATTTAATAACATATACTTTTACGTCTTTTTCAAAGTTCAATTCTTTAGTAAAAAGATTGATTTGGTCGGTTTTATAATCATCAATATCATATTTTCTCAATACTTCATTTCTTAATTCTTTCCCTAAATCTGACGAAACACTTTCAGGTAAACTTTCAATTAAGTAATCTGATGCTACTGGTATTCCGTCTGTATAAACATAAGTTCCTAACAGAAAAACTGAGCATACAATTACTACTATTGAAACAATAAATTTGAAAACCCAACGAAAAAAACCTTTAATTACTCCTCTTTTTTTTTTACTACGATGGTTTTTGAGATTTTGTCATATAAATTTTGTCTGTCTTTATCCCATAATAACCAAATAACAGGAATTAATAAATATCCTAGAATATTTTTACCTAATTCTCTTATAATACCGCTTATTGGATTTTTGATGTCTTCTCCATTTTCGCTTGAAATTACTTTAATACCAAAAATCTTATGACCAATATTTCCACTCCAAAGTGGGTACATTAATCCACCAACAACAAGTGCAAGTATAATATTTAATACTACATCATAAGCAGATATATAACTATCGCTATCTAAATAATTTCCTTTAGTAATTAGTAAAATTGGCACTAACATTATTAATCCTCCTATAAGTGACGCAATAAATCTTTCCCATTTAGAAGCTAACTTATATCCAAAATATTTTTCCGATGATTTTTCGTTTTTTGGTGGTTCTGGTGGGATTTCGTTAGTGGTTTTACTGCTTTTATATTCTGGTGGTGTTTGGTCGATAATATCTTTTAGCATTGGGATATTTTTTGCTTCTGTCCATTCATCTAATCCTTTTGTCCAAATGAGAGTTTCTTTGTAAATGTCTTTTTTATTTAGTTCTTCAATACTAAATGGACCTGTCTTTTCATCGTTTTCAATAAGGTAATATTTCATATTTTCAGTTAGTTTGTTTTATGGTTAATGTTGCTCTCAATTGTTGCCAACTACGAGATATCAATACTTTTAGCATTACGCTTCCGCTTATAGGGTGCTGGTATTAAGTTTACTGGCGCTAATATAGTTGTTTTAGTAAAAGGTTTGTTATGGTTTTCCGTAAAATGGATGCTTTATTTTGTTTTTATGGGGTTGGCATCTCGATACGATTTATTCGTTCCTCTTAAATTACTGGATGTGACGAATGATTAGGTACTCTCCTACTTTGGATTTGGTGGCATCTCGATACGATTTATTCGTTCCTCTTAAATCACTCGATGTGACATTAGGAATGTTTGTTCTTAAGTTACTGGATGTGACGTGGTGTTGTGGTTTTCTTTTGTTCTCTATTCTTTTCCATTGCTGAAAAGCACCAAAAAGCTAGACTGACTATCATTTTCTTGAATTCTACAGACTACTCCACTAACGCGTCCAGACCGTTGCACTGCGTTTCACTCTTTGGACGCTTGCCGTTTTGTAGCCTTTGAATTGCTACGGAAATTATAGGTAGGTCGGGGTTGGCATCTCGATACGATTTATTCGTGCCTCTTAAATCACTCGATGTGACGTTAGGAATGTTGTTCTTGATTTGCTTGATGTGACGTGGTGTTGTGGTTTTCTTTTGTTCTCTATTCTTTTCCATTGCTGAAAAGAACCAAAAAGCTAGACTGACTATCATTTTCTTGAATTCTACAGACTACTCCACTAACGCGTCCAGACCGTTACTCTGCGTTGCACTCTTTGGACGCTTGCCGTTTTGTAGCCTTTGAATTGCTACGGAAATTATAGATAGGTCGGGGTTTGATTTATTCGTGCCTCTTAAATCATTTGGGTTTGATGTGTGGCTATGAGGTTGTGTTGTTGTGTGCATCTCTGACTATCATTTTCTTGAATTCTACAGGTTACTTCGCTAACGCGTCTAGATTGTTACTGTGTGTTTTACTATTTGGGTGGTTGTGGTTATGTAGGTTTTTAATTGCTGGTGATGTTATGGGTTGATCGGGGTTTGATTTATAGGTGATTGGAATTAATCTAATAATTTAATTATTTTTTTTGCTTCTCTGACACCACTTAAATATGCTCCATGAACAGTTCCTCTATAATCTCTTGAGGTATGCTCGCCTGCGAAGAAAACTTTATTGTTTATTGGTTCTTCAAAAACTTCATACTTATTTGTTCTTACGCCAGTAGTAGCGAAAGAATATGAACCATATGTATACTCATTGGTATTCCATTTTGTTCTTAACATTTTTGTAGGGTTTGGAATATCATTACCATAAATGGCTTTTAAATGAATCATAATTTCTTCAATAATTTCTGAATCTGTCATCTGTTCAGTTTCAATTGAATAATCTCCAAAGGCAAATGTCATTAAAGCATTTGCATTTGCGAACTTCTTTACGTTCATAAAGTAATTAAACTTGCCTTTTGTTTCTGGTGTGTAACCTATATACTGTAAATCATTATCCCAAAAAATACTGTCCCAAACTAGCAGAAACTTATTTACAGACCCCATATCTATGGTGTTTATGGCTTTTTGTGTAGCTTTTGGAAGTTCTGGTGTAAAAGCAATAATATTATGCTTTAAAACACCTAAAGGAACGGTTACTAAAACATAATTGGCTTCAAAATCTCCTTGTGAAGTTGAAATAATTGTTTTATCGTTTGCATAATTTATTGAAGTTACTTTAGTATTAAGTCAAATATCAATATTCTGTGCTAAATAATTGGCAACTTTATCATAACCATTTGTAATAATAACATCTTCACCATCAAACGCTTCGTCATCGTAAAAATCTTGTGATGATAATTTATAAATATCTCCTCCTGTATCGAATTCTAAATAAGTAGACATCATATATGTCCATAGGCGATTGTTTTTGTATTGTGGATAATCTTTATAAAAAACGTCACCAAAGCTTTCCTTTTTGCTACCATCAATATTTCTCAAAACCGTATTATACTTTCTTTCTGTTTTTATTAATTTAGAATCGGAATATTCTTGTCCATTATAATCAAAAACTGCAAGATTATCATCAGAGGTTAGAAAGGTATTTGCTCCAGCTTTATCGGCTATTGAAGTTATAGGATTACCTTTTGGTCCGTGTATCCAACTCGCACCTTCATCAAAAGCAATACCTAAACTTCTATCTGTTTTTAATCGTCCTCCAATTTTATCTTGAGCTTCTAATACTATAACATTAACACCCTTATCTTTAAAATATTTTGCTGCTGAAAGTCCAGATGTACCAGCTCCAATGATGATTATTTTTTTGCTTGTATTATTTACTTCAGTATTAGAATTGTTTTGCGAACTACAAGAATTTGAGAATGTTAGTAATGCAATAAATGTGATTAATAATGATTTCATTTTTTTATTTTAAACTAAAGAGTTTCTTTTTTATGAAGTGTTACATTTATTCTGAATTTTGTCTGAAATTTTAAATTCTTACGGTTTCAATGACTAATGTCAATTTTTAGATATTGTCTTATATTATTGCGAACTTAATTACGTGCATTATTACGTACCATGCTTTCTTGTAAAAACAGTAGGTGGTTGTATTATACTTATAGATATTACTACTGCTAATATAGTTGTTTTAACAAAAAGGGTGTTGTGATTTTATTGAATTCTACAGGTTATTGCTCTATTGGATACAGATTGTTACTCTGCGTTTGATTCTTTGGATGATTGTGGTTTTGTAGGTTTTGAATTGCTGCTTAAATTATAGTGTTATGGGGTTATCTTGTTATGGTTCTATATTCTTTTCTATTGCTGAAACATTGAGATTGATGTGGAGGGGAGTTTGTTGGTTTGTCTTAAATTACCGGATGTGGTAGGGTGTTATGGTTTAGATTGAAGTGCTTTAATTATTTACATTGTGTGTTGCTAGTGCCTTAAAATAATATGTTCCTCTCTCCTAGTATTATAATAAAACCTTACGAGATCTTTCTTTAATGGAGGAACAACAATTATAGATGTTACACTTAGGTGAAAAGTTTTAAATAACATCTTTTTTAAAATATAAAAAACAAACAAAACACCTATGTTTACTAGGTTTTATTGCGTTTATTCGATAAAAAAAAGTATATTTAAAACTTTGAGAGAACAGCCTTAATTTCATTACAAAAAAATCGGATTTTAAAATATTCTAAATTGAATTCTGAGTTATTTCTCCCGCTACATTAACGTAGCAATTTACAACGTATTTAAATTATAATTTGTTTGTGCAGTTTTTTATAATCTGCACAGATGTTTAAACATATATTACATGGATGTTAAGAAAAAAAGAGTTGCAATTATTGGTGCAGGTCCAAGTGGTTTAGCACAATTAAGAGCTTTTGAATCAGCAAAAAAACAAGGATTAGAAGTGCCTGAAGTAGTTTGTTTTGAAAAACAAAGTAATTGGGGTGGCATGTGGAATTATTCTTGGAGAACTGGTGTTGGTAAATATGGAGAACCTGCACATGGTAGTATGTATAAATATTTATGGTCTAACGGCCCCAAGGAATGCTTAGAGTTTTCTGATTATTCATTTGACGAGCATTTTAAAAAGCCAATATCAAGTTATCCGCCAAGACCTGTTTTGTTCGATTATATTCAAGGTAGAATTAAAAAAAATAATGTTAGAGATTATATTCGTTTTGACACTACTGTTCGTTGGATAAGTTATGATGAAGAAACGAAGAAGTTTAAAATTACTTTAGATAATTTAAAGATAGACAAAACATATTCAGAAGAATTTGATTATTTAGTTGTGGCATCTGGTCATTTTTCTACACCAAACATGCCATATTTTGAAGGAATAGAACAATTTCCTGGTCAAGTTATGCATGCACATGATTTTAGAGGAGCAGATCCTTATAAGGATCAAGATTTATTAGTGATTGGGAGTAGTTATTCTGCCGAAGATATTAGCGTACAATGTCATAAACATGGTGCGAAATCTGTAACCTTAAGTTATAGAAGTAACCCTATTGGTGTAAATTGGCCAGAAGGTATTAAGGAGGTTCCTTTGTTAAAGTATTTTGATGGTGCAAATGCTCATTTTAAAGATGGTACTTCTCAAAAATTTGATGCTGTAATTATGTGTACTGGTTATCAACATAAATTTCCTTTTTTACCAGATGAATTACGTTTAAAAACTAAAAATAATTTATATCCAGATAATTTATATAAAGGTATTTTCTTTAATGATGTGCCTAATTTAATTTATTTGGGAATGCAAGATCAGTACTATACATTTAATATGTTTGATGCACAGGCTTGGGTTGCTAGAGACTTTATGATGGGTAGTTACAAAATACCATCAAAACCAGAAAGACGTTTAGATATTAATAAATGGTTAATTGAAAATGAAAAATTGAAATCGTGTCATAACAACGTAGATTTTCAAACTGAATATATTAAAGATTTATTAAGCTTATCTAATTACCCTGATTTTAATGTAGATAAAGTAGCAGAAATGTTTAAAGAATGGTTACAAGATAAAGATGATAATATTTTAACATATCGCGATAAAAACTTTAGAAGTGTTGTAACAGGCAGCATGGCAGAGACGCATCACACAGAATGGATGAATGAACTAGACGATAGTAAAGAGCGTTATTTGTTTAAACATGAAAGCGAAGAAATAACAGAGAAAGAAGAGCATCTGTAAATTTATAATAGCCATAAAATTACTTCTTTTTTATGTCTACAACATATTTTTAAAACAATATAAACCCTCATAGTTGTAAAAATTATGAGGGTTTATTTTTTTATAACAAAGCTAAAATTTTATATGCTTGAATAATAGTTTACCTTTTAAGATACACTAAAAAATATAGTCAGTCAGATTGAAAATGAAAAAAAAGTTTTTCTTCAGATAAATGATTCTTGATATATCGTTTCATAAAAAGCGTATTTATTTGTTATTTTTTATTGTTTTCATGAACTTCCAATAATATTACAGATATAATGGTTATCAAACTTATATGGCGTAATTATGCAAAAGTCTATTTGGCATGAGATTGATTGTAGTGTAAATTACACTATTAACTAGATAAATACAACAAAATGCGCACTGCTCATAATTTGCCCATCTTGTAATTAGTTACTTACGCGATTCTTGTGGATTGACTAACAAACACGTGAATTTTATAAAATTAAAGTTGATCTACCTCTTTTACATAATTAAAATAAAAATTGCATTTAGAGGTCGTTCTAAATTTGTATTTTGCCTCTATTAAAATAAAAATCATTTATGCAGTAAATTTTATGTTCAGCAATAATAAAATGGTGGGTTTTAATTTTTAAGCATAACTTTTAAATCTAAAGAACTAAGTATATGTTCAAAACAACGTTGATTAAGGGTGTTTTTTTACCAAGCATTCTATTTATTCTCCTTATCTCTATTACTTCAATAGTCTATCCTGAAATGGCAGACTATATTCTAAATATTATTAAAAACTTCATTTTTGTTAATTTGAATTGGGTTTACATTTGGGCGGTTACATTTTTTGTTATTTTCTTGATCTACCTATTATTCAGTAAATACGGGAAAATCCGCCTCGGAAATAACGACAGCAGACCAGAACACTCTTTTTTCTCTTGGATGTCTATGTTGTTTGCGGCAGGTATGGGAATAGGTTTAATGTATTTTGGAGTAGCCGAACCAATGCAGCATTACGCATCTGAAGTTTTTGGTTTAGAACACTATATGAATCCGGCAAAAAACGCACAACTCTATACCTTTTTCCATTGGGGAGTTCATGCCTGGGCTATTTATGCTGTAGTAGGATTATCACTTGCCTATTTTTCGTATAGATTGAAATTACCATTATCTCTCAGAAGTTGTTTTTACCCTTTACTTAAAGACAAAATTAATGGAAAGTGGGGTGATGTTATTGATGTTTTTGCCCTCTGTAGTACTTTTTTCGGAATCACGACGACTTTGGGTTTTGGCGTTGTTCAAATTAATTCTGGATTGCAAATACTAAATATTGTTCCTGATACCAGCTTTTTTTACCAAATTATAATTGTGGGTGTTTTGGTTTCTTTGGCCATTGCGTCCTCATTAACTGGTTTAGATAAAGGAATCAAGTTATTCAGTAATATTAATGTGATTTTAGTGGTTTGTTTGCTACTATTTGTATTGATTGTGGGCCCAACTGTTTTTTTGATAGGAAGTTTTACGGAAGGTTTGGGAAATTATATCACCAATTTTTTTAATCTAACTTTCGATACCCACGTGTATGAGGAAGAAACCCTGCCTTGGTTTTATGATTGGACGATACTTTATTGGGCCTGGTGGATTTCTTGGTCACCTTACGTAGGTCTTTTTATCGCGAAAATATCTAAAGGGAGAACCATTAGCGAATTTATTGTAGCAGTTCTTTTAATACCAAGTCTGTTTAATTTTATTTGGATGACCGTATTCGGGAATAGTGCCATTTGGTATGACGCTAATGTTGCCAATGGAGCACTTAGTCAATTAGCCAGTAATCCTGATGTGTTGATGTTTCGATTTTTAGAATATTTACCATTTTCCACAATAGCTAGTTTTATGACTATTTTAATCGTTATTATATTTTTTGTGACATCTGCAGATTCTGGGATTTTTGTAATGAATAATATAGCGACTAAAAATGCTCTTAAATCTCCTAAATGGCAAACTATTTTATGGGGAGTTTTAATGGCAGTGTTAGCACTATTACTTCTTAATGCAGGAGGTTTAAAGGCACTTCAGAGTATGACCTTGATTACGGCGCTACCATTTTCTGTTATTATGATTTTATTTATTATAAGCTTAGTTAAAGCACTTGCCATTGACCAATCTTATTATGACCGTACCTTCTCAAAAACAACAGTTCCATGGTCTGGAAGTTTATGGAAAAACAGACTAAAACAAATTGTTGCAACAAAAGACCGTGCATCTATAGATATATTTATTAATACCGTTGTTAAAGAAGCGTTTACCGACTTAAAAACAGAATTTGCAGCAAATGGAATTAATGCCACTGTTAGTTACCAACAAAATCCAACAACAATTGAATTGGAAATAAAACACAGTATGGTTAATAATTTTATTTACGGTGTTACTACGACTTCAAAAAAAGTAGCTACTTATTTTGGAGATGAAGATAATTTACCTGAGGTGCAAAAAGATGGAACCTTCTACCCTAAAGTGTATTTTGGAGATACACGAGAAAGTTATGACATTCAATATTTTACTAAAAAGGAATTAATTTCGGATGTTTTGAAAAACTACGATCGATTTTTGGATATTATTTCAGAGGAAGAAAACAAAATGTTTATAAGCTCTAATCTTAATGATAAATCATAACTAACCACTTTAAATAAATGTTTTTACCATTGTATGATGACGTTGAAAAAGCGTGATCACTTAAATACAATTGCTTCTTACTTTTTATTCAAAACTGAAGTAGTTAATTAAAAAAACAATAAACCCAATAGAGATTCTATTGGGTTTTATTTTGAATACTATTGTTATAATTACTCGGTTAACAAGAACAACAATCGTTTGTGTTAGCATTTTCATTAAAAGAGCAATCTACACCATCATCAACCGCTTTTTTTAATTGATGAAACGCTTGCTGAATCTTAGTTAATGGTGACGCTACATTCATACGCATAAACTGTGTGTGTGAACTTTCAAACCAATCTCCAGGTGTTAACGCTAATTTTGCTTGATGCACCACTAAATGTTTTAAAGCAGCATCCGAAAGATTCAATTTACTAAAATCTAACCAAATTTGATACGTTCCTTCTGGTTTAAAAAGGGTGACTTATGGTAGTTCATTTTGCATAAAATTTTCTATCCACTGCATGGTTTTTTCAAGATACACCAATAAATCATCTAACCACTCCTCGCCTTTTGTATATGCAGCAATTGTAGCATTTGCAGAAAGTATATTTCCGTGATCTAAATACAAAGAACCTATAGTGTTTTTAACTTGCTTATGAGTTTCTTTATTTGGTATATATAAGTATCCATTAGAAATGCTTTGCATCCCAAAGGTTTTTGCTGGCGAACCTAAAACGGCAATGTGATTTTCGCTATTAGTTAATGAAGCGATGCTATTAAATTGTGATTTAGAATACACAATATCTGAATGAATTTCATCACTAATAATAGTCACATTATATTGGTTTGCAAGATCTACTAATTTTTGTAATTCTTCCTTTGTCCAAACCCTTCCAACAGGATTGTGAGGATTACAAAGTAATATTGCTTTAATATTTAGGGTTTTAAGTTTACGCTCCATATCCTCAAAATCCATTTGATATTGGCCATCAATTACTTTCAATTTATTATGGATTACTTTTCTTTCTGCAGATTCAATAACCTTAAAAAACTGATGATAAACAGGTGTTTGTACTAGTATTCCATCTCCTTTTTCTGTTAATTCTCTAATTAGGATACCTATTCCTGTAAGCACTCCAGCAACTTGTACAAAGGATTTAGGATTTAATTTTAATTGATGGCGTTTTAAATTCCAATCAGTAATCGCTTTAAAAACTTCATCAGTATTAAATTCATAGGCATACATATTTCTTGTTACCAATGTTTGCAAAGCTTCTTGTATGGGTTTTGCTATTTCAAAATCCATATCGGCAATCCATAAAGGCATGACATCTGTTGCACCAAACATTCCTTTTAAGTAATTAGGATTACTCTTAGCAAAATTGTTTTGGTTCTCGTGTATTATATCAAATTGACTCATTTTTATTGTATTTTGTGTATAGACGGCTGATTAAAAAAAAGACGCAAAAAAAATGCCTCATTATGGAATGTGGCATTTTTATATTAATTAATCGGATATAATTATTTTTCAGCATAAACACCAAGACTAATAATTGCATTATCACTTGCCTTGAACTTTTCTAATTCTTCTGGGCAACATACATAATTCAACAACACAATATCTGGCATATCTATAATACGTTCTTTAGTAATGGTAATGTTTTTGAATCCAGCATCTTTTATAGCTTCTATATAATCTTCTTGCTGTAATGCTCCAGAAATACAGCCTGCATACATTTCTGCCGCTTCCATAATACCTTTTGGTAAAGTACCTCTCAATACTATATCCGACATACTAAAATGTCCTCCAGGTTTTAATACGCGATATACTTCTTGATATGCTTTCGTCTTATTTGGCACCAAATTAAGGACACAGTTACTTACGGAAATATCAATGGAGTTCTCTTTTAATGGAAGTGCTTCAATTTCGCCTAAAACAAAATCTACATTTGTATACCCTAATTTCTGTTTGTTCTCATTTGCTTTTTTAATCATTGCTTCCGTCATATCAACACCAATTACATGACCAGATTCTCCAACAATTCTTCTAGCAACAAAGGCATCATTTCCTGCACCAGAACCTAAATCTAGAACGGTGTCTCCTTCTTTGATTTTAGCGTGTTCTGTTGGGATTCCGCATCCTAAAGCATAGTCTGCATCTGCTTCATAACCATCAACTTTAGCATAACTTTCACTCATGGACCAGTCTTGAATTGGCGAATAGCAAGCTGTTGGTCCGCAACCACAACCTGCTCCAGAATTAGCGACTCTTGTATATGCTTCTTTTACGTTTTCTTTAATTTCTTGTGACATACTATATCTATTTAAAGTGTTATAATTTAATTTTCACTCTATAGACGTCAACCTTATAAAAAGACGCAAAAAAAATAGTTAATCACAAGATGGATTGCATTTTTTTTCTTTGTAATCTATTACATCACCATATACATCTGTAGATATTTCACAACATTGGTCGTAAGAAGATTTTAATAATTCTCTACCTCGTTGTACTCTAGATTTTGCACCTGAATACGAAATGTTTAAACGTTTTGCTATTTCTTTTTGCGGAATATTTTCAATATCAGCCAAAATAATTGCTTGTTTATACTTTTCTGGAAGTGAATTTATAAACGGACTAATGCAATGTGAGAGTTCAGAGGTCAGTGAATCGTTGGCATAATCTTCAGCCTCTATGTTATCGGAAGATGTTTCAAATTTTAATTTTCTAAAATGAGAAATTATTTCGTTACGTGTTATTTGATAAATCCAAGACACCAATTTCTCTTTATTCTTTAAAGAGTCAAATTTTATAAACGCCTTTAAAAAAACATCTTGAACAATATCTTTTGTAAGTTCAGGATCCTTAACTTTTCCGTTAACAAAATTTGTTAATCGGCCATTCATATCATTCCAAACATGTATAATTTCAGTATTCATAGTTGTATAAATAAATCTTTGATTTATTTATAGACGCAAATAATTAAAAAAGACGCAAAATGTTTTAAATAATAAATTGCATTTGCACATAAGCCATTTCATACAGTGAATTAATATTGTTCATTTATACTTTTAATTCTTCAAAGACTTTTCTGAAATTTTCAGCACTTTGAGCCCCAACCACTATAATTTTATTATTAATAATAAAAGTTGGAACACTAGAAATATTATTATCAATACAAAACATTTTATTGGCTTCTAATATTTTTTTATACTTATTAGTCTCAAAAACCTGATCTATTGCTGCTTCTGAAATACCTACTGTCAATGCCATTTTTTTTATTTCGGGAACCAAACTTATGTTTATGTCTTTAAAAAAGAACGCTTCGTACATTAGGGTATTAAAGGCATCAGATTTGTTTACCTCTTTAGCATACTCTGCAACTTGTAATGCTTTGTTAGAATTAGGCATAGCCGTTATATCTGCAAATTCATAGCCGAATTGACGTCCAAATTCTTGTAGCTGAACATTTTTCTGTTTTGCATTTGGGAAATAATCTTTTGAAGGAATACCGTTTTCAGGTATGTCTGAATGAATTTCATAACCTCTAAAGTTGATTTCAATATCATATTCTTTTTTCAGTCCATCAATAGTTCCTTTTGCAATGTAGCAATATGGGCATTGAAAATCGGAAAACATTGTAATTTCGTATTTCATTTTATCTCGTTTTTTTAGTACTATTTATATAGAATTCTTATTTTCTATAATCTCTTTTAATATTCGTCTCAACGCAAACACAAAACTCTCAGGACTTTCCTCTTGCGTAAAATGATCTGCATTTGGCAATAATTGAACATTTGCGTTTGGATAATAAGAACGCCATTTAGCAATAGATGCTGGATTTCCTAAAGTTCTATTTTTCTCACCAAAGATCAATTCCACTGGCTTGTCTGCTAAAAGGTGTAATTTTTCTTCTATTTCTAGAAACCAAGATTCTGAAAGTGTAATATGCTGTGGAAAAATCAATGTTCCTTTTCTAGATTCTGGTGTTGGAAATGCCATTTCATAAGCATTAATAATCACTTGATTATTGCCCGGTTTTTTATTCATACTTTTTAAAAGCAATGTTCTTACAAAGTAATTCTCCTCATAAATAAGTCTTTTTCCTTCTTCCGTTTTAAAGAAATTAGAAAATTTTTCTGATTCAGGATTCGCTTTCCACGCCCAAGTATTAGAAATAACGGTTCCTAGAATCCTATTTGGATGGTTTGTAGCAAGATGCAAAGCGGTTGGTCCGCCCCAATCTTGCACAACCAAAATAAACTTTTCAAGTTTTAAATGATCAAGTACCAAAGATTTTACCCATTTCGCATGTTCTTGTGGGGTATAATTAAAATCTTTAGGCGTATCTGAAAATCCAAAACCGGGTAAATCATAAGCTATTAATCTTGCTTCTCCAGATAACTCTTTTATAATATTTCTATATATAAATGACCATTCTGGGTTTCCGTGTGCTAAAACAATAGGGATGCCTTTTCCTTCATCTATGTAGTGCATAGAAATGCCATCTTTCTCATACCAATTACTTTTAAAAGGATACTCTTCTTTATCTACTAAAAAAGGTCTTTTCTTCTGGTTTGATGCATCTTTGTTAAAAATTAAAGCATTTGTAGAATTATTATTTTCCATAACCAAATTGCTCTTAAATAGTAACAATTACTTTACCAACTGTTCTTCCTTTTTCAACTTCTCTATGTGCGTCTGCCATATCTTCAAAAGCAAAGGTTTTATAGATATTTGGTTTAATAGCTCCGCTTTCTAACATTCCTTTTAAAGTATTCATGTCTTTAGCGCTAGAATGCACTAAAATATTAGAAACCGTTTTGTTTCCTTTCTCTGCTATAGCTTTAGCTTCTTCGGGCATATCCATACCAAAAGTGGTAATTACTGTTCCTTCATCTTTTAAAACCTTAGTGGAGTTCACTAATACTTGACCACCTTGAGTATCTAAAACAAAATCGATTTCTGATAAAACTTCTTCAAATTTTTGTGTGTGATAATCAATAGCTTCATCTGCACCAATAGACAGTATAAAATCTTTGTTCTTGGCTGATGCAGTTGCAATAACATACGCACCAAAACTCTTTGCAATTTGTATTGCAAAATGGCCAACTCCACCAGAACCAGCTTGAATTAAAACTTTATCTCCTTTATTAATTTTTCCTTCTAAAATTTGTAATGCCGTTAAAGCAGCCAAAGTGGTCGCAGCAGCTTCTTCAAAAGAAACGTTGCTTGGCATAAGTGCTAAATGAGCTTCTGGAGCTGCAACAAATTCCGCGTATGCTTTACCTGCTCCTGGAAAGTTTACCATCCCAAAAACAGTATCACCTACTTTAAAATCGGTAACGGCTGTACCAGCCTCAGTTACTGTTCCTGCAATATCCCATCCTAAAATAACTGGACGATTTTTACCGTACATTGAATCCAACATTTTGTCAGCGTACTTTGGTTTTACATCTGCAGGGTTTAATGAAATTGCTTTAACAGCAACTAACACTTCGTTTTCTTTTATGCTTGGTTTTTCTACTTCTGCTAAATGAAGGTTTTCTGGTCCGCCTGCTTGCTTTAATAATATTGCTTTCATATGGTGTGTTTTTTTAAAAATTATATTTGATGAATTTGATTAAAATAAAGGATTATCGTTCGCAGATTTATCTCCTTTATTGAAGGTGTTAAACGCATCCCAATGTTCAGAAATTTTACCGTCTGTAATTCTAAAAACATCCATTGTAGAGGTTCTATCACCTTCTTTATTTGTAATTACTTGTACAAAAACTAGGTCTTTTTCTGCAACAATAAGATTGAAGTTGAGTTTAAATTTAGGAGTATCTTTTAACCAAATAGGTAACATTTCTTTAAGCGCTTCTCTACCATCTGCAACATTAGGGTTGTGCTGAATGTAAACCGGACCAACATATTTATCTATGTTTTGATAATTCTGGTTTCCGAAGAGGTCTTGATAAAAATCTGTTACTACTTTTTTGTTTGCCTCTAAAGTCGCTTGCTCCCGATTTTGAACTTCTATTTTAGATTCCAAATTAGTAATGTTTTCATTTAATTTTTTTAATTCCGCAGAATTATCTGTACAAGATGCAAATAAGATAGCACCAATTAACACTACTGTTAGTTGTACTTTTTTCATAATTTTAATTTTAGTTATTTGTTAATTTTAATGATACTACAAATCTAAAAATGTCTTGTAGTTTAGTAATGGTAAATAATGTACCTTTAATGGTATATTGTGTCCGTAATTTATTTAATATCAATATTTTATGATTTAATTAACAAAGCACGCCTTACTTTTTATCGTAAACCATAGGAAGTGAAAACGCTTCAATTTTATTACTAAAAAGAATTGGCGCATATAGCGTATTACCTTCAATACTTATATCTGCTAATCCTTTAGGAAATGTTCCTACTCTTTTGCGAGTATCGTTATTAATAAAAAACAAATCGCTAACCGTACCGCCTGTAACTAAATACCCATCTTTAACTGCTGCTAAGCCATCTAAAGTTCCTAGTTGGTAACTGCTTTTAATCATCGTAGATGTCTTGTCTTTTAGGTTTACTTTATACATACTTCCAAATTTTTCAGGCGTTAAGGATAAAGATAATTCGCTACCAAAATTGGCAATCACTAAAGAATTACCATCTACAAAAAGTCCGTTTGGATGCATAATTTCTGATGTTTGAAACCAAACGACTAGCTTATTATTTTCTAGGGTGAAAATTTTTCCACTAGCAATATCTGAAACAAATACTTGCCCATCTTTTGAAATCGCAACGTCATTTAAAGCCATTGCCTCTTTTGAAGAAATACTCGCAATCAACTTACCCTTTTTCACATCAATGATATGTAATTCTGTTCCATCACCCACATATAATTTATCTTGGTATAAAGCTAAACCAGCAGGATTATTTAGACCCGTAATCCATTTATAATTATCTACTTTACCGGCTTTTGTAATTCGGCTGATATAGCCTTTTTCATTCTGATTTACGTTAGAAACATACAACCAATCTTCAGTAGGAGAAGCTACGATAGACTCTGGCATAGCAAAACCCTCTAATTCCCAGTTTTTAACTAATTGATCCGTTGAATTTATTTTAGAAGAAGCTGTATAATTAGTTTCATCTAAAACTTCTTTCAAAGCAAAAATGCCATTGTTTGCAGCAGGAAACCCAGTATATAAACTCAACAAAATCATCGTTTCAGAAATCTCATCTGGAGTTACACCAAGGTTTAGTGCAGCTTTCATGTGCGATTTTAATTGAGATTTCGCATTGGCTTGTGTAGTAAGACTAGCAATAATTAGCAATTCTTTAGTTTTAAAATCTAAACCTGCTCTGTTGTAAATTTCACCAAAACCATAACGAATAATGTATTCTGCCATATCTGGAGACACACTTTTAAAAGCAGCTTCTAGTCCTTTTACAGCGCCTTCTCCATTAACTTCGTTTACAATTTTTACGCCTATTTTATAGTTGTCTTCTTTTGTTGTTTGTGCAACCGTTATGTGTGTGATACATAGGGCGATGATGAAAATTAATTGCTTTTTCATAACTTTTATTTGTGTTTATTGGTGAATTATTTTTTTAAAAATAACATGTTCGCACTTCCTAGTAAGTAACTTCTCCATCCAAAATTAGGATAGGTTTTATCCATTTTCTGAATGAATTCTTCGCTGCTTTTAGAAGTAGCAAGTATTGCTTTCATTTCTTTTAGGTAATTGATTTTAATGGTCACATCTCCCGAAGTTTCCGGAGCACTATGTGAAGAAAAATAGGTGGTATATCCTTTTTCTTTAAAAGCGGTAAGCTCTTTAATTACCGTATCTATAAATTCAGTATTGAAAATCATAGTATGGTTATCGTGCCCAACCATATGCAAGTGGACAGCCTTTATTTCTGGCATTTCTACATCAAAACCAAAACCGGTAGGCGTAATAATAAAAGGAATCCCTGAAATCTCTTGAGCTCCTGCTTCCAATAAATCGGTCGGCACAATGGTCGTTTCATCAAGATCTTGCCCTGAGACTTTTTTCAAGACAGATAGTGATTCATTTCCCGAATTCTCCATATAATCCAACGACTCTTGATTAGAATAAATGTGATTGAATTTTAGCTTGTCCGTATCAAAAAAGTGCTTTCCAATTAAATGATAGGAAACCATTACATCAATATCTTTATAACCTAAACTGACAATATAATCCACTAATTCATTGTAATTTTCTTTCATTGGAGGAGTCTCGATCAGCACACCTTTTCCCTTTTTTTCAATAAAAAAAGCATGTGTATTAAAAAAACCTTTGGTTTCATAAACGTGGACTTTCGTTTCTCCATAATCAAAAATTTGCATCGTCCCCTTTTCTAATTGTACTGCTTTGGTATTGTTATCAAAAGTTCTCATACTTGGTTCTTGAGCAGAAACATTCTGAATTCCAATAACTAGTATACATGCGCAAATCAACGCTTTTACTAAATTTTTCATCTTTAACTAAATTATATTTCTGTTACAAAATGCATATACTGTTTTAAATCTCCTTCTACCGCTTCTTCTAACAATTTTCCTGTTTTCATGGCGTATGGTTGATGAAAATGAATGTCCCAAACGTCTGATTCTTTTCTCCAGTGTTCATAAACCGCCAAAGTATCTTCTTGGTCGTCTACGGTGTATAAATCAAAAAGAATGTTTCCTTTTTCCTCTTTTCTGGTATGCGTAATGTGGTCTTCAAACTGATTTAAAAGTTGTGCTCTAAATTCTGTTTTCAACTTAAAAATGAAGAAAATAATGAATAATTCATCTTCAGCATTTGGAGATTTAGAACGATCTGGTAACGGATTGGTATCTCCTAAGAAATAAAAATCTGGAGCCGTTTGTAAAGCAGTTTGTCCTACTTGCATTAGTTTTTGCGTGTGAGGTTCGTTATCGTGAGATGTTATTGCTGCTTTATCTGCCCAACGTTCATAAACAAAAAATACATTGGCATCAGTATTCGATACAAATACTTTAATGTCTTTATTACCAGCTTCTTTTTGTGTTGCTGCTTGTGCTTCTTTTAAGGTTGCTGCAAAACTAGTTGCGTGTGCTGGTTTTGCAGTGAATTTTACTATGGTGCTTTTCATAATTGTATGTTATTATTATTTTATAAATTGATTGATATCGTCAGCAACTTCTTCAGGAACTTCTAATTGTGGTGAATGTGCTGCGTTTTCGATAACTACTAGAGTTGCATTCGGAATGTGGTTTTTGTAGTATTCAGCGACGTTAAAACGTACCACTTCATCGTGTTTACCTTGTAATACTAATGTTGGCGCTTTTATAGACTGAACATCGTCTTTAAGATTGAAGTATTTTCCGTTTGTAATTGCAGGAATCAAAGTGTCATCAACAAAATCTTTACTGTTATTCACGGTCTCTATCATATAATTTACTATGGGTCCTGGAAGGACTGGTACTTTGTAAAAAACACGTTGAAGCACAACATTTAACTCTTCTTTGTTTTCGATTTTCTTACCAAAACCACCATACACAACGTGGTCGTCTATTGTAATACCCGCAGCATCTAATAAAACTAAATTTTTAACATCATTAGGATATTTTATAGCGTAGGCAGCAGCAGTGTGTCCGCCCATTGAATTACCTATGAGATTGAAATTTGTTACGCCAAGTTCAGCTAAAAACGATTTTAGAAAAGTGGCTTGTCCGTTAATAGAATAATCTAATCCTTGTTTTCTTTCATTCTCTCCGTGTCCAGCCAAATCAGGAAGAATGAGATGATACTCATTAGATAGAAATTTAGCCGTTTGTAAAAAGCTATTTTTATCATCTGCCATTCCGTGAAGCATTACAAAGTCTGGTTTATCATCATTCGCTTTGCTTTCGTAAAAATGTACGGTGTAGCCATTTACTTCCACTGTTTTCTTTTCTAAGTTTGCAGCACTAGCATAACTCGCATTGGTTTGATCTACCAATACTTTTGGGAAAAAGAAAAATATTACAGCACTAATTGCTAACAGGCTCACGATGATACCGCCAAATATTTTTAATAATTTTTTCATTATTTATATTGTTTTTTAAGTTTTATAATTTTGTTATAATGGACGCTTCTGAAAATCTCGATTTTGGTAATTTCGCATTATAATCCGTATCTTTTCTATACCCTAAAGAGACTACAGCTAGTGCTGTATAGCCTTTTTCATGCAAATCAAATTCTTTATCTAAAGCTTTTACATCTACACCTTCCATTGGACAAGCATCAATACCTAAAGCGGCAACTCCTAATAAAAGTGACCCCATATTTAAATACACTTGTTTCTCCATCCAATGTGATAAATCTTTAAGGTCGTATTTATGAAGGTCTACAAACAGCTTACGTCCACCTTGTACTTGATCTTTAAATTCTTGTGCAGCAAAACGCCCATCTTTATCTTCTTGTTCTAAAATACGAGTCAAATACGCTTGGTCTGCATGTGTACGCGCAGCAATTACAATGACGTGAGAGGCATCTAAAACTTTAGGGCTATTAAACGGAAAAGAAACCTCTGTACCTTTTGCGATACGCGCTTTACCTTCTGTGGTATCTGCAATTAGAAAATGCCAAGGTTGTAAGTTGATACTCGACGGACTGAGACGTAATAACTCTTTTACTTGTTTAAAATCTGAATTTGAGATCTTTTTAGTAGCATCAAATTGTTTTACTGAATAACGATTGTTTAAAATTTCACTTAAATTCATCTTTCTATATTTAGCCGATTATTTATACTATCATTTTTATAGTGACAAAAGTAGATATAGTTTATAAATTGCACAATAACGGTCATGAAGTATAGTTTAAAGTTTTTTTATAACAAATTACTAATCAATATATTAAATGTTATTATTTTTACTATAAAAAATATAGTTGCACACTAAATTTAAGCGCGTTAAATTTGCAGTATAAATTATTAAAAAGAGCGCGTATATTTGTATGTTACTCACATAAATAAGTATCATTATGGACAGAAAAGAACTATTTGAAAAAAAGCCAAAGATTAAAATAAACGATAAAATATCCTTCTGTCCAACAAGTGCAGCAATGGAATTGATTGGAGGAAAATGGAAAAGCGTAATCCTTACCCACTTAATTGGCAATAAAAAACGTTACAACGAATTACGAAAGGAAATTCCTGGTATTACAGAACGTACTTTAAGTTTACAATTGAAGCAATTAGAAGCCGATGGTATGGTTAGCAGAAAAGTATTTACAAAAAAACCACCTTTAAAAGTAGAATACAAGCTTACCGAATTTGGTGAAACCCTTACGCCTATTCTAACCCTTATTGTGGAATGGGGTTTACATGCAGCAGAAACAAAAGGTGAGTTTTTGTTTGAGGAATAGTATTTTGCAGAACAAAAAAGGCAGTCAATTGACTGCCTTTTTTGTTAAAATTTAAGTATTACTAGAACTTTCCATTATTATTTTTCCATTCTGCTTTTGGTGCTATAGTTTCTAAAACGTCCCAATGTTCTGCTATTTTTCCATTTTCAACACGGAACAAGTCGTAAAACGAAGTTGGTTTATCAGCAAACGCACCTTCACTAACCGTCAATACAAAATCACCTTCACCCAAAACTTTATGTACTTTATTGTATTTCATTGTAATACCTTCTGAAGCCATATATTCTAATGCTTTTCCAAGTCCTGAAAGTCCATTCGCAATTTGTGGATTGTGCTGTATGTAATTGTCTCCATCAAAATATCCTGTCAGTTTTTCCATTTTGCCGTTTACTAAAATATCATTCACAAAATTATTGACCAACGTTTTGTTTTCCGCGGTTTTATCAATGTCTTTAATTTCAGTTGTTCCATTAATCATTGTGTTGCCACTAGGATTGGGGTTGGCTGGTGTTTCTTGTAAATTATCCCAGTGCTCCACTATTTTTCCGTTTTCAAATCTGAAAATATCGAAACCAATTTTTGGTCCAAAAAAGTTATAATCCGTTTGCGTGAAAACAAAATTGCCATCCTCAAAAGCTCTAATAGTATTTACTTTTGCTGAGTTAGGTGGAACTTGTTGCAATAAAGCTCCAAATCCTGCAAGTCCATCTGCAACTCCAAGATTATGTTGCATGTATTTGTTTGGGTTAATATAACCTGCTGGTTCTTGAGCACCAGTTTCTATGCTTTTTAAAAGCGCTATTACTTTTTGTTTGTTTGAAATTTCCATCTTTTCTTCTTTTTTGCTATTTGAATTTGTTTTTTGACTATTGCAGGCTGTAAAACCAATTGCCAAAATTACCGTTGCACTTAATAGTATCTTTTTCATTATTAGTTGTTTTAAATTGATACTGCAAAATTGCAATGAAGTAGAAGAAAAGACACGATAAAAATAATCCGTTTAATGATACTTTTAGTCCGAAGTAAATGCCGCTCTAAATTCAACAGGTGTTTTATCTGTGTGTTTTTTGAAGTATTTGATAAAGTTGGTAGGCTCTTCAAAACCTAAAGAAAAAGCAACTTCTTTGATGCTTTCATTGGTGTGTGCCAATATTCTTTTAGATTCAAGCAAAACCCTGTCATCAATAACCTCTTTAGGTGTTTTTCCAAATATTTTTGTTGTAGCTTGGTTCAATCTTTTGGATGTTAAGTGCATTTTTTGAGCATAAAAACTCACTTTTTTATGGTTTATAAAATTTTCATCCAAAAGATCTTTTAAAATCAGAGCATAATCAAAATCGGCATCTTTTTTTAATTCTATAAAATCTTGATTGCGCCTTTCTCTTTCGGAATGCAACAACAGATTTTGTAAATCATTACGAAGAATGTCCGATTGATAATGATCCTTAAGCTGCTGCAATTCGGTTTCCAGTTGCTGAAAAATAGTCGTAAAAGTTGAATTTATTTCTGGAAGTTGAATTTGGCTTATTGAAAGTAAGTCGTTAAACAAAATACTACTTCTTAAAAATTTAGTATCTATTTCTGTTTTACAGAAAAAACTATCTGTAAATAAAATCATCTTTCCACTGAAATTCGTTTCATTATCAAAAAGTTGAACGCTATTTTTATTTATAAAAAGTAATGAATTGGGCTTAACTTTTATTGGATTAAAATCAACTAAATGTGTTGGAGAACCTTTTTGAAACCATAAAATTTGATAAAACCCTGCTCTATGTGGTTTAGTTATTTCGTCTGGAAATTCGTTAAAGAGAAAGTCAAAATCAATGATTTCAAATTCCTGTGGAAGTCCTTCTTTGAAATCGTATTTTTGAATTTTTTCTTTCACTTTCTTACTAGTTATGTAGTTCATCCACCATTTACTTAACGGTTTTGTATCAGGTTTATTCCAATTTTAAGCAGTAAATTTAGTAAATAAATCATATATAAAAAGTGCGCAAGAACTTCTGTGAATTAACTATATACAGTGCATGACTATTAGCTTTAGCTTAAAACAAATGTGTTTTCAATATTCTATTAGTCCATTACAAACTTAAAACCTGCTGTAATTATACTAGAACTAAAAGAGGTATCCCTATCGTATTGATAAAATTTTAAGTCAATACTTTTAAGTCCAAATTGCCAAAGATGAGCTTTAGCGAAAATATCTGTATAAGATACTCCAAAACCAAATTGGTTTGCTGAGTATTCAGAAAGGTCATAATCTGATGTGAAAAACTCATCCGTAGACAGGGCACTTTCGTAAGTATTAAAATAGTCTGCTGCTGTTTGATTATAGAATCTATAAGATGGATATAAAGTAAACTTATCAGTTATTTTAATTGGTACTTCTATACTGGCAGTATGTGATGTAATTCCCCAATCATCAAAGTAATAACGATAAAAAGCACGTACTGCTATGGCTTCATTAAGATACCAATTTAAACGACCACCAGCTGCTACTTTAAATCTAGAGTCAGGTAAACGCTCAATAGCGTCTGCAAGTTGAAAATTATCTATAAATGAATCTGCTACATCACTAAAATAGACTCTTTGAAAAGGTGTGGATAATAAACCGTCTTGTTTTACAAAATCTAATGCTAACGAACCTTGTACGTTTTTGTGAAGAATTTGAGATAACCCGAAACCTAATGAATACGAATTACGTCCTTGATCTTTAAATTCATTAAATCTAGGGTTATAATTTGTATTACCTATAATTGTATTTTGCGTAAACAAAGCATTATTTAAACCATTACCGTTCTCTGTGAATGGTCTTAATTCGGTTGGGTAAATAGCATTCCAAGTATCGATATAAACATTTGCATTTACACTTAATTCTGTATTCTTTTCGTTAAATAGTTTGGTGTAACTACCCCCAATACCAGCTGAAAAATAATCGTATTCTGATGAAATTGATATTTTGGCAGACCAAATATCATTTCTGTCGTCAGAACTATGACTATAACTTCCTGTTAAATTAGCCCAAAGGTCACTACTTGATGCGCCAGAAGATGCTTGAAATGGATCTGCTGATCCATCATCAAAAGGATCAACGTTACTTGATGATGCTGAAGTGTACGCAGAAACTCCTGCATCAATCGTTAATACATCATCATCATTTAAAGGTATTGAAACTACAAAAGTTCCTGTAACATCAGTTAATTCTTCTGTACCTATTCCCCCACTTACCGCAGCATTATCTCCATCTTGAGAATAATAACTTGTTAAGAAATCGACTTCGGTAGTTTCTAATACACGCTTTTTATAAACTTTTGTAGAATCTTGTCCTGTTTGCGAATATGATTTAGTAAAAGCAAATACGCAGAATATCAAAATTATTTTTTTCAAATCTCTAGTTTTATTAGTTACAGCCACAGCCTCCACCAGTTTTCCCTCCATTTGCTCCTACAGCTGCTTCTCTATATGAATGCATTGTGGAAACATTTCTATCACATTTTTTATCTGCCAATGCCATATCTGGGTCATTTATATTTACTTTTTCGTATTCTTTAACCACAACACAACTACTAAAACAGGTTGTTATTAGAGTAACATATATAATTTTTTTAATCATAATTTATCGATTTCTATATTCTTTGATTTCGTGATATTTCCTTTATCATCTATGATAATACATTCTATTTTTGGTAATTGATTAATGCGGTCTAAACCAGTCTCTTTTCCCATAACAAATACTGAAGTTGCTAGAGCATCTGCCAATTCTGCTTTAGGTGAAAAAACTGTTACACTTATAATTCCGGTTGAAGGATATCCTGTTCTTGGGTCGATAATATGTGTGTATCGTTTCCCATTAAAATTTACATACTTTTCGTAATTTCCAGAAGTTACTACAGCTCCATTAGAAATAGGAAGCAATGCAAAAACTTTGTTTTTATTCATTGGATTTGTAATGGCTACTTTCCAATTACTACCATTTGGTTGTTTTCCCCAAGTATTCATATCGCCAGAGGCGTTAATAATTCCAGAAGTTACGCCTTTTGAAATAAGAAGTATTTTTGCCTTATCAGCTGCATAACCTTTCCCAATAGCACCAAAACCGATTTTCATTCCTTCTAACTTAAGAAAGACTGTACTATTTTTTTTGTCTAAAATAATATTATGATAACTCACTTTCTGTACAGAAGCCTTTATTTCTTCTTTTGAAGGCATAACGGTCATACTACCGTCAAACTTCCAAATTTTATCCATTGAAGCATAACTAATATCAAAAGCACCATCTGTTAATTTTGAAATACCGATTGCTCGTTCTATCAATTGAAATAATTCCGAATCAATCTTTACGGGTTGTATGCCTGCATTTCGATTAATTTCTGAAGTTTGAGAATTAGGATCCCAAGATGAAATCAACTTTTCAATTCTTAAAATTTCTGCAACTGCTGAATCAATATATTTGTTTGCTTGAATAGAATTGTTTGCTATAACAGTAATATCAAACCGACTCCCCATTAATTTGAGTGTTCGCTTATAGGGTTGTTGTGCGCTACATACTACTGAAAATAGTATGATAAATGTTGTTATAAAAGTTTTCAAATTATTTTATAAACGCATTTAATTCTTTAATGTAATTTTCAGGTGTGATTTTTTTGTAACTGCTTTCCCCTAATACTTTACCACTAGAATCAAGGACTACCACAAAAGGGAAAAAACCTTGTCTGTTATATTTTTCAGCTAGTTGTGCGTTCGATTTTGTTTGTTTTTCAGATAATGAGTTATTCTTTTTTCTTGGGAAATCTGCCTTTAGCATAACATAATTATCATTTGCATACTTTTTAAAAGTTTCAGTACTCCAAATCTCTCGGTCTAATTTAATACAAGGCGCACACCAATCAGAACCTTGAAATACTAGTATTATAGGCTTACTTTCTTTTGATGCAATTTCTTTTGCTTTTACAAAATCAGTCTGCCATTCTTGAGCACTTACTGTAACAACAGAAGCAACAAAAATCATTGCTAATAATATTTTTTTTCTCATAGTTTTATAGTTAAGTAAATTTACTTTATTAATCGTGATTTAACTCTACAACTTACATTGATATTTATCAATTTCATCGTAATATACTAAAAGTTAATTAATTGAATTTAGATACTTTTACAAGACCTTTATGATCTTTTATGAATATGCTCCTACCTTTGGTGGTAATAAGTTGTTCCTCTTTAAAATCTTTCAACATGCGTACCAAAGACTCTTTTGCAGTACCTACCATACTTGCTAAATCATCTCGATTAATAATAATCTCGGTATCTTCTCTACTATCGTCTCTGAACTTACGCTCTAAGATTAATAAATTCAATGCAGCCCTTTCTCTAACCGTGTATTTTGCAAGTAATTTTATAGCATTGAGGAATACTCCAAACTCACGACTTATATTTTTCAATAAACGTTGGGATAGCTTGTGCGACTTATCTACTGCTTTTAAAAAATCGCTTTTAGATATAAATTCAATCTCACAATCTGTAAGTGCCGTAGCTGAATCTAGATACAAATTTTCACTTAAAACAGCATGATATCCCAAGTATTCATTTTCTTTACAGACATAAAAGATATGCTCAGTTCCAAAATTTGTAGACGTAAACTTCTTTACCTTTCCTTTCCTAATTCTATAAATACCTTTCGGTTCCTTTCCTTCTATAAAAATGGAATCGCCAGATTTAAAATAGGTTGTCATCTTATTTTTAAGAATACTTTCACAAATAGCATCTGGTAATCCTGAAAGTAAATCCTGATTATCAAAACTATACTCTTTATGTGAAAAAAAATTATTTATCATAATATTCTGAAATTTGTTGATTTTTTTTTAATTCTCTTATTTACCTACTTCTAAAATATTCTTTTCATATTCAGTTTTGAAACGAACGTTCTTTAAGAAATCAAAATTTAACTGATGCCATTTTTTATCTGTTGTCCTTTTGTTACAATACATTTCCCATTCTCTTCTTAGAAGTAATTTTCGGTAATAAAAATGAGGTGTACTTATATAAAAAAATCAGCATCACATAATATCGGAGCTAATACAGTTGTTGGGTTTTGTGGCATCAATACAAAGACAAATGTTTTCTATCATTTCATTTCTTATACCTAATTCTAAAAGAAACTTTGTAGCGATCTTTTTACTTTCGTCTTCGTGCCCTTTATAGGTTTTTGAAAATCCTGTATCGTGAAACCAAGCTAAAACAATTAATAGCTCAGCATCTACATGATTAATATCCATCGCAGCGCATAGATGTTTTACATTTTGAACAACCTCTTTAGTATGCTCAAGGTTATGAAATGGCAACTCCTTACATTTTGAAATCGTCAATAAATCTGTACAATATGCAGCAACGCTGCTACTCATATTCGTGTTCATAGTGTTCATCTAATTGAATTGCATTGGCATCACTTAGTATTTCTATGTGTGTGATTTTACCACCGCTTGTTCCTGTATTTTTTGAAATAACTACAGAGGTTATTGAGAGTAGTAAAATCAGTACAAATCCATATTTAGAAAATGACAAGTTTTTATACTGTAAAAACATCGTAATTAGCGATACACTTCCTAAAATCAGCATCATCGTAAAAAACAGTTCTGAATATTCCTCGTGTTTGTGAATTAATGTTTCACTAATTCTAGGTGAATTTTCAATAATTTCTTCTGCACCTTCTCCTATTAAAAAAGCAGCAATAGCTGTTAAAGCACTAATAATAAATATGCCTAATGCTGTATTTTTGATTTGAGGTTTTTTCATGATTAAACCTGCTAACAACATAAAAAAACCAATCAGTACGCCTACTATAGGCAGTTGATTGCCTACTAAATGAAAATGTGCGTCGTTCATAATTTTAATTTTTTAAGCAATATTTACATTAAATAAATACCCAACTAAGGCGGTTAGACCCATTGCAATTGTTCCCCAAAATGTAATTCGGGCAATTGCTTTCCCAATACTTGAACCTCCTGTTTTAGCTGCCAATGCTCCTAAAATAATTAGGAAGAGTAGCGCAAAACCATAAAGGGAATATTCCATACTATTTAGCGGAAGAAATAAGGTTACCAAAAAAGGAAGTAGGCCACCAACTGTAAATGCAGCACCAGAAGCTATTGCAGCCTGCATAGGTTTAGCTTGGTTAATTTCATTAATACCTAATTCATCCCTAATATGTGTACCTAAAACATCGTGTGCTGTTAATTCTTTAGCTACAATTAGTGCAGTTTCTTTTTTTAAACCTCTTTTTTCATAGATTTCTGCAAGGCGTTGTAACTCGATTTCAGGCATTTCTTGTAGCTCTTGTTTTTCGCGCTCAATATCTGCTTTTTCAACATCTGTTTGAGAGCTAACGGAAACGTATTCTCCTGCAGCCATAGACAAAGCTCCTGCAACAAGACCTGCCAATGTTGCCAAAATAACAGGCTCTCGTGTAGCACTTGCCGCTGCAACACCTATGGCTATGCTAGCTGTGGATAAAATACCATCATTAGCGCCAAGTACAGCTGCTCTTAACCAACTACTTTTGTGAATGTAATGGTTGTCTAAATATTTGTCTAGCTCTTCAGTCGTTTCTGCCATTTATTCTGTTATTAGATTAAAAGCACCTTTAGTCAAAAATTCTGTGTTTGGTGCAAAACTATCAGTATTTAATATTTGAATAAATCCATTAGTAGTTGCTCCTATTTTTACCAATACTCTTTTATAATTTGTTTCATTTTCTTTAACCAACACAAAGTAATCGTTATCAATGTTAGCAATCGCTTCTACAGGTAGTGCAGAATGCTCTTTAGTCGTCGTTAAAATTTCTCCTTCTATGTACATTCCTGGTGCAAATAGTTTGGCATCGTCTTCATTTATTAAATCACCGTGAATATCTACCGTTCTATCTTGGGTATTTATTGCTTTATTTACTAAATGTACTTTGCCTTGATACACCTTATTCATATCGTTTTGTAACCGCACATTTATTTGCTGACCCATTTTTACCATTGGTAAGTCTTTTTCAAAAATCTTGAGTTCTATGTGTAAATTATCTGTATTTGTAACTGTAATTGCAACATCAGATGGATTTAAGTACATCCCTTTTGTAGCATTAATTTTGGTAGCATAACCCTTTATTGGTGAAAGCACACTGATGACTGAACGAATGTTTTCTCCTGTTAAGGAATTTGGGTTAATATTCATTAAACTCAACCTCTTTTTAAGAGATTGATATTGCGCCAATGTCACAGTATATTCAGATTTTGCTTTTAGAAAGCTCTTTTTTGATGTCACATTATCTACCATCAATTCTTTTTGGCGCTCGTAGTCCGATTTTAAATAGTTCAAACGTCCTTTAGCTTCTAAAAAATCTTGCTGTACTTGCAGATACTCGGGATTTTCTATGGTGAATAAAGTCTGTCCTTTTTTAACAGAATCACCTGGCAACAAACTAATACTCTTCACATATCCTGCAAAATAAGCACTAACATCTGCTTGATTCTCTGGTGGAACAGCAAACATACCGTTCGCTTTTACAACAGTACTAAATGGTTGTTTTGTTATTTTACCTATCTCCATGTTGCCAGATGTAAATTGATTTTCTGTAATAGTGATGACATCAACGTTTTCTGTTGTCTTTGTTGCATCTATAGTTACAACTTCAGGTTTTTCTTTTGAATTACAGGAAGCTAAAGCTAATATCACTACCAATAATAGACTCTTGAAGTAGATAGCATTAGGTGATTTATTGTTTGTATTTTTCATTATTAATTGGTTAAATAATTTAACTCTAAAACGGTATTGTTGTATTTATTTAGATTTTGTAAATAGTTAATTTCGATATTTTTTGCACTCTCTAAAAGTTGCACATATTGCAGAAAGTCTATCTCTCCACTTATAAATGCTTTGGAAGCTGTTATTGTTAGTTCCTTTGAGAGATTCTGTCCTGTATTTTCATAATAATCAACTGTTTCTTGATATTTTTTTAAATCGGAAAGTAAGCCATCATATTTTGACTGCAACTGTATTTTATAGTTTTGCAATTCATTGGCAACAATAAATGTTTCTGTTTTTGCGGCATTGATTTTTGATTTTTGTGCTCCAAACCATAAAGGCACAGCCACGCCTACTTGAAAGCCACTATAATTTTTTGCGTTTAGACCATTGTTTGTTCCTGTAAATACCGAAAATTGTAAATCTGGCAATAACCTTTGTCTTTCTAACGATAACGATGACTTTGCTAAAGTTTCTGCCGAATTATAATATAACAATCCTGGATGGTTTGCTATAGTAAATTCATCTAAGGTTAGTCTTGGTAGCACATCTTCTGTCACAGTATCCAATGAATCATACTGCACCCATTTGTGTAGCATTGTGTAGGCTTTAGAAACATCTGCGCGAGCTTGTGAAAGTGCAATCGCTACTTCTTTTTGCTTTGTTTCGGCGGTTAGTTTTTCCAATAAATTAGTTTCTCCAACATCATATCTTTTCTTAGCTGCTATTGCAAATTGACCATATAGACTATCTAAATACGTATATTTTTTAACAAGACTATTATTATAAACCACCTTGTAATAGGCACTATAAACTTCTTTAGTCAATAGCCTTTTGTTTAATTTATATTGTTGCGTGCTTAATGCGATTTTTTGTTTTTCTACCCTGCGCTGCGCACCATAAATAGTTGGAAATTGAAGTGACTGACTCAAACCAAAAACTTGAATTGGCAAGCCATTTTCTCCAATATTGTTTTGGTCAGAATTATAATAAACCTGTGTTTTATCCAAATTATATGCACTACCCACTAATTGTTCAGATTGGTTGATTCTTTTCGCATACGCTTTAAGTGCGTTATTATTCTTTATAGCCAGTTGCACAGTTTGTTCTGCTTTTATAGGTTTTTGTTGTGCATTTCCAAAGAATGGTGCCAACAATAAAAGTATAATGCTTAACGGCTTTAAATTTACCTTTGTTTTCACTTTAGGATGATGTCCTTTACTATCGAACATTGTATATAAAATTGGAAGTACTACAAGGGTCAATACAGTTGCAGTAATTAAACCACCTACCACTACGGTTGCTAAAGGCCGTTGTACTTCGGCACCAGCAGATGTTGAAATTGCCATAGGTAAAAAACCTAAAGCCGCTGCTGCCGCGGTTAATAATACGGGACGTAATCTGTTTTTTGTCCCCATTAAAACACGTTTATTGATATTGCTTACACCCTGTGCTTTTAATTCTTTAAATTCTTCAATCAATACAATACCATTAAGTACTGCGATACCAAAGAGTGCAATGAAACCAACACCGGCCGAAATACTGAATGGTAAACCTCGCATATAGAGAAGCATCACACCACCGATTGCAGATAAAGGAATTGCACTATAAATCATTAAAGCTTCTTTTACAGAATCGAAAGCGAAATACAGTAATACAAAAATTAAAATCAAGGCGATAGGTACGGCTACTTTTAATCTTGCTGTTGCTGTTCTTAGATTTTCAAATTGCCCACCATAGCTAATAGAATATCCTGTTGGCATCTTTACCTCTTTTTCAATTATTGCCTGTACATCTTTTTCGACAGATTCTAAATCTCGGTTTCGCACATTTACACCTACTACAATTCTACGCTTGGTATTATCTCTTGAAATTTTAGCAGGCCCTTTAGTATACTTTATAGTTGCAAATTCGCTAAGTGGTAATTTTGAACCATTAGGTAAAGAAACGGAAGCTGTTTCCAAATTTTCAATATCCTTTCTGTGCGAGTCGTCAAACCGAATCATTAAATCGAATTGTTTTTCGCCTTCAAATACGGTTCCAGCTGGCATTCCTGCAAAGCCCATTGTGATCACTTTATTTAAGTCTTCAATGTTCATTCCGTATTTAGCGATTTTTTGTCGGTCATATTTTACTGACATTTGAGGCAGACCCGCAGTTTTTTCTACCGAAATATCTGCAGCTCCTTCAACATTATGAATCGCTTTTTCTATTTCTAAAGCTTTTCTATATAATATATCCAAATCTTCTCCAAAAACCTTGATGGCTAAATCAGCTCTTACACCTGTAATCAATTCATTAAATCGCATTTCGATAGGTTGGGTAAACTCAAAATCTACACCTGCAATTTCATTGGATAAGGCTTCTTTAAATTTATCTGCCAGTTCATCTTTAGATTCCGCAGATGTCCATTCGCCTTTTGGTTTCAGTTTTATAATCACATCACTTTCTTCCATAGACATTGGGTCTGTTGGTACTTCGGCAGCCCCAATGCGACTTACTACTTGCTCTACTTCTGGAAATTTCTTCAGTATTTTTTCTATTTGTGTAGTAGCTTCAATGGTTTTACTTAATGATGTTCCTGTTTTTAATACAGGCTGAATTACAAAATCGCCTTCATCTAAAGTTGGCACAAACTCTCCACCCATTCTAGTAAATAGAAAACCGGTAAAAATTAACAAACCTGCAGCCATACTTAATACTAATTTCTTTTTACGCAATGCCCATGAAATAGTTGGTCTATATTTATCTTCTAAAAAAGCAATCAATCTGGATGATATGGTTTTCTTTTCTGTATTATTTGGTTTAATAAACAGAGATGCCATTACTGGTATATAGGTAAAACAGAATACCATTGCACCAATTAGAGCAAAACAAAATACCAATGCCATAGGGCGAAACATTTTTCCTTCTACACCTACTAGAGACAGAATAGGTATAAAAACAATGATGATAATTAATTGTCCGAATACTGCGGAATTCATCATTTTTGTGGCTCCTTGATACGTAATTGTGTCTATTAAACCTTGCCTTTCATTTTTAGGAAGTGCTAATAATTTAGCACGCTGACTCGTGATTTTAAAGGCAATGAACTCAACTATAATTACTGCTCCATCAATGATAATTCCGAAGTCAATTGCCCCCAAACTCATTAAATTTGCATCTACACCAAAAACATACATTAGCGAAAGCGCAAAGAGAAGACATAATGGAATAACGGAAGCAACAACTAATCCTGAACGCCAGTTTCCTAAAAGTAAGACCACCACAAAAATCACAATCAAACACCCTAAAATTAGATTTTCGGCAATGGTAAAGGTAGTTTTACCAATAAGTTCGCCTCGCTCTAAAAATGGATTAATTGAAATACCAGGTGGTAATGAAGCTTGTATTTCTGATACACGCTGTTTTACTGCTTCAATAACTGCATTTGAATTGGCATCTTTAAGCATCATTACTTGCCCAAGTACTTTTTCGCCTTCGCCGTTTCCTGTGATAGCACCAAAACGGTTCGCGTGACCAAAGCCAACATTTGCAATATCTTTAACATAAACAGGAATTTCGCCTTTGTTGACAACAACTATGTCTTTAAGATCTTGAATAGAAGACACTAAACCTTCGCCTCTAATAAAGTAACTTTCATTAATTTTTTCAATATAACCGCCTCCAGCAACGCTGTTGTTTTTTTCAAGAGCTGTAAAAACATCAAAAATAGAAACGTCCATAGCTCGAAGTCGCTGCGGGTTTACAGCAACTTCATAGGTTTTTAAATAGCCTCCCCAAGTGTTTACTTCAACTACTCCTGGGATTCCAGAAAGCTGGCGTTTTACCACCCAATCTTGAATGGTACGCACATCGGATAATGAGTATTGGTCTTTATGTTCGGCATCTACATCGATGATGTACTGATAGATTTCTCCAAGACCTGTTGAAACTGGCCCCATAAAAGGTTTACCAAAACCTGTGGGGATTTTTTCTTCCGCACTTTTAATTTTTTCGGCAATGAGCTGACGTGGTAAATACGTACCCATTTCATCACTAAACACTATCGTTACCACAGATAAACCAAACTTAGAAATGGAACGAATTTCGGTAACTCCTGGCAAGTTTGCCATTTCCAATTCTACAGGATACGTCAAGAATTTCTCAACATCTTCAGTTGCTAAATTCCTAGACGTTGTAATAACTTGTACTTGGTTATTGGTTACGTCAGGAACTGCTCCAATAGGAATATTGGAAAGAGAATACAAACCGAATCCAACAATTCCGGCAGTAAATAGTAGCACAATGAGTTTATGATGGATACTGTACTGAATAATGCGTTCTAACATTTTTTAGGTGGTTTATTAAACAATAGACCAAATGTAGAAGAAGCATCTAAGGAGATTCTAAACGGTTTCTTAAGATTGACTTAAAATTGAACAGTAAAAGTTGTTCCCATACCTAAGTCACTTTCTGCGTGAATTTCAGCACTTATAGCATCCGCAGCTTTTTTAGCGATGGAAAGTCCCAAACCATTACCAGAAATATTTTTATGGTTTAGCGCATCTGACCGGAAGAAGTTATTGAATAGGTGCTTTAGATCTTCTTTTTTTATACCTATACCTTCATCTTTAACCGTGCAAATTATTTTAGAACCTGATTGACTAATTGAAATATGAATGGTTGTAACATCTTTAGTATATTTTATGGCATTATTAATAATGTTTTCGAAGATAAGATTACTGAAATATTGAGGTACTAAAGTTTCGTCCTCAATGTCATTTTTGAAATTTATTGAAATTTGTTTAGCAGCTATTTCTTTGTTGTGCCTACTAAGAATTTCATCGATTATCGTAGCCAAAGGCATTGAGGACTCATCGAGTGTTTTTGAGCTTTTGTCTAATCTTGCTAATAGTAAAAGTTGCTCTAAGGTAGCAGTCATTCGGTCTATTTCCGTGAGACTAAACTTAATTTTATCTTCGTATTCCGCGCGTTCTCTTGGCTTACGAATTAATACTTCTAATGTGCCCTTTAAGGTAGCCAAAGGTGTACGCAATTCGTGAGAGGCGTCTGATGTAAATTGGCGTTCCCTTTCAAGAGCACTCTCAATACGTTGCAATAAGTCGTTTATTCCAGAAGATAAATCAAATAATTCATCCTTATTCTGCGGTAATGTAACACGTTCATTTAAGTTGTTACGGGTAATTCTATTGGTTGTATCTGTTACATTTTTAACTGGTATGATACTTCTGCCAGCAATATATTTAGAAATAAAATAAAGGCTCGCCAAAAGCAGCAAATAGACTAATAGCAAAATATTTCTGAGATTCAATAGCACCATTTGCGATGCTTCTAACGACATCGCAGCAACTATAAAACCTTTTATTTTACCATTTTCTTCAATAGGTAACTGAACCTGTCTAATGGGTTTGTTATTAAGACTCTCATTATAGCTTCCACCAAAATTTGCTTTTTCATTGAAATCTAGCTGGTTATCTTTTAGGTTTGGGGATTTGTCCATAAATACCCCATTTTTATCCAAAATCTGAATAAAAACAGGGTTTACTTGAACTTCTCTATGCTCGCGTTCTTCCCACTCTTTTCTGTTTTTTATTTTGATACTGTCACCAACAACTTTTATTTCTTCGGTATGTTTTTCGGCTTCAAAAGAAAGGTCGTTATCTATGTTTTGATATACCACGCCTTTCACTACAAAATAAACAGCTGTAAATGCTACCGCCATTATGATTGCAGTTGCTATCATATAATGTAGCGCTATCCTATTTTTAAAACTCAAATTCATAATTCCTTTGCAATGTAACCAACACTTCTAATTGTTTGGATGTAATTATCTTCTTTTCCTAATTTCAGTTTCTTGCGAAGTGCGTTGATGAATACGTCAATAACACCTGTGTTGTAATCAAAGTGAATATCCCAAACGCTTTCAATAATTCGAGATCTTCTGCACACTAAACCTTTGTTACGCATTAAATATTCTAATAAGGCAAACTCTTTTTGGGTTAACGCTATTTCTTCTTCGGCCTTAAATACTTGGTGAGTAGACGTATTAAGCGTGATTTCACCAAGTTTAAAGATAGAATGTTCGCCAGATTTTGGACGTAATTGTACCTTTATGCGTTCTAGAAGCTCTTCAAAATGAAATGGTTTTTTAATATAATCGTTGGCTCCAGATTGAAGTCCAAAAATAGTTTCGTCTAATGTGTCTTTAGCAGTTAGGAAGATAATAGGGGTTTCTTGAAATTCCTTTCTGAATTGGCGACATATTTCAATACCGTTTATGCCAGGCACCATCCAGTCTAATAATAACAAATGGTACACGCCTGAAAGTGCCATTTCAAGCCCTTTTTTCCCTTCTTCGGCGATGTCCACAGCATAAGATTCTTCCTCCAAACCTTGTTTAAGGAAGTTAAATATACCTGGTTCATCTTCTACAATTAAAATTCTCATGAAGCAAAATTTATGATTTTTAATTAAAGTTAGATTATTTTTCTCTTAAGATTGGCTTAATATTAGTTTTATAACTCTTCTTAATACTGTTTTAATATATGCTCACTAAGTCGTTTTTAAATTTTATTTTTATTGACGTCATCAAACTTTGAGAACTTTGAGAACTTTTTTTGATACTGTCTTGTCATGAAATATAGCTACAGGTTAAAATTGATTTAAGCTGATAATTTATATATCATATTTGGTATAAAGATAGTTGAATAAAATTTAGTCATTGTTTTATTTAATTTTGAGAATACTTCTATACAACCGCTAATAAAGTCAAATTATTCATTTGTTAGAGTTGTATTTACGATTAATAATCCAATTATTAAAATTATGTAATTAACTTTCATTTTTGTGTTTTTATCAAATCTAGGAAAACTTATTTACATGAGCTACCCCAAGCCAAAACCCTAAAAATAAACACATTAAGGATGCTGCATTATTCACATGCTTATAGCCTTAGCGCTTTCATCAATTCTGATAAAGTTAAGAATTGATAGAATCAATTGTTCTTGATTAATTTAAATTGGAAAAACAAAACATATAGACGATTGATAAAAAACTAGAAGAGAAGTTGTAAAGACGGCAAATACAAATAACAAAATATAGCTTTTCTACATTCCATTTAGTTATTTTCACAAACTCATTCGTGTATTCAGAATCTGATATTTTTTTAAAAAATCCTTTTACTATTTTAAGCTGTCAAGTTTTGTGTCCAATTCCAAATTCAGCTTATTAAATTTTTCCTGAATTTCTATTGACATATAATAAGAATGTATTAAAACTTTAATTTCTTGTTCTCCGAATTCTTCATTTGCTTTGCTGTATTTAAGGGATAGAATTTTAAGAAGTTTAGTGGCGTTTTCATCTCCTCGCTTAGATTTTTTAGAAATCTTTTTGTGTAATTCGGAATTCTCGCTAAAATACTTTTGCATTTTTACAAAATCCGATTCCGAATATTTTATTGAATTAATTTTTTGATAAATCTGATTTAATTTCAGACTGTCCGTTTTTTGAGCATATAAAACTCCGCTTGTCAATAAAATAAAAGTTACTATTATATTTCTCATTTTCTTTTTGCGTAAATAACTAAGTGTTTGTGCACGACTAGTTACCTGGTTAAACTACTAATTTAGCAAATAATTCCCGATTAATTTAGTCCGTAAAGACTTTCGTAAGTAGACCTGAAAAAGTAATAAATGATATATGATGTTAGGCATCGTTTTTATTCATTTCTTATTTTGTCTCTATGGGATAATCCCCAATCTCTCATTGTTTCAATTACTTTATCTAATGATTTTCCGTAATCTGTAAGGCTATATTCAACAGTAACAGGCATAGCGTTAAATACTTCTCTGTTTATTAATCCATTTATTTCTAACTCCTTTAATTCCTTGGACAACATTCTTGGGGTTATGCCTTCAATTTGGCGTTCTAATTCTTTAAATCTATGAATTTTAAAAGAAAGAGCTATAATAATTGGTAATCTCCATTTACCCCCAATTATATCGATAACATCTCGAACAGGAAGAATAAATTTTTTACATTCTGTTGGTGTATATACATCCATCTCATTCTTTTTCTTGTCCATTATTACATTTATCTTAATAAGTTGCTATACTTAAGTATACCGATATACTTTAGTATAGTAGTATACTTTGTATAGCAAATTTAGCATAAATTTGTCCATAATAATAAAAGAATATTAAAATGAAAAAAACACTAGTTTTAAGTTACACTCCAAGAGATAATTCTAACACAAAAAAAATGCTTGATTTCTTTATAAAAAACAATAAAGAAAAAACAGAAATAACATTTGTTGATTTAGCAGAAGAAGCTCCAGATTTATTATTAAAAGAAAACTTGAATCTTTATGTAAATAGAAATTTTGGTGGTGTAGAACTTACTGATAAACAACAGAACGTTTTAGCTAAAAATGATAAAATGATGCAACAATTATTGGACACAGATTTTGTTGTTTTAGCCACTCCCATGTACAATTTTTCAGTTCCTGCAACAGTTAAAGCTTGGTTTGATGCTGTTATACAGGCTGGAAAAACTTTTGGATATACAGAAACTGGTATTCAAGGATTCTGTAAAAACACAAAAGCTTTGATATTAATGACAAGTGGAAGTGATTTTGGAATGGAACCTTATAAGAGTGTTAATTTTGCAACGCCTTTTTTAATAACTGCTTTTGATTTTCTTGGGATTCCTGCTCAAGCTATCAATAAGTTTGGTATGATACAGTATGCAGACAAATCTGAACAAATGATAGCGGATGCAAAAGAAGAAATTAAAGAGGTAAGTGATAAATGGTATTAATTTGAATTAACATTAAGTTACAGAAATAGCAATACGTTAATTAAGTGTTTCCCTTTTCAGTCTGTTGTTTTGTTAAAAAGTAATTAATCTCGGGCTCTGAATAGGGAATTACACCTAATGTGTATGATTAGTAGCAGATTTAATTAAGCACTAAGCCCTAATTATTTTTATTCCGTATTGTAAAATGTTTTTATTCAGGCATAAAAATAATAGTACTTTGTTCAATTCCTATCATTGGGTTATATTCTTTTTTTAATTCACTCAATTCGTATTCGTTTAGAGTGCTTACTTCTTTTCCATATTTTTCTAATGATAGATTATTCATAATTACTTTTGTTGCAGAAAATATTTCAAGAAACCTGTCAGTCATTTTTAGAGAACTTACTTTAGTATCCCATTCTAGTAAATACACTATGTTTTTTTTATTCTCACTTTCAAATAAGTTTTTGGTAGCTTTTACAAGATTGATTTTAAGATTATCAGTAGATTTTGTAACAAACTCTTGGTCAATTAAAACTTCATTATTCGCATTTATAATAACTGATATTCTATTTCTAAAATGTGTAAGTGCTCCACAATATTTATAAACGACTAAAGGAAAAGATAATTCTTCTTTATTTTTTGTTATCAGTCCATTTATATAATGACTTGATTCACAAAAATCTTTTTGAATTTGATTTTCAAAATCTTCAATTAAATCAATTCCATTTTTTGAAAAATCTAATTTTACTTCTGACTCAAATTTTGGTTCTAAAAACTTAAATTGTTCCGTAAGACTATTTTTCTTGTCTGATGAACAACTTATGAAAATCAGAATTAATATGATAATTAGTTTTCTCATTGTTTTTCTCAAATGTTTTACAACATTATGAATATCCTTAGTAAATAATAATTAGGGAGTCGCTCCTACTGTTTTTGTTAGCTATTAATAAACTTTTACTTGTTTTTCATCACAGTACTTTGTTACTCAACGTGTTTTATTTAGTAAATATTTTTTTCGGCAGTTATCCAAAACCTAATTTTAGGTGACTATGCTGATTGTTTGAAATGGATTAAGAAAAGATGAACAATGTAATTTATTAAATTAACGACTCATGTCATCCAAGAAACTTTGTGGTGGAACAAAATACAGCGCTCCGGTTTTTGCAGTTACAAAATCTAAGAGTTTATCGTGATGCCCTTTTTCACCTGGCTCTATCATTTGTTTTAGCGATGTTTCAATTACACTTGCAGTCTTCGCAAAACCAATAAACATAGTTCCATGCTCCATTGCATTTCCAAAAGGTCTATTTTGTCTTAGCATTTTAATTTCTACCCCGTCAATCTCTACTTTAGATTTTACGTTGTGAGCATAAGGCTGTTTTTTGTCGTCTGCAATTTCAATGTCATCCATTTTTGTTCTCCCTATCACTCCTTCCTGATATTCGGTAGTTAATGCATCCCATTTTTCTTGTTTGTCAAAATACTGTTGCACAACAAGATAACTCCCTCCAACATAAGGCTCGGAGTCTATAATTACAGCTTTAGCACGCTCAATATTTTTTGGATTTTCTGTTCCATCTACAAAATCAATTAAATCTCTATCATCCAAATACTTATACCCCTGAATATCTTGAATTGCATCTGCTATTGGCTTAAACGTAGAAAGCAGGTATTTTGAAACTTGGTAGTTTAAATCCATTCGCATAGATTTTACCATCAGAAATATATCTCCTGGAGTTGATGGAAAGTGCCTATCTCCTGACCTAAGCTCAATAAATGGATGTAATTCATTTGGTATTGGCGCATGAGGAAATAAAGAAGTCCATCCCTTTAATGAAAACCCAATGGTTACAGTCATTATAGCAGTGGTGTCTTTTTGACCAATAGATTTAGATATTTTTAAAAATTCATCTATTATGGCTGAAACTGTTACTGCCTCATATTTATCCTGTTTTAATTCTAAAGTCAAGTATTCCACAAACGGTGTTGGGTCTGAAAGTAATCCTTCTTGAGTTTTGTGTACTAAATTCATTGTTATTTATTTGAAGTGCTGTCTTTATTATAATTACTCGCAACGTTTATTAGTCTATGAAAAACAGGCGATTACAACGTGTTTTACTCTCGGTCTGAAACCTTTGAATTTACTAGTATTTCGCCTGTTTTTTATATCCCTTTTTATAAAGAGTACAAGTTGAATAATTCTATCCGTTTAATTAAATTTTTAACCTAAAATAGCTTTGGCATTTTTTAAGTTATCCCATATGTGATGCTGACCAAAATACATTTTAGGAGGTTCTATAGACGAGTCAACTAATTTGTTAATGGCCAATATCGCTCCACGAACACTATATTCCGTCGTAAAAACTATCCCATCTGGTATTTCAACAAATTGCCCTAAGAGTGCAAAATTTTGCGAGCCTTTAGGTACAACCGGAGGTCTGTCACCTTCAGTTCTAGGTAAAAATTGAGAAATTCCGTAAGGTAATCTGCAAGGTACACAATAAGATGTTTCAAGAAGTTCATTTTTTTCATCTTCATCTAGATCTCCCCACAAATGTCCTAATAGTTCTTCTAAAATTTCTTTCCCAGTACAGTCGTACATTGGCTTTTTTACAAATTGACCAAGCTTGTCTTCACCTAATGCTGAAACCCAAATCACACAAGTATCTGCCGCTTGACCAGGAAAAAAAGGTTGGCGGTAAGTATGTACGTGCATTATCCATGGAGATTGTGTTAACGGCAAAGGACTTTGTCTTCCCATTTGTCGTTCAACTAACCATTGGAATTTTCTTTCAAAAAGGTTACCTCTAAAAGTGACTGTAAAGTGCATCATTCTAGAAAGTGAAACGTCACGTAAATAGCGGTCTGGTCGACCAAGATCTGCTTGTTTTGCTACTATGTTTTGCCATAACTCATAAGCTTCACCTGGTTTTTCTACAAGTGTTGTAGATACAGGTGCATCATGAGAACCATAAGAGTGATTTGAAACTATTGAGCCTATTGTTAAGAACGCTTTATCTTGCAGTCTAACCTCAATAGAATCTAAGGCCTTCCCTTCCCCATTTTTTAAGTGCAAACGTTCTATCCAACGTTTATCATCACTTTCTTTAAAATCTACATCTGTAATACAAGTATTATAATGTATTTGAACGCCTTTTTTTGTTATGAGTTTAATCGCAGGTAGAATGAACGAATGATAGTTGGTGTAACGTGTACGCTCTAAAGAGGTCATTTTCTCCATATCAGACATACGATGGTAGAATAGTTTCATGTAACGTTTCATTTCTATCGCAGAGTGCCATGGCTGAAAAGCAAAAAGAGCACGCCACATGTACCAGTAATTACTCTTGAAAAAATCTTCACTAAAATAATCAGTGATTTTAGCATCTGCTGGGATCTTAGATTCTGGTATTTCTATCAATCGAGCCATTTGAATAGCTTCAGTAGCACCTAATCCAAGATCATGTCCCGTATCTTTCTCACCATTTGCATGTAATAGTCTAACCACAGTGTCAATACTACATTCTTCTCGGTTACGCTCATAATCATCTAAGCAAGATCCTAGTTCATCATAAGGTATTAATGACCATAGTTCTTTGGTGCAGCCATATACTTTGTCTTCGTACATACGACTGCCTCGCATAATGTATACAGGTTTGCCGTTAATCATTTTAACAGCTGCATCCATTGCCCCTCCAACCAAATCGGTTTCAGGGTTTTTTTCGAAAATGTGAATGTTTTTAGGGTTAAAGCCTACTTTCTGAATTAAATAGACTACAGCTGATAGGGAACCTAATCCTAACCCGTTTAAATAGATCTTAGAATCATTCATTTTTTTTATAAATTTTTTAATTAATAGTTTAATTCATTTAACATTACCAAGTATAAAAACCTCATGCCTTTTAGTAAGCAAACTAAAACTAGCTATAAATGATATATCATGTTTGTGAAAATAAAAAAAAACATAATTCACTCAATTATAATAGCTTAAGGTTTATTATTTTTTATAGCCGTTAATCAGTCTTGAAATTATTTCTTTGTGATTTGTAAATTCAGCTATATATACACCAACGATATGGATTATTAAAAATCCAACCAAGTAACTAATACTCAATACATGTATTGCTTCATCCATGTTAATCGCAAAAAAACAGTGATTAGCAATAAGATAGCTGTTACCCAAAGAATTATTCGATATATTTTAGAATACTGCCTGTCTTCCATAAGCTTTGTTTCTTGTATGGATTTTTAATTCACTTAACGTAAATCTACGACAGCACTTCAATTAAAAATATGACTTTTATCACTTTTGTTTGTTTTTTTATAGAGTTAAAAAACAGCTTTTTATATTTAAATGAATGGTTTCAGTTTGCGAGTTTTCATACGAGTATTTTCTGAATAAAAATCAGATCAGATAAACAAATAAACACCTTTGATTAAGCACCAAACTACAATTATTTTGATACCTGCTAGTAATAGGATTTTTGTTTAATTTAAGTAATCTATAATTTTATCTATAACTTCTTTTGTTCTTAAAATTCGAAAATGTCCAGTACCTTCAATTTCCATAAATTCAGATGCAGACCAATTTTGATGCACATGCTTTGAACGAGAAATAGGTATTACTTTGTCATTAACATCGTGAATTATTAAAGCTTTTTTTACATTTATAGATTTAACAAACTCACTAACATTTAAGTTTTTAACACCATTATTTGTTTCTCTATCCAACCTAGTAATCAGTCGGTTCTTTACTTTATTAGTGATGCCAACCATTTCAGAAACGTCATCTATTCTTTCAATAAACTTATCAGGAGTTGTAATTAATACGTATTTATCAATTTCAATATCTTGATTTTCAAATAAAGCGTAAGTTGTCGCAACCCCTCCAAAAGAATGGCTCACTAAAAGTTTAATGTCAAATTTTTTGATTAAAACACCTACTAATTCAGTGAAATCAAATAAACTTGTACGTCCTTTAGTACTAAAACCGTGTGATGGTGCATCAAATGAATAAATGGTGAATCCATCTATTAAAAGTTTTTCAATTATGTCTGAAAAATTCCCTGCTTGCCCTTCCCAACCGTGAATAAGAAAAACTTTTTTGTCACCACCTTTCCATGTATAAAGTTGTATATCAAAATCTTTAAATTTATATTTTTCTTTTTCCGCTTTTTCTAATGTAACTAATTCGTTATCTCGAAGTTTTCTAACTTGTGGATTTGTTAATTGATTGTAAGCAAATGAGGTTATTTGATTTGGAAATAAATTTGAAGCAATTCTTACTATTTTTTTTTTCATGTGATCAATGTTTGCGCTGCCGTTAAGTAAAGCATTTTTTAATTATCCTTTGAAATTTTTTCTTTAATTAATAGGTAACTAAGAATTATAAAGAGACTTATACCAATTGTTAATAATCCATATTTAAATAATCCTGTAATAAAAAACACAAGAAATCCATGATATCTAAATTCACTAGATTTCTCAACAAGTTTTGGTATAATACTAGAGTTATCTAATGTAAAATAATTAACAATACATAGCAAGCTAATAATATAAAGCATCTCTATTTTTAACGTTCTTTTATTTCGATTTAATATCATCTTCTGTATCAAATTGCCCATCAAAACCTGCCGATATAATTAAAAACCCTTTTCCGTTATTAGTAATTGTAAATTTATAATCTCTATTCCAAGCATCTTTTCCCCAACCTTGTCTTATAGGACTTTTTCCTATTAATTTATTAAGATCTGTTGGGTATTCCCCTAAACTTTTGTGCCAAACACCCATCCTATCACTCATTTGTGTTATTTCTTTTCTTGTTTTATCAGGAAATATTGAAATTGTTTGATAAGTAAAAAATAGTATTGCACATAGGCCTACAATCACAAAAAACGCACCTAACAACAACACGCTTGGTTGCATAACGTATTTCTGAAACGGTCTTTTAATGCCGTCTACTTTTTCCTTTTCACTTATTCGTTTTTGATGTTTATAATCTTCACGAATTAATCCGAAATCAGCTAATGTTGAAAGTACTAATTCTATCATCTAGTTTGGTAATGAATATAATTTTTAGTTGCTTTTTTATAATTTATTTAGGGTACTTCATGACCTTGACTTTCGGATAAAAGTGTAAACCAATCTTCTAATTCTAACTCAATATCCAATGCTTTATTGGCGTTTTTAATGCGCGCTTTATTAGTTGTGCCAATAACAGGAGAAACATTAGCGGGGTGTTTTAAAATCCAACTTAAAAGAATAACATCTTCAGTAACATTATATTTTTTTGTTAATATTTGTAGTACTTTTTTTATTCTTAAAGTTTGCTCGTTTTCTGCTTTAAAAACAGAGCCTAACGGACTCCAAGACATTGGTTGAATGGTGTTTTGTAACATTTGATCTAAACTGCCATTTTGCATTGCACGATGTTGTGTTAGTGAAAACTCAATTTGATTTACTGAAACTTTAATTTTATCAGAAATCAAATCTACTTGCGATGGTGTGAAATTAGAGACTCCAAACTCAATAATCTTTCCGCTTTCTTGCAAATAAGTAATGGCTTCAGCTATTTCATTGGGTTGCATTAACGGACTTGGTCTGTGTAATAAAAAAGTATCTAAATAATCTGTTTTTAAATTTTTTAAAGAGGTTTCTACACTCCAAATAATATAATCTTTAGTATAATTATAATGTTTTATTTTAGGGTTTCTAGTTCCACCTTTAAGTTGAATTCCGCATTTTGAAATTAACTGAATGTCTTCTCTATGAATACCACTTGCAGCAAATGCTTTTCCAAAATCTCGCTCACTTGTATAATCACCATAAATATCTGCGTGATCAAAAGTTGTATTGCCGTTTTCTGTACAATACTTAATCATTTCGGTTTGTGCTTTGGTAGATAATTGCTTTCCCCAATTTCCCCAGGTCATGCAGCCAATAATTATTTTTGATGTGTTAGGCATATTTGGTTTTGTATTTTCGTCTCTTTATCAACTATATTGAGATTCTTTTTTTGTTGTATTAATTTTGAAGGAATTACAGCCTCTAGTTTATCAACAAACAGATAAGTAATAATTATATTTTCTCTATTGTTCCGAAGTATTTCAGCATAAAAATATGCATCCTCAAAAAACCATCTAAATCTTTTATCATAAATATGGGCATAAATTAACACGTTTGTGGTCGAGAATTTTCTGCAAGACAATTAAACATTATAAACACGCAAACTTATTTAAGTAAGAGCTAAAACAATATTTTTCATGTGCATTCTTCCATATAGCTTTTAATATTCCGGACAGTAATTAATTGGAGCATTATGCCCCTCCTCTATTCCTATTTTATCGGTATCATATCTAAAACAGCTTAAATAGTTTCCGCCTTCAAACCCTATACTCCAGTCTTTAAACAAGCCATATGATGCTCCAATTCCTTCATAAAAGTATTGGTCATTGCTTAACTTATACCTTGTAAGATATTTACTACCAATTTCTATTGAATCAATTTCAGTAACAGTTGCTGCATTTGCATTCCATCTATAATTTAAAATATCTCCTAGATTAATATTATAATCGGCATATAACGTTTCTGTATTTTGATTGCGCATTATGTAATAAACCATATCAGAATCTTGTCGCATGGCACTAATATATTTTAAATCATTAAATGTTGATACAAATTGATTTGAGCCTCCTGAAATAGGTTGACTAAAAATTGAATCTAGTTGTTTATAATACATTTTTTTATATTCTAATCCATTAATAAGAGTATCGCCTTCATAATAATATAACAAGTGTCTTTTTGTGGTTTCAATAGTTGCTGCAACTCCATTTATCCATTCTGAATGGCCATTTTGATACCATTTATTTAATTCGGAAACCATTTTTACAGGTTCATTTTCAATAATTTGATTGGCGGATTGGGTAATATTATCACTACTACAACTCATTAGAGAAATAGTTAGACATAATGACATAATTTTTTTCATAATTTAAGTTTTTATTTATGTTAGCGCATTAAAAATGCACGCCCAATATGTTTGTGTATGGATAGTTACGTGTTTAAACACCTAAGTTAGTAAATAAAAACAGAATAGAAAATTAGTGAGGATTTGTAATTAGTTTAAGATTAGCAATAAACAAGAGACGCTGTTCTGTGTTTGATGTTTTCTACGTTTAACACATCTCAAGGATATCCTTTAAAAATTGATTGTGAAGGTCAATAACATATTTACTTTTTACATTTTTACATGTTAAACAGAATGAAGTGTCATCACAATCATTTTTTGCGTATTAAATATTATAGTGGGAGTTCTTTATAAATAACTCTTATCGTTATTTTTTCATCTATTTAATAACACACAACAGCTAATATACCAAAGTGTTTAACCGTGTATGGTTTCACTTTTCCCGTAACTTTTAATTAATTCGCCTTCAAAAGCGACTAGTTCTTGCCAACGTTTATCAACATCAATTCCTTTTCCGTATTGTCTTGCAAAGGTGATGAATGTGGTGTAATGTCCTGCTTCACTAATCATTAAATCATAATAGAATTTAGATAACTCTGGATCATTAATACGTTGCGATAATAACTTAAAGCGTTCGCAACTTCGTGCTTCTATCATTGCTGAAAACAACAAACGGTCCACAAAACTTTGTTGTCTGTTTCCTCCTTTATTCATAAACTTATAAAGTTGGTTTACATAATGATCTTTACGCTCGCGGCCTAAAGTATAGCCTCGTTTTTTAATGATATCGTGTACCATTTGAAAATGCTCTAACTCTTCTTTGGCTAATTCTAATAAAGCAGTAACCAGTTCCTCATGCTCACTGTTATTAGTAATGATAGTAATGGCGTTTGTAGCTGCTTTTTGTTCACACCAAGCATGATCGGTAAGTATTTCTTCAATATTACTTTCTACAATGGTAACCCAGCGAGGATCGGTTTCTAGTTTTAGGTGAAGCATGCTCATGGTTTACTGTTTTTTTTTGTAAAGATAATTATAATAGACTTAATTGTAATTACAACAGTGTTTTTAATCGTAGCATTGTGATGAATGGTATACTAATACAAAGTGATCTTAAAAGTATTATTTTCACCTAATTAGGATTAAACTTTGATGATAATTATTTAGACGGTTTGCTTGTTATTAATTATTCAGTAAGTATAAGTTGCCATGATATGTCATATTTGTCTTGACACCATCCAAATTTTTTACCAAATCCGTAATCTCCATCACCTTCGTAGTCCATTAAAGGCACCATTACCTGACCATCATTTGAAGACAGTTTTTCAAAAAGTGTTTGTATCACTTCATTAGAACTGTCACTTACAAAAAGTGAAATTGCAGGTGTAAATGACCAATCATGATTATAATTACTTTCCGAAACCATATAATCAGTACCATTTAGTGTAAATACTCCATATTTAATTAGCTCAGGTGTACCACCTGGCTCTCCTTCTGAGTATTTTTTTATGTTTTTAAATTCAGAATTTGGAAAAATAGAAGTGTAAAAATTTATCGCTTCCTCAGCCTTTCCACATTGGTCACCTACAAAAGTTAAAAATGTTGTTGTTTTCATAATTATTTAGTCAATTCCCTATAATGGATGTTTTAAATTTTATCTAATTACTAACAATATGCTTATATACCTAAAATTGCGGAGTTGTAGCTATTAAATTTGACTGTAACTTTTTTAATAGTTATAGATAATATTTTCCTTAATTAATGCCAATCTGCACTTTTAAGTTTTTTACTTATTAAATATATCGGCCTCTCAAAATGTACTGCAAGATCTTTGTCTATGGCTTTTTTATGGTTAACAACTAGAATAGAAATCACAAGAGGATCACATTAAATAACTAAAAAAAAACAATCATTATCTTTATACAGTATTGATTTTTTTACTTTAAATGTGTTTTCTAAATATTAATCTATTTCCTCTTTCTTTCGTTTCCAATTCACTGACACATTCCATATTCAATTTTTCTAGCACTTTTCTTGACGCTATGTTTTCAGGACTAACAACTGCTATTAATTCAGTCAAATTCATGTTGTTTTTTGCATGATCCAACCAAAACTGGCCAATTTCTGTAGCTAGACCTTTTCCCCAATTATTTTCATTAAGAATAAATCCGAATTCATAATTATCTTTATTTAAGTAGTCACACTTTAATAATCCCGAAATTCCAATAATTACATCTTCTGAAATAGATGTTACACACAAAAAACCACTTTTATCATTCTTTGACTTAATGAAATCTTGTTTTATTATTTTTTTAAACTCTTCTGTAGTAAAAACTCTCCCTTTTAGGGTTGTTTTCATTACGAGATGATTTTCACAAAGTAATTTTTCTAAATCTTTTTCATATTTAGAATTCAATATTTTAAATCTTAATCTATCTGTTTTAAACATAAGTCAAATTATTTCATCATTTAGTTTTTTCGATATGTAATCCCTTTCTAGGAAATGAAAACCAACGTTTTTGTGTATGATTAGTGGCGTGATCAAGCACGTAAGTTAGCAAATAAAAACCGAACATAAAATGCCGTGAGGGTTCCCATAAACAGGTGATTAATTATACACCTCTTAAGCTTATATATCATTCAAAATATTCAATCTCCCGAGTCCAAACGTATAGTTTCTTTCCTTTTACAAATTTTATTTGCTTAATCCAGTTATTCTGGCTGTCAGATTCGTATTCAAATTCAATAACTACAGGATTATTTTTTTCTGTATAAATTAATTTGGTTTGGTTTCCATTTTTGCCATAATACAGGTCGTTTTTTACTCCCAAATAATTGAAATGACTTTAGAATTAGAGTTTTTAATATCATCTATTGAATATTCTTCTTTATCTGGACCGTCATAATTTCCTAATGACATTTCGTATGCAATATTTGAACCTTCTTTACGCAAATAAATATGATAATGTTCAGTAGAAATACTCATGTTTGAACGCTTTTTATTGACATCAATATAAGTCATTCCTAATTTAACGCCATATATATCAGACACATTTGAATTCTCTTTAATCAACAATTGAGATAATATTTCGTTTTCAGTATCTGGTGTTGTTAATATTGCTTCTGTTCCTATTTTGTAATAAAAATAATTTGGCCCATCTTGTGCTCCAACATTTTTGGTTACAGTAAGGTTAGTAAAAGACGCTTTAATTTTTAATTCTTCAACAGACATTCTTTTTGTTAGTTTTAAATGCCCCAAAGCACTTTCAGTTAACACTAGCTTGTCAATATCTTCAGCTAATTTTTCCTGTGTTTGAATTTTAGTCGAAATAGAATCTTTTGATTTTGTTTTATCATTCTCTTTACAAGAAAAAATAATGAAGAAAATTGATAATATAATTACGGCTTTTATGGTGTTCATAGGTTTGTTTTTAAATGATTTATTACATATTCATGCACCGGCTAGCTGTGTGATTTCATATCAGTATGTTAGTGACAGTAATTATTTTCCGCTTTCGCCTAACAATGTTACTTTTTTCAACCACTTTTCTCTAAAACCCAAAGTTGAATTTTTTATTGAAGCAATATAAGTTATTCTTACAGGACTTACACCGCAAAATTCTAATGTTCCTTTTTTAAATTGATTAATAGCAGGGCTTTTCATAATTAAAAAATCATACCATTTTGGCGTATCTGCTGTAATTATCAATCGTGCTGATTTTCCTTTTAAAAGTTTTTCAGGTAATGCCTTTCCCTCAATAGGCTGATATGTAATTCCTGGTAAGAATATTCTGTCTATAAATCCTTTCATTATAGCTGGGTAACTGTACCACCACATTGGAAATACCCAAACAATATGATCGGCTTTTTTAATTTTTTCTATGGCTAAAATTAAATCAGGCTCCAATTCCATTCGCTTTCGATAACCAAATTTGAGATTAGGATTAAATTCTAATTCCGTAATATTAATTTGAGATATTATTGCATCTGTTTTTTCAACACCTTTTACATATGCACTTGATATTCCGTAATTAAAGCTCTCTGTATCTGGGTGTCCATTAATGATTAGTATTTTTTTCATAATTATTCTTTGTTTTATGCAAAGAACAATACTTCGTTACTTTTTTAAAAGGACATTTGTCTCATTCGTAATTGTTTTTCTTATTCTACTTAAATGCCTTTGGGTAATACCTAAATATGAAGACAAAAAATGCAAAGGAATGGATTGTAAATATTCAGGTTGATTTAGAAGTAAATCTTTATATTTCTTTTCTGCGGATTCTTTTTGCAACAAAAACACCCTTTTTTCCATTTTAATGTATTCTTGTTCAGCTATTAATTTGAAAAATCTTAGCCAATTTGCACTTGATTGCTCTAATATTAAAATCTCTTCTCTTGATATCGTTAATAACTCTATAGCTGTTAAAGCTTGAATGTTTTCTATAGTTTTAGTTTGAGACAAGAAAGAAGAGTAAGCACTTACAAACGTATTTGAAAAGGTAAAACAATAGGTAACCTCCTCTGCTGAGGAAGAGTAATAAAATGACCTAAACAATCCAGAAACCACAAATGCTATTTCTTTAGATATTCTGCCTTCTTTGATAAAAAAATCACCTTTCTTTAATTTCTTGCTCTTAACCTTGCTTTCAAAAAGGTCTATCTCATTTTCGGTTAGAATATTAAATGCTTGTAAGTAGTTCCTCATTTTTTTTATTACTGCCAACTTAATTTGTTGATGTATTACATATTTTATAACCTCAAAAAAAACAAAGTACTAGCGCTGCTTTTTAGGTTTACTAGCACTAATATAACTATTATAAAAAAAAGATTGTTATGCTTATCTGTAAAAGGTAAAATATTACTAAATGACATCTGTATATTATGTATTAGATCCTCATAAGTCACAGGAAGCGAAATTAATAACAGTCATCTTGTTACGCTTTTATTAGATTAGAGTTTATAGGTTCTTTTAACAAATAAAAAACCACAACGGTATATTTTGAGCATCTTTCACGATCAAAACACTATTTATATTTCCGCTAAAGCTTCCTGTTTTTAAATCCTGAAAAACAGAATTAAATCCGTTATCATTAACACAAACAGGCTCGGTTTGCGCAAATAAAGACAACGTTACAACTGATAAAATAATTGCAATTAACACTTTATGGTTTTTCATATTTACAGATATCGCTTTACACTCAAAAAATTTATAATTTAAGAAGCAACACTAATTAAGAACCTTTTCAAGTGCTTCTAATTCACTTGGTCTTGGCGCATTATTAGTTACAATAGCACCCTTTTCATCAACAATTAAATATTGAGGAATACTAACACCGCCTTTATAAGTAGAATGATTCATGGCAAAATGTGAAAAAAAATCGTTATTCGCTAACATATGTAAACCGTTTAAATCGTAATATTTAATGCCTTGTTTCCATTTGTCTTCAAAATCTGCTTTATCTAATGAAATATACAGCTTTTTGTAACCTTTAGATTTTAATAGCGCATTGAGCTGATTGTTATATTTAAACTCGCCTTTACATGGTCCGCACCAAGTCGCCCAAATATCTATGTAATATTTTTCACCTTTAAGCTGACTTAAAAGATCTTCTAATTTAAAAATGTTTTCACCTTCTATAAACTTAACACTACTAGGCATTTCACCTGAAATTTTTTGATAATAATCTTCAATAACTTTAATTTCAGTATCAAGATAACTTGTGTAAACACTATTAGGATATCTGCTTTTAAAATCTTTATAGAGAGTAACTAAACTACTTTCAAAATTTCTTTGTTTTGAAGCATTTATAATAAAGTTAGCTAATACTTTTTCTGTTATTACAGGGTTTTTATATGTTTTAATTATATCATATTTAAACGGATATAATTTATCATTTTTATACCATTTTTGAGTAGAATCTCGCGTAATTGAACCTTCTGCCATTATTTTAAACTTAGGCATATTTAGCAATATATTATCAGCATAATCCAACCACCTACTGGTTTTATAATCATTCTCTAACGGGTAATTTTCAATAGTTTTATTAAATAACTCAAGTAATTCTTCATTAATAGATGAGTTTCCATATTGCTTATCTAAAATTATATCTTGTGTTTTTAAGGCGTAGAAATAGTTTATTTCATCTTCTAAAATTTCAGCAAATCTTTCTTCAATTTGAGTGCTATCAATCAGATTTTGGAGTTTACTTAACTCTGCACTTTTTTGTGTTTTTATTTTTTGTGTAATAAGGTAAGATGTGGTGTCTGATATATAATTTCTTGATTCGTTAACATCAAAATAAGGCCGCTTAAACGCATTAAATAAATGCATTCCTTTTTCATTTTTTCCTTTAAAAACAAAAGCAGAATCTATATAAGCAATTTCAATTTTACTATTTGGAAATAATATACTTTTTAATCCTTCCTTACCAATCTTAACTGACACATACTCCGGTTTACTTATTTCTTTTCTGAATAAAAATTCATTATTTTCATTAGGATAAATTGTATCATTTTTCATATCCCGGATGTAAACATCATCTAAAGGATTTTTAACCACAATAAAAGGGGTATTATCTAAGTTTAGAGTGATTTCGGCATATTGCTTTTCTTCTTTGGCGCAAGATGACAGCATTATAATACTTAATAAATAAAAGGCTTTTTTCATAAAGATTGATTGAATCTGTAATATACTAAAAAAAGCTAAACACCAATACACATGGCTATTAAAAGAAAAAGTTTTCTAATACCGCATAAAGCACACTAGAAAACTTAATCATTAAAAAGGTAAAGGGTAATTAATTTTTAGCGGGCGTATTATTACTCGTATTAAATACATTATAACCTAAGCCAATCCCAAACCAAGGTTTACCTTGATACATCCAGTTTTCTCCCATCTTACCAGATAAGCGATCCCAGCCAACTAAAGCTGCAATTTGGAAATCGTCATACTCACCAATTAAACCCACAAAAGGAGTTAATGAAGATGCGTTTGTTTTAGATGAAATAATATCATTTTTAACTGTTGTTTCATCAATACTCACCGAGGTAAGATTAATACCTACTGAAGGGATTATAAAACTTTTTCCTTTTGAGTCGACCCTAAATCTTAAACCTACAGATAAACCAATATTAACATCACCTGTAAAATCAAAAGGGCGTAATTTATTACCTTCATCATCTACAGCATCACTTCCTGGTCTTATTTTAATAGGTACAGTAATAGCGCCTGTTACAAAACTTAACCTAGGGTTTTCATTAACATACACTTTATAGTGATTTTCATGATCGGCATTAGATAAGTAATAATAGTTGATCTGCTCAATTAATACTGTGTCATTAGAAGGCGTCTTATTCCTCTCAGAATCACCAACTTTTACACTACTCATAGTTGCATAAACAGTTATGTTTTTAGAGTTACCTTTTTTCCACTTCAAGAAACGAATAATAACGCCATTAGCATCTGAATGATCTATCACAAAACGCCAATCTTTTTGAGCTATAATTGACATAGAATCATCCATTGTAGTCGCTTTATCAATATCGTATCTTGGTAAACTAATAGTGCGGGTTAAATAATAAACGTTGTCATCATTATCTTGTGAAAATAAACTTGAATAACTTAAAAGGAATAATAAAATTAGAAGGTTTTTCATTTGTAAAGTTTTTAAAAATTAGACATCTATAATTAATAAGCACATGGCTTACTTTAAATGCTATAAAAACAATTCAAAAGGAGGAGTTATCATCTAGTAATTAGACGATTGCACTAATTTACGAAAAATATTTTAAAAATCAATAAACATATAAAAAACGTCCTAAATAGACGTAGCTCTAATTTAGGGATAAGAAATTATTACCTATAACAACCAGAGGCTGTATTGACACAGCTAATTCTTTGAGATCAAAGACAAATTAAAGTCACCATATAGATACGCCATAGATATCCCGTAGATACTCCGTAGATACTCCATGGATAGTCCGTACATAGTCCGTACTTACATATTAATCTACTCCTCCAATTTTAATTCCTCCATAATTTCCGCAAATAATGCGTAAGAGCGCTTTCTATCTGCTATGGCATAAATATTAGCCACTGCAATTAGTTCATCAGCTTGCGTATTGGTAATAAATGTTTGTATTTGTTTTTTTACAGTAGCTTTACTCCCAATAAACGAATACTTTAACATTTGTGCGACTTGAGGATGTTTCATAATTTCTTCAAGTTCAGCATTCATAGGAATTGGCGGTTGCACTTTAGCTCGTTTTCCGGTAAACAAGCCAACAATCATTCTTATTAAAGATGTAGATAAGGCCTGCGCTTGAGCATCGGTATCTGCAATAATCACATTCACACCAGCAATTACATAAGGTTTATCTAATACAGAACTCGCTACAAACTCTTTCCTATATATAGAAATCGCTTCCATTAAATGCGTACTTGCAAAATGACTTGCAAAAGCATAAGGCAATCCTTTTTTGGCCGCCAAATGTGCACTATCTGTACTAGAGCCTAAAATATAAACAGGCACATTTACACCTTCGGCAACGGTTGCACGTACTTGTGCGGTTGCATTTTCAGTAGAAAAATAACGCTGTATAGATTCCAATTCTCTTGGAAACGATTGTGCGGCTTGCATAAAATCTGATCGTATGGCTTGGGCTGTAGCCTGATCTGTTCCTGGTGCGCGCCCTAAACCTAAATCAATACGGTTTGGATATAGCGACCCTAAAGTTCCAAATTGTTCGGCAATAATTAACGGCGAATGATTAGGCAGCATTACCCCTCCCGATCCAACTTTAATGGTATGAGTTCCTGCCGCCACATAACCTATTAAAACTGAAGTCGCACTACTTGCAATATTAGCCGAATTATGATGTTCAGCCAACCAGTAACGCGTGTAACCACAACTTTCAGCATGTTGCGCTAACGCTAAAGTGTCATTAAAAGTTTGCGTTAAAGTTTGTCCTTCGGAAACTAAAGCTAAATCTAATATCGAATAAAGAGGCATTGTATTCATCATAATATAAGCTGTAAATTGTAAATATAATACTGCAAAAATAGACAGTCGATTACAAACAAAACTATATTATATGTGAAAATTCTCTTCTAAAAAGTTAAAAAAAATACAGATAATAAACCTCATAAACATAACCGCTTCAAACAGAACTAGAGCGCCTGTTTTTTCATCTTAAAAACAAAATTAAAGGCGATAATCCACTCACAAAAAAGAAGCAAACAGACCTAAAACGATAACTAACAGACGTTTTTTATAAAGATTTTATGTTTTTTTCACAGCAATAGATAAACCGCTTACTACAAAAAGGTTATAACTATAAAAAACAACTGAAAATCATTAAATATCACCTTTTTTAAAAACGAATATGATCTAATTTCTATTACTGTGCGTAACTATATTAAATCACAAATCAACAAAATGAATATGAAGAATACAGCAATAATTTTAGTTTCAGCAGTAGTTTTAAGCTCATGTGTATCTAAGAAAAAATACACTGCATTAGCAGAAGACAACGGACAGTTAAAAAGTGAATTAACAAAAACAATCGTAGAGAAAGAAGATCTTGAAGCTAAGTTTTCGGCTATTGAAAACCGCGTGGCAGATTATAATTCTAAAATAAATGCGCTTACCAAAACTTCCAATGCACAGTTAGTACAAACAGACGGTACAGTAATGTCTGAAGATACTAAATCTAAAATGCGAGAAACATTAAAGCAAGTGCCACCTGCATATCTTATGAATGCAAAAACACTTAAAGACTCAATGAATGCCGCAGTATCTTACAACCTTACGCATACTATTGAAGGAATTAACGAAAACGACGATATTTCAATTAATATTGAAGAAACTGTAGTTATGATTTCTATTTCTGATAAAATGTTATTTAATTCAGGAAGTTACCGAGTAAGCGCTAAAGCAGATAAAATCTTAGCTCAAATTGCAGAGGTTATAAAATCTGAAGAAAGTTTAGATATTATGGTTGAAGGACATACCGATAACCAAACCTTTAAAAACACAGCTGCTATAAAAGATAACTGGGATTTAAGTGTATTACGTGCCACATCTGTAGTTAAAAAATTACAAAACGATTTTGGCGTAGCGCCAGAGCAATTAATTGCTGCAGGACGTAGTTTTTACAAACCTTTAGCTGATAACGCTACAAGCGAAAATAGAGCTAAAAACAGAAGAACGCGTATTGTAATCTTACCTAATATAGATAAGTTTTTTGCTTTAATGAGTAAAGAATAATACCAATAACATCAATTAAGTATTAGTCCGTTTTCTAAAAAGAGAACGGACTTTTTTATGGGCATTTTTCAAGGTAGAAATAGTTAAATAATCCGTTAAAAATTAGACTAATCTTAACATGTATGGTATTTTTGTAGACTTAAAATAAAGCCTATGTTTTCAATATTTAAAGTTTTTAGAGTTGTTGCCCTTTTAGAAGGAATTTCTTACATATTATTACTATTTATAGCTACGCCTATTAAAAAATTCTACGAAGATGACACTTATGTAAAACTATTAGGAATGCCACATGGCTTACTGTTTATTGCTTACGTAATTTTAGCTTTATTATTAGTGAAAAAACTAAAATGGAATGCCGCTACAACAGCTATTGTACTAATAGCTTCTCTACTCCCTTTCGGAACTTTTTATATTGATCATAAATACCTAAAACCTGTAGCCTAGTGAAAAACTACCAACATTACTTTTACGATCATTTGCTTAGTTTAAACCTACCGGAAAACACAGCGTCATACCTCAATATGCTAATATTATTAGTGTTTCTTATAGTGATTATTGCAATCACTGATTTTATAACACGTAAAATAATTTTACAGCTATTCTCTAACTTTGCCGGGAAATCTAAAACCAACTTCGACGATCTACTTATTTCGCATAAAGCACCAAGAAACATTGCACACCTTGTGCCTTTAATGATTACCTTAAAGCTGTTTCCAATTGTATTTGCAGATTTCCCTCATTTTGAAAACCCTATTGAAGTACTCATCAAAATATACGGGATACTCTTATTTATATGGATTTTACGCAGTGTATTAAAAACCTTCGAATCCTATTTCAAAACACTCCCTAGTCTAAAAGACAAACCTATTGACAGTTACATACAAGTTGTTATGATTGTAGTATGGGTTGTAGGTATTGCCCTTTGTTTTGTAGTGATCACAAATATCCCATTACTTAATTTCTTTACAGGATTAGGAGCTGCATCAGCAGTATTACTACTTATTTTTAAAGATACTATTCTTGGATTTGTAGCCAGTATTCAAGTTGCAGTAAACGATACCATACGGATTGGCGATTGGATTACTATGGAAAAATATGGTGCCGATGGTGATGTTATTGAAATTAACCTAAATACCGTACAAGTACAAAATTTCGATAAAACCATTACCAATATTCCTACTTATGCACTAATTTCTGATGCATTTACCAACTGGAGAGGCATGAGTAATTCTGGCGGACGACGTATTAAACGTTCTTTAATTATTAAAGCCTCTAGTATTCAATACCTTTCGGAAGAACGCATTGAGTCTCTTAAAGACATCCAGTTAATTACAGATTATTTAAATACCAAACAGAAAGATATTAATTCTTTTAATTCTGAAAACAACATCAATAAAGACGTCTTAATTAACGGTAGAAACCTAACTAACCTAGGCGTTTTTAGAAAGTATATTCAAACTTATATTGAAAATCATTCGGCCATTAATAAAGACATGACTATTATGACACGTCAGTTAGCTCCAACGCCTCAAGGTATTCCGTTAGAAATTTACGCCTTTAGTAAAGATAAACGTTGGGAAAACTACGAGTATATCATGTCTGATATTTTTGACCACTCATTAGCTGCTATTCCTTATTTCGATCTAGAAAATTTTGAGTTACCTAGCGGGAAATTATAATTTAGTATACAGGTAATAACATAAAAAAGGTGAATTCTTTAATTAGAATTCACCTTTTTTATGTATAAACAACTTCAGCAAAAACCAAAAATAACACCGACTAAATGCATTATTATCCGATTATTTGCGTTTTTTATCAATTTTAATAGTAAAAAACACACATAATATATTAGTTTTGCTCACGATATAATCTATTAATCAAAACCTAACACATTTAAATATGAAAAAACCTCTACACATCATCATTACTATAATGATTTGTTTTATGACACAGCTTAATATTGCGCAAAACCTATCTGCTGGGGATATTGCTTTTATAGGCTTTCACCAAGACGCTCCCGATGGATTTACATTTATTACCCTTACAGATATTCCTGCTAATGAGGTTATCTATTTTACTGATCATAGTTGGTCTGTAGCATTTAATCATTGGCACAACAACACCGCAGACGCACACTATGCATGGACAGCACCATCAACTGGTGCTTCAATTGGAACCATCGTAACTATAACCGAAACGAATACAGAAAATATTTTAACAACCACCGTAGGAACAATATCTATGGCTACAAACTTTGGAGGCTTCTCTCTCATACCTAGTGGTGATGTTTTATTTGCTTACCAAAGTACTACTGGTCCTATGCCTACAGCTAATAACGCTACGTTTTTAGCAGGTATTTATACCGATGATAATTATGCCCATAATACAGATTGCGATGGTCCTCAAGGTTGGTATAATGGTACACCATGTGCTTCCGATTATACAACAGAAGGCTCAATATCTACAGGATCTAATGCCTCTGGAATTGCACCTGGCTTAACAAACGGTGAAAACGCAGTACACTTATACCCTGCTCCAATATTGGAATTTTCATCGGAGAATGACAATGGGCGTTATACAGGAACTTTATCAGGTAATGCCGATGATATTAGAGCACTTATTAATGATAGAACAAAATGGAGTTTTGAAGATACACCTGGCTATGACATTTCTGCTACATATTTTAATAGTAATACAACCATTGCTATCACTCCCGTTTTAAACTGTGAAACTCCAATAATTAGCTATCTTACTCTAAACTTATACGAGCCTTCTATCCTTGATTGCCTCTTTTTGAGTGGTGTTTATATGGAAAATGGAATTGTTAATGACAAAAAAGCCTATGTACAAATAAGCAGTTTAATTGGACAAAGTTTCGGTCTCATCACTTTTGATGGCACTCAATGGATACTAACTGTCCCTCCTCAAGAAGAAGATGGAGAAACTTTTATTATTGCTACAAACTTAAATGTAACAACAAGTACTACAGCGCCTTTAACAGGGTGGGTTGCCTCAGAAGGAGTATGTGTAGGATCTAGTGTTGAAATAATTACTGGAGCTTATTTTTTTAGCGAAATGCCATACTCTATATTAGCTGAAACAGGATATAATTATTATACAATAGAAACAGGAGGTACTGCTATTGATATAAATAATGAAAATACAATTGAAGCAGGAACATATTATGTAAGCCAAACAATTGAAGAATGTGAAAGCCCTGTAACTGAAGTTACTTTAAGTCTTCTTACAATTAATAATGCAATCACAGAAAGTAATGGAATACTTACCGCTACCGAAAGTAATGCTACTTATAGATGGTCTAATTGTAATGAAGAAATCCCCGTTAACAATGCCAACAGCCAATCTTACACACCAACAGAAGCAGGAGAATACAAAGTAACTATCTACAAAAGCGGAGGTTCTATTCAATCTGAATGTTATGAAATAAACACTTTAAGTACAATTACTATAAATGAAACACCTTCAGTTACAATTTACCCAAATCCTGCAAATACGCATGTATCTATTACCTCGGCTAAAGCAACTCAATTTGTGGTCTTAAACTTATTAGGTCAAACGGTATTAACTTTTGATACAGAAGTTAATATAACTAAATCTATAAATATAAACACACTAAGTAACGGTATCTATTTAATTAAATCGTTAGATACAAATACAATATTTACTCATAAATTAATTGTTAAAAAATAAATTTTTTGAACGAGTTATAAGGCACAAAAAAGGTGAATTCTTTAATTAGAATTCACCTTTTTTGTGTTTTAAAGTCAACCCTATGCTTATTGCAATCTATCTCTTACAAATTCTACTTCTGTTTTTCCGTGTGGCGCTGGTTTACCGTCTTCACCAAGATTTACCATAATAATATTATCTACAGTAAGTATCGTTTCGCGAGTCATTTTATTACGCGCTTCACATTTTAACGTTAAAGATGATCTACCAAATTTTAAAACATCAATACCAATTTCAATAATATCACCCTGTTTTGCAGAACTCATAAAATTAATTTCAGAGATATATTTAGTAACAACCTTTGAGTTTTCTAATTGTATAATAGTATATAAAGCCGCTTCTTCATCTATCCAAGCTAGCAATTGCCCTCCAAATAATGATTGGTTAGGGTTTAAATCTTCTGGTTTTACCCATTTACGTGTGTGAAATCTCATCATAAAAATAATGTGTGTTGTGCTGTTTGGTTAGGGATTTTTAAATCGCAACCTAAAGCGTTATTTAATTCTTTTATAAAATATGCAGAAAGCAATGGTGACTCTTTTTCAATATTCTGATGTACAAAAAAATTAATTTCAGTAATACCTTGTGCTTTCCATGTTTTTAATCGGGTTACCCATTGGGATAACCTAGTATAATCACTTTCATGATTGGCGCCTACAAACCTTACAAATGCAGTGCAATTTGTAAGTCGCATGTGCAATAAATCGCGTCTTCCTGCGGTATCTACAATTACATTTGCGACATTATGAGTTTCCATAATAGCATACAACTCTCTAGCAATAACGTCATCATTAAACCAATTAGCATCACGAAACTCAATAGCTAGAGGACTATTTTTAGGCCAATTTTTAATAAAAGCAACTACCGTCTCAAATTGATTTGGTGAAAAACTTTCATGCATTTGTAAAAATACAGTACCTAACTTTTCTTTTAAATTTGAAATGTGCTCCAAAAAAGACACTATAAACTCATCTGTGTGTTTTAATTGCCGATCATGACTCACTATTTTTGGAATCTTTGGAAAAAACTTAAATCCTTTGGGTGTTTTCTGACACCATGTTGAAAATTGTTCCGCAGAAAATAAATTATAAAATGTAGCGTTAAGCTCAATCGCATTAAACTGTTTGGCGTAATATGTTAACTCATCTTTAGTACCTCTTGGATAAAATCCTTTTAATTCTGCACGGTTCCATTTGGCACAACCTACATGTATTTTTATAGCGCTATCTCCTACTCTATTTTGTAGTACTTTTTGAGTACCTATAGCATCTTGAGGTAATGTGAATTTAATATGTGCTGGATTAATAACGCTTCCAAACTTCATGCTTTTGGATTTTAACCAAAGATACTTGTTTCACTTTTTACAGACACGCTATCAACATTAAAAAAAGTAATAAATCTATAAATGAAAACAATATCAATACTAAGAAATTGTTAAGTGTGCAGAATTAAAAATGTTTTTCTTTATTTTTATTAAAACTTTATATGATGCCAAATAGATCTTTATCCCTAACAGAGATTCGCCCAACTATTAAGTCTGCAGTAATACATGATAGTATGAGTGCCGACGAACGTTTTCAAAACACAACTTTAAGACCAATTATAAAACTTCAAAACGATTTGTTTATAGCTGTTTTTAAAAATCATATTCATAAACGAAAAGGTGTATTTTACCAATTAACGCTTCCTAAAAAAGTAGTTTATATTGAACACGCTTTATTAAAAGACACCAAATTAAGAAATGTCTTAAAAGGAATAATTATTGGTCATTTTACTGTAGAAGAATATGCTATTTATATTAAAAATTCTTCAGCATTAAATAAACGTATGATGAGCATGGTGAAAGAGCGTTTAATAAGTCACATTCAATTACTAGATGAAATAAACTTATAGAATTCTCACATTTTTAAAGTATCGTTTCACCATTAAGATTGGTAGTAAGTACATCGCTCATATAATCAAAAAAAGGGCGTACTGTTTTAAAATCTGCACTAACTTTACTTATAAAATCAGCTTTAAAGATTTCTTTATCGCTATATTTTTTAGTGAAAATATATTGTTTTTTCTTAATCAGATCAATATCTGCATGGGTTTTATCAAAATCTCTTGGTGCTGTTTTAAGCTCCTCTCCCTCTAGCGCTCCCCAAGTTTTTTTAAATGTTGCGTCATTCATAATAGCTCTCATTTCGGAAGCATCCATTTCAAACTCTTTACGAATTCGTAATAAATCGTCTTTATTAGGATCCCAAAACCCAACAGCAATAAAAGATTCATTATTAGGCTGTAAATGCAAATAATAACCACCTCTTAAATGCGGCTTTGTTCTTCGAAAAGACGCTCCAAAATGCGTTTTATAAGGCAATTTATTTTTAGAAAAACGCACATCTCTATAAATCCTGAAAACTTTTACGGCATCAACATCATCATGTGTTTTTAAATCTTCAAAAAGTGCTTGAAATCCTTTTTTTGCTTCAGCTTCAACTGTTTTAAACGCTATTTTATGATCGTTAAACCAATCGCGGTTATTATTAATTTCTAATTGATTGAAAAATGTAAAAGCTGCTTTAGGAAAAGTTACTACTGACATAAAATTATACTGTTTTGAAGTTATAAATTTACAAAAAAAAGTCCTGAAAGAATCAGGACTTTGAAATGTAGTTTTATAAGGTTTTGTTAATTATTAATCTACAGCATCTTCCACATCATCTGCGGCGTCATCTACAGCGTCTTCCACATCATCTGCGGCGTCTTCAATAGTATCTCCTGCATCATCAACAGTGTCTTCAACTTTTTCTTGTGGTGTCTTTTTTTGATCTCTACAACTTGTAAACACTGTAGTAATTGTAAATAATAAAGCGAATGTTAAGAATATTTTTTTCATAATAGAAAGGGTTTAAAGGTTAATTTAAAAATTTTGATAACGTTACAGTGGTTATTTCTTTTTCACTAAACCCTTGAATAAGGATAGTATAAAAAGGATTAAAAATATATAGAATAATATTTTCGCAATACCAGCTGCGGCACCTGCAATACCTCCAAAACCTAAAATTGCAGCAATAAAGGCGATAATAATAAATGTAATGGTGTAACGTAACATATGGTGTGTTTTAAAAGTTAATACTTGACTTTAAAAGGGTTTAAAATCGATTAATAAACAGAATGTAATATTTGTAAGAAAATTACATTTCAACAACCGTTGTTTTAAGTTGCTCTGAAGAGTTTTTCACCCAAGCGTTTAGCATCCAGCTGGATTTTTCTAATGTGCGGATATAACCACCAATTAAATCTACGGTTCCTTCATCAGAAGCTTCATTAGCATGCTTAATAACAATACTCATCTGTTGTAATAGGATTTTGTGATCTTTAATCACTTCTTTCACCATAGTAGTGTCCGATTGTAATGGAGAAACTTCTGTGATTGAAGAAATTTCCAGATAATCGCTCATTTTACTCATTGGATGATGCTTTAACGTTAAAATACGTTCGGCAATATCATCGATTTTCACACGAGCATCTGTGTATAATTCTTCAAATTTAGGATGTAAAACAAAGAAGTTTTCTCCAAGAACATTCCAATGAAAATTTCTTAGTTTTTGGTAGTACACGTGATAATCTGCTAATAGTGTATTAAGTTCTACTACAACAGGTAATAATTTTTCGTCTTGCATATTCAAATAGTTCATAATTATAAGTTTAAAAGGTTAACACTATGTGTGTTCTATTCATAACTTATAAGGAAATGCCCTACATGCCAAGTACTTTAACAGGGTTTAACTTTGATAAAACTGCTTTAACATAAATTATGTTAAAGCCATTTCTTTTTTCTAAAATAAATTAACATAATAATCAATACCATAATCATTACAGCCCATACTATTTGATAACCGTATTTGTACTGAAGTTCAGGCATATTATTAAAATTCATACCATAAATACCTGCAATAAAAGTTAACGGAATAAATATAGTTGCAATTATAGTTAACACCTTCATCACCTCATTCATCTTATTACTAATAAGCGACATATGCATATCCATAATACTCCAAATCATCTCACGGTACATATCAATAGTTTCGGTAACTTGCACAATATGATCCTGTAAGTCACGTAAATAACTACGTGTTTTATCTTCAATAATTTTACATTCAGATTTCTCTAACCTATTAATAACTTCGCGTAATGGTAATACTGAACGTCTTATTTTTAAGACCTCGTGTTTTAATTTCTGAATTTGACTTGGGGTTTCACTCTCATTTGATTTAGAATCGAACACTAAAGTTTCAAGATCCTCAATTTGATCACCAAAAGCTTCTATAACGGTTATATAATTATCTACAATAGCATCCAAAATAGCGTACATTAAATAATCTGCGCCTTGAGTTCTGATAACACCTTTTCCTGTAGAGATTCTATTTCTTAATTCATCAAAAACATCACCATCTGCTTCCTGAAACGTCAACACAAAATCTTCACCAGCAACTAGACTCACCTGCTCATAAGTAAGTGTGCCGTCCTCTTTAAAATGTAGCATTTTAAAGACAAGAAATAGGTAATCGTCAAACTCATCAATTTTTGGACGGTGATTAGTGTTTAAAATATCCTCTAAGGTTAAAGAATGTAATTTGTAATGCTGACCTAATTTTTCAATTTCTAAAACATTATTTAACCCATTAACATTAATCCACGTGATGTGATTATTGGCTATAAAATTAAAACCGTCTTCGGTAGTTATAGATTGAAAAATCTTATAAACTTCAGCATTATAGTTAATAACTTCTAAAGCTGTATCAGCTGAGTTTTTCACACCTCTATAAGCTAAAGTTCCTGGAGGAAGATTGCTTGTTTTATAAACTTTATTTCTTTTTTTAGCTTTCATGATTAAATTTCAATAGTAATAACTGAGACTAAATATAAACTATTTTTAAGATAGATTTTACTAGCTTATAGGAAAATTTTAGTCTGAAAAGTTAATTTTTTCTAAAAAATTCAAAATAAATGCATTTTTTTACGATTATACTTGTTTTATTTCTATATATTTATTATTATGCAATTTAAATCTTTAATACACATATGGGAAGACCAGCAACAAAACCTAAAAAGCTAAAGGATGGTTTTTATTTAGAAATAAGAAACAAAGGGTCCAAAACGGGTATAAAATTATACAGAGAAACAAAAGACCAAATGCTTAGGACAATAAAGGAGTATGAACAAGTGAAAGAAGTTCTTATTTTAGGTGAATCTAAAAACGGAAAATGGGTAAATAAAGAACCTATTGTACACGTTTTAGAAGATTAATTTAATTAGATAGCAATATTAAAGCCATGACTTTAAATACAAGCAATAAACCTAATAAACGTTTTTGGATTATTACAGGAATTGCTATTATTTGGAATGGTATGGGCGTTATGCAATATTTAGCAAAAGCCTATAATACCGATAACTTTAAAGCACAGTATACCAAAGAACAATTATCTATAATTGCTAATGAGCCTACTTGGGTTACATTCGCTTTTGCTTTAGCTGTTTTTGGTGGTTTATTTGGAAGTATAGCTTTAGTTTTCAGAAAAAAAATAGCACATGTGTTGTTTTTGATCTCTACACTAGGCATTTGTGCTCAAATGATTTACAACTTATTTATTATTAAATCAGTTGATATTTACGGACCAGCTGCTGTTTTAATGACCGCAATGATTTTAATAATTGCGCTATTTTTACTTATCTACTCTAGGCGAGTAACCTCTAAAGGTTGGCTCTCTTAAATAAAAAAAAGTGTTAGAAGATTTTCTAACACTTTTTTTTATTTAAGACAATACTATAAATCATCTATTCAAATTCTATTTTATTTAAAATTAATCCTGAAGCTGGTGCTATATAATCCATAACCTCTACACTATCAGATTGTAATGTTGTTTTAATATAATCTAAAGTAATTTCACCTCTTCCTAACTTAACTAACGCTCCCATCATTAATCGTATTTGATTACGACCAAAACCTTTTCCTCTTACGCGTAATACATAAGATTTCTCTGGAAAAAAATTAGCAGTAAACACTGTATTCTCTACAAGTTCACAGGTTAAAATTTCACGCTGATACAAACCTGTATCTGACGGTTTATAACAATAGGTTTTAAAATTATGCGTGCCTTCAAATAAAGCTGCACCTTTTTTCATCAACTCAACATCAAGGGTGTCTAAAAATGTAGTCAATAATGGTGCACAAAATGGGTGACATTTCTCAGTATGTGTGAATAAATACAAATACTCTTTAATTTTTGAATCTTGAATAACATTAAACTTTGCATCAACTTCTTTAATAGAAAGCGCCCTAATATCTTGAGGTAAATTCTTATTAAATAAAGCTAAAAACTCAGCTTCATCTTCAATCTTATGATGTAAAAACAACTCAAAAGCCGCTTCATTAGCAGACACCATGGCATCTGTTCGTCCTGAAGCTAAGGTTTTAAAATAAGCTTCGTCTTCTAAAATATATTTAAAAGTACGATCAATCATTAAATGTACCGTTTTCAATTTGGGTTGTTTTTGCCAACCATGAAAGCGATACCCTAAATATTGCGTTTTTATAAGGTAGTAATAACGTTTAGTAAACATAGTCGCAATAACGTTCTTTTTATAAAAGGGTCAAAATTTAATGTCTCAATTTTAAAACATCTACCACATCATTAAACTTAAATCCTTTGGCTTGAAGCAGCATTAAATAGTGAAATAACAAATCGGCACTTTCATTTAAAAACAAATTATCATCATCATCTTTAGCCTCAATAACCACTTCAACAGCTTCCTCTCCTACTTTTTGAGCAATTTTATTAATTCCTTTATCAAATAAAGATACCACGTAACTATTTTGATTTTCAGTACGATCTTCTGGTGCTATTTTTGAAACTTCAACGCGTTCAGCAATCGTAGCTTCTAAAGTTGAAATAAATCCATAATTCTCGGAGTTAGCCTCATCCCAGCAAGTGTCACTTCCTGTGTGGCAAGTTGGTCCTTTTGGTTTTACTTTAATTAATAACGAATCATTATCACAATCCAATTTAATATCAACTAAATTCAACACATTTCCACTCTCTTCACCTTTAGTCCATAAACGATTTTTACTTCTACTAAAAAAGGTTACCAATTTAGTATCTAAGGTTTTTTTAAGTGACTCAGCATTCATATACCCCAACATTAACACATTATTTGTTATGGCATCCTGAATTATCGCTGGCACAAGACCGTCGGCATTTTTATTAAAATCTACATTCATAATTTTTATTATCTATAATAACACTGAAATTTAATTCAGCAATATCAATCTATTTTTACAGGTTTAATACTAAAGTCTCACTTCAATATCATTAGCTTTTAAAGCTGCTTTTAATTCTAAAATTTCTATGTCACCAAAATGAAAGACACTAGCAGCCAAAGCCGCATCAGATTTCCCTTCTTTAAATGTATCTACAAAATGCTGAACAGTTCCAGCTCCTCCAGATGCAATAATTGGAATATTAACAAGGCTTGAAAGTTTTGCTAAAGCCTCATTTGCAAATCCGTTTTTGGTACCGTCATTATTCATTGACGTGAATAAAATCTCTCCTGCACCACGTTTTTCAACTTCAACAGCCCAATCAAAAAGGTTTAATTCTGTAGGAATACTGCCGCCAGCTAAATGTACCATCCATTCACCATCAATTTGCTTTGCATCAACAGCAACTACAATACACTGACTCCCAAATTTTTCTGATAATTCATTAATTAACTCTGGTCGTTTTACCGCGCTAGAATTAATAGATACCTTATCTGCACCACAATGCAATAAGCGATCTACATCTTCAATAGATGAAATTCCGCCACCAACTGTAAAAGGAATATTCACCTGTTCGGCAACTTTAAGTACCATATCTAAAGTGGTTTTCCGAGCTTCTAAAGTGGCAGAAATATCTAAAAACACCAATTCATCGGCACCTTTTATCGCATATTCTTTAGCTAATTCAACCGGATCACCAGCATCTCTAAGATTTACAAAATTCACACCTTTTACGGTACGTCCGTTTTTAATATCCAAGCAAGGGATAATTCGTTTCGTTAACATATTACATGTGTGTTTCTAAATCTTTTAAACTAATATTTCCTTCGTAAAGTGCTTTTCCAATAATTACACCATCACAACCTAAATCTTCTAACCTATTAATATCATCAATAGAACTCACGCCTCCTGAAGCAATTAATTTCATCGTATTGTCATCGCTCGTTTTACATTCTCTAAGCATTTTTTTATACAACTCAAACGACGGACCTTCAAGCATGCCATCTTTTTCGATATCTGTACAAATCACATACTGAATTCCATTTTTTTGATAGCGTTTTACAAACGGAATAACTTCCAAATCACTCTGCTCCTGCCAACCACTAATCGCTATTTTTTCATTATTACAATCGGCACCTAAAATAATTTTGGTGCCGCCATATTTTGACACCCAGCCTTCAAAAGTCTTCGTGTCATTAACCGCAATACTTCCTCCTGTTATTTGGCGTGCGCCAGAATTAAAAGCAATATGTAAATCTTCGTTAGTTTTTAAACCACCACCAAAATCTATCTTTAATGTGGTTTTTGATGCAATTTGTTCTAAAATCTTATAATTTACAATGTGTTTTGCCTTGGCACCATCTAAATCTACCAAGTGTAAATATTTAATTCCTGCGCCTTCAAATGCTTTCGCAACTTCAACAGGATTTTCGTTATATATCTTTTTAGTATCGTAATCGCCTTTGGTAAGACGTACACATTTACCATCTATAATATCAATTGCTGGAATAATTCTCATAATTATAATTCTAAAAAGTTTTTTAATACTTGCTCACCTAATTGGCTGCTTTTTTCTGGATGAAATTGTACGCCATAAAAATTATTATGTTCTAAAGCTGAAGCATAAGACATCCCATACGTTGTTGTTGCAATAGCTTGCGCACAATTTTCAGCATAATAACTATGCACAAGATACATGAAAACGTCTTCTTTAATGTCTTTAAACAATTTTGATTTTAAATTTGTAATCGTATTCCATCCCATTTGCGGCACTTTAACTGTATTTGGAAATCGTTTTATAGCAACATCAAAAACCCCTAAACCTTTAGTTTCACCTTCCTCGGTAGAATTACACAATAATTGCATCCCTAAACAAATCCCTAAAACAGGCTGTTTTAATGTAGGTATAACGACATCTAAACCGCTTTTTTTCAACATATCCATAGCATGACTTGCGGCTCCAACACCTGGGAAAATAATTTTATCGGCAGCTTTAATTGTTGCAATATCATTTGATAAAATCGCCTCAACACCTAGCCTTTTAAAAGCAAATTGAATGCTTTTAATATTACCCGCGCCGTAATCTATAATTACTAATTTCATTTATTATGGTTTTAAAGCATTCCTTTTGTTGAAGGCAAAATCATTTTTTCAACATCTCTTTTAACAGCCATTTTTATAGCTTTTGCAAAGGCTTTAAAAATCGCTTCAATTTTATGGTGTTCGTTTGTGCCTTCTGCTTTTATGTTTAAGTTACATTTTGCACCATCGGTAAACGATTTAAAAAAGTGATAAAACATTTCTGTTGGCATTTTACCAATCATTTCACGTTTAAAATCAGCTTCCCAAACTAACCAATTTCTACCGCCAAAATCTATGGCTGCTTGGGCAAAACAATCGTCCATTGGTAAAGAAAATCCGTAGCGTTCAATCCCTAATTTATTTCCTAATGTAGTTGCAAAAACTTCACCTAAAACGATGGCTGTATCTTCAATAGTATGATGTTCATCAACCTCTAAATCTCCAGTAACTTTAAGTTTTAAATCTAATTGTCCGTGACGCGCAATCTGATCGAGCATGTGATCAAAAAAAGCAATTCCAGTGTCAATATCGCTTTGCCCTGTTCCGTCAAGGTTTAAATCAATTTTTATTTGAGTTTCATTGGTATTTCGCTCAATATTTCCTGTGCGTGCATCGGTTTTTAAAAACGCATAAATAGCTTCCCAATCGTTAGTTTCTAAAGCTATAAAAGCATCTAATTCGTCACGTTTTACGGTAATTTCATCAGTTCCTAAATTGGTGTTATCATTTATAAATATGCCTTTTGAACCTAAATTCTTAGCCAATTCAACATCTGTTAAACGATCACCTATTACAAATGAATTTTCCAAATCATAATCTTCGGTAAAATATTTAGTCAATAATCCTGTGTTAGGTTTTCTAGTTGACGCATTATCTTTTGCAAATGTGCGATCAATAAATTGCTCCTTAAACACAATGTTTTCGGCTTCAAAAGTTTTTAAAATAAAATTATGAACCGGCCAAAACGTGTTTTCAGGATATACAGCGGTTCCTAAACCATCTTGGTTGGTAATCATTACAATTTCAAAATCTAATTCTTTTGCAATTTTGCTTAAATACTGAAACACTTTTGGGTAAAATTCTAGCTTTTCAAACGTGTCAATTTGTTCATCGGCAGGCTCTTTAATTAAAGTACCATCACGATCTATAAATAAAACTCTTTTCATTTTTTATGCTTTTTAATCTGATTTTACGCGCTAACCAAAGCTTGCATTACAGTTATTAATTTAATATTTTCTTGTTGATTACCAACAGTTAGTCGTAAACAATTCTCACAACCAAATTGCTGAGTTCTATTTCTTATCACAATTCCTTCTTTTAGCAATTCTTGATAACGCAAATTAGCATTGTCAACTTTTATTAAAATGAAATTAGCGTTTGAAGGATATATTTTTTCAACATAAACGATGTCTTTTAATTTTGAAATTAACCAATCGCGTTGTTTTAAGATATACGCTATCTCATTGTTTACTTCATTTAAATTAACTAAACGTTTTAATGCTTTTTTTTGTGTTAACTGATTGACGTTATACGGTGGTTTAATACGGTTTAATATCGCAATAATTTCTGCAGAAGCATAACATGCTCCTAATCTAATTCCAGCCATTCCGTAAGCTTTAGATAAGGTTTGAGTGATAATTAAATTAGGGAAATCTGATAATTTACTCACCCAACTTTCGTCTTCCGAAAAGTCAATATACGCTTCATCAATTACAACAACACCTTTGAATTTACGTAGCAATTCTGCAATTAAACTAGCGTTAAAACTATTTGCTGTTGGGTTATTTGGCGAACATAAAAACAACATTTTTGTTTGTGTAGTTACCGCTTCTAAAACACGATTTACTTCTGGCTGAAATTCAGAATTTAAAGGCACTTCAATATTTTCAACGGCATTTAAATTCGCCAAAACCTTGTACATACCATAAGTTGGTGGCAAAGTGATTATATTATCGCGGTTAGGTTCACAGAAAGCTCTAAAAATTAAATCGAGCACTTCATCACTCCCATTTCCTAATAAAATAGAATTTGTATCAATCTTTTTAATACTAGACAATGCTTGTTTTACCACACATTGTTGCGGATCTGGATAACGATTAACTTCGGTGTTAAATGGGTTTTCATTAGCATCCAAAAACACCATATCTGTTTTTAACTCCTTGTACTCATCACGTGCGGACGAATACGGTTGCATTATTTTAATGTTACCTCTTACCAGATTATTAAGGTTGAAATCTTCCATCTACTTCTTTTTTAAAGCGTTTAATCTTAAAGTTACGGCATTTTTATGTGCTTGTAAACCTTCGGCTTCAGCCATCAACTCAATCGTATTCCCAATATTAAGAATTCCTTCTTTGGTGATTTTCTGAAAGGTGATACTTTTTGTAAAACTATCAAGATTCACTCCCGAATACGCTTTACTAAATCCGTTAGTTGGTAAAGTATGGTTTGTTCCTGATGCATAATCACCAGCACTTTCAGGTGTGTAATTCCCAATAAATACAGAACCCGCATTTGCAATATTATCAATATAAAAATCTTCATTTTCAGTACAGATAATAAAGTGTTCTGGCGCATATTCATTAATCATATCTAAAGCAATTTCTTTAGTTTCAACATATATTAATTTTGAATTTGCAATGGCTTGCGAAGCTATTTCTTTTCGAGGTAACTGATTAAGCTGCACTTCAATTTCATCTGCAACTTCTTTTAATATCGTTTTTGAAGTGGCTACTAAAATCACCTGACTATCGGTACCGTGTTCTGCTTGACTTAACAAATCTGAAGCTACAAAACTCGCGTTTGCAGAATCATCTGCAATCACTAATAATTCGCTTGGACCCGCCGGCATATCAATTGCAACACCGTATTTTGTTGCTAATTGTTTGGCCACAGTAACGTATTGATTTCCTGGTCCGAAAATTTTATAGACTTGCGGAATATTTTCTGTACCGAAAGTTAAGCCTGCAATCGCTTGAATCCCTCCAACCTTAATCACTTTGGTTACACCACACAATTGCGCAGTGTATAAAATCTCGTTAGCTATTTTTCCTTCTTTATTAGGAGGCGAACATAATACCAAATCTTTACAACCTGCAATTTTAGCTGGAACTGCCAACATTAATACGGTTGAAAATAAAGGTGCTGTTCCTCCAGGAATATAAAGTCCTATTTTTTGAATAGCTCTTTTTTCTTGCCAGCAAGATACACCAGCTGTTGTTTCAACTTCTACACGATCTGTTTTTTGTGCCGCATGAAAACTTTCAATATTAGATTTGGCTTTTTGTATCGCGTGTTTTAATTCTGGAGACACTAAACTTGATGCTAACTCAATTTCTTTTTGATAAACAACAGGAGATTCTAAAGTAACACCATCAAAAAGCGCTGTGTATTTTGAAATCGCTTCGTCACCTTTACGTTGTACGTCTTTAAAAACTGTGGTTACTGAAGTTTCAATATTTTCGAGCGTTTGTGTTGGTCGTTTTAATAAATCTGACCAATCTGCTTTACTAGGGTTTATGATTGTTTTCATGCGTTTTTTTTTAAAATTATAATACCATATTTTCAATTGGACAAACTAGAATACCTTCGGCGCCATTCAATTTTAACTCATCAATAATTTCCCAAAAATCATTTTTACCAATTACAGAATGTACTGAACTCCAACCTTTTTGTGCTAATGGTAATACGGTTGGGCTTTTCATTCCTGGTAAAATTTTTAAAATATCATCCAATTTATCATTAGGCGCATTTAGTAAGACGTATTTAGATTGTCTTCCTTTTAAAACCGATTGTATTCTGAATTGAATTTTATCTAAAATCTTTTTGTTTTCAGCATTTATATTTGGTGATACTGCTAAAACAGCTTCAGAAGTCAATAAAACTTCAGCTTCTTTTAGATTGTTTTTAAAAAGTGTGCTTCCGCTAGAAACGATATCCACAATAGCGTCAGCAAGCCCGATATTTGGTGCAATTTCAACAGAACCATTAATAATATGAAGATCTGCAGAAACGTTATTTGCTTTTAAAAACTGATTAATTGTATTTGGATACGATGTTGCGATACGTTTACCTTCAAGATCCTGAATGCTTTTATAACTTTTATTTTTAGGAACAGCAACCGATACTTTACATTTAGAAAAGCCTAATCGCTCTACAATTGGAAGATCATTTCCTTTCTCGATAAGTACATTTTCGCCAATAATAGCCGCGTCAACAACACCATCTCTTAGGTATTGAGGAATATCGCCATTACGTAAGTAAAAAACTTCTAGAGGAAAATTTTGTGCCGATGCTTTTAATTGATCTTTTCCGTTATCAATAGAGATACCGATATCTTTAAGAAGTTGCATTGAATCTTCATTTAATCGACCTGATTTTTGTACTGCAATTTTTAATTTACTCATTATGTTTTTATTTTGTTTGAGTAAATCTTTAGGAGAGTTTCACGAAAGTGAATAAAAAAACCCGCTTGATTTACGTCAAACGGGTTTTAAAAATATGTTGATTTTTATTCAATAGATTTTCAGCTCGCTTGAGTGCCAGTATGAAAATGATGATGATGTAATTGAATAAATGTCATGTGTCTTATTTATGCTACAAATATTGTTGAATTTTATTTACAATTCCTAATCTAGAAGTAAATTTTATGATATTATTAATATTTACATATAAAAATGAGGATACAATTTTAATAAATTAGTTTCCTAAAATAATTGGCATTCCACTATCTCCAGAACCTATTACAATCACCTTACTGTTAGGAGATTCTGATAATTTTATAGTAGCTTCAATACCTTTATCTTGAAGAATTTTATCGGTCAAAGACGCACTTAAAATTCTATTTGCATCAGCTTTACCTTGTGCTTCAATAATTACTTTTTCAGCTTCTTTTGCAGCGGTAACTAAACGAAATTCATATTCTAATGATTCTTGTTCTTGTTTTAATTTACGCTCAATAGCCTCTTTAATTGTTGGTGGCAACGTTACATCTCTAATTAAAATATTGTTTAATTGAATAAATTGAGGTTCAACAATTTTTCTAGTTTCTTCAAAAATCTCATCTTGAATTGCATCACGCTTACTAGAATATAATTGTTCTGGTGTGTAACGACCTACAACACTTCTTGCCGCACTTCTTATGGCTGGTTGTAAAACACGACTCAAATATTCGCGTCCTTTTTCTTTATGTAAACGACTTAAGTTGTTATAATCTGGTTGATATAACACCGAAGCATCTAATTTAATATCTAATCCGTTTGATGATAACACCGACATTTTTTCCGGTAATTCTTGTTGTCTTACTTCGTAATCAATAACACTATTCCAAGGCGCTACAAAATTAATTCCTTCACCTAAAGCGTCACCTTCAGGATCAACTCCACCTCCTAATTGATATAATACTCCTGCATGACCAGAATCGATAGTAACCACTGATTTTGCGATAATAATAATTGTAAATATTGCGATAGCAATAAATGCTATTCCTCCTTTTGGTAATTTTTCCATAGTTTCTTTTATATTAATCCGTTATATTTTCGTGTAAACCACTCAGCTACTAAGCTAAGTATAATAAGACCTAATAGATATTTCCAATCTATTAAAGGGACTTCGTTTTTAGTGCTTTTTTGTACGATTGAAAACCTTTTATCTGTAGATATTAAGCGTACTAAATCTGATGTGTTTTTTATAAAAAAAGCTTGCCCTCCACTGTTAGACGCTAGTTGTTGTAGTTTTGTTACATTAGCATTCAAAAATTGTTGCTCAACGTTGTATTCTAAAATTGTTAATTCGCCAGATTTTGAAGTATTCTGATTAGCAACTGTTGTCGTAAACGTATACTCTCCAGGTGTTAACCCGCTTAAATCCACTTGATAATTACTGTTTTTAAGCACAAAAGGATAGGTTGTAATTTTATTAGTAATCTTATGCTTTAGGCTAATATTTAAGTTCGCATTGGCATCAAACTCATAATTTTTATTAAAATATTGCGCAGTGATTTTTAGATTATCATTTCCGTTGTAAAATGATTCGTAATCCACATTTAAGCGTGTACGTTTTTGGTTCGTGCTTAAATATTGCACAATTTTACCTATAAAATTATCAAAGCTATCAAAAGACTTTTCATCTAAAAATGATTGCGCTCTCCATGTCCAAATTCCTTCTCCATTTAAAATAGCTTCGCGTTTAGTTCCGGATTCAAATGTTACTAAAAGCGGTTCGTCTAGCTGAGTTCCATTTACAGATTTAGAAAGCATAGTTTCAAAAGGAATTTTAAACTTTAAATCTCCAAAATCAGTTTGTAATGGAGGGAAATCTTCAAAATTTAAATCTTCAATTATAAATGTTGTATAATTTGGATTTAATACCGGTTGAAATCCTTCTGTTTGACGCGTTATAGTTTGCGTATAATTGTCTTGAATACTATTAAGTAAAGACCAATTAGTTTTTGTTCCTGTAATAAGAAATGTGTTAAGTTTTAAGCGCGCAATTTCTTGTGATACTTGCTTGTATTTACTTCCTGGTTGATAAGCAATCACTAATTGATAATCGGCTGAATTTGCTAAAAACTCTTGAGACGTAACAATATTTACACTACGTTGCTCATTGCTTTCAATCGCTTTTTTAAGCGCACCTAAATCTGGATGTATAATATCTGAAATTAAAGCGATTTTTGTTTTCTGATCAATAACTTCAACGGCGAAGTTTTTACTGTTATTAATTGTGTTTTTTTCATTTTGAAGCGGAACTAATTCTGCTTTATAACTATTAACTCCACCTCTATTTGCTGGTAAAGTTACCGTAATAACTTGTGAAGATTTTGTTTTAGTAAACGATATGTTTTGGGTATGCATCACCCGATTTCCCGATGTGATTTTAAATTGTGTTGTAATCGCTTTGTCACCTTTATAGATGGCAATAATTTCAACAGGGAATTTATTTTTTAAATACGCGTATTTATTAACGTTAAGTTGCTGAATTTTAAGATCTGTAAACTGAGTAGTATCTCCTAAAATAATTGGATAAATAGGCTGTTTGTAAGTGTTATATGCAAACTGATAATCGTTTCCGTAGGTTTGATTTCCATCGGTAATAAAAATAGTTGGCGCTACTGTATTGTTGTATATTTCGGAAAGTCGTTTAAATGCCACAGCCATATTAGACTGTTTTTCAGTAAAGGTAAAATTACTGGATTGTAACATGTTTTTTCCAAAAGAAAACTCTTCAATATTAAAATGAGATTGTAACGTATCGTTAGTTTGTAATTCTGAAATCAGCTTGAGTGCTGATTCATTTTGATTTAAAAAAGTTATCGATTCTGAATTATCTACAGCAAGCACCAAATTAGGCTTTTCATTAAAAATAACGATTTTATCAAACTTCGGATTAATTAAAAGTAACAACACCGAAAAAAGGGTTACAAAACGTAGCACAGCTAATATTTTATAAACCGTTTTCTTTTTTTTAGACTTATATATATACTGAAAAAGCGCTAATAATAGCGCTATAATTCCAGCAATACCGATATATAAAAATGTTGGTGTTGTCAAATTTCTTTTTATTTAGGTGTGAGTTTTAAAACCTCACATTATGCGGTAAAACGTTGTAAAACTAGGTTAGCATTCCACCATCAACGTTAAGTGTTTGTCCTGTAACATAAGCACTCATATCACTTGCTAAAAAGACACATACATTAGCGATATCTTCTGGAGTACCACCACGTTTTAAAGGAATTGCACTACGCCATCCTTTTACTGTTTCTTCATCTAACTTAGCAGTCATTTCAGTTTCAATAAAACCTGGAGCCACTACGTTACTTCTAATATTTCTTGATCCTAACTCTAAAGCTACCGACTTAGAAAAACCAATAATACCTGCTTTTGAAGCTGCATAATTAGTTTGACCCGCGTTTCCTTTAACACCAACTACCGAACTCATATTAATGATTGAACCTTTACGTTGTTTAAGCATTGTGCGTTGCACAGCTTTTGTCATGTTAAAAACCGATTTTAAGTTGACTTCAATAACTTTATCAAAATCATCTTCACTAATACGCATTAACAAGTTATCTTTTGTAATTCCTGCGTTGTTAATTAAGATGTCAATACTACCAAATTCTGCAACTACATCTTCTGCTAATTTTTGAGATTGTGCAAAATCTGCGGCATTACTTTGGTATCCTTTAGCTTTTACACCTAAGGCAATAAGTTCTTTTTCTAATTCGTTGGCTGCTTCTACAGAAGAACTGTACGTAAATGCTACATTAGCACCTTGCTGAGCAAAAACTTGAGCGATTCCTTTTCCTATTCCTCTACTTGCTCCTGTAATTATTGCTGTTTTCCCTTCTAATAATTTCATTAAAATTGATATTAATAATGTTTTAAAAAACGCATTAAAACATTATAGTTGATTAAATATTTAAAAATCAAATATAGCAAATACTAATTGTATGGTATAAAAAAACCTCACAAATTGTTGTGAGGCTTTATTAGTATTTAAAAAGATATTATAGTTTTACATCTTCTGGTTGATCGTAGTTAAACAGATAGTCTACATCCATTTCTTTTAACTCTCCTAATTTTTTTAGAGCTTCAAAATTAACGTCTTTTTTATTTCCAATAACCATTACATTATAGTTTTCACCTTTAATGTTTGAGTTAAAGAAATCACGTAAATCTTCAATAGTCATATCTTTAATGGTATTGTAAATTTCTTCTCTATTATCATTATCAATACCTTTCTTTTTAAGACTTTCATAAGTCCAAAAGATATTTGATTTTGTAATGCGCTGTGCTGCTAATTTTTTTAATGTTGCTTCTTTTGCTGCATTAAATTGCTCTTCAGCTTCTGGCATATTTGTCATTAATTCCATAATCGCATCAACAGCTTGTGGCATTTTGTTAGCCTGCGTACCTATGTAAGCCATCACGTAATTAGAATCGTCTTTATCACTTGCACTGCTATAACTTGACCATGCAGAATAGGCTAATGATTTTGATTCTCTAATCTCTTGAAATACAATTGAAGATAATCCGCTTCCGAAATAAGTATTAAATAAAGTTGAAGCAGCAATATTATCAGCATTAAAAGGGTCTCCTTTAGCTAAAAATAACATTTCTGATTGCACCATATCATAATCTACAAAATAGACATTTCCTCCAGTTTCTTTTTCAATATAAGACGTTGCTTCTGGGTAATCTTTTAATTCTGAAGCCACAACATGACTTGTATTTAATGCGGCTACTGCTGCATTTACATCCTTACCATAATAAAAAACACGTTGTTTAAAGTCTTTTAATCCTTTTACTAATTCAACTAAATCATTAGGGTTTTTATCTTTTAATTCATTGGCTTGCATGATATTTCTTAAACGAGAATTTTCACCATATTTACCATAATTCATTAGGCCTCCAAATAAGATATTGCTTTTTTCTGTTTTTCCGTCTTGACGATCTTTTAAAATCTGATCTACATAATTAGCATATGCGTCTTGATCTGCAACAGCATTTGACCAAAGATGCTCTAATAACTCTAATCCTTTTGGTAAGTTTTCTTTTAACCCATTTAATCCAACATAAGATTTTTCTGATCCCGTACTTACATAATAGCTAATTCCTAATTTGTAAAATTCTTTCTTTAACTCTTCGTTAGTATATTTATCAGTACCTAAATAATCTAAATATCCAACAGCTAAACTTAACTCTTTATTATTATCACTTCCCATGTCGAAAATGATATTCATATCGAATAAATCGTTTAAGTCATTTTCAATGTACGACACCTTAATACCGTTATCCATTGCAGTTTCTTTAATTGCAGTTTTATAATCTACATATTGAGGTTGTAATTCTTTAGCTTCAGTAGCCACAAATGTTGTTAAAAATGTTGAACTTTTATCTCTATTAAGGTTTACAGGTGTAATCCCTGGGTTTTCAACTTTTACAATTGCATTATCCTCACCTTTTCTTTTGTAAGTTACTACATAATTTTCTTTATAGAATTCATTTGCAAAGGCAACTAATTCTTCTTTAGTAATCGCTTTTAAATCTTCTAAAAACTTTACTTTATCTTGCCAGTTTTCATGATGAATAAATGCATTGTAGTACATAGATGCTAAAGCTGTACTATTTTCGTATTGTTTAGTCTGACTTAATTTTAAATCGTTTACAACAGCATCAATCATCCAATCTTCAAATTCTCCTTTTTTAAGTTTTTCAATTTGAGCTAAGAGTAAATCTTTTACTTCATCTAAAGTTTGACCTTCTTTTGGTGCGCCAGAAAAACTATGATATCCGTAGTCGTTTAAAAACGTTGGACTACAACCTGCATACTGAACTGCTTGCTTTTGGTTTAAGTTTAAATCTATTAAACCTGCATTTCCATTTGCTAAAATCATATCTGCAAGAGTTAATAATTTTTCGTCTTTAGAGTTTACACCTTCAGAACGAAATGCAATTGAAATACTTTCTGAAGTTGGTCCGAATACTTCTTTTACTATTGGAGTTGTAATTGGAGTTTCGGTTGGTAATGTAGGATGAACAACTTCTTTACGTTCTAGTTTTCCGAAAGATTCGTTTACACTTTTAATTGTTGCTTCAAAATCTAAATCTCCAACTAACACCATTGCCATGTTATTTGGTACGTAATATTTATCAAAATAGTTATGAATATCAACCATTGAAGGGTTTTTTAAATGCTCAGCAACACCAATTGTAGATTGTTGTCCGTAAGGATGATTTGGAAATAAACCATCAAGCATTGCTGCATAAGATTTTCTAAAATCATTATCCTGTCCTCTATTGAATTCTTCAAAAACAGCTTCTAATTCTGTATGAAATAAACGTAAAACAACCTGACTAAAACGTTCGCTTTCTAAAGTCAACCACTTATCTAACTCATTTGCTGGGATTTTGTTTTTGTAAACAGTTTCCTCAAACCAAGTATGTGCATTTGTTCCGGTAGCTCCTAAAGAACTTACCATTTTGTCATACTCATTAGCAATACAATAATTTGAAGCTTCTAGTGAAACTTCATCAATTTGCTTATAGATAGCTTTTTTCTTTTCAGGATCTTGCTCAGCACGGTGTGCTTCATATAAATCTGAAATTTGCTTTAAGTATACTTTTTCTTTTTCCCAATCTAAAGCACTAATCTCATCAGTTCCTTTAAAAACCATGTGTTCTAAATAGTGCGCTAAACCTGTAGATTCTTTGGGATCATAATTTGAACCTGCTCTTACAGCGATATAAGTTTGAATTTTAGGTTCGTCGCTATTTTTACTTAAATACACTTTTAATCCGTTATCTAAAGTGTATAAACGCAATCCGGTTGGATCATTGTTTACTAGCTCGTAACTAAACCCACCTGCATCGGTTTCAGTTTTAGCGGCATAAGCTGTTTTCTTGCTTTCAGCTTGCTTACAACTAAATGTTATAAGTAATACTAACGACAAGACGAAGACATTAAATTGTTTCATTTGATAGTAGTTTAAATTAAAATTATGTAATTGATTGAATTTTAAAACTTTGAATTAAAAATACAATTTTAGAGTATGAAATCCTCATGATAATTGATTAAAATAAAAAATTCCGTTGACCAAGATATGGTCAACGGAATTATAACGTAATTATTTTATGTTTATTTTAACAAAAAATTAACCTAAAACTTCGGCTACTTTTTTACCAATCTCAGCAGGAGAGTTCACTACGTGAATTCCACAATCTGCCATAATTTTCTTTTTAGCTTGAGCAGTATCATCACTACCACCAACAATAGCACCAGCGTGTCCCATTGTACGTCCAGCAGGAGCAGTTTCACCAGCAATAAAACCTACTACAGGTTTTTTACTTCCACTAGCTTTGTACCATTGTGCAGCATCAGCTTCTAGTTGTCCACCAATTTCACCAATCATTACAACGCATTCTGTTTCTGGATCGTTGATTAATAACTCAACAGCTTCTTTAGTTGTCGTTCCAATAATTGGATCTCCTCCAATACCAATAGCAGTTGTAATTCCTAATCCTTGTTTCACAACTTGATCAGCTGCTTCATAAGTTAAGGTTCCTGATTTAGAAACAATACCAACAGTTCCTTTTTTGAAAACAAAACCTGGCATAATACCAACTTTAGCTTCACCTGGAGTAATTACTCCTGGACAGTTAGGCCCTATTAATCTACAATCTTTACCTTTAATGTAGCTTGCAGCTGTAATCATATCACCTACAGGAATTCCTTCGGTAATTGTGATTATTACTTTTATACCTGCATCGGCAGCTTCCATAATTGCATCTGCAGCAAATGCAGGTGGAACAAATATAATGGTTGTGTCTGCACCAGCTTGGTCTACAGCTTCTTTTACCGTATTAAAAACTGGCTTATCTAAGTGTGTTTGACCACCTTTCCCTGGTGTTACACCACCTACAACGTTAGTTCCGTAATCGATCATTTGGCCGGCGTGAAAAGTACCCTCACTACCTGTAAAACCTTGAACTATAATTTTTGAATCTTTGTTTACTAAAACACTCATTTATATTTAGATTTTTATATTTAAAACTATATTACAAAAGTAATCTTTTAACACCTATTAAAAAGTTTTTTAATACTTTATTTGTTAAAAGGCACTTAAACTTGCTACTGTTGAATCTGCCAATACACTCATTTGGTATCCGCTAATGATTTTATCGTCTTCAACTTTAAAGATAGACATAAAATGTGCTAATGCAAATTCGTCGGATGGACTTTCTATTAAACTCGCATAAGCGGCATATCTAATAGTAACGCTATTGTCTTCTTGAAGCAGATGACTTATTTGAAATCGTAATGAATTATATGATTTATTGATATCTTCAAACATGGTTTTTATACCGTTAAAATCTAACTTTACATATCCTTTACTACTATGCCAATTAAGTATACAATTGGCATCAAAAAAAGTTTCAACAGCACGTACTGTATCTGTTAAATCTGATTCATAAAAGCTTTTAACTACATCTTTTGGCGTCATATTTTTATTTTTTTAATTGGTCGATTATTTTTGGAATCTGCTTAATATACGCCATTTCTTTAAACTTGTCTCGGGCTTCAATAGCTGGAGACCCAAAATAGGATGCGTTTTCAATTGTAGAATGCCCTAAACCTGATTGCGCATACAACACAGTTCCTTTAGCGATAGTGATGCCGCTTTTTATACCGGCTTGTCCCCAAAGCGTCACTTCATCTTCAATAACAACACAGCCTGCTATTCCAACCTGAGAAGCGATTAAACATTTTTTCCCTATAACGGTATCATGTCCTACTTGAATAAGATTATCTAACTTAGACCCTTCCCCTATAGTTGTGTCGCCACTAACCCCTCTATCTATGGTACAAGAGGCACCAATATGTACGTTGTCTTTTATAACTACACGACCTCCTGATTGTAATTGATCAAAACCTTCGGGTCTGTTTTTATAGTAAAAAGCACTTGCTCCTAAAATTGTTCCAGCATGAATTGTAACATTGTTTCCAATAATCGCATCGTCATAAATACTAACATTAGAATGAATAATACAATTATCACCAATTGTTACATTGTTACCGATAAAGCAATTAGGTTGAATAACTGTATTTATTCCAATTTTAGCCGTTGCTGAAATAGCAGAATTAGATGACTGAAAAGGTTTGAAAAATTGTGTTAATGTATTAAAATCCCTAAATGGATCATCGCTAATCAATAACGCTTTTCCTTCAGGACATGCAACTTCTTTATTAATAAGAACTATTGTTGCTGCAGATTGTAACGCTTTATCATAGTACTTTGGGTGATCTACAAAAACAATATCACCAGGTTCTACAACATGAATTTCGTTCATTCCTAAAACAGGAAAATCATCAGCACCAATATACTTGGTGCTGATGATTTCTGAAATCTGTTTTAACGTATGTGGTTGATGAAACTTCACAGACCTTATTCTTTAATACGTTCTTTATAAGTTCCTTTTGCGGTTTCAATTTTAATCTTGTCACCTTCGTTAATAAATAACGGAACATTTACTTCAGCACCTGTTTCCATAGTTGCTGGTTTTGTTGCATTTGTTGCTGTATTACCTTTTACTCCTGGCTCTGTATGAGCTACAGTTAAAATTACACTTGCAGGCATATCAACAGATAACGGCATGTTATCTTCAGTATTAATAAGCACGGTTACAACTTCACCTTCTTTCATTAACCCTGGAGTATCCAAAGCGCTTTCAGTTAATTGTATTTGTGTATAATCTTCTTGATTCATGAAATGGTAAAAATCACCATCATTATATAAAAATTGAAACTTGTGTGTTTCTACACGTACGTCTTCTATTTTATGACCTGCTGAAAATGTATTATCTAATACTTTTCCGCTTGTAACACTTTTCATTTTTGTTCTTACAAACGCAGGACCTTTACCAGGTTTTACGTGTAAAAATTCAACAATTTTATAAATATCGTGATTATATCTTATACATAATCCGTTTCTAATATCACTAGTACTTGCCATAACTTAATTTGATTTAAAATATCCTTTCATAATCCCTCTTTGCGAATCTTTAATAAACTGAAGAATCTCGTCACGTTCTGGAGTCGCTTCCATTTCTGCTTCAATAATTTCAGCCGCTTGGGTATTATTATAATTTTTTTGATATAATATTCTATATATATCTTGAATTTCTCTAATTTTTTCTGTTGAAAAACCGCGTCTTCTTAATCCTACTGAGTTAATCCCTACGTAAGATAAAGGTTCTCTTGCTCCTTTTACAAATGGAGGAACATCTTTTCTTACTAAAGAACCTCCTGTAACAAAGGCATGGTTTCCAATAGAACAAAACTGATGCACTGCTGTCATACCTGCAAGTACTACATAGTCTCCTACGTTAATATGCCCTGCAAGCGTTGAGTTGTTTGAGAAAATACAGTTTTTACCAACAATGCAATCGTGAGCAATATGGCAATACGCCATAATTAAACAGTTATCTCCTACAACAGTTTTCATTTTATCTGTGGTCCCTCTATTAATCGTTACACATTCTCTAATAGTTACATTATCACCAATTACAGTCAGTGTATCTTCGTCTTTATATTTTAAATCCTGAGGAACTCCCGAAATAACTGCTCCTGGAAAAATATTACAATTTTTTCCAATTCGAGCGCCTTCCATAATTGTAACATTACTCCCTATCCATGTGCCTTCACCAATAGTTACATTATTATGTATGGTTGTAAATGGCTCAATCACTACATTCTTAGCTATTTTAGCTCCAGGATGTACATATGCTAATGGTTGGTTCATTTGTTTTTCTTTAATTATTTTACTTTTGAAATTTGTGCCATAAGTTCTGCTTCAGCACACAACTTTCCGTTCGCATAAGCATATCCTTGCATGTGACAAATACCACGACGTATTGGGGTTATTAAATCACATTTAAAAATTAAGGTATCACCTGGTACAACTTTTTGTTTAAACTTAACTTTATCTATTTTCATGAAGAAAGTTAGATAATTTTCGGGATCTGGGACAGTGCTTAACACAAGTATTCCTCCTGTTTGCGCCATTGCTTCAACAATTAAAACACCTGGCATAACTGGTGATCCTGGAAAATGACCTGCAAAGAACGGTTCGTTCATCGTCACGTTTTTCATTCCAATAACTCCCGAATCTGTAAGTTCGAAAATTTTATCAATTAATAAGAATGGTTGTCTGTGTGGCAACATATCCATTATTTGATTTACGTCCATTAATGGTTCTTGGTTTAAATCTACCGTTGGTACATTATTACGACGTTCGTTTTTTATAATTTTAGATAATTTTTTAGCAAATTGGGTATTTATAAAATGCCCTGGTTTGTTTGCTATAATTTTACCTCTAATTCTAATTCCTATAAGTGCTAAATCTCCTATAACATCTAAAAGCTTGTGTCTTGCAGCTTCGTTTGGGTGATGTAAAGTTAGGTTGTCTAATATCCCGTTAGATTTAACAGCGATGTCATCTTTACCAAAAGCAACTTTAAGTTTCTCCATTGTTTCGGCAGATAATTCTTTATCTACATATACAATAGCATTGTTTAAATCACCTCCTTTAATAAGACCGTGTTCTAATAACATTTCTAACTCATGTAAAAAACTAAATGTTCTAGAGTCTGAAATGTCTCTTTTAAAGTCTGAAATATGATTTAAAGTAGCATTTTGAGTTCCTAAAACTTTGGTACCAAAATCAACCATAGTTGTTATTTGGTACTCTTTTGCTGGCATTACAATAATTTCGCTTCCAGATTCTTCATCTGAATAAGCAATAACATCAGTTACAACATATTCTTCTCTAAAAGCATCTTGCTCTACAACAACTGCTTGCTCTAAAGCTTCTAAGAAAAATTTAGATGACCCATCCATAATTGGAGGTTCAGAAGCATTAAGCTCAATTACTACATTATCAATACCTAACCCTACTAAAGCAGCTAAAACATGCTCTGAAGTTTGGATAGTAACCCCGTTTTTCTCTAAACAAGTACCGCGTTGTGTATTGGTTACATAATTTGCATCTGCCTCAATAACTGGGCAACCTTCTAAATCAACTCTTTTAAACGAAAACCCTTTATTTACAAGAGCAGGTTTAAAAGTAAGTGTCACATCTTTTCCGGTATGTAATCCCACTCCGGTTAACGACACTTCATTTTGAATAGTCTTTTGCTTAACGTCTGTTTTAATTATTGCCATTTACTTTTTTTTCAAGTTCATTTATTGATTTCACAATTTTAGGTAAGTTTTTAAAGTGCACATACGATTTGTTGTAGTCAGCATATCCAAAAGATGGAGATCCTTGTAACAATTCGTTATCTTTTACTTTTCTACCTATCCCCGATTGTGCTTGTATTTTTACATTATTACCAATTACCAAATGTCCTGCGATACCTACCTGCCCACCAATTTGACAATTTTCGCCAATTTTAGTTGAACCTGCAACACCTGTTTGAGCTGCAATTACGGTGTTTTTACCAATTTCAACATTGTGAGCTATTTGTATTTGGTTGTCTAATTTCACACCTCTTCTTATTATTGTAGATCCTAAAGTGGCTCTATCAATAGTTGTTGCGGCTCCAATATCAACAAAATCTTCTAATATCACATTACCAATTTGTGGTACTTTAGAGTATTCTCCTTTTTTATCTGGCACAAAACCAAATCCATCTGCGCCAATAATAGCTCCTGAATTAATAACGCAATTGTTACCAATAACAGATTCTGAATATATTTTTGCTCCCGAAAAGATAATAGTATCATTCCCTATTACGGTATTATCTCCAATATAAGAGTTTGGAAAAATCTTTACATTATCTCCTATTTTTACATTATCTCCAATATACGAAAAAGCACCTATATATATATTATCTCCATATGATGAAGATTCTGATATAAATGATGGTTGCTCAATACCTTGCTTATTAAGCTTTACTTGGTTATAATATTCTAATAATTTTGAAAATGATTTGTAAGCATCTTCAACTTTTATAAGTGTTGTACTTAATTCTTCTTCTGGTTTAAAGCTCTTATTTACTATCGTAATTGAGGCTTTTGTAGAATATATATAAGATTGATATTTAGGGTTTGCTAAAAATGTTAACGACCCTTCTTTACCTTCTTCTATTTTAGAAAGCGTAGAGACTTCAACATCAGGATTTCCTTCAATATCACCTTCTAGTATTCCTGCGATTTGTGTTGCTGTAAATTTCATGAGGAGCAAAAATAGAAAAAATGTATCACATTTTAACTTTCGGATAACATATATAATATTTTAAAATCTCTTTTGAGAGTGCTTTCATGTTAAATTGACCTGGCGCTTTTGATAATTCTACAATCTTACCCGTCTTCTGCAATATACTTATAGCTTGCTCTTTAGACTGATATGCTTGGTTTTTAATGGGTCCTGAAAACACAAAATATTCGGCTTCTTCTTCCGTAATATTATAGGTGCTAATCATTTTAGATAAATATTTTTTTAACAATTCTGGTTTAACAGGCTTGTTTTTGATTTTCACCTTAAGTAAATCCCTGTTAATAATCATTTTACAGAGTTCTTTTAGCACAAAATCATCATGAAATTGCCATTCTTTCATTGCAGAAACAATATCACTATCATCTAATCTTGCAAAAATCTCAAGCGTTTCATCATTAAAATTCTCTAAAGATATTTCATGTTCTAAAAAATACAACAAAGCACTACTTGCGTGTAAACGTTCTCCTTTTTGAATAAGTTGTTTAGCACGTTTTAATACGCGTGTTAATAATTGTTCGGCAGCTAATCCTGTTTTATGTAAATATACTTGCCAATACATAAATCGTCTAGCGACTAAGAATTTTTCAACACTATAAATCCCTTTCTCTTCAACAACTAAAACGTCATCAACCACATTAAGCATGGTAATTAAACGTTCGCTATTTACATTACCTTCGGCAACGCCTGTGTAAAAACTATCGCGTTTTAGATAATCTGATCTGTCCATATCTAATTGACTAGATATTAACTGATACATGAACTTTCTCGGGTAATTCCCCTTAAACACATCTATAGCAAGCGTTAAACTTCCGTTAAATTCCTTATTAAGTTCCTCCATAAAAAGCAGAGAAATAGACTCATGTGACACGCCGTTTACGATACTATGCTCCATGGCGTGAGAAAACGGACCATGTCCAATATCATGTAATAATATAGCCACATATAGTGCGTTTTCTTCTTCATCATTTATCTCAACACCTTTAAAACGCAGCACATTAACAGCTTTCTGCATTAAATGCATGCAACCAATAGCATGATGAAATCTAGTGTGATGTGCGCCTGGGTATACCAAATAAGACATCCCCATTTGAGAGATACGTCTTAAGCGCTGAAAATATTTATGCTCAATTAAATCGAAGATTAACTAATTTGGAATCGTAATAAATCCGTAAATTGGGTCGTTAAAGATCTTGAGTTTGTTTCTTTTATTCAAACTTTGAGTATTACATTAATTTTAAACAAATATACATGAACAATATAAATATTCTTTGGGTTGATGATGAAATCGATTTATTAAAACCACATATTCTTTTTCTAGAAAAAAAACAATATATCGTAACTACGTGTCAAAGTGGAACTGAAGCTTTAGAAATTATTGACGATACTAATTTTGATATTGTGTTTTTAGATGAAAACATGCCTGGTCTTACAGGTCTTGAAACTTTAAATGAAATTAAAGAAAAACGCGCCAATCTTCCGGTGGTCATGATTACTAAAAGTGAGGAAGAATACATTATGGAAGAAGCAATTGGTAATAAAATTGCCGATTACTTGATAAAACCAGTGAATCCTAATCAAATTTTACTGAGCTTGAAGAAAAACTTAGACCATTCGAGATTAATTTCAGAAAAAACAACTTCTAATTACCAACAAGAATTTAGGAAAATTGCTATGGATTTATCTATGGTAAATAGTTTTAAAGAATGGCAAGATCTGTATCAAAAGTTAGTGTATTGGGAATTACAACTTGAAGATATTGAAGATGTTGGAATGACTGAGATTTTAGAATCTCAAAAAAGCGAAGCCAATTCTCAATTTGGGAAATTTATAGAAAAGAATTACGCCGACTGGTTTGATCATAATAATGAAGCCCCAACTATGTCGCATACTTTATTTAAAGACAAAATAGTGCCCGAATTAAGTAAAGAGCAACCAACATTATTAGTGGTGATTGATAATTTACGCTACGACCAATGGAAAGCTTTTGAGCCTATTGTAAATAATTATTACAAAAAAGCTTCAGAATCTCCTTTTTATAGTATCCTCCCAACCGCTACACAATATGCTAGAAACGCTATATTTTCGGGACTAATGCCTAGTGATATGGAGAAACTACATCCAAAACTATGGAAAAACGATACCGATGATGGTGGCAAAAATTTATATGAAGCCGAATTTCTGGAAGCACAACTTAAACGATTAGGTTTAAGCGACCTAAAACATGAGTATTTCAAAATCACTAATTTAAGAGCAGGAAAAAAACTAGTTGAAAACTTTAAATCCCTAAAAGATAACGATCTTAGTGTTGTTGTATACAATTTTGTAGATATGCTGTCACACTCTAAAACAGAAATGGAAGTTGTAAAAGAATTAGCTTCAAATGATAAAGCATACAGGTCACTAACTCAAAGTTGGTTTAAGAATTCACCACTTTTAGAAATAATTCAACAAGCGCAACAATTAGGCTTTAAACTTATTTTAACTACAGATCACGGAACAATTAATGTAAAAAATGCATCAAAAGTTATTGGAGACAGAGACACTAGCTTAAATTTAAGATACAAAACAGGAAGAAGTCTTACTTATGAAAAAAGAGATGTATTAGCTGTTAAAGACCCAAAATCTATACATCTACCGTCATTAACAATGAGCAGTTCATTCATATTTGCAAAAGGAGATTCTTTTTTAGCCTACCCAAATAATTACAACCATTATGTAAGCTATTACAGAAACACATATCAACACGGAGGCGTGTCTTTAGAAGAGATGATTATCCCTTTTGTAGTCATGAATCCAAAACAATAGATGAGAGGTTGAAAAATCCGACAAACAACGTGGAGTTTTAGGTTTTTTCCTTATATTTTCTTATACTTGTATTGAAATATAACCCATTTACAATTAATAGTTGGAATTAAAATATCAATTAAATGAAATAGAACATGTTGCAAAAACAGTTCTAGATTTAGCAAAAACTAAAACCCTTTTATTTTACGGAGAAATGGGTGTTGGTAAAACAACACTTATAAAAAATATAGTACAAAAATTAGGGTGCTTAGACACGGTTAATAGTCCAACATTTTCAATTGTAAATGAGTATAATTCAAATTCAGGTTTAATCTATCATTTCGATTTATATCGAATAGATAATGAAGAGGAAGCGCTTAATTTTGGAATAGAAGATTATTTATATTCAAATGAATGGATTTTGATGGAATGGCCAGAAAAAATCCATAATCTACTCCCGGAACACGCAACTATTATTACAATAATTGCTAGCGATGACACTTTTAGAACCTTAAAAATAGAAGAAAAAATAATTTAAACTGTAATATCCCTCTAAAGCAGTAAAAAAAATACTTTTTTTTTAGTATTCTGCGCATAGGCCATTTCTGAATAGTACGGAAAAACCGTAACGTTCAAGAGATTTGAAATACTGATTTTAACATTTCTTTAACAGTTTTTAAAAGCTGATAATTATAAATTTGAAGTGTAATAATTAATTTAAATCCCTTGAAATTATGAATAGTAAAAAGTACATTTTAGCAATAGCTCTTTTTGGTGGTATGTTATTTACAGCGCAAGCTGCAGACTTAATAAACCTTGATGAACAAGCAACAACAAACATCGAAAAGTGGAAAATACGTATCCCAACACACGGATAGAAAAGCAATTATTATAGGGAGTTTTGTTGCCTTAACATTAGCAGCTTCACCTTACCTATTTTACCTATACGAAAGTGTTCCGGCTAATCCAGTCTGGAGCACTTTTTTGTTTACCTATACTAGTAAAGGATTTGCTGATGTACAAACTACAATGTGGATCTTTACAGGAAAAGCAATCCCTTTATTTTTTCTTCTTATATGGTTTTTTACTTGTCGCCATTGGTGGCACCATACCATTCTTGTGCCAATAACCATGTACACCTACCAAATTGTAGGCTTATTTAATGATGACACAAAATACATTGATCAATTTCAGTTAATATATCTTATACCTGTCATGGCTATAATGATTCCTTCAATATACTTGGTGAGAGCAAAAATGTTTAATAAAATTAACGATGCCAACAAATCTATGCAAGATCTTGAGGATGAATTTAAAATTCAACCCAAAGGTTTTTTTAGTAAATTAAAAGATTACTTCTAATAAGGCTTGTTTAAATCAAAATATTATTTGTAATTTGATTCATATAATATAAATCAAAATGAACAAACCAATATCTCCTTTTACAAAAGCACAATTACTTCCTCAAGAGGAAACTTTAGAGATTTTTAAGAAGAAAGGAAATCTATATATTGGCATCCCAAAAGAAACTCATTTTCAAGAGAAAAGAATCTGCCTAACTCCCGATGCTGTTTCAGCACTAGTTTGTAACGGACATCGTGTTATGATAGAATCTGGTGCAGGAGAAGGCGCTAATTACAAAGACAAAACATATAGTGATGCAGGCGCAGAAGTCACAAAAGATACTGCAAAAGTATTTTCAAACCCTATAATTTTAAAAGTTGAACCCCCTTCTTTAGATGAAATAAAACTCATCAATCCGCAAACCTTACTTATTTCGGCTCTTCAACTAAAAACACAACATAAAAAATACTTTGAAGCTTTAGCAGTAAAACGCATTACAGCTTTAGCTTTTGAATTTATAAAAGATGACGACGGCACTTATCCTGCAGTACGTTCATTAAGTGAGATTGCAGGAACAGCATCCATTTTAATTGCTTCAGAACTTCTATCTAATACCAATGGCGGAAACGGATTAATGTTTGGAAACATTAGCGGCGTCCCTCCTACTGAAGTTGTTATTATTGGAGCAGGAACTGTTGGTGAATTTGCAGCTAGATCTGCTATCGGACTTGGAGCAAATGTAAAAGTATTTGATAATTCGATTACAAAACTACGCTGCTTGCAATCTAATTTAGGTCGTACCATCTACACCTCAACAATTCAACCTAAAAACCTAATTAAAGCCCTAAAACGTTGCGATGTAGCTATTGGTGCTGTGAGAGGAACTAACAGAGCCCCGATTGTTGTTACAGAATCTATGGTTGAATCCATGAAAAATGGCGCTGTAGTTATTGATGTTAGCATTGATATGGGAGGTTGTTTTGAAACTAGCGAAGTTACCAATCACGATCACCCCACATTTAAAGTTAATGGTGTTACACATTATTGTGTGCCAAATATACTTGCTAGATATGCGCGATCCGCCTCTGTATCAATAAGTAACATATTTACACCTTATTTACTAAAAATTGCTGACGATGGCGGTATTGAAGATGCTATTCGTTTTGACCGTGGTTTAAAAAATGGTTTGTATTTTTACCACGGAATTTTAACAAATAAATCTGTTGCAGATTGGTTTGATTTAAAATACAGCGACGTTAACTTATTAATATTTTAAGAATATATCATGAAAATTATTCACCGTTTTGGCTACTATTTTGGAGGCTTTTCAATAGGTCTTGTTTTGTTAGCCTTTTTTTTAAGAGGAAAAAAAACTTCTTGCGATTATGGACCAGACGCAAGAGTTATTAAAAATATTTCAATTAAAAAGAAATTATATAGTGATGAAGCACTTACTTTTATGACTGCACATCAATTAGACACTATTCAAGTTGCAAATTTAATTCATATTGGAGATATTAATTTTTCGGATAGCGATACAAATTCTGGGAATTGTAAAACTTACGCTATTGAAACTACACTAAATGATGAAGATTTATTTATGAGGGTTGAAAATTGCGAAACACAAGCTACAATACTTTCGTTTACTACAGAATAATCGTATTATTAAAACATAAAAACTCAGCTATAATGCTGAGTTTTTTTTGCTATTAAATAATTAACTATTTAACGGGTACTTTCTTTATAATTTGCGTGTTGTTATATTTTAATTTCATAATATATATACCACTTGAAAGTAATGAAATAGGTATTGCTTTATTAATCACAGCACTTTGACTCTGTTTTAAATCTATTAAATAAATTAATTTCCCGGTGATATCATACATCGATATATCATATAGTTGATGGGTTTCAAATCCTGAAATTTTCACATTAAGTTTATCCTTATTAGAGCTTTGATATACTAAAAATTCAAAATCATTTAAAGCATCATCAGGAACGCCCAATGCATTACAATTAGTAACTCCTATATAAACAGAAACTACATCTTCATCGTATGCGTTAGAAACCTCAACTGAATAGTTTTCACCTTCTTCTGGATGTACTTCAATACTCGCTGTAGTAGCGCCATTACTCCACAAATAAGCATCTCCTCCGTATGCTGTAAGCACAGTACTTTCTCCTAAACAAAGTTCACTATTCCCCGTCTCAATATAAGCTTCAATAGCATCAACAACATTAACTGTAATTTCTTTTACAGCTCTACAAGCATTATTAGTTCCATAAACTATATATGTAGTGGTTTGTAAAGGAGCGACAGTAATTTGCGCTGTTGTTTCACCTGTATTCCATTCGTAAAATTGGGCGCCAGTAGCTGTTATTGTTACACTTTCACCTTCTACAATAACATAATCGTCACCAATATTTAGATCTGGCAATTCGCTTATGGTAATTGTAGATTCTACAAAATCAGATAGCGTTTCTTCAGCATTAGATACTGTTACAGAATATATAGTTGTTGTTTCTGGAGACACATAAATAGTTGCCGTAGTTTCACCAGTACTCCAAAGGTAATTTTCCCCACCAGAAGCAACTAAAGTCACACCTGTACCTTCACAGATTTCGCGACTGCTAGAAATACTTGCTATCAATTCTGTTTCTACCAATTGATCTCTAAAATCAACCACATAAGCCTGAATAGGCACCGCGTTACTAGACCAATCTGAGGCAAAAAGCACACGATTTCCAGACGGTGACGGACAAGGTTGCGCTTGGTTATCATAAATATTCATTACGTTTCTTGCATTACAAATACGTTCTACACGAGATCCATCTAATTTTACAGCTATTATTTCGTTATAAAATGGTCCCCAACTTTGAGATGATGATGAAATAGTATACACCCATCCTGGACGATTTATTGAACGCGCAGAAGTATGACTTGCATATCCTGCAGGAGACACTACGGTTAATGCGCCATCAGAAAGTTTTCTTGAGATTACCCGACCATCATTAACCGATTTATCAACACCAACAGCAACCTCATCGCCATTTAAATCTATTGTAACATCAAAATGACTTGGTTGCCCGTAATTACTCCAAAAAGGTCCGGTTTGCACGCCTTGTAGATCGTAAACTTTTGTACGATCGCTTCCTGTTCCAAAATTAGCATTAACCACAATGTAGTTTCCCAAAGAGGAAATGGTAATAAAATCGACATCTATATTCGAAAAATCTATATCTGGATGTTTAACATTGTTTTCTATATCTAAAGCAAATCCTACTTTTTTTCCATCAGAATTTCTAGTCGCTAAAACAGCTGCCATATTTCCATCATTAGAAAAATTTCCTGTATACTCACCTAAAGTTGTATTACTATAACCCGAAAACTCAATTAATGTTATGGATTGATTTGTATCATAATTCCAACTTTTTATAGAGTTATTAGTTAAAATCAATCTTAAATTGGAATTTGCAGGATGCCATCTGCTTTCATTTCCACTTGGCATAGTTGCTTTTTTTATAACCTCATAAGTTTCACCATCTAAAAATAATGATGATCCCCAACTTCCGCCACGATTAAAATGTCTACCAAGATATATTACAGACTCATCTGCATTCCATGGTTGTCTTACAGAATACCCGTGTCTTGCAACAGTTTTCCATGTTTCGTTAGTTACATTATCTACTGCCACTCCTGGATCACCTGTGATTCTTGTGATTTTAGTATTGAAAGTAGGATCAATAATAGTCTGTAAATAGTTAGGCTTTTCTAAACTAGCCATTGGCCAAAATTCTTCGAGTGATGAATTTAAATTATAATCTTGAGATTGAGACGTGGCAATAAAAAATACAACTAGCATTAACGCTAGGGATTTATTTTTTTTAAAAATCATTGTTAAATTAATTTGGGGTTTATTAACGATACAAACCTATAAAAGATCTTTCTTTTTATAGACATAACAACACGTTTAATCGATAAAATACTTTTTAATGTATTATTTTTCTTACAATAAATAACGTTTTGTAGGGTTTTTATGTCTTTTATCGATTAATAAATTAAATAAAAATACTATACACTTGTAAATGAGTTATTTGGATTATAAGAAAAAATATTGTTATTTGTAGAGTATTGATTTTCACCATCATAATACCCAACTAATTTGTATTTAAAAAAACATTTACGACTTATAGAGAATTTTATCTCATTGTCATTATTCAAATTTGTTGATGCGATAATTCCATTAATAATTATCCCTTATTTAATGTATACCGTTGGTGCTGAGAAGTACGGTATATATGCATTTGCGTATGCTTTAATATTTTATTTCAGAAACATTGTTCAGTATGGATTTTCACTTTCCGGAGTGCGTTTGGTTGCACTAAACAAAGACGACAAACCTACCCTAAATAAGATATACAATAACGTTTTTACAACACAATTATACTTATCGGTGTTTTGTTTGGTTATTTTAGCTTTTTTAGTGCTGTTTGTCGATCTTTTTAAAACACACTATATTATATATCTCTTTTTCAGCTTTGTAATTGTTGGTGAACTCCTTTTTCCTGGTTGGTTCTTTATGGGTGTTGAAAAAATGCGTTTTAGCACAATTGTTAATGCTGTATCAAAAGTCACTTTTGCTGTTTTAGTTTTTCTATTTATAAAAGAAGAAAGTGATTTTATTTACATCGCCCTTTACCAATCTATTGGTTTTTTAGTATCTGGAGCAATTGCACAATACATTATTATTAAGCAGTTCAAAATAAAAATAAAAATAGCACCGTTTAAAGCCGTTAAATTAATTTTAAAACAAGGTTTAAGTGCGTTCCTTACATTAATGTCTCCTACACTGTACAATAACACATCTATATTTTTGGTGGGTGTATTTGGTGCGCCACAATACGTAGGTTTTATGGAGATTGCCACTAAAGTTTCTGGCGCATTTAGTGTGCTCAATTCTATTTTAGCAATGGTTTTTTATCCTTTTATAAATAGAAACAAAGCAGCTATAAAAAAAGTAAAGTATATTTTTATAAGTGTTGGTCTTACCCTCTCTGTCGCTATGTTCTTACTTTCTGAATTTTTAATTCAGTTATGGCTACACAAACCAGCCTCTCAAATCGTAAGTATCGTAAAGATTTTAAGCATCATACCTTTCTCTGCGTCAATCATTTCTGCTTTTGGAGTTAATGGACTAATGATTTACAACAAAGACAAACTTTATTTAAAAATCGTTATATTTAGTTCTGTTTGCGGCCTATTAACAGCACTCCTATTAATACCTGCTTATTTTTATATTGGTGGAGCTATTGCAATTGTTACCGGTAGCTGTATTACCGCTTTATTAGTTTACATAAGTAATAAACACATAATGAAAACTCTTAAAACCGAAGCCAATGAAGTTTAGTTATTATATCTGGGCGCTTTACTTAATCGTTTTTCCGTTTTATGTGTTTCCAGAAGGAAACCCGCAAATGGCAGATCTTTTTGGTGTGGTTTTAATTTTCACTAATATAAGATCCATTCTTTTAAACGTTACTGCAAATAAATTTACCAAATACCTATTTCTATTTGTTATTTACACTTTTATAGTGAATACAATATGGATGATTTATCTACGCAGTTACGAACCCATTATAACTAGTATTAACTATTTGTACTGTTTTTTACTCCTTCTCTTTTTTGTAGATAAAATAAAAGAGCGCACTTTTTTAAAATTCACATTACATGCTATCGCTCTTAGTTTATGCATTCAACTTACACTACTCCCATTTACACCTATAAAAGGCTTTAGAATGCAGTTATTTTTCAACAACCCTAATCAATTAGCACTTTGGGGATTATGTTTAATTATGATTGCAAATATTATAGCATCCATACTAAAAGACGTGAAATTTATATATCTGTTTAGCATATCTGTATTATGCACCTTTTTTATTATGCTTTCGGCCTCTAGATCTGCATCAGTATCTGTGTTGTTATTTTGGGTTTTCTTTTTTATTAAGTCGAAAAAACAATTGCTTCTTTTTTCCGCAGGAAGTATTATTATACTCAGTTTTTTAATTCTAAGTCAAAAAATTGATATCGCTAATTTTAAACAGCTCAATTATATTACAGAACGTATTACAGGAGAAACCAATAGCATGCCATCACCATCTGGAGAAATTGGACGTGGTTATGATAGATTATTTCAATTTCCGCAGTACTTGTTTTTTGGCGCTGGAGAAGGCGAAGTAGAACGTTTTAACTCTCCTATTGAACTGCATTCTACATTTGCAAGTATTCTATTTAGCTACGGCATTGTAGGGTTTCTATTTTTCGCCATAGCAATTGCAACTTTTCTAAAAAAAATATATCGCGAAATTATTGTACTCCTTATCATTATTGGAATATACGCAACTGTACACATGTCATTACGTATTCCTTTTTTATGGATTACACTCCTTTTTATCTATCATTTATATGAAACCAAAATAGCAAAAACTAATCCAATCCTTTTAAACAACTAAACTATGTGTGGTATAAACGGTGTTATCTATCCTATTCAAATCGATGAGCAAATTGTAAAAAATAGACTTACAGTAATGAATGATCTTATTTTACATAGAGGTCCGGATGAAGGTGGTTTTTTTTTAAAAACAACCCCCAAATATACTGTAGGAATGGCAATGCGAAGGTTATCTATTATTGATTTAAGCTCAGGTAGCCAACCGATGTATTCCGAAGATAAAAATATTGCGATTGTATTTAATGGTGAAATTTACAATTTTAAAAGCTTAAAAAACCGACTTAGCCAACTAGGAATAACCTTTAAAACAGCATCAGATACCGAAGTTATTCTAAAACTTTATCAAACTAAAGGCGTTGCTGCTTTTAAAGAACTAGATGGGATGTTTGCTTTAAGTATTTATGATTTTAATACTCAAAAAGTATACATAGCAAGAGATTATTTTGGAGAAAAACCTCTTTACTATACTAATATTGGAAATCAGTTTTACTGGGCTTCCGAATTAAAATCGATTACAAAAAGCCTCAACAGCTTGCCTGATATTTCAAAAGATGGACTAAATTTATTTTTCAGACTCACCTATATTCCTGCACCATTTACTATTTACAATGATATTTACAAACTAGAAGCTAATCATTATATAGCTTATGATTTAGAAGCTTCAACTTTTAAGGCGCAACAAATTCATAGCATCAATTTAAAATCAACGTCACAATCTTCATTTGATATCGCTAAAAAAGAAGTTAAACAACGTGTTTTTGAAAGCGTAGAAAGTCGCTCAATTTCCGATGTGCCATTAGGGACTTTTCTTTCTGGAGGTGTGGACTCGTCTATCGTATCGCTTTGTCTGTCTGAGATTTCAAACACTAAAATAAACACCTTTTCAATAGGGTTTAAAAATTCACCTTATAATGAAACCGATAAAGCTCAAACTGTAGCTAAACATATAAATAGTAATCATCATGAATTTAAAATAGATGAAAATGATTTGAAGTTTAATATTGATTCGATATTACTAAATTTTGACGAACCTTTTGCTGATTCATCTTCACTCCCTACCTATTTGGTGGCTCATAAAACAAAAAACAATGCAAAAGTAGCGCTTACCGGAGATGGTGGCGATGAAATTTTTGGTGGTTACAATAAGTATTACATCGGAAAGATTAATAACAAATATACTTCTGTGATCCCAAAAATGTTTCATAATCAAGTATTAAAACTTGCTGATATGGTCTTACAATCAAAAAGTGATAATCGGGGTTATAAATATAAATTGAATAAAATACTAAAAGCTATTGATTACTCTAACAACTACTATTGGGATATCATCTCTTTAGGTTTAAACACTTCCGATATTAATCGCTATTTAAATCCGAAATATCAAAAACAAGATATTTTTAATTACTATAAAGAGAAAACTCAAATTTACACACCAAAATCTCTTAATGATTTTAAAACTATAGATCGCCATATTAGTTTAGAAGGCGATATATTGGTAAAAGTTGACCGCACAAGCATGATGAATTCTCTTGAATGTCGTGCGCCTTTTTTAAATAGATCTTTATACGAATTTACATCAAGCCTTCCTGAGTCATTTCTTATAAAAAAATGGAATAAAAAACACATTTTAAAAGCAGCTTTCGCTAATGATTTTCCTGAACACTTTCTAGAGAAATCAAAACAAGGCTTTGGAGTTCCTGTAGGTAATTGGCTGCGAGAAAGCCTAAAACCAGAACTTATACATTACGCTAATAAAAACTCATTAAATGCACAGCAAATATTTAACACTACCACCATTACTGAATTGGTAGATAATCACCTTTCAGGAAAAGAAGACAATACGTTTAAAGTTTGGGCTTTTTACTGTTTTCAAAAATGGTATACTAATACTTATGCATCGTGAAAAAAAAACTCATCCGTGTCACAACTGTTCCATCGTCCTTAAGATCACTTCTTAAAGGACAACACCGTTTTATGAGTCAATATTACGAAGTTATAGGAGTTTCTAGCCCTGGAGACGCTTTAACTGAAGCATCAGAAAACGAAGAAATCCTTACATACGCTATAAAAATGACGCGTAGTATTACTCCTACTAGAGACCTAATAGCCTTACATAAATTGTATGTTCTTTTTAAATTAGAAAAACCCTTTATCGTACACACGCACACACCAAAAGCAGGAACACTTGGTATGATTGCCGCTAAACTTGCCGGAGTACCACATCGTTTACATACTATTGCCGGATTACCCCTACTAGAAACCACCGGATTAAAACGAAAACTACTAGATGTTGTTGAAAAACACACATATAATTGTGCCACACAAATACTACCTAATTCTTTTGGGTTGAAAAATATAATCTTAGAACAACAATACACATCAAAAACTAAGCTTAAAGTTATTGCAAATGGAAGTTCAAACGGCATTGACACCAAACATTATGATTCCCAATTAATTAACATCCAAACCAAAAACAGCTTAAAAAAGCAGCTTAAAATAACAGATACTGATATTGTTTTTATTTTTATTGGTCGCCTTGTTAAAGACAAAGGAATTAATGAGCTTATAACAGCTTTTAATACGCTATCTCAATCTTATAATCATGCAAAATTACTTCTTGTAGGTCATAAAGATTCGCAATTAAACCCACTATCTGCAATTACAGAAAATCTAATTTCTATTAATAATCAAATTCTAGAAGTTGGCGTACAATATGACATCAGGCCGTACGTAGCTATTTCACATATATTAACTTTCCCCAGCTACAGAGAAGGTTTTCCTAATGTTGTTTTACAGGCAAGTTGCATGAATTTACCCTGTATTGTGTCAGATATTAATGGGTGTAATGAAATTATTACAAATGGTGTTAACGGCATTATTATTCCACCAAAAAACACAAAAGCATTAACTCAAGCAATGATTAAGCTATTAACGGATAAAGAATTATGCAAAAAAATGGCGAATGGCGCACGAGAAAATATTATAGATAAATATGAACAACAAAACGTCTGGGATGCATTATTAATTCATTATAACAGCTTGAAATAATGGAGATTTACAAACACATACTCAAAAGGGTTTTAGATTTATGTATGGCGTTTACTGCCTTTATAATACTATTTCCTGTGTTTATTTCAATATTTATAATACTTCTGTTTAAAAATAATGGGAAACCTTTTTTTTATCAAAACAGACCTGGTAAGGACGAAAAAATATTCAGAATCATAAAGTTTAAAACAATGAATGATAAAACTGACGCCTCTGGAACGCTATTACCATCAGCAAAACGCTTAACCAAAACAGGTGTTTTTATTAGAAAATACTCTTTAGATGAAATTCCACAATTACTAAATGTTATAAAAGGTGATATGAGCCTAATTGGTCCTCGCCCACTATTAGTAAAATACTTACCTCGCTACAATGATCTTCAAAAAAAACGTCACGATATAAAACCAGGTATTACAGGTTGGGCACAAGTAAATGGTAGAAATGCCATTAGCTGGGAACAAAAATTTGAATACGATTTGTGGTACGTAAAACACATGACATTTATGGTTGATATAAAAATATTATGCCTAACTATTTATAAAGTTTTTAAATCAGACGGCATATATAGTATAGAAAATGATATTGTTCCAGATTTTAAAGGCGCTTTACCTCATAAAACCAATAACCAATGACAACACATATCTTATTTACCTGTGCAGGAAGACGAAATTATTTAATTAATTACTTTAAAGAAGCACTCAACGGACGAGGTAAAGTTTTTGCTACCGACATGAGTCACTCTGCGCCAGCAATGGTTGATGCCAATGTCGCTATAAAAGTATCTACTATTTACAGTGACACCTACATCTCTGAGTTAAAAAACATTATAAACACATATAAAATTAAGGCACTTATCTCTCTTAACGATCTTGAACTCCCTATTATTGCGCATCATAAATTAGAAATAGAACGCGATACCGATTGTAAAGTTTTAATATCTAACCCAACAGTTATAGAACTCGCTTTTGATAAGATTAAAACCTTTAATTTCTTAAAATCTATTGGTTTAAAAACGCCAAAAACATTTACCACAATTCAGCAAGTAAAAAACGCTATGGCAATAGATGGCTTAGAGTTTCCTATGGTTGTAAAACCGCGTTGGGGAAGCGCATCAATAGGAATAGATTTTCCTGAAACAATGTTAGAATTAGAATTGGCTTTTAAACTTCAACATTTAAAACTGAAAAAATCTATACTCAAATCAGCAAGTGAAACCGATATGGAACACGCTATTCTTATTCAAGAAAAGATTAATGGAAAAGAATACGGGATGGATATTGTAAATGATTTTGAAGGAAATTATATAGGCACTTTTGCGAGAGAGAAACTTAACATGAGATCAGGCGAAACAGATAAGGCGGTATCGGTTATTAACTCAGATTTTGATCGTATTGGAGAAACCATTTCAAAACATCTAAAACACATTGGCAATTTAGATTGCGACGTTTTTGAAGCAGGAAATTCACTTTTTATACTCGAGCTAAACCCCAGGTTTGGAGGAGGTTACCCTTTTTCACATGAAGCAGGAGTTAACACCTCAGCAATGTACATTGAATGGCTATTAGGATACACAAATATTGAGCGTTTTAACAATTACAAAAGCGGAATATCGTTTTCTAAGTGTGACAGATTATTGCAAATTATTACTGATTAAAATCACTTTTTGTGCTTTTTCCACTCCAAAAATTACGTACATATTTGCCATGTTTTTACTTTTATAAACCTTAACCTTATTAACAGATTGTGGATTATAAAACAAAAACGAATACACCACATATAACAATCCGCTATATTTTGGCTGTTTAAAATCTATAAGATCAAAAGTGGCGTCTGGTTGAAATTCTGTAAGCTTTTCAATATTAAAATCTCCCCTTTCATTTTTAGTTCCTGGAAACTTCTTAAGCTTAAACATTGTTTTTCTATACCATTGATTTAACTCTTTTTCCCGTAGATATAATTTAAATTTAAAAAACTTCTCCAAACAAAAAGCAGTTAGTTTTGATTGTAATGAATTAGAATCATATAAAATATGATAATTGAAATCATAAACGGTATTCCCCCATTTTCGTTTATAATCAAAATCTCCTTTTGAAAAATCGGACTTAGTAATTTGATGTTCAAAACAGAAATCTAATAATTTAATGATAGACAACTTTCCAATACTGAATTTTGAATAGTCAGTATCAAAAACAGTAATGGTTTCAAATAAAACAGATTCCGAATGAAAATTTAAAGTGATTCCTATTGGCTTCTCTTCATCATAAATCACCAAAAGCGATGCTTTTTTAGCTTTTATCATCGGAAAAACTAAATCTTTATAATAATTCCATTTTTGAGATTCTAAATGGTGATAATTAGTGTTTTTTTCAGAAAAACGAGCAGATAGCAATTCGTAAAAACTATTAAATATGAAATTATAATCTGTTTTTGAAATATCTTCATAAAAAAAGCGATGAGATGCGTTAAAACAGATATTTAATCGTCTTTCATTTGATCTGAATTCTCTTCTGTTTTTTGAACTAAACTGACTATTCACATAAGTTTCTGTTGACGAAAATTCAGACAAATCCATTAAAAACCCTTGGTATTGATACACTTTTTTGAGTTTCAACCCACTTTCAGCTTGAGGAGATTCAATATTAAAATACGCAGGAACATCATACACCAAAAGCGTTTTTCCTTTAAAACTACACACCTCATCATCTACAACATAAGACAATCCTTTGGTTAGATTTTTTCCTACATTCATATAAAAAGGCAAAAAATTATGCTTCACAAAATCCACCCCTTTAATCCATTTAAAAGAATTTGGCTTTTCAGCATTTTTAAAATGCTTCATCCAAATGGAAACAAAAATTTTAGAAGTAAATGGATTGCTCATTCTCAAACGTTTATATGATACTCAAAAGTATCATTTTATTTGACACTTTTAAAATAAACATCAAACACTTAACGATTTAGCATTCTTAAATCTCATGATAAAGCTAAAAACAGCTGTAATTCTACAGTATTTAAAGTGCCATATTTTTCTGTTTTCCGAAAACACATAACCCACATACTATCAAATACTTATAACACAACGTATAAACCTGCAATTTGACGTAATTATTTGACTTATAACACATAAAACGCAATATTTACTTTTACGATATCACTTTAAAAAAAATATTTTGGCAGTAACTATTTTTAGATACCCCAAGATTGCTTGAAAACTAATCGTTAGTTTTGAATGTTAACTTACATAAAGTGTAAAATATGAATACTAAGATCTGGCTATCTTCTCCACACATGGGAGAAAATGAACAACGCTACATAAACGAAGCTTTTAAAACTAATTGGATAGCGCCATTAGGCCCAAATGTAACTGGTTTTGAAAACGACTTGCAAACCTACTTAAAAGGCGACACACGTGTTGCTGCACTGAGTTCTGGTACTGCAGCTTTACACTTAGCGCTTATCTTACTAGACGTAAAACCCGGTGATGAGGTGATTTGCCAAAGTAAAACTTTTGCAGCATCAGCAAATCCTATTTGCTACCTGGGAGCAACCCCTGTTTTTATTGATAGCGAAACAGAAACATGGAACTTGTGTCCAGAACAATTAGAACGTGCCATAAAAGATCGCATAAGCAAAGGGAGAAAACCTAAAGCAATTATTGCGGTTCACCTATACGGAATGCCTTACAAAGTAACAGAAATCAACACTATTGCTAAACGTTACGAAATCCCTATAATTGAGGATAGCGCCGAAGCTCTAGGAAGTACATATAATAATGAAAAATGTGGCACATTTGGAGACCTAGCGATACTCTCATTTAATGGTAATAAAATTATCACAACTTCTGGTGGTGGAGCATTAATAAGTAAGTCTGAAAAACTAAAACAAAAGACTATATTTCTTGCCACACAAGCAAGAGATAATACTGTTGAATATTCACATTCAGAGATTGGATACAACTACAGACTATCCAATGTTTTAGCAGGAATTGGACGCGGACAAATGGAAGTCTTAGACGCACACGTTAACCTACGTATTGCAAACTTTAATTTTTACAAAAATGCTTTAAAAAACATTGAAGGGCTTTCGGTTTTAAACACACCAAAAAACAGCACTTCAAACAGATGGTTAACTTGTATTTTAACACCATCTCAACAGATAAGAGAAGCTATTAGATTAGCCCTTAAAAACGATAATATAGAGTCGCGTCCGTTATGGAAACCTATGCATTTACAGCCCGTTTTTAAAAATTATCCAGCATATACTAACGGTGTATCTGAAACATTATTTAAAAATGGATTATGCCTTCCTAGTGGTTCAAATTTAACAAATACAGATAAAAACAGAGTTGTTACAGTGATAAAAAACGCACTTAATGTATGATTTTAAAAGCGCTACATAAAATATCAAAACAATACGCTTCTAAATGGCTTGTAATAGCTATAGACCTAAGTATTGTTATTTTTACATTTTTTGTAGCATACATTATACATTTCAACTTTAAGATAGAATTTGACGTTATTATCTTACTTAAACAAATTCCTATTGTAATTGCTTTTGCATTTATAAGCTTTCTACTTGTAGCTTCACACAGAAGCGTTGTTCGTTTTACAGGATATAAAGACATTATCAATCTTATTATTGGCATTAATATCCTTGCAACCTTATTAATTATATCTACTTTTTTTAGTCGAAAATATCATTTTGATGCTGTTTTTAACATCTCAGGATCCATAATATACATCCACTTACTTCTTAACGTGCTTTTTCTTGTTGGCTTTAGATTGTTTATCAAAACACTCTATAATAACATGAATCAAAACGAAAACACTCAAAAAAACGTTCTCATATATGGAGCCGGAAGCTCAGGCATACTCACTTACGACACCATAACTAACGACACTAAAACCAATTACCAAGCCGTTGGTTTTATTGATGACAATCCCAGTAAAATTGACAAAAAAATCAACCTTATTAGAGTACACCACCTTAATGAAGTCACTAAAGCGTTTGTACTAAAATTTAATATTGAAGAAGTTATTATTTCTATTCAGAATATTGCACCAAGCAGATTATTACAAATAACAGAACATCTATTTACCGTAAACGTAAAAACTAAAATCGTACCACCCGTTCAACAATGGATTAACGGCGATTTAAGTATTGGTCAGATTAAGGAAGTTAAAATTGAAGACCTTTTGGGACGCGAACAAATATCCATCTCTAACCCAGAACTCACCAGCGAATATAAAGATGAAATCATATTTATCACAGGAGCTGCCGGCTCTATAGGGAGTGAAATTAGCCGAAAACTCACGCAATACAACCATAAACAGCTTATTCTTATTGACGCTTCGGAATCTGCTCTATACGACCTACAACAGGAACTTAAACAACAGAATCTTATCAATTATAATATCATTGTAGCCAACGTAAGAGATCGCGCTAAAATGGAGCTTCTTTTTAAAACTTATAATCCCACATTAATCTTTCATGCGGCAGCTTACAAACATGTACCACTCATGGAAAACTCGCCGTACGAAGCCATAAAAACCAATTTAAAAGGCACAATAAACATGGCTTCTTTAGCTATAACTCATCATGTGAAGAAGTTTATACTTATTTCAACAGATAAAGCGGTAAACCCTACAAATGTTATGGGCGCCACCAAGCGTATTGCCGAATTATACATCAATTGCCTTCAAAATCGCGGCAACACCAAATTTATCACCACACGTTTTGGTAATGTTCTAGGCTCTAATGGATCCGTCATTCCGTTATTTAAAAAGCAAATTGAATACGGTGGTCCAATCACGGTGACACACAAAGATATTACACGTTATTTCATGACTATTTCTGAAGCTTGTCAACTCGTATTAGAAGCTGCTACAATGGGTAATGGTGGTGAGATTTTTGTGTTCGATATGGGGAAATCTGTTAAAATTATTGATTTAGCTAAAAACATGATTGCCCTCTCTGGACTTAACTATCCAAATGATATAACTATTAAAATTATCGGACTAAGACCTGGTGAGAAAATATATGAAGAACTTTTAGCTGACGGCGAACATACAAAACCCACTTATCATGAAAAAATAATGATCGCAAAAGTGAAGCCTTTAAAAATTCAAAATATAGAAGAAAAAATAAATGAGCTCTCAAAAGTTACTGCCACAACCAAAAATCTAGACATCGTATCTCTTATAAAAGCAATTATCCCTGAATACATTTCCAACAACTCTATGTTTGAGGTTTTAGATAACCAACCCCATACTAACCTTTAAAATTAAAACTTTATGATTAATATACCGCATTTTAAAACAAGACTATTCATCATATTAATTTTAGCACTCCTCTCCTCTTGTGCATCTAGACAAGACATTGTTTATTTTCAAAACGACCCTATAGAATCTTCTGGAGAAATCAATAACACTCCTATTTTAACCTATAAATCTGGAGATATGCTAGCTATTGACGTTTCTGCCTCCGAGATGGAAGCTGCGAGACCTTTCAATCTTCCTGCGGTAACTTACAATAGCACCGTAATTAGCGCTCAAGGAACACTAAAAATGCAAACCTATTTAATTGATAGTAACGGAAATATCAATTTCCCTGTTTTAGGAACTTTAAAACTTGAAGGACTAACAAGTACAGAAGCAACTACTTTACTAAAAACACAATTAGAACCTTATTTAAAATCACCAATTGTAAATATTCGGATTTCAAATTTTACTGTTTCCGTATTAGGAGAAGTCAATAAACCTGGAGCATACACAATACAAGATGAAAGCGTTTCGCTATCTGAAGCACTTGGTCTTGCTGGAGATCTTAGCATTTACGGACAACGCAATGATATTTTATTAATTAGAGAAATTAAAGGCGTAAAATACTTTAAGAAGCTTGATCTTACTTCAATAAACATTGTGAATTCACCTTATTACTACCTATCTCAAAACGATGTTATTTACGTAACACCAAACAATGCTAGAGTCCGTTCATCTAAATACTCACCTAATAATACTGTACTTATTTCAGCAATAGCCACTTTAGCAACCATTACTGCAATATTAATTAAATAAGACCCAAACAATGACTAATCCTTCATCTGAAAAAGACACTTTTATCGCGCTTATTGAAACTTATTTTAGAAAAATTCATTGGTTTATTATAAGCTTATTTATCTGTTTTTCGTGCGTTTTTATATACCTCAGATATAGTACAAATTTATACAATATAAAAGCAAGTATTAAAATTGCAAATGGAGATGACAGCAAAAATAGCATCCTTAGCGAAGTAAATACGATTAATGATTATGGGTTATTTAAAAAAGACTTCAACAGCGTTTATGATGAAATTGAAGTACTCAAAAGCAAATCCATAACTAGCTCGTTTGTAAATAGTTTAAACCTTAATGTTAAATATTTAATTAAAGGAAATATAAAATCTCTAGAACTTTACAAAAACCCACCAATTACAGTAAATTTCTTAGATGAAGATTCAATTTTACATCACACAGATACCACAATAACACTGCATGTAATTTCTAAAAATCAATTCACTTTCCAAGGCGAAAATACACTTTTAAACTTTGGTGATAAAATTCCCACCCCTATTGGCGACCTTATAATTACACCTAATTTTAGTCAGCCAGAAATGAGCGTAGGAAAAGATATTATGGTTGAAATTTCCAGCCTTGAAAACACTACAAATCAATATGCCCAAAAACTAAAAATTGCTCCCGCAGGAGAAAACTCAAGTGTTGTTATTATAAGTATTGATGAGACTATAAAAGAAAAAGGAGAAGACATCGTTAACACGCTTATTAAAGAATACAATGATTATGTTATTGAAAACAAAAAACAAGTTGTTGATTTAACTTCCGATTTTATAAACAACCGACTACAAGTTATTGCAGACGAACTTTCTCAAGTAGATTTAACTGCAGAAAACGTTAAAAAAGATAATAAACTCACCGATTTAGCTTCACAATCTAGTATTTTTCTTCAAAGTGAAAGAGATATCGAATCACAACAAGTTACTACAGCTACACAATTGAAACTTGTAGACTACATGAGCGACTATCTTAAAGACAACTCCAATAGCAGCGACTTAATTCCGGCTAATTTATCTTTTGAAGACAACTCCATAAATGAACTCACCCAACAACATAATAATTTAGTCATTCAACGAAACAGACTACTTAAAGCCTCTAGTAATAAAAACCCTGTCGTTGAAAACCTAAATACTCAAATAGAAAGCTTAAAACAATCTATTAATCAATCATTAAGTAATGCGAAATCTTCTAGTCAAATTAGATTAAACGCCTTAAAAAGAGAAGATAACCGAATCTCTTCTCAAATCTATTCGGCACCAAAAAAAGAACGCCAATTTAGAGACATCCAACGCCAACAAAGCATCAAAGAATCCCTATACTTATACTTATTAGAAAAAAGAGAAGAATCCGCAATTACCCATGGCATAAAAAACCCAAACGCCATTATTATTGACCCCGCCTACTCCAACTCATCACCTGTATGGCCTCAAAAATCAATTTTATTTCTAGCCGCTTTAGTTTTTGGGATACTAATTCCACTAACACTCATTTACATTCTAAATTTATTAGATACAAAAATCAGAACAAAAGCCGATGTTTTAGCTGTTTTAAACATTCCTTTTCTTGGCGATATTCCAAAAGCAAACACCAAAAGCAAACTCGTAAAGCAAGTAGATTACAGCCCAAAAGCAGAAGCTTTCAGGATTATACGTTCTAATATCGATTTCATGTTAAAAAGTCACAAAAGCGCATGTAAAACCATATTTATTACATCTACGATTGCTCAGGAAGGAAAATCCCACACCTCTGTAAATCTAGCGAGTTCATTTTCGTTTTCAGGAAAAAAAACACTTCTTATTGAAACTGATATTCGTGTCCCTAAAGTAAACACCTATCTAAACACAAAACAAAACCTTGGTCTTACTGATTATATTTCTAATCCTGAATTAACTATTGAAAGCATCATTAATCAACACGAAGACAATACCAATTTAAGCGTTATTCAATCTGGAACAATCCCTCCTAATCCTGCAGAATTACTTATGAGTGAGCGCGTGAAAACACTTTTTGACCATGTAAAAAACACCTATGATTATATTATAGTAGATACTGCTGCGGTTGGTTTAGTAACAGATACGCTATTAATTAGTGATTTTGCTGATCTTTTTATTTACGTTATTAGCGCTAATAAAATTGATAAACGCCAGTTACATATCGCACAAACACTACACGAAGAGCAACGTCTCCCAAACATGACATCCTTATTAAATGGCACAATCACAAAAAAAGGTTACGGTTATGGTTACGGTAGCGAGCCAAAAACAAAAAAATAGTGGTAATTAAAGTGATTATTAAAATAATGGCATAAAAAAACTCCGATTTAAAATCGGAGTTTTTTTGTGTTTATAATTTTCGTCTAGCTTTTTCTTGTTTCAGTAAATTAAGCTCCCTACTAGTTTGTCCTGCAACCGATGTATTCTCTTCAGCGCGACGTATAAGATAAGGCATCACATCTTTAACGGGTCCAAAAGGCACATATTTAGCAACGTTATACCCTAAAGCAGCTAAGTTAAAACTAATATGATCACTCATACCGTATAACTGACCAAACCAAACATTATTATCATTTTTAGCAACTTTTAATTGCTTCATTAAATCCATCGCTAAATAGCAACTCAGCTCATTATGAGTTCCTATAAACAGAGATATTTTATTTAAATTATTTAAGATATACGCTAAGGTTTCATCAAAATTAGCATCTGTAGCAGCTTTATTTTCACAAATTGGAGACTCGTAACCTTTTTCTTCAGCACGATCACGCTCTTTTTCCATGTATGCGCCACGAACAATTTTAACACCTATTGTAAAATCACCAGCTTTTGCGCGCTCATGCAATCCTTTTAAATACGCTAATCTATCCCAACGATACGTTTGTAGTGTATTATAAACAATTGTTTTTCCGGTGTTATAAGTACGCATCATCTCCTCTACCAAATCATCAGCAGCATCTTGCATCCAGCTCTCTTCACCATCAATTAAAATCTCAACATCTTTTGCTTTCGCTAGCTCACAAACCTTATGAAAACGCGCCACAACACGATTCCATTCTTCAGTTTCAATAGCAGTAAACGCCTTACCTTCTCCTTTTTTCTGATACAAATGAAAACGTCCAAAACCTGTAGGTTTAAAAACCACAATTGGCATTGCTTCTTTTTCATCTCCAAAGCGAATAAGTTTGAGTGTTTTCTCCATAGCATCATCAAAATGCGACTCTATTTCTTTTCCTTCAACAGAAAAATCTAAAACAGAACACACGCCTTTGCTATGCATATCATCAATTACCCCCAAACAATCATCCTCGTTAACACCACCGCAAAAGTGATCAAAAACCGTAGCTCTAATCAATCCTTCAACAGGCAAATGCATTTTTAACGCAAAATGAGTTGCGGCCGTACCAATCTTAACCAAAGATTGATGAGAGATCATTTTAAATAAAAAATAAGCTCTTTTAAGCTCTCTATTGCTTTTTAACTGAAAAGCAACTTCTGTATTATCAAAAAAATTATTTGTCGTCATTGTAAAAAAATAAAGCAAATATATTTATTCATGTTTTAATAATTCAGTAAAATCTACTTAATTTCACAATCTCGAAAAAACATAATTACAAATGAAATCCATCACTACCGATACTTATACAGTCCACTTTAATTCAAACTGTTACACGCAACTTAACACCTATTTAAACACTGAGCAGTTTTCCAAAATTTTTATTTTAATTGATACTAATACACATAACTACTGCTTATCACACTTTATTCCGAAGTTAGAAACCACTGTTGATATTGAAATTATTGAGATTGAAGCCGGTGAACATCACAAAACTATTGAAACCTGCGTAGGCGTTTGGGAATCACTTTCTGAACTTGGTGCAGACCGAAAAAGCTTACTATTAAACCTTGGAGGTGGTGTTGTTACCGATTTAGGAGGGTTTGTTGCCTGTACTTTTAAGCGCGGTATTAAATATATAAACATCCCTACCTCACTACTCGCAATGGTAGACGCCTCAGTAGGAGGAAAAAACGGTGTAGACTTAGGTGTTTTAAAAAATCAAGTAGGTGTAATCAGTGCAGGAGAAATGGTGCTTATTGACACTGAATTCTTAGACACTTTACCTCAGAATCAACTAAAATCTGGGTTAGCAGAAATGTTAAAACACGGTTTAATTTACGATCGTAAATACTGGGACAAAATGACTGATTTATCTCAATTAACCCTAGAAGATTTAGATCAATTAATTTACGAATCGGTAATTATAAAGAAAGATATTGTTGAGAAAGATCCTTTTGAAAACAATATTAGAAAATCTCTAAACTATGGTCACACACTAGGACACGCTATTGAATCTTATTTTTTAAGCTCTCCTAAAAAGGAAGACCTTTTACACGGTGAAGCTATTGCTATAGGAATGATTTTGGCGACTTATATTTCTTCGGAATTATTAAATTTCCCTAAAGATGACTTAGAAATGATAAAAACAGTGATCATGAATACATTTAAACACGTAGATATATTAGCATCTGATCATGAAGCTATCATTGAACTTCTTAAATACGACAAGAAAAACGAACACGGAAATATAAACTTTGTACTTCTTGAAACCATAGGACAACCTAAAACTAACTGTATTGTTGATAACAAGCTTATTCTTGAAGCTTTTGCTTACTACAATCTATAAAACAACTAAAAAGAAGGCAGATTTTAAGTGAATTTCACCAAAAATCTACCTTCTTTTTTCTCTACTTTAAAGGTAACGCTCTTTAATAATCTTTATATGATGGTTTTCATGACCAACTATAATAAAACCAATAGCACGTACCGAAATAGGATGACTACTAGCAACCCCCATGCTTTTTAAAGCTACATCATTAAAACTTTCAAATAACGTTACGGTAGCTTTCCGTACCGCCATATACTCATCAATTAAAGATCGCATTGTTCTTTTTAAACAATTATAATGCGCCACATATTCGTCTTGCTCAAACCCTACTAAAGGTGTTTTATCTTGTCGCGCTATACGCAATGCTCGATATGCAAAAATACGCTCGGTATCAATAATATGGAGTAACACCTCTTTTATTGTCCACTTACCTTCCGCATATTTATAATCACACTTATCTTCTGGAATAGATTTAAAAAAAGCAACTAAAGCCTCCCCATTCAACACTAATCCTTTATTTAGGTCGTGCCCTTCAACGCAATTGATATAAGTTTCAAAATAGCCATTATACTCGTTTTCTTCTAATTGATGTACGGTCATGTTTTTATTTATTTCTGAATATTAAAAGTACAAAAAAAACCCTTTACTGCAGCGCAATAAAGGGTTGATATAAATATAATAATCAGTTTACATATCATTAAAGATAGTATGCATTAAACGTTTCTTATCATTTAAACTTTCTTCTAACGAAATCATCGTTTCAGTTCTATAAACACCATCTATATCATCTAATTTAAAAATTACATTCTTAGCATGATCCGTGTTTTTAGCTCTAATTTTACAGAAAATATTAAATTTTCCAGTTGTAATGTGTGCTACAGTTACAAATGGAATCTCATTAATACGTGCTAAAACAAATTTAGTTTGAGATGTATTTTGTAAAAACACCCCTACATAAGCTATAAATGAATAACCTAACTTCTTATAATCTAATGTTAAAGAAGACCCTTTAATTATTCCAGCCTCTTCCATTTTCTTAACTCTTACATGTACTGTTCCTGCAGAAATAACTAATTTTTTTGCTATATCTGTAAAAGGGATTCTAGTGTTATCAATTAACATATCTAGAATTTGGTGATCTATTTCGTCTAATTTAAACTTCGCCATTCGTCGTGATTCTTTGATTTTTTAAATAATAAACAAAAATAATACAAATTTATTGAATTATCTGCATCGAAAATTAAGTTTATGTTAATTTTAATGAATATAATTCATTATTTATAGATACGAAATCGTTTTCGCTACCTATTTCTAAAGCACACCCATTAACACCTAACACCTTATAACCATTAGCGTTAATCTCTTTATGACCAAAAAAACCATCTAAATTTGAGAATTTTGTAATTTTTGGAAAAAACTCGATCTTCCCTTCAACTAAAACTTCCTTATATAGTATAGCAATATCTCTAACAACTTCTTTACACTCAACAAGCACAATAGCATCTCTGATAATTATATCGTAAAACAATTTGCCGTTTTCTGGAATATCATTGTATGGTACATACTCAGAACCATCACATTTTGACGTTGCTATTTTATGAAGCCCTACCATTATAGATTCATACATGTATTGACGTGTTTTTTCACGCGCATAATCGTCTTTATAATGTCCTGCTTCAAACAAAATTGTAGGCACTTGCAATGTTTGAAACATATCCCCTACGCAATTTTTATTAAAACTATCGTCATAAACACCTACCTGATTAGGGATTTTAGTCTGCAAATGAGCATTCATTACCGCTATAACCTCCATTGCTTTTTTACGTGTTTCAGTAACTACACATGCAACATCTTCAGCAGGTGACAAGAAAGAAACCGTAGCAATATTATCAGTTTTACCTGCACTAAATATAGTACGCTGTCCATGTAAATTGAAACAAAAATTAGGTTTAAAATCATTAAACACATTTCGCAACACCACACTTTCTGGCTGAGAAAGATCAACTGCATCTCTATTTAAGTCTACTTTATTTGCATTTATTCGCGTGTAAACTTCAGCTCCATCTGGATTTAAAATAGGAATAATTTTAATTGTACATGATTTTAATATTACTTCAGACCATAAATCGTGAGCAATAAAAGTATTTAAAATATCAAAAACAGCCTTAGTAGTTGTTGATTCATTACCGTGCATTTGCGACCACATGAATATTTTTTTAGGCCCATTCCCTAAATTTATTGCATGAATTGGCAAGCCGTTTACAGATTTTCCAATAATTTCTACATCAAAAATTTCAGGTAATTTATCTAAAAGCGGAGCTATCATTTCGTTATTGATATACCTATGAGAAAGTGCCACTTCTTTGTGAGCAGCAAACAATTTATTTAAAGCATCTATTAACATCTCTTATTCTTTATGTTACAAAGGTAAACAATTGATGTTTTACATTTGTAAACTAGCTTGTTTACAAATGTTGTTTACAAAAGTAACCATAACAGCGCACGTATTTATTAAATACTGCTACAAAAGGAGTTTATAAAACCAACAACATGATTAAAGCAAAATAAAGCCCTATAATTCAGTCCTATAAGTAACATTACTTAAAGCTTTAGTTTACTCTATTTTCTGATTTTTGATATAATTATACTTTATGTTGATTAAATGTTTTACATTTGTAACACTTAAATTATATTAAAACAGTTTACAATGATAAACAACGCTGATTTTACAAAACGTTTACAAAAAGTGATTGATTACTACGGGGAATCGGCCTCTTCTTTTGCTGAAAAAATAGGTGTACAACGCTCTAGTATTTCACACATATTATCAGGTAGAAATAAGCCAAGTTTAGACTTTGTTTTGAAGATACTCACCTCCTTCCCTGAAGTAGAATTGTACTGGTTAATGAATGGAAAAGGAAATTTTCCTGCTCAAGAAAAAACAGCAAAAATTTTAACTCCCGAAAAAACACCTGTTGTAAAAATTGAAAAAGAGACTAAGCCAGAAGTGAAAACTGAAAGTGAAATTTTTAAAACTTTTTCTTCCAAAGAAAAAACAATTGATAAGATTGTAATTTTTTATACCGACGGAACATTCAAAGATTTCAAGAAAGAATAATTTGTTTTAGTAAATTTGTAACTTCAAATTATACACATGAAATTTATACTACCTATTTTCGTTTTAGCATTTTTTACATCTTGCTATTCTCCAGAAAGAAATTGTTCAGATTTTAAAACTGGAACTTTTGAATTTAATTACACAATTGACGGTATTGAAAAAACTGGAACTTTTGTAAGAACCGAAAAATACAATATTGATTATTTTGAAAATAAAATTGACACCGCGTCTATAAGATGGATTAACGATTGTGAATTTATTCAGAAAGCAAAACATCCAAAAAGCAAATCGGAAGAAGATGCTATTCATTTTAAAATATTATCAACTACAGATAGCACTTATACTTTTGAATATAAATTAGCTGTTAAAAAAATGAGTAAAAAAAACAATACTATAAAAGGTACTGCTAAAAAAATTAAATAAGCTTCAGTTTTTTTCTACACAAAAAAACAGCTCTTATTAAAGTGCAAATAAGCGCATTTTAAAGTTTTCGTATACACAATTAGATTTACCTCTATTTTTCGCTCTAAAATCGCTTTATAAATCAAAAAAGCCGCTTAACACATAAAATGTTAAGCGGCTTTTTATTTATTATTAACAACTACAATATCTAAAATAAAGCAGTCTGAGAATCATCGTCATCATCAGATCCATCTTCAGAATCTACTGAAGTTTCAACTGTATTTTCTTCTACCTCATAAGGTAACGACTCCAGTATATTTACTTGCTTAACCTTATCTCGCGTTAGCTGATTACCAAGTGCCGAAATTCCTTTAATAGAGATAAATTCTTCTAAATTAACTTCTAAATTATTCTTACGATCTTTTCCTCGTTCTTTTGTAAATTCAAGTTCAACCATAGGTCTCCAATCTGTAGAGACTACTTCTAATTGAGATGCTGGATGTTCCGAGATAAAGACATCTTCACGACCTTCGGTTTCAACTAAAAATCGTTTTACATAATAGAGTTCTTTTTCACCATTGTAATAAATAGCAGAAATAGGTTTGTTTGGAATCCATTTTTCCATCACAATCATATCGGCATCAAAATGCGCAGTCATTTCTGGAACTATTGTTTTTATAATTCCAGATTGTGTGATAATTAAAATACGGTCTTCTCCTTTAAACTCCCCTACAAGATCACCTCTACCATCTACATTTAATCTTTTTACAGTATCATCAAACCAAATTTTACGCGGCTTTAATGTAGAGACTCCTTTTTCTTTTAAATCAATACGCTTAATAGGATATTTAGTAACTAAGTTTCCTTTTGAAGCGCGTCCTTTAATTAAGATTTCAGCAAAATCAATATCCCACTTTAATTTCTTAATACTCCCTACCTGTCTTAATAACACAGTTACAACCTCTGCTTCTCCGTTTGGATTTGCTGAAAAATACCACATTACAGAATTTTTACTTCCGTTAGTTAAATCGTATTCTCTATCTCTAGTTATTGAGGTTACTGCAAATCGTTTTACATAAGTTGGTCCGGATCTTGCGTCGCGATACATCATATTATATATGGTGCGTTTATCTTTTTTCTTAAAGACGGCAACGTGAATAATATCTTTTCCTACAAATGTTTTGCTATCTACTTTTGTAACCATCATTTTACCCTCTTTGGTAAATACAATAATATCATCAATATCACTACAATCGCAAACATATTCGTCGCGTTTTAAAGCTGTACCAACAAAACCTTCTTCTCTATTAACGTATAGTTTTGTATTACGGATAATTACTTTTGTAGCATCAACATCATCAAAAATTCTAATTTCTGTTTTACGCTCGCGTCCTTCTCCATATTCTTTTTTAAGACGTTCAAAGTATGCAATCGCATAAACGATAAGATTTGCCAAATGATGTTTCACTTCTGCAATTTGATCTTCAAGTGCATCAATTTTTTGTTGTGCTTTATCAATATCAAATTTTGAGATACGTTTAATTCGTATTTCTGTTAAACGTGTAATATCTTCAACAGTTATTGCTCGTTTTAAATGTTTTATATGTGGCTGAAGTCCGCGATCAATTGCAGCAATAACACCATCCCAAGTTTCCTCTTCTTCAATATCACGATAAATTCTATTTTCAATAAAAATTCGTTCTAAAGATGCAAAGTGCCATTGTTCTTCAAATTCACTTAATTTAATTTCTAATTCTTGCTTAAGAAGTTGTACGGTATTATCTGTACTTCGTCTTAGCATTTCGGTAACTCCTACAAATAGCGGTTTATTATCTTCAATTACACAACCTAAAGGAGAAATTGAACTTTCGCAATTTGTAAATGCGTATAAAGCATCAATGGTTTTGTCTGGAGAAATTCCGGCAGGTAAATGCACTAATATTTCTACATTAGCAGCTGTGTTATCTTCAATTTTTTTAATCTTAATTTTACCTTTATCGTTGGCTTTTAAGACTGAATCAATTAATGATGATGTATTAGTTCCGAAAGGAATCTCGGTAATTACCAAAGTATTTTTATCGAGTTGAGAAATTTTTGCACGTACGCGTACTTTCCCTCCTCTTAATCCGTCATTATAATTAGAAACATCTGCTATTCCTGATGTTGGAAAATCTGGATATATTGTAAATCGTTTTCCGTTTAAGTGTTTTACTGAAGCATCAATAAGTTCAATAAAATTATGAGGTAAAATTTTGGTAGATAATCCTACTGCAATTCCTTCTCCACCTTGCGCTAAAAGCAACGGAAACATTACAGGTAAATTAACAGGTTCTTTACGACGGCCATCATAACTAGATTGCCATTCTGTGATTTTTGGATTAAAAACCACATCTAAACCAAATTTTGAAATTCGGGCTTCAATATAACGAGAAGCAGCTGCGCTATCTCCTGTTAAAATATTACCCCAGTTTCCTTGTGTGTCAATTAACAAATCTTTTTGACCAATTTGTACCATAGCATCAGCAATACTGGCATCTCCGTGAGGATGATACTGCATGGTATGCCCAACAATATTTGCTACTTTATTGTAACGACCATCATCTAAATCTTTCATAGAATGCATGATACGTCGTTGCACAGGTTTAAAACCGTCTTCAATTGCAGGAACTGCACGTTCTAAAATTACATAAGAAGCGTAATCTAGAAACCAATCTTTAAACATGCCAGTAACTCGTGTAATAGTTTCCTGACTGCTATCTTCATGTTCGTTTAACAAATTGTCGTTGTCTTCGCTCATTAACTATTATTTCGGTTATTTTTAATCATTTTACTCAAAGATTGTTTTATATAACGTTGCTTTTTTTTAGAAACCAACGAAATATTAAAACTATGTTTTTTTTGTTTCGAACTATTCCGTCCTTTAACATATATTGTTAATCGTTTATATATTAAAAGGTTTGTAAATTCAAATGCTACTAATTGCTCTTTATCAAATTCTACTTTATATTCTCGATAATTTACATATTCAGAAAGTAACAAACCTCTGTGTAGTATGACAACTTTTACACCATCACTATCGTATTCAAAAAATTTAGAAATAATATATACTAAAACAAATAAAATAATAAATGCTACTATTATTATTCCTGAGATTAAAAAAGGATTACTTGTAACTTCGCTAAAAGCATTAAATACAGTTGCACTTAATATAGCTAAGACAATTAGTATGAAATAGACAGATATTATAGTGTTTGTTACTTCTATATTATTTGTTCTCATTCTACATGTCTTCTACAATATCCAATTCTACTTTTAAATTCTTTATAATAAACTCTTGTCGTGTTGGTGTGTTTTTTCCCATGTAAAATGATAATAACTCTTCAACAGACATATCTTTATCTAACATTACAGGATCTAAACGAATATTTTCACCTATAAAATGCACAAACTCATCTGGAGAAATTTCACCTAAACCTTTAAATCGAGTAATTTCTGGTTTTGGTTTTAATTTTTCAACAGCATTTCGTCGCTCTTCTTCCGAATAACAATAAATAGTTTCTTTTTTATTTCGAACTCTAAAAAGCGGTGTTTGCAAAATATACAAATGCCCTTCTTTAATTACTTCAGGGAAAAACTGCAAAAAGAATGTAATTAACAATAATCTAATATGCATTCCATCCACATCGGCATCGGTAGCGATTACTACATTATTATAACGTAAATCTTCTAAAGATTCTTCAATATTTAATGCGGCTTGAAGGAGGTTAAATTCTTCGTTTTCGTAAACTATTTTTTTACTCAGTCCGTAGCAATTTAAAGGTTTTCCTTTTAAACTGAATACCGCTTGTGTGTTTACATCACGTGATTTTGTAATACTCCCAGAAGCAGAATCTCCCTCGGTAATAAACAAGGTAGTTTCTAGGTTTCTTCCGTTTTTAGCATCACCAAAATGCACACGACAATCTCTTAATTTTTTATTGTGAAGATTAGATTTTTTAGCTCTGTCTTTAGCTAATTTTCTAATTCCGGATAATTCTTTACGTTCACGTTCTGCTTGTAAAATTTTACGTTGAATTTTCTCAGCCGTATCTGTGTTCTTATGTAAATAATTATCTAAATATTTTTTTAAGAAGTCATTAATATAAGTTCTTACCGTTGGTAAGTCGCCTCCCATATCGGTTGAACCTAATTTGGTTTTTGTTTGACTCTCAAAAACAGGTTCCATTACTTTTATAGAAATAGCCGAAACTACAGATTTTCTAACATCTGATGCTTCGTAGTTTTTACCATAAAATTCGCGTATAGTTTTTACTAATGCTTCTCTAAATGCAGATAAGTGTGTTCCACCTTGAGTGGTGTTTTGCCCATTAACAAACGAGTGATATTCTTCGCTGTATTGAGTTTTACTATGAGTTAAAGCTACTTCAATATCATCACCTTTAAGATGAATAATTGGGTAAGCTAAATCTTCTTCCTTAATATTTTCAGCTAATAAATCTTTCAATCCATTTTCACTGTAATATTTTTCACCATTAAAAACAATGGTTAATCCTGGATTTAAGTACACGTAATTTTTAAGCATTTTTGCTACATACTCATTACGATACTTATAGTTTTTAAAGATGATTTCATCTGGAACAAAAGATACTTTAGTTCCTTTTCTACGAGATGTATCATCTAATAAATCTTCGTTGGTAAGATTTCCTTGTCCAAATTCTGCAGAAGCAGATCTTCCATCTCTTGTAGATTCTACTCTAAAATAAGAAGATAATGCATTTACTGCTTTTGTACCAACTCCATTTAGTCCTACCGATTTTTTAAAGGCACGAGAATCGTACTTCCCACCGGTATTCATTTTTGAAACCACATCAACAACTTTACCTAAAGGGATACCACGACCGTAATCTCTTACAATCACTTTACTTCCTTGAATAGAAATCTCAATAATTTTACCCGCACCCATAACATACTCATCAATAGAGTTATCGAGCACTTCTTTTAGTAAAATATAAATTCCATCGTCGGGAGATGACCCATCACCAAGCTTCCCAATATACATTCCAGGACGCATACGGATGTGTTCTTTCCAGTCGAGGGAGCGTATATTATCTTCGGTATAGTCGGTTTCTTGAGACATAAAATGTAACGATTTTATTGAGTAAGTTGCTAAGATAATACATAGCATTAAAATATGAAATACTAAGTTACAAAGTAATTAACAATCACCTAAAATAAGTAGAGAATTAATTTAATTTAACACAAAACATTCCTATATAAATGTTTTATTTTGCTTTATTTGTATATGAAGCAGAAATTAAAATCTGAACACACCAGAGATATCATTCTAAAAAGTGCTTTCGAATCTTTTTTTGAAAACGGATTTCAAGCCACTAGTATCGATCAAATTATGGATAGAACAGCATTATCAAAAGGTGCTTTTTACCACCATTTTAAAAACAAAAAGGAACTTGGCGAACTTATTATTTCAACAACTGTTAAAGATCGTATTTACAAACAGATGATTTTACCTTTATTTAATGATGATAGCCCAAAAGTGCTCTTAAAAACAGTGTTTATCAATAAGGTGAAAACCTTATCTGATTTTGAAAAAACACATGGCTGTCCCGCAAATAGTTTAATAAATGAAATAGGAAATAAAGAATCTGTTTATCAAAGTGCCTTAAAACGTATTATTGAAGAATGGAAATCGGCCTTAGCGGCAGTGATTGAACGCGGTAAATATTTGGGGCAATTTAAACCTACAACTAATAGCGAGTCCATAGCACTTTATCTTATTAGTGCTTTTGAAGGTTTTAGAGGAATAAACACCTTATATTTAGATGATTACGCGATTAATCATTATATAATTGCGATTGAGACAACTATTGATAACTTATAAAACATACCGTAACGTACGTAACAACAGATATTATGAAAAATAACAGAAGAGATTTTATTAAAAAATCAGCAATAACAGGAATAGCAACATTAGTAACACCAACCATTATGATGAGTAACACCACAGATCAAGAAAACTTAACAGCAATAGCACCAGCTTTAACAAAACGCCCGAAAGTTTTATTTTTTGATGTTAATGAAACATTATTAGACTTAACAGCAATGAAAGAAAGTGTTGGAAAGGCTTTAAACGGAAGAACAGAATTACTTCCATTATGGTTTACAACAATGTTACAATATTCATTAGTATCTACTGTTGCTAATCAATATGAAGGGTTTGCAGTAATTGGAGCCGCAGCTTTACGTATGGTAGGAAGAAACAATGGCATTGAACTTACCGAAGCTGAAGCTAAAGATGCTATCGTAACTCCAATACGTTCTTTACCTGCGCATCCAGAAGTTAGAAAAGCATTAGAAGCACTTAGAGCTGACGGTTATAAATTAGTATCTTTCACAAATTCATCAAATAAGGGTGTTGAAACTCAATTTATAAACTCTGGTTTAATTGATTTATTTGACGAACGCTTAAGCGTGGAAGACATCGGGAAATTTAAACCACATGCAGATACCTATCAATGGGCAGCAAGAAAAATGAATATTGCTCCAGAAGACTGTTTATTAGTCGCAGCTCACGGTTGGGATGTTGCAGGTGCACAATGGGCAGGTTGGAAAGCAGCATTTGTTGCAAGACCAGGACAGCAAGTTTACCCGTTAGCGCCTACTCCACATATTAACGAAACAGATTTACTTAAAGTAGCTAAACAATTAATGGCTATTAAATAAGTTTCATTTTATAGTATAAAAAAAACCAACGCTTATCGCGTTGGTTTTTTTATTTATATGTATTTCGTTTTTATACGTTGAATAAGAAATGCATAACATCTCCATCTTTAACAATGTAGTTTTTACCTTCTACACGCATTTTTCCAGCTTCTTTCACTTTAGCTTCACTTCCGTATTCTGCATAATCATTATACCCAATAACTTCAGCTCTAATAAAACCTTTTTCAAAATCAGTATGAATTACTCCTGCTGCTTGTGGCGCTGATGCACCAACATCAATAGTCCAAGCTCTTACTTCTTTTACACCTGCAGTAAAATAAGTTTGTAGGTTTAATAATTTGTAAGCCGAACGAATTAATTTTGAAGCTCCTGGCTCTTCCAGTCCAATGTCTTGTAAAAACATTTGACGTTCTTCATAATCATCCAACTCATTAATATCTGCTTCTGTACCAACTGCTAATACTAAAACTTCAGCATTTTCATCTTTTACAGCTTCTTTAACTAAATCAACATATTTGTTTCCTGTTGCAGCAGCATCTTCATCTACATTACAAACATACATTACTGGTTTATCTGTAATTAATTGAGAAGGCTTAACATATTCAGCATAATCTTCTTCAGAAAACTCTAAAGCTCTTACAGATGTTCCAGCCTCTAAGGCCGCTTTAATTTTTAATAAAACCGCTTCTTCTTTTTGAGCTTCTTTATTACCTGTTCTTGAAGCACGTTTTACTTTCTCTAATTTCTTATCGATCGTTTCTAAATCCTTCAATTGTAATTCCATATCGATAGTTTCCTTATCTCTAATAGGGTCTACATTTCCATCAACATGAATAATATTATCATTATCAAAACAACGTAATACATGTAAAATAGCATCTGTTTCACGAATATTTGCTAAAAACTGATTCCCTAAACCTTCACCTTTACTTGCTCCTTTTACTAAACCAGCAATATCAACAATCTCTACTGTTGCAGGAAGTACACGTTCTGGAACCACTAATTCTTCAAGTTTTTCTAATCTTGAATCTGGTACGTTTACCACACCAATATTAGGTTCAATAGTACAAAATGGAAAATTCGCACTTTGCGCTTTTGCATTTGATAAACAATTGAATAAGGTTGATTTTCCTACGTTTGGTAATCCTACAATTCCTGCTTTCATTTTTGTTATAGATAATTAGGTTTTAAAAAATCGCCACCCTTTAATATGGGTTTTTGCGAGTGCAAAGATAAGTATTTCCTTGATTAGAAAGTACACCGATTGCAAATTGTTTTGTCATCGACCTAAAGTTTCAATTTATTATTATTTTTCAGCAGAAAAAAAGGCGTAAAAAATCCCAAACAAATTTGTTTGGGATTAATATGTTTTGAATATGAAGATTTAAAATCTAGTTATCTGGGTGCATAAATGCTTGTTTTCCTAGTAACGCTTCTTCTGTTTCTACATGATCGTCATCAGGAACACAACAATCTACTGGGCAAACTGCCGCACATTGTGGTTCTTCATGAAATCCTTTACATTCAGTACATTTATCGGGTACAATATAATAAATCTCGTCACTTATAGGCTCTTGTGCATCATCAGCATCAACAGCATGACCATTAGGAAGCACTAATTTTCCTTTTAAACTTGTTCCATCATTATACCTCCAATCATCTGCACCTTCGTATATTGCTGTATTTGGGCATTCGGGTTCGCATGCACCACAATTTATACATTCGTCTGTGATAATTATTGCCATAGCATTTTTCTATTTCAGAGTTTAATTTTTCTAACTTTGCACAAAAATAAAGCCAAAACCATTCATAACCAAATACAGAATGAATTTACAGCAAAGAATTGATGCATTTGTAAAACTAGGAGAATTTTTAAGTCAATTTTCTACCGAAGGTATTTCAAAAAAAGAAGATATTCCGTTTAACGATTTATTTTTTGACGGGTTTCAACATCAAATAAAACTCGCTCAAGAACATAACGGATGGTTCACAAAAAAAAATATATTGTTCACATTAACCCAATGGGCTGATGCGTTAACAGAAACCAACCTCAATACGTGGTTAAAACCTTATAATTTTAATGCTACTTCTTCTAAAAAAGTCGCAATAATTATGGCTGGAAATATTCCGCTAGTAGGATTTCACGATTTCTTATCGGTCTTAATCTCTGGTCATGAAGTTATAGTAAAACAATCTAGTAATGACAAACAGTTATTACCTTTCTTGTCTAAATATTTAGAGCACGTTGCTCCTGAATTTAAAGGTAAAATGTCTTTTACAGAAGGAAGATTAGATACTTTTGAAGCTGTAATTGCTACCGGAAGTGATAATACGGCGCGTTATTTTGAATACTATTTTAAAGGAAAGCCGTCAATTATTAGAAATAATAGAAATTCAGTAGCTGTTTTAAACGGCAAAGAAACTGAAGAAGAATTAACCGCTTTATCTGAAGATATTTTTAGATACTACGGATTAGGTTGCCGAAATGTTTCAAAATTATTAGTCCCTAAAGATTATGATTTTCAAGCCTTCTTTCAAGCTATGTATCACTGGAATCCTATTATTAACGAAGCCAAATACGCCAATAATTACGACTATAATAAAGCCGTATACCTAATGAGCGAATTTGCCATGTTAGAAAACGGATTTTTAATGATTAAAGAAGATAAAAGCTTCGCCTCCCCTATTGCAACTGTATTTTACGAATATTATGATTCTGAAAACGAATTAAACACATTATTAACGGATAATAAAGACCGCATACAGTGTGTAGTTAGCAATAATACCGAAATTACAAAAATTGCTTTTGGAGAAACACAACAACCTAAGCTTTGGGATTATGCAGATAATATAGATAGTATTGAATTTTTAATAAAACTATAGCCTATAAATTATCAATTTATTAACTAATTTTTTATAAGAATTTAGCACCTTTGTTGATATCTCAATAAACAACACAAAACAACACAAAACAACACAACCATATCATGAAAAAACATAATTTTAGTGCCGGTCCATGCATTTTACCAGAAGAAGTAACACAAAAAGCTTCAGAAGCAATTTTAAATTTTGATGAAGGATTATCATTATTAGAAATTTCTCACAGAAGTAAAGCTTTTGTTGATGTTATGGAAAACGCAAGAACATTGGCTCTTGAGTTGTTAGGATTAGAAGGAAAAGGTTATAAAGCTTTGTTTTTACAAGGTGGTGCAAGTACACAATTTTTAATGGTGGCACTTAACTTATTAGAAAAACGCGCTGGATACCTAAACACAGGAACCTGGAGTGATAAAGCGATAAAAGAAGCGAAAATTTACGATGATATTTATGAAGTAGCCTCATCAAAAGACGCGAACTATAACTACATTCCTAAAGGATTTGATATCTCACCAGATTACGATTACTTTCATTGTACATCAAATAACACCATTTTTGGAACACAAATGAAAGCATTCCCTAACTCACCCGTACCAATGGTATGTGATATGAGTAGTGATATTTTTTCTCGTGCTATCGATTATTCTCAATTTGATCTTATATACGCCGGAGCTCAAAAAAACATGGGACCAGCAGGAACAACTCTTGTAGTAATAAAAGAAGATATTTTAGGAAAAGTATCTCGTAAAATTCCTTCAATGATGAACTACAAAACTCACATTGATAAAAGTAGTATGTTTAACACCCCTCCTGTTTTTGCCGTTTATACCTCAATGTTAACACTAGAATGGCTTAAAAAATTAGGTGGAGTATCAGCAATTGAAAAAGAAAACGAGAAAAAAGCACGCTTAATTTATTCAGAAATAGATTTAAACCCATTATTTAAAGGATTTGCAGCCAAAGCAGACCGCTCAATGATGAATGCCACTTTTAATCTTACAAACGACGATTTAAAAGAAACGTTTGATACTATGGTGAAAGAAGCAGGAGTTAGCGGTATTAACGGACACAGAAGTGTTGGTGGTTACAGAGCCTCAATGTACAACGCACTACCATTAGAAAGTGTAGGAACATTAGTAGATGTAATGAGCGAATTAGAACGAAAAGCATAACAACACAAACATAATAACAACATGAAAGTTTTAGCTAACGACGGAGTTTCACAAAGTGGTATTGACGCCTTAGAACAAGGTGGATTTGAAGTCATCACAACAACAGTTGCACAAGAACAACTTATCAATTACATCAACGAAAACACTATTGATGTACTATTAGTAAGAAGCGCTACAAAAGTAAGAAAAGATATTATTGACGCTTGCCCATCATTAAAAATTATTGGTCGTGGTGGTGTTGGTATGGACAATATTGATGTAGAATATGCACGTAGTAAAGATGTTCACGTCATTAATACACCTGCAGCCTCATCGCAGTCGGTTGCCGAATTAGTTTTTGCTCATTTATTTGGAGCTGTAAGATTTTTACACGATTCTAACAGAAATATGCCATTAGACGGTGATACAAAATTTAAATCCTTAAAGAAAAACTACGCTAATGGTGTAGAATTAAGAGGAAAAACATTAGGTATTATTGGTTTTGGACGTATTGGTAGAGAGGTTGCCAAAATTGCTTTAGGAGTAGGTATGAAAGTGATTGCAAGTGATAAATTTGTAGGAAAAGCTGAAATAAAAGTTGAATTTTATAACGGTCAGTTTATAAATGTTGAAATAGAAACACAACCTATGGAAGACATTCTTAAAGAAGCAGACTTTGTAACACTTCACGTACCAGCACAAGACGATTACATTATTGGAAAAGCACAATTTGACATGATGAAAGACGGTACTGGTATTATTAACGCTGCTCGTGGTGGTGTTATTAATGAAGTAGAACTTGTAAGCGCATTAACTAAAGGTAAAATTGCTTTTGCTGGTTTAGATACTTTTGAAAGCGAACCAACTCCTGCAGTACAAATATTAATGAACGGAAGAATCTCTCTTACACCTCACATTGGTGCAGCAACTAACGAAGCGCAAGATAGAATTGGAACAGAATTAGCATCACAAATAATTAGTTTATTAAAAACTAAATCTGCATAAAAGTTATTAACAATAAACACATTAAAAGCTTGTAAGTATAAAACTTACGAGCTTTTTTTTGTATTTTGAGACTCTTAATTATAAAACATATATAAAAATGTCTGGAATTTTAGACTTATTAAACGGCGATCTTGGTAAAACACTTATTAGTGGTGTTGCAGGACAAACACAACAATCTGAAAGTAAAACTCAAGATGTATTAACTATGGCATTACCAGTGTTAATGCAAGCTATGAAACGTAATGCTGCCACACCAGAAGGTGCTGAAGGATTAATGAGTGCTATCACAAATTCAAAACATGACGGAAGCTTATTAGACAACCTTGGAGGGTTATTTAGTGGTGGTGTAGATGATAATGTACTTAGTGATGGTAGCAAAATTTTAGGACATGTATTAGGTAGTAAACAAGATAACGTTACAACCGCTTTAGGAGCAAAATCAGGAATGGATGCTGGTTCGGTAGCACAAATATTAAAAGTTGCTGCACCAATATTAATGAGCATGTTAAGCAAAAAAGCTTCTCAAGATAGTGTATCTAGTTCTTCAGGATTAGAAGGTTTATTAGGTGGTTTAATTTCTGGTAACTCACAAGATCAAGAACAAAGCTTCTTAGAATCAATTTTAGATGCAGATGGTGACGGAAGCGTTATTGATGATGTAGCAGGAATGGTTCTTGGTGGAGATAAAAGTAAAGGCGGAATTGGAGGTCTTTTAGGTGGATTATTTGGTAAATAAATAAACCCCTTTTATAAAAAAAAATCAAGTGTTATAACTTGATTTTTTTTTGTTAAAATTCTACTTTAACACCGCTATTCCTTTATAAATTCTTTATTTTATATATTGAAATTTTAAGCATATGAAACCTCTTTTATACAGTTTACTAATTGCACTAACCTTATTAAGTTGTGTAGCAACCCAAAACAGCAATACCAATACAGATGCTATAGAAAATGAAGATGATATTGTAACCATATCAAATGATAATTTAGAGTACGACATCATTATTATTGAACCCGGTTTTAATACTTGGTTAGACAGTTCAGCGCGTCCTGAAGGCTACTATTCTCAACCCTATTTAGAAACAAAAAACAGGATTTATGTAAACGCATGGAATCAACGTGTTAATTTAATTTCTAGCAACAAAGATTTGTACGAAATGCAAATAGATTACAACTCTAGCATTAATTATGGTTACGAATTAAACTATAAGCTTTATAATTATTTTGTGTACTTTCAAATTACACATAATCAAAAATTAGCAGGCGCAATTCCTAGAATTTAAAGTATCTTTGTAATGTTGTTTTTAAACTATGGAAAAATTCAAAAAACGTTGGGAAATCACAAAAAACTGGCAACTACTATTTCCAACAATAGCAATTATCGCCTTACTATACTTATCTCTTAAACTAAGTAGTTTATTTTTTAACAACGCTCCCAATCTATTTTCAGTCTTACTAAGTTTCGTTTTCTATTTTGTATTACTTCGTTTCTTTCTATTTTGTTTTAAGAAGCTAGAACACAAATGGATTGTAAAACAAAAATGGGAAATGATTCGTATTTTCATTGTATTTGCACTCACTGGATCATCCTCAATGATTATAGGACGCCCAATAATTAAGGCTATCGGAATTACTAAAGAAAACTTAAATGTAGGTCTTTATTGGTTTTTATATATTATCATTGGGCTCGTTTTCTATCAAATACTATTAGTTACATTTGGTTGGCTATTTGGCCAATTTAAATTTTTCTGGGAATTCGAAAAGAAAATGTTAAAACGATTCGGCTTAAAACGTTTCTTAGATTAAGTGTATAAACTAAAACAACATATTATATTTAAAATAGCAACCCTTTTAGTGGTAGCCGCTATTTCAATACCCTATGCTGTAAAATTTACACATGTATTTAGTCACCATCAACATGACATTTGCTTAGGTGAAAACCAAACACATATTCATAATTTAGATTTAGAATGTAGTTTTTATAAGTTTAATATCAACACCCCTTTTGTAAGTTTTACAAACGATTTTGATATTCTTATTAAAACAGAAACACATTCAAATCCTACCTCAACACCATATAATTACCTTAAAAGTCATTGGCAATTATCTTATTCTTTACGAGGACCTCCTGCCCTAGTATAATTATTTACTGAATATTTTATACTAAAATTACACCCAATGAAATACACACTATTGGTTGCTTTCTTGTTTATTGTAAACATTACAAGCGGTCAAAACTGTTCTTATACATTTTCTGGTGAAGTTCATGATTTTCATAACGGCACTAAAATTGAAGGAGCAACAATATATATTGAAACTCTAAATAAATACGCTATTAGCGATGACAAAGGAAAATTTGTTATGCAAAATGTGTGTGCCGGTACCTATACAATAACCGTTGCTCACTTAAGTTGCGAAACCATAACTTTTGATCTTGATATTAAAAATGATATCAAAAAAGTCATCAATTTAGAACATCATGTTGAAGCTTTATCAGAAATTAAAATTGAAGGACATACAGGAATTAAGAAAACAAAAACAGCTCAAGAAACTGTTTTAAAATCTAAAACGTTAGAAAAATATAGCTCAGCAAGTCTTGGTGACGCCCTAAAAGAAGTAAGTGGCGTCTCAACAGTTAGTACAGGAAATACAATTGTAAAACCTGTAATTAACGGCTTACATAGTAACAGAGTTATTATTCTTACTAATAATGTAGTACTTCAAGATCAAGAATGGGGAATTGAACATGCTCCAAATGTAGACCTTAATACCGCCGGAAGTATATCGGTAATTAAAGGTGCCGGAGCTTTAGCTTATGGTGGATATGCAATTGGTGGTGTGGTCGTTTTAAATCCTCCCAACTATAAAAAAGTAGACTCCTTATACGGGAAAACAATTTTAAGCGGACAAACAAACGGAAGAGGCGGAAGTGTAAGCACATCTTTAACCAAAACCTATAAAAATGGTTGGTACGTAAACGGACAAGGAACCTTAAAACGTTATGGCGATTTTAAAGCACCAGATTACTACTTAACCAACACAGGGTTAGACTCTAAAGGGTTTTCTGTAAATACAGGTTTTAATTCTTTTGAAAAAGGATTTAGCATTTATTACAGTTATTTAAACAATAATATTGGAATTTTAAGCGCCTCACACATTGGTAATGTAGAAGATTTAGTAAATGCTATAAACTCACAACAACCCACGGTTACAAACCCTTTTAGTTACGATATAAATGCACCGCGACAAGATGTAACACATCATTTAGCAAAAGTGAGTTTTTATAAACGTTTTAAAGGTATCGGAAAGCTTAATATGCAGTACGATTACCAAAATAATCAACGTTTTGAATACGACCTTAGAGTTGGTGATGACAGAAATAAAGCATCTATAGATTTAACTTTACAAACTCACCGTTTGAGTACAAATTTAAAGATAGATAAGTTTGATAATAAAACTTTTGTGGTTGGTTTTGATGGTGAATATCAAGATAATTTTGCAAACCCTAATACAGGAATAAAACGTTTAATACCAGATTATACAAAGTATAGTTTTGGAGCTTTTATAACTTCAGAATGGCGCTTAAACGATAACCTATTAGTAGATGCAGCTTTAAGATACGATTATGTGAATATTGATGCCAAAAAATTCTACCAAACAAGTAGATGGGAAGAACGCGGTTATGATGTAGATTTTAATGATATTATTATTGAAGATTTAGGAACACAATTACTTACAAACCCTAAATTTATTTATAATAACATATCTGCTTCCGCTGGAATTTCATACCGTATAAATGATGAAAACTCAGTATTATTTAATTATAGTTTATCTAACCGAACTCCAAACCCTTCAGAATTATTTAGTGATGGACTACACCACTCTGCTGCAAGAATAGAATTAGGTGATTTACGAATTAAACAAGAACAGTCAAACCGTTTTTCAGTATCATATACCTATAACTCGAAAGCTTTAAATGTAAATTTCGAAACGTTTTACAACAACATCAACGATTTTATTTATATCGAGCCAACAGGTGTACAACAAACCATAAGAGGCTCTTTTCCGGTAGGAGAATACAAACAAACTAATGCCATGTTATTAGGTTTAGATTTAAGTTTAGATCTTAAAATTAATGACCACATTAAATTTGCCAATAAAACCTCTTATACAAAAGGAAGAGACTTATCTCAAAATCGTGACCTAATAGATATTCCGGCTTTAAAAACCATGAATAGTATTACATATACTAATACAAAATGGAAAAATTTTAATGCCGAATTAAAAAGCGAATGGGTTTTTAAACAAAATGAATATCCAAACAATAATTTTGAAACTTATATAGCAGCAACAGATTCGTATGTAAATGTAGATATTAGTACACCTCCACCGGCGTATCATATAATGCATTTTTCGAGTGATGTAACGCTACAAACCTCAAAAAACACAAGTTTAAACATTGGTTTAAGCGTAAGTAACATTTTTAATACCTCGTACAGAGAGTATCTTAATAGATTAAGATATTTTGCCGATGACTTAGGGAGAAATATGATGTTACAACTAAAATTCAATTATTAATTACAAAAAAATTAAAACATGAAATCATTAAAATTTTTATCAGTATTATTTTTATCAGCCTTAACATTTAACTCTTGTTCTTCTGATGACGACAATCCAGAAGCCGTAAATGAAGAAGAATTGATCACAACCGTTACAGCTGTTTTCACGCCTATTGGAGGAGGTGATGTTATCACTTTAGAATATCAAGATTTAGATGGTGATGGTGCTGCAGAAGCGACAACTTCGGTTTCAGGAAGTTTTGCTCAAAACACAACTTACGAAGGTGATATTACTTTTTTAAACGAATCTACAAATCCTGTTGAAGATATTACTGAAGAAATTCTTGAAGAAGGTGACGATCACCAATTATTTTACCAAGTTACAGGAACATTAAACGCTATCACTTATGATGAAGGTTTAGTAAATTACGATTCTAATGGATTTCCTATTGGTTTACAATCTGTATTTACAACAACAGATGCTGCTTCAGGGACAATTACTATCGTATTACGTCACCAACCAAGTAAAGATGCAACTGGTGTAGCTGATGGAGATATTACAAATGCTAATGGATCTACAGATGCTTCAGTATCTTTTGCTGTTACAGTAGAATAATACTAAAATTAATAAACTAAAAAAGCCCTTTCTTAAATTTAGAAAGGGCTTTTTTTTATGCGTTTATGTTTTTAAAATCTGTATGATCTTTTTTAATAACGTAACTATATAGCCACATTAGTGTAAAAGTTGGCACGATATCTAGTCCTGGTAAAGCTTCTTCTACAAAAGAAATCACCGCTCCTACTTTTCCTGCCTTACCTTTATATAGCTTAGTCATTATCCACGCCGAAACCGGAGCCCAAACTATATCTGAAAATTCACCAATTCCTGGAATAAGAAAAGAGGCACATCCTATGGCGTCAAACAAAAGACTTAAAACTAATACTTTGTATTTATTCATGTATTTAATTTTTAACTAATTACAAACAATAAACATACCAAAAAGTAATTATGACAGTTTTTCACTAATCAATTTTAAAAACTCATTACGAGTTTCACTTTTTTCAAACTGACCTCTAAATCCAGATGTTGTAGTTACCGAGTTTTGTTTTTGTACACCACGCATCATCATACACATGTGTGACGCTTCAATAACAACAGCAACACCTTGGGGTTGTAAGGTTTCGTTTATACAATCTAATATTTGTTTTGTTAAACGTTCTTGCACTTGCAATCTGCGTGCAAATACATCAACAATTCTTGGTAGTTTACTTAATCCTACAATTTGTCCGTTAGGAATATAAGCAATATGTGCTTTTCCAAAAAATGGTAACATATGATGTTCACATAACGAGTATAATTCAATATCCTTTACAATTACCATCTCATTATAATCTTCCTTAAACATCGCGCTTTTTAAAATTTCGGCAGCATCTTGGTGATACCCTTGTGTTAAAAACTGCATCGCTTTCGAGGCGCGTTCAGGTGTGTTTAATAAACCATCTCTAGTAACATCTTCTCCTAAATCTTCAATAATAGATTTATAACGCGATTTCACATCTTCGGTTACTTTTATATTATATTCTTCAAATTTCTTATATGGCATTTGTCTCTAAATTTAATCCTATTAAATATCATTACTTAAATACAAAGGTCAGCATTCCCTTTTAAAAAACACAACTAACATTTTATTTTTAACATTTTCTATTTTAAAATAAATTCCGAAGAAAAACAAGAATATCACTAAAGTTAATAACCTGATAATTGTACAACACCGCTGAAAGTAGTAATTTAACCGTTTATTATTTTAGATATGATTAGAGCAAAAAATATTCATAAATATTACAATGATTTACAAGTTTTAAAAGGTGTAGATTTAAATATACAAAAAGGTGAAGTTGTCGCTATTGTTGGGGCTTCTGGGGCAGGAAAAACAACCTTGCTTCAAATCTTGAGTACTTTAGATCAAACACCAAAAGAGGCTGATAATTCATTATTTATAAATGGAATTGATGTTTTAAGTTTGAATGAAAAAGCGCTGGCTAAATTCCGTAATGAACACATTGGATTTATTTTTCAGTTTCATCAACTACTTCCTGAATTTTCAGCTTTAGAAAACGTGTGCTTACCGGCATTTATAAAAGGAACAACTAAGGCTGACGCCGAAAAACGCGCTAAAGAGCTTTTAGATTTCTTAGGCCTTACAGAACGTTACCACCATAAACCAAATGAATTATCTGGAGGAGAACAACAACGTGTTGCCGTAGCTAGAGCTTTAATAAATAGTCCTGCGTTAATTTTTGCAGATGAACCTTCAGGAAATCTAGATAGTGAATCTGCCGAAAACCTTCATAATTTATTTTTCAAACTCCGCGATCAATTTGGTCAAACTTTTGTAATTGTAACTCATAATGAAGAGTTAGCAAACATGACAGACAGAAAGTTAACCATGGTAGATGGTAAAATTGTAAGCTAAATATCACCTAAAAAAACACAAACAAACTCCAATTCTTATTCCATTTTAAGTATTAAAAATAGTAACTTTGTAGAGTACAACTAATCATTAATATTTCTTATGACTTACAGAATAGAAAAAGACACAATGGGCGAGGTAAAAGTACCTGCTGACAAACTTTGGGGAGCACAAACAGAACGTTCTCGTAATAACTTTAAAATTGGTGCAGCAGCGTCTATGCCATTAGAGATTGTTTATGGTTTTGCGTATCTTAAAAAAGCAGCGGCCTATACAAATTGTGAATTAAATGTATTATCGGAAGAAAAACGCGACTTAATTGCTCAAGTTTGTGATGAAATTTTAGCAGGAAAACACGACGATCAATTTCCGCTTGTTATCTGGCAAACTGGATCAGGAACACAAAGTAACATGAATGTTAACGAGGTAGTTGCAAACAGAGCACAACAACTTGCAGGTAATGTTATTGGTGAAGGAGAAAAAGCTATTCAACCTAATGATGATGTAAACAAATCGCAATCTTCAAATGATACGTTTCCTACAGGAATGCATATTGCAGCCTACAAGAAAATTTCAGAAGTAACAATTCCTGGAATTATAAAATTACGAAACACGCTACATTCAAAATCTATAACATTTAAAGATGTTGTAAAAATTGGACGTACTCACTTAATGGATGCAACACCTCTTACTTTAGGGCAAGAATTTTCAGGATATGTATCTCAATTAGACCACGGATTAAAAGCCTTAGAAAACACCTTACCTCACCTTGCTGAATTAGCACTTGGAGGAACAGCTGTTGGAACAGGATTAAATACACCAAAAGGATATGATGTTCTTGTTGCAGATTATATTGCAAAATTTACAGGATTACCTTTTATAACTGCCGAAAATAAATTTGAAGCTTTAGCGGCTCACGATGCATTTGTTGAAACTCATGGAGCATTAAAACAATTATCTGTATCTTTAAATAAAATAGCTAATGATATTAGAATGATGGCTTCTGGTCCTCGTTCAGGAATTGGTGAAATTATTATTCCAGCAAACGAACCAGGAAGCTCAATTATGCCTGGAAAAGTAAATCCTACACAATGTGAAGCCTTAACAATGGTTTGCGCACAAGTTATGGGTAATGATGTTGCTGTAACTATTGGTGGAACTCAAGGTCATTATGAACTTAATGTTTTTAAACCAATGATGGCTGCTAACGTATTACAATCAGCACAATTAATTGGTGATGCTTGTACAAGTTTTGAAGAACACTGTGCAAATGGTATTGAACCAAACCACGAAGTAATTAAACAACTTTTAAATAACTCATTAATGTTGGTTACTGCTTTAAATACTAAAATTGGATATTATAAAGCTGCAGAAATAGCTAATACGGCTCATAAAAACGGAACAACTTTAAAAGTAGAAGCGATTAACTTAGGTTACGTTACTGCCGAAGATTATGATGCATGGGTAAAACCAGAAAATATGGTTGGTGAGCTTAAATAAAAATTAAGTCTAATTATAATACTATAAAAAACGCTAACATTAATTTGTTAGCGTTTTTTTTATTCAGTAAAACTTCTAATTATTGTAAATATTATTTTAATAACAATCCATATTCCTATACCTTTTCCTATTAAAGCACCAAAACCTTTCTTCTTTTTATCTTTTGATTTAGATGTTTTAAAAATTGGAGCTTCTCGTTCTTCTTCAGTATTATTATTTATAGAAATTTTTCTGCTAAAATCTTTACAGCTATCCTTATAATTCGCATAATTCTCAGTTAAACCACATAAAACGCCATATCGCTCTTCAAAAGTGTGATGTTTACAACTTAAACAAATTTTATCGCGCTCTTCTCTCGTCATAAAAATTAAATTTTCATAAATTTAGACTTTATTTTTTATTTATGACAACTTTAATTACCAATATAAAACAACTAGTACAGGTTAGAGATACCAATGTCACTATTGTTAAAGGTAGCGACATGAAAACGTTACCCGTTTTAGAAAATGCTTATCTTATAATTGAGCACGATACTATCGTTGAATATGGTAGTATGGATGATTTTGAACCTATAGAAGCCGATCAAGTTATTGATGCTACAGGAAAAGTAGTCCTTCCAACTTGGTGCGATTCTCATACGCATATTGTTTATGCAGGAGACAGATCACCAGAATTTGTAGACAGAATTAATGGTTTAAGCTATGAAGATATTGCTAATCGTGGTGGTGGAATTTTAAATTCTGCAGAAAAACTTCAAAATACTTCTGAAGATGATTTATACCAACAATCACTAGAACGTTTAAATTCGGTTATGAAATTAGGAACCGGAACTGTAGAAATTAAATCGGGTTACGGACTTACTGTTGATGCCGAATTAAAAATGCTACGCGTTATAAAGCGTTTAAAAAAATCATCTAAAGCTAAAATAAAAGCAACATTACTTGCAGCACATGCTATTCCTAAGGAATTTAAAGATAATACTGAAGGTTTTATTGATGTAGTAGTTAATGAAATGATTCCTAAAGTAGCAGACCAAAATCTAGCTGAATATATTGATGTGTTTTGTGAAAAAGGGTATTTCTCTCTAGAAGATACACGCCGAGTAATTGAAGCAGGAAAAACACATGGGTTAACACCTAAAATACATGTTAATCAATTTAATGCCTTTGGAGGAGTTGGTTTAAGTGTTGAATATGGAGCGCTTTCTGTAGATCATTTAGAATTAATGAACCCAGAAGATATTGAAGCATTAAAAAACAGTAAAACCATGCCAGTTGCATTACCGTCATGTTCTTATTTTTTAAGTATCCCATATTCTCCTGCAAGACAAATTATTGACGCAGGATTACCACTGGCTATCGCATCAGATTACAACCCAGGTTCTACACCTAGTGGAAACATGAACTTTGTAGTAAGTACTGCGTGTATAAAAATGAAAATGACACCTGAAGAAGCTATAAATGCGGCGACTATTAACGGTGCTTACGCTATGGGTGTAAGTAATATGTATGGTAGTATTTGTAGAGGTAAAAAAGCAAACATTATTATTACCAAGCCAATTTCGGGGTATCATTATCTCCCTTATTCGTTTGGCGAAAACCTTATAGATAAAGTTATTATCAACGGAGAATTGATATAAATAAAAAAGCCGAAAGTTTAATACTTTCGGCTTTTTTTATGTGGTAGTTGTTTCTTATTTTAAAGTAAATTCTGTTGTTGAAATCACTTCTTTTTTATTAAAAACATTCACAATGTATTTCCCTTTTTCAAAATCTTCATTAGGCCCCACAAACTCACAAATATCTAAGTTTTTGTTTTCGTAATTAAACTTACTTACTAAACTGTAATTTAATACTTGCCCGTCAAATTCAATTTGCTCATTAGCACCCAAAACATTATTCTTAGGATCAAGAACCTGAACATATAACTCTTTATCTCCTGCACCTACTAAAGTGTTTTTTGCAACTGTAAAACATACTCTAATTTTATCACTTCTACGAGCTCTTTCTGTAGGAATTAACTTCCCTGAACTTCTTTCAATAACACCAAATCCTTTAAGATTTACCATTTGTAAAACAGCTGCATTTTCAACAACATTAGATAATGCCGAATTTTGCACTAATAACGAGTCTGTAAACATGGCTCTTTCATTTAACTTCACTTGTGTACTATCTAAAGATGAGGCTAACATTGCATTTTCCAACTTTAATTTGTCATTCTCAGTTAGTAAAGCATCCATTTCTTCTTGTAGTGATAAAAACTTCTTTTTATAACTCCATAAACTGTTTACGCTATTTTGAGAAATCTTTAACGAATCCATCAATCCTTGAATACGCTCTCTGGCTTCTACCAAATCTTCATTTGCCATTTTATTTTCACCGATAACAATATCATATTGTTTCACCATATTATCTAAATCGGCCATTACCTGAGCTTTCTCCTTTATTAAAGTCGCTTCAGTTTCTTTTTTCTCATTGTATAATTTTGAAGTATAAAATGCAGTTCCCAAGAAAAGCACCAACAATATCCCCAATCCAACTTTTAACCCTGTGCTTTTTCCGTTTGTATCACTCATAGTTTTGTTTTTTAATTATTGAAACGTTAATTTTTTATTTTTTTTATTTTTTGAGTTTTTAATGTAAAATATAAATAAATCAGTATTTTTAATACTTATAATTTAAAATGATTATCCCTCTCATGGAATCACTTGTATTACTGTCTCACAACGATTTAACTACTCTTACAAAAAAACGCTCTGGCGAATCTAAATTTGGTGAATGTGTGCAAACACTTCCCAACTTTACAAATATATACGATGCAATTGTAGATTTGGATGTTACACATGTTATTTTTGGAATAAAAGAAGATATTGGTGTTTTTGCCAACCACGGAAAGCCTGGTACCGCTAATGCTTGGGACGCAACCCTAAAAGTATTATTGAATATTCAAAATAACGAATATACTAATCCACAAAAAGTGCTTATTCTTGGACATTTAGATTACGAAAAAACTCAAGAAAAAGTAAGAGCTTTAAATCCTGAAAGTAAAAAAGATATTGCCAAAGCAAGCCGTAAGGTTGAAAAAATAGACAAAGATGTTTCGTTTCTTGTCAATCAAATTGTTAGTGCTGGTAAAATTCCTGTGATTATTGGTGGCGGACATAATAATGCCTACGGAAATATAAAAGGAAGTGCTTTAGCTCTTGGAAAACCTGTAAATGCAATCAATTTTGATGCACATTGTGATTTTAGAAAAGAGGAAGGTCGTCATAGTGGAAATGGATTTAGTTATGCTTTTAATGAAGGATTTCTTGGAAATTACTTCATTTTTGGATTGCATGAAAATTATACTTCAGAAGCTTTATTTAAAACATTAAATAAGCTTCCAAACGTAAAATATAACACCTACGAAAATTTAAAAATAAGACGTAAAACAAATTTCAATACAGAAGTTATTCGTGCTACAAACCATATTTGTAATGCTCCTTTTGGAATTGAAATAGATTGTGATGCTATTGAAAATATCCCAAGTAGTGCGATGACGCCTTCTGGTTTTTCTGTAAATAAAGCAAGAGCATTTGTTAATGAGTTTGGTGCACATAAAAACGCAACTTACTTACATATTTGTGAGGCTGCTCCTACAAAAGATACCGAAACTCTTGTAGGGAAATTAATCACATATTTGATTACAGATTTTTTAAGAGCTAGACATTTGTAAAATTTAGCTACTTTTATTTCTCAAAAGACACCAATTTATTTAATTGTGCATATTGCAATAGAAGCACTGTTTTGGCATCTTGTATTTCACCAGTACGCAGCATTTTTAAAGCATCTGTAAAAGGGATTTCTAAAACTTCAATTTCTTCGCGTTCAGAAATTAATCCACCTCCTGAATTTACTTTCATAGCGTCAGTATATTCTGCTACAAATAAAAATATTTTTTCGGTTACAGCTCCAGGAGACATGTAGGTTTCTAAAACTTTTTTAGCGCTAAGTATTTTATAGCCTACCTCTTCTTCTGTTTCTCTAATTACGCATGTTTCGGCGTCTTCATTACCATCAATAACTCCTGCACAAACCTCAACAGAATAACCTTTATTATCATTATTCTCATAAATTGGCATCCTAAACTGAGAGGTTAAAATAACCGTATTTTTTTCAGTATTATATAATAACACACAAGCGCCATTTCCTCTATCATAACTTTCTCTAGAAACCGATTTCCATATACCATCATTAAATTTATAATCGTAATTTATGCGGTACAACGTTGCCCATTCTTTAGATAATATGGTGCGTGTTATATTTTTTAATCTATCATTCATAAGTTCCAATTGAGGTTATTGCTATTTAAATAACGTTCATTATTTTTATTAGTTATATCATTTCAAAAATAAATATTTATAAGTGGCAATCAACTGTAATAATTTATATTTTGTAAGAATTTTTATAAAAGTCTATTATAGTAATTATCTTTATGAAAAAATAAATGATGAAACATCAACTTATACTCCTTGCAACTATTAGTTTGTTAATTTCAAGCTGTAAAAACGACGCAAAACAACCAGAAGTTAATAATGAGGCTTCTAAAACAATCACTAAAACGGTTATAAAACCTGAAGTAAAAATTATACCAATTAACCATGCTACTCTTGTATTAGAATATGAAGATGGGGTTATTTATGTAGATCCTGTTGGGGGAGCCGATATGTTTAAAGAACAAAAACCACCACAAATTATATTAGTAACCGATATTCATGGTGATCATTTAAATATTGAAACTTTAGAAGCCATTACTACCAAAAACACTCTTTTAATTGTCCCTAAAGCTGTTGCTGAAAAATTACCAGAAACATTAATAGGTAAGGTTTCAGTTTTAGAGAATGGCGAAATTCAATCTATAAAAAACTCTACTATAGATTTTAAAGTTAAAGCGATACCAATGTATAATTTACGTGAAGAAGCTTTAAAATTTCATAGTAAAGGACGCGGAAACGGTTATGTGATTACTTTAGGAGAAAAAGAAATTTATATTTCGGGAGATACTGAAGATATTCCAGAAATGCGTGCTTTAAAAAATATAGATATTGCTTTTGTATGTATGAATTTACCATACACAATGACCGTTGAAAGTGCTGCGAGTGCAGTTTTAGAGTTTAAACCAAAACAAGTTTATCCTTACCACTATAGAGGAACAGAGGGTTTAAGTGATGTAAATGAGTTTAAAAAAATAGTAAATAAGGGTAATGATAATATTAAGGTTATTCTTAAAGAATGGTATTAATGTATTCAATTAAAATGTTAAAAAAACATTTACTAAAGCTTAATTATGATGATTTGTTCAATAATTGTATATTTGATTCACAATCTAATCTTTTAGTTTCGTTATGATTACACTACTATTTTTTCACAATCTTGTTGTAAGCACATCTCAACTCACAGTAGTACTAGTTTTAACTTCTATTATATTTTTATTTTTTATAGCTATAGCAATCATTAAAATGTATAAACTAAAATCTGAAAATAAAAGATTATCTGAAATGGATACTTCAATGCCGGAAACAGATGATAATTACACAGATTTTACAGATAGTCATTTATACAATAAATAAAAAATGATAACAGTTATAGCTACATCTCTATTTATTGTTTGCTTTTTAATTATAGCTTTCTATGCAAAAAAACATTTATATGTATATGAGCATGAAAAATCCATAAAAAAAGAGTTAGCAATTTTTGATGAAAATTTAAACAAAATTGATGCACTCAATTTAAAATCCAATTACAACATAGGCTCTGGCCATTTGTATGAAAATCATAAATAAAAAACGCCCACTTTACAGTGGGCGTTTTTAGTTATATATAAGTAGTAATTATCTTACTAATTTTTTATACTTAATACGTTTTGGCATTAAATCTCCACCAAGACGTTTCTTTTTGTTTTCTTCATAATCAGAAAAACTTCCTTCAAAGAAATACACTTGACTATCACCTTCAAAAGCTAAGATATGTGTACAAATTCTATCTAAAAACCATCTATCGTGACTAATTACAACTGCACAACCAGCAAAGTTTTCTAAACCTTCCTCTAATGCTCTCAATGTATTTACATCCAAATCATTGGTAGGCTCATCCAGTAGTAAAACGTTTCCTTCTTCCTTAAGCGTCATTGCTAAGTGTAAACGGTTACGTTCCCCTCCAGAAAGTAATTTCACCTTTTTGTTTTGCTCACCTCCTGAGAAGTTAAATCGACTTAAATAAGCTCTAGAATTCACTTCTTTTCCGCCCATCATTACCAATTCTTGCTCATCAGAGAAGTTTTGCCAGATTGTTTTTTCTGGATCAATATTAGAGTGTTTTTGATCTACATAAGCTAACTTAGCAGTATCTCCCACTTTAAATTCTCCTTTATCTGGAGTTTCTTCACCCATAATCATTCTAAAAATAGTGGTTTTACCAGCACCATTTGGCCCAATAACACCAACAATTCCTGCTTGAGGTAGGTTGAAGTTTAAATCATCATATAATAATTTGTCATCATATCCTTTTGAAACACCAATAGCTTCAATCACATTTGTTCCTAAACGCGGTCCGTTAGGGATGTAAATTTCAAGCTTTTCGTCCAGTTCTTTTTGATCCTGACTCATTAATTTATCGTAGTTCTTCAAACGTGCTTTTTGCTTTGTTTGACGACCTTTTGCACCTTGACGTACCCAATCTAGCTCACGCTCTAACGTTTTTTGACGTTTAGAAGCTGTTTTACTTTCTTGAGCCATACGTGAAGATTTTTGATCTAACCAAGATGAGTAATTCCCTTTCCAAGGAATACCTTCACCTCTATCTAATTCTAAAATCCATCCTGCAACATTATCTAAGAAATATCTATCGTGCGTTACAGCAATTACAGTTCCTTTATATTGCGCTAAGTGATGCTCCAACCAATGTACAGATTCAGCATCCAAGTGATTGGTAGGCTCATCTAATAGTAATACATCTGGTTCTTGTAAAAGTAAACGACATAAAGCTACACGACGTCTTTCCCCTCCAGATAATACACCAATTTTCTTATCACCATCTGGCGTACGTAACGCATCCATAGCAATTTCTAATTTGGTATCTAACTCCCAAGCGTTTGAAGCATCAATTTGATCTTGAAGTTCCGCTTGACGGTTCATTAACTTTTCCATTTTGTCTGGATCAGAATATACTTCTTCTAAACCAAATTGGTCGTTTATTTTATTGTATTCATCAAGAATAGCTACAGTTTCGGCAGCACCTTCTTTAACAATTTCTAAAACAGTTTTTTCTTCATCTAACTGTGGTTCTTGTTCTAAATAACCTACAGAGTAATCTTGAAGAAACGTTACATCTCCTTGATAATTTTTATCTGTACCAGCAATAATTTTTAATAAAGTAGATTTTCCAGATCCATTAAGACCTAAAATTCCAATTTTTGCTCCGTAGAAGAAACTTAAATAGATGTTTTTTAATACTGGCGTATTTGCACCAGGAAATGTCTTGGTTAAACCAGACATTGAAAATATTATTTTTTTATCGTCGCTCATTGTTCTAATTTAAAATATATTAAACTCTACCTTTTAGTGCATAAAACACCCATGCTATAGCAAAAAATCCAACTCCAACTGCTGCAAAGCCCCAGCCTGCAACATCATCATATCTAAATGCGCCTAATCCTATTAAAGCGAATCCTACAAAAATCATTATCCATGTAGCCCAAGCTAACACAGTGTTTTTATTCATTGCCATTCTCTATTTCATTTTAGTTAGTAAAATACAAATATCGCTTTTTTTAATAAAAAAACATCTGTAAAATGGGTGATTTACAAGTATTCTTCTTTTTATATCAATAAATTTCATAAATAATGAGTAAAAAGCCAAGCTCAACATTAAATATGCGCCATTTATATAAAAACACATTTACTTTTAAAGCCTATTTATATTCACATTTTCTTATTAATTACATATTAGAACTATTACTTTTGCCGATAATTAACCAAAAAAATCTATTTTTTAAAATGAATAAAGCCCTACTATCTCTCGCCATTGGAGGATTTGGAATTGGTTTAACCGAGTTTGTTATCATGGGAATTTTACCTGATGTTGCTCAAGCTTTTAACGTAACTATTCCTGAAGCTGGACATTTTATTTCTGCTTACGCACTTGGTGTAGTCGTTGGAGCTCCTATTCTTACAGGTTTTGGTAGTAAATGGCCAGCAAACAAAGTGCTTTTATTTTTAATGCTTTGGTTTACGGTTTTTAATACGCTTTCTGCTTTTGCTACAGACTATAATTCATTTATGGCCGTTAGATTTTTAGCAGGATTACCTCACGGTGCTTTCTTTGGAATTGGTGCTGTAGTTGCTGGTAAATTATCTAAAAAAGGAAAAGAAGCACAAGGAATTGCTATTATGTTTAGTGGACTTAGCTTGGCGAACCTTTTAGGAGTACCGTTAGGAACTTATTTAGGGAAAAATTACAGTTGGGATCTGTCGTTTTTAATGGTTGGAATTGTAGGCGTTTTTGCAGTATTATCTGTTAAATTTTGGATGCCGTTGTTAAAACAACCTGAAGAGACTAATTTTATGAGTGAATTTAAAATCTTTAAACGCTTAGAACTTTGGTTAATTATTCTACTTACAACCATTGGAACTGGTGGTTTTTTTGCTTGGTATAGTTATATTGCACCATTAATTACAGAGGTTGCTAAATACTCTGATAATATTGTGCCTTATGCCATGATTCTTGCTGGCTTAGGAATGGTAATAGGAAATTTTATGGGTGCTAAACTTACCGAAAAATTTTCACCACTAACAACTGTAACACTTGTATTATCGGCCATGGTTATTTGCTTAGTTACAAACACCTTTTTAGCTTCAGATCAAGTATTTGTATTAGTGATGACTTTTGTTATTGGTGCTGTTTCTTTTTCTATTTCAACACCTATACAAATGCTTATTATAAGTTCCGCTAAAGGTGCCGAAAACTTCGGATCTTCATTAAACCAAAGTGCTTTTAATGTTGGTAATGCTTCTGGAGCTTATTTAGCAGGATTACCAATTGCAATGGGTTATGGCTACACTTCTGCCGACTGGGTTGGTGCTGCAATGGCTGGAACGGGAGTTTTAATAGCTTTACTTATCTATATGCTAAGAAGAAAACAATCTAAAAACACAAAAAAGCACTTAGTTGAATAAGTGCTTTTTAATTATTTTTTTAAATAGAATTTATAGCGATAACATAGGAACTTCAATAAAAATTAGCTGAGTACTAGTTACGGTTTCTATTGAAAATTGTACAGTTTCTGAAATGCCAATTGCATCTCTCCTTTTTAAATTTTGAGTAGACACACTGGCTTCTCCATCAATAACCATCACATAAACACCATGATGTTCACTTTTTAAATGGTAGTTAAATTTTTGATTTTCATCTAAATCAATTCGTGATATTTTTACATCTTGATTAATTTTCAAACTACCATCATCTGCTGTATTAACACCGCTCACTAAAGTTTGAAGTGTATTTTTTCTCTCTGATGAATTAAATTTTTTCTGATCATAACGTGGTGCTATATGCTGTACACTCGGTATAATCCATATTTGAAATAAATTTAAGTGATCATTTAACGATCCGTTAATTTCAGAATGCTCAACACCAGTTCCTGCCGACATAATTTGTACCTCGTCAGGAAAAACCGATTGCCATTCATTATGCATAGAATCGCGATGTTTTAACTCACCACTTAACGGAATGGTAATAATCTCCATATTTTGATGAGGATGAGTACCAAAGCCCATTTTAGGAGCAATAACATCATCATTAAATACTCGTAAAGCTCCAAAATTCAGCTTTTTAGAATCATAATAATTAGAAAAACTAAATGAATAATTAGCCTGTAACCAACCATGATTTACCGTTCCTCTTTCTTCTGATTTATGAATTACTACTTTCATTTTAACGCATTTTATCTAATAAATTATTGAGCTGATTAGCTTCTTCTTCGTTTAAATTATCTACTAAACTGGTATTTAAATCACTTCCAATAGTTGAAATAAGTGCTTTTCCTTCTTCTGTAATTATAATATGTACTACTCGCCTATCGGTTTCACTGGGAATACGTTTAATAAGATGTTTTACAGATAATTTATCCATTAAACGTGTTGCATTTGGTGCTCTATCAATCATGCGCTCTTTAATAGTTTGCACTTTTAAAGGCTTTTTTGCACCGTTTAATATGCGTAACACATTATACTGTTGCGGGGAAATTCCAAAGGGTTTAAAAAAAGCATTCTGCGTACTCGTTATCCAATTAGCAGTATACATAATATTAATTAGCGCCTTTACTTTCTCGTTAGGAAAACTAGATTGTATGTCTTTTGATATATCTCCCACTGTGTTGTGTTTGTTTTAATTTTTAATCTGAAATAACATCAGCATAAGTCTCATTCTTCTTAAACGCCGCAACAACAAAGCTACAAGTTGGCACCGCTTTAATATGATGTTTGCGCATAAAAACAACTGCAGCTTCTAATAACTTATATCCAATACCTTTACCTTTTAATGATACGTCAACCTTAGTATGATTTATGTCTATTTTTTTAGCATTAATATAACTGTAAGTCATTTCTGCTTTTTTCTGACCTTCTATTTCAATATAAAACCGACCATCTTTTTCATTATCTGTGTGAAGAATATCCATAATTATAAAGCGTTTTCAAAAGTTTTAACTTCTTCTAATAATTGTGCGTTTAATGCTGGGTTAGAAATTTTACCTCCTGAAAAATTATCATCAAAAAATGCAAAAGAATATGTTGCTACTACATTGCCATCATGAAAAGGAAAACGCCCTTTAGCAATCTCTAAAACTGTTTCTCCTCCTCGTCCTCCTGGAGATGTTGCCATTAATAACATTGGCTTTTTAGCAAATACTTTCCCGTTTATACGAGACATCCAATCAAATGCATTTTTAAAAACTGTAGAATAAGCACCATTATGTTCTGCTAATGATAATACAACACCATCTGCTGATTGTATGTATTCTAATAACTTGTGAGCGTTATCTGGTTGTTTTCCTAATGTTATTTCAGCATCCATTCCGTATAACGGTAATTCAAAATCATTTAAATCTAACACAGTAACTTTTACATTATTCACCAAACTTGCTGCATAAGTGGCTAATTGTTTATTAATTGACGTTTTACTATTACTTCCTGCAAATGCAATGATATTTTTCATAAGATTATTATTTTTAGTTTCCATGGCAAATATATCATTAATATTTTTAGTTTCCAAGGAATATATCTCCATGTAACTAATAAATTTATTCCGTATCGGAAAACAAAATTGATTGAAAACTTTTGTATTTTAGCTACAAAATTAAACAGACTATAAATGGACCTTAACTTCAACAAAAACGAAGATTATAATAAATTACTACTTTCAGATTTAAAAAGACGCTTTGCTAAAGTAAAACTTGGTGGCGGACAAAAAAATATTGATAAACAACATGCTAAAGGTAAAATGACTGCTCGAGAGCGTATTGATTATCTATTAGATCCTAAAGCAAAATCTATTGAAATTGGTGCTTTTGCAGGAGAAGACATGTACGAAGAACACGGTGGTTGTCCTTCTGGAGGTGTTGTTGTAAAAATTGGTTACGTTAAAGGTAAACAATGTATGGTTGTAGCAAATGATGCTACTGTGAAAGCTGGTGCATGGTTTCCTATTACAGGAAAAAAGAATTTACGTGCTCAAGAAATTGCTATTGAAAATCGATTACCTATTATTTACCTTGTAGATAGCGCGGGTGTTTATTTACCTATGCAAGATGAAATTTTTCCTGATAAGGAGCATTTTGGACGTATTTTTAGAAACAACGCGATAATGAGTAGCATGGGAATTACCCAAATTGCTGCCGTTATGGGAAGTTGTGTTGCTGGTGGAGCTTACCTACCAATTATGAGTGACGAAGCTTTAATAGTAGATAAAACAGGTAGTATTTTTCTTGCAGGAAGCTATTTAGTAAAAGCGGCTATTGGAGAAAGTATAGATAACGAAACTTTAGGTGGCGCAACTACTCACTGTGAAATTAGTGGTGTTACCGATTATAAATCTAAAGATGACAAAGACGCTTTAGATACCATAAAAAATATTATTGATAAAATTGGGGATTATGATACTGCCGGTTTTAACCGAGCGAAAGCTTTAAAACCTAAAGAAAACCCTGAAGATATTTACGGAATTTTACCAAAAAGTCGTGCCGATCAATATGATATGTACGAAATTATTAAACGCTTGGTAGATAATAGTGAATACGACGAATATAAAGCGGGTTACGGAAAAACAATAATTACAGCTTATGCCAGAATTGATGGTTGGGCAGTTGGTATTGTGGCTAATCAACGAAAATTAGTAAAAACACAAAAAGGTGAAATGCAGTTTGGTGGGGTTATTTATAACGATAGTGCTGATAAAGCTACTCGTTTTATAGCCAACTGTAACCAAAAGAAAATTCCGTTAGTCTTTTTACAAGATGTTACTGGTTTTATGGTTGGAAGTAAATCTGAACACGGTGGAATTATTAAAGATGGTGCTAAAATGGTAAATGCTGTAAGTAACTCAGTAGTGCCAAAATTCACTATTATTTTAGGAAATTCTTACGGTGCTGGAAATTACGCTATGTGCGGAAAAGCTTACGACCCAAGACTTATTGTTGCTTGGCCAAGTGCACAATTAGCAGTAATGAGTGGTAATAGTGCTGCAAAAGTATTGTTACAAATTGAAAAAGCATCATTAAAGAAAAAAGGTGAAGAAATTACCAAAGAAAAAGAAGATGAATTATTCAATAAGATAAAAGATAGATACGATAATCAAGTATCTCCTTATTACGCAGCTTCTCGTATATGGACAGACGCAATTATTGATCCTTTAGAGACCAGAACTTGGATAAGTATGGGAATTGAAGCTGCAGACCACTCACCTATTGAGAAGAAATTTAACTTAGGAATTTTACAGGTATAATTATGAAGCAAAGTATTTATTTTTTAGGTCTCTTATGCTCAAGTATGGCTTTTAGCCAAAGTAGTTATGATAATATTGTAAAACCAAGACTTAGTTTTGTGAGCGATAAATATGAAGCTACAGATCTACAAGATTATATTGCTTTATGTGTACACGATACATTATACGCTAAGTATAAAACAGGCTTACAAATTTCATCCTTAAATGACTCTTTGTTTAAGGATGAAAAGTTTGTTGCAAAATATATGAATACATTTTTTTATCGTAATGATAAAGACAATCGATATATCTCACAATGGAGCGTACCGATAGTGGTTTATATAGATAAAAAAATAACAAAATCTACTCGTGAGAATTTCGAAGAGTTTTTTGCGCAAATTAATAATGTAGAAAACTTAAATATATCTTTCACATCCAAAAAACAAAAAGCAAATTATCACATAAAAGTAGTAGATACCGTTGTAAATGCTTACAGTGAAAATTATACTTTTGATAATGAAACGGATAGAAAAAACTCTTTTCGTACAGGAGCCACTTATAAAATGTTAGATGATGGAAATTATAAACGATTTTCAGGATCTATATTAATCAATCCAAAAGATAAAAGTGAAGATCAAATACTAAAACAGTTAAAACAATTCTTTTATATGAGTTTAGGTCAATTTACTTTTAAAAACAGATATAATGAAGATAGTATTTTCTCTAATAAATATGATAACAGAAGTCAGTTAATACCTGATGATTTAAACATACTTAATTTGCATTATGCGACTATTTATGATCAAAAAATAAATCAATCTACCTTCAGGAAAATTTACTCATTAATAAATACTAAATAATGAAATTATCAATTTATAGTATTGTTTTTCTTTTAATATCTTCGTTTTCTTATGCTCAAAAAAGTAACGATAGCATATATGTGTATCTCAATGATTATAACGACAAATACAAAACACCATTAACAAAGGCCGATAGTTTATCCTTTTTTTTTCACGGAAATGATACGTTAGTTAAAAAAGAACAAATTGCAGATCCTAAAAGAGTTAACGTACCTTATGAATATAAAGATTCTACATTTTTAAAATATTATACTAAAGTCGCTTTTAGAACTACTGGTATAGACTCGGTTGATAATAAGCAAACCATGCGCTATTGGAAATCGCCAATTAAAATATTTTTCTCAAAAAGTATCTCTCCAAAAACAAAAAGAAAGTTTATGAGTTTTGCTAAATCAACAGTAAATCAAATAGATTCTTTACAAGTTTCTGAAGTAAAACACTTAGAAGATTCAAACTATCCTATTTATATTTTTGGTGATTATGAATACAACCATAATTTAGCTAAAGTTAAAACTAGCAATTATGATATAAGATGGAACGGAAAGCAACAAATATATAAGGGAGGTATAAAAATAGATACAAAGAGGTATCTAAATGAATCGCTCGTATTACAAAAACTAAAAGAACTTTTTATTGGAAGTTTAGGGCATTTTAAACTTTTAAATGCGTTTAATTGCGAGAGTTATTTTTCTAATTGCTATTCGCCACAAAAAAAATTAACCTCTTTAGATTTAGAACTTTTAAAATATCATTATTCCTACGGAATTTGTAAAGGTGTAAATCTTGAATGTTTCAATGACTTGCACTACTCAATTAAAAAAAGATTAGAAGGTGAAAATCATATTCACTCATCAATAACTCATTATAACGAGTAAAAAAAGCGACCAATTGGTCGCTTTTTTTTGATATCTATTTTAAATTATAATCTGTTTACATACTTTTATATGACGCTACTAATCGTATAAACTCTGCTCTGTAACCTTCTTTATCATCACCTCTTCCTGCGTTAGCTAAATCTAAAACCGTATCATAAGTTGCAGCATTATCAAATTGTGATTGTCTTAATTTCATACCAAATAACGCCACTGCCGAAGCAAATTTAAAATCATCTGAAGCTTCAGAAATCACATCTTTTTGCACATGTACCATTTCAATACTTTTCTTACCATCTGGTTTTTTATATCTAAATTTTACAGTAAACAATTCATCTGAAAATTTATAATCAACTACAGCCTTTTCATTAGTATATTTTAAATCTATCGTCGATTCTAAAAATGCACTCTCCACACCTACCGGAATAATTTCGTATAAAGCTGTAACGGTATGTCCGCTTCCTAATTCGCCAGCATCTTTGGTATCATCTACAAAATCCTCATCGGCTAATTGTCGGTTTTCATAGCCAATTAAACGGTAAGCTTGCACCTTTTTAGGGTTAAATTCTACCTGAATTTTCACATCCTTAGCAATGGTATATAAAGTCCCACCAAATTCTTGTCCAAATACTTTTTGCGCTTCTTGCATGGTATCAATATAGGCGTGATTTCCGTTACCCTTATCGGCTAAAGTTTCTAATTTAGAATCTTTATAATTCCCGTAACCCATTCCTAAAACCGATAAAAACACGCCAGTTTCTCTTTCTTTTTCAATCAGTTTTTCCATCGCATTATTTGAAGAAGCTCCTACGTTAAAATCGCCATCTGTAGCTAAAATCACTCTATTATTTCCGTTTTTAATAAAATGTGCATTCGCTAATTTATAAGCCAATTTGATACCTTCTCCTCCAGCTGTAGATCCACCAGACTCTAAGTTTTCTAAAGCATTAATTATGGTTTCTTTTTTATCTCCCGAAGTTGGCGGCAATATGACTCCCGCAGCCCCAGCATACACAACAATGGCCACTTTATCTTTTGCTCTTAATTGGTTGACTAATAATTTGAAAGCCGATTTTAATAATGGCAACTTATTTTGATCGCTCATAGACCCAGAAACATCAATTAAAAACGTAAGATTTGAAGCAGGTAATTCGTCATTATTATACGTTTTCCCTTGCAATCCTATTCTTACAATTTCACTTTGAGAGTTCCAAGGTGTTTTGGCAACTTCAGTATGAATTGAAAAAGGATGTTTATCTGTTGGTTGCGCGTAATTATAGTTGAAATAATTCACCATTTCTTCAATCTTTACCGCATTTGCCGAGATATGTTGTCCGTTATTTATCATACGTCTCACATTACTATACGATGCACGATCTACATCAATAGAAAAGGTTGATAATGGCGAATTTTGTGACATTTTAAACGTGTTTTCATTAATCATTTCATAAGAATCATCAACAAAATCTTCTGCTTTATAAGGCGGATTTTCAACATAACCGTTCATACTATTTAAAACCACAACACCTTGAGATGCACGACTACCATAAATACCTGTTGCAGCCGCATCTTTCAAAACACTAACAGACGCTATAGAGTTAGGATCTAATTTACTCACTTCTGCTGCCGATGTTGGCACACCATCAACAATATATAAAGGTTGAGAATTATTATTTACCGAAGCTGCGCCTCTAATTTTAATATCTGAATTTCCTGAAGCAGAAACAATCTGAAGACCTGAAACCTGACCTTGTAATGCTTTTTCTACTGAAGATTTACGCGCTATACGCTCTGAAGATACTATAGAAATAGAACCTAATACATCTCTTTTTTTAGTAGTTCCATAACCAATAATCACCACCTCGTCTAAACTTTCTGAATCTAATACAACATCTATTTTATTAATAGATCCAACGGTAATTTCTTTGGTAATCATACTAACAAATGAGAATACTAAAACCTCTCCAACTTCGGCTTTAATGGTATAATTACCATCAAAATCGGACTGTGTTCCTGTAGATGTGCCTTTAATTATAACATTTACTCCAGGTAAACCTAAGCCATCTGAAGACGATGTGATCGTTCCTGAAACTGTTTTTTGTTGTGCGCTAATTTGCGAAGAAATAAGCAACACCAATACTATGACGAATTTTTTCATGATGATTTGTATTTTAGTTTACAGTAAAACTAAGCTGCAAATCACCTTTATAAAACTAATAATGAGGGAACGTTACCCTTTGGTTAGGGAACGTGTTATTTTAATAATGCTAAAGTTTTTGAACGCTGAAGTTTTTGCGTTGGTGTTTCAATAAATTTTTCAATGGTAAAAATTTCTTTCGGAATTTCGAATTTTTGTAACCCTTTAAAAACAGAAGGTGTAATTGTGTGAGAATTCCCTTCAATGACTAAAATCACTTTCTCACCTAACGTGGCATCAGGAATTCCAGCTATAAAAAAACGCGCATCTATTTTGTCTTGTAATTTAGCTTCTACTTGTTCAGGAAATACTTTAACTCCTCCAGAATTTATCATATTATCAAAACGCCCAATAATATCAAAACTCGTTTCTGAGTGTAACTCTACAATATCATTAGTGGTTACAATTTCATCGGTTAAATTTGGCGCTTCTACAACCAAACAACCTCTATTATCTTTAGATATTGTAACGTTATTAAGTAAGTTATAATGTGCTTGCTTTTCGGCACCATTAAGAGCTTTCACAGCAATATGACTTAGTGTTTCAGTCATTCCGTAAGTGGCATACACTTTACAATCTATATGTTTTACTTGTTTTACAATGTCGTTTGAAACCGCAGCACCACCAACAATCATGGTTTTAAAATTATTAATTTTTTCTATTGAATTTTGTAATTGCATTGGCACCATAGCACAAAAATCATAGACTTTTTTTGTATCAAAAACAGGTGAACTAGATGGTGCAATTAAATCTAATTCTAACCCTAAAATCATAGCGCGTACTAGCATCATTTTACCAGCAATAAAATGCGAAGGCAAACATTGTAAAGCGGTATCACCAGGCTCTAATTTAAAATAATCGCCAGTTGCAATTGCCGAATTTACCATAGCTTGTTTACTCACATATATGGTTTTAGAACTTCCGGTAGATCCCGATGTTTTAACTTCTATAAAAGATTTACTATCCAACCAATCTAATAAAAAATTACCAATAGCGATTTCAAAAGGCTCACCTTCCTTAATAAAACTGTAGGCGACTTCGTTTAATTCGTCTTTTGTAAATGAATTAGAATTTAGTTTAAACTTTAAATGAATTTTATCGTAAGTAGGAATCATTTTTGGTATGATATTGGTTATGTTAAAATTATACTATTTTTAACGAACTTAAGTTAAAAATTGAAAATTAAAAAAATTATATTTGACAAATAAGCCACAATCTATGAAGCAGTCCCTATTAATTTTATTGTTATTCCCTTTCTTTGTGTTTTCACAAGATTTTTCAAAAGAAGACTACATTTACTTAAAACGTAAAGAGCACATCAAAATTAATTTAAAAAAGGATAAATTCGATATAACGAAGCAAATTTCTGAACAAGCCGAATATTTAACGTCTAATAAATTGTATTTCGCTAACGAATCGATGAGCTTTGATAGCTTCACCTCTATCGATGATATTGATGCATATACCTATATTCCCGCTACAGATAAAACCATAAAAGTAGATTATATTGAAACTAAAAGAGAGTTTGATAACGGTGTATTTTACAGCGATCAAGAATCAAAAAGTTTTATATTTCCTGCAGTCACAAAAGGCGCTATCACCAATCTTAATTATAAAGAAACCATTAAAGATCCTCGTTTTTTAGGCTTATTTAGGTTTGCAACTTATGTACCAACTAAAGAAGTGGAGTTATCTATTGAATTTCCGAAGAATGTAAACATTGGATATATTGATTTTAATACAGAGAATGTAGATGTGAAATTCACAAAAGACGAAACTACCAAAGGTTACACTTACACATGGACGGTAAACAATATTAAAGGCTTTCAAGCTGAAGAGCGCAGCGAATCTATGCTGTACTACTTACCTCACATTATTGTGTATATTAAAAGCTATGAAGAAGACGGAAAAACGCATAATATTTTAAATGATGTTTCCGATTTATATACATGGTACACCTCTTTAGTGAAACAGATTAATCACGAAGATTTAGGAGAAGTTTTTAGTATTGCTGAAAAATTAACCAAAGACTTAACGTCAGATAAAGCTAAATCTGAAGCCATTTTTAACTGGGTACAAGATAATATTACTTACGTTGCTTTTGAAGATGGTTTAGGAGGGTTTGTGCCACGTGGTGCAGCAAGTGTGTGCGATAAACGCTACGGAGACTGCAAAGATATGGCCAATTTATTGTACGAAATGCTTACGCATGTTGGTATTACATCTTACAGAACATGGATTGGAACTAGAGATCGCCAATATTCATATTTTGATGTACCAACACCAATGGTAGATAATCACATGATTAACACAATTATTGCAGATAACGATACTATTTTCTTAGATGCTACCGATAGTTATGTGCCTTTTGGAATGCCGTCTGGGTTTACACAAACTAAAGAAGCGCTTTTAGGTATTGATGCCGATAATTTTAAAGTGATTAAAGTACCCGTTCAAGATGCTAATAAAAGCACAACAACCGTTAATAGTACTTTTACTTTAGAAAACAATACGCTTAAAGTTGCTGAAGAAAGAGCAATGAAAGGTTATGAAAAAGTTGATTTTGTTTCAGATTACACTTACAAAAAAGGTGATAAAACCGAAGAAGAGTTTTTAAACACGACATTAGGTTTAGGAAATAATAAAACAAATTATTCTGATATTACAAAGTCTAATTTTGATAACAAAAACACGCCTTTACTATTAAATTATAATCTTACTATTGACAGTTACGCTAAAACAATTGCCAATAAAATTTATATTAATTTAAATATCGATAAAACACTTTCTAAAAGTGGTATTGATATTACCGACAGAAAATACAGTAAGAAAATTGATTATAAACTTGAAAAGCATTTTACAACAACTTTTAAAATCCCTCAAGGTTACAAAGCGAGCTATGTGCCAAAAGATTTAAGTTTTGAAAACCCTAGCTATAGTTACAAAATCACTTATAGTAAAACGCCTACTGAAATAATTCAGCATAAAACCATTATTTTAAACACGTTGAGCATTAAAAATGCTGAATTTGAAGCTTGGAATGGTTTTATAAAAAGCCTAACTAAAGCGTATAAAAAAAGTATAATTTTAGAAAAAATATAATGACAAAAAAAGCACTTATCCTATTACTTCTGGTAAGCTCAAGTAGTTTTGCACAGCATTTTAGAACCTATGATTGGACCGAAAAACCAACGCTTCACAAATTATCTGCTGAAGAAACAGAAGCCTCTTCTGTAGGGATTTTAAAAAAACATATTGTAGAATACGCGACAACTATGATGTCGCCAGAACCTAAAATTTACGAAACCGAACATACCATTACACGGGTTAATGACGACAAAGGAATTGCAAAACACAATACCGTTTACATACCAATGTATGAAGTAAAAAAGGTTATTGACATTAAAGCGCGTACCATTTCACCCGACGGAAAAATAACGATTTTAAACCAAGATAATATCAAGGAAGTTAAAAACGTAGAAGAGTATGGTGATTTTAAAATTTTCGCTATTGAAGGTGCCGAAAAAGGTTCGGAAATTGAAGTCCTTTATACTGTTGAAAAAGAATTTGATATGTACGGAGCTCAAACCATGCAAGGCGATTATAAAATTAAAAATGCCGAATTTTTATTCATCACAGGAAGCTTAAATTCTAATATTAAAGCGTATCGTACAACATCAACATTTAAAACCATAAATATTGATGGTAAAACTGCACAAAAATTAACACTTACAGATATTCCTGCAATGGTTGAAGAAGAATATTCTACACCTGATGCTAACCGAATTGCTGTAGTGTATCAATGTTTTCAGAAAGGACAAAATATTACTCAAGAGATGTTTTGGAACAACGTTTCACACAATATTGGTACAGCCTTTTTTCCTGAAACTATAAACGATAAAGCAGCTAAAGATATTGAGACAATTACTGAAGGGAAAACTGGTTTATCAACCTTTGAAAAAGCGGCTCGTATTGATAATTTTGTAAAGAGTAACTTCAATATTGTAAAAAATAACAACGAAGAGTTAAGCGATATAGATTACATTCTTACTAATCGATCAGCTAGTGATTATGGAATTTTAAAAGTGTATGCTAACTATTTTAAATCTCTAAATGTAGATTACGAAATTGTAATTAGCGCTAACCGTTTTCAATATAAATTTGATCCTGAATTTTTTATTCCAAATATGTTAAGAGATTTTGTAATCTACTTACCTACCGAGAAAAAATATATCACTCCAGATCGTATAGAGTATCGTGTTGGTGAAGCTCCGGGATCATTAACCGATAGTTATGGTTTATATATAAAAAGTGATTTGACGCATTATTTTGCTCAAATTTCTGAAAATGATCCAGATTTTAGTGTTGTAAAACGTGAAATTAATATTGATTTTACTGATGAAGTTGAAAGTGTAATGATTAGTATGCATCAAGAATACACAGGACATTGGTCGGCTACAAACAGAGCTGTAATGAATCTTGCGCCTGAGCAAAGTATTAAAGAATTTAAAGACTACTTAACAAGTTCTGGTGTTGAAGATAAAGAAGAAATTAGCTTTGAAATGTTGAATTCTGAAATCAATCAAACAGTCTATAATTTACCTTTTATTGTAAACTCTAAAGTTAGTTCAGAATCATTAATTGAAGATGCAGGTGATAGTTTTATTTTTCAAATAGGTCAAATTATTGGAAGACAAAGTGAGTTATACCAAGAAACAAAACGTGTTAATCCTATTGAAATGCAATACCCAAATAGATACGATTACACAATTACAGTTAATATTCCTGAAGGATATTCTGCCGAAGGTTTAAGCAGTTTAAACATCAATAAAAGCTATAAATCTAAAACAGGTGAAAAGATGGCTAAATTTGAATCTAGCTACAAACTAGATGGTCATAAAATTATTATTACTATTCAAGAATTTTACAAAACTATAGGTTACGATTTAGAGCGTTATGAAGAATTTAGAAACGTTATTAATGCGGCTTCAGATTTTAATAAAGCAGCCATACTTTTAAAAGAAAAAGAATAAAAATTATATTCAACTATGAAAATCAACATTATATCAGTACTATTTTTAAGCTATTTACTTACCTCTTGCGGAAGCAGTAAACAAATAGAATCTAGCACTAATACAGGAAGTAAGACACTAGAAAAAACAGTAGAAACTACATCGTTAAAATCAAAATTAGACGCCAGAAAAGCTAATTTCTATCTTAATGCGAGTGATAGTCTTAAAAGAAAATATAAAGAAGGACTAGAATCTGTTGAAAAAAGCGGAATCGTAAAATCTGCTATGCAAGTTGGTGATATGGCTCCAAATTTCACACTAAATAACGCTTTAGGACAACCTGTAGCGCTATATGATTATCTAAAAGAAGGTAAAGTAATTTTAACCTGGTACAGAGGTGGTTGGTGTCCTTACTGTAATATGACACTAAATCAATTACAGGATGAACTTCCTAATTTTAAAGCAAACAACGCAACTCTAATTGCTTTAACGCCAGAATTACCTGATGCATCAATTAGTACTGCTGAAAAAAATAATTTAGAATTTGAAGTATTAAGTGATCTTGGAAATAAAGTAGCTAGAGAGTATGGTATTGTTTTTAAGCTTACCAATGATGTTGCTGTAAGATATAACAGAAAATTTGACCTTAATCGTAATAATGGAGACGACTCAAATGAGTTACCATTAGCTGCAACTTATATTATTGATGAAGACGGAAAAATTATATACGCCTTTTTAGATAGCGATTATCGTAATAGAGCTGAACCTTCAGAATTAACAGAATTCTTGAAAAACAACTAAAAAAACTATTACTTTTTAGAATAAAAAAAATGCCCAAACAAATTACTGTTTGGGCATTTTTTATGTCTTTTAAATATTATATAATTTCTTCTGAAGGTGCTACTACTCTACCAAATAATTTAGCCTTCCAGTCTGTCCATTTATAAACCTTTGAGAATATAAATAATATAATAGGAAACATTACAAATACAGGAAAAAACACATCCATAAACCCTGCTTTTTCAGGATCAGACATATCTTTTAAAACCGAATGTGTTTGAAATGCTGTCCAATCTGCAGTAACCAATACCGCTGTAAACAGGTTGTTTGCGGCATGAAATCCTAATGATAATTCCATACCTTCATCCATAAGCGTTAAAACACCTAAAAATAATCCTGTTCCAATATAGTAAACCATAATTACGTAACCCAATTTCTCTACCTCTGGGTTTGCAATATGTAACAATCCAAAAACTAAAGAAGTTAATAATAACGGTACCCATTTATTTTTAAAAACAACACCTAAACCTTGCATAAAATAACCTCTAAATAAATATTCTTCAAAACTCGTTTGCAACGGAATCATTACAATTGCAATTACACAAAGAATAATAAATGGCACCAGTTTAAAATTAAGCACATAATTTTCTGGTGAAGACATATAATCAAAACCAATCATACTTGTTGAGATGATTCCCCAAAAAGCGAACGAAAACCAAAAACGCTTCCAATCTATTTTTTTTCTTGAAGTTGTTAGCTGAGTAATGGTTTGTTTATGTAACGTTTTTGCTACTACTAAAACACCTACTAAACCAATAGCAAAAGATAAAAGCAGTAAAAATAAATTCAGGTTAGGCTCCAAAGAGCTTAACATTTCGCTTTCCGTTAATTTGGTAAAATCCTTACCATCCATTATCGCTTTTGCAATAAATGCAATTGAAATAGGTATTTGCCCAAGTATTACGGCAAAAATAATTAATACGGTTCCAATTGCATATCGCCACCAATCGTGTAATCCTTTAAATGCTTGTTCTATGTACATATATTATAAATTAAAATCCCATTTTTGGGCAGTATTATAGTGTAATTCTCCTTGTTTTACGTCTAATGGACTCTCAAAATTATTAGTAAATAAACTCCCAGTACCTAAACCTTGTGGCATATTATTTTGCAATTGATACGTCCATTGTGCAATAGCATTTAACCCTACATTACTTTCTAAAGCACTAGTAATCCACCAACCTATTTGTTGTGATTCGGCAAAAGAAATCCATTCATTACTTCCTTTCCATCCGCCAACAAAACTAGGTTTTAAAATGATATATTGCGGTGAAATTTGTTGTAATAATTCAGCCTTTTTTTCAGTATCAAAAACACCAATTAACTCTTCATCTAAAGCAATTGGTAATGGTGTTTCTGCACATAACTTTGTCATAGCTTCTATTTGACCCTGCTTTATAGGTTGCTCAATAGAATGTAGCTGAAGTTCTGATAATTCTTGCAATTTAAGTAATGCTTCTTCTTTTGAAAACGCGCCATTAGCATCTACTCTTAATTCAATATCTGAAACAGAAAATTCTTTCCGTATAGATTTAAGCAGCTTCATTTCTGTATCAAAATCAATAGCGCCAATTTTCATCTTTATACAACTAAAACCAGCTTCTATTTTATCTTTAATTTGTTGCTTCATAAAATCTTCAGATCCCATCCAAATTAATCCATTAATAGGGATTGACGCATTACCTTTTGTGAATTCTGAAGGAAATAACTCAAAAGCTGATTTACTTTTTAAAGACTGAAAAGCCATTTCTAATCCAAATTGAATACTAGGATAGGCTTTTAGTTGCGTATATAATTCATCTAATCCTAAATGAATATTATTACAAGTATATTGTAATTTACTTTCATAATCTGGTACATCATCAACACTTAAACCTCTTAAAATCCCGCATTCTCCAACCCCCTCTTTTTCTTCGTGTTTTAAAATAATAAACCAAGTTTCTTTGGTACGTAAAATGCCACGAGAAGTTCCGCTAGCTTGCTTAAAATCTAAAATATATTTGTGATATGTTGCTATCATAATCTATTAAAACTTATGGTGCATACTTAATTGTAGCTGACCTTTCTTTTGAGTATCTGTTTTTTGATTCATCCAAGCTAATTGAAATTTCATATTAGGGTTTATCATATATCCCATTCCTAAATACATACGATTTCTGTCAAAAATTTCAACCACTCTACCGTCACCAATATCACGTTGCCCATTAATAAATAGCTCATTATATAAAGCCACATAAAGAGTGTTTTTCTCAAAAACAGATTTGTTTACAGGGATATTTACAAATAAATTATAGCGGTAACGTGTTCTAAAATCTTGATCTTCTACAAAACGTTGTTCGTATCTAAAACGGTGGGTTAAATACACGCGATTTCCAATTTTTTGGGGCAGTAATGCTTCTTGATAAATACGGCTTTCTCTACTCGTATCGTTACTATCTCCTAATTCTCCACTTGTAATATGTGCGACTCCTAATGTGAATTTTGTAGAAGTTTCTTTTAATGTATATGTAAATCCTGAACGGATTAATAGTTGTTCCAAATCTCCTGCGATATTCCAATTTCTGTATTGCAAATCTCCTTGAACTCCAAATTGACTCTCATTAAATTGATGGCTGTAAAAATACATATACCAAGCACCTGTTTGATCAGCATTTTGAGCAAAACTGTTTTGGTTACCCATAAAAAATGACACACATAAAAATGTAAATACTTGAAGTAATTTTCTCATAAAATTATAATCTTGTTAAAAGTGTAAATATGAAATCTTAATGATTAAAAAAAGACTTATTTTTAAAATTCAAATTTCGGTGAAAATGGCTGAAATACCAAATGGAATTAGGTGTCTATTTTTGATTTTTAATTGTAAGTAACACCGTTATTAATACGTGAAATTAAATGGATTTTAATAATAAAGTAATTTGGATTACTGGAGCATCGAGTGGAATTGGTAGAGAACTAGCAATTCAATTATCACAATATAATTGTAAGTTAATTTTATCATCAAGGCGTAATGAAACATTACAGAAGGTTAAAACAGACTGTAATCATCCTGGAAATGTTTCGGTTTTAGATTTTGATTTAGCGCTTTATGGCAATATGAAAAATGTTGTTGCCGATGCTTTAAAATTATTTGGCACTATTGATATTTTAGTCAATAATGGAGGGATTAGTCAACGTTCATTAATTAAAGACACCGATATTATGGTGGATAAAAAATTAATGGAAGTAGATTATTTAGGAACCGTTTCACTTACAAAAGCTTTATTGCCACATTTTATAATGCACAAAAAAGGTCATTTTGTAACAGTAACAAGTATTATGGGGAAATTTGGTTCGCCATATCGTTCTGGATATTGCGGTGCTAAACATGCGCTGCACGGTTTTTTTGATGTGTTGCGACAAGAACATGAAAAAGATGGTATTGCAGTAACTATTGTGTGTCCTGGTTTTGTAAATACCGATGTGTCTAAAAATGCAATTACTGGTGACGGAACCTCGCTAAACACTCAAGATACCGCTACAGAAAACGGATTGGATGTTGCTGTGTTTTGTGCTAAAATGATTTCTGCTATTAAGCGTAAAAAACACGAAGTTTATATTGGTAAAAAAGAGATTTTTGGCGTGTATGTAAAACGTTTCTTTCCAAAGCTGTTACATAAAATTGTACTAAAAAGTAATGTGCGTTAATTATTGGTTTTTACAACCGAGTTTCTTGATACTTTTCGTTTCCAATAGATGATATAAATGGTTCCAAAAATAGTTGGCAGTATCCAAGTTGTTAATGTTGAAATCCCTATTCCTGCTACAATAAATGCAGTAATTGATGCAATTAAAGCTCCAATCATTTTTTTAACATGAACAATTAACCAAGCGTTTCCTTGGTGTTCAATCTGTTTATAAAACTTATAATCTCCATAAACTAAAAGCAGTCCGAAGCCTCCAAAAAACAAGTATAAAATTCCAAAAGGTGTCGCGTATATGAAATTATAAATTCCTAAAAAAAGCATTATTATAGCAAATAAAAACATACATCCTGATAGGATTTTATCGTACGTATTAACTTTAAAAGTAGTTTTAAAAATTAAAGCTCTGCGTCCTGTAAGTACTAAATAAATGGTAAAAACAGCGATTAAAAATAAAAAGAGATTTTCGTGATTTGGCATAAAAGTAATAGGAATTGAAATGACTGAGCTTGTAATCATTCCTACAGAAAAAAGCTTCCCCATATTTTTATGAGGAAGACTCCCTTTCTTTACTAATATTGACGCTATTCCAGTAATTAATCCTAATCCTCCAAAAAAAGCGTGTATATAAATGAGTATTGTAATAGTCTCTTCCATTTTGATATCTGTTAATTAATAATTCAAATATCAAGAGATATATCTATTTACAATATTTAAAGTTTCTCAACTGTTATATATAAAGACTGAAATGTTATTGCCGCTATTTACAGCTCAATACTCTCGCCTATTTCTAAAAGCATTAAGTCTTTATCTTTTTCAAAAAACTGTTGTTTCGCAACTTTATGATCTATTTCAATATAGCCAAACGTATCAAAATGATAACCTAAAACTTTATCACAAGCCACAAAATCACTCGCCAAAATAGCATCTTCAATTCCCATGGTAAAATTATCACCAATAGGTAAAATAGCAAGATCTAATTTTGTGCGCATAGGTATTAATTTCATATCCATTGTTAAAGCGGTATCCCCAGCAATATAGATATTTTTATGTTCACTTTCTAACACAAAACCTCCGGGTTGCCCACCATAACTTCCATCAGGAAATGACGATGTATGAATAGCGTTTACATATTTTAATGTTCCAAAATCAAAATCCCAAGTACCGCCGTGATTCATTGGATGACCTTCAAAGCCTTTATTTTGAAAATGCGTTACAATTTCAAAATTAGAAACGATAACCGCATTGGTGCGTTTTGCAATAGCTTCAACATCTAAAATATGATCTTGATGTGCGTGAGTTAATAAAATATAATCGGCTTTTAGTGTTGCAATATCTATATGATTTGCCTTTTCATTCGCGCTAATAAATGGATCAACAATAATATGAATATCATCAATTTCAATTCCTAAACTCGCGTGACCGTAAAATGTAATTTTCATTGTTTATTTTTATTTTAAAATCATAAATTTCTTTTTCTTTCCAAGATTACTAGACATGATAAACTTATTGTTTTCATACGTTCCATAATAAGGGGTGTAAAATGTTTTTCCTTTGTTATCCTGAATTTTATCGTAAGATACCTCTCCTGAACTTGTATATACAAAATCGTATAAAGCTGTAGATTCCCAAAAACCGATTGATACTTTTGTTCGTCCGTCATTTTTTTCTGAAAGTCGTTTTCCAGAATTTAAAATCACGTGTAATTCATCATTTTTAATAAACGCATTGTAAGATGGTCCGAGTGCTTTTTTAAACACACTACGTCCCCAACTTAAATCACCGGAAGTATCAAATTTTAAAATTAAAAGATCATCATAATGGTAAACCGTTTGCACATATCCACCAGTTTGATTGTGTATATATGTTTCTGTGATATAAAATTTTTCGGCTAAAACATAGGTGTTTCCTTCTGTATCTTGTAATACATAATCTACATAAAACTTAGAGAGTTCTTGTCCTTTTTCCTCCTTTTTCTCAGCACGTTTTTCGCCATATAAATCTTCAAAAACTTCTAATGGCAACGTATACGTTTTGTTACTTTTAACAGCAAATCCTTTAGTATCAATAATAAAATTACATCCCCCTTTTATACGTCCTACTCTTTTTTCTGAATAAAAACCTAATAAATGTAACTCGTTATTTAATATTGAAATATTTAGCGTATTAATATGTTGATCTTTCTCTAAAGCTATAGAAATATGATTTTTTCCTGCTTTAGTAATTTTATTGAGTACAAACTCATAGTTAGCTTCACCTTTCTTTTTTTGCGAACGTCCTTTTATAAACAGTTTCCCTAGGGCGTAAACAGTAGCATCATCATCAATTGATAAATCATTATGCTGATAAAAACGTTCTGCATGCTCTTGATAATTCTGTTGATATTCTAATTTTAGAGTTTCAGAATTATAAGTTCTAATAGTATATGAGTTACTATTTTTCTTAATATTATCTGTAGTTATGGCAAAATAATTACCGTTTGGTGAAATTGCAAAACTTGTTTCTCTTTGGTTTTGACCCGAAAACAAGAGTTGTTTTTTTTCTACAGTGGTTTCAAAAAGTAGTTTCTTACTGTGTGTTTTATTCTTAATGTTAAACGTATGACAATATACTATACGTTCGGTTTTTTTTGGTGCTTCTACTGTAAAGTATTTAATTTCGTCACCAAAAAACACCTCGCCTACAAAACGTTCTTTTTTACTACTTTCTACAACAGTAGTAAATATTTTTTTCATACTATCATCAAAAACATCAAATAAAATATCTTTTTTAGCAGATCTTACAATTCCTGTCATCCCAGAACTTGAGGTGTGAATTGCATAAATAATACTCGATTTCACTTTATCTTTAAATTCATCACTTTCGGTAACAGATAGTTTTGTGGGGTTTTGTGCTAAAGAGGTAAATACCGTAAATAGCAACATTAAAAAAATTGATTTTCTCATTTAATAAGGGTTTCTGATTGATTTTTACGGGAAGTAAATTACAAAAAAACTCAGATAAATTTTTAAATTCATCTGAGTTATTAACTTTTATAGTTCTGAATATAGATTGTTTAAATAATTTTCATTGCTATTTACGGTTTCATTATAAAATATATCCAACGCCTAAAAGTAATGCTAACAAGAAAGTTGTTAATGCTAACACTTTTAATTGCGGATCAAATTCCTGCGGGGTTTTTGCTTTTATAACTGTTTTTAAATGTATTGCTAACGGAATGTAAGCGATAAAAAATAACAGGTTATATACCGAGGTATAATATAATATTGAAAATACTAATGATAATACAATAGCTGTAGAAATTAGTATAATATGATAGGTTTTTGCTCTTTTCTCACCTAATTTGACCGCTAAAGTGATTTTATTTGATAAAATATCAGAATTTATATCTCTCATATTATTGAGATTTAAAACACCAACACTTAATAATCCAAGACTTATAGCTGGTAAAATAACAACATGATCTAATTGTTTTGAGTACAGAAAATAAGTTCCCATAACACTTAGTAAGCCAAAAAACAGAAACACAAAAATGTCTCCTAACCCTTTATATCCATAAGCCGATTTTCCCATTGTATAGTTCATGGCTGCATAAATACTTATTCCTCCTAATACATAAAATAAGATAGAATACAGTAAATTACCTTCGCCAAATGCCGTGTAAATCAATAAAAAAGAACATATCATAACACATAATACGTTTATTTTTATACCTACCAACATTTGTTTAGGTGTAATTTCTCCACTTTGAATAGCGCGCTCCGGACCAATTCTGTTCTCATTATCAGTCCCTTTTACACCATCGCCATAATCGTTTGCAAAATTAGATAATACTTGTAAACTTATGGTTGTAAGCATTGCTAAACTAAAAATAGTACCGTTATAATCGCCGTTATAATAGGCCAAACAAGTTCCTACAATAATTCCAGAAACAGATAGCGGTAATGTTCTTAATCGTGCAGCAGACAACCAAGCTTTAGCTTTACTCATTATATTGTTTTTATATTATGGAATCCATTGTTTAGGAAAATTAGGTTTACGTTTTTCTAAAAACGCATCTCTTCCCTCTTTTGCTTCATCTGTCATGTAAGCCAAACGTGTTGCTTCACCCGCAAATACTTGCTGACCAACCATACCATCATCTGTTAAATTCATAGCGAATTTTAACATTTTTATAGATGTTGGTGACTTTGCTAATATTTCTTGAGCCCATTCATAAGCTGTATCTTCAAGCTCTTCGTGAGGTATTACGGCATTTACCATTCCCATATCAAAAGCTTCTTGAGCAGAGTAATTTCTACCTAAGAAAAATATTTCTCTAGCTCTTTTTTGACCTACCATTTTAGCTAAATATGCAGAACCATATCCACCATCAAAACTAGTAACATCAGCATCGGTTTGTTTAAAAATGGCATGTTCTTTACTCGCTAAAGTTAAATCGCATACTACATGTAAACTATGTCCGCCACCAACTGCCCAACCTGGTACAACAGCAATTACTGCTTTTGGCATAAAACGAATAAGACGTTGTACTTCTAATATATTTAAACGGTGATAACCGTCTTCTCCAACATAACCTTGACGGCCTCTTGCTTTTTGATCTCCTCCACTACAAAATGAATAAATACCATCTTTACTAGAAGGACCTTCGGCAGATAATAATACCACTCCAATATTTACATCTTCATTGGCATCATAAAATGCATCATATAATTCGCTAGTAGTTTTAGGACGAAAGGCGTTTCTTACATCCGGACGATTAAATGCTATTCTGGCTACGCCATTGCATTTTTTATACGTTATATCGTCATATTCTTTAGCAGTTTCCCAATTTGCTTCACTCATTTTTTTTATTTTTACCAAAAATAAATCTTTTATTAAACATTAGCCCTAACAATGAAAAATAATCTACTAATTACCCTACTCGTTTTTATTTCATTATCAATAAATGCACAATCTTATAAGTTTAAAACAGTAGTTGATTTAGAGACTACCGATGTGATTAGTCAAGGAAGAACAGGGACATGCTGGAGTTTTTCGACATCTTCATTTTTAGAGAGTGAGATTATTCGTCTTACAGGAAAAAAGATTAATTTATCTGAAATGTATACGGTAAGACAAACCTATCCCAATAAAGCTTGGAACTATGTAATGCGTCAAGGAAAAACTCAATTTAGTGAAGGAGGTTTAGCTCACGATGTTATAAATAGCGTAAGAGATCATGGTTTAGTACCACAATATGCTTTTACAGGTTTAAATACAGATGAAACTACTTATAATCATGCAGAAATGGTAGCGGTTTTAAAAGCTGCTTTAAATGTTTATGTATCAAATCCTGCTAAAAAATTATCACCGCGTTGGAAACCTGCTATTGAAGGAATTTTAGATGTATATTTAGGAGAAGATGTAACGTCTTTTAATTATGAAGGTATTCAATATACACCTGAATCATTTTTAAAAATGACAAAGATTAATGCAGATAACTATGTAACATTAACGTCGTTTACTCACCAACCTCAATACGCTAATTTTGTATTAAATATTCCTGATAATTTTTCAAACGGAAGTTTTTACAATCTTGAACTTAATCAATTGACTGAAACAGTAAATACAGCTTTAAAAAATGGGTTTACAATCGCTTTAGATTGTGATGTAAGTGAAGAAACATTTTCTGCAAAACATGGTATTGCTATAATTCCAGAAGATGCAACTGTTACAGAAGATCAATTAGATACTGTGCAAAAAGAAAAAAACATTACAGCTGATTATAGACAACAAGAATTTGAAAACTTCAATACTACAGATGATCACTTAATGCATATTACTGGATTATTAAAAGATGCTAACGGAACTACGTTTTATAAAGTGAAAAATTCTTGGGGTAGCACTTCTGAACGTGTAGCAAATGGTGGTTATGTATATATTAGTGAGGCGTATTTTAAGTTAAAAACAATTTCTGTACTACTACATAAAGATGCCCTTTCTAAAAATTTAAAAAAGGCTTTAAAGTTAAAATAAATCCTTTTTTATGACCTTATTAGATTCACCACTTGCAAAAGAGATAGAACGAAGTTACCATCAAAAAATTGGTGATTTCTATTTCTTTAAACACTTTGTAGTCATTGAATATGCCGAAGATATCGTTGTCAAAATTGAAGATTTGAAAGATATTATTCTTAAAAGTAAAGACTTTTATACTGAAGATCAAAATTTTGGCTTAATTGTTAATCAAATTAATAATTATGCAACAAGTCCTGCTGATGCTATGAAGTTAGAACAAGAGTTACCTAATCTCACACATACAGCTGTGGTAAATGCCTCATCTCCTTCTGCTAAGAATTTTGATTTAGAAAATCATTTTTTTAAAAATATTAGTAGATGCCTATTTGTTAGTATTGAAGATGCCCAAGCTTGGATTTTAAACACTATTGACACTGAATAAAACATAGAGTATCATGCTTTTAAAATAAAAAGAATTACAAATACTTAGTTATTTCATCATATTTTATACTTTTACTAAATAATGCACTTATTCCGCTACAATGTATAAGCTAAAAGCTACAAAAATAAATATAGAAGCAAATAAGCATGCCATTACAAATGGCTATGTTCAATTTTTTGAAAATTATTATATTCTAGAAATTAATGAAGGTGTAAGTCTTAATTATAATAATAGTGACGATTTAAATGAATTAATACTTCATTATTTTGGAGATGGTAGACCGTATGGAATTATTTCTAATCGAAAAAATTCATACGCAATAGATTTAACTGATTCAAAAAAATTCTCTGAAGCAAATAGCGCTGCCGTTGCAAAGGCAATAGTATCATATAGAGATAGTTCAAAACATATTGTAAAGTTAGAATCTCATTTTTGCAGCTTAAACAAAGCACTTTTCAATTCACTTTCAGAAGCCGAAGCTTGGATTGAAAGTGAAATTGATAATGCTGTTAAAAAAAGGGATTAAATTAAATAAACCCCATCGTCTTTAATTTCAATAAGTTTTTGTCTGTAAAGTGTACCAATAGCTTTCTTAAAACTTTTCTTACTCATTTGTACTTCACGCTTAATGTCATCTGGGTTAGATTTATCATTAAGTGCTAAAAAACCACCGTTGTCTTGTAATTCATGCAGTATGGTTTCAGCGTTTGGCTCTATATTTCTATAGCCTATTTGTCCTAAAACAATATCAATTTTGTTATCCTCACGTATTTTTTTAACGTATCCTTTTAAATGATCACCAATACTTAAATCTTTAAAAATATCGTCTTTAAAAATTAAACCAGCATGTTCTTTATTTACAATAACATTCATACCAATATCAGATGGATGCGATACAATTAAATCTACCTCATCAAACTGTTGTACTGTAAGTTCTTTGTTATCTAAAAATCTATTCGTTTTACTTGAAGCGACTAATCTATTTGTTACCTCATCAAGATAACAATATACCAAGTACCAACCTCCTACTTTCATATTGAAAGCTTGTTCTCTAAATGGGCAAAATAATTCTTTTACTAATCCCCAATCTAAAAATGCTCCGTGATCTGTAACAGCATTACAACGTAATAATGCAAATTCTCCACGTTTTATATATGGTCTATCTGTAACGGCAACTAAACGTTCGTCATTATCCAAATACACAAAAACTTCTATTTCTTCCCAAATTTTAAATTCACTAGGAACATATCGGTTAGGTAATAAAATTTCATTGCCTTCATCATCCGAAATAAATAAACCGTGATCAGTTTCTCTTATTATTTCTAGTCTATTGTATTCTCCAATTTTTATCATGCTGCAAAGATAGTAATTCAAAGATTATGTATATAAAAAAAGCGTCACAAGTTTGTAACGCCTTTAAATTTTTAAAAAACCTATGATTAGTACACCGATTCTTTATTAAAATGCTTTGTAAGTAAATAATATACAACTGCTCTGTACTTGTTACGGTTAGATTTACCGTATTTTTCTATTACTGTAGCAATTCCTTTATCTAATTCAGGACTATCAGCTAATCCTAATTTTTTAATTAAGAAGTTATTTTTTACGGTTGCTAATTCTGCGTCATCAGAACCAGAAACTGTAGATGCATCTGCATTATATATTGATGGTCCGCACCCAATAGTGACTTTCGTTAATAAATCCATATCTGGAGTTACTCCAACTTTATCTTTTAAGTCTGCTGCATATTTAGCAATTAATTCGTCTCTTTTACTCATTATAGTTGTTATTTAAGTTATAAAAATAAATATAGTTAATTATATGACACTAAAAAAGTATAATAAGTCACATTAACAATTACTTAATGTATTTAAAATAATCTAATAAAGCCGAATCATTAGCTTCGCGCGGTGTAAATACTTCTAATATTTTAGGTGAATCACTCTCTAAATAAAAATCCTCTAAGGCAGTTTCTAACTCAGTTTCGTTATGTGCTGTTACATATTGAAAGTGATACATTTCACTCAATTGTTTTGCGGTAAATTGATGTGTAGTTTCAAAGTAAGTTTCAAAATTAGAACTGTTTTTATTTCCTGGTAAAATTCTAAAAATTCCTCCTCCAGAATTATTAAAAACAATCACTCTAAAGTGCTTCGGAATATAATTATTCCATAATGCATTACTATCGTACAGAAAGCTTAAATCGCCTGTTATTAGTGTTGTTGGCGTATTATTTATAACTGCACAACCTACTGCTGTACTTGTGCTACCATCAATCCCACTAGTTCCTCTGTTACAAAACACATTTATATGTTTATCAATAGGAAATAGTTGAGAGTAGCGTATTGTTGAGCTATTACTAAGTTGTAAAATACTCTTTGCTGGAAGCGTTTTAAATACCCGATTATAAGCTTTAAAATCAGTGAAATCTAACGTTTTTAAATAAGCTTTATGTTGTGTTTTACGATGGTCTTTTATAGTTTTAAAAAAGGGCTTATAGTCACTCTTTTTAAAATGTGTGATTTTTGGAATAAATTCAGAAAAAAACTGATTCGGACGCACTTCTAAATGTTTTTCTAAGCAGAAAAAAGTATCATTCGCTTTCTTTTCATCAATATGCCAATGTTGCTTAGGTTGATATTGTCTTAAAAAGGCCTTTATCTTTTTAGAAACTACCAAACCTCCAAACGTAAGTAAGATATCGGGTTGTAATTTTAAAAATTCTTCGTCTGTAAAAGGTGCTATTAATTTATCAATACTTCCAAAAAACTGATGATGATGTAAATTAGAGGTTGTTTCGGTTAACACGATCACACTATTATCGTTTGCCAACTCATCTAACCATTGTTGTTCAATACTATTTGGTGGATTAACACCTACTAAAATCATTTTTTTAGACGCATGACTCCAATCTTCTAAACACATTTTTAAATCTACCGCATCTATACGATTTGGTTTAAAATCTGCAGTTATAGTCTTGGGAGTTACCGATAATTCATCAACAACTTCATATAACGGTTCATCAAAAGGAATATTAACATGAACTGGTCCTTGTTTTTTTATGGCTTTATTTAATGCAGTATTAATCTCTGCTTCGTTAGCTTCCTGAATTTCTTGTTTAATTCCTAAAAAGCGTTCAAGTTTATGCTCAATACTTTTCATTATTGCAGGTTCGTCACCTTGTAAATATTTAGGTTTAGTACCAAGATCTAACTTTAAATTTGCCGAATATAGAATGTGATTTTCATATACATTCTCTTGGTTTATGGTTTGTCCGTCACCGATATTAATTAAATATTCAGGTCTATCTGCCGAAAGCACCACCAAAGGCACATCGCTAAAATAAGCTTCAGCAATTGCTGGATAATAATTTAGTAACGCACTCCCAGACGAGCATACTAAAGCGACTGGATGTTTAGTTTGTTGCGCAATTCCTAAAGCAAAAAAAGCAGCACATCGCTCATCAACAATACTGTAACACGTAAAAAACGGATCGTGAGTAAAACCAATGGTTAATGGCGCACTTCTACTTCCTGGAGAAATGACAATATGTTTTATATTTTTAGCTTTACAAAGTTGTATAACTGTTTGTGCGAGTGGAATTTTTGGGTATTGCATGTAAGAAAAAATCTATGCGTAAAAGTAACAAATCGGTAAACGATAAAAAACTATTACAACACCTTTTTCATCACTTTTGCTTTTGCAACGGTTTCTTCCCATTCAGCAACTGCATTGGAGTCTTTAGTAATTCCACCACCTAAATATAACGTCACCTCATCATCTTGCCATTGCATACAACGTAAGTTTACAAACAGGTTAGATACCGTTTTTATCGCCGCATACGCATTATTTTCTACATTACGTCTGTTGGTATTACGAGAGGTTTTTTCTTTGATATTTAATTCGCCTAAAAATCCCGAATAAAAAGCTCTATTATACAATTCTTCTTTTAATATAAATGCTTTTGAAGCTGCTCTTGGCACACCACAAACTGCTGGTGTGGGATGTAATTTATCTAAAACCGATTTTAAATTTTTAGTAGTTAAAATTCCTGAAATTTCTGTTTGAAGGTGTAATAAATTTCCCGCTTTTACCGTTTTTGTATCGGATACAGAAATACGACTTGCTTCAGACTTAAAATTAGCAATAATATAATCGGTTACAAATTGCTGCTCTTCATATTCTTTAGAGGTCCATTTAGCATCTAAAGTTCCTTTATATTCTTGCGTTCCGGCTAAAGCCATGGTTTTAAAACGCTTATTTTCTGTTTTTAATAAAGTTTCAGGTGTTGCGCCTAACCACATCCCTACTTTGGGATGATACCAGCAATACACAAATGCCGTTGGGTAGGTTTCTAATATTTTCTGAAATAAGACTAAAGGATCTTCTGAAGTTTCAACAACTTCTTCACGCGATAATACTACTTTTTTAAAGGTATCTTCACCAATAGTATCAATTCCTTTTTGCACTAAATTTACATGTGCCTTTTTTTCTGAAATTTTAAATTCCGAAGAAATAACTGTTGAAGAAATATGGTTTGAGGATGAAGAAAATTCAATCTCTATAGTTTTTGAAATATCAGAAGGTATAAGAATAGACAATTCCCTATCATCAAATGGTGCCATTACAAAACCACTTTCTGTATAATCTTTAATAGTGTGTAATTCGTCTGTATTTTGAAGCAGCGCTTTTACCGTTGTCATTTTCGGTTTTCGGTAGGCAACAAAAGGTAATTGAGCTTCTAATTGAGAAGTCAATGCGGTAAAGAAATCTATTGTAGTCATTATTTCTTTTTTGGAAGCGAAATTGTAGATAATCTGCAAATAGACACTAAATTATCGTTATCATCTGTAACTCTAATATCTAATAATTGCGTGGTTCTACCTTTATGTAAAAAAGTTGCTTTTGCATAAATATAACCCTCTGTAACACTTTTTAGGTGGTTTGCAGTAATTTCAATACCTCTTACAAAAAAATCTTTTGTATCAATAAAAACATGTGTTGCAAAACTCCCTACACTTTCTGCCAAAGCGGCTGTAGCTCCGCCATGAAGTACGCCATCTGGTTGATATACTCTAGAATTTACAGGCATACGTGCCACAAGAAAATCTTCACCATAATCTATCATTTCGATATTTAAGGTTTCCATTAAAGTGTTTTTACACGCTAAATTTGCTCTATTAAGAACGTCTTCTTTAGATAATGTCATAAATGATTTGCTTTTAAAGTCGCTAACAAAAGTACAAAATCACAAAGTAAAAAAATCTTTTTTCATGATGAAAAATGCCAGATTATCTTAAAAAGTTTTCTAAAGATTAGGCCACTAAATCTTGAATAATTTCTTTTATAGTACGGATAGATTTGGTATGCTCAATACTTGGTCCTGCAACCCAAACGGTTTTATATGTCGCTTTTTTAGCAGCATTTTCAGTAGCTTTCATCCCTATTGAAAACCGAATCATTTTCACCCACTTTTTAAGTGTTTTACTTTTGTTTAAAAACGATTCAATCCAAGTTTGTTTTGTACCAATTTTTTGAACATAAGGAGTATTTATAACGGTACATGGTGTTCCTGATATTCTTTCGGTCATTATAATATCTTTTGCTCCATAATCTACACAGGCTTGCTTGTACTCGTCTGTAACTCCTGCTTCTACAGAGGCTATAAACGGACTCCCAACAGATACGCCTTCTGCGCCATAACCAAGCATCATATCAATATCGGCTTTACAACCAACACCTCCTGCAGAAATTACCGGAATAGATAAGTTTTTATTCAACAGTTTTATAAGTGCTTCTGGTTCTATATTTCCACGGTGACCACCAGCTTTATTATTTACTGCAATAACAGCATCGGCACCTAAACCTTCTACTTTTTGAGCAAATTTTAAATCGGTAATATCACAAAACACTTTTATGCCAACCTTATGTGCTTCTTTAATCGTTTCTTCGGGATTACCCAAAGAGGTTAAAATAAAATCACAACCTTCTTCACAAATTACACGAAGTTGCTCTTGAAACTTAATATTAGATTTGTTTACAATTAAGTTAAACCCAAATGCTCCACCATCTACTTTTGCAGCTTTCAATTCTTTAATTGCTGCGCGAAGTTCGGGCAACGTTCTGTAATTTAATGCAGGAATACAACCTGCAATTCCGCCATGCATGGCTTCCTTAACCATAGCAACGTTAGACACCAAAAACATTGGTGCTTGTATAATTGGGTATTTTATATTGAGTAATTGTGATAATTTAGTTTGCATAACTTATAAGGTGTTTGAATGTAACAAATATAATAAATATTATGCACGCATAACAGTTTACTAATCTTGAAATCTATAATAACCACATTTTAAATACGCGCCTTCCTCAAAACCAATAGGATGATCGGTATCATGTTGTGTTTTTTGTTCTATTTTAAATGATCTTTTGGTAGCAATTAAAGTTTGTTCGTTAATATCATAAAATGCATTTGATGTCACTCTCGATGAACAAGATGCTAACACCAATAAACCTTCACGAGCGGTTAGTTTTTCGCCTAAACGTGCTAATTGCGCATATTTTTTCTTTGCTAAAGCAATTTCTGTTTGTTGTTTTGCAAAACTTGGCGGATCAATAACTACCACATCAAAACGTTTTTTATCAGCTATTAATTGTTCTAAAATTTTAAAAGCATCTCCAGCTAACGTATAATGTTTTCCGGAGTAATTATTTAGTTTTCCATTTTGAAACGCTACAGATAAAGCTTGTTCGCTAATATCTAAACTTGATACTTCTTTAGCGCCGTTAGCAAGTGCATGTACAGAAAAACCTCCTGCGTAAGAAAACACATCTAAAACGGTTTTCCCTTCACTCATTAATCCTACTTGTCTCCTATTCTCTCTATGATCTAAAAAGTAACCTGTTTTATGCCCTTTAATAACGTTTGCCGAAAAATGCACATCGTGTTCTATAAATTTCACAACTTCATCTTCAAGAACGCCATAAACAACTTCTCCATCTTTTAATTGATGAGAATCTGAAGCTTGCAAACCTCTACTCAATCTAATAACTACGGTTTCGCAACCTGAAGTAGAGACTAATCCTTTTAAAATAGACTCTAAGTAAGGTAGCCAAATTTCAGAATATAATTTTACCACTAAAACCTTATCATATACATCGGCAATTAATGACGGAAATTCATCATTCTCACCAAAAATGAGTCGGTAACTTGTAGTATTTGTTTTTAGTAACGGAATACGTTTTTCGTAAGCTTTATGAATTTTCTGAAGAAAAAATGCGTCGTCAATTTGTACAGGAGCGCTATCGCTATAAATCATTTTTATACGAATTGGCGATTGTGCATCATACAAACCAATACCAATCATTCCGTTTTTTTTCTTTCCGTAGATAATCGCTAAATCTCCAGATTGAGCATCTGCTTTTATCTTAATAATACTATCTGAAAACACCCAAGGATGTGATTGATGCACATAGTTCTCACCTTTTGCAGTAAGTTTTACGGCTAATCTTTTGGGCGTGTATTGAGAAGTAATGGAATTTGAAAATGTCATATAATAATTACGTATTTATAAGACTGTAAAATTAGTCGGTTTTTAATTGATTTTACGCTGTTTTGCATAAAAAAACGCAATCAAATTAATGATTGCGTTTTTAAGTTTTAAATAATGAAACCTTTCAACAATGTTTAAGGTAACACTATTAATATAATTATTTTACTTCTTCGAAATCTACGTCTTCAACGTCGCTTCCTTCGTCTGAAGATGTATTAGCTTCTGGTTGAGCTGCACCACCTTGAGCATCTGCTTGGGCTTTGTACATTTCTTCACTAGCTACTTTCCAAGCTTCGTTAATTTTATCTAAAGCTGGAGTAATTACAGCTACATCTTTAGATTCGTAAGCTGCTTTTAATTCAGTTAAAGCATCAACGATTGGTTGTTTTTTATCATCAGATAATTTATCTCCAAATTCTTCTAATTGTTTTTCCGTTTGGAAAATCATAGAATCAGCTTCGTTTAATTTCTGAGCATTTTCAGCTGCAGCTTTATCAGACTCAGCATTTGCTTCAGCGTCAGCTTTCATTTTTTTGATTTCGTCTTCTGTTAATCCTGAAGATGCTTCAATACGAATATCTTGAGTTTTACCAGTAGCTTTATCACCTGCAGAAACTTTAATGATACCATTGGCATCAATATCAAAAGTTACTTCAATTTGTGGAGTTCCTCTTTGTGCTGGTGGAATACCATCTAAGTGAAAACGTCCAATTGTGTTGTTATCTGCAGCCATAGTTCTTTCACCTTGTAATACGTGAATTTCTACTGATGGTTGGTTGTCTGCAGCTGTAGAGAATACTTGAGATTTCTTTGTAGGAATCGTTGTATTCGCTTCAATTAATTTAGTCATTACATTACCCATAGTTTCAATACCTAAAGATAATGGTGTAACGTCTAATAATAATACATCTTTTACATCTCCAGATAAAACACCACCTTGGATACCAGCTCCTAAAGAAACAACTTCATCAGGATTAACACCTTTACTTGGCGCTTTTCCGAAGAATTTCTCAACAGCTTCTTGTACAGCAGGGATACGTGTAGATCCACCAACTAAGATAACTTCGTCGATATCAGATTTTGATAAACCAGCAGCTTTTAAAGCAGACTCACAAGGAGCGATAGTACGTTTTACTAAATCGTCAATTAATTGTTCAAATTTTGCTTTTGTTAATGTACGTACTAAGTGTTTTGGTCCACTTGCAGTTGCAGTAACGTATGGTAAGTTGATTTCTGTTTGAGCAGAAGAAGATAATTCAATCTTCGCTTTTTCAGCAGCTTCTTTTAAACGTTGTAAAGCCATTGGGTCTTTACGTAAGTCCATATTTTCATCAGCGATAAACTCTTCAGCTAACCAGTTGATAATTTTTTGATCAACATCATCTCCACCTAAGTGCGTATCTCCATCTGTAGAAAGTACTTCAAATACACCGTCTCCTAATTCAAGGATAGATACATCATGTGTTCCTCCACCAAAATCAAATACTACGATTTTTTGGTCAGTTCCTTTTTTGTCCATTCCGTAAGCTAATGCAGCTGCGGTTGGTTCGTTAATAATACGTCTTACTTTTAAACCAGCAATTTCACCTGCTTCTTTAGTTGCTTGACGTTGACCATCGTTAAAGTATGCAGGAACTGTAATTACAGCTTCAGTCACATCTTGTCCTAAATAGTCTTCAGCAGTTTTCTTCATTTTTTGAAGAATCATAGCTGATAATTCTTGAGGCGTGTATAAACGACCATCAATATCTACTCTTGGTGTGTCGTTATCCCCTTTTACTACACTGTAAGGTACACGTTCTGCTTCATTTTTAGAGTCAGAAAACTTGTTCCCCATAAAACGTTTAATAGAATAAACCGTTTTTGTTGGGTTTGTTACCGCTTGACGTTTTGCTGGGTCACCAACTTTAATTTCACCGCCTTCAACAAAAGCAATTACTGATGGTGTAGTACGTTTACCTTCTGCGTTTGGGATAACAACAGGCTCGTTACCCTCCATTACAGATACACAAGAATTTGTTGTTCCTAAATCGATTCCAATAATTTTACTCATAACTTTTTTTATTTGTGTTTATTAATTTCCGCTTTCGCAGAAACTGTTGTATTCATTTTTTTTATTCTCTTTGTATAAGTCAATGATTGTGCCATGACAAAAAATATGACACGATGTCACAATTATATGTTCTGATAACATTAAAAGTGTATTAAGTTAATATACAAACTACAATACTGACAGTTGTTGGCTATTTATTGAACGTTTAGTAATGCTATAGTGCTCAAAAAAAAACAAAGTATGACGTAAATTTACTAAAACAATCAAAGTATATGCTCAAAACATACCCAACACCAGTTAATGTTAATGAGATTATTTATTTTAATCAGCAAGTATGTGCTACTTTATATGATTTACAAGGTCGAAAAATAATCACTCAAAATAACACAACCACTTTGAACTTACCTCGCATAGCAAGTGGTGTTTATGTTTTAAAAACAAACAAAGGAGATACACAACAAATTTTTATAAAGTAAACCATTCTATAGATTGGCTTTATATGACGCTTCTATTTTAGAATAAAACATGAAACAGAACAAAAAAACTTATCCTATATTTGCCCGAATCTAAATCGATTTCGCAAATGGAATGTATCTCAATTTTTGACATGCTTAAAATTGGTGTAGGACCTTCAAGTTCTCACACACTTGGGCCTTGGCGTGCTGCCGAACGTTGGATTAAAGAACTTAAAACTAAAAATAAATTTGATGCCGTTACAAGTATTCAAGTTAACCTTTATGGCTCTTTATCTTTAACAGGAAAAGGGCATGCCACAGATTATGCTGTAATGTTAGGCTTATGTGGTTATGATCCCGAGACTATGGACACTGAAGCAATTGGGAGCATTATAAAAACTATAAAAGATACTAATACTTTAGTTTTTAATAACGAGAAAACCATCACATTTACTCCAGATACCGATATTATATTCAACAGAAAGTTTTTACCATTCCACTCTAATGGAATGACTTTTACAACTGTAATAAATGGTCGTAAAGCAACATCAACCTTCTACTCTATTGGTGGCGGATTTGTTGTAAAAGAAGAACGAAGAAACTCAAAAAGGAATTTTGAAATAAAATGTTCATTCCCTTATCCTATAGATAAAGGTACCGAGCTATTAGCATTTTGTAACGCCTTAAACTTACCAATCTCACAAGTTGTTTTAGAAAATGAAAAATCAATTAGAACAGAAGAAGAAATTGATTACGAAATAAAACGCGTTTGGGATACCATGCTAGAATGCATGTATATTGGTTGCCATACCGAAGGAAATTTACCTGGTGGATTAAATGTAAGACGTCGTGCTTACGATATGCACCAAAAATTAAAAGGAGAAGTACCATATAACAATCCCGTAGAATGGTTATACTCTATTAGAAATACAGAAGTTAAATTCAGACAGATCTTAAAATGGGTAAGCTGTTTTGCTTTAGCAGTAAACGAAGTTAATGCCGCATTAGGTCGTGTAGTAACAGCTCCAACCAACGGAAGTGCTGGAGTTATACCATCGGTTTTAATGTATTATTTAGTGATTGAAAATCACGATGGTAATTTTGAAGACATCAAGCGTTTTTTACTTGTTGCCGGTGAAATAGGAAGTATCTTTAAAAAAGGTGCAACAATTAGTGCTGCAATGGGTGGCTGTCAAGCAGAAATTGGCGTGTCATCTGCCATGGCTGCTGGTGCATTATGCGGATTGCTAGGAGGTTCTCCAGAACAAGTTTTAATAGCTGCCGAAATTGCTATGGAACATCATCTAGGTTTAACCTGTGATCCTATTGGCGGTTTAGTACAAGTGCCTTGTATTGAACGTAACGCTATGGGAGCCATAAAAGCAATTAATGCTGCAGAATTAGCCTTAGATACCGATCATAAAAATGTAAAAGTTCCTTTAGATAAAGTGGTACAAACCATGTGGGAAACCGCTAAAGATATGAACTCAAAATATAAAGAAACAAGCGAAGGAGGTTTAGCCGTTAGTGTAAATATGGCCGACTGTTAAACAATTTTCTATTAAATAAAATGTCAAATTGGTAATAATATATTTAAACTCATTATTTTTACCATAATTAAACAATATTCAAATGTCAGTAGCAAAAAAAGAATACAAAAGAATCACTGTAAAATCGTTAGTAGAAATGAAGCAAAATGGAGAAAAAATCTCTATGCTTACCGCTTACGATTATACCATGGCAAAAATTGTTGATGGTGCCGGAATTGATGTTATTCTTGTTGGAGATTCAGCAAGTAATGTTATGGCTGGTCACGAAACTACATTACCTATCACTTTAGATCAAATGATTTATCACGCGTCATCTGTGGTAAGAGCCATTGACAGGGCTTTAGTAGTTGTTGATTTACCTTTTGGAAGCTACCAAAGTGACCCTAAGGAAGCCTTACGTTCTGCAATTAGAATTATGAAAGAAAGCGGTGGACATGCCGTAAAACTTGAAGGAGGAAAAGAAATTAAAGAATCGGTAAAACGTATTTTAAACGCAGGAATTCCAGTAATGGGACACCTTGGTTTAACCCCACAATCTATTTATAAATTTGGAACTTACACCGTAAGAGCCAAAGAAGAGGAAGAAGCTTTAAAACTTAAAGAAGATGCACTGATGCTTGAAAGAGCTGGATGTTTTGCACTTGTTTTAGAAAAAATACCCGCTAAATTAGCCAAAGAAGTTGCCGAAAGCGTAAGCATTCCTGTGATTGGAATTGGTGCTGGAAATGGTGTTGACGGACAAGTTTTAGTATTACACGATATGGTAGGAATGACACATGAATTTAATCCGCGTTTTTTACGTCGTTATATGAATTTATATGAAGAAATGACTACAGCTATTTCTCAATATGTAGATGATGTAAAAACACTAGAGTTCCCTAACGATAACGAACAATATTAATTAAATAGATTCCTTTTATTTGTGGCTGAAAAAATAGTATCACATAAAGACAACTTACAAGTTCTTTTTGAAGACAATCATATTATTATTGTCAATAAACGTGCTGGAGATATTGTGCAAGGTGACAAAACCGGAGACAAACCTCTAAGCGATGTTGTAAAGGAATACATAAAAGACACGTACAACAAACCAGGAAATGTATATCTTGGTGTTGTACATCGTCTAGATCGCCCTACAACAGGTTTAGTAATGTTTGCAAAAACAAGCAAAGCTTTACCGCGATTAAATAAATTATTTGCCGAAAAAACAGCACATAAAACCTATTGGGCTTTAGTAAAAGAACAACCGCCAAAAACAGAAGACACCTTAGTTAATTGGCTTAAAAAAAACCCGAAAAACAACAAATCCACAGCTTATAGAAAAGAAATAGACGGTAGTAAAAAGGCGATTCTTCATTATAAAATATTAAAAAAATTAGATAATTATTTTCTACTAGAAGTTGATTTAAAAACCGGAAGACATCACCAAATTAGATCGCAATTATCAACTATTGGCTGCCCTATAAAAGGGGATCTTAAATACGGTTTTAATCGCAGTAATAAAGATGCAAGTATCAGTTTACATGCACGCCATCTTGAGTTTATGCATCCTGTAAAGAATGAACTTATAAAAGTTACGGCACCTTTACCTAACGACCCTATCTGGAATGCTTGCAATTCACTTTAATTAAAAGGATAAGTTAATTGTAACACTACACCTTTTTGAGGTTGTGACTGTAGGTTAAATTCAGCTTTAATTAATTCGGCACGACTTTTCATGTTTATTAATCCCGAACCTTTTTCAGCCGTTTCAACATCAAAACCAATACCATCATCTACAGCTTCAATGATTAATTGCTGAGGCTGATATTTTAAAATGATTTTTAAGTTTTCGGCTTCAGAATACTTTACCGAGTTAGAGAAAAATTCTTGTAAAATTCTAAATATTATAATCTCATGCTTTTTATCGGTTAACTCCCTACGCTCCCCTTCAACACTTAAGTCTGCTGTTACAAATTTCATACGTTTTAAACGCGTTAATTCATTCTGTAAAGACTGTTCTAATCCCATATTTAAAAGTACATCATTATTTAAGGATTTTGAAAGTGCTCTCACTTCTTGTAAACTCTCTTTAATAACATCTGAAGTTCCTTTTACTGTGGCTTTTAATTCTTCTGGAGCTTTTACAGAAAGCATATTAATTTGCATACTCGCATAGGCTAGTAATTGCCCTACATTATCATGTAATTCCCAACCAATATGTTTTAATGTTTCTTCTTGAATTTCGGTTTGAGTACGCGAAATTTCTTCATCAAATATTTGCTGTTGTTTAATCTTATCTAATAATAGTTTGTTTTTTCGCTTTTGAAAAACAATAAAAAACAAAATAATAAGTGTACAAAAAATAAGCAATAAAGCAAGCATGTAAACTAACAGATAACGCTCACTTTGGCTAGATGCTTTTATATTTAAGCTTAATAATGTTATTAAATTAAGTTTCATTTTTTAAGTTTCAAGAGGTGTAAAATTGTGGCATCTATCAAAAAAAAGTATATTGTTATTTTTTAGGTTTAGATATTATTAACCCAAAAGTAAATGTGAGATACATAAATATTATGACCCCCAAATTAATGTAAGATCTAAGATATACGTAGCTTAAATCTGATTGAGTATAATATATTTCATAGAAAACAAGTGGTGTTTTTAATAGCCAAAAAAATAAAATAGCACTACTAATATAAAAATTTATAGTCTTATGAAAGCTTAATATGGCTTCACTTTGAAGGATCTCGAAAAAAAAGAAGAACGCACATTGCAAGATAATAGCACTTCCTAAAATTGAGATTAAAGGAAAAGATCCTGAAAAAAAGAAGTTAAAATCTGAAACAATAATACCACCTGAAATTACTAAAAATAAATAGGTTGAATATTTCAAGACGTTAACATGAGTCCTTCGTTTTAATGATTGTTGAAAATACCAAGAAAAGAAATAAACAGCACCTATTTTCCATGTGATAGTAAACCACCAATAATTACGTTCAATTTTAGTGCCTTCCAAAAAACTAAATATCCCATCTTTTACATAATAAGTATATCTGCCGACTAAGGTTATAAAAATAACATAGCATAAAAACATTATAAAATACTTAACAGCTGTATGTTTATACCTTTTATAAAGTAATAAACCAGTTACAGCTGCTAAAATCTCTACCAGTAGTGTAATACTACTGTAATATTGCATTATAAAGTTTTTCAAAAAATAATTATTGAGGGTAAGATGCTGTTGGAGGATTACCTACTTCACCTTCATCCAAACCATCGGCTCCAGAAATATCTGTACTCTTTTTAGTTTTTTCATCCAATTCTGTTGGCACCATAAAAATAGTTGTGTATCCACCTGCTCCAATAGCAGTATCAACACCTAAATAAAAACGCAAACCATTTGCTCGTGGATGATTATCTCTTACTATATCTATATAATTTTGCACATCATCTAAAGCATACCAAGACGAACGATTATCTCCTCCATTAAAAGCAACAGCATCATTTGCTACTTTTCTTAAATCAGTCCAATTTGTACTTAATTTAAGTGCGTCATTTGATGAAATAATTCCTTTTGGTGGAGCTGGTGCGGTTACAGATGTTTGAGGTTTACCAACAAAATGACTCACTAAAGCTCCTAAAATGATTCCAACTAATACTAATAAAATGTTTTTCATAATTTAAAATAATTAATTAATAGCGGGTTAAAGATACTCATTTTATTAACCTAACCAACCCTCTCTATCTAAACTTCTATACTGAATAGCTTCACTAATATGCGAGCCGTTTACAAGAGTATGTCCTTCTAAATCGGCAATAGTTCTTGATACTTTTAAAATACGATCATAAGCTCTTGCTGAAAGATTTAACCGCTCCATTGCGGTTTTTAATAGTTCTTTTGAAGCGGCATCTAAAACACAATACTTTCTAATTTGTTTGACAGTCATTTGCGCATTATAATGTACGTTTTCCGAAGCTTCAAATCGTTTGGTTTGTATATCTCTAGCTGCGGTAACCCGTTTTCTAATAGCTTCAGAAGGTTCTGCTTTTCTTTCTTCTGAAAGTTTTTCAAAAGGTACCGGTGTCACTTCAATATGAATATCAATACGATCTAATAAAGGTCCTGAAATTTTCCCTAAATAACGTTGCATTTCAGCTGGTGATGAGGTGACTGGCGCATCGGGATCATTAAAATAACCTCCCGGACTTGGGTTCATACTAGCCACCAACATAAATGACGATGGATAAGTTACCGTAAATTTAGCTCTAGAAATAGTCACTTCCCTATCTTCTAACGGTTGACGCATTACCTCTAAAACTTCACGTTTAAATTCGGGCAATTCATCTAAAAATAAAACCCCATTATGTGATAACGAAATTTCCCCAGGTTGTGGGTAACTCCCTCCTCCAACAAGTGCAACATTCGATATTGTATGATGTGGCGACCTAAACGGACGTTGGGCCATCAACCCCATATTATCTTTTACTCGACCAACAACCGAGTGTATTTTTGTGGTTTCTAAAGCTTCATTTAAAGTCATTGGCGGTAAAATACTAGGTAAACGTTTTGCTAACATGGTTTTTCCTGCTCCCGGAGGTCCTATTAAAATAATATTATGCCCGCCTGCTGCTGCAATTTCCATACAACGCTTAATACTCTCTTGCCCTTTTACATCTTCAAAATCAAACTTTGGATATTCTAAATTCTTATAAAATTCTTCGCGAGTATTGATAATGGTCTGTTCTAAAGGTGCTTTTTTATCAAAAAAATCAATCACTTGTTTAATGTTTTCAACACCAAAAACCTTTAGTTTATCTACAATAGCGGCTTCTTTTGAGTTCTGAATAGGCAAAATCATACCTTTAAACCCTTCTTCTCTCGCTTTTACAGCAATAGGAAGCGCTCCTCTTATAGGTTGTAAAGTACCATCAAGCGACAATTCGCCCATAATAATATAATCATCTAAATCTTCTGCTTTTATTTGATTGGATGCCGCGAGAATGCCAATGGCAAGTGTTAAATCGTAGGCAGATCCTTCTTTTCGTAAATCGGCAGGCGACATATTAATAATTATTTTCTTTCCAGGAATTTTATAACCGTTATTTTGAAGTGCCGCAGCAATACGAAAATTACTCTCTTTAATAGCATTATCGGGTAATCCTACTAAATGATAACCAATTCCTTTATCGATATTTACTTCGACTGTAATCGTGGATGCTTCAACCCCAAAAACAGCACTGGCATAAACTTTTTTCAGCATATATGATTGATTTTATTAAATGTATGAAAAAAATAGAACACTTTATTCATTAATCCATAAAATGCAAAAGACTACATATAAGAGGTTTAAAAATATTTTGCTTTATTTTTAAATAAAAACAACAAAACATAGCTAGACTTGTAATTATTAGTATATATTTGCAGTCACTTTAATAGTTACTTGTAATTATTAAAGATTACACAAAAAAGAACCCTTTGGTATGGTCACCAAAGGGTTCGCTTTTTTTAAGAACTTCCGTTCTACTTTAAAAACCTCCCAAAAACACATTTATTTTTTAGTATTCAGTAGATAAATAATTACTTTTATTATAATCTACCAGAACGCAATTGACAACTAAATAATATTCAATTCCGTTCAAATAGATGTATTATAGAGTTAACTCCTCGTTTTAAAATGCTTTAAAAAAATCTAAAGCACGAATTTCATTGTAATAATATTTATCCTTGAGATGAAATCCTACATGCCCACCGTGTTTTGGGACTTCTAAATATAAATTAGCATTGTTTTTAGCTGCCGCTTCTGGATAACAAGTGGCTGATAAAAACGAGTCATTTTCAGCATTTAAAATTAAAGTCGGAATTTTTATAGCATCCAAAAACTGCAAACTACTACTCTTCTCATAATAATCATTAGCATCCTTAAAACCATGTGCTTTTGAAGTGTACACATCGTCAAAATCTTTTAATGTTTTAATTGAATTAATCTCTTTATCACCAATAAGGTGTGCAAATTTTGCCTGTTTATGTCTTAATTTATCTTTAAGATGTCTTTTAAATCTATCGTGATATAATATATTTTTAAAACGATGTAATTCTTCACAAGAACCATGTAAATCACAAGGCACGGAAACAGCCATGGCCGCCTTTATTTGATGTGGTATATCTTGACGTTCCCCTAAGTATTTCAACACTAAATTCCCTCCTAAACTAAATCCGTTAAGCACAATTTTAGTGTATGATTTTGTATCTAAAATATGCTGTATAACAGTTTCTAAATCCTCAGTCGCCCCAGAATGATACGAATAAAACTGCAAGTTATCTTCACCACTACAACTTCTTAAATTCACACAAACCGCATCGTAATCATTTTCATTAAATAATTGTGCCGTTCCTGCAACATAAGGACGTTGTGCATCACCTTCCAAACCATGGAATAGAATAATAAGTTTATTGGTCTTAGTATCCGAAAAACTCCAGTCTAAATCCAAAAAATCGTCATCAACAGTAGTGATGCGTTCTCGTTTTTGCTCTAAACCTTTTATTTGTCTTACTAACCCAGAATATACCGTTGATATAAAACCATTTCTAAATATAAATGCTGGTTTGTAATTTGAATCTATAATAGGCATAATTTAAATTTCTAAAGATGTAAACTGAAATGTATCTCCGTTAAATAATCCTTTGTCACTTAATTTTAGTGACGGAATTACCAATAAAGCCATAAAACTCAAGGTCATATATGGTGCGTGTAATGTGCTTCCTAGTTGTTTTGCAAATGCATCTAATGTTGCATATTGCGCTCCAATTGTAGCGCCATCTTTATCGCTCATTATTCCAGCAACAGGTAATGACACAATTTTTTCTTCGGAATTAGATACCGCACAAATACCACCTTTGTTTTCAATAATTAAATTGACCGCTTTACAAATAGCTTCGTCACTTACACCTACCGCAATAATATTATGAGAATCATGCCCTACCGAAGAGGCAATTGCACCTTCTTTAAGTCCAAAATTCTTTATAAACGCTAGTGCTGGCACATCGTTTTTATACCGATTTACCACCGTCATTTTTAAAACATCTTTTGCAACGTTTGACACGATATTCCCATCAATAATTAATGAATCTTCAATCAACTCATTAGTCACTAATTGTCCTTCTAAAGCTTCTATAACGCGTATTTTAGTCGCCGAAGCATTTACTTTAAAATCAGACACCTCTTTTTTATTAGTATCAAAATTATTCAGTATTTCAAAAGGAATAGACTCAATTTTAGAAGTTCCGTTTTCATAAACAACTTCACCATTTATAATGGTTGTTAAGTTTTTAAAAGCCTTTAAATCTTCAACCACAATACAGTCTGCAGCATCACCAACTTGTAGTAAACCAACATCTAACCCGTAATGTTTTACAGGATTCACACAAGCCATTTGTAAGATTTTAAAGACATCAAAACCTTTAGCAACGGCTCTTGCACATAATTTATTAATATGATTCAGCATTAAATCATCTGGATGCTTATCATCACTACAAAACATCATATTTTCATAATATTCAGGCAATAAATCAATTAAAGCCTCAAAGTTTTTAGCAGCACTTCCTTCTCTTACAATCACTTTCATGCCTTTTTGAAGCTTCTCTAAAGCTTCATCATAAGTAAAACACTCATGATCGGTTGAAATTCCTGCATTTATATATTTGGTAATAGCATCACCTCTTAATCCTGGTGCGTGTCCATCAACAGGTTTCCCGTAATGCTTTGCCCAAGCTATTTTTTTCATCACCTCTTCGTCATCAAATAAAACACCAGGGTAATTCATCATTTCAGCCAAATATTTAATATCTGGATTCGCCATTAAGGTTTTTATATCTTCGGAATCAATAATTGCTCCTGCCGATTCAAAACTGGTTGCGGGTACACAAGAAGGTGCGCCAAAATTAAATTTAAAAGGCGTTTCTTTTCCGTTATTAATCATAAACTCTACACCTGCTACTCCCAAAACGTTAGCAATTTCATGAGGATCAGAAACGGTTGCAACCGTACCGTGACCTACTGCTAAACGCGCAAATTCGCTTGGTACCAACATAGAACTTTCAATATGGATATGTGCATCAACAAAACCAGGAAGAATATAATGCTCTACATCGTGATCTTTAGCTTCAATTGCTGCTATTTTACCATCTGCAATAGTGATTTCTCCTTTAAAAATGCGTTGGTTTTGTATATCTACAATTTGACCTTGTATAACCATGTGTTTGTTTTGATTTTATATAATATTTAAAATTCTGTTTTATTCAATGAAGAATACAAACAGGCTTAATTCATTTAAAAAACGAAAATATCAAGCTATTTTAATTCTATTTTAGTGAAATTTTTAGTTTTATCTGAGATTTTAAATCGTGCATCTGCACGTTTACCTACCACCCAAATAATATAATCACCAGAACATAAGAGTAACGTTTGTTCTTTATCTAGAAGTGACATTTTTTCGTCTTTAAAGTATTTACTAACCTTCTTTTTCCCCTTCATTCCTAAGGGATGAAAATAATCACCTTCTTCCCAATGACGTAACGTAAGAGGGAATTTTAGCTTTTTACAATCTACATATATAATGTTTGGACCGCAATCTCCTATTTGAGTCACTTTCTCAAAGAATAAAGTCCCTACAGGTGTTTTTATTTTATCGTCACAATCTGAAACCGTAATAACACCAGGATCTAAATTGGGGTTAAGATCACTTAACAATATATACTCGCGATCTTTAATTAAACGGTGCGTTTCGGAAAACACTTGTTTCCCAGATTGGGCATCCAAAAGATGCATAACGTCATTCCATTCAGTAAAACCGTAATCTTTTAATAGCTCAAACAGGTAAGCTTTAGGATGGTTTAGTTTTTTTATTTCTGAAATATTTAATCGAATTTCAAAATCTGAAACATCATCAATTATGCTATCTGAAACCGCATCAATACGATCATCTACAATGGCTTTAGAATCTTTTAAACATGTAATCGTATGATTAAAACTCTGTAATATTTGCGGATTAATGTCTTTTAAAATAGGCACTAAATCATGACGTAATTTATTGCGTAAATATTTGGTAGATGCATTACTGCTATCTTCTCGCCAAGATAAATTATGTTGTTTTGCGTAAGTTTCAATATCAACTCTCGAAAACGGTAATAATGGTCTTACAATATGTGCGTTTACTTCAGGAATTCCGGTTAAACCGTCTAAACCTGTACCTCTAATAAAATTTATTAAAAATGTTTCTAGATTATCATCGGCATGATGACCGGTAAGCACAATATCAAATTGCAATTGATTCATAAGATCTTCAAACCAATTATAGCGTAATTCTCGCGCTGCCATTTGTGTTGATACTTTAAAATCCTCGGCATACTGTGTGGTGTTAAAATGCTCAATAAACACTTCTAACCCTAAAGATTCTGCCCATTCCAATACAAAATCCTGATCGGCATCACTTTCGTCGCCTCTTAAATTAAAATTGCAATGTGCCAAAGCAAAATTTAAGTCTAATTTATGGCATAAATGCGCCAATACAATACTATCTACACCTCCTGAAATAGCGATAAGTAGTTTACTTTCTTTTAAAAAAGGAAGTTTTTGATCGAGATGTTTTTGAAATTTTTTTAACACGTTGTAAATGTACGTTTTTTTGCTTTTTTATACCTGATATTCTGCCTGAAAAATGAAGTGAATGATTAACTTTCTAAAACTTCACGCATTGCTTTTGCTTTCAACAAACATTCTTCATACTCTTGCTGAGGATCACTTTTAGCGGTAATAGCACCACCTACAGAATAAGAAACATACTTTTTAGTGGCGTTATAAAGGATACTTCTAATAATTACATTAAAATCGAAATCCCCTTCTGGAGAAATATAACCTACCGCACCAGAATAGAGTCCGCGTTTAGTAACTTCTAGGTTTTCAATAATTTTCATTGCCGAAATTTTAGGCGCTCCCGTCATACTTCCCATAGGAAAAGTGGTGGCAATAACATCTACTGGATGTGTGTTTTTTTTAACCGTAGAAACCACTGTTGAAATCATTTGATGTACTTGCGGAAAGCTATAAACTTTACACAGTTCTTTTACTTCAACGCTGCCTTTGGTTGCGGTTAAAGACAAATCGTTACGTACCAAATCTACAATCATAATATTTTCGCTACGTTCTTTTTCATTGACTGCTAAATCGGCTTTTAAGCCTGCGTCTTCTACTGTATTACTAGAGCGTTTGGCAGTTCCTTTTATAGGCTGAGAAATAATAGTGGTGCCTTCTTTTTTTAAATACCGTTCTGGAGAAGCTGATAACAGATATTTATCGTCTAGTTTTAAGAAACTTGCAAAAGGTGGTTTTGATATTGCATCAAGTTTATTGTAAATTTCTAAAGGATTAATCTTGGTGTTTTCGGCATAAAATTCTTGACAAAAATTAGCTTCATAAATATCACCACGATGAATATGTTGTAAAACTTGGTCTATTTTTTCAAAATAAGCCGCTTTATCAACTCTCATTTTAATTTTTACGGCTTCGCTGTTTTCTGTTTTCTGAGAGGCTTTAGAGTTGCCATTTTCAATAGCTAACAAATCTGATGCGATCTCATCATCAACCATATTAAGGTATCTAATTTCTAGAGTATCATCTTTTATTAAAAATATCTTTTTAGGCTGAAAAAAGCATAATTCAGGAAACTGTAACCCATCAAAATTTTGAGATTTTAGGGGTTCTACATCATTTTTTAAATCGTAAGTAAGGTAACCAAAAATCCAATCGTTAGTTAATGATTGGTACTCTTTAAGCTGCTTAAAAGCATCTGTATGGTCGGTTTGAATACACGTAATAGCATCTACCGCCAAAACCGCATCATAAGAAGAGTAACTTTGGGTGTAATTATTAGAATCTAACCATACAACTTCGCTAAACTGCTGACTCCATAATAATAATTTTTGTTTATATTGCTCAACGTTAGCAATATGATGATGTGCTGTTATTCTCAAATTAGTGATGGCTTAAATAGGTGTTCAAATTTATTAAGAAACTCTCAATTAGAATAATATTACATTATAATAGTTAACTAAAAACCACTAAAACCTACCCTAACAATGACTTTTAACCTTAAACGCTCTTTTAATTTTTTAACTTATAGTGTTTTCTTATTACTCTTTAGCGTTCAGCTTTCAGCTCAAAAAAAGAAAAACGCTAATGATTGGTACACTTATACTAGTGATGAAGCCAGTTATAGTTTACAACTACCAGATGCTCCAAATTACACCGATGATTACGGTACATTTAAAGTTTACACTTATAATGATAGCGACTCTAAACGTATATACTCGTTTTTTGCACTAAATTTAAGTGAGATTGCTGAAGGTAAAAAACCTAAAGCGATTGTTGAGAATTTTATAACGACAATGACCGCGAATTTAGGAGGCGAAGTTATTGACCAAAATACACTTAAATATAAAGATGGTTTACGTTATAAAGTGTTAGTAAAATTGAATGACCAAAAGCAACTTAACGCAATATACACGTATCAAAACGACTATTTGTATTATCAATCTGTTGAAGATTTTAACAATAAAACCGAAGATAAAAACTCTACACGTTTTTACAATTCAATACAAATTAAAGACCTAAAACCTAAAATTGAAGGTAAATGGATGTCTTACAGCAATGCTGAAGGTGCTTTTTCATTAAACGTACCAAGTGAGCCAAAAGATTTATCTCAAGAATACCCAAACCCGTTAGATGAAAACGGCGCACCTTACCTACTCCATTTATATTCGGTACAGGATTTAAAAAACGACGATAATTATTTATTTAGATATAACGATCAACCGGTAGGTTATTATATGGAAGATCCTGCGGCAGGATTTGAGTCGATGTTAGAAAGTTTAACAGCAAAATCTGAACTTGTATCAGAACCAAAAACTATATTTTTAGACGGTTATGAAGGTCGCGAATTTGAATTATTATTAGATTCTAGATTTCATTCTATTTGCCGTGTGTATTTTAGAGGAAATCGTACGTATTTACTTTTAAAGCAAAAATTAAATTTAAAAGACAAAGTAGATCCTAATGATGAGTTTTTCAATAGCTTTAAATTTATAGATTATGAAGACAACCAACTAACGCCATTACGACCAAAGGGGACTAATTTTCAAGTCTTATTTTTTGATAAAACAAAAGAAACTATTGATCTAGAAGGTTATGATGGGATTTACCTAAAAAACTCAAACGATTATTTTGCCCTAGAATCTAATAGCGGAAACGTGTTTCAGTTTGGGTATAGCGATCTGCAAGATTATTTTAAAATTAAAACTAAAAAAGAGTTTTATGAAACGAATATGAATTCTCTTGCCGATTGGAATGATTCTATTATTAGCCAGAAAGACATTAAAGTAAATGATCAAGAAGCTTTAGAATTCTACATAGAAAATCAAAAGACTAAAGTTGTTACGCGTCACCAAGTTTGGGTACAAAACAAGCGTTTATTTTTAATGACAGGGTATTTGAGTAAAGAATCTAGAGAAAACGAAATGAGTAATACCATTTTTAATTCGTTTGAAATTATAAAAGACGAAGCAGATTTTGATTACTTCTCTTCTAAAACTGATGTGCTTTTTAGAGATTTAAAATCTACCGATACTATAACTTACAACCGTGCTTTTGGCGCCTTTGATTATTATGAGTTTGATGAAAACGATCTTCCTAAATTATACAAAGCGCTTAACGATACGTATGTGTCTGAAGAAAAAACAAGTGCTATTTTAGATATGATTGTTTCAGAATTTTTAATTATTGAAGATGAAAACACTCTAAACGTTTTAAAAACATTGTATAACAAATCTGCCACTAACGATAGCTTAAGAGCGAGTATTTTAGTGACTATCCCTGTATTAAAAGACGAAAAAGCACTAAGCACATACCGTGACTTATTACTGGCATCTCCACCATTAAATATTGATAATTCTTGGGCAGTAACATCGCCATACAGAGACTCTCTAGAATATACCGTTGCTAATTATGACGATCTACTAAAATTAATTAAACATAAAGATTATAGAAACGAAGTGTTAAGTCTTGCCTCAAATATTTTTGATGACAAAACAGAATCTGTACAACTTATCACAGAAAATACAAATGCATTATTACAATATATTGATGAAGATTTACAAAGGTATTTAGCTACAAGAGTAGATGATGATAGTTATGATTATTCTGAAAACACCTTAATGTATTCGTACTTAAGACTATTTAATCGTTTAAAATTATCACATCCAGCTGTTGATACTTTTACAGCCGCTTTAATTGATAATGATGACGACAAGTGGATGGCTACACAAGCTTTAACTGCTAGAGTATTTAATAACCTTCCAATAGATAAGAAACGTACGGATAAAGCTTTTGAAGATTTATTTTCTAGATATGAACTTATAGAGGCGTATCATAAAACTAATCAGTTTAAAAAAGTGCCTAAAAAATATATTACTCCTGAAGAATTCTCAAGATTAGCACTCTACAATTATATTGGTGAAGACGAAGGTTATCCAGATCATCTTGAAACTTTAGGAAAAGTGACTAAAAACAAAGCAACCTACTACGCTGTAACTTTCTATTACAACAGCGAAGACGAAGATGAAACACCAACAAAATACTTTGGTCTTGTAGGACCAACACACGAATTTTCGCAAGAAAAACCGTTTGAAAACTACAGCTCATATTCAGATTGGGATGTGCTTGAAAAAGATTGGAAGTCACAAGCAAAAAAACTAATACCAAGTTTAATAGAATATGGCTATTAAATTCACAGATTAACCATATTTTTGCAAAATGGAAGAAAACATCACATTTCAGGATTTAAATTTAAATACACCACTATATAACGCTATTGAGGATTTAGGTTTTACAAATCCTACACCAATACAAGCGAAAGCTTATAGTACCGTAGCATCAGGTAAAGATGTAGTTGGTATCGCACAAACAGGAACAGGAAAAACATTTGCATATATGCTTCCTATTCTTAAAAACTTAAAGTTTTCTACTCAAGAAAACCCGCGTGTACTAGTATTAGTCCCTACTAGAGAATTAGTAGTGCAAGTTGTTGAAGAGATTGAAAAACTTGCAAAATACATTAACGTAAGAGTTTTAGGAGTGTATGGAGGTACAAATATTAACACTCAAAAACGCGCAATTGCTGATGGTGTAGATATTATTGTAGCCACTCCAGGTCGTTTATTTGATCTTGCAGTAAGCCGTGTGTTACAGTTAAAATCAATTCAGAAATTAGTTATTGATGAAGTTGATGTGATGTTAGATTTAGGTTTTAGACATCAATTATTAAACATTTTTGATATTTTACCTGAACGTAGACAAAATATTATGTTTTCGGCAACTATGACCGAAGATGTAAATGATATGATTGTTGAATTCTTTAAGAAACCTGAACAAGTAACTGTTGCTGTTTCTGGTACACCATTAGAAAACATAAAACAAGAGCGTTATAATGTGCCTAATTTTTATACGAAAGTAAATTTATTAGAACACTTATTACATGATAAAGAAGACTATAATAAAGTCTTAATTTTTGTGGCTTACAAAAAAATGGCCGATCGTTTGTTTGATCAATTAGAAGAATTTTTTCACGATCAATGTTGTGTGATTCACTCAAATAAAACTCAAAATTACAGATTACGTAGTATTGAACAATTTCAGGCAGGTGAAAACCGTATTTTAATTGCTACCGATGTAATGGCACGTGGATTGGATATTGATAACGTAAGTCATGTTATTAATTTTGATACCCCAACCTACGCAGAAAACTATATGCATAGAATTGGTAGAACCGGTAGAGCAGAACGTGAAGGGCATTCATTAGTATTTGCAACTGCTAAAGAGCAAGAGTCTGTAGAGACGATTGAGGAATACATGAATTTAAAGATTACCTTACAGGAGATTCCTGAAACAGTAACAATTTCTACAGAACTTATTGAAGAAGAACGTCCGCAAATACGCGAGCACAACAATCCTACAAAACGTAAAGATGAAGATGCTCCTGGACCTGCTTTTCATGAGAAGAAAGAAAAAAATACGAAAGAAAATTTAGGAGGTAGCTACAAATTTAAAATTGCAGCCAAATACAAAAAACCTAAAACAAGAGGAGATAAAAACTACAACAAACATAATAAAAAGTAATTTTTATTAATTTGATACAAATTTTAGTCCTAGTATAGAACTTATAAGTGTTGTTATAAAAAAGAGTCTCCAAAATGTTGCAGGCTCTTTAAACACTATAATACCTACAAGCACAGTTCCTACAGCTCCAATACCTGTCCATACAGCATACGCAGTTCCTATGTGTAATGTTTTAGTAGCTTTTACAAGTAACAACATACTTATTGCTAAACACAATAAAAAACCTACATACCAATAAGCTGTAGCACTTCCACTCGCTTCCTTAGCTTTACCTAAACATGTTGCAAAAGCAACTTCAAACAATCCTGCAATAATAATTAAAACCCAATTCATATGTCTAGCCTAATAGTGTTGTGTAAATTTAAGATTTTAAAACAGCACAACACTTCATTTATAGGTATAAAAAAACCCTTCCAAACGAAAGGGCATTTAAAAAACGTATAACAACTCTAGTACAAGTACTAATTTTTTATTTTAATTTGTGTCTCTACAATATCTTTAATGGGTACGATTAACTTCTCATTATCTCGTATTAAAGTGACTGAAATATTCTCAATAACTTCAATTTCGTACACTTCACCTTTAAACTCTATTTTCTTACCCAACTCATAGGTTTTTCTTACATAAAACATACGTAGTAAATCACTTACCATGCCTTTTGCGCCTAACCCAAATGCTAATGAAAAAGCAACTAATAATGCACCTAAAATCAGTGTTAAGTTTTGTGTGATGATTTCAGTATTAATTCCAGCTTGATTTAATGCTGTAATCCCTACAAACACTAAAATTAAAAAAAACACCACTTGACTTATAATTTTTGCGCCAGATAAATCCATAGATTCAAAAAACGAACGGATTCCTTTCTTAATAAAATTGGCAAAAACTAATCCTAAAACAAAAATGACTAAGGATGCAAATAACTGTGGTAAATATGAAAATAAGTGACCTATTTCTTCCGAAATAATTTTTAAATCCAAAACATCAGAAGCCATAATTATCAACATAATATACATGACCCATTTCACAAAATTAGATACTATTTTAATTGTATCAAAGCTTAATTTTTTGCCCTCAACAATTTCAATATCATTTAAAATGTCATCTAATTTATTAACTTTTGCAACCTTTAAAGCTTTCTTAACAATCTTTACAAGTAATTTAGTGAACAACCATCCTACTACAAGAATTACAAATACACCAATAATACTTGGTATAATTTTAGTCATTTCTAACCACATTGAACTAAGAGATTGTAATACAATATCTTTCCATTCTTCTACTTTATCCATTTTACTTAATTAATTAGTTTATTATTCAGGTTTATTATTTCTTTTTTTCACTACAGATGAAAATATATCTCCAATATTGTATGAAAATAACGCAGCCAATTCCATGAATAATTTAGCGATTGCTATATCATTCATCACTTTAGATTTAAGTTCATCAGGAACTTGCTTAAGTGGCTTGTCTATATCTTTAAACGGATTATCCATCATAAATTAGTTGTTATTATAAACGGTTATCAATTTCTCTTTAGCTCGCTTAACTCTCATTTTAACAGCACTTTCTCCTATACCTAAAACACTTTCAATTTCTTTAATCGTAAGGTTGTCTTGATATTTTAATAATAAAATCATTTTTTGTTCAGGAGAAATAAGCTCTAAAGCAACTTTTAACTTATCAACTTTCATATCATGAAAAGCATATTCAGTTTCATATTCTGTTGCCGAAATATTTTCAACATCATAATAATCTACAGCTTGATGCTCAATCTTTTTAGCAGTATCTCTAGTTACAAAATTCACGCAATGATTATATGTAAATGCATACAGCCATGTTGAGAATTTAGATTTGCCTTTAAAACTTGATAATTTTACAAAAAGTTTTAAAAACACATCCTGCGTCAAATCTTTAGCCTCATCATCATCTTTTGCAAAGCCATAACATTTATTATACACCACGGCAGAATACCTATCATAAAGGACTTCAAAATACAAGGTATTATTGGTCATAACAATAGACCGTATGAGATCTTCATCAGACAACTTATCAATATTAGTATTAGTTTTCAAATGTTAGGTAATTGAATTTTAACTATGTTCTCTAAGTTAGACACAGAAGTTTTTCCAAAGTCACCTTTTTACAAGAATAAAATCATAAAAAAAGACTCCTGTGGTCTAAAAAACCATAATGTACTCATTTACAACAATAAAAAACGACCAAAACATTCTTTTTTATTTTAAAAAAATAACATTTCATTTACATGTGTCAATAAAATCTCGTATTTTTAGTCTTAAGTATAAATAGTATTTCCCAAATATATTGCAGCAGTCTTTACACGATATCATCCCAAACTTAAAACCTTTTAATTACGAACAGCATCTTGAGGTGCTTTTTATAAACAGAGTATGGGTATTAATTAATGGTATTGCCAAAACTAAATCTGTATATGTTTTTAAACCCAACAACACCTTAATTATTACTAAAAATGAAATTACAATACAAAGTACATGGTATTTTGTAGATGGTAATAATTTAATCATACAAACTGAAGATGGCAATACACGTGTAGAAGTGTTTTATAAAGATGATGATATTTTAATAATTAATCAACCAGCAACTTTTGATTTTGCCTTTTTTGTAAATCAAAATGAAGATGAACAACCTATTAATTGCCTTGAAGATTTACAAGACTATTTAAAAAACAAATACACTGAAAAGGCTTCAAACCTGATTAAAGATCATCATTTTTTTTACATTTCATATGCTAAAGAATATGGTCCGTTTAGCGTAATAGAGCTTGCTGAAAAAGTAAAAAATAACAGAGTTAGTCCGTATGCTTTTGTAAGAGATATTAACGCCAATGATTACCAGAAAAGATTACGAATAAGAGATTTATTACGAGAATTATAATTTTTATCACAAATAACAACTCCTTATTATAGGAACAAAAAAAGCGACCAAATTGGTCGCTTTTTATATATGATAAACTGATAACTTACATTATATATGTAAAGCACGATCTCCAGTTGCAGCTAAAGCCGCTTCTTTAATTGCTTCAGTAAATGTTGGGTGCGCATGAGACATACGAGATACATCTTCTGCAGATGCTCTATACTCCATAGCTACAACTGCTTCTGCAATCATATCTGCGGCACGAGCTCCTACCATGTGTACTCCTAAAATTTCATCTGTAGTTTCATCTGCAAGAATTTTCACAAAACCATCAAGATCCATACTCGCTCTGCTTCTACCTAAAGCACGCATTGGAAATTGTCCTGTTTTATATGCTACACCAGCTTCTTTTAATTGTGCTTCTGTTTTACCAACTGCAGCAACTTCTGGCCATGTGTAAACAACTCCTGGGATTAAGTTATAATCAATATGTGGTTTTTGTCCTGCTAAAGTTTCAGCAACAAATGTTCCTTCTTCTTCAGCTTTATGAGCTAACATAGCCCCTTTAATAACATCACCAATAGCGTAGATGTTTGAAGCACTTGTTTGTAAGTTTTCGTTTACATCAACTAAACCTCTGTCTGTTAATTTAACTCCAGCAGCTTCAGCATTTAAACCTTCTGTATAAGCGTGACGCCCAACAGCTACTAAACAGTAATCTCCTTTAATTTCTACTTCTTCACCTTTTTTGTTAGTCGCTTTCACGATAACTTCATCACCAACGCGTTCCACAGATGTTACTTTGTGAGACGTATTCATTTTGAATTTTTGTTTCTTTAAAACTTTATTAAGTTCTTTTGAAATACCTGCATCCATAGTAGGTAATATACGGTCTGCATATTCCACTACAGTTACATCAGCACCAAGACGTTTGTAAACTTGTCCTAACTCTAATCCTATAACTCCTCCTCCAATAACAACTAAATGTTTAGGGATTTCTTTAAGTTTTAAAGCTTCAGTAGAAGTGATAACACGGTCTTTATCTAAAGTGATAAAAGGTAATGTTGCTGGTTTTGATCCTGTAGCAATAATAGTATGTTTTGCTTCAATCTCTGTAGTCTCTTCTCCTGTAATTGTAATATGAGTGGCGTCTTTAAAACTTCCTAAACCTTGGTATACATCAATGTTATTTTTCTTCATTAAGAAGTCAATACCACCAGTAGTTTGGTCTACAACAGATTGTTTACGAGCAATCATTTGTTTTAAATTAACTTTTATCTCTCCTGGAATATCAATTCCGTGCTCCTCAAAATGCTTAATAGCATCTTCATAATGGTGAGACGAGTCTAAAAGTGCTTTACTTGGAATACACCCTACATTAAGGCAAGTTCCTCCAAGTGTTGAATATTTTTCGATAATTGCAGTTTTCATTCCTAGTTGTGCGCAACGTATGGCTGCTACATATCCTCCAGGTCCTGAGCCGATAACGGCTACATCGTATGTACTCATAAAAAGTAGTTTGGTTTTTTATTTATTTCGCTTTCGCTGAAATGCTAAAGATTTATATCTAAAACAAAAGTACGAATTTGTCTGATGAATTGCGAATCACTTTTAATGAATTTTCAATTTGTTTTTTATGTTGGAAATCCCAACATAGCTCCCATCCCAACTGTAAACAACCAACACCCGTAAATAGCATGTTCAATACTCACTAAAAGTGTAGATTTTGTTTTTAGATAAGTGAGTGCAAATAGGATACCGCCTACAAAAGTGATCAAAATGACTAGGCTGTTTTTAAACATTAAATGCGCTAACGAAAACACAATAGCATTTACAAAAACAAACAGCCACTCAGTCTTAAACAAATCCTTATAACGTTTAAAATAAAGTGTTCTGTATAATAACTCTTGAGGATACACCGAAAATACACTGTAAAAAAACAAGATAAAAACCCACAATATCGGTTTTACGCTTACAATTTCAAATAGCATTGTTTGATCTGTAAAAAACACAAATAACGAAGTGATTACAGCTATTACTCCAAATTTTAAGGCTGTAACTTTCCAAAAAGACACCCAATCAATACCTTTCTGTATTTTAAAGGATACCTTTTCTACCTTCAGAATTAAAAATAAAATGTATAAAAAGCCTAAACCGCTTAAGCTTAATTTAAGCCATACCGGATAGCTCATCACAAAACTGACTGGAATTAAAATGAATACAATAAAAAACTCAATGCTTTTGTAACGGGCTGATTTCATAATACAAATATATTAAATACTTATTGCTGTGGTATGTTTAACTTCACTCATAGCAAACATACTGTGCGTACTTCCTATATGATTTAAAGAGGTTAATTTATGCACCATAAATTCCCTAAATGCCTGCATATCTTTCACCATTACTTTTAGCAAATAATCATAATCACCACTAATATGAAAGCATTCTGTAACTTCTTCTAAATTTGCTACATCACGCTCAAATTCCTTCACATAGGTATGAGAATGTTGTAGGAGTTTAATATGACAAAACACAACAAAAGCCTTCGCTACATGCTCTTTATTTACAAGCGCCACATATTTATCAATCACACCTTCGCGTTCTAATTTCTTAATACGCTCATAAACAGCAGTCACCGATAGATTGAGATTTAAAGACAACTCTTTATTAGTTTTCTTACTGTCTTGCTGAAGCAACTCTAGTAATTTTTTATCAATAGCATCGAATAGCATGGTTTTGGAAAATTTTTCGTTTAAATATCATTTATCGTATAAATTAAAACAAATAAAACTAAGCAATGTCAATTTATTAGATTTATTTTCTAAATATAAAATCATCTATTGATTATTTATCAATGTTTAAGCAATTTTACAGCATCATAAACTATTAAAACACGTTATAAAATGGCTTTTAAACCTGCAAACAATATACAAGATTTACAGTATTTCGGTGAATTTGGTGGTGTTAACCCTTCAATTTCAGATTCTTCAACCTATACGTTCATTTCAGCAAAAACAATGCTTGATACTTTTGAGGGGAATGCAGATGGTTGTTATTTATATTCACGCCACTCCTCACCTTCTAACCTTTATTTAGGTGAAGCACTAGCTGCTATGGAAGGGACGGAAACAGCTAATGTATCAGCTTCCGGAATGGGTGCAATCACACCTGTTTTAATGCAAATTTGTGGTGCTGGAGATCATATTGTATCTAGCAGAACAATTTACGGAGGAACTTACGCCTACTTAAAAAACTTTATGCCGCGTTTTAATGTGGAGACCTCTTTTGTAGATATTACAAAATTAGAGGTGGTAGAAGCGGCAATTACTAAAAATACTAAAGTATTGTACTGCGAATCTGTAAGTAATCCTTTACTTGAAGTGGCAGATATTGAAGGTTTGTCTCAACTTGCAAAAAAACACAACCTAAAATTGGTTGTAGATAACACCTTTTCTCCTTTATCAATTTCTCCTGTAAAATTTGGTGCCGATGTGGTGATTCATAGTTTAACAAAATTCATCAACGGATCTAGTGATACGGTTGGTGGTGTGGTTTGTGGTACACAAGAATTTATTAACGACTTACGTAATGTTAACAGCGGCGCAAGTATGCTTTTAGGATCTACAATGGATAGTTTACGTGCGGCTTCTGTATTAAAAAACCTAAGAACCCTACATATTCGCATGCAACAACACAGCTATAATGCGAGTTATTTAGCCGAAAAATTTGAAGCAGATGGTTTAAAAACAGTTTATCCTGGCTTAAAATCTCATCCATCGCATCAAATGTTTAAAAACATGATGAATGAAAAGTATGGTTTTGGTGGGATGCTAACTATAGATGTGGGGTCGTCTGAAAACGCCAACGCTTTAATGGAATTAATGCAAGAAAAAAACTTAGGCTATTTAGCTGTGAGTTTAGGCTTTTATAAAACATTATTCTCTGCGCCAGGAAGCTCAACCTCATCAGAAATACCTTTAGAGGAACAAGCAGAAATGGGATTAAGCGATGGTTTAATTCGTTTTTCAATTGGATTGGATGCAGATATTGAACGTACCTACCAAATGATGAATAGCTGTATGACGGCTTTAAATATCTTATAAACTACAAGAACACAATTTCTTAACCTTATAGCCCAAACCTTTAGTTTGGGCTTTTTAGATGTATTTGCATAGCTTAATCGAAAATCGTAACATTACAATACCAAAATTTTATAGATGCAAGACCACGAAAACCTTTCAGAATTTAAAGCAGATACGCAACATATTATAGATAATAAAGAATTAAGCTTTTTCGAAGCCCTAATTCCAGTCATTATATTAATGAGCATGTTGGCTTACAATATCTTTTTTGTGGAAGATCAAGAATGGTTTGGCGCATACACCAACCAAATTATCCTAATTTTAGGAGGTGCAGTTGCTGCAGTTGTTGGTTTTTTTAATCGCGTGCCTTTAAAAATTATGATGGCAGAAATAGGCGAAAACCTAAAAAGCGTTTTTGTGCCTATATTAATTCTGTTTTTAGTTGGGGCGCTAGCCGGAACATGGCTTATTAGCGGTGTTATTCCTGCCATGGTATATTATGGACTACAAGTATTAAGCCCGTCTATATTTTTACCAGCTTCAGTAATTATTTGTGCAATTATATCCATTGCAACAGGTAGTTCATGGACTACTTCTGCTACTGTAGGAATCGCTTTAGTAGGTATTGGTACCGCACTAGGAATTCCACCAGGAATGATTGCCGGTGCTGTAATATCTGGTGCTTATTTTGGAGATAAAATGTCGCCATTAAGTGACACCACTAACCTTGCTCCTGTAATGGCGGGGACAGATTTATTCACCCATATAAAATATATGACAATTACTACGGTACCAACAATTTTGGTAACGCTTGTGGTTTTCGCAATTATTAGTACTTCAATAGAAACCTCTGGAAATGCCGATTTATCACAAATCCTAGAAACTATTGATACCACCTTTACAATCACTCCTTGGTTATTTACGGTACCAGTGGTGGTGATTGCGTTAATATTACTAAAAACAAAACCATTAATCGCCCTAGGATCTGGTGTGGTACTTGCAGCTGTTTTTGCCTTTATTTTTCAAGGAGCAGTGATTGAACAAATTACAGATTCTAAAACTGAAACCATTATAAATGCTGTACTTACAGATACAAACATTCCTATTGATGATGCTAAATATTTAGAAACCTTAACGGAAAACGACCTAAAAGCCATCAACTCTAATAAAGATTTAGCACCTCTTTTTGATGCCGATAGTGATATCGAAAAAAGCTTTACAAACACGCAACTCGCTCAGGTATTTGAAAACCAAAATTACGATGCAACAACTTTAGCTACAAAAACAGATAGTTTAAGTCGACTTTTAACAATTGATAAACTGAAAAAATTATTTAACGCCGGCGGTATGGAAGGTATGTTATGGACCATCTTCCTTATTATATGTGCCATGATTTTTGGAGGAATTATGGATGGTATTGGTGCACTATCTCGTATTACAAAAGCATTACTATCTATCGCAACTTCGGTATTCGGGTTATTTACAAGTACCGTAATTAGTTGTTTAGGGTTAAATGCTATTGCTTCCGATCAATATTTAGCAATTGTAATTCCAGGGAAAATGTTTAAAAAAGCCTATGAAGATAAAGGCTTAGCTCCCGAAAATTTAAGCCGAACACTAGAAGACTCAGGAACCGTAACTTCTGTATTAATTCCTTGGAACACTTGTGGAGCTTACCAAAGTGGTGTTTTAGGGGTTGGTGTTGCCGAATATTTCTTTTACGCCATCTTCAACTGGTTAAGTCCGTTCATGACTTTATTATTCGCTGCTTTAAGTCTAAAAATCAGAATGATTTCAGCAAAAAAACCAATAAATAGCTAAAAACTATTCTTTTTTTATTTCACCATAGCTAAAACCTATTGCTTCATAAAAAATTAAGATTACCATAACACCCAAAATGCGTCTTGTGTTGTATATTTGTAGTACAGAAAACTAATAATAATTAAAATATAAAACACATGGCATTTGTAGGAAAAAAATTCCCAGATTTAAACGTTGACGCAATGAACGAAATGGGCGATACTTTTAAAGTAAACGTTCTTGAAGAAGCAGTTAACAACAAGAAAAAAGTAGTATTATTTTGGTACCCTAAAGATTTTACTTTCGTATGCCCAACAGAATTACACGCATTTCAAGCAGCAGTTGCTGAGTTTGAAAAACGTAACACAATTGTAATTGGAGCATCTTGTGACACACCAGAAGTGCATTTTGCTTGGTTAAACACAGCAAAAGATAACGGTGGAATTGAAGGTGTAACTTACCCAATTCTTGCAGATAGTAACAGAAACTTATCTAGCGTTTTAGGAATCTTAGATATCAAAAACGAAGTATATGATGAAGAAACTGGAACTGTACAAGTTGAAGGAGACAATGTAACTTACAGAGCAACTTACATTATTGATGAAGATGGTGTTGTACAACACGAGAGCATTAACAACATGCCATTAGGTAGAAATGTTGGTGAATACTTACGTTTAGTAGACGCATTAACTCACGTACAAAAAAATGGTGAAGTTTGTCCTGCTAACTGGGAAGAAGGAAAAGACGCAATGTCTCCTGACGCTAAAGGAACAGCAGCTTACTTAGCATCTCACTAAATTATATTTAGATCTCAAATTCTGAATGTTTTCATTCAGGATTTGAGTCTTAAAAAACAACACACATCATGGTACAAGAATTAACAGAAGACAACCTACAAGACCTTATAAACAACAACGATACTGTAGTAGTGCAATACTCAGCAACTTGGTGTGGTAACTGTAGAATTATGAAGCCAAAATTTAAAAAATTGGCTACAGAAAATGAAAACATCACATTTGTAATCGCAGATGCAGAAAAATTCCCAGAATCTCGTAAACTTGCAACGGTAGATAACTTACCAACTTTTGCAACCTTTAAAAAAGGAGATTTTGTAGATCAAGTACAAACAAATAAATTTGACGTTCTAAAAACATTAGTAGATGAAGTTACCGGTAATTAAGCATTTAACGCAATTTATTGAAGAAAATGACGAAGATTTCGTAGTAGAAACTATTGAAACCTTAGAAGCTTTAACCGAAGTATCTTCGCTTAAAGATGAAGAATTAGACGTTATTGGAGAGCTAATCTCTAATATGTATGGCGCAATGGAAGTGAATAAAATGATTAAAGAAGGAACGCCACAAAAAGAAGCTTTAAATACGTTTATGAAACGTGTTTTAGGATCTATAGATAAATAGAAAAAGAAGAGTTTTATAAAAAAAGACACTTTGCGAAAGCAAGGTGTTTTTTGTTTAAAGAATAAAAACAGACAACTATATATAATTTAAACATAACACCTATTATATAGGTTCTCTTTTTGCGTTTAAATCTCCCCACCTAAAAGCGAGTAAACAAAAAACAATAGCAGATCATACAAAATGATTAAAAAAAATTTAAAACGAATAATGATAACAACACTTATAATAATAGCATTATTGGTAATCACATACCTTGTTTTTACAAACTTCTACCCGAGTTTTGGTGGAGATATTTCAAAAGAACAAAAGGAAGCTTACGCAAAGTCCAAACAGTTTAATAATGGAAAGTTTAACAACACAAATCCTGTTCCTAAAGATTTAAGCGCTTCTGAAACAGCCAAACTAGCCTATACGTTTTTTACAACAAAAGTGCCTAACGGAAGACCTAAAGCCGACTTAAAAACAACAAAAGTAAATGCTGATACTATTGCTAATTATAAAGGGGAAGCACGAATGATTTGGTTTGGCCATTCATCATTTTTATTACAAATTGAAGATAAAACTATTTTACTAGATCCTATGTTTGGTAAAGTTGCTGCCCCCATAGACATCCTTGGAGGAAATCGCTTTAATGAAACATTCCCGTTAGAAATAGAAAAACTTCCTAAAATTGATGCTGTCATTTTTTCGCATGATCATTACGATCATTTAGATTATAAAACCATTTTAAAACTAAAAGATAAAACCAACCATTTTTATGTACCGTTAGGCGTTGGAACGCATTTAAAAGCATGGAAAATACCTTCAAATAAAATAACCGAATTAGATTGGTGGCAAGAGGTAAAACTAGAGAGTTTAAACCTAGTATGTACGCCTGCGCAACATTTTTCTGGTAGAAAACTAAATAATGGACAAAGCACATTATGGAGCTCTTGGGTGATTCAATCTAAAACTGAAAATATCTACTTTAGTGGAGATAGTGGCTACGCTTCACATTTTAAAGAAATTGGAGAAAAATATGGCCCTTTTGATTTGGCTTTAATGGAATGCGGACAATACAATGACATGTGGTCTGATATTCATATGATGCCTGAAGAAACAGCACAAGCAGGAATAGATGTACAGGCAAAAAAAATAATGCCAATACATTGGGCAGGTTTTAAATTGGCGTTACACGAGTGGACAGATCCTATTAATCGTGTAAAAGCTAAAGCCGAAACCTTAAATTTAAAAGTAATCACACCTACTATTGGTCAAAATATAATCGTAAAAGATTCTGTTAACAACTATACCAATTGGTGGAAAGACCTATAACCTATTTAGTCTGCACTTTTTTATAACTCCCCAAGTCACTAAACTTATTGCCTTTTAATTCATTCTTAGAAAAATGATTTACCATTTTAGCAATTGCAGGATTTTGTAAACTGTTACGCGAATAGGCCAAACCTACTTCTCTATAATAAACCGGACCATTATATGGTCTGGTTTCAAAACCATACCAACCATCAATAAAATATTCTGGTAAAAAGGTCAACCCCAATCCCGCCATTAAAAGTGTTAAGGTTTCAGTTTTAGTCGAACAATTTCCAACTGTATTCACCGTTTGATTAGAAAAATTAAGAATAGAAATACATTGTTTATGCGCTTCACAAGGCGGACAATGTATAAAATTTTCACCTTTTAAATCTTCCACTAAATCAATGTCATCTTTTTCTAAAAGAGAATGACCATTGGGGATACATAATACGTAATTTTCTTTCCAAATGGGCAGAAATAAATCTTCTTCATCTTTCCATTCCCGCACTAATAAATTCACTTCATTTCCTCGTCCTATTGTATTTACATTCCACAACACAGAAGTGTTTAAACGAGTCGCTGTTTTAAAAAATTGCAATTTATACTCTTGTGGTAAACTATCTGCAACACCAATAGTAACTTCGTTGGTTAAATCTTGCTTCAAAAATAAGTCTGGTAATTCTTTTAATTCCCCTAACAAGCGCTTAGCAATAGGATATAAATAATGTGCTTCGTTAGTTAATTCCACACCTCTTTTATGTCTTCTAAAAAGATTCTTACACATCTTTTCTTCCAGCTGCTTTATTCCGTTAGAAATATTAGGCTGTGATACAAAGCATTTTTCTGCTGCTCGAGTTAAATTCTGCTCTTCGTAAACCGCTACAAAAAATTTTAAAAGACGTTCTTCCATTATAAATTTAAATTATGATAAATATAAAAACATAGTATTTTGATGTCGTTTTTTGCTAGCTTATCTTTGTATTGAATCTAAAACACTTCCGTTAAAATTCAAAAATCAAAATTATCATTAATATTTATTATAACAAAAACATAGTATGGAAACTAAAAAACTTATCGTAATCACAGGAGCAAGTTCAGGATTTGGATTAGAAATGGCGAAAGCATTTTCTAAAGATGGGTATCCGCTTTTATTATTAGCAAGAAGAGTTGAAAAAATGGAGGCTTTACACTTACCGAATACGTTATGCCGAAAATTGGACGTTACCAACAAAGAAAATTTTGAAAAAGTTATCGCTGAAGCGGAAGCAATTTATGGTGAAACCGATTTGCTTGTAAACAATGCAGGAGTAATGCTTTTAGGAGATATAACAACACAAGATCCTGCGGAATGGAAAAAAATGCTAGACGTCAATATTCTTGGTGTTATGAACGGAATGTCTGCAGTAATACAAAAAATGAAAACGCGCAAAAGCGGTACTATTATAAATCTTTCTTCTATGGCTGGGATACAAGCATTTGAAAATCACGCAGCATATGCGGCTAGTAAATTTGGCGTTAGAGGTTTAACACAAACCGCACGATTAGAGTTATCACCTTATAACGTTAGGGTTATTTCTATAGAGCCTGGAGCAGTGAAAACGGAATTATTAGGACATACAACCGACAAATCTATAATCGATGATTATAACGATTGGAATCAAAATTTGGGTGCTATAAATATCACAGCGGCTGATGTAGCAAACACCATAAAATTTGCATACCAATTACCACAAGCCGTTTTATTACGTGAAATAATTATTTCAGACACCATGCAAGACGCTTAATTTACATTTACATACAAATTAAAATAGCAGTATAAATCCAATACACCTTTGGCTTTATACTGCTGTTTTTTTTTTTAACTCTTATCTATCGTATTAAAAAACCAGCCACCCTCCTACTTAAAAGCAACTTGTAATTCCCGGAATACAAACATAAAACAACTTTCTCGACGCGGCCAAAACTCAACATTTTAATTATTTTTGTAGCCATATAAAACAGACGAGCAAACCAAACGCATGAGTCTTAAAAGAACATCCAATATTAAAAAATGAGCTACAGATAACAAAAACATCACATTTGTAATCACAGATACAGAAAAACTCCCAAAATCTCGTAAACTTGCAACGATAGATAACGTATCAACTTTTGCGACCTTATAAAAGAATAAAATAAACACCACAAGCCATACACCAATAATGGACAAACAAAATAGTAACAAAAGCGAGCAGACTAATAAACAGGTGCAACCAGATAAATTGTTGGATAACAATACCAATGAAGACAAACCAACCAAACGTATAAGAAAACAAGCGACTCAAGAGCAGTTAGACAACCCATTTCACGGTGTAAAACTAGCACAAATATTAGAGCGTTTAGTCACACATTATGGTTGGGAATATTTGGGCGATCGCACCAATCTTCGCTGTTTTATATACAATCCTACCATGAAATCAAGTCTCGGTTTTTTAAGACGCACCACTTGGGCACGAGAACATGTTGAGGATATCTATTTGGAAATGGTAGAAAGAAAAAGAGCGCAAGATAAAATACTAAAAAAATAAACCTTTACTAAGGTTGTTACATCTGCTAAGCAATTAGACGCAACAGCATATTAAAACCCAACCCAAAACCCAATAATTAAAATAAAGTTAAACTTTTGGAATAATCATTCCAAAACACATATCTTTGCCTCGTGAATAAAAAAGAAGCCATACTATCTGCTGCCATTACGCTATTAACTCAAAAAGGCGTACACAATACACCAATGTCTGCTATTGCTAAAGCAGCAGGCACAGGAATGGGTACGATTTACAACTATTTCCCAAATAAAGAAGAGCTAATTAACGCTATATACGTTCGTATAAAACACGAAGAAAAAGACCTGTTTTTAGAGTTTGACGCTAAAAAATCTATTCAAACGCAATTTGAAACCTACTGCACAGCTATGATTGATTTTTTTATAGCCAATCCTACCTATTTTAAATTTATGGAACAACTGCAAGCCTCCCCTATTATTACAGAAGACAGTAGAAACGAAGGCGGAAAATCTATTATTCCAGTTTGCAATTTACTAACAAAAGGACAAGAAGATAGCCATATTAAAGCCATAAATATGGATGAAATATTAATGTTTATTGGTGGCTCTATTTTAGCCTATTTACGTTGGTATTTTAATCAGAATACCCACACCAAAACATCACTTAGCAACCAAATGCACATGCTTTGGGATGCAATAAAAGCATAAAAAAAAATTTATCATTAATTTGGAATGAACATTCACTCCAATAAAACGCAATTATGAAAAAAAATATTTTAATTACAGGAACATCCACAGGAGTAGGTTTTGAAAGCGCTATTCTATTTGCTAAAAATAATTTTAAGGTCTACGCTACCATGCGAAACCTAGACAAAGCCACAAAATTAAAAGCGCAAATTGAAAACGATAATTTAGACATCCATTTACTGCCATTAGACGTTACAAAAACAGAAACTATAAAAGCAGCAGTAGATACCATTATTACAAACGATGGAAAAATAGATCTCCTTTTGAATAACGCTGGTGCAGGTTTTGCAAAAACAACTGAACAAGCAACCCAAGCCGAAATAAAATGGGTCACAGACGTTAACTACCTTGGTGTGGTGTATTGCACACAGGCTGTTTTACCATACATGCGCAAACAAAAATCGGGACAAATAATTAGTATTACATCTGTTGGTGGTTTGGTTGGTCAACCTTTTAACGAGCTGTATTGTGGTGCTAAATTTGCTGTAGAAGGCTTTATGGAAGCCTTAGCAACCTATGTTAGCGATCCGTTTAATATTAAAATTTCTTGCGTAGAACCTGGAGGAATCTCTACTGAATTTATGACCTCAGCCATTGGTAAAACGGTAACCGAAGGACAATTGGCAACTGGTGAGTACGCGCCTATTTTTGATCAATACATGGCTGGAATTGAAAAAAGATCAAAATTAAGCGAAGTCTCATTGTATCAAACCGGATTAGAAGTCGCAACCGTAGCTTTACAAGTGGCACAAAATAACCACCCGCCTTTACGTATACGTACCTCAAAATGGGCGGAAGATTTTACGAATCTTAAAACAAAAGCAGATCCAGATGGTACTAAATTAGTTGCCGAAGTAAGAGCGAGTTTCCTTTAATTTTAGAACTTCTTCTTTAAAACTTTAAACCCACTTTACAACTGTATTGTGGGTTTTGTTTGATAATAAAATAGCACGATATAATTCATATATATAAATTATATTCATCCAAGATTGTTCAACGTTTCCATTATTTCTCGCTTATAAGTAATCCCAATAGGAATTTGTCTTTGCTGAACTAGCAAACAATCTTTATCTATTGCTTTCACCTTGTTAATGGCTACGATATACGATTTATGAGAACGAATGAATAATGTAGATGGCAATTGATTTTCAAGTTCGGTTGTAGTAATGGTTGCTACATACGTGCGTTTCATTGTGTACACTTTTACGTAGTTCCCGTAGCTTTGTGTAAAAAGAATATCGTCTAATACAATAGAAACCATATCGCTACCAATTTTAAGACAGATGTCTTTTGCTTCTTCTTTTGGTTCTGAACTAGTCTCAATAGCACTTTTATCCTTAAAATGTGCTATGGCTTTTAAAAACCTTGGGTAAAAAATAGGCTTCAACAAGTAATCTATAACACCATAATCATAACTCTGCAGTGCATATTCGCTATACGCTGTGGTTAAAATGGTTTTTGGTTTATTGGGTAATGTTTTTAGCAATTCCATACCTGTAACTTCTGGCATATCAATATCTAAAAACATTAAATCTACAGGGTTATTTGTAAGATATTCCATAGCTTCTAACCCATTATATAGCTGGTGTTCTAACGACAAAAAGGGATTTTTACTAATGTAATTTGAAAGCACATAATGCGCTGCAGGTTCATCATCAACTATAATGCATCTTATTTTATTTGTCATTCTGCTTCGCTGTTAAGTTGATGCTTAAATGAACTAAAAATTCATCTTCTTCGGTTATTTTAATGGTATGATGTTTATGATAAATTAAAGCCAAACGTTTTAAGGTGTTTTTAAGTCCAATTTTAGTCGAATCTATTTTTCTTTTCTTTTTCGGTATGCTATTTTTCACCACAAAAGATAACTGACCATCTTTTGCATCAATTGTAATGTTTACAAAGCATTTTTCTGCGGAAGCGGTTCCGTGTTTAAACGCATTTTCAACAAAAACAATCAGCATCATTGGTGCAATTTTATATGCATTTGGGTGGTCTATAGCACTATTAAAACTAATATCACATCGGTAACCAACACGTTCTTTTTCAAGTTCAACATAGCTTTTTAAAAATTCAATTTCTTCTTCTAAAACTACAGTAGATACATCGCTACATTCTAATTGGTAACGCATTAATTGCGACGTGTGCATAATTAAATCTGGCACGCGATCTGGATATTTTAAACTAATACCATACAAGGTATTAAAAGTATTGAATAAAAAATGCGGATTTAATTGTTCTTTTAAAGACGATAACTGTGCATTTTTACTCAGCAGCTTTTCATTATCTTCTCGCTTACTATTTCGGTAAAATTTGAATATTAAACCAATAGAAACAATACAGATTAAACTTACCATTAAAGTTCCTGCTTGGTACGTATAGCTTTTTTGAGCAATAGATTTATACAGAAAGCAGTTTTTGTAAATCCAAATGGTAACCGCATGATACGTTATTACTGTAAAAATAGCCAACAACCCAATACTTGTTAAAATATATAATAGCGGTTTTTGCTTTTTTAATAGAAAAGGTAATAAAAATGCGCGATTTATTTGTGCGTGAATGTAAAGCAATAAAAAATAGCAAAACCCTGTAAATAAGCTTCGCCAATTATGAATTAATATCCAATCGTTTAGGGTAAAAAGCACAAACGAACTAAGTAAAATAAATAGCTCTTGCGACCACTTATTTTCTATTATTTTACTTACATATTTATTCATAACCCAATTTATATACAAAATAACCAATTTTAACTCAGAAAAAGGCAAAAAAAATGATGAGTTCAATTCGTCATTTGATGACTTTAATTGGTCATAAAATTCCAACATTAACAAATCTTGCATGCTACTTTTGCCCCATAAAACCAAAGTATTTTGTGTGTAATTAAACACTTTAAAACCCATTTACCTTTTATAATTAGCCTTGCAGCGCAGCAAAGCTAAGGACTAGTAGTTAGTATACACAAGGATTTTTAACCATTCTTTTGGAATGTAATCTTAAAACTAATATTTAAAAAAAATAAATGATGAAAAAAACAATTTTAATCTTGGCAGTTGTCGCAGGAATTTTAGGAGCCTGTACACAAAAAGGAGAAACAACAAAAGATGCTGTTGGGAATCAAATTATCCAAGATTTAAGCAATCGCTATACATCAAAAGCATACGATAAAACAAAACGCATTTCAGCCGAAGATGTGGCAACAATAGAAGAAGTATTGCGCTTATCGCCTTCCTCTATCAACTCACAACCTTGGAAATTTATCGTTATTAAAAGTGACGAAGCAAAACAACGTTTCGCAAGTACCTTTAAAAAGTATAAATTTAATCAACCACATGCTACAAACGCTTCAGAAATTATTCTTTTTGCAAATAAAGTGCATTATAGCAAAGAGGATTTCAAAAAGCGATTAGACGCTAGTATGGCGGCTGGACGTATGAATCAAAAAGGGTATGATAACATGCTAACAAAAGCATTCGGATTTGCTGAAATGGTGGCTGATGAAAACGGAAACAATAGTCATTGGACAAAAGCGCAATCTTACATTGCTTTGGGTAACGTATTGCACACATTAGCACGCTTAAATATCGATTCTACTCCAATGGAAGGCGTAAATGCCGATGAAATTCAAAAAGAATTTGCCAAAGAGTTAGGAGCTGATTACGAATGTACTTTTGCTTTAGCAATAGGTTATCACAACGATGGAAAAGATTACAACCGTAAATTGCCTAAAGCACGAATGGCAAAAGAAGATGTAATTATTGAACTTTAATTAAAAGTTTTTTTATTAGTATGTAGAGGTTATTCATAAGTTTCCTCTACATTTTTTTTAATAAAATTTTTATTACCTAAAGTAAATTCCCAAAATGAAAATAATCTTAATACCAGGAAGTTCTAATCAAATTGGAAAGCTTGTATGAATAAAATAAAACGATCACTCGCCATATCAATTACGCTTATCACCATAATTTGGTTTTTGACAAATACACTGCTGTATATTCCGTTTGATTCTAACTTGTTTACTAAGAGTTTGGATCAATATACCGGAATTATTGCCTTTTCTGCTATGACTTTTTCTATGCTATTGGCAACGCGTCCCCTGTGGCTGGAGAAACACTTGGGCGGACTTGATAAAATTTACCGTCTGCACAAGTGGCTTGGTATTCTTGCATTCTCCTTTTCTATATTACACTGGTTAGTGTCAAAATTACCAGAATGGTGGTTGTATTTAGATAGACTAATAATTTTAGATGCTACCTCTGGTGCTACTGTGTCCTTAGTTGAACCTAGCGCATTTGAAGAGTTTTTGGAATCAATTGAATCTCTGGCGATTCAAGTAGGTGAATACGCTTTTTATGTAACGGTGCTGTTTCTAGTTATGGCATTACTAAAGAAGATACCGTATCGTTTTTTTGCAAAAACTCACATTGCCATGGCAGTAATTTATTTGGCCTTAGTTTTTCATGCGTTTGCACTAATGTATATAGATTATTGGACGGAGCCCATTGGTATAACAATGGCAATTATGATGATAGCAGGAACCATTTCTTCGTTTATTGTTCTTTTCGGTCAAGTGGGCAAGAAACAAAAGTCTCAAGGTGCTATTCAGTCTATTAACACATATCCAGATATGAATATGTTTGAATTAATAGTAAAAAGCGATACATGGAAAGGCCATAATGAAGGGCAGTTTGCATTTTTAAAATTTGAAAAAAAAGAGCCGCACCATCCTTTTACAATCAGTTCGGCTTGGGATCCAAAAACCAAAAATATCAGCTTTACAATTAAGGCGCTTGGAGGTTATACTAATAATTTGGCTAATAAATTAAAAATAGGCGATGCGATAGTGCTTGAAGGTGCTTATGGTAATTTTACGTTTAACGACAAAAAAGAAAGTCAAATTTGGATCGCTGGTGGTGTAGGTATCACGCCTTTTTTAGCTAGAATGGAGCGTTTAGCACAACTGGACAATAAGCAAAAAATTGATTTTTTCTACTCCGCTTTTAAATTAGATGTTGATTTTAAGAAAAAGTTAGAGCAAGTCTCAGCAGAAGCCAACATCAATTTACATGTATTTGAAACTTCTAAATCAGCTCTAATTTCAGGAGAACATATCCGAAATGCTGTTTTGGACTGGAAATCTGCAAGTGTTTGGTTTTGTGGTCCTTCAAAAATGGGAAAATCAATAAAGAAAGACTTTAATCAAAATGGATTTCATTCAAAATTTCATCAAGAATTATTTGAAATGCGCTAATGTTTTTGAAAGGCTAGCGAATAAAACTTTATTTAATCATTAACGAAGGGAAATCAGGTAAAGGCGAACATACATTTTTCTATGATTTTTTCAGTGTGAAAAAAATTGACAAATGTTAGAACATCGAAACCTAATCTAAACTATAAAAGCTACAGTAGATACCATTATTAAAAACACGAGTACGCACCTATTTTTGATCAATACATGGCTGGAATTGAAAAAAGATCAAAATTAAGCGAAATCTCATTGTATCAAACCGGATTAGAAGTCGCAACCGTAGCTTTACAAGTGGCACAAAATAACCACCCGCCTTTACGTATACGTACCTCAAAATGGGCGGAAGATTTTACGAATCTTAAAACAAAAGCAGATCCAGATGGTACTAAGTTAGTTGCCGAAGTAAGAGCGAGTTTTTTGTAGATTGTTATTTACGTGATTATTATACCTGTCTAATTATAAAACCACTTAGCGAAAGCTTGGTGGTTTTTGTTTGTTGTGAGCCTTGGTTTATTGTGGGAATTTGAGAACTTCGTTACTTACAACTTTTTTTATATAAAAAAGGATAAACTCTCTATATCCCAATATATTTAAGGGATATAAGTAATAACAGTTATTATATAACGAGTTGGCATTAATAATGGAGACAGTAACAATAGGATATATAGTGATTGGAATTTTGGTCGTTGTTCTTTTGCTTCAACGCAAACGAATTGACAAAAATGCGGAATATGATTCTTATGCTGACGAAAAAAATGATTGGGCAATTCTGACTTCATTTTCGGAATTAAAATTGTTGAGTAAATATTCTGGCGAATTAAGATTTGGACCTGCTTTTATTCACTTAAAAACTGAACCAAAAAATGCTTTCGGAAAGGAATTCTTTGGAGACTGGTTTTTTAGAACAGAAAATGGTGTTTATCTGCAAAAGTGGAATTCTAATCCGATTAAAAGCGGAGTTCATACCAGAGCGAATAATGACTTGATTTATTACGACCGATTAAAAAATAAAATCGAAGTTTTGGAAACTGGAATAAAGTCATTTCATTGGACAATTGAAAAAGACGAGAATAACGAACTGACTTTGATTTCGGATAATGGAAAAACTGAAAATAGAATTAAAATTACTAATGCCAACACCGTATAAAAATAATTGCGGTTTAGTGCTTAATCAAAGGTCGTTGCGTGTTTGTAACGTCTGATTTTCCTTCGGAAAATCCTCGCATACAAACCCGCAACTATTCTTATACATAAACGTTAGCAAACATTAACAAAACAGAATGGATATTGATAAACAAACAGAAATCTTAAAAAAAATATCAATTCGTGGAAGGTTCGCTTACGGAATGAAATGTTTAGAACAATACGTAAAAGAGAATGAACTTAAAGATGAATTAATAGTTAAAATTTTAGATAATTTATGGGAGTTTACAAATTCAGATGAGTTAGATGTTTGGGACGAAAAAATAAGTGATTTAAACCCTAAACATATTCTGAATATTCAACCAGAAAAAATAGAATCTGAATTCCCTACTATTACTGTGAATGAATATCACGAATTAAAGAAGTTTTATGAAAATTCTGATACTGACTTTATAATTATGGTTGAAAACGTAATAGAAATAGGAACAGGAAATCTTTATGGAGGAATTGATGAATATAGCAGTTGGACACTTGAACCAACATTAGAAATGATTAAGTCAATGAATTTAAAACGAATTCCTAATATTAAAAATTTTGAATTTTCGAAATTTTCAGAAGATAATGGGTGGGGAAATAAAATTAGAAGGAAAACTTTAGAATAAAAACGTGTGGTAACACCCTATAAAATTAATTGCTGGTTTTAGCTCACTTGGGAAATTCCTACAGAATTTCGCCGTTCGTGCTTTATTTACTAAATTCATTGCTTAAACCATATACAAAACTGTTACCTGCAAGCTAAACAACAATATACTAAATGACAATAGACCAAATTCTTAACGACATCTATCCTCTACCTGATACTTCAAAATCGACAATTAAAGAGTTTATTTCAGAAATAAATTATCCTAAAGGACACTTTTTGTTGAGAGCAGATAAAATTGAAACAAGAATCTATTTTATCAAAAAAGGAATTGTCCGTGCCTATACCAATACTGCCGACAATGAAATTACATTTTGGTTCGGAAAAGAAGGTGATGCCGTTATCTCAATGAAAAATTATGTTGCAAATCAGAAAGGATACGAAGATGTTCAGCTGTTAGAAGACTGCGAACTATACGAATTGAAAGTTCAGAGCTTACAAGAACTTTTTGATATAGACATATTTATCGCAAATTGGGGACGAAGGTTTGCTGAACAGGAACTTATTAGGACAGAAGAACGACTTATTTCCCGACAATTTCGAACAGCTAAAGAACGCTATACAGAACTTCTGAAAAATAATCCTGAATTAATTCAACGTGTACAATTAGGGTACATTGCTTCTTATTTAGGCATAACTCAAGTAAGTTTAAGCAGAATAAGAGCAGAAGTAAAATAAATTGGCGTTTTTAACATTTGTAAAATTTTTCTATAATCCCATTTCCCATCTTTGCAAAAAAACAATAGTTATGAATTGGATTATTTTAGTTGTTGCAGGTTTATTTGAAGTCGTATTTGCATTTTGTTTGGGAAAAGCGAAAGAAGCCACGGGAAATGAGATGTATCTATGGTATTTGGGTTTCCTCATTACTTGTGGGATTAGTATGGGACTTTTAATTAAAGCAACTCAAGCATTACCCATCGGAACTGCTTATGTAGTATGGACAGGAATTGGTGCAGTTGGAACCGTTTTACTCGGAATCGTGGTATTTAAAGAACCCGCAACATTTTTAAGGTTACTTTTTATTACAACATTAGTCGGCTCAATTATCGGATTAAAAACAGTTTCACAATAAAATGAGGAAAAGCCAGCAGATAACAATGTGTATCATTAATTGCTGGCTTCTCGCCTACTTACAAAATCCTAGCGGACTTTATTGGTCGGTTTATATTTACTAAATTCACTGCTTAAAACACGCAAAAAACCACATACAACAACGTTGCCAACTATAAAGCCTCACTCTTATGAATATAAAAAGAATACTTTTATGAATAATTTTGCAAAAGGGACTGAACTTCTAAACATTTCGGATAAGAAGTATAGAACTGAAATAACTAAAAAAATTAGTGATTTTAAGTATAATCTACCAACAATTTACAAGGTATTTATAGAGAACTATATTATAGGACGTGGAAAATTCAAAGAATTTAAATATCTCGATAATAGATTTGATAAAAAAAAGGATTTTCTTGATAGAGCATATCGCCCTCATGATAAGTATATTTTAGTCTATGAACTTTTATCAATAACAGAAATTATTCCTATAATTATTAATAAAAATGGAAACTTCGATTTTGATGGAATTGATTTTAATAAAACTATACCGATTGGAGAATGTGATGGTCAGAAATTACTCTTTGTTGGAATAGACGCTCAAAACTTGGATGAAATTTTTATTGAAGATGAATTTTCCGAAAATAAAATGAAACCAATAGCTAAAAATATATTTCAGTTTGTATCGGACATTGAATTGTTTTATGATGACACAATTAGTGGTTTTTCATCCAATCTTTTTTACAAAAACATAACAGAAAATTTCTGGAGAATAAAAGAATAAATTACAGTAGCCAACACCCTATATAATTAATGGCTAGTTCTCCAGGACTTACGAAAATCCTTGCAAATTTTCTATTCAGTTTTATAATCACCTAATCAATTATAAAAAAAATCAACCTCAAAAACCAACAAAACATCCAATGCCCACTAACATCAAAATAAAAGATAAAACCACACCATTTACAACCATAAAAGTGGAGGCATTTAGAAAACATGTTAGAACCACAGTCCCACACAAGCACAACAACTATTTTGAAATTATATACTTAACCAAAGGCAGTGGTACGCATACCATAGATACCAAAACCTACCAAATACAACCACCAATTGTATTTACAATCAGACAAGAACAAGTGCATTTTTGGGACATACAATCGGAACCAGAAGGTTTTGTGCTTATTATTAAAAAATCGTTTATAGACGATTGTTTAGATAAAGACATCATGCAATTGCTTTCTAAATTAAGTGCGCAAAATTGCCTATTTCCAAAAGACGAGACTGTAAACACGCTTTTTAAATTGCTGCTTAATCAGTATCAAGAAAAAAGTGCTTTAAACAAACCTATTATGGATGGTTTATTAAAAGCGCTATTCGCAAAACTATTAGAATCAGAGACGTTTACACCTTCCAAAACGAGCAACAACGCCGTTTTTAATAGCTATATCCAACTTATAGACCAAAAACACCAACCAATTAATAAGGTGAGTTATTACGCTAACCTACTAAATACCACGCCACAAAATCTAAATGCTATTTGCCAAAAAGAAGCAACGCAATCGGCAAGTGCAATACTGTCTGAACATATAATAAAAGAAGCCAAAAGGCTTTTACTGTACACCAATTTTACGATAAGCGAAATTGCAAATACACTTGGGTTTAGCGATAATTCGCATTTTACAAAATACTTTAAACGCCACGTGAATAGCACACCAAAAACTTATAGGAAAACAAACTTTTAAATACCAATCGTTTTTCAAATAGACCATTAAAATGCCTAAGTATTGTATATTTTTGCGAGTACAAAAAAATAAGTACTATGAAAGGCATACTAATTACCATTTGCTTGCTTTTGCTGTTTTCATGTAATAATACCAAAACACAAAAGCTAGAAGGTCAATGGATAAAAGGCACCGAAAAGGAACAATTAACCACTATTGAAAACCAATTTAGAGGTTTTGATATGGCAATGGTAGAAACCGGCTACCGTTATCAAGAATTATATTGAGCTGGACAAGATCAAAATTGGGCCTTTGCCGATTATCAATTAGAGAAGATTGAAAAAGCCATAAAAAATGGTTTACAACGCAGACCAAAACGTGCCAAGTCTGCAAATCATTTTTTAACGGTAGCGCTTCCTCAAATGCGTAAAGCTTTACAAAAAAGAGATACTATGCGATTTAACAGCGGTTTTCAAACACTTACATATAGTTGTATTAGTTGCCATTCCATGGAAAAACTACCCAGTTTTAGTGTTAAAAAACCGCTGCACAGACAATCGCCAATTAGAAATTAAAATAACTAAAATGTTTCATAAATTAATTAAAACAGATCAAGCTAAAACCACCATAATAATTCGCTTTATGGTAGGATTTATTTTCCTTTCGGAAGGGATTCAAAAATTTATAGAACCTGCAGCTCGAGGGACTGGAAGATTTGCGAAAATGGGGTTTCCTAATCCGGAATTTTTCGCGAATTTTGTTGGTGCTTTCGAAATTATATGCGGTATATTATTACTGCTTGGTCTTTTAACACGTGCAGCAGCAATTGCCATGCTAATAAATATGACTGTGTCTATAGTGGTGACTAAAATCCCTATAGCTTTTGCCGAAAGTTTTGGTTCCTTTACGCTTCGAAATCTTAAAACCTATGGGTTTTGGAGTATGGTGCATGAAACACGAACAGATTTAGCCATGTGGTTAGGGTGTCTTTTTCTATTCATAAAAGGTGGCGGTTATTGGTCTGCTGACTCTAAAATTAAAAAGAAATGAAAACCTTTTTTCAATACGATTATCAAATTCTAAAATGGATACAAACCCATAGATTTAGTGCTTTAGATACCTTTTTTTATGGGGTATCAGCGACTACATTCTTAGTTTGTATTATGGTATTAGTAAGCTTAGGGTGGTTGTATATCAAACGGAAACCAAAAGCGTTTAATAACATCTATTACAGCCTCTTGTTTGTTTTTACACTTTCGGCAATTACTAGCCTAGTATTAAAATACATAATTAACAGACCGCGTCCGTTTGTAACACATCCAGATATTATTACTTTTTCGCAGGTTAGCCCCTATGCGTTCCCTTCAGGACATACAACCATAGTCTTTAGTTTGGCGTTTTTAGCATTATTTTTAGCATTAAAAAAAAGGTATCTAATACCGCTATTTTTATGGGCAATTTTAGTCGCCTACTCCCGAATGGTATTAGGTGCACACTATCTATCAGATGTTTTAGGAGGAATTGTGATTAGCGTTCTATTAAGCATATTAATGAAACCTATTTCTAAAAAATGGCCAGTAAAAAAGACCTAAAAGAAGTTGCAAAACTGTTTTTCAAATTAGGAAGCATTGCTTTTGGTGGTCCTGCAGCGCATATTGCCATGATGGAGGACGAAGTGGTTAAAAAAAGAAAATGGATGACACCACAACATTTTCTGGATTTGGTTGGTGCTACCAATTTAATTCCTGGACCAAACTCTACCGAAATGACCATGCATTGCGGACATGAAAAAGCAGGTTGGAAAGGGCTAATTGTAGCGGGTTTTTGCTTTGTATTTCCGGCAATAACCATTACCATGCTTTTGGCTTGGCTCTATCAACAGTATGGACAACTCCCAAAAGTAGAACCTTTTATTTATGGCATTAAACCTGCTGTAATTGCTATTATTTTAGATGCGGTTTATAGACTAGGTAAAAAAGCCCTAAAGAATGTTAAACTTGGCGTATTAGGAATAATAACCTTAATAGCGTGTCTACTGGGAGCAAACGAAATTATAGCTTTATTTACATGCGGACTTATAGGTTTACTGTTATATGTTTTTGAAAACAATAAAAACAACCTCAACAGCTTTGCGCCTCTTGTTGCATTGCAAATAGTCTTAACACCAAGCACTTTAAAAATTCTTTGGACCTTTTTTAAAGTGGGTGCCTTACTATACGGAAGTGGCTATGTATTATTTGGTTTTCTGGATGCCGAATTAGTGACTACAGGATTACTAACCAGGCAAGAATTGATTGATGCGGTTGCGGTTGGACAATTTACGCCTGGACCAGTTTTATCTACCGCCACATTTATTGGTTGGCAATTAGGAGGTTTTTGGGGAGCCATAGCGGCTACCATAGGCATTTTCCTACCTTCTTTTATATTTGTAGCAATATTGAATCCGTTAATACCTAAAATGCGACAATCAAAACTGTTTTCGGCTTTTTTAGATGCGGTAAATATTGCGGCAGTAGCAGTAATTATAGCGGTTTGTATAGCCATGGGACAAGAAACATTGACGGATTGGCGAACAATTCTGATTGCTGCAATAAGCCTGATAGCTGTATACATCTTTAATAAAGTGAACAGTGCTTTTATTGTAATTGCTGGTGCTTTTCTGGGATTTGTGTTAACTTTATTTTAGATCGCCTAAACACCGCAAAAAATCATACTATTATTTTTTTGACTAAAAATAATAGTAGTTTAAAAAATACGACGTAACTTTGTTGACTAATCAACACTTTACTGATGGCTAAAAAATATATATTTACCGATTCTGTAGGCTATTTAACCACAACCATATCCCGAATTTTACAACAAAAACTTCAGGGACGTTTTAATACTTTAGATTTAAATACCACTCCAGAACAGTGGCGATTATTGGTGTTAATTTCTAACGAAGGTGAAATGAACCAAAGCCAAATTGCCAAATTACAACATAAAGATAGAGCGGCTACAAAACGTATGTTGGATAATTTAGAAAACAAACAATTAGTGATTAGAAAATCTGGTGTAGATGCAAGATCTAATACTATTGCATTAACTAAAGATGGCGAACATGTAGTACAAGTATTTAAAGAAGCTTCTAAACAAACGGTTAGCGAAGCACTGAGTTGTTTTACAGAGACGGAAGCACAAACATTAAACCAACTCCTTAATAAATTATTAAAAAACATTGATTAAAAAAATTTAAATTAATTGTTGACTAATCAACATTACAAATGAAAATGACTACTAAAAAATCCCTAGAAATTACATTACTATTAGCCAGCATGCTTACCATGCTAGCCAATGCAATTATTGCACCATCATTACCTGCAATAAGCAACGCCTTTAGCCATATTGCCAATGTGGAGACCTTAACAAAACTGATGCTTACGCTACCAGCACTTACCATTGCCATCATCTCTCCTATTACTGGAAAATTTATTGATAAATATGGGCGTATTAAAATACTAATCGCCGCTCTAATTATTTTCACGTTTGCCGGAACCTCTGGGTATTGGCTAAATGACTTATATCTTATACTAGTTGGTCGTGTTGTTTTAGGTATTGGCGTCGCCGGAATTATGACCACGTCCACAACCTTGGTAGGCGATTATTTTGAAGGACATAAACGCGAACATTTTATGGGGTTACAAGGGGCTTTTAATGCACTTGGAGGCTTACTTTTTATTCCTGCAGCAGGCTATTTGGCAGATATAAATTGGCATTATACGTTTTTAGTGTATGGCTTTGCAGCCATCGTTGTAGTATTAGTGCCGTTTTATTTACACGAGCCTAAACACCATCATAAACACCTAGAAAATGAATCTGATGTGCACGTAAGTAACAAAGTTTGGTTGGTGTATATCAGTTCGTTTTTAACCATGCTTTTCTTTTATATCATCCCTGTGCAGCTTCCTTTTTTACTAAAATCATTTTCTGGCGTTAGTGCTAATTTAGTGGGTATCGCTATTGGTACAATGATGATATCCTTAGCAATATCAGCCATTCTTTCTAAAAAACTACGACAAAAATTAAGCTTTGCCAGTCTGTATATTGTTGGCTTTATGTTTATGGCCTTAGGGTATTTAATTATTGGACTAAGTACAAGTTATCTTATTGCGGTCGTTGGTGTTGTTGCGGTTGGTTTTGGTATTGGGGCGCTAATGCCTAATGCAAACTTATGGATCATGTCTTTAGTGCCTCTAAAACAGCGCGGAAAATACGTGGGTAAATTAACACGGTTTAATTTTTTAGGAATGTTTATGTCACCAATAGCAATTCAACCTATACAGAATGCAATAGGACTTCAAAATAGCTTTATTGCAGTAAGTGCCATTTTACTAGTACTTTCTATAATCTACTTTTTACTAATAAAATTTAAAAAATAAAACCATTGAGCAAATCAAATAAAAATTATGGAAAAATAGCTAAAGTACGTGTCCTTCTAGACCTGTTATTCTTTGTATTAATGATTTTGGTATTAATACCCCAAAGCACAGGGATTCCTATACATGAATGGCTAAGTTTTATAATTCTAATACCGTTTTTTTTACACTTACTGGTTAATTGGAAATGGATTGCGAATAACTCCAAAAAAGCATTTAAAAACGTAAAACAAAAATCTAAGTTCGATTATTTTTTTAATTGGTTTTTATACCTTTTAATGTTAGTCGTCACGGTTTCAGGGATTGTAATTTCAGAAGCTGCCTTACCCGTATTGGGAATACATTTTAAAATAAATGCCTTTTGGACAGTCACACATAATCTATCGGCTACTTTATTTATGGCCTTTTTGGGTGTGCATTTAGCGTTGCATTGGACATGGATTGTGCAATCCCTAAAAAAACTAAAGCTACTAGCCGATTTACACCACTTAAAACAAATCTTAACTATCGTTAAAAAACAACGTAAGGCATTACTACTGCTACTAGCTTTAAGTGTAATCCTGTCTTTAGGGATTTGGTGGATTGAATACTCAAATTGGGCACAACAAATCACTTTAAATTCGACTAAAAACACCACTGAAAATGCTCAAAAACCAACACCATCTTGGTTGCTTTATGTACTACCGTTAGTAAAAGTTACCGTATTTATTACCATTCCAGCTTTACTAATCGGTCTAGTTATTACAATTAAAAAGAAATTTAAAAAATAAAATTATGGTACTATTAGAAACAATAATGAAGACAATAATGGACAAAGGCGTAATTACATCCAAAACAAAGTATAACGCTAGTGTTTATAAAATAGATATTACTAGTGATGCGGTAAAAACTATGGACTTTATACCGGGGTGTTTTATAAGATTAGGCGTAGGAATTGGGCAAAATACCAGCTCCAAAAAAGATATGGTAAGAAGCTATTCTATTTGGGATATTAATAAAGAGACAAACACCATTAGTTTGGCAATAGCGACACATAGCAATGGTATTGGTGCCTCTTGGGTAAAAAATTGTACAGTTGGAGATACCGTGTATTACAAGACCAAAAAAGGGAAGTTTACGGTGGATCAAACGGCAGATAGTTACCTAATGATTGGCGATTTATCGGCAGTATCACACCTGTATATGATAAATAGATACCTAACGGAAGATAAACAGGTAGAAAGTATTATTTATAACAAGGATTTGAAGGAATTGTATGCCGATATCGATAACAAAAAGCCATTTGATTTTTATGACTTCGAACCAAACAATTCAGAAAAAATCATTGCACATATTGAAAAAATAGCACCTAAACTTAACGGAAAAAGTATGGTATACATCGCTGGAGATAGCCGTGTCTGTATTGCACTTAACAAATACTTTAAAAACGACTTAGGCTGGGACAGCAAACAAATTAAAACCAAACCATTTTGGAATCCTGAAAAAACAGGTTTGGAATAAAACAAGTTAATACAATCGGAAGCTTGGGTTTAAAATAACTAACTTTGCCAATCGGTATTAAAAATAAGTCCAAAAAACACTATAAATGGCCATAGAGAACATTCCTGAAATTTTTATTGGTAACACGGCCAAAAGCAAAGACATTTTTGTGTACGACTTTAAAATGACCAGCGATGTGGTTAAAAGTAAGGTGAACTTAAGCATGAATATGTTTAGTTTTTTGCAAGTGGGTAAAAAGCAAGTCCATTTTGCAAACACCTCTAAAGCGGTAAATAGCGAGCAATCATTATTATTGAAAAAAGGAAACTGGCTTTGGACCGAGTTGCTAGACACCGAAGCGATTTACTATTGCAAACTCTTCTTTTTTTCTGAAAAGAAACTTACCGATTTTTTAAGTAAATACACCAAAAACGTAAAGCCCTACCAAGAAAAGGTACCTTATTTTGTAATAGAAAACGATGCCTATATGGCGTCGTTTATAAGTTCGTTATCTTCCATCACTTTTGAAGATTCTCCGTATTGCGATGCGATGCTAGCGCTTAAATTTGACGAAATACTATTGTACTTACTAGACAAATATGGTAGTGAGTTTGAGCATTATCTACACGCCTTAATCTCAAAAGAGGTGTCGCCTTTTAAAAACATTGTCGAAGACCACGTGCACTCTAACTTAAAATTAGAAGAAATCGCCTTTTTATGCAACATGAGTTTGTCTACGTTTAAAAGACATTTTACTGCAGAATATAAAGAAGCACCTGGAAAATGGTTAAAAGATAAGCGTTTGCAAAAAGCAAAAGAGTTACTTCAAGGTGGCGATTTAAAAGCGTCTGATATCTATTTAGAAGTCGGTTATAACAACCTGTCTAACTTTAGTGTGGCATTTAAAAACAAATTCGGAATTAGTCCAACCGAAATTTAAATATCTCTATTTTATTTCAAATTACTAAAAATCAATGTTTTAATAATTGATTAAGATTTAATCAACACTGGTTTTAATTATTTGGACTGTTTTCATAAGTTATTGAACCATATCAATAAATACAAAGCCTCTCTTCCATTATACATTTGTACCATAATTAAAACGCTTGATATTTCAGGCTAATCATAAAAATTAAATACAGATATATAATTATGGCAAATGTAACGAAACCCGAATTTAAAGAAAAGTATGGAAACTTTATTGGAGGAAAATTTGTAGACCCAGTAAAAGGGCAATATTTTGAAAACAGATCTCCTGTAGATGGTAAAGTCTTTACACAAGCAGCACGATCAACACAAGAAGATATCGATCTTGCTTTAGATGCAGCACACGAAGCGTTTCCTGCTTGGAGCAACTCTTCAGCAACAGAACGTAGTAATATGTTATTAAAAATTGCTCAGGTTATGGAAGATAACTTAGAGTATTTAGCAACTTTAGAAACCATTGATAATGGGAAACCAATCCGTGAGTCTCTTGCAGCAGATATCCCTTACTGTATTGATCACTTCCGTTATTTCGCAGGTGTTATTCGTGCAGATGAAGGTAGTATTTCAGAACACGATAAAGACACCGTAAGCATCGTATTACACGAAGCTGTTGGTGTGGTTGGTGAGATTATCCCATGGAACTTCCCAATGTTAATGTTAGCTTGGAAAATTGCGCCAGCATTAGCTGCCGGTTGTACAGCAGTTGTAAAACCAGCAGAACAAACACCTACAAGTGTAATGATGTTAATGGAACTTATTGGTGATATTTTACCAGCAGGGGTATTAAATATTGTAACTGGTTTTGGTAAAGAAGCTGGTGCAGCATTAGCAACATCTAAACGTATTGCTAAATTATCTTTTACAGGATCTACAGAAACAGGACGTACGGTATTACATAATGCAGCCGAAAATATTATTCCTGTAACTATGGAATTAGGTGGTAAATCTCCAAACATTTTCTTCCCATCTGTAGCAGCTCAAGACGATGAGTTTTTTAGTAAAGCTATTGAAGGGGCTTTAATGTTTGCTTTAAATCAAGGTGAAATTTGTACGTCTCCGTCTCGTATTTTAGTACACGAAGATATTGCAGATCGTTTTGTTGAAAAAATGCAGGAACGTTTAAAATTAGTTAAACCAGGAAACCCATTAGATCCAGAAACAATGATTGGTTCTCAGGTATCTAAAGCGCAATACGAAAAAATATTAAACTATATTAAAATTGGTATTGAAGAAGGTGCTGCTGTTTTAGCTGGTGGTGAAGCTGGTAACTATGAAGGTGAATTAGCCGAAGGTTACTACGTACAACCAACCGTTTTAAAAGGAGATAACAAAATGAGAGTGTTCCAAGAAGAAATTTTCGGACCTGTTGTAGCCTTAACAACGTTTAAAACTACGGAAGAAGCAATCGCTATAGCAAATGACACACCTTACGGTTTAGGTGCTGGTGTGTGGTCTAGAGATGCTCACGAATTATACCAAGTACCACGTGCTATTCAAGCAGGTAGAGTTTGGGTAAACCAATACAATACCTATCCTGCTCACGCACCATTTGGTGGAGTTAAGGAATCTGGTTTTGGTCGTGAAAACCATAAAATGGCTTTAGATCATTACCGTGTTGTAAAAAATATGTTAATCTCTTATGACAAAAAACCAATGGGCTTCTTTTAATTAAGAAACAACTATATATTTTTATATAAAACCTCAGACTGGTCTGGGGTTTTATTATTTTATTTTAATACAACTATTCAACTATTCTAGAAAATGCTTAAACTACTTATTTTAAAAGCGTAACAATCTCGCCAAAATCCTTAGCTTTTGCATAATCCAAAGCTGTTTTACCGTCGTTATCTTTAATAGTAGTATCAGCATGGTGTTCTAATAACAATTTTACACTATCAACTTTATTGTATTGCGTTGCAAAGGTTAATGCTGTTGTTCCATTGTTATTTATTGCATTTAAATCGGCACCATTTTCAATTAAATACTTAGCAAGTGCCACGTTACCTTTAAAGCTAACACCAATTAAAGCGGTGTTTCCAGACGCGTCTTTAGCATTAATAGGGGCATTATGTGCGACTAAAATTTTGGTTGCAACTTCGTTATCAAAATAGGTAGCAAAAATTAATGGTGTAAATCCGCGAGCATCTTTAGCCGCGACAAGAGCTGGGTTAATACATAATAAAGCATCTAAACGGTCTTTATCTTCTACACGAATCGCTTCAAAAAAAACATCGGTATCTTTTTTCATCTTCTAAAATTTTTCAATAAAAAAGGAATGGATTTTTAAAACCCACTCCTTTACATTATATGTTAGTACTAATTATTTTATATCAAAACGATTCGCGTTCATCACTTTAGTCCAAGCGGCAACAAAATCGGTTACAAATCGTTCTTTACTATCATCTTGTGCATATAGTTCTGAATAGGCACGTAAAATAGAGTTAGATCCAAAAACTAAATCTACACGAGTGGCTGTATATTTAACAGCACCTGTTTTACGGTTTGTAATGTTGTAAATACCGTTATCTTGAGATTTCCATTCGTAAATCATATCAGTAAGGTTTACAAAGAAATCGTTAGTTAAAGCACCTTCGTTTTCTGTAAATACACCATGTTTAGTTCCTCCAAAGTTGGTTCCCATAACACGCATACCTCCTACTAATACTGTCATTTCTGCAGCAGTTAATCCAAGTAATTGTGTTTTATCTAGTAACATCTCTTCAGGGCTAACTACATATTCTTTTTTCTGGTAGTTTCTATAACCATCTGCAAGTGGCTCCATAGATTCAAAAGAGTCTACATCTGTCATCTCTTGCGTAGCATCTCCTCTACCTGGAGCAAAAGGAACACTCACATGCATACCGGCATTTTCAATGGCTTTTTCTACACCAACATTACCAGCTAATACAATAGTATCAGCAACGCTAATTCCAAATTCAGTTGCAATAGGCTCTAAAACAGATAATACGTTTTCTAATTGCGCAGGTTCGTTACCTTCCCATGTATTTTGAGGTGCTAAACGGATACGTGCGCCATTTGCTCCACCCCTAAAATCTGAACCTCTATACGTTCTTGCACTATCCCAAGCGGTAGACACTAATGCTGAAATACTTAAATCTGTATTGGCAATTTTAGCTTTTACAGCTGCAACATCATAATCTTTAGTTCCTTTTGGAATAGGATCTTGCCAAATTAAATCTTCTTGTGGGACATCTGGTCCAAACCAACGGTCTTTTGGTCCCATATCACGATGTGTTAACTTAAACCAAGCACGAGCAAAGGCATCTGAAAACGCATCAAAATCGTCTTTAAATTTTAAGGATATCTCGTTATAAATAGGGTCCATTCTCATGGCCATATCTGCATCGGTCATCATTGGATTTAGTTTTGTTGTTAAATCCTCAACATCTACAGGCATATCTTCTTCCTTAATACTTACAGGTTCCCACTGTGTAGCGCCTGCAGGACTTTTACGTAATTCCCACTCATGGTTATATAACATTTCAAAAAAACCATTGTCCCATTTAGTAGGATGCGTGGTCCAAGCGCCTTCTATTCCACTAGTAACCGTATATCTTCCTTTTCCTGATTTATTGGGGTTAGACCACCCTAAACCTTGCGCATCTACATCTGCACTTTCTGGATCTGGACCTAAAATACTTGCATCACCATTTCCGTGTGCTTTACCAACGGTATGTCCTCCTGCGGTTAAAGCCACTGTTTCTTCATCATTCATCGCCATACGCTTGAATGTTTCTCTAATTTGTAATGCGGTTTTTAAAGGGTCTGATTTACCATTAACACCTTCTGGGTTCACGTAAATTAATCCCATTTGTACAGCTGCTAATGGATTTTCCATAGTATCTGGCTTATCAACATTACTGTAACGCTCATCACTTGGTGCTAACCATTCTTTTTCAGCACCCCAATACACATCTTTTTCTGGATGCCAAATATCTGTACGTCCAAAGGCAAAACCATAAGTTTTTAATCCCATGTTTTCATAAGCAATAGTTCCGGCAAGAATAATTAAATCTGCCCAACTTATTGTATTACCGTATTTTTTTTTGATTGGCCACAATAAACGTCTTGCCTTATCTAAACTAACATTATCTGGCCAAGAGTTTAATGGCGCAAAACGTTGGTTTCCAGTTCCACCACCACCACGACCATCTGCTAATCTGTACGATCCTGCAGCATGCCACGCCATTCTAATCATTAATCCACCATAGTGTCCCCAATCTGCAGGCCACCAATCTTGACTATCGGTCATAAACTCATGAACATCCTTTTTTAAAGCAGCAACATCTAATTTTTTTAATGCGTCGTGATAATCAAAATCTGCTCCTAATGGGTTGGTTTTAGAATCCTGTTGATGTAAAATATCTAAATTTAAGGTGTTAGGCCACCAATCTGTTACTGATTTTTCGGTAGTCGTAATTGCGCCTTGCATAAAAGGGCATTTGCCAATATCGCCGTCCATATTATGTTCCATAGTTTCTTTGTGTTATATATTGTTAATGTGTGGTCTCTTATTTTTTATAAAATTACATATTAATACGCTTAATATTAAATCTATAGATTTTATTAAACTATATTTTAATAGTTAAAAACTATTATTAATTAAAAACTCATAGAAAACACTAATCAAACAATTAACTTATCATGTTGTAAAATGTCCTAAAAAAATTGTAAATTATACTATTCAATTAATATATAAGCCTATGAATACTTCTGAATATACAAAAATTTATGATGGTAACTTTATTTTAGTGACTAGAGTAAAAGACGAACTACAAGATGTTGGTATTATTCCAATTATTAAAGACGAAAGTGAATCGCAACGCTTAGGGGGTTACGCGTCAATGAACCAAGGATTTCAAGAACTCTTTGTGCATAATGATGAACTCACCAAAGCGCTAGAAATTGTGGCTAGAGTGAAAGTTGAAATGGATGCGAATGCATAACCTAAAATAAGATCAAAAAAAGTGCTGACATTTTAAATATCAGCACTTTTTAAGTATAACAAAAATGATTAAGCTGTAACCGCATACATTTTTTTACGTAATTATTAAAAGCAGTACAGTGTTTTTAATTACCCAACCATTCCATTAACAAACACTTGCACAAACTCTTTCATTTTATCTAAAATTCGCTCACCTATTTCTCTTGCTTTTAAAATACTTGGTCTATTGTCTAAGCATTTAAAAATATCATCGCGTAAGGGTTCTCTGCCATAGTCTGTGTAACTTTCTATTAAGGCTTTAAACTGTTTTTGGTCCAAGTGTTCTTCTTCGCACATCTTAGATAATGCTAATATTTTTTCTTCGTGCCAGAAGCGTTCAAACTCATCTTGAATATTATCTACATCACTAATATGTGGTAAATTTTCTTCTATAAATTTTTCAATAAGTTCCCGTTTACTTCTTAACTCTACATCTCCAGACAGCATATCTATTATTGCTTTTTTCTGTGCTTTGGCATCAACCGATTTAGCGTCTTTTAATTTTGCTAAAAGCTGTAAAATATAGGCCACGTTTATTTGATCGCGATGGATGAGCTCTAACTCAAAATCGATATCGTTAAGTACCGAAGTTTTATCTACTTTACTTTCTTTTTTTACTTTATCGCTTAAGCTCCAATAGCGATCTATATATTCCTTAAAAGTTTCTTCATCTATAGATAAATCGTCCCAATTAAAATCGGTGTACGATTTCAATACATTAATAGTTCTTAAAACCCTTCTAAAAGCTTGAACAAAATTCAGCTCTTCATTTTCATCTTTAAGCGTTTCTATATCTTCAAAAGTTGGTGTTATTTTAAATAAATGCTCTATAGCATCATCTAATTTACCTGCCACCACTTCGTAATCTGGTAAAATAATATCTTCTATGGCTTCCTTATTAGAAAATAAGGTAATAGCCTCATCTGTTGCTCCTTTTAAGTTTCTAAAACATAGAATATTTCCCTGAGATTTTACATCTCCAATAATTCTATTGGTTCTAGAAAAAGCTTGAATTAAACCATGATATTGTAAATTTTTGTCCACATACAAAGTGTTTACTTTTTTAGCATCAAAACCTGTCAACATCATGTTTACCACAATCACAATATCTAAACGATCTTTATCTAAAGCGGTTGTTTTTTCGCGTTCTTTTAAACGTTTTGTGATGTCTTTAAAATAGTTTTCAAAAAGCTTTTGATCTTTTGTAGAAAAAGCTTGCGTGTACATTTTATTATAATCTTCAATGTACTCGTCTAGCTTTTCTCTAGTATGATGTTCTTTATTATATGTAGCATTTGGTTCTGCTGCGTAGCGTATTTTTTCTTCTTCTGTAGATGGTAAGGCATCGTCTGCTCCAACTCCATCTTCGTTTGTACCATAAGTAAATATGGTAGCAATACGTAAATCATGCTCTCCTGCTAGTTTTTTACGTTTAAAAATATCGTAATATTTAATAAGCGTATCAATATCGTTAACTGCAAATAGCGCAGAAAACTTACGGCTAAAGGTTTTTGTATCGTGATAGGCAATTATATAATCAGCAATTTTCTCTAAACGTTTTGGATCTGCAAACACCTCAGCTTTATCAATTGCTGCGACATCAATGTCTATAAACGTGTTACTTTTTTGTTTATATCTACCAATGTATTCTATACCAAATTTTAATACATTATCGTCGCGTATAGCATCTGTTATTACGTATTTGTGTAGACATTTACCAAATAAATCTTTAGTGGTTCGTTTTCCTAAGTCGTTTTTAGAGGCATTTTTTGCAAAAATTGGGGTTCCTGTAAAACCAAAGAGTTGGCTATTTCTAAAATACTTGGTTATTTCATTATGTGTTTTACCAAATTGACTGCGATGGCACTCATCAAAAATAAAAACCACACGCTTGTTTTCTAAAGCTGTAAAACTCTTATTGTAGTTAGCTTTTGTTATGGCGTTGTTTAACTTTTGTATGGTAGTAACCACCAGTTTAGATTCGTCTTTTAACTGATCAACTAATTTTTTTGTATTTGTTGTACCTGTAACACTATCTTTTTTAAAGCTATTAAACTCCGTCATGGTTTGGTAATCTAAATCTTTACGATCGACTACAAAAACAACCTTATCTACATTTGGTAAATCCATTATAATTTGGCTTGCCTTAAATGAGGTTAAGGTTTTACCAGAACCTGTAGTATGCCAAATATAACCGTTAGCCGCAACTGAATCTGCTGTATCTGTTTGTTGTTTGGCTTTGTTTACTAAGGCTTCTACCGCATAAAATTGATAGGGACGCAACACCATTAACACCTTATACGTTTCGTTATAAACAACATATTGCGCTATCATTTTTCCCAAATGGTTTGGGTTTAAAAACAAGTTTGTAAAGCTTTTTAGGTCTTTTACATTTTTATTATTTACATCGCTCCAATAATAGGATTGCTTTATAGATTGGGCTTTATTATTTACAAAATATTGAGTTTCTAAATCGTTACTGATGGCAAATATTTGTACGTATTGAAATAATCCATAATTACTATCAAAAGAATGCCTTTGATACCTATTAATTTGATTAAAAGCTTCTTTTATTTCAAGACCTCTTCGCTTCAACTCTATTTGCACTAACGGCAAACCGTTTACTAATAACGTAACATCGTAACGGTTTTTATAAGTGCCTTCTTGGGTAATTTGATTGGTAACCTGAAACAGATTACTTGCATAATCCTCACTATTAAAAAAGCGTACATAAAAACTATCGCCGTTTTCTCTGGTAATATTAAAACGATCGCGAAGTGTTTTTGCTTTTTCAAACACATTACCTTTTGCTAAATGGTTTAAAACGGTTTCAAATTCTTTAGTAGAAAAAGAAGTTTTATTAAACGCTTCTAGCTGTGTTTTTAAATTAGATAGCAACGCATCACCATCTGGTATGGTAACACTTTGGTAGCCTAAACCTACTAATTGTGTAATTAGGTTATGTTCTAGTTGTGCTTCAGATTGTTTTGACATAGTTTGTTATTTACTGTCATTGCTTTTTTACCGTCATTGCGAGGTGAAACGACGCGGCAAACTCAAGCAATCTGTTTGTTTTTTTTGTTTAATCTACTTTAATTATTTTTTCAACAGGAATTTTATTGTCCGTTAATAAAACATACTTATTTGTATCTTTTATAAAAGCAACAATTTGAGTAACTACATAGCTTACTAAGCTTTCATATACATCAGGTTTACTATCGTATAAAATTCGTAATAAATTTTTAGAATTCAAATGAAGATTATTATCATCTGTCATTGTTTTAAGTGCTTTATAATGTTGCCAAAAATCATTTAATTTATTAGGCGTAGGTAAGCTTTCGCATTTAGCTCCATTATAGCCAAACAACCCAACAAACATTGCTCCGTTATTATTACCTCTACCACTAAACGACTCTACACCATAACTATAAGGAATCTCTTTACGGTTTTTATAAAAAATCCATAATTGAGAATAACTTTGATCAATTGGTTTCCCCACTTCCACATGAAACAATTCGGGGTTTAATACTTCTTCTAATCTTGCTTTTAATTCTTTCCTGAAATTTTCTCGTATGGTATTTAATACATTCTGATAATTATCGGCAATATATTGCGCTTCCTCTAAATGCTCAACAATAATAGCGTTAAGTGGTTCTTGCTGTTCTTTATTCAAAATATGCGTTAGTTTTTTTATTAATAAAATGTACTGATTAATAGTTTCCCGTAACCCAGTAAAGTTTGGCACTTCTTTTAAGCATAACTCTAACCATTTAATAATATCGTCTCTATAACTTAAGTTAAAAAAGTCCGCACCAGATTTTAATTTTAAACAACTATCTGCTTTTGGGTCTTCTCCCTTTAAGGTTAAGTAATACACTGTGTTTTTATCGGATTTATGATTGTAATACCGTTGTATTTGTGCTTCTTGATCCTCTGCATGAATTTTATTTTCAATGCTAATTATATTACCTTTTTTATCTTTTAAATATATGTCTATTCGTCCTCCTGTAGCTTTGCTTTTATCTTCTCCTTCTTTATTGTACAATTTAACGGGACCAATATTTTTTTCTACTTTTACAGAAGCTCTTTCTATATTAAAACATCTATCTTCTTCTTCCTTAAATTGTTTATTATGCTGAATAACATCCATAAACAACTTCAAAAAAACATTCCCCATTTTATGAGAACCTTTAGGATTTAATAATTCGGAAAGAAAAGCAGAATGTGTTTTATTTTCTTTAGTTTCTATACCTAAAACCGAAAACATATTAAAGTGTTCTCCTTTAGCTATGGTTAACGCTTCATTATGTTTTAAAATTATTTTAGTGTCTTTCAACACTTTTTTAACGTCTTTAATTTCAACTCTTCCTGTTTCCATTTTCATATTTTAAATCATTGCGAGAGCCTGTTGCGAGGAACGAAGCAAACTCGACGCGGCAAACAGAAGCAATCTGCTTAATGCTAATCCTTCACTTCATAAGACTACTTCAGTCATACTTCCCTCTCAATGACAGCATACAAATCCAACCACTCTGGATTAATACTTTCTATTAATGCTATTTTTTTTGCTCTACTACCTGCTTTTAATTGTTTTTCTCTACCAATAGCATCGCCAATCATTTGATGTGCTTCATAATACACCAATTTGTTTAAATTATATCTTGCCGAAAAAGACTTTTTATCGTGTTTTTCCTTATGCTGAATGATACGTTGTTTTAAATAAGCCGTTACACCAACGTATAGTGTGGTGTTATTTTTATTGGTTAATATGTATACATATCCTGGTTTCATTCTATTCTGTCATTGCGAGCGCTTCTCTTTACGTCATTGCGAGGCACGAAGCAATCTGTTTCTCCTGCCGTCATTGCGAGCGCTTCTCTTTACGTCATTGCGAGGCACGAAGCAATCTGTTTCTCCTGCCGTCATTGCGAGGCTTTTGCCGAAGCAATCTCTTACGTCATTGCAAACGCTCCTCCTTCCGTCATTGCAAACGCTTCTCTTTACGTCATTGCGAGGACGTAGGACGAAGCAATCTGTTTAATGTTAATTCTCCTCCTTCCGTCATTGCAAACGCTTCTCTTTACGTCATTGCGAGGACGTAAAGAGAAGCAATCTGTTTAATGTTAATTCTACTCCTGCCGTCATTGCAAACGCTTCTCTTTACGTCATTGCGAGGACGTAGGACGAAGCAATCTGTTTAATGTTAATTCTACTCCTGCCGTCATTGCGAGGCCTTTTGCCGAAGCAATCTGTTTCTCGCAATGACGCACACAAGACAATAACATACTAAACAAACAACTGCTGCAACAAGCCTTTTTTAAACGCTTGCGTGTTACTAATTTGTGTGTTTACCGCTTCTATTTTTAAATCTATAGCACTTAAATAATTGGCTATTTTTTGTTGTTCTTCGAAACAAGGAACATTAAACTTTAATGATTTTAATTGACCTCCTGTAATTAGAGGTTGGCCAGAACCAAATATTAATCTATTCAAATTATAAAAATCTAAAAAGAAATATATAAATTTTGAATATGTATTATCATCACAAATTACAACTAAAGTATTATCCGAAACTCCAAATTTATCATCTACAACATTGATAGTTCCTGCATTAGCTCCAACTCTTGCAATAAGAATAAAGAAACCATTATGTGAAAAATCATCACATTTACCAATTATACCTGTTGAACCATATAACGGAAAGGAACCGTTATCACTTGATTTACTTTTTCCTGACTTAATACTAGCGCAAACCTCCCCCAACTTCTTCTCTTCCCAATCCGCAAAAGCCTCACCATTTTCATCTTTAAAACGTAGTTGTTGGCTAAACAGTTGTTGCATAACGCCTTTTTTGTACTGCTCTAAATGTTCTTTTTTGGTGTTTAGTTGCTGTATTTTGGTGTCTACTGCGGTTAGGAAATTGGCTATTTTTTGTTGTTCTTTTATGGATGCTTTATAAATTGGTATAGAATTACAATTATCCTTATTCATATAAGGAACAGCTGTTTTGGTTGCTACTTTATCAATATGCTTAGCTTGAGTGCAAATAGAATACATTATAAATCGGTGGTCAACTTTTTGACTAGGAAGAAAAGCGTGCAGTTGTTGATTAATAACTAATTCGACTCCTGCAATTGCGACTAGCCCCAAATCACCAACACAAGAAATAATTACAGAGTCCTTTGGAACAATTTTAGATCCTACATTTTTTGCTTCTTCCTTACTTATACCTAAACCACTTTTTGAATAATAAATATAACTACTATGTTCAATATCTGGTGTTGTAATCCAAGCGATATTACCTTCAAATTTTTTAGGCTTGTTTCTGCCAGGAACTATACAATCACATAGTTCTCCTACTTTATATTTTTCCCACTCACCTTCAAATTCTTTAAAGCGTAGTTTGGGTACTAGAGGAAGAGATTGCTTCGCTCGTTCCTCACTCGCAATGACTGTTGGTTTGTTGTTTTCTATCGCCATTATAGGTTTGTTTTGTTTGCGTGAGGGATAGCAGTGGAAATCCTTTTTGAGAGGCACGAACAAAAAGATTGCAACGTATAGCCCGACCCTTGGGGCACGCCCAAATTGTTAGTATTTGTCATGGCTCAAAACGGTGTTTCTATGTTTAACTGTTTGCAAAAGTCGGCTATGGTGGCATCGGTTTTTGCTATGTCTGTTTCTAAGGTTTTTAGGTCTTTGGCTACGGTTGTTAAATTTATAGGTTCTTCTTCTTCAAAAGTATCTACATAACGTGGTATGTTTAGGTTGTAGTCGTTGTCGCGTACTTCGGCTATTGTGGCTACGTAGCTGTATTTGTCTTTGGTTGTTCTGGTACGGTAGGTGTCTATTATAGTGTCTAGATGTTGGTCTAACAGTACATTTTGGGTTTTAACTTTCTCGAAATGTTGGCTGGCGTCTATAAATAGGATGTCTTTGGTTTGTGCTCTGTCCTTTTTTAACACTAAAATACAGGTTGGTATGCTGGTGCCATAAAATATGTTTGCTGGTAGGCCAATTACGGCGTCTAGGTAGTTTTTATCTTCTATTAAAAACTTACGTATGTGTCCTTCGGCTGCGCCACGAAACAATACACCGTGTGGTAGTACGCATGCCATGGTTCCGTTATCGTCTAATTGATGCACCATGTGTTGCACAAAGGCAAAATCGGCTTTAGATTTTGGTGCTAGTTTACCGTATGCCGAAAACCTATCGTCGCTCATAAACAATGGGCTTGCGCTCCAGTTTGCCGAGAATGGTGGGTTGGCTACTATGGCCTCGAACCGTTTGTCTATATGGTTTGGACTTGGGTTGACTAGGGTGTCCTCATTATAAATATCGAATTGTTTGTAGTGTACGTTGTGCATGATCATGTTCATGCGACACAGGTTATAGGTGGTTGGGTTGCTTTCTTGCCCAAAAAATTCGCCTACGTCTTCTACTTCTTTGGATACGCGTAATAGTAAGGATCCTGAGCCACAGGTAGGATCGTAAACCGATTTTAGTTTGGTTTTATTGGTGGTGACTAGTTTGGCTAGTATTTTTGAGACTTGCTGTGGGGTGTAAAACTCACCTGCTTTTTTTCCTGCGCCTGAGGCGAATTGCCCAATGAGGTACTCATAAGCGTCACCAAGGATGTCGCTTTCGGTATTTTCTACATCAAAATCTATGGTTTCTAAATGGGTGAGTACTTTTACGATGAGTTCGTTTTTGGCGTCTTCGGTTTTTCCTAGTTTACTACTTGTTAGGTCTAAGTCTTCAAAGAGGTTACCAAAATCGTCTTCGCTTTCGCTACCCATGGTGCTTTGCTCTATGCTGGTGAGCACGTTTGCTAAATCGCCTAGTATAAAGTTGTTTTTGTTGCCCGAGTTACCGCGTTTTGCTAGCTCGCTGAAGAGTTCGCTTGGTTTTAGAAAATAACCTAGTTTGTCTAAAGCTTCAAAACGGATGGCTTCTAGTAGTGCTTCGGCTTCTTCATGACTTTCTACGGTGTCGTAACTTAAACCGTCTGGTTTTAGAATGACGTTGGCGTAGTTTTTCATTTTACGGCTTAGGTATTTGTAAAATATAAAGCCTAGTATATAATCTCTAAAATCGTCGGCGTCCATATTACCACGTAAGTCGTTGGCAATATTCCACAAGGTTTGTTTTAGTTGTTGTTGTTTTTGGTCTTCAGACATGTAAAAACTATTCGTTAAATTTAGTTATAAAACCCTAATAATAAAGGCCTTAATTTTTGTTAGGAATATCAATTATTAGGGAGAGTTTAAATATAAACCCTTTTTTAAAAAAGGCATTGAGAAATCTTAAATATTTAGTGTCTGTACAACCAATAGTCTTCTAAAATTAGAGTGCCAATTACCAAACATTATAATTACAACCGTCCTTAACCAAAAAAGCAAATACGACTCAAAAACATCACAACACCTCCAAAACCTCAATACCTACACTGTTTTCAGATTGCAAGACATACAATACACCTGCAATCTCTTGGTAATAACGTACGCCTACAACGGCCATTAAAACACCTGTACCGCTAGGTAAACTATTGGGTACAAATGTTAAACTACTACCTGTAGCGCTACGACTCAATAGTTGCACATCGGCCATATGCAAATCAAAAACTAAAGTCTCAAAATTAAAGTCCAAAACACCATACTGTATAGCTATATGTGTAGCACCTTTTATAAAAACTGCATTAGCAATAGCAATCTCACTAATAGTACAAGCATACGTTTGCCAATCTATAGCATAAGTAAAAGGCATCACCATACGAGGTATACAATTTGGAGTATAACAAAATTTCACCAACTGCGCTTTTCCCATAGGGCTTGCAACACCTTTATGCACACAACGTGCGCCTCTTACACTTTCTGTATCTAAAGTTTTTAGGCCGGTAAATAAACGCATTAACCGACTGTGGAAAAAAGTGAACTTATACTGTAAATAAAACGGACGTAAAGCCTGCCTAAACATTTTATTAACCCGAGAGCAAGCTCCAAACTCACTACCATTTTCCCTTACACGTTGCATACTCTTTTTACGCTTTATGGCATCGCCATTAAAACCGCCTCCCGCCATACGTGCCACAGGTTTTCCATTTAAATAATAAAAATTAACGCCGCCAATAGTACCTACTAATGGTATAATGCCTTTTTGCTTTGCCATACAACTATAGTTTACTGTGTTACAACACATAACACCCCTAAATATAATCATTTTATTCTTAAGGTTATAGCGTGGTTATAGCATAGTTATAAGAAGCTTATAACGTATTATAGTTATACAAAACACATACAAGACACGGCAACTAATAACAATATGGCAACACCATAAAGAAGTATATCACACCTTACATCACGAATAATAACACATCCTAAACGGCGCAATAATTAACAGTTTTAAGCAAAAACAAGAGCAAAAAAAAAGTGCTGATATTTAAAAATATCAGCACTTTTCTATTATAATAAAAAATGATTATGCGTTAACCGCATACATTTTTTCACGTTGTTCTTTAATTTTTTTGTCGCTCATATATTCATCAAACGTCATATATCTATCTATAATTCCGCTTGGTGTTAATTCAATAACTCTATTGGCTACAGTTTGAGAAAACTCATGATCATGAGTGGTAAACAACACAGTACCTTTAAAGTTTTTTAACGAATTATTAAAAGCAGTAATACTCTCTAAGTCTAAGTGATTGGTTGGTTCATCTAACATTAATACGTTAGCTCTCACCATCATCATTCTACTTAACATACAACGTACTTTTTCTCCTCCAGATAATACTTTTGAAGTTTTTAAAGCTTCTTCACCACTAAAAATCATTTTTCCTAAGAAACCTCTAATATAAACTTCTTCACGTTCTTCTTCTGTAGTGGCCCATTGGCGTAACCAATCAACAAGAGTAAGGTTGTTGTTAAAGTACTCACTGTTATCTAATGGTAAGTAAGATTGAGATGTAGTAACACCCCATGCTACTTTACCAGCATCAGCTTCTTCTTTTCCGTTAATAATTTGATAAAATGCAGTGGTTGCTCTAGAGTCTTTAGAGTAAACTACAATTTTATCACCTTTATTAAGATTAATATCAATGTCTTTAAATAAAACCTCTCCATCAATTGATGCGGCTAAACCTTCAATATTTAATATTTGATCTCCTGCTTCTCTATCGCGTTCAAAAATAATTGCTGGATATCTACGACTAGAGCGTTTGATATCGGCAATATTTAATTTTTCAATCATTTTCTTTCTACTCGTTGCTTGTTTAGACTTGGCAACATTGGCAGAGAAACGACGAATAAATTCTTCTAATTCTTTTTTCTTCTCTTCTGCTTTCTTGTTTTGTTGTGCATGTTGTCTTGCTGCTAATTGAGAAGACTCGTACCAAAACGTATAGTTTCCTGAGAAGTGATTAATTTTTCCGAAGTCAATATCAGAAATATGTGTACAAACAGAATCTAAAAAGTGTCTATCGTGAGAAACCACAATTACACATCTGTCGTAATTTGCTAAAAAGTGCTCTAACCAAGAAATAGTTTCGTAATCCAAATCATTGGTAGGCTCATCCATAATAAGTACATCTGGAGATCCAAAAAGGGCTTGTGCTAATAACACTCGTACTTTTTGTTTACCATCCAAATCTTTCATTAAGGTGTAATGATACTCTTCTTTTATACCTAAGTTAGAAAGCATGGCGGCAGCATCACTATCGGCATTCCATCCGTTCATTTCTTCAAATTGAACTTGAAGTTCTCCTATTTTTTCGGCATTCTCATCGGTATAGTCTGCATAAAGCGCATCAATTTGACTTTTCAAATTAAATAACGGCTTATTTCCCATAATAATGGTTTCTAAAACCGTGTGCTCATCATATAAATTATGATCTTGTTCTAAAACCGACATACGTTTTCCGGCCTCTAAGGTCACGTGTCCTGAGGTTGGATCCATTTTCCCTGCCAAAATCTTTAAAAACGTAGATTTTCCTGCTCCGTTGGCACCTATAATTCCATAACAGTTACCTTGGTTAAACGCGGTGTTTACTTCATCAAAAAGTATACGCTTTCCAAATTGAACTGAAAGATTAGAAACTGATAACATATGTATTGTATTTTTAAGTACTCAGATATTTTTAAAATATAACCTAAAACGGTCTTTATAAGCTTGTTTCCTATTAATTTTACTCCTCGACATAAAATTTTTTACAAGATTGCTGCAAAAGTAGAAAAATCAATTCACAAGACGAAACATCTCCGTCTTATTTTAGCCAACATATTGACTATAAAGCGGACTAATTATAAGTTTTAACAACGCCTTAACAAGAGTTATTGTTTGCAAACTCTATTTTTGTTTGAAACGCACATTATCCCACGTTATACTTATGAAGTTGTATACTTTAACAATAATTGCCTCTTTATGTTTTGTAGGTTGTAAAAACAACAGCAATACCGCTGAAACCTACACCTATTTTGGAGGTGAGATTATTAACCCAAAAAACAATCACATTACCCTATCTAATCCTGAAACAGGAACAGATACCATTACCCTAGATCAGCACAATCGTTTTTACACGAAAATTACCAATGTAAAACCAGGGATATATTCGTTTACTCATGGTGGCGAACACCAATTAGTGTTATTAGAGGATCATGATAGTTTATTCTTGCGGTTAAACACCATTGACTTTGATGAGTCACTAGTATTTACAGGGATTGGATCTAAAAAAAACAACTACCTTATTAAAACGTTTTTGGAAAATGAAACCGAAAACAACAATATCAAAACCTTATGCCTCTTAGAACCCGAAGCTTTAGAAGTGTATTTGGATTCTAGTAAGATAGCTAAACAAAAAGATCTAAATAAATTTTTGGAGCGCAAACCGTCTTCAGAGTTATTTAAATCTATTGCTGAAGTAAATATTAATTATAACAACTACTACTACAAGGAGGCTTATCCGTTTTTTTACTTCGGAAATACAAAACTTGTACATTATAAAGATTTACCTGAAGGTTTTTACAACTATCGAAAAAATATAAATTATAACCTAGATTATTTAAACGAATACGGCATTTATAACCGCTTCTTGTTTGCGCATTTTAATAATTTAGCCTTAAAAGAATATTACCAAAATGCAAAACACCATCATATTGTATTTAACAGACAGTCTTTAAAATACAATCTTGCTAAACTGAAGCTTATAGATAGCTTGGTATCTGATACAACCATAAAAGACTACCTATTAAAACATACTACTAAAGATTTTATTTACAATAGTAGAAATAAAGTGCAAACAAATCTTGTTTATAAATCCTACTTAAAAAAGAGTAAAAACAAGCAAGACATTGCTGAGATTAATGATTTACTAGAAAAATTAAGTAATCTAGAACCTGGTAAACACATCCCTAATGTAATGCTGACTAATTATAAAGGCGAACAAACTGAAGTGCGTAGTTTAATTACAAAACCTACTATTTTATTCTTTTGGTCTTCAAATTACGAATTGATTAACCGTAACAGTCATCACAGAGCTAAAAAACTTAAAGCTAAATATCCTAATATAGATTTTATTTCAATCAATATAAACGATAACGATAATGCCTATTGGAAACGTAAATTAAAACGTTCTAAATTTGCCACAGAGAATGAGTTTCAGTTTAAAAACATGCATGAGTCTATTGATGTTTTAGCCATTAACTCTGTATACACAGTAATTCTGGTGGATGAAAACAATAAAATTATCTCCTCTAACTCTAGTATGTTTAGTCCAGAGTTTGAAAGACAAATACAATTCTTAACACGATAACAGTAAATTATAAAACAATAAAAAAGCGTCTAATTAACATTAGACGCTTTTTGTATATAAATAGGTGACTATTATCTAGTTTCCTTTTTTGTAGTCTTCTAAAAATTTAGCTAAACCAATATCAGTTAATGGGTGTTTTAATAATCCAGTGATAGAACTTAATGGTCCTGTCATTACATCTGCACCAAGTTTAGCACAGTCAATAACGTGCATGGTATGACGTACAGAAGCGGCTAAAATTTCAGTTTCAAAACCGTAGTTATCATAAATCATTCTTATTTCAGCAATAAGATTTAATCCATCTGTAGAGATATCATCCAAACGTCCAATAAAAGGAGATACAAAAGTTGCTCCTGCTTTGGCTGCTAATAAAGCTTGTCCTGCAGAAAACACTAATGTTAAGTTTGTTTTAATACCCTTATCGCTAAAGTATTTACAAGCTTTAATACCATCTTTTATCATTGGTAATTTTACAACAATCTGCTCGTGTAACTCTGCAAGAGCTTCTCCTTCTCTTACCATACCTTCAAAATCGGTAGCAATAACCTCAGCACTTACATCACCATCAACAATATTACAAATAGCAACGTAGTGCTTCATAATATTATCTACACCAGTAATACCTTCTTTTGCCATTAAAGACGGGTTGGTAGTTACACCATCTAATATACCTAATTCTTGTGCTTCTTTAATTTGCTCTAAATTAGCTGTATCAATAAAAAATTTCATGTGTTATTATTTTAAGTTGTGTTTAAAAAGTTGCGTAAAATTACAATTTATAATGATTAAGCAGTAGTTTTTCATAAACTTTATCTGGCAAAATTCGTTTTAAAACGATAGAGAATTTTTGCATAAACTCTCCTACTTTATAATGTACTTTTGGATTTTTGGTATTTATAATTTTATACACTGCTTTCGCCATTAATAAAGGATCTTTCCCTTCATCAACATGGGCGTCCATTAATTTTAATGTATTCCCGTAAGGGATTTTGTAAGGCGATTGCTCTTGTATTGGTGCATGAAAACGTCCGGCAGCAATATTAGTTGCAAAATCTCCCGGAGCAACATTAGTCATTTGAATATTAAAATCTTTAATCTCCATTCTAAAGGCTTCGGTAACCAACTCCAAAGCTCCTTTACTTGCACTATAAATTCCGCGATAGGGTAAACCCATATATCCCGCAATTGAAGTGACGTTTAAAATTAAACCTGCATTTTGTATACGCATTTGCGGTAATACCGCTTTAATAACGTTTATAGGACCAAATAAATTGGTTTCAAAATTACGCTTAATCTCTGCATCGGGGATTTCTTCAATAGGTCCCGTTATTCCTGCGCCAGCATTATTTATAACAATATCAATACGCCCTGCGGTATCTACTATCGTTTTTACTGCAGCATTAATAGTGTCAATTTTAGCAACGTCTAAAGCGACTAATGCAAATTTACTTTGTGTATAACGTTCTGGATTTCTACTAGTACCAAAAACGGTATAGCCTTTTTCGGTTAAAAATTCGCCAATAGATTTTCCTATTCCAGAAGATCCGCCTGTGATTAAAACGACTTTAGACATAAAAAATAATTTGAAATGTTATATAGTTTGAAACTTGAAATAAGTTTTGAATTGAATGATTTTGAAAGCTCAAAATTACAATAAAAAAAGGAAAGTATTGGACACAAAAAAAGGCAAGCTACCTACATCACACCGCTACAACCATTTACCTTTGCTGCGTTCCCGCCCTGGAGGATTCAACAGGAGCTAGTTGTGTAGGACTTGCCGAGTGCAAAGGTACACATATTTATTTGTTACGCAATGATTTTTTAAAATGAATTTAATTAAATAAATTAGCTAAAAAATATATCTAATGAAATATTACTTTAACTTTTTTATAATCACCATTTTAACTTTATCACTACTATCTTGCGGAAACAATACTGCGCCTAAAAAAAATGGGTTTTCTATTGATACAGCACTCGAAAAGAATGTGATTTCACTAAATGACACCCTAAATTTGAGTGTAAAAAACCCAAATAACATTAAAATTTCTTCTATTACATATAAAATTGGTGATCAAAACATCTCAGAAAATGCGATTATTAAAGATGAAAAGTTAGGTGTACAAACACTTTCGGCAACAATAAACTTTGAAAACACCTCGGAAACCATTTCAACAAAAATCACAATTGTTAATAATGTAAATCCTAAAATATATACCTATAAAATTATTAACGAATATCCGCATGAAATTTCTTCATACACACAAGGGATAGAGTTTTATAATGGCGAATTATACGAAAGCACCGGACAATATGGAGAATCTAAACTATTAAAGGTAGACTATAAAACAGCTAAGGTTTTACAAGAAACAAATTTAGCTGCTCAATATTTTGGAGAAGGTTTAACCATATTAGATAAGAAAATATACCAATTAACTTGGAGAGAAAATACCGGTTTTGTGTACGATGTTGAGACTTTTGAAAAATTAAGCAGTTTTAAATACGCACAAAGTAAAGAAGGTTGGGGACTTTGTAATGATGGGACAACCATATACAAATCTGATGGAACCGAAAACATCTGGACTTTAAACAATGATAATTTAACCGAAGCAAGCAAACTTCAAGTATATACTAACAAAGGTAAAATTGGCGCGTTAAACGAACTAGAATGGATTAACGGAAAAATATATGCTAATATTTACCAACGTAATGGTGTGGTAATCATCAACCCAAAAAACGGTGCTGTTGATGGGGTTATTGATTTTTCGCCGTTACACAAACTCGTTACACAACACAGAGGTTTAGATGTACTTAACGGTATTGCTTACAATCCAGATACCAAAACGATATTTATTACAGGAAAACGTTGGGATAAGTTATTTGAGATTGAACTTATTGAAAAGTAGACTTTACGCACCCAAAAGTACCGTTCACGCATTATATCTTTTAGGATTGAAATTTCTTAGTGTTATTTACACTATGAGAAAAACAATCACCATAAACATTACAGAACCATGTCATGAAGACTGGAACACGATGACGCCCAATGCTAAAGGACGTCATTGTGCCGTTTGTGAAAAAACAGTTACAGATTTCACAACCACTACCGATGAAAACATCATTAAAACCTTAGAGAGCAATACAAAACTCTGCGGACGTTTTAAAAACACACAATTAAACAGAACACTTGTACTGAGCCGTAAGGAGAAAAACAACTACTTATCTTTTGTCGCTTCTTCCCTATTCGCGTTTTTGTCTTTAGGAAGTCAGGAATTAATTGCCCAAAATCACCCACAAACTACACAAAATGATAGTCTAATCCGTCCTAGTGTAAAAGGAAAAATAGCCGTATCAATTCTACCTGAAGTAGACATTAAAGGAACCATTATAAGTAACCATGACAGCTTACCCATACCTGGAGTAAATGTCATGATTAAAGGCACAACTATTGGCGTACAATCTGATTTTGATGGAAATTTTGCATTAAAAACAAAACCAAACAGCACTTTAGTACTTAGTTTTATAGGCTTTGAAACAAAAGAAATCAAAATTACTAAATCAGAAACACTGCAACTTAACCTTATAGAAATGGAAGAAGAAATGCTAGGGGAAGTGATTGTAGTTGGTGGCTATGTTTCCATAAGTAAACCGCAATACACGTATACTCCTGAAGAATTAGAGAACAAAGAAAAGCTTGAATTAAGTACTAAAAACTATTTCACCTTTTATAAGAAAAAGCATCATATAGAACGCGAAAAAAGAAAAGTCAGACGCCAACAGATTAAAAATGGGGAGATTGCACGTACAACGGTCGGTAAATTACTTTATAAGATGACTAATATTTTTAGAAGCAAACAATAAGTAATACTTTTATACCTCTTAAAAGGTATAAATGGAAATTTTCGAAATACAACTAACCGTAGTTAAAGATGATTTAGATCAATTAAACCACGTTAATAATATTCGCTATGTAAAATGGGTACAAGATATTGCCGCTCAACATTGGCAAACACGTGCTACACAAGATATTTTAGACAGTTACTACTGGGTAATGCTAAGTCACCATATTAAATATAAAGGGGAAGCATTATTAGGGGATGAGTTACTTTTAAAAACATTTATCACAAAATCTGAAGGTGTAAAATCTATCCGTCAAGTAGAAATTTACAATGCTAAAACAGGAAAACTAATTACAACATCGGAAACTGAATGGTGTTTAATTTCAAAACATAATAACAGACCAGCACGTATTACTCCCCAACTTAACAGTCTTTTTGTTAAAAAAGAACTAAAGTAATTGTTAAACTCTCTTAACACATAACAAAACCTCAATTAAAACACATTAATTTGGAGACAACCACCAACCTGTCTTACAATTGAAATACCTTTTATTCATTTTTTTTATTAGTGTCCCCTATTTTATGGAGGCACAAACCATTTCCGGAATGGTTTACGATGCTGATGCTTCCGTAAAAGGTGTAAAAGTGTATAATAGTTCGCGACATACAATGACCTATTCCGATGAGCGTGGTGAATATAAAATTGCAGCTTCAGTAAATGATACGCTAACTTTTAAGTCTTTATTTCATAATGAAAAAAGCTACACGCTAAAAGCAACTGATTTTGAGGATTTTTTAATTATCGAACTAAAAAAAATAGTCAACACTTTAGATGAAGTTTACATCACCGACGCTCCAAAATTTAAAGAATTTGACCCTGTTGAAGCTAACGAAACCGTACAACAACAGTTTAAAGCAGATATAAAAAACAATCCGCATTTATATCAAAAATCCCCTAGCGGAAATATGGATCTTGTTGCCATTGCAGGAATGGTTGCAGGTTTATTTAAAAATAAAAATTCTAGTAGCGCCCCAAATATGGCATCTTACGAAGATTTAAGCGCTTATTTTAAAACCGATACTTTTTTTACCAATACACTTTTAAACGAAGATCTTAACATCCCCGAAACCTACCACCCCTTATTCTTAGAATATTGCAGTACAAAACGCATTAATACCAATTTACTGACCAAAGAAAACCGTATGCTCCTACTCGACGCACTTTTTAATTATAGCGCGGCCTTTTTAAAACTTGTTGAAAGTCAGAAAAAAGAGTAAATCTCACAGAATTTAATGCCTTTCATAATAAAACATAGATTCAAAAGTTATATTTTTGACCATATGCTATTTATGCACACATTATGAGAAGACTTTTATACTTTATATCTACACTTTCTGTTTTATTACTTTGGAGCTCATGCCGAAAGGATTTTGATTTCGATCAAAGTAAAGGACAACTTCAATTTTCAAAAGATACCGTGTATTTAGATACCGTATTTTCTAATATTGGTTCTAGCACTTACAATTTAAAAGTCTATAACCGAAGTAACAACGATATTTCAATTCCTACTTTACAACTAACAGAAGGCGAAACTTCAAACTATCGCCTAAACGTAGACGGTATTTTTGGGAAAGTTTTTGAAGATGTCGAAATTCTTGCAAAAGATAGCATGTACATTTTTATTGAAACTACAGTAGATATTGAAGCCTTAACAGCCACAGATGAACAGTTTTTATATACCGATGCTATAGAATTTGATAGTGGTGCTAATTTGCAAAAAGTAGAATTAGTAACCTTAGTAAAAGATGCCGTTTTTATTTACCCTAATAAAGATGCCGAAGGTGTTATTGAAACCTTAAGCTTTGATCTTGATGGAGACGGAACAGATGATGAAACAGGTATTCAAGGGCGTTTTCTTGAAAGTGACGAACTTACGTTCACCAACCAAAAACCTTATGTTATTTATGGCTATGCGGCTGTAAACGCTGGAGAAACTTTAAATATTGAAGCGGGTGCGCGTGTTCATTTTCATGCCAATTCAGGATTAATTATTACAGACAATGCTTCACTAAATATTAATGGTACTTTGAGTGCCAACCAAGAACTTCTTGAAAACCAAGTCATTTTACAAGGCGATCGTTTAGAACCTTTATTTGAAGATGTTCCAGGACAATGGGGTACTATTTGGCTATATAATGGTAGCGAAAACAATACCATTAATTATGCTACCATACAAAATGCAACCATTGGTGTTTTAAGTGAAGGGGATCAAGCTGCAGTAAATGATAAATTAACCATTACAAACTCTCAAATTTACAATTCTAGTAACTACGGTATTTTAGGAAGAGCCACTTCTATTAAAGCAGAAAATGTAGTGATTAACAATACTGGGCAATCATCTTTCGCTGGAACGTATGGTGGAAAATACAACTTTACACATTGTACAATTGCTAATTACTGGAGTAACAGTTTTAGACAGTTTCCTTCGGTCTTTTTAAATAATTATATTGAAGATGAAAACCAAACTGTTTTTGTAAATAATCTAGATGAAGCTAATTTTAATAACTGTATTATCTACGGAAATGATAATCCAGAAGTGTTATATGATGAAAATAATGCGGCAGATTTCAACTTTAAATTTACCAATACATTAATTAGATTTCAAAATACTAACAATTTCTTTTCAGATGAAAAGTATGATTTTGATAATACCGATTTATACGAAAACTGTATTTTTAATAAAGATCCAGATTTTAAAGACACGGCTTTAAATCAACTTATGATTGGCGATGACTCGGAAGCAATTGCCGAAGGAAACAGCACCTTTGCAACACAAGTCCCAACCGATTTATTAAATACAACACGTACAACACCTCCAGATCTTGGAGCCTATCAACATGTGACATTTAGTGATGAATAGAAGAAGTAGATATTTAATAAGAAAACATTACATATAAAAAGCCCTTTCATAATATTGAAAGGGCTTTTTTATTGTACTATTTTAAGTTATAAAACTATGCAAATAATGGCTTATCACTCATCATGTTGTTTACTTTTTCAGCAACAGCTTCTAAAACAGCTTCATCTTCAAAGTTAGTAATTACCTCATCAATTAAAGCTACAATTGGCTCCATGTCTGTTTCAACTAAACCACGAGTAGTTACTGCAGCAGTACCAACTCTAATTCCTGAAGTTACAAATGGTGATTTATCATCAAAAGGCACCATGTTTTTATTTACTGTAATATCTCCTTTTACTAAAGCTTGTTCAGCTTCTTTTCCTGTAATATTTTTATTTCTTAAATCAATAAGCATCATGTGATTATCAGTTCCTGAAGAAATAATATCATAACCTCTAGCTACAAAAGCTTCAGCCATAGCTGCAGCATTTTTCTTAACCTGCAACATATAGTGCATATACTCATCAGTTAAAGCTTCACCAAAAGCAATTGCTTTAGCAGCAATAATATGTTCTAATGGTCCACCTTGGTTTCCTGGAAATACTGCCGAATCAAAGATTGATGACATCTTACGTAAGTTTCCGTTTTTTAAGGTAATTCCAAATGGGTTATCAAAATCTTCTCCCATCATAATCATTCCTCCTCTTGGTCCTCTTAAAGTTTTGTGAGTTGTTGTAGTTACAACGTGACAATGAGGAATTGGATCGTTTAAAATACCTTTAGCAATTAATCCTGCTGGGTGAGAAATATCTGCCATTAAAATTGCCCCTACGCTATCAGCGATAACTCTAAAACGTTTAAAATCGATATCTCTAGAGTAAGCCGAAGCACCTGCGATAATTAATTTTGGTTGTTCTTTAGTTGCTATTTCTTGAATTTTATCATAGTTCAAAACACCTGTTTCTTGCTCAACACCATAAAATACTGGGTCATATAATTTCCCCGAAAAGTTTACTGGCGATCCGTGAGTAAGGTGACCTCCATGAGATAAATCAAATCCAAGAATTTTATCTCCAGGTTTTAAACATGCAGCAAAAACAGCTGTATTTGCTTGACTTCCTGAATGTGGTTGTACGTTTGCGTAAGCTGCACCAAACAAAGTTTTAGCTCTATCAATAGCCAATTGCTCTACTTCATCAACAATTTCACATCCTCCGTAATAACGTTTACCAGGATAGCCTTCAGCATATTTATTTGTTAATACAGAACCAGCTGCTTCCATCACCTGATTGCTTACAAAATTTTCTGAAGCAATAAGTTCTAGTCCGTTTAGCTGTCTTTGTTTTTCAGCTTCAATAAGTTCAAAAATTTGTTCGTCGCGTTGCATATTGTTTTGTTTTGTCGTTTTCAATACTCAGAAAACTAGTTACATGTTTTTAGTTGCATCAAAAATAATAAATACAAATCGTTTCTGCATTTAAATATGCGTTATTTACAGCTATACTTGTTACTTTTTATAAACTTGTTAAAATGCTCACATTTTTTAGGCTTTTATTTCTTTATAACAAAAAAAATTATGTAGGTTTGAATACAAATAAGTTTATAATTAATAACATTACACATATGCCTTTATCTGCAAATAATCCCGATAGAACATCTTGGTTACACGTTGGAAAAAACTCCGATTTCCCTATACAGAACATTCCCTTTGGTGTGTTTTTAACTAGAGATGATATTATTACCATTGGTACTAGAATTGGAGACACCGCTATTGATTTAGGGGCACTACATCAGTTAGGGTATTTTGAAGGAATTCCGTTAACCGATGATATTTTCTTACAAGATACTTTAAACGATTTTATTGCCGACGGTCGCCAAACATGGAGAGCGGTAAGAAATAGAATTGCTGAAATCTTTGATAGTAGTAACACCACATTAAAAAATAACATCAAACAAAAAGAAGCGGTTTGCTTTAGATTAGATGAAATTGAAATGCAATTACCTGTTCAAATTGGTGATTACACAGATTTTTATTCTAGTATTGAGCACGCTACCAATGTAGGAACGATGTTTAGAGATCCTAACAATGCTTTATTACCTAACTGGTTACATATACCAGTAGGATATCACGGTAGAAGTAGCTCAGTAATTCCTTCTGGGATTCCTGTACACAGACCACAAGGACAAACACTTCCTCCAGATAGTGATACTCCTGTTTTTGGACCTTCAAAATTAGTGGATTTCGAACTTGAAATGGCTTTTATTACTACAGACGCTAACGATCTTGGAGAACCTATTCCTGTTAATGAAGCTGAAGAGCACATTTTTGGAATGGTATTATTTAATGACTGGTCTGCTAGAGATATTCAAAAATGGGAATACGTGCCATTAGGACCATTTTTAGCTAAAAGTTTTGCATCTTCAATCTCACCATGGATTGTAACTTTAGATGCTTTAGAACCTTATAGAGTAGAAAGCCCTAAACCATTAAAGCCACAATTACCTTATTTACAATATAAAGGTAAAAAAGGATACGATATTAGCTTAGAAGTTGCTATAAAACCTGAAACAGCAAAAGAAACTATTGTTAGTAAATCTAACTTTAAGTATATGTACTGGAACATGTCACAGCAATTAGCACACCATACTATTAATGGATGCCCAGTAAACTCTGGAGACATGATGGGAAGTGGAACCATTTCTGGACCTACACCTGATTCTTACGGATCAATGTTAGAAATTACTTGGAGAGGCTCAAAACCTATCACCATGAAAGATGGTACTGAACGTAAATTTATTAACGATATGGATACCGTAATTATGCGTGGTCATTGTGAAAAAGATGGTACTCGTATTGGTTTTGGAGAAGTTTCAACACAGTTGTTACCTATTTTTGAACCTAAAAAATTAAAATAATTTTACCACATATTTAATTACCCCTCAAGCAAAAACTTGGGGGTTCTTTTTTTTTGGCATCAAAATTGAAATACACATTTTATAACATTAAATATATAGACCTATGAAAAGATTACTACTCCTATTGGTGACACTTTCATTATTAATGTCCTGTAATGGAAAAAAGCAAGTTCAAAAAGCAATTAGCAACGGCAACTACAACCAAGCTATTAATGATGCTTTAAAAAAACTTGAAACTAACAAAGACAAAAAAAGTAAAGAGGACTATATTTTAATGCTTAGAGACGCCTACTACAAAGTGGTTGAAAAAGATTTAAATACGGTTAAACATCTTAAAAAAGATAATAATCCTGAGCAATACCAAGAGCTTTTTAAGCTGTTTTCAGACTTAAATACAAGACAAGAAGCTATAAAACCTGTACTTCCGCTAACAGTAAACGGAAAAAATATTGATTTTAAATTCAATGATTATAGCACAGCGATTGCTACATATAGAGATAAGACATCCGATTACTTATATGAACAAGGCCTAGAGTTATTAGAAACCGATGATAAATATAAGATGCGTGAAGCCTATAATATTTACAGTTATATTGAATCTATAAACCCTAATTACGACGATACAAGAGAACTATTACAAGAAGCGCACCAACGTGGTATTCACTATGTAATGGTATCAATTGAAAACCAAACAAATCAAGTAATTCCTAGACGTCTAGAAGATGATTTATTGAATTTTGACACCTATGGTTTAGATCAATTTTGGACAGCTTACCATGCTACTCCAAATAAAGATATCACTTACGATTACGGGATGCAATTACAACTAAAACGTATTAATATTTCTCCAGAACATGTAAAAGAACGTCAACTATTAAGAGAACGTGATGTTGTTGATGGTTGGAAATATGATTTAGACCGTAACGGAAATGTAAAAAAAGACAGTTTAGGAAACGATATTAAAGTTGATAACATTATAAAAGTACAAGCGAGATATTATGAGTTTGAACAACAAAAATCATCTCAAATTATCGCTGAGGTTGTACTTTCTGATTTAAAACAACAACAAGTTTTAGAGGCATTCCCTATAGATAGTGGTTTTATTTTTGAAAATATTTACGCGACTTACAGAGGTGATAAACGAGCTTTAACTAGTGATGATTATAACTTTACCAGAAGTAGAAGTATTCCTTTTCCTAGTAATGAACAAATGATTTTTGATACTGGTGAAGACCTAAAATTAAAACTGAAAGACATTATAAGTCAGTTTCAAATATAGCGTTTAATAATAATTATTGAGAGTTACATACACGCTACGCAATAAGACAGTATAATTAACTAAAAACTCCCAAATTACTTTGGGAGTTTTTTTATGTTTTATAAAATCTATCGGTTTGAATATTTACTAGCTACCACACTAATTATTAATATTTGTATAGCATGAAATAACATTAAGGGCAATAACATAATACCCATAGTCGCCATGTTACCAAATAATATCTTCGAAAAAACAGTACCATGTACTAATGATTTTTTAGTCCCGCAAAACTGAGCCGTAATTTGATCTTCTTTACTGATTTTTAAATGCTTAGAAATAAAACCAGTTAAAATAAATGCGATAACAAACAACACTACAACTCCTATAAAAATAGAAAGCAGATTAAAAAAGGAAACCGAACTAAAAATGTGATCATTAAACGATGTTGCAAAACTCTTATATATGATTAACAAAATGATAGATTTATCAAACAGTGATAATTTACGACTATGTTTATGCGCAAATTCACCTAAAAAACGCTGTAATAAAACGCCAAAAACTACTGGTAATATAATTTGAATAATCAGTTTTAAATATATTGATGTAAAATCAAAATCTGTTTGCGCATGATCTAAAAATAACCCCATCCAAAGTGGCGTAATAGCAATACCTATAATCCCCGAAATACTAGCATTAAAAATAGCTCCCGGAATATTCCCTTTAGCCATAGATACCATAACCACCGATGACGACACCGTTGATGGCAATGCGGCTAAGAAAAAGAAAGCTAACCATATGGTTTCCTGAGATTCATTCTGAATAAAAGGGCGCGCCAATAACACCAATAATGGAAACATTAAAAAGGTAGAAGATTGCACCAAAAGATGAAGCTTCCAGTTTTTTAGTCCCGCTTTTATCTGTGTTGGATGTAATTTCAACCCATAAAAAAAGAAGATAAGCGAAATACCTATCGCACTAATCGTGTCGATAGGTATTTGACTTTCCGGAGTTCCCCATTTAGGAAAAAAATAAGCAATTAATATAGTTCCAGTAATAAAAAGGACAAACTTATCAATCTTTACTTTCATGTATAATTTCTTAATTGATATAAAAAATATTCATTTTAAGACACATATTTACTTAAATCAATCTCATTTATTCCACCATGATTTGCATGAGCAACTGCAACTCCATTTTTAATAACGATGAGTTGAGGGGATTGGTGTAATACTTGGAAGGTATAACCAGCTTCATTTGAAACGTCTCTAAAATTTAATAAATCTAAGTAATATAAATCTAAATTAATATCTACATCATAAGCATCAACAAATTGATTCATCACCATTTTACTAATTCCACATCGTGTAGAATGCTTAAAAATGACTTGCGTTTTTGTTTTAGATTTCTGAGAAATTTGTAATAATTGATCTACAGTTGTTAAACCAATCCATGGTAATAACTTTTCTTCTTTTGGTTCAGAATTCCCTCCAAACATTTTACTTATAAATCCCATCTTAATTATTTATGTTTATAGTGTTATTCTCAACACATCTTCAAAACATCGAATTTAATAATAATGTTTCGACTAATTTCAAAATCAGTATAAAGAATGTCAAAAACATGAGTCGGAAATGATTCTCAAACCTTACAAAACTGACTAAAAGACACGCTACCACTCATCTAATCAGTCATTTTGTCTTTATTTTCACATTGGTAAGATTATTGATTTATAGCTTACAAATACAACATACTATGAACTTAAACAACTATACAATAAAATCACAGGAGGCGATACAGCAGGCGCAACAGCTTGCTCAAAGCTTAGAACATCAACAACTAGAAAACGAGCACATCTTTAAAGCTATTTTTGAAGTTGATGAAAATGTTTTACCATTCATTCTTAAAAAAATGAATGTAAATATCAATCTATTACAGCAGACTTTAGATAAACAATTAGAGAGTTACCCTAAAGTTACTGGAGGAGAAATGACCTTATCTCGTGAAGCGTCAAAAACGCTTAACGAAGCAGCAATCATTGCCAAGAAAATGAAAGATGATTATGTATCTATCGAGCATTTAATTCTTGCTGTTTTTAAATCAAACAGTAAAATTGCTCAAATGCTAAAAGATCAAGGCATCACAGAAAAAGGATTAACAGCAAGTATTACAGAATTACGAAAAGGAGATAGAGTGACTTCTCAAAACCAAGAAGAAACCTATAACTCACTTAATAAATATGCTAAAAATTTAAATCAATTAGCAAAAGATGGTAAACTAGATCCGGTAATTGGTAGAGATGAAGAAATAAGAAGAATCCTTCAAATTTTATCGCGTCGTACCAAAAACAATCCTATTCTAGTTGGTGAACCAGGAACAGGTAAAACCGCTATTGCAGAAGGTTTAGCACACCGTATTGTAGATGGTGATGTTCCTGAAAATTTAGTAGACAAACAAATTTTCGCCTTAGATATGGGAGCACTTATTGCAGGTGCAAAATATAAAGGGGAATTTGAAGAACGTTTAAAATCTGTTATAAAAGAAGTCACAGAAAGTGATGGAGACATCGTTTTATTTATTGATGAAATCCACACTCTTGTTGGCGCAGGTGGCGGACAAGGCGCAATGGATGCTGCAAACATTTTAAAACCAGCTTTAGCGCGTGGAGAATTACGCGCCATTGGAGCGACTACTTTAGATGAGTATCAAAAATATTTTGAAAAAGATAAAGCTTTAGAACGTCGTTTTCAAAAAGTAATGGTTGATGAACCAGATACCGAAAGCGCAATTTCTATTTTAAGAGGAATTAAAGAAAAATACGAAACACATCATCAAGTACGTATTAAAGATGAAGCAATAATTGGTGCTGTAGAACTTTCAGAACGTTATATTACTAATCGATTTTTACCAGATAAAGCTATCGATTTAATGGATGAAGCTGCGGCTAAATTACGTATGGAAATTAACTCTAAACCAGAAGAATTAGATGTTTTAGACCGTAAAGTGATGCAGTTAGAAATTGAAATTGAAGCCATTAAAAGAGAGAAAGATGAAGTGAAATTAAAATCATTACGTTCAGATTTAGCAAATTTAAAAGAAGAACGTAACGAGATTAATGCCAAATGGAAAAGCGAAAAAGCTGTAGTAGATAATATTCAGGCTGCAAAATCTGATATTGAAAATTATAAACTTGAAGCAGAACGTGCAGAACGCGATGGTGATTATGGAAAAGTAGCCGAAATACGTTACGGAAAAATAAAAGATGCTCAAGAATTACTTGAAAAACTTCAAAAGGAGTTACAAGAAAACCAGTCTGAAAACTCGTTAATAAAAGAAGAAGTTACCTACGAAGATATTGCTGAGGTTGTTGCAAAATGGACAGGTATTCCAGTAACCAAAATGCTACAAACAGATCGTGAAAAACTTTTAAATTTAGAAGACGAATTACACAAACGTGTTGTAGGACAAGAAGAAGCTATTGTAGCAGTAAGTGATGCGGTTAGACGAAGTAGAGCGGGATTACAAAACCCTAGCAAACCTATTGGAACCTTCTTATTTCTAGGAACCACAGGAGTTGGTAAAACAGAACTTGCAAAAGCGTTGGCCGATTATCTTTTTGATGATGAAAATGCTTTAACACGTATTGATATGAGTGAATATCAAGAACGTCACTCTGTAAGCAGATTAGTTGGTGCGCCTCCAGGATACGTAGGATATGATGAAGGTGGACAATTAACCGAAGCGGTACGTCGTAAACCTTACTCTGTAGTGCTTTTAGATGAAATTGAAAAAGCGCATCCAGATACATTTAACATCTTATTACAAGTTTTAGATGAAGGGAGATTAACAGATAACAAAGGACGTGTTGCAGATTTTAAAAACACCATAATCATTATGACCTCTAATATGGGAAGTGAGATTATTCAAGAACGTTTTCAAGCCATAAAAGATGTTAATGCCGCTATGGAAAGTGCTAAAATTGATGTTTTAGGGCTATTAAAACAAACCGTAAGACCGGAGTTTTTAAACCGAATAGATGATACAATTTTATTTACACCTTTAACTAAAGAAAACATTGTTAAAATAGTTGGCTTACAATTAAAAGGTATTACAAAAATGATTGCGCAACAAGGCATTACATTTGATGCTACAGATCAAGCTATAAATTATTTAGCAGATAAAGGTTATAATCCAGAATATGGAGCAAGACCTGTAAAACGTGTGATACAAAAAGAAGTATTAAATGAGCTGAGTAAAGAAATTTTGTCAGGAAGCGTAACCACAGATAGTATTATTTTACTAGATGCTTTTGATGATAAATTAGTGTTTAGAAATCAAGGGAATTTAATTGAAAATTAATTCACCTAATTTGTAACAAATAAAGAAGACAGTAGTCTTATAATTGGTTAGTTAGTTAAAAAGCAACGTGAATTTTGGGGTACCTCAAAATAAGCGTTGCTTTTTTTATTTTACAAATTAAACAAGTTTCCTACAGATTTAAAGCCTTTTCAGAAGCTTTTAAATGTGTTTCAAAATCTTCTTCATTAAGCGCTGTATTCCAAGACGGCACCATCGTTTTTAATAAATCCCTACCTTTTTCTGAAGTTAATAATTCTGGAAATGCTTTTTCTAAAACATCTAACATAATTGCTGTTGCTGTAGATGCTCCCGGAGAAGCGCCCAATAAGCAAGTAATACGACCATCTTTACTGCTCACTACCTCGGTGCCAAATTGTAACTTTCCACCTTCAAAATCATCTTTTTTAATAATTTGAACGCGTTGTCCTGCAACCATTAATTCCCAATCTTCACCTTTTGCATCTTTTACAAACTTTTGAAGCTCTTCCATTCTATCCTTATGGGACATGGTAACTTGTTCTAAAAGATATTTAGTAAGTGGCAAATTATGCCAAAAAGCGCCTAAAAGCGGTGAAATATTTCCTGTTTTAATTGATTTAAATAAATCGAAATTTGAGCCTTCTTTTAAAAACTTCGGACTAAATCCTGCAAAAGGACCAAAAAGCAATTCTTTTTTTCCGTTAATAAAACGTGTATCTAAATGAGGTGTAGACATTGGTGGTGCGCCAATTCCGGCTTTACTATATACTTTTGCGTGATGCTGTTTAATTAAGTCTTCGTTTTTACAAACTAACCACTCCCCGCTTACAGGAAAACCTCCATAACCTGCTTTTTCTTCAATTTCTACTTTCTGAAGTAATAAAATGCTTCCTCCTCCAGCTCCAATAAATACATGTTCTGCTTCTAGGTAAGAAATTTCATGGGTTTTAGTGTCTTCCACTTTTACAGACCATTCTAAATCGTCATCAGGATCAATATCTAAAACCTCTTTATTGCATTGTACTTTATGATCAAATTTGTTTTCTAAAATAGAGAATAAACTTTTTGTTAACGCGCCGTAGTTAACTTCGGTACCACGTTCAATACGGTTGGCAGCCATAATTTCACTATCCTTACGATTTGCAGCAATTAAGGGAAACCAGGTTTTCATTCGTTCTACATCTCTTGTAAACTGAATGCTTTTAAACATAAAATGTTGCTTAATTGTTTGGTAACGTTTTTCTAAATAATTGGCATTTTCTGCACCAATAACCCAACTATGATGAGGTACATGATTTATAAAGTCACTTGGGTTTTTAATTAAATTTTCACGTACTAAATGCGCCCAAAATTGTTTGGATATTTCAAATTGATTACAAATACTAATGGCTTTATCAATATTTATTGTGCCGTCTGCTGCTTCGGGTGTATAATTAAGCTCACATAAGGCTGAATGTCCGGTTCCGGCGTTATTCCATGCTGAAGAACTTTCAAGAGCAACATCCTCTAGCCGCTCTAAAACTAAAAGCTTTAAATCTGGTTTTAATAGTTTTGATAATACCGCTAAAGTGGCGCTCATTATACCTCCTCCAACACAAATAAGATCATAATGTTCTACATTTTTATTTGATTCTTTTTTCATCATCTAATTTTATACAACTAAATTAATCAAGTTTTCTTAAACCACGAGGATATTACTTTAGTTTTTAAGCACAAAAAAAAGCCGCATTTCTGCGACTTTTATTATCAATAAATATAATTAATTAGAATTTTTTACCAATTCCTAATCCTATAATTAGTGGGTTAATATCAACATCAACAGGTAATACTCCTGATCCAGTATCAACATCAACATCTGTAGAAAGTAATATTTGCTTTACATCTAAATTTAAAAACCATGAGTCATTTAAATTATAATCTACACCTGCTTGAAAAGATACACCAAAAGAGTTTTCGTAATCCATATCTTCAACATCTCCAGATTTTGAACCGTAAAAGATTGTATAATTTACACCTGCTCCTACATATGGTTTAAAATCTCCTGTATAAAAGTGGTATTGTAAATTTAATGTTGGAGGTAATAACCAAACGCTTCCTAAATCTGCTCCACCATCAATTTCAACATCATGTTTTGTGGTTGCTAAAATTAATTCGGCAGCAATATTTTTTGTAAAGAAATAAGTGAAATCTAATTCTGGAACAACGGCAGTTGAAAGATTCACATCTGCACCTACAATATCATCTCCAGGAGAAGGTACTACTGTGATAACACGAAAACGCGCTTGCCATTTACTGTAATCTGTTGTTGAATTATCGTCTTGAGCCTGAGCATTACATACAAATAGAAATGTTACTAATGCACTAAAAATTATTTTTTTCATCTGATGATTATTTGGTTATTGTTTTCAACAAAATTAAACCCTAAACTCCTGTTAAAAGCTGATAAAAATCATAGTCCATCCTGTTTTTTCATATCTATCTATAAATCAAAAAATAAGACTTAAAAAAGAATAGTTATTTGCACAAAAACAATAGTAAAATTAAGTTTTAGAATACCTACATAGGTTCTTCTAAAGATTTTTAGCTTTTATTTCACAATATATATCTGCAAATAACTTATCTTTGTGCTGCTATTATTTCCATTATTTTTTAAACAATTTTTCAAAAAAAATCTAACAAAACACTCTCTTAAGACATTAGTGAGCTTTTTTACATGAATTTTTTTTTCCAAATTATAAATGAAAATTAATAAATATATTGAGCATACGCTCCTAAAACCTACTGCATCTGAAAAAGACATTACAAAACTTTGTAAAGAAGCTAAACAATATGATTTTTACTCAGTGTGCATCAATAGTTATTATGTACCATTAGCAAAAGAGTTGCTAAAGATGAGTTCAGTTAAAATTGTGTCAGTTATTGGATTTCCTCTTGGAGCAATGTCTACCGAATCTAAAATTTTTGAAGCTAAAAACGCTATTGAAAACGGTGCTGATGAAATTGATATGGTAATTAATTTAGGCGCTTTAAAAAGCAAGAACTACATTGAAGTTTATAAAGATTTAAGCGAAATAAAATTAGCAATAGGCTTAAGAACTCCGTTAAAAGTTATTATTGAAATTAGTGAGCTTTCAAAAAATGAAATAGTAAAAGCCAGTGAAATTTGCTTAGATGCTAAAATAGATTTCATAAAAACATCAACGGGCTTCTCAAAAAGTGGGGCAACATTAACTGCTGTAAAAATCATAAAAAAAACAGTAAAATCTAAAGCTAAAATTAAAGCTTCAGGAGGTATTAACACTAATGAATTGGTACAAAAATATATTAATGCCGGAGCAGATAGAATAGGAACTTCCTCAGGAATTGACATTGTAAAGACACTTCAAGAAGTATAGTTTTTATTAGTATCTTTATAAAAAAGAGACCAATGAAACACATTATATTTTTAATAAGCATATTATTAGGTACTACCTCATTGTTTTCTCAAACATTAGAAAACAACGACGTAAGTACCTTTTATTTTATTAGACATGCTGAAAAAGACCGTAGCGATCCTCAAAATAAAAATCCACATCTAAATAATAACGGAAAATTAAGAGCACAAAACTGGAACACTGTTTTAAGTACTATTGAATTTGATGCTGTTTATTCTACAAATTATAACCGCACAAAAGAAACGGCTCAACCAACAGCTACACACAATACGCTAGCGCTTACGTTATATGATCCAAACAAAATAGATGCCGTACATTTTATGGAACAAAACAAAGGTAAAACAGTATTAATTGTTGGTCACAGTAATACAACTCCTAATTTTGTAAACGCCATTATAGGAGATGAAATTTACGATTTAATGAGTGATAAAAATAACGGAAACTTATATATCATTACCGTGATTAATACTATAAAATCAGTACAGGTCTTACACATAAACTAAGTTAAAAACCTTATAATGAGATACCTTATATTCTTTTTTACACTCTGCAGTACTTCAACAGTAATCAGTCAAACAGATCGCAACGAAAACATATTTTGGGATATTATTGATTATAAATTATACCCAGATCGTTTTACAGAAGTTGCATACGTTAAAACAGTAGATTTTAAAATGCTTACTTATCATATTAATAACTTTAAAAAAGAGACTAAACGGATATATTATGATCATAAAATCAATAAAACAGACAGTATAATTTTTAGTAAAAAAGAAAAGGAATACATTATTTCTGAATTATCACAACTTGCAGACTTTACTTGGAATTTAGAAGACGAAAAAGAGTTAATACCTGTTGAGAATTCAGAGCTAATTTCGTTTTTAAAAAAAGATAGAAATCGCGAATTAAAAATAATTTCAAAACCTGTTTTTATTCGTAATGGAGAGATTGCTTGTGTGTTTAGCATTCATTTATGTTGTGGTGATTTTTTTGGTCACGCAAGTTTAGCATTATATAAAAAACCTGATAATAAATGGGTAAGATGGATTGCTTTATCTCACGGTGATTTTTAAGACATAAAAACAGATAGCATCTTAAAAAAAGTAATGTAACATTAAAAAGTTAGTTACGATGTTGAATATATAGATTAAAAAAAACGTAATTTTGTAGCTATGCAAAAAACAGTAAAAATAAAAAATAAAAAAGCGAAATTTGAATTCGAAATACTCGATAAATATACTGCTGGAATTGTTTTAACAGGAACTGAGATTAAATCTATTAGAGATAGTAGAGCCTCAATTACTGAGAGTTTTTGTGAATTTAATGATAAAGGTGAACTGTTTGTAATAAACATGACTATACAAGAATATGTATATGGTAATTACTACAATCACGCACCAAAAGCAGAGCGTAAATTATTATTAAACAAACGTGAACTTAAAAAATTAGAAAAAGACGTTACTACAAAAGGACTTACAATTGTGCCGTTACTATTATTTACCAACGAAAAAGGATTAGCAAAACTACATATAGCTTTAGCTAAAGGTAAAAAACTTTACGATAAACGTGAGACGATAAAAGACAGAGATAATAAACGTGATCTAGACAGAGTAAAAAAGATATATAAATAATTTTGTGATTTTTATAACAACTTAAAACGTTTTTATAAGTAAGTTTGAGATGTTTAGGCAACCATTTGTAAAAAAAATGCGTCTATATAAATACAAGCATCAATCTTATGAAAAAACAACTACTCCTTATCTTTTTATGTTTTTATTCGCTCCTTTCATATTCTCAGATAAAAGGTACAATCACCGATAGTAAAAACACCCCTATTCCGTTTGTAAATATTTATATTGAAAACACGTATATAGGATCTACCAGTAATGAAAACGGTAATTTTGAACTCAATATTACAACACCTAAAAACTATACCGTTGTATTTCAATTTTTAGGCTATAAAACCATTAAAAAAACAATTTCAATTTCTAAATTCCCACACACACTTAATGTGATTATGGAAGATGAAGAAATTTCTTTAAATGAAGTTATTGTAACTGCTGGCGAAAATCCTGCCAACAAAATAATGAGAGCTGCTATTGCTAAACGTGAAGAAAACTTTGATAAAATTAAAGCCTACAAAGCAAATTATTACTCACGTGGATTAATAAAAATTAAAGATGCTCCCGAAAAAATATTTGGAGTAGAACTTGGTGATCTTGGTGGATCAATAGATTCTACCAGAAGTGGAATTATTTATCTTTCGGAAACTATATCTGAAATTGAATTTTTAAAACCCGATAAACTTAAAGAGAAAATTATTGCTTCAAAAGTAAGTGGCGATAATAACGGCTTTAGCTTTAATACTGCTGGTGATGCCGATTTTAATTTTTATAACAATACAATTCCGTTAGGAAATCAAATAATATCACCACTTGCAGATTATGCTTTTAATTATTACACCTATAAATTAGAAGGTATCTTTTATGACGATAAAGGCAATCTTATTAATAAAGTAAACGTCATTCCGAAGCGAAAAAATGATCGTATTTTTTCTGGAAGCATTTATATTGTTGAAGATCAATGGACCATTTATGCTACCGAATTAAGCATTACAGGAGAACAAGCACAAATTCCTGCAGCCGATAAAATTGTAATAACTCAGCATTTTTCATATTCAGAAAACGATAATATTTGGGCATTAATTTCGCAAACCATGGATTTTGAATATGCCTTTTTAGGACTAAAAGGTGATGGTCGTTTTATAGCCGTTTATAGTGATTATATATTTAATCCTGAACTTTCAAAAAATGATTTTGGAAGAGAAATTTTATCATTTCAAGATCTTGCAAACAAAAAAGACTCTACCTATTGGGCCACTTTACGACCTGTTCCTTTAACCGTTGAAGAGGTTAACGATTATGTAAAAAAAGATAGTATTCAAATTGTTAGAGAGTCTAAACCTTATCTAGATTCTATTGATGGCGTAAATAATAAGTTTAAATTTGGAAATCTTATTTCGGGTTACAACTACTCTAATTCTTATAAAAAATATAGTTTAGGCGTAAGTTCTCCCCTATCTGGTTTTAATTTTAATACCGTTCAGGGTTACAATAGTAACGTAAAACTATATTACACTAAAGGTTGGAATGACTACAGTCAATATCTTAGCACAGATGCCACTTTTAATTATGGGGTTTCAGACGATAGACTTCGGGCAACAGTTTCGGCAAGCTACAAATTTAATAATACTACGCGTCCGTATTTATCAGCCTCTGGAGGTGTAACCGTACAACAATTTAATGATGCTGAGCCAATTTCGAAATTAGAAAACACTATAAGTTCATTATTTTTTAAAGACAACTACATCAAACTTTACGATAAAACGTTTGCAAAAATAAGTTATTCTCAAGAAGTGACTAATGGATTTAGAGCCTACGGAAACGTAAGCTATGAGCGTAGAAAAGCGCTTTTCAACACAACAGATCAAACCGTTTTTAAAGACCGTAATGATGCTTACACTAGTAATAATCCTTTAAATGAAACTGCTTTTGGCATACCGTCTTTTGATACGCATCGCATTGCAAAATTAGAATTAAACACCGCTATTACCTTCGGACAAGAATATTTTAGTTATCCAGATCGAAAAATAAATCTTTACAGTTCAAAATATCCAAAATTATATCTTGGGTATGAAAAAGGTTTTGCAGCTACAGATTCAAAATATAATTTCGATCAAATAAAAGCACGTGTAACACAACAATTTAACGTTGGAGATAAAGGAACATTTATTTACAACCTAAGAGCAGGAATGTTTTTTAATGCCGATGATATTGCCTTTATGGATTACAAACATTTTAATGGAAATCAAACACATTTTTCAACCTCAGGAAACTATACAAACGTGTTTAATAACCTACCCTATTATGAACAAAGTACAAATACATCTTATTTAGAAGTACATGCTGAACATGATTTTAATGGGTTTATTTTACAGAAAATTCCGTTACTTAATAAACTAAATTTCAACTTAATTCTTGGTGCACACGCTTTAGCGACAGATGGGAAAACACCATATCAAGAATTTACCGTTGGAATTGATAACATTGGTTGGGGTAAATACCGTTTTTTAAGAGTCGATTATTTACGCTCTTACCAAAGTGGTTTTGTTAGTGATGCAGTTGTTTTTGGCTTAAAGTTTAATTAATTTTAACCCATGAAAAATTGCTTGATACTCCTATGTTGCGTTGTTGGTTTTACTTTTAGTGCATTTGCACAAGAAGAAATACCACTTCCTAAAGATTACACGTTAAATGTTACCACTTTAAACAGTACAATAACATCGTATTACGAAGTACTTTCTGCCGAAAAAGAAGGTGAACGCGACTGGGAGCTTTACAATTTTTTATTTCATCATAATGCACAACTCATCCCTACAGCCATTGTAAAGGACACACTTTTTGAAGCACGTTATATTACGCCAAAAACATATATAGAATCGTCTTCTGGATGGTTAACTGAAAATGGGTTTTTAGTAAAAGAAATTCATAGAGAAACACAACGTTTTGGCAATATGGCTAATGTATTTAGTACTTACCAAGCAAAACATAGTAAAACAGATACTGCTCCTGTTTTAAGAGGTGTAAATAGTTTTCAAATGCTATATGATGGAAACCGTTGGTGGATTCTTAACTTATATTGGTCTTTAGAACACAAAGAAAACCCTATACCAGAAGCTTTTCTACCTAAAGAAGATTAGTTTTTATCTTCTAGTAATGGGACAAATCTGAATTCTCCAAATTCTTGTTTTTCAAATTCCTTAGGTCCTTTTCTTACAAAAAGCGTCATTGTTTGTACATTTTCTCCAACAGGAATAACCAAACGACCACCTATTTTTAACTGACTTAATAAAGGTTTTGGTACAAAAGGTGCACCGGCAGTTACAATAATACTATCAAAAGGTGCTTCTTCTTTCAAACCAATATAACCATCACCAAAAATTAGTTTTTTAGCACGATAGCCTAATTTTGGTAAAAATTTACTCGTGATTTTAAACAGTTCTTGCTGACGCTCAATACTAAAAACTTTAGCACCTAACAAATACAATACTGCAGTTTGATAACCACTACCTGTACCAATTTCTAAAACTTTATCTCCAGGTTTTATCTGCATTAATTCCGTTTGAAATGCTACGGTATAAGGCTGTGAAATCGTTTGATTTGCCGCAATAGGAAAAGCCTTATCTTGATAAGCATGATCCAAAAAGCTAGAATCCATAAATAAGTGTCTTGGGATAGTACCAATAGCATCCAAAACATTTGCATCGGTAATACCTTTAGATGCTACGACATTTACAAGTTGTTGTCGCATTCCTTGGTGTTTAAAAGAGTCTTTCACGAAATTAAAGTGGGTTTACACCGCTAAATTAATTGAAACTAACTAAAGCTAAAAATAAAAGGACTAAGAATTATTAATATCTTTTTATTTCAACGATTTTATTACAAAATTGATATTAAAAAACACTAAAAATACTTAGCTTTGTTAAAAACGCAAAAACATGTTAAAAGCAGGAGTACTTGGTGCTGGTCACCTAGGAAAAATTCACTTAAGATTACTTGAACAATCTGATAAATACGAACTCGTTGGGTTTTATGATGCTAATGAAGCTAACGCTAAAAAAGTAGAAGCTGAATTTGGATTTAAATATTTTAAAACCATTGAAGCCTTGATAGACGCCGTAGATATGGTAGATATTGTAACCCCTACACTTTCGCATTATGACTGTGCAAAACAAGCCATCGCTAAAGGCAAACATATATTTATAGAAAAACCAATTACTAATACAGTTGAAGAGGCTGAACATATTAGACAACTTTTATCTGAACATAACATTAGAGGTCAGGTTGGTCATGTAGAGCGCTTTAATCCTGCATTTACAGCTATAAAAGATAATATACAGCAACCAATGTTTATTGAAACGCATAGATTAGCTGAATTTAATCCAAGAGGAACAGATGTTCCTGTAGTGTTAGATTTAATGATTCATGATATTGATATTATTTTAAGTGTTGTAAAATCTAAAGTTAAAAATGTATCTGCAAGCGGAGTTTCTGTAATTAGTGACACTCCAGATATTGCAAATGCGCGTATAGAATTTGAAAACGGATGTGTTGCCAATCTTACAGCAAGTCGTATTTCATTAAAAAACATGCGTAAGACTAGATTTTTTCAAAAGGACGCCTATATTTCTGTAGATTTTCTTGAGAAAAAATGTGAAGTTGTAAAAATGAAAGATGCTCCAGAAGCTCCTGGAGATTTTGATATGATTCTTCAAAATGCTGAAGGAATTAAAAAGCAAATCTATTTTGACAACCCAGAAGTAGCAAATAACAATGCTATTTTAGATGAGTTAGAAACTTTTGCCGATGCTATAAACAATAACACCACACCAGTTGTAACCTTACATGATGGTACCGAAGCATTACGTGTGGCGACCATGATTATAGATCAATTTTAAGCACAAGCCTCTGGTGGGGCGATATTCAACAAAAAAAATAAAAATTAACACGATTTTTCCTTCGGGAAGACTTAAAGTATTGTGATATGAAAAACATAGCAGTTATAGGTGCAGGAACCATGGGAAATGGAATTGCACACACATTTGCACAAAGCGGATTTAATGTTCAACTTATTGATATTAGCGAAGCTTCATTAAAAAAAGGTTTAGAGACTATTACTAAAAATCTAGACCGTATGGTAGCTAAAGAACGAATTTCTGAAGCTGATAAACAAAATACACTTAATAATATTACAACTTATACCAGTATTAAAGATGGTGTAGAAAACGCAAGTTTGGTTGTTGAAGCTGCTACTGAGAATGTAGATTTAAAGCTCAAGATTTTTAAGCAATTAGATGAATTATGTGCTGAAGAAACGGTTTTAGCAACTAATACATCTTCAATTTCTATTACACAAATAGCGGCAGTAACAAATCGTCCTGATAAAGTCATTGGAATGCACTTTATGAATCCGGTGCCAATTATGAAATTGGTTGAGATTATTAGAGGATACAATACTAGTGATGCCGTTACAAAAACTATCATGGAATTATCTACTCAATTAGGAAAAACACCTGTTGAAGTAAATGATTATCCTGGTTTTGTAGCTAATCGTATTTTAATGCCAATGCTTAACGAATCTATTGAAACTTTATACAACGGTGTTGCCGGAGTACAAGAGATTGATACCGTTATGAAACTTGGTATGGCACATCCAATGGGACCATTACAGTTGGCTGATTTTATTGGTTTAGATGTGTGTTTATCTATTCTAAACGTTATGTACGAAGGATTTAAAAACCCAAAATACGCCCCTTGTCCATTATTAGTAAATATGGTAAGAGCTGGTAAATTAGGTGTAAAATCTGGTGAAGGTTTTTACGATTATTCTCAAAGTAGAAAAGCAGAGCAAGTTTCGGCTCAGTTTTCAAAATAAAATATAAATTATAGCAGAGGTTAGTTTATTAACATGTACTAACCTCTGTTTATTTTTAGCATATAACATGGCAAACATCATTCCTTTTAAAGCGGTACGTCCTACACGAGACAAAGTGAGTTTGGTGGCTGCAAGATCCTATCAAAGTTATTCGGTGCAACAACGCGAAGCACGATTACGAGATAATCCGTTTTCGTTTTTGCACATTGTAAATCCTGGTTACAAATATGATAAGGAAATTTCTGGTACTGAGCGTTATTCTTTAGTAAAAAACAGATATTCAGAATTTAAAGAGGATGCTATTTTTGTTCAAGATGAAACACCTTGTTACTATATATATAAAATTGTAGATAGAGAGAATCAAGAATTCAACGGAATTATTGCTGCTTCAAGTGCTTTAGATTATGAAAATAATGTAATAAAAACGCATGAAGATACAATTGCCAATCGCGAAACCATCTTTAAAGATTACTTAAAAACAGTAGGCTTTAATGCAGAACCTGTACTACTCACCTATCCTGATAATTCGGTTATAAAACAAATTATAGACGAGACACAAAAGGAACGTGCAGAATATGAGTTTACAACCACTTACAGAGACACACATTATCTTTGGAAAGTAGATAATCCTGAAACTTTAAGCATTATCGCTAAAGAATTTAAGGATATGGATACTATTTATATTGCAGATGGTCATCACAGATCGTCATCATCATACTTGCTATATAAAGATTTAAAAGAAAATAACCCTACACATACCGGAAACGAAGCTTATAACTTTTTTATGAGTTATTTAATTCCTGAATCCGATTTACAAATTCATGAATTTAACCGATTAGTAAAAGGTTTAAACGGCCTGAGTAAAGAAGAGTTTTTAATACAATTAGATGCTTTTTTCAGAATTGAAAATAGAGGCGCTATTCCTTATAAACCTTCAAAAAAACAACATTTCAGCATGTATTTGGAAGGTGAATTTTATTCCCTTTACTTACGTAAAAAAACATATACCATTTCTAATTCTTTAGATGGCTTGGATGCACAAATTCTATTTAAAACCATTTTACAACCTATTTTAGGGATTGAAGATTTAAGAAATGATGATCGTATAAAATATATTAACGGAAAAAAAGACCTTGTTAACATTAAGACTAATGTAGATAATGGAAATTTTACCGTTGGTTTTGGTATGGTCCCAGTTACTATTAACGAATTAAAAGAGATTGCTAATGATGGTTTAAAAATGCCACCAAAAAGCACATTTATAGAACCTAAACTCCGTAGTGGAGTTACTATTTACGAATTTTAAAATGTCTATACAGCACAATTTAAACAGTATTAAATCTCAATTACCAGAGCAAGTAACTTTGGTAGCAGTTTCAAAAACTAAACCTGTAAGCGACCTTATGGAGGCTTACAATACAGGACAACGCATTTTTGGAGAAAATAAAATCCAAGAAATGGCAGACAAATATCAGGAGATGCCAAAAGATATTAAATGGCATATGATAGGACATGTACAAACCAATAAGGTAAAATACATGGCGGAATTTGTAGATTTAATTCATGGTGTGGATAGTTTTAAATTGCTGAAAGAAATAAATAAACAAGCAAAAAAGCACGACCGAGTTATTAACTGCTTACTTCAAATTAAAATAGCCGATGAGTTATCTAAATTTGGAATGACTAGTGAAGAGGCAGCAACTATTTTACAGTCTGATGCATTTAGCGAATTAAAACATGTTTGCGTTACCGGAATTATGGGAATGGCAACTTTTACAGATGATGAAACTCAAGTTAAAAATGAGTTTTCAGAATTAAAAAACAGTTTTGATCACTTAAAACAATTTCAAAATACGAACGCACACTTACAAACTATTAGCATGGGAATGAGTGGCGATTTTAAACTCGCTATAACCTGCGGAAGTACAATGGTTAGAGTTGGAAGCAGTATTTTTGGAGCAAGAAATTATTCAATTTAAAACCACAATCTTATCTACGCAATATTAGACATAGAAACTACAGGAGGAAAATTCAATGAAGAGGGAATTACCGAAATCGCCATTTATAAATTTGACGGTCATAAAGTAGTCGATCAATTTATTAGTTTGGTAAATCCGGAACGAGAAATTCAACCTTTTGTTGTAAATCTTACAGGAATTAACAGCAATATGCTTAAAAATGCACCTAAATTTTATGAGGTTGCAAAACGTATTGTTGAAATTACTGAAGACTGCATTATTGTAGCTCATAATTCACAATTTGATTATCGTATTTTACGCACAGAATTTAAGCGTTTAGGGTTTGAATACAAACGTAAAACCCTATGTACGGTAGAGTTATCACAACAATTAATCCCAGACCAAGACTCATATAGTTTGGGTAAATTAGCACGCGCTTTAGGAATTCCTGTTAATGACAGACACCGAGCAGATGGTGATGCTATTGCAACAGTAAAACTGTTTAAAATGTTGCTGAGTAAAGATTTGGATAAGGTTATTATTACTGAAAAAATAAAAGCTGAAGTCACCGATAAAATGCAAGGAAATTTGCAGCAAATTCTCGAAGATTTACCAAGTATTACTGGCGTTTATTACATTCATAATAAAAATGGTGAAATTATATATATTGGTAAAAGTAGAAATATTAAAAACCGAATTAATCAGCATTTTACCAACAATTCTTCACGGTCTAAAAAACTACAACTACAGGTGGCTTCTGTAACTTATGAACCTACCGGAAATGAGCTAATAGCGCTTCTGAAGGAAAGTGAAGAAGTAAAACGTAAAAACCCTAAATATAATAGGTCTTTAAAACAAACTACGTTTCATTACGGATTGTACAGTTTTACGGATGCTAACGGATATCTCAATTTAGAAGTTACTAAAATTGATCCTGAAAAAACGGCTATTATCACCTTTACTAACAAGCAAAGCAGTACAAGTTTTATGCTTAAAAACGTAAAAGCATATAATCTTTGTCAAAAACTAACAGGGCTTTACGATACTAATTCTCATTGCTATAATTATAAATTAAACACCTGTGAAGGTGCTTGTGTAAACGAAGAACCTGCCGAAACTTACAACAAACGTGTTAATGAGTTGATTTCAAAATATGATTTAAACCATAAAAATCTGGTAATTTCAGATAAAGGCCGTGAGGTTGATGAGCGTAGTGCAATACTTATTAAAGATGGGGTTTTTAAAGGCTTTGGTTTTTATAATCTTAACCATCAAATTAATACAATTAGCGTACTAGAATCATTTATTACGCCAATGCAAGCCAATCAAGATACCAAGCATATTATACAGAGTTATATGCGTAAAAACAAGAATTTAAAGATTGTTAATTTAGACGCTTAAAATGAAATATTTTGTGCAAATCCTACTCTTACTTTGTGCTTTAAATTTACAAGCACAAACAGATTTTAATGCTTCAGAATATAATGTAAGCAGAAATGATTTAATTACCAATCATTTTGAAAATGACTCTACAGCTGGCGCATTAGTGATTTATGAAAAAGGCTATAGCTATATTGATAAGCATGATTTTAGATTAAAAACAGAAATTAAAAAGAAAATTAAAATCCTTAATGCTAACGGATTTGGTAAAGCCACCGTTGCTATTTACTTGTATTACAACAAGCGTAATAAAGAAAAAATAAGCAATATTAGAGCTATTACCTATAATTTGGATGGTGAAAAAGTTTCAACCATAAAATTAGAAGACGATCAGATTTACACTGAAGCATACAACAAAAATCATACTGCTATAAAATTTACTTTACCTGCTATAAAAGAAGGCTCGGTAATTACTTATAGTTATGAATTAGATACCCCTTTTATATACAAATACAGACCATGGAATTTTCAAAGTGATATTCCAAAATTGTATAGCGAATACATTACAAGTATCCCAGGAAATTACGAATATAATGCAAAATTAGTAGGTGGTTTAAAATTCTCAGACCGTTCGGTTGCGTACGAAAGAGAATGTTTAAAAACCAATTATGGCGCATCGGCAAACTGCAATATATCTACCTATAAAATGGAAAATATTCCCGCTTTTATTGAAGAAAGTTATATCACTGCAAAACAAAACTACTTATCAAGAATTGAATATGAACTTGAAGTATACCGAGGTTTTGATGGACGTATTGATAATATTTCAAAAACTTGGAAAGATGCAGATAAAGAGTTTAAGTTAAATGATAATTTAGGTCATCAATTAGGAAAAGGTAACTATGCTAAAACCTTATTAACTGCCCAAATAACTAATGCTGATACTCCTTTACAAAAAGCACAAAATATTTACAAATACGTACAAGACACATACACTTGGAACAATTCTTACTCTAAAGAGGTTAAGGTGAAAGATTTAGTTTCTGAGAAATCTGGAAACGTTAAAGAAATTAATATTTTACTTCATAACCTACTAGAAAACGAAGGTTTTAAAGTATATCCGGTATTATCATCTACTCGAAAAAACGGTTTCCCAACAAAACTATATCCTATTATTACTGATTTTAATTACTTAATTGTACAAGTTGAAATCGATGGTAAAACATACTTATTAGATGCTACCGATAAGTATTTAGATTTTGGAATGCTTCCGTTTAGATGTTTAAATTTAACAGGGCGTTTATTAGATTTCAAAAATGGGAGCAGATGGATTGATATTGAAGCTAATAAAATGTCTATCGTTAGAAATAAGGTTGAATTATCGCTTAATAAAAATCAAGAATTATCGGGGACAATTAGCTCAGTAAATTCGGGATATCATGCGCTACCACTTAAAAAATCTTATTTTGAAAGTTCAGAAAATTATCTAAAATATTTTGAAAACACATACCCAAACATTCAGTTTTTAGATCATAGTGTGAGCACCGAAAACCAAACCAGCTTTGATTTTAAAGAAACATTTACAGTCAATTCTCAACTAGAAACTATTGGAGGTAACATTTATCTTAATCCTTTTTTATTCAAAGTAATCTCAGAAAACCCATTTAAACTTCAAGAACGCACCTACCCTATTGATTTTGGATATAAAGATGCCTATCTATATTCTTTTGAAATAAAAACAGATGGTTATGATGTTGTAGAAATTCCAAAAGATTTAAATCTCTCACTCCCAAACGGAAAAGGCACACTTATATTTACAACAAAACAAACCGATAATTCGGTGATGATTTACTTTAAATTCAATTTTACAGATGCCATTTACGGAGCTTCATATTATTCAGTTTTAAAAGCTTATATGGGTAAAATAGTTGATATTCAAAAGAATTCATTAATTTTATTAAAGAAGAAATCATAAATCTTTTAGTACATTTGAAACTATGAGTCAAACCAAATTACATAAAGATTGGAAAGCAAAACTTCATGAAATTATTTATGAAGCAGATACACCTGCAGGAAAGCTATTTGACGTTATCTTACTTATTGTTATTTTAGCAAGTATTGGTTTGGTAATGTTAGAAAGTATTAAATCTTTTGACATAAAATATCATACCTATTTAGATATTGCCGAGTGGATTATTACAATCCTTTTTACTGTTGAATATATTGCGCGTATTGTAACTGTTAAACAACCACTTAAATACGTTACTAGTTTTTATGGAGTTATTGATTTACTATCCACGTTACCAAAATATTTATCTATCTTTTTTGTTGGCACACATGCACTTGTAGCGTTAAGAGCATTACGTTTACTACGCGTATTTAGAGTTTTAAAACTGGCGCGTTATACCGGAGCATCCAACCAATTAGCCACAGCAATAAAGGCAAGTAAACCAAAAATATCAGTGTTTTTATTTGCGGTAGTTATATTATCTATCATTTTTGGAACCTTTATGTATTTAATAGAAGGTGAAGAAAGTGGATTTGAAAATATCCCAATAAGCATCTATTGGTGTATCGTTACCCTTACCACAGTTGGATACGGAGATATTTCGCCAATAACACCATTAGGACAGTTTATAGCCTCAATTATTATGATTTTAGGTTATGGAATTATAGCAGTTCCTACCGGAATTGTTTCAGCAGAATTTGCAAAATCACTAAACACCAACGAACAAAACACACAATCTTGTGCCAACTGTTTGGAAGAAAATCATAAATCAGGTGCCAAATTTTGTCATAAATGCGGGCACACACTTCATGTAGATTAACCTTAAATATAATTATATCTCAACTACAACATCAAATAACTACCTCATTTCAATAGTTGGACCAACAGCTATAGGAAAAACAGCATTAAGCATTAAATTAGCGCAACATTTTAATACCGAAATTATTTCGGCAGATTCCCGCCAGTTTTTTAAAGAAATGCAAATAGGAACAGCTGCACCTAATCCTGAAGAATTGGCAAGCGCTCCTCATCATTTTATTCATCATAAATCCATTACAGAAACCTATAATGTTGGTGCTTTTGAAAAAGAAGCCATAGCAAACTTAGATACCTTGTTTAAAACACATAATACCGTAATTATGGTAGGTGGTTCTGGCTTATATATTGATGCGGTAACAAAAGGTTTGGATGATTTCCCTGAAGTTGATCCTAATATTAGAACACAATTAAATTTACAGTTAGAAACTCAAGGCTTAGAAGGTTTACAGCAACAACTACAAGAGTTGGATATTGTGGCCTATCAAACTATTGCTATTGATAATCCACAACGTGTAATTAGAGCTTTAGAAATTTGTATTGGAAGCGAAAAACCTTATTCTTCATTTTTAAAAAAAGGAAAAGTAAATCGTAATTTTAAAACCATAACCATAGGAATAACTGCCGAAAGACAATTAATTTATGACCGTATAAATAAACGTGTAGATCTTATGATGGATGCCGGTTTATTAGACGAAGTTATAAGCTTAAAATCACATCAAAATCTGAACGCTTTAAACACCGTTGGCTACAAAGAACTTTTTAAATACCTTGATGAAGAATGGGATTTAGATTTTGCCGTTTCTGAAATAAAAAAGAACAGCAGACGCTTTGCAAAGCGTCAATTAACATGGTTTAAACGAACAGAAAGCATTAATTGGATAGATTATAATACCAATTTTAATACCGTTACCAACTTGCTAAAAGAAAAAATGATACCTTGATTTTTATACAAAAACTACCTGAAAGTTAAATAGTTAAAATAAATATACTATTTCACTTTAAAGTCAATTTATAAACACTATCTTTATACCTTTAATAATTTAATTTATATTATGAGTAAAGGTACCGTAAAATTCTTCAACGACTCTAAAGGGTTCGGATTTATCACTGAAGAAGACAACAACAAAGAACATTTTGTACACATTTCTGGTTTAATTGACGAAGTTCGTGAAGGAGATGAAGTAGAATTCGACTTAACAGAAGGTAGAAAAGGATTGAACGCAGTAAACGTAAAAGTTATCTAATATTCGATATTTTTTTAATGTAAAAAGCCAGCAATTTGCTGGCTTTTTCATGTGATATAAGTTCGTAATTCATAAAAAACAAACTACTCATATTTTAATAATAAGTATCTTTTCAGAACAAATATAGTTTCATTCTGAAAAGATAATAAAGAAACTCATACAGTATTTTCTAACTCTTAAATAAGAATTAACTGTATTAGCTTTTATTGACTACAAGTCTGAAACCTTCACCGTGAATGTTTAAGATCTCTACATTTTCATCTAATTTAAGGTACTTACGTAATTTAGCAATATACACATCCATACTTCTTGACGTAAAGTAATTATCGTCTCTCCATATTTTTGTTAATGCTAATTCTCTTGGCATTAAATCATTTTCATGAAGTGCAAGCATACGTAAAAGCTCATTCTCTTTTGGAGACAGTTTTACAGGATCAGCACCATCAAATTTAAGAAAACGTAATTTTGAGTTTAAATCAAAACGACCGATTTTAAATTCAAATTGTTTGCTATCTGCAACTGTGTCTGTAGCTTTGCGTTGTATGATTGCTTTAATTTTCATTAACAACACTTCGCTATCAAAAGGCTTATTTAAATAGTCGTCTGCCCCTACTTTGTATCCTTTTAATACATCCTCTTTCATCGCTTTTGCAGTTAAGAAGATAATTGGAACTTCGGCATTTTTCTCTCTAATTTCTTTAGCTAATGTAAAACCATCTTTATATGGCATCATTACATCTAAAATACAAAGATCGTAATCGTCTTTTTTAAATTTCTCAAAACCTTCCATTCCATTTTTAGCATGAACCACATCATAATCGTTCATGTTTAAATAGTCTTTTAAGACTGTTCCAAAATTTGGATCGTCTTCTACTAATAGAATTTTTTTATTTTGTTCTTCCATAATCTAAGATATTAGTGGCAGTTTTACTGTAAATACACTACCTTTTCCTTTTTCACTTTCTACTGATATATGCCCATGGTGATCATCTACAATACGTTTTACATAGGCCAATCCTAATCCATGTCCTTTTACGTTATGTACATTTCCAGAATGTTCTCTATAAAACTTTTCAAAAATTTGTTTTTGAACTTGTTTTGACATTCCATTACCTTGATCGGCAATTTTTAATAATATATTATTTCCTACGTTTTCTGTGTAAACATCAATTTTTGGAGCTTCGTCGCTATACTTAATAGCATTGTCCAAAATATTTACAATAACGTTAGTAAAATGACTCTCATTGGCTAATATTGAAGATTTATCTGCATTTAAATGCAACTTCACATACCCTTTTCTATCTTCAACAATTAATTCAACGTGAGTAATAGCGTCTTCTACTAAGTCGTGTAACTTTAGCCTTTCCTTACTAATGTTAAGCTCATTTTTTTCAAGTTTAGATATTCGTAGTACATTTTCTACTTGAGCGTGCATACGTTTGTTCTCTTCTTTTATCATTCTTAAATAACGCATAACCTTCTCTTGATCTCCAATAACTTTAGGATTTCTAATAGAATCTAAAGCCAAATTAATTGTTGCAATTGGCGTTTTAAACTCATGCGTCATGTTATTGATAAAGTCTGTTTTAATTTGAGAAATTTTGCGCTGTTTTATTAACTGATAAATTGCACTTGCATACGCTACAATTATAATGGTGGTAAATAAAATAGAGAGTAGTAACATTTTTACAATCGATGAGAATAAAAATTTATTTCGCTCTGGAAAATCTACATATAAAGCATAATCGCTTTCATCATTATTATCCAAGAATACAGGAACGCCGTAAACGGTTGGTTTTCTTAACTCAAAATAATCAGATTGTACTTTGGTTGCTAAATCTTTATCGTAAATAGCAAATTCAAAATCAATACCTATTCCTTCTCCTTTTAGTTGCTTTTTAAGTAAATTTTCAACATAATCTTTAGATACTCTTTTATAAACTGGTATGTTTTTAAAATAATCTCTGGTGGCTGTTTCAAACTGTGCTTTATCCAAATACGTCATATCACTCATGTTTTTGAATGATTTTTGAAGACTAAACCCTGCATTACCGTCTAATATATTACTATTATCAAATATTTTGGTGGTTCTTGTATTTGTAAATTTGCTTAAATTAAAACTTAAACTATCTGAACTTGTATCAAAGAACATGTTGGGCACTTTAAAACTTTCTTCCAACATACTATTTTTATAAATAATAGTTTCGTTAGAAAAATCATTTCTTTCTAAGATAAATATCTCTCTTAAAGTTGTTGAATCTGGTTTTTTACTCCCAGCTAACCATTGCTCTGAATAAGTTTTAAACTCCCTATCCTCTATTGCTTTTGATACAAAACTTAGAGATCTTTTTACGTTGAGTTCAAAATTATTTTCTTCGTTTTTTAACGAATTATTAATAAAATAAGTTTGAACAAAAATGATTCCAATGAGAGATAAACTCATTAAAACCACTAATAAAATAAACAGTTTTTTGCCCATTGGTCAAATTTAACATTTTAACATTTACTTTTCTTTATCTTTAACCTTACATTAACACAAATGTTAATTTTTGGGAATTATTTCATTTTCTAACAAAAATTTATGTGTATTCACAACCTGTTCCTTAGTCTTTTGTAAATTATCATTATCTATAATAAAATCTGCTCGCTTTATTTTTTCTACTTCACTGAGTTGATTATTCATAACTGCTAATACTTTTTCGCGAGTAGAATTATCACGTTTCAACACTCGTTGTATGCGGGTTTCCTTATCTGCAGTTACTAAAATAACAGCGTCATATTTAGATTCCATATTGTGCTCAAAAATGATAGCAACTTCTTTTATGACGTAAGGAGCGTTTTGTTTTTCGGCCCATTTTTTAAAATGTTTAGCCACTTTAGGATGTACAATAGCATTCATTTTTTGTAAAAGCATCTTATCATTAAATACCTTTGAAGCTATATATTTCCTGTTTAATTCTTTATTGGTATAAGCATTTTCCCCAAATAAATCAAGGAGTTTATTTTGAAGTATTTTTGATGTATTCAACAACTTTTTGGCTTCTGTATCTGCTATATATATTGGCACGCCAAGATCTTGAAACATATTTGCGACTGTAGTTTTTCCGCTACCAATTCCTCCTGTAAGACCTATTATTTTCATTGCATCAGTATAAATTCAACTTTATTCTGTTTAATTCTTGCCGATTTAACAAGATTTGGTTTTTTGATTAATCGTGGTGTTAATACGGTTGTATTTCCATGTAAAGCATCATTATAATCGCATTCAACAATAAAATCTAACACTTTTATATGCTTAAATTCATTTAAAGATACATAATAAATTACGGTGACTGTTTTAGGGAAATAATTAATGGTTGTATGCTCTGGTAGGTTAACAATATTTATAGGAATTTCTAATGTTCCTTCAGTAAACTTTTCAACATTACCTGTTATACTCACTTCTGTTTCCGATAGTTTTATATGATGAATCTCTTTTGGTAACTGTAAGCTTATAGATTGCGAAATATTACTCTTTACATTTTTCAACAATATTGGTTTTGATAAAATTTCACTGATATTTTCAATCTCCTTTTCTGGACCAATAACATTTATTGAATCTGGAGATATACTTATTTTTTTTGTTACATCATAACCTGCTACAAATGTTATTGCAGATTGCAATTTTATAGGAACTTTTTTTACTGAAAGTGTTTCAAAACCAAACTTAATAGTATCTGGTTTTACTGCTAAGATGTCAACCTTATTTCTTATTTGAGATTTTATATTGGGTAAATTTTTATTTGAAGCCCATATATAAGTTCCTTTTTTCATGTATAAATCTTTATCAAAATCTATTTCAATAGTATTATCCTGAAAAAGAAAAGGTAATATATTAAACCCATATGAAGAGACTACCAAATCTACTTTTGCTGTTTTATTTTCTGTGAGCACCTTACGTTGTGGTACATTTATAAAAGCAACATCAAACGTTATGGTTTCGGTATATAACCGAGAAAGTTTTGTGATAATTAAGAATAAAAAAGACAATACTAGAAATAGAGCAAAAACATTTAATTTTTTACTTTTTATTGACTTCAATAAGTAGGTTTTAAAACTATTTAGCATGTTTAAAAAATAAATGAGGAAATTGTTTTTCTGGATCTCTTTTTAAAATACCTACCAAAAATGTAGATTTTAGAAAGCCAAACCCGTAACCAAAAAACTGAATTACAATAGCTATTAAAGCTTGAAAAGCCACCACAATACTTTTACTAGATACTAATGCAACAATAAAAGCCATTGTAAAGTATAAGGCATAAATAGTAATTGCAAATTTTATATTGAACAGTAATAGTACTAATGAAATTATAAAACCTCCGGAAAACAATGTAGGTAACCAATAAGTTATTTTAGATGTTTCTGGATGCCATTGATTTAAAATGGGACGAACCATACCAAATTTATTGACTTGTATATAAAATTTAGACCATGAAATTCTTCGTTTATGGAATACGTAAGCTTCAGATATTAATCGTGTTTTAAACCCTAATTTCTCTAATCTAATTGATAAATCTGGATCTTCACCTGGATGAATCACTCCAAATCCTTTTGAACTTTCAAAAGCTTTTTTAGAAAGTCCCATATTAAAACTTCGAGGTTCAAACTTATTAACTTTAGTTTTCCCGCCTCTAATTCCACCTGTAGTGATGAAAGAAGTCATCGTGAAATTAATTGCTTTTTGAAGATTTGTAAATGATTGATGTGCCGTATCTGGACCTCCAAAACAATCTATATAATTCTCAGATAAATTATTATTTACAGCTCCCAAATATTGTTCTGGGAGTATACAATCTGAATCTAAAATTATAAAATAATTCCCTTTGGCATTTTTCATACCATAGTTTCTAGAGTCTCCAGGACCTGAATTTTGTTTGAAAAAATAGGTGATATTTAATAGCTCACTATAACTATCAATAACAGCCTTACAATCAACTGTTGAGCCATCTTCAATAATTACAATTTCAAAATTAAAATTACCTTCTAACGCGGTAAAGCTTTCTAAAAGCTCTTTTACCTCATCGGGCCTGTTATACACAGGGATTATAAACGAAAAACTAAGTGAATTCATACCTTACAAAGGTACATAAACAAACAATAAAAGCCACCTATTAGGTGGCTTTTAAGAATTTTATTACAATAAGCTTATTGCTTAATTACACGTATAGTTTTTGTGAGCTCATTAATGGTAACTTGTACCACATAAGTCCCTGTGTTTAGCGTACTCATATTTACTGTACTTTCTAATGTATTTGGAGCAGTATTTAAAACTTGTTGTCCTAGCATATTATAGATTGTAATCTGCTGAATTACACTCTTGGCTTTTAGTGATAATTCATTTTTAACGGGGTTAGGATAGTATTTAAAATCTGCAACAGTCTCAACACTTTCTGTATGTAACGTTGATGACGACCATAATTTATATGTAAATGTTCCATTTGCTGGCTCTACATTAGAATATTGATATACTCTAAAATAATAAGTATCATTTATTGATAATCCTGATTTATTTATTTCTTCTTCTCCTGTTCCTAAAACATTATCTGTACATTCTATCTGATTTAAAGTTTCACAGGTATTATCTGTTGTTTCATAAAGAGTTAATGCAACATCAAACTCACCATCAACTGTAATATTTACATCGGCTGTTTTAGCTACAAAAGAAAACCAAACATCATCTGAAGTATCACCACCCCCAAAGCAATCTGAAGGATCCAACGTAAAGTATGCATTTTCAATTGTAGAAGCATGAGCTGTAGCATTTGCTACAACTGGCACACTTATTTCTTGTGTAGCCAATATTGCACCTTCACAAGTATCATTAACCGGAGGTGTACCCAATGCTGTGGTAAAATTATGTGGTCCATTTCGCACACTAGAACTTGCTCCACAAACCGTTTCTATATAAATATCATAGCTTGTATTTGCTGTTAAACCTGTAGCATTTACAGATAAACTTGTTGATGTTCCTGAGGTAACTATTCCTGTGTTTGGAGCATTCCCTGAAGGTACCAATTGCCAATTATATTGTATTGGAGTTCCTCCAGAAATTGGCACTTCAATATCGAAATTAACTGAAGTATCTACAATGCTTGTAAATGCTAGTCCTGAAATTTCGCCACAAGTTGCTGAAGGTGTAAAAGCAAAAGACCAATCAAAAACTTCTGGTGAAGTTCCCCAATATTTTTCCCATTCAATGTAATATGTGACTCCAGAATCAACAATTAAATCTGCAATTTCAGACCCAAAACTTGTTCCACAATCGTCATTAAATTGTATAGCTGTTAAACTTCCACAAGTACCCGAACCTATAAAGACATAAGTGTCACCACTCCCAGAACACGAAGAGACTGTTATTGTTCCATCACTTGGAGCTGTAAAAGCAAACCATGCTGCACTATAGGTTGCATTCCCCATTTCACCTCCTTGTACAAGGGTATTAATAGTTGTATTTGTAAACGTTGTATTTGCAGCTACAGTAACTGCATTTGCGCAGTTATCACCTCCGTTTTGGGCATACCCAAAACTAAACACAGTAAATAGTAGTAATAGTGTAATTTTTTTCATTTTTAAAAATTTTTAGATTTGATTAATAGCAATACTAAAATATTCAATAATATTGATGCTACCATATTAAATCGTTCAAGACGGCTTATACTCGATAAAACACTAATAATGAGATTTTTAAAAACAAAAAAAAGCACCTTAACTTATCGTTAAGGCGCTTTTATAAATTAAGTTAAAAACTTATAATATTAGTTTTTAATCACTCGTATTGTTTCTGTATTACCGTTAATTGTTACTTTAACAAAATAAGCTCCAGTTTGTAATGCAGACATATTTACATCGCTATCCATAGTATTAGGTTTAGCTGTAATAACTTCTTGTCCTAACATATTGTACACTGCTACATTTTGAATGTTAGCTTGTGCTCTTAAGCTTAATTGGTTATTAACTGGGTTTGGATAGTATTTAAACTGAGATTCTGTTTCAAAACTACCAATAGATAAAACACTATCTGTTGACCATACAGCTATTTTAAAAGCAGGAGAATTTGTTGCAGTAGATGAGTAATTATAAACTCTTACATAATAAGTTTCTCCAATAGTATAATCTGAACGGCTAATTGAAGGGTTACTACTTGCTCCATCATAATCATCGTTCTCAATAGAAGTTAAAGTAGTACAATCTCCAGAAAACACTTCAACAACACCATCAAAATCATCAATAACATCAATGTTAATAGCTGCTACAGTCGCTGTGAAAGAATACCAAACATCATCATTTGCTGTTCCTGAAGTGTCTGGAACACCTGAATCGGTAGCAGCACCTATCTCTCCGTCTGTCTGAGTAGCTGAATCTAAGTCTGTAATATTAGTTTCAACAGGTAATGATATTGCATCAACACACTCATCATTTGCTGGAGGTGTAATATCTTCAGGATAAATACATAAATCAAAATCTGCTTCCCCATAACTTGCTACAGAAACGTAATAAGTTTCTCCTGCAGTTAAATCTTCAGAAAGAGATGTTGAATAACAACTTGAATTCATTCTTGTTAAAGATCCACAGTCTCCTGAATATACAGATAAATATGTAGATGATGTACCTGTTGTTAAAGATCTATTGAAAATATAAGAATTTGTTTCTGATGGAGTAAATGTGTACCACACATCATTATAGGTAGTAGAACAGTCATAATCTGAAGTATTTGAAGCAGATACAGTTGTTCCTGAAATAGCATTATCACAAGAAAAATCTGTTGATTCTGTTACCGCTATTGCTCCTGAACAATCATTATTTGCAGGAGGTAACGGCGCTTTATATACGCATAAATCAAAATCTACCTCCCCATAACTTGCTATAGAAACGTAATAAGTTTCTCCTGCAGTTAAATCTTCAGAAAGAGATGTTGAATAACAACTTGAATTCATTCTTGTTAAAGATCCACAGTCTCCTGAATATACAGATAAATATGTAGATGATGTACCTGTTGTTAAAGATCTATTGAAAATATAAGAATTTGTTTCTGATGGAGTAAATGTGTACCACACATCATTATAGGTAGTAGAACAGTCATAATCTGAAGTATTTGAAGCAGATACAGTTGTTCCTGAAATAGCATTATCACAAGAAGAATCTGTTGATTCTGTTACCGCTATTGCTCCTGAACAATCATTATTTGCAGGAGGTGCTGGTGGTGTACCAACACAAACATCAAAAGTTGTTGTTGATCCTTCTGCAGAGCTATAGCTATATACTTGTACATAATATGTATTCCCGATAGTTAACCCTGAAGTTTCACTTGAATTTGAATCAGAGCATGTTAAAGCAGCTCCTAAAGTACCACATCCAGAAGTTCCATCATAAACTGCGTGATACAAATCAGTAGGACTTCCTAAAACATTTAATAAATCAACTTTATGCAATGATGATGTCGCTACAAAAGAGTACCAAACATCATCATTACTTGTTCCTGAACAAGATGAGTCTGTTATTCCCGAGTCTGTTGCTCCTAAAACTGTTCCAGAAGTTACTGTTCCACATTCAAGATCTAGATTAACAGTTAACGCTTCGGCATCTGAACATTCATCATTTGTTGGTGTTGTTAATGTTGTAAAACTACTTTCTGTACACCCTGTTGCACTACCATTATCATTATAAGGCGTTATGGTTACATAATAAGTAGTTGCTTCATTTAAAGTCCCTATACTATAGCTTAATACATTTCCATTGTCTACATTATCTACAAGGTCATTTCCTCCTGAAGATGTTCCTACTGTTATGTAATATCCTGTAGGAATTCCTGTTGCAGTACTCCAACTTATATCTCCATCTAAAGATATATTTGTAGTTTGAGTTAATGCTGAATCACAATTTGGTGGATTAACAACAGTTTGAGCAGCAGCAAAATTATCTATATAAAAATAATAATCTCCTGAAGCCCATGTGTTTAATATTCGTAATTTAACATCGCTTCCTGTTGGTAATGAAGTACCTGGTATCGTAGCCATGATAGTAGCACATGTAGTTGCTACAACATGATTACTATCATCAATAGTTAATACTGTATTCCAACTACTTCCGTCATCGGTAGAATATTCTAACTCTGCTATTCCCCAACCTGCTGCTGTTGCTTCAGATGGAGTTGTATAACTATAATCTAAAATTTTATAATCGAAAGAAATTTCTAGGTCTGTACCATTTGATACCCCTACTTGATTAGGAGTTGTTAAATTCCCAGAAGCACCTGAACTCCATATATTATCTCTTTCTGAATTCCCCGAACAAGCAGCCGTAGAGGTATTACCGTAAGTATCCGTCCACCCTGCTGGTGTTCCTGAATCAAAATCTGATGAGATTCCAACTTGTGAAAACATAAAGGTTGATGTTAACATTGCAAAAAACAATAAAGTAATTTTTTTCATGTATAAATAGTTTTTAGTTAATAAAATGTTGTTAATTCCTTAAATCTATTGATTAGATAACAAATTTTTAACATATAATATAAATAATAGTTAAAACGTGTGTTTTCATCGATTAAAAGCGTTAATTTTTATAAAATCAAAAAAAATGGCAGAAAAAAATTACTTATTCTTTTTTTTCTTTAAATAGATTAAAGCAAAAAAGAGGTGCATATAGCACCTCTTTTTTTAAATTTATAAGATATCGTTTTATTGCGCATCCATAAATGTATCCATAACCTCCTTACTAACACCTACATTACTAAATCCTCCATCATGAAGTAAGTTTTGTAATGTTACCATTTTTGTTAAATCACTAAACATAGATACGGTGTAGTTAGCACAATCTAAAGCTGTAGCATTTCCTAAAGGCGACATTTTATCTGCATAAGCAATAAAACCATCAAATCCTTTTACTCCTTGACCTGCTGTTGTTGGTGTTGGTGATTGAGAAATAGTATTTACTCTAACGTTTTTATCTTTTCCGAAGAAATATCCAAAACTACGAGCTATACTCTCTAAATAAGCTTTATTATCTGCCATATCATTGTAATCAGGAAATACACGTTGTGCAGCCATATAAGATAATGCCACAATACTTCCCCATTCATTCATAGCATCTGCTTTGTATAAGGTTTGCATTACTTTATGAAAAGACATTGCAGAAACATCTGTTCCTTTTTGAGTCCAAGCATAATTTTGATCTGTATAAGCTTTTCCTTTTCTTACATTAACAGACATTCCGATTGAGTGTAATACGAAGTCAATTTTTCCTCCTAAAATCTCTACAGATTTAGCTACAAGATTTTCAAGGTCTTCTATTGATGTTGCATCAGCAGGAATAATTTGAGATCCTGTTTTTTTAGCTAATTCATCAATTTGTCCCATACGCATTGCAATTGGTGCGTTTGTTAATACAAATGTTCCTCCTTCTTCGTGAACACGTTCGGCAGTTTTCCAAGCAATTGAATTTTCATCTAATGCTCCAAAAATAATTCCTCGTTTTCCTTTTAATAAATTGTATGACATAATGTTATTTTTTCTATCTGTTAACGCTTTCAAAGTTATGAAAACTTTTCTATTCTATGTATAATTCAGCTTCACTTATATATTGACTTCTTATCAATATAATGCAGTTTAGTTTAATAATTGTTTAGCATGTTCTAATGCTGAGCTTGACACCTCTAATCCTCCAAGCATTTGAGCTATTTCAACAGTACGCTCTTCGGCAGTTAATCGTTTTAATTGTGTTTGGGTAATCTCGTTAATATCTTCTTTATATACTTTAAAATGAATATCGCCTTTTGCTGCAATTTGTGGCAAGTGTGTAATTGTAAATACTTGCATGGTCTTACTCATTGCTTGCATAATTACGCCCATTTTATTAGAAATTTCTCCAGAAACTCCTGTATCAATTTCATCAAACATGATGGTTGGTAATTGTGTGTAATTGGTAAGGATAGATTTTATGGCTAGCATAATACGTGACAACTCTCCTCCAGATGCTGCTTTTTTAAGTTCGTTAAATTGTCCGCCTTTATTTGCAGAAAATAAGAACTCTAATTCATCTTTTCCATTATTAAAAAAGGTCTCCGAAAGATTCAATGCGACATTAAATCGTGCATTAGGCATTCCTAAGGTTGCCAATAAAGCTTCCAACTGTTTTACCAATTTAGGAGTTGCGCCTTTACGACGTTTATGTATTTTGGCTGCCAACTCGTTTAATTGTGTTTCAACCGCTTGTAATTCTGTTTCTTTATCAAGAATGGTTTGGTCTAAATTTTCAGTAACCAACACTTTTTCTTGTAAATCATCCCTGTTTTCTATTAATTCTGAAACTGTAGTTACAACATGCTTTTGCATTAAATTGTGTAATATTTGCAGTTTAGAATTTACAGCTTGTAATCTATTAGGATCGGCTTCTAAATCGTCTTTTAGATTTTCAATTTCAGAAAACACATCGTCCAATTCAATTAAGCTGCTATTTATACGATTGGAAACCGCTTGATAGTTATCACCATAAGCTGATAATTTTGATAATTGATTTTTTATTTCTGTAAGACTCGCCACTACACCTACTTCATCGTTACTTAATAACTCGTGTGATGTGGTAAGACGTTCGCTTATTTCTTCAATATTATTAAGCGTTTCATATTCTTTTTCTAAAGCTTCAAATTCACCATCTACTAATTTGGCGTCTTCTAATTCTTTTAATAGAAACAGATTATAATCGAGTTCTTTTGTGGCCTCTATTTTTTGATTTTGAAGAACTACAAGCGCTTTCTTTAATTTTTTAAATCCTGATAATTTAGTGGCATATTTTAAGATATACGAACTGTTTTCTGATAAAGCATCAATAACTTTAAACTGAAAATCATCATTAGTTAATTGTAAGGTTTGGTGTTGCGAATGGATATCTAACAGCTGCTTTCCTAAAACCTGAAGACTACTTAAATTGGCCGGTGTATCATTTATAAAAGCTCTAGATTTCCCTGAAGGTAAAATCTCTCTTCTAATAATGGTTTGCGGTTCGTAATCTAAATCTTCGGTTACAAAAAGTGGTTTTAAATTGTAGTTTTCGATATCAAAAGTCGCTTCAATTACACATTTTTTAGACGTGTCTTTTATACTACTTAAATCGGCTCTTTTTCCTAATATTAAAGATAAACCTCCTAGCAAGATAGATTTCCCTGCTCCTGTTTCACCTGTAATAATAGTTAACCCGCTATTGAAATCTACTTGAAGATTATCAATTAATGCGTAATTTTTTATGGAAAGTGTTGTTAGCATTCTTTAGTTTAAAATTAGTAGTTTAATAACTCCTTAATAAACATTTAAAAGGTAATATTTCTCCATTTTGAAGCATGCATTGGAGCAATCTTAGTTAATGTTGCAATAACATCTGTTACTTTTACTGTTGGCCCACCGGTAAAAATCTGTTCAATTTCATCTGCTTTAGCATCAAAGAATACACGCATTAAAAATGAATTTGGTCTGCGACGATTCATCATCTCTAATTCAGATATTGATTCTAAAATAGTTGTTTTAGCGGCTTTTTTATCGTTAGCCATAACATCTAAACCGTTTCTGTGATAATTATACATAACCGATCTGAATTCCTTATAAGTAGGAGATAATACATTTTCAACTAATGCAAATCTAGTTTGTGGACCGTCTTTTAAGCTCCATCCTAAATGGCTTTCTTGTTGCGAATAACTTACAATGTTTTGAGCTTGTTCAAAATACTCATCGCCTCCTTGTGGTGAAAAAGTATCTGCATCTAAACCTAAAATCATATATACATGAAATGCTAATACCGAAACCAAATTAGATTCAAACTGATTAGCATTATATATTAAATTTTGAAATTCTAAATAGCTAAACGAAAAATTCTTATCGTTAAAATTATATACTGGTGTACTATAAGACGAATTAAACACAGGTCGTGAAGACTGTACTTGTATGGTTGCATTAAAGGCGTCGTTTTTATTTTCTAAAATAGTTATTACAATACCACAATTAATGCGCTCTTGTAATTTATACTTTTTATTAGTCCATGTTTTTTTATTAATAAACTCTGTAAGCTGACGCTCTAAAGTTTGAAAAAGCTGGTCGTTTTCGTTTCCTGTTTGTTCTGCATTAACCACTAAGTTACAATTAAGTTCTTGTGATTGTGCTGTAAAAAACACTGCTATAAACGCTATAATAAAAAGAATGTTACGCATTGAATTGTTTTAAAATTTGAGCCATTAAATCGGAAGCTACTTGAGTTTTCGATTTTAATTCTTGAGCCATAATTTGATGATCACTTGTTATAAATGTAACCTTATTTGTTGAACCACCAAAACCTGCTCCTTTATCGTTTAACGAATTTAAGACAATTAAATTTAAATTCTTAGCTTTTAGTTTTCCTTTTGCGTGTTCTAATTCATTATTAGTTTCTAAAGCAAAACCCACTAAAAATTGTGTTGTTTTTATAGCGCCTAACGAGGCTAGAATATCTTTGGTTTTTTCTAACTCTATACTAAACGTTGGATCTTTCTTTTTTATTTTCTGATTGGCTACAAATTTTGGTCTGTAATCTGCTACAGCTGCCGAAAGTATACCAATATCTGTAGTTTCAAAATGTTTGTGTACTGCGTCATACATTTCTTGAGCACTAGTTACTTTAATAAGTTGCACTAAACTGTGAGAAATAGTTTCGTGAGATGGTCCTGAAACCAAAATCACTTCTGCTCCTAAATTTGCTGCTGCTTTTGCAATAGCATATCCCATTTTACCGCTACTATGATTTCCTATAAAACGAACAGGATCAATAGCTTCGTAAGTTGGACCTGCTGTTATGAGTACTTTTTTTCCGCGTAGAGGTAGTTTTCCTAAAATATCAGCTGTAATAAAAGCCATAATATCTTCAGGTTCTGCCATACGACCTTCTCCAACTAAACCACTTGCCAATTCGCCGCTTGTTGCAGGAATCATAATGTTTCCGAAGGATGTTAGTTTTTCAAAAGAATGTAAAGTACTTGGATGTTTGTACATATCCAAATCCATTGCTGGAGCAAAATACACAGGGCATTTTGCAGACAAATAGGTTGCCATTAATAGGTTATCGCAAGTACCGTTTGCCATTTTAGACATGGTGTTTGCTGTTGCTGGAGCGATGACAAAAATGTCTGCCCACAAACCTAATTCAACATGATTATTCCAAACCGCATCGTCATCATCTTCGTTAGTAAACGTAGAATGTACGGGGTTTTTAGATAATGTAGAAAGTGTTAAAGGTGTAATGAAGTCTTTAGAAGCAGGCGTCATAACGACCTTTACGTTTGCGCCTGCTTTTATAAATAGCCTTACTAGGCCAGCTGTCTTATAAGCAGCGATACCAGCAGTTATTCCTAAAAGTATGTTTTTGCCGCTTAATATTGACATCTTATATTATTTACTCCTGAACGTCGTCTTCAGTATTTCTAAAATAAATCTTATCGTCTACCCATTCTTGAACAGCTAAAGCATGTGGTTTAGGTAATTTTTCGTAAAACTTAGAAACCTCAATTTGTTCTTTGTTTTCAAAGATCTCTTCAAGACTGTCGTTATATGTAGCAAACTCTTCTAATTTGTCTACTAATTCTCTACGGATGTCTGTATTAATTTGCTCTGCTCTTCTAGCAATTACCGATATCGCTTCGTAGATATTTCCAGTTGGAGCATCAATTTCATTTCTGTTGTAAGTAACAGAACTTACTGGAGCAGTGGTCTTTTTTAAATCCATCGTGTATATAATTAACTTTTTGTTTTAATATTTTGAAATTCTAATTGCATTTGTTCGTTCATAGCACTTACTTCATCTGCATGTTTTGATGCTGGGTAAGCTTTAATAAACGAATTATAAAATGCTTGCGCAATGTTAAGACGTTTTTCTTTTTTGTAAATTGTACTATTTACAGCCAGCTTTTGTGCCGACTCAAATCTGTAGTACATAGCGTCTTCTCTATAACTTGTTCCTGGGTAATCTAATAAGAAATTATCGAAAGCTTTAATGGCTGCTTCATAATCTGAGGCATCATAATAAGCTATAAAATTATATTGCTTAGCAATTTCGAAAGCTTTCTTTTCTAGTTTAGCGTCTAATTCTTGAACCATTATATTTACTTCTGGTAAAAATTCAGAATTTGGATACTTACTAATAAAAATCTGTAACTTATTTAAAGCTTCAATAGTTTCTTTCTGTTCTTTACTATAAACAGGCGATAACATGTAAAAGCTTTTTGCTGATAAAAATGAAGCTTCTTCGGCTTTTTCACTTCTTGGATAATTGTCCTCAAAACGCTCAAAACGATAACCTGCTACATGATAACTTTTAGTTTCATAAAAGCTATTTGCATGCATAAACATTAGTTTTTCGGCTTGTGGTTTCCCGCGATATTGTGGTACAATTTGTTCAAATAAGCGGTTAGCTTTATTGTATTTCCCAGCGTCATAAAGCTCTGTTCCCTGTTTAAACTTAACAGCGACGTCATCAGACTTTAGTGCTTTTTGGTATTCGCTACATGAGCTGAATAGTACGACTAATAAAAGTGTGTAAAAAATGTTCTTCATAAGATTTAAACAGAATGCAAAAGTACGTATTAATAACGTATAATAAAAACAAAAATTTTATGCTAATTTAAAGGTTGTCTTATCTTCTACGGAAGCTTTATATTAACTTTAACTTTTTAAGATTTAATCTAAGGCCTTTAAAGCAGTTTTAATTTTCTGTTTTGAAGCATCTGAAGCTACTACTAACGGTAGTCTTACAGTATCTTTTGCAAGATCTAAAGCTTCAAATACGGCTTTTATTCCGGCAGGATTATTTTCTTCAAAAATTAAATCTGTTAGCTCCATTAATTGATAATGAATTTGGTAAGCTTCTTTAACTTTTCCTTCTAAACCAAGCGCAATCATCTTAGTAAATTGTTTTGGCACACCTTGTCCTAATACAGAAACTACTCCTGCTCCACCGGCTAAAACAACTGATAATGCTAAATCATCATCTCCTGAAATCACTAAAAAGTCTGAAGGTTTATCTTTTAATAATTGAAGATATTGTCCCATTTTTCCTCCGGCTTCTTTTACCGAGAAAATATTTTTAAAGTCGTTTGCTAAACGTAAAATAGTTTCAACAGACATGTTTGAGCTTGTTCTTCCTGGAACATTATATAACATAATATTTTTTGAAGTGGCTTCAGCAATGGCTTTAAAGTGTTGGTAAATTCCTTCTTGTGTAGGTTTACTATAATATGGTGATACAGATAAAATAGCATCTATTGCAGATAAATCTGTTGCTTTAATTTCTGCAATTACTTGTGCTGTATTATTTCCACCAATTCCTAAAACTAAAGGTACACGACCATTGTTAGTTTTTACAATAGTATTGATGATTTCTTGTTTTTCTTTAGCTGTAACTGTAACACTTTCTCCTGTAGTACCGCTTATTACTAGATAATTTGTACCATTATCTATATTATAATTTACAATCGTTTTTAAGGCATCAAAATCGATAGTTTGATCTGAGTTAAAAGGCGTAATTAAAGCAACACCCGTTCCAAAAAATTTATTCATTATAGTTTATTTAAAATCGTTAGATATTTTTTTAATTCTTTATTAAATACCGAAACCTCTTCGGGTTTCACATCAATCATTAAATCGTATAATCTGTCATCTACTCCTGATAATCCTATTTTAAAATTAGCTTTAGATGCTGCCGCCATTACGTTTAATAATGTAATATCTTGTTTATAAAAGCAAATAAGTGCATCAAAGTCTTTATTTAAAAACGTTTTTAGCTCATTATTTTTAAAAGAGTCTTTCCATCCAAAATCTTTTGGTGTAAAAAAGGTTCCCCAAAGTTTATGTTCGTCTTTTTCTTTATCTACAAAAGCTACAATTTCTATAGCCGTTTCAGATATATTTAATGTCTTAAAAAAAGATTTAAAAACCTCTACATCTGTGAATTCTGTAAAATTTAAAACCACACCAACGGTTTGCACCTTGCATTTATTAACAGTACGTGTTCTGTCTGTTAACAATTTATTGATGTATTTTTGATTTGATTTCTCTTTAAAAGCGCTTAAAAACATTTATCTTTATACTTTTGCGCAAAGGTACTAAAAGTGCCTACATGTTTTAGCTAACTTTTTCATAATAAAATAATGAATTTTAAATATCTTTTTTTAACGTTTTTCGTAATTAGTTTAACGTCTTGTAAACAAGAAAACAACCTTTATAGAATAGAAGGAAAACTGGTACCTATCACAGATAGTATTACAACAGATAAAACTATTGATAATTTCATAAAACCTTTTAGGGAAAACCTAGAGAAAAACATGAATACACCACTTTCGTATTCTGTAGATACTTATACTAAAAGAGGTGGTGAGTACAATACCGCTATTGGTAACATGATGGCTGATGCTGTTTATGAAGAGGCAAATCCTATTTTTAATAAACGTACAAATGAAAATATTGATTTTGTAATTCTTAATCATGGTGGGATAAGATCTATACTGTCAAAAGGTGTAGTAACTACAAAAACAGCCTATGAAATTATGCCTTTTGAAAACTCTATTGTAGTCACAAGTTTAAAAGGTGCTCAGATAAAAGAAATGTTTAAATATCTAGCAAAAGCTAGACGCTCACACCCTGTACATGGTTTTAAATTAGCGCTTACTCCAGATTTTGAAATCGCTTCTGCTACAACAACAGATAATACCCCTATTGATTACGAAAAAAATTATTTTGTAGCTACAAATGATTATTTATATAATGGTGGAGACCACATGGATTTCTTTAAAACTAACGATAGCTTATACGTTTTAGATTATAAAATTAGAAATGCTCTTATAGATTATTTCACTAAAAAAGACACCCTTAACCCGGTTATTGATGATCGCTTCATTCAATTAAAATAATAAAAGACTTCCTATTTTAATAAGGAAAAAAATATATCTCATGAAAAGAAGAGACTTTTTACAACAAACAGCTGCCGCAACAACACTAGTTGGTTTAGGTGGATTAGGATTACAATCTTTTACTAATGCTCCTAAAAAAATCACGATTCTTCATACCAATGATGTCCATAGTCATATTGACGCTTTTGGTCCTGAAGATGGTAGAAATGCAAACAAAGGTGGTGTTGCTAGACGTGCAACTTTAGTGGAATCGATTAGACAAGACAATCCCAATACATTATTATTAGATGCAGGTGATATTTTTCAAGGTACGCCATACTTTAATTATTACGGTGGTGAACTAGAGTTTAAGCTAATGAGTATGCTTAAATATGATGCTGCAACTATTGGAAATCATGATTTTGATAATAGCATTGATGGTTTGTATGCACAATTACCACATGCTAAATTTGATTTTATATCTGCCAATTACGACTTTAAAAATACCATTATGGATACACATGTAAAACCATACAAGGTATTTGTAAAAGACGGTATTAAAATTGGTGTTTTTGGACTTGGTATTAAACTAGATGGTTTAGTAGGTAAAAAAATGTATAAAGAAACCGAATACCTTGACCCTATTGAAACAGCTCAAGAAATGACACGTATATTAAAAGAACAAGAGCATTGCGACCTTATTATTTGTTTATCACATATTGGCTACTACTACAAAGATAATCCTGATAAAATTTGCGATTTAAACCTTGCTAAAGCGACTAAAGATATCGATTTAATTATTGGAGGACATACACATACATTCTTACCAAAACCAACAATAGTTAAAAACAAAGATGACAAAAACGTATTAGTTAATCAAGTAGGATGCTACGGTATTAACCTTGGTAAAGTTGATTTTTACTTTGACGGAAATAAAAACAAAGCTGCAAACGGTGCTTCTATTTTAGTATAATTAGTACTTAGCAACATATCATATCAAGCCTCTTTTATAGAGGCTTTTTTATATAAAAAACCCAAATTAAAGCACCTCTTCTTAACTAAAAATCATTTATTTACACTTTTTCATAAGGTAACCTAAAAAGTTTCGACTATAAAAGAAACTAATCTATTATGATATCTAAAATTTCCTTAATCTTAAGAATTATTGTTGCTTTAATACTTATACAAACTTTACGTTTTAAGTTTACAGCACATCCAGATAGTGTGTATATTTTTTCGACACTTAATTTAGAACCTTACGGAAGAATTTTCACCGGAGTTATAGAACTTATTGCTGGTATTTTATTAATCATACCTAAAACAATTTGGATTGGGGCTACAATAACTATAGGTGTTATTTCGGGAGCTATATTATCTCATATTGCATTATTAGGAATTGAAGTAAATAATGATGGCGGTATACTTTTTGCTACTGCAATTACCACATTTATACTTTCGACAGCTATTTTAATACTCCACAGAAAAGATATTAAATTCAAAAAATAAAAAGAGTAATTAGGCACCATTTAACTCTAAATCATCTTTTTTCCCCCACACCCGCAACAACATGCAAATATAAAGAAGCAAAAGCGGCTACAATAAATAATGAAGATAATATATTTAGCAAATTATCATTTGAGACATAAAAATAAGCCATCTGTATAACTTCTGAAAAAACAATACATATTGCTCCCACCAAAAGATACATTGATCTACTACTTTCATTTTTTGCGACATTAAGTAACGCTAATGATAACAATATCATCAACAAGCTATTGTATACAAACTCTAACCAATATTCATAAGGCACCAAACCTTCTGTTGCTGTATCAGCTATAATAACTACAAATACTATATCTAAAATAAGAAGAACAAGTACGTGAAATAAAAAACGAGGAAACAACTTTTTTATCTGTATTTTTTTAAATACATATATAATTAACATGATATAAGCCACAATATAAGCAATATTTCCTATAAGATATATTTGTCCTAAAAGATCAATTTTAAACTTAGAAGCTAGCCAATTTATAAAAGTAATGAGATCTCCAAAACAGAAAAATGATAAAAACAAAAAGAAGACTATTTGCTTTTTTTTAACTACAGAATAATACAAAGCAATCATTAACATAAGTGACGCAGCACGAAATCCGGCTGCAAAAACCTCATAACCAGTAAATTGAAACACAAGAAACAATAATCCGCACACTATCAAACTCCCTTGTAAGGCTTTCCTTTTTATCATGTATTTAAAATTCTCATTACAAGACAAATATACTAAATTATTATCATTTCTTTAACAAATAACATTACTCTAGTTTACTCAAAAATTCTTGTTCTGTTATAATTTCAATATTTAAACTTTCGGCTTTTGTACGTTTACTTGGCCCCATTTTATCTCCAGCAACAACACAACTTGTTTTTGATGAAATTGACGATGACACTTTACCTCCGTTATCTTCAATCATTTTTTTAAGCTCATTTCTCGTAACTATTACAAATACTCCAGAAACCACAAAGGTTAATCCTTCCAACTTATTAGTTTGTCCCGCTAATTTTTCGGCAGAAATCTCTAATTGTATTCCAGATGCCTTAAGGCGCTCTATAATATTTCTATTTTCTTCGGAAGTAAAAAAGGCAACAACACTTTCTGCAATTTTCACACCTATTTCATCAACGTTCACTAAATGTTCTTCCGAAGCATTAGCAATCGCATCAATACTCTTATAATGTTTTGCTAGTTTTTTAGCGACTGTTTCACCTACAAATCTTATTCCTAAAGCAAATAAAACACGCTCAAAAGCTACCGCTTTAGATAACGCGACACCTTGCACTAATTTTTCAGCACTTTTTTGTGCCATACGTTCTAATGGCAATAACTGCTCTACAGTTAAAGTATATAAATCGGCATAGTTAGTAATTAAACCTTCATTAACTAATAAAGCGACTGTTTCACCACCTAAACCATCAATATCCATGGCTTTTCTCGAAATAAAATGCTGAATACGTCCGATAATCTGCGGACTACAACCATTATAATTAGGACAATAATGTTTGGCATCACCATCTTCTCTTACCAATTTGGTATGACATTCTGGACATTCCGTAATATATTGTGTTACCTGAGAATCTGCTGGACGTTTACTTAAATCTACCGCAATAATTTTAGGGATAATCTCTCCTCCTTTTTCAACATACACCTCATCACCTTCTCTAATATCTAATTTTGCAATTTGATCGGCATTATGTAAAGATGCACGTTTTACAGTGGTTCCTGCTAATTCAACAGGTTCTAAATTTGCAACAGGCGTAATTGCTCCCGTTCTACCAACTTGGTAAGTAATTTCGTTTAATCTTGTAGATACTTGCTCAGCTTTAAACTTGTAAGCCATTGCCCAACGTGGTGCTTTTGCCGTATACCCTAATTCGTCTTGCTGAAAGCTGCTATTCACTTTCACTACTACCCCATCAGTTTCATAAGGTAAGTCATGACGATGTACATCCCAGTATTTTATAAACTCAAAAACCTCATCAATAGAATGTGCTAATTTTGCAACGTCAGGAACTTTAAATCCCCAATTACGCGCTTTTTCTAAACCTTCAAATTGTGAAGTGATATTTAAATTTTCTCCAGTAATAGTATATAATAAACATTCTAAAGGTCGTTTTGCAACCTCCGAACTGTCTTGTAATTTTAAACTTCCTGAAGCTGTATTTCTTGGATTTCGGTAAGGTTCTTCACCAATATCAATACGTTCTTCATTCATTTTATGAAACCCTTCAAAAGGCAAAACAATTTCACCTCTAATATCAAATTTTGGAGGATAATCGCCTTTTAATTGTAAAGGCACAGTTTTTATCGTTTTAATATTTGCAGTAACATTATCACCTTGAAAACCATCACCACGAGTTACCGCTTTAGTTAATTTTCCATCTTCATAAGTTAAACTAATTGAAGCACCATCATATTTCAACTCACAGGTGTAAGAAATATCGCCATCAACCTGCTTTCTTAAACGTGATTCCCAATCTTGTAAATCTTCAATAGAATATGAATTATCTAACGAATACATACGATGATCGTGCACCACTGTTTCAAAATTTTTGGTGATTTCTCCACCAACTCGTAATGTAGGAGATGTGGCATCAAAAAACTCTGGATGTGCAGTTTCTAAAGCTTGAAGTTCCTTTAATTTTATATCAAAATCATAATCGCTAATTGTAGGATTATCTAATGTGTAATAATTGTAATTATGTTGACGAAGTTCGTCTCTTAACGCGGTAATTTGCTGTTTGATATTCATTTTATAATCTATCTTTATTTAACCAAGCCGGTGCAGGTAAAGGTTTAAAATTATACATTTTTTCTAAAAGCCCATCAATAGACTCATCAATAACAATGGCATTAAAGTTTTCTTCACTTAAAAACCCATGACGCACCATTGTTTTACATTGCTCAATAAGCGCATTGTAATACCCATGACTATTTAAAATTCCAATAGGTTTGGTATGTAAGCCTAATTGGCCCCAAGTTGCAATTTCAAAAAACTCATCCATAGTACCAAATCCTCCAGGGATAATCATAAACCCGTCGCTTTTTTCATACATCAATACTTTTCTGTCATGCATATTCTCAGTCACTATAAGTTCTGATAATTGTGTATGTACAATCTCTTTAGTTTCCAAAAACCCAGGAATAATACCAATCGTAGTTCCGCCATTGGCGATAATCCCATTTGCAACCTGTCCCATAATACCAATTTTTGCAGCACCATATACTAAGGTAATTTCCTTTTTTGCTAAAGTCATTCCCAAATGATAAGCTTGATCGGTAATTCCTTGATGATTCCCATCACTTGCGCCACAAAAAACAGCTATTGATTTCATAATTTTTATTTTAATTGATGTGACCTTTAATCATACGGTCTTTTTTAAATATATCTTGTTTAAGTACTACGTTTTTAAACGCATCATCGTGTAACATTGTAATCATTTCCTGACCTAAATATTCGTTAATTTCAAAAAACAATTGTCCATTTGCCTTCAAGTTTTGTTTTGCAAATTGCGAAATGGCTTTATAAAATACCAACGGCTCATCATTTTCTACAAATAAGGCCAAGTGTGGTTCGTGAGCCAACACATTAGTTTTCATTTCTTGTTTTTCAAGCTCGCGAACGTATGGCGGATTTGAAACTATAATATCGAATTTTAATTCTGGTTGAAGCGTTTGGTTACCAATAGTAAGAATGTTGTTTTCAAAAAACGTAACATCTACGGTATTTAAGTTGGCATTTTTTTTAGCCATTTTTAAGGCTTCCGCCGAAACATCTAAGGCGTAAACTTTAGCGTTTGGTAATTGTTTGGCTAACGAAATGGCAATACATCCTGTTCCTGTACCAATATCTAATATTTTAATTTCAGAAGATACATCTCCTCTATTTTTAACGCTATCAATAATCCATTCTACCAATTCTTCGGTTTCTGGACGCGGAATTAACGTATAAGGATTCACCAGAAAAGGTAATCCGTAAAACTCAGTTTCTCCTACAATATATTGAATGGGTTCGCTATTTTTTAAACGTTCTAAAGCTAAAAATAATGGTTTTGCTTCGGTTTCTGTAATTTCGTATTGCGGTTCTAAGGCAAGTGTAATTCGGCGTAAGCCTAAATAATGTTCTATTAATAAATAGAAAAAACTATCTACTTCTTGTGATCCAAAAGGCGTATCTAATTGCTCGTGAAACGTCTGTTGTATGGTTTTTAATTTCAAAATAAATCGTTTTAAAGCGTTTTAAGCATCCACACATTACACGCATGATGACCTGTGTTTCCTAATGGTGCTTCTAAATTTTTAAATCCTGTTTTGGCATATAATTTCTTAGCACCTTTCATATACGGTAAGGTTTCTAAATAGCAATATGTAAATCCTAAATCTTTGGCTTTTTGCAAACAAACAGCCATTAATTTGGCGCCCATTCCAATACCACGAGCTTCAGGTAAAAAATACATTTTCTGAAGTTCGCAAGTCTCCCCTTCAACATCATCTAATTTAGATATTCCTGCGCCTCCAATAACTTTACCCTCCTTAAGCACAACAAAATAAGCGCCTTTAAGTTTTTTATATGTTTCGGTCATTTTAAAAAGCGCTTCATCTTCGTAAGCGGTTCCTACTTTTGGAGCACCTAACTCCATGAGCACTGAACGGATCACTTCAGCAATTTGAATATCATCTGCCGTAGAAATTTCTCTAATCACAATATTATTTTCACTCACTTTATTATATTATTTTTGCGGCTGTGAAGATACATGAAAAATATATAAAGCGTTGCATTGCTATTGCTAAAAATGGCCTTGGTTACAGCAGACCAAACCCTACAGTAGGCTGCGTTATTGTTTGTAATAATACAATTATTGGAGAAGGTTTTACAAGCGCTTATGGTGGTAATCATGCTGAAGTGAATGCGATTGCATCAGTAACTGATAAAAGCTTATTAAAAACGGCAACACTATACGTGACTTTGGAGCCTTGTAGTCACTTTGGAAAAACGCCTCCGTGCAGTGATTTAATTATAAAACACCAAATTCCTAATGTGGTAATTGGGACTGTAGATACGCACAGTAAAGTTGCAGGAAAAGGTATTGAAAGACTTAAAAATGCAGGATGTAATGTGACTACAGGTATTTTAGAAACTGAATGTAAAACGCACCATAAACGCTTTTTTACGGTTCATAACAAAAACCGTCCATATATAATTTTAAAATGGGCGCAAACTGCCGATGGATTTATTGCACCACTAACAAAAGACAAACAACAACCCGTTTGGATTACAAATACCTACTCGCGACAATTAGTACATAAATGGCGTGCCGAAGAACATGCTATTTTAGTTGGTACACAAACCGTTTTGGACGACAACCCGAGTTTAACTGTTAGAGATTGGACGGGACAAAACCCAATTCGTGTGGTGCTAGATCGTAGTGAAAAACTCCTAAAATCGTTACAGGTTTTTAACGCTGACGCGGAAACTATTGTTATTACTGAAAATGACATCAATTTTAATAGTAATATTGCAAACCAGATTTGTGAGTTACTTTACAAAAAGGATATTCAATCTATTATTATTGAAGGAGGTTGTAGAACACTACAAACTTTTATTGATGAAAATATTTGGGACGAAGCGCGTGTATTTACAGGAACTTCAAATTTTAAAACCGGTGTAAATACACCAAAATTTTCGGGAACATTACATTCTGAAACAACCATACTTAACGATACTTTAAAAACTTATATAAATGATTAAAACGCTAATTTTCGACTTTGGAGATGTGTTTATTAACTTAGACAAAGCTGGAGCGCTTGCCAATGCCCTAACCCTATTTAACACTGAAACTATAGATGAAGAGTTTGTGGCTATTAATTGTTTATATGAACAAGGATTAATAGATACCGATGAGTTTTTAGAATTTTATCTTGAAAACTTTCCGAAGGTTAATAAAATTGAATTAACAGATTTATGGAATTGCCTATTGAAAGATTTTCCGATACATCGTTTAGAATTTTTAAAAGAATTAGCTGCTAGTAAAAAATACAAGCTTATTTTATTGAGCAACACCAATGAGTTACATATTGATTGGATAAAAGCCAATGTAGATTTTTACGAAGAATTCAAGAATTTATTTGATGTTTTCTATCTTTCTCATGAAATCAATTTAAGAAAACCAGATGACGAAATTTTTAATTTTGTCCTAAATACAAATAATCTAAAAGCAAACGAGTGTTTATTTATTGATGACACTACCGAGAATACAGAAGCTGCAAAACAGTTAGATATTCATACCTGGAATATTAATCCAGAAACCGAGGATATCGTCAACCTATTTACCGTAAACGAACACTTATTTTAAATGTATTTACTATTAAGTATACTAAGTTCTACACTAATATTTATTGTTTTTAAACTGCTTACTAAGTATAAAGTAAGCACACTACACACAATAACGGTTAATTATTTTGTAGCTTTTACTATTGGTATGGCGTCTTACAAACAACCAATTACTATACAAAGTACGCTTTATAGTGATTGGTTTCCTGGCGCACTATTTTTAGGGTTCTTATTTATTAGCATCTTTTTTGTGATGGCTACAACGGCGCAAAGAAATGGTGTTTCGGTAGCTTCGGTAGCTTCAAAAATGAGCGTGGTTATTCCTATTGTTTTTGGTATTTACATGTATGATGAAAGTAAGGGAGTTCAAAAAATTACAGGAATTTGTTTTGCTTTAATTGCGGTATATTTAGCTTCGGTAAAATCTAATTCTAAAATTGATTTTAAGAAAAACTTACTACTTCCGGTCTTACTATTTTTAGGCTCAGGAACTATTGATACGAGTATAAAATATATTGAGACTACGTATGTCCCAGAAAATGGGATTCCTATTTTTTCGGCTTCTATATTTGGAATTGCAGCTATTTTAGGAGTTATAACTACTATTATCAAAAAAGATTTTGGCTTCAACCTTAAAAGCTTGGCAAGTGGATTAATTTTAGGAATTGTGAATTATGGATCTATTTATTTCTTATTAAAAGCTCTAGATAACGAACTCTTTGAAAGCTCAACACTTTTTACAGTAAACCATGTAGGAATTATGATGTTCTCTACATTATTAGGCTTATTAGCATTTAGAGAAAAATTATCTTTAAAAAATTGGCTAGGTCTTGGATTCGCTGTAATTGCAATTACACTAGTGACTTTAGCCTAAAAATATATGGAATACTATCAAAAAAAAACAATGTTACAGACTACCCACAACCTATTATTAAATTTTAATTTATTAAATTAGTTATTCTATAATACTAAAATATGTAATCAATCATATAGGTTTTATCGTACAACAAATTAAAAATAACACTTATGGACAATAACTTATCAAAAATAAAATTAGACTTAGAAAACTACGCTGAAGCCTCAAATTTGAGCGAAACTCAAGTTCTTGATAAACTAAAAGCTTACTACTTTAATAAAGAGGTCAACAAAAACATAAAATTATACAAAAAGAGAAAGAAAAAGGTGAGTGAAATCACTAAAGACTTAAAAATCTCTCCAAGAAAATTTTATGCCATTTTAGAACAAAAGAAAATTGAGCATACTAAATACAACAAAACTCCACAGGCAGATGAAAATACTAACGAAGCATTATAAATTTACTGTAATGCTTCTTTTTTCATATTATTACTTTTTCCTAAACCATAATGACTATTAAATACACTTACCATTGGTTCTTTTCTCTTAATATAAGTTAGGATCATGAAGCATACAAGTGGTATTAGTCCGTGAGGAATTCTATACATGGTAGCAAATAAATATTGGTGTAAGGATAAAAAAGACATATCATAAGTAAGTCCGTTTACAACTCTTGCAAACGCAGTAACAATTCCCCAAAAAGCTGCATAAATTAATGCCGCACGAGATATTTTAGGTATAAAAATTAAAATAGCCACAACAAAATCCAAAATACCAGCGATATATAAAAGTGATTTGGCTAGGTTTTCGGTTATAGGCAAAATATTTAAAGTCATTGTTACAAAATTTCCAGGTAACGGATATACAGTTCCTATTGCATACACACCATGACTAATAAACGCTAACGCAGTAATCACTTTTAATGGCATAATTAATTTTGCTACGTCTTGTTTTTCTTTAAATAAGTACAACAATACAAATGGTGCTCCAAATTGAATGCTATGTTCAAAAAACATACTTATGTGGTAAAACTTACTTTTAGTTAGCAGTAATGCTAATAAGAATAAAAACACACCTCCTGTAAACAAGATAACTTTAAATATTTTTTTAGAATTCTCTTTTATCAATAAGCTAACAATAGCACATATTGCATAAAAAGCGCCGTTTATTTTCATAATATTCTGAATAATACTATCCGCTGCTGAACTAGTAACATAATCTCTCCAACTGGTATTAAAAACACCTTCAACAATTGGACTTAATAATTTTTGATCCCAAAGTAAAGACCTAAAAGGAGCGTCCCAAAATAAATGCTCATAAGCACGACCAATAAACACACAAAAACAAGTCAATTTCAACAAAAACACTATACTCTTTTTACTCATCATATTATAAATTATGGTCTCAAATATACCCTAACAAATTCCCATAATACATTACCTAATCATTATCTATTTATTACTGAAAAACCAACATAATGTTAAGCTTTTAAATTAAGGTTACCATTTAAAAACCTTGATGATTCCTGTGAAATTCCATCTTAATTTCGACATTTAACTTAAACAACACATCACATGAAAAAAATTACTTTATTGATTTTACTATGCATTTTTTCAATAAAATCACAGGCAAACAACGCACGCTATCGTTTAGTGATTACAGACGATCCCGCAACGACAATTACCATTGGATGGGATCAAACTTCTGGTACAAATCCAATAGTATATTTTGGAGACACAGATTATGGTATTAACTTTAGTAACTACCCACTTAATAAAGCTGCAGAACGCGTTATAGATTACAAATCTATGAACAACAACTTTGTAAAACTAACAGGCTTAACACCTAATACTGCTTACTATTTTGTTATTAATGACTCTCAAGGTACAAGTAATCGTTTTTGGTTTAAAACAGCACCAGACACTAATATACCAATGTCTTTTATTGCCGGAGGAGATTCTAGAAACAATATTGTACCACGACAAAACGCCAATTTATTAGTTTCTAAATTAAAACCGACAGCTGTATTTTTTGGAGGGGATATGACTAGTGGTGATAGCGGATCAGAATGGATTGAATGGTTTAATCACTGGCAATTAACGACGTCTGCAGATGGACGAATGATTCCTATTGTTCCAACCCGTGGAAATCATGAAGATTCTAATTTAAGTATCTACAATTTATTTGATACACCTTCAGAAGATGTGTATTACGATATTACTTTCGGAAATGATTTATATACCATCTATACTCTAAATTCTGAAATTACAGCTGGAGGAAATCAATCCTTATGGTTACAAGAAAAATTAAATACTGAAAATTCTATCTGGAAATCGGCACAATATCACAAACCAATGCGTCCGCATGTAAGTTCAAAATCTGAAGGAAATGATGAATACAATAACTGGTCGCAATTATTTTATGATTATGGAGTAGATTTAGTGTACGAATCTGACTCTCATGATGTAAAATCTACTTTTCCTATAAAACCATGTGGCGGAAGCGCTAATTGTGATGAAGGCTTTCAAATAGATAACGAAAACGGAACTGTTTATGTTGGTGAAGGTTGCTGGGGAGCGCCATTAAGAACAGCTAACGACGCCAAAGCTTGGACTAGAGATTCTGGATCTTTTAACCAATTTAAATGGATTACCGTATCTACAACAGAAATTGCAGTAAAAACAATTATGGTAGATAATGCTCAATCTGTTGGTGAGAATGGAAACAATGAAATAGCAGGTGTATTACCTGAAAATATTGCAGTTTGGAATCCTACAAATGGAGATACTGTAATTATTACTAACGATGTTACAGTACAACTAGCAAATATTTCTGCTAGTCAAGATTCTGAAGAAGCCGCTAATGGAGCTATTGATTTATCAAGTTCTGATTTAGAATTTGTTTATGATGGCGGATCCAACCAAACCATAGGAATTGAGTTTTCTAACGTTACAATTCCTGTTGGAGCTACAGTTACTAAAGCATATATTCAATTTACTGCAGATGCTACAGATAGTGAACCAATTGATTTATTGATTTCAGTAGAAAACACAGCAAATGCAACGCCTTTAACAAGCACAACAAATGATGTAACATCTAGAACATACTTAAACGCAACATTATGGTCGCCAAATTCGTGGATAGAAGATGCTAGTGGAGCATCAGAACGCACATCAGATATTACAAACTCAATTCAAACTATTGTTTCTAATTCATCTTGGTTAAACGGAAATACGATCGTTGTAAAAATAGAAGCGACCGAAGATTTCTTAGCATTAACTAATGAAAACAGAAGAGCCGACTCGGTAGACGAAGGAAACCCAGCAGTTTTACATATTGAATATACAGAATCTCCAAACGAATATCCTGTAGTTGAAATTACATCTCACGATAATTATGAATATATTGAAACCGGTGACAACGTTTCGTTTACCGCTAATGCTACAGATACAGATGGTAGTATTGCTTATGTAGAATTTTTTGTTGATGATATCTCAATTGGTCAGGTGACGACTTCACCATACGTAATCGCTGAAACACTTAGTGATGGTGTACATGAGTTAAAAGCAACAACTACCGATGATCAAGGCGGAAAAAACACTAATACAATAACACTATTTGTAGGCGAATACACTTCTAATATTGCCATAAATGCTTCGGTAGATGCCGAACAACAAAGCGATGGAAGTATGGAATTATCGAGTTCTGATTTAGAATTTGTCTACGATGCCTCTTATGTTGCCGGAAATCAAGTGATAGGTATTGAGTTTGGAAATGTTATTATCCCTAAAGGAGCTACAATTACTAGTGCTTATATTCAGTTTACAGCCGATGCTACAGATAGCGAGCCTCTAGATTTATATATTGCTGTCGAAAATAACCCAAACCCAGAAACTATAACAGATAATTTAAACAACATTAGCGCAAGAACCTATTTGGAAGCGCAATTATGGACACCAGAACGATGGGATAATAACTCAAGCGGTGAAGAAGAACGTACGCTTGATTTAGCGCCCCATATAAATACAATCGTATCGCATAACTTATGGAAAGCTGATAATGCTATTGTTGTAAAAATTGAAGCTACAGAAAATTATTTAGATTTAGATAATGAAAGACGTCGTGCAGATTCCGCTGATGAAGGAAATCCTCCAGTATTACATATCACTTATGAAATAACTAACGAAACCTTACATAATGATCAATTACAACCAGAACCACAGGAAATCATCTTATACCCAATTCCTGCTTCTGAAATTATAAATATCAAATCTAACCAGACATTTCATACCGCACAATTTTACTCATTAACAGGAAAGCTCATTAGCAGCTTAAAAGTACATGATGATAAAATTGATAGTCGTCATTTAACTTCTGGAGTATATATTGTTAAACTTTCAGAAACAAACACAAATACTATCATTTATAAAAAAGTGATCATAAAATAATAATCACAACACTTTAATAAAAAACGTCCGTCATAATTTTAATGATTGGGCGTTTTTTTATATTATTGATGCTTTCACACTTACAATGATAATTAAAGACACTTATAAAACTATTACCGATGCTTCGGAAGAAACGCTTTTCAAAGAAAAAAACAGTAAGTTTTTTGGCTATGCATTTCCCATACAAAATGAAGACGACGTAAAATCTCATCTAGAAACCATAAAAAAACAACACCATTCTGCAAGACATTGGTGTTACGCATACCAAATTGGCCTAAAAGAACCCAATATTCAATTTAGAGCAAATGATGATGGCGAACCTAATAATAGTGCCGGTATGCCAATTTACGGGCAAATACAATCTTTTGATGTTACCAATGTTTTAATTATAGTAGTTCGTTATTTTGGAGGTGTAAAACTAGGTGTTGGAGGCTTAATTAGCGCCTACAAAACTTCAGCTCAATTAGCCTTAGAAAGTTCTAACATTATTACAAAAACAATAAACGTAAACTACTTAATCACTTTCGATTACAAAAACATGAATAAAGTGATGCGTGTTATAAAAGAAAAGAACCTGAAAATTATCGCTCAAAAACTAGAATTAGACTGTAATATTACAATCTCTGTACGCTTAAAAAACAGCACCAAAATCTTTGATATTTTTGATGCTATTTATGAAATAAAAATAAAAGAATTAGAAAATTAATTTTCTAATTTTTCTAAGATATATTTAGGGCAACGCATAGGTCTATTTGTTTTTGCATCAATAAATGCTAAAATTGAATTTCCTGTTGTTAAAACCTCTCCTTTACTGTTTGAAATTATAAATTCAAATTCTATTGATGCTGTTGGGATTTTTTTTAAGATCGTCTCAATTTTAATAACCTCATCATAAACTGCTGATTTTCTGTACCTTAAATTAATAGCAACAACAGGCAACATCACCCCATTCTCTTCCATCTCTTTGTAAGAGGTTCCAAGCTTTCTAAGCCACTCTGTACGCCCTATCTCAATATAAGGTATGTAGTTACCATGATAAACCACTCCCATTTGATCGGTTTCACCATAACGTACTCTTATTTCTACTTCGTCGGATTTTAAATTATTTTTCATATTTATTAAAGATATTTTTTGTACTTTCAACAAAATTAAACATGGCGAAAAATTTCTAAATAATCAACCCCATTTGATTTTTTTTTTAAGAATTTTGTTCACATATTTGCCACACGGAAAATGACACAGGAGAAACTCGGGTTTCTCTTTTTTTTCCTAAACTAACGAACTACAAAAATAATCTTTAAGA